>CBDFJY010000002.1:0-2562588 GCA_965248705.1 Acidimicrobiia bacterium | reverse complement strand
ACACCGGGTTCTACGGACAACTAGGTATCGGCTTGAAGCGTTACGGGCTTACTCCGGCCGATATCGACATGGTGGTGTGCACGCACTGCCATCACGATCACATGGGCAGCGCCTTTCGCATCCCCGACGCCGACATCGTGTTGGGTGAGGGGGAGGCCGACTTCTGCGAAGAGTTGTATGGAACGGCCGAGACCGAAGCGCGGCTTTCGGTGATGGGCTCTTTGATCGAGGTGGGGAGGGGCGATGAGTTGGAGTTGATGCCGGGGGTGGTAGCGATCTCCACACCGGGACATACGCCGGGTCACATCAGCGTGATGGCCGAGACCGAAGACGGAGACCGGGTGATAGTCGCCGGCGACACGGTAATGACCCGTCGCGAGTATTCAGAGCGTTCGTTCTCGCACTGGTACACCTCCGATCAACTGCGGGGACTCCACTCCAGCCTTGACCGGATTCACGCTCTCCGCCCGACCACGGTGATGCCGGGCCACGATCGGGCTTTCGCACCCCGGGAGGTTTGAGGTGACGGCCCTGCGAGCCGCGGTGGTGGGGACTGGGGCAATCGGATCCCTCCACGCCCGCATTTACGCCGAGCATCCCCTTTCGGAGTTGGTGGGGATCGTCGACGCCAACCCCGAGACGGCCGAGACCGTGGCCGAACCGTTGGGCGTTCCCTGGTTCACCGAGGTGGCGGACCTGCTGGCCGCCTGTGATTTCGACGTCGCCTCGGTGTCGGTTCCCGAGCACTATCGCTACGAGACCGCCATGCCTCTGGCCAGGGCGGGGAAACATCTGCTGTTGGAGAAGCCCTTGGCGCCCACCCTGGCGGAGGTGGATCGGTTGGTGGCCGATCTGCGGGCGACCGGAGTGCTCACCATGGTGAATTTCATCCTCCGCTTCGACCCTCGTTACACCGAGGCCAAGGCGGCTGCGGCTGCCGGTCGGCTGGGAGACATCCACACCATCTTCACCCGTCGCCGGGGGTCGTATCTGGGCGCGGATATCTATGGGGTCTGGACTGATCTGTTGATCTCCACCGGCATCCATGATCTGGACGCCATGGCCTGGCTGGCGGACGCGCCGGTCATCCGGGTGTATGCGGAGACCATCTCCCGCCGCCTGGCGCCCTACGGACACGACGACGCTGCCATGGTGATGGTGCGGTTCGAGAACGGGGTGATCGGGGTGCTTGAGACCAGTTGGGTGCTGCCCGCTTCCTTCCCGGCGCCATTGGATGCCTCCCTGCAGGCGGTGGGAACCGGGGGAGCTGTGTTCATCGACGGGTCCAATCACGGGCTGTCGGTAGTGGACGTCGACCGTTATTCCGTTCCCGATCTCGCTCATTGGCCGGTGGTGCGGGACCGTGTTGGTGGGGATCTGGCCGCCTCGCTCGACCACTTCATACGCTCGGTGAGGGCGGGCGTCGCTCCCGAGATGACTCTCGGTCAAGCCCGGCACGCCCAAGCGATGGTGGACGCCGCCAAGCGTTCGGCTGCGGAGAACGCTCCGGTCGGGATCACTCCTCCCCCCGGCTGAGCGGGACGCGAGCCAATGGGAAAGCCCAGGATCGGGATCGCCTCCCTGTTTCAGGAGACCAACACCTTCAGCCCCAAGCCGACCGGCTGGGAGGACTTCACCGTTCTGGTCGGTGAGGAGGCGGTGGAGGCGTTGACGGGGACCAACACCGAGTTTGCCGGGGTGATGGCTGAACTCGAGCGACTGGGCGCCGAGCCGGTTCCCCTGGTCTCGGCCTATTCTCTCCCATCGGGACGGGTGACGGAGGAGACCTTCCAGCGCCTCATCGGGCTGCTCGACACCGCTCTGGAACAAGCCGGTCGGCTCGACGGGCTGGTGCTGTCCCTGCACGGGTCGATGGCCTCCGAGTCGGTCTTCGATGCCGACTCGTCGCTGATCGAGGTCGCCCGGCGACGAGTCGGAGACGTGCCCTTGGGGGTATGCCTGGATCTGCATGCCAACCTGACCGTCCGGATGGTGGAACTGGCGGATGTAATGGTGGGATACCACACTGAGCCGCACGTCGATATGGGATCGACCGGCGAGAGAATTGCCCGGTTGGTGGCCGCTACGGTACGGAGTGAGGTATCCCCAGCCATGGCCTTGGCCAAGCGGTCCCTCCTGATTCCCGCCGAGGGAATGCGCACCGACCTGGGTCCGATGTCCGAGGTCCGGGAGCTCGCCGACCGGATGACTGTGGACCGGGTGCTGGATATCTCCCTCTTCCCGGTGCAGCCCTGGCTGGATGTGCCGGAACTCGGCTTGGGCGTACTGGTGGTCACCGACGACGACCCCGAGGGCGCCTCCTCCCTCGCCAAGGAATTCGCGTATGAGGTTTGGCGGAGACGGGGACGGATGACCACGCCTCGGATCATGACCCCGTCTGCGGCTTTTGCGACCGCTCGGCTTTCTTCGACCCGGCCGTTTTTGATGGCGCACACCGCCGACTGCCCGACCGCCGGAGCTTCAGGAGACGATCCGATAATGGTGAGCGAGGCCGCGTCGTACGGGGCTGACCTTATAGTGATGCATTCGGTACTCGATCCGGAGGCCGCCCGACGCTGCGCCCGGGCGGTGGGAACCCGGGTGCGAATGGAAGTGGGGGCGGGTTTCAATCCCGCCGCCCGGCCGGTGAGGGTGGAGGGGGTGGTAACCGGCGCCGGGGCGGGGAGCTATCGGCTGACGGGCCGCTCTTTCACGGGAAAAGAGGTTTCGATGGGGGAGTGGGCGGTGATTACTTCCGGTCGCCACCACCTGCTGATCTCTTCCCGGCCCTCCCTCACCTACGACCCTTCCACCTGGCGGCACGCCGGTCTCCATCCCGACCGGACGGACGTGCTGGTGGTGCGGTCATGCAGCGACTACCGGGCGAACTTCCCCTGCTCGGCCCCCGAAGCGATCACTCTTGACCTACCCGGCGCCAGCACTCCTCGGCTGGAAAATCTTCGCTTCGAGCACGCGCCCCGCCCTCTTTATCCCCTCGATCCGGTCCTGATCTGACCGAAGCGAGTAGCAGTTAACAGGGTGACAACGGGGGAGAGGCCGACGGCTATTCTCGCCCGAGCATGGAGGTCGCGACATTTCCCTCTCGTGTCGAGGCTGAAATGGATACTTTCCGGTGGCTGGGCAAGCGAGAGGGAGAGGATGATTACGAATGGGAGTGGGAATCGCCCACCATCCTCGCTTGTGAGCCCGCGCCTGGTTTTCTCTGCCGGGTGACGGCTATGACCGCCCCGGCCGAAGACGGGTTCGTTCCCTGTTTCGCCTTCACCGCCGGCCTCACGTACGAGGGCAAGTATTGGCAAGGCCGCATCACCGACGAAAATGGTATACCTCTCCCTCCCCAGGCGGCGCTGCCCGAACCAATAGATCACTCTTGGAGTGCCCATTCTCGGGTCGCAGACCTATTTCCCCGGATGAGTGGTTTGAACGAATCAAGTTCCACGCCGCTTCTGCGGGGAGGGAGGGTGTGACCCTCGGGCTGGCTCTGGGCGCTCGGGTCGCCAAGTCGGCTTTCTTCGACTGCACCGTGGCCGCGGGCGCGGATCGCTTCACGGTCTACAACCACATGTTGATGCCCGTGTCCTATGGAGACGAGATCGCCGAGTATTGGCGGCTCATCGAAGGGGTGGTGATGTGGGACGCAGCCGTTCAGGTGCAGGTGGAGCTGGCCGGGCCCGATGCTCCCATCCCGGCCCAGGCGGTGGTGTGCCGCGACCTGTCGGCCACGGTGGTGGGCCAGGCCAAGTACGCGCCGATGGTTGACCATTCCGGCCGTCTCATGAACGATCCGCTAGTTCTGCGGGTGGGCGAAGACCGCTGGGTGGCTGTCGCTGGCCGACAGCGACATGGTGTTCTGGTGCCGGGTCATAGCCGCCGAACGGGGACTCGAGGTGGAGGTCGGCCTACCGGATGTGTCACCGCTGGCCGTGCAGGGGCCACTGGCCGAGGATGTGGTGGCCGACTTGCTCGGCGGATGGGTGCGCGATCTGCGTTTCTTCAGGTATCGGCAGGCCACCCTGGAGGGCATTCCGTTGTGGGTGGGCCGGGCCGGATGGCCGAAGCAAGGCGGCTTTGAGCTTTACCTGCTCGACCGGCGCCGGGGTGGCGAACTGTGGCGGCTCGTAGCCGAAGCGGGCAAACCCTATGGGATCGGCCCGGGCGCTCCCAACCCCGTCGAGCGCATGGAGAGTTTTCTCTTGTCGTACCGGGGTGATACACCCGACGACATCGATCCCTTCGAGGCTCGCCTCGAGCGCTTCGTCGATCTCGACGCGGGAATCGATTTCATTGGTCGGGACGCCCTGGTGCGAAAGCGAGCAGCGGGGCTCAGGCGGCAACTGGTCGGGGTGTGGATCGGCGGCGATTCTTTGCGGCTCCTCGAGCACCCGTGGCCGGTGACGGCAGGCTCCCGGCCCGTGGGCGCGGTGCGGGCCGCGGACCATTCGCCCCGGCTGGGACGCAATATCGGGCTGGCGCTGGTTGACACTCCTCACAACCAGACCGGCACAGAGCTGACGGTCCACCATCCGGCCGGACGGCTTGACATTGCAGTGGCGGATCTGCCGTTCTGCGCACCAGGTCGACTCTGAGAATCTGAGGCCGTCGGGTCGGAAGAGTCCGTTGCTAATGTTTTAGTGGTGTCTGATCTAACGCCTTCCGAGCGGGATGTGCTTCCCTTTCTGGAGGAAACGGCCTCCGAACAGTTGGCCTTTGCCCGGGAACTGATCGCCACTCCCAGCCCCAACCCGCCCGGTGATGAACGGGCGGTAGCCGCCTTGATGAGAGAGCGGCTCGAGCACCTGGGACTGACCGATATAACCGAGTTGGCGACCGCGCCCGAACGTCCCAATCTGGTGGTGAGGATTCCCGGCGCCGGGGATGGCCCCACCCTCATCTTGTCCGGCCACCTCGACACCAAGCCGGCGGGGGACATGGCTCGCTGGGAGACCGATCCCTGGGATCCGATGATCCGGAACGGCGACCTCTACGGGCTGGGTTCGGGGGACATGAAGGTGGCGGTGGCCGCCATGGTGTACTCGGCGGCGGCGCTCTCTCGCACGGCCGGATGGCTGGGCGAACTTCAACTGGTGTTCACCGCCGACGAGGAGGCTGGCTCGAATTTGGGCTCCAAATGGATGGCCGGAGAGGGTTACCTGCAGGCGGATGCCGCAATCATCGGCGAGCCGTGTGGAGTGCTGTCCGAATGGGAGAACATCGGAGTGGTCTCCCGGGGCGGGGTGCTTCTCAAGGTGGAGGTGATAGGCACCCAGATGCATTCCAGTGTCTCCGACCGGTTCGATCCGATCAACGCCACTGTGGAGATGGCCTGGCTCATCCAGAGGATGCATGCAGAGATGAAGGGTTATCTCACCTACCAGCCCCACCATCTGGGCGGCCTCGGCCCTACTGTCAATGTGGGAGTGATGTCGGGGTCCGGGGTCTACTACGGGGTCTATCCGGGAAACGCGTGGTTCGCCTGTGATATTCGTCTGGTGCCGGGGATGACCGTAGAGAGCGTCACCGCCGACCTGCAGCGATTTCTGGAGGATGCGAGGGCCGACAACCCGCGGCTTCAGGCAGAGTTGAAGATCGAAGGCGGTATCGAAGCCACCGAGATTCCCTTCGATCACCCGGTGGTGAGCGCCATCCAGCACGCTTCAGCCCATGTGTTGGGAAAACGCCTGGAACCCGCTATTTTCCCCGGCGCCACCGATGCCTACAGCTTCCAGGCCACGGCCGGAATACCTTCGGTGGCGGCTTTTGGTCCCGGCTATATTCCCCGGGCGCATTCTCCCAACGAACACCTGGCCGTCGGCGGCGTATACGAGGCCTCCCGTATCTACGCCCTAGCCGCCCTGCACTACCTCACCGCCGACTGAGCCGATGGGAGGGGTCTGACAGTGGCGTTGCCGGTTTCGAGGTACCCGGCACTGAAGGCAAGGAAGGTGCTCCGACTCCTTCACAAGATTGGTTATGAGCAGGTAAGACAGACCGGCTCGCATCGTAAACTTGAGGCTGAAGGGCGACTTCCCATCATTTTTGCGTTCCATGACGGAAAGAAGTCCCACCGCTGGCGCTACGTCACATGCTCGTCAATCGGGCAGAATTAACCGACGGCCAGATAATCGAACTGTTGTAAGAGCAATAGAATGAGGTATTGTCCTCGAAAGGTCAATCGAAGGAGGCATCCTGATGCATGCCGTGCGTGTGTATCACAACCGTGACAGGGGGGTACTGTGGTGGGCTGAGGGCGACCTCGGGTTCACTGGCGGCGCTGATACATTAGCCGAACTCTTGCGCTACATTCATGAGTGGGCGGAATGTGAGGGTGTCCATAAGGAACTTGAGATCCGTTTGATCGGGGATCAAACCTTGGAAAATGTACCCCTTGGCAAGGTTATTGGGTCAGCCGAAGTAGCAACTCGGGGTGTGGCTGCTGTCCGTACCCGTTTCGCGTTGGCTAGCGTCTGATCAGAAGGCCATGGAGATCCGCGTCGCCACGATCTGCGATTTTGCCCAAGTCCGGGAAGGATTGCTGTCGGTTGTCTCTGCAGGCATTAATGGGGTGTGGCAATCCCAGTATCCAGCACAGCTTGGGGTAATGCTGGCCCTAGTCATTGAGATAGCGGCGGTCGAAGCTACAGAGCCTCGCGAGATACGTGTACGGATCGAAAGTGCGGATGGTACGCGGCTAGCAGAAGCGTCGGGAGGGTTCCAGATACAGTCTATTCCCGGGTGCGATCCAGGTGAGATGCTCAACTTGCCTTTGGTTGTGGACTTTCGCGAGGTGCAGGTACCAGCACCGGGTCGTTACCAGTTCGTTGTGGACCCGATGACTGAAGGAGTTGGTTCTATTCCGCTTTCTTTCCGTGCTGGGTTCCCAACCGACAAGATGCGGTAGGACGTTCCTGGTTGGGTTGAAGAGAGGGCACCCTGTCCTGGATGCCCTGATATTTTCTCAGCAGTTTGTCACCTTGTTGGACATTGCCAAGGTTGTACGTGAGGAAGGCGAAGAACGAGCCCGCCTGTAAGCCGGATTCTGTGAGGACCGTTTCCGATCCTCGGTGGCCATCCATCTGGGATCACCGTCGCCGGTGACCTCGTGCGGCTCACCCGGGACGAATCAATGGGCCATTGCGTCCCTGCTTAGCCTTGCTCCGAGTGGGGTTTGCCGAGCCGCCCCGGTCATCCGGGGCGCTGGTGGTCTCTTACACCACCGTTTCACCCTTACCTGTACCTCTTGTCGAGGCCATCGGCGGTCTGTTCTCTGTGGCACTTTCCGTCGGGTCGCCCCGCCTGGGCGTTACCCAGCACCCTGCCCTGTGGAGTCCGGACTTTCCTCGAGCACCAAGCTGGCGCCCGCGGCCACCCGGCGGGCTCATTCTTTCCACTCATATTATGTCCCCTTTGCCCTGGTCGCCATCGGGTTAGCAGTTGCTGAGGGTAGGCTACGAACTGGCGGGCGGAGTCTCCGCTAGGGATATATCGCACACCTCCACCACGCGCATTCCGGTTCGGATTTGTCGGAGAGCTTCTTTCACGCGGTGTGCTGGAGGGGTGTGATATCCCGCCTTCGAGCATCGAGAAGTGGCAAGCCGGGGTCAGCGGCGGCCGGCCCACCATCCTGCCAGGCCGCCCAGGACTATTCCCAAGGCTGCTGCTGACAGCACTTGAAGAGATGTGGTGTTAGCCCCTCCGCCGGCGGCCAGTGTGACCAGGATCCCAACTGTCACCAGCCCGGTGAGGGAGCCATGGAAGCGCTGGTAAAGGGCGACGGATCTCCCGGCCACCCATCCGCCTACCAACACTCCCACCACCAGACCCGCCACCGCGCCTCCCCCTCGGCCGTCCGCGCTGCCGAAGCCCGGGAAGATCTCCCAGCCGACTGCACCCAGCCACCATTCGACCAGCGTGGTGAAAGCCACCGCCAACAGTCCCACCGCAGTTCCAGTGATCAGCGACCGCAGCCGTATTCGCGGAATTATCACACTCGTAACCTTCCTGTTGAGCGATGACCCTCAACCTATCAGTTGAGATGGGTAGAGTTTGAATGCCCATCGTATAGTCAGGAGGAGGCAAATGAAGCAGTCGTATATTGCCGAGTTGATCGGCACCTTCATTTTGGTGGCCATAGGATCAATGGCCGTCTTGGGATCAGGAGGGAATCTGCTGATTATCGCCTTCGGATTTGGGATAGCCTTGATGATCGCTCTTTATGCGGTGGGTCACATCTCCGGGGGGCATTTCAATCCAGCGGTCAGCTTGGCGATGCGGCTGGGCGGCGCTCTGAGCACCTCCGACTTGATCGGCTACTGGGTGGCTCAGATCGTCGGCGCGGTCTTGGCGTCCTTGGCGGTGCTGGCGATGGTGGGATCGGATAAGGTGGCCGACACCATGAATACCTTCGCTGACACCGGAACGGCTTTTGGGGCCGAGATTTTGCTTACCGCCGCCTTTGTTTTGGTGATCATGGTGGTGGTCAGCCAAAAACTTGGTCACGCCCGCACCGTGATCTCGCTGTCGCTGGTCGGCATTCACCTGGCAGGCGTTCAGCTCTCCGGCGCTTCGGTCAACCCGGCGCGTTCGCTGGGCCCGGCGGTGGTGGCTGGTGACTTGAGCGACATATGGCTGTATATTGTCGCTCCGCTGATCGGTGGAGTGGTGGCCTGGTTGCTTACCAAAGTGGCGGGTACCGAATCGGTGGACGCCTAACAGACCTCTAGCGGTATGGATTGGCCCGGAGTCCTCGGAAAGCTGGCGGCCGGCTCAGATTTGAGCCGCACCGAGGCGCGGGCGGCGTTGGATGAGATAATGAGCGGGGAGGCGACTCCTGCTCAGACATCGGCTTTCATAATCTCGCTTCGGATCAAGGGCGAGACCGCCGAGGAGATGGCGGGGTTGGTGGAGACCATGCGGGCCGCGGCCGTTTCGGTTTCGATTGGAGAGCCGGTGGTGGACACTGCCGGAACGGGCGGCGACCGCTCCGGCACTTTCAATATTTCTACCACCGCCGCGTTGATTGCGGCGGGGGCGGGCGCCAAAGTAGCCAAACACGGCAACCGGTCGGCCTCCTCCCAGTGCGGATCGGCAGATGTGCTGGAGGCGCTGGGAGTGGGGATCGAGTTGGCGCCGGAACACACCGCGGAGATGGTGCGAAAAGCTGGATTCGGGTTCTTTTTTGCTCCCCGTTATCACCCGGCCATGAAATATGTGGTGCCGATTCGCCGTCAGTTGGGCATACCAACCGTTTTCAACTTTCTGGGGCCGCTTACCAATCCGGCAGGCGCCACTCGTCAGTTGATCGGGGTGTATGACGGCCGAATGGCAGACAGGATGATCGGGGTGCTCTCCCGTCTGGGGACAGAGCGGGCTTTGGTGCTCCACGCCGACAACGGGTTGGATGAGGTGTCGGTCTCCGGCCCGACCCGCGGATTCGAGTTGTCCGAGGGCAAGGTGTCTCCGGTGGTGTTCGCTCCGGAAGATTTCGGCCTGACAGCCTCGGATGTCTCCGCGCTGGCGGGCGGGGATGCCCAGACGAACGCCATGATCCTGCGTTCTGTGCTTGCGGGGGATACAGGCCCTTGCAGGGATGCGGCCGTGGCGAACGCGGCGGTCACCTTGATGGTGGCAGGGTTTGCCGAGACCTCGACAGAAGGAGCCCGGCGGGCGGCCCGCTCGATCGACTCGGGAGCCGCTGAAGGAGTACTCGACCGAGTGATCGAAATGAGCAAGTCCTAGCTCCCGAGGGGGGCTCTGAGGGAAGCTGCATGATCTTTCGGAAACTCGTATACTTTTCCACATGAGTCTCAGCAGGCGTTGGTTGGGCCTCGCCGGAGTGATGGCTGTGGTCGTTCTGACCGCGTCGTGTGGTGGGGGATCGGACACCAGCGGCAGTGGAACGGCGGAAACTTCTGCTGTTGTGACCACAGCGCCCGCTACCACTGCCGCAGCGCCTGCTACTACCGCCGCGGCCACTGCTGCCGCGCCCGAGACCACCTCTGCTGCGCCTGAGACCACTGCTGCTGCGCCTGAGACCACAAATGCGGCGAGCGATACCACGACTACTACAACGACCGTGGCAGCTACTACCACAACCGCGGCGTCTGAACCTCTCGGGCCACCTGCGCCGGATTTCACCTTGGAGTTGGGCACGGGAGGGACCTTCGTCCTTTCGGAGCAAACCACCCCCGTGCTGATGATCTTCTGGGCGGAGTGGTGACCGGCCTGTAAGCGGGAGTTACCCGCTATCGATCGGTTGGCCGAAGAGTACGAGGGTCGGGTCACCGTCGTGGGCCCGGCCTGGAAGTCGAGCTTGGAGGACACCGCCGAGGTTGCCAAGGCTCTGATGCCTTCGGGTCGGGTGCTGTGGGGCCTGGATGAGACACAGGAGGTCTTCTCCGCTTACGGGATAGGCGGCCAGCCGGCCGGTGCGATAATCGCCGCGGACGGATCTCTGGTCGTCACGTGGCCAGGGGCAAGAAGCGCTGACGAAATACGGGAAGCGTTGGACGCGCTGCTAAGCGGGAACAACTCCTTTTCGATCGGTTCGTCGAGCATGATGAGTCCCGGGTGACTGCTGTAGTGCCGGCCTGGAGGTCGAGCTTGGAGGACAGCGCCGAGGTTGCCGAGGGTCTGATGCCTTCGGGTCGGGTGCTGTGGGGGCTGGATGAGACAAAGGAGGTCTTCTCCGCTTACGGGGTGGGCGGCCAGCCGGCCGGTGCGATCATCGGCGCGGACGGATCTCTCGTATCTACCTGGTCGGGCGTAAGAGATCCCGAAGCCGTCCGGGAGGTTTTGGACACGGTGCTGGCGAATACCTGATGAGTCGATCAGGGTCTGGTTCTCCCGTCGGCCGGGCAGTCCTGACTGTTTGGATACTTGCCGGACTGGTGTTCGGCGCCTGTGGGTCTTCGGACACTTCCCCGGGGGTCGATAGTGCTTCCGCTGCAACGACGACCTCTGCCCCTGCGGTGGAAACCGCTCCTTCCCAGGAAGAGATTGCTCCTCAGGACACGGTCGAGGAAGTTCCCTCTTCTGAAACCACGTCAGCGGCCGGCGATTCTTCTTCATCTTCTGATGACTCGGTGGCGACTACCACGGTTGTAGAGGGCACTTCCACCGCGGTTGTGGAGGCCGCGCCTACGACCACGACGGAGGCGCCAACAACCACTACTACAGCTGCCGGTTCCACCTCAACCATCGTTGTCCCCGCCTCAACCACCGCTGCCCCCACCACTACTCCGGCTGTCGGTTCCGCCTCAACCACCGCTGCCCCTACCACGACGGCGGCGGCCCCTACTACAACGACGAGGGCCCCCACTACGACGAGGGCCCCCACTACAACGACGAGGGCTCCCACCACCACGACTGCGCCGCCCACCACCACAACCACCCAGCCGCACAACCGTCCATCCGCTCCTGACTTCACCCTGGAACTGGGATCGGGCGGGACGTTCACGCTCTCCGCTGAATCGCGGCCTGTCTACCTGATGTTTTGGGCAGAATGGTGACCGTCCTGTCAGCGGGAGTTGCCCGTTATAGATCAACTGGCCGTCGAGTATCAGGATCGAGTGGCGTTCGTGGCGCCGGCTTGGCAAGCCAGCCTGTCTGCTACCACACGAAGAGCAAACCAGCTGTTGTCCTCGGGAGTGGTGATGTGGGGTCTGGACGCACAGCAGCGTATCTTCTCGGCATATGCGATTGGCTACCAGCCGGTTACTGTCTTGATCGGGGCGGATAAGACCATTGTCACCCAGTGGTTCGGCGCCCAGGGCGCCTCTCGGATCAGACAGACTATCGAGGAACTGCTGTCGATCTCCGGGTAGCTTGCCCACCACGGGTTTCCGGCGGTTCGGGTGGTTCACTTGACATGATCGAGTTCTAATGAGACTCTGGGAATGGCTGCTGACCGGGATGTGTGTTCTGGCTGTGCTGTGGCCGGTTTTGGAGGGTAGACGGCTACGCCGGGGTTTGATGGCGGCCGCCCTCCTGACAATTCTTGCTACCCAATACCTGATGGAAGGGTTCCGTTGGCAACTGTGGGGGCTATACGGCGTGAACCTGGGAATGGTGTTGGGTGATGTGCTGGCGCGTGAGCGGCAACTGCTTTCATATCAGCGTATTCGAAGAGCCGCCTTGGGTCTGGTGGGAATGTTTTTGGTGGTGGCGCCGGTCTGGGCTTTGCCGATAGTGGAACTGCCCCCTCCCACCGGCCCCTATCAGGTCGCCACCACCAGCTTGGAGCTCGCCAGCACTGATCGTCTCGAGGACTACGGGCCCAGTCCGGGCGACTTTCGGCGGGTGATGGTCCAGGTATGGTATCCGGGGAAGGTGCCGGAGGGCGCCGAGCCTCTGAGCCCCTGGATAGGAGATTTGGAGGTGGTGGGGCCGGCTCTGGCCGAGACATTGGGAATCCCGAGCTTTTTCCTGGATCACACGCGTTACACCGCTTCGCACAGCTATGGGCAAGCAGGTTTGTATCGGGGAAAGATCCCAGTGGTCATATACTCCCACGGCTGGCGGCTGTTTCGCAACGCAGCGGTTCATCAAATGGAATCCCTGGCAAGCCATGGGTACCTGGTGATCGCGGTGGATCACACTTACGGATCAGTCGCCACAGTCTTTCCCAACGGCGATGTCGCCCGATTGGACCCCGTCGCCCTTCCCGACTCCGACGAGGTGGAAGACAAGGTTTTTGAGGAGGCGGCTGTTCAGGTGTTGGAGACCTACTCCGATGATCTTCGCCAGGTCATAAGGGGTTTGGAAGAAGGAGCGGACGGGCCCTTCGGAGCGCTGGCCGCCATTGCGGATCTGGACCGTTTGGGGATCTACGGCCACTCTCTGGGGGGAGGCGCGGCGGTGAGGACCTGTCTTGTGGAGTCTGTTTGTCGGGTGGTGGCGGCTCTGGACGGATGGGTGGAGCCGATCACCGCATTGGAACTTTCCGGAGAACTGGGCGTACCCTCCATGTTCATCCGCTCCGACCCGTGGCGGGAGTTGGAAAACGATCAGGTGCTGAGAGGGCTCGTGGAGCGCAGCAACCGGCGAACCTATTGGATAGGCATCCAAAACACCATTCACAGTGATTTGACCATCGCTCCCGCACTCTCTCCCTTGGGAAGCAGACTCGGGCTGCGAGGCGCCATGCCCGCTGCCCAGGTCTTTGCGATCGTCGACCACTATCTGGTGTCGTTTTTCGATCGGCACCTGCTGGGAGTGGGAGGCCGGGATTTGACCGAAACTCCGCCCGCCGGGGTCTTGTTCGAATTGATCCCCTGAGCAGAGGGTCAGGATCCCGGCTGTTCGCCGCCGAGGATGCGATCAATCTGTTCTCCCAGCGAGAGCGCGTTGGAGGGACCGGTGATCCTTCCGGTGACCGCGCCGTCCGGGCCGATGAAGTAGGTTTCAGGTATCCCGAACACCCCGAATGAGATGGCGGCCCGACTATCGGGGTCCGCTACGTATCGGACCAGGGGCGATGTGCCCAACTCATTGAGGAAGGCGATGGCGTCTCCGGTGCGGTCCTGATAGGCGATCTGGATGAGGCGCACTCCCGAATCGGAGAAGGCATCGGCGACGGCCAGCAGATCGGCGTGTTCCACCCGGCATTCCAGGCACCATGAGGCGAAGAAGTTGATCACCGTCACCTTCGCCTCGGGATCGGGGATCGCTGCCTCGCCCGATCCGTCCAGGAGGGGGAGAGCCAAAACCGGCGCCGGCGCGCCGATCAGCGGTGATGCGGAGAGCTGGGGATCACCGGAGAGTCGAGAGGCGAACACCCCGGCGATGACCGCGGTCGAGATCACCACCAGCGCGGCCAAAGCCACTCCGGCCCGTCCCGGACTCTTTCTCATGAGCATCCTTCTCCAGCTCGGGCGGCGGCCAGCTCGGAGGCGACCCCGGTCTCGGAGGGGAAGGTCTCGATCACCCTTTCCAGAAGCGGTACGGCTTCGGTGGGTTGACCGGACCCGCACCACAGGACGATGGCCTTGAAGTAGAGAGCTTGGGGATGGCCGGGTACCGTTTCCAGCGCCCGGTCCAGGGTCTCGATGGCCAGTGCGACCTCTTCTGATCCCACCCAGGCCATCCACCCCAGGCGGCTAAGGGCGTCCGCTTCCTCGTCCGAGGTCGGATTGTGTTCCAGCACTCCCCGGTAGTGGGGGAAGGCCCCGGAAAAGTCGCCGGCCTGGAAGTAACGTTCGGCCAAGGCCATTCTCATTCCGTTGATCTGGGGATGTTGGTCGTTGGCGGTGATCACCGCCTCCATAGTCTCGTTGGAGTACCGGGACGGGTCGAACGCTTCGCCGCCGGCTGCGGACTGGTCTTCTTCGGGCTGGGTGAACCATCCCACCGAGATCACCAGCACAATGGCGGCGGCTCCGAGGATTACGGCCACCGTCACCCTTCCCGGGTTCCAGAATCGAGTCGACTCCCGGCGCGGGCCGGGGGGCGCCTCATTGTCCGTGCGGGCCGATGCCTCTTCGGTCAGCCATAGCCGGGCCTCTTCCATTTCTTGCA
Organism: Acidimicrobiia bacterium; assembly: GCA_965248705.1. Taxonomy (GTDB): domain Bacteria; phylum Actinomycetota; class Acidimicrobiia; order Spongiisociales; family ZC4RG35; genus Bin76. Next base: position 2,548,053 of record CBDFJY010000002.1, on the reverse strand, counting down.
GGTAGATTTCTCGGAGCTTTTGCCCCTCCGACGGAGGGATTTCTTCCTCCGCCAGTTGGTGTTCCAACTCCTCCAGATCTTGGGTGGCCTGGGCGAGTCGCGCTACCCACTTGGCCCGTTCGCTCACTGTGATTCTCCGGCGGACGATGAGGAGGCGGGTTTTCTCAGGCGGGAGAACGCCATACCGAAGCCCGTCAGCAACGCGGCGGCGGGAAGCGCCCACAAGAGGACCGTGGAAGCCTGCAAGGGGGGATCAAGCAACTGTGAGCGGGGATAGGAGGCCATCAGGCGGTCGATCACCTGTTGGTCGGAGAGTCCTTGGGTGATCATCTCCCGCACATAGGACATCATGTCGGCGGCGTGGGAGCTGGGCGACTCGGCGATGGATTCTCCTTCGCACGCAGGACAACGGACCTGTTTACCAATGCGCTCGGAGCGATCCTCGGCCACCGGGTCGGCCGTGATCACCGAGATCACAACGAACACGCCGAGCGCCACGGTTATCAGTGAAGAAGCCCACCGGAGAAGACGACGTGAGTCCCTTCGGCTATCCATCCCGACGCGCCCTTTCCAACGGGCGGGGGGAGCGGGATTTCCGGCGTCTCCTACCCACCAGGGAATAGAGCCCACCGGCCGCACAGGTCAGCCCACCCAGCCACAGCAGCCATTGCAGGGGAGCGGTGGCTGCCCGCAAGGTGATACCTTGCTCGTCGATGCGTGTCAAGCTCAAGTAGAGGTCCTCTGCGAAGCTTCGATGGATACCGGGACTAGCGATGGGCAGAGCCGAGGATTCGAACCGGCTAAGGGCGGGCTCTGCCCATCCTTCAAGCCGGCCGTCCTTCCATATCTCCACGAGGGCGGAGCTTTTCAGCCGGTTGGGAGGTCTGGTAGTCGCCACACCGGTGTGAACCAGCTCGTAGCCGGCAAACTCCACCCGGTCGCCGGGCGCCATTTCCACCCGGTCGAGATTTTGTCCCAGGTTGGCGGAGAAGGCAATGGCCACCGCTACCAGCGCTACGCCGGCATGGGCCAACTGTCCCCCCCAAAACCCTCGGTCTGATCTGATTACTCCCGCGATCTTCTTCCAGGCCGGACCGCTCTGGGACTGGGCGGTCCGCCGGGCCGTGGACCAGAGCCGGGTGGCCGCCACCGCCACCACCCAACTCCCGGCCACCACTGCCAGCACCACATACCCCACCCGGGTGGTGGTGATGATCACCAGGGCGCCGGTGGCGAGCGCCAGTTGGATGGGGAGATGAATCCGGGGCCACACCACCTTGCGGCGGGCCACCCGCCAGGGAAGGGCGGGACCCAGGCCCATCGCCAACAACAGGGCGAAGCTGATCGGCACGGCCATACGGTCGAAAAAAGGCCGTCCCACTCCCACCTCCGAACCCGTGAACGCCTCCAGCGCCAAGGGGTAGAGGGTTCCGGTCAGCACCACCATGGCATAGACCGTCAAAAGGAGGTTGTTGAGCAAAAATCCCCCTTCCCGGCTGGCGAGAGACTCCATTCGGGCAGGAGAGGAGATCTGTTGGGAGCGCGTGGCGAACAAGGCGAACGAGCCCACCACCACCACCACCAAAAACCCCAAGAGCGCGGGCCCGATCGCCGATTGGGTGAAAGAGTGAACCGAGGCGATCACTCCCGAGCGAGTGAGAAAAGTGCCGAGGATGGTCAAAGAGAAAGCCCCGATCACCAATACGAAGTTCCATGCTTCCAACATGCCCCTTCGTTCCTGCACCAGGGAGGAGTGAAGGAAGGCGGTGGCCACCAGCCAGGGCATGAAGGAGGCGTTCTCCACCGGGTCCCAGGCCCAATAGCCCCCCCAGCCCAAGACTTCATAGGCCCACCAGGCGCCCAGGGTGATGCCGGTGGTGAGAAACACCCATGCCACCCTGGTCCACAGCCCACTGCGGCGCAGCCACTGGGGACCGGGATTGCGGAGCGCCAGCGCCGATATGCCGTAGGCGAAGGGAACCGTCATTCCCACATATCCCAGATAGAGCAGCGGGGGGTGGATAGCCATCAGCAGATGGTTCTGCAGAAGCGGATTCGGTCCGAAACCGTCGGCTGGGCCCAGCGCCGCCGAGAAGGGAAAAGGGCTGGAAGCCGCGCAGGAGCGCGCCGCGGCCTCTATGCATACCGCAAAGGGATTGGCCACGGTGGCTATAAGCCCGAAGAAGAAGACTCCCACTGCTCCGATCACCGCCAGGGCGCCCCAGTCGAGGGAGTCGGGTCCCGTCCGGCTGGTGGTCGCTCGTCGCCACACCGCATAGGCGTAGGCGGCCAGGACCAATCCCCACAGCACTATCGAGCCCTCCAGCGCCGCCCAGGCGGTGGCGATGTTGAAGGGAAAGGGGGTGTGACGGGAGTGATGGTTGGCCACATAGGAGACGGTGAAGTCGTTGGCCAACAGGGCGGTTTCCAAGACGATCATCGCCGCCAAGGCGGCAAACACCATGATCAGGAGGGGGCGGCGAATGGTCGGGACCGACTTCGAAGGCGGCGATGAGCGCCGCGCCGCCTGCCAACAGGCCACCGTCAGCCACGCCGAGGCGGCCAGCGCCGCCCACGCCGCCAGGGTTCCGGCGAGCGAAAGCATTAGCGGGTGGTGTCGTCGGTTATGGAAGGGGCCTGGTAGTTCTCATCGTGGGAGATGAGCGCGCCGTCGGCCCGGAAGTGATCGTCCCACCAGGCGCCGTCCAACAGCACGTTGACATCTTCGTCGAAGAGCAGCGGGGGAGTGTCCGAGAGGATCACCGGGATGGTGGAGGCGCCGTCGGTGATCTGAAACCGCAGTGGGTCGGTTCCTTCCTGGAGCGAGCCCTCCACCACGATTCCCGCCAGCCGGAAGCGGTGCCCGTCGGGAAAGTCGTCGCGTTGGGCCACCGCTTCGCGAGGGGTGAGGTAGTAGACAAGATCTCTTCCGACGTTCTGGATCAAAAAGAAGCCGGCTATCAGTATGGCTACCCCCGTTGAGATCAGAAACGGCCAGCGGCGTGATTTCATCAGTCTCGGCGGCCCGTTGCCCTCCGCCATCGGACAGCCAGGCGGAGAATGTAGCCCGCCAGGATGATGCCCGTGGCCAGATAAGCCGCCCACACCCAGCCGACGCTCACGCTTCCACCTCGCCCAGCCGGGGGGCGGTGACCGGGCTATGGGCGGGGAGTTCTGCAGTGGGGAGAGCTTCTTCCAGCCGGGCCAGTTCCGTGCGGAAGGCGAGCAAAGTCGCGTAGAGCAGAGTGAAGGCCGCCAGGTTGACCAGGAGCGAGGTAACCATGGCCCCGTCCATTTGGATGCCGTCGGGCCGGATGGTCAGGCCCTGATGGAGGGTGCGCCAGAGTTTCACCGAGAAATAGACCAGCGGCACCTGCACCACGGCCACCGCGCCCAGCACCGACGAGCGGCGCGCCCGAAGGAGAGGGTCGGTGGTGGTGCGGCGCAACGCCAGATAGCCGAGGTATATGAAGAACATCAGGGCGGTGGTGGCCAGGCGGGCGTCTCCCCAGTCCCAGTAGGCGCCCCACACCGGTTTTCCCCAGATCATGCCGGTAGCCAGGGCGATGGCAGTGAACAGCACGCCCGTCTCGGCGGAGGCCTCGGCCACTCGATCCCAGGTCATCCGGCGGGTGAACAGCCATCCGATGCTCCCGGCGGCCGTCACCCCGAAGGCGAGGAAAGCCAGCCAGGCGGAGGGAACGTGGATGTAGAGGATGCGGACGAAATCGCCTTGGAGGAGGTCGGGAGGCGAGGTGAAGGCGGATGTCAGTCCCGCTCCCATCGCCACTCCGGTAATCGTTACCAGCATCCTCTTTTTCACAAGGCGATTTCCTCCAAAGCCCGAGCCGACATCACTCCCGCGGCGGCCAGGCCGAGATCGGCGATTACCAGCACCAATACCCAGGTGATAATACTCTTCTCGGCGATCAGGTTTTCCAGAGCCTGGGAGGCGCCCATCAGCAAAGGGGTGGCCAGAGGGGCCATCAACAGGGGAGCGAGGCTGGTGCGGGCCCGCAGCCCTATGGTCACATCTCCGGCCAGGGTGCCCAACATGGCCAGCCCGACCGCGGCCAGGATGATCACCGGCGCCATGAGTCCGGCGCCGGTGGGGGGCGGTAGTCATAGAAAACGACCACGGGGAGGACGAGTGTCCCGGCCACCGTCGACAGAATCAGCCCCGAGGCCGCCGATCGGCCTGCGAAGCGGGCCGCCGGATCGAGGCCGGTCAGAGCCAGGGCCCTGCGCTGGGCCGGAGTCTCCGCAGCCGTCTGGCGGAACACGATCATCATTCCGAACAGCAGGGTGATCAGCCAGTAGACCGGGGCGGCCAGGTCGCGGAGCAACAGGGGAGAGGCGTTGGTGGCCAAAGGCACCACCCAGGTCGCCACCACCGCAAAAGGGAACACTACCGACAGCGCCTCGCCGCTCCGTACCTCCACTCGGAGGTCTCGCTGGGCGATGATTCCCGCCGACCGCCAGAACCCGGCTCTCACGTAGTTCTCCCCTCTTTGATCTCCACCACCCGGTCTGCCCAAGCCGACAGCCGGGCAGCGTCGTGGGAGGCGCACAGGACAGCCCCTCCCCGGCTGGTGGTTCTCTGGATGAGGTGGCCAATGATTGCGGCGGCATCCCGGTCGAGCCCGGCGTCTGGCTCGTCGAGAAGGACTAGCCGGGCAGCGCCGATCAGCAGTCGGGCCAGGTCGGCCCGCCGCCGCATTCCGTTGGAACACCGCTCCGCCCGAATTCCCAGGGCGCCTCCCAGTCCGACTTTCTCCAGCGCCAGGTGACCGTGAGCGGCGGGGCGCCCGCCCAGTTGTGCGGCCAACGCTAGGTTTTCGCCCAAGGTCAGATCGGGATAGAGAGCGGGAAGGTGCCCGGACCAGCCGATCTCGGGGCGCACCGTCGGAATCCGGGGGGTCCCCAGGGGGACGCCCAGAACCGTTCCCGAACCTCCGCTGGGAGCGATGAAAGTTGCGACCACGGCCAGCAGGGTGGACTTGCCTGCGCCGTTTGGCCCGGCTACTCCCAGCGACTCCCCGGGGTGGAGGGTGAGCCGACAACCCGAAAGCACCCGGACACCGCCCAAGGAAACGGAGAGATCAACCAACTCGACCAGCGGGACGGTCTTGGAGAAGGCCTGGGTCACCGATGAGGTTGCCACTCACCGGAGTGTATGGAGTTTCCGGTGCGACGCCGCTCCTATTCCGTCATCAATGCGAGAGTCTCGATGAGAGAGAAGAGATCGCTCAGGACAATCCCTTATCGCCAGAATTTGCGCTTACGAGGTAACGACTCAGGCGTCAAACGCAACCCGGGGACTCTCCCCCACCTCTCAGGTGTGGCAGTAGTCGCAGCCGCTGCTCCCGTCATCAACCACCACAGGTCCGTAGAGGATCTCAAAACCCCTAAAGGGGAGGCTCCTCAGGTCGCAGCGATCAGAAGGTCCGTAAGTTCTTTCGGTTTGGAGAACATCGCTTGGTGCGACGCTTCCAGTTCCACGAGCGGCGTCGGCGATGACGGCCAAGCCTGGTTCATGTCGGCAACGATGACGTCACAGGTAGAGGAGACCAGCGTCTGGTCTTGGGTGCAGCGAATGAATGTCTTCTGCAAGTCTCCGTAGCCGTCGGCGAATTCGGCAACTTCCCCATATATCGCGAAGGGCCCGTCGGGTGTAGAAAGATGCATAGCCGTCGCCCACAGATTGTCGTCGACGTCGGCGGCGAGTGCCTCCTTGGCGCCGCTCAGGACCACCGGGTCTGTAGACCGGGGGTGAACTCGTAAAGCTCCAACGACCATCGGGTCTGGAGCGAGGATCGCCCCAAGTTTGCTGTCCTCATGCTGCTCCTTGAGCTCTAAGTAAGCCCCGGCGGGCTTGCCGGGTACAACCGCAAATGCGGCGACATAGATGAGACCCGTAAACTTTTCTGGCGCCTTGGCGGCAGCGAAGGTGATGGGAACGCCGCCCATCGAATGACCGACCGCGAACACTCTGTTGGCTCCCATTGCAATGTGCATTTCCCGAGCTTCGCCCACGAGCCCGACGAACCAGGTGGCGAGATCTGGTGGGTGCCGGTGAACGCCCCGGCGGGGTGGCGGTGACACCCTCCCACGACGTGGCTGATGCCGCAGCCTAGGATCTTTGTGAACCTCCCCGAAGGTCTCGCCACTGTCGGTGCTTTGTCAGTACCGGTAGGCGTTGATCGTGATGTTGTAGGGGTCCTTCCAGCACATGGGCACCTGGGGGTCGCCGGCAGTGGCGTTGAGACAGGTGGGCATGGCGGGGGGCGGGTTCTGCGGGGTGGCGGTGGCCCTGTTGGACCAGCCGCTCCAGCCGCCCGCGTTCTGGGCCTGGATCCGGAAAGTGTAGACGGTGCCGTTTGCCAGACCCGTCACCGTGTAGCTGGTCGTGTAGGGGCCGGAGGGAGACATCGTCTATAAAGCGCCTGAAGGTCGCGCCGCCGTCGGTGCTTTGTCGGAACCGGTAGGCCGTGATCGTTATGTCGTCGGGGTTGTCCCAGTTCAGGGTCACCTGGGCTTCGCCGGCCGTGGCCACGAGGTCCGTGGGCGCGGTCGGCGCTCTCGCCTGCGACGGGATCTGCGCCTGCGCCGGGTTCTGCGGGGTGGCGGTGGCTTTGTTGGACCAGCCGCTATTGCCTTGCGCGTTCTGGGCCTGGATCCGGAAAGTGTAGGCGGTGCCGTTTGCCAGACCCGTCACCGTGTAGCTGGTGGTACGGCGGCCGGCTCCGGACATCGTTCTTGGCGCCCCGAAGGTTGCGCCGCCGGCGGTGCTTTGTTGGTACCGGAAATACGTGATCGAAACGTCGCCGGGGTAGTCCCAGGAGAGGGTCACCTGGGTTTCGCCGGCCGTGGCCACGAGGTTCGTGGGCGTGGCGGGCCGGGGGAGTGGTTCGCCCAGCGTCCCGACCGGCTGGATCTGCGCTTGGGGAAACAGCGGAACGATCAGCAGAGCGGCCGCGACAGCGACCGGGCTCAAGGCTAAGTGAAAACGGGAGTTCTCCTCAGCAGGAGGCTGTGCCATGCGCGCCAGTGTGACGGCCGGGTGACCCTGAACTGGGACAACCCCAACGACGACACCATCACCGCCCACGGGGTGGGGCGACGACGGCAATCACCCGCTTGTCCATCTCCGAACTTTGAGTCAATGTAACCGGCCAGCATTCTCTTCCACCCAACGGTCGACACACTGTTCGGCCACCTGTAGATGCAAGGCAACCTCAGCTATATCGACCTAACACCTTCGACAGTAGCCTCTTCGTCGGAAGAAGGTCGGAAGAAGTAAGAATGAGATGACAAACCCGATAGATATGTGTAAAGAGTTGATTGTCGTGGTAATTCAAGGGCCGGACTGACCCACTACCCAAGGTGTCGCCAGATCGGTTGTTCATCAACTCACCCTGACTGATCACGCCCCCGGCGGTCCTACCCAACCTGGGAACAGCCGTGTTCGAAGCCGTCTTGGTGACTGGCGAAGGGAGTGGATCGGCCTCGGTAGGATCCTGATCACACCCTGTGAAATGGATGAGGGTGGGTGATTCTTGGCTCCGGGGGTGGAATTTGAACCCGCAACCTTCGGGTTAACAGCCCGCCGCTCTGCCGAATTGAGCTACCCCGGAAAGAGTGGTTGGTCCGACCGGCTGGAAACCGACCTGCCGAGTCAAAGTGTAGACGGATTAGACAGGGCCGGGAAGTCCCCTTTACTCCCCGAGAGGGGTCTCAGGAGAAAGTGGTCCGCATAGGAAATTTCGGCAAATAACATCCGGAATGGCTATGAACGAGAAACTAGCTGTATTGGGTGCGGCGCTGGTTTTGCTCGCTGCCGCCTGCGGTTCGGATCAGGCCGCCGTTGGAGATCGATCCTACGAATACGCCGATCATGGCGAAGGCGGGCACCCAGGTGACCAGTCGAATCTTCGTCCCGCGCTTGATCACCAGGGTTGCCAACACCGCTCCCAGAACCGCGATCGGTATTCCTGCCCACTGCACCGCGTCGGGTCTTTCCCCCAGCAACCAAAATGAGTAGACCACCGTCATGGCGCCCCCCAGAGCGCCGATCGGGCTCACAACCGAGATCGGACCGAGTCGGAGGGCCGTGTAGGAGCCCAGAAAGGACCCGCCGATGCAGGAGCCGAGCAGGGCCAAGAGGATCAGGTGGTCTCTAGGCATCTCGAGTCGTACACCGATCAGCACTACCCAAGCCATCATCAAGAGGCATGCCAGAGTCACGGTGACGGAGACAGAGCGCAGCACGCCGAAGCGCCTCGCCACCACTGCAGTGAGCAGACGGTTGATCCCTATCATCACCGCCGTGATAAACCCGAATATGGTGCCGGTCAGCACCTCGTTGACAGCCTCACATGCAGGAAGAAGCCTGGGTGGCTAGTCGCGGAGCGTCGCACAGACGCGGACGCTGATTCCGCGGCGCGGGCTTTTCGCTACCGGTGAGCTCGGCGATCAGGCTCCTCCTGCCGCCCCGGCCACCTTTCTGATATCCGTCTTGCCGGTGGCGCGTTGTGGCATCCAACCAACCACCTTCTTGAATCCCTCGTTGAGCAAGAAGAAAGTCGTGAGAGAATAAAGAGCCACGATGAACGCCACTATCAACAGCCGGGCGGTGTTGGTTTCCTGCACCGCCGCGTCGGCCATGTACCCCAGCCCGGCGGAGTACCCCAGGAACTCGGCGGCGATCGCCAGTGACCAGCCCCCTCCCATGGAGAGCAGCATGGCGGTGCGCAGTTCTGGAATCGACGCCGGCACTATCACTTTGAAATAGGTGCGCGGCCGGGAGGCGCCCAGGGTACGGGCGCTTTCGATGTACCGGTCGGGCACGTTGGCTACCGCATTCATGGTGGCCACCACCAGCATCGTCCACACTCCGAAGGCTATATACATGGCGATACCAAAGAGGGTGGAGCCCACGGCGAACTGTAACCAGGGAACTGCCACCAGGAGGGGGATCATCCGCAGGAAGTTCATGGGCGCCCACGCGGTCTGGCGCACCGCCGGCCAGTAGGGAAGGCCCAGACCGGTCAGGAGACCGAGCGTCATGCCGACCACCAGGCCACACAACACCCTGAAAAGGGTTACACCGGAGTGATAAGCGATTGCGAGGAACACGGCCGGCCAGGTCGCCTCCCCACCATAGAGGGGAAGGGGCGCCAGTCCGTCGAGATGGAAGGTCGCGAACCCAAGGTCCAACATGCGGACGGTCCAGAACCTGGACATTCCGAAGAAGGTGTCACCGAGCACGTAGTCCCATCCGGGAACCAGGGGATGCTCGAGGATTCCCGGAGGCGCAATATAAGACGCCACCTGCCACGCCCCCAGCAACACCACCCAGGAGACGAAGAAGAGTGGGCTACGGCGCATACCAGCCCACAGCATCGGCGGCCCCGCCGCTATCCCCCGCCCCGCCCTGACCAGACGGTCCTTGACCCGGGTCGTGCGGAACACAACCGGCCAAGCCCAGAACAACACCAACCCGGAAACGATATAGGACCACGTGACGTTGATCACACCCTCATCAAGTGTCCAGGTAACGAAAGGAAGGCTTTCAGGCAACTGAATAAGCAACCACGGAATCAGGACAGCCCAGATCAGCCATCCAATCCAATAGAGGCTTCGGAGGAGGGCAGGCTGATTCAAACCGTCGTCGCCTCCTCCTCGGTTATACCCAAATGGGCCAGGATCTTGAAGACACCCACCGCCTCGGCGCCGGCTCGGATAGCCTCGTCGTGAGGACGAGGGAGCGTAACCGGGATGTCGTCCACCAGCTTGCCTTCGGCCAAGAGGATCGCCCGGTCGGCAAGAATCAGCGCTTCCTCAATGTCATGGGCGACGAAGAAAATGGTTTTCTTGGTCTCAACCCACAAGTTCAAAAGAACCTCATGGAAGTTACGGCGGGTGAAATAGTAAAGAGATCCGAAGGCTCATCCATCAGGACAACATCCGAACCCACCGCCATCGCCGATGCCAAAGCCACCTGCTTTCTCATACCCCCAGACAACTCCCGCGGCCAAGAGTCGGCGAACTCCTCCACCCAACCGCCGATAACCAATGATTGGTGACCTCGTTCCGTTCGTCCTCGGGAAGCTTGTTAGCCCTGAGACCGAACTCAACGTTATCCCGGACACGCAACCAGGGGAACACCGTGTCCTGCTGGAAAACCATGGCCCGGTCGCTAACCGGCCCCATCACCGTCGTGTCTCCCAACTTCACCGCGCCGGCGGTGGGGGGCTGAAGACCGGCCAGCACCCTCAACAGGGTGGTCTTGCCATGTCGGACCTCCCCACGACGCACACGAAGTCGCCCGGATCCACATGAGAATCGACATCTTCGAGGGCATGCACCTTAATTCCCCGATCGGTGCTCAAACACACACCACAGGTTCTCGAAGCTCACAACAGTTGACATAGTTCCTCCTTTCCTACAAACCCAGTCGGCGACCGGCCTCGGACCATCTGGTGAAGAAACGTATTACCAGTACCAGGATCCCGTCGACAACCACAGCCAGCACGCCGAAGAAAAGAATCAGGGAGACCACCGCGGTCGGCCCCTCCGAGAGGCCCATCGCGTAGCTCCACATGCGGATCAGAAATCCTCCTCCCATCTGTGGTCCCAGCACCTCCACCAGCGTCCCCAAACCCCAAGCTCCTCCCAAAGCGATCCGAAGACCTCCCGCGATCTCCGGAATCGTTCCCGGCAGATAAACCCATCGGAAAATGGTGCGGCGGTTTCCTCCCAGGGTGAGGGCTGATTCAATGACCCCCACCGGTATATTTTCGGCCGCCCGGCGGCTGAAGAAATACATGAGAAGGGTGGTGTAGAAGGCAACCACCCCGATGGTGGTCAACAGGGGATACTCTATCCCGAACCAGATCACGAAGAAAGGCGCCGCGATAAAAATAGGGGTAGTCCCGAAAAAACCGGCTATCGGTGTGACCACATCGGCAATCCGCGGTAAGAGCAGACTGCTCAGTCCAACCCCCAAGCCGAAAAACGTCCCCAGCGTAACTGCGATCATGATATTGCGGGTGGTCCGCACCAGATGGAGAATGTACCCAAAACAGTGATCAGGAAGATCGGACAGCCTACCTCTTTTGAATTCCAACTCATCCAGCAGGTCCGGACAGGCGTGAACAAACCGCTCCCTCATCCGCTCACTGAAAAACAGGTTCTCCCCGAAGTGGGTTAAGGCGTCGATCGGCGTCGGAATTAGGTGGAAAAGGGGCGAGAAGGGCGCGGCCAACAACTGCCAGAACAGCAGAGAGAGCAGTATCCCCAGAACCAGATGGAAGACGTAGGCAATCTGGGCGCGCCGCCTATTGCGGCGCGCCGCCGCTCTTACCTCAAGAACATCGGCGCCTGTCGTGGTCACTGTATCTCTCTTCGTCGCCCTCGTGGTCTTCGGATTCGCCCACAGGCCGAAGCGCGGGGCGCGCTCGGCGCCTTCTATTTACCTACTAGGCAAACGCTACCGGAAGCCTACCCGATAAGGGCAGCCTCCAGATAGCGCTCAGCGTCGGCACCTGGTGTACTTCCCAGGGACGTGGCGTGATCGAGAAAACAGGTCGAACTCCAGGTAGTAGTCCTCGGGGTCGTTTGCCACGAAGCCATGGGCGGGATGGTTCGTCGAGTCACGGAGCGGTCCTCGCATCTCAACATCCTGCCCGACCAGGTATTCGCACCACGCCCCGATCTCGTTGGTGATTGAGGACAACGTAACCCGCCTTGTTCCCGGATGCCTTGTGCATTTTCGGGCTTCGTCCACGAGCCCGACGAACGAGGTGGCGAGATCTGGTGGGTGCTGGTGAACGCCCCGGCGGGGTGGCGGTGACACCCTCTGACGACGTGGCTGATGCCACAGCCCAGGATCTTTGTGAACCTCCCCGAAGGTCTCGCCACTGTCGGTGCTTTGTCAGTACCGGTAGGCGTTGATCGTGATGTTGTAGTGGTCCTTCCAGCACATGGCCACCTGGGGGTCGCCGGCAGTGGCGTTGAGGCAGGTGGGCATGGCGGGGGGCGGGTTCTGCGGGGTGGCGGTGGCTTTGTTGGACCAGCCGCTATTGCCGCCCGCGTTCTTGGCCTGGATCCGGAAAGTGTAGGCGGTGCCATTTACCAGACCCGTCACCGTGTAGCTGGTGGTGGAGGGGCCGGAGGGAGACATCGCCTGCAAAGTCCTGAAGGTCGCGCCGCCGTCGCTGCTTTGTCGGAACCGGTAGGCCGTGATCGTTACGTCGTCGGGGTTGTCCCAGAACAAGGTCACCTGGGCGTCGCCGGCCGCGGCAACGAGGTCCGCGGGCGCGGTCGGCGCTCTCGCCTGCGCCGGGATCTGCGCCTGCGCCGGGTTCTGCGGGGTGGCGGTGGCCTTGTTGGACCAGCCGCTATTGCCTTCCGTGTTCTGGGCCTGGATCCGGAAAGTGTAGGCGGTGCCGTTTGCCAGACCCGTCAATGTGTAGCTGGTGGTACGGCGGCCGGCTCCGGACATCGTTCTTGGCTCCCCGAAGGTTGCGCCGCCGTCGGTGCTTTGTCGGTACCGGAAATACGTGATTGAGATGTCGTTGACGTAGTCCCAGGACAGGGTCACCTGGGCGTCGCCGGCCGTGGCCACGAGGTTCGTGGGCGTGGCGGGCCGCGGGGGTGGTAGGCCCAGCGCACCGACCGGCTGGATCTGCGCGTGGGGGAACAGCGCAACGATCAGCAGAGCGGCCGCCACAGCGACCGGGGTCGAGGCTAAGCGAAAACGGGACTCCTCCTCGGCAGGCGGCTGCGCCGTGCGCTCCCAGTGTGACAGCCAGGTGACCCTGAACTGGGTCACCCTCCACGACGACACCATCACCGCCCACGGGGTGGGGCGATGACGGCAATCACCCGCTTGTCCATCTCCGGACTTGGAGTCAATGTGACCGGCCAGCATTTCTCTTCCACCCAACGGTCGACAGATTGTTTGGCCACCAATAGATGCAAGGTGACCTCAGCGATATCGACCTAGCCGTCTTCGATAGTAGCAGTTAATCGGAAGAAGTAAGAAAGAGATGACGAACCAATATAATCTGTGTTAGTTAGTTTTCGTGGTAGTTCAAAGGCCGGACTGACCCATTACCCATAGGTGTCGCCAGATCCTCGGTTGTTCATCAACTCACCCTGACTGATTACCCCCCCGGCGGTCCTACCCAACCTGGGAACAGCCGTGTTGGAAGCCGTATTGGTGACTGGCGAAGGGAATGGATCGGCTTCGGTAGCATCCTGATCACACCCTGATATGGATGAGGGTGAGTGATTCTTGGCTCCGGGGGTGGGACTCGAACCCACAACCTTCGGGTTAACAGCCCGCCGCTCTGCCGAATTGAGCTACCCCGGAAAGAAGTGGTTGGTAGGCGGATGAACACCTACCTGTCGGGCAATTGTAGACGCCTCGACCACGGGGAAAACTCTACTCGTTCCGGCAGGGGGTTGCGGAGAGAACGGATGGCAAAAGTTCTCTGATGACGTATGATCGGGAGCAATGAACAGGAAATATGTCACATTGGCTGTGCTCCTGGTTTTGCTCGTCGCCGCTTGCGCCTCGGATCAGGAAAGTGCAGTGGAGTCCTCCGCCATTCCCCAAGAATTGAGTTGGGTCACCCCCGAGGAGTTGACTGAGAAACTGTCCGCAGGCCCGGCGACGGTGGTGAATTTCTGGGCATCGTGGTGCGGACCGTGTCGGGCAGAGGCCCCCGTATTGCGCAGGTCCCATCAAGACTACGGCGATCAGGTACGGTTCATTGGGGTGGCGATCGACGATAATGCCGCCGGTGCGTTTGATTTCATGGACGCCCATGAGATTTCTTTTCAGAACTACCTGGCCGAAGGCGGCTCAATGATGTCCGAATATGGGGCTTTTGGGATTCCCTTCACTGTGTTCACCGATGCCAAGGGAGAGGTTCTTAACGTCCATAGAGGGATTATTGACGAAAAGACCCTGGGCTTATGGGTCGATGAACTTTCCCGCCTGGGATGACAGTTGAGCAGTAATACAGGCAGAATCTTGTATCACCCGGGGCAAGGCTGGGTAAGGATCCATTACTCGTCCTGTTGCCTGGTGACGAGGTTGTTTGAGCAGCGTTTGGTCTGGCGGTCTGAAATGTTCAGGTTCGGGCCGCCACCTAGGTGTCAACGGCGTGGTGGCGGCGGAGCGGATCCGAAAACACAGCCAACCCCAATGATTTCGGCGGCGGGGAGGACATGAGATGGACCTGACATTGGTATGGAGGGCGGCCGGAGCTATGTCGGCGGCGGCTCTGGCTTTGCGAATGCTGAGGCGAAGGCGCCCCCCAGAATTTTCCGAGCCTTTCAACGATCTGCTGGGAGCGGTTCTGGTGGGAATGGCGGTCGGCCGGCTGGCCTACCTCTTGGGGGAGGGGATCGACCTCATAGAACATCCCATTGAAATTGTGCTGGTACGCGGCGGAATCGCCCCGGTACCCGCAGCTATGGCGGCTCTTGGTTATCTGGTGTGGAGCGGTCGATCCGACCTGTCGATCCGCATGGACCACCTGGCTGCTCCGGCGTTGGCGGGACTGGCAATTTGGGAGGCTGGGTGCTGGTGGCAGGGATCCTGCCTGGGATCCCCATCGGGGATTTGGTGGGCGGTGGCTCTGCCGGGAAGCGACCTGACCCGTCACCCGGTGGGGATGTACGCCGCCGGGTTGTTGGCTGCAGGAGCCGTTTGGCTGTTGTTGCGGCCTCTCCGATGGAAAGGCGCCAGCGCCGCGGCGGGGTTGGGATGGGCCTCGACTGTCCGATTGGCTGTCCCGTTGTGGTCGGTCGGAAATTGGTCGAACTGGGCATGGTGGTATCTGCTGGGCGTGGTCCTGGGTCTGGGCGGCGTGGTGGCGGCCCGGAGGAAGGCCGAAAAGACGGTGACTGCAAGCAGTCCCGTCGACATTTGATCTCGCCAAGAACCGGGCCCAACTCGGTCGCGGCCTGATCCTGGTGAGGGCCGGCAACATCTGCGGCCTTTTGAAGGCCGTTTCTCATCGTGGGAGGGAGAACCCGAGTGGGAAAACAATCGCTGGATTGGGAAAGTCCGCGGGCGCCGGATGCGGACGTCACCTGTACCCGATCCCCATATTGGAAGATATAACGACAGTTGACGATGGCTGCTCGCTTCTAAGGAGGGCCCCGCCAGCAGGGAAGGCATCAGACCATCGTGGCATCTCATAAGGAGAGGGAATATGAAAGCAGACGTTGATCGACACCAACTCAACAGCACCCTGCGGAGAGTCTCGGCCGGAGTCGGCACGGCCGCGCCGATGGTGATGACCGCGTCGTCGGGTAGGGTCGAGGTGGCGGCTGTCGGAAGAGAGTCGATAATGTACACCGGATTGGATGCCTCGGTGGAAACGCAGGGGTGCGCCGATGTGATGCTCAGACAGATCCTGTCGGTGGTGAAGTCCCTGCCCAACGGGAAGGTTGCCCTGGAATCCGACGAGGAGGGGTTGGCCTTATCGGGCGGTGATGCCCGCGTGGTCTTGGCCCACCCCGCCGAGCTGTGCAATGATGGACTGCCTGAACCTGAAGATCCCGGGCAGAAATTCGATGGGGAACTGTTGCGGTCGGCGCTCGGCGGGGTGATTCCTTCCGCGGCCACCGACAACCACCCTATTTTCGGATCGGTGCGATTTGACGAGTCGGAGGGCGACCTGCGACTGGTCACCTCCGACACTTTCCGGCTGGCGGTTCGCGACCTGCCGGGGATTCCCTCACCGGGGGTCTTCTCGGTGAATGCCAAGGTGCTCAAGCGGATGCTGCGGGCGTTCGGCAAGCCGTCCGAATACCGAATCGGCGTCACCGGCGACTATGTGTGGTTTTCTGCGGAAAAGGCGGGCAAGATGGGGATCGTCTGTGATCGTTCCGACTATCCCCGCTATCGAGGTTGGGCGCCCCCCTGGGAAGGGCGGATGGTGTGCTCTCGTAATCCGCTTTCGGACCTGGCTGGCCGAGTGGTGGCTTTGGACAGAAAGTCGCCCGCTCCGGTCAAGCTGGCTTTCTCGGCTGGGGGAATCGAGTTCACAGCCAAGTCGCCCGCCGGGATGGTGAGCGGATACCTGGAAGCCGACCATGCGACCTTGCCCGATGAGGTAACACTCCGGTTCAACTCGCTGTTTTTAGCCGAGGCCCTCGCCAACCTGATCTCTGAAAAAGTGGAGATCTCCCTGGCCGAGGATCCGCTGGCCAGGCCCAAGCCGGTACGAATCACCGATGGCCGCCATCCCGAGATCTGGAATCTGGTGATGCCGATGCGGGCCGGCTGAGATTCGAGTGCCGGAAGTGGTTGAGTGGTGGGCGATGCCGGCTGGGCAGTCAGTCGGGCGTTAATGTCGCAGAGCGAAGATGACAAGCGGCATTGGCGACGAACATCGGGAAAGTTACGGCATAGTTGTCGCGCAAGTGGATGATTCCCAGCGTAAACCATGACCCTGTTCCCCAAGCTCCCGGATAAGAAGTATGCGGTCATCTACGCCGATCCGCCCTGGGATTACCAGGGACAGCTTCAGCACGCGGGGATCGGCTCGGCCGATACGGGCGGCGCGGTTCGGCATTACCCCACCGTGAAGCTCTCGGAATTGAAGAAGCTGGATATCCCGAGCATTGCCGAAGACGACTGCCTGCTGTTCATGTGGGCGACCAATCCTCACCTCGACCAGGCGGTGGAACTGGGAAAGTCATGGGGGTTCAGTTGGGCGACGGTTGCCTTCGTGTGGGACAAGGAGCGGGTCAACCCCGGGTTCTACACCTTGAGCCAATGCGAGCTGTGTCTCGTATTCAAAAGGGGCAGAATACCCGCTCCGCGGGGGGCGAGAAACGTCCGACAGATGGTGCGCGCCAGGCGGGCCGCGCATTCGGAGAAACCCGATGAGGTCCGGGAGAGAATCGAAGAGATGTTCCCCTCACAGACCAAGATCGAGCTGTTTGCGCGCAAGAAGGTGGAGGGATGGAACAGCTGGGGGCTGGAGATCCCAGGGCGGTAGAAGACCTGTTCGCAGGGCATCCCGTCTCCTGCCCGGCTGTTAGAAATATAGACCACAGCCGGATGACCAATCGTCCGTATTTGTGTTACTCTCAAAGTGATCCGAAGGGGTACTCTCACCGACAGGAGACCAAGAAATGTATGGGGTTTTGCCTTCTATCAGCACACCGGTCAAATACACCTCGAAGGGCAGGCTCGAACGCAAGTACTACGAAAGAGAACTGAGGAGGCTGCAAGAAGAGTTGGCCATGCTTCAGCGATGGATCACCACCCAGGGACTCAAGGTGTTAATCATCTGCGAGGGACGGGACGCAGCCGGGAAGGGGGGTGTGATCAAGCGTATCGCCGAGCGTCTCAATCCACGGGTCTGTCGGGTGGTGGCGCTGGGAGTGCCGACCGAGCGGGAGAAATCCCAGTGGTACTTCCAGAGATATGTGGCTCATCTGCCCGCCGCCGGAGAGATGGTGCTCTTCGACCGGAGCTGGTACAACCGAGCGGGGGTGGAGCGGGTGATGGGGTTCTGCACCGAGCAGGAATATCAGGAGTTTCTGGTTTCATGTCCCCAGTTCGAGCGGATGTTGATCCGCTCGGGCATCCAGATCATCAAGTACTGGTTCTCGGTGAGCGACGAGGAGCAGGAGCGACGATTCCAGGCCCGGCTCAACGATCCCCGGCGACGGTGGAAACTGAGCGAAATGGACTTGCAGTCCCGGAGTCATTGGGTTGACTACTCAAAGGCCAAGGACGAGATGTTTGCTCACACCGACATCATTGGCGTTCGCTGGTATGTGGTGAATGCCGACGACAAGCGCCAGGCGCGGCTCAATTGCATAAGCCATCTGCTGCGCACCATTCCCTTTCACGATGTCGAGGTTCCTGAGTTGAGCCTGCCGGTTCGACAGAGTGGAGAGGGATATGTTCGGCCGCCTATCACCGACCAGACTTTCGTGCCCGACCTATACGCTCGCCAACCAGAGAAATAGCCGAAGGGGTCACTTCCGGGGCTGACGAGGGGTGCAGACGGCGGAGTGACCGCGGCAAGCCGTGTCATTTCAACGATCAAGCGGGTTTCCGTGACGGCCGCCGGCGCGGGCTCCCGGGCAAAGGGGATCACAAAGCCGTACTATTTTCGGCAAAAGCTTGAAATGACTCTTGATTTCGATCGAATCGGCCTTCTGAGATGACGGACCGAAAACGCACCGTGCTGATCGTTGGCGCCGGGGTTTTTGGCTTGTCCGGTGCGTTGGCGTTGGCGGAACGGGGCTATGAGGTGACGCTGGTGGATTCCGGCCCAGTACCCCATCCGTCTGCGGCCTCCAACGACATCAGCCGGATGGTGCGCATGGACTACGGAAGCGACGGTTGTTACAGTCGCCTTGCCGCCGAAGCCATCGAAGGCTGGCATCAATGGAACGCCCGCTGGGGACGGGAGGTGTACCACCAAGACGGCCTCCTGCTGCTCAGCAGCCAACCCCTGGAGCAGGGTGGGTATGAGGGGGAGTCGTACGAGACACTGACCAGGGAGGGATGGCAGCTTCAACGGCTCTCGTCTGAGTCAGTGGCTTCACGATTCCCCGGATGGAATTCGGATTACTACATCGACGGATATTTCAATCCCCGGGCGGGGTGGGCGGCGGCGGCGGGAGTTATCTCTCTGTTGGCCGGAGAGGTGGAGGCAAGAGGTGTTTCCATCAAGACGGGGTTTGCCGTCTCATCGGTGGTACGGAAAGGCGGTCGGGCGGTGGGGGTGGCCGCCGCCGACGGGAGCGAGGTCCGGGCCGACCGGGTAGTGGTGGCGGCCGGGGTGTGGACGCCGACTCTCCTGCCCGACTTGGACGGTTTTCTGCGACTGTCGGGACAGCCGATTCTCTATTTCAAACCGACCCATCCCGAGCCCTTCGGAGCCGCGCATTTTCCTCCCTGGGGTGTCGACCTGGCTCTCTCCGGCTGGTACGGATTCCCGGCCAACCGGGACGGGATAGTCAAGATCGGCAACCACGGCCCCGGCTACCGGGTGTCCCCGGACGCTCCCCGGGTGGTTCCGAATGAGGACGACGCGGTGCGTTGCCGGGAGTTCCTGTCATTCTCCTTGCCCGAACTGGCCGATGCTCCCCTCGCCCGTTCCAAGATGTGCGTCTACACCGACACCTGGGACGGGAATTTTCTCATCGACCGGCACCCAGAAGTGGACGGGCTGACAGTGGCCACCGGCGGCAGTGGGCACGGCTTCAAATTCGCTCCGGTGCTGGGTCGATTGATCGCCGACGCAGTCGAAGGTATTCCCAATCCCTATTCCGACCGTTTCGCCTGGAGACCCGTCGGCAAGCCCGCTACAGAAGACGCAAGGTACACCGGGGAATAGCAGAGGCCCATGCCGCTAGTTGTCAGCGGTGTGGACTACCAACTCGTCGGGGCTGTGGCCGAAGGCGCTCAGGAACAGGCCAGCCCGCATGACTTTTCCACGGGCGCTGAGATTGACGTCGACATAGTATTCGCCTACCTTATGTTTCTGGTGTCGGGGACTGAGGTCATTCGCGTTCTTACTGATGTACTGCCATTTCCTGGTTCCCCTAACAAATGGCTCTTTGCTTACCCATTCTGAGCGAAAAGGAACCCTGGACAAACTCTCCTTGTTTAGCGGTGGTTTTGCCAACTTAGTAATATTATACCTTGTTTTGTCACACCCCCCTGTCATACTGGTAGACATGAACAAAACAACCGTGAACCGACAGGCCACTAACAAGGCGAGCCTTTTGGCGCCTACCTTGCCGGTCTCAGTGGCGACTGTGGAACAGCTGCAGGAGCGGGTGCAGTCCACCATCCGCGTCGAGAATCAGGCCGCCGGGGTTCGCGCTGAAGCGGTGGCGGAGTTGCGCCGTCGGGAAGGAACCGAACTGACAGAGACGGTGCTGCGGGAGGACGGTTTGCGGTCCCGCCGCCGGGCACGCTCGGAAGTGGAGGCCGCAGTTGAACTCTCCGGGCTGCCGGAGACTTCCGAGGGTTTAAGCAACGGAGAAATCTCCTATGAAAACGCGCGGATCATCGCCGGAGCCTCCCAGCGGGGAGAGATCGACGAGACCGAACTGGGGGATGCGGCGCGTACCCAGTCACCGGACAAGTTCGCGGCAACGGTCCGCAAACACGAACAACAACGCTCCAAAGATGACGGCATGGGGAGGTTGGAGCATCAGCGGTCCCAACGGTTCGCCAAGATCAAGACCGACCCCGATGACGGGATGGTGGTGTTGTATGGTCGGTTCGATCCCATCACCGGTGCTCGGATCGAGACTGTCCTTTCCCGCAAGATGGATGAGTTGTGGCGGGAAGAGGGCCCCCGCAACCGGTGCACCCCTGGTCAACGAATGGCCGACGCTTTGGAGTTGCTCCTCACCCGCCCCGACGGGGACGAGAGTGGTCGGTCCCGGGGGACCAGGCTGTTGCTGATCGCCGACTACGACGTGATCACCAAAGAACTAGGGAACGGTCGCCTAGCCGATGGGACACCCCTCCCCGCCCAAGAGATACGACGGTTGGCGTGTGATGCCGACGTGCTCCCCGCCATCTTCCGGGGGGCTTCCCAACCCCTAGATCTGGGAAGATCACGGCGGATCGCCAGCCCCGCCCAACGCGTAGCCCTCATAGCGCGGGACCGAAAGTGCGTGGGATGTGGCGCATCGGCCGCTTGGTGTCAGGCCCACCACATCATCCCCTGGCAGCCGGGAGGCCCAACCGACCTCGACAACATGTGCTTGTTATGCAGCAGATGCCACCACCAAGTCCACGACAACGGCTGGAGAGTGCGCCGGACCCCCACCGGACAGTACTCACTCCGACCACCACCCACCCATTACGGACGCCCACCCCGTCGGCGCAACCCCTACCGCCGCCGACACACCACCCAACAAAGAAAATAACCCGCACCCCGCCCATCACTGCAGAGCCGCTTTTAACCGGACAGGGTGAGGCCCAACTGGCGGGACATGGCTACCAGGTCTCCGTTGGAGTCCCAGATGTTGCAGTCCTCTTCGAAGGTTCCGTCCAGGAGGTGGCGGGAGATCAGGTCAACCGTCAGCCATCCCGGCCGGGGGCGGGCGCGGAAGTGGATGGTCAACTCCAGGGTGGGGGCCCATCCGTAGTAGCCGAGTTGGAAGATGGCGGGGGGAAACCCGTCGGTCATTAACGGCATGGACAAAAGGTCGGGAGGGCGGGCGTCCGCAAAGCGCATCCGGCCCCGCGCCTCGGCCTTGCCGGTGGGATGACCGGAAGCGCCTCGGGTGATCTCACGGGGCATCAGGTAGTCGAATCTCTTGGTGAAAGGGGTTTCCGGCTGCATATTGGGCCCACTGTGCAGCTCGGCATCCTCCGGAAGGCTGGGCGGGGGGAGGAGCGGTCCGCTCGGCCCCGTGAATGTAGACAGGTCGCCCCAAGTGATCAGGGAGGTAACGCACACTCTGCCGTTTTGGATGAGGTCGACCGCGGTCACCGAGAGGCTGCGGCCCCTCTTGATCACCCGGTTGCGGATGGTCGCCTCGCCAGGCAGGGTCCTTCCTAGAAAGTGGCTGTTCATAGAAAGCGGGTCGGGATGGGAGACCTCCCGGCTGGCGGCGGCGAGACACAGCGCCATCAAATACCCCCCGTTGGGCACCCCTTCCACGTTCCAGTTGGAGCTGACCTGAGCGGTCCATTCGCCGTCGCCTCCCGGAGTCAGGGCGTCTCGCGTGTCGGTGTCGAATAAGAAGTCGGTCATGGTTGCTCTCTGCCGGGTTCTGGTTGGCGGCGATCTTGGATCGGCCTGCGGTCAGCCTACCCAAAGCTGAACGATCCAGCCTACCGCCAGACCGTAACCGCCCGCCACCAGGTCGTCTCCGGTGATGCCCCAGCCGCCCGGGAGCCGTTCCGCCCACTTTACGCCAGGAAAGCCCTTCTTGCGGATGTCCACTATTCGGAACACCACCCATCCGGCCACCGCACCGGCCGGACCCAGCCCCACCACCGCCAACGTCGCTCCCGCCGCTTCGTCGATCACCACCCATCCGGGGTCGTTGGCAAAAGGATGGGAGGACCACACCGAGACCACCGCCGCCAGTGCCGCCAGGCCGAGTTGCGCGGGCCACCCGAACGTCGCGACCGCCATCCCCGCCGCCAGTCCCACAGCCGCGCCCAGGGTACCCGAGCCGGCGTCGGATCCTCGCATTTTGCCCAGGAAAAGACCCACTCCGAACAGAGAGGCAATCCGTCTACGCATCAATGCGTAGGGTACCGAGGCTCTTCGGGACGAGAAGAGATCGGATCAATCGGAAATGTTCGGATAAAAGAGGCTCCGAGTATGCCAAACTAGAGGCGCATGGAACCCTCTATGTATATATGGATGGACGGTGAGCTTGTCTCCTGGGATGAAGCCACCGTGCATGTGCTCAGCAATGCCCTCCACTACGGAACCGGCGTGTTCGAGGGAATCCGGGCGTATGAGACGAATGATGGGACGGCAGTTTTTCGGCTGACCGAGCACATCGAGCGGCTCCACCGGTCGGCCCGGGTTTACCGCGTACCCCTGGAGTGGTCGGTGGAAGAGTTGGTAGAAGTCTGTCGGACGGTGATCAGGGAGAACGGGCTGGAGGCGGGATACATACGTCCCCTGGTTTACTACGGACTGGGGGCGATTGGCCTCAACCCGGCCGGCGCCACTTCTCACACCGCGGTAGCCGCCTGGAGATGGGGCGCCTACCTGGGAGAGGAGGGGGTATTGAAGGGCATCCGGGTGGGAGTGTCCTCCTGGCAGCGGATCAGCTCTGCGGCCTTCGTTCCGGTCGCCAAGGGGTGCGGGCAGTATCTCAACAGTGTGATGGCCAAGATGGATGCGATCAGCAACGGATACGACGAAGCCCTGCTGCTGAACTCCGATGGGAACGTCTCCGAAGGCAGTGGGGAGAACGTGTTTGTGGTGCGGGGCGGCGAAGTGTTCACTCCTCCGGTTTCGTCGGGGATCCTCGATGGCATCACCCGGCATACGGTGATGACGCTGCTGGCCCGAGAGGGGACAGTCGTCCGGGAGGCCACCCTCACCAGGGGCGATCTCTACAACGCCGAAGAGGTATTTTTCACCGGCACCGCCGCCGAGGTGACCCCTGTGCGAGAGATCGACCACCGACCGATCGGAACCGGTCGTCCGGGACCGGTTACCCGCCGCGCCCAGGAGCTGTTTCACCGGCTCGTCTCGGGAGGCGACCCGGAGTTGGCGGACTGGCTCGAGTATGTGTGATCGGCCCATAGCGCTTTTGGTGTAGATGCCCCGCCAGCCCAATATCGATCCTCCCGCTCACGATTTGCCGCGTACGGTTCTTTCCCCGGCGGCCCCGGCGCGTTGGAGTCCCCACCGACCGGGAATGATCATCGCACCCGACCAGGTTTCGCCCGGCGGGCTGTTTGGACGCCCCGGCCCTGATGCGGGCTGGGCGTTTCGGATCATTCGCCAAGCCGTCCTTTCGGCAGAGGAGCAGCAGGGAGAGTCGGTGCTGGCGACGCTGATGTCGGCTCGGGCGTCCCTCTTGGGGCGGGCGCCGGTTCCCGAGGATTTGGAAGTGGCCCGGATCGTGATGGGATATGAGGAGGGGGCGCCGGACCGAATGGCCGAACGCCGGCGCCGCTGGCTCAAAGGGGCCAGTCATGAGTCGGTTCCGGGGGCAGGAGCTGCCCAGGAGGTCGGTCCCGACCTTTTGGCCATGTCGCCTGCCGACCTGCGGGCGACGCTCGTCGATTTGGGCTGAGTTCCATTGGTAAAGATCGTTCGGTTTCGCTGCGGCGATGAGATTGCCTACGGCTTGGCGGAGATGGAGGGGGTCACCTTGTATAAGGGGTCTCCCTTTGTGGTGTGGGAACCGACCGAAGCGGTGCTGGGCTGGGACGAGATAAGGGTATTGTCGCCGGTTCTGCCCACCAAGGTGGTGGGGGTGGGACGCAACTACCTCGATCCCGACGAGTACTCGCCCGGCGACCCCTACTTTTTTTTGAAGCCCACCACCTCGGTGGTGGGTCCGGGAGCGGGGGTTGTTGTCCCTCCGATGGTGTCGGGGGTAAGTCATGAGGCTGAGTTGGCGGTGATAATGGGAAGAGTGGCCCGCCATGTCAGAGTGGAAGACGCCGGGCCCTACATCCTCGGCTATACGGCCGCCAACGACGTCACTGCCCGGGAGCTGCGGGACAGTCCCGAACAACTGACGCGGGCCAAGGGATTCGACACCTTCTGCCCGCTGGGGCCGGTGATCGAGACCGAATTCGACCCTCTGGAGCAACAGGCGGTGGAATGCCTGGTCAACGGCGAGCTACGACAATCGGCGTTCACCTCCGAAATGGTCTTCGGCCCTGGGGAGTTGGTCTCCTATGTTTCGTCGGTGATGACCCTCCTTCCCGGAGACGTGATTCTTGCCGGCACTCCGGATGGAGTGGGCGCTGTCTATCCGGGTGATGTCATGGAAGTGCGAATCGACGGAATCGGCTCGCTGGTCAACCCGGTGGTGAAAGGATGACGCCCCGGCTTCGGCTGGCGCCCTCCCCGACCGGATCCCTCCATGTGGGCACCGCCCGCACCGCCATGTTCAACTGGCTGTACGCCCGCCGCTACGGGGGTGTTTTCATTGTCCGAGTGGACGACACCGACCGGGAGCGCTCCACTCCCGACTTCGAAAAGGTGATCCTGGAGGGGCTTCGCTGGTTGGGGCTGGATTGGGATGAGGGCGTGGAGGTGGGTGGTCAATACGGTGACTACCGCCAGAGCGGACGTTTCGACCGTTACCGGGAGGCGGCGGCCGGATTGGTCGAAAGGGGGGCCGCATACCGGTGCTTTTGCAGCGCCGCAGCCCTGGCTGAACAGCGAGAGGAAGCTCGTCGGATGAGCCGTCCTCCCGGATACGACGGTCGGTGCCGATCTATCGACGTTGGGGAGGCAGAGCGCCGCCAGGAGGCGGGGGAGAGTCACGTGGTACGTTTTGCCATGCCCCGGCCGGGCTATTCGGTCTTCACCGATATGGTGCGGGGTGAGGTGCGCTTCGATCATGAGGTGATCGACGACTTCGTGATCCTGCGGAGTGACGGGTCTCCCACCTACCACCTCGCTTCCACGGTGGACGATGTCGACTATCGGATCACCCATGTGGCCCGGGGAGAGGATCTCCTGCCTTCCACCCCCCGGCACATCCAGATCACCAGGGCGATGTCGGCCGCCGAACCGGTATATGCTCATCTTCCCCTCCTTCATGGCCAGGACGGACGGAAGCTCTCCAAGCGCCACGGCGCCACCGACCTGGGTGAGTACCGTCGTCGGGGTTTTTTGCCGGAGGCGATCTTCAACTACCTGTCGTTGTTGGGGTGGTCGATCGGCCCGGAGGCGACCATTTTCAGCCGGGCCGAGGCAGAGGCGGCTTTTGACCTGGCGGATGTCTCCTCCAGTCCGGCGGTCTTCGACCCGGTGAAGCTGGAGTGGATGAATGGCGAGTACATTCGCAACCACACTTCCGCTTCCGACTTCTCGGTCCGGGCCCGTCCCTATGCCGAAGAGCATCTGGGGGGCTCTGTTTCCGATGCGGTATGGGAGCGGGCCGCTCCGCTGCTACCTCTCGTCCAGGAGAGAGTAAAGCTGCTGTCAGAGGTGGGTCCCCAGCTCTCGTTTCTGCTGTCTGCCGAGATCGAGTACGACGAGCGGTCCTGGCGGAAGGTGATGAGGGCTCAGGGGGTGGAGCGGGTGCTTTCCGCGGCGATGACCGCGTTGGGTGAAGTGGGGGAATGGCGGACCGAGACCATTGAGCAGGCGTTGCGGGCGTTATTGGCCCAACTGGAGATCAGCGCCCGTCGGGGGCTGCAGCCCATCCGGGTGGCGGTTACCGGATCTTCCGTCAGCCCCCCTCTTTTCGAGTCCCTGGCCGCGCTGGGGCGGGAAACGGCGTTGGAAAGGTTGGAAAATGCCCGTTCCAAACTGTCCCCCTGACTCCCAGAGGGTGAAGTGGCGTGGGCGCAACGAGTCCCCGCCGCATATAGCATTTGACGTAGCAAGCAAAAGGGGGACTTCCTCATGAGACGACCTCAACGGGTGACCGTAACGGGCGCCGCCGGGCAGATCGGATACAGTTTGTTGTTCAGGATCGCCGCTGGAGAAATGCTCGGAGCAGATCAGCCGGTGATTCTCCAGCTTCTGGAGATAACGCCTGCCTTTCCCGCTCTTGAGGGAGTGGCGATGGAACTGGAAGACTGCGCCTTCCCCTTGTTGAAGGGAGTGGTGTTGACCACCGATCCTGAACAGGCTTTCGCTGACACCGATGTGGCGATGCTGGTGGGTGCTATGCCGCGCCGGGCTGATATGAAGAGGTCCGATCTTTTGGAGGCCAACGGACAGATTTTTTCCCAGCAGGGCCGCGCCATCTCGGAAACGGCTGATTCCGATGTCAAGGTGCTGGTGGTGGGAAACCCGGCCAACACCAACGCCTATATCACCGCCGCCAACGCAACGAATATCGACCCCGCCCAAATAACCGCCATGACCCGCCTCGATCACAATCGGGCCATCGGTCAGCTGGCGGCCAAAGTGGGCAAGCCGTTCAGCGTGGTGAGAAAGATGAGTATCTGGGGAAACCATTCTGCTACCCAGTATCCCGATCTGTTCCATGCCGAGATCGGGGGAAGGGACGCCTATCAAATGGTGGGCGATCAGGAATGGGTGGAGAATGATTTCATTCCCACCGTGGCCGAGCGGGGGACGGCCATCATCAAGGCGCGGGGCATATCCTCCGCCGCCTCCGCCGCCAACGCCGCGGTTAGCCACATACGCGATTGGGTGATGGGCACTCCTTCCGATGACTGGGTGAGCATGGCGGTTATCTCCGACGGATCGTATGGCGTGCCCGAAGGCTTGTGCTCATCCTTCCCCTGTTTGTGTCGGGACGGAAGATGGGAGATCGTGTCGGGTCTTGAACATTCCGAGTTCTCCCAGCAGCGGATCAATGTGTCGGTGGCCGAACTGGTGAGAGAACGCGACGCCGTGATCGAAATGGGGTTTGTCTGAACCTCCCCCGGGGGTGAGGGTTGGCGGGAGGTATCTCCCGGCGGCTAGTAGTCGACCTCTATGTCGGCCACCGCCGCCAGCCACTGCTCGACCCCGTTGCGATGGACCATCAGTTTGGCCAGATTGCCTGACACTTTGATTTTTCCGGTGATGAATGCCGACTGCACGTTGAGGTCTCCCCTCATGATGGCCGCGGCGGTTTCATAGTTCTGGCTGATGGTTATGTCGAGATCATCTCGGATTCCCAGGGCGATGGTGATTGCCTGGGGAGTGATTACCAGGTGATAGCCGGTGTCTCCGAAGGGTGCGTCCCGCACATCGAACTGGATCCCCATCTCCATGCCGCGGGCTGCGTCTTGAAAGCCCTGGTGGTTTTCCAGCGCCTTTGTTACTGCTGACAGCCATTCGGGGCTTAGGAACTGCACTGCCATAAAAGACTCCCTTGAAGTGAGTACGTACGCCAGAGGCTAATCGCAGAGGCTTCTTTGACAGTCATCAGGCGATCACAATCTGTTGGTTCTCGATGGACTCGATGATGGCCGCCGCCTCGACTCTCCATCCATGCTTTTCCAGAAGAGCCCGTCCCCCGGTGAAGGTTTTTTCGATAACGAAGCCGAATCCCACTACCCGGTTGCCCGCTTCTTCGATCATCGATCCCAGCGCCTCGGCGGTGCGTCCCCGCGAGAGGAAGTCATCGATCACCACGATGTTCCGTCCCTCTCCCAAAAGCCCTCTGCGGATGGTTATCCAGGTCTTCCCTCCCTTGGTGGGGGAGCTGACTTGTCGGATGATGTGGAGTTCGGGATCAAGTCGGCGGCTTTGCTTCTTGGCGTAGATGAAATCCACTCCCGCGGCCTTGGCTGTTCCGAACGCCGCCGGGATACCGGACGCCTCTGCGGTAATCACCAAGTCGAAGTCGCCGAATCGTTGCGCCAGCCATTCTCCGACTCTGCTCAACAGCGCCGGGTCGGTGCGGTGGTTCAAGAAACTGTCCACTATCACCAACTGGGATTCGACCCGACCTGCTTCCAGGATTCTTCTTTGTAGCTCTTCCAAGGCGCGACCTTTCACCTAACGGGTCGTTGACCCTCTAGAGGCTTAGGTTATCCGATATTGCTCGAGAGCAGCGAGTCGGGTTTAATGCCGTGGCCGGGTGGCTCGGGGACTCTCGCAACGCCTTCGTTCACCACCATCGGATGTAATGTCCTCGGGCTCGAAATGTGGGCGAAATGGGTGACGGTCCCGGCTCAGGATGAGGGAGGGAGGCCGGCAGGAAACCGGTTCCCGGGAGGGACACCTATCAAAGGGAGGGGAGGAGGGGGGACCGGGTTGATTCGAAAGCGTCTATGTCTTCGAGGTGTTGGAGAGTGAGCCCGATGTCGTCGTAGCCGTTGAGCATCCGCCACTTGGTGAACGGGTCGATCTCGAAGCGGGTGGAGACGCCTGGCGCTTCCACGGTCTGGGCTTCCAGATCGATGGTGATTCGGCTGTCCGGGTGCTCTTCGGCGTCAGCGATCAGCAGGTTCACCTCTGAGGCGGGAAGCTGGATGGGCAGCAAGCCGATCTTGGTGCAATTGGTCCGGAAAATGTCGGCCAGGGAGGGGGCGATGACCGCTTCGAATCCCCAGTCAGCCAGACCCCAGGGGGCATGTTCACGGGAAGAGCCGCTTCCGAAGTTGGGGCCGGCTACCAGCACCTTGGCGTCTCCGTAGCGGGGCTGGTTGAGAACGAAGTCCGGGTCGAGTTCGCCCGCCGGGGTGCGTTTCCAGTCCCAGAACAGGTACTGACCGTAGCCGGTCCGTTCCACGCGCTTGAGGAACTGTTTGGGCATGATCTGGTCGGTGTCGACATTGGCCCGGGGAAGGGGAAGCATGGTTCCGCTTATCACGGAGACGGCTTTCATCCTTTTGTTTCCCAGTCTCGGATGTCCACGAACCTTCCGGAAACCGCGGCTGCGGCCGCCATTGCCGGGGAGACCAGATGGGTGCGCCCGCCCTGGCCCTGGCGGCCCTCAAAATTGCGGTTGGAGGTGGAGGCGCAGCGTTCCCCCGGTAACAGTATGTCGGGGTTCATGCCCAGGCACATCGAACATCCGGCGTCGCGCCACTCGAATCCGGCCTGTTGGAAGACAATGTCGAGGCCCTCGGTCTCGGCTTGGTGTTTAACCAGTCCCGACCCGGGAACCACCATGGCCGATACCGCGGGGTGCACCTTTTTGCCCCGGACGATGTCAGCCGCGGTGCGCAGGTCTTCGATCCGGGCGTTGGTGCATGATCCCAAGAAGACCCGATCAATGGCGATCTCGGTGATGGGGGTGCCGGGCGCCAGATCCATGTAGGCCAAGGCGCGCATAGTGGAGTCTCGCTCCAGGGGATCGTCGAAATCGTCGGGATCGGGGATATGGTCGGTCACCGCCGCGGTCTGGCCGGGGTTGGTGCCCCACGACACATAGGGCTGGAGATCGCCGGGGTCGATCCGCACCTCGGCGTCGAAGGCGGCGCCGGGATCGGTGGGGAGCGAGCGCCAGTCCTCCAGCGCCTTCTCCCAGTGTGACCCGCCGGGCGCGTGGGGGCGTCCCTCCAGATAGGAAAAGGTGGTGTCGTCAGGAGCGATCATTCCCGCCCGGGCGCCGGCCTCGATGGACATGTTGCACACCGTCATCCGCCCTTCCATGGAAAGCCCTTCTATGGCCGATCCGCGGTATTCAACCACATAACCGCTTCCGCCCGCGGTGCCGATCCGGGCGATAATTCCCAGGATGATGTCTTTGGCGCTTACCCCCGCGGTTAGGTTTCCGTCGATGGTGATAGCCATCGAGCGAGGCTTGGGCTGAGGGAGGGTTTGGGTGGCGAGGACATGTTCTACCTCGGAGGTGCCGATCCCGAACGCCAGGGCGCCGAACGCGCCATGGGTCGAGGTATGGGAGTCTCCACAGACAATGGTCATTCCCGGTTGGGTAACGCCCTGTTCGGGGCCGATCACATGGACAATGCCCTGGCGGGGGTCGTCCAAGCCATAAAGGGTTATGCCGAACTCCCGGCAGTTGGTCACCAGAGCGTCGATCTGCTTCTTGGACAGCGGGTCGCGAATGCCCAGCCCTCGACCGGTGGTGGGCACTCCATGATCGATGGTCGCCAGGATCAGGTCCGGCCTTCTCACCGATCGGCCGGCCAGCCGTAGACCGTCGAATGCCTGGGGAGAGGTGACCTCGTGAACCAGGTGGAGGTCGATATAGAGCAAAGCCGGCTCGCCTTCCACCTCCCGCACCCGATGGCGGTTCCATACCTTTTCAAAGAGAGTCTGTGGGATGGTCATGTACTCCGGTGCGACGCGGAACTGAAGAATAGCGAGATCGAGTTATTCAAAACGATGGATCTTGCGGTTACCTGGCGAGTCGAGGCGGTGGTACAGGTTAACCTAGGTACCGACTCGTTTCAGGAGAGGAGTTTTTGGCAGACAGCATGATCGCCCATGTAGTGGGCACCGGCACCATTGGCGAGCCCCTGATCGGCTTGCTGGCCGACAATCGCCAGGCTTTCGGTCTGGACGAAGTCACCTTCCACAAGCGCACACCTCTGCTGGCCGAGCGCGGCAAGTTGGAGGACTTGGTCCGCAGGGGGGCGATGCTGGTGGTGGACGAAGACCGCCGGGTCGAGTTTCAGTCCCTGGGCCACAATCCGAAATATGAGACCTGGGAGGCCCTGGAGCGGGCCTCGGTGGTGATCGACTGCACCCCGGCCGGCAATCGGAACAAGGCTGAATACTATGAGGCGGTGTCGGGGCCGCGGGGCTTTCTTGCGCAGGGATCGGAGCTCGGGTTCGGGAAGATGTACGCGCGGGGAATCAACGACTTCGCCCTGGACGCCGAGCGGGATCGCTATCTGCACATCGTGTCGTGCAACACCCACAACATCGCCGCCATGATCAAGAGCCTGGCTATCGATCCAGACGGCTCCGCCCACCTGCTGAACGGGGAGTTTCTGTGTATCCGGCGGGCCAATGACATCAGTCAGGATCGCGGTTTCGTGGCCAGCCCTACCGTTGATCCCCACCCGGACGAGAGATTCGGGACGCATCATGCCCGCGATGCCCATCATCTCTTCGCCACGCTCGGCCATGACCTTCCGGTGCACTCTTCGGCGATCAAGCTCAACACCCAATACATGCACACCATGCATTTTTCCATGACCCTCGATCGGGAAATAACCAAAGAGGAGGTGGTGGATCGCTTTCATGCCAACTCCCGGGTGGCTCTCACCCACAAACGCTCCGCCAACCAGGTCTTCTCCTTCGGAAGGGATCACGGCTACTTCGGAAGGATTCTCTCGCACTCGGTGGTGTCGGTTCCTTCCCTGACGGTGCGCAATGGCGTCCAGGTGGTGGGCTTTGCCTTCACACCCCAGGACGGAAATCCACTGCTGTCGACAGTGGCGGCCATGCTTTGGTATTTGTATCCGGAGGAGATCGACCGGCGTATCGACGTGCTGCGCCGCTACCTGTTTCGGGAAGTGTGATGCCGAATCGGGGAAGGCTCCAGCGGCAGGCGCTCACCGCCGCGGAGCGGGCTATTGAGGCGTTGGGACGCGGCGACCCGGTGTCCGCCCGGATGGCGGTCTCCACCGCCTTGGATAGGGACCAGACCGGTATGTATGTGGGAGTGGCCGACGCGGTCGACCTGGCGGCGGGAATGTTGGAGCGGGGTGAACAGATCACCGGGTCGGTCTGGAGCCATCTGGCCGACGCGGTGGGCCCCGGGCCGCTGCAAGCGTTGGTGGAAGAGGTCAGGCATTAGCGAGCGCTGCCTCGCGCACGGTTACCCATGTCTGACTATCACCTGCACCTCTACCCTCATCGCCTTCATCCTTCCGATCCCATACCCGAGGGATTTCCTGTTGACCTGATCGAGCGGTATTGCGAGGCGGCCGAGGCCCGCGGCGTGCCCGAGCTGGGATTTACCGAGCATCTTTATCGTTTTGAGGAGTCGGAGCAGGCCTTGGGCCGCTTTTGGGAGACCGACCGCGCGAATGGCGCGGCGTTCACCGCCCTGGCCGATTTCACCGACCGGATGGTAGAACTCGACCGGGTGTTCCGAATCGAGCAGTACGTGGAAGGGGTGCTGGCGGCCAAGGAGCGAGGTCTTCCGGTGCTGCTGGGACTGGAAGTCGACTTCATACCGGGAACCGAGGAGGCGGTGGTGGAGCTGTTGTCGCCCTATCCCTGGGACTATCTCCTGGGGGCGGTGCACTGGGTGGGAAGTTGGGCGATCGACACTCCGGAGTGCGCCGCGGAGTTCGAGCGGAGAGGGGTGGAGAAGTCCTGGGAGCAGTATTTCGGGTTGGTGATGGAGATGATCCGCTCGGATGTAGCCGATGTGCTGGCGCATGTCGATTTGTGCAAGAAATACGGATACCGCCCTCCTCGTGAGCCGCTTCACCTCTACGAGCAGGTGGTGGAGGCCGCGGCCGCCAAAGGGTTGGCGGTGGAGGTCTCCAGCCAAGGCCTGCGCAATCCGGCCCGCCAGGTCTATCCTTCGCCCGCCTTTCTGAAGATGTTCTGTCAAGCGGGAACCCCCATCACCTTGGCCAGCGATGGACACATGGTCTCGGAGGTGGCGTGGGGGAGGAGAGAGGTGGTGGCGGCCGCCCGTGAGGCCGGCTACCAGACCCATCTGCGTTTGGGCGGTGACCCCCGCCAGGTTCCGCTCCCCGACCGCGTTCGGGAAGAAGATGCGCCATGATCGTGGAGGTGATTACGGTGGGCACCGAGCTGCTGCTGGGACAGATCGTCAACGGCAACGCCGCCACCATCGGAGAACTTTTGGCCTCAGAAGGGTTTGACGCCCACTTCCAGGTAACGGTGGGAGACAACCCCGAGCGGATGGAGGCGGCGATCGCCGGGGCTCTCAGAAGAGCGGACGCGGTGGTCATCACCGGGGGGATTGGGCCAACCCCCGACGATGTGACCCGAGAGGCGATTTGTGCTGTGGCCGGCCGGTCCATGCAGTTCAGCAGCGAGTGGGCGGAAGTCCTTCGGGAGCGTTTCGCGGGGATGGAAAGGAAGATGTCCTCCAACAATCTCCGCCAGGCTGAATACCCTGAGGGCGCCGAGCTGATCAAAAATCCCAAGGGCACCGCTCCCGGTTTGGCCCTTTCCCATCGGGGCAAGTGGATCTTCGCTCTCCCGGGGGTTCCCATGGAGATGGTGGAGATGTTCACCGCCGCGGTGCTTCCCCGCCTGAAGAAGGCGGCGGGGGTCACCGAAACGCTGGTTAGCAGGATCATCAGGACTTGGGGAAGATCGGAGTCGCGCACCGCCGAAATGTTGGAGGATCTCTACCGCAAGTCGGAGAACCCGAGTCTGGCCTATCTGGCCTCGGCTGGGGAGATCAAAGTGAGAATTACCGCCAAGGCGTCGGACGCGGCGACGGCAGAGGAGATGATCGCTCCCATTTCCGAGGAGGTTTGTCGCCGTCTGGGATGGGCGGTGTTCGGTTTTGATGACCAGACCATCGAGCGACGGCTTCTCGACTTGCTGGAGGAGCGGGGCTGGACCATCGGGACCGCCGAGTCGATGACCGCCGGGATGGTGGCCGCCCGCATCACTTCCACGCCCGGGGCATCCCGGGTGTTCCGGGGGTCGGTGGTGAGCTACGCAGCCGATCTCAAAGAGAAGCTGCTGGGGGTGGGCGTCGAGACTCTTAGGGGCGGAGTGGTGTCGGCCCGCACTGCCCTGGAAATGGCGGAGGGCGCCCGTCGGACACTGGGGGTGGAGGTGGGAGTGGGAATAACCGGCTCGGCCGGACCGGAACCGACCGAAGAGCCGGTCGGGGTGGTTTATGTGGGAGTGGTCACACCCGAGGGATCGGCGACCCGTCGCCTGCAGATGCCGGGAGATCGGGAACGGGTGCGCATCTACGCGACAGCCGCCGCTCTCCATCTGGCGCGTCTCGGTATCAGTGGACAATGGTGGAATCGGTAGGCAGGATTTTTCTGGCGGTGGACCTCACCTCCGAGGCCCGGCAGGCTCTGAGTCGCCGGGTGATGGAGATGGCAGGGGGAAATATGCTCCCCGGCCGGGTGACTCCTCCCCGCAATTGGCATATGACACTTTGGTTTCTGGGTGACATCGCCCGGGCCCGGTTCGAGATGATGTTGCATTTCCTGGCCGAAGCGTCCCTGGGTGATGCATTCCGGTGCCGGTTCGGAGGGCTGGGAAGCTTTCCCCGGGCCCGGCGGGCATCGGTTCTGTGGGTGGGAGTATCACGGGGAGCAGAGTCGCTCGCCGCCTTGGCCACCGAGGCGGGAGAGGCGGTGGAAAGATCGGGGATACCGGTGTCGGAGCGGCCCTTTTCGCCCCACCTCACCTTGTCCAGACTCCGTCCACCCCAAGATGTTCGGGCTCTGTGGGCGGATGCCCCTTCGGCGGAGGTGGAGATGATGGTGGAGGAGGTGACGGTCTTCCGCAGCCACCTGGGCGGCGGCCATCCTCGCTATGAGGCGCTGGAGCGTATCCCTCTCGGTTGAGAGGTGAGGGCGGGCTGGTGGGCGTCGAAGGCGTGTTGATACTTGGATGGCGAACATATGTTCGGTTATAATGTTGGGAAAATATCCGAACCGGATCGCTTGAAAGATGCTTCGTAATCGAAACACAATGGCGTAGTTTTGTCACAGCGGCGTTATAGCTTTGATATGACCGTTCGAGAGAAAGGAACAGCCACATGGACAGAGAAAAAGCCTTGGAGATGGCCTTGGGCCAGATCACCAAACAGTATGGGAAAGGGGCTGTTATGAAGATGGGCGAGACTGCCCATCAAAGGCCAGAGGTAATCTCTACCGGCGCACTGTCCCTGGATGTGGCTCTGGGGATAGGGGGCATGCCTCGGGGAAGGGTGGTCGAGATATATGGCCCCGAGAGCTCGGGAAAAACCACCCTTGCTCTGCATGTGGTAGCCGAAGCGCAGCGCAACGGGGGGATAGCGGCCTTCGTGGACGCAGAGCACTGTCTCGACCCCTCCTACGCCAGTGCATTGGGAGTGGATGTGGACGAGCTGCTGATATCCCAGCCGGACACCGGTGAACAGGCTTTGGAGATTGCCGACATGCTGATCCGCTCCGGCGCCCTTGATGTGTTGGTGATCGACTCGGTGGCGGCGTTGGTGCCCCGGGCGGAGATCGAGGGTGAAATGGGAGATTCCCATGTGGGTCTGCAGGCTCGTTTGATGTCACAGGCTCTCCGAAAGCTCGCCGGGTCACTCAATCGCTCCCGAACTACGGCTGTCTTCATCAATCAGCTGCGGGAGAAAATCGGGGTGATGTACGGCTCCCCGGAGATCACGCCCGGGGGTCGGGCGCTCAAGTTTTTTGCCTCGGTACGGGTGGATGTGCGCCGCATTGGCTCGATCAAACACCGCGGTGAAGAGGTGGGCAACCGGATCAGGGCGAAAGTGGTGAAGAACAAAATGGCGCCTCCTTTCCGCAAAGCAGAGTTTGACATAATGTTCGGCAAGGGGATTTCTCGGGAGGGAAGTCTGCTGGACGTCGCTTTGGACATGGGCTTGGTGCAAAAGAGCGGTTCGTGGTTCTCCCTGGGTGATGATCAACTTGGACAAGGCAGGGAAAACGTCAAGCAATTCCTTTACGAAAACCCCGAAATTGCCATGCAGTTGCAGGCCAAAGTGTATGAAGAGGTGGGATTCAGGGTTCCTGGCTTGGACTCGGACCGCGAGGTACGGGCGGTGCTGGAGGCCATGGAGAGTACCTCGGCCAGATGACCCGAGTCACACGGAGGTTTGGTTATGCATTCACCAGTGTAAGTGAGGGTATCTAGAATGGATGTTCGAACCTACTAACAATGTGAACCGAGATCAGGCGCTTTCGGCAAGAAAGTTCCTGTCAAAAACTCGGGTTTGGAATATTCGCCAAATGCCAATAAGTCAAATTGCCCTGGTCGTGGCTTCGGTGGTCACGGTCGTTGTTGTCATCGTGGGCCTGATCATCGCGCTGATCAGGGTGCGTGTTGGTGGCTCCACCAACATGGAGGCCAAGGTCGCTGAAGCCCGGTTGGAGGCCCAGCGCATCCTTGCCCGAGCCGAGGAGGAGGCGCGGGCGCGCGCCGAGAAAGAGAGAACCACCGAGGAGGTAGCGCTAACCCGCCAAAAGGAGTTGGTGGATGTTCAGAGGGAGCGGATTGTTCAACGGGAGGAACGGCTCGATCAACAATCCGTAAACCTCGAAAAACGGGAACAGCTCCTCATAGAGCGGGAAGAAGAGGCCAAAAGACTTAGGAAAGAAGCCCAGGAGGTGGAGGACCAAGCCTGGAGCGATTTGACCCGCCTGGCGGGACTTGACCGGACAGAAGCCCGTAAGCAAATCATGGAGAAGGTGGAGCACGAGGCTCGCCGAGACGCCATGGTGCTGATCCGCGACATAGAGATCCGCTCTCGGGAGGAAGCCGAATGGAGATCGCGGAGGATTTTGGCGGGTGTGGTGCAGCGTATGTCCCATGCAGTGGTAAAAGACACCACCTCTACGGTGATCGACTTGCCCAATGAGCATATGAAAGGCCGGATAATCGGCCGGGAGGGTCGCAACATCCGCGCCTTCGAGTCCTCCACCGGGGTCAGCCTGATTATCGACGACAAGCTGCCCGAGGCCGTAGTTCTCAACAGTTACGATCCGGTTCGACGGGAGGTGGCTCGCCTCGCTTTGGAGAAGTTGATTCTCGACGGGCGCCTCAATCCGACTTCTATCGAAGAGGCCGTCGTCAAAGCCCAGTCGGAGGTCTCCCATTCCATCAAGGACGCCGGCGAGTGGGCGCTTTTGGAAGTCAACCTCAGCAAGATGAGACCGGAGTTGGTTGAGCTTTTGGGACAGCTCCGCTATCGCACTTCCTATGGTCAAAATGTCTTGGATCACCTGGTGGAGTCAGCTCATGCAGCCGGCCTGCTGGCCAGCGAGCTGGGAGTGGATCCGGGCCCGGTTAAACGAGCGGCGCTTTTGCACGACATCGGCAAGGCGGTAAGCCACAAGTTGGAGGGATCCCATGCGCATGTCGGCGCCGAGATAGCCCGCCGTCTGGGAGAGGATCCCGAGGTGGTGCACGGTATCGAGGCGCATCACAACGAGGTGGCGCCGCGCACCGTTCTGGCGGTGCTGGTGCAAGCCGCGGATGCGTTATCGGCAGCCCGGCCCGGCGCCCGTCGGGAAACGTATGAGATGTATACGCAGAAACTGGAGAACCTGGAGAAGATCGCTGCATCTTATGAAGGTGTGGAAAAGGCCTATGCATTCCAGGCCGGGAGGGAGGTCAGGGTGCTGGTTAATCCCCGCCAGGTTGACGACCTGACCGCCGGAGCGCTGGCCAGACAAATCGCTCGCCAAGTGGAGAGCGAGATGCAGTATCCAGGCAAGGTCGAAGTTACGGTGATAAGAGAGAGTCGCTACACCGATTACGCCCGATGAGCACAATTCTGCTTCCCAGTCCGGTTCGCAAGGACCGCGCTTCCTCTCGGAGTCCGAGGAGAGAAGGCCAGACCTATTACATACGCACCTTCGGGTGTCAGATGAACGAGCACGACTCGGAGCGAATCGCCGGCTTGTTCCACTCGGATGGGATGGCGCCGGCCGACTCGCTCGCCGAGGCCGACATCGTCTTCATCAACACCTGCACCATTCGTGAAAACGCCGACAACCGTCTGTATGGAAACCTGGGACAGTTAAAGTCGCTCAAGGACCAGCGACCCGACATGATGCTGGTGGTGGGGGGATGCGCCGCCCAGAAAGATCGCCAGTTGGTGAGGGAAAGGGCGCCGTGGGTGGATGTGGTGATGGGCACCCACAACCTGGGACGGGTTTTGGATCTCATGGATCATGCCCAGGAATGGGGGGGCGTTACCGAGATATACGAATCGCTGCACGATGTTCCCTCTCAGTTGCCCACCCGCCGGGAATCCGGACACTCGGCGTGGGTAACGGTGCAACTGGGCTGCAACAACACCTGCACCTTCTGCATCGTTCCCTCGGTCCGAGGTCCTGAGGTAAGCCGTCGTCCCGGCGAGATAGTGCGGGAAGTGGAACAACTGGTCTCCGAAGGAGTGGTGGAGGTGACCCTCTTGGGACAAAATATCGACACCTATGGTCGTGACCTGGCTTTGGGCGGGCGCCGCCGTCCTATCTTCGCCGAGCTGCTGAGGCGGGTGGGAGAGGTGGAGGGGATTCGCCGCATCCGGTTTACCAGCCCGCACCCTGCTGATTTTCGAGAGAACGTGGCAAGGGCCATGGCCGAGACCGAGGCAGTGTGCGAGCAGTTGCATCTTCCTCTGCAGAGCGGCAGCGATCGCATCCTGGCCAGAATGCATCGCGGCTACAACGCCAAGCGGTTTCTGGATCGTCTGGCAATGGGAAGGAGGATCGTCGCGGATCTGACGGTTTCAACCGACATTATCGTGGGGTTTCCCGGGGAGACCGATGAGGATTTCGAAGAGACTTTGGCGGTGATCAGGCAAGCTCGTTTCGACCAGGCTTTCATGTTCATCTTTTCTCCCCGACCGGGAACCGCCGCGGCCCAAATGACGGACCGCTTCGTAGATTCGGAACTGGTGAAGCAGCGTTTTCAGCGGCTGGTGGAAATCCAAAACCGGATTTCGGAGGAGAAGAATGCCGAGATGGTGGGAAGGCGGGTGGAGGTTTTGGTGGAGGGCCCCTCCCGGAAGGATCCCAGAGTGGTGAAAGCTCGCACCCGGGGAGGAAAGATCGTCCATGTTCCCGGGGAATTTCCCTCTGGATCATTTCTGGGGGCAGAGATCACTCTGGCCAGGAGACATCACATGATGGGAAGAACGTACTGAGCCTGCTGATGGCGGTGGTGGGGCCCACTGCCTCCGCCAAGAGCGAGGTGGCTATGAGCCTCGCGGAAAGACTGGGAGCGGAGATTATTTCGGTCGACTCCATACAGGTGTACCGGGGAATGAACATCGGCGCGGCCAAGCCTTCGGCGCTCATGCAGGCCCGGGTTCGCCATCATATGATCGACCTGGTGGACCCTCATGAGTCTTTCACTGTCGCCGATTTCCAGCGCAGGGCGCGATGCGTTATTGCCGACTCCACCGCTCCTTTGATCATTTGCGGCGGGTCCGGCCTGCATTTTCGGGCGGTGGTCGACCCCTTCACCTTCCCTCCGCA
Source organism: Acidimicrobiia bacterium (assembly GCA_965248705.1). GTDB lineage: Bacteria > Actinomycetota > Acidimicrobiia > Spongiisociales > ZC4RG35 > Bin76. The sequence continues at coordinate 2,508,794 of CBDFJY010000002.1, read as the reverse complement.
TGATCCGAAAATACGAGCCACTCTGGATCGGCTGCCGCCCGATGCCGCCCGCGCCCGGCTGCTGGAGGCCGATCCGGAGGCGGGCCATCATCTGGATTTATCCAACCCTCGGAGGGTGGCGCGCGCCTTGGAGGTTTTGAGCTTGACCGGTTTCACCCCTTCGGAACAGGCCGAGGAACCGGGCCGGGCACAGGTTAACAACTATGAGCCGATGGTCCCATTCCGGGCGGTGGGGCTCGATCCGGGAAAAAATATTCGAGTGCGAGTTGTCGCCCGGCTGAAAGCTATGCAAAGAGCCGGGTTCCTGGACGAGGTGGTGGGACTGGCCGGACGGATGGGCGCAACTGCCTCCCAGGCAGTGGGTTATCGCCAACTGCTGGCGGTGGCGCGCGGTGAGATCACCGAACAGGAAGGGTTTCGGCAGGCGGAGCGGGCTACATTGGCCTTGGTGAAAAGACAGCGGACCTTTTTTCGTCGCGATCCCCGCATCCGGTGGCTGGAATGGTCTTCGAATCCTGATGAAAGGCTGGGCAAGGTCTGGGAGGCGTTTTCGGGAGAGACCTCATGAAGTTTTGGAAAATGGAAGGCCTGGGCAACGACTTCGTGGTGGTCGACGGTCCGTATTCATTTTCCACTTCGCAGATCGTCGCCCTTTGTGATCGGCGCAGAGGAATAGGCGCCGACGGGGTGCTGGTGGTGGCCGGAGACCGGGAGCGGGTGAGCATGGCGTATTTCAACGCGGACGGGTCGGCGGCCGAGATGTGTGGAAACGGGCTGCGCTGCGTAGCCAGGTTGGCAGTAGACCTGGGTATGGCCAATCGCCAGGAGTTCGTTGTCGACACTCCCGTGGGCCCCAGGAGGGTGAGGGTCTCCTCATCGGAGGTGACCGCCGAACTGGGCCCGGTGGTGGTGGGAGATAGGCGGCGCATCGGGAACCGGAGCTTTCAGTTGGTGTCGGTGGGCAATCCCCACGCGGTCACCTGGGTGGATGATCTTGTTGACGCTCCGTTGGTAACCACCGGAGAGGCTCTACAGACCGTGTTCTGCGCAGGGATTAACGTGGAAATGGTCAAAGTGGAGTCTCCTCGCCGGTTGTCGATGCGGGTTTGGGAAAGGGGTGTGGGGGAAACCCGGGCATGCGGCACGGGCGCGGTGGCGGCCACCGCGGCGGGCCTTGCCCAGGGGCTCACTGTCGGGGAGGTGGAGGTAAGCCTGGCGGGAGGTAACGCCCGGGTGAAGCTGGAGGGAGGGACTTCGTGGATTACCGGCCCGGCCCGGTTGGTTTATCGGGGAGAGTGGCCGGGCTGAGAGATCTGTCCATGACATGAACGCCGGTTGGGTCGGCGCGGCGTGTTATCTGAGTGAGCGGAAAACCGTCACCACTTTGCCGAGGATGCGAGGATGGTCGGGGATAAACGGGGGGTAGGCGGGGTTTTCGGAGCAGAGTTCGACGCGCCCATCCGACCGGAAGCGGACCCGTTTGACGGTGGCTTCTGTTTCGTCCACCAACACTGCCGCTATCTCACCGTTTTCCACGGTGGGTTGCTCTCGTACCACCACCCGGTCGCCAGGGAGAATTCCCGCTCCGATCATGGATGCTCCCTTTACCTCCAACATGAACAATTCCCCGCGGCCCACCAATCGGGTGGGGAGAATCAGCACTTCTTCGATATGTTGGTCGGCCAGGGTGGGAGCGCCGGCGGCGATAGCTCCCAGCAGGGGAACCGTTTGGAGTGAGGATGGGTCGGAATAGTCCGAGGGCGCCTCAGGCCGGCTTTCGGAGACCACCACCAGGGCACGGGTTTTGGATGGGTCTCGGCGGAGTCGGCCGGCCCGGACCAGGGCCGAGATCTGGGCGTGTACCGAGGAGGGGGAGGCAAGGCCCACCGCCTCTCCAATCTCCCGTACTGTGGGCGGATATCCCCGATTGGCGATCCGGTCTCTGATGAGATTGAGTATCTGGCGCTGGCGATCAGTTAGATCAGTCATATCAGGAACGCTACTCTGGACCATCGGCTTTTCCAAACATATGTTCGGTTTGGCTGTCGAACATATGTTCTATATAATAACCGAACATGCGTTCGAGAACTGCTGATTCGTGGTTAGGGTTGCGAGCCCTTTCGTTGGGATTTTTGATGGTTCTGATCGCCGGGGCCTTGCTCTTGACGTTTCAGGAAGAAGGGGTTAGCGCCTCGGAAGATCCGGAGATGGAGTTGGTGGTGGTGACCCCCGGAGACACACTGTGGGAAATCGCTGACCGGTTTTCACCGGAGAGCGCCGATCTGCGGGTCGTGATAGCGGAACTCGTGTCGCTAAACGGGCTGCAATCCAAGGTGCTCACCCCCGGTCAGGTTCTTCAAGTTCCTGCCGACAGACTCTGAAGGTCGACGCGGAGAGACTGTATCTCGCTTGTGGACATTTCGGCGATTTCGCTGATAGCCCGGTCGAGATCCTGGCCGATCGCCAAGAGCAACGATGCGATTTGTGATAATGCGGCAGTGGCCTGTTCCGGCTGGCCATTGCCAATCGCATCGGAATAGGCTTGACGATGCACTGATATGTAGGGCAAGGTCGCTTCCAGGGCTTGGTGGTTTTGCAGGAGCCGCGGCTGGCTGGGCGGAGTAGCGGCAGCTTGTTCGAGTTGGGATTGCCAGGCGGTCAGCAAGGTCGCATTATCCGCCAGATTGGCTATTTCCAAAGGGTCCGTCAGGGAGGGGGGCATTAGATGGGGTGCTATTTTTCCCCGATAGGCAAAGGCGGCGCCGAAGGTTTCTCCCAGGCGGGAGATACGACCGGCAAGAGCGGTAGCCGACATCCGTACCTCCGCAAGTGAGGAATCATTGGTGGGAAGGCCCGCGGCAGATTCCACCAAGCCACGCGAGGCGGCACCCAGTTCGGAGATCGACGCGACAAGTTCGGGGGTGAAAGAACTTCCCCCTCGCAGAGAGTCCAGGGTGGCAAGGCTGTCGTTCACTGATCCGGCGGCGATCGAGGCCGAGTTTCTCACCGCCATATGCAGTTCGGCCTGTTCGGCGCCGCCAAATACCACTAGCGCTCCGGCGGTAAGAACGGCGACTATCACTGCCAGCGTGAGAGTCGTCCATATGCCGGTGCGTGACCGACGGGCGGTCATCTGCCGGAGAGTGTGTGATGAATGAGGTTGTAGGCTGGGAAGGGATAGGTGGGGTTCGGGCGTGTTCCACATGTGGTGGATGGCAGCCTCGGTCAGGTTGTATTTTTGTTCAGTCTCTTCCCGGGGAAGGACATCCACGGGCACTGCTGTTGAGAAAGAGTGGGTGACTGTTCCGTTGGGGCTCATCCGACGGCTGTTGTCCCGGGATGCCGGGTGGTGTGGCCTGTCCAGAGCCGGGAAGGCCCCGTTTTGGTTGAAATTTCCTTGGTCGAGGTAAGAGGTATCCGGGTCACGTGGGGTTTCCCGAGTGCCCGGTTCAGGTGGGGTTTCCTGCTGATCGACTTGGAAGGTCGTGTCCAGCGGAGCGTGACGATCAGAACTCCGTCCTCGGGGGCTCTCGCGTGGTCCGGAACGGCGTTGCTTGCTGGGCGGGAGGTGACGCCCGCGCGGCTTCTCTCGCCGCACAGTAAAGTTACGGTTGGACAAGCGCACCTACTTTTGTGGTTGTCCGCCCGACTTCCACTATGCAACCACTAAAGCTTAGCGTTCTCAGACTGGATGAAGAAGTATCTATACCCCGGGCTGCCCATCCGGGGGATGCCGCCTTCGATTTGGCTACCGCGGTTGATGTGGAACTGTCTCCCGGACAGCGGGCCAAGCTGCCGACCGGGCTGGCATTCGCGATTCCTGATGGATACGCAGGCTTGGTGCTGCCCCGTAGCGGGTTGGCCGAACGGTTGGGGATAGGGGTGGTGAACAGCCCCGGATTGATAGATTCCGGCTACAGGGGAGAAGTGTCGGTGATACTGGTCAACCTTTCGACCGAATGTGTTCGGTTTGCCCGGGGTGATCGCATAGCCCAGTTCATGGTGGTGGCTGTTCCCTCGGTCCGTCTGGTGGTGACAGACCGTTTGGACACAACCGCACGCGGTGAGGCTGGATTCGGATCGACCGGCTGGTGAGAGTGGGTTATACTGGCTGAGGCGCGGAAGTAGCTCAGCTGGTAGAGCGCAACCTTGCCAAGGTTGAGGTCGCGGGTTCGAGCCCCGTCTTCCGCTCGTCAGTGATTTCCTGCCTGGGCAGAGAAAAACACGGCGACGTGGCCGAGTGGATTAGGCACGGGTCTGCAAAACCCGTTACTCCGGTTCGATTCCGGACGTCGCCTCCGGGATGAGGGGTTTCCGATGGGCCCTTAGCTCAGAGGGAGAGCGCTTCCCTGACACGGAAGAGGTCAGTGGTTCAATTCCACTAGGGCCCACCCCTGGTTCATCCGACGGAAAGACGGCTGGGGGCAAAGGTAATTTGCCCCCACCGACTAGGTAGGCATTTTGAGATGCCGGAGTGGTGACGATTCTCGCCTTCCCATCCATAGCAGCAGGACACAGACTCCCCGTTGAGGTTGCGGTGCGAGGGGTTACGAGAAGACGAACGTTGTTACCGTGGTGGACGGTTTTAGGGATTATTGCCAGGTCAGCGTGTGGAAATAGTCTTTTTTCATCCCCTAAGGGAAGGGTTATGAGAACCTCGGCATATTGATCGTCTTCCGTCCGTTTTGTACTTTTTCGGACGTGCTAATATCGCTTTAGTTAGTTACTAGGCCATTAAGAGGGAGTTACGCAATATGGACAAACGGAGAAACCTTTCTCCTGAAGTAAGAGAAGCTCGAGCCGTTGCCCGTGCTGAGACCAGAGCTGTGCGGGGATACTTGGAAGGGATGCAAACAACTGCAGGCCGCCGGGGACGTCGTAAGACTCCTCAGCAGGAACTTGAATCGGTACAGGCGCAGCTTGATATGGAATCGGATCAGATTCAAAGGCTGGCTTTGATCCAAAAACGTATCGATGCTGAACAGCGTCTGTCGCAATATCAAGATCCGGTCAACATCGAAGCGTTGGAGTCAGAGTTTGTCAAGGTGGTCAAGTCCTACTCGGATCGCCGGGGCATTTCTTACAAGGCGTGGCGGGAGATGGGTGTCTCGGCTGCGGTGCTGGGGAAAAGCGGAATTGCCCGAAGTCGCTCATGACGAGGAACAGCTAGAAACATTTCCCCCGCTAGGGAAGAGGGCGCTTAGCTCAGCGGGAGAGCGCTGCCTTCACACGGCAGAGGTCACTGGTTCGATCCCAGTAGCGCCCACCGCGCACGCCTCATCATCCTAATTCCGACATTCTTCGGGTTAAGGGTTTGGCGTGATCAGCGTTGTGGCATCTTGAAAGTGGGTGACAATGTCGAACCTGCGTCGCGTTGATCTGCAGAGCGATAGGGCTGCTTTGGAAGCCCTGATCGCTAACATCGAAGAACATGACCGCCACCCGGCTTTGGGGGAGCGCAAGCACTTTTATTTAGTCGATCCCCTTCTCGACACTGGCGCTTTCCCCCCCGGACTAGTGGCAGAGGATGGCTCGGGAAGCATTGTTGCGTATCTGGCGATTTTGGGCGAAGACGAGGAACTCTGGACGGTCGAGGCAGCTGTCCATCCCGACTACCGCAACCCTTCGCTCCTCCGCGGTTTTTTGCAGGCGGCCGGTCAGGAAGTGGGCGGCCGGGGCGGACGGAGCATTCGCCTGTGGGCGTATGTCCCCGAGGTTGTCCGGGCTGCGGAGGCGGCTGGCTTCGGGTTGGAAAGGGAGCTATATCACATGCGGGCGCCCCTTCCCCTTCCGGAAGCGCCAAAATTTCCTCCCGGCATAGAGGTGCGAGGTCTTCGAGAAGGGGTTGACGAGGCGGCGTGGCTGGAAGGTAACAACCGGGCTTTCTCCGGCCATCCCGAGAATGGAAGCTGGGGAGTGGCCGACCTGGACCGTCGTCGCCGTCGTCCCTGGTTCTCCTCCGAAGGCTTGCGGATGGCCTGGGACGGCGATGTGCTGGCCGGCTTCTGTTGGACCAAGGTGCCATCCTCTAGAGCGGGGGAGATCTATGTGATCGGAGTTATCCCCGGCTATCAGGGAAAAGGTCTGGGCAGGGCGCTCTTGCTGGAAGGAATTCGCCACATGTACAGCCATCATCATGCTCAGGCGTGCGTCCTGTATGTTGATGCCGCCAACATTCCGGCCGTGAACATGTATCGGTCCATGGGGTTCCGTCATGACCACACCGACCGTTCTTATCTCCATCAACTGGAGTCGAATAAAGAGACGATTCGAGAGGGTACCCTTTCTGTGGACTTGCGGAGAGAAACTTGATGTTGCAATGGGAGTTGCCCGACGGCAGCCTGAGAATGGGTGAGTCGGGTGTTACCGGCTGGGATTTGGTCCAGGGGATCGGGGCCGGACTGGCCAGGGTGGCGGTGGCGGTACAACTGGACGACCAGCTTTTGGATCTCACCCGTCCCTTGGAAAAGTCGGGGAAACTTCGGATCATCACCGACCAAACCGAAGAGGGTCGGGAGGTTTTGCGACACTCTGCTGCTCATGTGTTGGCCCAGGCGGTACTGGATCTTTACCCGGGATCCACTTTCGCGATCGGGCCTCCCATCGAAGATGGCTTCTACTACGACTTTGGGATTGACCGTCCCTTTGCGCCTGAGGATTTGTCTCGACTGGAAGAGAAAATTTCTGAGTTGATCTCTGCCGACCAGCCTTTCACGCGTCAGTCGATAAGTCGGTCCGAGGCATTGGAGATGTTTAAGTCGCATCCTTTCAAGCTGGAGATAATCGAGTCGGTCGATACCTCCGAAGTGGCGGAAGGAGAAGCGGTAACCATCTATAGCAACAACGGATTTGTCGATTTGTGCCGCGGACCACATGTGCCCTCCACTGGACGGCTAAAAGCGGTCAAGCTGCTGCGCGCTTCGGGGGCTTATTGGAGGGGAGACGAAAATAACCCGCAGTTGCAGAGAATCTACGGCACGGCATGGGAATCGACCCAAGCTCTCAACGACTACCTGCACCGTCTGGAAGAAGCGGAACGGCGTGATCATCGAAAGCTCGGCCCGGCCTTGGACCTGTTCTCTTTTCCCCGACAACTGGGCGCGGGACTCATGGTTTGGCATCCCAAGGGTGGCATGATCAGAAAGCTGATGGAAGACCACAGCCGCAGGCTCCATGAACGCTACGGGTTCGAGTTCGTCTTCTCTCCGCATCTGGCCCGCAGCCAACTCTGGGAGACTTCCGGCCACCTCGATTTCTATTCGGACTACATGTATCCGATGATGGTGCTGGATGGTGGGGAGGAATATCTGGTAAAACCAATGAACTGCCCGTTTCATGTGCTTATTTACGGAAGCCGGGGCCGTTCCTACCGGGACTTGCCGATGCGGCTGTCCGAATTGGGCTCGGTGTATCGCTACGAACGTTCGGGAGTAATTCACGGCGCGCTGCGCGCCCGGGGATTCACCCAGGATGATTCCCACACTTTCTGCACACGCCAGCAGTTACCGGTCGAGCTGGACATGCATCTTCTCTTTGTGCTCAACTGGCTGCGGGATTTCGGCTTTTTGGAATTCGAGGCCGACCTCTCCACCCGCCCCGACAAATTCGTGGGAGACCCGCTTTTGTGGGACGCGGCGGAGAAAGCGTTGCTGGAGTCACTTCAGAAGGGAGGCGTGTCCCATCGGGTCGCGGAGGGCGAGGGAGCATTCTACGGGCCCAAGATAGACATTAACGTCCGGGATGCCATCGGCAGACGGTGGCAGATGTCCACCATCCAGGTCGACTTCGCTCTTCCCGAGAACTTTGGGCTGGAATACGCCGATTCCGACAATGCCTTTCGTCGACCGGTGATGATCCACAGCGCCAAAGCCGGGTCTATAGAACGCTTCTTTGGGGTATTGGTAGAACACTACGCAGGCGCATTTCCGCTGTGGCTGGCCCCGATACAGGTGACGGTGGTACCGGTGGCTGATCGCCATCTTGAATATGCGAGACAGGTGGGGGAGCGGCTGCGTTCGGCAGGTCTGCGGCCACAGGTGGATTCTTCGTCCGATCGACTGGGGGAAAAGATCCGGCGGGCAATGACTTCCAAGCACCCGGTGGTGATGGTGGTGGGGGACCAGGATGTGGGAAACGCGACGGTGGGTGTGCGCCGCTACGGGGAGAAAAGAGAGCAAAGGGCAGTTCCGCTCACCGAGGCCGTCGACCGCCTGGCGGAGGAAGCTCTTCCTCCCACCGGCCTTCCTGATCAGAAACTGTGAGCCATCGGGGAAGCGAAGGGATAGTTATCCCCGAGGATTTGGCCCGGGCCGAGTCGGTACCCGATGACCTTGACTCAGGGGCGGTGGGTCCCTATCGGTTTCCCGATCCCCGTCGCCGCCGACGGGCGGGGTGGGTATACCTGGCCATGGCGGCGATCTTGGCTGGATTGGCCCTTTCGACGCCCGGTTTGTGGATAACGGTTGCCCTCCTGGTGGTGATAGGCGCCTATCACTGGTGGGCGGCGTGGCCTCTTTCCCTCGATCAGGCCGGCGCTTTGAGGGGGGCGGCGGGAGCGGTTCCCTTTGGGGTGGGCCATGCCTCGGTGGCGGTGAGTTTTACAGGAATGCGGTCTCGGCCCCGTTGGCAGGTGATCGTCTACTCTCCCGAAAGCCCGCCGCGGCGTCGGGCGCTGGTAGAGATAGACGGGGTGAGGGGAGAGCTTTGCTCGGACGTCTACATAGAGGAACTGGAACCACCCCAGCCATAACGGGGCAGTTTTGCTCAGGGGCCTTCTGATAGCCTCCGCTCGGTTCTGCCCACATACACCTGGCGCGGACGAAAGATGCGGCTTTTGGGATTGCTAGCCATCTCTCTCCAGTGGGCCAGCCATCCCGGCAGTCGGCCTACCGCGAAAAGCACCGTGAACATGTCGGTGGGGAAACCCAGCGCCCGATAGAGGAACCCCGAATAGAAGTCGACGTTGGGGTAGAGCCTCCGCTTGGCAAAGTATTCATCGGCCAGCGCCGCCGCCTCCAGTTCGTTGGCCAGTTGCAGCAGAGGATCGTCCTTGCCCAGACTGGACAGCACCTTTCCGGCCGTCTCTTTGATGATCTTCGCTCTGGGGTCGAAGTTCCGGTACACGCGGTGTCCGAAACCCATCAGCTTGAATGGGTCGGAGCGGTCTTTGGCTCGATGCAGGGCTAGCTGGACATCTCCTCCTTCAGCCTCCAAGTTCTCCAGCATCTCCAGCACCGCCCGGTTGGCGCCTCCATGAAGCGGCCCGGAGAGGGCGCTGATCCCCGCGGCGATGGACGCGAAAATACTGGCCTGGCCCGAGCCCACCAGTTGCACCGCCGACGACGAGCAGTTCTGACCATGGTCGACATGGAGAATCTGCAACATCTCCAACACTGCCAGCTCTTCGCGGGTGGGAAGGGGCGCCGACTCGGAAGGGGCCAAGGCGGTATGAAAAAACCGGTCGGTATAGGAAAGGTCTTCTCGAATGCGGATGGGCGCCAGCCTCAGCCGGCGGCGGTTGATGAGCGCGGCCAGCATGGGAATCTCGGCCAGGAGGATACGAGCCGCCTTTTCCCACCCCTCCGGCTGGTTGGATTGGGAGGCCTCAGGGTGGCGGCCGGCCATGGCCAGCACCCCAGCCGCCAGAGTGGACATCGGATCGGCCGTGGGCGGGAAAACATCGAGAAAGTCATCCATGTAGGGTCGGACGCCGGCGTAATGGCGGATCTCATCCTCGAACCGGTCGAGCTGGCCGCGAGAGGGAAGTTCCTCGTACAGCAGCAGCCAGACAACCTCCAGAAAGCTCACCCGGCCGGCCAGTTCTTCGATCGGATATCCGCGGTAGCTCAGCGATCCATGCTCACCATCCACATAGCTGACGGAACTGGGATTTTCGGAGGTGTTGGCGAATCCTCGATCTACGGTGATCAGCCCCAACTCCGACCGCAGTCGGGAGATGTCTATCCCCCTGTCTCCGCGACTTGGCTCTACCAGGGGAAGCTCTAACTCACGGTCTCCGTACAGAATCCGAGCGTTATCGCCCATACGCTATTTATCGTCTTTCTGAGCAGCGGCGATCACCCTTTGGGCTTCCTGATGTGGGACTTCGGCATAGTGGCTGAAGGCTAACTCGAAAGTGCCGCGCCCACTCGTCATGGAGCGAAGGTCCACCGCGTAGCGTTGGACTTCGGCCATGGGGACTTCGGCGGAGATAACCCGCAGCGATCCGTCAGTATCCATGCCGAACACCCGGCCCCGCTTGGAGTTGATGTCCCCAATTACGTCACCGGTGTACTCTTCGGGAACTTTTACAGACAATTGTGTGATGGGCTCCAACAGCACGGGACCAAGATCGGGAGCGGCTGTCCGTACTGCGGCGATTCCGGCCATGCGAAAGGACAATTCGTCGGAATCCACGGAGTGATATTTTCCGTCGTACACCTCGGCTGACACATCAATGACCTGGTATCCGGCGAAGACGCCCCGCGCGAAGGCCTCTTGAATTCCCTTGTCCACCGCCGATATGTACTGGCGAGGTATGGACCCTCCCTTTATGGAGTCGATGAACTCATATCCCTCTCCCTCCTGTTTGGGGGCGAACCGCACAAAAGCCACTCCGAACTGCCCGCGTCCCCCGGTTTGCTTCTTGTGTTTCCCTTCGGCTGCGGCCATTCCCTTGATGGTTTCCCGATAGGGGATCTTGGGCAGGGCGGTATCAACCTGTACACCGAATTTGCGGTCGACACGAGCCAGGGTTACATCCAGATGGACGTCTCCCAATCCGGCCAGGATGGTTTCTCCGGTTTCTGACCGCCGCTCCACCGCCAGGGTGGGGTCTTCCTCCACCGCCCGCTGGAGGGCGGTGGAGAGTTTTTCCTCGTCTTGGGTCGAACGGGGGAATATCGCCAGCTCCATCACCGGCTTGGGATAGACCACCGGGAGGATCACCGCATCTGCTCCGGGGGAGCGAAAAGTAGCGCCGGTGGTGGCCGTGTCCACCTTGGCCACCGCCGCCACATCGCCACATAGCACCCGGTCGGTCGGGACGGAGTTGCGGCCCTGGAGAAAAAACAAGTTACTGGCTCGCACCGTCGGGCCCCCTGCCAACTCCAGGTTGTCGTCGGCCTGAAAAGACCCGCTGAACACCCGCACGATAGAGATGCGTCCCACGTAGGGGTCGCCGATCGTCTTGAAGACGTACGCGACGGCGGGGCCGTCGTCCGATATCTTCAAGGCGCCCTCGGCGAGGGGAGGAACGGGCCGTTCCAACGGGGTGGGAGCAAAATTCTTGAGAAAGTCGGCCAAGACATCAATGCCGATCAGCCGACTTGAGGAACCTGCCAGCACCGGGAAGATCTCTCCGGCCAACATGGCTTCCCGGATGACGGACACGATCACTTTGTGTTCGGGTTCCTCTCCTTCGAAATAGGCGGTCATCAGGTCATCGTCGGTCTCCACCACCGACTCCACCAAATCGCTGTGTGCTTCTTCCAGAACCGGCGCCACTTCGGGTGGCGCTTCGGGAGCGACCTTTCCCCGGGGATTGTCCTCCTCATAGAGTTCTACCTGGCCGGAGGTGACCCGCGCCACGCCTCTCAAGTCGGATTCGGCTCCTACGTTGATCACCAAAGGCGCGATCCCCTTGCCGAATGCCTCGCGCAACTCGGCCAGAGTGCGATTGAGAGAGGATCGATCCCGGTCGAGCTTGGTGACGAACACTGCCCGGGGGGTGCCTTCCTCGGTGGCCACTTTCCACATGAGCTCGGTCTGCACTTCCACGCCGTCCACTCCCGAGACCACGAACAGAGCGAGATCCGCTACTCGGATGGCGGAGCGGGCGTCGCCCGCGAAGTCGGCGTACCCGGGGGTGTCGATCAAATTTATTTTGCACCCATCCCACTTGAAGGAGGCGACTGACAGGTTGAGGGAGAGTCTTCGTTCCTCTTCTTCGGGCTCGTGGTCCAACAAGGTGGTGCCCCGGTCCACCGAACCCAGCCGGGTGGTAACCCCGGCGGTGTATAAGAGAGCCTCAGCCAGGGAAGTCTTGCCACTCCCGCCGTGGCCAATCAGGGCTATAGTGCGAATCGAATCGGATGACAAGCGGTCTCCTCCGAGATAACCAGGTGATTTCAGGATAGCGGAGTCGCCGGGGCTCCATTCCGCTGCCGCCTACGGTTTGCATCCGCAAAATAGCCGGATGGCGCGATTCGCAGATCGTACGCCAACTGGTACGGCTGTGAAGCTCTGATGTTCGAGAAGTGCGTACCGGGCGCTCTCCCGCCGCCAGCTTTCCCACTGCCTTGCTGAGTTGGTCCAAAAGGTCGGCGAGCCTTCCGCCCAAGCATGGGCCCGCGCCGAGGTTCCGCGGTGGACGCAATCGTGGTCGCTAGGGCCGAGACCGACGGCGCCGTATTCACCATCGATCTCAAAGATCTCCGTGCACTGGCTCAACACGCCCAGGATGTCGAAATCCAGGGGACCCGATTCATAGATCTCGCCAGGCCGCCACATAGGGCTTTATGGAGAACAGATTTCTGCTAGGAGCCTCAGGGTGTCCTGGAACAGTTGCGGCAACGGGAATCCCTCAATAGACGGCTCCGGAAACGTTGATCGGCATTTGCTGTTTGAGGCTGAGAGCTACTTTCCTTTTCACATCAGCCTAAATTCAAGAGGTGTGGATAGGTCGTTGCTTGGTCAAGGCGGATGAGTGCCAGTTGTTCGGAGAGTTTGCTAGCGTGATGGAACCGTGATTGATAAATGGGTGCGCCCTCGCCTGAGAAGGGTTCTGGATCCGGTTGGCCGCTTTCTCCACCGCCGACGGGTGAGCCCTGCCGCACTCACCTTCTTCGGGTTGGGAGTTACCATTTTGGGGGCGGTGCTCATTGCACTGGAATTCCTGGTCGCCGGCTCGGTGATCGCTTTGGCCGGGGGAGCCATTGACGGTCTGGACGGGACGTTGGCCCGGGCGGCGGACAAGGTAACCAAGCGGGGCGCCTTTTTGGATGCCTCGGTGGACCGTTTGGGAGAGGTGGCTTGCTTTTCGGGGTTGGCGGTGGCCCGCGCCGGAGAGCCGCTGACCCTGATGCTGATCGTTCTTTCGGTGAGTGGCGCCCTGATGATTCCCTACCTGCGCGCCCGGGCCGAGGCGGAGGGGCTGAAGGGAACCGGTGGCTTTATGGGTCGGGCGGAGAGGGTGATTCTCTTTACCTTGGGGTTGCTCACCGGGTGGGTGGAGCCCATGTTGTGGGTGATGACCACCCTGTGTTGGATATCGGCCCTGCGCCGGTTCGTGATTGCTTACGGAGAACTGAAGCGGTGAAAGCCCAGCTTGTCTATTGGGGCGTCAGAGTGGCGTCCGGTGTTATGGGGTTCTTGCCTTTGGCGGTGGTGCAGCGTTTGGGCGCCGCGGCGGGGCTGGGCGCCTATCTGGCGCTTCCCGGTCGTCGGCGGATGGCCGGGCGTCATGTCCATCGCACCGGGTTGGAAGCGGCCCTCGGCAGCCGCCCGGCGGCGGTGAGAAGGATGTTTTCCAGCTACGGGCGTTATTGGGGGGAGTCCCTGTGGGCGGGACCGCGCAATGTGAGGCGGGTGAGCGAACGATTTGAGATCAAGGGACTTCATCTGCTCATCGAAGCCATCGCGGATGGCAAGGGGGTGGTGGTGGTGCTACCCCATCTCGGCAACTGGGAAATGGCCGGGGTGGCGGTCTGGGACATGGATCTGGAGGTGGTGGCTGTGGCCGAGAATTTGGCCAACTCCTATATCAGGGACTGGTTTTCCCAGGTGAGGGCGTTGTCGCGGGTGAAGGTGGAATTTGTCCGTAAGGGACTCTTTTCCATCTTGGAGAAAAAGCTGTCCACCCGCACAGCAGTGTGTCTGCTGTCCGACCGGGACCTAACCGGAAGGGGCGTAGCGGTTCGGTTCTTCGGTGAGGAAACCACCTTGCCGGCCGGCCCCTTGCTGTTGGGGATTCGCTCCGGACGCCCGGTGCTTCCCGTGGCCGTCTATTGCGAGAAAAATCGCTATAGGGTGGTTCTCAGACCACCTTTGGCGATTCCCCGAGAAGGGAACCTGCGCGACAGGCTTCGCCGCGGGGCGCAGCTCATGGCGGATGCCTTTGAGGATCTGATCCGTGTTGCTCCCGAGCAATGGCATCTTCTCCAACCCAACTGGCCCTCGGACCGGGCCTAGTTCCCGGCGATGAGGGTCTGTCTGGTCTCTCCCTACGATTTGACTCATGAGGGAGGTGTGCAGTCACAGGTGCTGGGACTGGCCGATTGGCTGAGAGGCCAGGGTGACGAGGTGCGGGTGATTGCACCACTCTTGCCCAAAGGCCGGCCGGGTGTGGCGGTGGGCCGGGTGGTACGCATTCGGGCCAACCGGTCGGTGGCGCCTATCTCCTTGTGGCCGGGCGTGCCCGCCCGGATGAGAGAGACCATCCGCTGGGGAGATGTAGCACATATCCATGAGCCGTTGATGCCCAGGGTGGGCCTGTCGGCATTGCGTTCCCCGGGTCCCAAGGTCGCCACTTTCCACGCTGATCCGCCAGGCTGGGTTCGCGCCCTCTACCGCGGCTTGCGTCCCTGGGTGCGATCCCTGGCCGAGCCCCGCACCATGGTTACGGCCGTAAGCGGTCAGGCCGCGGACTCCCTGCCGGCCGGATGGCGACCGGAACGGATTATCCCCAATGGGATCGAGATGGCGGCCGGGCAGGGCGAAGTGGAGCGTCGGAGAGGAAGAGTGGTGTTTTTGGGTCGGGATGACCCTCGCAAAGGCCTTACCCTTTTGTTGGAGGGCTGGCCGCTGATCAGGGATCGCCATCCCCACGCCGAACTGGTGGTGATGGGCGCCGATCGTCCGAACCCGCCCGAGGGAACCACCTTCCTGGGCAGGGTTAGCTCGGAAGTAAAAGAGCAGACCCTTCGGTCGGCGGAGATCTACGTCGCTCCCAACCTGGGCGGGGAAAGTTTCGGGATTGTGCTGGTGGAGGCGATGGCCGCGGGTTGCGCGGTGGTTGCATCCGACCTGCGTTCCTTTCGGGATGTGGCCGGTTCGGCGGTGAGGTTTTTTGCGACCGGGAGCGTGATGGGACTGGTAGAGCAAGTCGGGGAGGTCTTGGCATGCCCCTCGGTGTCGGACCGCCTGTCGGCGGCGGGACAGGAGCGGGCCGGCCGTTATGCCTGGAATAAGGTCGGCCCGGCCTATCGGGAGTGCTATGAGAGGGTGATTCGCCAAAGTGGTTGAAGTCCGATCCTTCCCAAGCAGAGTAGGAATATGTGGCCATCGAAAAGCGCAAGGTTGGTACGATTAGGCGGATGGAACAGAGCAACGGAATGAAGACCGGTACCCAGTTGGTGAAGCGGGGACTCGCTGACATGCTCAAAGGCGGGGTGATCATGGATGTGGTCACGGCCGATCAGGCACGTATCGCCGAGGACGCGGGAGCGGTGGCGGTGATGGCCCTGGAACGGGTTCCGGCCGATATTCGCAAAGAGGGAGGGGTGGCCCGGATGGCCAATCCCGGCAAGGTGACCGAGATCATGAAGGCGGTGACCATTCCGGTGATGGCCAAATGCCGGATCGGTCATTTCCTGGAAGCCAGGGTCTTGGAGGAGTTGGGGGTGGACTACATTGACGAGTCGGAGGTGCTCACCCCCGCCGACGAAGAGAACCATGTGGACAAGTGGCCTTTCACCACTCCCTTTGTGTGCGGGGCCCGCGATCTGGGAGAGGGTTTGCGACGAATGGCAGAGGGAGCGGCCATGATCCGCACCAAAGGCGAAGCCGGCACCGGCAATGTGGTGGAAGCGGTTCGCCACATGCGGGCTATCACCAGCCAGATCAAGGCCCTGGCAGGTCTGTCCGACGCGGAGCAGGTTCGCCAGGCTCAGGCGATGAGGGTCTCTCCGGAACTGGTGAGGGAGGTGGCCGAACTGGGCCGCCTGCCGGTAGTCAACTTCGCGGCGGGAGGGATTGCCACCCCTGCCGACGCGGCCCTGATGATGGCGCTCGGCTGTGACGGGGTGTTCGTGGGCAGTGGCATCTTTAAGAGTTCCCAACCTGCCGCCTACGCCGCCGCCATTGTGGAGGCAACCACTCTTTGGGACAACCCCGGGGTGGTGGCCGAGGCCTCGCGGGGTTTGGGGGAACCCATGGCGGGCATCGAGATAGGAACCCTGGAAGCAACAGAGCGTTTGGCCTCCCGGGGTTGGTGACCATGCCGCCCACCATAGGGGTACTGGCCATCCAGGGGGATGTGCGGGAACATCGGTGGGCTCTAGAGCGTTTGGGCGTCTCTGTGCGAGGGGTGCGCCTACCACAAGACTTGGAGGGACTGGACGGGTTGGTGATACCGGGCGGCGAGTCGACCACCATCGGTCGCCTCACAAAGCGGTTCGGGTTGCTGCGGCCCTTGCGTACCGCTTTGGCCGAGGGTCTTCCCACTCTGGCCACCTGTGCGGGCATGATCCTGGTGGCGGCTTCCATCGTCGAGGGAGACCAGCCGCTTTTGGGAGGGTTGGATGTGGTGGTTCGCCGCAACGCGTTTGGACGACAAAACGAGTCTTTTGAGATGGAATTGGACGTGAAGGGTTTGGAGCGGCCTTTCCGCGGGGTGTTTATCCGGGCGCCGTGGGTGGAGAAGGTCGGTGGCGAAGTGGAGGTTCTGGCCCAGGTGGGAGACCGCCCGGTGATGGTGCGCTCCGGTCGACTGGTGGCTTCTGCTTTTCACCCGGAGTTGACCGGAGACTCCCGCATTCACCGTCTATGGCTGGAAGGCGGAGGGGAGTAGAGCGCGATGGCTGGCCATTCCAAGTGGGCGAACATCAAACATCGCAAAGGTCGTCAGGACGCGGCGCGTGGGCAGCTCTTCAGCAAACTGGCTCGAGTCATCGAGTCGGAGGCGCGCAAAGGTGGGGGAGATCCCGACGCCAACTATGCACTGGCGGCGGCTGTGGCCAAGGCCAAAGCCTCCTCCATGCCCAACGACAATATCGACCGGGCGATCAAGCGGGGCTCCGGCGAGACCGCCGGAGTGGCCTACGACGAAATGTGGTATGAGGGGTACGCCCCCGGAGGAGTGGCGGTGTACGTACAAGTGCTCACCGACAACCGTCGCCGGGCCGCCTCCGATGTGCGGGCGGCGTTTACCCGGAACGGGGGGAACCTGGGAGAGCCTGGGTCGGTGGGGTATCTTTTTCAACCCAAGGGTCTGATCTCCGCGGCCGGAGAGGAGGACGAGGTGCTGTTGACGGCGTTGGAAGCAGGCGCAGAGGACATACGCGAGACAGGCGACTCCTGGGAGGTGATCACCTCGCCCGGGGCCATGGCCGGGGTGCGAGCCGCCTTGGAGGAGTCGGGTTTGGCGGTCGAGTCGGCGGAGGTTACCCAGCTGCCCATCTCGGAGGTGGCGGTGGATCAGCGCACCGCCCCCCGGGTACTGCGGTTGGTGGACGCCCTGGAAGACCTGGACGATGTCCAGAGCGTTTTCTCCAACTTCGAGATCAGCGACCAGGTCTTGGAGGCTTTGGCGGGCAAGTGATCCGGTGAAGGGAGGGGTACTTCGAGATGAAAGGCCGGTATAAGCGCCGCTCTTTCTTTACACTCCCTCTAGGTGTTGGTATTGGGAGTAGATCCTGGATTGGCCCGCACCGGTTATGCGGTGGTAAGCCGAGGCAGCCCCCATCGCGTGATCGTAATGGGGGTGATCAGCACGCCTGTGAAGTGGCGGATCGAACGCCGGCTGCAAGAGCTGTCGAGCGATCTTTCGGATGTCATCAGGCGATACCAGCCGGGCGCTCTGGCTATGGAAAAGGTCTATATCAAGGGAAACCGGTCCGCAGCCTCGGCGGTGGAAAGAGCCTGCGGGGTGGTGATGCTGGGCGCCGCAGAGGCGGGAATATCTGTCCAGGAGTACACCCCCAGCACCATCAAGAAGATCGTGACCGGCGATGGGGCGGCCACCAAGTACGCAGTCCAGCGGTCTTTGCGAAAAACTCTGGCAATCCCCGAGAACGGTTTGCCTCATGACGCTTTTGACGCAGTGGCAGTGGCGGTTTGCCACCTCCAGCATCTGCATCTGGAACTCGTGTCGTGATCGGATCTTTGCGGGGAACGCTGACCGAGAGAAGACCCGAGGGGATCATCATTGATGTGGGAGGAGTGGGATACGAGGTGGTGATGTCACCCTCTGCGGTTGAGAGCCTCCCCACGGACAGAAGGGAGATGGTGATCAGCACGCACCTCCAGATATGGAGTGAGGGAATGAGAATGTTCGGGTTTGTCCGTTCGGAGGAGCGCGATCTGTTCCGGGTGTTGCTCTCTGCCCAAGGGGTGGGACCGAAAATGGCTTTGGCGGTTTTGTCCACCCTGGGTACCGAAGCTGTCCGGGAAGCTGTTCGCCAAGAGGATGTGGCCGCTTTTACCAGAGTGAGCGGAGTCGGGAAAAAGACCGCCCAAAGGCTGATCCTGGATCTCAAAGGAAAGCTGGAAGCCTCCGAAGCCAATGTGTTGGAAGGCGCTTCCCGCTCCACCGACCTGTGGGAGGCGCTCTCCGGTCTCGGCTATCGCAGCCATGAGATCCGGGGCGCAACGGAGGGTATTGATCATCGCGCCTCCTTTGAGGAGCAGTTGAAGTCGGCGCTTCGGGAGTTGGGGAGATGAAAGAGGAGCGGGTGGTCGCCCATCAGCCCGCCAAAGGGGAATCGGAGATAGAGGCCACGCTGCGTCCCCGGTATTTGGGGGAGTTCATTGGCCAGACCCTCATGCAGGAACGGCTGCAGATCTCCATAGAGGCAGCCGCCAAGATGGGTACTCCCATGGGACATGTGCTTTTCTCGGGTCCCCCGGGGTTGGGAAAGACCTCCATGGCGGGAGTAATCGCCCACGAACTGGGGGTAACGATGCGCAGAACCTCCGGCCCCGCTCTGGATCGACCGGGGGATCTGGCCTCCATTCTCTCCGGCTTGGAAAGAGGCGAGATTTTTTTTGTGGACGAACTTCACCGCCTTTCCCGGATGGTGGAAGAGGTCTTGTATCCGGCTATGGAGGACTACGCGCTGGATATCGTGGTGGGAAGAGGGGTGGGCGCCACTACTTACCGGCTCAACCTGGAGCCCTTCACCCTGGTGGGCGCCACCACCCGCTTAGGGATGATCTCAGCTCCTTTGCGCGATCGCTTTCAGATCATCGAGCGGTTCGATTACTACTCGGCTGAAGACCTCCGCCAGATAGTGGTCCGCTCGGCAAGAATTCTGGGGGTGGAGATCACCAATGCCGGAGCGGAGACCATCGCGGGGCGCAGCCGGGGTACTGCCCGGGTGGCCAATCGGCTCTTGGCGCGGGTCCGCGACTATGCGATTGCCCGGTCAGACGGATCGATAACGGCCGGGGTAGCCCGACAGTCGCTCGCCATGCTGGAGGTGGACGAACTGGGGCTGGACAAGGTCGATCGGGCCATCCTGGAGTCGGTAGTACACAAATTCGGGGGTGGCCCGGTGGGGTTGGGAACCCTGGCCATCGCGGTCGGAGAGGAGCCGGAGACGGTGGAGGAGGCCTACGAGCCCTACCTCTTGCAGGCGGGGCTTTTGCAGAGGACCCCGCGGGGAAGAGTCGCTACCGAAGGGACCTACCTGCATCTGGGGCTGACGCCTCCGGCCGACTCCCAGCTCCGATTGGTTTGATTTCTAGTTAGATGCTCACCGTCGAGCTGGACTATGCCCTTCCGCCGGAGGCAGTGGCGCAGACCCCGATCGAACCCCGACACGCCTCACGCCTCTTTGACACCCGTACTTTCTCCCACCGTACCTTTTTGGAGTTGGCCGACCTCCTGGAAGAGGGCGACCTGTTGGTGGTTAACCGAACCAGGGTACGGGCCGCCCGTCTTCTGGGCCGAAGGGTCGGAACGGGAGGAAAGGTGGAGGCCTTGCTGCTGCGCCGTCTCTCCCCGGAGCGGTGGGAGGCGCTGGTGCGTCCGGCCCGCCGCCTTCGCCCGGGAAGCGCCCTGGATTTCGGCCCGCTTCGGGCGGAGTTGGTATCCGGCCCCGAGGAGGGAGTGGCAGAGCTGGTGTTGACCGGTCGGGGGGAGGTGGAGGACTTGGTGGAGGAAGCGGGAGAGGTGCCGCTTCCCCCTTATATCAACCGGTCCCTACCGGACCCGGAGCGGTATCAGACCGTCTTCGCTGCCCGGCTGGGATCGGCGGCCGCTCCCACTGCCGGTCTTCACTTCACCCCCCAACTCTTGGAGGCTCTCTCCCAAAAAGCTGTGGAGCGGACAGAGATTGACCTGGAGGTGGGTTGGGCCACCTTTCGTCCGATCGGTGTCGATCATCTTGAGGATCATCCCATGGGCGCCGAGCGATTCCGGCTGTCGACCGAGGCGGCGGAGGCGGTGGGCCGCTGTCGAGCGCGGGGAGGGCGGGTAGTGGCGGTGGGGACCACCGTGGTTAGGACTTTGGAGGCCTGTGCCCTTCCCGGCGGGCTGGTGGTTGCCCGGGAAGGGGAGACCGACTTGTACTTGACGCCAGGCTGCCCCTTTCGGGTGGTGGATTTGCTGGTTACGAACTTCCACGCTCCCCGGTCCAGCCTGCTGGCCTTGGTGTGGGGGTTCATGGGCGAGAAGTGGAAGGAGGTTTATTGGACCGCGCTGGAGCAGGGATATCGTTTTCTTTCCTTTGGGGACGCTATGTTGGCCGAGCGCGATCCCGATATGAGTTGCCCATGACCCCGGTTTTCTGGACACGGCAGACCGCGGATGGCCCCGCCCGAGCGGGGATGCTTCATACTCGGCATGGCGAGGTCCCCACTCCGGTGTTCATGCCGGTGGGTACCCGGGCCTCGGTAAAGGGACTGGAAGCCGCTGATTTGGAGGGTCTCGGGGCTCCGATGATGCTGGCCAACACCTATCACCTGATGCTGCGGCCGGGATCGGAGTTGATTGCGGATATGGGAGGGCTGCACGGGTTTATGTCCTGGCGCCGTCCGGTCCTCACCGATTCGGGGGGTTACCAGGTATTTTCCCTTAGTGCCCGGATTAGCGAGGAGGGCGCGGTCTTCCGCTCCATCTACGATGGGTCGGAGGTGAGCCTCACTCCCGAGGAGTCGGTTCGCCACCAGGAGCGGTTGGGCGCCGACATCGCCATGGTGCTCGACATCTGTTTGGGCCTTCCTTCCCCCCTCTCCGAACTCGAGGAGGCCATGCAGCGCACGCTGCGTTGGTCCGAGCGGGCCTTGACGGCGCACAGTCGCTCTGACCAGGCCCTGTTCGGAATCGTACAGGGAGGCGTCTCGCCCGAACTTCGCCGCGCCAGCGCCCGGGCCACCGCCGAGTTGGGTTTTCCGGGTTTCGGTATCGGCGGATTGTCGGTGGGCGAGTCGGCCGCCGAACGCAACCTGGGGGTGGAGGCGAGTGTGGCGGAGCTTCCCGCCGACCGTCCCCGCTATCTGATGGGGGTGGGAGACCCCCTGGGGATGCTGGACGCCATAGCCAGGGGGGTGGATATGTTCGACTGTGTTTGGCCCACTCGCTTGGCCCGGCACGGAAAGGTGCTCACTTGGAGCGGTGACTACAACCTGCGCACCGCTGCTTACGCCCGTGACGAACGACCTCTGGATCCGGACTGTGCATGCGCCGCATGTCACCGCTACACGCGATCCTATCTGCGGCATCTGCTGCGGGTGGGGGAGACCGCTTCTCAGCGGCTGATCTCCATTCACAACCTCACCTATGTGACCGACTTGATGGGAGCAGCCCGACGCGCGATCATGGCGGGGGATTTCACCGGTTTCTGTCGCCGGTTCCGGGAAAGGGGAGTTTCCCAAGAAGAAAGCAATCCGCTAGTCTGATGCTCTAAGCGGACTGAAACAGGAGTTGTCAGTATATGATTTTCGCTCAAGAGTCGACGGGAAGCCCGATTTTCACTTGGCTGGTCCTTGGTGGGTTTCTTTTGTTTTTTTACTTTCTGCTTATCAGGCCACAGCGTAAACGCGCCCGCCAGCAGCAGGAGTTGGTGTCGAACCTGGAGTTGGGAGACCGGGTGCAGACCATCGGGGGGATCATGGGACAGGTCCGCAGCGTGGACGACAGCTCGGTGGTGATCGAACTCGAATACGGATCAGTGCGAGTCGCCAAGAAGGCAATCTCTGCCAAACAGGCTTTGGAAGGCTAATCCGTGCTTCGGCGGGTCATTGGCCTGCTGATTGTCGCAGGGATCGCCTGGGGAGGTTTGGCCGCCGTCTATCTGTTGGGAATCGAGCCCAAGCTGGGACTGGATCTGCAGGGCGGGACCTCGGTGGTGCTCACCGCTCCAAATGACACCGATCCCGATGTAATGGAATATGCGGTGGAGATCATGCGCCGCCGCATTGAGGATGTGGGTGGGGTTCAGGAGCCAGAGATTTCCATCTCGGGGGGAACCACCGTGCTGGTGCAGCTTCCTGGGGTGCAAAACGAGCAGCAGGCTCTCGACGCCATTGGCCGGACCGGACGCCTGTCTTTCCGACCGGTGTTGGAAGCCACTCCCGGTTTTGAAGGCCCGTTGGTTACCACCACCACGACCCAATCGCTTGTGATAGAAGATTCTTCACAGGAAGAATTCGCCGTCACCACCACCACCCTTCCGGACGTTCCGGAGGGAGTGGATCCGCTAACCGGTCTCACTGTCTCCGATGACCCTGGTTCGGTGGCCTATCTTCCGCGCTTTTCCCTGGGGGGAGTGGAAGTGCTGACCCTTGGCCCCGCTACTATGACCGGCTCGGATATCTCCCAGGCCCTTCCCGGCTTCGACAACAGTGCGGCCCAATGGGTGGTGAACCTCTCACTGAACTCGCAAGGGTCGGACCTGTTTGCGGCGCTGACCGGCGCCGCCGCCGTCTTTCCGATCGGTGATGTTCGTCGCCAGATCGCCATAGTGCTGGACGGACAGATCATGGCCTCCCCGCAAGTCGCCGAGGACGTAATCGCTGGAGTCGGTATCACCGGAGGAAGCGCGGTAATCACGCTGGGCGCCGATCCCGCCGCAGAGGAGCAGGCCCAGAGCTTGGCGGTGGTTCTCCGCTATGGTTCCCTGCCGGTTGCTTTCGAGCGGAGCCAGGTTGAGAAGGTTTCTGCTACCTTGGGATCGGATTCGCTGCAGATTGGCCTGGTTTCGGGGATCGCGGGATTGATCCTGGTAGCGGTGGTGCTTTTGCTTTACTACCGGGCTTTGGGGCTGGTGGCGGTGCTGGGGATCGCGGTCTTTGGGTCGCTGCTGATGGCCATCTATGCTCTCCTGGGTCACTATCAGGGCGTGACTCTCACCCTGGCCGGGGTGACGGGGATCATCGTGGCGGTGGGTATCACCGCCGACTCCTACATTGTCTACTTCGAGCGGATCAAGGACGAACTCCGGGCGGGGAGAACCGTTCCCTCCGCCGCATCCCAAGGTTTTCGCACCGCGTTTCGCACCATTCTCACGGCCGACACCGTCTCCATCCTGGGGGCGACGCTGCTGTGGCTTTTGACGGTGGGGGCGGTGAGAGGCTTTGCGCTGTCGTTGGGAATCGCCACCGTCCTGGACATCTTCGTAGCTCGGACCTTTACCCGCCGGGCGGCCTGGGTGTTGGCTCATAGCGCCCTGGGCCGCTCCGGTTGGTTCTCCATTCCGGCCGCCGCGGGAGAGAGATAATGGGCGTTTGGCAAAAGATCTCCCGGGGCGAGACCCGGATCGACTTCGTCGGGCTACGACGCCGATGGTTCTATACCTCCGCGGTTTTGCTGGTGGTCTCGGTGGGGTGGGTGACGGCGCTCGGTCTCAACCTGGGGCTTGAGTTCACCGGGGGCGTGCAAGTTCAGACCGAAAATCGGAACGGGGTGAGCGTGGGAGAGTTGGAGGCCGCCCTGGCCGGGATGGGGGTGGTCGATTTCCGTATCCAGGAGATAGACGACGGGCAGGGAATACGGGTCCAGACCGGGCCGATCACCTCGGCCGTCGAAGATGAGATGGTGGCCTCCGTGGCGGTGCTGGTGGGAGCGCCGCCCGAGGATGTCAATCGCCAGGCGGTGGGGCCCACTTTTGGGGCGTTGGTGGCTCGCCGGGCGCTGTGGGCCTTGGTGGTGTTCTTAGGGGCGGTGGTAATTTTTATCTCGATCCGCCTGCAATGGAAGATGGCTCTTTCGGGAATCGTCGCCCTTTTGCACGACCTGGTGCTCACCATCGGGATATACGCTATCACCCGCTTTGAGGTCACCCCCGCCACGGTGGTGGCGGCGCTCACCGTGTTGGGTTATTCCCTCTACGACACGGTGGTGGTTTTTGATCGGGTGAAAGAACTGGAAAGGGATTACTCCAATGTCCTGACCTATTCGCAGATCGTCAACCGGTCAATGAACACGGTGCTGGCCCGGTCCATCAACACTTCCCTCACCTCCTTGATTCCGGTGGGAAGCATTTTGTTCGTGGGATCTTTGATCCTGGGCGCCGCCCCGTTGCGCGATTTCTCTCTGGCTCTTTTCGTGGGAATCGCGGCGGGAACCTACTCATCCATATTCGTGGCTTCCCCTCTGCTGGCTCTTTGGAGGGAAAGGGAAGTCGTTTGGGCGGATCAGCGCCGCAGGATGGCCAAGAAGCAAGTCGAGCCCGGCGCTGACTTGCCTACCGCGGTCGAAACGCCCACCCAAGCGCCGACCACTTCCGAGCTCTTTTCCATGGAGGGATCCAAACCTCCCCGCCCGCCCCGCCGCCGTCGGCGCAGATAGACCCAGCCGGCCGCGGGCGGTGGGCTAGACTCTGACGGGTGGCCGACATCTTGGCGTGGCGCCCCCCCTCCGATGATCGTACATCC
The DNA here is from genome assembly GCA_965248705.1 of Acidimicrobiia bacterium. GTDB lineage: Bacteria > Actinomycetota > Acidimicrobiia > Spongiisociales > ZC4RG35 > Bin76. Next base: position 2,483,978 of record CBDFJY010000002.1, on the reverse strand, counting down.
GGGTTGGGTGACCCGCTGGCCGGAGTGATATCGCGCTTTTTGCGCGATCATCCCCAAGGTGATGTGGACCTGTTGCGTCGGGCCTATCGCGTGGCCGAAAAGGCCCATCGGGGACAGTTTCGCAAATCGGGTGATCCTTACATCGTGCACCCTTTGACGGTGACCCGAATTCTGGCTGATTTGGGGATGGACAAGGCCACATTGGCGGCTGGACTGCTGCACGACACTCTGGAGGACACCGATCTCAACTATCGGGATGTGAAGAAGGAATTCGGGGCCGAGATAGCCGACCTGATAGATGGGGTTACCAAGCTGGATCGGATCTCTTATCCCAACCGTGAGGAAGCCCAAGCGGCCACTATTCGCAAGATGGTGGTGGCGATGGCGCGGGATGTGCGGGTGCTGGTGATCAAGCTCTGCGACCGCCTTCACAACATGCGCACAGTGAGCGCTCTCCGTCCCCCCAAACAGAGGGCGGTGGCCACCGAGACCCTGGATGTATACGCCCCGTTGGCGCACCGGCTGGGTATTCAGGAGATAAAGCACGAACTGGAGGATCGCTGCCTGGCCATCCTATATCCGGGTCCTTACGCCGAGATAGACGCCAAGCTGCTCAACCTGGCCCCCGAGCGGGAACTGGTCATAGACAAAATGATCGAGGAAGTCTCCGGCATTCTCGCGGATGCTGGAATCTCCACCGAAGTGAGCGGACGGCCCAAGCACCACTACTCCATTTACCGAAAGATGATGGAGACCGGAAAACAGTTTGAGGACATCTACGACCTGATCGGGATCAGGGTGGTGGTTCCTCAAATCCGGGACTGCTACGCTGCTTTGGGGGAGATTCACTCCCATTGGCAGCCGTTGAGCGGGCGGTTCAAGGACTTTATCGCCATGCCCAAGATGAACCTCTATCAGAGTCTTCACACCACGGTGGTGGGTACCGACGGCAAGGCGATCGAGATACAGATCCGCACGGTGGAGATGCACCAGTTGGCGGAGCGGGGTATAGCCGCCCACTGGCGCTACAAGGAAGGACTCGGCGCGGTCGATTTGGAATGGGTGGGTGATCTGGGGGGATTGCGCGAGGAGTTCGAGGATCCCCGCGAGTTTTTGGATCACCTCAAGCTGGATCTCTATCGGGACGAGGTTTTCGTCATCACCCCCCGCGGTGAGGTGAAGGCGTTCCCCTCTGGCGCCACCCCGGTGGACTTCGCCTATTCCATCCATACCGAGGTGGGAGAGCGATGCGTGGGGGCGCGGGTCAACGGGCGACTGTTGCCCCTCTCCACTCCGCTTTCCTCGGGCGACATCGTGGAGATCATCACCTCGCGTTCCCAGGGTGTGGGTCCCAGTCGGGACTGGTTGAAGACCGTGCAGACTTCCCGGGCCCGCACCAAGATCAAACAGTGGTTCTCCAAAGAGCGCCGCTCGATCTCCGTCGCGGAGGGCCGGGAGTTACTTTGGGTTGAGCTTCGCAAAGCCAAGCTGGGACTGACTGCGGCCACACGGGATCGACTGCTCGCCGCGATCGCCGAAGACCTGGGTCGAACCGAAGTAGACCATCTCTTTTTGGCGCTGGGAGAAGGAGAGATTGCTCCTTCCACCGTGGTCCAGCGGCTGGAGAGGGCCGTGCGGCCCAGGCTTCCCGAGGAGAAGGAACAAGTGGACCTCTTGTCCCCACCTGTCCGTCGTCGCCGGCCCGACGTTGCTTCCACGGGGGTTTTGGTGGAGGGAATGGTGGGCACGATGGCAAATCTTGCCCGATGCTGCGCTCCGGTGCCTTCGGACGAAATCATCGGCTATGTGACGACGGGCCGAGGCGTCTCGGTCCACCGAACCGAATGCACCAACCTGGCGGAGCATACCCCGGGAAGGGAACGAATGGTGGAGGTGGTCTGGTCGCCCGACCTTATCAACGCCTTCACCGTCTGGGTGCAGGTGGAGGCGCTGGATCGCTACCGGCTGCTCCGCGACGTCACCGCGGTGATCTCGGAGATGGGAGGCAACATCGTGGCGGCCACCTCGGCGGTTGGGGACGACCGGGTGGCGATTTTCCGGTACGAGGTGGAACTCTCCGATACGGGGCAGTTGAGCCGTCTCCTCTCCGATCTAAAGGGGGTGGATGGGGTTTTCAAGGCTTTCAGGCTTTTATCCGACCTTCCCTCCTGACCGATATCCGATGTTGATCGATGGCGTTCCCCTGTGGTTTGCGCAGACCAACTGCTACGTGGTGGCGCCGGCGGCGGGTGGTCCGTGCGTGGTTGTAGACGCCCCTCCCGACCCTGAGGGAATTGCCGAACTGTGCGCACGTCACGATTTGGCGCCGGTGGCCCTGTTGGTCACCCACGGCCATGTTGATCACATAGGAGGAGCGGGGGCGACCGAGGAACGATTGGGAGTGATTACCTACATACATCCCGATGACGATTTTCTTTCTCTTCATCCTCTCCAACAGCTCCTCGGTCTGATGGGGGAGATACCGCCTGGCGACTATCGCCCTCCCACCACTCGGCATTCCCTTGCGGACGGCGATGTCCTGGCTCTGGCCGGAATGGAGATGACGGTGCTGCACACTCCCGGTCATACTCCGGGGCACTGTTGTTTCCATCTTCCCGACGAGGGGGTACTTTTCTCCGGTGACCACCTGTTCCGGGATTCGATTGGACGCACCGATCTGCCCGGCGGAGACTATGACACGTTGATGGAGAGCATGCGTCACAAGATCATGGGTTTGCCGGAAGCCACCATGGTGTTTCCCGGACACGGAGAAACTACTACCCTCGGTCGGGAACGTCTCTACAACCCCTTTTTGGCATCTCTGGTCTCCTAGACGATGGTTATCCGCTCTCCCAAGGGCACCGATGTGATCGGCCCGCCTCGCTCCGCCCAGTGGCGCGAGGTGCTGACGATGTGGGAAAGCCTTTCCGCCTCCTACGGCTATGAGCTGGTCATCACTCCGGTTTTTGAGTTCACCGAGCTATTCGAGAGAGGGGTGGGGGAGTCCTCGGAGATGGTTACCAAACAGATGTACACCTTTCCGGACCGCCGGGGACGCTCCCTGAGCCTCCGACCGGAGGGAACCGCCGGGGTGATGAGGGCGTACTTGGCCCAGGGTGGAACGGGACGGTGGAAGGTAGCTTATTCAGGACCGATGTTCCGCTATGAACAACCACAAGGCGGCCGTCGGAGACAGTTTTGGCAGGTGGGGGTGGAATGCATCGGTTCGGTGTCGGCCGCCGCCGATGTGGAAGTCATCGCCTTGGCCGATACGTTTTTGTCGGGAGCGGGAGTGGAGACCGAGCTTTTCATCAACAGCCTGGGAGATTTGGTGTGCCGCGGGGCCTATCTGGAGAATCTGAAAGCGGCGCTGGCCCGCTCAGTGGCAAACTTGTGCTCCAACCACCTTGACCTGGTGGAGCTAAACCCGCTTCGTATCCTGGATTGTTCGCGGTGCGATGTGGATCCCCAAGCCCTACCGGACATCGCCGACTATTGGTGTGCGGAATGCGAAGGCCATTTTCGAGAGGTGCGGGAAGGTCTGGACGGCCTGGGAATCTCCTATCGTCGGTCGCCCCTACTGGTGCGGGGGATCGACTACTACTCTCGGACTACTTTCGAATTTGTCGCCACCGCCCTGGAAACCACTCAATCCACCGTATTGGGAGGAGGCCGATACGACGGGTTGGCCGAGCTTTTGGGAGGAGCGGCGGCTCCCGGGGTGGGGTTCGCGGCTGGGATTGATCGGATGCTCCTGGCCGCCTCTTCGGGACAGGGCCCGGCCTTGGACGTCTTTTTGGTGGGGGAAGCAGAGGTCTCTCCCACCGATCTTATGGAATGGGCGGCGCCGTTGCGCAAAGCGGGACTCCGGGTGGGTTTCGAACTGGATCGCCGCAGCGTCAAGGCACAGTTCCGGGCCGCCACCCGTTCACGGGCCAGCCATGTGGGAGTGGTGAACGGTGAGCTGATGGAGATGAGGAGCGAGGATTGTCGCCTTTCTCTGGCTCGGGGAGAAGTGGAGGAATGGGGAAGAAAAGCGGTTGTCGAGGATGGCGAATTGTGAGATCCCACACCGCTTCCCAAATGGGATTGGAGATGGTGGGAGAGGTCGTCACTCTGGCGGGATGGGTGGGTCGAAGACGCCACCATGGAGGGGTGGCGTTTATGGATCTGCGGGATCACACCGGGGTGGTGCAGGTGGTGCTGGACCCCGAGCAGATCGCCGAGTCCGCCGAGTTGCGTCGCGAGTTCTGTGTTCAGGTGCGGGGGGAGACTCGTCGTCGTCCCGATGGCGCCGAGAATCCGGAGATGACCAGTGGAATGGTGGAGGTGGAGGCCGCCGAATTGAACATTCTGAGCCGTTCGGATGAACCCCCCTTCCCCATAGAGGACCGGACCGACGCCGAAGAGCTGCTGCGTTTGGAATATCGCTATCTGGATTTGCGTCGCCCCCGAATGGCTCGCAACCTCCGGGCCCGTTCAGAGGCCCTGCGGACGGTGCGGCGCACCCTGGAGGACATGGGATTCTGGGAGGTGGAGACGCCCACCCTGATCCGCTCCACCCCTGAGGGAGCGCGGGACCTGTTGGTTCCCAGCCGACATAATCCCGGGAGCTTTTACGCTCTTCCCCAGTCGCCCCAGATCTACAAGCAGCTCTTGATGGTGGCGGGGGTGAATCGCTACTACCAGATGTGCCGATGCTATCGGGATGAGGACTTCCGGGCTGACCGACAGCTGGAGTTCACCCAGATCGACCTGGAAGGGGCCTTTTGGGGACAGGATGAGGTGCTGGCCACCGTGGAGAAAGTGGTGGGGGCGGTGGCAGCCGTTCTTCGGCCCGACCAGACTATTGCCACTCCTTTCCCGCGGCTTACCTACTCGGAAGCTTTGTTCCGCTATGGCACAGACAAACCCGATCTCCGCTTCGGTATGGAGATAGTCGAATTGTCAGAGGTTTTCTCCGACACCGGGTTCCGGGCGTTTGCGAAGGTATTGGAGACAGGTGGGGTGGTGCGGGGAATCAACGCCGGGCAGATAGGGATGAGCCGGGCCCGGGCCGACGCGCTGATAGAGAAAGCCCGGCAACTGGGCGCGGGAGGGCTGGTCTGGATGGTGGTCCAAGAAGATGCCCCTCCCCGTTCACCGGTGGCCAAATTTCTCTCTGCGGCTGAGTTGGAGGGGGTGGTGGAACGTCTGGGAGGCGCTCGGGGCGATGCCCTCTTGTTGGTGGCGGACACCGAGAGAACGGTGGCCGAAACTCTGGGCCGGCTCCGTCTGGAGCTGGGAGAGCCAGACGGTCCGAAGCGGCTGGAATTTTTGTGGGTGGTGGATTTTCCCATGTTTGAGGAGCGGGATGGCGAGATCACTTTCCTTCATCATCCCTTTACTTCCCCAGCGGATGTGAAAGTTATGGGGGAGCGACCGCTGGAAGCCGCGGCCCGCGCCTACGACCTGGTGCTGAATGGCGTGGAGTTGGGTTCGGGGAGCGTCAGGATTCACGACTCCGATATCCAGCGGCGGGTTTTCGAGATTTTGGGGATCTCCGACGCCGAAGCCGAGGAGCGCTTTGGATGGTTCATTCGGGCCTTGCGTTTCGGAACGCCTCCTCACGCCGGTTTTGCAGTGGGGTTCGACCGGCTGGTGGCGGTTCTGTGTGGGGTCTCCAGCATCCGGGAGATCATTCCGTTTCCCAAGACCCAGTCGGGCGCCGAGCCCCTCAGCCGGAGTCCCGCCTCGGTGGACCGCCATCAACTGAAGGAACTGGGCATTGCTGTCGACCCCCGCCGCGTCAAAACCTCCCCTCCCGGATAGTACTGATGGCCCCATACGGCGCTGACGACCTGTTCGCTGCACGGCGATCGGAGGTCTTGGCAGAAGTGGCTCCCCTGGCGGAGCGAATGCGTCCTAGACACCTTGATGAGGTGGTGGGCCTTCCTGCTTTGCTGGGCCCCGGCACCGCTTTTCGGGTGTTGGTGGAATCAGGTCGGCCCGTTTCGATGGTGCTGTGGGGACCACCGGGAAGCGGCAAGACCACCTTGGCTCGGCTGGTGGCCATTCATTGTTCGGCGGCGTTCGAGATTCTGAGCGCCACTTCCGCCGGGGTGAAGCAGGTGAGGGAAATTCTGAGCGCCGCCCGCCGCAGACTGGAAGGCGACGGCCGACGTACCGTGTTGTTTCTCGACGAAATACACCGTTTCAACAAGAGTCAACAGGACGCGCTGTTGCCGGGCGTGGAGAACGGGACCCTGATTTTGATAGGGGCGACCACCGAGAATCCCTTCTTTGAGATCAACAGCCCGCTAATGAGCCGGCTGGTGCTGTTTCGGACCCGCGACATTTCCGAGGAGGCCCTGGAAGTACTGGTGGAGAGGGCGCTGTCGGATAAGCGAAGGGGACTGGGCAAGGAGAATCTGCGGATCGCCACCGATGCGCGGGAGGCGTTGGTCGCAAGGTCGGGAGGAGACGCCCGGGGACTGCTGAACGCCTTGGAAGTGGCGGCGTTTCTGGCCAGGGGAAGAGGATCGGGTGCAATCGAGACCGATGATGTCTCCGAGGCGCTTGGTCGCCGGATAGTCCGATATGACAAGGCCGGGGATCGTCACTATGACGTGATCTCGGCGTTTATCAAGAGCGTGCGCGGCTCCGACCCCGACGCCGCCCTGTATTGGCTTTTTCTTATGCTGGAAGGAGGAGAGGACCCCGAGTTCATCGCCCGGCGGCTGGTGATCTTGGCGTCCGAGGATATTGGATTGGCTGATCGTTGGGCGCTGGCGGTGGCGACGGCGGCGGCTCAGGCCCTTTCTTATGTGGGGATGCCCGAGGCTGCTCATCATCTGGCTCACGCCACCTTGTTCCTGGCTGCCGCCCCCAAATCCAACTCGGTCTCCTCCGCTATGGCCCGAGCCCGAGAGGCGGTGCAGAAAGGCCCAAGCCCTTCGGTACCCCTCCATCTCCGTAGCGCTGGCTATGGTGGGGCGGAAAGGATCGGACACGGGGAAGGGTATGTATATCCGCACGACCGTCCCGGTCACATCGTTCCGCAGGAATATTTCCCGCCGGAAGTGAATCCCCAAGTGTTTTTCTACCCCACTCCGAACGGTTTCGAAGCTGAAATTCAACGGCGTCTGTCGGAGATAGACCGGGTGTTGGACAGGACCGGACGGCAGGGGGAGTAGGGGTGCGGGCTCTGGGGATCGACATAGGAGGATCGGGGGTAAAGGGCAATCTGGTAGATACCGCCACCGGAGAGCTTTTGTCCAAACGGCTTCGCATACCCACGCCACGCCCCGGCACCACCGCGGGGGTGGCGGGAGTGGTGAAAGAAATCGCCGAGCACTTCCGTCGGGAATGCGGGGACGAGGCCTTGCCGGTGGGGTGTGGCTTTCCCGGGGTGGTCAAGTCGGGAAAGGTGGGCAGCGCCACCCACCTGGATGATGCGTGGCTGGGCGCTGATGTGGTCTCCATCTTCTCCGAGGCTCTGGGTGTTCCCGTGACGGTTCTCAACGATGCCGACGCGGCCGGGATGGCCGAAGTCGCGTTTGGTTCGGCCAAGGATCACCGTGGGACTGTGTTGACCATCACTTTTGGAACCGGGATCGGGAGTGGAATGTTCCGTAACGGTCGGCTGGTTCCCAACTTCGAACTGGGCATGCTGGAGTTCGACGGCCACCATCCCATAGAGGACATGGTGGCTTACCGGGCCTACAAACAGCAGGCTTTGAGTTGGAAGGAGTGGGCAGGAAGGCTGAACCGCTATCTGCTTCATGTCAGATCGTTGTTCGCCCCCGATCTGATAGTGATCGGGGGAGGGGCGGTTAACAAGTGGTCCCGTTTCAGTCATTACTTGGATGTTCCGGTGGAGCTGGCGCCCGCCCACTTCGGCAACCATGCCGGAATAGTGGGCGCGGGACTGGCCGCGGTGCGGGGGCTCTCTTATCGGTAATCCCCCCTAGATTCGGACGTTGGTGTCGGCTAAGGCCGATGGCCGGTCTCGGACACGGTAAAAGCCGAGAAGCGACCTATCTGGTCTGGAGGGAGTCTGACTGTCATCTCCAAGCCGTCGGGGCCCTCTTGTGAGGAGAGCACCTCGCCGGTCCGGTGGAGGGCGGCGACCGCGTCTCCCCGTTGGTAGGGGACCAGCACCGAGACCGTTGCGGAGCGGGAGTTGAGCCAGTTGACGAGGGTTTCTATCAGGTCGGTGGTTCCCTCCCCGGTCAGCGCCGAGACCGCAACGCCGATCTCGGTTCTTCCCATCAGGCGACGGACCACCGTGGGCGGCGCCACGTCGATCTTGTTGATGATCAGAATTGTTGATACCGAATCCGCCCCGATCTCGGCCAAGACCTCCCGAACGGCCTCGATCTGTCCCTCCGGATCAGGGCCGGCGGCATTTACCAGATGAAGCATCAGATCGGCGTCCCTTACCTCCTCCAGGGTGGATTTGAAGGCCTCCACCAGGCGGTGGGGGAGTCTGCGCACGAACCCCACCGTGTCGGCCAGGAGTATCTCCCGTCCTCCGGGCAGTCGAAGCTGGCGGATAGTGGGATCCAGGGTGGTGAAGAGCCGGTCTTCGGTGAGTATTCCTGCTCCGGTGAGCTGGTTCAATAGTGTCGATTTGCCGGCGTTGGTGTAGCCCACCAGGGCCGCGGTGGGCACGGCGGCCCTGAGACGAGCCCGGCGGCGGGTTTGGTTTTGTCGCCGAAGGGCGGAGAGGTCACCTTCCAGGACGCTGATTCTGTGCCGGATGCGACGCCGATCGCTTTCCAGGCGGGTTTCGCCCGGTCCCCGGGTACCGATTCCTCCCGCTTGCTGGGAAAGTTCCTCGCCCTTGCCCTGCAGGCGGGGGAGCCGGTAGCGCAGCAGCGCCAGTTCCACCTGGAGCGTTCCTTCCCGGGAGGTGGCGTGCTGGGCGAAGATGTCCAGGATCACCGCCTCGCGGTCCACCACATCGCATTCGAACCGCGCTTGCAGGTTGCGTTGTTGGGCGGGAGTGAGAGAATTGTCGAACACCACCACGTCGATGTCTTCGCTCTTAACGATATCCGCCAACTCGGCAGCCTGGCCCGTCCCGATCAGCAGTCCCGGGTCTGGGGCGGCTCGGCGGAGGATTTCTTGGTCGACCGGTTGAGACCCGGCGGTGTCGGTCAGAAGCGCCAACTCTTCGAGGGACTGTTCCATCTCAAGGGCGGAGCTGCGCCCGAACCGCACTCCCACCAGGAAGGCTTTCTGGCGTGGTACTTCGAGGTCTTCAACGGTGGCGGTGAGCCGACGACGCTCCCGGCCGAGATGTTGGTAGGTCATTGCTTGGCCCGGCGGGCTTCTATCTTAGAGATACTGGCCCTCGTCGAGTGACTGCTCGGGTTCTTCTTCGGCGATGATTTGTGATTGTCGAACCGCCACCACCGGCTTTCCGGTGGGCGGCCAGAGAAAGCGCCAGGCCCCGGTGGGCACCGCCCAAAAGTGTCTTCCGGTGGTGACATCCACCAGTGCAAGGGCATCGTTTTGGCCGTTGCTGCCCGTCGACACCAATAATCCTGAGCGGGTGGTGGATTCTTGGGGAACGTGCCCCACTCGCCACCCGTTGGACACCTTGTATTCGTTTGCTTCCTTCTGTTTGGAATCCATGTGCCCTAGTTTGGCGCGTTCGGTGGGCGCCTCCTCCGTTTGGGTGATAGCACTCATCCCCCTATGTAACTCATCTCCACTTTTTGTCCGATTCCCGCTGTTTCTCCCGAGCGAAGTTCCGAATACTGGTCCACACGCTCCGACCACACCCCGGCGATCAGTCGACGCAGCTTTTCATCGGACGCCTCGGAGCGGACTGCTTCTCGAAGATCAGTTCCACAGGCGGCGAACAGGCAGGTGTAGAGCTTGCCGTCGGCCGAAAGCCTGGCCCGGGTGCAGTCTCCGCAGAAAGGCTGGGTAACCGATGCGATAACGCCCACTTCTCCTTGCCCGTCCGCATAGCGCCAGCGCCGCGCCACCTCACCTCGATAGTTGGGTTCCGCAGGTTCGATGGGAAATACTTCTGCTATGCGCCTGACAATTTCATGCGCCGGGGTTACCTCGTCCAGCCTCCAGCCGTTGGTGACGCCGACATCCATGTATTCGATAAAGCGGAGGATGTGGCCGCTGCCCCGGAAATAATCCGCCATCTCCAGGATGGATTGGTCGTTGACTCCCCGCTTGACCACCATGTTGATCTTGATGGGGGTGAGCCCGGCGGCGGCCGCTGCCTCGATCCCGGCCAGGACATCGGCCACCTTGGCGCCCACGTCGTTCATGGCGCCGAACACCTCGTCGGACAGGGAGTCGAGGCTCACCGTAACCCGATTGAGACCGGCGTCGGCCAGCGCTGGGGCCTTCCGGGGTAGCAGGACACCGTTGGTGGTGAGGGTTAGATCGGAGATGCCCGGCGTCGCGGACAGCATGGCCACCAGCTTCTCCAGTCCGGCTCTCAGCAGGGGCTCTCCGCCGGTGAGACGTACTTTTCTTGTTCCCAGGGAAGCGAAGATCCCGGCGAGTCGGGTTATTTCTTCGAAGCTGAGGAGCGCTGTGCGTTCCAGAAACTTGTAGTCGCGGTTGAAAATCTCTTTGGGCATGCAGTAGGTGCAACGGAAATTGCATCGGTCGGTCACCGAAATACGCAGATCTGCCAGCCTTCTGCCCAAGCGATCGGAAGCCTGTGTTAAGAGATTATCCACCTTTGCCATGACCTTAGCAACACCCAACCGCTGCTTGTTCCTCGATATCGAGCGTGCCAGACTTGTTCAGCAAGCTATTCGAGGAGGAAGACCATGCGAAGCGACGAAATCGATTTTCGGATCTACGGCGAGGATCTGCAGTTCGTGGAAGTCGGTCTGGATCCTGGCGAGTCGGTGGTGGCGGAGGCGGGCGCCATGATCTTCATGGACGAGGGGATCACCTTCGAGGCCAAGCTGGGGGACGGGTCCGAGCCCGAGAAGAAGGGGGGGGGGGGGTTTCTTCGCAAGGCGGCGAGCGCGGCCGGGAGGGTGATGAGCGGCGAGTCGCTTTTCATGACCCACTTCACCAACTCGGGCGGAGGCCGGAGCAAGGTGGCTTTCGGAGCGGCGGTACCAGGCAAGATCGTGTCTTTGAATCTGGCGGAGATAGGCCGCCCGATAATATGCCAGCGGGATGCCTTTTTGTGCGCGGCTCGTGGAACCAGGGTCTCCATGCATTTCAACCGCCGATTCGGCAGCGGGGCCTTTGGCGGCGAGGGCTTCATTCTCCAGAAGCTGGAGGGAAACGGGATTGCCTTTGTCAACGCCGGTGGCATGGTGGTGGAGCGCCGTCTGATGGGTGAAACCATTCGGGTGGACACCGGCTGTCTGGTGGGATTCGAAGAGGGACTCGATTATTCCATTGAGCGGGCTGGCGGACTCAAAACCATGGCGTTCGGCGGCGAGGGACTTTTCTTGGCCACCATCAGCGGAGTGGGGCGAGTGTGGCTCCAGTCCCTTCCCTTCTCCCGCCTGGCCGATCCCATTATCAGGGAAGCGGTGAGCCAAGCCGCAGCCCGAAGTTCCTCCTAGCCGCCTCAACCCTCCAATCCGAGAGCATCCGGCACAGGCAGTGTGCCGCTTCGGTAATAGCCGTCGGATACCCCAGCCCCGAGCGACGCCGGATCGCAACAGGCCGGTGGCGTCTGACCGGCCGTCTCCCTAGACGGCGTGTTCCCTAAGGTCGTCGAGGTTGACCCATTCCAGGGCGACCAGAGAGGTGGCTTCCAGACGCACCTGTGGGGCCATTCCTGCATCCAGTGCTTCCTGCCAGCGGGAAGCACAAAGACACCACCGGTCGCCGGGACGCAGTCCTTCGAACCCGAAGAAGGGCATGGGGGTGCTCAAATCATTGCCTCGGGATTTGCTGAATTCCAGGAATTCCTCGGTCATCACGGCGCACACCGCGTGGACTCCTACATCGTCTCCTCGGGTTTCGCAGGATCCGTTGCGATAGTAGCCGGTAAGGGGCTGCATGGAGCAGGGCTCGAGTTCGCCTCCCAGCACATTGGTCAGCAAACCTGGCCGCCCCGCCTGTTGAGGAAGTCGGCCCTGTTCAAGCGACTTCCCATGTCCCCGCGGAACTAAACAGCTCATTCAGGTCCGCGGGTCCCCGATCTTGGGCCGCCACGATCTGCAATCGCATCTCTTCTCCATAGGTGGGACGTTGCGTCTTGCGGAGAATCCCGATCGGGGTGGGACCGTAGGGGCCGTGGGACAGTCGGCTGATGGAGAACGCCACACTGGGGTTTTCCCGAGAGGGATCGTGAACGATAATCCGATCGGGGCTGGTGGAGGAAGTAGGCCGGACCCGGGCCTCGCCGTCTTCCATCACCACACAGTGTTCCCCTGAGCTGCCGAAGATGATGGGCCTTCCCGCCCGGAGATCTATCCGGTTTTCGGCTCGCTCGTTTCTACCGGTCAGCTTGATGAAGGCCTTGTCGTTGAAGACATTGCAGTTCTGGTAGATCTCGATGAAAGCAGACCCTCTGTGGGAGACCGCCTCTTCCAGGATGTGCTGGGTGTGGTTTCGGTCCATGTCGATAGTTCTTGCCACGAAAGTGGCTTCGGCGCCGATAGCCAAACTCACCGGGTTGAAAGGAAAGTCGATCGATCCGAAAGGTGTGGATTTGGTGCGCTTCCCCACCTCGGAGGTGGGCGAATACTGACCCTTGGTCAAGCCATAGATCTGGTTGTTGAAAAGAAGTATCTTCAAGTTGACGTTGCGCCGCAAAGCGTGAATCAGATGGTTGCCCCCGATGGAGAGGGCGTCTCCGTCTCCGGTCACCACCCACACCGACAGATCGGGACGGGAGGTAGCCAAGCCGGTGGCGATGGTAGGCGCTCGACCGTGAATGGTGTGGAATCCGTAAGTGTTCATGTAGTAGGGGAAACGGGCTGCACAGCCAATGCCCGAAATGACCACAATGTCCTCCCGGGCGACCCCCATCTGCGCCATGAAGCTTTGCACGGCGGCGAGGATCGTGTAGTCACCGCACCCGGGGCACCACCTCACCTCCTGGTCGCTCTGGAGGTCGGTACGGGTGTAGGTCATCTTGGTCACGATTCGAGTATCTCCAGGATCTTGTCTCTTACCTCTCCGATATGAAAAGGAGTGCCCGCCACCTTGTTGAGGCCAAAGGCGTCTTTCAAAAAGTTGGCGCGGATCACGTAGCGCAGCTGGCCGGTGTTGAGTTCGGGTATCAAAACCTTCTGATAGGAATGCAGCACATCCCCCAGATTGGAAGGCAAGGGGTTCAAATAGCGGAGATGGGCGTAGGCGACTTTGTAGCCCTCCCGGTTCAGGTTGCGGCATGCCGCCCCCAGGGTTCCCTTGGTGGAGCCCCACCCCAGTACCAATAGATCGGAGTCCAACTCTCCACGAACTTCCAGCAGAGGGATGTCGTTGGCGATGTTCGCCACCTTCCAGGCGCGGGAGTCGGTCATCAACTGGTGATTGGCAGGGTTGTAGGAGATATCGCCGCTGATGTTCTCCTTCTCCAGCCCGCCGATTCTGTGTTCGAGGCCCTTGGTGCCGGGGATAGCCCAGGGACGGGAGAACGTGTTGAAATCACGCAGGTAGGGAAGATACCGGCCGTTGGCCCCGTTGGGGGCCGAGGCGAAGGGAACACTGATGTCGGGCAGGTCTGCGGCATCCGGTATCTTCCAGGGCTCGGCGCCATTGGCGATGTGGTTATCCGATAGGAGGATTACCGGGGTCATGTATTTGAGCGCGATCCGGGCCGCCTCGATGGTGGTTTCCACTACGTCGGAGGAAGTAGAACAAGCAAGCACCGGGATGGGGGACTCCCCGTGTCTGCCGAACAGGGAGAAGAGCAGGTCGGTTTGCTCCGGTTTGGTGGGCATTCCGGTGGATGGACCGGCCCGTTGCACATTGACCACCACCAAAGGCAGCTCGGCGGTTAACGCCAGACTGATCGCCTCGCTCTTCAGGGCGATTCCCGGCCCGGACGAGCCGGTTACCGCCAGACTGCCCCCGAAGGAGGCCCCGATCGCCGCTCCCACTGCGGCGATCTCGTCCTCGGCCTGAAAGGTCCTAACTCCCAGTCGTTTATGGCGCGACAGTTCATGGAGGATGTCGGAGGCGGGAGTGATGGGGTACGAGCCGTAGAAGAGGGGCAGTTTGGCGCAGTAAGAGGCGGCAATCAGTCCCCAGGCCAGGGCGGTATTGCCGGTGAGGTTGGTGTAGACGCCGGAGGGGAGGCTGGCAGGCTTCACCAGGAAGGTGGCCCGCGACGCCTCGGTGGTGATGCCGAAGTTGTAGCCGGCTTTCAGGGCGGCCACGTTGGCGTCTCGCACCATGGGAAGATTGGCGAACTTGGTGGAGGTCCACTTCAGGGTGGGTTCAAGGGGTCGCTGAAAGAGCCATGCCAAAAACCCCAAGGCGACAAAGTTCCGGGAGCGGAGCACGGATCGTCCGCTTACCTTGTCCGACACCGCCTCCTTGGTGATGGTGTTCATGGGAATCTCTATCACGTCGTAGTGGTTGAGACTGTCGTCTATCAAAGGGTTGTCCTCATAGCCCGCCTTGGCAAGGCCCCGCTCGTCGAACGCCTCGTTGTTTACCACCAGGGTTCCTCCCTGGCGGAGGTCAGCGATGTTCGATTTGAGGGCCGCGGGGTTCATCGCCACCAGGCAGTCGGGGTTGTCACCCGAAGTGGAGATATCCCAGTCGGCGATTTGGATCTGGAAGGAGGAAACTCCGGGAAGAGTACCGGCCGGGGCCCGGATTTCGGCCGGGAAGCTGGGCAGGGTGTAGAGATCGTTGCCGAATGCAGCGGAGGTGTCGGCAAACCGATTGCCGGCCAACTGCATTCCGTCTCCCGAGTCGCCCGCGAAGCGGACGGTCACTTGTTGTAGTACGGTGATGTCGCCGTTGGACGACGGAACAGAAATGCCCGCCTCGGCGGGGGCGGTTGGCGATGTCACGATGATGTATTCAAAACTGGTTTGTCAGGCACCCAATTATAGTCTCGCCGCTACTTTTTAAACTGCTTAAAGGCACATTCATGAAGAAAAAGGAGATGGCGAGGCGCCGACGGCCAGAATCGAACGGGCGATACCCTCTCGCTCCAAGGCGGAAGCTGTCTGCAGTAGCAGGTTTTCGTTCCACCAGGGGGCGATCAGCTGGAGAGAGAACGGGACGCCGATGGTCTGCGCCGGGCGAGGAATGGGAATGCTGATAGCAGGGCAGCCGGTTACGTTGACCATGGATGCGAACCAGGAGAGCACCGACCGGTAGGGAAGCTTGCCATGGGTCGTGGTGATCACCTCCTGGTTGCCGATGACTTTGCGCAGTCCCCCGGAGGTGGGAACAGCCAAGAGGTCGAAGCGCTGAAAGGCGGCTCGCATCCGGTGTCGAAGATGGGCCTGCCAAAGCTGTGCGTCCAACAGGGTCTCCACCGGGTGTTCTCCCCCGATCTCGAGCGTCTCTTGGATCCGGGCGGCCACCTCTTCGCCGTACGGTTTTCCTTCTTCCCACCATTGACGATGTACCGCGGCCACCTGGGGATAAAGGATGTTGTTGATTTTTCCTGGAGGTGTCAGAACCGGGTCATCGAACTGCTCGACCCGGACCCCCAGGCTCTCCAGTTCGCCGATAATGGCCCAGAACCGCTCCGCGTTTCCTGCCCTATAGGGTCCTCCCGCTAACCACTGGGCAGGCAGGCCTACTTTGAGTTCCCCGAGGCCTACCGGGTTCTCAAGGCGGTCGATTCCGCTGGGTCGGGGCGCCGACCAGGGGTCTTGGGGATGCCAGCCGGCCAAGGCGGCGTAGGTGAGGGCAAGGTCTCCCGCGTTTGCCGCCAGCGGTCCTACTGTGTCCAGGGAAGGGCCGAGCGGGAAGACTCCGGTGAGAGGCACTCGTCCGTGGGTTACCTTCAGTCCGAAAATCCCGCACAGGGCGGCAGGAACCCGGATGGAGCCGCCGGTGTCCGAGCCGATGGATATCGGGGTCAGTCCGGCCGCAACCACTCCGGCCGACCCGCCCGATGATCCTCCTGGGGAGGTGGCGGGGTCATGGGGATTGCGGATCGGGCCGAACCACTGGTTTTCGGAGGAAAAGCCAAAGGCGAACTCGTGCAAACCGGCCCGGGCTACTATCACCGCCCCGGCAGCCTCCAGGCGCTCCACCACCGGAGCGGATTTGTCGGGGATGGTTCGATAGAAGGCCGATCCGCAGGTGTTGAGTATTCCCGCCTGATCGATCAGGTCTTTGAGGACCACGGGGGCTCCGCACAGCGGGCCGGGATCCTCCCCGGCCGCCACCCGGGCATCCAACTCGGCGCCGCGGAGGAGGGCGCTTTCGTCAATGAAAGTGGTGAGATTGAGTTCGTCTTGGCGGTTATGCAGATCGGCCAGGGCTTTCCGGGTGACCTCTTCCGCAGATAGCTCTCCGGCTCGGATTTGCCGGGCGAGGCGCCGAGCGGTCTCCATGGGCTTCTCAAACCTACCAGGAAACGGGGCGGCCCTCGGGGAAAAGGCTGATCCAGGGTCGGCCGGGCGGAACCGTGAGGGGAGAACCGTCGGCCAGGGAAAGTGACAAGGGCTGGGAGGTGTCCGCCCGCTCCCACATTCCTTCCACCATCTGGCCCCTGGCGAAAACCAGCGCCCGCCCCTCACCGGTGGTCTCGATGGTGGGGAGGGACAGCCCTCCTTGGGGGGGCGAGGTGTAGAACAACCTGGAAAACAGCACAACCAGGGTGTCGGCGGTGATCACCTCCTCTCCTTCGCCGCGGGTCCAAGTGTGAGGCCCGCTCGGCAGGAAACGTTCCCAGTGAGCGCCGTTCAGTCGCCAGGTAACGGTGTTGTCGGGCGCCCATCCCATCTCTACTTGGGTTACGCCTCCCCGGGCGGCGGGGGGCGGCAGATCGCCGAAGTCAAAGAGAGGAGGCGGGGCGGTATTGGGATAAAGTCTCTGGTCGGCTACCAGGCGTAACTCGGCGGTGTTGACATAGTAGTTGTGGGGCGCCTGACGAGATGGGTCGCGATAGCCTCCCACACCGACCTCTGCAATCACGCCTACTCCGTTGCGGGGAAAGGAATTGAGGATCCAGTCCTGGCCGCCACTGGTCAACAGGGTCGTGTTCAGGTGTCTGAGCAAATGGGGATCAGTGGGCCGTACCGAGCGAACCGGACCAACGGAGGAAGAGTCGGTCTGGTGAAACAGGGCAATGAAACGGGTGATGCCCGACTCGACCAGGAGTTCGAAAACCGCTTCGGCCTCCCCGATGCCAGACTGGGGACGCGCATCCCAGTGATTGTCCACTTTGACGGCCATGGTCCGTCGATTCAGCGAGTCGGGGTTCTCCACTCCGAAACCGGTTAGAGGACTCGGGACGAGTATCGGCTCGGGAACGGTTGTGACAGAGGAGGTTGTTGGGCTTTCATCAGTGGTGCTGGTGGTGGAATCGGGGGCAGGGTTGTTGGTAGTGGTGCTGGTGGTGGAATCGGGGGCAGGGTTGTTGGTAGTGGAATCGGGGGCAAGGTTGGTGGTTGCAGATGTGTTCTCCGAGACTGTGGTCGACGCGGTGGTTGATGACGGCTGCTCGGTCGGGTTCTCCTCGGAGTCTCCTCCACAAGCCAGCGTCAAGGTGGCCAGCAGAGCCAGTATCAGGATTCTTCGCATAGACAGAGATGTTAAACCGAAGCGGCGCGGTCGCGGTGTTTTACTTCTGGCAACTCATCCCACCGGAGATGGATATCAGTTTGTCCTCGGGCTCGGGTCCGGTGAAGACTCCCAGCAGGTAGCCTGGGCCGGGCACATCCACTTCCAGGATGGTCCCCTCGACGGAATGATCGAGCGTGATGGACGCCTCGCCATAGACCGAAGAAGACCGGGACAGGGTAGCTCCGAGTCCCAGACCCTCAGAAGTTCTAAGCGTTGGTCCACTCGGTGATGATGAATCATCCGGCAGGGAATAGGCGAACGAGAAAAAGTGCTCGTAGCCGTCTCGCCCCCAGTCGGTGGGGCCATCGGAAAAATAGACAGCCAGGCTTCCCCATATAACCACCCGCGCCCTGGTGCCCGGGCATTGGAAGGAATCGAGATTGGCGGGTAACCACCCCGAATCGCTCTCCGGGTTGCCCAGCGCCCCGGTGAGAACCAAGAGCGTTCTGGTGGGATCGGTTCCGAAGGGAACCGGCCCCAGCCCTTCCGGTTGGAGGTGGAGGTCTGAGGCGGCGACGGGCTTCTCCACAAAAGTGGCCGGCGGGAGAGTGATAACCGGCAAGGAGGTTTCGGAAGGCGGAAGGGTGGTGGACTGTGTGGACTCGGGCTGTGTGCTTGGAGTGGTGGTGGTGATGGTCGCCTCCGATGTAACCGGGCCGCCGGTGAGTCCCGAGCTTCCCAGAGCGTAGCGGATCACCAGCGCCACTGCAGTCGCGGCCAGGATTACCACCAGGGTTCCCAGGGTCACCAGCAGCCTCCTCTGCCATCTCTCCAGGCGATGGGCGGGTCGGGAAGATGGGCGCATGTTCGTTGGAAGTCTTTCTAGGCGATGTTGTTGTCGGGCGATCGGGCAGCGGGGGTCTTAAGGCTTTTGCGGCGCGGTGCAAGAAAAATCATGCGGTACAGACTGTCAGTCCCGATCGGTCCGAAGCTGCGGGAGTCGTCTCGGGTGAGAGGGCGCTGGTCGGAGAGGACGAACACTTTTCCCGAGGGCACTGCCCACTCTCCATCGGGCGCCGACCATCCACTTCCCCAGGGGTCGAGACCGGTCTTCCCGTCGATCAATACTTCTCCCGTGTCGATGGTAATCGTCTCTCCGCCGATTCCCAC
Organism: Acidimicrobiia bacterium; assembly: GCA_965248705.1. Lineage (GTDB taxonomy): Bacteria > Actinomycetota > Acidimicrobiia > Spongiisociales > ZC4RG35 > Bin76. The sequence goes on along the minus strand of CBDFJY010000002.1, from coordinate 2,465,156 downwards.
CACCCGTTTGACCATCCAGAATGAGGGTCGGAGGGGATGACCGAAAGCAACGACGCTTCCTCGCCGAAGGGGTCTTCCCTTGCCGACCCGCCATCCGATGAAACGGGCGCCGTCCCCGAGGGTGGGGCTCATGGAGGTTCCCGAGACGAGGAACGATCGAAAGCGAGGCCTGCCCATTTTTGCTATTCTGACGAGAACAGGATCTGTTTGTTCCCCAAAGAGGAGATAACCATGGCGCTTTTTAGGCCGACCACCATAGTTCATGCCCACTGCGATCTCTTTTGCGGAGTCTACGACCCCGCCCAGGCCATGATCGAGGCCCGTTCGGTGCTCAATGCCTGCACCAAGTACGCAGACTCCGATGATGCGGTGTTCCGGGATCGGTGTGTGCTGATCAAGGAGCAGCAGGCCGAGTTGGTGAAGCACCACCTTTCGGTTCTGTGGTCGGATTTCTTCAAGCCTCATCACGTTGAGCGCTTCCCTCAATTGCATGATCTGTTCTGGCGGTCGCTCAAAGCGGCCAGTGACGCCAAGAAGTCTATGGACCCGGCTGTCTCCCAGGGGCTCTTGGATTTGATCGGCGAGATCTCCGACATCTTCTGGCAGACCGACGAGTCCCAGGCCGCAGGGGTTTACCCGCCCTCATAACGGGGCCGCGGTCGACGCGCTCTTCGTTATTCGAGCAGATCGTCGTCCAGCTTTTCAAACAGCGGCTGAGGCGTATCCAGGACGGCGTCCTCGGCCAGGGGTGATCGTCTCCAACCGCCGTCCGCCACCGATCCCGGTTGTCCCAGCATGTGGTGGAGCTTTGCGGAGGAAAAGGGCAGGTAGGGGGAGAAGGCCACCTTTAGTCCGCTGATAGCGGAGAGGGCGGTGTGAAGCACCGTCTCGGCCCGGGCGGGGTCATGGCGGCGCAGCAACCAGGGTGCTTGGGCGTTCAGATAGATGTTGACCGCCTGGGCACCCTCCATGGCCTGGCGCAGTCCCGCCCGCAACTCCACCCTTTCCAGCATCTCGCCGGCCTCCACCAACCCGGCGTCGATCTTGGCCAAGAGAGCGGCGTCCTCCCCGGTGGGAGAGCGGGACTCCGGCATCCTGGCACCGTACCAGCCATACGCCATCGAGAACACCCGGTGCACCAGGTTTCCCCAGGTAGCCACCAACTCGTCATTGACCCGCCGGATAAGCTCGGTGTCGGAGAAATCTGTGTCGTTCTGTTCGGGTAGGGCTGACCCCAGCGCATAGCGGAGGGCGTCGGGTTGGATGCGGTCGGCGTACCAGCCGATGGAGCGGCCCACTCCCCGACTGGTGGAGGCCTTCTCCTGGCGAAAGGTCACGTACTGGTTGGCGGGAACGTCGGTGGGGAGGTTGAGGCCTCCGTATCCCATCAGCATGGCCGGCCAAATGACGGCGTGGAAGGGGATATTGTCCTTCCCGATGAAGTAGTAGGACTCGGCTTCGGGATTTTCCCACCAGCACTTCCACTCATCAGGGGTCCCTCGTCGCTGCGCCCACTCCTTGGCGGCCGAGAGATAGCCGATCACCGCGTCGAACCACACATAGATGCGTTTTCCCTCTCCGAGACGGTCAGCGGAGGCGGGAAGCGGCACTCCCCAGGAGAGATCGCGGGTGATGGCCCGTTCGGGAAGTCCTTCGTTGATCATTCCCATTGCCCAGTGCTTCACGTGGCGTCGCCATCCCTGTCGGCTCGACAGCCATTCGGCCAGACGGTCCGCGAAGGCGTCCAGCCGCAGGAAGTAGTGCCTGGTCTGGCGGGTCACCGGCGTCGCTTCCGACATCTTGCTGCGGGGTTCGATCAGCTCGGTGACGTCGAGGGTCCGCCCGCAGTTGTCACACTGATCCCCTCGGGCGTCCTCGTAGTGACAATGAGGACAGACGCCTTCCACGTAGCGGTCGGGGAGAAACCGTTTCATCAGCGGATCGAACAACTGGCTGGAGACGCCGTCGGTTATATAACCCTTTTCCAGCAGACGGGAGAAGACATCCTGGGTTACGGCATAGTGATTGGGGGTGCCGGTGGAGGTGTAGAGATCCCAGGAGATTCCCAGCCTGTCCCAGTCGGTGACGAACTCGGCGTGATAACGGTCTACGATCGCCTGTGGTTCCACTCCCTCTTGGTCGGCCAGCACGGTGATGGGGGTGCCGTGGACATCGCTGCCTGAGACCATCAGCACCCGATTGCCCGCCAGGCGGTGGTAGCGGGCGAAGATGTCAGCGGGCAGATAGGCGCCGGCCAGATGTCCCAGATGGCGGGAACCTGCCGCGTAGGGCCACGCCACCGCGACCAGTATGTGACGTGAATGGTTCACCGCTAATCGCAGTTTACTGCGGAGAGCCTTCCCGGGCCGCGGCTCTCTGCCGGTCATCCTTTCGATCGGGAAGGTCGCTCACCACTATGCCGATCGCTACCGCCACTATTCCCGCGGTCAGTTGGAAAGTGATGGGTTCGGACAGCAATGTCACGCCCCCGATCGCTCCCAACACCGGCACCATGTATCCGGTCAGAGCCGCCCGGGCTGCGGTGGTGATCCGAGAGGCCCACATAAAAGCCGCGAAGGAGACCACGGTGGGCACCGCCGCCAGATAGATGATTAGCCACAAACTGGTCGAGTCGATGGTGAGATAGCCCCCATACCCGCCGAATGGGATGGAGATGGCGCATAGAAGCACCGCGGAGGTGAGAAACTGGGCAACGATAAGGGAGCGATTTTGGTGGCGGACGGCGTAGCGGCGGGTGAAGGCCCCGCCCACCCCGGCGCAGGCTGCCCCCGTCAGGGTCAGCATTACTCCCAGAATCCATCGAGAGGTGGGTTCTCCGACCGGCGCCCATGCCATGATCGCCACTCCGGAGAAGGCAATCACCAAGCCGGGCACCCTGTCCAGCCGGAACCGTTCCCCGGGTACCACCCAGTGGGTGAAGAGGATGGTGGTCAGAGGGATGATCCCTACTACCACCGCTCCGATACTGGCCGGGATTATTTCAAAACCCAGCGTGAAGAGGATGGTAGGAACGGTCATGTTGAATATGCCGATTACCGCTCCCGCCTTGAGGGTCTCCAGGTTTATTCTGGGCAGGCGTCTGGCCAAAGCCAGGGCTCCGATCACCACCGCGGCCGCTCCCACTTGCTTGAGAGGGAAGATGGTGAAGGGATTCACTCCTCTCAAAAGGATGGCCTTGTTGGCGGCTGGAGCGCTTCCCCAGGCCAGGGAGGCGAGAGCGATAGGTATCCATGGGTTGAGGGTGATGGGATGCCACCGACTGCCCGCCACCGCTCCATCCGGAGACAGCCCTCCTACAATTGGAGTTTTATGGCCGAACATGCAATTGCGCTTTCTCTGGTTCGAGGATGGGCAGGGCTGTCAGGACAGGATCTCCGGTCCTTTGTGAGGTCGGTGCGACCGACTGATGAGGTGATGGTAGAAGAGCGGGTGGCGGCGCTTTCCACCCGTTCCATAAAGCGGGAAGCCAAGATGTGGGCCTTGCGGACAGCGATAGGCATGACCGATCTGACCACCCTGGAAGGGATGGACACCACTGAAAAGGTAAGACAATTGTCCTATAAGGCTATCAGGCCCGATCCGATGGATGTCTCCATCCCCTCGGTGGCGGCGGTGTGCGTCTATCCCAATCTGGTGGGTACGGCCGCCGAAACGCTGCGAGGCTCCACGGTGGCTGTGGCGGCGGTCTCCACCTATTTTCCCTCGGGTCAGGCGCCGCTCGACTTGAAGATCGCCGAAACCCAGCGGGTGGTGTCGGATGGGGCTGACGAGGTGGACATGGTGATCGATCGCGGGGCTTTTCTGGCGGGAGACTACGTGAAAGTCTTCGATGAGGTGGCCGCGATCCGGGAGGCGGCGGGGAACGCCTGTCTGAAGGTGATTCTGGAGACCGGCGAGTTGGGCGCCTACGACAATGTTCGGAGGGCCTCAATGCTGGCCATGGCGGCCGGCGCCGATTTCATCAAGACTTCTACCGGCAAGGTCTCACCGGCTGCCACCCTGCCGGTTACCCTGGTAATGCTGGAGGCTATCCGGGAATTCCATGGCATGACCGGACAAGCGGTGGGGATGAAGCCCGCCGGAGGGATCCGCACTGCCAAACAGGCCATAAGATGGCTGGTGTTGCTGAATGAGACGCTCGGTCTGGAGTGGATGACTCCCGATCGGTTCCGGTTTGGCGCCTCTACGCTGCTCAACGACCTGCTGATGCAAATCAGATGGCAGGGGACGGGACGCTATCAGTCCCCCGATTATTTCACAAAGCCTTGAGAGAATGAGCAGCCACCCTCGCCTGGTCCCGGGTTCTGGCGCTGGCGTTCCGATGTGGGATTACCAGAGCTCGAGGGAAAATCCCGACCTGGCTGCGATCCGCGACCGATGTGGATTGTGGATCAACGGAAGGGAAGTGGAGCCGCTTTCCCAAAAGTGGTTCGCCACCATTGACCCCGCCACCGAGGAGCATCTGTCGATGGTGGCCGAGGCAGGTCCCGCCGATGTCGAACGGGCGGTCGAGGCAGCGAGGGTCGCGGCGCCGGGATGGGCGGCGCTCCCGGCCGTCGACCGGGCCAAGCTGTTGTTTCGCATCGCCCGTCTGATCCAGGAACGCAGCCGGGAATTGGCGGTTCTCGATACCCGGGACGGGGGAAAGCCCATCCGTGAGGCTCGGGATATCGATCTCCCGTTGGTGGCTGCCCATTTCTTCTACCACGCCGGTTGGGCGGACAAGCTGGAGTACGCCTTTGCGGGCGTCAAGCCGCGACCGCTGGGGGTGGCAGGACAGATAATCCCCTGGAATTTTCCCCTGCTGATGGCGGCCTGGAAGATTGCGCCGGCCTTGGCCACCGGCAACACGGTGGTGCTCAAACCGGCTGAAACCACCCCGCTCTCGGCATTGCGATTGGCCGAACTGGCCAGCGAGGCGGGTCTCCCCCCCGGGGTGCTGAACGTGGTTTGCGGGGCGGGGGCGACCGGGTCGGAGTTGGTGGGCCATCGGGGAGTGAACAAGGTGGCGTTCACGGGCTCGACCGCAGTGGGGAAAGAGATACGAAGGCGCCTGGCTGGATCGGGGAAAGCACTCACCCTGGAGTTGGGCGGAAAGGGCGCTCACGTGGTGTTCGAAGATGCTCCTTTGGATCAGGCTGTGGAAGGGGTGGTGAACGGCATCTTCTTCAACCAGGGCCAGGTTTGCTGTGCGGGAAGCAGACTCTTGGTGCAGGAATCCATCGCTTCAGAGTTTGTGGATCGTCTCCGTCGTCGGCTTTCCACCCTGCGGGTGGGGGACCCGCTGGACAAGAACACCGATATCGGGGCGATCAACTCGGCCGCACAACTGCAGAAGATCACCGAACTAGTGGAATCCGGCCAAAAAGAGGGTGCGCTCATCTACCAGCCCCAATGCGAACTGCCCGAGCGCGGATTCTGGTTCCCTCCCACCCTGTTCACCGGGGTCTCCCAGTCCCACCGCATCGCCCAAGAGGAGATTTTCGGCCCGGTGTTGTCGATCCTCACTTTCCGCACTCCCGCCGAGGCCGTGGAGCGGGCCAACAACACCCCGTACGGACTGGCCGCCGGGGTGTGGAGCGCCAAGGGCTCTCGCATACTGTGGATGGCCGACCGGCTTTCCGCAGGAGTGGTGTGGGCCAACACTTACAACAAGTTCGACCCGGCCTCCCCGTTCGGAGGGGTGAAAGAATCCGGGTTCGGAAGGGAGGGTGGCCGACACGGCCTGGCGGCCTATCTGAAGGGAGTCGGGTAAATGGGCGAGCGGGTAGGGGTTCGCAAAACCTACAAGCTGTATATCGACGGGAAATTTCCTCGCTCCGAGTCGGGACGAACCTTTCGGTTTGCTTCCGATGACCGCTCGGTGGTGGTCCATCTCTCGCAGGCTTCCCGAAAGGATCTGCGGATGGCGGTGCGCTCCGCCCGTGACGCTTTCTCCGGATGGAAGGAGCGCTCCGGCTATAACCGCGGTCAGATTCTCTATCGGATAGCCGAGATGGTCGAAGACCGTGCCGAGACTTTCGCTACCCAGTTGATGTTGGGGGGATCCACGGCGACGGCGGCCCAAAAGGAGATATCAGACGCCATTGACCTCATGATCTGGTATGCGGGATGGTGCGACAAGTACCTGCAACTGGTTGGAAACATGAATCCGGTGGCGGGGCCGTATTTCAATATTTCCACCCCCGAGCCGGTAGGGGTGGTGGGAGTGATTTCTCCCTCCGAACCTGCTTTACTGGGACTGGTAGGGGGACTGGCCCCGGTCATGGTGAGTGGGAACACGGCGGTGTTGGTGGCGTCTTCCTCCCAGCCGCTGACGGCGGTCACTTTTGCGGAGGCCCTGGCCACGGCCGATATTCCGGCGGGGGTGGTCAACATTCTCACCGGCTTGCCCGCCGAACTCGCTCCCTGGCTGGCCGGGCACATGGATGTCAACGCCCTCGACCTGTCGGGCGCTCCCCCCGGGATGGTTGCTGGTCTGGAGGCGGCGGCGTCCCACAATCTGAAGCGCACCGGCAACTGGGACACCATCGATCGTAACCTCTATCGGATCTCGGCTTTCACCGAGATCAAGACGGTCTGGCATCCCAAAGGCCGCTAGGGCTTGTCGGACAACCCTTCTCCGGATCGGGAGCGGCTGATCGAACTGGAAGGCCGGCCTCTCGATTTGGGATCCACTCTGGCCCCGCTGGGGAGAATGATGGGGAGGTTCACCGAGGGTGGATGGTGGCGGGCGGCCCGCACTCCCGAGGGGGTGGCCACCGTGCGGATCAGTCGTCCGAACCGGGCGCAAGTGCTGATAAGGGTGTGGGGGGAGGGGAGCGACTGGATTTGTGAGCGGGCGGAGCGTTGGGTGGGGTTGGCGGACCGTCCCGAGAGTTTCGTTTCGGACCACCCGGTGGTTAGGAGGCTTCACCACCTCAATCCGGGAGCGCGATTCGGCGCCACCGGCTTGGTTTCCGAGGCTCTGTGGGCGGCGATTATCGCTCAAAAGGTGACCGGGCGGGAGGCGGCGCGCAGCCTGCGGTCTCTGGTCTGCCGATGGGGCGACCCCGCGCCCGGTCCGCCGGTAAGAATCGGTGTGCTGCCTGCTCCTGAGAAGCTGGCCTCGGCCGCCTACTTCGACCTGCATCCCCTGGGACTGGAACGTAAGAGGGCGGAGACCCTTTTGGCGGCGGCTCGTCGACACAGCCGCATCCAGGAGACTGCCGATCTTCCCCCGGCCGAGGCCCGCCGCTTTCTGGAGCGGCTGCCCGGGATCGGGGAATGGACATCGGCCAAGACGGTGGCAGTCAGCCATGGCGACGCTGACGCGGTGGCGGTGGGTGACTACCACCTGAAGAATGCGGTGGCCTGGCACCTTGAGGGTCGTCCGCGTGGGAGCGATGAGGAGATGATGGAACTCTTGGAGCCGTTCCGGCCCCATCGCGGCCGGGTAGTGAGGCTGTTGGAGAGGGCAGGGGGGGCGCCACGATTCGGGCCGGGCATGCCCCTCCGGGACTTTCGGGATCAGTGAGCCGTTCCCAGAAAGGAGAGGATCGCATCTTCCACCGCTCGGAGATAGAACAAAGCCAGGTGGTCGGCGTTCGGGACGACCTCTAACGACACGTCGTGTCCGGCCTCTGCCAGCGCACTGGCGAAGCGCTCCGACTGGGAAAGGGAAACGAGATGGTCTTCGGCGCCCGTCAGCAACAGGAAACGACGCTGTGGGTGGTTTTCTGTCATACGGATGGGATTGAGGGCGTCCCACCGGTCGGGACTTTCGGGGGTGGCGCCCGTCAACAGACGCAGGAACACTCGCATGGCCAACTGGTCTCCTCGTCCCAGCCAGGCCCCTATTTCCGGGATATTTTCGACTATGAGTTCCGCATCCCACAGCCGATTGAAGATGCCCTCGTTCCATAGCTCATCGAGGTCGTAGGGTCCGGCCAGGCCAATCATTCCGGCGATCTCTCCCGGCTCGTAGGGGCAGTTCGGTGAGGTCGGGTCGTCTGAGAGGGCGACCAGAGCGGCGAGATGAGCGCCCGAGGAGAAGCCCACCAGCCACACCGGACCGGCTGGCTCGATAAGGTGAGGCTGCGCCAGCCGAGGCGCAGCAGCCGCCAGACAGGCGACTTCTTCCACCATGGAAGGGATGCGTCCGTTCTGCGATAAGGTGCGGTAGTCGGCGTTGATGGCCACCACTCCCCGGCTGGCCAAATGGTTGGCCAACCCCGAGAGTTGCGTGCGATTCTGGATGGTCCAGGATCCTCCGAAAGAAAGGGTCGTCACCGGGTAGCGCCCTGGTTGGGTTGGGGCGTGGATATCTGCTGACAGCCCGGGCATGAACTCCACGGTGGAAATCGAGACCTCGTGGACAGTGGGGATGTGGGCTTTTTCGACCTCGGCGGCGGTGGTGGTGGTGGTTTGTGCGGCGGTGGAAGTTGTTGTGGTGGGGCCAGTCGTGGTGGTGGTCTCGGGGCCGTTGGTTGTCTTGGTGACGATGGTGGTAGTAGTGGTGGTTGTCGCGGCGGCGGTGGTGGTTGTCGTGGTGGTGGTGGTGGGGGGCGCCGCCGTGGTAATGGAAGTGGACGAAGAGGAAGCCTCGGACAAATCCGCATCTTCTGATTGGGATTGACACGCCCCGAGGAACAGCCCTGCCGCCACCAGGCATGCCACCCATTTTTTGCGCATTGATCAGAGGGTAGAGGTGTTGTGGATAGCTGATCGCCAATCAAGTCCCGCCAAGTACCCTGGCGGTGATGGAGTTGGTCAACGCCCGGGTGGAATGGGCGCCGGGGAGATCGACCAGTTTGTGGGCGGCGGGGGATCCGGGACGTGATCCGGTACTAATTCTCGCCCATGGGGCCGGAGCGGGTGCGGGTCATCCACTGGTGGCCGGACTGCGGGATCAGTTGGTGGAGGCGGGGGCGTTTTGTGTTACCTTCAACTACCCCTACACCGAGGAAGGTCGCCGCCGGCCCGATCCCACCGACCGGCTGCTGGCTTGTCACCGGGCGGTCTCCGAATGGGTGAGGAACGAGACCGACCGGACTCCGGTGCTGGCGGGACGTTCCATGGGAGGCCGCATGGGCACCTACCTGGCCGCGGATGGCGACCCTGTGCGGGCTTTGGTGCTGTATGCCTATCCACTCCACCCGCCGGGTCGCCCCGACCGGCTGCGCTCCGAGCACCTGAGCAGCATATTGGTTCCAATGCTGTTCTTCCGGGGCAGCCGGGACGCCTTTGCCACCCCCGAGTTGTTTGATCGGGAGGTGAGGCCGCTCAAGTCGGCCGCCGTGGTTGACTTGGAGGGCCTCGATCACTCTTTCCGGGGTCGGGGCCAGCGCGCCGAGGACATCAATCGGCGCATGGCCGAGATGACTGTCTCCTGGCTGAATGATCTCCCCGAAAACGGCTTTTGATAAAGTGCCCCATCTCGGGCATAATTGAGTTCCCCAAGCAGGTAAATGGAGAAACCACTATGGAATCGCACACTCTGGCGGCCGCGGCGGGCCGCTCGACGGGCAGCCGGGAGTCTCGTCGTCTGATCCGCGCCGGACGGGTGCCAGCCATGGTCTACGGTGGCGACCAGGAGTCGGTGCTGTTGACTCTCGATTCCCACGAGTTCGAGCGGTTCTGGCGCACCACGCGGCCGGGCGAACGGGAGGTATCCCTCCGCTTCGATGACGGGAGCCGGATAACAGTCACTCCGCACCAGGTGGACCGCCATCCGTTTCGGGACTATGTCCGACACGTGGATTTCCTGCGGGTTCCCGTTTCCTGAGGCATCCGGGACCGTGCCCTGCCCCGGCACGGATTCTTGAGAATAAGAGGGGCGGCCTAGGGGGATGTATGCGGATAATCGTCGGACTTCGCAACCCCGGTAGAGAATACGCGGCAACCCGTCACAACGTGGGCGCCGAGGCGGTGGCCTCCCTTGCCGAGTCTCACCAGGCTTCATGGCGGCGCAGGCCTTTGCGGTCCCGCTGTGAGACCGCCGAGATGCGAGTGGGGAACCAGCGGGTGCTTTTGGGGCTGCCGCTTCGAATGATGAATGTCTCCGGTGGGGCGGTTAGTTATCTGGTGCAATACAACCGGGCCACGATGGAGGATTTGTTGGTGGTCCATGATGACATCGACCTTCCCTTTGGAAGGCTGCGAGTCCGTCCCGGTGGGGGCGCGGGGGGCCACAACGGCGTCAAATCGGCGGCCAGGGCGCTGGGCGCCGACGGATTCTGGCGACTCAAGATCGGGGTAGGTCGTCCTCCATCAGGCATGGACCCCGCCGACTATGTGTTGAAAAGGTTCCGGTCTGGAGAGAGAAACACTATCGAGCAAGCCGTCGAGATGGCCGCCGAGTTGGCCAAGCTATGGGTGAACGACCCCCAAGCCGCCCGCCAAGAAGCCGGGGAGTGGAAGCCCTCCGCCTGAATGTGTATCTGAGGTCAGGCTGTTGCAGAGAAGAGGGGCCTGGTTGGTTCCCCTTCTCAGCTTGCCATTGATGGACATTCGGTCCAGGAGGGTTGTGTCTAGTTGCTTTGTAGGAGGTTTACGGTGCGGTGGAGGAAGGTCATGATCTGGGCGCGGGTAACGGTCCCGTTGGGATCGAAGGCGTTTTCGCTAACTCCGGTGGTGATACCGTTGGCCACCGCCCAACCTATGACTTGGTCTGCCCAATGCCCAACAGGAACATCATCAAAGAGATCCGACCCCGCGCTGAGTTTTTGTGGCGACCGTGCTGATTCTGCCATGAAGTCGCTGTGGGTGTTGTAGGTGAGTTGGCGTTGTTTGGTTCCGTCGGCGTTCATCACGAACACCTCGTTGTCGCCGTCCCGGTCACTGGTGAAGGTGATTCGGGCGCCGTCGGGTGACCAACTCGGTCGCCTGTCGTTGTGGGTGTTGTTGGTGAGTTGGCGTTGTTTGGTTCCGTCGGCGTTCATCACGAACACCTCGTAGTCGCCGTCCCAGCGACTGGTGAAGGTGATTCGGGCGCCGTCGGGTGACCAACTCGGTTCCCAGTCGTAGCGGGTGTTGTCGGTGAGTTGGCGTTGGTTGGTTCCGTCGGCGTTCATCACGAACACCTCGCTGTCTCCGTCCCGGTGACTGGTGAAGGTGATTTGGGCGCCGTCGGGTGACCAGCTCGGTTCCCAGTCGTAGCGGGTGTTGTTAGTGATTTGGCGTTGTTTGGTTCCGTCGGCGTTCATCACGAACACCTCGAGGTCGCCGTCCCGGTCACTGATGAAGGTGATTTGGGCGCCGTCGGGTGACCAGCTCGCTCCCGAGTCGATGTGGGTGTTGTTGGTGATTTGGCGTTGGTTGGTTCCGTCGGCGTTCATCACGAACACCTCGGGGTCGCCGTCCCGGTCACTGATGAAGGTGATTTGGGCGCCGTCGGGTGACCAGCTCGGTACCCACTCGAAGTGGATGTTGTCGGTTAGTTGGCGTTGGTTGGTTCCGTCGGCGTTCATCACGAACACGTCGTAGTCGCCGCCCCGGTCACTGACGAAGGTGATTTGGCCGACCGTGGTTGAAGTGTCGGCGCCAGGGTTGCCTTGTAGGAGGTTTACGGTGCGGTGGAGGAAGGTGGTGATCTGGGCGCGGGTTACGGTTCCGTTGGGATCGAAGGCGTTTTCGCTGACTCCGGTGGTGATACCGTTGGCGACCGCCCAACCTATGGCTTGGTCTGCCCAATGCCCAACAGGAACATCATCAAAGATGTCAGACCCCGCGCTGAGTTTTTGTGGCGACCGTGCTGATTCTGCCAAGAAGTCGTTGTGGGTGTTGTCGGTGAGTTGGCGTTGGTTGGTTCCGTCGGCGTTCATCACGAACACCTCGCTGTCTCCGTCCCGGTCACTGGTGAAGGTGATTTGGGCGCCGTCGGGTGACCAGCTCGGTTCCCAGTCGATGTGGGTGTTGTTGGTGATTTGGCGTTGGTTGGTTCCGTCGGCGTTCATCGCGAACACCTCGTAGTCGCCGTCCCGGTCACTGGTGAAGGTGATTTGGGCGCCGTCGGGTGACCAGCTCGTTCCCGAGTCGATGTGGGTGTTGTTGGTGAGTTGGCGTTGGTTGGTTCCGTCGGCGTTCATCAGGAACACCTCGTAGTCTCCGTCCCGGCGACTGGTGAAGGTGATTTGGGCGCCGTCGGGTGACCAGCTCGGTTCCGTGTCGATCTGGGTGTTGTAGGTGATTTGGCGTTGGTTGGTTCCGTCGGCGTTCATCGCGAACACCTCGCTGTCGCCGTCCCGGTCACTGGTGAAGGTGATTTGGGCGCCGTCGGGTGACCAGCTCGCTCCCGAGTCGATGTGGGTGTTGTTGGTGATTTGGCGTTGGTTGGTTCCGTCGGCGTTCATCAGGAACACCTCGGAGTCGCCGTCCCGGTAACTGGTGAAGGTGATTTTGGCGCCGTCGGGTGACCAACTCGGTTCCCAGTCGAAGTGGGTGTTGTTGGTGAGTTGGCGTTGGTTGGTTCCGTCGGCGTTCATCACGAACACCTCGGAGTCGCCGTCCCGGTCACTGATGAAGATGATTTGGCCGACCGTCGTTGAAGTGTCGGCGCCAGGGTTGCCTTGTAGGAGGTTTACGGTGCGGTGGAGGAAGGTGGTGATCTGGGCGCGGGTTACGGTTCCGTTGGGATCGAAGGCATTTTCGCTAACTCCGGTGGTGATACCGTTGGCCACCGCCCAACCTATGGCTTGGTCTGCCCAATGCCCAACAGGAACATCATCAAAGACATCCGACCCTTTGGCATCCGAGGCCTGACCGACCGCAGTTCCAGCCCCAACAACCACCGCCAAGATCACTACCAGGGTGGTGAAGGCTCTCTTGGGGCGGGAGTCTCTCTCTTGCATGGTCTCCCGTACCTGACTAAACGAATTTAGTATAGGTATTCGACGCGATCTGAGGCCAAAGGCAGGTCGAAAGTCCCCCAAATCGCGGTTTTCTTACAGGTTGGAACAGTTGGCGCAGGCGGCCCGCAATTAGTTGCGTTGCATCAGGCTGACCGACTGAACTCAGACTGTATTGATCGACCCCGACTGCCCGCTTGGGGGTAGAGTGGTGGAAAGCGTTGGCGGATAGTCAAGGAGATCACTAATCACCCTTCCCGATGCGATGGCAGTGGTGCGGGTGCTGTTGGCACCGGCCATTATCGCCCTGATCAGGGCGCATGACCGGCTGGAGCATGCTTACGGTTTGGCCTTCACCCTGTTTTTGGTGGCGGCCTTCACCGACTTTCTGGATGGCTATCTGGCGCGCCGGTTCCAAAGCGAGTCGGTGCTGGGCAATTTTCTGGACACCACCGCCGACAAACTGCTGGTAACGGCCTCCCTGTTGGCGCTGGTTTCTGTCTCCCGGGTTTCGGTGTGGGCGGCCCTGGCCATCATGATGAGGGAGTTTGTGGTGATGGCCCTCCGGGGACTGGTAGCGGTGAGCGGAGGGCTCATCAAGCCGTCGATGTGGGGAAAGATCAAGACCTTCGCCCAGTTCACCGCTATCGCCTTGGCCATCATGAGACTTCCCCAACCGTGGGGACCGCTCTATCTCGATCAATGGGTGATGTGGGTGGCGGTGATTCTTACCATTGCCTCGGGTTGGCAGTACCTGGTCGGCTATTGGAGCACTATCACCTGGAAGGGATCCCCCTCCTGATCGGCTTGACCCAATCGTGACCACTCTCATCACCGGCGCCACAGGAGTGGTGGGCGCCGCGGTGCTCCGCCATCTCTCCGGGCAGGGAGATCACCCCCGGGCCTTGGTCCGCTCCGAGGAGGGCGCCGCCCAGGTGAGCCGATGGGGCGCAGTGCCGGTAAGAGGAGACATCACGGATCCTGCCACCCTGTCGGGGGCGATGGCGGGCGTCGATCTGGTCTATCACGTGGCCGGGCTCAATCTCATGTGTCCCCGTCGGCCGGAGGGGCTGATAGAGGTGAACGTGGACGGCGCGGTGAATGTCATGCGGGCCGCCCGCCGGGCAGAGGTGCGCCGGGTGGTGTTCACGTCCTCGGCGATGGTCATGGGCGAGCGCCGGGGGGAAGTCGGAGACGAGCAAACCATCCACCGGGGCAGCTACCTCTCCCATTACGGTCGCTCCAAACACCTGGCGGAACAGGCGGTGGTCGCCGAGGCGGGAGAGATGGAGTTGGTGATCGTCAATCCTTCCTCGGTGCAGGGGCCGGGCCGAACCACCGGAACGGGGAAGCTGATCCTCGACATAGTCAACGGGCGCCTTCCCGTCATGATGGACACCTGGGTGAGCATCGTGGACATCGACGACTGCGCCCGTGGGCATCTCCTGGCCGCCTCACGAGGCGCACCGGGCCGCCGCTACCTGCTCAACTCTTTCAGCCTGCGGATCCGGCGGGCGGTGGAAGTCCTGGAAGAACAGTTGGGTCGTCCACTGCGGGTGCGATACCTACCGCCCCCGGTGGCCTTCGCGGCCGGAGCGACGATGGAGGGCGTATGGAGACTGGTGGGTCGCCAGCCGCCCTTCTGCCGGGAGATAGTACGCACTATTCGCCACGGCCACCGCTACGACGGGGGCCGCGCGGTCCGTGAGCTCGGGATGTCCTATATCGGAGCGGAGGATTTCCTGGCCAAGCTGGTGGGGTGGTACCGAGAAGAAGGGCTGATCGACCCGCCTTCCTCATAAAACTCCGACCTGCTCTAACATTCTTTGCGCTTGGCTTCGCCGCCGCTTTCATCTCTTATAGAAAAATGGCTTCCGGCCCGCTTCCCGTCCCCCCCGGGGCGCTGGGCGGTGGCCCCGGAAGGGCGCGCCATGGCGCTCTCGGCGTTGTCCCGGCGGCGGAAGAGGCCGTTGGTGGTGGTGGTCCCCGAGGAGCGGGAGGCCGAAGAACTGGCCGAGGACATGTCGCTCTTCTGTGGTGGCGTCGTGTTGGTCCCGGCTTGGGAGACCCTCCCTTTCGAGCGTCTCTCTCCCAACGTGTCCACCATGGCCCGTCGCTGTCAGGCGCTTCATGCTCTATCCCAACCGCAGCAGGGCCTGGTGTTGGTGGCCTCCGTCCGGGCTGTCACCCAACGACTCAGTCCCTCCGATCCCTCCCCTCTGGTCATCACCCCGGGCCAGTCGATCGCCCCCCAACAGGTGGTGTCGACCTTGGCCGCCTTGGGCTTCGAGAGGGTTTCGCGGGCAGAGTCCCCGGGGGAGATGGCCGTCCGGGGTGGAATCGTGGATGTGTACCCCGCCTCCGCTGGTCGACCCACCAGGCTCGATTTCTGGGGAGACGAGGTGGAGGAGATCCGGTTCTTCTCTCCCTCCACCCAGCGTTCGGATGAACACGGCGAACGGGCGGTTTTCTACCCGGCGAGAGAGTTCCGGCCGAATGCGGAAGTAGCGGCCCGGGCCACCGGGCTTTTGTCCACCCACGCCTGGGCTGCGGACCGCTGGGACCTCTTGGCTCAGCGCCAGATGTTCGAGGGGATGGAGTCGTGGATGCCGTGGGTGGCGCCCCCGTCATGTCTCCTCGACCGGGTGGGGTCCGAGGCGCTGGTGGTGGTGGCCGACCCACCTCGGGCGATAGGCCGCTCCCGCCACCTGCTTTCCGAAGAAGAAGAGCTGGCGGGCGCCCTGTCCACTACCTGGGCAGCCTCATCCCAGGTGGCCGCCCAGAATCCTCGGCTCTATCAGTCGCTTGAGGGAGCGCTGGAAGACCGCTTGCTTCTGGAGATGCCGGCCGTGCCGGTGGGCCCTGCTGACGATGTGTTGGTGGTGCGAGGCCTGGCGGCCACGCCTGGCGACGGCCCTTCGATCGCCGCGGCGCTCTCCCGGCTGCGCTCCAAGGGGGTGACGGTGGTGGTGGCGATAGAGGGAGAGACCGCGGCCGACCGGTGGAGACGGGTGTTGGAAGACGCAGGCATGGCCATCCCGCGCCGAGAGAGCCTCTCCGAGGGGGGATCGGCGATCATCTCCCGGGGCATCCGCCAGGGGTTTGTACTGGAGACGCCGGCGGTGGCGGTGCTGGGCGAGCGGGAGTTGGCCGGGCGACACCGGGCGCACCGCCCGCTCCGGAGGAAGCGGAAAACAGCCGTGGGTACCCGTGACCTGTCGCCGGGAGATTACGTAGTCCACTATCAGCATGGAATCGGGAGATTCGAAGGCCTGGTCTCGGAGGAGATGGCCGGAGTGGAGCGGGACTACCTGCTGGTGGCCTACGCCGCCGAAGACCGTCTCTATGTGCCGGTCGACCAACTCTCTCTGATCACCCGCTACACCGGGGGAGAGTCGCCCAGGCTCTCCCGGATGGGAGGAAAGGATTGGGCGGCCACCCGGGAGCGGGTGAGAAACGAGGTGGCGTTGGTGGCCGAGGAGGTGGTGTCCCTGCACCGGGCCCGCTCCGCCTCTCCTGGATACGCCTTCTCATCCGACACCCTGTGGCAGCAGGAAATGGAGGCCGCCTTTGTCTTCGAGGAGACTTCGGATCAGTTGGTGGCGATCGCCGATGTCAAGGCGGACATGGAGTCGAACCGGCCGATGGACCGGCTGATCTTCGGCGATGTCGGGTTCGGGAAGACCGAGGTGGCGGTGCGAGCGGCTTTCAAGGCGGTGATGGACCGAAAGCAGGTGGCGGTGCTCTGTCCCACCACCATTCTGGCCCAGCAGCACCACCAGACGTTTTCGGAACGACTCGCCCCATACGGAATCGAAGTGGGGGTCCTGTCGCGCTTTTTGACCCCTGCGCAGGCTCGCAAGGTGGTGGCCGGGCTGGGGTTGGGAGAAGTGGATGTGGTGATCGGCACCCACCGGCTGCTCTCCAAAGACATACGGTTCCGCGATCTGGGGCTGTTGGTGGTGGACGAAGAGCAGCGCTTCGGGGTGGCTGCCAAGGACGCCCTGCGGCGCATGAAGGTGGGAGTGGATGTGCTCACTCTCACCGCCACTCCCATTCCCCGTACCTTGGAGATGGCGCTAACCGGTATCCGGGACGTCTCCCATATCAGGGTTCCCCCCCAGGGACGGCGTCCCATCCTCACCTACGTGGGTCCCTATGACGAACGGGCGGTGTCTATGGCTATCCGCCGTGAACTGCTCCGGGAGGGTCAGGTGTTCTATGTCCACAACCGGGTGCTGTCCATAGACCACGCGGTAGCTCGCCTGGCCGAGTTGGTCCCCCGGGCCCGGATAGCGGTGGCCCACGGACAGATGTCAGAGTCCCAACTGGAGCAGGTGATGATCGACTACTGGAACCGACGCTACGACGTGCTGGTGTCCACCACCATCATCGAGTCGGGCCTCGATCTGCCCCAAGTCAATACCTTGGTGGTGGAACGGGCTGACCGAATCGGGCTGGCTCAGCTCTATCAACTGCGCGGCAGGGTGGGCAGATCCGATCAGCGGGCGTACGCCTATCTCTTCCACCCGGTTGATCAAATCCTTCCCGAGTCGGCGCATCGTCGGCTGCAGGCCATCGGGCTGGCCACCGATTTCGGCGCCGGGTTCGATGTCGCCTTCCGGGACCTGGAAATCAGAGGGGCGGGATCCATACTCAGCAAGGTGCAGTCGGGCCACTTGCAGGCGGTGGGGCTGGATCTCTACACCGAACTGGTGGCCGACGCGGTGGAGGCGCTGGAGGGAAAGCCTACCGCTCAGGCGTCGGATGCGCCCTCGGTGAGGATCGACTTGACAGTGGACGCTCACCTTCCCGATCACTATCTCTCCGATCAGGGGCTGCGGCTGGAGGCTTACCGTCGGCTGGCTTCATCATTTACCCACCCCGAGGTGGAAGAGGTGGTGGCCGGCTGGGAGGACCGATACGGCCCACTTCCACCCCAGGCGCGTGCGCTGGCCGAAGTGGCGGCTCTGCGGGTGGAATGTCTGCGGGTGGGGATCGATGAGGTGATGGGGATAAGGAACGAGGTGCGGCTTTCGGGGGTGCGCCTGCGGGAATCCCAGCGGGTGAGAGCAGAGCGGCTGGCGCCCGGCGCTTTCTATCAGTCCGGCGCCGGATTGCTGTTCATTCCCGCCCCCCGGCCGGTCCTGGCTGGACTGTTGGGTTTCATCCGCGAAATGTGGCCGCCGGAACCAGAGGACCCAAAACGACGGAAGGGCTCTTGTGCCGCTATACCCTCTATGTAATGAATAACGCTTCTTCGCCGGGATGGAGACGCCTCGGCCTCCTATCCCTGGCCGTTCTACTGGTGGGGGGCGCCTGCTCGAGCAAGGGAGATCTGGTGGCCACGGTCAACGGGGAATCCATATACATGGCCGACATCGAAGGCCCGGAAGATTCGGTGGATGGTGAGGTTATCGATCAGGAGGGGGAGGTAATCGATCGGTTCGAATTCCTGAATAGCCTGCATAGTCAGGTCATCGCAGAATTGGTGGTCTCCAAGGCGGACGAGGAGTTCGGCATTCATCCCGACCGGGAACCGCTTCGGACGGCTGTCGAGGAGGAGTTTGAGACCCTCAAGTCCGGCTTGGTGGACGAATTCGGGGACTACGAGGCAGCTCTGGAGTCACAAGGGGTGACCGATCACCTGGTGCGGCTGATCGTGACCGTCAATGTGACCATGGCCAGTGTGTATGAGGAACTGGCGGCCAGGGCAGGACCGATCCCCGCCCAGGAGGTGGAGGAGGTGTTCGAGGCGAGTCGGGCGGATCTGACCGAAGTTTGCGCCACACATGTCCTCTTGGATACCTGGGAGGAAGCCGAGGCGGTTCTGGAGAGGGCGATGGCCGGAGAGGAGATAAGCGCGCTGGCCGCAGAACTCTCCGTTGAGCCGGGGGCTTCGGAGAACGGGGGGGCGCTGGGATGTGGGCCGGCGAGCGTCTTCGTCACCGAATTCGCTGAGGCAACGCTCATCGCCGAATTGGGAATTCCATATGGTCCGGTGGAGTCGCTGTTCGGCCATCATGTCCTGTTGGTGACGGATCGGGACGATCCCCTGTTGGCCGATCACCAGGAGGGGATCCGCTCCGATCTGGAAGAACAACGGCGAGTTGAATTCATCGAAGAGTGGTTCCAGCGCGTCTCGACGGAGTCGGATGTGCAAATCGAACCTCAGTACGGAAGATGGACAACGGAGCCGACTCCCCAAGTTCTGCTCCCCTCTTGAACCTGGTGGTGATGGGGTTGGGACCCGGCGGTCTCGACCGGGTCCCGCCCTCGACGATGGCGATATTATCCGACCTGGAGCGCCATGTGATAGTCCGCACCATGGACCACCCCGCAGCCCGAGAACTGGCCTCCCTCCGTCCTGTGACCGGCTGTGACGATCTCTACATGGAGGGTGAGGACTTCGAGTCGGTTTACCATGCGATCGCCTGGCGGGTCGTGGAGGCGGCCCGGTCACAGCCGGTGGTCTACGTCACTCCGGGAAGTCCGCTGGTGGGGGAACGGGCGGTGGGAATGATCCGCTCTCTGGCAATGCGCGACGGTATGGAGATGAGGGTATATCCCGCCGAGTCCTTCGTGGACGCAGCCCTCGCAGAGCTAGGGATCGATCCCCTCGACCAGGGGCTGACCGTGCTCAACGCCCATCGGCTGCCTGCTCCTTTGCTGCTGCGCGGCCCGACCCTGGTGGGAGCGCTCGACACCCCCGCCGGGCTGGCCGATTTTTGCGCCGTGCTCACCCGTCTGTTTCCTGGGGATCCGGAGGTGGCGGTGATGGTCGATCTGGGCGGTCCTACATCGAAAGTGGTGCGCTGCGAAGCGGGGAAGGTGGATCCGATGCTGGCCGGCCCTCGCACATCTCTCTATATCGACGCTCCCCCGGCCGGCCTGGTGGGAGCGGTGGCGGTGATGGAGCGTCTGCGCTCCGAATGTCCATGGGATCGCCGCCAGACCCACCACAGCCTGGTCAAGAATTTGGTCGAGGAGACTTATGAGTTGGTGGAGGCCTTGACCGCCCTGCCTCCGGACGCGGGCGCCCAGGACGCCCCGACGCCGGATCACCAGCCAGATTGGTTGGCCTTTGCGGAGGTGGAGGAGGAGTTGGGTGATGTGCTGTTACAGGTGCTGTTCCATGCGACGATCGCCCGCGAAGCGGGGGTTTTCGATATAGAGGATGTCGCCGAGGGTCTCCGCGGCAAGCTGGTGCGGAGACACCCCCATGTGTTCGGCGATGTGACGGCCGACACCGCCGAGCAGGTGAAGGTCAACTGGGAGCAGATCAAACAACGGGAAAAGCCCCCCTCGGAGGGGGCCTCTCTGCTCGACGGGGTGCCCTTTTCCATGCCCGCTCTGTCCCGGGCGGCCAAGATTCAGCGCCGCGCCGCCCAGGTGGGGTTCGATTGGTCGGCGGCCCCGCCGGTGGTGGATAAGATCGCCGAAGAAGTGGAGGAACTGCGAGACTCGCTGTCCGACCGGGAATCCGCCGAAGCCGAGTTGGGCGACCTGTTGTTCACGTCGGTCAACCTGGCCCGGCATCTCGCTCTGGATCCGGAGACAGCGCTCCGGCGCTCCATCGCCAAATTCTGCGATCGCTTCCAAAGAATGGAGGCGGAAGGACCACTCCCAGGTCTGACCGCCGGTGAACTGGAGGAGCGATGGGAGAAGGCCAAGCGTTCCGACTAGCGAGGGGAAAGGCGAAACTGGTATCGGGCTAAACCCTGGATTGGCGCTGGTTTACCTGATAAAAAGCACCTAACCAGGCAAATCTGTCTGGCCGTAGTTGTTGCTTCCCAACACACGCCAGTTCTCTTGCATCGCAGCGATAGTCCTTAGAAAACAGCCGGTCGGCTGTTAGCGTTTCCCCCCATGGTCTCTACCACCATTGAGGCGGTGCACGCGCGCCCCATTTTTGATTCCCGGGGATATCCCACCGTAGAAGCCGAGGTGGTGCTGGCCGGCGGCGGCCGGGGGCGGGCGGCAGTTCCCTCGGGAGCCTCCACGGGTTCTCGGGAAGCCTGGGAGCTGCGTGATGGAGGACCCGCTTTTTCCGGCAAGGGGGTGCAGAAGGCGGTGGGAAACGTCAACCGCCTGATCGGCCCGGAGGTGGTGGGCCGCGATGCTCTGGATCAGCTCGGGGTGGACCAGGCCATGTGCGATCTGGACGGCACTCCGAATAAGGAGCGACTGGGCGCCAACGCCATTCTGGCGGTTTCTCTGGCCATGGCCCGGGCGGCGGCGGTTGCCGGAGGGCTTCCTCTTTACCGCTATCTGGGAGGACCCACCGCCCGGATTCTGCCCGTCCCTCTTCTCAACCTGGTCAATGGGGGCGCTCACGCCTCCAACGACCTGGAGATACAGGAATTCATGGTGATTCCCGCCGGTTATCCCACCTTTGAGGAGGCGTTGGCGGCCGGAGTGGAGATATACCAGACGCTCAAAGGCATTTTGCGCCGCGAGGGCCGGTCGGTGAACGTGGGCGACGAGGGTGGTTTCGCTCCCGATTTTCCTTCCAATCGGGCCGCTTTGGAAGTGTTGAGCAGAGCAGTGGACAAAGCGGGCTGCCAAATGGGCAGGGAGGTCGGATTGGCGTTGGATGTGGCTGCCTCGGAGTTCTACCGTGAAGGCCGCTATCTCATTGAGGGGAAACGGTTGGAGACTTCCGGGATGGTGGAATACTTGGCGGGTCTGGTGAAGGACTACGGATTGGTCTCGGTGGAGGACGGTTTGGCGGAGGGCGACTGGGAAGGATGGGAGCTGTTGACCCAGGAACTGGGTGATCGCACCCAGTTGGTGGGAGACGATCTGTTCGTCACCAACGAGCTGATTTTGGCCGAGGGGATCAAGAGAAAGGTGGCCAACTCCATCCTCATCAAGGTGAACCAGATCGGTTCGCTCTCCGAGACCCTGAGCGCCATGGACAGGGCGGTCCGCTCCGGATACACCAGGGTGATCAGTCATCGTTCCGGTGAAACCGAAGACCCCTTTATCGCTCATCTGGCGGTGGCCACCGGGGCAGGTCAGATCAAAACCGGGGCGCCGGCCCGCGCGGAAAGAACCGCCAAATACAATGAGCTGCTCCGTATCGAGGAAGAGTTGGGCCCGGGGGCGCGGTTCGGTGGATGGGAGGCTCTTGGGCGATGAGCGAAAGCGAGACGCCCCCAAGGCGGCAGAAGTCGTGGAGAGGCCGGTTGCTGTGGGTGGCGGGGGTGGCGATCCTGGCCGCGGGGGCCACCGTCTATTCGGTGCCGATTGTGGATCGTCTGGAGTCCCAGCACACCGAGATAGCGGAATCCACACAGGAACTGGATGCGCTGCTGTTCGAAAACGCCGATCTGCAGGAGCGGTTGGACGCTCTCAACACCCCCATCGAGATCGAGAGACTGGCCCGGGAGCGATTGGGATATGTTCGAGAGGGGGAGACGGCTTTTATTGTGGTGTCCCCTCGCGAGCCGGTTTCGCTCCCATCAGAGGAGGAACCGGTGGTGGTACCCGAGCCGGTTGAGGGTGATCCCTGGTACGAGCGATGGTGGAGCTACCTTAGCGGGGGCGATCTGTCCACCGAATCTTGATGGACTCTGGTCTCGAAAACCAGAGGGAGCGGAGGGTGGTTGCCGTTCAGATCGGCAGACCTCCCCGGTCCGATTTGAAGGTGCTTTCCACTTGCCATCTGGGTTTGCCGGTGGTGGTGGAGACCCCGCCGATTCTCGACGATGGCACCCCTTTCCCGACCCGCTATTGGCTGACCTGTCCTCTGGCGGTGAAAAGGGTTTCCCGGATCGAGGCGGAGGGAGGAGTAAAGAAGATGGAGGCTTGGTCGGAGCATGACTCGGCTTTCGCCACCCGGCTGGAGGCCGCCCATCTCCGCTACGCCGCCCAGCGGGACGCGGATCTTTCGCCCACCGCCCGCTATCGCCCTTCGGGTGGGGTGGCCGGTTCCCGAAAGGGGGTGAAGTGTCTCCACGCCCACTACGCCGACCATCGGGCCGGCAATGACAATCCGGTGGGCGAGTGGACGGCGCCCCAGATAGAGCCGCTGGATTGCGTTATGCCTTGTGTGATCTTTCCTCCCGACGGACCGGTGGCCAACCCTGATTGGAGAGCGCGTTGAAAAAGGCGGCGGTGGACATCGGTACCAACTCGGTCCGGCTGCTGGTGGTCTCCCCCGAAGGCGAGGTGGGACGTTGGCAGGCTGTTACCGGGCTGGGAAGAGGATTGGGTGATCGGGGACTGCTCACCGAGGATTCGATCGCTCGAACGGTGGCGGTGCTGGAGCGCTATGGGGAGTTGATCTCCGTCAACGGGGTCACAGCCCAGAGGGCGGTGGCTACTTCGGCTGTGCGGGACGCCCTAAACCGGGAGGAGTTTCTGGATCGGGCCGAGGAAGCTCTGGGGATCAGGCCGCAGACCATAGCAGGGGAGGAAGAAGCTCGATTGTCCTTTGCCGGGGCCATTTCGGACCTGTCTGATGGAGAGAACTGGATGGTGGTCGACATCGGCGGCGGCTCCACCGAGTTCGTGTGGCGCAACCGGGAAGGGGTGGTCGAGGGAGTGAGCCTCGACCTCGGCTCGGTGCGCTTGACCGAGTCGGTGTTACCCGACCGGCCACCGTCACGTGTGCAGTTACAAAGGGCCTTTGCGCACGCGGCGGAGATGTTGGGCAAGGTGAGCATTCCGCTTCGATCCAAAGTGGTGGGGGTGGCCGGCACCTGGACGAGCCTGGCGGCGATCGGTCTGCGACTGGAGACCTACGACCGCCATCGGGTGCACCACTCGGCGATGACCGCTGCCCAGTTGGCAATGTTGCTGTCGGAACTGGCCAAGCTGACCGTCGCCGAGACAGCCGCTATACCTTGTCTGGACCCGGCTCGGGCTCCGGTGCTAATGGCCGGAACGGTCATTGCCCATGAGGCGCTGCGCCGCCTGGCCTGCCCCGAAGCCCTGATCTCCGAATCCGATCTGCTCGATGGAGTAATCGCCGCCTTTTCGTGAGGTGAGGTTTCTCCGGTGAGCTCAGTCGCCGAACTCGGGGAGCACCCATTCGGCTAGCCACTCCAGCTGTTGCATGTAGTTGCTGAAGCCCAGCCGCACGTCGAGGACAACCAGTTCCAGGCCAAGATCGGCGAAGGATTTTATGGCCCGCAGGCAGTCGGAGCGGTCTCCCGCCACCAACAGTCCCTCCAGGTCGTCCACAGTGTTGAATCCTCCTGAGGAAGGGGTAACCCAATGGCGCGCCCCGGCCGAACTGACGCCCAGGGCCCCCACATCGATGGAGTCACGGGCGCGATGTCGATCGGGGTCGGCCAGAACCAGGGGGATGGTCCCCAACAGTATTTTCTTTCCGGACTCCTTGGAGAGTTGGTCTATGTAGACGAGTCGGTCCTTCAAGGTGTCGATGGGAATCCGGCCGGGTATCCAGCCGTCCATAAGGGTCACCGCCCTCCGTGCCGCTGCCCGGGTGCTTCCCCCATAAAGGAAAGGAATGGGGGTGATCGGCTTGGGTCGTAGGGTGAAGTTATTCACCTCGAAGACCTCTCCCTGATAAGAGACGTTATCTTCTGCCCAAACACGGTGGCAGATATCCACCGTGTCCGCCAGCATGGGAATACGGCGGTCCTTGTCGAACCCCGCCGCCGCGAATTCCGCCTCGTTGCTGCCCAGTCCCATTCCGGCCATGACCCGCCCATCTGAGAGATAGCTGAGAGTGGCCAGGTTCTGGGCGAGTTTCAAGGGCCAGCGGAGGGGGATGAGCACCGCGGTGCCCAGCATCATCCGGGCGGTGACCGAGGAAAGGGCCGCCAGGGTCAGAAGCGGCTCCAGGAAGGTGCGGTCGCTTCCCTCCATTCCATGAGGCTCCCACACAAGATGGTCTCGCACCCACAGAGAGTGAAAACCCATTTCCTCGATCAGTGGGGCGTTGTCGACCAGGGTCTCCCGGGATGTCCATTGCCCGAAATGGGGGACGAGCACACCGAATTTCATCAGCCGTTCTCTCTATACGCGGTCTTCGGCATCGAAGGTAGGGCGGAGCCTGCGTTCAGGAGCGGGGACGCAGGTAGAGACCGGCGTTTTTGGCGCTGGCCTTGTCCGGATCGGGCTCTTGGGGCACGCCGGCTATGTAGCGTCCGAAACCGGGTTCTCCCGTGATCTTCCCATCGCGGAAGATGACTGTACCCCGCAACATGGTGAGCACCGGTTTTCCCATCAGGTTCCAGCCGTGATAGGGAGTCCAGTTGCTCTTGCACTCCATTTCTCCGTCCTGTGGCTGGCAGGCTGCATTAGGATCGACGATCACCAGGTCGGCGGAGGATCCCGGCAGGAGAGCGCCCTTCTCCGGATAGAGTCCCAGCACTCTGGCGGGCGCTTCGGTCAGGGAATGCACCAGCCGTTCCAGGCGAAGGTCGCCGTTGCGGACATCGGTCAGCATTAGTGAGAGCAGGTGCTCGTAATGAGGCGCTCCGAACGGCCCGATCAGCGGGCTCTCTTCCATCAGCGTCAACTCTTCCAGCAGGTGAGGAGCATGGTCGGAGTCGATGATGTCGATCACGCCGCTTTCGAGGCTCGCCCAGATGGCGGCCATCCGGTCGGGATCGGAGGTGACCGCTCCGCCGGGGATGGCCCGGGCGCCCTGGCTGCGGATGTCCTCGTCCCGGAGGTGGAAGTACTTGGGGTCCGACGCCACCGTCACCGGCAGCCCGTCCGCCTTGGCCTGGGCCAGCAGCCGGAGGCTTCCGGGGGCATGAGTGTGGACCACCTGCATGCGCATGCCGGTCTCTCTTTGTACCTCCAAGAGGATGGCAACCGCCAGTCGCCACACGATGTCGCGGGTGTAGACATCGCTGAAGGTGAAAATGTCCCCGGGCCGCCCTTTGGCGACTTCTTGGTGGTAGAGACTTTCGAAAAGGGTCTGGGCGAAGGGATGCACCACGCAAGGGAGACCGGTCTCCGCAATGGCGTTGAAGGTGTCCAGCAGCCGGGCGGGGTCGGCGATGGCGAGCCGGGGATCGTGGGGGTATCCGCCGGTTACCTGGAAAAACTTGTAGCCCGTCGCTCCCGCCTCGGCCAGCTTGGGGATCTCATCCAGTTGGGTGGGACCCACGAAATGGCCCCAGTCGATCATGCACAACTGGTCGGCGATCGCCTTCTTTTCTTCGAATTGCTCGACGGTCACGGTGGGGGGTTCCACATTGGGCATATCCACAAAGGTGGTGTACCCGCCGGCGGCGGCAGCCCGGGAGGCGGTCAAGAAGTCCTCTTTCTGCTCGTATCCGGGCGAACGGGTGTGGGCATGGAGATCGATAAGACCGGGGAGAACCCAACGACCTTGAGCGTCAATCTCCTGATCGGCGGAGATGGGGCTGGACGGATCCAGCAGGGCTGTGACCTTTTCTCCTGAGATCAGCAGGTCGCTTCTCAAACCCCCGGTGGGAGTTTGGATGGTCCCTCCCCGAACGCGCGTAGTCCTATCGTTCATCTGGTCTATCCGTCCTTCCTTGTTTAGATGTCCTGGGTTCAGGATAATCGGCCCAACTGGTCTTACAATCCTCAAGGTATTAGGCCCGGGTGGCGGAATCGGCAGACGCGCTGGACTTAAAATCCAGTGTCCTTCGTGACGTGTGGGTTCAAATCCCACCCCGGGCACGAAAAGCAGGAACATGACCCCAGGTCAGAGGGATATGCCTGCGGAAGGTTATCAGTTATGATCTTGTGGCCCGTTTTGGGACGGGGACGACCGTTTCCCCTCTTCCTGTCAAAGCCCGCTCTCCCTTAGCCAGGGAGCGGGCTCAATGGGGGTCCGGTTACTTGGATGGCTTATAGGCAAGGCCAGATGTTTCACCACGATGAGATAGGCGACGCCCGGCGCCATCGGTTGCCCTCGACCTTCCTAGGGCCTTACAGAGCCTGTGAGTGGCCTCTGATTGGGCTATCCTGCCCACATCCGCCGGGTTCTGCCGCGTTTCTGCGGGTGATCCTGAAACCCATAGGATCACTCTATCTCCACCCGACACGTCTGTCGCCAAACCCCCCGGCCCACCACCGGGTTGGCCAAAACCCACGGCACTTCCATGAACGGAGCATCACTTCTATTGTCTGTGTCGCTGGTGGATTCAAACGGTCGTCGCAACGTCTCGAGAGTGAGGAGTTACGATGGAAGCAAGGAAGGTTCGTCGGGCTGATCGTGCGTTGCGGCCTGCGATGCGGTCGCCTGGTCGTCCGCCGGTTGGGCGGCGTGAGCATCGGGAGCGGTTTTGGGAAGGGATCGGTGGTGGGTTGTCGAGCGAGGATGCTGGTGTGGCGGCTGGTGTGTCGCCTGTGGTTGGTTCGCGTTGGTTCCGCGAGAATGGTGGGATGGTCCCTTTTTCTTTTGTACCGGTTTCGGGGCGTTATTTGTCTTTTGTTGAGCGAGAAGAGATTGCTGTTCTCCACGCCCGCGAGTGTGGGGTGCGTGAGATCGCCCGCCAGTTGGGCCGATCACCGTCGACGGTCTCACGTGAGTTGCGCCGCAACGCCGCAACCCGTAGTGGAGGCTTGGAGTATCGGGCCACGACCGCACAGTGGCATTCGGATCGGCGTGCCAGTCGCCCCAAGGTTTCCAAGCTGGCCTCCAACGACCCCCTCCGTAAATACGTTCAGGATCGCCTGGGTGGGATGATCGTCCGCCCCGATGGCGAGCTGGTGCCGGGACCCCAGGTGCGGTGGGTGGGTCGCCGTCATGGACCCCCGAAAGGATCGACGGTGGGCAAGCTCGTGGAGTCCAGAGCAGATCTCGAACCGGCTCCGGATCGATTTCCCCCATAATGAGTCCATGCGGATTTCTCACGAGGCGATCTACCAGGCGCTTTATGTGCAAGGCCGGGGTGCGCTCAAACGCGAGTTGGTGGCTTGTTTACAAAACCGGGCGAGCGTTGCGGGTCCCGAGGGCCCGAACCCGGGGGCGGGGCAAGAAGTTCGTCAGTCCCGAGATCATGATCAGCCAACGTCCGGCCGAGGCCGACGACCGGGCAGTGCCAGGCCACTGGGAAGGAGACCTGATCCTCGGACTGCAGAGTTCCGCGATCGGGACCCTTGTCGAGCGCACGACGCGGTTCACGATGCTGCTGCACCTTCCCCGCATGCCAGGCCACGGCCAACAGCAACGAGTCCACAACGGGCCCCCTCTTGCCGGTCATGGCGCCCAAGCAGTCCGCGACGCGATCGCTGAGTCGATCACCACCCTACCCCAACAACTGCGCCGCTCCCTGGCCTGGGACCAAGGAACCGAGATGGCACAACACGCTCAACTCCGAATAGACACCAATCTCGATATCTACTTCTGCGACCCCCAAAGTCCCTGGCAGCGTGGCACCAACGAGAACACCAACGATCTCCTCCGACAGTACTTCCCCAAAGGCACCGACCTCAGCAGACACTCCAGAGGCGACCTGGACGCTGTCGCCGCAGCTCTGAACAGTCGACCCCGCAAAACCCTCAACTGGAAGACCCCCGCCGAGACCCTCGACGAACACCTACACTCTCTCAAACAAGACACTGTTGCGACGACCCCTTGAACCTGAGGCTTAGACTTCCAGTCTCTTTGAGTCATGATCCCGATTATGAAGGCGATCAACACTTTGAGAACCACTAGCACGGTTATCCGCAGCGCTAGAAAGCGGTCAGCTGGCCCAGAACCCTTTACGATGGGAGATGCTCAGCGCCTTGGGACGGGCGGGACAAGCGTAGATGTACCGCTTTTGTGAACCGGAACTGCACACTCTCCGTGGGGACACAGCGGCACAAGGTCAAAGGACTCTTCTATAACCGTCATGGCAAGGGAGAAGGAGTTGGCAACTCGACTAGCCCAATGGCGCGGGCCAGAAAGGTTGCCATCTGCGCTCGGGTGGTGTCCCGGGTAGGGCAATAACGGGCCGGGTCGACCGCGCAACCAGCAGTGACCCTCGCCGTGGCCAAAGCATTGATATCCGACAGATGGGAATTGCCTTCCGCCACGTCTGCGAAATTGTTCCCTGCCACCGGTTCCAACCCGAAAGCCCGAACCAAAAACGAGGCCATTTGCTGGCGGGTTACCGGCTGGTCGGGACAGAACCGGGCCGGTTCTGTTGAACAGCCCCGGGTGATACCCAGATCAGCCAGACGCTCCACATATCGCCCCCACCAGGTGGTGGGTTCCACATCCACGAACCGTGAAGAAGACCCAGCATCGGGTTCGACACCGTCAACCGCCCGGACCAGCCAAACGGCCATCACCCACCGTTGGATCGGCTCGGTAGGGCAGAACCTTCCCGGTGCGCACTGGGTGCCCGCCAAGATGCCCTTCTCGGCAAGCAGTTCCACATTGGTTCTGTGATTTCCTGCATCGGCAATATCCGAGTACTCCTCACCCCCCTCAAGATCGGATCCTTGCTGGGGTGTTTGGGCAAACCAGGACTGTTGTCCCACACTAGTCTCCTCGGCGGTGTTGTGGGTGAGCTGACGCACGTTGGTGCCGTCCGCGTTCATCACAAACACCTCACCGTCACCATCCCGATGGCTTGTAAAAAGGATTTGGGTTCCGTCGGGCGACCACCCCCCGCTGAGATCCCAATGTGTGTTGTTGGTTAGCTGACGCACGTTGGTGCCGTCCGCGTTCATCACAAACACCTCAAAGCCGTCACCCCAATCCTGGCGGCTGCTATAAACGATTTGGGTACCGTCGGGCGACCAACCTGGCAATTGGTCGCTGTAGGTGTTGTGGGTGAGTTGCCGTCGGTTGGCGCCGTCAGCGTTCATCACCCACACCTCATAATCATCATCATCAAGGCTTCTGTCATAAAAGCCAAAAACGATCTGGGTACCGTCCGGTGACCAATTCAGCCCTCTTCCCAACCCGATGCTGCGGCTCGGCTTGCGCGGATTGGTGAAATCGACGTCGATCACACGAGCGGGGTTATAGTAGTCATTTGTGAAGACGATTTGGGAGCCGTCCGGCGACCAACTCGGTAACACATGGTCGCCCGAGCTGGTGGTGAGTTGGCGCATATTCGTGCCGTCGGCATCTATCACAAACAACTTGTAGTCGATGCTATCAGGAGAGGCCCTATTGGAGGAAAACGCGATCCGGGTGCCGTCCGGCGACCAAGCCGGTGAGAAATCTTTGTCTCCTCCGTGGGTCAGTCGACGCTGATCGGTGCCGTCGGCGTTCATCACATAGATCTGGAACGACCCGCTCCGATCACTGGAGAAAAGGATCTTCCCCACAGCATCTGGGGTGACAGAACTAATCCCCTCAAGATCGGATTCTTTGCTGGGGGTATGGGTTGACCAGGCTTGGTTGGTTACGCTATCGGCGGCGGTGTTGTGGGTGAGCTGACGCAGGTTGGCGCCGTCAACGTTCATCACAAACAACTCCCGGTCACCATCTCGGTCACTCTCGAAAATGATCTGGGTACCGTCCGGCGACCATCCCGGGTTGCGATCCGCATGCGTGTTGTGGGTGAGTTGACGCACGTTGGTGGCGTCAGCGTTCATCACAAACAACTCCAGGTCACCATCCTGATCGCTGACATACGCGATCTGGGTACCGTCCGGCGACCAACTCGGCGCTGCGTCGAGATAGGTGTTGTTGGTGAGCTGACGCAGGTTGGCGCCGTCAACGTTCATCACAAACACCTCATCGTCTCCGTCGTAGTCGCTTTCAAAAGCGATCTGGGTCCCGTCCGGCGACCAACTCGGCCAGGGTGCCGACCCGATGCTGCTAGTCAGCTTGCGCAAATTGGCGCCATCGATATCGATCACAAAACCCTCATACTCCCCGTCCTCGACACTCGTGAAGGCGATTTGGGAGCCGTCCGGCGACCAACTCGCCCCCACATGGTCGCCCGGGCCGGTGGTGAGCCGACGCACATTCGCACCGTCGGCATCCATCACAAACAACTTGACAGTGCCGTCAGCAGAACCCCTATCGGTGGAAAACACGATCCGAGCGCCGTCCGGCGACCAGCTCGGCGCCTGATCTAAATACCCACCGGGGGAGGTCAATGGACGCACATCGGTGCCGTCGGCGTTCATCACAAAAATCTGGTAAGACCCGTTCCGATAACTCTGGAAAACGATCCTCCCCCCACCATCTGGAGTGACAGAACTATCCTGCAAAAGGCTGACCGTGCGATCAAGGAGGGACACAAACCGCCCGCCAGTGACAACACCGTTTGTGCCGAAACGGCCCACACCCCCTCCCACCCCACGCCCAACCAGGACATCACCAAAACCGGCCGACCCCTTCGAAGCCACCACTTGACCCCCCACCGTTCCGGCCCCAAACATCAAAACCACCATCAAAACGAGCAATGTCAGAATCCCTCCCGTCCTACCCAACCCCACTCGCCGCACAATACTGCCCTTCCAAAACAAAATGACTCCCCAACCATACCACTCCGGCACCATGACCAGCTCTGACAATCGGCCCAAACAAAACTCACTCGTCGTCCACCACGACGACACCCCCTTGTCCTTGCCCTCTGAGGCCCAACGGCGCAGCAGCTACCCCCTTCACCACATCGCCCACCAACACCATGACCCGCTATAGCTGCTGCCGGGATACTTTCCCTGACCAGAGTGGATTCGGCATCCGAATCGGCGGGAGCGGCCTTGGTGGCCTGGAAGTGGCGGCTTTGGCCTGGAAGTGGCGGCTTTGGTTGGATACCTCTCCATCGTGGGCCTTCTAGCCGTGATTCGCCGCACCGGGCTGGGCCCGTTCGCGGTCTACACCCCCGCGCTCGGGCTGGTGGGACTGTATGTCTTGTGAACCGGCCACAGCCCCGTCCGACCGGCCTCCACACCCATCGGAGGTCTCGCTTAGGTGACCACCTGTGGCTCGGAAACGGATCATCACTGACCTGATAACCACACCGATATCATGAGTGCCCCCGACCCGCCGAGATTGCGGTGAACATCCCCTCGGGTGCGTCTATCTGACCATCCCCCTCGCCCCAGCAGGACATCGTCTGGTCGGCGCGTAGACCGCAGGAGTAATAACTGCCAGCGGTAACCGCGGTGAACGTCCCCTAAGGTTCATGAGAAGGAGTTGGCAACTCGACTAGCCCAATGGCGCGGGCCAAAAAGGTGGCCATCTGCGCTCGGGTGGTGTCCCGGGTAGGGCAATAACGGGCCGGGTCGACCGCGCAACCAGCAGTAACCCTCGCCCTGGCCAAAGCATTGATATCCGCCAGATGGGAATTGCCTTCCGCCACGTCTGCGAAATTGTTCCCCGCCACCGGTTCCAAACCGAAAGCCCGAACCAAAAACGAGGCCATCTGCTGGCGGGTTACCGGCTGGTCGGGACAGAACCGGGCCGGTTCTGTTGAACATCCCCGGGTGATACCCAAATCAGCCAGACGCTCCACATATCGCACCCACCACTCGGTGGGGTCCACATCCACGAACCGTGAAGAAGACCCAGCATCGGGGTCGACACCATCAACCGCCCGGACCAGCCAAACGGCCATCACCCACCGTTGGATCGGCTCGGTAGGGCAGAACCTTCCCGGTGCGCACTGGGTGCCCGCCAAGATGCCCTTCTCGGCAAGCAGTTCCACACTGGTTCTGTGATTTCCCGCATCGGCAACATCCGAGTACTCCTCACCCCCCTCAAGATCGGATCCTTGCTGGGGTGTTTGGGCAAACCAGGATTGTTGTGCCGTATAGTCCTCGGCGGTGTTGTGGGTGAGCTGACGCACGTTGGTGCCGTCAGTGTTCATCACATACACCTCACCGTCACCATCCCGATGGCTTGTAAAAAGGATTTGGGTTCCGTCGGGCGACCATCCGTCGCTGACATCCTGAAACGTGTTGTTGGTTAGCTGACGTACGTTGGTGCCGTCAGCGTTCATCACAAACATCTCAAAGTCGCCATCCTGGCGGCTGCTATAAGCGATTTGGGTACCGTCGGGCGACCAACTCGGCGCTAGGTCGTTGTAGGTGTTGTGGGTGAGTTGCCGTCGGTTGGCGCCGTCAGCGTTCATCACCCACACGTCATAATCATCATCAACGCCTCTCTCATAAAAGCCAAAAACGATCTGGGTACCGTCCGGTGACCATTGCAGCCCTCTTCCCGACCCGATGCTGCGGCTCGGCTTGCGCGGATTGGTGAAATCGACGTCGATCACACGACCATCGAGCGAGTCGTCATTTGTGTAGGCGATTTGGGTGCCGTCCGGCGACCAACTCGGTAACACATGGTCGCCCGAGCTGGTGGTGAGCTGGCGCATATTCGTGCCGTCGGCATCCATCAAAAACAACTTGTCATCGAAGCCAGCAGAGGCCCTATTGGAGGAAAACGCGATCCGGGTACCGTCCGGCGACCAAGCCGGTGAGAAATCGTTGTCTCCTCCGTGGGTCAGTCGACGCTGATCGGTGCCGTCGGCGTTCATCACATAGATCTGGAACGACCCGCTCCGATCACTGGTGAAAAGGATCTTCCCCCCAGCATCTGGGGTGACAGAACTATCTTGAAAAAGGTTGCCCGTGCGATCCCCCTCAAGATCGAATTCTTTGTTGGGTGTATGGGTTGACCAGGCTTGGTTGGTTATGCTATCGACGGCGGTGTTGTCGGTGAGTTGACGCAGGTTGGCGCCGTCAACGTTCATCACAAACAACTCCAGGTCACCATCCTGATCGCTCACATAAGCGATCTGGGTACCGTCCGGCGACCATCCCGGGTTGCGATCCACATGCGTGTTGTTGGTGAGTTGACGCAGGTTGGCGCCGTCAACGTTCATCACAAACAACTCCAGGTCACCATCCTGATCGCTGACATAAGCGATCTGGGTACCGTCCGGCGACCAACTCGGCGCTCCGTCGACGAAGGTGTTGTTGGTGAGTTGACGCAGGTTAGCGCCGTCAACGTTCATCACAAACACCTCATAGTCTCCGTCGTAGGCGCTTTCAAAAGCGATCTGGGTGCCGTCCGGCGACCAACTCGGCCAGGGTACCGACCCAATGCTGCTAGTCAGCTTGCGCAAATTAGCGCCATCGGTGTCGATCACAAAACCCTCATACTCCCCCTCCTCGACACTCGTGAAGGCGATTTGGGAGCCGTCCGGCGACCAACTCGCCTCCACATGGTCGCCCGGGCCGGTGGTGAGCTGGCGCACATTCGCGCCGTCGGCATCCATCACAAACAACTTGACAGTGCCGTCAGCAGAGCCCCTATCGGTGGAAAACACGATCCGAGCGCCGTCCGGCGACCAGCTCGGCGCCTGATCTAAGTACCCACCGGAGGTCAGTGGACGCACATCGGTGCCGTCGGCGTTCATCACAAAGATCTGGTAAGACCCGTTGCGATAACTCTGGAAAACGATCCTCCCCCCAGCATCTGGGGTGACAGAACTATCTTGAAAAAGGTTGACCGTGCGATCAAGGAGGGGCACAAACCGCCCGCCAGTGACAACACCGTTTGTGCCGAAACGGCCCACACCCACTCCCACAGAGACACCATTCGCCACCGCCCATCCGACCTCCTCATCCGCCCCACGCCCAGCCAGGACATCACCAAAACCGGCCGACCCCTTCGAAGCCACCACTTGACCCCCCACCGTTCCAGCCCCAAACATCAAAACCACCATCAAAACGAACAATGTCAGAATCCCTCCCGTCCTACCCAACCCGAGTCTCCGCACAATACTGCCCTTCCAAAACAAAATAACTCCACCAACCATACCACTCCGGCAACCATCACACCCCGAACACCGACCCTCTCTGTGAGAACCTTTGGGGGAACCTCAGAACAGGCCCCTAGCAAGAAACAAACCTGTACAAGCAGCGCAAAATAACGGCAAAGACATCCACCACCCGGTCCACATCCATTTTGTTCGACGGCGCCGATCCCACCACCCCAACACTGCCCATCCTTCCCCACGGCGTCTTAGCTCCGCCATGGTCTCGGCCACCACCACTACCGACTGCTCCTCCAACCGGCTCAACGACCGCAAGAGTTCTTCCAACTGAAGATCAGTCAACTCGCTAACCGGAATAGAAGGCAACAGCACCCGCACCCGGTGGGCGTTCTGTCGGTTCACAATCTTGTTGCACATACCAAAACCATGCAAGATAGGTGTGACACGCCCACCCCACCAGACCGGATCCAGGCAAAGAACACCAGCTAGAACCCGCCCAGAAATATATTTGAGAATTCTTTGTGCTCACTCTTGTCCGAATGCCGGCTACCACTATTCAGGCTGTTGCGCGTCTAGCCTTGCCTGTGGTAGCGCCACTATTTTTCATCAGAATCTCCCCAAACTGATACCTATCGATGCATAGAGATCTGGATTCGGGGAGTCGTCGGGGAGTGGGTTTAGTGGTTGTGGTCGGAGTAGCGGCGATGGCGACCGTGCTTATTTTGTTCTTCTTGTTCAAAGATGACGGTGACCCGTCCGGTGTTTCCTCAGCCCAGAGGACCGAGTCAATCACCACTGTCTCGGACGCATTGCCATCTACCACCACGCCGTCCACCGCGCCCAGCACCCCCCCATCTACCACCACCCCCACCACCACTACCACTCTGCCAAGAACCTGCGACACGGTTCCTCTCGAATCAGACGGCTCACCTTCCCCACGGCTGGTGGAAGCGGGCGGCCAGAATCCGTCAGCCCTCGCCATAGCCGTCTCCGAGCGGCTCTACCCCTGCGCCGACGATGTGATAGTCGCCCATCCTTTCGATTTGTACTCGGCGACGGTCGCCGCTCAACTGGCCGCCCGCTACTCCTCTCCCTTGCTCTACTACCTCCCGTCATCGGAAGCGGCTCTGGTCGCAGAGCTGCGACGCTTGGCGCCGGAGCGGATATGGATGATGGCGGGAATTTCCGATTCCCTGACGCCTCCCGATACCGAGATCATTCGGATGCCTTCCCGGTCAGAAGACCTGATCGAATGGATCGGCTCGCATGATCCATCGGTGGTGACCGGGTTATCTCCAACGGCCGACCTGAGATCGCTGCACTCTTTGGTGATGACCGGCGTAGGACTGAATATGATCCTTGCCCCGCTCCACCGGCCGGCGGAGGAGTCCTCCCCGGAGTCGGAGGTGATCATGGGGAGTGCCTCTCGGGCCCTGCGTTCTCCCCGTCTGTGGCTGGTCGACCCGCAGCAGCCCGCCACCGGATTGGCAGTGGCGGCGGCGGCGTCCGTCCTGGGGGAGGGGGCCCTCTACTGGAATCCCGAGGAGGTGGGCGGATGGGCCGAGGCGGGAAGAATCCTCGCAAAACAGGCAGAAGGGATGGCGGAGATATGGGTCATGGGGGAGATCTCTCACTCCGGGCGGTGGCTGTTGGAGACCACGCTGTGGGGGCCAGAGCTTCCCGGTGGGGGGCGAATCATGTTCCCCGACCGGCGGCTGGTGGCATTCTACGGCGCCACGCATACCGATGTTCTGGGAGTGTTGGGCGAACAAGACCCATCAGAGACCTTGGAGCGCCTGGCGCCCTACCTCGAGGAATACGCTGCTGACGGGATAACGACCATCCCCACTTTTGAGATTATTGCCACCCTGGCCACTCGCCGGTCGGGAACGGACGGCGACTACTCGGGCGAGACTTCCATTGACACCCTGCGGCCCTGGGTGGAGTTCGCCGACCAGAATGGCGCCTACGTGGTGCTGGACCTACAGCCGGGAAGAACCGACTTCCTAACCCAGGCCAAGTACTACGAAGAACTGCTCAAGCTTCCCCACGTAGGCCTGGCGCTCGATCCGGAGTGGCGTCTAGGCCCGAACCAGGTGCATTTGCGCCAGATAGGGTCGGTGGACACCGCAGAAGTCAACACGGTGATCGAATGGCTTTCCGAACTGGTGAGAAAAGAGAGGTTGCCACAGAAGCTATTGATGGTTCACCAATTCCGACTTTCCATGATCCGCAATCGGGAGCTCTTGTCGGTTCCGCCCGAGTTGGCGGTGGCCATCCAGATGGATGGACAGGGACTTCTTAACACCAAATACAACACCTGGGGAGTGCTGGTGGCCGGCGCCACCGATCAGGGATGGCACTGGGGATGGAAGAATTTCTTCGATGAGGATTCTCCTATGGCCACTCCCGAACAAGTCCTGGAACTGACGCCTCTTCCATTCTTCGTGAGCTACCAGTAGCTCCAAAGGGCTTCAAAACGGGGGAGGGGCGAAGAGAGGCTCCGGCCCCCCACCCCCCGCCGTTCAGCGTCGGTGGTAGCGCATGGCGGCGGTCCAGGAGACCAGCGCCCGCAGAAGGGCGGCCACCTGGTCGAGGATGCGAGGGTCCACTAGCTCGAGGTTCTCATCGAACCTGTTCCAGATCTGGCGGACTGTCACTGCGGGGACGGGCAGTTCGTAGACGCCGGTGTTGCGCAGCACATCGCGCAGGTGGGATTGGGCTCGGTGGCTGCCGAATCCTCCGCCTCCTCCCATCAGGGCGGCGGTCACTCCTTTGAGCGGCGAGTCCGGCCCGCGGGATGCCCAGTCGATGGCGTTTTTGAGAACTGCCGGCACCGAGGAGTTGTACTCGGGAGTAGAGATCAGCAACGCGTCGGCAGCCTGTAGCGTTGCCCGAAAGGCAGCCACCGGAGCAGGCATGCCCGCTTCTTCCACATCACCGTTGTAAAAGGGGATGTCGGCCAGGGAGACGAGTCGCAATTCGGCGCCCTCGGGGATCACCTCCCGGGCCAGCCTCAGCAGAGCACTGTTATATGAGCCCCGGCGCAGGCTTCCCGACATGCCCACGATCTTGATCCGCTCGCTCATGCCCCTCTCATGGTATCTCGTCGGTCTCTCCGCTTTCGATATGTCGAAATAGAGGACTTTCGATCCCGTAACCTTAAGCAGATGGCCGGCCCAACCGGAAGAAACAGTTGATCGTCTTGGACGGGTCACCCCTTGGGTGGCGCCTACCCTCTTCCCTTTCCGGCACCGCCGTCTCCATCGGGGTGTTCGACGGGGTCCACCGCGGCCACCAGAGCCTCTTGTCCAAGCTGGTGCGAAAGGCCGCCCTCTCGGGACTCACCCCGGCGGTGGCCACCTTCGATCCACACCCCTTGGAAGTGTTGGCGCCCCAAATGGCCCCCAAGATGCTCACTTCGATTGCCCATCGTCTCGAGATACTGGAGAAGCTGGGGATCGGAGTGGTGGGGGTGATGCCTTTTTTGGATATTAAGGACATGGAAGCGACCGACTTCATGACCGAGGTGCTCTTGGGACGGTTGGAGGCCGGGATGGTGCTGGTCGGGGAGAACTTCCAGTTCGGAAGGGGCGGAAAGGGGTCGCCCGAGACTCTTAACCGGGCCGGGTCGCAGCACGGTTTTTCGGTGGAGGTGGTGGGACTGTTGGGAGACGGTGTCTCCCCCGATCCCGGGGACGCCCCGATCACCTCGTCCCGAATCCGCCGATGTGTGGCCCAAGGACGGACCGCCGAGGCGGCGGGATTGCTGGGTCGGCCGTTCGAGTTGCGCGGCGAGGTGATCGAAGGTGACCGGAGGGGAAGGGATCTGGGCATCCCCACCGCCAATATGGACATCCCCTCCCGTATGTCAATACCGGCCAACGGCATTTACGCCGCCTGGGCCGAGGTGGGCGGGGATCGCCATCCGGCGGCGCTCAACATCGGTGTTCGTCCCACCTTCGGAGAGGGGAAGCTCATAACAGAGGCCCACCTGCTCGATTTCTCCGGTGATCTCTACGGACGGGAGATGAAGCTGAGCTTCGTTGGTGACCGGATCCGACCAGAGGTCGAATACTCCTCGGTGGATGAGCTGTTGGCGCAGGTGGATCGGGATGTCGTAGAGGTGCGCCGACTGTTGGGGACGCCGAGATCAATATTGGAATAGGTTGGTTGCCGTCCTGCTGTTATTATGAGTGGTGAGGTAACGGGACCGGCGCCCACTTTGACGCCTTGGCCCTGTTTTCATTCATGAAGGGAATCCTTTGAGGACTACATCTGAGTTGGTTTCTGAGTACGGCGCGCACGACACCGATTCCGGTTCGCCGGAGGTGCAAGTGGCCGTCTTGACCGAGCGGATCCGACATCTGACCGAACATCTGAAGACTCACAGCCACGACAATCACAGTCGTCGCGGCTTGTTGAAGATGGTGGGAAAACGTCGTCGTCTGCTCAAGTACCTGCGAAACCAGGACGTAGACCGGTATCGCCGGCTCATCGCCTCCCTGGGACTCCGTAGATAACGCCCCGCGTACAGGAGTACGCGCTGGGGACAACTAGACGCATTGGAGCAATCTTGTCTGAACATATCGTTACCGGGATGGTGGGTGGAAAACAAATCACCCTCAGCACCGGCAAACTGGCCATTTCGGCCCACGGAGCAGTGGTGCTCCGACTCGGAGGGGTGGAACTGTTGGTTACAGCCACCGCCAATCAGGACGTACGGGAGGGAATAGACTTTTTTCCGCTCACGGTCGACCTGGAAGAGCGCATGTATGCGGCCGGGCGCATCCCCGGATCCTTTTTCCGCCGGGAGGGCAGGCCCAGCGAAGGAGCAATATTGGGCTGTCGACTGATCGACCGGGCGCTGCGTCCGTCCTTCCCCGACGGCTTCCGTTGTGAGACCCAGGTCGTGGCCATGCCCCTGTCCATCGACGGGGAGAACCCCTTCGACGTCCTCGCCCTGATCGGCGCCTCGGCCGCCCTCTCGGTGAGCCCCATCCCCTTTCGGGGTCCGATCGGCGCAGCCCGCCTTGCCCTCATTAAGGGTGAATGGGTTGCTCTCCCCACTCATGAGCAAATGGCCGAGGCGGTGTTCGAGATAACGGTGGCCGGTCGGCGCAACCCCTCCGGCGAGATCGACATCATCATGGTCGAAGCAGGCGCCACGCCCGGTGGCGTACGTCTGGTAGCCGCCGGTGACACGCCTAGCGACGAGGCGGTGGTGGCGGACGGGCTGGCTCAAGCCAAGGCCGTCATTGCCGAGAGCATCGACCTCCAGGTGGAGTTGGCCGGATTGGTGGAAACCGTCGCGGTGGAGTGGCCGACGGTGTTGGACTACTCGTCCGAAGTCATGGAGAAGGTGGAAGAAGCCGCCGGACCCGCGCTCTCGGAACTGGTCAAGATGACGGACCGGCGCCAGCGTGCCTCTGCCGAGCGAAAGCTCCGGGAAGAGACCGTGGCCGCGGCGAGCGCCGAGAATCCCGATCTTGCCTCCCAGGCGAAAAAGGCATTCAAGAAAGCTCTCAAATCCACGATGCGCAATAGGGTGGTCCACGAGGGCGTCCGTCTGGACGGACGTTCACCCACCGATATCCGCCCGCTCACCATCGAAGTGGGGACGGTGGAGCGCACCCACGGTTCGGGACTCTTCCAAAGGGGAGAGACCCAGGTGCTCAACATCGCCACCTTGGGCATGCTGAGGATGGAGCAGATGCTCGACGACTTGGGGATCGAAGAGGGCAAGCGGTACATGCACCACTACAACTTTCCGCCCTTCTCCACCGGTGAGGCCGGGTTCATGCGTGGACCCAAACGACGGGAGATCGGGCACGGTGCTCTGGCGGAAAAGGCGCTCCTGCCGGTGATTCCCGGCCCTGCGGATTTTCCCTACGCGCTGCGGCTGGTCTCGGAAGCTCTCTCTTCCAACGGATCGACCTCCATGGCTTCGGTTTGTTCCTCCACTCTGTCCCTGATGGACGCCGGTGTGCCGATAGTCGCACCGGTGGCGGGAATCGCCATGGGTCTGATCTACCAGGACGGACAGTACGTGACCCTCACCGACATCCTCGGCGACGAGGACTTCATGGGGGATATGGACTTCAAGGTGGCCGGAACGGCCGAGATGATCACCGCTCTCCAGCTTGACACCAAGATCGCCGGTTTGCCCTCCGAAGTGTTGGCCGAGGCGCTTTCCCAAGCTCGGGACGCCCGCCTCTTCATCCTGGAGGAAATGAACAAGGTGATTTCCGAGCCGCGTCAGGAGCTCAAGGAATGGACGCCGCGGATCGAGGCAATCGAGATACCCAAGGACAAGATCGGCGAGGTGATCGGTCCCAAAGGGAAGATGGTGCGAGAGCTCGAAGAGGAGACGGGAGTCTCCATCGAGATCGAAGAGGCCGAAGGCAAGGGAATCGTGCGGGTGGCTTCTGCCGACAGCGCGGCTCTCGCAGCAGCCAAGGAGAGGATCAACATGATCGCCTTTCCACCCCAGGCTGTCGAAGGCGACGAGTACGAGGGAGAGGTGGTCAACATCACCGCTTTTGGCGCGTTCGTCAACATCCTGCCCGGACGCGACGGCCTATTGCACATCTCCAAGCTCGATCCCGACCGACGTGTCAACCGGGTTGAGGACTATCTCACTCAAGGCCAGAAGGTGAAAGTGGTGGTAGAGGGGATGGACCGGGGTAAGGTCAGCCTGATCTTGGCCGAGCGGCTGGAGGGCCCAGCTCCCGGCCAGGAAAGCCCCCCTCGCGACAGTCGTGACGGTGACCGTCGTGGTCCTCGCCGTGACGGTGACCGTCGTGGTCCTCGTCGTGATGGTGATGGGCGTGGCGCCCGTCGTGATGGTGATGGGCGTGGTGCCCGTCGTGATGGTGATGGGCGTGGTCCTCGTCGTGATGGTGATGGGCGTGGTCCTCGTCGTGATGGTGATGGGCGTGGTCCTCGTCGTGATGGTGATGGGCGTGGTCCTCGTCGTGATGGTGATGGGCGTGGTCCTCGTCGTGATGGTGATGGGCGTGGTCCTCGTCGTGATGGTGATGGGCGTGGTCCTCGTCGTGACAGTCGCGGACACGGTCCTTCTCGCCAAGGAGGCGGCGGGGGCGGTGGTCCTCGCCGTCAGGCCAAGTCCTTTGGAGACAATCTCAACTAGCCGTTTTGCCGAGCCGAGGCCTATACCGAAAGGGCGGGTCGTATCCTTACGGCCATGCAGTTTCTTCGTTCTGACCTAGCCGATATCGCCGTTTACCAACCGGGACGGCCAATCGAGGAAGTGGCGCGGGAACTGGGGATCGACCCCGCCTCCTTTGTAAAGGTGGCCTCCAATGAAAACCCCTATCACCCGCTGGACGAGGTGGCGGAAGTGATGGCGCGGGCGGTGTCGGGCATCAACCGCTACCCCGACAATGACGCCTATGACCTGCGCACCGCTCTCTCGCAACACTTGGGGGTGGACTTTGAGAACCTGTGGTGCGGGGCGGGATCGAGTGAGTTGATTCGCCTGATGGCCTTGGCGGTGGGCGGCCCGGGACGTGAGGTGGTGTTCGGGTGGCCTTCTTTCGCCATGTACCCGCTGTGTGCGCGCTACGCGATGACGACTTCGGTGGCGGTTCCGCTCACCGCTGATCACCGTTTGGATCCCGACGGCATCCTCTCGGCGATCGGACCCGACACCGTTTTGATCTACCTGTGCAATCCCAACAACCCTTCCGGGACTTATCTCCCCAGCGACGAGATTTCGCGCTTGATCGATGATATTCCCGAGCGGGTGCTGGTGGCGGTGGACGAGGCGTACTACGAGTATGTGACCGCCTCCGACTTCCGGGGCAACATCCCTCAGGCGTTGGAGAGACCGAATGTGGTGGTTCTTCGCACCTTTTCCAAGATCCATGGAATGGCGGCGCTGCGGGTCGGTTATGCGATAGGCCAGGCCGATACGCTCCAGCAACTGAGCAGGGTGCAGTCGCCCTTCACCGTCACTTCGCTTGGCCAGATCGGAGCGGTCGAGGCGCTGCGTCATCAGGATCAGATTGCGGAGCGGGTTACAGAGAACGCCCGGGAGCGTGATCGGATCGAGAAGGGCCTGAGCCGTCTGGGAATTGGGTATGCCCCCAGCCAGACCAATTTCATCTATTTCAAAACGGGGCTTCGTTCTCACCAGAATGCCGAACGGTTTCTTTCTCAGGGCGTAATCATTCGCTCTTTCCGGGGAGAATGGTCGAGGGTCTCGGTGGGAACGCCTCGTGAAAACGACAAGTTCCTGGTGGCCGCCGCCTCGATTGTCGAACAGGGATAGCCAGACTCATCACCTGGTTAATCGATAACGATTCGCAACCGGGACCACGCCTCTTGCAGGGCTTGTTCCACCACTGACGGCTGGGCGCCGGCCGCGAACAGGAATCCCAGGTAGCGGTCTCCCTCGGGGAGGGCTTTCACCTCTCCGCCGGGAGGGATGGTGATCTCGAGGCCGGTAATCCCCGGCGTGCTCCGAGCCGCTTGGGCGCCTTCCACCCCCACCAGCCTCCCCGACCGGGG
This sequence comes from Acidimicrobiia bacterium, assembly GCA_965248705.1. Classification (GTDB taxonomy): domain Bacteria; phylum Actinomycetota; class Acidimicrobiia; order Spongiisociales; family ZC4RG35; genus Bin76. Next base: position 2,422,123 of record CBDFJY010000002.1, on the reverse strand, counting down.
GATGGGAAGCATCATCACTCCTGTCGCTCCCGGCTGGCGGACCGCCGAGGGCATCTCCATTCCGAGCGCCCGGCGGAGAATGAGCGACTCCCAGGATTCGGCCATCAGCCCGAAGCGGAGAGTTCGGGAGCAAAGCCCCCCAATGGAGCGGGCCGCCACTTCCAGGACGCTCACCCGGTCCGGTCCGATGCGCAGCTCGGCATGGATCGGACCTTCTTTCAACCCCAGCGCCATCACCGCCCGTCGGGTGAGGTGATCCACCTCGCTCAGGGTCTCGGGCGGCAGGCGGGAGGGAGCTATCAGCACTGTCTCTTCGAAAAAGGGACCCTGGGGTGGGGAGGGCTTGTCGAACACCGCCAGGATGGTGAGACGACCCGCCCACAGAAGACCTTCCACCGCCACCTCCTCTCCGGGTAGAAACTCCTCCGCCAGGATGGGCTGGCTGGGGTTCTCTCCCGCACTGGCCAGAATCCGGCGGATCCGGCGGACCGCCTCATCGGCCTCAGATGCCCGGTCGACACGGATAACCCCCTGCCCGCCCGACCGGGAAAGCGGCTTGAAGACCGCCGGGTAGCCCAGTTCGGAGGCGACCTGTGCGGGACTGTCCCCACCCTCGATAACTCGAAAGCGGGGCTGGGAGACCTCGTCGTGGGCCAGGCGCCGGCGCAGCATGGCCTTGTTACGAGTGGCGGCCGCTCCCGAGGGAGGGTTGTGGGGGAGTCCCAAAAGCTGGGCGGAGCGGGCGGCGACCACCACGCCCTGGTCGTCGAGAGGGACGATGGCGTCGATGGGGTAGAGGGAGGCATGGTCGGCCAGGATCTGCGCCGACCACTCCGGGCGGGAGCAGTCGATCCACACCTGTCGGTCGGGGGCTAACAGAGGGAGTTCCTCTTCCGAAGCCACCGAAAGCTCGACTCCCAACCCGGCGGCCGCCGCCAGGAAATCCGAGGCCCGATAGGTTTGGGTGGGGATGATTAACAGGACGTGTGGCATATCAAAGCTCCAAATGTAGACAACCGAAGCGGATTTGTGGCACGGTTATCGGCCGGCGCCGGGTACTATTACCCGGATGTCAGAGAAAGTGCTGAATGTCTCATCCGAGGCAGCGGAGATGATCACTTCCCTCCGCGACCAGGAGCCGGGTGACCAGGAATACGGATTGGCCATCGAAGTGAGCGGCATCCGGGGAGCGCAGTTCCAGTATGAGTTGAGCTTCGTGCCTGTGGAGGATCAGACCGATCATCAGATCAGGGAAGTCCACGACGGGCTGGCCATCATCATCCCCCACCAGGATGTGGAAAAGCTTTCGGGCGCCTCCCTGGAGCTGACCGCCCAGGGCTTGGCGATGAACAATCCCAACTTGCCGCACAGCCCGACTATGTCCGCCACCGCGCCAAAGGGAGATCTCACCGGTCCTCTGGCGGAGAGGGTCTCCGTCATTCTGGCGGAATCCGTCAACCCGGCTATCGCTATGCACGGTGGGGCAGCCGAGTTGGTCTCGGTGGACGGAACGGTGGTATTTCTGCGCCTGTCGGGCGGATGCCAGGGATGCGGGATGGCCCAAGTCACTCTCAGTCAAGGCATCGAACGAATCCTCAGGGAGTCCCTTCCCGAACTCACCGAAGTGGTGGACGTAACCGACCACGCCTCTGGCGCCGACCCCTACTACGAAGCCTCCAAGAAGTAGCCCAACCCGGGCCTTCGTCGGGGGGCGATCACCTAACCCGTCCCTTATCTGACTAGGAGAGGGTGGGGTAGGCGTCGTAGCCTTCTATGCCGACCGTGACCGAGGTGACCGGCTGGGGTGTTCTTTCCATTATCGCCGCCAGTCGCTTTTCCAGGTGTCCGTATCCCACTACCCGGGTAATGAGGGGCAGTTCCAGCCAGTCGGCTATCTCCTGTGCTCTGGCCAGGAGCTTTTCTTCCTCAATCTGGATTAGGTAGACCACCCGCCGGTAGTTTCCGAACAGCATCTCCCGGAGGTAGGGGTGTTTGTCAAGGGATAGCCCTTCAACCACCAGGTTTTTCCAGGATTTCACCAAAAAGTCGGTGAGGAAGAAGGTACCGGGTTCTTCTTCCATCAACCGGACGAACTCGTCGCCTCCGAACATCTCGTAGCAGTGCGGACCGAGCGGCCGAACCGCACCCGTTTCTTTGAGCAGGGAGTCCAGATCCGACGCTCCGCAGTGCCCGTACACCACCACTTGCCGGTCATAGTCGTCACGGGTTTCAGCCAGCTTCTCCGCCACCGCCCCGGTGATCAACTGGGGACGGTTGTGGAGTCGGGCGTTAATCACCCGCAGATCGACATCCCAGCCGTAACGGTCAATGATCTCTCTGAGCTCCTTGCCCAAAGCAGCGCAGGCTACCATCACTGTCCGCTCCCGGCTTCCCTCCGGGGCGTCTCGGGGCGCCTGTTCGCCGAGATCGGCCGGCTTCACGTCGGGTGCTGCTCTGACCGGTGGGCGGCGATGAGGGATCGGCGCAACTCCGACAGGCGTTTTTGGGGGAATTCCGCCTCAATCCGTTCGATGACCCGATCCGCCACTTGATTGGGCCCACCGGGCTCGGTGATCGGATCTCCCCACGACCATGCCGCCATATAGGAATGCTCGTCGGTGCGTCCGGTGGCGGTGGCCACCGCATCCGCCGCCGCCTGGAAACGATCACTCAGATGCTTACGCACCTGGCCGCGGCGGCTGCCGCTGGTCGCTTTTGCTCCGATTGGGATCTCGTCCCAATAGAGAATCTGATAGGTGGCCATTCGGCCTCCCTAGGTCAGGGGACTTGCCGGATGGAATGCTAACGGGCGGTGGGCGCCAGTTCGCTGATGATCCCGGCCAGGAGGGCGGCTCGGGAAACCAGGCTGTCGAGTTCGATGTGCTCGCTCCGGGTCATCAGGCCGCCGCCCACCGGTCCCAGGCCGTCCAAAGTGACGGTGGAAGGGCTGCGAAACGAGACACTGCCGGCGGCCGCCGACTCGAAGGCATCAATCTCGATCGACAGCTCCTTTCCCACCTGTTCCGACACGGAAAGCAGGCGGTCGGTTCCCTTGTTCCAGCGGAGGCCGGGACGGTGGTTGTGAGTAAGAAGCTCGATCTGTGCTCCGGAGTCGTCCTCCACCGAGCGGGCCAGGGCCTGCATGCGCCGGGTTGCCGCCTCCCAGTACTGAGGGGCCCTGGTGCGGATGTCCACCACTGCGGAGGCATGAGCCGGGGTCACGCTGCGGCGACGGCCGGCGTGGGCCATCGTCACCGTGATAAAGGTGCCCTCCTCCTCGTCCGTCAGGCTGTTGGATCCGATGATCAGCCGGGCCAGTGCCTCAAGGGCGTTTACCCCCTGCGCATGGGCGGAGCCGGTGTGTGACTCCTTCCCTCTGACCGTTATCCGGCCCACGCCGATATGTCCGCGGCCGCCCATGAGCTTCCCGCCTCGGCGGGCGCATTCCATGCCAAGGCACCAGTCGGCCCCGATCCCAGCCTGCTCGACAACCTGACGAGAGCCGAGGCTTCCAGCCTGCTCGTCCCCGGAGAGGACCAGTGCGATGTCGGGGGTTCCGACGCCGAGATGGTGAAGAGCCTGGAGGGCGGCGACCATCACCACCAGACCCCCTTTCATGTCCGCGATGCCGGGTCCATAGGCTCTCCCTCCCTCGATCCGAAAGCCGAACCCCGCCAGGCTCCCACGCGGAAAGGCGGTGTCGAGATCCCCTACAAGAAGCAAACGTCCGGGTCTTTCCCCGACCCGAAATCCCGGGTACGTGGAGCCAAGTCCGGTATAGGGAGTACCCGGTGACATCAGTTCTTCGAGCCAACGGAGCGAGTCGGGAATCGGTTGCTGTGGAACCTCGGTGAAAGAGAATCCCAGCGGCGCCAACTCGGTGATAAGGAGGGCGGCTGCCTCCGCCACGCCGTCGGGCTGAGCGGCGTGACTCTCGATGGTCACCAACTGCTCAAGCAGTTCGACCAGACGCGGCTGGCGGGTTTCGAGCCAAGCCTTGGCCGAGAGTCCGGTTTCCATTCTTGCTGAGGTTATTGAGTGCGGTGGATGTAGCATATTTGTGGTTCTGCTGGCAGGAGTAAACCCATGGCAAAGAAGACAGAGTTCGGAGTTCGGCTTCCGGTGGCGGGGCCATTGGCGAACACGGAGGACATTCGCCGTTCGGCGGTGCGTTCCGAGGAACTCGGTTTCGACGCCCTGTGGGTTCACGACTTTCTGGCCTGGACGACCTTTCAGGACCGTCATCACGTGTCGTGCGGTTCTCGTGAGGCAGTGGAGGCCGCGGACGCTCCACCCGTCTTCTTCGAGTCCCTCACCAACATGGCGTTCCTGGCCGGGATCACCAATCGGATCCGCATCGGCGTGGCGGTGCTGTGTCTTCCCTACCGCAATCCGCTGGTGGCGGCCAAGCAGGTCGCCAACATTGATGTGCTCAGCAACGGCCGGGTGATTTTCGGGATCGGGACAGGCGCTCCCAAGAGCACTCACAATGTGGACTTCGAAGTGCTGGGAATCCCGCGGAAGACCAAGTACCACGTGACTCGGGATTATTTGCGGGCCATGCGGACGATTTGGACCGAGGACTACCCCTCATACGAGGGCGAGTACTTCAGTTTTCCCGAGACAGAGATCTGGCCGAAGCCGGTGCAGAAGCCTCATCCACCGATCTGGACCGGCGGCCACGGCCCCACGGCCATGGACATCACCGCTGAGTTTTCGACCGGGTGGATTCCGCCGTGGATCCCACCTGATGAATACCCGGGGCGGATTCGCACCCTTGACCAACTCGCGGTCGAGAAGGGGCGGGCCGGCACCGAGTTCGACATCGCCACCGAGGTGTACGTGTCGCTTGCCGAAACCCGAGAGGAGGCCATCTCCTCGGCGCAGAAAACCCTGGGAGTTCTTACCGAGGGGTTCGACCACACCGCCACCCATGACGCCATCAGTGCGGCTGGCTTGGTGGGCAGCGCCGACGACATCGGGGAGAAGATCGCTCGATACGTCGAAGCGGGCGTTAACCACTATGAGATGAAGTTCATCTATCACACGGTCGATCATCTGCTCGAGCAGCTTGAGCATTTTGCCTCGGCGATTATGCCCTCCTTTCGTTAATTGAGAGGCACGTAATCGAGACAGGCAACTGAGGGAAGGCGCCCTCTTGAGAACAGTGAGCTTTCGTTCACCGGTGGGCATCACACTGGCGGCGGATCTTTATGTCCCTTCGGGGACTCCTCCCGCGGCCGGCAATCCCGTGGTGGTGGTGTGCCTGGGATGGGGCAGCGTGAAAGAGTTGATGCCCCAATGGGGGAGCGCTCTGGCGGAGGCCGGGTATGCGGTGCTCGTTCCCGACTACCGCGGGTTCGGAGCCAGCGGCGGTGAGCGGGGGCGCTGCTTTCCAGACGAGCATGTTGAAGATGTCCGGGGGGTCATGGCCTATGCGGCCGGGAGGACGGAGTTCGACGCGGGGCGGATCGCCCTTTTGGGGGTGAGCTATGGCGGCGCGGTGGCGGTGGCGGCCGGGGTGGACGAACGGTGCCGGACGGTCATCTCGGTGGTCGGATACGGAAGCGGGGAACGTCATCTGGAGGCGGTGCGCACTCCTGAGCAGTGGAGCGACTTCGGTTCCCGGTTGGCCGAGGATCGCCGTTTGCGGCTGAGCGGCGTTCCCAGTGAGGAGGTGGATCCCGATGAGATTCTGCTCCGTGATGAAGAAGCCCGGTCATGGCGGCGGAGAGTGGAACGCCAGTACCCGCATATGGCGTTTCGGACCACTCTTGAGTCGGCCGAGATGATCGTCTCCTTCCGGCCGGAGCGGGGTCTGCCTTACTCGCCGGCCAAGCCTGTGATGTTTATCCACGCCGAAGGAGACACGATGATTCCCGTAGCGGAATCAGAGCGCATGTGGCGCCTGTCCACCGAACCCAAGCGGCTGGTGGTGGTTCCTGGCATCGGCCACCATGAAGTGCATCACGGGGAAGGTTTTCGCCAGGTTATTTCACAGGTGTGCCAGTGGCTGGAGGATCACTTGTCCGGTGGGTCGAATGGAACCTGAGGCTGTTCCCCGTTTCGGGCTGGTGCTTCCGCACTTCGGTGACGATCCGCAATTCGCCCGGATGCTCGATGCGGCGCGGCGCGCCGAGGCGGCAGGGTTCGACTCGCTGTGGGTGCGGGACCGTTTGGCGGCGGGGTCTCCCCACGGGCTGGCTTTGGAAGCGGGTGGCACCACCTTTTTCGAGCCGCTCCTCACTCTGGCTGCGGTCGCCGCGGTAACAGATCGCATCACCCTGGGCACGGCTGTCCTGTTGCCCAATCGCCATCCTCTTCGGTTGTTGCAGGAAGTGGGGACGCTATGGCGGCTTTCGGAAGGTCGGCTGGCCATCGGTTTGGGCCTGGGTGTCGGGCCGAAGAACTTCGAGCCACTCGGTCTCGACTACGCCGGACGGGTGAAACTGTTCGAGAAGACGGTGGAAGCGCTGCGCGGGATGACCGGGGGATTCGCCGGGGTGGAGATCGATCCGGCGCCGGGTGCCGGGCTCTCGCTCTACTACGGCGGCGTCAGCCGGGCGGCGGTGCGCCGCGCCTTTGAATACACTGACGGTTGGATCGCCGGCCGGCTGCCCCGTGACACCTTCCGGGCCCGGATGGAGTTGGTGCGTCGATACCGCGCGGAGAGGGGACGCCGGCTGGACATTGCCAGCATGCCCATCACCCTGGTGGACTCCGGCGACGGCCGCCACCTCGAAGTCGCCCGCCAAGCGGTGGGTAGGCTCGCCCGGAGCGCGGAGGGCGCCGGGGACTGGATCAAGCCCCCCTCCGGCAGGTTCGAAACCGTCGAGGACCTGTCCGGCCTGCTCATCACCGGTTCGCCGGAGCAGTGCGCGGAGCAGTCCGCGTCGATGCTCGAGTCCGGGGTGACGCATCTCATTTTCGATCTGCGACTGGTCTTCGACGATTACGAACGACAGTTGATCATGCTGGCCGAACAGGTGATTCCCGCTCTAAGGTGAAGCCGGGGTGGTCGATCCACTCGGGTATTTCCCCTTGAATTGTTGCCCGCTGGGCTCGGGTGCTAGCGTTATTGTGCTAGTGGGCTTCAGGTGGCGGAGGTTCTCTTCGTTCCCACCGTTTGCCCTGATTTTCGATTTAGAGAAAGGTTTGAAATGAGTCGTATAGCGAAGTTTCTCGCGGCGTTGCTTACCCTGGCGCTCATCACCGCAGCCTGTGGTGATTCGTCCAGCGACGAAGCTGCAGATGAGGGAGGCGTAGATCAGGTCTTCTTCATTCTCGACTGGGTACCCAAGGGCCAGACATCGCCCTTCTACATTGCTCTCGACAAGGGCTTTTGGGCCGAGCGCGGCATAGCGGTGCAGATAACCCGCGGGTATGGCTCCGGTGATACCTCCGCTCGTATAGGTTTGGGCGAAGGTGACTTCGGCTTCGCCGGGGTAGGCGCCGTGATGCGCACCATCAGCGAGGGTTTGCCGCTTGTTGAAATAGCCGCCATTGCATCCACCGCCCCGACGGCGGTATACGCCGCCCCGGGTGCAGGAGTTAGTGGTGACAACCCCTCAAGCCTGGAGGGACTGCGGGGCGCAGTTGACGCCGGAGATGAGAACGACCAGCTCTTCAAGGCTTTCGCAGGTTCGGTGGGTATCAGCTATGACGCAGTCGATTGGCAGTACGTGGACGGCGCCGGCATCGGCTCCATCGCCACCGGCCAAGCCGATTTCGTCATGGACTGGATCACCAACCTCCCCGAGTGGTGGCTGGCCGATCCGCCGATCGAGCCTGACACCTACTGGGTAGGCCGCGCCGTCGACATCTATGGCAACGGCCTTATCACCCGCCCCGACATGGTGGAGAACAATCGTGACCTCGTGGAGCGGTTTGTCCAAGGCGCCCTGGCCGGCTACGAGTACGTGATCGAGGGTGGCGTGAGCGCCCACAACGAGTCCATCGACGCCCTCTTCAAGTACAACCCGGAGTTGGAGGAGCAGCCCAACGCCCGCGAGTTCCATCTCGGTAACCTGCAGCTCTTCCTGACGCTGATGCTCACCGAGGACGTGCGGGATGACGGCATCGGATACTTCGATCCGGACAAGAAGCAACGCAGCCTTGACTTCATAAACGACTACCTGCTTGACGCGCCGTTGACGCTTGATCAGGCGTTCATCTCGGAGCTGGTCATCGATAGCGGCGATGTGCCGATCGACGACTTCGACGCGGCCCGCGACGCGCTTTCATCGGTTCTGGGCAGGCCTAACCCGCTCTTATCCTTCCTCGGCTGAGTTTGGGTCAGTAATCGACTATCCGGAACCCGCGCCGGCCGCGGGTTCCGGATAGATCTCCAATAAACTCTCGAAGATGGGCATCGCGCTTCAGGGTCTGGGCAAGATATTCCAGACCAGTGATCTCACCGTCGAGGCCCTCCGTGATATCTCAGTAGGGGTCTCTGACAGCGAGTTCGTAAGCATTATCGGACCGAGCGGATGCGGGAAGAGCACCCTGCTCCGGTTGGTGTCCGGTCTTATCGCTCCCACCCAGGGGACAGTCGCCATCGACGATGTCCCGGTGACGGGGCCGGCGGGGAATATCGGTTTCGTGTTCCAAGCGCCGACGCTGCTCAAATGGCGCACCGTGTTCAAAAACGTGATGTTCCCTTACGAAGTGCTCGCTTCCCAAAAGCGGGCCATCATGTCCCGACAGGAGTACGAGGAGCGCGCACAGCTTTTGTTGGAGATGGTGGGGATCGAGGAATTCCGGGATGCCTATCCCAAACAGCTCTCGGGCGGAATGCAGCAGCGGGTGTCGATCTGCCGGGCGCTCCTTCACGATCCGACCCTCCTCTTGATGGACGAGCCGTTCGGCGCCCTCGACGAGTTCACTCGGGAACGTATGAACGAAGAACTCATGCGCATCTGGCGGGAGACCCGAAAAACTGTGCTCTTTGTTACTCACCACATACCGGAGGCGGTGTTTTTATCGGATCGGATCTTGGTGATGTCCGCTCGTCCGGGGCGTATCCTCGGGGAGATCACGGTGGATTTGCCCCGGCCGCGCAAGGCCGAGATGCGCGACAGCGTGGAATTCCTGGAACAGGTGGTGATAACGCGTCGTCTGATCGGCACCGCTGACGATCATGGGAACCCCAAAGGCCTCTTGTGACCTCGCGTCTGCGTGACGCGGTGGCGGCCGAAGGCGTCGCTCCGACCCTGAGCGGGCGGACCTCTCGCATTCGCAGCTTCGTCGATCCGCTCGTGTTTGCCCTGTTCTTCGTGGGCGCATGGCAGGCTTTCATATGGATCACCGGCTTTCACTCGGTGGTGTTGCCCCCGCCTTCGAAGGTGCTGGGGGTGCTGTGGAATCAGGGTGACTTCCTGGTCGGAAACATGCTCAGCACCATGATCACCATCGGCTGGGGATTTTTTCTGGGAGGCGTATTTGGGTTCGTGGCGGGGGTGCTGAGCAACCACTTCGAACGGGTGAAAAGGGCCATACATCCGATCCTGGTGGCGCTTTATGTCATTCCCAAGGCAGTGTTCATTCCTCTGTTCATCCTGTGGTGGGGAGTGGGCTTCGAGTACAAGCTGGTGGTAACCCTGCTCTTGGCGTTCTTCCCGGTGACCGAGAACACCATTACCGGTTTGAACGGGGTGGAGCGGGAGATGGTCGAGCTCACCCAGTCGCTTCGGGGCAGCAGATGGTTCGGGTTTCGCAAGGTGTCGCTGCCTTTCGCGCTGCCCTTTGTGCTGGCCGGGCTGCGGATCGCCCTCACCGAGTCGTTCATCGGCGGGGTGTTGAGTGAAATACTGGCGCCCGGCAGCGCCGGCATCGGGTCGCGTATCGTGGAGGCGGCTGCTTTTTCCAACACCGAGTTCATCATCGCTTCCATCATGGTGATCGCCTCCTTTGGCATCGTCACCTACTTCCTGTTCCTGTGGCTGGAGCGGAGGTTGACGTTTTGGATGTGAGAAACGCTCCCGTCTTCGCCCGCCTGTGGGACCGAGCCTGGCGGCGGTTTTGGAACTCCAGGGAACTGCTCCTGGTGCTCGCCGGCATCGTCCTGTTCTGGATTGTGATCATCGAGTGGCGCGATTTTCATCCCATCGTGTTGCCCTCGCCCGGCGCGGTCATCGAAGCGCTGTTCGAAAACGTCGACAAATACGTCGAGGCCGGCTTCGTCACCTTCTATGAGATGATTCTTGGTTTCATAGCCGGCGGGGCGCTCGGGTTCTTTTCGGCGATCGGGATCTTCTACTCGCCGTTCCTACGGCGCTCCCTCTACCCGCTGCTGCTGGGCTTTCGGATCGTGCCCAAGGTGGCTTTCGTTCCGCTGTTTTTGGTTTGGTTCGGTATCGGCGTGGGCGTGAAGGTGGCCTTGGCCAGCTTCGCCATCTTTTTCCTGGTCCTTATCCAGACCGGGCTGGGTCTGACCGGCGTCGATCCTGCGCTGATCGAACTGGGCCGGTCGCTCAGGATGGGGGAGTTGGCGCTCCTGCGGCGGATACGTCTTCCGGCGGCGCTGCCGGCGATCATGGTGGGTGTGAAGCTCGGGATCACCTACGCGCTCACCAATGTGGTGGTGGCCGAGATGGTGGTGGCCACCAACGGACTTGGTTTCCTGGTGGTGGAGGCCCGTTCGTTCATCAAGACCAACGAGATGATCGCCGCTATCTTCGTGGTGGCCTTCATCGGACTGGTGGTGTTCGCGGTGGGACTATGGGTCGAGCGCAAGACCGTGTTCTGGTACCTGGAGGCCGAGCACTGAGCGAAGGATTCGTCTTTTTCGGCGGGCCGCACGCCAGTGACGACAGGAATCCCCGGTTGCGTCGGGCTATGCGGGGAACAGAAAATTCAAACCCTTGTTCCTGGCGGCGAGGCCTGTGGCGATCCGCCCGGATCACAGGAGCGAGAGGCTCGCTTTTCGAACTGATCGCGTTCGGGGAGCGGAGCTTTCGGGTGGACCCGCCGATGTACATTGCGTATCATTCCCCTCTAAGAGCGATCGCCTGCTGACGTAAGGACCTCGACTTTGGACTTCACCCTTAACCTTGAGCACCAGTTGTTCCGCCAAACTCTGCGCCGCTTCGTGGACGACGAGATCAGGCCGGTGGTGAAAGAATGGGAGCACGAGGGGCGGTATCCCACCGAGATAGTCGAATCCATGAAGAAGATGGGGCTTTTCGGTATCACCGTTCCGGAGGAATACGGGGGAATGGGCGCCGACTTCATCTCTCTGGCGCTGGTTTTCGAGGAGATATCGCGGGGTTGGATGGGGATCGCAGGCATCCTCGGCAGCCATTCCCTTGCCTGTTTCATCATTGCCCGCTACGGGACCGATGAGCAGCGCCGTCGCTACCTGCCCGACCTGGCTTCGGGAAAGCGGCGCACCGGGATCGGGTTAACTGAGCCCGACGCAGGCACCGATTTGCAAGGCATCAAGACGCGGGCCCGCCGGGAGGGTGACCATTATGTGATCCGGGGATCGAAGTTATGGATCACCAACGCCCGTTACGCGGATCCTCTGCCGGTGCTGGTCAAGACCGACCCGGACGCCGATCCACCCCATCGGGGCATGAGTCTGATCCTGGTGGAGCAGGGTACGCCGGGTTATGAGATCAGCCGTGATCTGCCCAAGCTGGGCTACAAGGGCACCGAGAGTTGTGAGGTCCGGCTAGACGATGCTCGGGTTCCGGTGGAGAACCTGGTGGGGGGTGAGGAGGGGTGGGGGTTCCAGCAGGTGATGAGTGGGCTGGAGATCGGGCGGATCAACATCGCCGCTCGGTCGGTGGGGATCGCCCAGGAGGCCTACAACCAGGCGTTGGCTTATGCCAACACCAGAGAAGCGTTTGGCAAGAAGATCTCGGGCTTTCAGGCCATCCAGTTGAAGCTGGCCGAGATGGCCACCAACACCCAGGCCGCCCGGCTCCTGGTGTGGTGGGCCGCCGCCCAGGCCGACCAGGGTAAACGGGTCGACATCGAGGCGGGGATGGCGAAGTACTTTGCCTCGGAGGTAGCGTGCCAAAACGCCTTGGATTCGATGCGGATCCACGGTGGTATGGGATACAGCCAAGAGCTGGACATCGAGCGTCTCTACCGCGACGCGCCGTTGCTGGTGATCGGGGAGGGAACCAACGACATAATGAGGATGGTTATCGCCCGCGGACTCACCAGCGGTCGAGTGGTGATCGACTGACCCGCAGAGTTCCTCAATGGGCCGGTCCGGCTCCGGCCGGTAGCCCTGGGAGTAGGGAGCGCCTCTTTAATCTATGGCAGCGCCGCAGTCTCATCAGTGGGCCTCACGCCAGCGGCGACAGAGATCCTCGGCCGCCTCGGGCCATGAGGGAAACTGGAATTCGAACCCCTGTTCCGTGAGGACGCCGGGAACAACCCGCCGGCTTTTCAGGATCAGCTCTGTCTCGGTCCGTATTAGGAAGGCGCCTATTTCGAGCATCCATGTGGCGGCCGGCAACCCGATAGGGAAGCCCCAAGCCGCCCGCAGATGGCGCATGAAGGCCGCGTTTGGCAAGGGATTAGGGGCGGCGAGATTGACTGCGCCGCTGAGGTCTTCGTGGTCAATGATCCAACGGACCGCTTGGATGAAATCGGTGTCGTGAATCCAGGACACATATTGACGCCCGTTGCCCGCTCTTCCGCCCAGCCCATAGCGAACCAAGGTGAGCAACGCGTTGAAAGCCCCACCCCGGTCAGGACTCAACGCAATGGCTGAGCGTAACTTGACCTTGCGAGTGCCGGGCACTTCGGCGTTGTCGAGCTCCTGCTCCCACGACCGGGCCACGTCATAGCTGAAGTGCCAAGTGTCGGGATCGTCGGGATGATTTCCCAGGATTCCCGTGGCTTCGTCGTTGGGAGAGTCGAAGCTGTGAATATAGATGGTGGCCGTACTCACCTGCAGCCAGACTATGGGCGGGCGGCGGGCGGCGGCGATCGCTTCTCCGATCAAACGGGTGGTGACGACTCGAGATTGCTTGATGAGTTGGCGGTTTCTTGCGTGGTATCGGCAGTTGACGCTGAGCCCGGCCAGATTGATGACCACATCCGCGCCGTCGATCTCGGCGTCCCACTCACCGTGGCTCATCCCGTCCCACTGGACCGTCCGTAAGGCGCCCTTGGTCGCTTGCCGACCGATCAGAACCACTTCGTGCCCTTCCCCGTCAAACGCACGGGACAAGAAGCTCCCGATGTGCCCGCTTCCGCCCGGAATAACAACCTTCATGGACTACTTCTGTCCTCTCTCGGGAATTGTTGTTACGGATGCGGGTGTGGTATCCGGCGCCGCGAGGCTTTCCTGGCAGTCATGTTGGGGAGCAAGACTTGTGATCTCTACGCTCTGACCAAATATGACGGGGGGTGGGCTAGCAGATAATGCCCGGAGTATGTCGTTGCGTGATCCCCAACTTTCATCTGAGGCAAGGCTTCCAAGAAAGCGGAGCAATCCAGTACCGTCAGCCTCGGGGTGGGAAGGGGTCGTTGCCGGGTGGGACGGTGATGTTGTCGCGGATCTGGCCGTCAGGGCGATGGATTGAAACTTCTCCTCCCCCCAAGTTGCGGACGATCTTCTTTGCGCGCTGACCAGCCTCGGCTTGGGTATCGAGATGAGCGCTCGCCCGCTTTGAGCCTGGCGCTTTAACGTCCCAGCCGCCTCGCTTGCTCGGTACCACATGCCTACGATTTTGATTCATTCTCCTTGGGCCCATCCCATGCAACTGATTCAGACACTACCAGGGATCGAACAATGTGCGGACACTTTACCTCAGAGCCAGCCCTCCCTTTGGTGAACTGACCTTGGTACACATCTCGGCAGGTCTGGATTCAAGTTTGGCACCCGCATTTCTCGGGAGAGGCTCCGTTCAGTAACGCCACTCCGCGTGAGCTAGGGGAGAGCGGTTGAGGATGTCACGATGCATGCGCCACTGGGGCATGAGTTCGTTCATAAAGTCTCGAAACCGATCGTTGTGATGACGTTCGATCAAATGGAGCATCTCATGCACCAAGATGTATTCCAGGCAGGACACGGGTTTCTTCACCAATTCGAGGTTAAGCCAGATTCGGCGGGCCTCCTGGTTACAAGTTCCCCAGCAGGTCTTCATCTTCCTGATGCGTATCTCGGCTACCCGCTCTTCGACCTTGGGCTCCCACTTTTTTAGGAGCTTGGGCAAGCGGGCGCGGAGCTGGCGGCGATACCACTCGTAAAGAACAGCTTCTCGCTTGTCTCGATCGGCACCGGGTCGGACGGCTAACGCCAATCGAGTGTTGTTGAGCAAACGGACAGATGGCGGTTGGTCGTGTTCGGTTACGTCAAGGCGGTAGCGTCGGCCTTCAAAGTAATGGCTTTCGCCGGTCACGAACTCCCGCTGAGACTGACGGGGCTGCCGTTCGAATTCTGCCTGTTTTCGGCGAATCCATCCCAGGCGTGATATGACCGCCAGCCTTACGGCCCCGTCATCGAGACGCAGCGGCACCGCCACTCGTACCCTGCCGTTGGGCGGGTAGACACCCACATGGAGGTTCTTAATGTCCTTGCGGACCACTTCCACCAGCATTCCCCGTACCTTTATTCTGTGGCTTATCGCCTCAATAATCACTCTGAGCCTTCACAATCTCAAAGATGGTGTTTACTTCATCTTCGTGATTACCGAGTACTGATCTGATGACGTTACGCACCTCGCGTTCTTTGATCGTGTGCCCTCGCCAGTCCGCTTTCTTCTCACCACGGATCGCAAGATCCAGATCACGCGCTGTCTCCTCCCTGTTCCGCGATTCACCCTCCGCTGCAATCCATGCTCCGATATTGTCCAAGTTGTCGTAAAGTGACCTGAGTGCGGGGCTATTGATGTTGGCGGGGTAGGATGCCCCGCTCTCCGGCCTGCTGACCTGCTCGGTCAACCTGACGATCCTCGCTAAGTATTCCTTGTAGTCCAGCGCCTCCTGCTTGCGCTGGAGGATCAGGGCATCCAGCAGATCGGACATCTTCTCGTAGTATTTCGGGTTGACAGACGACTCATCGATGATGAGCCGACGAACGTTGTTTTCGATCGTCTCGGCGATCGCTTCGCGGTTCCCGCGGATGCCGTCGGGCAGTGTATCAACCGCGGCTTGGCCGCGTTCGACAATCAACTCCACGAGGGTCAGGTTGTCGAAGGCTGATAGCTTTTCACTCTCCTCGGCTCGGATATAGGTGTCAAGCAGATGTCGCATGGCCGGCTCGTACATCTTCATGTCGATGTAGTCGCCGCTGGCCAGCTTGACCTCCTGGCGCACTTTCTCGTAGTGTTCCACTTCGTCTTTGATGTCCGCCGCCTCGGTGTCAGAGTATCCGGCGTCGTGCATCTCGTTGGCTAAGTTAGCGTAAGCCCGCAGAAAAGACGCGGCCAGCTGGTAGAGGGATACCCGCTTGCGTTCGTTGGCTTTGAGTTGCCGGATGTCGCCGCTGTCGACTGCGCAGAAGAAACGCCGATAGGCCGCGGTGTCACGCGGCGGATCAACCGGTTCGCAAAGCGCATTGATAGCCTCGCGCGCTTCCTCCAGCCATTGCCTGCCCTGTCGCAGACGGTCCTTGAGCAGCCCTCTCACATCTTCTGCGTCGTAGCCTTGGAAAGCCTCTCCGGTGTAGTCCTTGATCGACTTCTCGAGCGATCGGAACAGGTCCTTGTAGTCGATGATGAAGCCGTATTCCTTGTCCTCGCCGTCGAGGCGGTTTACTCGGCAGATGGCTTGGAACAGGCCATGGTCCTGCATGTGCTTGTCGATGTAGAGGTAGGTCGCCGAGGGAGCGTCGAAGCCGGTCAGTAGCTTGTCTACCACGATCAGCAGCTTCATTTGGCCCGGATCTTCCACGAAGCGCCGCTTGACTTCCTGTTCGAACAGTTCGACCTTGTACATCGCCTTGTCCTCGTCCTCACTGAAGTGTGCAGCGAGCATCTTTCGGTAGATCTCGTACTTGCGCAGCTTCTCCGTGAGGCCCTCACCGGTCTCTTCGCCCTTGATGTCCGCTGGTGCCGGTTTGTATGAGGTGACGATGGCGCAGTTTTCCGCCAGTTTGGTCCCTAGAAACATTTCGAATAATCGGCAAGCAGAGTAGATGCTGCTGCATACGAGGATCGCGTTGCCGTGGCCGCTCATCAGGCGGTCACGTATCTCCATATCCCACAGGATGTCATCCACGATCTTCTGTAGTCGGTCCCGTGAGCTCAGCACCTTCCGCATAGTGCCCCAGCGCTGCTTGAGTTGCGCTTTCGCCACGTCGGTCAGTCCTTGGGTCTTTAGGTCGAACCACTGATCGATCTTGGCTTGCGAGGTTATGTTTTGGTCGATGTCCCGCGCCTCATAGCGCAGGTCCAGCACCACACCGTCCCGAACCGCTTCGTCGTATTTGTAAGTGTGGATGTAAGGCCCGAAGGTTTCAATGCTTCTTTGTTTGTCACTTTTGAGCAGGGGCGTACCGGTGAAGCCGACTATCATGGCCCCCGGCAGTAGCTTCTTCATCGCTCTGTGCAATTTGCCTGATTGGGTACGGTGGCACTCGTCGACGAAGACGAACAACTCCCCTTTCGCGTGGAAGTCTTTGGGCAGGTTTTTCTTTATCTCCTCCACGTAAGTCTCGATATCTTTATCGCCGATCTGATCTGATGCGCCGAATTTGTGGATCAGCGAACCTATTAGCCACTTGTCGCTGGTGTTGAGCACGTGCACCAGGTCTGCGCCACTCTGCGTGCGATAGATGTCCTCGCTGACGCCCTTGAAGACCTTTTCAATTTGCTCGTCCAGTTCGGTGCGATCGGTGATGACCAACACCCGCCCTTCGGTCACATGTTCTCGAATCCACTTTGCCACCCAGACCATCGTGAGGCTCTTGCCGCTGCCCTGGGTATGCCAGATGACGCCGCCCTCGCGGCGTTGCACATGTGCTTGCGCTGCTCGGACGCCGAAGTACTGATTGTGGCGGCAGATCTTCTTGACGCCCGCGTCGAAGACCATGAAATCATGCACGATCTCAAGCAACCGTTCTTTGCTGCAGAGTAGGCCGATTTCTCGGAGTAGCGGGTTGTCGCTAGCAAACGGCGCGTCGTCTTCTTTCCAACGTAGCCAATACTTCTCTTTGGTCCCGATCACGCCGTAGCGCAGGCCCTCGGTTTCGTTTCCCGCCATCACGAATTGCACTGTGGCGAAAAACTGCTGGATGAACTTTTTCTTCTGACTATTGAGATTCTGTCGGATACCTTCAGTTACCGACACCATGGAACGCTTCAACTCCAGCACGCCAAGCGCAATACCGTTGACATATAGCACAAGGTCCGGTCGTTTGGTGTTCTCTCCGACGATTGTTACTTCCTCGGCGATGGCGAAGTCATTGCCACCTGGGCTCTCCCAGTTGATCAGCCACACGGTGATGTTCTGCTCTCCGACGCCCGGCTGAACCTTCACGCCGTAGCGGAGCAGGCCGTAGACCTCACGGTTGGCGTCATAGAGTGTCTTGTTGCCACTGACTGTGGATGCTCTGCCAAGCTTGAACAGCGCCTTTTCGATGATCTGGTTGCTGTGACCTTGGTGCCTCAGCCAGTTAGTAAGCGGCTCTCTCTCGATGTTGCTGTTGCCAGAACGGTGTTTCCAATTACCGAGGTAGGTATAGCCGAGAGCGTCGCTGAAAAACTCAATCACGCGACGCTGCGTGCGGATTTCTGGCTGGCCGACCATGTTCACGGTGCACGATTCCCCGGATAGGACCTTGTCGAGTTCAGTTCATCCTTTCGGGATACAACTGCAACTGTTGTGCATGTCATGTTCGGATGCTTTCACCAACGAAGCGGGTGATCCTTTCGCGATTCAGCGTCAGGCTGGAGAACTGCTTGTCGCACACATCACTTAAACGCGCCAACACCTTTCGATTGATCGACTCCTGATCTTCGAAGATGGCCAGGGAACGAAACGGTATCTCCCACCTCTCGAACTGATGTAGCGCGATCGTAGCGTCGCGGGTGCCTCCGTCACTGGCAAGGGCGTGCACGAAAAGGGGTTGGAGCATGCCGTTGATACGGCAATCTACGGTGTATATCCCTTTGGGGTCGCGGCGCGGGTCGCTCCAGTTGAAGACCCTGCGCTCCTCTGGCGCCAATTCGCTCAACAGTGAGCGGAAATCATCCATGAATGTGGACCGAGCCCTTTGTCGCGACAGATATGACACATCCGAAATCTTGAGAAGCGCCTGGACAAAGGAGAACAGTGCGTCGCCGTATTGTTCAGCCGGAACGTTGAGCAGCAATTCCCCGTCGCGGTCCTCGACCCCATAGGTGGACAGAGTGTTTGCGATGATCTTCTGGCGTGTGCCGCGATGGAGGTCCGTTTCGTCCATGTCGTAGGTGAGGTGCATGTAGGTATGGGCCTCATCGGAGAACACCCATTGTCCTTCTATCCTCTTCAATACGATGGCTAAGTGATCTCCATCTTCAAAGCGGAAGGGCGTGAATACACGAAAGCGTTCTATGCCCTCAGCAAGAAGGCGAACTTTTGCCGAGACCTTTTCGTGAAAATCTTGCTCAATTGTCTTGATGGACATCGCTACGTCTCCTCAGAACAGCGCGCGTTGCGAATCGGGCGGCGTATCAACATTTGCGTCGGCGATCAGACAAGCGAGCGCTCCTTCGATATCGCTGTAGCGGTCGGTCGGCTCCGCAAAGGTATCCTCTCGTGCCCCTATCTCCTGATAGCGTTCCGTTGCAAAGTGAATGTGAAAGTCGTAAAAGGTCACACCCTCAATGTGGTTAGTGTGCTCATGACTCTTGCCGTTGTAGCGGCGAAGTCGAAAAAGCTTACTTGACTGCGGAACTCGAACGGCCAAAATAATTGAGAAGTCCAAGGGGTTCTCCATGCTTTGCCTAAAGATGAGCCGGAATTGGCCTGCGGCAACCCCCGCAACATCCAAGTGGCTTTCGTAGTGACCTCGCTTAGGTCTTAGATGAGTCCGGCTATGCCAGTCGGGGGGTAGGGGCTTGCGTTCCTGCACCATCGATTCGATTTCGTAGTCCGAGTATGTGATCGCCATAAGCTACCCCGGTTTGACCAGCCGGACTCGGCCAGTGAGAAGCTGTTGCATTATTCCTTGCTTGATGGCATTGGTCTTGTAGCGACGCCTCTCCAGCGCGGCGATCTCCTGGTCCACATCGGAGAGGATTTCGGCGATGGCGCGTTGTTCTGCAATATCGTTCGGCAGTAGAAATCGGAAATTCTTGAAGGTTGGCAGGCGTAATGAGTCTACGGTGGCCTTCACCGTGTTTTGCATCGCGTGTTTGCCGAAATACAAAAGCATGGTGTAGTAAACGAATTTGCCGCACACGGCTTCCGAGAAGCGACTGATTTTATAAACGCGCTGATGGACATCGAAGCGCCCGTTGATGTAATGAAAAATGCTTCCGATACCGCCCTCGCCCGGAATGAGAATCGCCTCACCTTCGAATGAATAGCTATTGATGCGCTCGACATTGGAGGAACGTACAAAGAAGGGATATCGCCCATCCTCAACCTTGTCCTGGTTGTTACGGTTCCCGGTTTTGATGTCCGCTATTCCTCCAAGTGTTGTCGTCGCCCACTCTCTCCTAAAACCTGGCAGGCGGATCTTACCGGTGAGGAGTTGCTGCATGGCGGCCTGCTTGATGGCGAGTTTCTTGGTAATCAGCGCGTCCAACGCCTTGATCAACCCATCCACATCCGACAGCACTGTGGCGATGGCGTGCTGCTCTTCTTGGTCGTCAGGGACATGGAGGAGGAATTGTCTCACCTGCTTCGAGTTCGCCGCAGTGAAGGTACTTCCTTGCTCGAGAGACTGCCAACGATCTTCAGCGTAGAGCAGAGAAAAGAACAAAAATGCTGAATCGCCGAACGGTTTCAGTCCGCAGACCCCACGTCCAAGGCAGGCACCTCTTGTCGCAACTGCAACGGATCCAACAGGTGCTCGCACTGTCAGCAGCAAATCACCTGCCTTACAAAATTTTGTTGGCTTTGTTGTCCACTGTCGGTCTGTGGTTCCACCTTCTTCAATGTCTGCCTTTCCTTGTATCAAAGGCACACCCTCTCCGCGTAGGTTGTAGAAACTTGAAGGTGGTGATTGTCCCATTATGATAGCCGCGAGTTCGGAGAGTGGCCTTCTACTCCACGGCACGCTGAACCTTTGCAGATGTGGATTGTTGGAATATATGCCGACGGCTTCGCTAAGCTCATGTGAGGGCGTGGCAATTGCCGTCATTGCCGCTTTATTCCCATCATCTGTAAGTGTTCCTGCACCCTTGCGCCGAACGCCTCCCCTTCCTGCTTTAGCTCAGACAGCGTCTTGGCGTAGCGCTCTTCCAAGGCTCCCACACGGGTGGCCAGCTGCTGTACTTGCTGCCCTACTACGTTCTTGATTGTGTTAGAAATGCTGGCGAACCACTTGTCTTCGACTACCAGCGTCTTGATCTCAGCCTCGTCGAGATCGGCGTAGCTGTCCAATACCTCTTGGTTGAGAGCGGCTCTGGCCTCTCTTACGGCCTTCGCTGTTTTGGACTCGTCTTCCAATAGGGCCAGGCAGCGAGTGAGGGCACGGCGTTCCTCGTCGTATTCTGGAACGGCTTCGTCCCGAATGGCTTTGAGCCGGTGTTTCACGCCGCTCTTCGTGATTTTGCCTTTGTCGTTGGCGGCATCCTCCAGCAGGGCCCCGTCGCCAATGTGTCCTTCAATGAACTCTGCCAGTTGGTGGGAGGCAGCTTCTTTGATGGCCTGTAGTTGCTCGATGTCGTCTTGCTCTCCTGCGAAGTAGTACTCGATAATCAAGGCAGGGGGGACCAAGTCCATCTTGTACTTGCGGCGCTTGACTGTCAAGTCCGGTGTCTCCTTGATCTTCTTTGCCTTGTCTTGGATGATCCCGCGCGGTCTGGCCGCCTCCAACCACCCGTCCGCGGCGATGAGGTACACATCGTCCTGCATCACGTCATCCCAGTAGTCCATGAGTCGCTGATAGATGTCGTAAGGATTGAGTAGCGGAAAGTCGGCAAAGCGTTTTAGCAGATCCTCCGACAGGGTGTGGATAACCGATTTCGGGAGTGTGTCGTAATGGATACCCAAGAGGAGCGGCTCGTGGGTCTTGCGCCAAGTATGGAAGATGCTACCTACCCGCTGCTCATAGGACTCGAACTCCTTATGACCAAGGATGACATCTTTCACCTGTTGCGTTTTGACGCGAGCGTCGCTATATCCTGTTCTGCCGTTGCTCTCGAACAGTGATTGGCGCAGCGAAGGGAAGACCGTCCAGTATGCCTTAAGCTCGTCGATGTCCCGGTTGGGGATGCCGCCATTCAGGTGAGCGTCGAGATCGTGCAGATCCTCGGGTTCGCGCGAGTCGATGTAGCGGGGAATGTTGAGGTTGTATTCATTGACGGGGCTGGCGATCTCTGCTACCGGCACCATCCGGGAGTAGCCCTTCAGTTCGATCTGCTTGTTGAATACGTCTACGATCCGGTGGATGTCCTGTGCCCGTAAGCGGTTCTTGGCGCCGTCTTTGAGAAATCCCCTGCTGGCGTCGATCATGAAGACGCCGGTGCGGACATGGGCGTTCTTCTTGTCGATGACCAGTATGCAGGCGGGTATGCCGGTGCCGTAGAAGAGGTTGGCCGGCAGGCCGACAATGCCTTTGATGAGCCCGCGTTCGATAAGGTTCCGGCGGATATCGGCCTCCTTGTTTCCGCGGAACAGCACACCGTGAGGAAGGATGATCGCTCCCTTGCCCTTGCTCTTCAGAGATGCCATAAGGTGCAAGAGGAAGGCGTAGTCGCCGTTCTTTGCCGGGGGGATGCCGTACTCGAATCGTCCGTACTCGTCGTAGGCCGGATTGAGGCCGCTTGACCAGGCCTTGTCGGAAAAGGGTGGATTGGCTACGGCGAAGTCGAAGGTCTTTAGGGGGTTCGCCCGGTTCTTGAAACGGGGGTTGGTCAGAGTGTTGCCTTGCCACAACACGGCGGTGGGATGGTTGTGCAGGATCATGTTCATCCGCGCCAGCGCGCAAGTGGCGTTGTCCCGTTCCTGTCCGTAGATGGTGATACCGCGCGGCGCTTCGGCAGCGGCCTTGATCAGAAGCGACCCGGAACCGCAAGTGGGGTCGTAGATGGTTTGGTCCTGTCGCGTGTCCGGCCCTATGCCGACCACCTGGGCCATGATGCGAGAGACCTCCGCAGGGGTGTAGAACTGTCCCTTGCTCTTCCCTGATTCGGTGGCGAAGTGCCGCATCAGGTATTCGTACGCGTCGCCTAGCAGGTCGTCCCCTTCGGCGCGATTGGCGCGGAAATCGAGGCCTTCGAAGATGGCGACCAGCTTGGACAGCCGGTCCTGGATCTCTTTTCCAGTGCCGAGTTTGCTCTCGTCGTTGAAGTCGGCTTGGTCGATGACTCCCTTCAGATCGTTGGCTTCGGCCAGTTCGGCAATAATCTTGTTGATCTTGTCGCCGATCTCCTTGTCGCCTTTCAACTCCGCCATGTCGGAGAAACTTCCACCGGCGGGCACTTCAATGAGCGCGTCGGGCTGATCGGCGTACTTGTCCGAGACGTATTTCATGAACAGCAGCGTCAGAATGTAGTCCTTGTACTGCGAAGCATCCATGCCGCCCCGCAACTCGTCGCAGCTTTGCCAAAGCGAGGAGTAGAGCTGAGATTTTTTCAGGGCCATCTTTGAGTTCTCATATCACGGTGGGGACTTGCAAGCTTTGGAAGCTCGACACGTCCTCCCGGATGGCGGTTTTCACCCGCTCATCCGTCTTCTGAGATTCTAATGACGTGGCCGCCTCATCCATTTTGGCTGGACAGCGAAAAATGTGGAGATCGGTGGCTTCGCCAACCAGCCACTGGTCTAGAAGGTCGGAGCCAGCCACGGAGCGCTCTCCTTTCTATGGACGGGGTAAGTAGGTTGTTTTCCGGGCTGCACATCCCCATCTCTCTTAAAACCCTACGTTGCGAGCCAGCAAGTTCCTGGGATCACGCCAGCGAGTCCCTGTGGCAGCAATGAACTGCGGGACGTTGTGATCCATCTCACGTCATCGATGGTTACCATCCCATCCGTGGTCCGGCCCAGGAGATAGTTGGCCCTTCGCGAAATCGTGGGATTGTGGTCTGGCTGGTTGGTGGTGGGGTTCATGTTAGGAGGAGTCCTCGGGCGGCGTAGTTTTGGGGGTTTGTGAAGCCGTGGGCGGTTCTGCGGAGGGTTTGGATTAGGTTGTTGGTGCCTTCGAGGGGTCCGTTGGAACGGCGGCTGTGGTGCCAGTTCAGGATCTCGTCGGCCCAGTTCAATATGGTGTCCACGGTGTTGTGGTACTCGGGAATCTGGCCGGTTTCGTAGAGGTCGGCGAAGCGTTGGAGAGCGTCGAGGGCGCCTTGGAGGTCGTTGGCCTGATAGAGGCCGTAGAGCTCTTGTAGAGCGTCCCAAGCCACCCGAAGACGCGGATGAGCGGCGAATAGCCGGTCGAGGCGTCTCTGTTCGGTTCCAGTAAGGTGGTCATGTCTTTTGAGAAGAGCGAACCGGGCGCGGAACAGGTCCGGATGGAAGGCGGGTTTCACACCGGGCGGCTGGCGGCGTTGCAGTTCCCGGCGTATCAGAGTGAGCCCCTGGGTGAACCATCGGACGGCGTGGAAGCGGTCCAGGACATGACGGGCTCCGGGAAGATAACGATGAATAGCTGCCCGGTAGGAGTGGGAACCGTCGGTGACCACGGTATTCACACTGTGGCACCATCGGGGTCCTTGTTCTATGAAGAACCTGCTCAGTTCTGCCTTTGAACGTCCTGGGAACATAGAAAGGACCTGGCCGGTGTCGCTGTTGACCACCACGGTCACATAACGATGCCGTTTGCGGATCGAGGTCTCGTCAATCAACAACACCCGACATTTCTGACGGCGCCGCCGCGCTCGGACCAGCCCGGACCAGTCGCTGACCAGACCCATCACCAGATGCCACCCCACACGGTGTCGGCGGGACACCGCCGAAATAGGCATCACCTGAGCGTCTTGGACCAGCCTTCGCGCCAACCGGCGAGTGAGACCACCCTCGAACTGGGGATGGGTTTCCATATGACGCTTTCCACAATGGTTGCACACGAACCGCCGCTGGGTCCATAACAGCACCGTCGGACGGCCGCTGATCTCCAGATCACGGATCTCCCTCCGGCGACGGTCATGAACTCGCCGGCACGAACGACCACAAAACGGACACGACGACATCTTCCTGGTGGACATCACTTCCACCACCAACTCTGTGAGGGTGTCCACCACCACACCGGTCACACGAACCCCACGCAGGTGCAACCGCACCCGCATAACATCAGCACTCATTGAGGCCTCCTGGATAGGCGATTTTTATTTCACCACCTATTCCAGCGAGGCCTCAACCCCTAACCAAGGACCCCCTCCCCACCCCGAACCCCAAGAATTCGCGAAGCCTCAGATAGTTAACGAATCCCTTGCACGTGTCACCGCTACGTAGAGAAGTCGTTTTTGTTCCGCAACATCGTTGCTATCTTCGCTAAGGCCGGGCATAAGTTGATCAGCAACACCTGCGATCACAACGTTGTCAGCTTCGAGTCCCTTAGCGGAATGAAGAGTCATGATCCTCACGCGGGGCTCCTTGTCATCCGCTGTTCGTAGCGGCACCCTGGTTGCGATCCGGTACCTCATAGTATTCAATGCAGCACGTAGGGTGGGGGTGTTTTGGTCCACAAGCAGTTCGTGTGCTGCGTCCCTCAACTCTCGTAGATCCAAGGCCAGCCACCGCTGTTTCTCAGGATCGCTCTCTTTGTCTGCAGAAGCTTCGTCGAACAAGAGGTCGACTGCCTCGATTGGCTCCAGATTGCGCTCGAAAAGTTCAATGGCCTGTTGAGCACGTTTTTTGACGTTCCGTTTACCTGGACCGATCGGATGGAGGTTTCCATTGGCTATCCTACGAATGAGATCGTGGCCTCCAATATCGCGCGGCAAATTCTGGAAGGCCACTGTATTTCGGCGGGAAGCTTGCTTGGGATATGCTCCGTGGAAGCCGAGCCATGCCCGGGAGGCAACCCAGTCATCGGGATTCGCAAGGAGGGAGGCCGCAGTAAAGGCCTCTTGGGCTATTGGGTGGTCTAAGACTTCCTCTGTAAACGCCGTCTTGGCGTCGTGACCTATCTTTTCGGCGAGGCGGTAGCCGATAAAGCGGCGAGGAACAAGGACGAGAAATGATTCGCCGACCTGTGAACTCATGTAACTTGCCAAGCCTGAAATTTCGGCGTCAAGTGTGCTCCAATGGATTGCTGTCAATTGGCCGTTACGCCCATTCATCGGAACCATTCGGAGTTTCTTGCTCCCTGCTTCGGCCATCATGAGGTTCGCTGCGTTCAAGATATGGTCGCCACAGCGACGATTCTCTGAGAACGTCAAATCCTTGCAGCCACCTAACCAAGCCTCGTGAAAACTATCGATACCTTCAGGGTGGTTGAACCGGAATCCGTATATCGACTGATCGTTATCACCCATCACCGTCAACGAGCCTTTGCCAGACCACACGCGACGCACGAGTTCCTGTTCTGCAGCCGTTAGGTCTTGGTATTCATCGATGACAACGTGATCGAATGGACCGGATGGGATATCCTCGCTCTCAAGACCGACGACACAAAGGAAAACAACCTCCCCAATCAGCATGGCGCGGTGCTGTTGTAACCAACGCCTCACAGCTCCAGCAAACTTTGCGTTTCTATAGATTGCCCGTTGTGACCTGCTCGCTTGCAACCGTCGGAGTTCCTTTCTACGTTCGTGTATGTCACCGAGTGGGGGGAACGCATCTTCAATGTCATAGAGCAAGGCGTCCTGCTCGAACTTCAGAAGGAAGCGAAGGCGCATACCCTGACGCGCCGTTGGGTAATTTCGGAGTAGCTCGAAAGCAAGGGAGTGCAAAGTCGAGACCTTGATGTCGTGACCAAGGGCTTCCTGTAGTTCACTTGCGATCGCTCGTGTGAATGTACCGACGAACATTGTCCTCGGATCGATTTCTTCTCCCTCGATGAGCCGCTGGGTGCGCCGCTTTAGGCAGGTTGTTTTCCCCGAGCCAGGTTCCGCTACAACCCGGATCAGCCGGGCATTTGACTCGATCAACTCACGAGCTGCCTCTCCCTCGACTCCTTCAAGCCATGTGGGTTCTGTGTTTGCCAACTGTTTTCCTCACCTCTTAATATCAGATCAGTCACGGTGTCCGAGCCGAGGATTGCGATTCCGAAAGGATTTCAGATGGCTGGTTATACCGCTCTCTCGACCGCTAGGGTGTAGACGCTTTCATCTGGGCAATAGTTCGGATGCAGCGACATAACAGAATTCTTGACCGGCTCGCCGACAGTTGCCTCTAGATCCCGCGGCTCGCAGATGTCATGAAGAATGCTTCGGTGGCGCTCTGTGTCGAACCCTGGGGTCCTGGCGTGAACCAGGCGAATCAACGCGGCACAACTCAGCGCCCTCAGCGTCCACCGGGTTCTTGCCGGTCGACCCCTTCCCATCCTGGGGGTTGATCGGAGACGATGTGGAACTACATCGGATTGTGCCTGAGGCTTTTGGTGTGAGCAGCTGTGCGGCCTCCATTGTGGCTGGCCAAGTCCTTTTCGCCTCCCTTCCGCCCCGTGCTCTAGGACCGCAAATCAGCTACCGTATAACGGGTTGCTTTACCTCTAAAATTGGCATTCATATGGTGTCGAAGGTCTTTCCGGAAGGGTTGGGCCGGGTGATCTTCGGCTGGGTGGCCGTTGCACTTGTGCTCCTCGGGGGAGGAACCGCGCTGGCCCAGGACGAGAGGCCGGAGGTGAAGCTGGTGGTAGAAGGGGGGATCGACCGGTGGGTGGATCCCTCTTGGCCCATGAAGCTTGAAGCACGTATCGAGACTGACATCCTATTGGTGGGAGAACTGCAGGTGGTGCAAGGTCAGGAACTGGCCAGGTTGGAGGTGGAGGTGCCGGCTGGCGGAGTGAGAGCCTATGAAGTGGTGGTGGCGCCGCCCGTCGATCGGGGAGTGATCTTGTTGAGGGTGATACCGGAAGGGGCCGATGACGAGGAACCGGTTGCGTCGGCCTTCTTTCGGCCGCGGGTGGCTGCCAAGGAGATTCTGGTGGGCCTGGCCGGCCTTCCCAGGTTGGAACAGGTTTTGGGTGAGGTGCGTTCTGCCGTCAGCGGTGAACCGATCACACCTGTGGGTGTGGAGGATGTTTCGAACAGGCTGGAAAAGGGGGAGTTCTACCAGCTTTCTTATCTGGTATTGGACCAGCCTCGACCCTTGCCTGCGGCAACGGTCTCCTGGTTGAAGGGAGGAGGCCGACTCGTCACCACTTCGGCGGCTCTTGAGACGATGGAACTGGATGCCACCTTCTGGGGGAGTTTTCCCGGTGTCGATACCGAGATCGGGTGGTATGGGGTGGGGGACGGCGAGGTGTTGGCATTCGACAGCCTTTCCGGCCACGATACGCGGTTGTGGGCAACGTTGCTCCGACCTGTTCACCTGTCAGGCAACCAGCAGACCGGCTTTAGTGGAGGACCGACGTCTCTGACCCAAGCTGCATTGGCGGTCGAGACCGAGACCCCAGGCTATCCCTGGTTGCCCTTGGTGGTGGTTGCATATGCCGTGGTGGTCGGTCCCCTCAACCTGTGGATTCTGCGGAGACGCCGCCGACTGGAGTGGGCATGGTTCACCATCCCTGCTTTGGGT
Organism: Acidimicrobiia bacterium; assembly: GCA_965248705.1. Taxonomy (GTDB): domain Bacteria; phylum Actinomycetota; class Acidimicrobiia; order Spongiisociales; family ZC4RG35; genus Bin76. The sequence continues at coordinate 2,394,382 of CBDFJY010000002.1, read as the reverse complement.
CTGGCCGGGGTGGTGGCCTTTTGGCTTGTCGGTGCAGGCGGCGTGAATCAGACCTTCTGGTCACATGGAACGGTTCAGGTGGCGGGGCCGGATCCCCAAGCGCGCAGCGGGGTGGTGGCGGCCACCAGTCGAGCCAGGACGATGGAAATCTCTTTCAACCCTGACTGGGATGTCTTCCCCGAGAGCCTGGACCGGCTTTCGGGGGATTCCGTGCAGCCAACTATCGGCGGGCCGGGAGTGTATCGATATGATCTTCCCTCCCTGGGATGGCTGTCGGTGAATGCCTTTCGTCGGGGAGAGCCGGTCGGAATCGAAGTTGCGTTCTCTGGACAAGGAGTGGAGATGACCAATTCCTCCTCCAATCCGGTTGTGGCGTGGGGTGTCCATGCCTATCCCAAGGCGGCGATGGGAGGTGATCTGGAGCCTGGCGCCACCGGGTCGATAAGTTGGGCGGGAGTTCTGACCTCCGTTTCGTCGTGGGGTTTTAGCGACGCCTTCTGGGTAAGCGATGCCTGGGAGAGAGTTGAGAATTGGAACGAGAACTGGCCATCCCTTATCGGAAGCCTTGCAGACATGGCTCTGGGGTCGGGAATGGTGGATGTCCCCTCCTTCGTGTTCGCAGTTATGGAGGAGCCGATCGCCGACGTGGAGGTCGACGGGCGAAAAGAGACGGTGCCTGGATTGAGGTTGATCCTGTTCCCCATCTCCGCGGATCGAATGGGGGAGACAGGGTGGGCGTACGCCCGTCCCGTGTGGTTGGACGAGGCTTTCCGGGCTGGGGGGTTTGAGGGCGCCCCCGTCTTTGCCGAGCAGTGGATTCTCTCTTATCGGTTGCCTTCCGACCTACCTGGGCCTCCGCGGCTGGTATTGGGCGGATTGGATCCTAGCTTCGTCGGTCTCGACCGTGCTCCCACTCCCACAGACGGAGAAGAGGAACTCGAGGGTGGGCAGGGCTGGGAGGCCTGGGATTGGGAGGCCGCAGAGTTCGTCCCGCTGGACATCGATCGAGAGTTCGTCCCGGTGCGGCTGGTGGCCCCTTCGGGCGAGGTGCTGGTGAAGGTCTCTTCCGCCAGACTTGGGGTGTCGGTGCCTTTGGCGGGTGTGATGATGTGGGGAGATGCACCATGATGATCTCCTTTTCGGGGGTGAAGAAGCGCTACCGCACCACGGTGGCTCTGGACGGGGTGGACATGAGCATTCCCCGGGGCTCGGTCACCGGGCTGGTCGGTCCGAATGGAGCGGGGAAGACGACCTCCATATTGCTGATGAGCACCCTGTTGGCGCGGGATGGGGGGACGGTGGAAGTGGGAGGGCTCGATCCCGAACTCGATGCGCCCGGCGTCCGCCGGCTGATCGGATACATGCCGGACTTCTTCGGGGTTTACGAATCCCTCACGGCTATTGAGTATCTGCTCTTTTTTGCGGCCAGTCACGGTATAGCGGCGGATCGTCGCCCCACCTTGGCTTCCGATCTCTTGGATCTGGTGGATTTGTCGGATAAGGCCACCGAAGATGTGAACACTTTGAGCCGAGGCATGAAGCAGCGCCTCTCTTTGGCCCGGGCGCTCGTGCACGACCCCGACATCCTGGTGCTGGACGAACCGGCCGCCGGGCTGGATCCCCGGGCTCGGGTCCATCTCCGGGAACTGATCGCCGAGTTGGGGCGGATGGGAAAGACCGTGGTGGTCTCTTCTCATGTTCTAACCGAACTGGAGGGCATCTGCACGGACATAGTGGTGATGGACGAGGGGAGGGTGGCCGCTCAGGGTGGCATGGACTCCATCCGGGCGTCGCTCACTTCCGACCGCGTTGTCAGGATGCGCCTGGCGGACGAGGATGTGGAGCAGGCCTTGGCTCTGCTGGAGGTGGATACGCGGGTGTCCGGGTTGGCGGTGGAGAGCGGTCGGATCAGCTTTTCCTTGGGTGAGACGGGAGACGAGGCATCCACCGAGCTTCTGTCCCGGCTGGTCACCATCGGGGTGCGGATAGCCGAGTGGCGTATCGAAGAAATCGGTCTGGAGGAGTTGTTCCTTCGCATAACCCAGGACACAGAACAGTGAACCCGGTTCTGGCCCGAGAATCCCGACAGCGCTTCCGGGGGCGTTGGAGTTGGCTGGTGATCACCGGTTGGGTGATCGTGGTGGGGCTTTTGACCTATCTCTTTTTCGTCGCGGGGCGGAGCATCAACGTCGACTTCTTCTCGGTCCGCGGACCGCTGTCCGGACTGAATCAAGCTGGCAAGTGGGTTTTTGAGGGCATGACTCTGGTATTGCTGACCGCGGTGGCGTTCATGGTGCCGGGTCTCACCGCGCTGTCGGTGGTCGGGGAGAGACAAAGCCAGACCCTTCACCTCCTCCAGATCACCCAGATCACTCCCCTCGGGATTGTGTTGGGGAAGCTCTTTTCCTCGATCAGCTACTTCCTGGTGTTGATCCTGGCGGTCATTCCCCTGCTGGGCCTCCCGCTGGCTTTCGGAGCGATCGGGTTGGTGGATGTCTTGGTGGTGCTGGCCATGCTTGTGTTGGTGGTGGCGATGCAGGCGTCGGTTTCTATCTGGGTTTCTTCATGGGCCAGAACCAACCGGGGAGCGGTGGCGCTGTCCTATGTGCTGGCGGTGGCAATCTTTTTCGGGTCTTTCGTGCTGATGGGGGTGGAGGCGCTGGTCATCAGTGCGGACATCGAAGACAACGGTCGGGAGTTGGTTAGCACCTGGCTGAATCCGTATGTAGCCGTGGCGGATGCTGTTGCATTTCCATACGATGATCTGACCGGATTCTTTGAAGGACCTGATCTTCCAACGCCCATGGATCCTCTCGAGGCTTTGGTGGCGCTCCGCCAAGGTGATGACCTGGAAGATGGAGCATCCCTGGGATTACGGCGGATACCGGGATGGATAGCCACGACTTTGATCTACGGGTTGATCATTGCCCTGTGTCTTTGGAGAGCCGCCCGTCGGGTGACTGCCCCGCGGGCGTTGCCGGTGCGGCTGAAACGCGCTCGGGCGCCTGATGCCTCCTCTTGAGCCGCTGGTCAGACTGGTGGCTTTGGCGCGCAGGCGCTTGTGGGCCTCGCGTCTGGTTGGCGAAATAACACTCGGGCTGGGAGTCGGAGCGGCGGGCGCGGCGGCCGTGTGGGGGGTCTCCCGAGTGGTTGTCTTTGCATGGGCCGATGGTGTGGCGCTGGCTCTGGTGGCGGTTGCGGTGTTCTCCGTGGTGGGATGGTGGGTTGCTCATCGGCCCAGTTCCGCCCAGGCAGCCCTGTGGGCCGACCACCGTCTGGGAGGAGAGGACCGGCTCTCCACCGCCTGGGAGTTGTCGCGGCTCTCTGCGTTGGGGGAGGCGGGGATTCGGCAGACAGAGGCGGCGGGGAGTTGGGCCGCCGCCTCCGATCCGCGCGGTTTGAGGGGAGAGTATCCCTCCGCCAGGATGCTGGGCATGGCCTTGACGGCGGTGGTTTCCGCCGTGCTCCTGGCGGTGTCGCCTTCATTGACCGACCGGGCCCTTGCCGAATCCCGCATGGTCCGGGAGGTGGTGGACCGGGAGGTGGAGGCCATCGAAACCCTGGCGTCCCGGGGTTCTGAAGAACTATCTCAACCCTTGACCGAACTGGCGGAACGGCTGGGGGAGACACAGACTTTGGAGGAAGCGCTTTCCGAGATCACCTCGGCGCGGCTGGAGTTGGAGGAGCGACTGGGTCCCAATCGACTGGCGGAGAGCACGGCACTGACGGGGTTGACCTCCCGACTGTCCCGGCTACCGGTCGGCCAGGGAGATGATCCCGCCGCCCGGTTGGCGGACCTTGCTTCTTCCCTGAGTTCCCTTACTGCTGGGCAACGGCAAGCGGTGGCCCAGGAGTTGGCGGATCGGGCGGCTGACTTCGCCGGCATCAACGATGAGCTTGGCTCGGCGTTGGAAGCGGCCGCTGCGGCCCTGTCCGATCAGAACCTCGATCCCGCTTTGGCGTCGGAGGCCTTGGAGCGGGCCGCCGAGCAGATCTCCTCAGCCCAAATGCGGGCGTCGGAGGCTTCCTCCCAGGCGGCGGCGGCGGCTCAGTTGGCTGAGGCCGAAGAAAGGTTGCGGAGGGCCCAGGAGGGTGCGGGTCCCGGGCAGGATCAAGGATCGGGGCAAGGTGAAGGTCAAGGTCAAGGTCAAGGGCAGGGGGAGGGAGCCGCATCGGGAGGAGGCGGAGGAGGGCAAACCGGCACGTCGGGTGTGGGTCGGGGTTCGGTGTCGGGATTCGGCGATGATGATGCTGCCCTGGCGCCCCATTACTCCTCTTCCATTTTTGAACCCCCTGTGGGAGGGTTGGGTGAGGAGGTGCACGTCCCCATTGAAGGAAGCGACCCGGGGGAAGTGGTGGGATCCGCTGCCGGACCCTCGGTTGCGAATGCGCCGCTGGTTTCTTATACCGAGCGGTTCGCCGAATACCGCACCACCGCCTTGGAGTCGCTTCAGAGACGTCCCCTTCCCTCTCATCTCACCGAAGTTGTCCAAAACTATTTCACGGAGTTGGAACCATGAGCCAAAAAACCCCAGCAATGGATCCCTACGGATTCGCAGCCCGACTCGACGAGGCTCGCTCAGAGATCGCCAAGGTGATCGTAGGGCAAACCGAGTTGGTGGAGAAGGTGCTGGTGGCCGTCCTGTGCGAGGGTCATCTCCTCTTGGAGGGGGTTCCCGGTCTCGGCAAGACCCGACTGTTGACCACCTTGGGGCAGGTCCTTCAGATCGGTTTCGGGCGCGTTTCGTTCACACCCGATCTGATGCCTGCCGACATCTTGGGCACCAATGTCCTGCAAGCGGGTCAGTTCAGTTTCCATCCGGGGCCGGTCTTCACCAACCTGGTGCTGGCCGACGAGATCAACCGGGCCACACCCAAGACCCAGTCGGCTCTATTGGAGGCGATGGCGGAAAGAAGGGTGACGGTGGCGGGCGCCACCCGCCCTCTTCCCAGACCATTCATGGTGATGGCCACCCAGAACCCCCTGGAGATGGAAGGCACCTATCCGCTCCCGGAGGCTCAGCTGGACCGTTTCATGCTCAAGGAGTTGGTGCCCTTCCCCCCGTCTGACGATGTGGTGGAGATCCTGCGGCGCACCACCGGTGATGCCGAACACCATCCTCAAGGTGTCCTGGAGGGGATTCATCTCACCCGGATGGCGGCGATGGTCCGGGAACTACCGGTCGGCGTGCACCTTTTAAGGTATGCCTCCACCCTGGTGGGCGCCACCCATCCCGATTCCCCCGGCGCAACCGACGGAATTCGCCGTTACGTTCGGGCCGGCGCCAGTCCGAGGGGCGCCCAGGCGCTGATCCTGGGTGGGAAGGCCCTGGCTTTGATGGACGGGCGTCCCAACCTGGCGGCGTCCGACATACGCCGGCTGGCTCATCCGGCGCTTCGGCATCGACTTGTGTTGGGGTATGAAGCAGTGGTGGACGGTGTCACCTCCGACCGCTTGATCGACGAGGTGCTCTCGGCGCATCCCGAAGCGGTGGCCGAAGCCTGATGCTGGTCTCCGCCAGCCTGCGGGAGAAGATAGGACGGTTTTCCCTGACGGTCCGGGGGCGGGTGCGTTCCCCCCACGGCGGGAGGCACTCTTCTCACCACAAGGGAGAGAGCATCGACTTCGTGGACTTCCGGGAGTACACGCCCGGTGACGACTACCGCAGGATCGATCACCTCTTGTGGGCACGTCTGGGGACGCCTCTGATCCGGGAGTTCGAGGCGGAGAGAGAACTGTCGGTGCGGGTGGTGGTGGATCTTTCGCCTTCCATGGGCTTTCACCAGAAACACGCTTCCGCGCTTGGGTTGGCCGGTTTGATAACCTATCTGGCTTTGGCGGGAGGCGATCGGGTCGAGTTGTGGGCGGTACCCGGTGAGGGTGGTGGAGGTGTGGTCACGCGGGGGCCGTCGGGAAGACACCTCTCGGCTTGGCCCCGGTTGGAAGCCTGGTTGGAGGGAGTGGGGACCCAGCCTGGTGAGGGCAGGCTGGCGCCTTCACTGGCGGGGGTCGTCGCCGGGGGTCGTAACTACTACATCGTTTTAGTGAGCGATCTGTTGGTGGCGGACTGGCGGGCGGGTCTGGATCTCCTGGCAGGTTCGGTGGGAGGGATGGTGCTGCACCTCTTGGGGACTCCCGAACTCGATCCGGAGGTGTTGGGTGATGTGCGGCTCCGCGATACCGAGACCGGTGAGGAGTCGGAGTTCTCCGGCACGGCTGAGGCGTATCAACGCTACCGGTCACATCTGGACGACCTGTGCTCTCAGATGGCGGCCCGCTCGGCCCGTTCGGGTCTTCACTACCTGCTGGTGGAGGCTGGCCCCGGCGCTGCCGAGGGAACCCTGTTGCAACTGGCCGGCGCCGGAGTGGTGTCCTAGCCCATGAAGTCCGAACGTTTCGTGTTTGATCGCCTCTCGGAGAGTTCCGGCATGCCTTCTGCGGTCTGTGAAAAAAACCGGCGGTCGACGCTTGATTCTGTCACAGCCCCGTTGCACATTGTGGATATCCGCAAAGCACCTGCAAGGATCGCACCGGCGCGCAGTCCGATCCACTCCAGGGATCAGATTCCTCTAGGACGCCCTCTCCCGGCGAAGGCCCGGACGCGTCCTGACCAACGGCACGGTGGTGGTGGGGGTGGGCCCTGGAAGGGGAGTCTCGACAAAAAGTTTTCGCGGGTTAGTCGGAGTTTTCGCGGGTTGGGGGTCGGGGATCGCAGCGTCCGGGTCGCGGATCGCAGCGTCCGGGTGGGGTTCCGCTCAGGTGGTCCGGGAGAGCGCCGGGATTCGGTCGGAGGGCAGTTTTGAATTTTCTGGTTCCGGCCGCCCTGGGGCTCTCCTCCCTGGCTCTGCCCCTCATCGCCCTGTACATGTTGCGGAGTCGTCGGGAGAGGGTTGAGGTCTCGAGCCTGCTTCTCTGGGAGACCGCCGCCGATCCGCTCTCATCGGCCCGTCCGTGGAGGCGGTTGAAGATCACCCCGCTGCTGTTGCTGCAACTGGCGGTTCTATCTGCGTTTGTCATCTCCCTTGCCCGTCCCTTCGGCTCCGAGGAGGCTCGGCTCGGGGCCCACACGGTGCTGGTGATGGACGTGTCAGGCTCCATGGGGATGGCGGGTCGATTCGAGCGGGCTCGAGAGCAAGCGCTGGGCTGGGCCGAGGAGATGTCGGGGGAGCAACTGGTCTCGGTCGTCGAAGCCGGAGCTCTGCCCCGGGTGGTGGCGGCGTTTTCCCGAGAGCGAGAGGAGGTGTTCAACGCCATATCAGGCCTCAAGCTCACCGGGGGAGAGGCCGATTTGGCCGAAGCGATCCGGTTGGGAAGAGGATTGGCCACCCCCGAGCGTCCCTCCGATCTGGTGCTGTTCACTGACGGCGGCGAAGCGCCATTGGCGGCCGAGCCGGTGGCGGCAGCTCGTCACGTGCCTTTCGACGAGACCGGGCCCAACTGGGCGATAGACGCTCTCTCCCTTGAAAGGGACTCGGCCGGCCTGGTCAGGGCATTGGTCTCGGTTGCCAACCATGGCGGGCCGGCTCGGCCTGTGGAGGTGGAAGTGGAGACGGAAGGGAAGGTCATTTCCCGTTTGGAGTTGTCCCCGGATCCCGGGGAGACCGACCAAGCGTTCATACCTGCACCAGTGGGCTCCGGTTCGGTGGTCGTGGCCCGATTGGTCCACTCCGGAGACTCACTTCCGCTGGACGACCGAGCATGGGCGGCCTTGCCGATTCCTTCTGTGAATGTCGTGAGGGTGGAGGGGGTGCAGTCACCCTTCGTGTCCGCATTGATCAGGTCGATTCCCGATCTGACCGAGCTTGAAGGATCATCGGATTCCGCCGAACTGTCGGTGATCAACCGGGGTGACTCGGGTGAGATCGACCGGCCTTCCTGGCTGATCCGTACCGAGCCCCCACCTCCCGGTCTGGCACTGACGGGACTCGCCACCAATCTGGGGGTGACTTGGCAGCGACCCGGGGAACCCGTGCTGGATGACGTGAGTCTGGCCGGGACAGCGGTGGCCGAAGCGCAGGTGGTGCAGACCGATCAGTGGTTGCCGGTGGTCAAATCCGGGGATGTTCCCCTGGTGCTCCTGGGACGGGTCAACGGACACCGGGTGGTGTACTTCACTTTCGATATCACTCACTCCAACCTGGTGGTGCAGTTGGCCTTTCCCCTGTTGGGATTCAAGCTGTTGGAATGGCTGGGCGGCGAGGCAGCAGGAGGCATCGACCCCTCTCCGGCCGGTGTCCCCATCCCCCTACTGGCTTCGGGGACAGGGACGGTCCGGGTGGAAGGCCCCGAGGGAGAGCCGGTGACCTTGGGCGCCAACGTTGCATCTTTCACCCGCACCGGAACTCCCGGTGTCTATCGGGTGGAGTACTTGGGTCCCGACCAACAGGTCGAACGGTCCGAGTTGGCGGTTCGGAACTTCTCCCCATCCGAATCGCCGGCCCGTTCCCGTGGGTTGGCTGTTGAACCGGGATCGTTCGTCTCTGATCAAAGGACCGCCACCATCCGGGAGTGGGGTCTGTGGGCGGCGGCGCTGGCCGCTTCTCTGATGATCCTGGAGTGGTGGGTGGCGCTCAGAGGGCCACGGGGTTCCCGGCGCCTGACTCCGGGATTGGTAACGCCTTGGGCCGCCCCGCCGGGGAGAAGGCGGATATGAGCTTCCAGGTTCCGGAATTGCTTTGGGCGGCGCCCTTGGGGGTGGCCGGAATCTGGTACCTGGCAAGGCGGGGAAGATGGACGGTCGGCCTCCGCCGCCGCCGGTGGGTGCTGGCTTTGCGTATGGGGGCGGTGGCGATGGCGCTGTTGGCATTGGCACAGCCTCTCCTGACCCTTCCCCAGCAGCAGAAGGCTGTGTTGTTTGTCCTGGACCGGTCCCTTTCGATGGTGTCGGAGTCGCGGATCGAACAGGAGCGGCTGGTTTCGGAGTCCTTGAAAAACGCCGGGGAGGATGACCTGGCGGGGCTGGTGGTATTCGGTTCCACCGCCAGAATGGATACCGCTCTCACCACTGATCGGGAACTACTGCCCGTGCGTTCGGTGGTGGATTCATCGGCGACGGAACTGGGAGGGGCTCTCCGGGCGTCCGCCGCGCTGCTGCCGACCGCCGGGTCGCGCCGGGTGGTGCTGATGAGCGATATGGCCGACACAGGCGGGGAAGTCAGAGAGGCGGTCGAGGAGTTGGCCGAGGCCGGAGTGGCGGTGGATTTGGTGGTGCTGGAGAGTGGCATGGGCGCCGAAGCGCTGGTGGAGGGGGTGGAAGCGCCCGGCCTGGTCCGGGAGGGCGAATTGCTTTCCGTCACTGTGAGAGTTCGCTCCACCCGGCCAGGCCCGGCGCGGCTCAGGATCACCGCCGGAGACCATCTCGAACTGCGGGACATCGAACTCCGGGCCGGTGTCAACCAGTTCAACGTCCTGGTACCGATCGATAGGGCCGGCGCGAACCGCGGTGGTCCATTGGCGGTGGAGGCGCAACTCTTAGCGGATTGGGACGAGCACCCCGAGAACAACCGGGCGGTAGGGATCACCCGGGTAGAGGGTCCGGCGAGGTTGGCGGTGGTGGAGGATCCGGCTGGCCGGGGTGAGGGGGCGTTCCTCCAGTCGGCCTTGGAAGCCTCGGGAATGAATGTGGATCGGGTGGTCGGAATCCCCTCGAGTGAGGCCTTGGCCGAATACGACGGGGTGGTTCTGGTCAACGTGGATATCCAGGAGGCCCAAGAAGCCGAGGACCTGGTTTCCTTCGTGGAGGACTTCGGACGGGGTCTGGTGGTGGTGGGAGGAGGTCGGAGCTTCGGGATGGGGGATTATCACCAGACTCCCCTGGAAAGCGTGCTGCCGGTCTCTTCCGATCCTGATGACCTGCTGCGACGACAGCCGGTGGCCGAGGTTCTGGCGCTTGACACCTCCGGGTCGATGGGTTCCTGCCACTGTGGCGGCAACGCGGAGCGCATCGCGGGAGGGACTCCCAAGACGGACATCGCCCAGGCCGGGGCTTCACAGGCAATCGGCGCCCTCACCAGTTCCGACCAAGTCGGAGTGCTGGCTTTCTCGTCGGGGTTTGACTGGACCATTCCTCTCGGTCCCCGGCCCGGACCCGAAGAGGTGACGGCCGCCTTGTCCAGCCTGACGCCCAAGGGAGACACCGAGATCCGGCCCGCGCTGGCCGAGGCGCTCCGGGTGCTGAATGGAGTGGAAGGGTCGTTGCGTCACATCCTGCTGTTCACCGACGGTTGGGATCCGGATGAGGCCGGGCTTCTGCCCCTGGCGCGGCAGATCTCCGACGAGGGCGTGACGCTGTCGGTCCTGGGGACCGGAGAGGGTCCCGGTCCAACCCTCCAGCGTATGGCGGAACTGGGGGGCGGGCGCTATTACCCGGGGGCGGATCTGGATATGTTGCCGGAGATATTTGTGGAGGAAACCTTGCTGGTGGCCGAAAACCTGGTACGGGAAGGCGTCTTCTATCCGGTTCGCAGCGGGTCTACTCCGATCACCCAGACTTTGACCCAGGCCCCGCCTTTGCTGGGTTATGTGGCCACCAAAGCCAAGGGAACCGCCACGGTCTCCTTGGAAGTGGGCGCCGGGCATCCGCTTCTGGCCTCCTGGCAGCGGGGATTGGGAAGGGTGGCGGTTTGGACTTCCGACGCCACCTCCCGGTGGAGTTCTGAGTGGGTGGACTGGCCGGGCTTCGTGCAGTTTTGGGGAAAAGTGGTCCGGGACACGATGTCTGTGCAGGGTGACTCGGTCCTTTCCGCGACAGTGGAGGGGGGAGAATTGTTGATCGGGGTGGACCGGCCGGGACTGCCCGTCGAGGCGGCAGCCATTGCCCGGGCCCGGGGGCCCGACGGAGAGGTCGATGTGGTTTCTCTCCGGAGGGTGGCTTCAGGGAGGTTCGAGGGTGAAGCGCCGGCCGATACGGCGGGTGCCTACTGGATCACGGCTGTGATAAACACGCCTAACGGGGGAATGACCTCGGCAAGCGTCGGGGCGGTCTCCACCTACCAGGAGGAGTTTTCCTTTCTGTCTGCAGACCCGGCCCTGGCACAGGAAATAGCCGAGGTCACCGGCGGAAGGGTCGACCCGCCGGCGGACACATATTTCGCGACTGTTGCCACCCGGGGGGTCACCGATCTGGCAATCTGGCCATGGCTGGTGGGGTTGGCGCTGGTGCTGTTCCTTGTCGACGTGGCGGCCCGCCGGCTGCGCTTCTCGGTGGGAACGACCGCCTCGGCGCAGACGGTGGGGCATCGACCCGAGGGTGAGCCGGCGGTTGTCGACGAACCTTCGGCGGGATCCCGGCCTGCCGACCCTCCGCCGCCGGAGCGCACCGAGACCCTGCAGCGCCTGATGCGCCGCACCCGCCGATGAGCCCTTCTTCTGAGAGGGTGCGCTTCAGCCGCGCCGAGTTGGAGAGCTATCGGAACAAGACCGTTCCCGACCTGGTTGGTCCGGGGCTGCGGCTCCTATTTGTGGGAATCAACCCGGGCCTCTGGACCGCGGCGACCAAGACCCATTTCGCCCATCCCACCAATCGTTTCTATCCCGCTATGCATCGGGCGGGTGTCACGGGCTATGAGATCTGTAGAGAGAGCGGGTTCACCGCCGAGGACCGTCGCTATCTGGTGGAGCGGGGAGTGGGGATTACCAACCTGGCGGAGCGGGCCACCGCCCGCGCCTCGGAGCTTTCGGCCTCGGAGCTGAGGTCGGGAGCGGCGACGCTCACAAAGAAGGTGGAGATGTGGCGTCCGCGGGTGGTGGCGGTGGTGGGCATCACCGCCTATCGGACGGCTTTCCGTCGTCCGGGCGCCCAGTCCGGTTTCCAGCCACAGCGGCTGGCGAATGCCGAACTGTGGGTGGTTCCCAATCCCAGCGGTCTCAACGCCCACGAGACCATCGCCACCCTGGCCGAATGGTATCGAAAAGTCGCCCTCGCCGCCGGGATCGCCCGATAGGCATACACCTTGCGTTTCCGGGAATAGAAAACCGGAAGGCGGATAGACTGGCCGATGGATGGTGCCGACAAGGAGGGGTATATGACCGAACCGCGCGCTATGACAGGCCGGGTTACTTTGGGAAACGGGGAGGCGCGAGTCCTTGCTTCTCCCGGCAAAGGACTGGGGGCGAGGATTCTCGACTTGGTCATCGTGGTGGGTGGGGTGATCATCTTGGTCTTCGTCGGATTCGGCGGCTTAGTGGTGGGCAGCGGGGCTCCGCAGCTGGATTGGCGGTGTTGTTGGGCTTCGGGGGGGGGGCGATACTGGCCCTTTTGATCTCCCTTATATACGAACCGGCGCTGATCGCCACGCGCGGCCAGACTCTGGGCAAGATGATGGTGGGCATAAAAGTGGTGCGGGCCGAAGACGGCGGGTTACCCGGCTGGGGCAAGGCGATAGGCCGCTGGGTCCTCCCCGGGGTGCTGTCCCTGGTTCCCTTTGTCGGATGGATTCTGCAACTGCTGGCCTATATCTCCCTCCTCTGGGACGACCGCCGTCAGGGATGGCACGACAAGATGGCGACAACTGTGGTGGTGGACGCTTAGCACCTGAGGCTCGGGTGTTCGCTCAGGACTGCTGAGACGGCGCCCACAGTTTTCCGAACGCGCCGAAGAAGGCAAACCAGGCGAACCAGAATTCGTTGCGGTGGGGAGCGAACTTAAGTTGGGTACCCGTCAAAGGGCCGTCGATTGCCTGGCCCAACAGGTTCCAGGTGCTGTTGGTCTGGTCGTCGGTGAAAAGGTCGTCAGCGGCCGGCACGAAGGTGAGGGCGCCTTTGGAAGTTTCGGTCAGAAAGGCCACTCCGGTCCCGATCGGACGGCCATTGGGGATGAGGGAGTTGTCCAAGGCGTCCGCGGTGTGAGCCGCGCCCCATATCACCGTGATCGGTGTTTCCCCCAGCGTGTCGTTGATTACCCGTACCGCGGCCAGGTCATCGAAGGGATAGGCCTTGGCCTGCTCGCCGATGTTCACGCCCACCACCCGCGACAAGGCCGGAAGCCGGTCATCCAGGGCCCCGTTGAACAGAAAAGGCCGCGACGATGTGGAATATCCGGCGTAGGGGTTGACCCCATAGGAGATGCCGAAAGCTTGTTCTGGGCCTAGCACACATCCGTCGGGATGAGCGTCGGCGAACTCGGAGAAGGCCACGATCGCCGATGGCAGATAGGGGAGCGTGACGCCGGCGTACTTACCGACCAGCGCCTCTCCGGTCACCTGCTGCCAAAGCGAAGTGGTCTCCAGATCCCACATGACCAGATCGGAGTTGCGCAACAGCCCCGAGACGCCAAAGCGCAAATATGTCCCGTCCACCACCGGGTCGAAGGCAATGGCGGTGTTACACAGCGGACAATAGGTCACGGTGACGGGGCGGTCCCCGAAGTGGTCATTGACGATCTCATGGCGGGTCAGCACCCGGAGCGGATAGAAACGGGCGTCGTCTCCGATGCGAACCAGCATGCCCGGATCCTGTTTTGACAGCCACCCACCAGCCTCCTCCACGTTCACCAGAACGGGTTTGTCGAGGGGAGGGATCAGATCGCGGGGGTCCCGGGCGGGTATGCCCAGGCCCAATTCGCCGAGGTCGATGGTGCTCCGGGACCAGTCGGTGGGCCAGGGCGCCACCGCGTTCTGGAGGTGGGCGGGAGCAGGGTTGGGGTTGTTGTCCACCACGGGCCGGGAGATGGCGGGCGGGTCGACGGGTAGGGGACACCCCGAGGTGACATCCATTTCGGGCTCCGATGTGATGATGGTGGTGCTGTCGGAAGGCTGTTCCGCCGGATCATCGGATGGAGGATCCGCCCCGATGGTGGTGGAACTCTCGGCAAGCGTTGTAGTGGCCGGATCTGCAGCGGGGATGGTGGTAGAGCTTTCGGTGGCTGTCGCCGTGTCGGAACCTGCCGTGGTGGGGGTTGTGACCGGCGTCCCTGAGGTGGCCAGGTCAGGGGCGGGTTCCTCCCCTCCGCAAGCTGTAACTATCAGAACGAACGCCAAACCCATGGCTCCAGCCCTCAGCCGTGAGGGACTGCTCAACATCCCAAACAGTTTACTTCTCCGGGCGGTCTTTATAGTTAGTTGCTGGTCCGCACCCTGCTTTTGGAGGAAACCCCGCCATGACCGACCACCCTTCGCTGCTCCCGCCCGACTCCTCCGAGGAGATCACCGCTTACACAGTCTCGGAGTTGGCGGGGATGATCGAGGAGACGTTGGCCCGGACTTTTCCGGCCATGGTGTGGGTGACGGGAGAAGTGGCCAACCTGACCCGCTCGAATGCCGGACATGTCTATTTGGATCTGGTGGAGCGGCTTCCCCAAGGCGAGCAGGCTCTTTTGCATTCGGTGATCTGGAAGACCCGCAAACTCGCCATTAACCAGGCGCTCCGCGAGGCGAAATGGGGCCAGGTGTCGGAGGGAGACGAGATCAAGGTCCAGGTCCGGGTCGACTTTTACCCGCCTCAGGGTAGAATCAACCTCCGTATCCACGAAGTCGACCCCTACTACTCCCTGAGCAGGTGGAAGGCCGAGCGGGAGCGGGTGGTGGCGCTCCTGCGTCAAGCAGGCGTGTTCGACAAAAACAAGGAACTTGTCCTGCCGCTTGCTCCCTATCGGTTGGGGCTGATCACCAGCGCCGGGAGCAACGCCTATGCCGACTTCATCTCTACCCTCACCGAAAGCGGATTGGGTTGGGAGGTGGCCTTCCATCATTCCGGGGTGCAGGGTGAGGCGGCCCGACCTTCCCTGATCAGGGGGCTCGAACGGCTGTCCAAGCTGAAACCGGATGTGATCTGCATCGTCCGGGGAGGGGGATCCACCACCGATCTGGCGGTATTCGACCAAGAAGATGTGGCGCGGGCGATCGCGACATGCCCGGTTCCGGTGATAACCGGGATCGGACATGAACTGGACCGGACGGTGGCCGACCTCGTAGCCCATCACTCCGAGAAGACCCCCACCGCCTGTGCGTCCTGGCTGTCTTACCGTACCACCGGTTTTCTTGGGCGGGTCAGCGAACTGAAAAGGGATGTGGCCGAGACAGCGGCCGGGGTGGTGATGCGTCATCGCCGGCGTCTGGACAGCTCACCCGGCGAGGTGCGAGGAGCGGTCGATGGCGCTTTCGCCCGTTGCCGTCAGCGTCTGGAGAGATCAGCCCAAGTGCTGCCCGCCCAGGCGCGTCCCCTTTTGCATCGGGCCGAGGCCATACTGGGTTCCCGCCAAGCGGCGTTTGTCCGAGAAAGCCGACAAGGCCTGCGACAGGAACGCATCAAGCTGGAGAACGCCCAAAAGGTCGCGGAAGCCTACGATCCGCAGCGCAACCTGGCCCGCGGCTGGTCGATCACCCGCCACCGGAGCGGTGGAGTGATCGGCTCGATCTCCGGGGTCAGCAAGGGCGAGACGGTGGAGACCTGGCTTTCTGACGGGACGATGGTCAGCACGGTGTCGGAGACCCGTCCCACCCGTGAACCTCCCACCACAGAGGAGGTGTCACACTGATGAGCGAATCCCACTCTTCTGCGGAACTGCCCGACAGCTATTCGGAGGGTTTGGCCGAACTGGAGGAGATCCTGCACTATCTTCGGGGAAGCGAAGTGGACTTGGAGGCTATGGCAAAGAAGGTGGAGCGGGCCGGACAACTCATCGGGTTCTGTCGCAGACGGCTCGATGACGTCTCTATAAGAGTTAGCGAGGTGTTGGAGTCGGTGAAGACCGCCTTGGACGAGTAGCAAAAGCCGGATCCGTCGCTTGGCGCTGGCGGTGGTTTGCTTTGGGCTGGTTTAGGGGGTGGGTAGTGGTATGTACATGTAGCCGAGGGCCCGGGCGAGGTGGATTGCCATGTGTCCGCGGGTGAGGGATTGGTCGGGACAGTAGCTGGTGGGTTGGCTAGCGCATCCTTGGGCGATGTTGGCGAGCATGATTGCTCCGATGTTTCCGGCGTGTGAGTTTCCGATGGTGTCTTGGTATATGAGGTGGGAAGCGGGTTGGATTTGGAGGGCTCGGGCTAGGAAGGATGCCATCTCGGCTCGGGTGACCAGTTGTTCGGGACAGAAACGGGCGGGTTCCACCGCGCATCCTTTGGTGAATCCCAGTTCGAACAAGTGCTCGACATAGGGCGCCCACCACTGGTTGGGGTCTACGTCGGTGAATCTTGAGGAAGCAACCTCGGCAGGTGGGTCCATTCCCCAGGCTTGTGCCAGCCACACCGCCAGTGTCCAGCGTTGGATCGCCCAGTCAGGACAGATATGTCTCGCGCGGCATTCGGTTTTTGCCGTTATCCCTTTGTGGGCGAGAGTGTTGAACGCTGTTTCTTCTATGCCCTGATCGTCCACGTACGCATCCGGAATAGTGACCCCCCTCCTAGGGGGCCTTCTGCAGTCAGTGATCGGTTCGGGCTGGTCGTACTCGCTGCGGAGGTCTTCCAAAGCTATAGCCAGCCTCCGGGTGGGGAAACACAAGTCGTTGTTAGACAGTGTCAGGGCTTGGAGCATGGTGAGATCGGTGAGCCAGGCAGGAACCTTCCCGGTGAGGTTCGTGTCATGAAGGAAAAGGTTCTCGAGGTTTGTGAGGTTTCTGATCCAAGATGGAAAGTTTCCAGTGGTGAAGTCATTGCCTCCCAGGAGCAACCACCGCAACTCGGTGAGATCACTAAGGTCAGGTATCGGGCCTGACAGATCATTGTGGTGCAAAGACAGCCAATTGAGGGAGGTGCGCTCGTTCAGCCAGGCAGGAACCTCACCAGTAAGGTTCATGTCATAAAGGTACAGGTTCCGAAGGTTCGTGAAGTTTCTGATCCAAGCTGGAATGTCCCCTGCAGTGAAGTCATTGCCTCCCAGGAGCAACCACCGCAACTCGAGACTACCAAGGTCAGGTATCGGGCCTGACAGATCATTGTGGTACAAAGTCAGCCATTTGAGGGAGGTGAGTTCGGTCAGCCAGAAATGAACCTCACCAGTGAGGTTCATTTCTTCAAGGAACAGCCACTCAAGGTCCGTTAAGGTTCTGATCCAAGATGGAATGTCCCCTGCAGTGAAGTCATTGCCTCCCAAAAACAAACTCTTCAAGCGGATGAGACCACCGAAGTCAGGTATCGCACTTGACAGATTGTTGTAACTAACGCGCAGATCTGTCATTGATGCGGGATTTAGGTTGGCTAGGGAGGAAGGAATTTCACCAGTCAGTTTATTTGAGCTGAGATATAGGCGCTCCAGGTTTTGCAGGTTACCGAGGGAGGAAGGGATTACACCGGTCAAATCATTGTTCTCGAAACTCAGCTCCGTCAGGTTTTGCAGGTTACCGAGGAAGGAAGGAATTTCACCGGTCAAATCATTTCGACTAAGGGCAAGAACTTGCAGATTCGGCAAGTTGCCGAGCCAAGAAGGAATCGTACCACTCAACTGATTAAAGTAGATATACAAGTGACTGAGGTTTGTCATGTTGCTGAGGTCAGGGATCGAACCTGTTAAACTATTGAAGCCAAGTTGTAGGTGCTCCAGTTGGCTCAGATGGCTCAGCTCAGTCGGTATAACACCTACCAAATTGTTATTATTAACTTCCAACCTCGTAACGCGTCCGCTCGAGTCTGTTGTTATGCCGTACCATTCATCAAGAGGCATAGCGGTTGTCCAGTTCGTGTTGGTTGTCCAGTTCGCTCCGTCGGTGGAGTCATAAAGAGCCTCCAACGCCTCCCTATCACAAGCCACTGTGTCAGGAGTGCTTGAACACACAGACTGCTGAGCCTCCACCGGAGCCGACACTCCCCAAACCAACGCAACCACCACAACGGCCGTCAATAACCACCCACCCCTGGGAGAAACCCCGGAAAGAACCAACGACTGGCCTCGCAACAGGTTCCTGCGCAAGATTAAACCTCTCATCTGTGTGAGGTCGTTCTTGTGCTGTGAGATCAAGAACCTCATTAGGATGATCTTACCCCATAGGATGAGCTTGCCCCCTCCACAAGTCCGCTCAGCCTCCAACACCACGCGAGGGAGGGAGTCCTCCCCGCCAGAAGCCCTATCCCCGCGCCGAGTTGGGATGGTGCGCGATGCGCCAACGATCCAATGGTCTCATTATTCCACTCCCAAGATGTGATGCGGCGGGTGTGCTCGCATATCGCAATTAGGACCAACCAATGGCTTGCTCAACGGGGGTCTTGAGAGAAGTTGGGAGGGGGCATGGCGCCTGGCAGGGAGCTGCGCAGATCGGCGAAGAGGGTCTGCACCGACCTGCCGATCCCCCCGGCGGTGTCGTAAAGCTGTGAGTGAGCCACCCCTCTTCCCAGGGAAGAGAACCACGACTGCGAGCGCAGACCCACCCATTCGCCAACCGGCATCCGCAGCAAATGGATGTTCAGATCGGCGTTCATGAAGACCCAGGTGGTGGGGAGGACCGCACTCACCCCGTTTCCATGATCGGCGCTGATCACCGCCCGAAGGAGCGGGGTCAGTGGCTCCCCGGCTACCAGGGGAGTCATGATCCTCAGCCACACCGCTCCGGGGCCCGCCTGATCGAACTGTCCCTCGGCCTGGCGCATCTCTGTGGCATGTCGATGAAAATACAACCGTCCTTTCACTCCCACGCCGAGCCGGTCCATGTCCACCGGCCGGGCCTCGGCCACCGGAATGAGAAGCAGCGACGGATCGGGGAGGGCGGCTTCGGGTACGGGGCGGTCGGTGATCCGAAGCCGCATGGCAGTGGCCTGGGCGAGTTCGGTGTCGCCGGCGTGCAGATGGGCCCGCACCAGCTGGATGCGTTTTCCCTCCCGGAGGATGGAGGTGGTGGTTCGGAGGGGCACGGTGGGAACCACCCGGAAGATGTCCACGGTCAGGCGGGCAATCTCCATCGGGGTCAGGGTGGGAACCGTCTCCACCGCCCTGGCCAGGAGAGCGGCCACCAGCCCTCCGTGCTGTCCGTCCTCATACCACCCGGACTGGGAGAGTGGGGTCGACTCCACGACCTGGGGGTCGGAGGTGGGCAGGTACGGGGCCGGAGGGATCTCCATCAAGTCGGGAAGGTTATCACTGTCAAGTATTGTTAAATCCGATGGTCAAAAACAGAGTATGGAGAGCGGCGGTGATCACCCTCAGTGACGGAGTGATCGCCGGGACCCGTCAGGATCGCTCCGGAGAGGTGCTCTCGGAGATGTTGGCCGGCGCCGGGTATGAGATCTGTGTGCGGACCGCAGTGGAGGACACCGAGGAGAAGATCGTGGCGGTACTGGTGGATACCTGCCGGCAGGTGGACCTGGTGGTCACCACCGGAGGTACCGGACTGGGCCCTCGGGACGTGACACCCGAGGCGACCCGTCGGGTAATCGAACGGGAAGTTCCCGGCCTTGCCCAGATGATGATGTCCGCCGGATTGGCGGTCACCCCGATGGCCGCCCTCTCCCGGGCGGTGGTCGGCGCCCGGGGGTCGACGCTGATTATCAATCTTCCCGGCAGTCCCAAGGGAGCGGTGGAGAACCTTGAGCCCGTGCTGGGTATTCTGCCGCACGCCCTCGACCTGCTGGCGGGAAATACGGCCCACTAGAAGCTAGGCGCGTCCGCCCCGCAGCGGCGCTAATACCGGGGTTTGTCACACCGCTCACCCATACTTATGGCTATGGACATCTTTGTCATTGTCGCCTTGGCCGCGGTGGCTTGCTTGTTGGCGTGGGATATCGTTCAACGCCGTCGCGACCAGCGGGAAAGACAAGCCCAGGACCGATCTGAAAGCGCCCTGCAGGCGGTGCTCGAGGCTCTGAGTCGCGACCAGAGGGAGAGACAACTTCAAGCCGAGGAACTCAAGGAGAAGACCGCCACCGCCGCGGCGGCGGAAGCGGCCAAGATGGCCAAGGCCGAGTTGGAGACACAGGTTCGATCCAGCGCCGATCTCATCTCCCAGCAGCAGCGGACCTTCAGCCAGACCGCCGAAAGAATCGGGGATCAGCTCGACGGAATTCAGAAAGATCTTGCTTCTCGGCAGGGCAGTTGGTCGGAGCAATTCGGGCAGGTCAACGAAACCCTGGCCAAACTGGGCGGTACCACCGAATCCCTCACCAACATGTTGAACTCTTCGGGCCAGAAGGGGAGCTGGGGAGAGAAGGTGGCCGAGGACATTCTCCGGGCGGTGGGAATGAAAGAGGGAGTTTCCTATGAGGTCCGAAAGAGGCTCCCCGGCGGAGAGATCCCCGACTTCTCCTTCTATCTTCCCAGAGGCCAGCTCTTGTGCATGGATTCCAAACTCCCCTTCGACTCTTATCGGAGCTACCAGGAAGCACCCGAATCCGAGAAGGCAAAGTTCCAGAGGGAATTCCTGAGGGCGGTGCGAGGTCATGTGAAGGCTCTCTCTGCCAAGTCCTATGGAGACGCCGGTTTGGTTATGATGTTCATTCCGCTCGAATCGATCTACTCGTTCATCTGGGAAAGCGACGCCGGGTTGTTGGACTTCGCTTTCGAGAGAGGGGTGATGCTCTGTGGTCCCTCCAATCTCTTTGCCGTCCTCACCCTGGTGAGGGAGGCGAACGTGGCGTTTGCGCTGGAGCGGGCCGGCGACGAGGTACTGAGGATTCTCAACCTGGCGAAAAGAGAGTGGATGGACACCCAGAGGGTGATAGACGTATTGCATAGTCACTTAAAGAACGCCAACAACAAGGTGGGCGAGATAACAGGAAGGCGCTACCAGGCTATGGACCGGGTGTTTGACCAAATCGATGCGGTTCGAAGCGATCGGGGAATGGATCCCACCGACCTGGTCTTGCCCGGCGAGCCGATCCCTCTGATCAAGGTCTCCTAGTTAGGGAGAAATCGGCAACCGCGCCCGGCAAGCTTTAGGTCTCTGGGGCTGCGGGGATTTATGCCCGATAAGGAGGCCGATCGGGCGTATCTTCATCTACTGGGGTCTAGTCGGGACGCGTAACGTATCCTCAGGGTGCACATGTCGGATTTGGAAACCATCCTGCAGACCACCTTGGATTGGGGGAGGATGCGAAAGCGGTTCGCCCTGGCCACAGTGGTGGGGGCGAGGGGCTCGACCTACCGGCAGTTGGGCGCTCGGCAGTTGATGGCCGAGGATGGCTACTCGGTGGGGACTGTTTCCGGCGGATGTTTGGACCACGATCTGCAGCGGGTGGTGGAGGAGGTGCTGTCCTCTGAGGCTCCCCGGTTGGTGGAGTTCGACCTGACTGCTGACGACGAAGCAATTTGGGGGTGGGGTATAGGATGCAACGGAGCTACGGAGCTGTTGGTTGTTACCTCGGAATCCGCCCAGGAGTGGGCAGAGCAAGTCGCATCCTCCCGCGCCCTGCAACGCCCGCTGGCGGTGGTGCACGAACTCTCCGGGCCCCGGTTCGCCAAGCTCTATGTAGGGGCCGACGGGGCCCACTCGGGTTCCCTATCGGACGCCTCCCTGCTGCCGAAGGCGGTTTCCATGGCGAGGGAAGCCATTGCCGGGGGCAAGTCCCATTTAGCGGTCTCCGAAGGGGGGCGGATGATGGTGGAGGTGGTGGGCGCCCCCTGGAGGCTCCTGATCTGCGGGGCGGGTCATGACGCGGATCCCCTGGCCCGCTACGCCGCCGAGTTGGGATTCGAAGTGGTGGTCAGTGATGAGCGCCAAGCGCTGCTCACCCCCGAGCGGTTCCCCTCCGCTTGCCTGCTAGCGGCGCTCCCCGCCGAACTGGGCTCAAAAGCAGAGATTGACCGGCGCACCTATGCGGTGGTAATGAGCCACAACTATCTGCGCGACCTCGACTATCTGCGGTCCCTGCTGGGAACCGACGTCGCCTATATAGGAGCGTTGGGTCCTGGCGCCCGGCTGGCGCGGCTCGTCGCCGACTTGGAGGAGTCCGGATGTCCACCCTCGCCCGATGACCTCAACAAAATGTACGGCCCGGCCGGGTTGGATATCGGCGCCGAGGGACCAAGCGAGATCGCCTGGGCGATAATGGCGGAGATACTGGCGGTACGGCGTGGTCAATCTGCCGGCTACCTGCGAGATCGCAAAGGTACTGTATTGTCTCAGTGAAGCTCATCAGTTCCAAAGGCGCGTTGCAAACGGACGAGATCAGGTCCGAGCCAGAGGAACGCTATATGAAAGTCGTTTTATGAATATTTCACACAATTTTGAAGTTGCTCAGCCACTCCCGGTGGTATGGGACTTTTTTCAGGACGTGCCCACCGTTGTTCAATGTCTCCCGGGGGCGGAACTCATTGAGGACAAGGGCGAAGGCGTTTACGCCGGGAAGGTCTCGGTGAGGCTGGGGCCCCTCAGCGCCGGCTTCGAAGGCGAGGCCACGGTCTCCGCGGATCCGGCGGCGCGTTCTGCCACTATCACTGGCAAGGGCGTGGATCGGCGGGGAGGAAGTCGAGGCCGAATGGCGGTGGTCTATCGGCTTGAGAAAACGGAGACCGGCACCGGGGTCGATATCAATGCGGAAGTGGCACTGGCCGGCTCGGCGGCCCAGTTCGGACGGAGTGGACTCATCCGGGAGATTTCCAATCGGCTGATCGGCGAGTTTGCTCAGTGTTTGGAAGGCAAGCTAAGTGCCGTAACCGTCGAAGAAGCCGCCCAAGTCCAGGCAGGAGAGGTGAAAGGATTCCAACTCTTCTTCCAGACGCTTGGCTCCCGTCTCAAGGGCCTCTTTTCTCGATCGCAGAATAGCTAGAGAACAGCAAGATGTCCTAAAGCGTTCCTCAGGGAACACAACGTTTCCAGGAGGGCGCCAGCTCGGGATCTATGCAGTAGCGGTCCATCGCCTCGGTAACCACCGAAGGCGCCAGGATTTCCTGGCCGGCGAGCGCGGAGAGGACACTCACCACCAGATAGCCGGTGTTGATCTCGAAGAAACGGCGGAGCCTATTGCGGGTGTCCGAGCGGCCGAATCCGTCGGTACCCAACGTGACGTATCGAGCGGGAATCCATCTTGATATTTGGTCGGGCACGGCCCGCATGAAGTCGGTTACCGCCGTCACCACCTTTCCTGCTTCGGCCAGTCGCTGGGTTACGTACGGCTGTCTGGGGGGTTGGCCGGGATGGAGAAGGTTCCAGCGTTCGACTTCCAGCGCTTCGCTTCTGAGAGCCTGATAGGAAGGAGCCGACCACAGTTCCACCCCCACTCCATAGTGTTCGGCCAGGTCTTCTTTGGCTTGTCGGGCTGCTCCCACGGTCGATCCCGAGAAGAGGATCGATCCTTGCTTGGGGACGCCCTCCGGGGAGGGCGCCCATTGATACAGCCCGGCCAGGATGCCCCCATCCACTCCGGCAGGTTTGGGCGGATGGTGATAGTTCTCGTTGTACACAGTGAGGTAGTAGGAGATGTCCTCGTTCTCTTGGTACATCCGCCGGATTCCGTCTTCAATGATCACTCCCAGCTCATAGGCGAAGGCGGGGTCGTAGCTCCTCATGGAGGGGACGGTGGACGACAGCAAAAGGCTGTGGCCGTCCTGATGCTGGAGGCCCTCTCCCATCAGGGTGGTGCGCCCAGCCGTGGCGCCCAGGAGGAAGCCGCGAGCCCGCGCGTCGGACGCCGCCCAGATCATGTCGCCCACTCTTTGGAAGCCGAACATGGAGTAGAAGATGAAAAAGGGGACCATTGGTACGCCCCGGTTGGCGTAGCAGGTGGCGGCGGCTGTCCAGGAGGCGAGTGACCCTGCCTCCGTGATCCCCTCCTCAAGAAGCTGTCCGTCCTGTCGTTCCAGGTAGGCCAGAATCATCGCCGCGTCTACCGGCTCGTAGAGCTGCCCGCGGGATGCGTATATACCGAGATCCCGGAAGAGCGGGTCCATCCCGAAAGTACGGGCCTCGTCGGGGACGATGGGCACCACCCGCGGGCCGAAGCCCGGCGCCCGGCACAGGTTGCGCAGCAGCCTCACGAATGCGGTGGTCGTGGAAACCTCCACCTTTCCACTTCCCTCATTGAGCACGTCGAAGGTTTCGGGAGGCGGAAGGGTCAAGGGCTTTCGGATGCGGGTCGTGCGGTGGGGAAGCCAGCCCGCCAATCGCTTGCGGCTTTCCATCAGGTACTGGTATTCAGGAGAAGATGTGGGCGGCCGGTAGTAGGGCGGGTCGAGATCCCCTTCGAACGCCGCGTCGGGGATCTCCTGGCGGAGTTCGAGACGGTCGCGAAGTTGCATGAGCTGCTGGTTGGTCAGTTGTTTGATCTGGTGGGTGGCGTTTCTTCCCTCCACATCCGGTCCCAACGCCCAGCCCTTGATGGTCTTAGCGAGGATTACGGTGGGTGCTCCCGAAGCGCGGGTAGCCGCTTCGTAGGCGGTGTACACCTTCATGGGATCATGACCGCCCCGGCGCAGCGCCCAGATATCTCTGTCGCTGAGCTCCTGGGCCATTGCCAGGGTTCGAGGATCTTTTCCGAAGAAGTGCTCACGGACATAGGCGCCGCTTTCCGCCTTGTAGCGCTGGTACTCCCCGTCCAAGGTCCGGTGCATCACATCCACCAGGGCTCCCTCGTGGTCGCGCTCCAACAGGGGATCCCATCCCGATCCCCACACCACTTTGATGACGTTCCAACCCGCTCCCCGGAAGATCGCCTCGAGCTCTTGAATAATCTTGCCGTTGCCTCGGACCGGGCCGTCCAGCCGCTGCAGGTTGCAGTTGACCACCCACACCAGGTTGTCAAGTCCCTCCCGAGCCGCCAGGGAGAGGGAGCCCAGAGTTTCGGGCTCGTCACATTCCCCGTCACCCACGAAGCACCACACCCGGCTGTCGTCGGTGTTGTCGAGCCCCCGATTGTGGAGATACTTGTTGAACCGGGCGTGATAGATCGAGTTGATCGGACCGAGGCCCATGGAGACGGTGGGGTACTCCCAAAAGTCGGGCATGAGCCGGGGGTGGGGATAGGAGGAGAGGCCGTTGCCGCCGATTTCCATGCGGAAATTGTCGAGATGACGTTCGTCGAAGCGACGTTCCAGAAACGCCCGGGCGTAGATTCCCGGTGCGGCGTGTCCCTGGATGTAGAGGGCGTCACCGGGTTGGCCGTCTTCCTTACCCCGGAAAAAATGGTTGAAACCTATCTCATAGAGCAAGGCCGAGGAGGCAAAGGTGGAAAGATGCCCCCCGATTCCTTTCTCCATGTAGTTGGCCTGGATGACCATCACCGCCGCGTTCCAGCGTATGAAGCGTCGGATCCTCTTTTCCATCAACAAGTCGCCCGGATAGGGCGGCTCCTCCTCGGGCGGGATGGAGTTGATGTAAGGGCTGCTGATCGAGCCCGGCGCCGCCATCCCCTTTTGGCGGGCCCGGTCCATCAGCTTGGTGAGCAGAAACTCCCCGCGTGCGGTGCCCCTCTCTTCCACCACCGCATCCAGCGATTCGATCCACTCGTTGGTTTCCTGGGGATCGGCGTCGTGATGCTGATGGACGAAGCCGTCCACATAGGAGAGGCTATATTCCTTCCAGTAGGTCATCGCTCTCCGGAAGGATACCCAAGACAAGGGAGGGTTTATTGGCTAGGTTTATCTGTAAGGGAAGGGAGAAAGGGCGTTCAGGCGTTGCAGGTACTGTTGATCTCCACATACGAGTTGGGCCACCAGCCCCTCCATGTGGCCTGGCCCGCCGCCGCGCTTGGTTCGGCCGGACATTCGGTGAAAGCGCTGGATCTGGCAGTCGAGGCATGGGACGACGCCCGGGTGGAGTGGGCGGATGCGGTGGGCATCTCCGTGCCGATGCACACCGCAATGCGGCTGGGTACAGAAACCGCCCGGCGGATCAAGGCCGCCCGTCCTGAGTTGCCCATCGCTTTCTATGGGCTGTATGCAGCGGCGGCGGCCGACCCTGTGGTGGGGGAGGTTGCGGACCGGGCGATTGCCGGTGAGTACACCGCCGCGCTGGTCGACTGGGTAAACGGGTTGGGACCGGGCTCTTCGGGAGGCGCGGTATCGATCACCATCTCCACCGCCCGCTCGCCCTCGCTGGTCCCCGCCCGCGGCCTTTTGCCGCCCCTGGAGAAGTACGCCTGTCTGGAGCACGAGGGGGCCACCCGACTGGCCGGGTATGTGGAGGGGAGTAGAGGATGCCGCCACCGATGTCGCCATTGTCCGCTGCCCGCCGTCTACGACGGGCGCTATCGGATTGTGGATGTCAAGAGCGTCCTGGCGGACCTGCAGTGGTTGACCGAGAACGGGGCCGAGCACATCACCTTCGGTGATCCCGATTTCCTCAACGGGCCGGCTCACGCCGGTCGGCTGATAGAAGCCGCCCACTCCGAGTTCCCAAACTTAACCTTTGACTTGACGGTTAAGGTAGAGCACATTCTTGCGAACCGGTCGATCTGGGCGAGGATGGCGCAGCGCAACGTGGTGTTCGTGGTGTCGGCTTTCGAAACGGTGAACGATCGGGTGCTGACGCTTCTGGACAAAGGCCACACAGCCGCTGAATTGCCTCTCGCGGTGGAGACCTTGAGAGAAGCGGGATTGACGGTTCGTCCCTCCTGGCTTCCTTTCACACCGTGGACGGAACTCTCTGATCTGGACGACATCTTTTCTTTTGTCGCCGACCATGATCTGATGGGAGCCACCGATCCGGTGCAAATGGGGATTCGGCTGTTGGTGCCGGAAGGATCGCTGGTGTTGTCCATCCCCGGCGCCGATGAGATACTGGGAGACTACGACCCTCGCACGCTCAGCTATACCTGGGAGTCAACTGACCCGTCGATCGACAGGCTGCAGCAAAAGATCCTGGGCTTGGCCGAGCAAGGCAGCCGGGAAGAAATGGGTCGGCGAGAGACTCTCCACGCGCAGTGGTCACAGGCGCGCCGGGTAGTGGGGCGACCGACGCCCTCTTTCGGGGAGGTGGATTGGGGATCCTCGGTTCCCCGACTCTCCGAATCTTGGTTTTGTTGTGCGGAGCCCACCGAGCTGCAGATGGCGGGCGTCTCTCGCTAACCAACATTCAGCGGTAGGACCGGCATCTCTGCTCGAAGGGACAGGTTCTGCACCACTCTCCCACCTGGTATGGAGGGGAAGCCGCGTCCAGCGGGTCCCACCTGGCGGCGGTTTCGACCAATTTGCCGAGCATTAAGGCCAGTTCGCTCATCTGGTCTCGCTCCCAGAGCATTCGATCACACTTCGGGTCGTTCCCGCTGCTGGAGAGCCGGTGGATGTGAGTAGCAACTGTGGGAGAATTGAGTCGGAGTAGGGCGCCGAGGGCGTACAGTTCCGCTTCGTAAGGGTTGACTCTGGGTGAGTGACCGGTCTTGTGGTCGACAACGGCGGGAGTGCCATCGGCTTCTCGTCCCACCCCGTCGGCTATGCCGGACAACACCACCGAGACAGGTCGATGTCCGGCGCCGAACCGGACCGTGAATCCCAGCGGAAACTCGGTTTTGGTGATGTTCAAGTCGGGTGTGCACGGAAGGCTCAAGTGTTGTCGGTAAAGAGACTCCATTTCCAGGTCGCCGGAGAAAAACGTGGCGGGATCATCTGACAGCAGGGCTTTGGCCATGAGAGCGTGAAACCTGTTTCCCACCTCCAGGCTGGGAGAAGCCTCGCGGGCGTAATGATCGAGGTCAGTAGGGATGGAGAACCACACCCTCCAGGCTGCTCTCCTTTCGCAGTAGTCCATCTCCGGCAGCCGTGATTTGGAGATCGTCAACTGGAAGGCGGAAGGCAGGGGCTTGAGCGGGGCGATCTTCTCCGCCGTAGGGTCGATTCTCGGAAAGGTCTTGCACAGGTCCGCTACCTTGCACATCGAGCAGTGAGTACCCGCCACGATCCTGTTTGGATCGGAGCTGGACATTTGCCGGTAGTCGCGCTCCAGTTCCGCCAAGATCTCTTGGGCTTTGTGCGGTGACATCTCCAGGCGGATCATCTCTCCGTCCGCCGTTCTTATCTCGTAGGCTTCCAGGGAATCGGGAAAGCGGGGATCGGAGACGACCGCGGCGATCTGTTCGGGTGCAGTGGCGAATTCGGTCTCCTCATCGATCTTCCCGGTCTTCAGCTTGTACATCTCCAACCGACCGTCAGGTCTTTCCTGGGTGAACTGAAAGAAGACCTTCAGGTCTTCGGAGTCGATCGGGATGGTCAGATGTGGCCAATCGAGGTCGATCTCTCCGCGGCCCGCTGCTGGGAGGAGCGGCTTTGCTCTTTTGATCTGCGCGGCGACGATGGCGGCTTGCACAGGATCGAATTGTTCCTCGGGCGGGGTCGGCTGTGGCCCGCCTTGCAACTCCTTGGCCAGGGCTTCCCAAGTCGCTTTCCATCGCCTCAGAGCAGGAACATGGGGGCTTGGCTTAGGTCGCGACTTTCCCATATCCGCAAACGAGGCTGGGCAGATCCGCTTGCTCGGAGTATCGATCAGATCTTTAGGTGTGGTCATAGCTGAAGCTTCACAAGAAAGGAGTCATGAAGATGGATCGCTCCCGAGAGATTTCTACCATGTCAGAGATGCGAGCAGTGGTGCAGAGGGTTTCTAGTGCGAGAGTAGAGGTGGATACCGAGACGGTGGGGGAGATCGACGACGGAATCTTGGTGCTGGTGGGGGTCACTCACTCGGACACCACCGAAGACGCCCGAGCGGTGGCCGCCAAAATCGCCGGACTTCGCATCTTCGCCGACCCCGAGCAGAAAATGAATCTCGCCCTGACCGACACCGGAGGAGCGGCGCTGGTGGTGAGCCAGTTCACCTTGTACGGGGATGTACGCAAGGGTCGTCGGCCGTCTTTTGTTCGGGCCGCGCAACCTGAACCGGCCCAACGCCTGGTGGAAGAAGTGGTTGCCGAACTGCGCGGTAGGGGAGTAACCGTCGCCACCGGGAGGTTCGGAGCGATGATGGAAGTCTCGCTGGTCAACCAAGGGCCGGTAACCATCGTCCTCGAGACGAGCGGTGGCCGGTTGGTCTGAGGAGTCCATGAAAGCCCGGCGGAAATTCGGCTAGGACTTTCTCTCGATGGAGGCGATGAAGGTCTTTCCCTCCGGGCAGACGTGGAAGAAGTCGCACTTGCGGCATTCGGCGGAGGGAGTGGGATCCCATTTCTGCTCGGCTATTGATCTGGCCATGCCTTCCAGCCGCTGCCGGGCGGCCGCCAGCCACGTCTCGTCCACCGGTTCGGCACTGGGGTTCTCCACCAGCCGACCCCCTCCCAGATAGGCGATGGTCACCGAGAGATTTGCGGGCGCCGGACCCAGTTCGGGGATCTCGCCTATGGCCAGGGCGTAAACCTGCATCTGCGCTAAGCGAGCCCCATGGGGATCATCGGGGGGTGGCCGGCCTGATTTGAAGTCGACAATTTCCCATGTGTCGGCCTCTTTTTGGTAGACGGCGTCGATCCGGCCTCTCACCATGGCGTCCTCACCTATCCGAAGGGTGAACGCCTTCTCCAGCCATTGGGTTTTCATGCCCGAGAAACGGGAGTCAAGGAAAACCTGGAACGGGTCGGCGCCGGTCGGAGAGTCCACCGGGCGGTCGTCGCCGACCAGTTCGATGATTTCGGAGTCGGGTTCCAGCAGGGGGACCTTGCCCTGGTGGTGGAGTTCTATCTGGCGATGGATCTGGGTCCCTCGACGGGTGAGGTAGGAATACCGGCGAGGAAGAGGATCCACCGCCATCCAAAAGTATTTCTTGGGACACTGGGCGTAGCTCACCAAGCCGGTGGCCGAGGTGGAGAGAACCTCGTTCACGGTCTCCGGCGCCGGATCAGGCAGTCGGAACAGCAGACCTTCGAACTCCTCCAGAGCCGATAGATATTCCTCCTCCACTCCTTGACTACTGGCGAATTCGGCTATCGAGTCGGGTTCTTCCCGGGCGCGGCGGATTCCCTCCGGCCAGCCCTTCTCACCGAAGACGGGATCGGGGGCGGAGACTGCCTGGGTGGGGGTGGCGAAGCTCTCGGGACGGGGTGGGGCGAGATACGTCTGCTCCAAGGTTTGGCCCGCGTTGTCGACAGGCGTCTCACGGGTGGCCTGCCAGGCTGTCTTGAAGAAGTCGCTGGTGTGGGGGAGCTTGGGCTTGACGGAGGGTTCCGGATAGCCGTACCAATGGGCGCCGGAGAGAACCAACTCTTCTTTGGCCCGGGTGGACGCCACGTATGCGATGCGCCACTCCTGTGACCGGTGAGCATCGATGACCTCATCTTTGGTCCTTTTCAGAAGGTCGATCAGCGTCTCGGCGTCCATAGTCGCGGTGATCGGATCATGACGCGGTGGATCGATCCGCCAACCCCAGGGAAGGGTCTCGGCTTTCCGGTAGGGGTTGTCGTACCCTCCCACCACCTGTGACGGAAAGTTTTGCTGGTAGATCGCCGGCACGAACACCACCGGCCATTCCAAGCCCTTGGCCTTGTGCACGGTCAGCAGCGCCACTGCGTCTTCATCGGAGAGACGGGCGGCGTCCAACTCTTCGGAGGGCTCTTCCAGCAGGGCGTCCAGATATTCGAGGAACGCTTCGATGGTGGATGGGCCCTCCAGAGGGGACCAGCTTTCCGCCAGATCCAGGAATCGGTAAAGGTTGAGTCGAGCCGAAAGCCGGGCGTTGTCGGACATGGACTCCACATCCGCCCAGGCCCGGGTCTTCTCCACGATCTTGCGACAGGCGTCTCCCGCTGGTCTGCCCTGACAGTCCCGGAGCAGCTCCCGGTATTCGTCGTGGAAGCGATGAAAGGGCTCGGCCAGTGAATCGGGTAGTTCGTCCCAGAACATGGGGTAGTCCAATCCGTCCAGCAGGGCCTGTGGCGGACGGTTGGGATCGCGGCGGGCAAACCTGCTCAAGTGTCGGATCTCTCCCAGGCCCAGCCGAAAGCGGCTTCCGCCCAACAGCCGAGTGGCGGCCGTCCGGTCGTCGAAACGGCCGATCACTTTCAGCCAGGAGTGGATCTCCACCACTTCGGGGGCGGCCAGCAGGCCCCCCAGGTTGGCCACCTCCACCGGGATGTCGTGGGTGGTCAACTGCCGGTAGACACCCAGGATGTCCTTGGTCTTGCGAAAAAGCACTGCCATGTCCCGCCAACTCCGGCCCTGCCCATTACGTTCGATGAGCTGTTCGGCGATCCAGGTGGCCTCGTCGATGAAAGTGGGATGCCACTCGGCAAACACCTGTGAGGGGGGCGCGTCGGGTAGGGGAATGAGGGGGGAGGTCCCCGCTCCGATTTCCTGTCTAACTCGGTTGGCGAATTCGATTGCTCGCCGCCCGGAGCGACGGTTCAGGGTGAGCGGGAGGGTGTGAGCGGGGGTTCCTGCCGATGAGGGAAAATGACTGGGGAAACTGCGGAAATTGTCGAGCGAAGCCCCCCTCCACTCATAAAGGGTTTGATCGGAGTCACCCACCACCGTCAGGGGGAATCCTGCGCCGAAGAGTATTTGGAGTATCACCCGCTGGGCAGTGTTGGTGTCTTGGTATTCATCGGCCACCACCGCCCGGTATCGGTTTCTGATCCGTCGGGCAATCTGAGGCTCGGTGGAGATTATTCGATGCGCCTGAAGGATCAGATCTCCGTAGTCGACCACTCCCAATCTGCGTTTGTGGGTTTGGTATTGGTGTGCGGCTTCCACCATGCCGCGGCGCTTCGGGAAAGTGGACGCCAGACGCTCGTAGTCCTCGAAATCGCTCTTACGGCTGAAATCGATGTTTGCCAGTTGGGGAAGCTCGGAGCGCAACATCTCATCGTTTATCTGGTCGGGCTCCAGCAGATGGTCGGCCAGGGAGGAAGAAAAACGGATGATGGCGCCTGGCAAGTAAAAGAGGTCGGTGTTGTCCAGCCCGGGGAGGGAAGTCTCCCGGATCACCTGCTTCACCAGTTGACGGGTTTGCGCCGGAGCAATGATGAAGAGATTCCGCTCGAGCCCCAGCAAGGCGCCGAACTCCGTCACGATCCCAGAGCAGAAACCGTGATAAGTGTTGACTTCCACCTCCCGGAGAGGATCTGCCCGGTATAAAAGCGCCTGGTGGATCCGGAGGGAAAGCTCCTCGGCCGCCTTGTTGGTGAACGTAAGGCCCAAAAGCTGTTCGGGCGGTATTCCTTCTTCTCGGACCAGCCTGGCCATCCGATAAGAGACGGTGGTGGTCTTGCCCGTCCCGGCCCCCGCCGACACCCGAAGCGGCCGAAGCGGGTAGTCGACCACCGCCTGTTGCTCCGGCGACAGCCGGATGAGGGGAGGGGAGTTCATGATGTGAAAGCCCCCTGTCCCTCCGGCCAGGCCGGGCACAGTGAGCGAACCTGGCACCTTCCACAGGCCTGGGACGGCCGAGGTCGCCAGGTTTGTGGATCCGCTCTCTCCGAAATAATGGTTTGGGCTATCTCACCCAGTTGCTTCACCACCTCTTCCAGGTTGCCGGCGTCAAAGTCACGCTTCCATGATCCCCCTTCGCGGAGGGGATACCAGAACTGGGCGATGGGGGAGGACCGGACGGCTTCGGGTTCGAGACGTGACACCGCCCAGAGGTAAAACCCCAGTTGCAGTGAGACTTTGGCGTCCTTGACAGCCATGGGGTTCTTGGAGGTCTTGTAGTCGACGATGCGGAGCCTGCCGTCTTCCATCCGGTCTATCCGATCAATTCGCCCAGTCCAGAGAGTCCCGTCCATCTCGGCCTCGATTTTCTCTTCGAAGCGGATGGCTTGGCCGCTTTCGCTCTGCCAGCGTTCCGCCAGTTGGCGGAGGAGTTTTGCCCCTCGTTCTCTCCAGGCCTGATTTAGCACCGGAGTGCCGAAATCCAGGTTGGCGAGTTGCCTGTCGAGTTCGTCCAGAGCATGGGAGAGGTCCATCCCGGCTTCACTCCGATCAAAGGCCCGCTGTCCGCAGGTCTGGAGGACATCGTGGATCAGGCGGCCGAATTTGAGATACGGTGTTTCATCGACGGGACGGATGCGCAGACGTGATTCCAGGGCATAGCGACGAGGACAGGTCTGATAGGCCTCGGCCTGGGATGCCGACATGGTGTGCTCCGGGTCGATAAGACCGACGTCCGATCCGGGGGGGCGCATCCCGGCGAAGCCGCGGGGATTCCACAGGTCGTCACGGAGAGGATGGGCCAGCGCCATGCCGGCAGCCAGTCGACGGGGGAGGGTCTGGCGGAAGTCCCGTTGGGTGCGTCGCAGATAGCTTTCGGTCTCCAGCCGCCCAATGGGGGAAGAGGCGGATCGGGAAGCGGGGCTGGCAAGGCTCCCATGGGCGCGGTCGGCCAAAAAGAACATGAACCTGCTGACGGTGCGACGGGATTCGTTGAGATCGGGGGAGGTGGCCGTCCACACCACCCGGCTATGAGCGCGGGTCATGGCGGTGTAGGCCAAGTTTCTCTCTTCCTCCAGCCGAAGTTCGATGAGGCGGAAGCGATCCAGATCCAGGCGGGACAGAAGCTGTCCGTCCAGCAGAGAGTGATAGGGCCGGGTGTCGGGGAACATCCCTTCGGTGGCGCCGATGATGAATACCACCTTGAACTGACAGCCCTTGGCCCGATGGATGGTGCTGATCGTTACCCGACCTTCCGCCTGACTCTGGGGAGGGAGCAGGGGTGAGGCTTCGAGGTCGCCCTCAAGCGTCGACCTCCGGTATTCGAGCAGAGAAGTCCCGGGGGATCGGTCGGCCAGCCTGCCCAGGGTTTGGGCGAAGGAGGCCAGGGCGGAGCGATAGTCCGCCAGCTTCTCGGATTCGACCAACTGGCGGAACTGAGGAATGTTGCTCCACAACTCCCAGAATCCGTTGGTGGCCGGAGGGTTTTCCGCCCAGGACGGATCATCCAGAAGCAGCGAGAGCGCCCCGGCTTCGGCCAGGTTTTCCGCCAGCGCCTCCGACCACCGCCGACCGGACCGGCGGCGGATGTCGACCAGTTCCCGCGCCCGGCCCTGGGTCAGGGAAAACAGGGGGCTCAGCAGCGCGCTTTCTATGATCCGGTCGGCGGCCGCCGTCTCCTGTCTAGATGGTTGGGGCTGGTTGTCCACCGCCGCCACCCAGGCCAGATCCAACAGCAGGCGCACCGCGGGGTGGTCGATCAGCCGGGCGCCTGGTTGGGCGTGGGGTATGCCCTCTCGATCCAGCGCTCGGGAAAGCTTGGGAAGCAGATGGGAGGCGCGGGTGAGCACCGCTATTTCCGAATGGGGAAGCTGTTCGATGAGGTGGAGGCGTTTGATCTCCGAGGCGACCCAGTCGTTTTCGGTTGTCTCCTGGTCGAAGACGTAGAACTCGACCTTGCCTGCATGGGGGGCGGGCGTCGGAAGGGTGAGATGGGGGTCGTCGGCGAGCGCCCCGGCGGAATCCAGTATCTCGAAGGGCACCCGGAAGCTGGTGATGAGCGTGAAAACCTGCGGCGGCTTCCCGGCGGCGGTGAAATCCTCTACAAAGGTGTGTACCGACACTCGCTCGGCGCCCCGGAAGGAAAAGGAGGTCTGGTGGGGATCGGCCACCGCGGTCAGATGGCAGCCGCCCCCGACCAGTTTTCTTAGTATCTCCACTTGCACCAGGCTCGCTTCCTGAAGCTCGTCGGCCAGCACATAGGGAAACCGGGTCTTGGTTCGGCTGATGATCCCGGGTATTTCCAACGCCCGGTTGGCCAAAAGCAGAAGGCCGGTGTAATCGGTCTTCTGCTCGCTGCGCAGCCGGTCCAGATATCGACTGTAGAACCCGGGCAGGGCTGCCCAGGCCGGTTTCTGCATGGCTTGGGTCTCCAGTTCTGCAGGGGTGATGCGCTGCTCCCCGCACCGCATCACGAAGTCGGCCAGTTCCTCGGCCAGGGTGTGGGTGTGGAGCATACGCCGATAGAGGAGTGGCCATGCTTCGGGCGGCTCATCGGATAGTACCGTTTTAACGAAGTGGACCTGTTCGGGTGCGGTGAGCAGCATGGGGGGCTGGGCACTGTCCAAAAGCTCCTGGCAGTTCTCCTCGACCAGTGTCCGGGCGAAGGCATAGAAGGTGCCCACTGACAGTTCGCCGAAAGAGCGACGCGCCGTGGAGGTTACGCGGCCTAGTAGGTCGGCGGCCGTTTCCCGAGAGAAGGACAGAGCCAACACCTCGTCGGAGGAGGCTGTCTCCGAGTTGATCAGGTGCGCAGCCCGGCGTGCCAGCAGCTCGGTCTTGCCGGTTCCGGGCCCTCCGATGATCAGCTGGGTTCCTTCCGCCCGGGCGACGAGGTTGGGCCAGTCACCAGGCGAGATCTCCCGGCCCCGAAGCGGTACGGGAAACGGAAGGGCGGGCATGGCGCCCCTCGCCGGGCCGCCGAAAGGATCAGGCAGCGACATGGAGGTCGACAGGCGGACAGACGGAGCACGCATCGGCCGGTCTTTCCTCAACCAGTTCGACGGTGATGCCGCCCTGAGCCAGCCATTCCACGATCTCCTGGCAGTCGGTCGGATGACAGTCGACGGTGCTCGGATGACAGTCGACGGTGCGGTGATTCAGTTGTTTTTCCATAGCAATAAAGACTATGGAAGGGGTGTGACATTTTTTTCTGCGAGGGCGGTGGCCGGGGACGGTTCAGAGGCAAAAGAGACTGCGGACGAAGACTCCGACGGTGGCTGCTCGGACCAGGCCGGGCAGATAGGTTGGTAGGAGCACCAGTCGCACAGCCTGCTTTTTTTGGTCGGAAACATGTCGGTCCTGATCGCCCGGTCGATCGCCCGCCACAGGGCTTGGAGCTGTTTTTTCACTCCCCGCAACTGCATCTCGGAGACCGAAAGGCTATAGGCGACCGAGTTGCCAAGGTAGAGAAGGCGGATCAGCGCCGGGGTCTTTCCGGAGTCCTCTTGAATCATCAGGGCATAGATCTTCAGGGCAAAAAAGCTGGAATCGGCAAAGTGCTGCGGAGGGGCTTTACCTGTCTTGTAGTCGGTGATCACCATCGCTCCGTCGAGGTCGCGGTCCAAACGGTCGATAATCCCGCGAATCTCCAACTCCCCCTCGGCGTTTTCCGAGTTGGCGTCGTCATTGATTACCAGGGTGATGAGCCGCTCCCTTTCCAGCGGTTCTATCTGGCGGGGGTCTTCGATCCGAAAATAACGCTCTGCTACATCCCGGCTTTTCTGATAGAACTCATCCTTGGAATCGGGGTCTTCGGTGAACAAGTCCTGGTATTCGTCTTGGGCGAGAGTCTCTTCCCAGGCGACTTCAAACAGTTCGAGCAGACGCTCGGGGTGGCGCTGGGAAGCAGGGTCCAGAAACAGTCTTTCCAGGGCAAGGTGAATGGCGGTGCCTCTGGCCTGCGCAGGGCTGGGGACGGAGGGTATCTTTTCGATGTGGCGGAATTTGTAGAGCCGCGGACAGGTCTTGAAATCAGAAGCACGGCTTGGAGAGAGGTTCACCAGCCCCGCCGCCCGGTCCGGGGAGGATGGGGAGTCATCGAAGGGAAGGACGAGCGGTTCTGTCCGGCCGGCGGTGGTGTCGCCGGGTTCGTGTAACAAGGTAGTGGGCGTTGGGTCCATCAATGGCGATCATAAGAGAGGTTTGTGACATTTCCCGGTCTCTGCGGTCCGGCCGACCGGTTGTCGCGAAAAACAGGCTTTGTCTGTGAAAAGCGGTTGCCGCATATGGTTTTGGCCCCCATGACTCCCGTGGTGACGTTTACCTGGTATCGGGTGAAGCTTCAACATTGCTAGCCTGATCGACGACCCCTCCCATAGCCGACATAGTGGAAAGCACCCAGGTCCGTCAGACGTTTCTCGATTTTTTTGCCGAACGCGGTCACACTGTGCGCCCATCGGCATCACTTATTCCGATCGATCCCACCCTTTTGATCACCAACGCCGGAATGGTGCCGTTCAAGCCCTTTTTTCTGGGCGAGGAGCCGCCGCCCTACCCGCGGGCGGTGAGCGTCCAAAAATGTGTGCGGACCATCGACATAGACATAATCGGAACCACCGCCCGCCACACATCATTCTTCGAGATGATGGGCAATTTCAGCTTCGGCGACTACTTCAAGCGGGAAGCGATCCGTTGGTCCTACGAGTTGGTTACCGAAGGGTACGGACTTGATCCTGAGCTCTTGTGGTTCACTGTCTATGAAACCGATGATGAGGCGGCCGAGCTGTGGATCTCGGAGGTGGGGGCGCCCCCTGAACGGGTGCAGCGGGGAGGAAGGGACAATTTCTGGCAGATGGGGGTGCCGGGGCCGTGTGGGCCGTGCTCGGAGATCTTTTATGACCGCGGGCCTGAATACGGAGAGGGAGGAGGCCCTATCGGAGGCGGCGAGAACCGCTATGTGGAACTGTGGAACCTGGTGTTCATGCAGAACATCCAGGATCGGCCCTTTCATGTGGTGGGGGAACTTCCCCAAAAGGGGGTGGACACGGGGATGGGCCTCGAGCGGACCGCCATGGTTCTCCAAGGAGTTGAAAGCGCCTTCGAAACCGATGTGCTGCGGCCGGTCCTGGAGGCGGGCTCTGCAATTTGCGACGTCCCCTACGGACAAAGTCCGGCTTCTGATGTGTCCCTGCGCATTCTGGCCGATCACGGTCGGGCGGTGACGGTGCTCGTCGCTGACGGTGTCGTTCCTTCCAATGAAGGACGAGGCTATGTCTTGCGAAGACTGATCCGCCGGGCGGTGCGCCATGCCTGGCTACTGGGCTATGAGGGGATGCTGATGCCCAGGCTGGCTTCGGCTACGGTGAAAGCATTGGGAGACGCCTATCCGGAAGTCATTGATCAGTTTGACTTGGTGTTGAAGGTGGTCTCCCGCGAAGAGTCACGCTTTCTGCGCACTCTGGAGTCGGGCCATTCCATTCTTCAGGGAGAGATGGACAGCCTGGCCCAGGGCGAGACTCTTTCGGGGGAGGTGGCGTTCCGACTTCACGATACCTACGGGTTCCCCTTTGAGCTGATTATGGAGATCTCCGAGGAAAAGCAGGTGGAGGTGGACAAGGGGGGCTTTACCGACTTGATGGAGAAACAACGTGAGCGGGCTCGACGAGCTTGGAAGGGTGGAGACGAGTCGGTCACCGCCGATCTGTACCGGGGACTGCTTGACGAGATCGGGACGTGTGAGTTCATCGGCTATGACCGGGAGGCGGGAAAGGGTCGGGTGCTGGCCATGCTCCGGGCCGGAGAGTCGGTGTCCGTGGCCCAGCGAGGCGAGGAGGTGGAGGTGTTCTTGGACCGAACGCCCTTCTACGCCGAAGCGGGCGGTCAGGTGGGGGACACCGGTGTCATCGTCAGCGACACGGGGGAGATGGAAATCTCGGACACCCGCCATCCTGTGACGGGGCTCTCC
The DNA here is from genome assembly GCA_965248705.1 of Acidimicrobiia bacterium. Classification (GTDB taxonomy): domain Bacteria; phylum Actinomycetota; class Acidimicrobiia; order Spongiisociales; family ZC4RG35; genus Bin76. The sequence continues at coordinate 2,356,289 of CBDFJY010000002.1, read as the reverse complement.
GGGCACTTCGCCCGGGTGAATAGGGGGTGGATAGGAACGGGACAGAGTGTGCGGACGGGGATCGACGCTCTGCGCCGGGAGGGAATCCGAAAAAGCCACACCGCCACTCACATCCTCCACTGGGCGCTGCGGGAGGGTTTGGGAGACCACGTCCGCCAGGCCGGGTCGCTGGTTGCAGATGGCCGGCTCCGCTTCGATTTCTCCCACTACTCGGCCCTCGAAGCCCAAGAGTTGTCCGAAATAGACCTCCTGGCCAATCGGAAGGTGATTGGAAACGGTGGCGTGAGCACCACCGTGATGCCTATTGATGAAGCCCGCGCTTCCGGCGCCCTGGCCTTTTTCGGCGATAAGTACGGGGAGCAGGTGCGGGTAGTGGAAGTGGGCGGCTTCTCCCGGGAGTTGTGCGGAGGCACGCATGTCCCCACCGCCGGCCAGATCGGCCCGGTGGTGGTGCTAAGCGAGTCGTCGATCGGCGCCAACCTGCGAAGGGTGGAGGCGCTCTCGGGTCAGGCCGCCTATGACCATCTGTTTAAGGTGCGAGAGGCTCTGGACAATACCGGGAAGAGGCTCACCGTACCTTGGACGGCGGTTCCCGAGCGGGTGGAGGCGCTCTTGGCGCGGGTGAACGAACTGGAGGATGAACTGGATGAGATCCGAGCCGTCCGGAGGGGCGACTTGGCCGAAGAACTGGCCGGCGCCGCCCAATCCTGCAACAACTTCAAACTGGTGATCTCTGCTCAGGAGGGATTCGATACCAACCAGCTACGCCAACTGGCAATCGGGGTGAGAGACCGCATCTCTCCGGGAGTAGTGATCGTCGGATCGGTTGCTAACGGCAAGGGGGCGGTGGTGGGAGCAGTGAGCGCTTGGCTTGCCCAACAGGGAGTGTCGGCCGGGGAAGTGGTGGGGGCAGCCGCCCGGATACTGGGCGGGGGGAGCTCTCGTGATCCGGAGTTGTCCCAGGGAGGAGGCCCGAAGGGACATCTCCTTGAGGAGGCCCTCCAGCAAGCCGGGACGGCCGCGGCCCGGGCCCTTTCGGAGGTGTGAACTGGGGCGGGTTTTGGCTGTGGATCCGGGCGAGCGGAGAGTGGGAGTGGCGTTATCCGATCCGAGGGGGATCATCGCCCAGCCCTGGGCGGTTGTTGACCGGTTGGCAACCGATGTGGTGGAGGAGATTAAGAAGATGGTGCGGGAAAACGATGTGGACACCATTGTGGTCGGCTTGCCGGTGAGCCTCTCCGGGTTGGAGGGACCATCCGCAGTGGCGGCTCGGGAGCTGGCCGAAGAGTTGCAACGCGCCACGGGCCTTGTGGTGGAAATGCACGACGAGCGTTACTCAACCGTTGCCGCCGAGCAGATAATGCGAAAAGGTGGGGCGCCGTCTAAAAAGCGCCGACATCGTCGCGACAAGGTGGCGGCGGCCATCATTCTCTCGGAGTACCTGATGGGAAGAGCGCCCAAGGCCGAGACGCCGGGCGGGCAGAGTTGACTACGCCTCCCGACTTCGAGCAGCCTCCCCACCGGTCCAATATCTGGGGCCTGTTGCGTCTGCTGGCGGTGGCTGCGATTGTGGTGGCCGTGGGGGCGTTCTTTGTCAACATTGGTTCCCAGCTTGGCGAGGAAGTGGCAGATAGGCTCGATCCGGTGGAGAGCACCGCTCCTGTGGCCGCCGTTGCTCCCGGCCTCTCCGTGGAGGTGGAGATTCCCTTTGGCTCTTCGGCCACCAGGGTGGCGGAGCTTTTGATGTCCGCCGGGGTAATCCCGGATTCCGGGTTGCTTTTGGCCGCGGTTCAAGACGCCGGGGTGGCGGCCTCGATACAAGCCGGCACTTACCAGTTTGAGACCGGCACGTCCATCGAGGAACTGCTGTTGGAACTGCTGGCTGGCCCCGTGGAGCCCACCTATCGTATTACTGTCTTCGCCGGCCAGCGGGTCGATGAGATCCTGGACCTCTTGGCCGAGGCTTCCCTAACCGAAAGAACGAGGTTTGAAAACGCTCTTTCGGACGGATCGGTCACCTCGTCGCTCCTTAACCAGAGCCAGCCTCTCACCCTGGGCTCGTGGGAGGGATTGTTGTTTCCCGACACCTACGAGTTCGGCAACGACGCGGGTCCCGTGGAGATTCTGCAACGGCTCTCCGACACCATGGAGCAACGGAATTCTCTGGTGGACTGGAGCGAAATCGCATCCCGGGGTTTTACGCCTTATCAAGGAATAATCATCGCTTCCATCATCGAGTCCGAGGTGCGGGTCGCCGAGGAGCGTCCTCTGGTGGCGAGCGTAATCCTCAACCGTGTCGACGAAGGGTTGATACTGCAGATGGACAGCACCCTACTCTATGCGGTGGGTTCGCGCGACATAGCCGATTTTGATCCGGGGATAGATTCTCCCTACAACACCTATCGGACGGCGGGACTTCCTCCCACTCCCATCGCCGCTCCCAGCTTCTCTTCCCTGCAGGCCGCCGCCCAGCCCGCTGACACCGACTTTCGCTTTTTCGTGCTCAGCTCAACCGATGGTCGACACACCTTCACCGCAACCCTGGAAGAGCATCAGGCGGCGGTGGAACAGGCCCGGGCCGACGGGGTGCTCCCCTGACAACAAAGGGGGCGCCCGTCCCCCCTCCGGGTGGCTATCGCCTGGCGTTGTTGGGAGACCCGGTGGAGCACTCACTGTCTCCTCTCATGCACAACGCGGCGTTGACCGCATTGGGACTGCAAGGTGTGTACAGTCGGAGGCAGGTGAACGAACAGGGGATGGCGGAGGCGGCCTTGGAGATGCGGAGCGGAAAGCTGCACGGTGTCAATATCACTATGCCTCACAAGGGAGTGGCCGCAAGTCTGGTCGACCGGTTGAGCGCTGACGCCGAGCGAGCCGGCTCGGTTAACACCTGGACTGCGGAAGGGGAAGGGCGGATAACCGGATACAGCACCGATGTGGAAGCGGTGAGACGGGTGTGGAATGACGCCGGGCTGCCCACCGACTGCCCGGTGCTGGTGGTGGGGGCGGGGGGCGCGGCTGCTGCTGCGGTGGTCGCACTGGAGAATCGGGTCCTCTGGTGCTCGGCCCGCCGTCCCGAAGCGGTTGGGTCCCTGTCCCGGCGGGTCGAGATCCCCATTCGACCCTGGCCGTGGGGGCAGGGTCTGCCCGGAGCGGTGGTGGTGAACGCCACCCCCCTGGGCATGAGGGGAGGAGAACTCCCTGCCGCGCTCTTGGAGAATTCAACCGGGCTCTTCGACATGGCCTATCGGACGGACCGAGAAGACACTGCCGCTATCCGGTGGATGAGGGATCGAGGGCGGACCATGGCCGACGGCCGGGCGATGCTGGTCGCCCAGGCGGAAGCCTCCTTCGAGATGTGGACCGGACGTCGTTCCCCCGCCGGGGTGATGGAACGGGCGGTGAGTGTGGAGGCAAACGGCGATCAATGATCGGCTGGGGAGGGGCATTTGTGGCGGGGCTGGGGATCGCACCGGCGGTGGATCGTTTGATCACCCATGGGCTGGCGCAAGGCGGCCTGGACAGGTCGGCTGCCTGGCGCCCCGCCACCCGATGGATACTCCCCGCCGCCTTGGGCGTCGGATGGGCAGCGACCTGGCTGAAAGTGGGCGGGACAGGAGTGCTGGCCGCCCACCTGGCGTGGGTGACATTGACCGCCGCCCTGGTGATGACCGACCTTGAGCACAAACTGATACCCAACCGGATCCTCTACCCGGGCACAGGGATAGCCGTTGCCTTACTGGTGATCGGCGCCCTGGTGGACCACACGCCCAGACGGCTCTGGGGCGCCGCTCTCGGCGCGGGTCTCTGCCTGGTGGCGATGGCCGTGCTGTCCGTGCTGGGAAAAGGTGCGCTCGGGATGGGCGACGTCAAGCTGTCGGCGCTGCTCGGCCTAGTATGCGGCTACTGGGGAGTGGAAGTGGCCCTGCGAGCCACCCTGTCGGGATTCCTGATCGGAGGAATTGCGGCACTGGCCTTAATGCTTACCCGCCGCGCCCACCGTCACACCCAAATCCCCTTCGCTCCCGCCTTGGTAGCTGGCGCTTGGTGGTCCTTGTTCATGGTGTCCCTCTGAGGCTCGACTATTCATTTGGCTCATCGGATTTCGGATGGGGAGTGGTAGTGGTCGCTGTTCTTCTCCCGGATTGATCATCGAAAGTCTTCACCCTGTGGGGGTGGTGTTGCCTGGCTGGGGCCGGCTTTTGGGGGCGAGGGGTTATTTCCTTTGTTTGGCCCGATACCGGCGCCGGTGTGGGTTTGGTGGGCGGGGTGGACGTCCCCATTGGGTGGGTGGGGGTCGGAGTGAGTACTGTCCGGTGGGAGTCCGCCGCACTCTCCATGCGTTGTCGTGCACTTTGTGGTGGCAGCGACTGCACAACAGGACCAGGTTGTCCAGGTCGGTTGGGCCTCCCGGCTGCCAGGGGAAGATGTGGTGGGCCTGACACCAAGCGGCCGATGCGCCACATCCTACGCACTTTCGGTCCCGCGCTATGAGGGCGACGCGTTGGGCGGGACTGGCGATCCGCCGTGATCTTCCCAGATCTAGGGGTTGGGAAGCTCCCCGGAAGATGGCGGGGAGCACTTCGGCGTCACACGCCAACCGTCGTATCTCTTGGGCGGGGAGGGGTGTCCCATCGGCTAGGCGGGCCTTCTCTAACTCTTTGGTGATGACGTCATAGTCGGCGATCAGCAACAGTCTGGTCCCCCGGGAGGGACCATCATCTTCGCTCCCGCCGGGGCGGGTGAGAAGCAGTGTGAGGGCGTCGGCCATCCGTTGGCCGGGGGTTGCCCGGTTGCGGGGGTCCTCGTCTCGCCACAGCTCATCCATCTTGCGCGACAGGACCGATTCGATCCGAGCTCCGGTGATGGGATCGAACCGTCCATACAGGACGGTCATGCCGTCGTCGGGGTCGGTGGTCACCTTGGCGTACCGTCGGGACCGCTGATGCTCCAGCCTGGACATGCCGTCGTCCTGGGAGCGTTGCTGTTCATGCCTTCGGACCGTCCCTGCGAACTTATCCGGAGACTGGGTACGGGCCGGGTCCCCTAGGTCCGTCTCGTCTATCTCTCCCCGTTTCGAGGCCCCGGCAATGATCCGCGCGTTCTCATAGGAGATCTCCCCGTTACGCAGACCCTCAGAGGTCTGTGGCAGCCCCGAGAGCTCAACCGCGGTCTCCACTTCCGAGCGTGCCCGACGGCGGGACCGCAGACCGCCCTCTCGTAGCACCGTTTCGGTCAGTTCGGTTCCTTCCCGCCGGCGCAACTCCGCCACAGCTTCGGCGCGGATCCCGGCTAGTTGGTTCTCGCCGCGGATGGTGGACTGCACCCGCTCCTGGAGTTGTTCCATAGTTGCCTCGCCTACCGGCAACGACGGCACAGTCACCCGTATCTGGTTGGCCGACTGGTGGTTCGTCGTTTTTTCTTTCATGCATATCAATGTACCAGGGGGGTGTGACAAACCATCGCATAATATCACTAAAATGGTAAAACAAACACCAACCGGCTACAGAGTTTTCCTCCACGCTGTGATCGCACCCGACCCCAATCCCCCTTCGCCGCCCGCTGTGGTAGCCGGTGCCTGGTGGTAGCGTTACTAATCCAGGAGGTCATTTCATGACGGACTCAAGCTCAGCCTCGGCTCGGTCAGCGATATATCGGAGGCGGTGGTGGATCCTCGTCATTCTGTCGATGAGCCTCCTGATTATCGGCCTGGACAACACCATTCTCAACGTCGCCATCCCCACCCTCCAGCGAGAGTTCGACGCTACCGCAACCGCCCTGCAGTGGATGGTCGACGCATATGTCCTGGTCTTCGCCGGGCTGCTGCTGACCATGGGTTCGCTCGGCGACCGGTTCGGGCGCAGGCGTGGGCTTCAGATCGGGCTTATCGTGTTCGGCCTGTCGAGCTTCTACGCGGCGTACGCGGCTTCGAGCGCACAGTTCATCGGAGCGCGGGCCATAATGGGTGTCGGCGGGGCGCTCATCATGCCGTCTACCCTGTCGATCCTCACCGATGTGTTTCCGAGGGAGGAGCGCGGCAAGGCCATCGGCATATGGGCCGCGGTCGCCGGATTGGGCATCGGTCTCGGCCCTGTCACCGGAGGCATCCTCCTAGAGCACTTCTGGTGGGGTTCGGTGTTTTTGATAAACGTTCCGATCGTCGTAGTCGCCATCATCGCGGGAATTCTGGTAGTCCCCGAAAGCCGGGACCCTAACCCGGTATCGCTGGACATCCTGGGCGCGGTTCTGTCCATATCCGCCATAACGATTTTGGTGTACTCCATCATTGAAGCCCCGGTCCGTGGTTGGACCGACGGCCTCGTGTTAGCAGGCTTGGTGGGTGGTGCGGCCCTCGCTGCTGCGTTCGGCTACTGGGAGATCAAGACCGATCATCCGATGCTCAACTTGGGGTTCTTCAAGAATCCGCGATTCTCTGCGGGAGCGGGCGCCATCGCAATCGGGTTCTTCGCGCTGTTCGGGATGATATTCGGTCTAACCCAATACCTCCAGTTCGTTCAAGGCTTCACACCATTGGAGGCCGGCTTGCGGATGGTGCCGGTGGCGTTGGGCATAGCGGTTGGAGCAGGCAATAGCCATCGCCTGGTAGGTAAGTTGGGTACCAATAAGGTGGTGGCGATGGGCCTCATGATCTTGGCTGGAGCCTTCGTCAGCATTGCCTGGTGGCAGCCGGATACCAGCTACTGGATCGTTGGAGGGACCTTCTTTGTCCTGGCCTTCGGCATGGGCAACCTGATGGCGCCGTCCACCGATTCGGTGATGGGAGCGGTCCCTGAGGCCAACGCCGGCGTAGCCTCCGCCATGAACGATGTTACCCGCCAGGTGGCGGGAGCCTTCGGCGTGGCCGTTATTGGCTCGGTCATCAACACGGTTTACGACAACAGGATGACAGAAGCGGTGGTGGGGTTGCCAGCGGCGGCGGCGAAAGCCGCCAGCGACTCGGTAGGTGCGGCATCTCAAATTGCGTCAAGATTGCCTGCCGAGATTGGCGGCGGATTGGCGGACGCGGCAAAGACGGCATTCACCGAGGCTCTCGGAATCGCGGTGCTCGTAGGGGCGGGTGTGGCCGTAATCGGCTCGGTGCTGGTCGCAAAGTACATGCCGGCGCGTCACCTTCCTGAATGGAAGAGCCCGGAACCCGACAGCGAAGTCGAAGCTTCCGACGCCCCACAGGCCTAGCCGAAACCACGCAATAACAGGATCCAAATAGATTCCGCGGCGAGGGGCCCCAAGCCCGGGCGGCCTCGCGACCCCGCGGCCGATCAGGCTTCTATGTCCGGCAAACGGGGGCGAACTATCGCAGGTTATGCCTGTTGAAAGGGACTTGCGAACCCGCTCCGCCCCGGAGACACGGGTTGTACTTTGAAGGCGAGCCTTGACGGCAATCCGATGTCGGGTTGGGTGGAACTGATCATGGAAAAGAGGGCTTGACGGGTAGCATCTTGGGCATGCTGCGTTTTCTTACGGCTGGTGAATCGCATGGGCCTGGGTTGGTGGCGGTGGTGGAGGGGTTGCCGGCTGGGTTGGCTTTCAGCACCGAGGACTTGGCGGGCGAGTTGGCTCGGCGGCGGCTGGGATTTGGGCGGGGGAATCGTATGAAGCTTGAAACGGACACCCTGGAGGTGATGGGAGGGGTACGGCATGGCTACACGCTGGGGAGTCCGGTGGCGGTGATCATTCGCAACACCGAGTGGCCGAAGTGGGAGAAGGAGATGAGCCCTGAGCCAGGACATGAGCCCCGGCGGCGGATGACCGCTCCCCGTCCCGGACATGCCGATCTGGCGGGGATGATCAAATACGACACCCACGACGCCCGCAACATTCTGGAGCGGGCATCGGCGCGGGAGACCGCCGCTCGGACCGTGGTCGGATATCTCTCCAAGCTCTTGCTGGCGGCTTTGGACGTGGAGGTGTTCAGCCATGTGGTTGCCATCGGTGGAGTGGAGGCCCCGGACCTGCCTCTTCCCACTCCCTCTGATCTGAAGACCATCGACCAGTCGCCGGTGCGGGTTTTCCACTCCCAGGCGGAGGCGGAGATGATAGCCGTAATCGAGGCGGCCAAGAAGGATCGTGACACCCTGGGCGGAGTGGTGGAGGTGTTGGTCTATGGCCTTCCGCCCGGAGTGGGCAGCCATGTTCACTGGGACCGTCGCCTGGACGCCCGGCTGTCCGGGGCGCTGATGTCCATCCAGGCCATCAAGGGAGTGGAAGTGGGAGACGGCTTCCGTTCGGCAGCGCGGCGGGGGACCGCCGCCCACGACGAGATTTTTTATGAGGACCAGGACGGCTACTTTCGTTCCACCAACCGGGCGGGGGGCACGGAAGGGGGGATGACGGTGGGCGGGGTGCTGAGGGTGCGGGCTGCTATGAAGCCCATCTCCACCGTGATGCGTCCTCTACAGACCGTGGATGTGGACACTCGCCAGCCCGAGCAGGCCTTCCGGGAGCGATCCGACGTGTGTGCGGTCCCCGCGGCCGGGGTGGTTGCGGAGCAGATGGTGGCGGTGATTGTGGCCCAGGAGGCGCAGCGGCTGGTCGGGGGTGACACGGTGGATGATCTGCGGGCCGGATGGCGGGCCCACTGGAGAAAGGTGGAGCGGTTCTGACCCCAAAGCTGTGGCTGATCGGGATGATGGGATCCGGAAAAACCCGGGTGGGGAAGAAGGTGGCGAGTCGAAGCGGATACCCCTTTGTGGATGTGGACGACGAGGTGGTGGAACAGGCCGGGATGACCATCCCCCAGATCTTCGAGGAGCGGGGAGAGCCGGCTTTCCGTTTTATGGAGTCCTCAGAGATTGCCCGCATCGCCTCGGGCGAGGCGCGGATGGTGGTGTCCACCGGCGGAGGAGCGATTCTCAATGGGGAAAACCGGCGTTTGATGAGAGACAGCGGATTAGTGATATGGCTGCAACCTTCTCTGTCCGCCCTGATAGCAGCAGGCAAGACACGCAACCGCCCCTTGCTGCAGGGCTACTCCGACCTGGGGGCCCGCTATACCGAAATTTGGGAAGCCCGGCAACATCTCTATGAGCAGGCCGCCCACCAGAGGATGTTTACCGACGGGAAGTCCCGAGATCTGATAGCCGAGGAGATATGGATACTGTGGAAAGCATCCTGATCGGGGATCGGTGCGAGATACTGGTCTCCGATGGCCTGCCCTCGCCGCTTCTCCCTGTCCGCCGGCGCCATCCCCGCTCCGCGGCGGTGGTGCTCACCCAGCCCGGAGCAGCCGCCGCGGTTGCTGTGGCGGTTGCTGGCCGCATCTCCGGGGACGCTTCGGAGACCGGTGGCGATCCGGTGGCGGTGCACATTGTGGAGATACCTGACCGGGACGAGGCAAAGACCCTGGGGGCAGTGGAGGACATTTACGGGTACCTCGACCGACACCGGGTGGACCGGTACGACACCATAGTTGGAGTAGGAGGCGGGGCGGGCACCGATCTGGCCGGGTTTGTTGCCGCCACCTGGCTGAGGGGAGTGGAGGCGGTGTATGTCCCCACCACCCTGCTGGGGGCGGTGGACGCCGCCATCGGCGGGAAGACCGGGGTCAATCGGGCGGGAAAGAACCAGGTGGGCGCCTTTCGTCATCCCGGGAGGGTGGTGATCAGCATCAATGTATTGAGGTCTCTTCCCCGGCCGCTGCTCATCGAGGGGATGGCCGAGGCGCTAAAGGCGGGCCTCATCGCCGACCCCGGGTTGGTGGAGATTCTGGAATCCCAGGGCCTCGGGGCTCGACTGTTCGAGGTAGTGACCCGGGCTGTCCGGGTCAAGGCGGAGGTGACGGACGCCGATTTTCTGGAGACCGGCCGACGGGCGATCCTCAACTACGGGCACACGGTCGGCCACGCGGTGGAAACGGCCACCGGCATGTCCCATGGCCACGCGGTGGCGGTGGGGATGGTGGCGGCGGGCGCGGTCTCGGCGCGAAAGGTGGGGTTCTCCCAGCAGCGCCGCCAGCGGGAGATAATCGCCTCCCTGGGGTTGCCCACCAGCTCTCCGGCGGTGGCGCGCCCGGTGATCATGGAGTTGCTCGGAAAGGACAAAAAGCGCCAGGGTGGGGCCCTCCCGAAAATGGTTCTGCTGGAAGAGATCGGTCGCCCGGTGGTGGTCGATGTCTCCCTCGACGATCTCGAGGAGGGATTGACGGCGGTTGGGTTGTGAGCATCACCTACACTTCGGTCTGCCTTTCCCCAACCCGAGCAGTGAATCGATGATCTCCACCAACGATGTCCGTCCCGGCATGGCGCTGGAACTCCCCGATGGGGTGTTTTCCATCGTTACCTATCAGCACGTCAAGCCGGGCAAGGGGAGGGCGTTCGTGCGGATGAAGATCAAAAACGCCGAAACCGGCCAAGTGTTGGACCGCACCTTCCGGGCGGACGAAGACGTGCCCCGGGCCATCATCTCCCGTCAGGACCACCAGTACCTCTACCAGGATGAGCTGGGCTTTCATTTCATGAACCTGGAGGACTACTCCCAGTTCGCCATCGCCGCCGAGGAAGTGGGGGACGACGCGGGGTATTTGGTGGAGGGCATGACCATGGTCATCGCCTTTCATAAGGAGCGCCCCATCGGGATGGAACTGCCTACCTCTGTGGAGATGGAAGTCACCTTCGCAGAGCCCGGGGTGAAGGGCGACCGGGTGTCGGGGGCCACCAAGGATGTGGTCGTTCAGACCGGAATCAGCATCAAGACGCCGCTCTTTGTGGAGCAGGGTGACCGCATCAGAGTGGACACCCGCACCGGCGCATATCTCACCAGAGTGTGAACGGCCTGCCCGAGCCGGAGGTGACTCCCGAGCTTTTCAACATTTCCGATGATCCGCGTCATCAGGCGCTTCGGGTCCTCTATGGAATGGACATGTCCAGCCGGTTCGCATCGGAGATGGACGAGCTGTTGGAGGACAAGTTTCCCAAGGCCGAGCTGATAGTCCGGGGAGTCGTCTCGGAAACCCAGCAGATCGATTGGGCCATCGAGCAGGCCGCCCAGGGCTGGAAAGCCTCCCGGATGCCCGCGGTTGACCTGGCGATTTTGCGGATGGCGGTGTACGAGCTTCGTCATCACAACCGTACGCCGGTGGCGGTGATCATCTCCGAGGCGGTGCGGATCGCCGGGGAGTTCTCCACCGAGCACAGCACCAGGTTCGTGAACGGGGTGCTGGCCACCCTGGCCGAGTGGATACGGCCCGGTGATTCCGGACGGCCCGCCGAACAGAGCCGCTTCCGGGCGAGGCTTCGACGCCAGGCGGCGCCCGGCCTGCTGGTAACCGCCGACGGGGAGGTTTTTCGGGGATGGTCGGTGGGAGCTTCGGGGACAACGGTGGGGGAGGTGGTGTTCAACACTGCGATGAGCGGATACCAGGAGGTGTTCACCGATCCCTCCTATGCCGGACAGATCGTGGTGATGACCGCGCCCCATATCGGCAACTACGGGGTGACCGCTCACGACTCACAGGCCGGCCGGCCGGCTGCGGCCGGAGTGGTGATGAGGTCGTTCTCATGGCGCTACTCCAGTTGGAGGGCGGAAGGGGCCTTATCGGACTTCTTCGCCGAGCACGGACTGGTGGCGGTGACCGGAATCGACACGCGCCGGCTAACCCGCCACATCCGGGAGCGGGGGGCGATGCCCGCCGCCATGGGAGACGGAGCGTCAGCGAGCCAACTGGCCGAGTTGGCAGCCTCCGCTCCGGCGATGGTCGGACAGGATCTCGCCTCGGGGGTCTCCACCCCCATTTCCTACACGGTCTCACCCGCGGGAGCGTCCCGGGGGAAGGTGGTCGCCATTGACCTGGGGATCAAACAGGACATTCTGGAACACCTCACCCGGCGTGGGCTGGAGGTGCAGGTGATGCCGTCCGGCGTGTCGGCCTCAGCGGTGTTGGAGGCCCGGCCCGACGGGGTGTTCTTGTCCAACGGCCCCGGAGACCCTGAGCCGCTCGAGGCGGCCGTCGCCACCTTGCGAGGGCTGTTGGGGAAGACGCCGGTGTTCGGGATATGTTTGGGACAGCAAGTGTTGGGACTGGCTTTGGGCGCGGACACCTTCAAGCTTCCCTTCGGCCATCACGGCGGAAACCATCCGGTGCGCCGGCTCACCGACGGGAGAGTGGATATCACCTCCCAAAACCACGGATTCGCGGTCAACTTGTGGTCACTCGCCGGTCGCTCGGCGCCCTCCCGGGGAGGTCTGGCCTCTCTGGAGCTTTTGCCCTCGGCGGTCGAGTCGGACTTCGGAACGATCGTTCCCACCCACCAGAACCTCAACGACGGCACCCTGGAGGGACTGGAATGTCGGGACGTTCCGGCCTTCTCGGTGCAATACCATCCCGAGGCGGCGCCGGGTCCCCGTGACGCGATCGGGCTTTTCGACGACTTTTTGCGACTGATGGAACTCGGGGTCTAGGTCAAAGATGCCGGCTCGTCGCGACATACGATCCATTCTGCTGGTGGGCTCGGGTCCCATTGTGATCGGCCAAGCCTGTGAATTTGACTACTCGGGCACCCAGGCCGCCAAGGCTCTGCGCCGGGAGGGGTATCGGGTGGTGCTGGTCAACTCCAACCCCGCCACCATCATGACCGACCCCGAGTTCTCGGATCAGACTTACGTGGAGCCCATCACCGCCGAGGTGGTGGAGCGGATAATCGAACTGGAACGCCCCGACACCTTGCTTCCCACTCTGGGAGGCCAAACCGCGCTCAACATCACCGCCGAGTTGGTGGGGAGGGGGACGCTGGGACGATACGACGTGGAGCTGATCGGGGCCGGCATGGAGGCCATTGAGCGGGCTGAGGACCGGGGAAGGTTCCGGGAAGTGATGTCCGATGCGGGGATGAATACCCCCCTGGCCGGGTACGCCAAGTCGATGTCAGATGCGCGTCGAATCGCCGCGCATCTGGGGTATCCGCTGATGATTAGGCCGTCTTACATCCTGGGAGGAGGCGGGACGGGACTGGCCCGTGACGCTCAGGAGTTCGAGGCGGTGGCCCGCCGGGGGCTGGACGCCTCCCCGGTGTCGGAGATCCTGGTGGAGGAGTCGGTGGAGGGCTGGAAGGAGTTCGAGCTGGAGGTGATGAGGGACCACGTCGACAACGCGGTGGTGATCTGCTCGATAGAGAACTTGGACGCGATGGGGGTGCACACCGGCGACTCGATCACCGTGGCGCCCATCCAGACCCTCTCGGACCGGGAGTACCAGGAGATGCGGGACGACGGGATCGCGGTGCTCAGAGCCATCGGGGTGGAGACCGGCGGGTCCAACGTGCAGTTCGCGGTGGAGCCGGACACCGGCCGTCGGCTGGTGATCGAGATGAATCCCCGCGTCTCCCGCTCCTCGGCCCTGGCTTCCAAGGCCACCGGCTTTCCCATAGCCAAGATCGCCGCCCTCTTGGCGGTGGGCTACACCCTCGATGAGATCACCAACGACATAACCGGGCTGACTCCCGCCTCCTTCGAGCCGGCCCTCGATTATGTGGTGGTGAAAGCGCCCAGATTTGATTTCGCCAAATTCCCCGCCACTCCCCGCCGGCTGGGTACTTCTATGCAGAGCGTGGGCGAGGCGATGGCCATTGGCCGCACTTTTCCCGAGGCGCTGCAAAAGGCGCTGCGCAGCCTGGAGACGGGACGGTTGGGACTGGGCGCCGATCCTGCTGCCAGGGAGTTGGAGAAGATCACCAAAGAGCAGTTGACCGAGCGGCTGATGATACCCAACCCGGATCGGGTGACCGCGGTCGCCGAGGCCCTGCGGAGAGGATGGTCACCAGATGAGGTCTCCCGGCTCACCGCCTATGACCCCTGGTTCACCCACCAGATTGCCGAGATCGTCGAGTTGGGGGACGAGTTGGCGATCCGGGGTCCGCAGGATGAATTGTGGGAGGAGGCCAAGCGCTACGGGTTCTCGGACGCGCAGCTCTCCTTTTTGTGGGGGAAGAGCGAATCCGAGATTCGCCGCACCAGACTGTCTCGGGGGATCCGCCGCACCTACAAGACAGTGGACACCTGCGCCGCCGAGTTCGAGGCGCAGACCCCCTACATGTACGGAACTTTCGAGGACGAGGACGAGGTTCCGCCCGCCACCCGGCCCCGGGTGGTGGTGCTGGGCGCCGGTCCCAACCGGATCGGACAGGGGATCGAGTTCGACTACTGCTGTGTGCATGCCGCCTTTGCCTTGGGAGAAGTCGGATATGAGACGGTGATGGTCAACTGCAATCCCGAGACGGTCTCCACCGACTACGACACTTCTCATCGCCTCTATTTCGAGCCCCTCACCGTGGAGGATGTCCTGGATGTGGTGGCCGCCGAACAGCCGGTGGGAGTGATAGTGCAGTTCGGCGGTCAGACCCCGCTCAACCTGGCGGGAAGGCTTGCCGAGGCCGGGACGCCCATCGCCGGCACCTCGCCGTCCTCCATCGATTTGGCCGAGGACCGGGAACGATTCTCTGAGCTGTGCAAGCGTTTGGAGATTCCCCAGCCCCGCCACGGCCTGGCCCGTTCCGGCGCCGAGGCGCGCCAGGTGGTGTCCGAAATGGGTTTTCCGGTGGTGGTCCGGCCCTCTTTCGTGCTGGGGGGAAGACGGATGCAGGTGATCGGCGATACCGAGCAGTTGGAGGGCTACCTGGGCGAGATTTACGGGAACCTCGAGGAGGCCGACCTGGCCGCGTCGCCGCTGCTGATCGACTCCTTCTTGGAATCGGCCATCGAAATCGATGTGGACGCCGTCTACGACGGGGATGAGCTCCTGATCGGGGGGATTATGGAGCATGTCGAAGAGGCGGGGGTCCACTCCGGTGACTCGGCCTGTATCACTCCTCCCCGCACTCTGGGACCGGCCGCTCGACAAGAAATCCACCGGATGACGGATGCCCTTGCCGAGGCCTTGGAAGTGCGGGGCCTGATCAACGTTCAATACGCAGTACAGGGTGAGGATGTATATCTACTTGAGGCCAATCCCCGTGCATCGCGCACGGTGCCCTTCATCTCCAAGGTGCGGGGACTTCCTCTGGCCAAACTGGCGGCTCGGGTGATGATGGGCGCTTCCCTGGCGGAGTTGCGGTCCGAAGGCCTGTATCGAGAAAGCGACGAAGCTCCCATGGTGGGCGTCAAGGAAGCCGTGCTGCCCTGGGACCGTTTCCCGAGCTCCCATCCGGTGCTGGGCCCCGAGATGCGAGCCACCGGGGAAGTCATGGGAGTGGGGAGTGACTGGAAAACGGCTTACGGTAAGGCTCTGTTGGGCGCGGGCGACCGATTGGTGAGGGGAGGATCGGTGCTGATGCTGCTCTCGGAGGCCGATATATGCCCGGGGGAGATGCTGATCGACGGGTGGGCGGAGAGCGGTTTGATCCAGATAACCGACCACAGAACGGCCGCCACCTGGAAGAGCCCTGGTGTCAGATCACTTTCGGCGGGGGAAGAAGGTCGGCGGGAAGCTCAGGAGATGGTGGAGTCGGGGGAGGTAACCATGGTGATCAACACCTATGGCTCAGATGTCTCCCGTTTCGACGGACGAGAACTCTATCAGGCAGCTCGCCAGCGGGGCGTCCCCTATATGACCACCTTGGCGGCGGCCAGCGCTGTCGCGGAGATACTCGGCTCGGACCTTGATGCCATCAATGTGCCCCGCAGCCTTCAGGATTGGCGTACGTGAGCCCGTTAGGCGAAAAGTTACTGGTCCGACTTACCGGCGTCGACGCCGAAGGAGCGGTCAGGGTCGCTCAGGATCTGGGAGAAAAGGCGGGCGGGTTCGTCGTGGGCGCCGATTTGTTGTTGGGATACGGCCCGGTTCTGGTGGGTGCCTTGTGCGCCTTGGAGAAACCGGTGCTGGTCGATCTGGGCACACTCGACCGGCCCCCGGTGGTGACCAGGGTGGTTTCGCGGATGGGTAAGCTGGGGGCGCGGTGGGTGAGCGTCTCCGGATTAGGAGGCCGAGCGGTATTGGAAGCGGCGGTCGCCGAGGCTCGGGAGTACCCGGACACTGAGGTGGTAGTGTCTGCCGCCCTGAGCGGTTGGGCTCGGGAAGACGAGTTGAAAGGGGTGGGTATTGCCGATACTCCCGGACGCCAAGTCTCCCGGATGACCAGGCTCGCAGACAAGTCCGGAGCACGAGGGATCGTTTTCCCGGCGCGGGAGCTGGGAGTGGTTGTCCAAGTTTCGGAAAACTCGGATGGCTTTTTGAGAATGGCGGAGATAACGGAGCGCCTATCCTCATTTGAGAAGATGAAAGAGGTAGCTGGCATCATTACCGGAGGCGCTCATTGGGTAATTGCCCCTCAGGACGAGATGGGACGAGAGGGCCTGTGGAGGGTATGATTTTTTCCGCCCACAGTGGATAGTGGTATGGTTTGCGCTCGCTTCGTAGCATCCTCTATCCGAATGGCTAAATAGGAGGTTTCATGAACCCACCACCTTTAACTCCGGAACAACGCAGGCAAGCCCTTGCTAAGGCGGCAAACGTCCGCAAGGGCCGGGCAGAGATCAAGGCCGATTTGAGCGATCGACGGTTGACGGTCACGGAACTCTTGGACCGCACCGACGATCCGTTGGTGGGTGGCATGAAGGTCTCATCGGTGCTGTCTGCTTTGCCGGGCATCGGCGCGAAACGCTCCCAGCGGCTCATGGAGAATGTTGGGATTCTCGAGAATCGGCGTCTTCGAGGTCTGGGAAAACGCCAACGGGAAGCCCTGATCCGAGAACTGTCCTGAGAGCAGACGCCTCAAGGTTTTGACCAAGCCTTCGAGCCTGGTGCTGGTGGTGTCCGGCCCCTCGGGGGTCGGAAAATCGACTGCACTGGCCGAACTGGCCGGCCGGCGTCGGGTGGAGGTCGTTATCTCCGTCACAACCCGTGCGCGCCGGGAAGGCGAAAGCGACAAGGTGGATTATCGCTTTGTGGATGAAGATTCTTTCCTGGAGATGATCGAACAGGATGGGTTCTTGGAGTGGGTCAAATACGACGGGCATTACTACGGCACGCCCCGTCGGGCTGTTGAGGAGATCCTGGAACGAGGAGGGGTGGCAGTCCTGGAAATCGAGCGGCAGGGGGCGGAGGCGGTGAGGCGGCATTTCCCGCAGGCGGTGCTGGTGTTGCTCCAACCTCCCTTTGTGGGTGAACTCGAGAAGAGACTGCGCTCTCGGGGTGCTTCGAGAGAGTTCTTGGACCGTCGCCTCGCCTTGGCCTCCCGGGACACCCCGGCCTCGGGAGACCTTTACGATGAAATCATCACCAGCACCGAAACAAGCGAAACGGTGGAGGAGCTAGCCCGTATAATCGAGAGTCGCTACCAGCCCCACTGACCGGACGAACTTGGAGAGGCGGCCTTCAGCATGAAAATCGAAGAAGTAGTAGACAAGATCGGGAACCGGTTCTCAACCGTGGTGGTGGCGGCCCGCCGAGCCCGCGACATCCAGGGTTACTATGCCCATTTGGGACAGGGCATCGGACAGTTCATTCCACCCCAGGTGCACACTTATGCCCGGAAGCCTTTGACGATCGCCATGGAAGAGATCGTGGAGGGCAAGGTAGTATTGGGCACCGCCGAAGAGCAGGTGTTGGGCGCCGCCGAAGAGCAGGTGTTGGGCGCCGCCGAAGAGCAGGTGTTGGGCGCCGCCGAAGAGCAGGTGTTGGGCGCCGCCGAAGAGCAGGTGTTGGGCGCCGCCGAAGAGCAGGTGTTGGGCGCCGCCGAAGAGCAGGTGTTGGGCGCCGCCGAAGAGCAGGTGTTGGGCGCCGCCGAGCAGATCGAAGCGAGCGAAACTCCCGAGACCCCGGAGCTTTAGTGCTCGCAGGTCGCCGTGTTCTGTTGGCGGTGACCGGGGGAGTGGCAGCCTTCAAGGTAGCCACCCTGGCCCGGATTCTTATCGACCACCGCGCCGAGGTCCGGGCGGTGATGACCGCCTCCGCCTCTAGGTTTCTGGGCGCCAACACCCTGTCGGCTATAACCGGCCGGTCGGTGATTTCCGACCTTTTCGATGACCCAGACTCGGCAAGCCCCCATACCGAAGCCGCCGAGTGGGCCGATCTGGTGGTAGTGGCGCCGGCTACCGCCGCTTCTCTGGCCCGGTTGGCTCATGGTCTCTCCTCTGATCCTGTTTCGGCGACGGTGCTGGCTGCCCGTTGCCCGATCGCGGTGGTTCCGGCCATGCACACCGCCATGTGGGATCATCCGGCCACCAGGCGCAACGTGGCCACGCTTCGCTCCGACGGCGTAGCGGTGCTGGGTCCGGTGAGCGGGCGCCTGGCGGGCGGCGACCGGGGAGTGGGACGAATGATCGAACCTGAGGAGATCTTCTCGTCCATCGAGGCCATGTTCGATACGCCCCTGCGGGGAATCCGGGTGTTGGTGACGGCCGGGGGGACCCGGGAAGCGATCGACCCGGTCCGCTATTTGAGCAACCACTCCTCGGGAAAGATGGGTCACGCGGTGGCGGCCGAGGCGGCTGGGAGGGGAGCGGAGACAACCCTGGTTACCTGCTCGCGCCTTGAGTCCCCGGCCGGAGTGAAGAGGGTCGATGTGGTATCGGCTCATGACATGGCCGAAGCGGTGAGTTCGGTCGAGGCCGATGTGGCGGTGATGACCGCCGCCGTGGCGGATTTTCGACCCAAGATCGTCCACGGGCACAAGCTGGCACGGGGGGACGGTTTGAATGTTCTGGAGCTGGAGGCCACCCGCGATGTGCTGGGCGAGGTGGTGAACAGGAAGTCGCGTCCCCGGGTGGTGGTCGGCTTCGCCGCCGAGACAGGCAACGTGGAGAGAGCCATCAAAAAGGCCCAGAACAAGGGCGTGGACCTGATGGTGGCCAACGATGTCACGGTTCCCGGGTCGGGCTTTGAATCCGACAACAACCAGGTCACCTTGATCCGAAGAAACGGCGACACCGAGGCCTGGCCGCTGCAGTCCAAAAGCCGGGTGGCGGCCCGACTCTTGGACGAGATCGCTCTTATGCTGGAAGATATCTGACAAAAGGGTTGTCCTTGAGCGCAAGAGTCTGGTCTTTTACTTCCGAATCGGTGGTTGGAGGGCATCCCGACAAGGTGGCCGACCTGATCGCCGACCGCCTGCTCGACGCGGTTATGGAGACTTTCCCCGGTTACCCCCGGCCCCGGGTGGCCTGTGAGGTGCTGGTGACCGGATCCCGAGTGATACTGGCCGGCGAGACTTCCCATGCTCTCGACGCCGAGGTGATAGAGGGCACCACCCGTCAGGCAATCGCCGACGCGGGCTACGGGCCGGGCGATCCCGAGTTTCCCTGCGACGGGGTGGAGATCACCAACCTCATCCAACAGCAATCCCCAGAGATCGCCCACATGGTGGTGGAAGGTGAGGAAATCGGCGCGGGAGACCAGGGCATCATCTTTGGCTTCGCATGCGACGATACCCCTCCGCTAATGCCGCTTCCCATACATCTGGCGCACGGGTTGGCCCGCCGGCTGGCGGAGGTGCGAGCCCAAGGGATCATCGACTATCTGCGTCCGGATGGAAAAACCCAAGTTACGGTGGAATATGAGGGCCGCAGGCCGGTGCGGGTAACTCAAGTGGTGGTGGCGGCCCATCACCGGAAGGGGGTTAGCGAAGAGAACCTGCGGGCAGATATCGAACGGGAGGTGATCCGCATGGCGGTTCCCGCCGAACTCCTGGAGGGAGACCCCCGCTTTCTCATCAACCATTCGGGCCCTTTTACTTCGGGGGGTCCCGCCGCCGACACCGGGCTCACCGGGCGCAAGCTGGTGGTGGACACCTACGGTGGCTACGGTCCGCACGGCGGCGGGGCGCTATCGGGGAAAGACCCCACCAAGATGGATAGATCCGCTTCCTACGCGGCCCGTCATGCGGCCAAGAACGTGGTGGCGGCCGGGTTGGCCCAACAGTGTTCCATTCAGCTCAGCTATGTGATCGGATCACCCGATCCGCTCTCCCTGCATGTGGATTGCTCCAACACCAACTCGGTGTCGCTCAGCGCCCTGGAGAAAGCGTTGCAGGCGGTGCTTAGTTTCAGGCCGCAGAAGATGATCGAAAACCTCGGACTCTGGGAAACCCGCTTCAGCGACACCACCCTGTACGGACATTTCGGCAGGGAAGACGCCGGTTTCGCCTGGGAGAGAACCGATACTACCGAGCATTTGAAGGCCGAGGCCCTGTCCCGGTGAATTCCGCCGTCCGGGTAGTCCCGGCGGTGGCTGCCTTCGAGGTGGACAAAGGTTTTTGGTATTCGGTCCCCGCCCATCTGGTCGAGCGGATCGGATTGGGCGCCAAGGTTCGCATTCCGTTGGGTAGCGGGCACACCCATGGATACGTGGTGGAGTGCGGCCACCGTCCGCCCGAAAAACTAAAGCCCGTCTCCTCGGTGAGCGGTGATATGCCGGTCTTCGACACCGCGCTCCTGTCGGTGTGTCGATGGGCGGCCCATCACTATGTAAGCCCCCTGTCCACCATCCTTGCCAAGACCGCGCCTCCCAACGCTCCTCGGACACCTCCCGGCGGTGACCTCCCGCCCCTTCCCTCGATGATTGACCTCGACCATCCCGCGGCCCGGCTGGGAGAAGACGCGGCACAGGGCCGGCGGAGAAGGCCCGGATCTCTGCTCATCAACCCGGCCGACCGGGAATGGAGCGGTCCGCTGTTGGGGGCGACGCTGGCCGCGGGCCGGTCGGCGATGGTGGTGGCGCCCACCGTTCGAGAAGAGGAACGCACTACTCATCTTCTGCATGAGGTTTTTCCCGGTCGCATTATGGGGGCCAGTTCCCGGCACAATGATCGTCAGAAGACCAAGGTATGGGGACAGGCGGCCGTCCAGGGAGGGCTGGCGCTGGTGGGAACCCCCGGGATCGCGCTGTGGCCGATGGCCGCCCCTGGCTTGCTGGTGGTGATCGAAGACGGCCGCCGCGCCCACAAGAGCCGCCAGGCGCCCACGATCGGAACCCGCCGCATTTTCCGAGAGCGAAGCATCCGGGAGGGCGCGGTGCTGGCTACGGTGGGCCCGCTTCCCAGCGTGGATTTCCTGGCCCTGGGGCCCGATCTTTTCCACAGCCGCCTGCGCCAGCGGCTGTGGCCGCACATAGAGGTGGTGGACCGAAGAGAGCACCAACCCCAGGGGCTGTTTCATCCCCGCACTATGGCGGCTCTCGGGACTGCGGCTTCGGGGGGAAAGGTGTTGGTCTTCGCCCATCGGCGGGGATACGCGCCCGCCATGCGCTGCGCGGCTTGTCGCAGGCTCCGCCGCTGTCCGCAGTGCGGCAGCCGGGCGGCGCAAGTTGCGGCTTGTCAAAGGTGCGGGACGGAGTTGGGTGTTTGCCGGAATTGCGGAAAGCGGTATTTTGAGCCGCTGGGCGCCGGGGTGGATCGGGTGCGAAGTGAACTCCGGCGGCATCTGGGAAAGGGGAAGGTGGGTACTGTCGGAGGAGAGGCGCCGATTACCGTGGGCACCGAGGCGTCATTGGCAGAGGCGGGGGTCTTCGACCTGGTGGTGGTGGTGGACGCCGACGGGCTGTTCTATGCCCCTCATTACCGGGCGGATGAGGAAGCGCTCCGGATAATGGTCCGGCTGGCGGGCCGCCTGTCTCCGGGAAGCGGTCGACGTCTCATGGTGCAGACCTCCTCTCCCGGCCACCGGGTGCTTTCCGCCCTGCGCAAGGGGGACGGCGTCGCCTTTCTGCAAGAAGAGTTGGAGCGTCGGATAGAAGCAGGATTCCCTCCCCAGGGCCAGTTGATGGCGGTCGAGGTGAGGGGCGCCCAACCGGGGCCGGCCTCCGACCGGCTCGCGATGGAGATGACCGGGTTAAAGAACCAAAAGGCGTCGGTCCATGGTCCGGTGGAGTACTCATCCGCCCTGCGCTGGCTGGTGGAGGGAGACGATTTGTGGGAGGTCAAGGGGGAGATGCGCGCTCTGGTGGCTGGGTGGCGGAGGCGGGGACTGGTGGTGCGGATAGATGCCGATCCCATTGACTTGTAGGCTTTGTAACCGCTATGGCCATTCTTCCCCTCCGCTTCTTCGGTGACCCGATCCTGCGGTCGGCGGCGTCCCCGGTGTCAGAGATAAATGGGCGGACCAAAAAGCTGGTGGACGACATGATCGACACCATGTACGCGGCTCCGGGGGTGGGGCTGGCCGCGCCTCAGGTCGGCGTGGGGCGGCAGGTTTTCGTCTTTGACATCGCCGACGACCAAGGCCCCCAGGCCCTGATCAATCCGGAATTGATGGAGACATCGGGGGAATGGGAATACGACGAGGGTTGTCTGTCGGTGCCGGAGTACTTTTGGCCGATCTGTCGCCCTGCCCAGGCGGTGGTCAGGGGGATGGACCTGGAGGGGAATGCGGTGGAATACGTAGGGGACGAGCTTTTGGGCAGGGTGCTTCAGCATGAGATGGACCATCTCAACGGCAAGTTGCTGTTGGATCATCTCGACCGCGGTGTCCGCAAACAGGCTCTGCGGAGCATCCGGGAAGCAGCCTTGGGGTAGGAACGCAGGCCCATCTCGACATGGGACGAGTGGTTTTCATGGGTACCCCCGCCGCGGCGGTTCCCTCCTTGCAGGCTTTGGCCAAGTCCGCAGAGGTCGCCCTGGTGATCACGCGGGGAGATCGAAGACGGGGAAGATCGGGTGGGAAAACTCCCTCGGAGGTGAAAAAGGCCGCCTTGGAGTTGGGACTGGCGACGGCTTGTCCCGCCGACCGGGTCGAATTGCAAGACGCCCTGGAGTCGGTGGGGACCTTCCGGTTAGGGGTGGTGGTCGCCTACGGGATGTTGCTTACCCGGTCGATGTTGGATTTGGCCGCGGCCGGGTTCGTGAATGTCCATTTTTCACTGCTGCCCCGTTGGCGGGGTGCGGCGCCGGTGGCGGCTGCCATCCGCGCCGGGGATGCGGTGACCGGGGTGAGCCTGATGCGCATCACCGAGGGCCTCGACTCCGGACCGGTGCTGGCGTCCGCCACGCATCCCATCGGTGAGCAAGACAACCGGGGAGTCCTCACCGAGCAACTCTCTCATGTGGGCGCCCGGCTGTTGGTGAAGAACCTGGCGGGTGGGTGGTCGGGGGAGTGGGCGGGAACACCCCAGCACGAGCCGGAGGCCACCTATGCCCCCCGGCTGACCACCAAGGACGGCCGTCTGGACTTTTCCCGCCCCGCCGAGGAGCTGGCTCGTCAGGTGCGGGCGATGTCTCCCCGACCGGGCGCCTTCGCCTGGTGGGGGGAGACTCGGATCCGCATCCTGGAGGCCAGGTGGGCTCGCTCTGCTTCCCTTCCACTCCGGGCAGGGGAGTTGGCATCGGCGGACGGACGCCTCTGGTGTGGCAGCGGGAGCGGGGTACTGGTCTTGGAGAGCATCCAGCCGCCGGGGAAGCGGGCGATGCCGGGCGCGGCTTGGGCGAGGGGAGTCCGTCGGCAACTCGGGTTTCTTACCCAGGTTTAGCCCCTGCTCAGAGTTAGTCTTTGTGCTCGTGGTGAGGAAAATTCGCGTGGCGCCCTCGGTGCTGGCCGCCGATTTGGGAAAGCTTCGATCAGAAATGGAGGCCGTGGACGGCCAGGTTGAGATGTTCCACATCGACGTGATGGACGGGATCTATGTGCCCAACCTGACTTTCGGCGCGCCGGTGATCAAAAGCGTTCGTGCGGCCGTCGACACCTTTTTCGACTGCCATCTGATGGTTTCCCGGCCGCTTGAGTTCTTGGCGCCTTTGGCGGAGGCGGGGGCCGATCACGTCACCTTTCACACCGACGTCTGCCCCGACCCCCGGGACGCGGGGCGACTGGCCGGAGAGCTGGGGATGGGGTTCGGCCTGGCGCTTTCTCCCGCAGTTCCCCCCTCGGTGGTTCGCCCCTATCTTTCCGGGCTGAACATGGTGGTGGTGATGTCGGTTGAGCCGGGTTTCGGAGGACAGTCCTTTATGCCGGAGACTCTTTCCAAGGTGGAGACCATTCGTCGCTGGATAGACGAGGAGAGCTTGGAGACTGCCCTTCAGATAGACGGCGGAATTACCCCGGAGACCGCCCCGTTGGCCGCGGTGGCCGGCGCGGACGTCTTCGTGGCGGGCACCGCCATTTTCGCCCAGGCTGATCCCGTTGAGGCGGTCCGGATGTTGCGGAAAGCGATCTCCGGTGCGCTTTCCTCCTCTGCGGACAGCAGCTAGACCGCTATGGGGTTGACTCCCGCCGAGCAGCGGCGGATGCTCCGCCGGGCCTTGGGGTTGGCGATTGGCGCCCATCCCCATCCCAATCCGCGGGTAGGCGCCCTGGTTTTGGACTGCGACGGGCGGCAGGTGGGAAGCGGGGTTCACCGGGGGCCGGGCAGCCCTCATGCCGAGAGGCTGGCTCTGGATGAGGCGGGGGAGCGCGCCAAAGGAGGGGTGTTGATCACCACTTTGGAGCCTTGCGTGCATTTCGGACGCACGCCGCCCTGTGTCGACCGGATCCCGGGTTCGGGAGTGGAATCGGTGGTGGTGGGCGCTTCGGACCCCGACCGGCGGGTTTCGGGACGAAGCAAAGCCCTCTTGGAATCAGCCGGGGTGGAGGTGGTGGGTCCCCTGCTCACCGAAGAGGTGGAGGCCGCCGATCCTGGCTATTTCCATCACCGTCGTACCGGTCGACCCAGGTTCACGCTCAAGGCTGCCGCCACCCTGGACGGTTGGATCGCGGCCCGCGACGGGACTTCCCAGTGGATATCGGGGACCGCCGCCCGGCTCGACGGCCATCGCCTGCGTGCCTCGGCCGACGCAGTGATGGTGGGCGCCGGCACACTTCGGGATGACGATCCGCGGCTGACGGTGCGGATCAACGGTTATCGGGGTCCCCAGCCGGAGGCGGTGGTGGTGGCCGGGCGCTCCCCGCTGCCCGCCGCCCGAAAGCTTTGGGATCGTAATCCTCTGGTGGTCGTTCCCTGGCCGACAGATGCGTTCCCCTCCGAGCGGCAGGTGATCGCGCCTGGCGCGGAGGGGCTGGTGGATCTGGCTACCGCAGCGCGGGCCTTGGCTGCACGGGGGATTTTGGAGGTGCTGGTGGAAGGAGGTCCCTTGCTGGCGGGCGCCTTGTGGGCCGAGGGACTGGTCGACCGGGGGGTTTTCTACCTGGCTGCCCGGATGGCCGGAGGTGAGGGCTGGCCGGTCATGCGGGGCGCCTTTTCCACGCTGTCGGATGCCCGGGAGGTCATAATAGAGGATGTGCAGCGGGTGGGAGAAGATCTCAGGGTGGAGTGGAGACGTCGAAAGGAGAATGCCTGATGTTTACGGGGATCGTTGCCCAGGTGGGGCGGGTGGTGGCCTATGAGAGAACCGAACGGGGAAGACGGCTGACAGTCGAGGCGCCGATGATCGCCGAAGATCTGGTAGTGGGGGATTCGGTGGCGATCAACGGGATCTGTCTCACCGCCGTCTCGGTCGAGCCTCCCCGATTCCGGATAGAGGCGGTGGCGGAGACGCTGGCCCGCACCAACCTCGGCGAGGCGACGGAAGGTTCGTCCGTCAACCTGGAACGCCCGGTTCGGGTGGGAGGAAGGCTGGATGGACATGTGGTGCAGGGACATATCGACGCGGTGGGGGTGGTGACCAAAATCCAGCCGGAAGGCCGGAGCAAGAGAGTGTCGCTGTCGATCCCCGACGGTCTGGAGCGCTATCTGGTCTCCAAGGGATCGGTGGCGGTGGACGGGGTGGCATTGACCGTTACCGCGGTGGGGCCAGGTTCTTTCGAGGTTGCCCTGATACCCCATACCCTGGCTGAAACCACCTTGCGGGATTTGGGGGTCGGAGATCGGGCTAATGTTGAGGTGGATATTCTGGCCAAATACGTCGAGAGGCTCTTGAGGTTTAGCAGTTGAAGTTCGCATCCATCCCCGTGTTGCTCAAGGCGATTCGGGAGGGGCATATGGTGATTATGGTGGACGATCCTGATCGGGAAAACGAGGGAGATCTCATCGTGGCGGCTGAAAAGGTCACCACCAAGCAGATGGGGTTTCTGATCCGTCACACCAGCGGAATAGTTTGTCTTCCCATCGTGGGCGAGCGTCTCGATGAGCTGGAGATTCCTCTCATGACCCCCCGTCGCCATCCCTCAGACGAGCAAACTGCCTTCACCGTGGCGGTGGATGCCCGCTACGGGGTCACCACCGGGATCTCCGCTTCCGACCGCACCCGGACGGTGCAAGTGATGATCAATCCGCAGACTTGTCCCTCCGATATTGCCCGGCCCGGTCATGTCTACCCGCTTCGCTACCAGCCGGGAGGAGTGCTGAGGCGAGCCGGTCATACCGAGGCGGCTGTGGATCTGGCTCGTCTGGCAGGTCTCTATCCGGCGGGGGTGATCGCGGAGGTGATGAACGATCAGGGCGAAGTCGCCAAGCTGAAAGACCTGCAGGTGTTCGCAGAGGAGCATCAACTGCTGATCGGGTCAGTTGCCGATCTGATCTCTTATCGCCGCAAGATGGAGGGAAAGCTGGTGAAGCGGGTGGTTACGGCCCGGGTGCCCACCCGGGTCGGGGAGTTCAACGCGGTGGGGTATCACTCCCTGGTGGACGGCCGACAACATGTAGCCCTGGTGAAGGGGGACATCGGGGATGGAGAAGACGTGTTGGTGAGGGTTCACTCCGAGTGTCTTACCGGTGATGTGTTCGCCAGCCTGCGCTGTGATTGTGGGGAGCAGTTGAGCCTGGCGATGGCCAAGGTGGCGATCGAGGGTCGGGGGGTGGTGCTTTACATTAGGGGACATGAAGGTCGGGGGATCGGATTCTTCCCCAAGTTGGTCTCCTACAACCTTCAGGACCAGGGATTGGACACGGTGGAGGCCAACCAGAACATGGGGTTGCCGGTGGACTCCCGTGACTACGGGGTAGGTGCCCAGATCCTCTATGACCTGGGGGTCAGGTCGATGAACCTGTTGACCAACAACCCCATCAAGCGTGCGGGAATCGAGGGGTACGGATTGACCATCCGAAAGCGTATTCCCCTGGTGGTAACCCCCAACGACCAAAACCGCCACTATCTGGAGACCAAAGCCTCTCGCATGGGTCATCTATACACCCCCGACCCTGGCTAGTCACAAGGGTTCGGGGAGGGGGTCGTCTGTACGATTCCGGTCTGCTGGGTTCAACTAGGTTGGCGATCCCTTCTTAGTCGCTTGCTTTTTGTGCCTTCGGCTTTGGTATGCCTGGCCCTGGCCCCCGGCGGAGGTGGCCTCAACTCGCTGAACGGTCGTGACGAGGCTTAGCCATCTCCTAGTTTGTGACGTATCCTGCGCGTTTGTTTTGCCATATCCTCCCCGCTCTCCAGGGCAAGTCGGTTAGGTACCTGCTCTGCGCAGCACCCGTCCGGCGGTGGTGTCGGCCAGGTGGCCTGCTTTGATGGCCGCTCGGCCGTTGACGAACACGTAGTCCATTCCGGCCGCGTTTGAGCGGGGGTTTTCGAACGTGGCCCGGTCCTCGATCCGGTCCGGGTGGAAGACTGCCAGATCGGCAGCGGCTCCTGGCCGGATGACCCCTCGATCGGCCAGACCGTACCGGGCGGCCGGCATACCGGTCATCCTCCGTATGGCGTCCGGCAACTCCAGCCATCCCTTTTCACGGACCAGGTGTGACAGCACCCGGGCATGGGCGCCGAATCCTCTCGGATGCGGGTAGCTCCCCAGGAACACGCTGTCGGAGGCCACCATTCCCAGGGGATGGGTCATGGCCCGGCGGAGCTTGGCCTCGTCGTTCCAGCGGTACACCATCAGCACTCGCATCCGGCACTCCACCAAAAGCCGGCAGACCGTCTCCACGAGCGTTTCTCCGACCGTTCCGATCGCCTCTTGGAGCGATCGACCCTCCAGGTAGCGGTAGGGCCCGTCGGGGAGGCATGAGAAGAAAGCGTCCCGGGGTCGGGAGACATAACCCTCGAAGAAACTTTCGATGTCAGGAGCCACGCGTGATTGAACTTCAGGGTCCGCCAGCACTTCGATCACCCGGTCGGGCGGACCCTGATCGACCCACTGCGGAAGGCAGAAGGCCAAGTGGCTGCTGGCCGCCATGTACGGGTAGGCGTCGAAGGTGACGTCGATTCCCTCCTTACGGGCTTCCACCAGTTCCTGGTAGAGCCGGTCCGATCCGAACAGATGGGAGATATGGACCGGGATATCAGCCTCTCGACCGACCGAGAGCGCCTCCCGGACGCCGGATGCAACATCCCCCCGGTTACCCCGGACATGTGACGAGTAAACCCCGTCGTACTCCGCCACCACCCGCGCCACCGCCACCAACTCTTCGGTGACTGCATGCCCGGAGGGAAAGTAGTCGAGGCCCGCCTGGATTCCGCAGGCCCCTTCCTCCATGACTTGGCGGGTGAGCGCCTGCATGTGTTCGATCTCGGCATGCGTCGCTGGGCGGGGATCCCATCCCACCGCTTCCGCCCGCACCGCGTTGAATCCCACCTGGGGAACCAGATTGATCCCCACCTGCCCCTCGAACAGCGCTAGGTACCCCGCGGTGTCGGACCAATCCCAATCCTCTTCCGGAGCCCCGTTGAACACCGTCAGGTATGCCTTCATCTCTGCCAGGCGGGACGGCGAGAGGGGAGTGTAGGCGAAACCGTCGGGCGCCATCAGGTCGGTGGTGATTCCCTGCCGGAGGCGGGGCTCAAGACCGTCACCCCGCAGCAGGGAAAACTCCGAATGGGAATGGACGTCGATAAGGCCGGGACAAATCACCAAGCCGCTCACGTCGACTCTTCGCTGCGCCTCCCGGCCGTCCAGGGGTCCGACCGCCGCGATGCGATCCCCCGCCAGGCCCACATCCGCACGGAAACCGGAACGCCCGGTTCCGTCGATCACCGTGCCGCCGGTCAGCAGCCAATCGAGCATGCCCGGTCCAGTTTGCGGCGCGCCACAGGCATGATGGTACTGCGGGACGGTTCCACGAGCTGCCGAGCCTGCGTTTATATAGAATCAGATGGTGATGACCAAGCTGCCTACGTGGCCTTTGGCGAGAAAAGCCTCTTGGGCGGTGTGGATATCCGAGAGCGGGTAGGCGCCACCTACGATCGCCCGGACTTCCCCTCGCTCGATGTAGCCCACGAGGTCGGAGAAAACCTGGGGTTTGTAGACAGTGGCGCCGTGGAGCCTTAAGTCCTTCAGGTAAAGAGTGCGCAGATCGAGTTCCACAATCGGCCCGGCTATGGCGCCGGAAGTGACATACCGTCCCCTGCGATGCAATGCCTCCAGCCAGCCCCCGAAGTCGTCCCCGCCCACAATGTCGGCGACCACATGGAATCGATCCCCGTTGGCCTCCATCGCGGCCTCGGTAACTTTGCCGACCTGTCGAGCCACGACCTGATCGGCGCCGAGTCCTCTTACCTGATCGAGTTTGTCGGCGCTTGCTATGGCGACTACTCGGGCGCCGCGCAGCTTGGCGAGCTGCACCAGGGCGCTACCCACACCGCCGGATGCCCCTGGCACGGCAATCGACTCCCCCTTCCGGAGGCAGGCTCGTTGCAAAATGTGCTCGGCGGTCGACCACGAGCAAGGGAAGGTGGCCAATTCCATATCTGAGAGGTCGGTAGAGATCGTATAGACGTTCTCGCTCGGCACAGGGCAGTACTCAGCGAAGCCGCCGTTGCTCTCGCTTCCCAGATACCCGGCCAGCTCAGGGTCGTCAGGATGGTCCCGATCTCGCAGCCAAGGATCGACTAGCACTCGGCGCCCGATGAGATCAGAACTGACCCCGTCTCCGACTTCCACCACCACTCCCGCAATATCGGCGCCTTGAATAAGGGGGAAGGACAACCCCTGCCGACCCCAACCCACATCGTGGGGATCGGCTTTCGCATAGCCGGATTCGGTGGTGGCAGTGGTGACTGAGCGGCTGTACCAACCCACCCGGGTATTGATGTCGGTGTTGTTGATACCGCAGGCGGCCACCCGCACCAGTACATCGCCGGGGCCGGCCCGAGGTACCGGTAGGTTGTCTCGGACCTCCACCATCTCGGGTCCGCCAATGCCCAGCAGTAACGCGGCTCTCATGGTTTCGGCCCGGGCGTTGTAGTAACTTGGCCCCTGACCCATGGAATTCATATGACCACAACAAGGCTAACGGAGCTTCTAACTGCTGATAAGGGCGACAATTTGGAAGGGTATTTCCGGGTTTTGCCGTGCCCACGCATTCTCCTAAGGTTGCGATCCAGGGACGCCTCCACCGAAGGAGCAGGACATGAAACTGGCATGTGAAGGTTGCCACTGGGTCACCGTGGAGCGGCCGGCGCAGACAAAGTCGAAACTGAGCCACTGATAGGCCATCAGAAGGGCGTCTCTCAGGGGTGTGCTTGCCATGCACCCGACTCCCAGCTTTACCCGCTCGGTGCGGGCCGCCAGTGCGCCCAGCGCCACGAAAGCGTCAAGTCTCGGCTTGGCGAAGATCGAGTCTCCCAACCACACCGAGTCCCACACCTCCGCTTGGTCAGCCTCGGCGGCCGGTTCGAGCATCTCCCCAACCGTGGACATCCCCAACAGCACACTGCGGTTGGACAAGGTGATCCCGTACTTGGCCTGACTCATATGGCTCCTATCTCCGACGCGGCCCAATCTACCAATCCAACGATCCCTCAGGTCTGAACAGCCTTTCAAGATGGGAGACCAGCACGAGCGTCAGGCGGGATCGGATGAAATGGACCGACCGTGACCTGGTGATGGCGTCCGGGTTCCGCCTATCGGCAGGGGGCCGCGCAGAGTCCACCCGTGAGCTGCGTCGGGCGAACCGACTTGTTCCGGTGGTCTGCGACGACGCCGGAGGGTGAAAACAAACGTCGGCTCGGCGCAGTGCCGGAAGGTGCGCCGCGGGTTTGCCGGGGTTGCTGGACACCTAGGGATCGAGGAAACTCAGGAGGAAGTCGCCTGCTGCGTAGGGGGGCAAGGGTATCACTTCGGGCCCCTGGGGGCGGGCGAGGATCAGCAGATGCTCGTGTCCGGCGGATGCGATAGCGGCGATCACCTCGTCGGGGGAGAAGCCCACATCCACGTCCGGGCGTTCAAAGATCCACAGTTCCACACCGGTTCGCTCTGCGACGGTGTGGGCCAGGTCCTGATTTGCGGACCCCACCAGAGTCACTACCGCTAGTCCGTCCGGGACCTCGGCGGGGACGAAGTGGGAGTACCCTTTCGGCATGGGTATCACTTCGGGCCCTTCGGGGCGGGCGAGGATCAGCAGTTGGTCGCGTCCGGCCGATTCGATAGCGGCGATCACCTGGCTGGGGGAGAAGCCCGCCTCTATGTCCGGCCGCTTAAAGTGGTGGACCTTCATATCGGTTCGCTCTGCGACGGTGTGGGCCAGGTCCTTACTTGCCGACCCAACCAGAGTCACCGAGCGCACCACTTCTTTCCTTTTCACGGCCAGACCCCGGTCGCGGATGGTCGTCCAGCGAAGAGCCATTGCCGCTCCGGCCGCTGCCATCAGCCCGACTTCGACCCGAACGTTGTACAGAGTCGAGGCCAGGTCTCCGCCTGTCAACCCGGTAAGGAATTCGCGCGCGACGAACAGCCCGGGGATGAACACCAAGGCGATCATGAAGAAGCGGTAGATGCGCCGGGTGGGTGACCGCACCTTGGTCTCGGGCTGGGCGGCTCGGTGGTTTTGCGCCATCGACCAGTAGCGCCACCACACCGGTACTCCTACCAGCAGCAGTGCCAGGGCGTTGAACAGGGTGGCGCCGCCCCAAGGGCGCGTGATCTCCGCCGATGTCAGGACTTGAATAAGGACGGCGATCACCCCCACCACGCCGCTCACCGTAGCGAGCAGGCCGGCGCCGGCGGCGGCGTAGTCGTGAAACCGGTCCACCTCGCTCCCGATGGCAACAGGCTCGGTGCGGACCACGGCGCGGTGGTAGGCCCAGAGCGCACCGGCGACGATCAGAAAGCTAAGCGACCAGGGCGCCTCGGCGAAGTGGACCGCCGCCGGGTCGGAGCCTTCTCCCAGGAACCAATCGAGCACCGAGGCTGCCAGCACCCCAACCGCGGTCAGCGCGATCAGTAGGCTGCCCAGCACGCCAACCAGCACCACGTACCCGTGCCATAGGGTATCTTTTTCGAACCGTAACCCCGCGAAGAACCAGTAGCGGGCCCAAATGGCGCCGCCGATCACTATCTCGACCAGCGCCCGGAACATTTGATCGCCCAATTCGGAGAGCAAGGCCGCCCGGCCGGCCGCTTGGTTGATCCACCCGAGGAGGAAATGCCCCAGCCCCCGCAGGGCGCCCGAGGCTAGCAGCGCAAGCCCCGCCAGCGCTCCGATCAGTACTCCCAGGCGGAGGTGACCTGTATGCCCGTATCTCTCTGCTATTCGGTAGTGGATGAACCACACCGCGCCCCAAACCACCGAGCGGGCGAGCGAGTGCGGGTTGAACTCCACCACCCCCAACACACCCCAGGCCATCTCTGCGGCGCTTTCTCCCCCCAGGATCAGACCCATCAGGGTGGCCACATTCAGGTAGGGGGGCCAGCCGCGTGGGGTGGGCTCCCCTGGAGAGTCGAGGGAGCGACGGACCCAACGGGCTACCGCGAACAGGGCCGGGCCGCCCGCGAAGACGAAAGAGAGCCATAGGGCCACCCCCGAAGGCTCTGTCCCGGCCGTGACCGGACCGCCCGGAATCACCGAGGCGAGCAAGCCGCTCAGCCCGATCCCCACGATGATCACCAGGGCCAGCAGTAACCAGTACGGGAACCACGAGAACAAGCGAACTGACCGGCGAACCACGCTGTCGCCTTCGACATCCGGGATCGGCTCGGGGACCGACGCCTTGTACAGCACTATTAACAACGCCGGGGCGAACACTCCGACAACTGTGAGTATGGTCATGGCGAGTTCTTCTTCGGGCCGTCGTGCGATGGCCGGTCGTGGTCGGCGATGAGCCAGCCTCCCCGGGCACTCTCAAGGGTTAGGATAGGTGGCGGTCCCATTCTCCGTCCCCTAACGCCCCGGATGAACCCTCGGTCATCCGCCCTTCGATGTATGCCGTGTCACCCTCCCCATGGGTGGTGTCGATCCATTCCATCCGGGCGGGCCGGTCCAAGCGGTCTCATAAAGACTCCACCATCCGACTGGGACTCCACAATCCTCTCATCCGTTTGCCCCGTTACCCATAGGTGTAGAAGCCGCGGCCGCTTTTGCGGCCTGTCCAGCCGGCTTCCACCAGGCGGATCAGCATCGGTGGGGGAGCGGCGGTTGGATCCTTGAACTCCTCGTAGAGGACTTTGCCGATCTCGCATATGGTGTCAAGCCCGATGAAGTCGGCGAGTTCGAAAGGACCCATGGGGTGGTTGGTGCCCAGTTTGATGGCCAGGTCGATGTCTTCGCGGGTGGCAACGCCCGATTCCAGCATGCGCACCGCCGACATCAGGTAGGGGGTCAGCAGCCCGTTCACCACGAAGCCTGCCTGATCGCGGGAGAGCACCACCTTTTTGCCCAGTTGGTTGGAGGCGTACTCCTTGACGATGCGGAGGGTTTCGGGAGAGGTGGTGACTGCCGGGATGATCTCCACCAGTTTCATGACCGGCGCCGGGTTGAAGAAGTGGATGCCCACCACCTGTTCGGGACGGGAAGTGGCGGCGGCAATCCGGGCAATGGGGATGGAAGAGGTGTTCGAGCCAAGAATCGCCTTGGATTCCTCGACGATCCGGTCCAGCCGTCGGAAGATTTCGAGCTTGAGGTCCTCCACCTCCAAGACCGCCTCTATCACCAGCTGGCTGTTGGCCAGGCTTTCCAGGTCGTCGGTGACGCTCACTCGGGCGAGAGCCTGCGCCTGTTCTTCGGCGGCCATCTTTCCCCGGGCCACGGCTTTCCCCATGGAGCGGGCGATGCGACTATAGGCCGCCTCGGCCCGTTGCGAGTCGGCTTCCACCACGGTTACCTCGCTCCCGGCCCGAGCGCACACCTCGGCGATTCCGGATCCCATCAGGCCCCCTCCAACCACCCCCACAGTTGTGATGTTCATGTCAGTTCTCCTGGTCTCCTGCCCTTGGTTTCTTTACAGGTCTTAGCCTATGGAAGCGCTGTTTTGGACATCCCCGAACATGAGGGTGTCTTGTTCCCGCCTTAGAGAAGGGATGGTATACGATTCGTCGAGCGCCACATCCCCGTAAGTCAGAGGAGCGCCCGCTTGGAGGTCGTTGACGATTTGGGCGCCGCTCGCCAGGCCCAGAGGTAGCAGGTTCTCTCTGCGGGCGACAACGGCTCTTTCGATCACCCCATACACACAAAACCCTCCAATCCCGTCTATTCTCTCCCCGCTTCTCAGATCCTTCTTGGCGATCGTTATGGCCTCGGCCGAGGGTGGCCGATCGGTGGCCAAGGTGGTTTCCCCACGAAGCACCGCTTTGGCGATGGAGAGGGGAGTCTCCAGGCTGGTGAGGTGATAGGGGCGGTACAGGGCCCAGTAGGGACCTTCGCCCACTTTCAGATACCGGAGGTCTCGCACCAGCTTGGGGTGGTCGGTGGTGAACACCAGGAAAACTCCGGGGGCGATCCCCAGCCCATAGTCAACCCGGCCTGTATCCGAGAGGATTCCCCCGTCGGCTTGGGGAATGTAAGTGTGAGCAAGGGTGTCGGGCGTCACCTTGGGGCCGTGCATGCCCCGCACATCGGGGAGGAAGCCAATGGCGTTGGAGATGGTGGTCATCTCCATCATCGTTTTGCTGCCGTCCACGAAAGAAGCCAGCATCTTGGGGTTCATCATCTGGCGATGGGCGGTATCGGCTACGTTGTCAGGGTTGGCGGTGGGGATCAGCGGATTGTTCTTTCCCTTTCCGACGCTAACCACCTCGAATCCCAAGGTGACGGCGAATTCGTAAAGTTCCGCGATCGCGCCCGGCTCGTCCCCGCCCGACAGGGTGTACACCACCCCGGCCTCCCGGGCCCGATGACGGAGGATGGCCCCCACGGTGGCGTCGGCCTCCACATTCATCTGCATAACATGTTTTCCCGCCTCGATGGCCTCGATGGCTACCTTGGCCCCCATCTCCGGCAGGCCGGTGGCCTCCACCGTGATGTCCAGGGGCGGGGCGCTGGCCAGGGCGGGATTGGTGGTAGAGACCCGCTTGCCGTCGTAGATTGCCGCCGCCGCCCGGTCGATGTCGTCGGTTTTGACGATGTCCGACTCGCGGATTCCCGCCGAGCGATAAATGGCCGCCGACCGACCGCTTCCCCGGTCGGCTATCACGTAGGCGCCCATTCCCTCCATCCGCTCCATGGTGATGGCCAGTCCTTCACCCATCTGCCCGGCGCCCACTATGCCCACCTTGATCGGGGCACCCGTGGACTGTCGGTGACGAAGAAGAGAACGCAGAGTCAACTTGACTGTTGATTCTATGGTGAGGCGCCAGCCGCCCGGATGGGGGCGGTCGGCGGTCTTTTTACATCCCTTTTACCAGAGGCAGCCATAATGTCCGCATGAGTGCTCCTGGGAGACGAACATGGATGGCGGCCCTGGTTCTGGCTGGGTTGGCGGCGGCCTCCTGTGGAGGTTCGGAGGAGGGCGGTCCAGGCGGGGTGGCTTCCCTGGATCAGACTCCCGCCCCGACGGACAAAAGCGCCGGCCGCGATTCGTCGGACACCACTTTATTCGCCGCGGTGGGGGATGTGGCGGCCGCACCCGACACCCAGGCCGAAACTGCATCCGAGGAGACGGACACCGACTCCGAAGAGCTGTCCAACGAGGAGTCGGCATTGGCGTTCGCTCAATGCATGCGCGATCATGGCGTGGATTTTCCTGATCCCTCCGTCGACTCGGACGGCCGACTTTCCCTTAGGTTAAGAGGCGGGCCCCAGGGAAGCGGGCCCTTCGCAAGTCTGAGCCGGGAGGAAGTGCAGGAACTGGTCTCCCCGTGCAGCCAGTTCCTGGAGGCCATTGTCGGGCAGGCCGATCAGCCCGACCCCGCCGAGCGGGAGGACGACCTTTTGGAGTTCGCCCAGTGTGTCCGGGAGGGGGGATTTGAGCTGCCCGATCCCGATTTCACTTCGGGAGGCAATCCTTTCGGCGACATCGACTTCCGCGACCCCGATTTCCAAGCTGCTGCCGAGGATTGCCAAAGCGGCCTGGGCCGACCAGGTCCGGGAGGCTTTGGGAGGGGCGGTGGCGGAAGCGCGGAGGGGGGCGGATGAGTTCGGACCGGCCAGGCCGCCAGACGCAGCAGCGCGATCCTGGTGGTTTCCGCGCTTCATAAGATATGGAGATCATGGACACTTCGCGCAAGCTTTCGGGAGTAGCGTTGATGGTGATGCTGATGGCCGCCTGTGGGGGCGGGGATGACGACGGCGAGGCGGAGGGCGTCGCCACTCTGGAGTCATCCACCGTCTCGACTGCACCGACTACGACCGTTACCACCGTTACCACCGCAGCGTCGGTTGAGTCCTCGGCTACCACTACTGCCGCGGAGGGTTCCGAGGACACCGCTACCAAGGTACCCTCGCCCACAACGACTGCTGCCGACAGCGTTTCCCAGGAGGATTTGTCGGAACTCTCCGACGAGGAGGTGTTCCTGCTGTTCTCCCAGTGCATGCGCGATCAAGGGATTGCCGACTTCCCCGATCCGACTGTGGACGCGCAGGGAAACGTCAGCTTGCAGCCCCCTCCGGGGGCCGAGGACCCGTTCGAGGGCATGAGTCAGGAAGAGATAGGGGAGTTACTCGCTCAGTGTGATGACTATCTGCAGGCGATCATCAGCCGGTTCGACGTTCCTGATCCGGCCGACTTTGAGGATATTTTGTTGGAGTTCGCGGAATGCGTCCGGGAAGAAGGCTTCGACTTGCCCGATCCGGACTTTTCAAGCCCGGGCAATCCCTTCGGTAACGATTTCGATTTCACGGATCCCGCCTTCGAGGCTGCCGCCGAAGCCTGCCAGGATATCGTGGCCGGGCTGGGTCCAGGGGGCTAGCCACCCCGGGCGTCCCCGTGTCGTTTCTCGTTATTGTGCCGTCGCCGATACCCCAGCCAGTCTCATGAGACGGCGGCGTCTGTGGGTGGTGCTGGCGATACTGGGAGTCGCATCGGCGGGCGTGGTAGTGATATGGAACAGTCTCTCCGAGCCCCCTTCGGTTGAACCGGTGGAGAAGTCCGCTCTCGGGCTGGCCGAAGTGGTGCGGACCGATTTGGTGGAGGTGGAGGAGTACTCGGCCACCCTGGGCCGCCCCGACGCCGACCCGATCGTTTCCCAGTTGGGTGGGGTGGTGACCGCCGTCGTCGAAACCGGGGAGATCATCGAGGCCGGTCGAACGCTATTCGAGATCAATGAACAGCCGGTGTTCTCGATGGCGGGGGTGATTCCCGCTTATCGGGATTTGCGTCCGTCGGAGGTGCCGGAGCGGGTGGTTTCTGGGGCTGGTGGGGTGGTGACTTCGGTGGTGGGTGAGGGGGTTGTTGTTCGGTCTGGTGATGTTTTGTTTGAGGTGGATGGTGATCCGGTGGTGGTGTTGGAGGGTGAGGGGGCGGCTTATCGGGATTTGCGTCCGTCGGAGGTGCCGGAGCGGGTGGTTTCTGGGGCTGGTGGGGTGGTGACTTCGGTGGTGGGTGAGGGGGTTGTTGTTCGGTCTGGTGATGTTTTGTTTGAGGTGGATGGTGATCCGGTGGTGGTGTTGGAGGGTGAGGGGGCGGCTTATCGGGATTTGCGTCCGTCGGAGGTGCCGGAGCGGGTGGTTTCTGGGGCTGGTGGGGTGGTGACTTCGGTGGTGGGTGAGGGGGTTGTTGTTCGGTCTGGTGATGTTTTGTTTGAGGTGGATGGTGATCCGGTGGTGGTGTTGGAGGGTGAGGGGGCGGCTTATCGGGATTTGCGTCCGTCGGAGGTGCCGGAGCGGGTGGTTTCTGGGGCTGGTGGGGTGGTGACTTCGGTGGTGGGTGAGGGGGTTGTTGTTCGGTCTGGTGATGTTTTGTTTGAGGTGGATGGTGATCCGGTGGTGGTGTTGGAGGGTGAGGGGGCGGCTTATCGGGATTTGCGTCCGTCGGAGGTGCCGGAGCGGGTGGTTTCTGGGGCTGGTGGGGTGGTGACTTCGGTGGTGGGTGAGGGGGTTGTTGTTCGGTCTGGTGATGTTTTGTTTGAGGTGGATGGTGATCCGGTGGTGGTGTTGGAGGGCAGCGTCCCCTTTTATCGGAGGATGGCGTTATCGGAGGGGAGTGACGCCGTCGGGTCGCCGAAAGCGGGACGGGTTAGCGCCACCCCGGAGATCGGATCCCTTATCGGGTTTGGGGATGTGCTCTTCGAGCTTGACGACGAACCGGTGGCGGTTATGCCCGGTGACATAGCCCAATACCGTCCACTGGCGGTGACCAATGATCCCGAACGCATCGCCGCTCCCTCCCCGGGAACAGTTACCTGGGTGCCTGCCGAGGGATTGACTCTTCGTTACGGCGAAGCGCTCTTCGAGATCAACACCACCCCTGTCTTCTTCTTCGTTGGGGATTTCCCCGCATACCGCGACATCAGATACCTCCCCGACAACGAGTTCAGAGGCGAGGACGTGGAACAGCTCGAATACACCCTATCGATCATGGGTTACAACAAGGAACACGAGGTCAAGGTCGATCGGATTTTCACTTACCAAACCAAAGAGATGGTGGAACGTTGGCAGGAGGATGTGGGCATCGAAGAAGATGGGGTGGTGAATTTGGGTGAGGTGGTGTTTTTGTCGGGCGGCCAGGTGTTGGTGACTTCGGTGGTGGCGGAAAAGGGTGATGCGGTGGTAGCGGGTGAGGTGGTGGTGGAAGTGGCCGGTTCGCAGTTTTTGTCGGGCGATGATGTGTTGCAGTTGGAGGAAGGTTTGGCCGGGTTGGGTTTT
The DNA here is from genome assembly GCA_965248705.1 of Acidimicrobiia bacterium. Classification (GTDB taxonomy): domain Bacteria; phylum Actinomycetota; class Acidimicrobiia; order Spongiisociales; family ZC4RG35; genus Bin76. The sequence goes on along the minus strand of CBDFJY010000002.1, from coordinate 2,317,525 downwards.
GGTGGTGCTGGTTTGGTGGTGGATGGGGTGTTTGATGGTGCTACTCGGTTGGCGGTGTTGGAGTGGCAGGAGGCGGTGGGGGCCGAGCCTGATGGGGTGGTGGATTTGGGTGAGGTGGTGTTTTTGTCGGGTGCTGGCGGTGGGGCGTTGGTGACGGAGGTGCTGGCCGAGGACGGTGATGTGGTTGCGGTGGGTGGGGTGGTGTTGGAGGTGGCTAGTTCGCAGTTGTTGTCGGGGGGTGATGTGTTGCAGTTGGAGAGGGGATTGTTGGGGTTGGGTTTTGGTGGTGCTGGTTTGGTGGTGGATGGGGTGTTTGATGGTGCAACTCGGTTGGCGGTGTTGGAGTGGCAGGAGGCGGTGGGGGCCGAGCCTGATGGGGTGGTGGATTTGGGTGAGGTGGTGTTTTTGTTGGGTGCCGGCGGTGGGGTGTTGGTGACTTCGGTGGTGGCGGAAATGCGTGATGTGGTTGCGCCGGGTGGGGTGGTGTTGGAGGTGGCTGGTTCGGGGCTGTTGTCGGGTGATGATGTGTTGCAGTTGGAGAGGGGATTGTTGGGGTTGGGTTTTGGTGGTGCTGGTTTGGTGGTGGATGGGGTGTTCGATGGCGCTACCCGGTTGGCGGTGGTGGAATGGCAGGAAGCGGTGGGCGCCGAGCCTGATGGGGTGGTGGAGCTAGGTGAAGTGGTGTTCATGAGTGGAAATATGTTGGTGACTTCGTTGGTGGCGGAGGTTGGCCAACAGGTTGCGCCGGGTGGGGTGGTGTTGGAGGTGGCTGGTTTGGAGTTGTTGTCGGGGGGTGATGTGTTGCAGTTGGAGAAGGGATTGTTGGCGTTGGGTTTTGGTGGTGCTGGTTTGGTGGTGGATGGGGTGTTTGATGGTGCTACTCGGTTGGCGGTGGTGGAGTGGCAGGAGGCGGTGGGGGCTGAGCCTGATGGGGTGGTGGATTTGGGTGAGGTGGTGTTTTTGTCGGGTGCTGGCGGTGGGATGTTGGTGACGGAGGTGCTGGCCGAGGACGGTGATGTGGTTGCGGTGGGTGGGGTGGTGTTGGAGGTGGCTGGTTCGGGGCTGTTGTCGGGGGGTGATGTGTTGCAGTTGGAGAGGGGATTGTTGGGGTTGGGTTTTGGTGGTGCTGGTTTGGTGGTGGATGGGGTGTTCGACAGTGGCACTCGGTTGGCGGTGTTGGAGTGGCAGGAGGCGGTGGGGGCCGAGCCTGATGGGGTGGTGGATTTGGGTGAGGTGGTGTTTTTGTTGGGTGCTGGCGGTGGGGTGTTGGTGACTTCGGTGGTGGCGGAAATGCGTGATGTGGTTGCGCCGGGTGGGGTGGTGTTGGAGGTGGCTGGTTCGGGGCTGTTGTCGGGTGATGATGTGTTGCAGTTGGAGCAGGGTTTGGCGGGGTTGGGTTTTGGTGGTGCTGGTTTGGTGGTGGATGGGGTGTTCGACAGTGGCACTCGGTTGGCGGTGTTGGAGTGGCAGGAGGCGGTAGGGGCCGAGCCTGATGGGGTGGTGGATTTGGGTGAGGTGGTGTTTTTGTCGGGTGCCGGCGGTGGGGTGTTGGTGACTTCGGTGGTGGCGGAGCTTGGCCGGCAGGTTGTGCCGGGTGGGGTGGTGTTGGAGGTGGCTGGTGCAGAGTTGTTGTCGGGTAGTGATGTGTTGCAGTTGGAGAAGGGATTGTTGGGGTTGGGTTTTGGTGGTGCTGGTTTGGTGGTGGATGGGGTGTTTGATGGCGCTACTCGGTTGGCGGTGTTGGAGTGGCAGGAGGCGGTGGGGGCCGAGCCTGATGGGGTAGTGGAGCTAGGAGAAGTGGTGTTTCTACCCGAGCCGCTCCTGGTCACCGATCTGGTGAGACGCGTTGGTCAGCAGGTTTCCCCGGGTGGGGTGGTGTTGGAGGCGGCGGCGGCTTCCTCGGTGGTCACACTCGACCTGCCCGCCGCCGACCAGGGAGAGTTGGAAGTTGGTGAGCAGGTAACAGTGGAGCTTCCCGACGGGACAGAGGTGGTGGCCACGGTCACCTCTGTGTCGGGGGTGGCCTCTACCTTGCAGAACGGGGAGACCGTCTTCGAGGTGCTGATCGCCCTGGATGACCCCTCCGCCGCCCAGGGGTTGGAGGAGGCCCCGGTGAAGGTGAAGGTGGTGACCGATTCGGCGGAGCAGGCGCTGGCGGTGCCGGTGACCGCCCTGCTGGCTCTGGCCGAAGGGGGCTACGCGGTGGAGGCGGTCGATGAGTCCGGCGATACCCGGCTGGTGGGAGTGGAGACCGGGCTGTTCGCCGACGGGTTGGTGGAGATCACCACCGATGCCCTCGGGCCGGGAGACCGGGTAGTCGTCCCGTGAGTACAGACCACCCCCGCCGCGGCGAGGTGGTGCTGTCGCTCCGGGAGGTGACCAAGGAGTTCCCTCTCACCCCACCCCTCCGAGTTCTCGACCGGATCAGTTTTGAGGTGGGCATGGGGGAGCTGATGGCGGTGGTGGGTCCCTCCGGATCCGGTAAGTCCACCCTCCTCCACATCATGGGTACCCTCGACCGGCCCTCGGAGGGGAAGATAGAAGTAGCGGGCTATGCAATCAACGAGTTGTCCGACCGTAAGCTCTCGGCCATCCGCTCCCAGCACATCGGGTTCGTATTTCAGAGTTTCTTCCTCCAGGGCGGGCTGAGCGCCACCGAGAACGTTTCGGACGGAATGCTCTACACCGGCGCCCCAATCCGGGAACGCCGGGCGGCGGCCCGCCGCGCCCTTCGGCAGGTGGGCCTGGGGCACCGGCTCGACCATCCTGCCTTCAAGCTGTCGGGTGGAGAGCAGCAGCGGGTGGCCATCGCCCGTGCGCTGGTGGGTAATCCCTCCATCATCCTGGCCGACGAGCCCACCGGCAACCTCGACTCCAAGGCGTCGGACTCCATAGTTGGGCTTTTGGAGGAACTCAACCGGGGAGGTTCCACCATCGTGGTTATCACCCACGACCTGGAGGTGGCGGCCCGGTTCCCGAGGAAGGTGGAGGTCCGCGACGGTCGGATCAGCCACGACAGCGCCGCCTGATGGCGGCTCCGCTCATTCCCAGCCGGCTTCATCCCGCCGATCTGCTGCGCACCGCGCTGGTGGGTCTGCGCACCCGAAAGCTGCGCGCCGGCCTCTCCGCGCTGGGCATCATGATCGGAATCGGCTCGGTGGTGGGGGTGCTGGGCCTGAGCGAGTCGTCGCGCTGGGACCTGTTGGCCAAGCTGGACCGGCTGGGCACCAACCTGATAACCGTGGAGGCCGGGTTCGGGTTCGGAAGGGGGACCGGCACGCTCTTGGACACCGCGGTTCCCATGCTCTCGCGGATCGGACCGGTGCAGGCCACCGCCGGAGTGAGCATTGTGCCCACCGCCTTCGTGTATCGCACCGACCGGATTCCCGCCGGGCGGACCAGCGGGATCGTCGTCCACGCCGTCGACCTGAATCTGTTGGAGACCCTGGGCGGTTCGCTGGCCGAGGGACGTTTCCTCGACGAGGGCGCTTTCGAGTATCCGGTGACGGTGCTCGGCTCCGTGGCGGCCGAACGGCTGGGGGTCACCACCCTGCAAAGAGGCGAGGTGGTGTGGCTGGGGGAGCAGTGGTTCGGGGTGATCGGGATACTCGACGAGTTTGACCTGAGCCCCAATCTCGACCGGGCGGCGCTGGTGGGCATCCCCGCCGCCGAGACCTATCTCGACCACGAGTACATCCCCACCAGCGCCTACATACGCACCGACCCCCAGTTCGTGGACGCGGTGATGGACGTGATTCCCGCTACCGCCAATCCCCAGCACCCCGAAGAGGTGTCGGTGGACCGCCCCTCGGAGGCACTGGAGGCCCGGGAGGCGGCCGACGCCGCTCTCACCCAGCTCTTCCTGGGTCTGGGGGCGGTTTCCCTCCTGGTGGGAGGGGTGGGAATCGCCAACGTGATGGTCATCTCGGTGTTGGAGCGGCGCGGCGAGATCGGGCTGCGCCGGGCGCTGGGCGCCACCCGTCGCCACGTCGCCCTGCAGTTTTTGGGAGAAGCCCTGCTGCTGGCGCTGGTGGGCGGGATAGGCGGGGTGGCGTTGGGATCGGCGGCCACCTTGGCCTACGCCAACTACCGGGGATGGCAGGCGCTCATCCCTCCGCTGGCCGTGGGAGGAGGGATGGCTGCCACCCTGATCATCGGGGCCATCGCCGGTCTCTATCCGGCGGTGCGGGCCGCCCGTCTGTCACCCACCGAGGCGCTTCGGTCCCAATAGGTCGTTTCGGGTCGAGATAGCGGCGGTCGGCTGGAGTCGCGAGCATTGCGGATCGGGCGGGCCTGGTTTATGGGGGAGGGAGGGCGTGGCCATCATTTCAAAGTTCCTGAACGGCTAGGGGACGCCGGCAGCCAAGGAGAGGATCTTCGGGTGGATGCGGTACCTGGTCTTGGCACGAGCACTCCGGGATTGAGGATTCCCTTCGGGTCCAAATGCGCCTTGGCCCGAGCCAGAACATCGCCGAATAGCTTGGGTCGCTGCTTCTCGTACCACGGCTGGTGATCGCGTCCGATGGCGTGGTGATGAGTGATGGTGCCGCCGTTGTCTATCACGGCGTCCGAGACGGCTCGTTTGATGTCGCTCCACTGTTCGAGCATGGATCCAGGACGTCCGGCGCAGTGGAAGGCGAAGTAGGGGGCGGGACCGTCCGGATATGCGTGGCTGAACCGGCAGGACACCGCCCCCTCTTGACCGGTGGCTTCCCGGATCGCCTGTTGCGTCGCCTCCTTGACCGCGAGGTAGAAGGACTCGAAACGGTCCCATGTGATAGCCGACTCGAAGGTGTCCGAGATGACTCCGCGGGGGGTGAGGTTCTCCCGGTTGTACGGCATCTTGATGAAGGCGTCACGCCAGGCGCCGACCGCTCCTCTCAGGTGGGCGTCCGGGTTGGTCCGCCAGTCGACATCGGGCACGCCGCCTTTATCCCGGGAGCACTGCTCGGCCCGGTCCATCCAGGCGTCGACCGGGTGGTCGGCCGACTCAAAAGAAACCACCAGCAGAGTGAACGAACCGTCCCCGGCCCCGTTCACCTGTAGTTCCACTCCGTCGACGATCCGTACGTTGGCCGGGAACAGGCCTGCCTGTGCAATCGCCCGCACGGCCCCTGCGGCTTTGAGGAAGTCCGGGAAGCGGAATCCGGCGGTGGCCTTGAAGGTGACCCGACCTTGCAGCCGCACCCAGGCCTCGGTGATTATTCCCAAGGTACCCTCCGATCCGAGCACAAGACGGTCCGGGCTGGGACCGGCGCCTGATCCTGGCAGGCGGCGTGATTCCATCCTCCCGGCTGGTGTGACCAAGGCCACGCTTTCGACCAGGTCATCTATGTGGGTGTAGAGAGTTGCGAAGTGGCCGCCGGAGCGGGTGGCTATCCATCCCCCCAGGGTCGATTGCTGAAAAGATTGGGGGAAGTGCCTCAGCGTCATCCCGTGGGGCTTCAAACCGGCTTCGAGTTCAGGACCGCGCGCTCCGCCCTGTATCCGCGCCGCTCGCGAAACGGGGTCGACCTCGAGTACCCGGTTCATCCGGCTCATGTCCATGGTGACGGTTCCGCCGAAACTGTCACCGATGTCGGGGGTAACCCCGCCCACCACCGACGAACCACCCCCGAAGGGGACTAGGGCCGCTCCCGCCTCACCTGCCCACTCCAGCATGGCCACCACATCGGCTTCGTCTCTCGGATAGGCCACGACATCAGGCGCATGAGCGAAGTCCCGGGCGAAAATCCGGATCGAATCAGGCTGGGACTGTCCGAAACTGTGCAGGATGCGCTCGTAAGGTTCCTGGGTGCACATCGGCGCGAGGCTTGCCGGTGGATCCAGACGGGGCTCGGAGAGGGACACTCCGTCGAGAGGAGGCACGCCACCGTCTCCCGAGTCGCGGATGCAGAACTCCTCGGCGAGGGTCGAGAGCAACATCTCCCTGTCACCGGACGACAATCCATGCCCTTCGTACCCCCATCCCCAGTACTTGAGCCGCTTTGCCATCGGGTTTCCTGACCTCTCGTTTATGAGTCGTTGAGGGCGACCACCCTACCTGCATGGCCCCATGCAAGAGCGCCGGTTGCACTGGGAAGAGTTGCCGCCCCTGGGAAGGGTAGGTCGAAACCAGTTCGGCCACGTCTAGCTCATCCTATCGCGGGTTGTGGCGACGCTTCCTGTTGATGTTGGCCACATTGTAGGTTGCCTGGGACTTGTTCGGGTGTACGGCCTTGGTCCACTTCCTGGTGTGGGATCGGTCGGAGTGTTTGATAGTGGTGGGCATAGTGTTGATGCTCCTATGTTTTGCAAATCGGGTTCTGGTGGGCGAGCCATGTTTGGTATCGGGTGGCGAGTTTGTGGTTGTGGTACAGGCCTCGTTCGAGTTGTGAGAGGCGTGTTGGCTGGGTGTGGAGGGCTGTGGCGGCCTGAGCGAGCGATGTTTGGGTGTTTTGGCGTAGGCAGTGGAGATGGGCGCCGTTGGGTGTTTGGGGCGGGTTGGTCAACAGTTGGTAGACGTGGCGGGCAATGTAGCGTTTCAGACAGCGGATGATCTCTTTTCGGGTTTTGCCTTCCGACTGCCTTCTTTGGACGTATTCGATAGTTGGTTGGTCCCAGCGCATCCGGGTGGTGGCGATGCGCCACAGGGCGTTGTTGGCTTGGCGGTCGCCGCCGCGGTTGAGACGGTGCCGCACGATACGTCCCGAGGACGCCTGGATAGGACTTGCGCCGCATAGGGCGGCGAAGGACGCTTCTGTCCGCATGCGTTCGGGGTTGTCTCCTGCTGTGACCAGCAGAGCGGCTGCGGTTTCGGGGCCGATCCCGGGGGCGGCCAGCAGCGCCGGGTTGGCCCGGGCGCAGAGTGGTCTGATTTCGGTGTCGAGTTGTTGGATCTCGGCGGTGAGTGCCTGATATCGGCGGGCCAGTAGACGCAGCGTTTTCTTGGCATAGGCGATAGTGGTCTGGGCTGTGCCGGGACGAAAAGCGGCGCAGACTTTCACCCGGGCTCTGGGGGACAGTCCCCCTAGTTGGTGTTTGACCTGGTCGGGAGCGGTCACCACCAGGGCGTGGAGCTGGTTGATGGTCTGGGTACGGGCCTTGGTCGCTGAGCGGCGGGCCATCTGGAGCATCCTGATTGCTTCGACTGGTCCGTTGCCGCTTTTGGGCAACCCGGTGGCCTGCCCGCTTAGGACAGCCCGTGCTGCTGCTTCGGCGTCGGTGGCGTCGGTCTTACCGAAACGGCGGCGCAGTTGGCGGTTGGGACGGTTCACCTCCGCCACCTCGACACCGATGCTCATAAGGTGGCGGGTCAGGCCGGCACCGTAGCTGCCGGTGCCTTCCACCCCCACCCCCGCGACCCGACCGTTGCACTGCAACCAGTGGCCCAACTGTTCATAACCGGCTGCGTCGGCGCTGAACGATGCCGTGTCCAAAACTCGGCCAGTGACATCCGCCACCGCGGCGACATGAACATCACGGTGGGTGTCAACCCCACCGAACACAATCCGATCATCCTCTGACACGAGCTTCTTCTCCTTCAATTAGAATCCGTTTCTGTTCTCCCTGACCCGAAAAAGCGGTGGACGGACCACTCAGGTGGCAAGAGCAAGGCTCCTATCAGGTCACAGCCGCTCTGTCGGGAGAGCGCCGCCCCCAGGCCGGAAGCAAGGCCGACAAATCAACACAAAGGCACAACAGCCAGGTTGGTGTCGAGTCAGACCCGCCCCGGCCTAGGGGCACCTATAAGTATGAGTGGATCGGTGTTTGCGAGGCGTTGTCGGTGATGAAGGGGTAGCTTTTTAACGGAGGCGATGCCGTCTCGAGAAGAACCGGCAGTCCACTTTGATGTATCGAGCCCTTGCCGCCGGAGGGACTGCAATATCGGGATGGGGGATCGTTGACCGGTAATCTTCTGTATATATCGTTGACCGGTAATCTTCTGTTTATATGGAATACGATGTCGCCTCGATTGAGGCGAAGTGGCAGGATTACTGGGAGCGGGACAAGACCTTCTACACGAGAGAGGACTCCGAGCGACCCAAGTACTACAACCTGCAGATGTATCCCTATCCGTCCGGGGATCTCCACATGGGCCATCTCCGCAACTACACCTATGTGGATCTTCTCACCCGCTATCGGAGAATGCAGGGCTATAACGTGCTTTCCCCGATGGGCTGGGACTCCTTCGGTCTGCCCGCCGAGAACGCCGCCATCGCTACCGGAGTCCATCCCCGGGAGTTCACCGAGCGCCAGATCACCAGGATGAAGTCCCAGCTTCGGCGGCTGGGAGCGGTATACGACTGGAGTCGAGAACTGGCCTGCCACACCCCCGAGTACTACCGATGGGACCAGTGGCTTTTCCTCAAGCTCTACGAGCAGGGCCTGGCTTACAAGTCCCGCTCCGCCGTGAACTGGTGCGAGCAGGATCAGACGGTTCTGGCCAACGAGCAGGTGGTGAACGGGGCCTGTGAGCGATGCGAGTCGCCGGTTGTCCGCCGCGACCTGGAACAATGGCACTTCCGGATCACCAGCTACGCCGATCGCCTTCTGGATGACCTGGCCGGGCTGGACTGGCCCGAGCGGGTCAAGGTCATGCAGGAGAACTGGATAGGGCGCTCGGAGGGGTGTGATTTCACTATCGAGGTGGCCGACGACGACGGGCAGTTCGAGGTCTACACCACCCGGCCCGACACCATCTTCGGGATGACCTTTGCTGTGCTGGCCCCTGAGCATCCCCTGGTGGAGAGACTGGTGGCGGGCGGCCCTTACGAGGAGAGGATCCGGGCATATGTGGAGCGGGTCTCGGCGGCCAGCGAGCTGGAGAGGATGACCACCGGGGAGAAGTCGGGCATCTTCATCGGGCGGTACTGCATCAACCCGGCCAACGGCAAGCGGGTCCCCTTGTACATAGCCGACTACGTTTTGATGGGCTATGGCACGGGAGCGATCATGGGAGTGCCAGGAGAGGACCAGCGGGACTGGGATTTTGCCGCCGAGCGGGGACTGGAGATCATCCGCACCGTCCAGCCCCCCGCCGGGTTCGAGGGACAGGCCTATACGGGCGAGGGTGTGGCCGTCAACTCGGAGTTCCTCAACGGCTTGGAGATGGCGGCTGCCAAGGAGAGGATTATCGCCTGGCTGGAGGAACGAGGGATCGGTCGTCGGGCGGTGAAATACCGGCTTCATGACTGGCTGGTCTCCAGACAGCGCTATTGGGGCTGTCCCATCCCGATGGTGAACTGCGAGTCATGTGGCCTGGTGCCCGTGCCCGAAGAGGACTTGCCGGTCATCCATCCCGATGTGGAGGAATACCGCCCTCGGGGTCAGTCGCCGCTCGCTCTGGTCACCGACTGGGTGGAAGTGGAGTGCCCGAAGTGCGGGGGCCCGGGGAGGCGGGAGACTGACACCATGGACACTTTTGTCGACTCCTCCTGGTATTTCCTCCGCTACTGCGACGCACACAACACCGATCGGATCTTCGATGGGGAAAAAGTCAAGTACTGGATGGCCGTGGACCAGTACATCGGGGGGGTGGAGCACGCCGTCTTGCATCTGCTCTACGCCCGGTTTATAACCAAGGTCCTCTACGACCTGGGCCTCTGTCCCACCGAGGAACCCTTCGCCCGGCTGTTCACCCAGGGCATGCTGGTGAAAGACGGCGCCAAGATGTCGAAGTCGCGGGGCAATGTGGTGACTCCCGAGCCCTATTACGAACGATATGGCGCCGACGCCATCCGCCTGTACGAACTGTTCATCGGGCCCCCCACCGACGATGCGGTGTGGATAGACGGGGGAGTGGAGGGAACGGCTCGCTTCCTCGATCGGGTGTGGCGGCTGGGGATGGGCGAGGTCGGCTCGGTAGCAGACCGGGCTGAGGGTCGTCGGGACAAGGCCATGTTGGGAGTGGCGCACCGCGCATTACGCAAAGTCACCTCCGACATCGACCGTTTCCATTTCAACACCGTGGTCTCGACGCTGATGGCGCTGATCAACGAGTTGATCGCCTATCTGCGGGAGGGCGGACGCACAGAGACCTTCCGGGAGATTTATCGGATGCTGCTGCTGATGCTGGGCCCCTCGGCGCCACACGTCTCCCACGAGTTGTGGGAAAGGTTGGGCTATGAGGGGATTCTCGCCACCAGGGAGTGGCCGGCCTGGGATGAGGAGTTGGCGAGAGAGGATACAGTGGTGATGGTGCTTCAGGTCAACGGCAAGGTACGAGACCGGGTGGAGGTTCCGACCGATATCGACGAGGCAGCGGCGGAGCAGTACGCCCTCCGTTCCCAGCGGATCCAGCGTTGGCTGGAAGGAGGACAGGTAACCCGGGTGATAGCCCGTCCACCCCGGGTGGTCAACGTGGTGGTCAGGTAGCGGGGGTCGGAGCTATTGGGTTGCCGGCTAGGCGGTGGATTTGGGCCTAGGGAATGGCTCCTAATCAATGGTGTCATTTGAGGCATGATTTGGGAATCGCTCCTCTGCTTCTCCGTCATACTGGGACACACGGGTGCAACAATGTCTAAGCTGGTGCAATGATGCCGAAGCGATCGGGGGCTTTCGCGGAACGATACTGGCTGATCGGCGGAGGGAGCATTCTGGCCGCACTGCTCGTTGTGAGCGTCGCGGTCACGCTGCTGAGGGGGGAAACGGAGTTCGGTCCCAACTCTGCTGAGTACGCGGTACAGCAGTACCTGCGCGCGCTGGAAGAGTCCGATCACGAAGCTGCCCATGGGTGGCTGTCTCCTGAGTTGCAAGAGCGCTGTTCTGTCAAGGAACTGTTCGAGGAGTCGGGAGGCAGATGGGAGCGAACCGACAACGCCCGAATCACCCTCGTCGGCGTCGAGGCGGTCGATCAGGCCACATTCGTAACCGTCAGGATTTCCACGGTGGCCAGGTATGGCATCCTGGGACCGATGGACGGACATGGCATCCTGGGATCGGCGGAGAGGACGTACACTCATCGGTACGAACTCCGGGCTTTTGACGGAAAGTGGAGAGTTGCCGGGGCTCGCTGGCCGTATTTCAAATGTATCGCCGCCGATCCGGAACCGCGGCCGACATCACCTTCCCACAGCAGACTGCGTAACCTCGACTGAGGGCGGTCCGAATCGCCGCTCGGAAAGAAGCTCATGTTGTTGTCGTTCATCATCCCCAGCCTGTTGTTACTGATCGTCATTGGCGGTATTGCGTATGGCATCTACGTCTGGAGGAGGGGACGGCCGCGTTCCGAGCCGGATGCCGGCCTGGGCACTCCCAGGCGCGTCTACTTCTACAGTATCTCGATCATCGGACTTGGGATGCTGCTCGGCGGCGTCACTATCGTCCTGATAAGGCTGTTTGACGCGCTGAGAGGCGAACCTGTCCTCTCCGACTCGACGACCCTGCTGGCGTCTGGCCTGGCTCTGGTCATCGTCGGATTGCCGCTCTGGGGCTTCCACTGGCGATTCATCCAGCGAAGCGCGCGCGCCCTGCCCGGAGAGCGGTCCTCCATTCTCAGAAGGCTCTACATATTTGTCGCCCTGGGAGTCGCACTTGGGTTCCTAATTGGCAACGGGTATCGGCTTGTGGGGTTTGCGCTGTCCGTCGGACCGGCTCCCAGCTTCATGTGGTCCGCGTTGCTGGTATGGGGCGTGGTCTGGGGATACCACTGGCGCCTTGCCTCATCCGATGGGCCCTACCAGACGATGGAGACTCGCGCCGTAAGGCGGTTGTACCTGTATCTGGCGTCGGCGGTAGGGGTGGTCATGTTGGCGACAGGCCTGGGACGGCTCATTTACGTAATCCTGGCGGAAGGCTACTTGGCGGCATTCGACATTCAGGTGATCGCCTCTGGTGACTCTGGCCTGTTGGGTAACGAAATGAGATCTTCGGTGGCGCTGGTGGTTGTGGGTGGCATCGTCGCCTGGTCGCACTGGATCAGGTTCGCCGGGGCAGACCGGGAGTCCGCGCTGAGGTGGGTGTTCTTGTTCATTGTGTCCATAGGAGGGGCCGTCTCCTTCCACACGGGTTATGGCATCGCTCTGTTAGCGGTGTTGTCGTGGCTGCTCGGCGCAGCCGTTGAGTCCGTCGGCGCGCATTTCGATGAGATTCCGGCTGCGCTGTCTGCCGTCACGGTCGGTCTGGTGGCCTGGCGGTACTTCAAATGGCAGATCGTCCGGGAGGCGAGCGGCGCTGTGATGGATACGGTTAGAAGGTCATACGACCACCTGCTCTCCGCCTTGGGACTGGCGACAACGGCCGCAGGCTTCGTTTCACTCCTGGACATCGTCTTTCGGCTGCTTGCGGACTACCAGGCAGTGGTCGTGTCTGGAGGAGCGCAGTGGCAGAATAGCATCGCTGTCGCTCTGATGCTGTTGATCGTGGGAATCCCGGTCTGGTGGACGCATTGGCGCAGGCTCCAAGCCGCATCCGCCCGCGACCCCGCGTCGGAACGTACCGCGTTGTCTCGAAAGCTCTACATATTGGTGGTTCTGTGCCTCGGTGTTTTGGCGCTGGCTGCGAGTGCGAGTGCGACCCTCTTCATTTTCCTCCGGGACCTGCTGGCCGCTGAGCTGGGTTCGCATACCCTGCGTGATGTGAGTGAGGCCCTGGCGGCGCTGCTGACATCGGCCATATTCGTGCCTTACCACTGGATAATCTATCGCGGGGATCGGGTTGAGCCGGACGTGGAATCCGTAGAGTCGCCACCGGTCCGAAAAGATGTGTTTGTGCTGTCGGCAGCGGGCGGCTCGGAGGTCGTCTCCGTCGTCGGAGAAGCGCTCGGATACCCGGTTGTCTCGGCCCGATGGGCCGACCCCGATGCATTCGTTCCGACGCTGGACGCCGATCAGATTAACCGACTGGCTGAAGCAGTGTCATCCGCGCTGGGGACCACCGTGATTCTCATCCCGGACGCATCCGGGTTCAGAGTGATTTCCTACGACTAAGAACCATTTCATTACTGGAGTCGGTACCAGCGAGCGTCGAAAGTGTTGGTGAAGAAGCGCAACGAATTGGTGCTCCATTGGGTGGACAGCAACAGCAGGTTTCGCCTGTACCCGGACTTCGCCCCGTGCGAGAATGTCGCTGGCCTGCTTGCAGAAATCGACGCCGACCCTTATTCCGTTTTCTGGGGCTGAGCCACTTCCCGGCCAACTAGTCGGTCTCTGCCATAGGTGGCAGGAAGGCCTTGATTCTGATGTCGTTCGACCTCCATCCTTTGGGCCGCCTTGCCACCAACTGGACCTTGCGGAGTCTGTTGAGGTCACGACTCAAGGTTCGGGGTCCTGTTTTAGCATAGAGCGCCGCGAGTTTGGGGCTGAGTTCCGGCAGTTGCTTCTTGGGTATGTCAACACCAGAGGGCATCGCGAGGACTAGGGATCTTTGGCGGTCCCGTGCCGGGGTCGAAGGGAACTGCCCCATTGTCTCATGCACGAAGTTGATCCAGGTCACATTGAATTGCTGCTGTAGCACTTGCTGGATCTGATCTCGAATTCCGTCCAGGAGCCCTTGTATCGCGTAGGCTAGAAACTGGGCGGTCTCGCCGATCCCGCTGCCTTTGGCCAGTTCGCGGTAATACTGGTCACGTGTCAGGTTGTAGTGATTCGATAGAAGGTGAACGGCGGGGAGAGGGATCATTCCGCACCTTGCGAGGATCAAGAACTCTAGAAGTCTCGCCGTCCGCCCGTTACCGTCGCCAAAAGGATGTAACCATGCGATATATAGATGGGCGTAGACCGCACTGGCGACAGCCAAGGCGAACTGAATCTCGGGGTTTTCCGAACGGAATGTGTCGCTCTCTAGCCAGTCGACTAGGCGGTCGACGAGGTACGCACAGTCCTCTGCTGGGGCGCCCTGGTAGGCCGGAACCCCGACCGAGTAGTCACGTATTGCCCCGGGCGCAACGTACGATTCGTATTCGGTTCCCTCCAGTACCTGGCGGTTGAACTCACAGATCAGTTCCTTTGTGATAGTAGGCGGCTCGCCTCCCATGATCCGCCGAGCAATCGTCGTCAGCGCGTCAAGCACATTCTTCACCTCCCGCTCCTGATAGGCGCGGGACGGCGGGGCGCTGAAGGTACCGCGGAAGATGCCGGCTACTTGTTCCTCGGTGAGGGTGTTCCCCTCGATGGCCGTAGTTGCTTGGGCTCCCTTGAAGAGAGCGACGTCATAGAAGCGTTGGGCTATCTCGGGTTGTAGCGGGCTCCGGCAAGATGCTCGCACTTGGATCGGGCCTCGCCCAGCAGCATCCAAATCCTGGGGTCAAGCGAGTTGATGTCCGTGGCCTTGAAGGTGATCCAGGGATGGGTCTTCAGATAGGAGCGCACAAGTACAATTCTACTATCGACATATCATATTGACCATACTAATGTCCATCTTGTTGTCCAATAACCAGATGCTACTTTCGAGTGATACCCGATCGGTTGCGTCTGTACCGACCGCGTTGTGACTTGGTTGTGAATGCCGTGGTGCGGTAGGCCGAGGGGGGAAGATGACAGGTTGGTGGCATTTACGGGGAGAAGCCTATTAAAGATTTAGTGTTTGTTTTACCAACTTAGTATTATATGACCTTGTTTTGTCACACCCCTATCGTATAGTGTTAGACATGAAGAAAGAAGCTGTGAACGGGCAGGTGACCAACGAGGCGCGGTTGTTGTTGCCTACCTTGGCGGTGGGCGAGGCGACTGTGGAGCAGTTGCAGGAGCGGGTGCAGTCCACCGTTCGGGTGGAGAACCAGGCAGTGGCGGTCCGCGCCGAGGCGGTGGCGGAGTTGCGCCGTCGGGAAGGAGATGAGCTAACCGAAGCGGTGTTACGGGAGAAGGCTCTTTTGTCTCGCCGGCGGGCTCGTTCGGAGGTGGAGACCGCGGTGGAACTCTCAGAGTTGCCCCATACTGCTGATGGTTTGCGTAAAGGAGAGATCTCTTTCGATAATGCTCGGATCATTGCCGGGTCTTCCCGCCGAGGTGAGATAGACAAGACCGACGAGGGCGAACTGGCGGACCTGGCTAAGACCCAAGCGCCGGATAAGTTTGCGGGGACGGTCCGCAAACATGAGCAAGAGCGTTCCGAAGATGACGGCATGGCGAAGCTGGAGCATCAGCGGGCTCGGCGGTTCGCGAAGGTCAGCACCGATCCCGATGATGGAATGACTGTTCTTTACGGTCGGTTCGATCCTATCACGGGCGCTCGGATCACCTCGGTCCTGTCGCGCAAGATGGATGAGCTGTGGCGGGAAGAGGATCCCCGCAATCGGGCCACCCCTGGGCAGCGGATGGCCGACGCCCTTGCACTGCTTTTCACCCGTTCCGGTCAAGGCAACGACGATGGTCCTCCTCAGGGGACCAGGTTGTTGTTGATCGCTGATTATGACGTGATCACCGGTGAGCTGGGGAAGGCTCGTCTTGCTGACGGGACTCCCATTCCCGCCCGAAAGGTCCGGGAGATGGCCTGTGACGCCGAGGTGCTCCCTGCCATCTTTCGAGGTCCTCACCTCCCCTTGGATGTGGGAAGGACCCGACGGTTGGCCAGTCCCGCCCAACGAATGGCGCTCATAGCCCGCGACCGGGGATGTGTGGGATGTGGAGCGTCGGCGGACTGGTGCCAGGCTCACCACATCATCCCCTGGTCGGCCAAAGGCCCCACCGACTTGGACAACCTTTGTCTGTTATGCAGTCGCTGTCACCACAAGGTGCATGACTACCAATGGCGAATACACCAGAACTCGGCTGGACGATGCTCTCTCCGGCCACCGCCTACCCACTACGGACGCCCACCCCGCACACAAAACCCCTACCGCCGCCGCTACCGGGCCAAACAAAGAAAATAACCCCAATCCCTGGCCGTCTCCGATAACCGGGCCCGGCGGGGGCGCTGTCAACGATGCCTCGTTTTGCTTTGAGCTAGCCGCTAATCGTCTTCAACGAGTCACCTGGATTTTTCCCGACCTCTACTGAAACCGGTGCCCCATTGTGGACTTTCCGGTGAGGACTCGGCCATAGTGAGGTATGGGGAAGACATATTGGGGATTGGCGGCGGCGATGTTGGTTACGGCGGTGGGGGCGGGGGTTTTCTTTGGGATGTGGCGGCCTCGTCCGCCGGAGGTGGCGCCAGCGCCCGAGACCGGCGTAGTCTCGCTTGCGCCGGTGGAGGTGAGCGAGGGGCCGGATGAATGGGTGGTGGTGCATGTTTCGGGGAGGGTGTTGCGGCCGGGTTTGGTGAGGGTGGATGCTTCCGCTCGGGTGGGGGATGTGATTGTGGCGGCGGGGGGCGCCTTGTCCGACGCTCGTTTGGGGGAGATCAACCTGGCGGCGCCGGTGATGGACGGCGCCCAGGTGGTGGTGCCCGGCCCCCGGGCGAGATTGGGTATGGGCAACAGTACGAACGGTGATGGATCGTCGAAGCGGGTGAGTCTCAACCAGGCGAGTCCGGCACAGTTAGAGGACATTCCGGGGGTGGGGCCGGTGCTGGCTCAAAGGATTGTGGATTTTCGGGAGTCGAAAGGGCCATTCCGTGAGGTGGAGGATTTGTTGGATGTGTCGGGCATCGGTGAGAAGAAGCTGGCCGAGCTTCGGGAATATGTAGTCCTTCCGTGAAGGAGGCAAGCAAAGAGGGGTCGGGGATGTTAGCGGCGCTGGCGGCCGCCCTGCCGGAGCAAGCCGAGGCTCGTTTTCTAATGGTGGCCGCTCTTACCTGGGTGAGCGCTTTGGCAGGCAGGCAGCCTTGGGGATTGTGGATGGTGGTGGCCATCGGGGCGGTGATGTTGTTGTCGAAGCGGTCGGGGTTCGTCTTGGTGATGGCGGCCGGCTTGGTGGGAGGAGCTTTGTCGGGATGGGGATCGGCGCATCGGGAGGCGGAGATGCTCTCTGCACCCGTGGTCGAAGGGCAAGTGACGATCCGGGCGGTGGCCCGTTCGGATCCCCGCAGTACTTGGGATCGTCCGTGGCTGCTGGCCCGGCCCCTTTCCTACCGGTTGGCCGATGATCAGCCATGGAGTGAGTGGCTGGGTCCTGTGGTGATGGTGCAGGCCACCGATGCCGGGGAGTTGGCTGCCGGTGAGGTCTTTGAGGCGTCTGGGCATCTGGCGAAGGAGGCGGGGCGCAGGGGTATCGCTGTCTATGCGGCCCGAATGTATGCCGGGCCTCTCACGAGGGTGTCACCGGCGCAGGGATGGCTGGTGGCGACGGCCAACGGGGTGAGGCGTAGGGTGATGACAAATCTCCGCACCGGCCCATCGGACGGGCTTGCTCTAGTGGCCGGGTTTCTGGTAGGGGACACCTCACAAGTCTCCTCCTCCGATCTGGCCAACCTGCGGCGCTCCGGTTTGAGCCACTATGTGGCGGTGTCGGGAGGAAACGTCGCCCTCTTCCTCGGTGGGCTGTGGATACTGATGTGGCCGGTGGCGGGGAGGCCCGGCATCCGCGCCATAGTGGGACTGGTCGCCTTGGGAGTGTTCATGGTGGTCACCCGTTGGGAACCTTCGGTGCTGCGAGCCGGGCTGCTGGCGGCCCTGGTGATGGGCGCCCAGGCAGTGGGATTCCCGCTGGGCAGTTGGGCGGCGCTGGGAACGACGGTGACCCTAGCGCTCCTGGTCTCGGCCGAGCTTTCCCTTAGTTTGGGGTTCGCCCTGTCGGTGGCCGCCACCCTGGGGGTGATGGTGGGGATGCGGATGGCGTCGGGGCGCCGGCCCCGCTGGGTGTGGCAGACACTGGGAGTGGCTCTCTCGGCTCAAGTGGCGGTTGCTCCGCTCCTCTTGTGGTTCTTTGAGTCGCTCCCGCTTCTCTCACCGTTGGCCAACTTGGCCGCCGCACCCCTGGTGGCGGCCTCCACCATCTTGGGGGGAATCGGGGCGGTGACCGGGTGGCAGCCGCTGGTCGGTCTGGCGGCAATGGCCGCCGAAGGGGTGTTGGCTGTGGCCGGTTTTCTCTCTCCCTTTCCCCAACTGGGGTGGGTGGGAACCGCCGTCCTCGCCGCGGCGGGACTCATAGCCTGGCGATGGTCGGTCATGCGCCTGCCGATGGTGGTGGTGGGGGCGATTATTTTGGCGGCATTAAGGTATTTTCCTGTGCTGATTCCCTTGGTAGGAACCGAGGGAGCAAGCGCTCCGGCGGTGGTGTTCCTGGATGTGGGCCAGGGAGACTCCATCCTGGTGCTGGGCACAGAGATCACCATCCTGATCGACGGAGGACCCGATCCGGCCACCCTGGCGGAGAAGCTTTGGAAATACCGGATCCGAGAGGTCGATCTGGTGGTGATTACCCATCCGCACGCCGATCATGTCCAAGGGCTGGAAGCGGTAATGGGGGAGATACCGGTGGGAGCGGTGTGGGACGCTTCTTATCCTCACGAAACTCCCGCCCATCGGCTGCTGATGGAGCGCATCACAGACAGGGGCATTCCTGTCCACCGGCCCTTGCGCGGGCAGGGGATAGAGGCGGGGGAGTTGGCAGTGGAGGTGTTGGGTCCGATGCGCCGATACAAGCACATCAACGATCAGTCCATCGTGCTCATGGTGAACTTGGCCGGAATCACCTTCCTAATGGCGGCCGACATCCAGGAGGTGGCGCAGGCCGAGTTGGGCAATATACGACCGGACGTCCTCAAGGTGCCCCACCAGGGCGCCGCCACTTCCGATCGGCACTGGTTGAAAGAAAACGCCGGTGGCCTGGCGGTGATCAGCGTGGGTGACAACGACTACGGACATCCCGCCCCGTGGGTGGAGGTGACTTTGGCGGAGGGAGGCGCCCGAGTCGTGCGCACCGATCAGTACGGAGATGTGGTAGTAAAGCCGGCCCAGCCAAACAGATGATGGAAAGGGAACGGCAGCGAATAGTGCGCCGGACAGCCGGAAGCCGGTTGCTGCAGCTAATCATGCAGCATCACTAGCTGCCATCAAAGCCGAGATTGTTAGCGTAAGACATGTGAGCGAGGTGCTGGCGGTGATCATCCCCGAGCGGGGCGGTCCGGGTGAACGCGAGGAGGGCCTTGACACTGCTCGCAAGCACCTACGTCGTACGGGAGTGGAGCCGGATCAGATCATCAGGATGGATGTGCCGTCCACCCGGGGCGCCGGCACTCCGCCGCCGGCCTTCCCCGACCAACACGGGGCTTTCCGGCCCGAGTTGATAGAGATAGTGCCGCTGCTGCAGTCTTCCAGTCTTTTCGGCCAAAAACAGGGGCTGCTGTTGGTGGACGCCCAAAATCTGCTTTCCCCCGAGGCCCATGCCCTGGTCGAGATGCTCTCGTCCATGGATTCCTCATCGGTGGGGGTGGCCATCGTCGCCCAGCGGTCCCTGCCTGCGGCCCTGTCAAAGAAGATCAGGGAGATCGGCAAGGTCGAGTCGATGCGCCAGCTTTGGGAAAGCCAGATGCATGGCTGGCTCGACGGACAAGCCAAGGAGAAGGGCTTGCGAATCGGCTATCAGAGCCGAGCCGCCCTGGTGCAGAGGTTCGGAACCGATCGCTCCGCTCTCCGCCGAGCCCTGGAACAGCTTCAGGGAGAGAACCGTCCTATCAACGCCCAGATGATTGTGGAGCGGTTCAGAAACCGGCCTGATCAGCCGGTTTTCGGCATCCTCGATGAGATTCTGGCCGGAAACACCGAGGGGGCGCTCCGCAGGCTCGGCGATTATTTGGCCAACGCCCGCTCTTCCGATGGCCGACCCCACATCCTGTTGGGAACCTTGGAGTCCGACCTGCGGCTCCGTCTGATGGCGTCACAAGCCTCCGGCCGGGAGCATTTCCGGCAGATGGAAGAAGCCGGAGTGTTCTCCCGGATGTTGGAGTCGGCGCCCGGGCCGCTCGATCAAAAGGCAGAGCAAAAGCTCCGGACGACGGCCAAGAGCCGGGTTCGCTCCAGCCAGCGACGGCACGATCGAATCTGGAATCAGAGGAAGCCCATCACGTCGGTGAGCAGACGGGACCAAGTCCAGTTGGCGGAGAGGGCGCTGGCTTTGGTGGTCAAGGCCGACCGGACCCTCAAGCTCTTTCCGGTCGCCCTCCATCAGCCCGTCCTGGAAAGAACGGTGGCCGAGTTGTGCGGTGTCTACCGGGGGTTCGCGGGAAGGCGGAGAAGGTAACGCAAAGCCCCGGGTTTACCCGGCGGCGGCGTCACGAAACAGGCGGGACTTGAGCCGAGCCGCCTTGTTGGCGTGGATGATGCCCTTGGAGCAGGCTGAGTCGATGCGCTTTTGCGCAAGGCGAACCTTGGCCTCCGCTTCGGCGTCTCCCGCTTCCACCGCCTCGGCGGCGTGCTTGATGCGGGTCTTCAATTCCGAGCGGATGCCCTTGTTGGCTATTCGACGACGCTCGTTCTGTAGGTTGCGCTTCTTTTGGGATTTGATGTTGGCCATCTGGCTGAACTTTCGGGGATGCGTGCTGATGGGAGCCGGAAAAGGCCGCCCCACCCGGAGGTCTATTTTAGGGTCTTCTCCTTCTTCAACACAATCCCGCCACCGTTAGACCGTGCATGACACTTTTCGAACCCACCTCGCTCAGCTCCCACTCTCGGAGCAGGCTGTTTGTTATCACCCGACTCCGCGCACGTCTCGCAGGTAAAATAGGCTCTCTAACTTTCCGTCTCTCCTAGGTTGCGCACCCCTTGTCTTCTCGTTCCCCTATCAGGAACTTCTGCATAATCGCCCACATCGACCACGGCAAGTCCACCCTGGCCGATCGTCTGCTGGAATCCGCCGGGGCGGTTTCCCATCGGGAAATGCGGGACCAGGTGCTCGACACCATGGATCTGGAGAGGGAACGGGGGATCACCATCAAGGCGCAGGCGGTGCGTCTCGACTACTCAGCGGCCGACAGGCGTTCATATGTGCTCAATCTGATCGACACTCCCGGACATGTTGACTTCTCCTATGAGGTCTCCCGCTCCCTGGCCGCCTGCGAAGGGGCGGTGCTGCTGGTGGACGCCAACCAGGGGGTGCAGGCACAGACCGTGGCCAACGCCTATCTGGCGATGGAGGCCGGGCTGGAGATCATCCCGGTGGTCAACAAGATCGACCTCCCCACGGCCGAGCCGGAGCGAGCAGCCGAAGAGTTGGCCCGGGTGGTGGGCGGCGATCCCGCCGACACCATTTTCGTTTCGGCGAAGACCGGAGAGGGGATAGCGGAGCTCACCGAGCGCATCGTGGAGATGGTCCCCCCGCCTTCGGGAGGCGAAGAGCTGCCTCTTTCCGCGCTCATTTTCGATTCCTACTACGACATATATAGAGGAGTGGTCTGTTACGTGCGGGTGATGGAGGGGAGTATGTCGTCGGGGGAGCGGGTCATGTTCATGGCCACCGGAGAGAAGCGGGACGCTGCCGAGATCGGGGTGCTCACCCCCTCCTCGCTCCCCGTAGAGACGCTGGGGGTGGGAGAAGTGGGCTATCTGATCACCGGCGCCAAGGAGATTGACCGGGTGAGGGTGGGCGACACGGTTACCTCCGCCTATCAACCGGCGTCCCGACCACTGGTGGGCTACACCGACCCGCGGCCCATGGTGTTTGCCGGGGTTTTCCCGACCGACGGCGACGACCATCCCCGCTTGCGGGAGGCCTTGGACAAGCTCAAACTCAACGACGCTTCCCTTCAGATCTCCCCGGAGTTCTCCCAGGCGTTGGGTTTCGGGTTCCGATGCGGGTTCTTGGGTCTTTTGCACATGGAGATAGTGCGCGAACGTCTGGAGCGCGAATACGACCTGGATCTGGTAACGACCTCCCCCTCGGTGGCCTACCAGGTGACGTTCCCTGGCGAAGAGGCCAACGAGGTTCGTTCCCCGGCCGACTTCCCGGGGGTGGGAAGAGAGATGCTGGTGGAAGAACCCTGGATCAAGGCGCTCATCCTGGTCCCTCCCGAATTTCTGGGAGCGGTGATGGAGATCATCGCCTCCCGCCGAGGGGAACTCGGTCCGCTCACCTACCTGGGCACCGAACGAGTGGAACTCACCTGCCGCCTTCCCCTGGCGGAGGTGGTCTTCGACTTCTACGATCAGCTCAAATCCAAGACCAAGGGCTTTGCCTCGCTCGACTACGAACCGGACGGCTACCAGACCTCGGACCTCGTGAGAGTTGACCTGCTGCTCAACGGGTCGCCGGTGGACGCCTTTTCGGCGGTGATCCATCGCCAAAAGGCCTACGGATACGGCCGGGAGATGGTTGCCCGGCTCAAGGATCTGATCCCTCGGCAGTTGTTCGATGTTCCCATTCAGGCCGCCATCGGCAGTCGGATCATCTCCCGGGAGACCGTCCGGGCCAAGCGCAAGGATGTGCTTGCCAAGTGCTACGGAGGCGATGTCACCCGCAAGAAGAAACTGCTGTCCCGCCAGAAAGAAGGAAAGCGGCGGATGAAGATGGTGGGGTCGGTGGAGGTACCGTCGGAGGCGTTCGTGGCGGCTCTCCGGGTGCGGGATTGAAGCTTTCCGCGGAGCCTCTTTCTCCGGATGATCCCCGATTGGCGGATCTGGCCGGCGGATGGCGATCAGCTTATCTGCATGTTCCATTCTGTGAAAAGGTCTGTCCGTACTGCGACTTTGCGGTAGCAGCCGGAAAAGATCATCTGGTTTCCCGGTATGGCAGAGCGCTGATCACCGAGATACGGTCTGCGCCCGAATGGGGACCGTTGGACGCGGTCAACTTCGGAGGCGGGACGCCTTCCCGGATGCCGGTTGGGTGGTTGGAAAGGATTCTGGGGGAGTTGTTCTCCCGCTTCGGCCTCCGCCAGGGAGCGGAAGTGAGCCTGGAGGCCAATCCCGAGGACTGGACAGAGGCCAAGGCGGAGTCCCTGGTGGCCGCCGGGTTCAACCGGGTGTCGCTGGGCGCCCAGTCGTTTGACCCCGAGGTTCTTTCCTACCTGGGTCGTCGGCACACTCCCGACGACATCGGCCAGGGGGTGGCGGCTGCCCGGAGGACGGGGTTCTTCTCGGTTAATCTGGATCTGATCATGGGCGCTCCTCTCGAAAGCGCCCAATCTTGGAGCGAGACCTTGCGAAGGGCTTTGGCCTGCGAGCCGGACCATCTTTCCACCTACGCCCTGACGGTGGAACCCGGGACCGTCCTGTGGAAATCGGTGCGGGCGGGGGCCGAGGCGCCGGATCCCGATCAGCAGGCCGACTGCTGGGAAGAAGCCGAGCGGGTGTGCGCCGGGGCGGGGCTGGTGCGCTATGAGGTCTCCAACGCGGCCCGGCCCGACCACCCCTGCCGTTATAACCTCTCGGTGTGGGGGCAGGGGGAATACCTGGGGTTCGGAAACGGCGCCCATTCATACCGGGATGCACGCCGATGGGAAAACCTGCGCGGCCTTGATCGGTATCTGGAAGCAGTGGAAGCGGGCCGGTCCCCCGGGCGGCGGTTCGAAAAGGTGGAGGGATGGGCGGCAGAGACCGAGCGGTTGCTGTTGGGAATCAGAAGACGGGCGGGAGTGAAGCCGGGGCGGGGGGGAAGGGCATTGTTCGATTCGCGGCGAGGCCGGGAGTTGGCGCGAGCGGGTGTGATCGGCCTGCGGGGAGACCGGATGTTGGTAGAGCGTCCGCTTCTGACCGACGAGGTGAGCCGGGCGATCCTCTCGATGCCGCCCCTCGAAGAGAGCAAAACCCAACCCGGCAGGGACAATCCCCGATAGTTTGGTAATCTGGAGTAGATGCTGGAGGATCGCCGCTCCGAGATACTCCGCTCACTGGTGGAGTGCTACATTCAAACCGGTGCAGCTGTGAGTTCCCGGACGGTGCTCGACCATAGCAACCTGGGGGTTTCCCCTGCCACTATCCGAAAGGAGTTGGCGCGCCTGGAGGAGGAGGGGTATGTCGCGCAGCCCCACACCTCGGCGGGAAGAGTTCCCACCGCGCTTGCCTACCGCTACTACGTGGACAATCACGCGGCTTTCCAGTTGCGCAGGGCGGTTCAAGCCCGTATTTCATCCTTTTTCTCCGAGGTGGAGCTGGAGCTCGATCGACTGCTTCACGCCACCTCCCGGCTGCTGTCGGACATCACCCGCCTGCCGGCAGTGGTGGTGGGTCCCCGTCTGGCCGCCGAGCGCATCCGCAGCATCCATCTGGTTTCTCTCCAGTTGCGGTTGGGGTTGATGGTGGTGGTGACCGAGTCGGCCCGGGTGCTCCAAGAACTTTGCCACCTGCCGGCGCCGATGACCAAGAGCGAGATCTCCGATATGGAGCGGCTGGTCCGCAGCTACGCGGTGGGCTCGCGGTTGGACGTGCGAACCCCGCCCGCCCTAACCCAGGCCACCGAGCCGAACTACCCATTCCAGAGCTGTCTTCAAGAAGTGTGGGACTCTTTGCAACGGGCGGCGCTGAGAGCCTCCGACATTTATGTGATGGGAACGGGTCGACTGGCCGACTTGTGGGATGATCTGGATGCGGTGGCCCGGGTGCTTTCAGTGTTGGAGGGGGAGACCACCATGTTGGATCTCCTGGCTGCCGATCCGGGAACCACCATCCTTATCGGCGGGGAGATACCCGATCTGGCGGAAGTGGATCTGGCGGTGGTCTCCACCTCGTTCATAGCGGGTAGTTCCAGCGGACGGATGGGCGTTCTGGGGCCGATGCGTATGAATTACGGCCGGGCGATCTCGGTGGTGGAGAGGGTCAGCGCCGGGTTGGCCGGCCGCATCAGCGGCTGAACATTTCACCAATGGCCAAGGACTATTACCAGATCCTGGCAGTCGATCGCGACGCTGACCCCAGCGAGATCAAAAAAGCCTTCCGCCGGCTTGCCAGGGAAACCCATCCCGACGCCAATCCCGGAAACCAACAGGCTGAAGCCCGTTTCAGGGAAGTGGCGGAGGCCTATGAGGTTCTCTCCGACCCGGAGCGCCGCCAGTCCTATGACCGGGGCGAGCAGATTGATGTCTCGGGGCTGTTCTCGGACTTCGACGAGCTGCTCCGGTCCGTGTTTGGCGGGTCGGGGCTTTTCGGGGACGCGGGGAGGGCCCAGCGTTCCCGGGGACAGAATGTCTTGGTGAGAGTTGGGCTGAGCTTGGAAGAGGCGGCCTTCGGCGCCGAGACAAAAGTGGAATTCGAAGCCGAGGCGATGTGTTCGACGTGTGGCGGGGACGGAGCGGCAGCCGGAGCGGAAGTACTTGTCTGCGGTGGTTGTGGAGGGGCGGGGATGGTGCGTTCCACCCGCTCCAGCTTCTTCGGGTCGATGATGACCACCTCGGCTTGTCCCAGATGTCGGGGAAGGGGCCAGGAGGTGACCCGGGTGTGCGGCAGATGCAAGGGAGACGGTGTCGCTGCTCAGCGACACTCCCTGATGGTCGAGATACCGGCGGGAGTTTCGGAGGGAACCCGGCTGCGGCTGAGGGGCAGGGGTGCGGCGGCTCCCCGGGGCGGGGCGCCCGGTGACTTGTATGTGGAGGTCGGGGTCCGTTCCGACAGCCGTTTCGAGAGAGAAGGGAACCACTTGATCCATCGGATCACCATCGGAGTTACCGAGGCGGCTCTGGGAGCGGAGGTCAAAATCCCGTTATTGGAGGGAGGATTTCACACCCTGCGCATCCCGTCCGGCATCCAGCCGGGATGGGTTACCCAACTACCTGGCTTGGGAATGCCCCAAATGGGGAGAAGGAGGCGCGGGGATCTGTTGATCGAAGTTAAGGTGGAAGTTCCCCGAGCCCTGACGTCCGAAGAGGAAGACCTGCTGCGCAAGCTGGCCGATCTGCGGGGAGAAGCTCCTATGCCACAGTCGTTCAAAAGGGGCAGACGCAGGTGAGCACCCCACAATGAGCCGGAAAGCGGCGAAGTCTGGTAAGATTCGAGTGAAAGGCGGCTGCCAATAACTGCACAGACCGCTTCGGTTGGGAGGTTCAGTGAATAGCGAGTGTCTTTTTTGCAAGATTGCCGAGGGGTCGATTTCTGCGGGGATAGTGGCCGAAACCGAAAACGCCTTGGCCTTTCGGGATATCAACCCCCAGGCGCCCATACATGTGCTTGTCATTCCCCGACGTCACGTCGAATCGCTCAATGCGGTCAATGATGAGGGGATGATGGGGGAGTTGGTGAAGTTGTCCCAAATGGTCGCCGCCCAGGAAGGTTTGGAGAACGGTTGGCGGTGGGTGGCCAATGTGGGGACCGACGGAGGTCAAACCGTGTTTCATCTGCATTTTCACTTGTTGGGCGGCCGACGGATGGGCTGGCCGCCGGGATGACCCCCTGGCATCCTGATTGCCTCCCTAGTTCGATAGAACATTTGTATGAGCACTGAAGCCAGTCACCGGGAGGTGCTGGTTCCCAGCCAGCACCTGCTGCGCGACCTGCTGGGAACCAGCGATTCCTATTTGCGGGCGCTCCAGGAGTCCTTTCCCGAGGTGCAAATGGTGGCGCGCGGCACAAGCGTCTCTCTCAGAGGGCCTTCAGAAGAAGTGGAGTTGGCGGAGTCGGCCATCAAAGAGCTCTTGCTGCTGGTCCAGGAGGGAACCTCTTTGGCGGGCCATGTCGGTTCGGTGGTGCAGATGGTGCGAGAAGAGCTTCCCGACCCGGCAGGGGTGTTGAGCCAGACACTGTCGGTGGGACGCGGCAGGCTGGTGAGGGTCAAGACCCATCGCCAACTGCTCTATGTCCAAGCCATCCGGGAGAACACGGCCACTTTTGCGGTTGGCCCGGCCGGCACGGGCAAGACCTATCTGGCCATGGCGGCGGCGGTGGAGGCCTTGGTGCAGGGGAGCTGTCGGAGAATCATCCTCACCCGTCCGGCGGTGGAAGCGGGCGAGCGGCTGGGCTTTCTTCCCGGGGATCTCTCCGCCAAGGTCGATCCCTATCTGCGTCCCCTCTATGACGCCCTGTGGACCATATTGGGCCCCGATGAGACCTCTCGCCTTGTCGAGCGGGGCACCATCGAGATCGCCCCGCTCGCCTATATGAGGGGCCGCACCCTCAACGACGCCTGCGTGATCCTCGATGAGGCGCAGAACACCTCGCCCGAACAAATGAAGATGTTTCTTACCCGGCTCGGTTTCAACTCCAAGATGATCATCACCGGCGATCTCACCCAGACCGACCTGCCTTCCAACCGATCGTCGGGTCTGAGCGTGGTCCGCCACATCCTCAGAGAGATTCCGGGAGTGGCGTTTGTGGAGCTGACCAGCCGGGATGTGGTGCGACATCGGGTGGTTGCCGACATCATCGACGCCTATCAACGCTATGAGAAAGCCAACTTCCTGGGCGGCGGGAACTCCTCGGGAGGAGAAAACCGTGAACGGTTCAGGTAACGGGCCCCCCGCCGCGCGGGAAAAGTCGCTAATCCGGGCGTTGGTGATGGTGTCAACGGTGATGCTCTCCTGGGCGACCCTGACCATCGGCGCCGCCAGCGGCGAAGCACAGCTCCGGGAGGGGGATCTGGCCACCCGGACCTATGTGGCGCAGCGCAGCAGCGAAGTCGTGGACCTGATCGCCACCCAAATGCTTCGCGATGCGGCGGCTGACCAGATCGAGGGGGCAACCAGTCGGGATGAGAGCATCGAACAACAGGTGAGCAACGACCTCGCCGACTTGTTCTCAGCGGTTAGAAGCGGCGTTCTTTCCCTCGAGCCGGAGTGGGTGGAAAGTCTTTTCCTGCCGCCTACCAGCACCACCACCACTCCCACTGTTCCTCCAACCACCACTCCCACCGCCCCCACTACCACTAGTTCCACGACGACCGCTACCACTTCCGCCGAACCGGCTTCGTCCACTGAAGAGGCGGCCAACCCCGAAACGCCCGCCGATGGCCAAGTGGAGACATCTTCGGATGGGGAGACCGGGGAAGAGAGCGAGGGCGATACCACCACGACCACTGCTTCTCCCACCACCACGCCGACCACCACGCCGACCACCACGCCGACCACCACGCCGACCACCACTGCGCCCCCTCCAACGGCCAGGGTTGTCCTCACCGGACGGGTCTTTCTGGATTTCGACTCGGATGGGGCGATTACCGAGTCCGGGACTTATCCGGAGGTGGGGTTGGGGCTGGTCACGGTGCGGGCGCTGTCACCCCTCGGGGAGGGATATGACACCCAAACCGAGTCCAACGGCGATTTCCGTCTGGAGGTGCCCGAAGGGGTGTGGGACGTGATCGTGGACAGTGCCGATCCCGATCTTCCCTCCAGTTTTACGGTTTTTCTTCCCCGGCGGAGCCAGAGGGCGCTTTGTTTGGGGGAGGGCGCCGAATGTATGCTCGACCCGGTTCCGTTCATGCCGTTGACCCGCGCCGCTCAATTGCAGAACCAGGAGTTGCTCCGGTCCTATCCCCAGTTGGACGAAAGTTCGGTCGCCACCCTGGTGGAAGTAGCCGTGGACGATGTGATCCGCCAGGCGTCGAGAGTCGCGCCCGGACTGGTGGAGATCGAACGGGCCGCTCTCACTTTAATAGTGGAAGCTTTCGCCGACGAGATAAAGAGCGAAGATTTGCTCTCCGCCCAAAGTCGCATCCTCTCGGATCCCCCAGTGGTATTTATCGACGATGTCCGTGACCCGGCCGCCGGCGAGACCGCTTCCGACATCGCCGCCTCTTTCTTGCGGCCCAATACGTTGCTCGACACCGGCGCCACCGCCCAGTTGCGCCAGAGGGCTCGCGACGCCCAGGCGGAGGTGACGGTCTCCTATCGCTCCGGGCAGCCCATTGTCGACGAGGGAGAACCACTGACCCGGTTGATCATCGACGTAATCGACCAGACCGGCGCCGCCACCGGGAGGCCGGTACAGGAAGCGGGGGTGTTGGTGGTGCTGGGAGCGGTGGTGGCCGTGTTGTCCCTGTACCTTTCCCGCTATCGGCCCGACCTTTGGAATCGAGTTCATCTGCTCACTCTGTTCGGGCTGTTGACGGTGCTCGCCGCCGGAGCGGTGCGGGGCGCCACCTTTGTGGGGGAGGTGTTCGGCTACCAGGTGGGCATCTATGTGCTGCCGGCGGTGGCGTTCGGCTATTTCGCAGCGGTGCTTTTGGACCATCGGATCGGGCTCCTTATGGCGGTGGCTCTGGCAGTAGTCACCGCGGTGGGCACCCGTGATGCCGGCGCTACCACCTACGCGCTCTTGGCCACTTTGGCTCCGGTGGGTTTTGTCTCGGCCGCTTCCAGCCGTCGGGCGTTCCGCAACTCGGTGGCGGTCTCGGCGGCGGCTTTGGCGGTGATCGCTGCCGCCACCGCCTGGATTTTTCACACCAGTCTTACCCAGTCACCAGTGGGCGTCATGTTGCAGGCCGCGGTACTGGCTTTTGCCTCTTCTTTGATCGCCGCCCTGGTGGCGTTGGCGGCCATGTCCTTTTTTGAGAGCGTTTTCGATGTTACCACCACCCTCCGGCTGTTGGATCTGACCGATCGCAATCATGAAGCGCTGCAATTGCTGCAGGAAAAGGCCTTTGGCACCTTTAACCACTCTTTGATGGTGGGGACCCTGGCCAGCGTGGCCGCTACCGCGATCGGAGCCAACAATCTCCTAGCCCGGGCCGCCGCCTATTACCACGACTTGGGGAAGACCGAGAATCCCATGTTTTTCATTGAAAACCAATTCGGTTCGGTCAACCCTCATGACCAGATGACCCCCGAGAATTCCGCAGCGGTGATCCGTCGTCATGTAACCGACGGGATGAAGCTGGCCGCCCGCCACCGGATCCCGTCGTCGGTGGCGGAGGGCATCGTCACTCATCACGGCACCGGGATAATGCGCTTTTTCTATGACAAAGCGCTCGGACTCTACGGGGAAGAGAATGTCGACGCAGACGACTACCGGCACGTGGGAGAGAAACCCCAATCCAAGGAGATGGCCATTTTGATGCTGGCTGACGGGGTGGAGGGGGCATGCCGAGCCGCTTTCCAGGTCAACTCTGGAGAGGAGTCGCCGCCTGAGCCAACCCTGCAAGCCATCGGCGCGGTGATAGACGGGATAATTCGCGAGAAAATGTCTGACTTGCAGTTAAACCAGGCCTGGCTCACTTTTGCCGAGTTGCAATCCATACGGAATGCTTTCATAGAGGCCATGTCGGGCCACTACCATCAGCGCATCCAGTATCCCAACTTCCCCTGAATGGAAGAACCTTCATCTAGCCACCCGGAAGAACCTCCCGATCCAATCGGGGAGGTTTGGCGGTGAACGTACAGATCATCGAAGAGCAGGCCTCATCGGCAGATTTGGATCTGCTGAGCCGTCTGGTGGGAGGAGTGCTGGCCGGGGAGGGATATGGGCGCGGCTGCCTGGTGGATGTAACACTGGTGGCCGAAGAGCGAATCGCGGAGATGAACCATCGGCACCGCGGCAATCCTTGCCCCACCGATGTGCTGGCGCTTCCTCTCCAGTCGCTCGATCCGGGAGACGGGACACTGGTCGGATCGCAAAACGGGCCTCCATTGCATCTGGGGGATGTGGTGATCGCTCCCGACTATGTAAGCCGTCAGGCGGTCCAAGAGGGAACGGGTTTTTCCGAAGAGATGGGACTGATGGTGGTGCATGGCGTGCTTCATCTGTTGGGCTATCGCCATGATTCCGATCCCGAGGCCGAGTTGATGGAGGAGAAAGAACGCCGACACCTGGGCAAAGAGGGGCTGAGGCGGCGATGATGCTGGTTTGGACAGGAGTGGTGCTGATGGGAATAGCCGCCCTGCTGCGCATGGGACTGGGGGCCTTGGCGGGTATGGACCGAACGGGTGAAGCTCAGGCCGCGGCCGAAGGCGTGGCCCGCGCCGAGCGGCACAACCGCCTGTTGGGACGGGATAGTTGGGTGGTTCCCGCCGGATGGCGGATGGAGGGAAAAGTCACCATTCTGGCGGTGGTTTTCCTGGCGGCGGGACTCGGGGTCACCGGCAACGGCTGGAGCGCCGCAGCCTGGGCGGTGGCCATTACCGTGGTGACGAGGCTCATTGCCGGATGGATAGGTCGGCGGTGGAAAGGGGCGGAGCGGGCGAGCGGGATAGTGGAGATGGCTGCCCGTCTGCATTCCAGGTTGTGGAAGCCCCGATCGCCGCTCGACTCCGACGCTCCCGAGCTTGAGGACTACGAGCACTCGGAGGAAAAGGAGATGATCTCCTCAGTGCTGGAGTTCTCCGAAACCATCGTTCGGGAGGTGATGGTTCCCCGTACCGACATGGTGACGGTAAGAGCGGACGCTGAGTTGGACGAACTGGCCGAGATTATCAAGCAGTACGGATTCTCCCGTTTCCCTGTTCTGGACGGGGGGATCGATAGTGTGGTGGGATTGGCCCTGGCCAAGGACTTGCTTGTAGTCATGGTCAAGGGGGAGAGCGGCGCCACTGTGGCGGATATCCAAAGGACTCCGCTGTATGTGCCCGAGACCAAGGCGGTCTCCGACTTGCTGCGGGAGATGCGGCGCAACGGTGAGCATATGGCGGTGGTGATCGACGAGCACGGCGGCACGGCCGGACTGGTGACCATTGAGGATCTGCTGGAAGAATTGGTGGGCGAGATTGTGGATGAGCACGACGAGCAGGATGAATGGCTCCGGGTCGAAGAGGGGGGAGTGTGGCATGTGGACGGCCGATTCCCGGTGGACGATCTGGAGGACTTGTTGGGCGTTACTCTGCCCCAGGAGGACTGGGACACGGTGGGAGGTTTGGTGTTGGCCCTGGCCGGTCGGGTGCCGAAGGTGGGAGAGATGCTGTCCACCGATGGCGTGGAATTTGTGGTGAGAGAGGTTTTCGGGCGCCGGGTTTCGGGGGTGAGGGTACGGCGGAGCGGGGGAGGGGTGAGAGCCGCTCCAGTCGGCTAAGTCCCGGCCGACAGCTCAGATTATGAGATCGGGTTTTGTCTCGGTAGTGGGCCGTCCCAATGTTGGCAAGTCAACTTTGGTGAACGCCCTGGTGGGGCGGAAGGTCGCTATCACCTCGCACCGGCCGCAAACCACCCGGAACACCATCCGGGGTGTGGTTACCGATGCCGATGGCGACCCTCCCTCCTGGCAGATGGTGTTGGTGGACACTCCCGGTCTGCACAAGCCCCGCAACGAGTTGGGTGATCGCCTCAATCGGTTGGTGTACGGCGCTCTGGCCGACGCCGATGTGATTGCTTTTCTGCTGGACGCCCGTCAACCCATAGGTCCCGGAGACCGGCGAATCGCCGAGCGGCTGGCAAAAGACCGATCGAAAGTGGTGCTGCTGGTCAACAAGACGGACAGGTTTTCCAAGGAGAAGATCGCCGCGCATCTGATGGAAGCGGCCCGCTGGGACTTTGCCGCTTACGTGCCGATCAGCGCTCTCCGCGGGGAAAACCTGGGAGCGGTCATTGCCGAGATCTCCGCTCTCCTGCCCGAAGGCCCCAGGTATTTTCCGCCCGGCGCGGTCAGCGATCAGCCCGACTCCTTTTTCGCGTCCGAGGTCATCCGGGAGAAATTCCTGGCCGGTCTGCGCCATGAGCTTCCGCATTCCCTGTTGGTGGCGGTGGAAGATTTTTTTGTCCGCGAGGACGGGTTGGTAACCGTGGCGGCCAAGTTGGTGGTGGAAAGCGGTTCGCAGAAAGGAATCGTGATAGGCAAAGGCGGCGCCCGGCTGCAGGAGGCGGGAAGCGCGGCTCGCCGGGAGTTGGAGTCCTTTTTCGGGGCGAAGGTGTTTTTGGATCTGCGGGTGGTGGTGGAGAAGAAATGGCAGCGCCGTCCGGTACTCTTGGACCGGTTCGGGTTCTGATCCCCATCCCCGAGGGGCTCGCCACGGTCAGCGAAGGTCCGGCCGAGACCGCCGATGAAATGTGTAATCTGCTTGGTGTCCCTAATCGTTGGAAGTGTTGAGGAGCAATGTCGGATAAAATTCAAAGCACCGATAAGGGAGTGTCGACACCCGACCATCCCATTGTCCCCTTTATAGAGGGCGATGGGATAGGACCCGACGTGTGGTCGGCCGCCCGGCGGGTGATAGAAGCCGCAGTCGACAAAGCGTACGGTGGCGCCCGTCGCATCGAATGGATGGAAGTGCTGGCCGGCGAAAAGGCGTTTAATCAGACCGGGTCTTGGCTTCCGGATGAGACTCTCGACGCCATCCGAGAATATATTGTGGGAATCAAGGGGCCGCTGACCACCCCGGTGGGAGGAGGGATGCGCAGCATAAATGTCGCCCTTCGCCAGATCCTGGAGTTGTTTGCCTGTATCCGGCCGGTGCGCTGGCTGAATGGAGTCCCCTCTCCGGTGCGCCGCCCCGACTTGGTGGACATGGTGATCTTCCGGGAGAACACCGAAGGCATATATGCAGGGATGGAAGTGGCGGCGGGAAGTCCTGAGGCGGCCCGACTCATTTCACACCTCCGAACCGCGTTTGGTTGGGTGATCCGCCCCGACTCGGGACTCGGGATCAAGCCGGTCTCGGAGACGGGAACCAAGCGGCTGGTGCGGGCGGCTCTACATTTTGCGCTGGAGAATCAACGCCGATCTGTGACCTTGGTTCACAAGGGCAACATCATGAAATACACCGAGGGGGCCTTCCGGGAATGGGGGTATGAGTTGGTCCGTGAAGAGTTCTCTGACCGGGCGGTGAGTTGGGAGGATTGTGGAGGAGATCCTGGCGACCGCCTGCTGGTGAAAGATGTGATAGCCGACGCTTTTCTCCAGCAGATTCTCACCCGCCCCGGCGAGTACGACGTGATCGCCACCCTCAATCTCAACGGTGACTACATCTCGGACGCTCTGGCCGCCCAGGTGGGAGGGATCGGGATGGCGCCCGGCGGCAATATCAACTTTGAGACCGGGCATGCCATTTTCGAGGCCACTCACGGGACCGCTCCCCGCTATGCCGGACTTGACAAGGTCAACCCGGGGTCGCTCATGCTTTCAGGAGAGATGATGCTTCGCTATCTGGGCTGGTCGGAAGCCGCTGACCTGATCCCCGCCGGGATGGAGAGGGCCATTTCGGAGAAGATCGTCACCTACGACTTGGCCAGGCTCGCCGAAGGCGCCCTCGAAGTGAGCACTTCGGGGTTCGCCTCGGCGGTGATAAAGAGAATGTAGTCTCCGTTCTTAGGCCTTATGGCCGGACGGTGGGGCGTAGAGGCAGAGTATTCTTACATAAATACCCCGGATATAAGTGATCATGACCGTCGCCACCCTGGAAATCTCTCGGAAGCGTTCAGTGTTTCCCGCCGAAGAGCGGGCCGCGCTTGAGCCGCTGATACAACAGATCGAGCAACTCAAGGTCGAGCGCAACGCGGTGATCACCGCCCACAACTACATGACCCCCGATATTTACTACGGAGTGGCCGACATGGTGGGAGACTCCCTGGCGTTGGCGCAGATGGCGGCCGGGAGCGATGCCGAAGTGATTTTGATGGCGGGCGTCCACTTCATGGCCGAGACCGCCAAGATCATCAACCCGCACGCCACCGTGCTGATCCCCGACCTGCGGGCGGGTTGTTCTCTCGCCGAGGGAATCACCGGCGCCGATGTGCGGCGTCTCAAGAGTCTCCATCCGGGGACGCCGGTGGTCAGCTACGTGAACACTTCGGCAGAAGTGAAAGCCGAATCCGATATTTGCTGCACTTCGGGAAACGCGGTGGCGGTGGTCGAGTCGCTGGGATCGGAGCGGGCGATCTTCCTTCCCGACGGCTTTTTGGGCCGATATGTGGCTTCCCATACCGAGGTGGAGATCATCTTGTGGGAGGGACGGTGCATCGTCCACGACCGGTTCAGCGGCAAGGAGTTGGAGTCCCTGCGGGAGATGCTTCCTCAGATCCCGGTGATCGCCCATCCCGAGTGCGCCCCCGATGTTTTGGAGCAGGCCGACTTTGTGGGATCCACTCACGGCATAGTCAACTGGGTTCGTGAGCATCGTCCTCCTCAGGTGATGATGCTCACCGAGTGTTCCATGGCCGACAACGTCGCCTACGAGTTGGACGACGTGGAGATCCTGCGGCCCTGCAACCTGTGTCCGCATATGAAAAAGATCACCCTGGAGAACATAAGAACCTCGCTTTTGACCATGACCCATGAGGTGGTGCTGGAGCCCGACATCGCGGCCCGAGCCCGACTGGCGGTGGAGCGGATGCTTCAGGTGGGACGCAGCTGACCTACCCGGGAGATGCCCACCACCTCCTGGAGCAGGCCTTTTCCGAAGATCTGGGGACCGCGGGGGATCTAACCTCGCTCGCCCTGATTGAAAAGGGGCAGAGGGCGGCGGGGGTGGTGGTCTTCAAATCGGCGGGAAGGGTGGCCGGCCTGGCAGTGGCGGAGGCCGCCTTCCGCTTTCTGGATAAAAGGGTGGTTTTTGAGCCGGTGGCGACGGATGGCGCCGACCTGTGCGAAGGAGCGGAGGCGGCGGTGGTGAGCGGCCCGGCTCGGAGCATCCTGGCGGCGGAGAGGGTGGCGCTCAACCTGTTGGGTCGTCTTTCGGGGATCGCGACCGCCACCGCCGAGTTGGTGCGGGCCGTTGCGGGAACCGCCGCCCGGATCAGCGACACCCGCAAGACCAGCCCGGGCATGCGGGCATGGGAGAAGGAAGCGGTGCAGATCGGAGGGGGAGTCAATCATCGCATGGGCCTCTGGGACGCGGTTCTGATCAAGGACAACCATCTCGCCTTGGTCGAAAGTCCTGCGGGGGCAGTGCGAAGAGCTCGGGAGAAGACCGGGGGAGAGGTCCTGGTGGCCGTCGAGATTTCTGATCTGGCCGACCTCGAAGAGGTGCTGGGGGCTTGCCCCGATGTGATTCTCTTGGACAACATGGCCCCCCGACAGATGGCGGAAGCGGTGCGGAGGGTGGGAAAAAGAGTTACGGTGGAGGCCAGCGGGGGAGTCTCTCCCGCCAATGTCCGGCAGGTGGCGGAGACCGGCGTGGACACTATTTCGATAGGGTGGATAACCCATTCGGCGCCGGTGGTGGACGTAAGTCTCCGGTTGTCCGGTGTCTGAACCTGCCCCTCTTTCCGTCGGGGGATCCGGGGAGAGGCTTTTGCGGGTGGTGATCCCCGCCCACGACGAGGAGCGGGTGGTGGGAGCGCTGGTCTCCGACCTGCTGGGCCAGAACTACCCGTCCGAGGCCTACGCGGTGTGGGTGTTGGCCGACCGGTGCAGGGACGATACTGCCGGGGCGGCGGCCCGGGCGGGAGCCCGGGTGGTGGAGCGTCCCTCGGGTCCGGACGGGAAAGGAGAGCTTTTGAAGTGGTATCTCACCGACCACCCGTTGTTCGGGGATGAGGCGTTGGTGGTGCTGGACGCCGACAACCGGGTAGAAGACGATTTCCTTTCCCGGCTGGCGGTGGCGTTGGGGGAAGGTGCGGAAGTGGTGCAGGCATCGGTGCTTCCCTCCAACCTTGACGCTTCCCCGATCGCCGCCGCGGCCGGGTTGGGCGACTGGATGGCGAGGGAGATGATTTATACGAAAAGCGCTGATCGGGGTTGGCCAGTGGAACTGGGCGGAACCGGGTTTTGCGCCACCGCGGCGGCGATGGCGGAGACCGGCGGATGGAGTGGATCGTTCACCGAAGATCTAGACCTGACGGTGAGGCTCTTGCTGGCCGGCTATCAGGTCAGGTATCTCCCTGAGGCCAGGGTGTGGGATGAAAAGCCCACCAGCTTGGGGATTGCCTTGGGACAGCGGAGACGATGGGCGCAGGGCAGGACCGGGGTGCGAAAGAACTGGGGTAGGGCGCTGTGGAGACATGCGGCGCAGCGCCGCTCGGCGCCGATCATGTTCATGGCCCTTCGTATGGCAGCTCCCGGGCGCTCTTTTCGGATGCTGGTGGTGCTGACGCTGGGGATCATGGCCGCCGTCTGGGGATGGGGGTTTCCACTCTCCTGGCCAGTGTGGGCGGCGATCGCGCTGTGGCTGGGTGTCCGCCCGTTGTGGGTGCTGTGGCGGGTGAGGGAGGTGCGGCCCTTTCTCCGGTGGTATCCGCTCACCCTAATTTGGGGCTTTGTGTGGCTGTGGGTTCGGCTCGCCCCCCGCAGCCGGGATTGGTATCACACCCCTCACCATGGCAAGACAACCGGGGACGGGGAAGGCCGGCATTCTGCCCCGATTTGAGTTTGCCCGCGCGATAGGGGGCCGTATATACTTGACTTTTGTGGTCTTAGTACCTCAAGCCGACTCCTAGGGAGCTCCGCCTGACCCAGTGCCGGAGTGTCCCTCCGGGTGCGGTCAAAACCAGAAAAAGGTGATTCGGGCTTTCCGCGCGCGGGAGGCTCTGTTCGCCGGTGAAGGAACGATATGCCGACTATCCAACAGTTGGTGCGCCGCGGGCGCAAACCTAAGAAGAAAAAGGCCAAAACCGCCGGGTTGGCGGGAGCCCCCCAGCGGCGGGGGGTTTGTACCCGTGTGTACACCGTTACTCCCAAGAAGCCCAATTCGGCGTTGCGTAAGGTGTGCCGGGTGAGGCTGTCCTCGGGTATTGAGATAACCGCCTACATTCCCGGGGAGGGACACAACCTTCAAGAGCACTCCATAGTGCTGGTAAGGGGTGGTCGAGTCCGGGACCTGCCGGGAGTGCGATACAAGGTGATCAGGGGCACGCTGGACGCGTCCGGGGTCACCGAGCGTCGTCAAGCCCGTTCCCGCTATGGGGCAAGGAAAGGGCGATGAGAAGGTCGGCCGCCACCAAGCGGAAAATCGATCCCGATCCGGTATTCCGCAACGTTCTGGTTAGCCAGGTTATCAACAAGGTGTTGTGGAAGGGCAAAAAGGACCTGTCCCGAAGGATCGTTTATTCCGCTCTGGAGCGGGTGGAGCAGCGCACCCGCCAGGATCCGGTGAGCGTGCTAAAAAGGGCGATAGAAAATCTCAAGCCCCAAATGGAGGTGCGGTCCCGACGGGTGGGAGGCTCCTCATATCAGGTGCCCATCGATGTCCGCCCCGACCGTGCCCAATGCCTGGCCATCCGTTGGCTGGTGGGTTATGCCCGCCAGCGGCGCGAGCCCACCATGGCGCTACGGCTGGCTGGGGAAATACTCGACGCAGCCAACAACTCCGGTTCGGCTTTCAAGAGACGCGAAGACATTCACAAGATGGCGGAGTCCAACAAGGCCTTCGCCCACTACCGCTGGTAAAGAGACATCTGTGGCTGCTGTCAAGGAAAACCGCCTCCTGCGTATGCGCCAAGTGCCCCTGAGCCGTACGCGCAACATCGGGATCATGGCGCACATCGACGCTGGCAAGACCACGCTTACCGAGCGGATTCTCTACTACACCGGCCGCAACTACAAAATCGGCGAAGTTCATGAAGGCGCCGCCACCATGGACTGGATGGCACAGGAGCAGGAGCGGGGGATAACCATCACCTCGGCTGCCACCACCTGTATCTGGCATGACCACAGCATCAACATCATCGATACTCCCGGACATGTGGATTTCACTGTCGAGGTGGAGCGGAGCCTGCGGGTTTTGGATGGGGCAGTGGCGGTGTTCGACGGAGTGGCGGGAGTGGAGCCCCAGTCGGAGACGGTTTGGCGTCAGGCCGACCGATACGAAGTTCCGCGCATCTGCTTCATAAACAAGCTTGATCGGGTGGGCGCCGATTTTCTCGCGGATGTGGAGTCCATCCGCACCCGCCTCCATGCCACGCCGCTGGTAATCCAGCTGCCCCTGGGTAAGGAGAGCAATTTTCGGGGGGTGCTGGATCTGGTGGAGATGCAGATTCACGAGTGGAGGGGAGACGACGGCAAGCGCTGGGATACCGGGGAGATACCCGATTCGATGCTGGATATTGCCTACCGCTATCGGGCCCGGTTGCTGGAACAGGTGGCCGAAGTGGACGAGAAGCTGCTGGTCAAATTCCTTGAGGATCTGTACATCACCCCCAATGAGATTCGCTCGGCTATTCGGGTCGGCGTGCTTCGGCACCTGTTTGTGCCGGTGCTGTGCGGGGCGGCCTTCAAGAACAAGGGAGTCCAGCCCCTCTTGGACGCGATCATCCATTACTTGCCCAGCCCCTTGGATCTTCCGCCGGTGAAGGGATTCGTTCCCAAGCATCCGCAGCAGATTTTGGAGCGCAGAGCGACCGACGACGAGCCGTTCTCCGCGCTGGCGTTCAAGATCATGAGCGATCCTCATGTGGGGAAGCTCACCTATTTCCGGGTCTATTCGGGCTCCGTTTCCAAGGGTGGCGCCGTGCTCAATACCACCAACAACAAAAAGGAACGGCTGGGCCGACTGCTGCGTATGCATGCCAATCACCGCGAGGATCTGGACAATGTCTACACGGGCGACATCGTGGCCGCGGTGGGGCTGCGCAGCACGACCACAGGCGACACGCTTTCCGCGGTCCACGCTCCGATCGGTCTGGAGTCCATGGTCTTCCCGGCCCCGGTGATCTGGGTGGCCATCGAGCCCCGTACCCGGCTCGATCAGGACCGGCTCTCCGACTCCCTCCAGAAGCTATCCGAGGAGGACCCCACCTTCCTGGTGCGCAGTGATGCCGAAACCGGTCAAACCATCATCGCCGGGATGGGCGAACTCCATCTGGAGGTGTTGGTGGATCGTCTGGTTCGGGAGTTCAAAGTCGCCGCCAACATCGGCAGG
Source organism: Acidimicrobiia bacterium (assembly GCA_965248705.1). Classification (GTDB taxonomy): domain Bacteria; phylum Actinomycetota; class Acidimicrobiia; order Spongiisociales; family ZC4RG35; genus Bin76. Next base: position 2,278,156 of record CBDFJY010000002.1, on the reverse strand, counting down.
CCCCAGGTGGCTTATCGGGAGACCGTCATGTCGGAGGTGGAGAATGTTGAGGGTCGCTACGTGCGACAAAGCGGAGGACGCGGCCAGTACGGCCATGTGAAAATCAACCTTGAGCCCACCGGTCCAGGAGGGGGCTATGAGTTTGTCAACAAAATAACCGGGGGCCGGATACCCCGCGAGTACATACCAGCCGTAAACGCCGGTATAGGAGAAGCTCTGGAGGGCGGAATCCTGGCCGGCTATCCGGTGGTGGATGTGCGGGTTACCCTGGTCGACGGTTCATATCATGATGTAGATTCTTCCGAGATAGCCTTTCGGATAGCCGGGTCCATGGCCGTTCGCGCCGCCGCCCAGAAGGCGGGGATGAAGCTGTTGGAGCCGGTGATGGAAGTGGAAGTGGTCGCTCCCGAGGAGTACATGGGAGAAGTGATTGCCGACGTTTCCTCTCGCCGGGGGCGGATTGAAGAAACCGACCAGCGGGGATCGGCCCGGGTTATCACTGCCGCCGTACCTCTGGGCGAAATGTTTGGCTTTGCCACCGATATCCGTTCTCGGACGCAGGGGCGAGCTACTTATACAATGCAATTTAAAGCTTACCAAGAAGTTCCCGAATCTATTTGTGAAGAACTGCTTCACATGAGAACAGGTAAGTAGTTAGGAAAGGGGGTGTTTGGTTGTGGGTAAGGTGAGGTTTTTGCGGGTGAAGCCGCATGTGAATGTGGGGACGATGGGTCATATTGATCATGGGAAGACGACTTTGACGGCGGCGATTACTCGGGTGTTGTCGGAGCGGGTTGTTGGTGGGGTGAATGTGTTTACGGGGTTTGATGATATTGATCGGGCTCCTGAGGAGCGTGAGCGTGGGATTACGATTCAGATTGCGCATGTGGAGTATGAGACGGTTTTGCGTCATTATGCGCATGTGGATATGCCTGGTCATGCTGATTATATTAAGAATATGATTACGGGGGCGGCGCAGGTGGATGGGGCGGTGTTGGTGGTTTCGGCTGTGGATGGTCCGATGCCGCAGACGCGTGAGCATGTGTTGTTGGCTCGGCAGGTGGGGGTGCCGCGGGTGGTGGTGTTTTTGAATAAGTGTGATTTGGTGGATGATGTGGAGTTGTTGGATTTGGTGGAGTTGGAGGTGAGGGATTTGTTGACGGAGTATGAGTTTCCGGGTGATGATGTTCCGGTGGTGAGGGGTTCGGCGTTGTTGGCGTTGGAGGGTGAGCAGGTTGCTGGTGATGGGGTTATGGAGTTGTTGGATGCGGTGGATTCGTATGTGGATGTGCCGGTTCGGGATGTGGATCGGCCGTTTTTGATGCCGATTGAGGATGTGTTTTCGATTACTGGTCGGGGGACGGTGGTGACGGGGAGGGTTGAGCAGGGGGTGTTGCGGGTTGGTGAGGCGGTTGAGGTGGTGGGGTTGCGTGAGACGCGTGGTTCGGTGGCTACTGGGGTGGAGATGTTTAGGAAGTTGTTGGATGAGGGTAGGGCTGGTGATAATGTGGGGGTGTTGTTGAGGGGGGTGGGGAAGAGTGAGGTGGAGCGTGGTCAGGTGTTGGCTGCGCCGGGGTCGATTTTGCCGCATATTGGGTTTGAGGCGCAGGTGTATGTGTTGACGAAGGAGGAGGGGGGGCGGCATAATCCGTTTTTTTCGGGTTATCGTCCTCAGTTTTATTTTCGGACGACTGATGTGACGGGTTCGGTGGTGTTGCCGGGGGGTGTGCAGATGGTGATGCCTGGTGATAATGTGGAGTTGTCGGTGGAGTTGATTGCTCCGATTGCGATGTCGGTGGGGTTGGATTTTGCGATTCGTGAGGGTGGTAGGACTGTGGGTGCTGGTCGGGTCACCAAGATCACCAAATAACAACAAACAAAAACACAAAAACAAACAAAGGAACTGTAGAACAGAGCAAATGGACGACTCCCATAAAATCCGTATAAAGCTCAAGGCTTATGACCACCAGAGTGTGGATGAGTCGGCGCGAAAGATCGCCGCTACGGTTACTCGTACCCAAGCCAAGATCAGAGGTCCGGTGCCTTTGCCCACCGAGATTCATCGTTATTGCGTTATTCGCGGGCCTCATGTTGACAAAGACTCCCGAGAGCACTTCGAGATGCGTATCCACAAACGGCTGATCGACATTCTTGATCCGACCGCCAAGACCGTGGATTCACTAATGCGTCTTGACCTCCCTGCCGGAGTAGAAGTAGAGATCAAGTTGTGAACACTATTTTGGGCACCAAGCTGGGGATGAGCCAGATATTCAACGATTCGGCCCAAGCCCTGCCGGTAACCGTCATCAAGGCTGGACCGTGCCGGGTGGTGCAGGTCAAGACCGCGGAAAAGGACGGGTATGAAGCCGTGCAACTGGCTTTGGAAACGGCCAAGCCGCCCAAGGTCGGAAAGGCCCTGGCCGGACATTTCGCCAAGGCGGGAGTGGAGCCGTCGCGTCACCTGGTGGAGACACTGGTAGACGATTCCGGACGATTTGAGCCCGGATCGATGATCGAGATAGAAGAGCTGTTCCAACCCGGAGTCCGGGCCGACGTCACCGGCATCTCCAAGGGCAAAGGTTTTGCCGGAGTGATGAAACGACACAACTTCTCCGGACAGTGCGCCAGTCACGGAAATCACCAAAAGCACCGCGCCGGTGGAGCAATCGGTGCTTGCGCCACTCCTTCGCGGGTTTTCAAAGGCAAGGCGATGCCTGGTCGGATGGGGGCGCAGCGCACCACCGTTCTCAACCTCGAGGTGGTGAAGGTGCTTGCCGAAGAAGGCCTCCTGCTCCTGCGGGGAGCGGTGCCCGGTCCCAAGGGAGGTTTGGTGCTGGTGAGAAAGGCGGTCAAGGTCGGTGGCTGAGCTAACCGCTCCCCTCTATGACCGGGACGGAGCTCTCCGGGGAGAGACTCCTCTTGATTCCTCGGTATTCGGGGTAACCCCCAACCTACCGGTGCTCCATCAAGTGGTAATCGCCCAGATGGCGGGTCGGCGTTCGGGAAGCGCCTCCACCAAGACCCGGGCCGAAGTGAGGGGCGGAGGACGCAAGCCCTGGCGCCAGAAGGGGACCGGAAGAGCCAGGCACGGCTCGATCCGTTCGCCTATTTGGCGAGGGGGAGGTGTGGCCCACGGCCCCAAACCGCGCAACTATCACCAGCGCACCCCTGCCAAAATGCGTCGTCTGGCGTTGCGCAGCGCCCTTTCCGCACGGGCGTCGGAGGGCGCCGTTTACACGGTGCTCCCTTTGGAGTGGGAAATTCCCCACACCAAGTCGGCCCTCGCCCTCTTGAGGGCCATCGGTTTGGAGGGAAAGACGTTGGTCGTGGTCGAGCGGCTGGAGGGCACTGAAGAACGGTCTTTTCGGAATCTCCCGAACGCGCGGATCACAGACGCCCGGTATGTCACTCCCTATGATGTGCTCTGGGCGCGGGATCTGCTGTTCTGCTCCGGTACTTTGGATGCGGCGGGATTCCGGTCAGCCGCGGTCGGCCCCCAAGAGCCGGTGGAGGCCCAGGCATCATGAAGTTTCCCTATGACGTGATTTTGGGGCCGGTGGTCTCCGAAAAGTCCTTCGATATGATCGAATCCAACAACACCTACTCCTTCCTGGTTGACCCACGAGCCAACAAAACCGAGATTCGTCAGTCGGTGGAAGCCATCTTCGAAGTGGATGTCCTCTCGGTCAATACCTATAACCGACAGGGCAAGCGCAAGCGCACCCGTCGGACCCTGGGCAAGCGCAAAGACACCAAGCGGGCTTTGGTGAAGCTGGCCGAGGGCGACTCCATAGACCTGTTCGGGGTTTGAGATGGCAGTAAAGAAACGTAAACCCACTTCGCCCGGAAGGCGTTTCCAGACCGTCTCCGATTTTTCCGAGATCACGCGCAGCCGTCCCGAGAAGTCCCTCCTTGCTCCCCAGTCGTCCCGAGCGGGTCGCAACAGCCATGGACGCATAACTTCCCGGCATCGGGGAGGGGGCCACAAGCGGCGGTATCGGGTGATTGATTTTCGGAGGAACAAGGACGGGGTACCCGCCAAGGTGGCGTCAATCGAGTACGACCCCAACCGTAATGCGCGTATCGCGCTGCTCCACTATGTGGACGGCGAAAAGCGCTACATTCTCGCTCCGGTGGGTGTCGGCGTGGGGGATCGGATTAGTTCCGGACCCAAAGCTGAGATTCGAGCGGGAAACTCTCTGCCTCTCCGCAACATCCCGGCGGGAACCACCGTTCACGCCGTGGAAATGCGTCCCGGGGGAGGCGCCAAGATCGCCCGGTCGGCCGGTTCATCGGTGCAGTTGATGTCCAAGGAGGGTGGAAGGGCTTTGCTCCGGCTTCCCTCCAGCGAGATGCGCACGGTTCCTTTGGACTGTCGCGCCACGATCGGGCAGGTGGGCAACACCGAGGCCGAGCTGGTGAAGCTGGGCAAGGCGGGACGCAACCGCTGGAAGGGGGTACGCCCGCAAACCAGGGGAGTGGCTATGAACCCGGTCGACCATCCGCTGGGAGGAGGAGAGGGCAAGTCATCGGGAGGGCGGCCGCCGGTCAGCCCTTGGGGAAAGCCGGAGGGACGCACCCGCAGCAAGAAGAAACAGAGCAACAAGTACATCGTTCGCCGTCGTTATGCCAAAGGTCGGAGGTAGCCGTGGGCAGAAGTTTGAAGAAGGGCCCTTTTGTTGATGACCATCTGCTCGAAAAGGTCGAAGAACTCAATCAGTCGCGTCAAAAGAAGGTGATTCGCACTTGGAGCCGCCGCTCCACGGTGATTCCTGCCATGATTGGACACACCATCGCCGTTCACGACGGGAGACGTCACGTTCCCGTCTACCTGACCGAGTCAATGGTCGGACACAAGCTGGGGGAGTTTGCCCCCACCCGGACCTTCCGCAAGCATCCGGGCGGCAAGCGGGAGAAAGCGGTGAGGAAGAAGTGAGGACCCAGGCGCGTGCCCGATTTCTCCGTCATTCTCCCTACAAGATGAGGCGGGTGGCCGATTTGGTGAGGGGAAAGCCGGTGACCGAGGCACAGCATCTGTTGTCGGCTGTCAACCGGGGCGCCGCCCCCACCATCCTCAAGGTGTTGAATTCGGCGGTGGCCAACGCCGAGAACAATCTGGAACTGGACCCCGAGCATCTGAAGGTAGCGGCCGCCTATGTGGACGAAGGCCCCACCCTCCGGTCCTACCGGGCCCGGGCAAGGGGTCGGGTGACCCGGATTCGCAAACGCACCAGTCATCTGACCATCGTGGTCGCCGACTCCGAGTATGACGAGGAGACAAACTAATGGGACAGAAGACTCACCCCTATTCCTTCCGCCTGGGAGTCGTAACCGACTGGAAGTCCAAGTGGTACTCGGACAAGGACTATGTAAACCTGGTGAACGAGGATTGGGCGATACGCGACTATCTGCGGGGAAAGCTTTTGCGGGGAGCGGTCTCCCGGATCGAAATTGAAAGAACCCGGGATCGGGTGGTGGTGGAGATCCACACTGCTCGACCAGGGGTGGTCATCGGCCGCCGGGGAGTGGAAGCGGAGCGGCTACGCAAAGGTTTGGAGACCCTGACCACCAAATCCATCAAGCTCAACATCATTGAGGTCAAGGATCCCGAGTTGGACGCCCAACTCCTCTCACAGGGGATCGCCGACCAACTGGAGAACCGCGTTTCGTTCCGCCGGGCCATGAAACGGGCCTTGGGTACCGCCCGCAAGGCAGGCGCGCAAGGAGTACGAGTGGAGTGCAAGGGCAGGTTGGGCGGCGCCGACATGGGCCGTCGGGAATGGTATTTGGAAGGCCGGGTGCCGCTTCACACCATCCGGGCCGACATCGACTACGGGGTGGCCACTGCTCACACGATGGTGGGAACCATTGGCGTCAAGGTCTGGGTTTACAAGGGAGATGTGTTCAAGGCCCCCTCTTCGGGAGAGAAGATGGCCGCCGAGGTCGCCCTGGCGGCCGGAGGTCCCACCCGACGGCGTCGCACGCCCGCCAAGGCGCGGGCCGAAGCCGCGGCCGGAGGGAGAAAAGGTCCTCGCTTGATCGAAGCGGGCGGCGGCAAGCGTCCCGTGGAGCCTCCGGCGCCCAAACGGGATGGCCGCAAACGTCTGATCGAGGCCGGGGGCGGACGCAAGATGGCCGTCGAGGACGCAGAGGACACAGAGGACCTATGGGAGATGGGCGCCGCCGGGTCGGAAGAGACTGTCTCCTCGACCCGACCGCCGGCTGAGCCTGCCGCTTCGGCGTCGACCGACGAGACATCTTCGGAGGAGGGTTCCTGAGATGTTGATGCCCAAGAGGACCAAACACCGCAAGGTGCACCGCGGTCGGAGAAAGGGAGTGGCCAAAGGCGGCACCAAGGTGAGTTTCGGCGAGTACGGTCTGCAAGCCCTGGCGTCGGGGTGGATAACCGCCCGACAAATCGAATCCGCCCGAGTGGCAATCACGCGATCGGTGAGACGTGGGGGACGGGTTTGGATAACCATCTTTCCCGATAAGCCGGTTACCGTCAAACCGGCCGAGACCCGAATGGGTTCCGGCAAAGGCAACCCCGAGTTCTGGGTGGCGGTGGTCAAGCCGGGTCGGGTCATGTTCGAGTTGGGTGGCGTTCCCGAAGACCTCGCCCGGGAGGCGATGCGCAAGGCGGGGCACAAGCTCCCCATCAAGACCAGGTTTGTAACCAGGGAGGCGTCATGAAGCCGGCTGAGCTACGAGAACTCAACTATCGGGAGCTAACCGAGAAGCTCACCGACTCCAAGGAAGAGCTTTTCAATCTGCGCTTCCAGTTGGCCACCAACCAAATGGACAACACCGCCCGCCTCAGAGATGTTAAGAAGACCGTAGCCCGTATTCGCACGGTGCTTCGTCAGAGGGAGATAGCGCTTTGGTATACCCAGCAGGAGGCCGAAGCAAGTGAGTGACCGTTCCATACGCAAGAGTCGGGTGGGGACAGTGGTTTCGGATCGGCGCGACCGCACCATCTCGGTGAAGGTGGCCACCTCTTACAAGCATCCCCGCTATCACAAGGTGGTGCGGAAAAGTACTCTGTACCACGTTCACGACCAGGACAACCATGCCCGGGTGGGAGACATCGTTCGCATTGTCGAGACTCGTCCGCTCTCTCGCCAGAAGCGCTGGCGGATGACCGATATCGTGGAGCGCGCCAAGTGATCCAGAAAGAGAGCAGGCTACGGGTGGCGGACAACACCGGCGCTCGCTCGGTGTTGTGCATAGGACTGCTGGGCGGCACTCGTCGTCGCTACGCCCGGGTGGGGGATGAGATCGTGGTAGCAGTCAAAGAGGCGGTTCCCGGGGGGGTTATCAAAAAAGGTGAGGTGGTCCGGGCAGTGGTGGTACGCACTCGCAAGGAGCGGCGCCGTTCGGACGGAACATATATTCGCTTCGATGACAACGCCTGTGTGATCATCGATCCTCAGCGCCAACCCCGCGGCACCCGGATTTTTGGTCCGGTGGCCCGCGAACTGCGCGAGAAGCGGTTCATGCGGATCGTTTCTTTGGCGCCGGAGGTGTTATGAACCTGCGCGTCGGAGACCGGGTGAAGGTCATCACCGGCAAGGATGTCGGACGGGAATCGCGAATCTCGCGAGTCATTCCCAAGGTGAACAAAGTGATTGTGGAAGGGGTGAACACCGCCAAGCGCCATCAGCGTCCCCAAAGTGGGACCATGCAGGGCGGGATTATCGACAAGGATATGCCTATTCACGCTTCCAACCTGATGATTCTCTGCGAGGAGTGCGGGCCTACCAGGGTCGGGAAGCGTTTTGACGAGCGGGGCAAGCATCGCGTTTGCCGCAAATGCGGAGGGGACCTGTGAGCGAGAATAACAGCGGTTCGGTCCATCCCCGACTCAGGGAGCGGTTTATGGCGGAAATCGCCTCCGCCCTTCAGGCCGAACTGGGCCTTTCCAACCCGATGCAGGTTCCCCGATTGGAGAAGATCGTGGTGAACATGGGAATCGGGGAAGCGGTCCGTGATCGCAAGCAGGTCGGCTTCGCCTTGGATGAGTTGTCTCTGATCACCGGCCAGCGGCCCCGGCTGAACCGGGCGCGCAAGTCCGTGGCCGGGTTCAAGATCAGAAAGGGAATGCCGGTGGGCGTCTCCGTGACGCTTCGGGGAGCTCGGATGTGGGAGTTCTTTGATCGGGTAATGTCAATCGCCATTCCCAGAGTGCGCGACTTCCGGGGGATGAACCCCAGGTCTTTCGATGGAAGGGGCAACTACTCGTTCGGCTTCGACGAACAGCTGGTTTTTCCCGAAATACATTACGATCAGGTATCGGAGACCCGGGGGATGGACATCACTATCTGCACCACTGCCACCCTCGATGACCATGCCCGTGCTTTACTGTCCGCTTTCGGGTTTCCCTTCCGGACCAGGGAACCCGCGTTCTAAGGAGTTTTCGTGGCGCGCAAATCACTCATAGCCAAAGCCAAACGCACCCCCAAGTTCAAGGTGCGGGCCTATAACCGCTGTCGCCGATGTGGCCGAGCACGCGCGGTTCTGCGTGCCTTCGGCATGTGCAGAATTTGTGTGCGGGAGCTGGCTTCCCGTGGGGAGTTGCCCGGTGTCAGAAAGGCGTCGTGGTAGCGATGATGACCGACCCTGTCGCCGACATGCTTACCCGTCTCCGCAACGGGATATCCGCCCGCCACGCCCAAGTGGCGATGCCTTCCTCGCGGCTCAGGGAGAGGATTGCCCGCATTCTGGCCGCCGAGGGCTTTGTGGACGGATTCTCTGTGGAGACGGTGGACAAGTCCAAACCGCACCGGGTGATGAAGATCGAGCTGCGGTATACCGAGGACAAGATCTCCGCCATCTCCGGTTTACGCAGAATTTCCAAGCCCGGCCATCGCCGCTACAGCCCCGCCGCTGACATCAGCCGCGTTCAGGGGGGCATGGGAGTGGCGATCATCTCCACCTCCCAGGGCCTGCTCACCGATCGCGTGGCTCGTCGGCGCCGACTGGGTGGCGAGATCCTCTGTGAGGTGTGGTGATGAGCAGAGTAGGCATGGTCCCGATTCCGATTCCCGCCGGAGTGGACTTGACGGTGGAGGGATCGGCTGTGCGGGTGAAGGGTCCCCTGGGCGAGTTGTCCCGTACCTTTCATGAGCGGGTGAAGATCGATGTCGAGGAGAATCAGGCTCGGGTGACCCGTCTTGATGAATCCCGGATGTCGCGTTCTCTCCATGGATTGTCTCGCACCCTTTTGGCCAATATGGTCACGGGGGTGGTGAGCGGCTATAGGAAGGAGCTGACCGTGGTGGGAGTCGGCTATCGGGCACAGTCGCAGGGAGATCGTCTGGTTATGCAGCTTGGATTCAGCCATCCGGTCGAGATAGAGGCGCCGGAGGGGATCACCTTTGAAACGCCCGTCCTCACCCGGATAATCGTGAAGGGCATCGACAAGCAGAAGGTTGGCCACATAGCGGCCGACATCAGGCGCGTTCGCCCTCCTGAGCCCTACAAGGGAAAAGGTATCCGCTATGTCGACGAGAAGGTGCGTCGCAAGGCGGGCAAGGCAGGAAGAATATGAAGTCCACCCGTAGCCAGTCCCGGCTGCGCCGTCATCGGCGGGTGCGCAAAAAGATTCGCGGGAGCGCACAACGGCCCCGCTTGGCGGTGTTTCGCTCCAACCGCTACATATACGCCCAGGTCATCGACGACGATCAGGGACACACGCTGGCCGCCGCCTCATCGTTGGAGCCGGAGCTGCGCAGTCGCTCCCTGACAGTGGAGACGGCGGGAGTCGTGGGCAAGCTTGTGGCGGAACGAAGCCGCCAGGCCGGAGTGGAAACCGTAGTATTTGACCGGGGCGGATACCAGTTCGGAGGAAGAGTAAAAGCCTTGGCGGATGCCGCTCGGGCCGACGGCCTGATTTTTTAGAGGTGACCAATGGCTGATATACAACAATTTGAAGAGCGGGTCATCAAGATCAACCGCGTAGCCAAAGTGGTGAAGGGAGGACGGCGGTTTTCCTTCACTGCCCTGGTAGCGGTGGGCGACGGCGCCGGACGAGTGGGAATCGCCCACGGCCGGGCCAAGGAAGTGCCGGTCGCCATCCAAAAGGCTATGGAGATCGCCCGCCGTTCCATGATCACAGTTCCCATGACCGGCGCAACCGTGATACACCAGACCATCGGCAGGCACGATGCGTCCCGGGTGCTCATCAAACCGGCCTCTCCCGGCACAGGAGTGATCGCTGGGGGGGCGGTCCGCCAGATTCTGGAGGCGGCGGGCATCAAAGACGCCCTCGCCAAGTCGCTGGGCTCTTCCTCCCATCTCAATGTAGCCCGGGCCACGATGAATGCCTTGACCGGACAGCGCCGTCCCGACGAGGTTGCTCGTCTGCGAGGAAAGCGTCCCGAAGAGTTTGTCCCGCCCGCCTTGTTGGACGCCTATCGCTCGACCGAGGCGATGCGCGCCGCTCCCAAACCCGTCCGATGACCGGGAAAAAGACTCTTCGGGTGACCCTGCGTCGCAGCTTGATCGGCGAAAAGCCGAAGACGCGCCGTACGGTGCGCGGTCTGGGTCTCTGTCGTATTGACCACACCGTTGAACACGCCGACCGTCCCGAGATTCGGGGGATGATTCGTCGGGTGCGTCATCTGGTGGAAGTGGAGGAATCCCATGTCTGACCGATTGATGCTTCATGATCTCAAACCTGCTCCGGGCTCTCGTAAAACCCGTATCCGGGTAGGCAGGGGAGGTTCTGCCAGACGGGGTAGCAAAGCCGGTCGGGGCACCAAGGGCAGCAACGCCCGCAACAAGCTCCGTCCCGGGTTCGAGGGCGGCCAGACGCCGCTGGCGCGTCGCCTACCCAAGCTCAAAGGCTTCCAGAACCCCAACCGGGAGGAATACGCGGTGGTGAACCTTGGCGCACTCTCGGTTTTTGGCGAGAGTGCGGTGATAAACCCCGAAATGCTTCGGGAAAAGGGGCTAGCCAACCGACGGGGCAAGGTGAAGATCCTGGCCGATGGAGAAATTGAATCAGCCGTCACCATCGAGGCTCACGCCTTCAGCGCGGCCGCCCGCCGGAAAATCGAGGCAGCCGGCGGGAAATGGGAGATAGTCGATGCAAGATAGTCGGCTGATGTCGACGGTGCCCGGGAAATCAGGAGCAGTCCCGTGCTGAACATCTATCGCAACATGTTCAAGGTCCCCGACCTGCGGGGAAAGATTCTTTTTACTCTCGCCATTTTCGGCGTCTATCGGCTGGGCGCGACCATACCGGTGCCCGGCATTGACCTCGATGCGGTCCAGGTTTTCCAAGAGCAGCAGCAGGCGGGTGGCATCTACGGTCTGCTCAACCTGTTCTCGGGCGGAGCCTTGGAGCAGTTCTCGGTCTTTTCGCTGGGGATTATCCCCTATATAACCGCCTCGATCATGATGCAGCTTTTGACCGTAGTTATCCCCAAGCTCCAGGCGCTGCAGGACGAGGGCGAAGCGGGGCGGAAGGTTATCACCCAGTGGACACGGTACATCACGGTGGTCCTGGCGCTCATCCAGTCAACCGGTTTCACCTACCTGTTCCATGTGGGCCGGTTCACCAACGGCATCGACCTGGTTCCCAACTACACGCCGGGTCGGGTGGCGTTGATTGTGTTGACCATGACTGCCGGAACCGCGTTTGTGATGTGGCTGGGCGAGCAGATCAGCCAGCGGGGAGTCGGAAACGGCATGTCGCTTTTGATTTTCATCTCGATCCTCAGCCAGTTCCCCTTCGTGTTCGGCCAGATTTGGGGCCAGACGGCGGCCGTGGGCTTGGTGTTGCGCTTTGTGGTCGTCATGCTGGTTTTCGTGGTGGTGATTGTCACCATCATCTATGTTGATCAGGGCCAACGACGCATCCCGGTCTCTTTCGCCAAACGGGTGAGAGGACGCCGGGTGATGGGTGGCCAGAGCACCTACATCCCTCTCAAGGTGAACACTGCCGGGGTGATCCCGGTTATTTTCGCCACCTCGATGCTGCTCTTTCCCTCTCTTCTGGTAACCGCCATCCCCTCCGACGCCGCCTTTGTGCAGGCCCTCTATCGATGGGTGGACCAGAACCTGGGCGGTGGCGGCCAGATAAGTTGGTGGTATGTGTTGCTGCTCTTCGGGCTGATCATCTTCTTCACCTACTTTTACAACGCCATCCAGTTCGATCCCACTCGTCAGGCCGAGATGCTGCAGCGCCAGGGTGGATTTATCCCCGGGGTGCGCCCCGGCGGTCAGACCGCCTCCTACCTGGGAAGGATTCTCAACCGGATCACCCTTCCCGGCTCGGTGTTTCTGGCAGTGATCGCGGTATTGCCGGCGTTGGCGGGGTTGCTGTGGAACATCCCCATCAGCTTCTCGGGAGTCTCCATTCTCATTGTGGTGGGGGTGGCCTTGGAAACTATGAAGCAGATCGAGAGCCAGCTCACCATGCGCAACTATGAAGGCTTTCTGACTTGATGGTCGGCTCGGATACCAGCGCCGCGCCATGAGGCTCCCGTTTGTGGGTCCTCCGGGATCGGGGAAGGGTACCCAGGCGGAAAGGGTGGCGGCGAAGCTGGGCATTCCCCATATCTCTACCGGTGAGATGTTCCGCAAACATGTCTTGGCCGAAACCGATTTGGGCACACAAATCCAAGCGCTGATGGCGGCGGGAGAGTACGTCCCCGATGAGATCACCGGGAAAATGCTGGCTGAGCGGTTGGCGGATCCCGATAGTGCCGCCGGGTTTGTCCTGGACGGTTTTCCTCGCACTGTCCCCCAAGCGGAGCTACTTGATGACCTGCTGGGAGAAGACACTCTGGATGGGGTGGTGTCTTTGGAGGTGGACAGCGAAGAACTGGTGGGGAGATTGATGGCCCGAGGTCGGGCTGACGACGCGCTCGAGACCATCAGTCGCCGGCTGGAGGTTTATCACGCCCAAACCGCTCCGCTCCTCGACTTCTACGCCGACCGGGGGATAATCCGGACTGTGAACGGATCGGGCGATGTCGATGAGATAACCGAGCGAATAATCGCGGCGCTCGGATGACTCTTCTTGCGCGGCTTTACTTTTGATCACTTTCAAGACCCCCTCCCAGTTCAAGAAGATGGAGGTAGCCGGGCGCTGTGTGGCCAAAGCTCATGAGGCCATCCGCTCGGTCGCCCGTCCAGGGATGAGCACCATCGAGTTGGACAGGGTGGCCGAAAAGGTGATCCGCGGTGAGGGATGCCTTCCCTCGTTTTTGGGATATCGCGGCTTCCCCGCCTCGATTTGCGCCTCGCCCAACGATGTGGTGGTCCACGGCATACCCGACTCTCGCCAACTGTGCGAGGGCGATTTGCTCTCGATCGATGTCGGGGCGATTTATCGGGGGTTTCATGGCGACGCAGCCTGCACTTTTCCGGTGGGGGAGGTCTCCCAGGAGGCAGCCGCCCTTTCTGCTGTCGCTGAGGAGGCTCTGTGGGCGGGGCTGGCGAACGCCCGTCCCGAGGCGCGGATCGGCGACATCGGATCAGCGGTGGAGTCGGTGGCCCGCCGGCGTGGCTACGGGGTGGTGGAAGGCTACGTCGGGCACGGAATCGGTCGGCAGATGCACGAGAAACCCGATGTTCCCAACCTCGGGCAAGCGGGTCGGGGAGTCCGGTTGCGAGTGGGGATGGCGCTGTGTATCGAGCCCATGTTCAACCTCGGAGGCGCTGCCACCCGGGTGGACCCGGACGGGTGGACAGTTCGTACCGCCGATGGGACGCTTTCCGCCCATTGGGAGCACACGGTGTGTCTCACTCCCGACGGGCCATTGGTCACCACTACACCCGCTGCCGTAAATTTGCTTGAAGCCACGGGTATTTACTAAGATGCGTCAGGTTGGCGCAAAAAAGCTTGGAATGACCGAAGACAGCTCTGTCGTTCGGGTCCAAGGCACTGTCCTTCAAAACCTGCCGAATGCTACATTCAAGGTGGAGGTTGATGGTGGCTTGGAGGTGTTGGCTCACGTCTCGGGGAAAATGCGTATGAGGTATATACGGATTCTTCCTGGCGACCGAGTGGACCTTGAGCTGTCCGCCTACGACCCGACCAGGGGAAGAATCGTCTGGAGATACAGATGAAAGTGAAGCCCTCAACAAAAAAGATGTGCGAAAAGTGCCGGGTGATCCGGCGCCACGGTCGCGTGTGGGTGATATGCGAAAACCCCCGTCACAAGCAGAGGCAGGGCTGAGTCGTGGCGAGAATCGCCGGTGTGGATCTTCCCCGCGACAAGCGGTTGGAGATTTCGCTCACCTATATATTCGGAGTGGGCCGCTCCCGGGCGCTGGAAATCTGTGACGAGATCAGGATCGACCCGGGGATCAAGGTGCGGGACCTCACCGAAGAGGAAGCCGCCACCATCCGCCGTTTTATTGATGGCAACTACCAGGTGGAAGGGGATCTACGGCGTCAAATCAGTCAACACATCCGCCGAAAGACCGAGATAAGTTGCTATCAGGGCATCAGGCATCGTCGGGGGTTGCCGGTTCGGGGACAGCGGACTCACACCAACGGCCGGACCCGCAAGGGCCGCCGAATGGCCATTGCCGGTAAGAAAAAAATCGGTAAGCACTAAGGACGGAAATGGCTACCACAGGACCACAGAAACGGGTGCGTCGCCGTGAGCGCAAAAACATCGCGCATGCCCATGCACACATCAAGGCAAGTTTCAACAACACCATTATCAACATCACCGACCAGCAGGGGAACACCATCGTGTGGACGTCCGGCGGGTCGGTGGGGTTCAAGGGCTCTCGCAAGTCCACTCCCTACGCCGCGCAGTTGGCGGCCGAAGAAGCTGCCCGCCAGGCTGGGGAGCATGGGGTAAGGAAAATCGAGGTGATTATCAGCGGGACGGGTCCGGGCAAGGATGCTTGGCGGACTCTCCAGCACATGGGCCTTGAGGTTTCCGGCTCCCCTCGCGACGCGACTCCCACCGTTCACAACGGCTGTCGGCCCAAGAAGCGGAGAAGAGGCTGATGGCGCGCTATACCGGCCCCCGCCACAAGTCTTGTCGCCGGGCCCGTCAGGCGATCTGCCAGTCCCGCAAGTGTCCGGTTGATCGTCGTCCCTACCCACCCGGCGAGCATGGGCGTCGCCGGATAAGGGAGAGCGATTACCTGATCCGTCTGCGGGAAAAGCAAAAGCTGCGGTCCATGTACGGGGTGTTGGAGCGGCAGTTCCGCGGTTACTACGAAAAGGCCGACCGCGGAGAGGGAATCACCGGAGAGAGCCTGCTCAGGCTCTTGGAACTGCGCCTCGACAATGTGGTTTGGCGTTCCGGCATGGCTGCCACCAGAGCGCAAGCCCGTCAGTTGGTCAACCATGGCCACTTCCAGGTCAACGGCAAAAAGGTGGACATCCCCTCTTATCGGGTCCGTCAGGGTTACGTGGTGACGCTGCGGGAAAAAAGTCACGATCTGATCATCGTGCAACATGCCATAGACACTCTCAGCCGGAATATTCCCGAATGGCTGACCGTGGACCATGAGCAGCGCCGAGTCGAGATTTTCAGTCTGCCCAGCAGGGCACAGATTGACACAGCTATCAACGAGCAGTTGATTGTTGAGCTTTACTCCAAGTAGTCCGAACGGGAGAAGGGGGTTTTCGCCATGCTGATAGTTCAACGTCCTGAAATTGAGGAGACAGAGATAAACGCGGTCCGCTCGAAGTTTGTGATGGAGCCGTTGGAGCCCGGATTGGGGCATACCCTCGGCAACACGGTCCGTCGCTCACTTTTGTCCCGGGTGCCGGGCGCGGCCATCACCTCTATACAGATCGAAGGCGCCGACCACGAGTTCACCACCATCCCCGGAGTGATGGAGGATGTGGTGGACATCATTCTCAATCTCAAGGCAGTCGTGGTGCGAACGGAGGAGAGAGGTCCAGAGCGATTGGTACTGAATGCTTCGGGCGCCGGCCCGGTCTCTGCGGCTGCCTTTTCGGTTCCCGCCGGAGTGTCGGTGGTCAACCCCACCACCCACATCGCCACCCTTTCCAAGAAAAGCAATCTGGAGATTGAGGCCTGGGTCCATGCGGGAGTGGGTTATCGCTCGGCCGAGGTCAACAAGTCGAAAACCAGTGGCGTGGTGGGAGTGATTCCCATCGACTCCATCTTCTCGCCGGTGCGCCGGGTTTCCTACTCGGTGGAGAACACCCAGGTTGGTCAGATGACCAACTACGAACGGCTCATCCTCGATGTGGAAACCGACGGATCGATTCGTCCCGCCCAGGCGGTTTCCTCGGTGGGTAAGACCTTGGGCGAGTTGGTCGGGATCTTTGCCGGGGTGGGCGAGGGTCTGGGTTTGCAGTTGGGCGAACTCTCCATACCCGAGACCGAAACCGATGATCTCCATCTTCCGATCGAAGCCTTGGAGCTGTCGGAGCGACCTCGCAACTGTTTGAGGCGTTCGGGGATCGCTACGGTAGGGGATCTTGTCAAGTGCACCTCCGCTCAACTCTTGGACATCACCAATTTCGGACAGAGAAGTCTCGAAGAGGTCCAGGAGCGTCTCGACGAGATGGGATTGAGCCTCAGCGAGCAGGAGACTTCGGATGCCCCGTCCGCCTAGGGGCACCCGCTTGGGTGGGTCTCCGGCCCATCACCGGAGAATGATGGCCAACCTGGCCGCCTCGGTGATCTCTGAGGAAAGGATCACCACTACTCACATCCGGGCTCGTTCGGTCCGTCCCCTACTGGAAAGACTGATCACCCGCGCCCGGAAGGGTGACCTGCATTCCCGTCGAATCGTTCTCAAAACGATTCAGAACACCGAGGTGGTGACCAAGCTCTTTGATGAGGTGGCGCCTCGCTACACCCATCGTCCGGGTGGCTATATCCGCATCGTCAAGCTGGGTCCTCGCCGCGGGGACGGAGCGGAGATGGCAGTAATCGAGTTGGTGTGACGCACGGCGCTGGGGAACCGCGCCGCGGGATACGCCCGTGATCGCCATCCGCAGGGCGGTGGGGACGGCCTTCTTCAAAAAGAACTCACTGTTAGACATCGCTCTGGACCACCGGGCGACCGCAGACGCCGCCCTGTTGGTCTCCGGAGTGGCGGTGATCGGCTATTTGTGGGACATGATTAGCGGAGTGGGAATCTCACTGCGTTTGCTGATCGCGGTGCTGATCTACCGGCTGATGGTTTGGATAATCATGGCGGGCCTCACGTTGCTAGTAGGCAAGGCGCTGTGCAAGACGGAGACATCGATGCCCACCATCATGCGCCTCCAGGGCTTTTCACATCTTCCGCTCGTCCTGACCCGTCTGGCCGACCCCCTGCCCTTGATGGGATTGATCTGGTTCCTGGGGGTGGTGGTGTTTGCCACCGCCGAGGCTCTGGAGACCGTCTACTGGCGAGCGGCGGTGACGGTGGTCGCCAGCCTGGCCGGTTTGATCCTGATCATCGAACTCTTCTGGGGCGTCCGGCTGTTTTAGCATGGCGCCGATTGAAGAGACCGGAGTGTTCACATACCGTCTCGACCTGGCTTATGAGGGGACCGACTTCCGAGGCTTCGCTCGTCAGCCCGCGGTGCGCACCGTACAGGGTGATCTGGAGAAGGCGCTCTCGGTGGTGCTTAGGGAGAATGTGCTGACCACCTGCGCGGGTCGTACCGACGCGGGCGTACATGCCCGCCGGCAAGTGATCAGCATAACTCTCAGGCGCCCGCTCGAAGACGAGGTAGCGGTGATGCGTTCGCTCAACCGACTTCTCCCCTCCGACATGGCGGTTCGCCGGTTGTCGCCGGCCATTAAAGGGTGGAGCGCCCGATTTTCGGCGGAATGGCGGGCCTATCGCTACTACGTGCGCACCGACCCTCTGCCCGATCCCCTGCGTCGCCGTCTGGTTTGGCAGGTGGGCGTCCCGCTGGAGCCCCGGGCTATGAATCGGGCCGCCGCCTATTTGGTGGGGACGCACGATTTCGTCTCGTTTTGTCGCTCAGCGCCGGGTCGCTCCACAGTTCGAGAGGTGCGGGAGGCGCATTGGCGGGATGACGAGCCGGGCATTCTGATGTTCGAGGTGCTGGCTTCCTCTTTTTGCCACCAGATGGTCAGATCGATGGTGGGGTGGTGTGTGGAAGTAGGGAAGGGCCACAGAGCGGCGACGGAGACCTCGGAGGTGCTGGCTTCGCGCAGCCGACAGACAGCCGGTCCCGTAGCCCCTCCCCAGGGACTGATCCTGTGGGAGGTAGGTTATGGAGAGCCAGATAGCCAGCCGGGAGATAGATCGTGAGAGTGGAAGCGGTGCTGTTCGACGCGGGAGGGACGCTGGTGCTACAGCACCCTGATCTGATGAGCAAGATGTTGGGGGTGGAGTTGGAGCACGATGCCTGTTTCGAGGCGCATTATCTGGCGATGGACGCTTATTCCCGGCTCCGCTTCGGCGGCGGCTACCAACACGGCTGGGAGTGGTGGCTGGAGCGCTATTTCACCACACTGGGGGTGCCTTCGCCTTCCGAAGCCGGGCCAAAAGTCAGGTTCGGGCACGGTATTTGGACCCTTCCGCTCCCCGGGGTGGAGGCGGGAGTGTCCCGGATCCTTGAGGCGGGAATGCGTTGCGCGGTTATCTCCAACTCAGACGGTTCCATTCGCGCATCATTGGAAGAAGCCGGACTTTCCTATTTGTTCGAATTCGTGATCGATTCTGCAGAGGTGGGCTTCAAAAAGCCTCAGCCGGAAATCTTTGCTCTGGGACTGGAGCAACTGGGGGATGTTTCTCCCCGGCAGGTGGTCTATGTGGGGGACTCGATGTTTCACGATGTGGAAGGAGCCTGTCGGGCCGGCTACGGCCAAGCCTGGCTGGTGGATCCACTCGGTCTGTACGCCGACCAGACCCGGCGGGTTTCATCGATGGTGGAGTTGTCCGAAGCGTTGCGCAGCGACGTTACGGACCAGGACGGATTTTGATCTTCTGTCATTCTGCTATCATGGGAGGCGGGCCGATCAACTTCGGTCGGCTTTCTTTCTGATCTAAATGGAATCATTAGCTTGACTGCGCGAACCAAACCTGTTATAGCCAAGACTTTTTCTCCTTCCACCCACCAGTTGGCGTCGGCTTGGTGGGTGGTGGATGCCACCGATCTTCCCTTGGGCAGGTTGTCCTCGGAGATAGCCCAGATCATCCGCGGCAAGCACAAGCCCACTTTCGCTCCCCATGTCGACGGGGGCGATTTTGTGGTGGTTGTCCACGCCGACCGGGTGGCGCTTACCGCCTCCAAGAGTGAGAAGAAGGTGTACTATCGCCACTCCGGCTATCCGGGCGGAATCAAGGCCGAGTCCTTCCGGTCTCTCATAGAGCGAAAGCCGGAGGCGGTGATCGAGCGGGCCGTGCGGGGGATGCTCCCCAAGAACCGACTGGGCAGAAAGATGTTCCGCAAGCTCAAGGTGTACGCCGGCCCCTCCCATCCTCATACTTCCCAGAAGCCGGTTCCCCTGGAGTTCGCTATCCGCAAAGTGGAAAGCAAATGAGCGCGCCATTGGTGCAGTCGACCGGACGTCGCAAGGAATCGGTGGCCCGGGTGAGGCTTTACGAGGGAAGCGGGCAGATTACCCTGAACGGTCGTCCCATCGAGGATTTTTTCCCGACCATCGCCCGCCGCATCCGCGTGCTGGAGCCGTTAGAGGTAACCAGCACTAGGGGCCGATACGATGTGAACGCCACTCTTCACGGTGGAGGGGTCACGGGTCAGGCCGACGCGCTACGGCTGGGCATTTCCCGGGCGCTGGCCGAGTTGGAGCCTGGGCTGCGGCTGACGCTCAAGAGGGAGGGGATGCTGCGCCGTGACGCGCGAGTGGTGGAGCGCAAGAAGTACGGTCTCAGGAAAGCCCGGCGCGCCCCTCAGTACACCAAGCGCTGATCTGTCTCCCGCCGGAAGGCGTCAGACTCAAATGGCTTCGGTGAGACGAGATAGCCTCTTCGGTACCGACGGGATAAGGGGAATAGCCGGTCGGGACCTCACATCCGGGTTGGCCTTTGAAGTGGGAAGAGCCGCCGGCGAGGTGGCAGGGGGAGGGAAAGTGCTGGTGGGGAGGGATACCCGACCCTCGGGTCCGGAGCTATCTTACGCCCTCCGGGCCGGTCTGGAGACGGCGGGCCTGAAGTCGGTCGATCTGGGAGTGATGCCGACAGGAGGGATCAGCCACCTGACCGCCGCGGCCGGGGCGGCGATGGGTGTTGTCATCTCCGCTTCCCACAACCCCGCTCCCTATAACGGGATAAAGCTGTTGGGTCCCGACGGGGCCAAGCTGTCCGATCGGAAAGAAGAACAGATATCTGGCCGGATGCGGGCGGTCGACCACGAGTGGACGTCTCCGGAGGGTGAGGCTGGGGCCCGGGCGGAATGGCCGGAGGGACTTGATGTCTATACAGACTGGCTTTCGGGCTCCGTTTCCGCCGACCTGTCGGGGCTCTCGGTGATGGTTGACTGTGCGAACGGGGCCGCCTTCCGGGCCGCGCCCCGGGTTCTTCGGTCGTTGGGGGTGGACACCGAAACCACGGCGGATCGTTCGGACGGATCGGCCATCAACCACCGATGCGGCGCTACTCATCCGCAGTGGGTGGCCTCCCGGGCCCAAGGGAGGATCGGGCTCGCTCTGGACGGAGACGCTGATCGTCTTATCGCGGTGGACGAGAGTGGAACGATCGTGGATGGAGATTTCCTGATGGCGATTCTGGCCCGCTATCTCCATCTTCGGAACCGGCTGCAACCTCCCCTGGTGGTGGCCACGGTCATGTCCAATCTGGGGTTCAAGATGGCCCTGGCCTCTCAGGGTATCGAGGTGGCCCTGACCACCGTGGGGGATCGGTATGTCCGCGAGGAGATGGTTCGTCGGGGAGCAGTGCTGGGCGGCGAACAGTCCGGACATGTCATCTTCGGAAATCTGGCGGTCAGCGGGGACGGTTTGCTCACCGCTCTCCAGCTTCTGGAAGTGGTGGCGGTTACCGAGAAGACGCTGTCCGAACTCCGCGCCGAAGCCATGCAACGCTATCCACAGGTTCTGGTGAACGTGGAGGTAGCCAGCCCTGGTGAGGTGGAGCGGTTCCCAGAGATCTGGAAGGCGGTGTCAGCGGTGGAGAAGGAATTGGGCGAAGCCGGACGGGTGCTGGTGAGGCCTTCGGGAACCGAGCCGCTGGTGCGGGTGATGGTGGAATGCCTCAAGTCGGAGTTGGCCGATCGGTATGCTCAGGGCTTGGCCGGGGTTATTTCCTCGGCCATGACCCAGCCGTCCAGAGAAAGGACTGACACCTTCCCCAAAGCTCGGCGTGCAACGAAGCGATGTTGACCAAATAACAAGCGCTTGGCCTCATGGTCCGCACAATGCGGATCCCAAAGAGGTGACGAGGAGAAAGGCGATCGATCCTTCAGCGGATGCCTTTCCGGCTGCCACGGTCGTAACGATTGGAGCAAAGCCCGTCGGTGACGGCGGGGACAAAAGCCGTTCGGAGTGGACTTGCTCCGCATGTGCGCGCTCGGGTGGGATCTGAAAGGAGTAGTGCGACTATGTGCGGCATTGTTGGTTATGTAGGGCGCCGGCCCGCCCAGGAATTGCTTCTGGGAGGCTTGGCGCGTCTGGAATATCGCGGCTATGACTCGGCGGGGTTGGCGATAGGGGAGAACGGCACCCTGAAAAGCGTGCGGAGGGTGGGGAAGATCGCCGACCTGGCGGCGGCTGTCGACAAGTCGCCGGAGTCTTTTTTTGGAAGCTACGGAGTCGGCCACACGCGGTGGGCAACCCATGGAGCGCCCACCGTCCCCAACGCCCATCCCCATTTCGACTGCACGCGGGAGATTGCGGTTGTTCACAACGGGATAATCGAGAACTGGGTTGAGTTGAAAGCATGGCTGGAGGATCGGGGGCATGAATTTTTATCCGACACCGACACCGAAGTGACCGCGCACCTCATCGAGGAACTGGGATCTGTTCCCCTGGCCGACGCGGTGGCAGAGGTCCTCCAGCGCTGTGAGGGAGCCCTGGCTTTGGCAGTGATTCGCCGCTCCGATCCCGACTTGGTGGTGGGAGGGCGAAAGGGAAGTCCCCTCGTGATTGGCCGGGGTTCGGGAGAAAACTTCCTGGCGTCGGACATCCCTGCCTTTATGGCCCACACCCGACGAATGATGGTGGTCCCCGAAGAACGGGTGGTGGAGATCCGCTCGGAGTCGGTGCGGATCACCGACCTGTTCGGCGAGGAGTACGAGCCCGAGGAGCGAGAGATGGAATGGGACGTGGAGGCGGCCGAGAAAGGCGGCTATCCCACCTTCATGCTCAAAGAGATATATGAGCAGCCCCAAGCGGTGGCCGAAACTCTCCTGGGAAGGATCAGCCCGACCGGCGAGCCGCTCTTGGAAGAGACGGGGGTAACCGGGCAGATAGCCAAAGATGTGGACAAGGTGTTCGTGGTGGCCTGCGGCACTTCCTATCACGCCGGGATGATGGCCAAATACGCCCTGGAGCGGTGGGCGAAAATCCCGGTGGAGGTTGATCTGTCCTCAGAGTTCCGCTATCGCGATCCGGTGCTCGGATCCCATTCGCTGGTGATTGGGATTAGCCAATCGGGTGAGACCGCCGACACCTTGGGAGCAGTGCGTTATGCCATACGGCAGGGGGCCAAGGTGGCGGCAGTCACCAACGTGGTGGGATCGTCCCTGGCGCGGGAGGCCCACATGGTGCTTCAGACCAGAGCCGGCCCCGAGATCGGAGTGGCGGCTTCCAAGACCTTCATCACTCAGATGGCGCTGCTCCAACTGTTGGGATTGCACATGGCCCTCCAGAGAGGGTCGATGGGACGCGCCGAGGTGGTGAGGCAGGTGGACGCCCTGCGCAGCCTGCCGGATCGGTTGGAAGAAGTGTTGGGGCTCTCGGGGCGGATGCAGGAACTGGCCGAGGAGTGGGCAGAAGTGCGGGACTTTTTCTTTTTGGGACGTTCGGTCGACTACCCGGCGGCGTTGGAGGGCGCCTTGAAGCTCAAGGAGCTCGCCTACGTGCGAGCGGAGGGGTACGCAGCAGGAGAGATGAAGCATGGCCCCATCGCCCTGATCGAGCCGGGGGTGGTGGTGATCGGGGTGGCCACCGACCGTCGGCTCCGTTCCAAAATGTTCTCCAACCTCTCGGAGATGAAGGCCCGGGGCGGCACGGTTTTAACCCTGGTGGGCGCCGAGGATCAGACTGAGGCGGCTATCCCCTCCGATCTGGTCATCCCGCTTCCCGAGGACGCCGACCTGATCGGCGCAGTGCTGGCGGTGGTTCCCCTGCAGCTCTTCTCCTACCACCTGGCCACCCTCAAGGGACTGAACGTCGACCAGCCCCGCAACCTCGCCAAAACCGTGACCGTGGAGTAGCCGATTCAACCCCCAAGCAATGTTCAATCCGAACAATGTGGCAGTTAGCACGCATGCCATGCCGAACGGATCACGCTCGAAGAACGCAAGGTGACTCTCACAGAAACCCGATTCAACCTTCAGAGAATGCTTGTGTGAAGACTTTGCAGCGGATGGAAAGCAGCGGATCGGCGAGCGGGGTTCAGGGCGCCTTTAGGCGAAATCTCTTTTGGGCATCCATATGAAAGCGTTTCTAAGCTCTCAACCCTTTCAGGGCCTGACGCACTTTCCTACGAGGGCCGGTAAGCCTATCCGGTAGCATCGGTGGGGTGAAAATCATTGGCATGGGAGTGGATTTAACGCCTGTTGACCGCGTGAGGTCGATCCTGGAGCGTTATCCGCGTTTTCGGGAGCGCTGTTTCACTCCCCATGAGCGTGAGTACGCCGACCGCTTCCAGAAGCCCGAGCGAAGGTTCGCCGCTCGTTTCGCCGGGAAGGAGGCGGTTATGAAATCGCTCGGGACGGGCTGGAGACGTCTGCGCTGGACCGACATAGAGATCACCGGGGGCGGAAAGCCGCGGGTGAACTTGTCAGGGACCGCCCTGCGCCGCGCCGAGCGGCTGGGGGTAACCGAGGTGCAGGTAAGCATCACCCACACCAACGACACCGCACTGGTAATGGCGCTGGCCCTTGGAGAACACTGATCATCCCGGTCGTTTCGCGCAGCCCTTCCCCAGGAGCGGGAAGATGAAGCCGATTATCTCCCCGGAGGAGGCCATCCGTTTGGATCGGATTAGCTCCGAGCCGGTGGAGACCCTAATGGAGAGGGCGGGCTGGGCGGTGGAGATCGCCGCCGCCCGAATGGGGGCGGGATATGGGAGTCGGGTGGCGGTGCTGGTCGGGCCGGGTAACAACGGCGGAGACGGCTACCTGGCTGCGGGGGTGCTGCGCCGCCGGGGAGCCGCGGTCGTCGTTTACCGGCTGGGAGAGCCCAAGACGGAGGCGGCCCGGTGGGCTCGGCGGCGCGCGGCCGAAGCAGGGGTGGAGATAAGGGCGCTGGCGGCGCCCCCTTCCGGGATCGATTTGGTGGTGGACGCGGTCTTCGGAGGGGGGTTCCGTGGGGAATGCCCTCCCGTCCTGGCGGCCTGGATGGATTATCCCGCTCCGGTGTTGGCGGTGGACTTCCCCTCCGGACTGGACCCAGCCACCGGGCTGGTCAACGATCGCGCTTTCACGGCCCGGCGCACCATTGCCTTCCACGCCCTGAAAACCGGACATCTGCTGGGGGAGGGTCCCGACCGATGCGGCGAGGTGGCGGTGGCCGACATCGGCCTGTCGGGAGAGAAACCCGCCATGCTTTTGGCCGAGGCCGGGGATTGTCCCCGGCCGGGTCGGCCGCGCACCGTCCACAAGTGGAAGGCCGGATCGGTGATGGTGGTGGGAGGATCCCGGGGAATGACCGGGGCGCCGCTGCTGGCCGCCCGGTCGGCTCTTCACGCCGGGGCGGGGGCGGTGGGACTGATGGTTCCCGGGGGTTGTCAGCCGGTGGTGGCGGGGGCTGCGCCCGAGCTTTTGACCTACGGGCTCGGCGAAGGAGAACACTTCCAGGCCGAGCAGGTCGCCGCCGGTCTGGAAGTGGCCTCCCGCTTCGAGGTGATGGTGATCGGGCCGGGGATGGGGAGAGCCCAGGGGGTTCCTCAGTGGGCTCGTCAGATGATTGAGCGATGGGACGGCCCCCTGGTAGTCGACGCCGATGCCCTGTGTGCGTCCGATCGGGTGCTCTTGTCGGAGCGGCGGGGGCCGACCGTGATCACTCCCCATCGGGGTGAGCTGGCCGCTTTGACGAGCGCCGACCCTGGGCTTGCGGAGATTCAGGGGTTGGCGGCGATGGGGCTGGTCGTTCTGGCCAAAGGCAATCCCACCCTGGTGTGTGATCCTTCCCAAACCTGGGTGGTTCGCGAGGGTGGCCCTGAACTTGCCACCATCGGCTCGGGCGATGTGTTGGCGGGTTGGGTGGCGGCGCTGTGGGCGAGAGGGCTTTCGCCCCTTACGGCGGCCCGCTCCGCCGTTTTCTGGCACGGTCGGGCGGGGGCCGGGCTGGCCGCCCGGCGCACCGTCACCGCGGACGCCCTGGTCGGTGAGGTGGGCCGCTGGGCTTGGGAGAGGCCGCGGTGAGCCGACCCTCCTGGGTGGAAATCGACCTGGCGGCAGTAGCCCACAATGTTCGGGAGTTGGCCGGCTATGCCTCCGGCGCTCGATTGTGCGCGGTGGTGAAAGCCGACGGGTACGGCCACGGCGCCCCCGAGATTGCAAGAACCGCCCTGGCCAACGGCGCCGCCTGGCTGGCGGTGGCGACGGTGGAAGAGGGAGTGGGCTTGCGCGAAGAAGGAATTGACACCCCCATACTGCTGCTTTCCCAACCCCCCGAAGACGATCTGGAGGTAGTGGTCGAACACAATCTCACTCCCACGCTTTATCACATCTCGGCCATCGACGCTTTGGCCCGGGAGGCCCGTCGTCAGGGGATGGAGCCGGTGGAGGTACACCTCAAAGTGGACACGGGGATGCATCGGGTGGGCGTCCCGCCCGGGGCTCTTGCGGACTTGGTCCATCGGGTGGCGGCCGCCGGGGCTTTGTGGGTGGGGGGAGTGTGGAGTCACTTTGCGGTGGCGGACACCGATCCGGAGTTCACCCGGCACCAGTTCGAGACCTATCTTGGCGCCGTTCGAGGAGCAAAGCAGGCCTTGACATTCGGCCATCGCCCTCCACTCCGACATCTGGCCAACACTCCGGGTACGTTGCTTCACCCCGAATCTCATCTGGATATGGTTCGGACCGGCCTCGGGATCTACGGCCTGTACCCCCATCCCTCCTCCCGCCGGCTCATCGACCTGCGTCCGGCCATGAAAATCGTTTCACACGTCTCCCATGTGCTTCGCCACCCGGCGGGGGCCCGTCCCTCATACGGCCGTATCCGCCCCCTTGCGTCCTTCTCGGCGGTGGCCACCCTTCCTATCGGCTACGCTGACGGGACACCTCGTCTGATCTCCGAAGGCGGGGAGGTGCTCATCGGCGGTCGCCGCCTTCCCCTGGCCGGACGGGTGACGATGGACCAGTTGGTAGTGGAGGTGGGAGATCATCCGGTTCCGGTGGGCGAAGAGGCCGTGCTGATCGGCGTTCAGGGATCCGAGTCTATAAGTTTCGATGACTGGGCAGAACTGGCCGATACAATCAACTATGAGGTCGTTTGTCGGATCGGTTCCCGCTTGCCCAAACGTTACGTTTCATGAATCCAGTTGATTTCCCGCTGGCTCTCGCCTATGACGATGTGCTGCTGGTACCTCGCCGCTCGGCGGTGGGATCACGCCAGGAGGTGAGCCTCGCCACCCGTCTCACCCGACGCATTGCTCTCGACATACCGGTGTTGGCCGCCAACATGGACACGGTCTGTGAGTGGGAGATGGCCGTGGCCATGGCTCAGATGGGCGGGGTGGGGATCATTCACCGATTCCTGCCGGTGGAGGATCACGGCCGGCAGGTGGAGAAGGTGAAAGAGGTCGGCGAGACCCTGTTGGTGGGCGCCGCCCTGGGGGTGGGCGAGGAGATGACCCAGCGCGCTAAGACCTGTGTGGCCGCCGGAGTGGACGTGCTGGTTCTGGACATTGCTCACGGCCACGCCGAGCATTCTCTGCGGGCGGTGCGCATCCTCAAGGACGAGTTCCCCGAGGTCGACGTGATTGCCGGGAATGTAGCGACGGGAGAGGGCGCCGCCGATCTGGCCGAGGCCGGCGCGGACGCCATCAAAGTAGGGGTGGGGCCTGGGGGAGTGTGCACTACCCGAGTGGTTACGGGAGTGGGTGTGCCGCAGGTAACGGCCCTCTACGATGTGGTGCGGGCTAAAGTTGGCGTTCCGATAATCGCCGACGGAGGGATCAGGGCGGGAGGCGACATAGCCAAGGCTCTGGCCATCGGCGCCGACTCGGTGATGGTGGGAAGCCTCTTGGCCGGAACGCGGGAAAGCCCTGGAGAGGTGGAGGAGACCTCCACCGGGCCGGTGAAGCGGGTGCGGGGGATGGCTTCCCAGGAGGCGGCAGTGCTGCGAGCCGCCCGTCGCGGCGCCGAACTGGAGGACGAGTACTTCGAGCATCGCTCTCCGGAAGGGATCGAGTGGAGGGTGGCCTACCTGGGAACCGCGGCAGATGTGATTCGTCCCCTCATGGGAGGAGTCCGCAGCGCCATGAGCTATCTGGGCGCCACCGACCTCACTTCTTTCCAACGCAACGCCCGGTTTGTCAGGACTACGCCCGCCGGAGTGGTCGAGAGCCACCCTCACGCCTCCAACCCGGGGCGCTAGGGGACCATGGAGGAGTTGGTGGCGCTCGGCGCCCGGGCAAAGGTATGCACCGACTGCCGACTTTCGGAGACCCGCAACAACGTGGTGTTCGGGGTGGGCAGTCCTAACGCCGAGGTGATGATGGTGGGAGAGGCGCCGGGCAGAAATGAAGATTTGGAGGGCGAGCCCTTCGTAGGCGCCGCCGGCCACCTGCTCAACCGGCTGTTGGCAGAAGTGGGGATGAGGCGGGAGGATGTGTACATCGCCAATGTGCTCAAGTGTCGCCCTCCCAACAATCGGGACCCCCGTCCCGACGAAATAGAGTCCTGCAAGGGATATCTGCGAGCCCAGCTCGATCTGGTGGACCCGCAGGTGGTGATGACGCTTGGCAATTTCGCCACCCAGCTCCTGCTGCGCACCACCACCGGTATTAGCCGGATGCGGGGCCGGAGTTACAAGTGGTGGAAGGGCAAGATCGTCGTTCCTACTTTTCATCCGGCCGCTGCCTTGCGGGGAGGAGAGCGGGTTACCGACCAGATTCGCGAGGATCTGGCCCTGGTGCGCTCGCTTCTCGAGTCGATGAAAACCGGAGAGGGAGTAGCGGCTGAACCGGAGCAGTTAGGCCTGTTCTGATGACCATCCAGGTGGCCTGTCCCACCGCTGAAGACACCTACGCTGTTGCCACGCGGCTTGCTCCGCTGCTTCGTTCCGGAGATGTAATCGCGCTGTCCGGCCCCCTGGGCTGTGGAAAGACCTTGTTCACGGGCGGATTGGCCGCCGCCCTGGGAGTGGATGGACCGGTTCCCAGCCCCACCTTTGTATTGGCCCGCCGCTATGACGACGGGTTTTTGCCTCTGGTGCATGTTGATGTCTACCGATTGGGGTCTTACAACGAGTTTCTCGATCTGGGGGTGCTGGACGCCGCGGCTGATGGGGTGCTGGTGGTGGAGTGGGGGGAAGCCGTGGGATCGCTTCTGCCCGAACACCTGCTGGTGCGGTTCGAAATCGGATCGGACGGAGGGCGCATGCTGTGCTTCACCGCGCCCGCATCCTGGAATTCCAGGCCACTGGAGGAAGTGGGCACATGAAGATAGTGGCGATCAGCACCTCGACGTCCGCCTCCTCGGTGGCGTTGGCCGAAGGCCGACGGGTGGTGGCGTCGGCCCAGAACGTCAAAGCGCGGGGACACGCCGGTTTCGTGGTAGCGGCCCTCGATTTTTGCCTGAGAACCGCCAACTGGTCACCCGAAGACATCGAGTCGGTGGTGGTGGATGTGGGGCCGGGGCTCTACACCGGGATCCGGGTGGGGATTTCGGTTGCCCAGGGCATCGGAGCTTCGGTGGGCGCCCAGGTGGTGCCGGTCTCTTCCCTGGATGCCCTGGCGCTGCGGGCGGCTACCGGGCGTCGGCGGATCTACCCCGTGGTGGATGTGCGTCGAGGGGAGGTGGCGGTGGCGGGCTACAGCCCGTTGCCAGGGGGGGTGGTGCGCGAATATCCGATAGAACTGACCACTCCCGAGCGGTTCTTGGCGATGCTCAGCACCCAGCGGGAGGCAATACTGCTGGTTGGGGACACCCCGGCCCTCGGCAAGGGAGCACTGGCGGGATTGCGGGGTGTTCGGGTGGGCCGTCCTCGCTATCCGGCAGCCGAGGCGCTGGCCGAAGCAGGTTTGGGGCTCTTGGAGCGGGGAGAGGTGCCCCATCCCGACGCAGTGCGTCCCCAGTATCTGCGGGACGCCGATGTAAACATCAACTGGGAGCGTCTCCGTTCCCCGTTCCAGTGGGAGAAAGAGTCATGATTGAGATCGTTCCTCTCACGGAAGATCGCGTGGGCGAGGTAGTAGCGATCGAGCGGCAGGTATACCCCACTCCCTGGTCGGAGCGGGTTTTTCTGGATGAGCTTTCGGCGCCTCAGCGGCTCTATCTGGTAGCTCTAAATGAGGAGAATATAGTGGGATATGGGGGGATGATGCTGGTCACCGACGAGGCGCATATCACCTCGGTTACCACCCTTCCGGAGCGGCGTCGGGAGAGGGTGGCTACCCGGCTGATGCTGCGGCTTGTCTCCGAGGCAGTGGAGGCGGGAGCGCGTAGCCTCACTCTGGAGGTGCGTTTCTCCAACCAGGCCGCCCAGGCGCTCTATCGCCGCTTTGGAATGGCTCCGGTGGGGGTGCGCAAAAAGTACTACGTCTCCGAGGATGCGCTGATCATGTGGGTGCACGATCTTGACAACCCCGAATATCGCGCACGGCTAGAGCTAATCGCCGCGGACCTTCAATGAGTGGACTCATTCTGGCTTTCGAAACCAGTTGCGACGAGACGGCGGTGGCTGTTGTGAGTGGCAACCAGGTGCTGTCCAACGTGCTTTCCTCTCAGGTCGAACTGCATGCTCGGTTCGGAGGGGTGGTGCCGGAGGTGGCGGCGCGCTCCCATGTGGAGGCAATAAGGGGACTCACCCACCGCGCCCTGCTAACCGCGGGCGTCCATCTCAACGATCTCGAGGCGGTGGCGGCCACCCAGGGCCCGGGTTTGGTGGGGGCCCTTTTGGTGGGACACTCTTTCGCCAAAGCGCTGGCCTGGTCGCGCCGACTGCCCTTTTTGGGAATCAACCACATGGAAGGACATCTCTTCTCGCCCCGGCTGGAGTATCCCGACTATCGGCCCCCGGCGGTGGTGCTGTTGGCGTCAGGAGGCCACACCCAGTTGGTGCATATGCGCGATTGGGGTGATTATCTGATCTTGGGAGAAACCATCGATGATGCGGCCGGGGAGGCCTTCGACAAGCTGGCAAGAGTGATGGGAATGGGATTTCCAGGCGGCCCGGCCATAGATCGCGCTTCGGAGGAAGGCGATCCCGCCGCGATTCGTTTTCCCCGCGCCATGCCCCAGCGTCGCCACCACTTTTCTTTTTCCGGCCTCAAGACTTCGGTGATCACATTTTTGGAGAAGGCCGCCAAAAGTGGCAACCTTCCCAGCCGGGCGGATGCGGCTGCCTCGGTGCAGGAGGCCATCGTGGATGTGCTTGTCGAAAAGACCCTCAATGCGGCGGAAGACACCGGGGTGAGAGTGGTCGGTGCCGGAGGAGGGGTGTTGGCCAACCGCCGTCTACGGGCCAAGCTGGGGGAGGCCGCCGATCAACGCGGCCTGGAACTGTATCTGCCATCTCCGGCGCTGTGCGTTGACAACGGGGCAATGATCGGGGCGGCCGGAGCTTATCGCCTGGGAAGAGGCGAGGTCACCAACTGGGGATCGGGAGTAGATCCCGGATTGCGGCTCGGCGCCCTTTAGTACCAGCCGGCGGTTATAAACCGATTTAGCAGTCTCGCCCCGAGAGTGCTAGAATCCTGCCTATTAGGAAGGCGTCCCTTTGCTGGGATTTTCCTATCGGAAAAGAAAGGAAGGAGGCCACTATGAGGCTGGAGCCTCTTGGTGATCGGGTGGTCGTAGTACCCGACGAGGATCAAGATATGAAGACCCCATCCGGGTTGGTGATTCCCGATACCGCCAAGGAAAAACCCCAGATGGGGAAAGTAATAGCGGTAGGTCCCGGTCGGCGGAACGAGGACGGAGAGCGAATGCCGGTGGATGTGAGTGAAGGCGACAAAGTCCTTTACTCCAAGTACGGCGGCACCGAGGTAAAAGTCGACGGAGTCGATTACCTGGTTCTCTCTGCCAACGATCTGCTGGCCGTGGTCCAGTAGTTCAGGGAGGTAGTTCAAAAATGGCAGCTAAAAACCTGAGATTTAATGAAGATGCCCGTCGAGGGCTGGAGTCCGGCGTCAACAAGCTGGCCGAGGTGGTAAAGGTCACCCTCGGGCCACGCGGCCGCAACGTGGTGCTGGAAAAGAAGTGGGGAGCACCCACTATCACCAACGATGGTGTCACCATCGCCAAAGAGGTGGAGCTGGAGGACCCGTGGGAAAACATGGGCGCCCAGCTTGCCAAGGAAGTGGCCACCAAGACCAATGACGTGGCCGGTGATGGAACCACCACCGCCACTGTCCTGGCCCAGGCCATGGTGCGGGAAGGTCTCCGCAATGTGGCCGCCGGCGCCAACCCCATGGGACTCAAGCGCGGCATCGAACAAGCTGTGAACAGGGTGGTTGAGTTTATCGGCTCTCTGTCCCGCGACATCGAGACTTCCGAGGAAGTAGCCCATGTGGCTGCCATCTCGGCCAACAACGACCCCAGCATCGGCTCGACTATCGCCGAAGCCATGGAAAAGGTTGGCAAGGATGGGGTTATCACCGTGGAGGAAGGCCAGACCTTCGGGTTGGAGCTCGAATTCACCGAGGGCATGCAGTTCGACAAGGGCTACATCTCTCCCTATTTCATAACCGACGCCGAGCGCCAAGAAGCGGTGCTGGACAACCCATATGTGTTGATCGCCAACCAGAAGATCGGCTCGGTCAACGATCTGCTGCCGGTCTTGGAAAAGATCATGCAGAGCGGCAAGTCCGTGTTGATAGTTTCCGAGGATTTGGAGGGCGAGGCTCTCGCCACCCTGGTGGTCAACAAGATCCGGGGTACCTTCTCTTCCGCGGCAGTCAAGGCCCCCGGATTCGGGGAACGCCGCAAGGCCATGTTGCAGGACATCGCTGTTCTCACCGGCGGAACCGTGATCTCTGAGGAGGTCGGCCTCAAGTTGGAGAATATCTCCCTTGATATGATGGGCCGTTGCCGCAAGGTGGTTATCTCCAAGGACGACACCACCATCGTGGATGGCGACGGTTCCGAAGCCGATGTCAAGGCCCGGATCTCCCAAATTGAGCGGGAGATCGATAACACCGACTCCGACTGGGATCGCGAGAAGTTGCAAGAGCGGCTTGCCAAGCTTTCCGGCGGAGTGGTGGTCATCAAAGTGGGCGCCGCTACCGAGGTGGAGCTGAAAGAGAAGAAGCATCGCATCGAAGATGCCGTATCGGCCACCCGGGCCGCAGTGGAAGAAGGAGTAGTCCCCGGTGGCGGAGTAGCCCTGCTTCGGGCGCAAACCGCCATCGACGAGCTGGACGATGCTTCGGCCGATGAGCGGACTGGCCAGAGGCTGGTGCGTCGAGCGATAGAAGAACCTCTTCGTCAGATCGCCTTCAACGCCGGATACGAAGGCGGCGTGGTGGTGGAGCGGGTGCGCTCCAGCGACACCAACGTGGGCTTCAACGCGGCAAGCGGTGAGTACGAGGACCTGATGACGTCAGGGATCATCGATCCGGCCAAGGTAACACGCTCGACACTGCAGAACGCCGCCTCCATCGCTGGACTGCTTTTGACCACCGAGGCGTTGATCGCCGAGGAGAAGGAAGACAAGCCCGCCATGCCTGGCGGTGACCACGGCGGTCACGGCATGGATTTCTAGTCCCTCGGACTAAATCCCTAGAACCGGAGAGGGACCCTCGCTTGGCGGGGGTCCCTCTCTTTGTCAGACTTGTAACACACGTCTGCGGGAAGTGTCGGCAGCGGTCGGGGGTAGGTGTCTTATAACTGGTCCCAGAGGTTTCCGGCGGCGAGGTCTATGACGGTCCAGGCCATTCCCACTGCGCCGTCGAAGATGGCCTGGTGGCCTTCGGGGGTGATGGTTTGGCGGGTGAAAGCGGGCTGGTGGTTGCCGATGGGAGCGCAGTGGAGGGAGAGCCGGGGGTGGATGGACGGAAGGATCTGGGAGACGTTGCCCATGTCAGTGGAGCCGGCTTCGGACGGTGGGAGTTCGGCGCCTCTGGTAATCGGGCGTCCCAGGGCTTTTGAGTTGGTGACGTAGAGTTCGGTGAGGAGGGGATTGTGGATCAACTCGGCGTATCGGTGTCCGTAGTCCCTTATCTCTGTCTGGCATCCGGTGGCGAGGGCGGCGGCTTCGAAACAGGACCGGACCCGTTCTTCCAGCTCTTGGAGTCGTTCGTAGTTCTGGGATCTGACGTACCACTTTGCGCGGGTGAGGGCGGGGATGATGTTGGGTGCTTTCCCGCCGTCGGTGATGATTCCGTGGATCTTGTCGGTGGGGAGGATGTGCTGGCGGAGGGTGGAGATGTTGACGTAGGACTGCACGAAGGCGTCTAGGGCGTTGATGCCTTCTTCGGGGAAGGCGGAGGCGTGGGCTTCTTTGCCGTGGAAGGCCACCTCCAAATGACTGACGGCGAGGGAGAGTGGGTCGACCACGTCACGGGGGGCGGGGTGGATCATCATGGCGGCGGCTGCTCCGGCGAAGGCTCCGGCGTTGATCAGGTCTACTTTTCCCCCATGGCCTTCTTCGGCGGGAGTGCCCAGGACGGTGAGGCGGAAACCGAGGGTTTCGGCTAGGGGTTGGAGGGCCAGTCCGGCGCCTACCGCGGCCGAGGCGATGATGTTGTGGCCGCAGGCGTGGCCGATGTCGGGTAGGGCGTCGTATTCGCAGCAGATGATCAGTTCGGGGCCTTGGTGGCCGGCTCGGGCTGCGAAGGCGGTTTCCAAGCCGTAGGCGGGGTATTCCACCGAGAACCCGTATCCTTCCAGGGTTTGGGCGAGCCGTTGGGAGGAGCGGTATTCCTGGTAGGCCGTTTCCGGGTGGTCATAGAGCCAGCGGTTCAACTCTTCGAGGCGGGGTTGTTGGTCGGTGACTCGTTGTTTGGCTTGTTCTTTCAGCTCAACATGGGCCGGCTCGGACATGGCGGAGGCCTCTTCCGTGGGTTGGTGATGGGTGTGGTCGGCATTCGGGGTTTAAGAGACAGATTACCAAATAGCAGCACTCTCCGTCTCCTCGAACAAGGATCCAGAATGTGGGTATCCGGACCGTCGTCGCCGATGGTTCCCGCTCATATCAGGCCAGGACCGGTGTCTACTTTTCCAGGGCGCGTCAAATCCTGGACCGGTTTCAGGCTGCCCAGGGTCAGTAAGCAGACATCTCACATCGGTACGCAAAGAACCCCGGCGCCGCCAACTCCTAGGGGTGAGAGCCCGGTTGGGATTCGGACCTGCCGGCGGGCCCCCTTCGCCCTTCCACACCGAAACGCGGCGGGGCCGACCGAAACCGCTTCGACCGGCTGCGCGCGCCGACAGATCTCCTGGACGCACTCCAAGAACTAAGAGCTCTATCGATCCTCGGTGATACCGTAGGGGGTGGCCGCAACGATGATCGGGACGGCAGTGCTGGAGTTTTTGTTAGAACGTATCAGGGGGGAGGGGGCCATTCCTTTCGAGTTATATATGGAGATAGCCCTCTACAGCCCTCGGGGCGGCTATTTCATGGGAGAGCGGCTGCGGTCTGTTCAGAGTGGGGATTTTCTCACCAGTCCCGAGGTGAGTCCGCTCTTCGGGGAGACGCTGGCCGAGCTGGTGATCCGGGAGGCGGCCGAGACGAGGATTGCTCGCCCGATGGTGGTGGACGCGGGGGCGGGATCGGGATCGCTCCTTGGGCCGTTGCTATCCGCTCTCGGAGACAATGTTGAGCCGTGGGCGGTGGAGGTTTCGCCGCTTGCTCGGAAGGCGCTTACGGAGTTGGTGGATGAGCGGCGGGTGGTTTCGGATCTGGGCGGGCTGCCAGGGGTGATCCGGGGAGTGGTCTTCGCCAACGAACTCTTGGACAATCTGCCCATGGCGCTGGCGCGTCGGAGCGGGAGCCGGTGGCGGGAGTTGTGGGTGGGAGAGGTGGAAGGCGAACTGGGATGGGTGGAATGGCCGGTCCGTCCAGAGGTGGAAGAGTGGCTGGAGAGATACGCCGGGCCGACGCCGGGAGGGGGGATGGTGGAGTGTCAAATCCAGGCCGGCCAGTGGATAACAGAGGCTCTGGGTCGCCTGGAGGCGGGGGTGCTGGCAGTTATCGACTACGGTGACACCGCCGAAGGTTTGGAGAGCCGCCGGGCCGAAGGGACGCTCCGCACCTATCGGGCTCACCATCTAGGGCCTCATCCTCTGGCCGAGCCGGGCAAGACCGATATTACTGCCGATCTGAACTTCACGGCGATGATGGAGACTGCTCGAGAAGCGGGAGCGTCTGTCTCTTTGCACCGTCAGGACGAGTTCCTGGAAGAACTGGGACTCGGGGAGCGAATAGAACAACTCCGGAGACAAGAAGGTGAATTTTCCCGGGCGGGAGAAGAGTTGCGACGCCTGGAGATACGTTCACTTCGCACCGGCGCTGAGGCGCTTCGGCACCCCCGTGGGTTGGGAGACTTTCGAGTTCTGATAGCGCGCCGGGGAGTATAAACTCCGTTTCGAAATGAACAATGTCAAAACCGTGATGCTTCTGGCGTTGCTCACCACCCTCCTATGGTGGATGTCCATCTCTCTGTTTCCCAACGGAGGCTTCTGGTTCGGGCTGGGAATTGCGGCAGTCTTCAACCTCGGCGCGTACTTCTTCTCCGACAAGGTTGCGCTGAAGATGAGTCGCGCCAAGCCCGTTTCCGAGCAGGAACAGCCCGAGATTTACACCACGATCCGCTTCCTGGCGGAGACGGCCGAGATTCCCATGCCCCGCATCTATCTGATCGACTCTCCCCAACCCAACGCTTTCGCCACCGGGCGCAACCCCCGACACGGAGTGGTGGCGGTCACCACCGGACTTCTGCAGATCATGAGCCAGGGCGAACTGGAGGGAGTGCTGGCCCATGAGCTTTCTCACATCCGCAACCGGGACATTCTCATATCCTCGGTGGCGGCGATGCTGGCGGCCGCTCTCACCATTCTGGCTCGGATGGCCTTTTGGTTCGGCGGCGGCCGTAGTCGGAATAATCAACTGGGAGCGATAGTCGCCATCGTGGCCTTGATCGTTGCCCCGATCGCAGCCATCCTGATCAGGATGGCCATCTCCCGTTCTCGTGAGTACCAGGCGGATCGATCCGGGGTGGATCTCACCGGACAGCCGCTGTTGCTGGCCTCCGCGCTGGGAAAAATCGGGATCGCCACTGAGCGCATCCCCATGCGGGTCAACGACGCGGTCAGCCAGCTCTACATCGAGAACCCGCTCAAGAGCGGCGGACGGCGGAGAGGAAGGGGCATCATGAAGCTCTTGTCCACCCATCCACCTATCGAGAGCCGGATCCGGGCCCTGGAAGAGATGGCTGATCCCTTTTCTTGAGATAGGAAAGCCTGCCGTCCTCGGCTGAGGGTGATGGGAGGCTGAATAGGATGCTGCGCTCGCTTCTAGAGACGCTGCCGCATATTGAAATGCGAATCCAGAAGAAAACGCGCTAACCTATCTTCTTCGGGAAAGCCGTGAGCAGGCCGGGATACCCAAGCGGCCAAAGGGAGCAGACTGTAAATCTGCCGGCGATGCCTTCGGAGGTTCAAATCCTTCTCCCGGCACTGGTTTTCTCGAAAGACGAAAGATGCCCCCTTAGCTCAGACGGCCAGAGCGCCTCCATGGTAAGGAGGAGGTCTCCGGTTCGAATCCGGAAGGGGGCTCTCCCGTCTGGCTTTGCGGCAAAGGCGGGCTGGGGCGGCGTAGCTCAGTTGGTAAGAGCGCTCGACTCATAATCGAGAGGTCGGCAGTTCAAGTCTGCCCGCCGCTACATGGAAAGAAAGACAATTAACAAGAACAGGAAAGGGGGTGTTTGGTTGTGGGTAAGGTGAGGTTTTTGCGGGTGAAGCCGCATGTGAATGTGGGGACGATGGGTCATATTGATCATGGGAAGACGACTTTGACGGCGGCGATTACTCGGGTGTTGTCGGAGCGGGTTGTTGGTGGGGTGAATGTGTTTACGGGGTTTGATGATATTGATCGGGCTCCTGAGGAGCGTGAGCGTGGGATTACGATTCAGATTGCGCATGTGGAGTATGAGACGGTTTTGCGTCATTATGCGCATGTGGATATGCCTGGTCATGCTGATTATATTAAGAATATGATTACGGGGGCGGCGCAGGTGGATGGGGCGGTGTTGGTGGTTTCGGCTGTGGATGGTCCGATGCCGCAGACGCGTGAGCATGTGTTGTTGGCTCGGCAGGTGGGGGTGCCGCGGGTGGTGGTGTTTTTGAATAAGTGTGATTTGGTGGATGATGTGGAGTTGTTGGATTTGGTGGAGTTGGAGGTGAGGGATTTGTTGACGGAGTATGAGTTTCCGGGTGATGATGTTCCGGTGGTGAGGGGTTCGGCGTTGTTGGCGTTGGAGGGTGAGCAGGTTGCTGGTGATGGGGTTATGGAGTTGTTGGATGCGGTGGATTCGTATGTGGATGTGCCGGTTCGGGATGTGGATCGGCCGTTTTTGATGCCGATTGAGGATGTGTTTTCGATTACTGGTCGGGGGACGGTGGTGACGGGGAGGGTTGAGCAGGGGGTGTTGCGGGTTGGTGAGGCGGTTGAGGTGGTGGGGTTGCGTGAGACGCGTGGTTCGGTGGCTACTGGGGTGGAGATGTTTAGGAAGTTGTTGGATGAGGGTAGGGCTGGTGATAATGTGGGGGTGTTGTTGAGGGGGGTGGGGAAGAGTGAGGTGGAGCGTGGTCAGGTGTTGGCTGCGCCGGGGTCGATTTTGCCGCATATTGGGTTTGAGGCGCAGGTGTATGTGTTGACGAAGGAGGAGGGGGGGCGGCATAATCCGTTTTTTTCGGGTTATCGTCCTCAGTTTTATTTTCGGACGACTGATGTGACGGGTTCGGTGGTGTTGCCGGGGGGTGTGCAGATGGTGATGCCTGGTGATAATGTGGAGTTGTCGGTGGAGTTGATTGCTCCGATTGCGATGTCGGTGGGGTTGGATTTTGCGATTCGTGAGGGTGGTAGGACTGTGGGTGCTGGTCGGGTCACCAAGATCACCAAATAACAACAAACAAAAACACAAAAACAAACAAAGACTTATAACCTAAAACACAACACACAAGAAAGAAACACCCCGAATGCCGAGTGACAAGAGACCTCCTATCAAGCTGGCCTGCACAGAGTGCAAACGGCGCAACTACGTGACTACTCGAGGCAGAGCCAACCCGAGTGACAAGGAGCAGCGGCGCAACCTGGTCAAGGGCCGATTGGTGCTGAATAAGTATTGTCGGTGGTGCCGTAATCACACTTCCCACCGGGAAACTCGATAGGCCGAGTCCACCACCGCCGTGGGGAGTGGGGAACTAAATGAACCTTGCCGACTTGGAGGGAATGGTCATTGGGCCGACGCCCATGTTGATTTCCCGGGAGCGGGTGAAATCCTATGTGGAGATAACCGGTGACCAGCCGACTCGTTGGGGTGAGATTGCTCCTCCCGGGTTGGCCGGCGCCGCGCTCTTCGCGGTAGCTCCCGAACTGCTCTCCCATCCGGCGGTCATGGCACAGGGAGGAGCGGCGGTTCATGGTGAACAGGTTTTTTGCTGGAAGGGGACGTTGCGGGCGGACGAGAACTGGACGGTGGTGGGCAGGGTGAATCGGGTGCGTCACCGCCGGGGCGTGTGGTTCGTGGATTTCGCCCTCACCCTTTCCGGCGCCGATGGGAAGACAGTTGTGGAGGGGGGCTCTTCTTTTTTGATAGCAGGTGGCGAGCCGCCTGTCCGAAGCGTGGCGGTTGAACCTGAGCCTCCCCCTTATCACCGGGCCGACCACCAGCAGGCGGTTCCCGCCCCCCTGCCCGAGGTGGGAGAAGAGATTCCCGTGCTCGCCAAGTCGGCAAGCCGCGCCGACCTTATCCGATACGCGGCGGTCACCGAGGATTGGAATTCCATCCATTGGGATCATCAGTCGGCGGTGGAGGCGGGGCTGTCGGGGGTGGTGGTGCACGGCCTGGCCTGTGCAGCCTGGATGTGCCAGGGCGTTACCCGGCTGATTCCCGGGGAGGCGCCTCTTCGCTGGGCTCGTTTTCGCTTCCGCCGGCCTCTCCGTCCCGGCGCCTCGGCGCAGGTGCGTGGCAAGCGGACGGAGAGAGACCGTTTTTCGACGCGCCTCGAGTCCGGAGGAGAGGTTTTGATAACGGCGTCGATGGAGTTCGACGCAGGTTGAACGCCTTTTTGGTCGACAGGTTTCATTCTCTGGGTACCCTGTAACCCAATGGATGTGGATCCGGTCAAAAGAGACGACGAACACGAGTTGCTGGCCCGGGCGAGAGAAGGCGACAAAGAAGCCTTTTCGCGCTTGGCCGAGCGACACCAGCATGAGGTGTTCACCTTGGCGATGCGTTTGGCTGGAGATCGAGATTTGGCTGCTGATATATCCCAGGAGGCGCTGCTTCGGGCTTGGCGGGGGATCGGCAAGTTCCGGGGAGATGCGCGTTTTTCATCGTGGCTCTATCGCATCACTGTCAACGTGGCATGGACGCAGTTGAGCCGCGGCCGGCGCACACAGCACGCACCGTTGGAGGTCGTGGAAAACATGGCCGCCCCGCTTTCCAGTTTCAACCACCCCGAGTTGGCTTTGGAGTCGGCAAATCTGCGCAGGCGGCTCCGGCGAGCCTTGCTCAGGCTTCCCCAGCGAGCGCGGGTGGTGGTGGTGCTCCGTGACGTGTACGACTGGAGCCATGCCGAGATAGCCGAGGCGTTGGGCATTTCGGTTTCTGCCGCAAAGGTCCGTCTGCATCGCGCTCGCAAGCGCCTTCGGGTCATGTTGGAGAACTCGCCTTGAGGCTGGTGCACTCGACCGTCTGTGGAGTCACCCGGCCTTGGGTACGGCTTATCGCGGTTGATCAGAAAACCAAGGGGCGGCTGATAGCCCGCCACGCTGATAGTTGCCTTCGTTGTCAAGCGGAAGCCGCGATTGAACACCGGATCCACCGCACTCTGGCCGGGATGATCGGCAATATGATGATGGCGCCCGCCGGGTTGATACCGGCGGTGAGGGACGATCTGGAAGTGGTCCCGTTTTACACCGAGATCGATCCCGAGAGAAGCATCGAAAAAGTAGCTATTGCCGCAGCGGTGGTTGGGGTAGCCTCGGTGGTAGCTTGGACAGTGAGCAGACGGTTAAAAAGCGGCGGTTGAATCACTGTAAGAATTGTGTCAGCAGATGGTGGTTTACTTCCTCAACCGAACGGGTATACTTCCCAAGAGGCTGAAAACCCCTCAAGGGGTGTAGCTCCAATTTGGCAGAGCGCCGGTCTCCAAAACCGGAGGTTGCGGGTTCGAGTCCCGCCACCCCTGCTTACCAGGCCCAATTGCTCAATCTAGAAACCTGAAACGGCCAAGCATGAACCGACAGATGCGGCGTCTCGTGGAGCGCGAGGAACGACGAGAGAAAAAACGAGGGAAGGACACCCGGCCATCCAAACGGGCGGAACGCGCAGTGCCGCGCGGCAAGGGCAAGCCTGTGGCGGAGCGCCCGCCCTTCTATTCCCGGCTCGGCCTTTTTCTGCGGGAAGTGCGCATCGAACTGGCCAGGGTTTCCTGGCCGACTCGTCGACAACTCCTCAACTTCAGTGTGGTGACCGTGATCACCTCCGTGGTACTTGCTTTGATCATTTTCGGTCTTGATGTCGTTCTCAAGCAGACTGTGCTGTATTTCCTGGGAGGGATCGGAAGTGGTTGATTTGGCGCTGGCCGAGGAGTTGATTTCCGAAGAGGGGGACGAACCACAGGTCAGTCCCTACGACTTGTCCGGAGATTGGTATGTAATCCACGCCTACTCCGGTCATGAGGAGAAGGTCAAGGCCAATCTGGAGAAACGGGTGGAGTTGATGCGCTTCACGGAGCGTATCTTCGATGTGCACATTCCCCGCGAGGATGTGGTGGAGATCCGGAACCGCAAGAAGGTCACGGTTCCCAAAAAGGTTTTCCCTGGGTATCTGTTGGTGCGGATGATTCTCGACGACGATTCCTGGTCGGCGGTGCGCGATACCCCGGGAGTAACCGGGTTCGTCGCCTCCAACATGGGCAAGCAAAATCGCCCCCCACCGCTCTCCCGTCGTGAGGTGGAGCGGATGCTGGGTTTTCGCGAAACAAAAGCCAAGTCCAAGCCCCGTTTCAAGCCGGCCTGGGAAGTGGGAGAGACGGTGCGGGTGGTGTCCGGTCCTTTCAACGATTTCAGCGGCATTATCGAGGAGATCAATCTCGATCAGTCCAAAGTGGTGGTGCTGGTGGAGATCTTCGGCCGGGACACCCCGGTGGAATTGGGCTTTGCCGATATCCAGAAGAACTAGAAAACGCGTTTTACATAGGAGTCAAGCAAAATGGCTGTCAAAGATATTACCGCCAGGGTGAAGATGCAGCTCTCCGCCGGAGAGGCGTCTCCCGCCGCCCCGGTGGGAACATCCCTGGGGCCGCACGGGGTGAACCTCATGGAATTTGTGCGGGCTTACAACGCCGCCACCGAGGACAAGCGGGGCTCGATCATCCCGGTGGAGATCACGGTCTACAAGGATCGGAGCTTTACCTTTATCACCAAGACGCCGCCCGCCGCTTCTTTGCTTCGCCAGGCTGCCCGGGTGGAAAAAGGATCGGGCGAACCCCATATAACGAAAGTGGGCACCGTCACCTACGAACAGATGAGGGAGATCGCCAAGATCAAGATGCCGGATCTCAACGCCAACGATATGGATGCTGCCATACGGATTGTGGCGGGAACTGCACGCTCGATGGGCATTGAGGTCGCTGGTTAGCAGACTCGAATAGAAATGTGCCGGTGGGAGGCTCTGTTTGATGAGCCGCCAGGACCACGGAGGTAAGAATGGTTAATAAAGGCAAGCGCTTTACGGATTCTTTGCGTCGTTACGACCACGCATCGGCCTATTCCCCAACCGAGGCTTTGGATTTGGTCAAATTCATGGCTTCTGCTCGTTTTGACGAGTCGGTGGAGGCGGCTTTTCGGCTGGGCGTCGACCCGCGCCGCGCCGATCAGATGCTGCGGGGAAATGTTTCCTTCCCCCACGGCACGGGCAGGATGGTGCGGGTGGCCGTATTCGCACCGACTGATCGACATGAGGAAGCCACACAGGCCGGCGCTGATCGGGTAGGTGGAGAGGATCTGATCGCAGAGATCGCCGGGGGCGGATCCCTTGATTTCGATGTGGCGGTCGCCACTCCCG
The DNA here is from genome assembly GCA_965248705.1 of Acidimicrobiia bacterium. GTDB lineage: Bacteria > Actinomycetota > Acidimicrobiia > Spongiisociales > ZC4RG35 > Bin76. The sequence goes on along the minus strand of CBDFJY010000002.1, from coordinate 2,235,622 downwards.
ACATGATGCGGCAGGTGGGCAAACTCGGAAGGATCCTCGGACCTCGAGGGCTGATGCCCAATCCCAAAGCCGGTACGGTGAGCAACGATCTCACCACCACTGTCTCTGCCTTCAAGGCCGGTCAAATCGAATATCGGACCGATCGCTATGGAAATGTCCATGCCGTGATTGGCAAAGTGAGCTTTAGCGCCGACAAGCTGGCCGATAATCTTTCCGCGCTCACTGACGAGCTGAACAGGGCCCGCCCAGCCGCCGCCAAAGGCAGGTATATGAGATCGTTGACGATTTCTTCCACCATGGGTCCGGGCGTCAAGATAGACGTGAACCGCCTCGAGGATTTGGCTCCCCTATCCTGACGAGCAGGCGTCGGAGCCGGTCGCCGTAATAGCCGCGTTTTTTGTCCGGGAATCCATCACCGCTAGAATGAGGGGTACAACACCAATCTCTGCACCTCGGCCCGAGATCGCTGGTTCCCAACAGGCCTAAAGGGAGAAGTTTCCCGCCAGCGCAGGTCGGCATCCCCGCCCCTGGTTTCCTGGTTGAGGTCGCCGGGGTTTTTTATTGGAGGACAAAATGCCGATGACCCGAGCCGAAAAGGCTGAGCAGGTAGCCGCCATCCGTGAGCATATCAAAGCTGTGGAGGCCATCTATCTCACCGAGTTCCGCGGGTTGAGCGTCCAGGACATTCAGCAGATAAGGCGCTCTCTTCGGGAGAACGAGGCCAGGATGCGGGTGACCAAAATGTCACTGACCCGCCTGGCCATGGCGGACTTGGGTTATGAAAACCTCTCCGATCATCTGGTCGGGCCCACCGCCCTGATCCTTGCTGAGGGCGATCCGCTGAATGCGGCTAAGACAGTGAGAGAACAGAGCCGCCTTTTCCGCAAACTGGTGTTGAAGGGTGGGATCATGGATGGGAAGTTCGTGAGCGTCGAGCAGGTAGCCGAATTTGCCGTGCTCGGATCACGTTCTCAGCTTTTGGGGAAGCTGGCCGGCGGCCTGTCGGCCCCTCTTTACAAAACGGCCGGCGTGTTTGCCTCTTTTGGCCGCTCCGCAGCCGGGGCGTTTTCCCAGCTCTTGGAGCGCAAGCAGGCTGCCGAGTCAGTCTGAGATCAAAACGAAAGAAAGGAAAAGCAGATGGCCAAGATGACCAATGAAGAGTTATTGAGTGTCTTTGAAGAGATGACCGTGTTGGAGTTGAAGGAATTCCTCGATGTCTTCGAGACCCGTTTTGAAGTAACAGCCGCGGCCCCGATGGCTATGGCGGCTGTCCCGGCGGCGGGCCTTGGGGAGGTTGAAGAGGAAGCAGAGCAAACCGAGTTCGATGTGGTGCTCACGGCCATAGGCGACGCCAAGATCGCGGTTATCAAAGAAGTGCGGGCTATCACCAAGCTCGGCCTCAGGGAATCCAAGGAACTGGTCGACGCCTTCCCCAAGGCTGTTTTGGAGGCCGTTGACGCTGAAACCGCCGACACCGCCAAAAAGCAGTTGGAAGGCGCCGGCGCCAGCGCCGAGGTTCGCTGAGCGAACTACGAGTCGGTTGACTCCCTTCCGCAGGGAGCCATCCGGCCCAATCTGAATGCCTGCCTTGTCGAGGGATCGCCAGTCGACTATATCGGTGCCGCCTATGCCCAAAATCCGTCTCGCTCAGGGCCCATGGCCCCATCTACCGAATCGACTCTTGCCTATTTGAAGGGCCGACAGATGTTCAGACACCTCTCCGCGGTGGGCGGGTTGAGCGGCAACAGTCTTCTCCAACCAGCTGAATCCTCTCCCGGTTCGCCCAGCGTGCAACACGAAGTGGCTAGGGCTACCCCGGTTGGCAGGCGAATACCAGCAGGCTCACCGCTGCTACAACAGTGCCTTCCCACATCAAGTGCATAGCCCATTGCAGGTATTGCGCGTTCCTGTTATTCGCCCCCTCAAGCTGCTGAGGTATCGCATATCAGGATCGAGCGATACCGTACCGTCACCGTGGCATATTTGCCATTGCAACCACTCGAGGCGCACTCTGGGAAAGCGAACCACCCTGCCCACTCGGGTTCCTGAGATTCCTGCCGCAATCAAAATGATGACAGAACCACTCAAAGTCCAGAATTGCCACGCTCCTTCTGCTTTACCTCGTAGTTCCGGCCGCGCTACAACCAAAGAGGCGCCGGCTAAGGCGACGGTCAAGGGAAACGAGCAACGTTTGCCCCACGGGTTGTCAGAGATTCCTGTGCCAGTTGTTCCCATTCACGTTCGTTGCTTATGAACCTGCGAATGGTTGTGGTTACTGGCCCCTTTTGATCCATTCGTACATCTCTGGCTCTGGCGGCGGCGGCGTCTCCTCGACCGGTGCCGGCGATATCGATGATTCGTCATTGGGATCGCTGTCCCCGGTATTGGTTGCCAAGTTGGCCGAAACATACGAAGCTCGTTCCTCGGTCTCTGGCTTTGAACGAGACTTCGGTTTCCTAGCTCTTCCCATTATGGCCACCTCCTCAATGCGTCTCCCGTAGACCTTGCTGGCATTTGGTGGTCAAGGCCTGCCGTGATCATCCCAGTGCCGCCGAGTCGCCGAGGCGGGCGGTCAGCCGCACTTACAGCCACACAGGATGATCAAGGCTCGCCGTGACAAGGCGGGATGAAGCTGTGGGCCTTGTCTGCCGGGTGTGCCGCTTACCGGCTGAACCAAACCTGTCTTGAACCACCTGGCAGGGTGGTCGCCCTGCAATCGGGTAAGGAGGAAATGGGGAAGAGGACGGTAGGATTTGGCGGGTGCGTCTGGCTCCAAAGGGAGCCCGCTATTGCCTCTTTCCCAGGTAGGAGGCCAGCACCGCTGTTTGACTTTCTCGGAGGAGCATGTAAGCGCGGAGCCGTTCCAGGGCCTGGGCCGTGGCTTTCTCGGCTTCGGGTAGATCGGCCTCGGACAGGAAGGCTGCTACCCGGTGGGCGATCCCCGGATCGGAGAGTTGGTGGGCGCTGTCCACCAGGTACCTGACGGTCATAGGCGGAATGGAGGCCACGATGTCGGGCCACACTTCCTGTGCCCTCTCCCAGGCGTAGGCGCCGGTCTTCTTCCGGCGGAACAGTCCGCCCACCACCCAGGAGGCGTCCTGGGTGCGTATGGTTCTCTCCAGCACCGCCTCCAGGGTGGCGTCCACGCTCGAGGCGGTCTCAACAAAAGTGAGCGAGCGTAGAAGCCGCAGCTTCTCCTGGGGTGAATCGGTGTCCTCATAGAGTGAGAACAGGCGCTCATAGGTTTGATCATCGCCGTGCGCTGCCACCGTGAACAAACAGGCCTCGGCCACTTCCGGGTCGACCTGTCCGGGATGGGCGAGCCACTCCTCGAACCGCTCCCGGGAGCGGGCGATGTCATCGGAGCGACGGACCAGCCTGCCGGCGCAACCCAGAATCAGCCCTCGAAGCCGGCGGGTCAGATCACTGTCGCCGGGACCGGGATCCCAGTCCAGGCGGGTCAGGGTCGGTTCGATCAGTTCCATCACCAGGGCAGAGAACTCAGCCCCTTGATCTTCGCCCACCAGATGGTGGTGCATGGTTCCCAACCCGCCCAGCACCGTCGTCCAGATGACGAACTCGGTCTCGTCCCGGTAGGCGGCGGCCATGTCCAGATAAGCGGCCGCCGACATCTCCCCGCTCTCCACCAGCGCCCAGGCGTCGTCGATCAGACAAAACCGCTCGAGATCGTCAAGTGCGACCAGACGGGCCAACAGCCCTTCCCGGAGCCGGTCCGAATAGCCGACTCTATAGAATCCGTGCCCGCCGGCGTTGGCGGTCACCCACCGGGGGGCGGCACCGGTCGCCACCGTGGATCGGCGGTCCCGTACCAGCGTCTTCAGGCGCAAAGCGCCTTCGGCGGTCTGACCCCGCAGTTGTGCCGGTATCTGCCACCGGGTCTGGTCGGCGCCGGGTATTTTCAGATGGCGCCGCTGGGTAATCCCGACGCCCCCGGAATCTTCCGTCACTTCCAACAGGGGGTAGCCGCCCTGCAGAATCCAGGTGTCCATGATCTCTCCCACCGGCTCGCCCGATGCTCGGTTCAGACTCTCCCAGAGGTCGGCGGTGTCGGTGTTGCCGTATGCGTGGGAGCGCAGGTAGTCGCCCACGCCTTTCCGGAATGTCTCCTCTCCCAGGTACTGCTCGATCATGCGCAGGACCGCCGAACCCTTACCGTAGGTGAGGGCGTCGAACATCTCGTTGGCCTCGGCGGGGGAGTTGACCTCGAACTCCACCGGCCGCGTGCTGGCCAGGGAGTCGACCCCGTAGGCCCAGGGCCTCTCCAGACCCGCGAAGGTAAGCCACCGTTTCCATTCGGGGCGCATGGCATCGGCGGCCTTCATCTCCATGAAGGAAGCGAACGCCTCGTTGAGCCAGATACCGTTCCACCATCTCATGGTGACCAGATCGCCGAACCACATGTGAGCCAGTTCGTGGGCGATCACATCCAGGATGCGGGTCAGTTCTCCGGTGGTGGCGCTCTCCGGGTCGGTGAGAAGCGCCGTCTCCCGATAGATGATGCATCCCAGGTTTTCCATGGCCCCGAACGCAAAGTCGGGGACGGCGAGGTGATCGATCTTGTCTCCCGGATAGGGAATGCCGTAGTAGGAACGGAAATATTGGAGGCAGAAAGTAGCGCATTCCAGGGCGTAGTCGGCCAGATCCAGCTTGCCCCGCGGGGCCACGATCCGCACCGCCACCCCGTCCACATCCACCGGAGGAGTGGCTTCGAAGTCTCCCACCACGAACGCCACCAGGTAGGTGGAGATGGCAATGGTGTCGGCGAACGTGATGGCCACCTGGTCCTCTCCCGCCGGCGTCCTGCGGACCTCCCGGCCGTTGGAGACCGCCATGAGATGGCTGGGCGCCACCAGCGTTATCCCGAACACCGCCTTCAGGTCGGGCTCGTCCCAACAGGGAAAGGCCCGGCGGGCGTCGGTCGCCTCGAACTGGGTGGTGGCGATCACCTGGGTGTTCCCTTCCACGTCGGTGAAAGTGGAGCGATAGAACCCGTGCAGCTGATCATTCAGGATGCCGGTGAAGTTCATCATCAGCACCCCGGCGCCGGCCGGAACGGTCCCCGCCAGGCCGATGACGGCCCGCTGCAGCTCGGTCTGATAGCTGACCTCGCCATCCAGGCGGTTCGTCCCCCCTCCGACCACCAGAGCCACATCGGTAATCTCCAGGTCCACGGCGTTGAGGACGATCTCCGTCAGGGGCTCGGTGATCTCCACTTCGATCTCCACATGGCCGCGGAAAGTGAAATGCTCAAAATCGGGTTCGATCCGCAGGTCGTAGCGGTGGGGGACAACTGCACGGGAAAGCCGATGGGGGCTGGTCTCAGTCACTGTGAAAGCTGATCCCGCTTCGGGGAGGACCAGTCGCTGTGAAAATTTTCTGAAACGGGTCGATCGGTTCGTTGATAGGTGTGGGCGCCGAAGTAGTCCCGTTGGGCGGCGATCAGGTTGGCGGGAAGCCGGGGTGAGCGAAATCCGTCGTAGAACGCCAGCGCGCTTGAGTAGCCCGGGACGGGAATGCCGGCCAAGGCCGACTTGGCCACCACCAGGCGCCAGCCTTCGGAGGCGGCTGCCAGAGCCTGGGTGAAATGGTCATGTACCAACAAGTTGCCAGGCGCCCGGTCGGATCGGAACGCGGCGATCACCTCTTCCAGGAGCCGGGCGCGGATGATGCATCCGTTCCGCCACACCTCGGCGATCCGCGCCAGGTCGAGAGCCCACCCGAATTCCTCGGAGGCGGCTTCCAGCACCATGAAACCCTGGGCGTAGGAGACGATCTTGGAGGCGTAGAGAGCATCATGAATCCATCCGGCCAGCCGGGGGCGGTCTCCGCTCAATTGCGGCCCTCCCTCCGAGTCGCCGCCGGGCCCCATCAGCAGCCGGGAGGCGGCGACCCGCGCTTGCTTCTGGGCGGAGACCGCCCGGGCCATCACCGCCTCGGCCACCAGGGTCATGGGCTGGCCTAGGTCGAGCGCCACCTTGACGGTGTCCCGGCCGGTGCCCTTCTGGGCGGCCATGTCCAGCACTTTCTCCAGGAGAGGTTCGCCGTCGCCATCCCGGCGGGCAAGTATCTCGGCGGTGATGTCTACCAGGTAGGAGTCGAGGGGACCACTCCGCCAAAACTCGAACAACTCGCTCATCTCCTCATGGGTCATGCCAGTGGCGCCCAGCAGGTGATAGGCCTCGGCCAAAAGCTGCATGTCACCGTATTCGATGCCGTTGTGGACCATCTTCACGAAGTGTCCGGCCCCCTCAGGGCCAAGCAGGTCACAGCAGGGGGTTCCGTCCGCCAGCTTGGCGGAGATGGCGGTAAGAGGGTCTCGGAGGAGGCGCCAGGCCGGAAGGCTTCCCCCCACCATGATGGAAGGACCATGTCGGGCGCCTTCTTCTCCCCCCGACACCCCTACCCCCAGATAGTGGACTCCATGGGGTTCGGTGTCCGAGCGCCGACGGGCAGTATCGACAAAAAAGGAGTTGCCGAGGTCGGCAAGCACGTCTCCGGGGGAGAGCATGGGTGTGAGACGTTCTATGAAAGAGTCCACCGGTGCGCCGGCCTTGACCAGCAGCAGGATTTTTCGGGGCCGCTCCAGCATGCTCACCAGGTCTTCGAGAGTGTCGGCGCCCCGAACCGGCAGGCCGGCGGCCTCCTCGGCCAGGAATCGGTGGGTGGTGGAGGCGGTGCGGTTGTGGACCGCCACCCGATAACCGTGGTCGACCAGGTTGAGCACGAGGTTCTGTCCCATGACCGCCAGCCCGACCAACCCGATGTCCATGTTGGTGTTCATAACCACCGTGGCAAGGCTAATAGGTTGCACCCGCCCTCAAATTCGGGATGCGTCGAAAACCGGGGACGAAAGCAGCATCGCGAGACGGTATCTTTGCGGAGATGCGCTGGTCCAAGCTGTTCATACCCACTCTTCGGGACGATCCCGCCCATGTGGAGGCGGCCAGTCACCGCCTGCTGCTGCGGGGAGGATTCATAAGACAGTTGGCGGCCGGTCACTATTCCATGCTGCCCCTGGGCCAACGGGTGCGCGCCAAGGTGGAGCAGATCATCCGCGAGGAGATGAACGCCATTGGGGGCCAGCAACTGCACCTTCCCGCCCTGCATCCCGCCGAGGTTTGGCGGCGGTCCGGACGTTGGGAGACAATGGGGGAGGAGATGTTCAGGCTGGTGGACAGAAAAAACGTTGACCACTGCTTGGGCATGACCCACGAAGAGGTGATTGCCATCCTGGCAAGCGAGATCTTCTCTTATCGTGATCTTCCTCAGATCTGGTATCAGATCCAGACCAAATTCCGCGACGAGCCGCGTCCCAAGTCGGGTGTGCTGCGAGTGAGAGAGTTCACTATGAAGGATTCTTATTCGCTGGACGTAGACCAAGAGGGCCTGGATATCGCTTTTGATCTCCATCATCAGGCTTACGTCGCCATTTTTCGACGGTGCGGGCTGGAAGCGTTGGATGTAACGGCGTCCTCGGGAGCGATGGGCGGGTCGGAGTCGGTGGAGTTCATGGTTTCCAGCCCGGCCGGAGAGGACTGGATCGTTACCTGCGATGGTTGCGGCTACCGGGCCAACCTGGAACGGGCCGACTCTGTTATTCCGACGATCGACGACGGCCCTTCGGAAGGGGAGACCGAACTGCTGTCCACGCCGGGAATCCGCACCATCCGCGCCTTAGCCGCCGCCCACCCGGGACGGGCTGCCCCGGAACGTCAGATCAAGACACTGGTCTATCTGGTGGACGGGCGGCTCACCCTGGTTCTTCTACGGGGCGACCACGAGCTTTTGGAGCAGAAGCTGGTGGACACCCTGGGTGTAGCCAATCTCCATCCCGCGGCACAGCCCGAGATACGCGCCACCCTGGGGGCCGATCCGGGGAGTCTGGGGGCGGTGGGGGTGGAGCACCTGCCCATCATCGCCGATCATGCCCTGTTCGGTCGGCGCAATCTGGTCACCGGCGCCAATCAGGATGACTGGCATCTGAGCGCGGTGGATGTGGAACGGGATATTTCGGTGGAACAATGGGCCGACTTAAGGGGGATATCGGCGGGAGAGAGATGTACGGAGTGCGGCGGGATGTTGGATGTGTGGCGGGGAATTGAGGTGGGGCACATCTTCAAGCTGGGTGATCGATACGCACGGGCGATGGGGGCCATGGTTCAAAATGAACAGGGCGACTCCAATCCCATCGTGATGGGCTCATATGGGATCGGGGTGGAACGGACCATGGCGGCGGTGGTGGAGTATTCCCACGACGAGCGGGGGATTGTCTGGCCGGTGTCGGTCGCTCCGTATCAGGTGGTGATTACGGTGCTGAGGGCGGATGACCCGAAGACTCTCGCCATGGGAGAACGTCTCTACTCCGAACTGGAGGAGGCAGGACTGGAGGTGCTCTTGGATGACCGTCGGGAGCGGCCGGGGGTTAAATTCGCCGACGCCGAACTGGTTGGTATCCCTTTCCGGATCACGGTTGGCCCGCGAAAGCTCTCCTCCGGTCTGGTGGAACTGACCGCCCGCCGGGATTTGTCCACCGTGGACGTGTCAACGGAAGAGGCGGTGGAAAGGGTCGTGTTGGTGAAAGCCGGCTTGTAAGCCACGCCGGGGAGACCTCTAGCAGAGCCTTCCCGCTCCGGCGTAAACCACCATTTCCTCTCCCCGGACGAACCCGGCCAGAGTCATCCCCACTTCTTCGGCCAAGTCGACCGCCAGAGAAGACGCGGCAGAGATTCCAGCTACCACCGGAATGCCGGCCACTGCCGCTTTTTGGGTTATCTCGAAAGAGATTCTTCCCGAAACCATCAAAATCATCTCCCCCAAAGGCCATCTTTTTCTGGCCATCGCTCCTATCGCCTTGTCCACTGCGTTGTGCCGTCCGACATCTTCGGCCACAGCCAGAAGCTCCCCCGCGGGGCTGAATAACCCGGCGCCGTGGGATCCTCCGGTGGCGGAGAAAGACTCTTGGGCCCGGTGGAGGCGGTCGGGAAGAGCGGTAATGGACTCCCGGGTGACCTCGGGCCCGGTAGGAAGCGGGCGAGAGGCGATCAGCACCGCGTCAATGGAGGCTTTTCCGCACACCCCGCAGGACGAGGAGGTGTAGGTGTTGCGGCGGAACTGTTCGGGATCGATCTGGACTCCTTCGGCCATCACCAACTCGTAGCGGTCGCTCGAACCGATGGATTGGACACCGGCCACTTCCCGGGGGCCATCGACTATCCCTTCGGTGATCGCAAAACCCAGCGCCAGGTTTTCGTCCTCTCCGGGCGTGCGCATTACCACCGCGATGGGGACACCCATCAGCCGTATTTCCATGGGGGACTCTTCTACCAGCCGGTCTTCCATCTGATGGGTGAGCAGTGGACCGACTTTAAGTACTTGTCGTCCGCTGTGGCGAGACATGCGGGCAACATTAGGCCGATTGACCCCCGGTTTCACGATTTGTTCTCCTCGTGCGACAATTAGACCCATGCGAGTGGACAATTTCGGTGCCGGTCCGTGCACTCTTCCCCTGCCCCTTTTGGAAGAGGCGCAGGCGGAGTTCCTGGATTTCGCGGGCAGCGGCATGTCGGTGTTGGAGCTCAGCCACCGTTCCGCGGTGTATTCGGCAGTTCACCAGGAGGCTCTTGCCCTGGCGCGGGAGGTGGCCGGCGCGCCGCCAGATTTTGAAATAATGGTGATCGCGGGCGGAGCGACCATGCAGTTCGCCATGATTCCCCTCAACTTGTTGGCGGACCAAAAGAGCCGGGGAGCCTATGTCGCCGCCGGCTCATGGGGAAGCCTGGCGCTGGGAGACGCCCGACAATGGGGCGAGGCCTATTGCGCTTGGGACGGAGAATCTCACCAATACCGGAGGATGCCGCTTTCCTCGGAGATCGCCATCAGGCCTCACACCCGTTACCTGCATGTGACTTCCAATGAGACCATCGGCGGGATCAGAATGGCGGAGCCCTTTGAGGTCGGGATACCGCAAGTGTGTGACATGTCGTCGGACTTTTTGACCCGGCCCATCGACTGGGAACGATATGAACTGGTGTATGGAGGGGTGCAAAAGAATCTCGCTCCGGCCGGGATGGCGCTGGTTTTCATACACCGATCCACGCTGGAGGGGATCGTATCCGACCTTCCGCGCGCTCTCGACTACCGCTGGTATTCTGCCCATGACTCTTTGGGTAACACCCCTCCCGTATTCCCGATATATCTGATGGGTAAGATGCTCAAGCTGCTTCGCGACCTGGGCGGAGTGGCCGGGCTGGAGCAGCGCACCGCCCAAAAAGCCCGGTTGGTCTACGATGTCATCGACCAGAGCGACGGCTATTACCGCAGCCCGGTGGAGCGCCGATATCGCTCTCACACCAATCTCGTGTTTCGGCTCCCCACCCCGGAAGCCGAGTCCCGTTTTCTGGAGGAGGCCACCGCGGCGGGTTTGGTGGGGCTAAAGGGCCACCAGTCGGTGGGAGGTTGTCGAGCCAGTCTTTACGCGGGTTTGGAGCTGGAAAGCGTGGCGCGGTTGGCCGCGTTCATGAGTGAATTCCGAGCGGACAATGCCTGAACCTCAGGGAAAAATGGGGAGAGGGAGGAAAGAGGGATGGGGTTAGACTAGGCGAAGCAAGGAGGACAAATAACCCGAATGACCAACGCTGACACACTGCCCAAGATGACCACGGCCGAGAGGCTGTCGGCCGTGATTGGCCCTTATCTGGAAGCCGAACGTCTGGAATTAGACGACCTTGAGCAGTTGGGCCATGGAGGCTCCCGGGTGTTACGGGTGGTGGTCGACGCGGACGGAGGGGTTAACCTTGACCGGCTGGCCGAGGTTTCCCGCCGGCTTTCACGGCTGTTGGACGCCGAGACCGAGCTGGAGGGGCCTTATCGTTTGGAAGTGAGTTCGCCGGGCTTGGAGCGCCGGTTGCGGACCCCCCGGCATTTCTTAAAGGCGCTTGATCGGGAAGTGGTCTTGAAAGCCCGTTTCGAGCAGGGAACGCAAACTCTCCGGGGCCGGTTGGTGTCGGCAGACGATCAAGGGTGCGAGCTTTTGGTGGAGGATGATCTGCACAGCTTTTTATACGGAGCCATTCTCTCCGCCCGTACCGTCTTCCGTTGGCAGGCCGCCCCCAAGCCGGGGAAAAGCCGGGTGCGCTCATGAAGATCGACTATCAGGTCATGGAGGCTCTTGAGCTTCTGGAGCGGGAGCGGGGGGTGCCGGTGGAGACGATTCTGGACGCGCTGGCCAACGCTTTGGTCTCCGCCTACAAGCGCACTTCGGGCACTGCTGAAGAAGCGCGGGTCACCATCGACCCCGAATCGGGGGAGATACGGGTTTATGCCCAGATACTCAATGAAGAGGGCGCGGTGGTCAAAGAATGGGAGGACAATTCCCAGGACTTCGGACGCATTGCTGCCCAGAGCGCCAAACAGGTGATCGCCCAACGCCTGCGGTTAGCCAAGCGGGAGCAGATCTATGCTGCCTACGCAGGGAGAGAAGGGGACCTGGTTACCGGGATAGTGCAGCAGGTCGATGGGCGCTACATAATTTTTGACTTGGGCAACGCCGAGGCGCTGATGCCGGCCTCCGAGCGTATCCCCCATCAGTTACTTGACCGAGGCAACCGGGCCAAGGCTCTCATTTTGGAGGTTAAGAACGAGCCCAAGGGGCCGCAGATCATACTCAGCCGCTCTCATCCTGATTTGGTGCGCCGGCTCTTGGAGCTGGAGGTGCCTGAACTGGTGGAGGGAGTGGTGGAAATCGTGGCTATCGCCCGGGAACCGGGACATCGCACCAAGATCGCAGTGATTTCCCACGATCCGAACGTTGATCCGCGCGGAGCCTGTGTGGGCGCGCGGGGCTCCCGCGTCCAGCAGGTGGTCAAAGAGCTGCGCAACGAAAAGGTGGATGTCGTTCAATACCAGGAAGATGTGGCTGCCTTTATCGCGGACGCGCTGGGACCGGCCCGCATTCGCGAGGTCAGGATCGACGAGCAGGAGAAAAGCGCAGAGGTAATCGTCTCCGAGCATCAGCTTTCCCTGGCTATCGGCAAGGAGGGGCAAAATGCTCGTCTGGCCGCCCGGCTTACCGGATACCGGATCGACATCCGCTCCGATGATCCACCACCCTCTCCGGGCGCCGATCGCGGTAGGAGACAGCACCGTTCCCGAACGCCTTCCGCCCCGAGTGGCGAGACTAAGGCGTTGTCGCCTACTACCCCGTCAGATACCGCCTGACCGGCGGGTCTGCTTTCCGCAATATGGCTAGGGTCAGAATTTATCAAATCGCCCGCGAGTTGGGGATTCCATCTCAGGACGTGGTGCAGCAGGCGAGAGACATTGGCTTGGTGGTGGGCGCTGCCTCTTCCACCATCTCCAGTGAGGAAGCCGAGTTGGTTCGCTTTGCCTTGGTTGGTGAGGAAGAAACGCCCCCACCCGAGACAACCGAGCCGCCGCCGCCCGAACCCGAAGAGAACCCCGAAGCCGTTGTCTCCGAGGAAGTGATACAGGCGCCCGAGGAAGTGGTACAGGCGCCCGACAAACCGAAAGAGTCGCCCCTTATAGAGGATTTGGTGGTGGAAGTCTCCGATGTGGCCTCGGTCGCCGAATACGCGGAGGCTATCGGCGTTCCCGTCACGGAGGTGGTAGCCAAATTGATCGGCATGGGAGAGATGGTGGGAGCCGGACAAGGTATGCCTACAGAGCACATGGTGAAGGTGGGAGAGAGTTTCGGTACTTTGGTAGAGGTGGTCAAGTCGGCTCCCGAACCTATCCGGGTGGTGCGACTCCGAGACATACCCGCCGACGATCCGAGGGATCTGGTGGAACGGCCACCCATCGTTACGGTGATGGGCCATGTTGATCACGGCAAGACCAGCCTCTTGGACGCCTTGCGCCGCACCGATGTCGTCTCCGAGGAAGCGGGAGGCATCACCCAGCACATCGGTGCCTATCAGGCCACTGTGGGGGGCAATTCCATAACTTTCATCGACACCCCTGGACATGAGGCTTTCACCACTCTCCGGGCAAGGGGAGCGGAGTTGACCGACATCGTGGTGCTGGTGATCGCGGCCGACGATGGTGTGATGCCCCAGACTGTGGAGGCGATTAGCCATGCCCGGGCGGCGGGGGTGGATCTGTTGGTGGCCATCAACAAAATTGACCAACCAGGGGCCGATCCCCTGTCAGTTCGGGCCATGCTCACCGAGCAGAATGTCATCACCGAGGAACTGGGGGGAGATGTCCCCAGTGTGGAGATTTCGGCTACCGAGGGCGACGGCCTAGAGGATCTTTTGGAGACGCTCGACCTGATGTCGCAGCTCAAGGAGCTGAAGGCTTCCCCCACGCCGCTTGCCTCCGGTGTGGTGGTTGATTCGAGATTGGACAGGGGCATGGGGCCGGTAGCGACCGTGATCGTCCAGCGGGGCACCTTGCGCAGAGGAGACGCCCTGGTGGCCGGGGCCGTGTCGGGAAGGGTGCGGGCCATGTTCAACCATGCCGGGCAGAAGGTTTCCTCCGCCACTCCTTCCACTCCGGTGTTGGTGATGGGATGGAACGAAGCACCCGGCGCCGGGGAAGGATTCGAGGTAGTCAAAACTGAACGTCTGGCCCGACAATTGGCCGCGGTACAGGGCGATCTCGATCGACAACAAAAGATAAGAACGGAGATGCCCAGCGCCCGGGACAGGTTCGTTGCCCACCTTGAGCAGTTGCAGTCCACCGAAGGCGAACTGAGGCTGGTGATCAAGGCAGATTCCCACGGCTCGGTAGAGACCCTGCGTGAGGCGATCGGCAAGATCAAACGCGAGGAGGGAAAGATCGACATTGTCCATTCGGCGGTGGGCGGGATCAATTTCAACGACGTGAACCTGAGTGATGTGACTGGAGCGGTAATCGTCGGTTTCAACGTTCGCGCAGAGAGCAAAGCCGTACGCGAGGCGCAGCAGCGAGGGATCGATATCCGCTCTTATTCGGTTATCTATGAGCTTTTGGATGATGTGGAGCAGATGCTGGTGGGCAGGCTGGCTCCCGAACGCCACGAGGACATTCTGGGAATCGCCGAGGTACGCGCCCTCTTCCGGGTGCCGAGAGCGGTGGCCGCGGGGTGCTTGGTGACGGAGGGGCGGATGGCCAAAGGCGCCAATGTCCGCCTGTTCCGCGACGAGGTTGTGATCTACACCGGGTCTATAAACTCGCTGCGGCGTTTTAAGCAAAATGTGGATGAAGTCGTCTTCGGCCTGGAATGTGGAATCGTCCTGGAGCGGTACAACGACGTGAAAGAGGGAGATCTGATCGAGGCTTTCGCGGTGAGAGAGGTTGCTCGCACCTGATGGAGGCGGCCGCTATACGTTTCGAGCTATCGCTTCCCGCCACCCGGTCACTCAAGGAGAAACGATCGGTTCTCCGGCCATTGGTGGAGGGTCTTCGAAAGATGGCCTCCTACTCTGTGGCGGAGGTCGCTCATCATGACTTGTGGCGTCGGGCGGGGCTGGGTGTGGCCCTAGTGGCCCCCGACCGCCGGGCTTTGGAACGGATGATGCAACGGGTGGAGCATTATCTTGACCGACGCCAAGAAGTGGATGTGGTGGAGGTTTTGATTTCCTATCTCGATCATCCTGAACCCAGGGCAAGATGAGAAATGGGCGGCGACCGGTTTCCCCGCATGCGGCGGGTCAACTCAATCATCTGGGAGGTGTTGGCCGAGGAGGTGCATGGTCTGGCGGATCCCCGGTTGTTTGGAGTGACTATTACCGGTGTTGACACCTCTCCGAACCTGCGCAGGGCGGTGGTGTTCTTCTCGGCGGCGGACATGAACAGACTTGAGGAAACCGGAGAGGGCCTGACCGCGGCGGCGGGACGCCTCCAGAGTTTGTTGGCGTCCCAGGTGCGACTCAAATATACGCCCCGACTGGACTTCCGGCCTGACCAGGGAGTGATCGGGGGATTGGAGATTGAGCGCCTGCTCAGAGGTGTCACTCCATCCGGGCCGCCCGGCGAAGTATGAGCGGGTCGGAGCAGTTGCCGGAGTTGGTCCGCCAGGCGGCGAAGGCGATAGCCGCCTCCCGGTCACTGGGAGGAGTTTGTCATGAGCGCCCGGATGGGGATGCGCTGGGTTCTATGTTGGGCTTTGCCGCGTCTGCCCGACTGGCTGGCAGGTCGGTGCAGTTGGCAGTCCCTCCTCCCTCCGGCATCCCGGAACGTTATCGCTTCCTGCCCATCGACCTGCTCGCGCGGCCCCTGGTTCTCACCGATCCGCCGCAGACCCTGTTGGCGTTTGACTGCGCGGCAGTGGATCGGCTGGGGGAACTGGCCGAGATGGCGGGGAAAGTGCAAAACTTGGTGGTGATCGATCATCACGTCTCCAACTCCGGTTTTGGAACCCTCAACCTGATCGACCCGGGCGCCGCCGCCACCGTCGAACTGGTTTATGACCTGATTGCGGAACTGGGGTGGCCGATTGATGAGACTGTCGCCACTTGTCTGCTCACCGGGCTGGTGACCGACACCGGACGATATCAGTATTCCAACACCAGTCCCCGCTCTCATCGGCTGGCCGCCCGGCTGTTGGAGGCAGGAGCCCGTCCGGAAGTGATTGGCCAGGCCGTTTATGAGGAGGAGCCGTTTGGGGTGTTGGCTGTCGCGGGGGCGGTGTTGAGCCGGGCCCGACTGGATACCAGACGGGGGGTGGTCTGGTCGGTTCTCTACACCCAAGACCTCGAGAGGGCCGCGCTCAACGGTCAGGAGACTGAACTTCTCATCGATCTGGTTCGCCTGCCCCGGGAGGCGGGAGTGGCGATGCTGATCCGGGAGGCTGACAACGACGAGGTGCGGGTGAGCCTTCGCTCCCGGGGGCAAGTGGACGTGGGCGCCGTTGCCCAAGCCCTGGGTGGCGGGGGTCATCATAACGCCAGTGGCTTTACTTTCAAGGGTGATCCGTCCGCGGCGGCGGCGGCGGTTTTGGAGAAAATCCCGTTTGCCTGAGGGCTTCTTGGTAGTTGACAAGCCCTCGGGCGTTACCTCCCATGACATGGTGATGGCGGTGAGGAGAGCCGTGGGCATCCGCAAGGTCGGCCACGCCGGAACCCTCGACCCTATGGCCACCGGAGCTCTGGTGGTGGCGGTGGGACGGGTCACCAGGTTGATTCGCTTTCTCCAATCCCTGCCCAAGGAGTATCTGGCGGTTGCCCGCTTCGGAGTGGCCACCGATACCTTGGACGCTGACGGCCAGGAAGTATGGCGGGGGGAGATGCGGGTTGCCCGGAGCGAGGTGGAAGCGGCGCTACGGTCTTTTGTGGGGGAGATTAGCCAGGTTCCTCCCATGGTCTCGGCGATCAAGGTGGGAGGCCGACGTCTGTATGAGCTTGCCCGCCAGGGAATAGAGGTGGAAAGGGAGGCTCGCCGGGTAACCGTTCACTCTCTGGAACTCACCAGCTTTGAGGAGGGTCCGTATCCCCTGGTGGGGTTGCGGGTGGTGTCTGGCAAGGGTTTCTATGTGCGGACGCTGGCTGACAATATCGCCGCGGCGTTGGGGGGACGCGCCCATCTGGTTGCCCTGAGACGGATTCGGGTGGGAAGCCTGTCGGTGGGGGAGCGACCGGGCAGCGGGCCGGGTCCCGATGATCTGGGAGAGTGGGAAAAGCTGATGCTCTCGGCTTCGGAGGGGTTGGCGGACTTGGCGGGATTGGTGGTCGACCTTCCGGCTTTGGAGAAGGTGAGAAACGGGAGACGCCTCCCCACCGATCGGTGTTCATCGTTGGCGGATGGCGAACCCACGCGGATTTTGGACGAGTCCGGGCGTCTCTGGGCGGTTTACAACCGACGCGGCCCCAACCTGATCCCCGAGGTAGTGCTTAACTAGGCGACTGCCGCGTTCTGGACACGGCACCGTACCTCATTAAGCCGCTGATCCGCCAACCTAACCCACATGAAACGGATCTGCTACCTGGGGAGCGTGGGGCAGCACACGGTCATAGGCAACCCGGTAAGGATCTGACATGCCCCGACACGGCCCAACGAATCCCATCACAACACTTCTCGGGGGCAGCACCGGCCGGGGTATCGAAGTTCCAGTGCGCCGCCTCCGCAGTTGCGGAGCGGACGACGTCCGCAGGGGTCATGTCCGCCTCAACGTTGACTTTGGTCCCATTCGGCGCGGGGTAGCCGCTTCTCCTTGTCGACGAATGGCAGCGTGTCCACTGTCGCCTCGTGTGGCGTTCCATGGCGGTCATGCAAGAAGACCGTCTTGCCGAACCAGTCGTCGCCCAACAAGGGCCGATCGAAGCGGACATAGCCGACTCCTGTGTCCAGCGTGGGCGACCACGTTCCAATCGTCACATGCCCGACCGGGCCGTTGCGGAAGTGGACGTTCATACCGGCTTCGGGTGTGGCGGTAACACAAACCAGGCCAAACAAGAGCTGGCTGCGATCGGCTCGTTCCAAGGCGGCTCGGCCTATGAAGTCCTCTTTGTCAAGTCTGACAAATTGCCCAAGACCTGCACCAAACGGAGTCAAGTCCGGCTCGATGTCACTGCCGTTGTCAAGAATCCCAGATTCGATACGTCGAATTCCCATCGATGATGACGAGCTGAAGTCCATGCCAAACGGCTCACCGCAGGCGAACAGATCATCCCAGAGGGCATCATGATCTGTCGGCTCCGGGCCGCTATTGCAGTAGATCTCAATTCCCACCTCCCCTGTCCACCCGGTGCGCGAGACCCACAATGTTTGGCCGCAAACGTCAAAGAATCCAGCGTGAAAATACTTGAATTCGACCGATAGCCCACCGCCAATCGCCGCATCCAGCACATCAAGTGACTTTGGACCCTGAATCTGCAGTACCCGTGAATCCGGATCAAAGACTTCTACATCAAGCCCAATAGCGTGCGCCTTGAGCCAACTCGTGAACTCGCCGTTTGCCTGGACATACCAGTAGCGATCTTGCGCGAGGCGCATGAGTACGCCATCCATCAGAACAGTGCCATCGCCATTGCAGGCGATGCCGTAGCGAACCCGGCCTACTGGGAGTGTCCCGACTCGGCAGGCGAGGACTCTCTCGAGAAGTCTGGCAGCATCTGGGCCAATGATCTCCAACGGTTTCTCTGGAACGTCGTACAACATGACATCACGGCGCAACTTCCAATAATTGGGAATGGGGTCCTCGTCACGGGTGGTCTTGAGGGGATACAGACGATCGCAGTACAAGCCGAAAACCGTCTGATTAGTCACGTATCGGCCAGCAAATGGAGACAGGCCGAGTCGATACAAACTCAACTGGACCGTGTCGAACGACTCAATGTAGAAGTGTTTGTCCCTTGTCATTTACGTCTCAAATGCTGGGCGAGCGGCGGGCTTATGGTAGTAGGGATCGCTTTCACCGTCCCACCTCCACCCGAGAGCGAAAGGACCGGGTAATCAGAGGCCAGATTCTGGAAATCCATAACCGGTTACATGGCGCCTATCACCCACAAATTAGGAAAGGGACCCCCCCAATAACCAACTAAGAATCAAACCGAACATGGTCCGCGAGAGCGGAACTCGAAACCCTTGAAGAAACAGGGCTAGAGTTCATGGAGACCAACACGACGTAGCCCGCGCCACGCCATGGTCGTGGGTGGAGAAGGCAGGTGCGACCGTGTCGACAGCCATAGAGACCGTGGGTCTCACCAAGTACTACGGGGACACGGCAGGCATCGTCGATCTGAATCTGGCGGTAGTTGTCGGTGAGGTTTTCGGTTTCATTGGTCCGAACGGGGCGGGCAAGACCACCACCATCCGCCTCCTGCTGAATTTCCTTCGCCCTTCCGAAGGTTCAGGGTCCATCTTCGGTATGGACATCGCAGATAATTCACTGGAGATCCGCAGCCGGGTGGGGTACCTGCCGGGCGATTTGGCGCTCTACTCCTCTATGACCGGTCGGGAGTTCCTGCTCTACTTCAGCAGATTGAGAGGCATCGACACCGCCGCCGCCACAGTGAGGTTGGCCGAGCGTTTCGACTTGGACCTCGACCGGCGTATCAAGGAGTACTCGAAGGGCAACCGCCAGAAAGTCGGCGTGGTTAATGCCTTCATGCACGAGCCGGAACTGTTGATCCTCGACGAGCCCACAGGTGGTCTCGACCCCCTCATGCAACAGGAGTTCGCGGAACTGCTGTCCGAGGTCCGACAGGAAGGACGTACGGTATTTTTGTCCTCCCATTACCTTCCGGAGGTGGAGCGGGTGGCCGACCGCGTGGGGATAGTTCGCCACGGCCGCCTCATCGACGTGGACACCCTTGCCGGGTTCAGGTCGAAGATCCAGTCCAACCTGTCGATCAAGTTCGGTTCCCCGGTTGACCCTGCTCCGTTCGCCGCCATCGAAGGCGTGACCGTGATCGATCTCCGCGACGGTGGCACCCTGTTGCGGCTCAGCGTGGCCGGGTCCCAGAAAGCGGTGATAGGGACAGCGGCTGGCAGGGACGTGATAACCGTCACCTCCGAAGAGGCTGATCTCGACGAAGTGTTCCTCTCCTACTACGGGTCCGACATCCATCCGGACTCGACGAGCTGAACGCGTGATTCCCGCCATCCTTGGCAAGGTCCTGCGTGACCGCTGGCGAGCAGTCATGGGCTACGGCCTGGGCCTGGTGGCACTTGCCATCTGGTTGGGGCTGTTGTTTCCGGTGATGCGCGAGTCCGACGACTTCATCGCGTTCATGGACAATCTCCCCGCGGGGATGCTGTCCGCATTCGGGATAGACTCCGCCACTTTTCTCTCCGCGGCCGGTTTCCTCACCGCCTATCTCTACTCGCTGTTCGCGCCCCTGCTCATCCTTTTCTTCGTCATCAGCGCGGTTACCGCCGAGATCATGGCCGAGGAACGGGACGGTCTAATGGACATGTTGCTGTCGTCGCCGGTATCCCGAACCCGAGTCTTTTTGGAAAAGGCCGGAGGCGTGGGCTTGGCGGCTCTCGTGCTGGTGGCTGTCCTGACCGCGGCTCTTTTGGTCGTAAATCCGATCTTCGAGTTGTCCCTATTGGTGACCGATGTGCTGGCCGCTGGTCTCTCTCTATGGTTGCTAGGCGTCCTGTTCGGGGCGGTGACGCTCGCAGCGGGCGCGTTCACCGGTCGCAGTGTGGTGGCAGGGGGAGTGGCGGGTTCCTTGGCGTTCCTGGCCTGGTTCATCAATAGTTTCTCCGATCTGTACCCTCCTCTGAAGAGCATCGATTGGGTCAGCCCGTTCACCTGGTACCAGGAACCCAATCCACTCATCGAGGGGGTTGGCGCCGGGCACCTGTGGTTGGTGGTAACGGCTGCGGTGCTGGTGACGGTGGCCACCTTCTTGTTCTGCCGCCGTGACATCGCCACCGAGCGGGCGGTGCTTCCGGAGACCAAGGCCACCCGACGTTCTCGTACACGGAAGCGCCGACCCCGGGCGGCGTGGTTGCTGACCGGGTCGTTCCGCAAGACCATTTGGGATCGTCGGCGCTCAGTTTGGGGCTGGGGCGGTGGTCTCGGACTCCTGACGCTGGTCATGTTCTCCGCCTGGCCGGCCCTGGCGGAGGATGCCGAAGCGCTGGCGGGTCTCATCACCTCCCTTCCGCGAGAGGTCTTCGCCATGTTCGGCATGAGCAACCCGGAGGCGATAGTCACCCCGGCCGGGTTCATTTCCTCGCGCACCTACCAGGCTATCGGTCCGATTCTCATCATAATGTTCGTGGTCAGGGGAGTCTCGATGGCGATGGTCAAGGAGGAGAGCGCCGGTGTTTTCGACCTGGTGCTCGCCGTCCCCTCCTCCCGGAGAACGGTCGTCGCCAGCAAGGCGCTGGGAGTGGTGTTCTCAACCGGCCTGGTGGTCGTGATCCTTACGGTTGCGGCGCTGCTGGGAGACTCCGTTTGGGGGACCGAGCTGGGTGTTGGAAGGATCCTGGCCGCCGGTGCAGGTCTGGGCCTTCTCGGCCTGTTCTTCGGCGGGCTGACAATGGCAATCTGGGCAATAGGAGGATCGTCTTTCCCCGCGGTTCGGGTCACCGCAGTGGTGGCAATGGCTACCTTCCTGCTGAACGGTCTCGGTTCCCTCAGCGACGCCCTGGAATCCGCCCGGGTGATCTCTCCCTTCTACTGGTACTTCGGAGACACGCCACCCCTCGCGAAGGGCTTCGAACCCACCTACTTCCTGCTGCTCGCCGGTGCGCTCCTCACGGGGTGGGTGGCTGTCAGGCGGATCCAGCGAAGAGACATTGCCACCTAACCCGAGGCTAGCAGCGTGGTCGGTACGGACGGCATCGGCTGTCCCGTCGGCAGATCCTCAGTCGTTGGAATGGCCAGGCCTACTGTTGCCTTGGCCGGACTGACATAAAGGGTGGCACAAAGACTGGGGAGAAGGTCACCCGCGCGTGCGGTGGGCCCGAAAGCGGTGTCGAAGGTAGATGCGTCACTGGCCCAGCTGTGCTCCCAAACCCTCGTGTACCTGTCCTGTCGGCCGAAGCAAATAGGGTGGTGCACCAAGATTGGGTTAGCCGGGGGACGGCGAGCGAAAGGCTACGCTGATCAGGGGGCCGGACAAGCCGACTGCCTACTTTGCGTGACTGGCGGCCGACTCTCCGAACGACGCTAGCGCGTGCGCCGACGCCTTCTGTAACGTCCGTAACTCATCGTCGGTCATGCAGTGGTATATTCTCAGCCTATCTTCGACGATCTCAACAAACTCGCCCTCGCTCATGGTTGATGCGTCGAATGTGCCGACCATGGCGAGTTCCATAAAGTGCGGATGCTCGAGGGCGAAGTTCTGGACACAGCTGCGGGACTCCCGGCTGAGTCCCCCGACCTGAGGTGAAAGCATGGTAACTAGGATGCGGCCGTAGGCATCGTCGGTGATACACGGGGTTGCAGCGGAACTGGATTGTCCCGGCTGGCGAGATCCAATCAGGGCCTCCAGTTGCTCTCGTGAGATGTTGAACGCACTGGTAAAGCACGTGATCTCTTCATCCGTGAAGGCGGCCATCAGCTCTTTCGCCGAGAGCGCATAGGAGCCTAGCTCGCTCCACATATGCACCGTTACCTCCACCTTCTCCTGGGTGGTTAGACATTCGTAGAGTTCTATGGTGTAGGGGTGCGTCTCGACGATCAACGCTGCTACGGCCTCCGGAGGTGTCTCGATCCCCAGGAGGGTCACGACCGCGTCCGGGTGCTCCCGGCCCAAGTCGGTGAGGCAGGCATGGGTATCATCGGTGACTCCTGCCCTTGCGGCGGTGGACGCGATGCCAAAGACCACAAAGTTGTCGGGGGTGAGACAGGCGAACAGCGAGTCCAGGTCTCCAACTTCCCCATAGGCGGTGCGCCGTTCACCGCCAAGGAAGGCCTCGTAGGCAGCCCCACCGATCTCTGTGCGGAGGCACTCGCCTTCGGCTTCCGAGACCCGGTCCATAACATCGTTGCCGGTGGTCTCGGCGGTCAGGGTCAGGCTTTCGAGGTTGACTTCCGGCTGGGCGGTGGGGTCAGACCCACAGGCGGCCGCGACGGCGACAAACGCCAGGGCACCCACCCGGGTGGCGGATGAGCGAAGGATCACGCTGGGTACGCATTTCTCCAAAACCCCGGTGGAATATTCCACTGATAGCTGTTGACGTCAGACTACTGGCCCGCTCGCGTAGTTGTCAAGTGCTAAGGGAATTCAAGCCACGCGGCGGAGCGAAAAAAGGGTCGGTGGTAGGGCCCACAAGGGCCATCTCCGGGAACCTGAAGAGAGTGCTTGCACCCAGCGACTGGGTGCGAATCGAGAAATAGGCTATTGGCCTGGGGTTGTGCTTCTTCCTGAAACATTAGGAAACCCTCTAGTGTTCGGTGCCGGGAGTGGGAGCGCACCAGAGGGCGACCAGCAACTGTTCAACGTCTTCGCTGTGGTGCTTTTAGCGGGGGCGGCATTCGCGGCATTGACCTTCTCAGCTCGTACGGTGGAGGCACAGTGGCGGGAGATTGGTGTTGCCATAGCACTTGGGGACCGACCTTTGTCTGTTTGCCATCATGTTGCCATGCGGCCGCTTCTGGTCGGAATCCAGATCGCCGTCCTCGGTGTTGTATTGGGAGTGGGGATGGGTGTGTTGATTGGAAACCTTATCGGTGAGGCCACCCGTGGCCTTTTGCTTTGCCGGTATTTGTGACACCCTTTCAGGCCGCAGTGTTCGTGCGGGTGGCGATCATCGGGTTCGTTTTGCCCATCCTGGTTGTATTAGGAGATCGCCTCCGTACCGGTAACTGGCACTCCCGTCGGCATGGATAGTTGCCTTCCGAGCTCGGTTCACACGTCATTGTCGACGGTTGAAAGCACTGCCCGGCGCCCAGGCAGAGGCGCCTTTCGATGGCGACGTGTTGGGTGGGCCTTGTTTGACCAGGGGTGTCGTGTCCGCCTCTTTGGGAGTAGGCTTGGGGTTCGATGTCATACGATGACCCGGCCAGCCTCGCCACGTCAGCGGCAACTCTGACTGCATTGGTCCGCACCGCCTAGTAAGCGGTCCGATCCGAAAAATGTTGGACTTGGTCATTCGGGGTGGGGAGGTTGTTACACCTATGGGTGTTGGTGTGTGGGACGTGGCGGTCAGGGGGGAAAAGATCGTGGCCGTGGCCGCGCCGGGTGTTTTGGCTGGCGAAGTTGGCCGGGTCATCGACGCCTCCGGGATGGTCGTGGTACCCGGCGGCATCGAGCCACACGCTCACATCGCTGCTCCCATCATCGGTCATGGCGATCTTCGGACGGCTCCTCCGGAGCAGGTCAGCCGCGCCGCGCTGTTTGGCGGCACTACCACTTTGTTGGATTTCGCGGTCCTATATCCGGGCTTGGACATCCCCCAAGCCATTGAAGAGCGGACCGGTGTCTGGCAGGGCAATTCCTATGCCGACTACTCTCACCATGTGATGCTCCTGGGTGACATTCCGCCCGAGATCATCGGCTCGATTCACGAGGCGGTGGAGGATGGTTTCCCCACCTTCAAGGTTTTTACGACCGAGGTCCGTCCGCCTAGCGCAGGCGACGTACCCCGCATGGTCGGCACCGGGCACCTCCGCGACCTCATGACCCGAATCTCGGAGTTGGATGCCATGTTGTTGGTTCATGCCGAAGAGGACGACATGGTACAGCACATGCACCAAAAGCTGATCCGGGAAGGTCGCACCGAGTGGACGAATATGCCGTTGGTGCATAGCGCCGAATCAGAAGACTTGTCGTTCCGACGGGTGCTGCGGGTGGCCGAGTGGACCGGTGCCCCGGTCTACTTCGTTCACGTCAGCGCCCGATCGGGAGTACAGGCCATCGCCGAGGCCCGCGCCGACGGCCGCCCGGTTTACGGCGAGACACTCCACAACTACTGCTGCTTCAGCGAGGCAAACTACCAGGAGGAGTCCGGGATGAAGTACCACACCTACCCCTCTTTGAAGTCCGAGGACGACCGGGTGGCGCTGTGGAAGGCCATCATCGAAGGCGACCTTCAGACGATGGCCACCGACGAGTACTGCACGTCGTGGGAGACGAAAACAGCAGGGCGGACCATCTCCGATGTCACCGGCGGTCACAACGGCGTCGAGACCCGGATGGGCATTACCTTTAGCGAGGGGGTGTCCCGGCAGGGAATGGGATTGCAGCGGTTCGTGGACGTCACGTCGACCAATGCCGCCAAGATCATGGGCCTTTATCCACGCAAAGGTGTGCTGGCGCCGGGCAGCGACGCCGACATCTGCCTAATTGACCCGACTGTCAAGCGGAAGCTGACCGCGGACGACTTTCACATCTCCGACTACAGCATTTGGGAAGGATACGACATTGAAGGCTGGCCGGTGATCACCATCCTGCGCGGCAAGGTGGTGGTGTCTCACGGTGCTTTCAGCGCCGCCCCCGCTGGCCGGCTACTGCCTCGCAAGATCGATCCCGGAGTAACCATCCGTCCTGCCTGCTGATCCCTTCCCGGAACCGAACTCGCACCGGTCTCGGCCTCGCAAGATCGATCCCGGGGGAACCCTCCGTCCTGCCTGAGGGTTCCCCTTCTGAGGTTGCCAGGTATCCAGCCCATCTTTCCATCAACTTTCGACGTCTCTCTAAGAGATCCGATCGGGCGTATGGCTTTTGCTACTTCCTGAAACAGCAGAAAACCGCATGAATGCTCGGTGCCGGGAGTGGGATTCGAACCCACACGGAGTCTCCCCCAATGGATTTTGAGTCCACCGCGTCTGCCAGATTTCGCCATCCCGGCTTCTACCGAACCTGATTTTAGAGCGTAGAGGAGACAAAGTCTTCCGATATGCTCAATCGCCATGGGAAAGCGCCGCATCTCCAAGCAGATCTTTGTGTTGAACGATCGGCTTATCCACCTCAATGAGGAAGAAGAGCGGGTCTCGGCCGAGTTGGACTACCACCGCCACCTGGCCGATGACGCAGTTCGGGATGCGGCGGTCTATGAATCCTCGCTCCACCGGGATGAGGCGGATCGTGCCTTGGCCGATGTCAACCGATTTGAGCGGGCTCTGGATGAGGTCCATGACCGTAGGGAAGCCCTCTTAGCCAAGCGGGATCGTTTGATGGGGCGGATGGATACGTTCGGAGGGCTGCTCTGATGTCCACCCTGGCGCTGATCGACGGCCACTCTATCGCCTACCGGGCGTTTTACGCCCTTCCCCAAGATCTTGCCACCTCTTCGGGACAAGTCACCAACGCGGTGTTCGGCTTCATCCGTATGCTGATCAAGCTGTTGGCCGATGAGAACCCCGACGCTCTGGCGGTGGTGTGGGATGTCTCCCGGCAGACCTTCCGCACCGAGCTCTATCCCGACTACAAGGCCCAGCGTTCTCGGGCGCCCGAACTTTTCACCACCCAACTTTCCCTGCTGGAGGACCTATTGGAAGCCCTGGAGGTGCCACAGCTTCGCAAAGAGGGCTTCGAGGCCGATGATCTGATCGCCTCATTGGGCCGCCAAGCCGCGGTCGAAGGGTGGCAGGTGCTGGCGGTAACGGGCGATCGTGACATTTTTCAGTTGGTCGACGACCATTTCCGGGTCCTCTATACCCGCCGGGGGGTATCGGACACGGTAAAAGTCACCCCCGAGTGGGTAGAGAACCGCTATTCGGTTCCGCCTCGCCGGTATGTGGAGGTGGCTGCTCTTCGGGGAGACAACTCTGACAACCTCCCCGGGGTTCCCGGGGTGGGCGAAAAAACCGCGGCCCGGCTGATCAGCCAATACGGTGCAGTGGAGCAGGTATATGAGAACTTGGAGAGTCTCACTCCCCGGCTCCGCGAAAACCTTTCCGCGCACCACTCCCAGGTGATTTTGAACAAGCAGATGATGACTCTGCGCGCTGACCTGGAACTGGGAGTGGCGATTCCCGATTTCGTTCGGCAGGCTTGGGACATCAACCGGGTGAAAGATCTGGTCGCGTCTCTTGAGTTTTTCAGCCTCTGGAACGACCTCCAATCGGTGCGGGTAGGTGGGGCCGAAGAGCCTGATCTCGGAAGGGTGGAAGTGGAGACGCGGCTCTTGACCTCACGCCAGGCCGTGGCCGGTCTGCGCGAACTTGACCCCCTGATCCTGGAGCTAATTCGTGATGAGCACTTCGTGGGATTGGCGGTGCGTGAAGCTGAGAACCGCGTGGCGCTGGTCCCCGAGGACCTGGTAGGAGTGCTGGAAGAGGTGTTGGCCGATCCGGAATGCGCCAAGGTCACTCACGACGCCAAGCCTCTTATGCGGTGGCTGGGAGGGCGGGGGATGATCTTGCAAGGTCTGGAATTCGACACTGCCCTGGCCGCCTATGTGGTAAATCCCGCCACCGGCCGTTATCAACTCGAGGAGTTGGCCGAGGGAATGATCGGTATGTCCCTTACCGGGGACGTGTCCGAAGAAGATCTTCCCAGCCAGGGAAGCCTGGCGTTCGATCCCCGGCCCCGGTTCGACCAGATCGGATTGCGAGCCGAAGCCATCTTCCGGTTGCTGGAGCCGCTTCGCGCCGAGCTGGAGGAGCGGGAGGAGATGGACCTCTTTTTGGATGTGGAGATTCCTCTGATTGGGGTGTTGGCGGAGATGGAGGAGGCAGGGATCGGGGTGGACCGGGAGTATCTGTTGGAACTGAGTGGTCGACTCAGAGAAGACATCGCCAAATTGGAGCAGCGCATCTACAAACTGGCGGGCGGGGAGTTCAACGTCAACTCCACCCTGCAACTGCGCGAAGTACTTTTCGGAAAGTTGGGTCTCCCGGTAATCAAAAAAACCTCTACCGGCAAGCCGTCCACCGACGCCTCGGTGCTGGGCAAACTGGATCATCCCCTGGTGAAGGTGCTTTTGGAGTTTCGGCAACTGGAAAAGATTCGCTCGGCTCATGTGGACGGGTACCTCTCCCTGATTGACGCCGACGGGCGGATTCACACCCGCTTCAATCAAATGGGCACCTCCACCGGCCGAGTCTCTTCGGAAAACCCCAACCTGCAGACCATCCCCATTCGCACCGAGGTGGGGAGGACAGTGAGACGAGCCTTTGTGGCGGGCCCGGGGCGAGTGCTGCTGGTCGCCGACTATTCCCAGATCGAACTGCGCGTGCTTTCCCACCTCACCCGTGATTCCGGTCTGGTGGAGGCTTTTCTCTCCGATGTCGACATTCACACCGCCACCGCCGCCCGGATTTTCGAGGTTGGCATGTCCGAGGTAGACGCCGACATGCGTCGACGGGCTAAGACCATCAACTTCGGGCTGCTGTACGGAATGGAGGCCTTCGGGCTTTCCCAACGGCTGGACATTTCCCGGGAAGAGGCTGCCGAGCACATCGACGCCTACTTCTCACAGTTTCCCGGCGTGAAATCTTTCATGGACGGAATGGTGCTGGAGGCTCGACGGAGGGGATACACCACCACCCTTTTCAAGCGGCGTCGCTATCTGCCGGAACTGCGGAGCGACAACTTCCGGATACGGCAGATGGGGGAGCGGATGGCGCTGAACGCTCCGGTGCAGGGGACGGCGGCGGACATCATCAAGATGGCGATGATCAGACTCTTCTCTCAACTTCCGAAGATCAGCCCCGAATGCAGCCTCTTGCTACAAATCCACGATGAACTGGTCATAGAAACCCCGGCAGACGACCTTTCGGAGGTGACTGCCCTGACCGTGGAAGTGATGGAGGGCGTAGCGGATTTGGTCGTCGCGCTCAAGGTCGATGTCGCCTCCGGACAGAACCTGGCCGAATGCAAAAGCTAGTAATTTGCGGTGGGCGGTTGGCTGTGCCAAACTTAGAATGAGTCCGACAGCCTTCCGCGCTCGTTTGGACAAGAAAGGAACCATCACCACCCCCTAATGAACGAAGAACAAATAGACTTGCCCGCCGGGGGGACGGCGGCGCCAGCTTCATCCCTGACCGCGGTCATTGAGGATGAGCCGATGGCAGAAACCCTCACTCCAGAAACCCTCGCTCCAGAAGACGCCGACTTCGCGCAGAGCGACACCGCTGAAGCAAAGGTGGTGGAGTCTGTCGAGGAGGCCCCTGCGGCTGAGGTGGTCGAGGAGGCCCCTGCGGCTGAGGTGGTCGAGGAGGCCCCTGCGGCTGAGGTGGTCGAGGAGGCCCCTGCGGCTGAGGTGGTCGAGGAGGCCCCTGCGGCTGAGGTGGTCGAGGAGGCCCCTGCGGCTGAGGTGGTCGAGGAGGCCCCTGCGGCTGAGGTGGTCGAGGAGGCCCCTGCGGCTGAGGTGATTGAGGAGGCCCCTGCGGCTGAGGTGATTGAGGAGGCCCCTGCGGCTGAGGTGATTGAGGAGGCCCCTGCGGCTGAGGTGATTGAGGAGGCCCCTGCGGCTGAGGTGGTCGAGGAGGCCCCTGCGGCTGAGGTGGTCCAAGAGGCCCCTGCGACGGAAGCTGAAGCCAGCCGGATGGACGACGAAGCGATGTTCGAAGAGGCTTTGGGTCGCGACATCAGGGTCTTCAAGGAAAACGAAATTGTGGAGGGAACGGTGGTCAGTGTCGACATTGAGGGAGCGCTGGTCGACATTGGTTTCAAGTCGGAAGCCCTGATCCCCGCGGGTGAACTGTCGATCCGAAAGAATGTCGATCCCCGCCAGATCGTGGCGGTGGGAGACAAGGTGGAAGGGGTGGTGTTGACCAGGGAGGATGAGAATGGTCGCCCGATTCTCTCCAAAAAGCGGGCCCAGTACAAGCGGGCTTGGAGCAAGGTGGAAGAAGTCCACCAAAGTGGCCAGTCAGTCAAGGGAACGGTCATCGAGGTGGTGAAGGGGGGACTGATCGTGGATATCGGGCTGCGGGGTTTCCTCCCGGCCTCGCTGGTTGGCCTGCGCAGGGTGTGCAACCTCCATCCTTTCATTGACACCGAGATTGAGGCCAAAGTCATCGAGTTGGACCGCCAGCGCAATAACGTGGTTCTCTCCCGGCGGGCCTTTTTGGAGGAAGAGCAGGCCGAAGAACGGGACTCTTTCATGAACCTCTTGGTGGAGGGAGAGATCCGAGAGGGATTGGTGTCGTCGGTGGTGCCTTTCGGAGCTTTCGTTGACCTGGGCAAGATGGACGGGTTGGTTCACGTCTCCGAACTCGCTTGGACCCACATCAGCCATCCCTCCGAAGTGGTGGAGGTCGGGGCCAAGGTCATGGTCAAAGTGCTGGAAGTGGATCGCGAGCGGGAGCGGATCTCTCTATCGATGCGCCAGACCCTGGAGGATCCCTGGTCGCTGTTCTCACAGGCCAATGATGTGGGGAATGTTATTGAAGGCAAAGTCACCAAGACGGTACCTTTCGGAGCTTTCGTCTCCATCGCCGATGGGGTGGAGGGCTTGGTGCATGTTTCCGAGATCGCCATGCACCGGGTGGAGTCCCCGGAAATGGAGCTCTCTATCGGCCAGGTGGTCAACGTCAAGATCACCGAATTGGATTCCAACCGTCGACGGGTCAGCTTGTCGGTGAAGCAGGCTCTTCCCGACTGGGAGACTCGCGGCCAGCCCCGCGCTCGTGCTCCCCGACGGGAGGAACAACCCCGTGCGCCCAGGGAGAAGCCCGAGCCCGAGCGTCGGGCGGTCCGGGTGGACTCTTCCCTCGAAGCGATTCTGGAAGAACTCAAGAAACGGGGCATCGGCGGTAGATAGCCCTCAGCGGGCTGTGCAGGGCGATGCGCCGGACTCCTCCCCGGGTAGTGGTGACCGGAGGGATAGGTTCGGGCAAGAGCCTCGTTTGTTCCCTCCTTGCCAAATGGGGAGTGGTTATCATCGACGCCGATCAGTTGGGCCATGAGGTGCTGGAGCCAGGGGGGGAAGCCTTCGACCAAGTAGCGGCTGGTTGGCCACAGACGGTGTCGGAGGGAAAGATTGACCGGGCCCGTTTGGGAAAGACTGTTTTCTCGGACTCTTCTCAGCTTTCCGAGTTGATGGCTTTGACCCATCCTCACATCCGCTCCCGTATGTTCCGGGAGGTTGAACGATATCCGCAACGGCCGGTGGCGGTGGAGATTTCGGCGCCGTCCGCCCGGGTTATGCCCGACTGGCCCGTGCTGGTGGTGGACTCCGCGCCCGGGATGATCCGGAGACGGCTGTTGGAGCGCGGGATGAGCGAGACGGATATCCGTCGGCGCATGGCTTCCCAGCGCTCCCGCCAAGAGTGGCTGGAGTTGGCCGACCGGGTGATCCCCAACCGGTCGGGACGGGATGCGCTTGAAAAAGAGGTGGAGAGAGCCGCCCGGGAGATGGGACTTTTGTCACACTAACCCGATACGATTCAAGAGAGCATTATGAGTCGTTTCGAGGTCAAAGCCGATTTCTCCCCTTCTGGCGATCAACCTTCTGCGATCGCTTCCCTAGCCAGGGGGTTGGAGCAGGGAGAGCGGTTCCAGACCCTGTTGGGGATCACCGGATCCGGCAAGTCCGCCACGGTGGCATGGACTGTCGAACAGGCCCAGCGTCCGGCCTTGGTCATCGCTCCCAACAAAGCCTTGGCCGCCCAACTGGCCAACGAGTTCCGTCAGTTCTTTCCCGACAACCGGGTGGAGTATTTCGTTTCCTACTACGACTACTACCAGCCCGAGGCCTACATGCCACAGACCGACACCTACATCGAGAAGGACTCTTCGATAAACGACGAGATCGACGGCCTGCGCCATTCCGCCACTTCGGGTCTGATGGTGCGTGACGATGTGATCATTGTGGCCTCCGTCTCCTGTATCTATGGACTGGGGTCTCCTGAGCAGTACGAAGGCCAACTCTTGCGGCTGATCAAGGGAGTGGAATTCCCCATGTCCGAAGCGTTGCGCCGGTTGGTGATGCTCCAGTACCAACGCAACGAGGTGAGCCTCACCCGGGGCCGCTTTCGGGTGAAGGGGGACACCCTCGACATCTTCCCCACCTATCAGGAGACAGTGGTGCGGGTGGAGTATTTCGGAGACGAGGTGGAACGGATTGCTTCTCTTAACCCGGTTACCGGGGAAACAATCTCGGAGTTGAATGAGCTTCATGTGTTTCCCGCCACCCACTATGTGACTCCCGAGGAGCGGATGGCCGAGGCGGTCAGGGCGATCGAGCAGGAGTTGGTGGAGCGCCTGGCGGTGTTTGAGAAGGAGGGAAAGCTGCTCGAGGCCCAGCGGCTGCGAATGCGGACCAACTATGACCTGGAGATGATGAGAGAGATCGGCTACTGCTCAGGCATCGAGAACTACTCCCGCTATCTGGACGGGCGCGAACCCGGAGAGCCCCCCTACACCCTGTTGGACTATTTCCCCGATGACTACATAACCATCATCGATGAGTCCCACATCACGCTGCCCCAGATCGGAGGCCAGTACGAGGGGGATCGGAGCAGAAAAGAGGTGCTGGTGGAGCACGGATTCCGGCTGCCCTCCGCTTTGGACAACCGCCCCCTCCGCTTCGATGAGTGGCTGGATCGCACCGGGCAGGTGATCTGCATGTCGGCCACCCCCGGCCCCTTTGAGCGACAGAGATGCCCCAAACCGGTGGAACTCCTGATCCGCCCTACCGGCCTGGTGGATCCCGAGGTGATCGTCCGGCCCACCAAGGGACAGATCGACGACCTGTTGGGCGACATCCGCCAGCGGGCAGCTGCCGACCAGCGGGTGTTGGTTACCACCATCACCAAGAAAATGGCCGAGGACCTGGCCGACTATCTACTGGAGATGGGGGTGCGCGCCCGGTATCTCCACTCCGAGATAGACACACTGGAAAGGGTGCAGATTCTCCGGGAATTGCGAATGGGTGACTTCGACGTTCTGGTGGGCATTAACCTGCTGCGGGAGGGCCTCGACCTGCCCGAGGTGTCGCTGGTGGCCATCCTGGACGCCGACAAGGAGGGATTCCTCCGCTCCGACACCTCCCTTATCCAGATCATCGGCCGGGCGGCCCGCAATGTGGACGGGCAGGTGGTTATGTATGCCGACGCGATCACCGGCTCCATGGAGAGAGCGATCGGTGAGACCAACCGGCGCCGCACCCGCCAAGTGGAATACAACACCAAACACGGAATCGATCCCCAAACCATCCGCAAGCGCATCAGCGATATCTTGGAGTTGGTCTCCTCGGAGGCGCCGTCGGTGGAGAGACGCCGGTCGTCGCGGGCCGAGCGGGAGGTCATCGACCTGACCGGCGACGACCTCTCCCGTGTGATCCTCTCTCTGGAAGAGGAGATGCGCGAAGCCGCCGCCGAACTCCGCTTCGAATACGCCGCCCGCCTCCGCGACGAAGTATCCGAACTAAAGAAAGAACGCCGACAACTCTCCCAAATCCTCGCCTGATCAGAGCTTGCGCAGGGCCGGTCATTACCGGCCCTATAGCCGCCAAGAAAGACTTGGAGCGGGTCAGGACAAAACGGTACGTCTTATCCCAACCCGACCGCTCAAATGAGAGTCATTGACTCAGGCGTTGGTGATTCTCCTCTGGGTGTCTTTGTAGACCCGGCCCCCTTTAATGACCACCACTATGCGGTCGGGATCGGCCAATACCTCGATCTCGTCCAAGGGACGGCCTTCGACCAGGATCAGGTCGGCTTCCTTTCCCACTTCGACGGTGCCGATCCGGTCCTCCATGTAGAACAGTTCGGCATTGGCGGTCGTGGCGGTGGCGATAGCCTCGGCTGGGCTCATGAACTTGGCCTTGTTGGGAAACTCCCGGCCTCTTCTGTCCTGCAGGGGACCGACAATATCCGAACCCGAGCCGACTTTCACTCCGGTCTCTCCCATGATCTCGATACTTCGGTGGACTGCCGACTCGACCGCTTGCAGCTTTGTCAACTGGGCAGGAGTCAGGCCCGCCCTTTCCGGGTTCTCCAAGAGGTCGTATTTCACCGCCAGAGTCACTACCGCGAAGGCATCCGATTCCACGATTTGGCGAGCAGCGTCCTCATCGAGGATGCTGGCGTGCTCGATGGAGCGTATTCCAGCGGACAGGGCGCGACGAATGGCGTCGGAGGTGTGACAGTGGGCCAGCACGTAGGTGTGCCAGTCGGCCGCTGCTTCCACGGCTGCCCGCAGTTCCTCATAGCTGAACTGGAGGCTGTCGAAAGGATCGGTGGGGGAGAGGACACCTCCGGAACTGAATACCTTGAGTTGGGTAGCGCCTTTGCGCAGTTGCTCGCGGGCGGCCCGTCGGACTTCGGCGACCCCGTCCACTATCTCGGGGGTGGCCGACAGTCCGGGAATGCTTCCTCGCGGGTGCGCGATGTGGTGGGCGGGACGCAGGTCCCCGTGCCCCCCGGTCTGGGACAGTACCGCTCCCGACGGAAGTATTCGGGGGCCGTCGATCACTCCCTGTTCCACGAGGCGCGCCCAGTGGGGGTCCAATCCGCCCGCGTCCCGGACGGTGGTGAAGCCCTCTTGGAGGGTGTTCTCAATGATTCCCCGCACGGTGAACACGTAGTCGATCCAAGGCAGATCGCCGATACCCCCCGCTGGATCGACCAGGCCCATGTGGACATGTGCGTCGGTCAATCCGGGCATTAGGGTGAGTCCCGTGCCGTCGATCACCTGGTCGGGGGAACTTCCCGTGCCCGGTCCGATTCCGCTGATCAGCGAGCCCGTTACGGCCACATCTATGCCCCCGCGGGGGTCGCTCCCGGTTCCGTCCAGCAACTCGGCGTTGCGGATTACGAGATTGCTCACGAGTCGCTTCCTTCCTGGTAGTCGAGCTGCAGCTCGGGGATGACGAAGCTTCCGCGGTCGATGATCTGGGTGTCGTCTACCCAGATGGAGTGGTTGCGGGTCGGGATATCGAAGTGGAAGGGAGCCCGGTTCTCTCCGTCGAGGCCCCGCATGAAGTTGGCGCCGAATGCGATGAGCATGTTGCCGTAATAACTCTCGACGTCCATAACTCCCCCGCCTTCCCAGAAGCGCAGGCCCAAGGCGTTCCAGTTGGCCCGGTGCTCATAGCCCCACCCAATGTGGGAGACGCCGTAGGAGCGCTTGTCCTTGGGAAGCTCGAAGTAGTCTCGGGCCAGGCGTGCGTCGGCGCCCCCTTCGAGTGACACGATGCTGCCTTCCCGAAGCTCCATGCGAATCGGAGACATGAGGTATCGGCCCAGATTGATCAGACAGTCCCCCTCGTCCAGCACGAGAGTGCCCTCGGCCGAGTGCTCCAGGGGCGCGAACGCAACCTGTCCCGACGGCCAGTGGTCCCAGCGCCCCGGCGTGTCCGAATAGCCGTACTGGACGCCCACCGGACGTCCCTCATAGCTGAGGGTCAGGTCGGTTCCGGCCTCCGACTGGATCCGCAGGGTGCTCCCCGCCTCCATTAGTCTTTGGCTGACTTCCCCCCGGCGGCGAATTTCGGGGGTGGGAAACATCCGGAGCAGTATGTCCTCGGGTTCTTCAATCATCAGGGTGCGCGCCCCGGCGTCCAGAGCCGCATTGTGCGCATCGCTGTATATCCACCCGGTGGTCAGCATCCCCACCACCAGGTCGGAGCCTCTCCAGGCATCAATGATCGCCTTCGATTTCATCCATTCTTCGTCGCCGGCCACCACGATCTGGAAAAAGTTGGCGCCCAGCACGCGCGCTGCGCCGGCCAGCGCGGTGGTGTAGGCGTCGTTGCTCATGGTGTCGGTGAAGCCCAGCACGGTCTCACCCGGCTTCACATTGCACAGTTGCAACTGATCCCGAAAGAGGGGAACCAGTTCTGCTCCGGCCGCAGCAGTGTTTGGAACTCGACGCACATCAACTCCTTATTCGCGTGCTCCATCGTATATTAAGGGTGATGTTGATGGTCGCGCGCCGTCGGTTGGCTACTTTCCATGCCCGATCGTGAGTCTTCGGTTCGGTTTGATCGGAACGGGAGGGGCGGGTCATCTCTTTGCGGGCGCGCTGGCGATGAGCCCCGGAGGCGCCCGATTGGTGTCGGTGTGTTCGCGAAATCGCGAAAAGGCTACGGAATTCGCCGACGGATACGGCGTCTCGGAGGTGTTCACCGACTGGCGTGAGCTGTTGGAGGCCCCCGGTATCGACGCGGTCTGCCTAGCGACCCCCTCGGGCGACCACGCCAGGATGACCGTCGCCGCCGCCGCTCGGGGCCTTCATGTCCTCACCGAGAAGCCCATGGCCACCACGGTGGCCGACGCCGACCGGATGATTACGGCCTGCCACGAGGCAGGAGTGACCTTGGGGGTTATCTTCATGTACCGCTTCATGTACGGCGCCCTTCGGATGAAAGAGGCGGTGTCGGAGGGGCTGATCGGCCAACCCCTCGCGGCGGAGTGCAGAGATCTGTGTTTTCGCTCTCAGTCCTATTACGACTCAGCGGAATGGAGAGGGAACTGGGCGTCGGAGGGGGGAGGGTCGCTTGTCACCCAGACCAGCCATATTCTGGATCTGATGGTGTGGATGCTGGGGGAGGTCGAGTCGGTCGCCGGGTTCTACACCACCACACCTCTCCATCGGATAGAGGTGGAAGACCTGACATTGGGAGTGTTGCGCTTCGCGAACGGCACTCTGGCCACGGTGGCAAGCTCCACCGCCGCGGTCAATCCCCAGCCTCGCAGCCTCACTATCCGCGGCACAAAGGGAACCGTGGGCATGGTGGACGACGACCTGGCTCAATGGGACGTGCCGGGCGGACTCTCCCCGGAGGTCGAGAAACTGTTGACCGCGGGACCGGTCGACCGGGGCGACACCCTCACCTCCAGCGCCTATACAGACCCCACCCTGCATTTCCACCAGATGGAGGACTTCGTGGCCGCGGTGGCCGAGGGCCGAGCACCGCTGGTCGACGGTTGGGAAGGGCGTCGGACCATGGCGGTGATGGAAGCCCTGTACAAATCCTCCCGGCGGGGGGAGATCATCAGGCCGGGCTGAGGACTGTCCGTACTTTGCGTCAGGGCAGTTTATACTCCTGAACAAAGGGAAGTGTCCGATAGACGGGGTGAAAGGATAGCCCGGTGTCTACTTCTGGAATGACTGTCCTGGTTGCTGTGCTGGTGGTAGCGATGATTGCGTTCAGGGCTTTTGCCGGAGATAACTCCCCATCCGAGGACGACCCGGCTGCCTACACCCAGCACGTGGTGGAGACAGCCATCGAACGCTATGAACGCGCCGGCCAAGAACTGACGATTGCCTACTACAACAGTGTCGATAACGTCGACGGCCAGTGGTACGTGTTCATAATCAACGAGGACGGCTACACCATATCTCACCACAACCCGCAGTTCAGAAACCGGGATCCCAGCCTGCGCGTGGACGCCGTCGGCTATTTCTACGGTGACGATTTGCTGGGGGCCACTGAGGCGGGCCGCTGGGTCGACTATGTGGTACTGAACCCGGAGACGGGTGAGGAGCAGCAGATGCACACGTGGGCGGTCCGTCACGACGGGCTGCTGTTCTGCTCCGGCTGGTACGAGTAGGAGGGGGCTAGGTTCCTCCGGCGGCGGGAAGGAAGATCCCTTCTCCCAGTGGATCCTCGGGGTCAAGCACCAACTCGCTGAAGCTGGTCAGATAGGCGGAGCCGGTGATGGTGGGGATGATCCCCCGTCGCCCCGAGACCTCCGTCTCGGCCTTGACCGTTCCGACGAAGGTCGTGGTGAGCACCCCTTCGTGAACGAAGGTGTCGCCCACTTCCAGTTCTCCGCGGGCGAAGGCCTGAGCCATGCGGGTGGAGCTTCCCGTCCCACAGGGGGAGCGGTCGAATCCCAGGCTGCTGGAGGTAGCGAGGTTCTGTCCGTCGGCGCCCGGGCTGGCGGGCGGTCCCATGTAGAGCAGTTGGTCGGCCCGGTCGGGAGTCCCCGGCGGCCAATCGGTTTTTTCCTGAAGCATCTTGTTTACCCGAAGACGGATGCGGTGGCTTAGCGCCACCAGCTCGGGGACCGAATCGGGAGCGATCGGCAAGCCGGTCTGCTCAATTCTCACCAGGACGAACCAAATTCCCCCAAAGCCGATATCCACCTCGATTTCCCGGCCGTCCACTTCCACTTTCATCCCCGAGACCGCCACCCAGGAGGGCACTCCCTGGAAGGTGACCGAGCGCACCTTGCCGCCCTCGACCCGGGCTGCGGTCTCCATCAGACCGCTCAAGGTCTCCACCACCACCTCGGTGACTGGTTCTTTGGGAGTCACCCTGCCGGTCTCAATCAGGGTGGTGACCGTCCCGATCAGGGCATGGCCGCACATAGTGAGTGATCCCAGCGACGAGAGGATCAGAATCGAGAGGTCCGCTTTGGGATGGGAGGGGGGAAGCGGCAGGATCGCATGCAATGGTGCGTGTCCCCGCGGCTCTCCCACCAGCATCCTGGCCAACGTCGGGTAATTCGTCAAAAGGTATTTCTCTTTCTCCCGGAGGGTGTCCCCCGCCAAATCGGGGAGGCCGCCGGTGACAACCCGGGTGGGCTCCCCGGCGGTATGGGAGTCGATCACTTGCAGACGGCGGACAAAGGTCATAGTCGGCGCTTTCGGTTGAAGTGTCTTCGGGCCATGCTAAAATTTTAGTTCTGTCTTCCAACCATTAGCACAGAGGGTAGAGGAACAACCATGGCAAAAGTCACTTACGCCACCATGTCGGCTGACGATCCGGCTCTTCATCAGGCTTTTGAGGAGGGACTGGCGGCGGCCACCGGGCAAATCGGCCAGGCTTATCCGCTCCTGATCAACGGTGAGAGGCGTTTCACCGACCAGACGTACGTAGAACGCTCTCCCATCGACTCCGAACTGGTGGTCGGGATCTATTCGCAGGCTTCCGACGCCGACGTGGACGACGCGGTGGCGGCGGCCCGCGCCTTCCAGCCGGAGTGGGAGGGAACCCCCTGGCAGGAAAGGGTGGCGATTGTCCGCCGAGCTACTGAGATCATCGAAGAGGAGACGCCGCTTTTGGCGGGGTTCCTGAGTCTCGAGATAGGAAAAACCCGGCTGGAGGCTCTGGGAGATGTCTCGGAAGCAGTGGCCTTTGCGACCTACTACTGCGACCGGCTGGACGAGGCAGGCGGGTTGGAGACGGCCATGGGGGAGTATGGGATTGGAGACATCAACCGTTCGGTGCTGCGGCCGTGGGGAGTGTGGGCGATCATCTCTCCTTTCAATTTCCCGATGGCCCTGGTGGCCAGCCCCACTTCGGCGGCGCTTCTGACCGGCAACACGGTGGTGCTTAAGCCGTCCAACACCGGGGCATTGGGTTCGTTGCTGTTGGCTGACATCTTTTTCCGAGCGGGACTGCCCACCGGCGCCTTGCAGGTCGTGACCGGAGGCGACGAGGCCGGTGATCGGCTCGCCCATCATCGACATGTGGACGGGGTCACGTTCACAGGGTCCTACGACGTGGGAATGTACCTGTACCGGACGGTGGCCAGCGGCCGCCCCAAACCGGTGGTTTGCGAGATGGGCGGCAAGAACCCGGCGGTGGTTACGGCCTCTGCCGACCTCGACCTAGCCGCCGAAGGGGTGATGCGGGCCGCTTTCGGGCTGTCGGGACAGAAGTGCTCGGCCAACTCCCGGGTGTATGTCGAGAGACCAGCCTTCGAGGAGTTCGTGGATCTGCTCACCCAGAAGACCGCCGAGATCGAAGTGGGGGATCCTCGTCGGCGCGAGATCTTTTTGGGGCCGGTCATCGATCGGGAGGCCGTGGACCGATTCCAGTCGGCGGTCGAAGCGGTGAAAGAAGCCGGGGGCGAGATCCTTTCAGGTGGCGAGGTTGTCACCGAGGGGGATCTGGAACGGGGCAACTTTGTTCAGCCCACGGTGGTGACCGCGCCGCAAGACACCTGGATCTGGGAGAAGGAGTTGTTCGTGCCGTTCGTGGCGGTGACCGCGGTGGATTCTATGGACGAGGGAATCGATAAGGCCAACGACACGATCTTCGGACTCACTGCCGGAGTGTTCGCCGGCACCGACGAAGAGGTGAACCGATTCTTTGAGCGGATTGAGGCCGGTGTGGTCTATGCCAACCGCCGGGCCGGTTCCACCACCGGCGCCTGGCCCGACATCCAGCCCTTCGGTGGTTGGAAGGGTTCGGGCACCTCTGGCGCAGGAAGCGGCGGTCCCTGGTACATGCGGTCGTACGTGCGGGAGCAGGCTCGGACTCTGATCCGGGAGTGAATCCCCCCGTCGGCTCCTAGGAGTCGGCCAAGATTCGAAGAGCGGCGTTGCGGCCGCAGGCCGCGATGACACTTCCGCCCGGGTGGGTGGAAGCGCCACACAGATACACCCCTTCCACGGGGGTGCGATAGGGCATTCGCTGATCCCACGCGTAAGGGGGGAGGTGGTCACCCTGGAATATGTGCCCCCCGGTCAGCCCGGTCTTGGCTTCGATGTCGGGAGGGCCCACCACTTCGTGGTGCAAGATCGTATCCGAAAAGCCCGGTGACCATTCTTCGATCATGGAGATCACCCGCTGGCCCACTTTATGGCGGTGGTGATCCCAACTGCGGCCGTCCGCCCACGAATAGGGGAGGTGTTGAACGAAACAGGACAGCACATGGACGCCTTCGGGGGCTACGGTGGGGTCGTAGGCCGTCTGGGGATAGAGCTCGGCCCATATGGGCCCGAGTTGCCCGCGGGTGGCGGCCCGATGGGATTGATGGAGCCGCTCCATCCCGCTTCCGATATCCACCATGGCCCGCGCAGATTCGGCAAAGCCGTTGATCACCGGCAATCGGGTGAGAGCAAAATTGACCTTCCCTACCGTCCCGACCATGGGCCAAGTCGCCACCTTGTGACCGAACTCGGTCGGTATGTGCGCATCCACCATGGCAAAGGTCCGTCTGGGGTCGGCGCTGGAGGCCACCACCGGCGCCCGGACAGTCCGCCCATCCTGCAACTCCACACCCTCTCCCGGCTTGATGGCAGCCACTGTCGCCCCGGTTTCTACCCGCGCGCCGTGAGCTACCGCGGCGTTGTGGATGGCCTTGGCCACCCCGATGGTTCCTCCCCGGGGAAACGCCCAGGTCATCACGGATGGTCCGGCCAGCCCTCCCGACGCGTGGTGGAATTTGACGAAGGCCGTACCCCGGTCACGGGGAGAGGCGTTGGTTCCGATTATTCCATTGGCCGCTATCGCGTCCAGAATGCGCTGGTCGGAGATAAATCCGGTCACCAGATCCTCAAAGGACTGCTCGAAGAGGGTGTGCATGACGGCCGGGTCGTTCCCCACCCGCTCTCCGATCATTTCCCTGGTGGGTGCTTCATGCAACCACAGATCGTCGTCGTTCTTGGGGCGAAGCTTGGAACGGATTCCCTTCAGGTATTTGACCAGCGCCCCGAAGCCTTTGACATCAGAAGCAGCGGCCCACTTGCTCATCTCCGACCAGGTACGATCCTCGTCCAGGTAGTCGACGATCCCGATCCCCGGTTCGATAGGCACGTACAACTGCGGGTCGGGATAGGTGAGGTGGAGCCCCCGGGAGAACAGGTTCAAGTCCTCACAAATCCGGGGATGGAGAAGGCCCACCATGTAGGAGCAGGTGGAGATCTGCACCCCCGGCCAGGGCTCTCCGCTGCCGGTCGACCCACCGATTTGGTCGCGCTGTTCCAGCACCACCACTTTCTTCCCGCCGCGGGCCAGATAGGCGGCCGCGGTCAGCCCGTTGTGGCCGGCGCCCACCACAATCACGTCCCAGCGGATCTGATCAATGCGTTCGGCCATGTTTTTCAGGATAAACAACCGCCGGGAGGAGATCGGCGCTCCAGGGGTATACTTCCGAGACCTTTGGTCGGAGTGGCGGAAATGGCAGACGCGCTAGGTTGAGGGCCTAGTCCTCTACGGAGGGTGAGGGTTCAAGTCCCTCCTCCGACACTCGTATTTTGGGGCGTTGCCCCAGTTCAAAGCGGATTGGTGCTTTGTGGTTACCACCTTTGATACTGCCTAGAAGGTCAACCTACATACCGGAGACGGTGAGCGTCCGTTCTGCCTGCACTCCTGCCACTCCCAGCCCTTCGAATGGCCTGTGCCTCCCAGCGAAGTCAGGGGCGTTAAGCCCTGATAACCGCATGGCTATCTCACCGCCCAGCTCTTAGAATGTTCTTTGTCTATCAGGTCGGCTAATGGTGACACCTATTCACCGGCAGCGAATGGGGTGACTACGGGAGAGGTTAGGACTTGAGCGATGACAACGGATGAGAACCGGGACCGCGCTACTGCGTGGGCGGAGGCACAATTCAGCGAGACGATGTCCATTCTCCGCGGTGAGAGAGCTGACGAACCCGAGCACATTACATTAACGAGCACCTTTGACCTAGAGGTGGATCTCGAAGATCCACTCATCCGAAACGAACTCAATCGCGTCGTAGGGACAGATGACTTTCGTTCGGCGTTCAAGCGCTGCCTCGAAATAGGCGCTATCGCCATAGATCCAGAGATTCTGGATATGGCAGACCAGGTATTAGTAGTCCATCGGATCGAGGGAGAGCCAATTCCGTGGACGGTGAATGATGGGAAGGGTCAGCCCATTAGGCCTCTCATGAGCCAAGAGGCACACATTGACTGGCAACGCTCTAAGGCGGCAAGTCTCCGCGCTCGTACCTTCGCCATGTTTTTGGACGAGATGCTCACACAAATCGGTTCTCGTTACCAACCCCATCTTGATACCGTTTCTGCGGCGTTCCGGGCCCAGTTTGTCTCCGAACGGGACGCCGGGATTTTCGCCAGAGCTCTTGGGTACTACTGGCAAAGTCACTACGACGACGCCGCCCGAGTTGCGCTTCCAAGCATTGAATCAGCAGTGCGCGCC
Source organism: Acidimicrobiia bacterium (assembly GCA_965248705.1). Taxonomy (GTDB): domain Bacteria; phylum Actinomycetota; class Acidimicrobiia; order Spongiisociales; family ZC4RG35; genus Bin76. The sequence continues at coordinate 2,193,498 of CBDFJY010000002.1, read as the reverse complement.
ATCGTGCAAACGATCTACGGAGGCTCATACATAGAACCGAAACGCCACCGAGATGGGCGCGAGTCAACCCTAGGGGCACTCATCTCAAAGCTCTATCAGAGCCTGCCTGAGTCATTTCTATCAGACTTGCGCATAGTTCTGACAGATCCCTTAGGGTTGAATCTGCGAAACATTCACCTGCATGGTCTCGCTGAAGCTGAACCGAAGCATGATGCCGTAATCATTCTCTACACGGCGGCACGGCTAACCCTCATCAGCGCCCAATAAGCTGCTGTTCCGGGCCCGCTCCGTTTTTGAGAACTCTCCTCGGAGAGCGGTTTTGGCGTCGAACTCGCCATCCACCTCTTTGGTGATGAATCGCCGTCCACTTCCATCCCGGAGGTAGGCATAGCAACACTTCCACCCGGATTCCCGTTTGAAGTCGAGGCTTCGCTCCGAGCCAGGGCATTCCCCGCAGGGAAGACAAAGCCGGCTCAGTGGCTCCTCACCGGGACACGGGTCGAGAGATATGCGGACAGATGGTCGACCAGTTCGGGAGCGTCGTCCTCGGCGCCATGGATGAAGCTCGACTTGCGTCGACGGAGGAAGTTCAGCCCGATCCGGTACATGCCGGGAGAGTCCGTGACGATGCCACCGTCGTGGCGGAGTCGGCCTTTCTGGTCGAACACCGGAACATGGAGCCACGAGTAATCCGGCCGGTAGCCGGTGGCCCAGACGACGGTTTTGATCTCTCCACCGGCGAGGTCGAGACCCAGAGGCGGTGACTTCTCGACGCGGGTCCGCTCGTAGCGGTGGGGAGGGTCGTACTCGGTGTCCAAGCCGTTCTCGGTGACCCACTCGTCGATACTGAGAAGCAACCGGTCCATCTTGAGGTCGGAGCGGTTGCACTTGTTGTGGAGCGAGCCCGACAGCTGGGCTTTCCCGTCCCTGATGCCGGCCAGCCGGCCCACCATACGCACTCCCTGGTCGGTCAAGGCGTTTAGGTCGAGCATCAATCGCTCCGGCGTTCCGACCAGCTGGGGGGAGGGAACCGTGCGGGCCCGCACGATGTCATCCACCTCGTCGTAGCGCTCGTCGGCCAGGCCGGTGATCTCGTACCAGTAGCGGATGTCCCTCCCGCGGTATACCCGGGGCATGCGGACGTGCTCGCCTACCGACACCGTCACCGGTCGCCCGGAACGGTGGATTTCCTCGGCCAGTTGCACACCGGTGGCCGACACTCCCACCACCAGTACGCCGCCTTCCCGCAGGTCCGACGGGCGCCGATAGTCGAGCGGGGTCACCGAATCGATCGAGGTCGGGAGTGCCGCAGCGATGGGCGGTACCTTGGGTAGGTTGAACCCGCCGGTCGCCAGCACCACTGAGCGGCACGACCACACGCCACGGTCGGTCACCACCTCGTACTCCTCGCCATCCTTGCGCACGGAGGTGACGGTGGTGAGGGTATGAAGGGGCGGATCGACCAGTCGGGCGTACCGGTCGATGAACTCGACGATCTCGGGCATGGTCATGAAGCCGTCGGGATCCTCCCCGTCGTAGGCGAAACCGGGCAACCTGGTCTGCCAGTTCGGAGTGAGGAGGCGAAGCGAGTCCCAGCGCTCCGTCCGCCACGTGTTGGCTACCTCCCCGCGCTCGAGGACCACATGGTCGATCGAGCGCTGGGAAAGGAGGTAGCTGACCGCCAGGCCGGTGTGCCCGGCTCCGATTACGACAGTGGCAGTGCGCACCCTGCCTCGCCTGCTAGCTGACCCTGACGGTCACGTTGGTGGGGTTGGTCAGGATGTCAAACACGGCCGAGAGCTTTTGCGACTGGGCGACCAAGGCCTCGAGGTCCGCCGCGCTGGTGTCGTCGGCGTCGATCTCGTAGTGGACGCGCACATCGCTGAAACCCTTTCTGACATCGGGATCCGCTCCGAGGATGCCCCCGATGTTCATATCGGCTTCCACCGTTGCCTTTACAGAACGCAGCTTGATCTCGCGGTTCTCGGCCACCGCTGCCACGCCAGCGGTCAGGCAGCTCGCCAAGCCCGCCAGCACGATCTCCACCGGGGTGGCGGCGTCGTCCTCGGCGTTGAATTCCAGAGGATGGTCGGCCTCCAACTGGTAGGTCGACTTGTGGGCGCGTTCTTCACCCAGTCCGAAGTAGCCGCCAATCGTCGTCCTGCTGTGCGTTCCGTGTACCCACTGGTTCGAGGCTCTCCATGTGTAGTCGCCCGCGGCCGGTGTCTCTCCGACCACTCCCCGGGCAAACAGCAGATGCGCCGTGTCTACTCCGTTGATCTCACCCTTGCTCATAGATTCTCCTTTGGTTCTTTGTTGGTTGGTTCGATGTTGTGATTTCTGTTATCTGATCTCAATCCTGGAGGGCCGGGTCCCTGCTGTTCGAGTCCTGAGCTTCGAGCCAAGGACCGGTCCCGGTGGATGCGAACAAACGCCGCGGCGGCGGGTCTTCAGTCGCTCCCGGGTGGTGGCGTTGTCTATGGGCGGTCAGTAGTCCCGCCCGGGTGAGCCACCCGGGAGCCGGGACAACCCATGTCCCCCCGCGGGGTTGTGGCAGCTAGGTGCCGCGCATCCATATGACAGTGCCCCTCTCGCTGCCTATGCGCTCTTCGAAGGTAGTCAGACACCCGCATTTCCGAGGATGCACATTATAACAGGAATATGTCAACCGCACCTTCTTCATTGTTCTCCCAGCTCGGTAGTGATCGCTTGGGCGTAATGATCGCCCTTGGCCATATCCACATCCACCCCGACGCACACCGATCTCAGATTTGTTTATACGAGAAACCTCCTTGGTCGGCACCCTGATCTACCAGATCGCCAACAGGCACTGTTGCCGTCAACCACCTTACGAACCAGCCCTATTGGTGCATGTTTCTATCAGAGGTCAACAGCGCCCTGACACGGCGGGTGGCAACACCCCCCAGGCCATCTAGGTGACAGGGGCAAAAGCCCTGCCCGCCGTGTCAGGGCGATCAGCCCCAAGCATCACACAAGGGACATTCCTAAACAAGGTAAGGGTCCCTCCTCCGACACGTTGCCGCATTGAAGCCCATGCGCCCAGGCTGGCCCGGCCCCGGTATGATGCGCCGATGAACAGGAGAACCCCGCCAGGCATCGGCGGTGGTGGTGTAGCCTTGGAGGCCACATGACAGATCCCAAAGAGCTGCCCCAGCAGGTTTCCGAACTGATTGAACTGGCCAAGCAGTATCTGCGTCAGGAGACGGTTGACCCGCTCCGAAATTTGGGGCACTCGGTGGCCAAGGCGCTAGCGGTGGCGTGTTTGCTGGGTCTGGCGGCGGTGTTGCTATCGCTTGCTCTGCATCGGTTCCTGATCGAGACCTTCCCGGACACAAGCTGGTGGGGGGTGGCTGCGGCCGGGATAACGTCGATGGTGTTCCTGGCGGCGGCGTTGGTGGTGGGAAAGGTCCAGAAAGACCATGAATGACCAGCCCCCGGTTGTGACTCGTCAGGACCTTGAGCAGCGTGCCCAGCAGATCGTTGACACTTTGGGCAAGACGGGTGAAGCGATGACCAGTCCGCTTTTTCTCAAGAGCCTGGGAACCGCGGCGATGGTGGGGGCGGTCTTCTGGCTGGGGAGACGGAGAGGTCGCAAGGAGATGAGAGGTCACAAGAAGCTAAAGAAGGCGATTTCCGAACTCGCCCGCATGGTGTGACCTAAATCCGGCGCCGTTTTCTCCGGACCGCCCATCGCCAAACCATCAGGCCGGCCGTCATCAGCCAGAAGTTGCCGGTACGCGCTCCGCTGAAGGCGTAGGTCCTTCCCAAAATGTTTAGACGGCTGCTTTTCATGACAAAAGGTATAAGGTATTGAGACTAAGCCTAGACCCCTATCGAAGGGAGGCGCTGTTGAGGAACGACAGGTTGCGAAGATTTCTGGTTTGGATCCTGGTTATCGCCTTGGTGCTTACCTTGCTGACTTCAGTGGTTGCCGTCTTCCAGTGAAAATCCACCTGTATCAGCCGCGCCGGGATATCGCGATAAAAGGGCCATCCACGGTCAGGGCCCTGTTGAAGAGGCTCGATCTGATGTCCGAGTCGGTGTTGGTGATCAGAGGAAACCAGCTTCTCACCGAAGACATGCGCCTCCACCCCGAGGATGTGATCGAATTGCGCCCGGTCATCTCCGGAGGTTGACAACGCCTTGAAGTGCCGGGTGCGCCGTGGACAAGCGGTGATTTCGGTGCGGCGGCACAACGCCGGTTTCTGCAAGGATCATTTTATAGCGCACATCCATCGCCAGGTGGCCCGCACCATCTCCGACCATCAGATGTTCGATTTCGACGCCCGGCTGGTGTTGGGGGTGTCGGGGGGAAAGGACAGCTTGGCCCTCTGGGAGGTTCTCACCGTGTTGGGCTATCGGGTGGACGGTGTCTATCTGCATCTGGGAATCGGCGAGTACAGCTCCGACGGCCTGAGGTTCAGCCGAGAGTTCGCCGCCGAGCGCGGTTTGTCCCTGGAGGTGGTGGACTTGGCTGAACAACATGGCTTTTCCATCCCCGAAGCGAGCGAGTTGACCAGCAGAGTGCCCTGCGCGGCATGCGGCCTCTCCAAGCGTTATCTTCTCAACGAGGCGGCTGCCCAAAGGGGGTATGACGTGCTGGTGGTGGGCCACAACCTGGATGACGAGGCGGCGGTGCTCCTGGGAAATGTGCTGCGCTGGGAGGTGGACTACCTTTCCCGTCAACGTCCGGTGCTCCCTGCCTCCGAAGGTGGGCTGGTGCGCAAGGTGAAGCCGCTTGTGCGGGTGGCCGAGCGGGAGACGGCCGCCTATGCCGTTCTGCGGGGAATCGAATACGAGATAGAAGAATGCCCCATGGCGGCGGGCAATACCATCAATCGTTACAAGGAATGGCTGAAACGTCTGGAGGAACAGTCTCCCGGCTCGAAGGCGCATTTTCTGTTTGGCTTTCTGGACAGGGGAGCGGCGTATTTCCCCCCAAACCCTCCGGACCTGTTGTCTTGTCGGTCGTGTGGTCGCCCCACTCCCGGAGAGACATGCTCTTTTTGCCGGATGAAGAGGCTGACTGTGCTCCGCATGGCGGACCGTAGCGCTTCATGAGCGAGCCCGTTGCTGGGGATCGTTCCCTGCGGGAAGGAGAGACCGCGCTCCTCATCGACAGGAAGGGGCGACGGTTCATGGTGCTCTTGGACGGCTCCCGTCGCTTCGAATACCACATGGGAGTGGTCCCTCACACCGAGATCATCGGACAAGCCGAGGGAACGCTGCTCAGAGCATCTTCGGGAGCGGAATTGCGCTTGCTTCGTCCCCGACTGGCCGACTTCATTCTGAAAATGAAACGCGGCGCCCAGGTTGTCTATCCCAAGGACCTCGGCCCGATTCTGATGTGGGCGGACATCGCTCCGGGAATGACAGTGGTGGAGGGCGGAACCGGATCGGGTGCGTTGGCCATGACCCTGGCCCGGGCGGTGGGGGAAAAGGGCCGGGTGGTCTCCGTGGAGGTCCGAGAAGATCACGCCGCCCATGCCCTGAAGATGATCCGGCGCTGGTTTGGGGAGACCCCTCCCCAGTTGGAGCTGCGAGGTGGGAAAGTCGAAGATGCAATCGGCGAGGTGGGACCCGAGCGGGTGGTGCTGGATATCCCCGAACCCTGGCATGCCGCCGCGATCGCCGCGGAGGCGCAGCCGCCGGGAGGGATTTTCTGCTCCTACCTGCCTACCGTTCCCCAGTTGCAGAAGTTGGTGGAAGGACTGAACGCAACCGGCAGTTTTTGCGAAACGGAGATATTCGAGATTTTCTATCGGGAGTGGAATATCTCCGGTCAGTCGGTTCGTCCCCGTCACCAAATGGTGGGACATACCGGTTTCGTGGCGGTGTCCCGGGTCAAGCGGACCGATCGGCAATAGGTTCCAAACGCCGCTCTCCAAACCAGTTTCCCCGGACGCCTGCGTTCCCTTGGTTTCCCTGCCCCCACCCCCGCCGCCGCCGCCCATGCCCGTTCGTTAACTCTTGGGTTTCCCTCCCGACCCGCCGCCGCCGTTCCGGTCAAAAGTTTCAGATGGGCGCAGGCCTATCTGAACCCGAGGATTTTGGTCGTCGGCTAGTTAGCTCTTCTCCTAAAGAGTTTTGTCAGAACAGAGGGGTCACCCCCAAAGAGAAGAGACTTGATGATCGAAGCGGTCCGGACCGAAGCGATGTTTGTGCTCTGTCAGTGTGTGATACCGCTGTGACATCTTCAAGCCCCGTCGCCCGGTTTCTCCAAAAACCTTTCGCGAGCCTTCCACCTGCCGACCCCGTTAGCACACGGATATAGCCAAAGAGGTGGCCCTCCCCATTTGGCCTTTGGGCGCCGCCGGCTTGCGAAGTCGGGGCTAGGGCTCTACGAAGATGCACTCCCCGGGACACTCTTCGGCGGATTCGATGGTGATGTCTTCTTGACCGATGGGAACTATGGCCAGTCCACCGGCTCCTTCAACATGGCCCTCCGCCTCGGCGTAGATGGTTTCGCCGTCCCGAACATAGGCCAAACCATCGTCCAAAAGAACGAACACATCCGGGGCGATCTCCTCACATAGGCCGTCGCCAGTGCAGAGATCCTGATCAATCCAAACCTTCATAGTTTTTCTGGTCTCCCGTTGCTGAAATGCTTGCTCTCAATGATAGCGAACCTGGCCACTCAAAATGCAATCCATTTTCGTATACTGGAGCAGCACAGTCCAGAATTGTAAGAGTAGGCAAAATGTACGAAAAGCGTCGTCCCGAGTATTCTGACCCCGCTGCGGTCATCGCCCAATTGGAGGGAGAGTTGGCCCGCCTACGTTCGGAAACGCCTCGACGGATGGACGCTCTCCAGCATCAGATGGAGCAAACCCGCCGTCAACTGGATAGGGTGCGCGGTCAAAACGAAAAGCTGGGCGGCCTGCTCACCGAGGCGCGCGAGCAGTTGGGCATGCTTCGCACTGAGGTGGAGAGGCTGACCAGCCCTCCCAACACCTTTGGAACGGTGCTGAAGGTCCACACCGATGGCAAGGTGGACCTGATCACCGGCGCTCGGAAACTCCGGGTGGATGCTCAGCCCTCCATTGAGGTAAAGCTGCTGCAGCCCGGACAACAGGTGTTGTTGAACGAAGCCTATTCCATCATCGACGTTCGGGATTTCGATGGGACGGGAGAGGTGATGGTGGTGAAGGATCGGCTCGGAGAAGACCGGCTTTTGGTGCAAGCTCATGGCGACGAGAACCGGGTGGTGTGGATTGCCGGGCCGCTCCAGGAAAAGTCCATCCGGATGGGCGACAACGTGCGGGTGGACGTCCAGGGAAATCTGGCCTTGGAGAAGCTGGCTCGCCCGGAGGTGGAGGAGCTGATTCTGGAGGAAGTGCCCGACATCACCTATACGCAGGTGGGAGGTCTGCGCTCCCAGATTGAGATGATCCGCGATGCGGTGGAACTGCCCTATGTTCACAGAGAGCTTTTTTCATGCTATAACCTGGAGCCTCCCCAGGGCATTTTGCTCTACGGCCCGCCGGGATGTGGGAAAACTCTGATCGCCAAGGCGGTGGCGAACAGCTTGGCCACCGCCTTGGCGGAGCGGACCGGCCAGCCCGATGCGCGTTCCTATTTCCTCAATATCAAAGGTCCGGAGTTGCTGAGCAAATGGGTGGGCGAGACCGAACGTCAAATCCGGCTCATTTTCCAACGGGCGAAAGAAAAAGCGTCCGAGGGAGTGCCGGTGATCGTCTTTTTCGACGAGATGGATTCACTCTTCAGAACCAGGGGAACCGGCATCTCCTCAGATGTGGAGTCGACCATAGTTCCCCAACTGCTCTCCGAGCTCGACGGGGTGGAGTCGCTGCGCAATGTGATCGTAATCGGCGCCTCGAACCGGGAGGACCTGATTGATCCGGCGATTCTTCGTCCCGGTCGCCTCGACGTGAAGATCAAGATTTCCCGTCCTAACGAAGACGCCGCCCGCGAGATCTTCCGGATCTATCTGACCTCGGATCTGCCTTACAGCCCCCAGGAGTTGGCTGACTCCCAGGGTGACGCCGCCCGGATGGTGGAAGAGTTAATCTCCGTGGTGGTGGACGACATGTATTTGGAAAAAGAAGAGAACCGGTTCTTGGAGGTCACCTACGCCAACGGTGACCGCGAAGTGTTATTTTTCAAGGACTTTTCCAGCGGGGCCATGATCGAAAACATTATTCGCCGCTCCAAAAAGAGCGCCATCAAACGTCAGCTGAGGGGCGGAGAGTCCGGCATCGGTCGCAACGACCTGCTGGAGGCGGTGCGTCAGGAATTCCGCGAGCACGAGGATCTTCCCAATACCACCAATCCTGACGACTGGGCGAAAGTCTCCGGCAAAAAAGGAGAACGGATCGTATATGTGCGCACCCTGTTAGAGGATGGGAATGGCCGTATGGTGGAGACGGTAACAACCGGCCAGTACCTCTGATCGCCCGGAACCCGCACCCCTAATGGCCATTCCTAAGGTGCTCGGCACCGAAACCGAATATGGGGTGATCATCCGCAACCGGGGTCACCACCACCAGGCGCTGGCTGCGGCCGCGGTGATCGACAGTTACCCGGGTGGCCCGGTCAGAGTGCAGTGGTCCTATGAGCATGAGTCTCCGGGAAGTGACTCCCGGGGTTTCGGACATGAAAACTTCGGGATGCCCGATCCCGATTCGGCTCTGATCAACTCGGTACTCACCAATGGCGCTCGTCTGTATGTGGACCACTCCCATCCCGAATACTCGGGGCCTGAATGTTTAGATCCCCGGGAGGGCGCTCTGTACGACAAGGCGGGGGAGTTGGTCATGGCCCGGGCCGGTCGGGTGGTGCAGGAAGCTCTGCCTCCCAACCAACAAATCCGTCTGTACAAAAACAACAGCGACGGGAAGAACAGCAGCTACGGGGCACACGAGAACTATCTGCTTTCTCGCCAGACACCCTTCGGGAAGGTGATCCAGTACCTCCCCACCTTCTTGGTGAGTCGGCAGATATACACCGGGTCAGGCAAGATCGGCGCCGAGAATCACCGTCCTCCCTGTGGGTATCAGATAACCCAGCGCGCCGATTTTTTCGAAGAGGTAGTGGGTTTGGAGACCACTCTGCGAAGACCAATCATCAACACCAGAGACGAGCCGCATAGCGATCCAACCCGTTACCGTCGGCTGCATGTGATCATTGGCGACGCCAATCTCTCCGAGGTGCAGATCTTTTTGAAGCTGGGGGTCACCGCTCTCTTTCTGTACGCCCTCGAAGACGACGCACTGCCCTCGCCGTTGGAACTTGCCGAACCGGTGAAGGCTTGCTGGCGGATCAGCCACGACCTCAGCCTGGTGAAACCCGTCGAGACACAAGAGGGAGGAACCATCACAGCTTTGGAACTACAGTTCCGCTATCTGGAGTGGCTCTCTGAGTATGTCGGCCATCGACTGGACGACCCGGTGTGGGCCGAGCTTCTGGATGAATGGGAGGGCGTGCTGGTGGATCTGGAGCGAGATCCCCTGCTCACTGCCGACCGGCTGGACTGGACAGCCAAGCTGGGCCTGTTGGAGGCCTACCGCGGCCGGGAAAACCTAAGCTGGTCCCATCCCCGCTTGGCGGCGATGGCCCTGCAGTATCACGATGTCGAACCCGCCCGGAGTATTTATCACCGGTTGGTGCAGAGGGGGGCGGTGCGACGGATGTTTACCGACGCCGAGGTGGAGAGGGCGGAACGATGCCCCCCAGAGCGCACCCGGGCCTGGTTCCGGGGCACCTGCGTCTCCCGTTTCGGCGCTTCCCTGGTTGCAGCCAACTGGGATTCCCTGTTATTTGAAACGACTCCCGGTGGTCTCGTCAAGGTGCCTATGATGGAACCTTTGAAAGGTGGCCGCGTCAGTGCCGGTCCTTTGCTGGGCCGAGTATCCGATCCGGCCGAGTTGATCCGAGAGTTGAGCGAAAACAATGGCTGACCAAGAGCAGGGCAAGCGCCGCCGCCGACCTCAGGGAGGGCCTCCGGAAGGAGATGGGAATGGGGCCGGGCTGGGGATGGCCCAAGTCGCGTCCGAGAAGATCGACGAACTCCTGGATGAGATCGACAGCGTGTTGGAGGAAAACGCTGAGGAGTTCGTGAAAAACTACATACAGAAAGGCGGGGAGTGACCGAGCAGCCAAACTGGGGATTGCCCCTCGGCGCGCCCGCACCTGGAGCGAGCTTTTCTGATCTGCTGGAGTCTCTGGGCCTGGGTCCCCGCTGGAAGGTCCCCGGATCGCCCACCCGTGATCTCCACCTTCCGGAAGGCACCACGGTGTTGGCTTCCCGCTTTCAGGGCGGGGTGGTGATCGGTGGCGATCGCCAGGCCACCGAAGGCCACACTATCGCTCATCGTCGGATCCGCAAGGTGTATCCGTCCGACCGGATGTCGGCGGTGGCGGTGGCGGGCACCGCCGGGCTGGCGCTGGAGATGGTGCGGCTGTTCTGCGTGGAGTTGGAGCACTATGAGAAGATCGAGGGGGCGATGCTCAGCCTGGAGGGTAAAGCCAACTTTTTGTCAAGGCTGGTGCGAGCCCAACTTCCGCTTGCATTCCAGGGTCTGGCGGTGGTGCCGCTCTTCGCCGGGTACGATCCGGGCACCGAACAGGGCAGGGTCTACACCTATGACGTGGTGGGGGGGCGCTATGAGGAACATTATTACGGAGCGGCCGGTTCCGGGGCGACCCAGGCGCGGGCCTATCTTCGCACCGCCTGGAAGACCGATATGGATGAGGTCGACGCAGTCGAGAAGGTGATGGAGGCCCTGGTGGCCGCCGCCGATGTTGATGTGGCCACCGGCGGGCCCGACTTGCGGCGGGGAATTCTGCCCAACCTGGTGGTGATCGACCGCCAGGGGGTGCGGGAAGTATCCGACGATCATTTGGCGGAAGTGGCCCGCGTTTTGCTCGGAGGGGGCCAATGAACCCGGGCTTTTATGTCACGCCGGAACAGTTGGTGCGAGATCGCGCCGAGTTTGCCCGCAAGGGAATCGCCCGGGGACGGTCTATCGTCGCAATGGAGTATCGGAACGGCATTCTGATACTGGCCGAAAACCCTGGCGGGGCCCTTCACAAAATCAGTGAGGTGTACGATCGGATCGGGTTTGCCGGTGTGGGCCGGTACAACGAATTCGAAACGCTTCGCAAGGCCGGCATCCGCCAAGCCGACGTAATGGGCTATCTGTACAGCCGCGACGACGTAACTGCCTTGGGTTTGGCCACTGCTTTCTCACAGACCCTGGGAGTGATCTTCTCACATGAGACCAAGCCTTTCGAGGTGGAGCTCTTGATCTGTGAACTGGGGAGAAACGGCCAGCCCAACCAGATGCTCCAGATCAGCTACGACGGCACTCTGGTGGACGAGCGGGGGGTGCTGGCCATTGGTGGAAAGGCGGACATACTGGGTGCGGCGCTTCGGGAGCGTTTCACGAAGGGTTTGGACCTCGACGGCGCCATCCGTCTGGGTATGGAGGTGTTCGCAGAGACGGAGGGAAGGCCTTTGGATGGATGGGAAGCGGCGATTTTGGAGGAGGGACCGGCAAGACGGTGTTTCCGCCGACTCACCGATCCCGAGTTGGAAAGGGTGATCACCCAGCTTTCCTCCTCCGAAAAGTCAGGGAATGAGCGCCTCGGCGATCTGCCGGGCGGTTGACACCATCCATTTCGGATAGGTGTCGGCGTCCGAGCCGGCAGGCCCCAAGGACCCGGTATAGAGTTCCACCACCTTGAGGGGAGGGTCGAATTCCGCGGCGACCGTTATGGGGATCCGTGAGTCGGCGGTTGTCTCGGTGAAGATGACGGGTACTCCCTGGGCGCGGATTGCCTCCACCAATTGGGCCAAGTGGGCGGTGCCTGGCTGGGCCAGAGTGCTCCCCCCCGAAAGGATGGTGTCAAGCACTTGGAATCCGAAATAGTCTCCGAAATAGGAGAAGGAATCATGGTTGGTCACCAGTTTCCGTTGCGGGACGGGAACCACGGAGAGGATCTCTTGGGCCTCGGAGGCAGCTTCCCGAACCTGGCTGATGTAGTTCTCGCCCCGCTCCGCCCATTCCTCGGCGGTCAGCCCGTCTCCAACTTCGGCCAGTTCTGCGGTGATAAGCCGCACCGCCTTTTCTACTCGTGAGGGATCAAACCAGAAGTGGGGATCGAATCCTCCGTCGTGGTGCTCTTCTTCTTTCTCTTCTTCTTCCTCTTCGGCCCACTCCAGTGGGGAGAGGTGTTCTCCCACTTCAAGAATCCGGGCGCCGTCCCCGCGGGCGGATTCAAACACCGACAGCAGGCTTTCCTCCAGTCCCAAACCGTTGGCCACCACCAGATCTGCCTCTCGGATCTGCACTCCATCCTGAGAAGAGGCCTGATAGTCGTGGGGGTCGGCGCCGACCGGCAACAGCACCTCCACTACGGCGACATCCCCCACCACCCCTTTCACGAAATCACCCAAAATGGTGGTGGTCGCCACCACCAACAGGTCGTCCATTTGGTGGGATGGGTCTTCATCGGTGGAATCTTCGACGCCGCCTCCGCATGCCGTCAGAAGTAGCAGCGATGCTACCGTGGCCACCCAAACTCGTATTGCCCATGATTGACGCATTGGTTGGCTCCTCACCACATTGCCAATAAGAATCATTATCAGTTTATGTCGAGATATTTATTGTCGCGTTCTTCACAGGCTTCTGCTTGACAGCTTGGGCACCAAACCCCGGTGGCTGCCGCAACCAGCCCGATCTGATTTACAAAGCGGGTTTGGCCAGACGTCGAAGGGGCGGGTCGTAACGGGGTGGGACTCTGCGGGGCGGTAAGGTGGCGAGCAGTTGGCCGGTGGCGGAGCTGATCTGTGCTACTGCTTTTTCAAAGACTGCCGCGGTAGCGACCGAGGTTTTCTGCACGCCGCTCACCTTGCGCACATATTGGCGGGCAGCCGCTTCGATCTCTTCGACAGTTGCGGGCGGCTGGAGCCCGCGCAGGGTGGTGATGTTGCGACACATACCCGCGATTCTATGGGAGTTGCCCGACTCAGGAGGCGGAAGGGGATCATCCAAAGGGCAGAAACACCCAGGTCCTTCCCGGTTGGCGTCACCGTCCATCCGCGTACGTTAATCTTGGTTTTACCCTCCCGACCCGCCGCCGCCTTTCCGGTCGAAAATTTCGGATGGACGCAGGGCTATCCGAACCCGGGTTTTGGGTTGTCGGCTTGATGCTCAACTCGAGGAGCGTTTGTCGAAAAGGTCGCTCCCAGAAGATGAGACTTGGTGATGATCGAGGGCTCCGGAACTCAACGATTTTTTGTGTACTCCCAACTGTGTGTCCCCCTCTGGGACATTTTCTACCCGATCGCCCCGGTTTCTTGAAAAACTTTTCACAATTTCCTGTCTTAAGTGCCAGCGCTTCAGCACTCGACCTTGGTATCAAGTAGGGGGAAAGGGAAGCTGGGCCCAGGAGGGTCGGGAAGAGGTATCCATTTCGACCACCCATTTGACCCACCAAAAACCTCTGCGGCCGGGGGCGACCAGTCGGACAGGAAATCCATGCCCCGCACTGAGCGGCTTTCCCCCCAGATGGGTGGCCATCCACAGACGGGACAGATCGCCGGAGGGAAAGAGACGCTGATAGCCGGTTGCCGACTTCACCACAATGCTGCGCGCCTCACCGGCTTCTATAAGCCGGTCAAGGCGAATTCCCTCCCACTCCTGTTCGGAGTACCAGCCCCCCGTGCAGTCGAGGATGGCGGTTATCCGCTCCCGGGGGAGACGATCCAGGTCTTTGAGGGTCAGTTCCCGCTCACCTGTCTTGAGTCTCCACTCAGCACCGTCTATGTGCGGTGTCTGGTCGTTGAACCAGGAGGTGACGGGCATCCGGGCCGGATTACCCGAGGCGCGTTCGTGAGAGCCGGTGAAACGCCGCGTGCCGCCCGGCCAGCCCGCCGCCCGCACTGCTGATTCCCAACTCGTCCAAACCAATGCAGACAGGCCCACCAGCCCCACCGCCCGCAACACGGCTCGCCGGTCGAAATCGATACGGCGAAAACGCACCGGATGGGAGCGGTAGTGCAACCAGATGGTGACCACTGCCGCCAGGCCACCGCCTACATGTACTTGCATCACAGTCAGAGGGCCGATTCGATCCGTCAATCCCGTAGCCTGAATCAGCCCGGACCCGAGTGTGATCGCCACTAGGCCTCCCAAAGTTGTGGAGATCCACCGGGTGGGCCGCCGCCGAGCCATACCCCGCTTGACAATTGCTGATTTCCAGGGGGTGAGCAAGGCCACCGCCAATGCCACAATCGCATGGATCACGGCCGGGTCGATCCGAAGGTCTACGCCGACCGCAAAGGAAAGTCCTCCGGTCAGAGCCGCCAAAGGGAGGAGAATAGCCAATGCCAAATTGGTGCGGCGCCCCGAAGAGGAGCGAGGGCGGGTCGTGCGTTTCATTGGTCCATACCTCTACATGCGGCAGTCCCAGGTTTGCCATCCGGATCCTTCATAGACCAGATAGGCGGCCACCGCCGTGTTGGCGATAGGATCAAAAGGCTCATAGCCCCTGAATCCTGCCAGTTGCGCATGGTCCGGCCAGAAAAAGGGGTCGTGTTGAAAAAGCCCTCTATGACCGGTGAGAGGGTCAATGGCCTGGGGATTAAACCGGGACAAACACCAGGCTAGACGGATCGCCCGGAGGACATCCTCCTCGAGGAAATAGCGGGAGGCAATAGTTACCACATCGGCGGAGGTGAGGGTTTTTCGCCGTAAAAAGGGAGCGTCCGACGGGCCGCTTTCCAAAACTGCACCGAACAGTCCCCCGATCTCCTGTTCTTCGGGGAACGGACTGGTTGCTTCGTCCCGAACGGCGGGAGGTGTCGCACTTAACTCCGGGCTCAAGGAGGAAACCAGTAGCTGGGCGGCCGCCCCTCCCGCATTGCGACCATGGGGGATGAAGGGTATCTCAGTCTCGGTCGGAAAGGCCTGATCAGACTCGGGCTGGGCGAAAAAGTTCAAAAACCCGATCACAGTCACCGCTATTACGAAGAAAGAAATGCTTACCCAGATCGTCCGGCGCCTGCGTACTTGCTGAAGCCAGTCCCGCTCGGGTTGGTCATAAATGCGGCCTTGAGGAGTGGACTTCATGCCGGGAAAGTGGAGGTGATCCTTTCCCGGGCCTGGATCCACGCTCGGTTCTCAATATCCAGAAAGCCCAGGTGTCCACCGTGGGGGAGGATCACCGTCTCTGTGTGGTCACCAGCTCGAGAAGCGTCCCGTGCATATCCGATGGAGTGCTCGGGGGAGACAATATCGTCATCCTCGGCATGGATCATGAGCGTCCTTACTCCCAGCGGCGCCAGACAACGTGGAGAAGCCGCCCGCGGATCTTGTCCAGCCAGGTAGGCCTGGTCGAGGTCGCTGTCCGTTCGAAGAGTGGTGACACCGGCCACAGAAACTACCAGCCCAGGAGCGTACCCCGACCGTCGCCAGGAGGCCGCGGCCATCAGCGCCAGGTTTCCCCCCGCCGAATGCCCCACCACAGCTACACGAGCGGAATCGAGCTCTGCCCGGGCATCGATGTGCTTTCGGGCTTGTTCCGTCGCTTGTAAAGTGGCCGGAAATCTCCCATCTCCGTGGGGTGGGAGATATTCGAAGTTGTAGGTGGCGTATCCCCGGGAGGCCAAGTCCACTGCCATACCATCCAACTGATCCCTTCGCCATTGGCCCATCCATCCTCCTCCGTGCAGCAGCACCACCACGGGATGGGGGCCTGTGCCCTCGGGCAGCCGGAGGTCGCCCTCCCCTCCTCCTTCTCCGACGATTGTTTGGGGGGCGCCAAGTCGCCGGTAATGAAGATGGCGGATGCTCCACAGATAGCCTTCGACTCCCCTCCCATAGATTGTGCGCACACAAACCGGCGACACCACCGAGTGCTGTCGCCATGTTTCTCTCTTCATAATGTTGGAGATGTGTACTTCCACGGTGGGGATCTCCACCGCGGCCAAGGCGTCGGCCAGGGCGTAGGAGTAATGGGTAAGAGCTCCCGGGTTGATGACCAGGCCGTCGGCCTGCCCCCGCAGTTCGTGAAGGTGGTCGATGATGGCGCCCTCGTGGTTGGATTGAAAATGGGAGATCTCGGCCGAAACCGACCGCCCCCATGCCTTGAGCCGCCGGACCAGTTGGTCCAGGGTGGTAGAGCCGTAGACCTCGGGCTGACGGGTCCCCAACAGGTTGAGGTTTGGCCCGTTGACGACTGCGATCCGCATGCTCATCTGCTGGAGGCTACTCAAGATAGGGTGATGTTCTGTGGGAGATGGTCAGGAAGGAGCCGGCGGGCGGACTGGAGGGTGGAGCAGTTGAGTTCCCCTTCTTCCATCTCACCATGAGACGCCATCTCCGCGATAAGTGCCTCGACCACTTCATCGGTGGTTATCTCGGCCCGAACGGCTCGGAGCGAGCCGGTTGCCGCCGGCTGCCAGTCGAAAGAGAGCGCCCGATAGACCGGAGTGAGCGCCCGGTTGATCTCTTCGCGCCCCCACACCACCAACACTCCACCCACATGCGCCACTCCCCGGCGAAGACGCTGGCCCACCCCCATGACCTTCCAGCGTCCCTCCAGGTTGACGCTGTAGCGTCCCGGACAGTACTCGCCCGGCACTTCTCCTGGCCGGGCGTCAAAGTCCAAGGCGCGGAGCGCTCCCACCACGATCCGGTCGATCTCGGTGAAGCGGAGGGTGATGTCGCGGAGCGGGTCGGAAGTGGGGATGGCCCAGGAGAAGGCCAGGGTGCCCTCATGAAAGACGGCTGCCCGACCACCCGCCAGCCGCTCTACCGGCTCATATCCCTGCGCCCGGCAGGCCTCAACCGCCGCGGGGTATCCCTCGGTCATCACATCCTGACGGCCGAAAGCCACCACTCGTCCGGGGATATAGAGTCGGAAGGTCTCGCCCAACCGGCCGGCGGCCACTTCTTCCAGAATGGCGTGGGAGACGGCGGTGTCGAAGGCGGGACGGCCAGGATGAGATTGGCGGAGCAGGGTGATGCGCCGCCGCCCACCGGAAGCAATAGCACTCATTGCCGATAGAAGTTAGGCGCGACAGCGGGCCCAAGTGGCGAGATTTGTGCAACGCTCCAATCACGCGTCACAGGACGGGCCAGAGTAAGCGGCGAGATCATGACAAGTTTGTACGTTATCGGGTGGCTCGAGGAGTCATCCGCTACGACCTAGTGGCGGATTACTGATAGGTACAAGCCACAGTTAACCTGGCCAAGTCATGTGGGCCGGTTGGTACAGCTATATGCGAAGCGTGGGAGAATCTCCTCCTGCGATCGACAAGGCTCTTCTGCGGAGGGTGGCGGGATATGGACGGCCGTATGTCGGACGATTGGTGGGCGTGCTAATTACCGTGGTGATCATCTCGGGACTCTCGATCGTGCCACCCATCCTGATTCGTTTCCTGATCGACGACGCGATCCCGCAGAAAGACTTGGCGGCTCTCACCTGGCTGGGGATCGGGATGGTGGGCGTGCCCCTGGTGATCGCCGGGGTGGGCATCGTCCAGCGCTGGTGGTCCTCCCATGCCGGGGAGGGAATCATCTTCGATCTTCGCTGTCAGTTGTACACCCATCTGCAACGCATGTCTCTCGGCTTTTTCACCAACACTCGCACGGGCGAACTGATCTCTCGAATCCAAAGCGATGTGGTGGGCGCCCAGCAAGCTATAACCGGCACTTTCGTGACCATTCTCTCCAACCTGGTAGCGGTGACGGCCATCCTGACAGTGCTGATCAGCGCCGACTGGAGGCTGACGCTTCTGGCGGTGGCCGCCCTGCCGCTCTTCATCGCTCCTGCCCGCCGGGTGGCCAGGACGCTGCGGTCAGTCACCGAACAGCAGATGAAGCACAACGCCAACATGTCTTCCATCCTCCAGGAGACCTTCAACGTGTCGGGCGCCTTGCTGGTGAAGCTCTTCAACCGGGGCGAGCATGAGATGGACCGCTTCTCCACGGAGGCGGTCGGAGTGAGGGACCTGGGAGTGAAAAGCGCCCTGATAGGGCGGGGATTCCTGGCGGCGATGGGGGTGGTCAGCGCGCTCGGCACCGCGGCGGTGTTCTGGGTGGGCGGGTGGATGGTGATCGAGGGCCACATCTCTTTGGGCACAGTGGTGATGTTCTCCACACTTTTGGCTCAACTCTATGCTCCGCTCACCGCCCTGTCCAACACCCGAGTGCAGTTCGCTACCTCACTGGTCTCCTTCGAGCGCGTTTTTCAGGTGCTGGATATCCCCGTGGACCTGCCCCAATCACCCAACGCTCGTGAGTTGACCGAAGTAACCGGGGAGGTGGTGTTCGACGGGGTGTGGTTCCAATATCCGTCGGGGCGACCCGAGGGGCTGGGATCCGCACAGCGTTTCGCTCCCTGGCATTTCGCCTCCTTCGACGGGGATGACGAGAGCCGGGGACAGGTCTCCACCAGAGAATGGGCTCTCGAAGACATCTCTTTTCGGGTGCCGCCCGGCGCCTTGGTGGCGGTGGTGGGCCCATCGGGCGCAGGCAAAACCACCATGTCGTATCTGGTTCCCCGGCTATACGAGGTCAACCGGGGAGAGGTGCGCATCGACGGCAATGACGTGCGCGACCTGACCTTTTCCACTCTGGCTACGGCAGTGGGGGAGGTGACCCAGGAGACCTATCTGCTGCATGACACCATCGCCGCCAATCTGCGTTACGCTTGTCCCGAGGCCAGCGAGGAAGACTTGTGGAAAGCCTGTGAAACGGCCAATCTCACCGAGATGATCCGCGCTCTACCGGAGGGTCTCGGCACGGTGGTGGGCGAACGCGGCTACCGACTGTCGGGTGGTGAGAAACAACGAGTGGCAATTGCTCGGGTGATACTTAAGAATCCCGCCATTCTCATCCTCGACGAGGCCACTTCTCATCTGGACACCCGCTCCGAGGCGCTCATCCAGGAGGCGTTGGAGCGTCTGATGAGAAAGAGGACCTCGCTGGTGATCGCCCATCGACTGTCCACGGTGCAAGCCGCCGATCTCATCCTGGTGATCGACCGGGGCAGACTGGTCGAGCAGGGAACCCATCAGGAACTGTTGGAGTTCGACGGTTTGTACGCCACCTTGTATAAAACTCAGTTCCAGCCAGTTGGGCAGTGAGTTCTACGACGGACGTTGCAAGCAGACGCCGCGGACTGACACACGCGAGGCAATCCCTATTTCCTACTCCGATCCCTTAACTAAGAAAACCTACCGCTGACCAGCTTGAGTGCGTCGGTGGCCGTCCATGAGCGATCGTACTCTATCCAGGTGCGCCGGTTGGATACCGGAGCGTTCAGTCCGGCCTCCACCAGTTGTCCCAACACCGAAATGAAAGCTCGAAGTTGGCGGGGGAGGGGGAAGTATTCGTCCTCTTCGGTGATGTGAGCCAACTCGAATCCCTGATGTGGCGCTAGGGCGTCTATTACTTCTTGCACCAGGTGATCGGGGGCTGAAGCTCCGGCGGTCAAGCCAACCACCTCTACGCTCTCCAGCCACTCCGCGGAGATGTCACCCGCTCGGTCTATGCGATGGGCGGTTGTCCCGGACTCGGCTGCCACCCGCACCAACGCTCTGGTGTTGGAGGAGTTTTCCGATCCCACCACCAGGATCAGGTCACAGCGTTCCGCCAGGTTCTGCACCACCGTCTGGCGATTGGTGGTGGCATAGCAAAGGTCGGAACGCCGGGCGGTCCACAAGTCGGGGAATCGGAGGGCCGCCTGATCGTGAATGGCGCCCCACTCGTGCATTCCAAGGGTGGTCTGGGCAACCAGCGCCACCCGGGCGGGGTCTTTCGGAGCGAATTCTCCCAGCCCGTTCGCCGGCTCCACCAGGGTGATCGTATTCGGAGAGATGGCCAGGGTGCCCACCGCCTCGTCGTGCCCCTCGTGTCCCACATAGAGAATGTCGTAACCGTCTTGTGACTTTCGCTTCACTTCGTGATGCACCTTGGTTACCAGGGGACAAACCGCGTCGATCACCACCGCCGCCCGCTGGGAGGCATCTTCGGTCACCTGGGGCGCAGAGCCGTGAGCGGAAAGCATCACCGGAGCGCCGGGCGGGGCCTCCACAATATCATCCACGAACACCACCCCCACTTTTTCAAAGGCCCTTACCACCCACCCGTTGTGGACGATCTGGTGATAGCAGTAGATGGGCGGTTCGAAGATGCGCACCATCCAGGTGAGCGCCTTGATGGCCATCTCGACCCCCGCACAGAATCCGCGAGGCTCAGCTAGGATGACCCGTTCAACCATATGGGTGATGGTAGAACAAACCCGTAGTCTTTCAGCTATGTCTGCGGAACGTTTGGCGGTGGTGGCGGTGGTGGGCCGCCCCAATGTGGGCAAGTCCACCCTGATCAACCGGATCATCGGCCGACGGGCGGCGGTTGTCCAATCTCAGCCGGGGGTCACCCGTGATCGCCGAACTTTCGAAGCCAACTGGGGAGAGCGTCACTTCATGTTGGTGGACACCGGCGGCTGGGAACTCGATCCCTCTTCTCCATTTTCGGAAGCGGTCCGCCTGCAAGCGGAAGCGGCGGTAAGCGGGGCCGACGCGGTGTTGTTCGTGGTAGACGGCATGGCCGCCCTGGGCAACGATGACGAAGGCATGGCGGAAGTCGTGAAAAAAAGCGGGATCCCCGTGGTGGTGGCGGCCAACAAGATTGACAATCCGAGCCGGGAGATGACCATCTCCGAATATTGGACGCTGGGTCTGGGAGAGCCCCAGCCGGTCAGCGCCATTCATGGGCGGGGAGTAGGCGACCTTTTGGATGAGATGCTGTCGATCTTGCCACAGAGGGAAGCCGATCCAGTTGACGAGCCTCCCCGGATCGCCATTGTGGGGCGGCCCAACACCGGCAAGTCCACCCTGTTGAACCGCCTGTGTGGAACCCAGCGGGTGATCGTCTCCAACGTTCCGGGGACCACTCGCGATCCGGTGGACGTGGACGTAGAAATAGATGGCGTCACCTATCGGCTGGTAGACACCGCAGGAATCCGCCGTCGTCCCAAAATAGACGAGGACGCCGACTATTACGCGGTGCTGAGGGCGCAGGAAGCGTTGTCCCGGGCGGATGCGGCTCTGTTGGTGATAGACGCCCTGGACGGCGCCACCTATCAGGATCAAAAGATCGCCTCGGCGGCCGCGGAAGCCGGAACCGCCCTGGTGGTGCTGCTCAACAAGTGGGACGCAATAGATGCGGAACAGCGCGAGACAACCGAGCGTTCGATTCCCGCTCGGCTGGGCTTTGTGTCCTGGGCGCCGGTGCTGCGTCTCTCGGCCCTGACCGGCGCCCGGATCGGGCGTTTGGGAGCGGCGGTGGAGATGGTGCTGGAAAATGCTGAGCGCCGCGTCTCCACCGGCGAAATGAACCGGCTGGTGGCCGGATGGGCCGCCGCCCAGCCTCCGCCGCCTCATAAAGGGCGACGTTCCCGGATCATGTACGCCGTGCAGGTGGGAGTGAAACCCCCCACGGTGGTGCTGTTCACGGTCGGAGCGAAGCTTGTCCCCGAGTACCTTCGATACCTGGAGAGGAAACTGCGCGAACGGTACGACTTGGTGGGAACTCCGGTCCGCTTTGTCACCCGCCGCAGGGAAAGGGTCTCGAAGTGAACCAGAATGACTCTCTTCTTCCCGAGACTGATGGGCCGACCCAGCAAAATGAATCCTATCCCATCGGATTCAAGGTAGCGGTGGGACTGACTGCACTGTATCTTCTCTACCGGCTGGGGCAAGGTGTCTTGTGGCTGATCTCCGCAATGTTCGGTTGATTCTTGCCTGCCCTACCCACAATAGCCAACCGGTCTGGCGACCTCTCCGGCGGAACCAAAGACGCACATGAATAACGATTCCACGGGATCCCCCGATAATCCGATACCCCGCCCCTCTGCCCGTATTCTGCTACTCGACCACAGCAGCAGGGTGCTGTTGTTCCGCTCCTGCCTTCCCCACCGGAGGGATTTGTCCTTATGGGTTACCCCTGGTGGAGGATTGAAACCGGGTGAGACCCATGAAGAGGCCGCTTTGCGGGAACTTCGCGAAGAAACCGGACTGGACTCGGTGTGGCTGGGCACTTGCATTTGGACGAGGCGGCATGTCTGGCAGTGGGGCAATGTCTGGTACGACAGTCAGGAGAGGTTCTTTTTCCTGCGGACGCCGCGTTTCAACGTCGTTCCCGTGGCTCCCGACATGATCGACGGAGAGCCCCAACTGGACCACCGCTGGTGGAGTCTGCAGGAAATAGAAGCTGCCCGAGAAGTCGAGTTCGCCCCCAGGCGTCTAGCCGAGTATTTGAGGCCCATTGTGGGTGGCCGACTCCCGGATGGACCTATTGATGTAGGGCCTTGAGCGGTCCATTCTTCTAGGAATTCGGGACGTGCCTCCCTGGATCTCAATACCTTGTTGTATCAACCAGACCTACCAATAACCGACGGCGGGATCCCGGCAACCGGAGGCAGAAATCCGGTCGGGCTGGCCGGATTTGAACCGGCGACCTCTTGACCCCCAGTCAAGCGCGCTGCCATGCTGCGCCACAGCCCGGTTCGGGTAGATGCTAACACAGAGAGCGATGGCCCCGGACATAAGTAAAGTAGAAGCGGAGGGCCCGTAGCTCAAGAGGTCAGAGCAGCGGACTCATAATCCGTTGGTTGCAGGTTCGAGTCCTGCCGGGCCCACACTGTTTTATCCAACTTTCTGAGGTTGCAGGATTCACACTGATCTCCTCTGACAGATACTCCGGGAGTATCTCGGAAAACGTCAACCACGCCTTCCCATGAGTTCGCGTGTTTCCGAGAGACTCTATTAGCCCCGGTTCTTCATCGTGTTCGAAGGATTGTGGGGGCAATGGTGCGGGTGCCGGGGGCGATGATCGGGGAGGGGAGACCGTGACCTGCCGCCCGATGGTAATGTGCTGATCCATGAGTGAGACCTACCGACGCATCCTCGGCCTGCGGGCCATCCGTCACTACCAGGACCCTCCCGTCGAGCAGGAAGACCTCGACCGGGTGCTTGAGGCCGCCCGGTGGACGGGCAGCGCGAAGAACCGCCAGAACTGGGCGGTGGTGGTCATCCGCGACCGGGATCAGATCGAGCGGCTGGCCGCGTGCGGCAATGGGACCAAGCCTCTCCGGGCGGCGCCGGTGGCGCTGGCGCTCGTCACAGGCGGCCCACAAAGTCGGGCCGGGAGCAGAATAGTCGGGGAGCGGCCCTAGATTGGGGCTCGTGACTCATCCGGTGCTGGCTGCGGCCCGCGACCTCGGCCCGCAGGTCCGAGCCCGATCGGCGGAGATCGAGGCGCTGGGCACGCTGCCTCTCGATCTGGTCGATACGATCCGGCCGACCGGGGCCTTCCGCCAATGTGTGCCCGACGATCTGGGCGGACCCGGGGTGACCGCCACTGAGAGCTTGAAGGTCTTCGAGGAGTTCGCCTACCACGACGGCTCGGTCGGCTGGTGCGTGGCCATCTCCTCCACGACGTCGCTGCTGGCGTCGTACCTTCCCGATCCTCATGCCGGAGACCTGTTTGGCGATCCTGGGGCCATTGGGGGAGGATTCGTGGTTCCCCGGGGCCGAGCGGTGCCCGTCGACGGCGGCCTGCGGGTCTCGGGGCGCTGGCAGTGGGGCTCGGGCGCCAAGCATTGCACCACCATCGGCGGCGGTTGTTTCGTGGTCGGCGCCGACGGGCGGCCCGAGCCCCGCCCCGACGGGCTGGCCGCGCCCTTCGTGTTCATGGATCCCGACGACATCGAACTGATTGACACCTGGGACGTGGCCGGCCTGGCCGGCACCGGCTCGGTCGATTTCGCGGCGCGCGATGTTTTCGTGCCCGAGGGACGCTGGGTGCAGGTGGGTGCGGCGGGGCCGGTGCGGGACAACGCCTGGTCCCGGGTCTCGTTCTTCGGGCTGCTGGCCAGCGGGGTAGCGGCCGTCGCGGTGGGAATCGCCCGTCGCTCGATCGATGAACTGGTGGAGCTGGCTGGAGCGAAGAAGCCCCAGGGCAGCACCAGGACCCTGGCCGAGCGGGCCGCAACCCAGACAGAGGTTGCACAGGCCGAGGCGCGGCTGGCCGCGGCATGGACGCTGCTGCTCGACGCGGTGGATGACACCTTTCAGGACACGCGGGCGGGACGGCCCTCGACCGTTGACCAGAGACGCCGGATTCGGCTGGCGGCGACCTACGCAACCCAAACGGCGGCCGATGCGGCCGCGTCGATGTTTAGGACCGCGGGCGGTGCCGCGGTGTATCGCACGAGCCCGATCCAGCGCTGCTTCCGAGACACCGCGGTGGCGGCCCAGCACGCCATGGTGGCACCGAGGATGATGGAGACCGTGGGCCGCATGCGCCTGGGCCTCGACACCGAAACCTCAACTCTGTGATCGGACAGTGACGCAGTCGCCGTCGGTGTGAGCGTTCCGTGGAGGCTGTGGGGTCTGCCTGCGAGCGATGCTCACCCGTGTTGCCGACGCGGGTTTCGACTGTGTCTTCACCGCTGACCATGTGAGCTTCCGCGACGGCAGCGGCATGAACAGGCCAAACAAAGAGACGAGGGGAGTGGGCCATCTCGTCAAGGCTTGATGTACTGTCCCCAGGCTTCCATAACCTCGCGGCTGTTCATCAGCGTCAAGACGGTGAAGTCCCACGTCTCGGCGGTGTTGCGGAAGCTGCAGCTGTCGAGCAGGTACGAACTGGTTCACTGGGCGAGCAACCGCCGCATCTTCTGACCGGCCCGACTACCGGCTAACCGAGCATCTCCCGCGATCAACCACCGGGACCGCCCCCGTGACGGAATCGTTGGTGACGATGCCCATCACCGACCGGACCAAGCCTCTCCCTAAAGGGCGGACACGACACCCCCAGTCAAGTGCCTGTCCGATGGTAATGTGCTGATCCATGAGTGAGACCTACCGACGCATCCTCGGCCTGCGGGCCATCCGTCATTACCAGGACCGTCCCGTCGAGCAGGAAGACCTCGACCGGGTGCTTGAGGCCGCCCGGTGGACGGGCAGCGCGAAGAACCGCCAGAACTGGGCGGTGGTGGTCATCCGCGACCGGGATCAGACCGAGCGGCTGGCCGCGTGCGGCAACGGGACCAAGCCTCTCCGGGTGGCGCCGGTGGCGCTGGCGCTCGCCCAGGGACCGGAGACGTACGAGTTGGACACGGGTCGCATGGCGCAGAACATCATGCTGGCGGCCGATGCTCTGGGTATGGCCACCTGCCCCATAACCCTGCACCGGGACCAGGACGCGGCGCGAGTCCTCCGGGTTCCGCCGGGGTGGCGCTGCCGCTACGCTATCGCGCTCGGATACCCCGCCCCTACGGCCCGCGCTGCCAGGGTGGGGGGCCGCAAACCCATCGACGAGATCATCCATCGGGACTCCTTCGGCCAATGACAGCAACCGCTGTAACCCTGGCCGACGAGTACTGGCAGTTCCAGCTCGAACACCGCCACTTCGCCAACCTCTCCCGCGGCGAGTTGAGCCGCCTGGAGCAGTGGGACGATCTCTCGGCGGAAGGATTGTCGGCCTCAAGGGAGGGTTTCCTCCGGTTCGCCCGCGGTGCGACCCAGGTGACCGTCGGGGAGGCTTCCGACCGGATACTCGCAGAGACGGTCGCCGCAACTGCCTTCATGGAGGCGACCGTGACGGTCTGGTGGCCGGAACTACAGGCAGCCAGCTCCCAGAGCGGGCTGTTGAGGTCGCTGGTTCCGGCGCTTCACCTCCAGCCTCTGGTCACCGCCGACCACGGGCGCCGGTATCTGGACAAGCTGGGTCGCTTCCCGGCGATGATCGAGGAGTTGGTGGACCGGCTGGAGGAGGGCGCCGCCACCGGGGTGGTACCCCTCGCCCGCCACGTGCGCCAGACCATCGGGAAGCTCGACCAGGTCCTCGCCCGGCCACCGGCGGACGACCCGATCGCGACCCAGCCCGCTCCGGCCGAACTCGGCCCCGCCGAGGCCACCCGGTGGCGAGCCGCGCTGGTGGAAGCGATCCAGACCGGCGTGCGTCCCGGCCTGGTCCGCTTCCAAGAGGTACTGCGCGAGGTGACCCTCCCCGCCGGACGACCCGACAACCAGGGGGGGCTCTGCCACCTCCCCGGCGGTGACGCGGTGTACGGCGACATGGTCAGGGGCCACACGACCCTGGATCTGGAACCCGAGGCGATCCACAAGCTGGGCCTGGAGAGAGTCGAGTTTCTGGAGGACGAGTACCGGCGCATCGCCGGACCGCTGCTCGGCAGCGACGAAGTCACCGACATATACAGCCGCCTGCGCGACGATCCACAACTCCGATACACCCGCTCCGAGGATTTGGTGGCGGACGCGCTCGGCTGCCTTGACAAGGCCGCCGCGGCGATGGGCGAATGGTTCGACCCCACGCCCCGGGCGCCCTGTCTGGCCAGCCCCATCGACTTGGGCTCCATGGCCTACTACTATCCGCCCACCGCCGATGGTGTGCGACCGGGCCGTTTCTTCTTCAACGTCTCCGACCCGACTGCCTGGACCACGTTTCAGATTCCCGCGGTGGCCTACCACGAGGGCATACCGGGCCACCACCTCCAGATGGCCCTGGCCATCGAGAACACCGACATCCACGACATCCACCGCAACACCTACCTGCCGGCCTTCGGCGAAGGATGGGGTCTGTACAGCGAGCGCCTCTCCGACGAAATGGGCCTGTTCGCGGACGACTGGGAGCGGGTGGGGATGCTCACCGCCGACTCGCTGCGGGCCGGGCGGCTGGTGGTGGACACCGGCATCCACGCCCTGGGTTGGTCGCGCAGCAAGGCCATCGGGTTCCTGGCCGACCACTCGCCCATGTCCCTCCACGGAATCACCGAGGAGATCGACCGGTACATTGCCTGCCCCGGCCAAGCCCTCTCCTACATGCTCGGACGCCTCCAAATCGAGTCTCTGCGGGCCGAGGCCGAAGCCCGACTAGGCGCGGCGTTCGACATCAGGAGCTTCCACGGAACCGTCCTCGGCAACGGCGCCATCCCACTGGGCACCCTCCGTTCGATAGTCCGGGAGTGGTTGGACTCCAGCTGACATCACTCCCTGTGTCGATTCACCCGGTTTGGGCAATGGGCATCAATGAGGAGTAACTGGAACCTAATAACCAACCATCACTCCCACTAACTTCCGACGAGCGTATTCGGGACCCTGTCATTCGCCTTCGTGGCGCGGGAAACCGACTGGCAGCAGAACCAGATCGCCAGGGGTCTGTAGACCGGGCTAGCTCTGCCTTAGCGCCCCCGGGTTGACGACGTTTTGGGGGCGTCCCTCCAAGAAAGCGATGACGTTGTCGACGGCGCCCTCATTCAGCAGCTCCATCCCCTCGGGTGTCTGGTCGGCCATGTGTGGCGTCAGCACCACCTGCTCGCACGACAGTAAAGGGTCGTCCGCGGGCAGCGGCTCGACATCGTAGACGTCCAGGGCCGCTCCGCCGACATGGCCGGAGTGCAGGGCCCGCACCAGTGCGTCCTTTTGGACAAGCGCCCCCCTGCCTCCGTTCACCAGAAGCGCCCCGGGCTTCATGAGCCCGATCTCACGCTCACCTATCATCCCGCGAGTCTCGTCGGTCAGCGCAACGTTGAGGCTCACCACGTCCGCGGTGGTTAGAAGCTCATCGAGTTCGACGTAGCGGACTCCCAGCCGCTGTGCGCGTTCGTCCGATGGGTGGAACGTCCACGCCACCACGTCCATCCCGAGCGCGTTGGCTAGTCTCGCCATCTCCGAGCCTATGTTGCCGGTCCCGACCACGCCGAGGGTCTTACCCTGCAGATAGACGTTTTCCCTGCGCGTCCAACGGCCGGACTTCAGCTCAATCGTCTGAAATGCAGCCCTCTTCGCAACCGCGAACATCAGGCCGAAGATGTGCTCGGCGACCACCCCGGCAGTCCGTCCGGGCTGGTTGCTCACCGCCACTCCCATCTCCGAGGCCGCCTCCAGGTCGATGCTGTCGGTTCCGATGGAGCAAACCGATATGAGACGCAGCTTCGGCAGCGAGCGCAGCACCTCCGCGCGCCACGTAACCGCCCCGCGCGTGTTGATAATCACCTCCGCGTCCTTGGCCCGCTCTACCTTCTGTTCATCGGTGGGGCGGTCTGGGTATACGATCACCTCCCCGAACGGCGTCAGACGATCGAGGTGGGGGGAGCCCTGGATCTGTAACGGTTCGTCGCCGGGGACCACCATGGTCAATCGTCCTACGGAGCTCATTCCGTTCTCAGTCTGTGCCTTGTCGTACAAACGCCAGCCGACGGGTGTGGAGGTGCGTTCCGTCTCCGAATAGGAATATGTTAACGAGCTGTTCCCGTCATTCCCTGAATCCCGTGACTCCTGGAAGTCTGCAAATGCGGAGTCGTCCGCAACGCCCTTTCCGCTCCGGTTCACCCATTGTTACCCCGGTTTGCGCCAGCCGCGACGCTGGACCGCTCCTTCAGCACCGTCAGGGAAAGCGCTACAACAACCGCAGTCAAAACGGTCAAAGTGGGAAAACACGAACATAGGAATCTTGGTGTACGCACATGCGCAGCAGTGGAACACCTCTTGGTTATCCCCGTTGTTGGCTGCCCTGTTATGCATCAGCTCGCAGGCTGCCTTGCGGTTGGGTCTCTGGGCACCACGGGCCCGTCCTTTGGCTCAGCCCCCACAAGAAAATCGACAAATTTAGATATTTAGACAAAATTATCAGCCGTCCTCTCCAAGTAGCCCGGGAGTCAAGAGTTACGATATTTCCATGAACCTACGGAAAGGGCGATAATGAACCTGTTTAAGAAAAGAGAAACCCATAGCATCGCTTTGCTTTTAGCGTTGTCGCTGATCGTGGCCGCCTGCGGAGGCGATGACGACGCTACTACCACCACGGCGGCAGCCCAGGAACCTGCCACCACTGCCGCAGCCCCCGCAACGACCGCGGCGCCCGTCGAAGAGGAGCCCACGCCGGAGACCACTTCGGCGCCTGATGACACCATGGCCGATGAAGAGGATGCGGCGGGTCCCAAGTATGGAGGCGACCTGGTATTCGCCCGCAATAGGGACAACACCACCCTTGATCCGGGGGCGGCGGTGGAAACCGACACCATCTATGTCCTCGATCACATTTTCGAGACACTGTTTGCCACCAGCGACGATGGCGCCAGCGTGGAGCCTTGGCTGGCCAGTGGCTACGAAATCTCCGAGGACGGTAAGACGTGGACCGTTACCTTGCGGGAAGGGGTCCTGTTCTCCAACGGCCAGCCGATGACGTCGGCCGATGTGAAGTTCTCGATACAGCGCGCCATTGACGAGGCAGCGTTCGGCTTCTTGCTCTCTGCCATAGAGTCGATCGAGACTCCCGACGACAGCACGGTCATCTTCACCACGAGCTTTCCTTGGGCGCCTTTCCTCGCCGATCTTTCGGTGTGGGCGGCCGGCATCATGCCCGCCGACTTCGGAGGCATGAGTGCCGAGGAGTTCTTCGAGAACCCGGTTGGCACCGGTCCTTTCATCTTCGATGACTGGGCCCCTGGCGAGTACATCCGGTTGGTAAAGAACCCGAACTACTGGCAGGAAGGAAAGCCCTACCTGGACAGCGTCACCTGGACCCAGGTGCCGGACGACAACACTCGCATTCTCCAGTTGGAGGGTGGCCAGGCGCACATTGCTCAGGGGGTTCCGCTCAACCTGTTGGACTCGCTGGACGAAAAGGACGGCATAACGGCATCTACCTTCCCGGCGACCACCGTTTACTGGGTCAGCTTCAACACGACCATCGAGCCCTTCAACGACGTGCATGTCAGGCGGGCAATCGCCTACGCCATCGATCAGGAGGCAATAGCCAACGCCGCCCTGTACGGTCACGGTGGCCCGGCATGCTCGGTCATCTCCCCGGCCGTGCCCTATCACGATCCCAACACTCCTTGCCTGCAGACCGACATGGAGGCGGCCCGAGCCGAACTGGCGCAGTCAAGCGTGCCGGATGGCTTCACCGCCGAATACCTGGTGGGAGATCAATCACCGAACCTGCCCATAGTGGAGATCATCCAGGGGCAGCTGGCGCCGTTGGGTATCGATATAGTCATTCGGCCCATTGATCCGGGACAGTTCTACTCCACCGTGTCTTCGTTTGATTACGACATTGCATTCACCGGTTGGACGATGGACATTCCCGATCCGGACCAGAAGATCTCGTTCATGTTCGATCCGGAACTGGGAGGCGGCGACTCCTACAGCACCGGTTACAACAACCCGGAGATGATCGAACTGGTGAGAGCCGGCCAGCAGACGTTTGATTCCGACGCTCGAGCCCAGGTCTACGCCGACATCCAGGCGCTCAACGCCCAAGAGGCGCCGTTCATCCCCTTGGTGGTGTTGGATGGGCCGTTCGCTTGGCGTGACGAAGTCAAGGGCCTGTTGGTAAACCCGGTAGGAAAGCGCCACCTGGAGAACGTTTGGCTCGACCAATAACGCCAGCGGTGTAGCAGGCGGCGTGGAAGATGGCCCTTAGGTACTTCCTCCGCCGCCTGCTCAGAATGATCCCGGTGATCGTGGGGATGACGATCATCGTCTTCTTCATGATCCATCTGGTGCCCGGGGATCCGGCCCGAACCCTGCTCGGACCCCGGGCGCCGGCCGCGGTGATCGAGGCGTTCAACCTCCGGTGGGGCTTCGACCGTCCCCTCCATGAACAGTTCCTCTCCTTCCTGGGAGGCCTTCTGCAAGGAGACCTGGGAACCTCTCTCAGCTACAACGTTCCGACCACCGAACTGGTGTCGGGCCGCTTTACCCCCACCCTGTTACTCCTGGCCATCGGTGGGCTGTTGGCCATAGTGATCTCCCTGCCGCTGGCCGTAGTGGCGGCTCTCAGGGAGGAGCGAACGCCGGACCACGTCGTGCGGATCATCCCCATGGTGGGTCTGGGGCTTCCTGCCTTCTGGGTGGGCATCCTTCTTCTGGCCTTTATCGCTCTGCGGATCGACTGGCTTCCGGTGGGTGGATACGGCACAACGTGGCCGGACCGCCTCACCGCCATGATCTTGCCGGGATTGACCGTGGCAATCGGTATCGCGCCGTTCACCATCCGAAGCCTCCGTTCGTCGCTGATCGAAGTGATGGAGGCAGACTACATAGCGACGGCCCGCGCCAAGGGTCTGGGCGGCGGTCGGGTCCTTTTGGCCCATGGGCTGCGCAACGCGGTGATTCCCACCGCCACTGTGCTGGCCGTCAACCTCGGCTGGCTGGTCGGCAACACCCTGATAGTGGAGAAGGTGTTCGCCATTCCCGGCCTCGGCGCCCTGATGATCGACGCCGTCCTGGAACGTGACTTCGCAGTCGTCCAAGGACTGGCGCTCATATTCGGGCTGTTGGTGGTGCTGGTGAACCTGGTGGCCGACGTATTGCGGGCGACGCTCGACCCCAGAGTCCAGCTTTCATGACCGCCCCTTCCCGATCCAAGTCTCCCAAATCCACTAACCGGGGGAGCCGTTCGCGTTCTCTCATCATCGGGACCACTCTCCTGGGCGTGATGGTGGCTGCCGCCGTCTTGGCGCCGTGGCTGACCCCCTACGATCCCATCGCCTTGGATCTGGACTCGACTCTCCAGCCTTCTTCCCTCGACCATCTGCTGGGCACCGATCACCTGGGCCGGGATGTGTGGACGCGTCTTCTATATGCGGCGAGAATCGATCTGCTGATCGGCGTCGGCGCAGTGATAACCCCCTTCGTGACGGGGACGCTGCTGGGAGCGGTGGCCGGCTACTACGGCGGGAAGGTCGACCTGGCGGTCGCCGCCGCCACCGACATGCTGATGGCCTTCCCCTATTACGTGCTGATCATCGCCCTGGTGTTCTCGCTGGGACCCGGCGTCCCGTCCATCTTCATCGCCATGGCGATAGTGGCGTGGGTGTCCTATGCCCGCATCGTCCGAGGGGAGGTGCTCTCGGCCCGCGGTCAGGAATACGTCCTGGCCGCCAAGACCCTCGGATACAGAGATCTACGCATCATTGTCCGCCACATCCTCCCCAACGTGATCACCCAGCCGGTGACCTACGCCATGTCGGATATCGTGGTGATCATCGTGGGGGTCGTGACCCTCAGTTACCTGGGGCTCGGCGTTCCTCCGCCCACCGCCGACTGGGGATCGATGATCGCATCAGGACAAATTTTTCTCACCACCCACTGGCAGTTGTCGACCATCCCCGGCGTGGCGGTGGTATTCGTCGGACTGGCCTTTTCGCTGATCGGTGACGGATTGACTCACAGGCTGCGGCCCGAGTGACAGACCCGGTTCTCGACGTGCGCGACCTGCAGGTGCGGCTCTCGTCGCCGCGCGGCGTCGTGCACGCCGTCCGGGGTGTGTCATTTGGCGTCGAAGCCGGACACACCCACGGCATCGTCGGTGAATCGGGCAGCGGAAAAACGACTCTGCTTCGGGCCATATTGGGGCTGTTGCCCGCCAATGCCGCGCCCAGCGGGGCCATCACCGTCTCCGGGCGGCGCATCCCGCTGATCGGTGGTCGCACCAAGGCGGTCGACGGGGTCAGCATCGTCTTCCAAGAGCCCATGACCGCGCTCAACCCGGTTGTCAGGGTGGGTCTCCAGATCGCCGAAGCTCCCCGATTCAAGCTGGGCCTGGGACGCAAAGGCGCCCGCGAACGGGCCTTGGATCTTATGCGCCAGGTCGGGATCCCCGATCCGGAGCGTCGCTTCGACGCCTATCCCCACGAGTTGTCGGGCGGGCTGCGCCAGCGGGTACTGATCGCTATCGCGCTTTCGGCAAAGCCCAAGATCATTCTTTGCGATGAGCCGACAACCGCCCTGGATGTGACCGTCCAGGATCAGATTCTGAAGCTCTTCAGGCGAATCTCCGAAGAGACGGGGGTTGCGATTGTCTATGTAACGCACGACCTGGCGGTGGTGGCCCAGACCTGTCGGACGGTCTCGGTGATGTATGCCGGGCAATTCCTCGAGTCCGGAACCATCGACAGCGTATTCGAACGGCCGCGTCATCCATACACCCTTGGTTTGCTCGGCGCGGTTCCCGACGTCAGCCGTGGCCGGACGCCACTGGTTGCCATACCGGGATCACCGCCCGATCTGGTGAGTCCCGGCGAGGGGTGTCCTTTCCGACCGCGATGCTCCTATGCCCAACCGGAGTGCGCCGAAGGGCTGTTTCCCCTAAAACGCCTGCTCCGCCATCAGTCGACGGCCTGTATACGTCATGACGCGCTGTCCACTTTCGCGCCCGTCCCTGAATCGGAACCATCGTGACCGTCCAGCCGATGTTGCAGGCGCTTCGCCTGGCCAAGACTTTTTCCTCAAGACGCTCTCTGGGGGACGTCATTCTCCGTAGGCCGGTGGAGGAGTTGAGAGCTTTGGAAGGTGTGAGTTTCCAAGTCGCTAGAGGGGAGAGTCTGGGCATCGTGGGTGAATCAGGATGCGGCAAATCCACGCTGGCCCGCTGCCTCGTCGGACTGTATGCGCCGACGTCCGGTCAGACCATCTACCAGGGACGAGAACTTGAGGCGAAACGAGCGCTGGCCGACCGCAGGAGGATCCAGATCGTATTCCAGGATCCATATTCCTCGCTCAACGCCCGGATGACAGTCGGACAAGCCCTCCGGGAAGTGCTCCGAGTACACAGAGTGGTGTCACCGGGCCAGGTGGCCACCCGGGCGGTGGAGCTGCTTGCATTGGTGGGCCTGGATACCGAAATCGCCAACGTCTACCCCCGCCAGCTCTCGGGAGGTCAACGACAACGAGTGAGTATCGCCCGCGCCCTGGCGGTGGAGCCCGAGGTGTTGATTGCGGATGAGCCGGTTTCGGCGCTGGACGTCTCGATCCAAGCCACTGTCCTAAACCTCTTGGCCTCGCTGCGGGAACACCTCGGCCTGACGCTAATCCTCATCGCTCACGACCTGAGCGTCGTGAGGTATCTATGTGACCGGGTGGCGGTCATGTACATGGGAAGGATCGTGGAGATTGCGCCCACCGAGGACCTTTTTGAAGACCCGCGACACCCCTATACGCAGGGGCTGTTGGCAGCCGCACCCAGCCTGGAGAAAAGAAGCCAAGACGATGCCCGAGCAATCGGGGGTGACCCCCCCAGTCCCTTTGAACTTCCGGACGGATGCCGTTTCCACCCTCGGTGCCCCCACGCCACCGGTCACTGCGCCACGGTCCACCCACCACTTGAGGAAGGACCTCCCGGCCCGCTTCATAAGGCCGCCTGCCACTACGCATGGGAGGCGCCGCCGACCCACCACATTCCGTTGTCTCGAAGAGAGGAGAACCTTCGATGAGCGAGAAGCTATTGCAAGCAAAACAGGTCCTGACCGGAGGGGACGAACCACCCATTCTGAACGGCGGTATTCGAATCTGTGGATCGCGAATTGTGGCGGTCGGACCGGCGGATGACATCCGAGAGCCCGAAGACGAGGTATTTGATTTCGGCGAGGTCACCCTTCTACCGGGACTCATCGATTGCCATGAGCACCTCTCCGGGCACGATCGTTACGCGATCGGCGATCCGAGCGTGGTGGAGCCGGCCATGATGTACGCCCTGGTCGGCGCCTACCACGCCAGAAGGCTGGTAAGGATCGGCGTCACCACCGCCCGGATCCCCGGAGCTCCGGGCCACATCGATTTGATGATCCGCCGAGCCATCGAAGAGGGTTACCTTCTCGGCCCCAAGCTCATATGTGCGGGGGAACTCGTCGTCATGACCGGCGGACATGGCTCCATGTGGGGAGCGGAGGTGGACGGGCCATGGGAAGCCCGGAAAGCCGCCCGGGCCCAGCTCAAGGCCGGAGCTGATTTTGTAAAGATTGTCGCCTCGGGCGGAGTGGGCATCACGCGGGTCGGGGAACGTCCCTCACAGCCGGAGCTGTCGGTCGTGGAGATGGCGGCAGCCGCGGAGGCAGTGCATTCGGCCGACCGCCGGATCACCGCTCACGCCGACGGCGTTCCCGGAATCTCCAACGCCTTGGAGGCCGGAGTCGATTGCATAGAGCACGGCATTTACCTCAACGCCGATCACGCCAAATTCATGGCGGACAACCGCGTGGCCATGGTGCCCACCCTCTCCACCATGCAGGGCATCTATCACCACGGCCTGGAGTACGGGATGCCCGAGATCTGGATCCCCATAGCCGAAGCGATCCTCGAACCTCACCTCGATTCCTTCCGCCATGCTCTCGACGCCGGGGTGCACTTCGCCACCGGTACCGACGGATTCGGCGACATCGTGGACGAGATGATCATCTTCACCACC
Organism: Acidimicrobiia bacterium; assembly: GCA_965248705.1. Taxonomy (GTDB): domain Bacteria; phylum Actinomycetota; class Acidimicrobiia; order Spongiisociales; family ZC4RG35; genus Bin76. The sequence goes on along the minus strand of CBDFJY010000002.1, from coordinate 2,158,222 downwards.
TTCGGGATAAGCAACTACCGGGCCATCCAGTCCGCCACCCGAGACGCCGCACTGGTCATCTCCCCACACCCTGACTTCGGGGTTCTTCAGGCAGGCATGGCCGCCGACGTCATCGCGGTGGACGGTGATCCGATGGATGATCTGAATGCTTTGCGGTCGGTCCGATTCGTGATGATCGACGGAAAGGTGTTGGTTGCCGAAGGTTCGGTAAGAGAGGAGTAGAAGATGGATGTCGGGTTTCCCGAGTTGTTTCAGGCCGCCATGGAGTCGGTGCTGCGTTGTCAGGTCAGAGCGGATGAGCGGGTAGTCGTCTACACCGATTCGGAGAAGAACCCGGCGGTGGTCGAGGCATGGTACACAGCGGCTCTGGCCACCGGCGCTGACGTAACCTTGATCCGGGCCACCGCTCGTTTTCCGGAGACCGATCCCCCCGAGGTAGCGCTGGAGGCCATGAGGTCGGCCGATATGGTGTTCGATCTCGCCTCAAACACGTGGCTCTACGCTCCTGGCCTGCCCCCGATCCTGGAAGCGGGTACCAGGATCCTGCAAGTCCTGGTACCCGAGCGTTCGATCATCGACCGGCCTCCTACCGACGACATCCTGTGGAGGGCGGATACCTCAGAACAGCTGACTGCCGGCAGACAGGAGATTCACATCACCAGTTCCCAGGGGACCGACCTGCGGGGGAGACGGGGTGACCGCCCATGGCATGCCCAGCGGGGATACGTGTGGGAATCAGGTCAGTGGGACAGCTACGGGGTGTGCATGATCAACTGCGCCCCCGTCGAGGAGACCGTAGAAGGAGTGGTCTACTTCAATGGCCCGATGATCCTGTTTCCCCAATACTGTTACACGACCAAAACCCCGATCCGTATCGAGGTGGAAGCGGGCCGGATCGTCCAGATTGACACCGACCACGAGGAGGCCCAGGTTTTTGATCGCTGGATCCGTCAATTCGATGATCCCAACCTGTATCTCGTAGCCCATCTCGGCTTTGGCTTCGACCCAAGAGCTGATCTGGAGTCATTCGACCTCGCCGCTTGGGAGAGTTATTACGGGGGCGTGCTGGTGGCGTTCGGAGCCAATGCGGCCCCTCAGCTCGGGGGAAGCCACGCCGCCAAAGGGCACATGGACGGCATCCTTCTGGAGGCCAACTTCACCTTGGACGGTGTCCCAATCATTCAAAACGGCGAGTTTGTGGAGTCGACAGGGCTACGTTCATCCGGTTGAGGGGATGCGGGGGTCCGGACCCACCGCCGCCAATTGATGGAGTGGTGGAGCGTCTATGCCGTCCCCTGAAATGCTTTGACCCACCCCGCTGCGCGGATTACGCCACATCGGTCGCGATCAAGGTCATGGTTACCGCCGAATACGGAATGACGACATTGATCTACCGCATCACCATCGCCCGATTCGGCCCGTGGCAGAGGCTCCGCTGACCCATCCACCCGCACTTCCCGCCGGAGGTGAGGCAGTTTCGATGTTGTTGGCGAAATCGGGGAGACCAGAGATCCCAGTGCAAGGAAGGGAGGGGTAGCCCTTATGGTTCGCTGCTCGCCGTGTTCTAGTTCGTTGAGCAGCCGGTCCAACACTCGGTTCTGTCAATCCCGCAGACGCCTTTCCACTCCAGTCTTTTCGGCCCTGCCCGGACGGGTAGGCGACAGGATTGAAAGACGGCAAAGCGCTGAAGGATTTACCTGTGATTACTCCAGTGGATAGTCCCTGTTGGCTAGGCTCATCTCGGTTGTGCGTCGCAGGATTGCAGCGGAGGCCTCGCACTGCGGTCTTGGTCCGTTTGACATTTGTCCGGCGAAGCCAAGGCTGCGTCGGCTGGCGTTACCGAAGTCGTGGGAATGGTCGTGACCGGAGTGATCGCCGTGATCGTGACCGGAGTGATCGTGGTCAGCGTGGTCATCGTGGTTATGTGCGGTTCCATCTTCCATGTAAGCTGCCCTCCCCGACGTGGGTAGGGCACCGGACAAGGAAAGACGCCGACCCACCCGCCAACTCTTCCCGATTGCTTTCTGAGCGAAGAGCGTATTTGACCACTATCCCATTAGCTCCTTGCCGACATCCTAATCCGCCGGCCTCAATCTACCAGTCATTCTCAAAACTGACAGAAAGCCGTCGGAATCAGACCAAGCTGTCGCTACAGGGATACTGCACGAAGGTGTTGCTGAGGTGAGTGGGTGGCGTACGGAGACAGGACTATTTACCCAGGGCCGATGCTATCATGAAGGTTGATACGACCGGAGTCTTTAAGGGAGACCACCCCACCTTTTAGAAAGGAAGTTGCATGGAAGTCACCAGTCAGCGCACAGACGGGGCCTTGGTTGTTTCGGTCGAGGGCCGAGTCGATGGCGCCAATGCTCGGAAATTCCAAAAAGCGGTCGAAAATGTCATTGGAGACGGTGACCGCGCCGTGGTCTTGGACATGGAAGACCTGAGCTATATCAGCAGCGCTGGTCTCCGATCCGTCCTGCTTATCGCCAAAGGACTCCAAAAGCGCGACTCCCAGTTTGCCGTGTGCTCTCTCCAAGGCTCTATTAGTGAAGTCTTCAGGATTGTCGGATTCGACAAGATCGTCAACATCCACTCTTCCCAGAGTGAGGCAGTCGCCGCCCTCGGCGCCTGACCGGCCAGACGCGGCTTTTTTGCCATTGTGCGGTCTTACAAGATCCTGGTGGTGGATGATGAGCCGGATCTTGAACCTCTCATGCTGCAGCGCATGCGCCGTCACATTCGGGCGGGCCGTTATAGGTTCGTCTTTGCACGCAACGGATTGGAGGCCCTTGATCTCCTGAACGAGGACAAGGACATCGATATGGTGCTCTCGGACATCAACATGCCCCAGATGGATGGGCTCACGTTGCTCGAACAGATACCCAAGGTAGACCCCAACATCCGCTCGGTCATCATCTCCGCGTACGGTGACATGAAAAACATCCGCATCGCTATGAACCGCGGCGCCTTCGACTTCGTCACCAAGCCGGTGGACTTCACGGACCTGCAGATCACCATCGAACGGACGCTCTCCCACATGCTGGAATGGCGGGAAGCGCTTTCCTACCGGGACAAGCTGGTATCAATTCAGAACGAACTGGAAGTGGCGAGCAGGATTCAGCAGTCAATCCTGCCCTCCGAGTTCCCCGACGATGTCCGCTACCAGGTGCATGGCCACATGGAAGCCGCCCGGGATGTGGGGGGTGACTTCTTCGACATCGTGCCTCTCGAACGAGGTCGTATGGGCTTGGCAATCGCGGATGTTTCGGATAAGGGGGTGCCGGCCGCGCTGTTCATGATGTCATGCCGCACCCTGCTCAAGGGTGTGGCCATCGGCCTCAGCGATCCTGGGCCAGTCCTGGGTGAGGTCAACGATTTGTTGGTCGAGGACAACGAGAGCTTTCTGTTTGTTACGGTTCTATACGCCGTATACGACCCTGCGACCGGGGACTTCACCTATGCGAGCGGTGGACACGACCCGCCCCTTCTCGTTCGCCCCGACGGGAGCGTGTCGCTGCTGCCCTTGACGAATGGGATTGCGCTGGGGGTGGTCGAGGATTTGGGGTACGACCAACACACAGTCAATCTCTCTCCGGGGGATACCATCGTTCTTTACACGGACGGGGTCACAGAAGCGCAAAACATTGAGGGAACCTCCTTCGAAGTGAAGAGGCTGCAACAGATGTTTGAGGGATCTCCAGCTTCCCTGAATGCCCGAGAGGTAACCGGCACGGTATTCCAGAATGTGAGGGACTTCATGGGCGAGGCTGCGCAGTTTGACGATATCACCTGTCTGACGCTTCAGCGTGACAAGTAGGGAGGTGGGACTCTTGAACCTGTCAACCTTCATCAAGATGGACCCCGATGCTGAGGAACTGGGAACGGTTTTTACCGCAGTGGAGAGGTTCGGAGAGCGGGCACAGTGGTCCACCAGCCTGATTTTCCAGGTGAAGTTGATCCTGGAGGAGATGGCGCTCAACGTCATCAACTACGGGAGCGAGGCCGGGCTCCAGCCCATTAATATCAACCTCACCTCGGCGGATGAAACCACCACCATCGAAATTACCGACCATGGCCAGCCCTTCGATCCGGTGAATGATGCCCCCTCGCCAGATATCTCATCGCCGCTGGAGGACCGGCCGATAGGTGGTCTGGGTCTTTTCCTGGTGCGCACCATGGTGGACGAGATGCATTACCGGTGGGAGGACGGACAGAACCACCTAACTCTGATAACACGCCGACTTGCATGAGGCGGAGATTCCGTCTGTCCACAACGCTGCGGTCAGTGCTGGGGTTTGGAGGAGCGATGGCTCTTATGGCTGTCGTCGGCTTGGGCGCCTGCTCTGCCTCCTCCGATGCCGAGAGCACCCCTCCGACCTTTGCGGTTTCCACCACCCAGGTTGAGGAACCCCGCCCTGGGGACAGCCCAGCCGAAGAGGGAACCACGGGCGTCACCGATGAGGCGATCCTCTTTGGCCAGTCGGCTGCTTTTACCGGGCCCGCCCAGGAACTGGGCATCAATATGCGATATGGGATTCTGGCAGCCTTTTCCGAGGTGAACCAGCGCGGCGGCGTCTACGGGCGACAAGTTGAGTTGGTGTCTCTGGACGACGCCTATGAGCCGGAGGAAGCCATCAGCAACTCCCAGAGCCTGATCAACGAGACGCAAATATTCGCACTGATCGGCGCGGTCGGCACGCCCACGTCACGTTCTGCCACGCCCGTGGCCAAGGAAGCGGGGGTTCCCTACATCGCTCCCTTCACCGGCGCCGCCTTCTTGCGGGGCGCGGAGTTGAACGACACCGTGGTGAACCTGCGAGCCTCCTACAACCAGGAGACCGAGGAGATGGTGGCGCGACTGATCGAGGATCTGGGCATCACGCGCATTGCGGTGCTCTTCCAAGATGACTCTTTTGGCCGGGCGGGATACAACGGGGTACTGGCCGCCCTGGATAGCCGTGGCATGGAACCGACAGCAGTCGGTTCCTATACGCGCAACACCACCGCGGTCAAGACGGCGATGCTCGACCTCCGTGAAAACAACCCGCAGGCGGTGATCATCATCGGGGCCTATGACCCGGCGGCGAGCATGATCGCCTGGTCGCGGTTCACGAACTTCGACCCTGTGTTTATCAATATCTCTTTTGTGGGAAGCAACGCGCTGGCCCAAATGCTCGGCCCGGACGGCGCGGGCGTTTTCGTGACCCAGGTGGTGCCGTTCCCCACCGACGACAGCATTCCTGTTGTTGCCGAATATCTCGCCGCTCTGGCGACTTATGCTCCCGAGGCCGTCCCCGGATTCGTCTCTCTGGAGGGATATCTGGCCGGGCGTTTGGCTGTCGCTGCCCTGCAGCGTTGCGGACCGGAAGTCAGCCGGGCATGTTTCACCGAGCGCCTGCGCAGTGAGGATGTTATTGATCTCGACGGGTTCGAACTTCGTTACGGGGAGAACGACAATCAGGGTTCAGACTCCGTGTTTTGGACAGTGCTTGGCACGGACGGGCTTTATTACCCCATTGACACTTTGGATGAAGCGATGCCGTGAGACACTTTCTGAAACGCCTGCTGGAGAGCCGTTTTCGGATATCCACACAACTCTATTCCGGGATTTGGGGCGCCGTGGCACTCACCGTGGCAGCGGCTCTGGTCGGCTGGTTCTCCTTCAACCAGGTGGGAGAAGCCCAGAGCGTGGTCAACGAGGACTCGGTCCCAGATTTGGCGGCTGCGTTCAGGGTCGCCCAGTTCAGCAGCACGTTGGTGGACGCCGCTCCGCGTTTGGCGACCGCGACATCCCAAGAGGAACTTAGCGAAATCGCCGCCGGTATTGCCGAGACAAATAGTGCTTTTGTGGAGCAACTGGCCGCATTGGAGGAGAGCACCGCGGACACAGAGCAGTACCAGCAAATCCGGACCGACTCTGCATTGCTGATAGCCAACATCGCGGCCATCTACAACGAAAAGGTAGAGCTCTCTAGGCTGGTCGTGCAGAAAGAGGTTCTTCAGATTGAACTGGCGGAGCTCCGAGGACAGTTGGACGGCATCATGGTGCCGGCTCTCGACGATCAGTTCTTTTTCGGCATGACCGGCTTTCGCAATCTTGGCCAGCCCCCGGCCCCGAGAGAAGAGCACCTCTCGGAGGATCAGTTGGTTGTTTACCGCCACTTGTCGGAGATACAGTCGAACGCCAACATCTCCACCCAGCTTTTGGCTACTTCCTTCAGCCTCTCCGACGCCTCCCAGATCGAGCCGCTGCGGGAGCGTTTCGAGGCCGCCGCCGGACAGATCGAGACCAGCCTGGCCGCGTTGAGTGGAGCCGCATGGCACGAGGATCTCCAACAGCTTTTCTCCCAACTCTTTAGTCTCGGACTGGGGACAAATAGTGGCTTCAATCTGGTCGATCAGGAATTGCGCCTGCTTGAACGCCAAGGCGAATTGCTGGCGAACAACCGCGTGGTGGCCGTGGATTTGGTAAGCCAGGTAGATGGCTTGGTGAACGCGGCGCGCTCGCGAGCAGATGATGCGACACTCGCTTCGGATGAGGCGATTCTGACCGGTCGCACCCTGCTGCTGGCCATCAGCATCGTGAGCGTCACCGGCGCCATTCTCATGGCATGGCTGTTTGTGGGGCGGGTGCTGCTGCGCCGCCTCAACCAGCTTTCCGACCGGATGCTGCGGATGGCCGACGGCGACCTGGAGACACAGGTGGCGATCAAGGGGCGCGACGAGGTGGCGGACATGGCTGCGGCTTTGGAGGTGTTCCGCCGCCACGCCCTGGAGGTGCAGCGCCTCAACCTGGTGGAAAAGCTGGCAGGAGAGCTGGGGGCAAAGAACTCCGAGTTGGAAAAAGTGCTGGCCGACTTGCACCGGGCGCAGGAGCAAATCGTCACACAGGGCAAGCTCGCGGCCCTGGGCGAGTTGACCGCCGGAGTGGCTCACGAGATCCGCAACCCGCTGAACTTCGTGAAGAATTTTTCCGAGGCCTCCGAGGAGTTGCTGGAGGAATTTCGAGAGATCCTGGATGGGATCACCGATGGGCAGGTGGAGGAGGAGGATATGTCATTTATTTTGGAGATCGCCGGCGATCTCGAGAACAATCTGGAGCGCATCCGTTCCCACGGCGAGCGCGCCAACCGCATTGTGGAGGACATGCTGAGGATGGGTCGGGACTCGGGAGAAAAGCGGATTGCGAACTTGAACAGCCTGGTGCACGAGCACATGACGTTGGCCTATCACAGCGCCCGCGCCCTTGACCCTGATTTCAACCTCACCATACGCGAGGACTACGACCCGGCGGTGGGTGAAATGGAAGTGATCCCCCAAGATTTGGGCCGTGTGTTCCTAAATCTGGTGAGCAACGCCTGCTATGCGACAGACGAGAGGCGGCGGGCCATGGAGGCGGCGGGTGCTGGACAGCCCTTTATACCGGAGTTGCGGCTGAGTTCTCATCGAGGAGAGGATCGGGTGGTATTTCGCGTCTGGGACAACGGCGGCGGGATCCCTCCAGATGTAATCGACAAGATTTTCAATCCCTTCTTCACCACCAAGCCCACCGACCAGGGCACCGGACTGGGCCTGGCCCTCTCCAGCGACATAGCACGCCAGCACGGCGGCCTCATCCGCGTCGAAACCGAACCAGGCGAATCAACCACATTGATCGTCGAACTACCCCTCACAGATACTCCGATAACACCCGCCATCGCAGACTCCGAAACCGCCGATCAGCCAGCCTGAGGTACGCGTCGACTGCGATTAGCGGGCCCAGGCTTCACGGCGTTTCCCAAGGGTTGGTGACATCGACATCCAGGTTGGCAAAACCGGAGGCATTCCGTGTCACCACGCATGGATCATGGACCTTCGCCATCCCGGCTATCAGCGCATTGGAGATGACCGGACTGCTGCTGAGCGGAGAACGGTTGATGGTGTTGGACCGATTGGATGTGTTACCTCACCCGCTAATCCTTCTTTTTTGTTATTTTCTTTGTTTGGCGCGGTATCGGCCGCGGTATTCGTTTCGTGGGCGGGGTGAGCGGCCGTAGTGGGTGGGAGGTGGGCGGAGGGAGTACGGTCCGGTAGGGGTCCGGCGCACTCGCCAGCCGTTGTCGTGTACTTTGTGGTGACAGCGGGAGCAGAGGAGGCAAAGGTTGTCGAGGTCGGTGGGGCCTCCGGGCTGCCAGGGGATTATGTGGTGGGCTTGGCACCAGTTGGCCGAGGCTCCACATCCCACGCATTTTCGGTCGCGGGCTATGAGGGCGATTCTTTGGGCGGGACTGGCCAGGCGTCTGGCTCTTCCCAGGTCCAGGGGTTGGGAAGCTCCTCGGAAGATGGCGGGGAGCACCTCGGCTTCACAGGCCATCTCCCGGACCTTTTGGGCGGGGAGGGGAGTCCCATCAGCAAGACGTGCTTTTCGGAGTTCTCTGGTGATGACGTCGTATTCGGCGATCAACAACAACCTGGTCCCTTGGGACCGACCATCATCCTCATCCGGGTGGGGGCGGGTGAGGAGTATCTCCAGGGCGTCGGCCATCCGCTGCCCCGGAGTGCATCGGTTTCGAGGGTCCTCAGCCCGCCACAGTTGGTCCATCTTGTGCGATAGCACCGTCTTGATCCGAGCGCCGGTGATGGGATCGAACCGGCCGTACAGGATAACCATTCCGTCGTCGGGATCGGTGCTGACCTTCGCATACCGTCGGGACCGCTGATGCTCCAGCCTTGTCATGCCGTCGTCCTTGGAGCGCTCTTGTTCGTGTTTGCGGACCGTCCCCGCGAACTTGTCCGGAGACTGAATCTTGGCAATGTCGGCCAGTTTGGTTTCGTCGATCTTGCCCCGTTGGGAAGCTCCCGCGATGATCCGGGCATTGTCATAGGAGATCTCCCCATCACGCAAACCCTTCGCAGTCCGTGGCAACTTGGAAAGTTCGTCCGCGGTTTCTAATTCCGACCGAGCCCGGCGGCGGGACAACAGACCCTTTTCCCGAAGCACCGTTTCCGCTAGCTCCTCTCCTTCCCGACGCCGTAACTCCGCCACTGTCTCGGCCCGGACCGCCACGGCTTGGTTCTCCACCCGGATGGTGGACTGCACCCGTTTCTGCAACTGTTCCACAGTCGCCTCGCCCACCGCCAGGGTGGGCGCCAACATACGCGCCTCGTTCATCAAATGGCCGTTCATTGCTTCTTTGTTCATGTCCAATATTATGCCAGAGGGGTGTGACAAACCACGGCCAAATAACTCTAAGTTGTTAAAACAATCACTATGTAAGAAGAATCTGTCCGGGTTCCCACAGCAACCCGATAAGCTCTTTAGTTGATACCGACGATTGAAACGAACTAGGACCGCCTGAGATAAACCGTGTATCTTCTGATTTCTGGTGGCCCGGGCTTCGGACAGCAACTCTGGCTGTTGGAGGACGGTGAGGGTGGCTTTTTGCTGTATGTCCGGGGGATGGCCGTACCTACGTAGGGTGCGCCTAACAAAGCGGCGCCGATTAGCGCGGACATTTCCGCAGGGTCCAGTCCATGGTGACTTTGTTGGAGACCGTTTGACAAGTTTTCTCCGATTGTGCTGCAGTTCGTCGCCCATGATCTTGACAGTGCAGTGGTTGATCCCAGGGCGATGTCAGCACGGCGGCCTGATTCGCTTCGAGACCAATCCTGGCGAAATCGGTCACCACGATCGTCAAGCGGCCCAGGCCTCTGATAGGGCTTCGGCCTGTTGCAGAACGGTGCGGGTGGCTTTTTCTTGTTTGTCTGGTGGGTAGCCGTGCCTGCGAAGGGTGCGTTTGACCAGTCGCCGCAGGTTGGCGCGCACGTTTTCCCGCAGGGTCCAGTCGATGGTGACATTGTTCCGAATGGTCTCGACAAGCTCTCGGGCGATGGTGCTGAGGACCTCGTCACCGAGGATCTGCACGGCGCTGTCGTTGGTTTCCAGCGCGTCGTAGAAGGCCAACTCCTCTTCCGAAAGACCTAACTCTTCGCCTCTGGCGCTCGCCTCCCGCATCTCTTTGGCTAGTTCTATCAGTTCCTCGATCACCTGTGCCGCCTCTATCGCACGGTTCTGATAGCGGCGCAAGGCCTGTTCGAGCATCTTGGAGAAAGAACGCGCCTGCACCACGTTCTTGCGGCGTCGGGTGGCAAGCTCTCCCCTCAGCAGCTTCTGCAGCAGTTCTACGGCCAGGTTGCGGTGGGGCATCGTCCGCACCTCGGCAAGGAACTCTTCTGACAGGATCGATATGTCTGGTTTGTTCAGCCCGGCGGCCGCGAAGATATCCATTACCCCGTCCGGCGCCACCGCGCGGGAGATGATCTGGCGCACCGCGTGGTCCATTTCTTCCTCCAGCTTTATCTCACCAAGATCCCGTTTGGCCAGCACCGCTCGGACTGACTGGAAAAAGCCCACATCATCTCGGATGCGCAACGCTTCCTCATGGGGCACAGACAGCGCGAAAGCCTGAGAAAGCTCACGTACGGCGACCAGACAACGGTCCCTTCCGTTCTCTTGGGCCAGGATGTGCTCCTGCGCGCTGGGCAACAAGCCCAACTTCTCCTGAGGAGTTCCGGTGATCCACTTGGACCAGTCGAAACCGTAGAACAAGTCGCAGCAAATCTCGTACTTCTCTTGCATCACCGCCACCGCTTCGTTTTGATCAAGAGCAGTCTTCCCAGTGCCTCCGCTCTCGGTATAAATCGCCAGGGCTCGCTTCAATTCGTGAGCGAGGCCCAGATAGTCCACCACCAGACCGCCGGGCTTGTCTTTGAACACCCGATTAACACGGGCGATGGCCTGCATCAACCCGTGGCCACGCATCGGTTTGTCCACATACATGGTGTGAAGGCTGGGCGCGTCGAAACCGGTGAGCCACATATCACGCACGAGCACGACTTGCAACGGATCGTCCGGATCACGAAAACGCTTGGCCAGCGCTTCTCGCCGGGGTTTATTCCTGATGTGCTGCTGCCAATCCAGGGGATCGGAAGCGGAACCGGTCATCACGACCTTGATGATCCCCTTCTCGTCCTCCTCATGACACCATTCGGGGCGCAACCTTTCCAACTCCCGATAGAGGCCAACGCAGATACGCCGGCTCATGCACACCACCATCGCCTTGCCGTCCAGGACATCCAGCCTTTGGTCGAAATGAGCGACGATGTCCTTGGCGATAACCCGCAGACGCTTTTCGGTACCAACAATCGCTTCCAGTTGTGCCCATTTGGTCTTAAGCTTCTCTTTGCTCTCGACCTCCTCGCCCTCGGTGACTTCCTCGAACTCCGGGTCGATTGACGGCCGCTCGTTTTCATCAAGCTCCAACTTGGCCAGCCGGCTCTCGTAGTAGATGGGAACCGTGGCTTTATCCTCAACCGACCGCGTAATGTCGTAGATACTGATGTGGTCACCGAACACGGCCCGCGTGTTGGCGTCCTTCAGTTCGATGGGCGTTCCCGTGAAGCCGATAAAAGAAGCGCGGGGGAGAGCGTCACGTATGTGTCGGGCAAAGCCGTCGATGAAATCGTATTGGCTGCGGTGTGCCTCGTCGGCGATCACAACGATGTTGTCGCGCTCTGAAAGCGTGGGATGGGTATCGCCCCTCTCATCGGGAAAGAACTTCTGAATGGTGGTAAACACCACCCCGCCCGACTCAACCGAGAGCTTTTGGCGGAGATCCGCCCGGCTCTCCGCCTGCACCGGCGGTTGGCGCAGCAATTCCTGGCAGCGAGAGAAGGTGCCAAAGAGCTGATCATCCAAGTCATTTCGGTCGGTTAGCACCACGATGGTCGGATTGCCCATAGTCAACTCGCGGATAATGGCACCCGCGTAGAACGCCATGGTCAGGCTCTTGCCCGACCCTTGGGTGTGCCACACCACTCCGATCCGCCGATCTCCGGGACTGCCACCGAGCTTTCGACCACTGGAAGCGCTGGACTTTCTGCTGACATCGCTCAGTGTTTTCTGCAACTCGGCTGCCCGAAGAGTCTCTTCAACGGCCACCTGCACCGCGTGGAACTGGTGGTACCCAGCCATCTTCTTCTCCAAAGTCCCGCTCCCGTCGTCTTCAAACACGATGAAGTCTCTGAGGAGAGTAAGAAACCTGTCCGGGGAGCAAACCCCCTCCAGCATCACCTGCAATTCCGTCATGTGCGGATCGGCCAACTTCTCGCCGGAGAATGTTCGCCAAGGCTTGAACCACTCCCGCCCGGCGGTGAGTGTCCCGAGGCGGGCTTGGGCGCCGTCGGACACGATGAGAATCTCGTTCATGGAAAACAGGGTTGGCAGTTCCGCCTTGTAGGTCTGAAGTTGCCGCCAGGCCGTCCAGATGGTGGCGTCCTCATCCACCGGGTTCTTGAGTTCGATAATGCCCACCGGCAGACCGTTGAGGAACAGCACACCATCAGGCCGGCGGTTATTCCGACTCTCGGTGACGGTGAACTGATTCACTGCTAACCAGTCGTTGCCACTGGGATGATCCCAGTCGATTACCTGCACCTGCCCACCACGGATCGCCCCGTCATCTTCCCGGTGCTCAACAGTCACCCCCTCCACCAACATGCGATGAAACTCCCGGTTGCGTGCTTCGGTGGTGGAACCCTGAGGGCGAGTCAGCTTGCGAAAAGCGTCCTCCAGCGCTTCGGCGGGGAGTTCAGGATTGATCTCGCCCAAGGCATCCCGCAATCGTTGCTCCAGCACCACCTTCTCATAGCTGGAGCGTTCGGCCTCGGTGCTCTCCACAATCAAATCCGGCCCGTAGGCAACAGACCAGCCAAGACCACCCAGCCACTCAAGGGCAGCCGCTTCAACGTCGGCCTCGTTAAGGGCAGAAAGGGGGTAAGTAAAAACTAAATCCTTGTTCCGAACAACTGATCTTGTTGCAAATATAACATCGGATCTGGAAAACGAACACCAGCCCGGCGAATCCACGAATCAAACCACACATACCATACATGTAGAGACCTTTTACCCAGGTCATACAACTCGGCGGGCTCCGGAAGTGAGATATCTCCAATAGATCGGGTTTCTCGCTCTCGGCGGAAGTGGCTGCCAGGCTCACCAATTCTGACTGTCTCCAGATAGTAACCAGATATTGCCACCAAACATTCAGGGACGACAATTAAATCAGGCTGCTCCTTTGGAGGGACTTCAGACAGCTCTTCCATGAGGTGGGCCTTAAGAGTCACTGGTTTTATGGATTCGAAAGCCCATATGACAAATAATGAGCTGCCTGTATGTTGTTTTTTCCTCCCAGTTTCATGATATCGACGTTCCAACGACTTAAAGGCTCTTCCCTTCTTTAAGGAATCCTGAAGACTGCGCTTATTTAACTCAGCCTTAACTTCAATCAGAGCATACACAGCTTCTACAGGCCAAAGCTTGTTTGAAACATCAAGATATAGTGGCACGTTGTTCTGATTATCAACTACTAGGAGATCAGCTTGTTGAGAAAATTGTTCATTATGAGAAATTACAAAGCCAGTACTAACCCCAAAACGCCTAGGCAGGTGGTCTTGAAGAAACTTCCCAACAATATCTTCTAAATTTTGACCAGCACTTGGATGATGACGCTTAAAGGCCCGTCTGATCGCTTCGGATTTTCTCGCCATCTCATACTCTACATCTTGAAAATAATTGGTCACAGTCATGTGTTGTCTCCTTCCCAGTTCTCAAGTCGCAGTTCACCAGACACCAGCTGCGGCAGCAGCGAGTCGCGCTGCGCAGCGAGCAAAAGGGACGCTCTTTCGTTTACCTCGATGTGGCGATCAAGTGGTGAGCACCAAGCATCAAAGAACGCGACCATCTTGTCCGGAGGTGAAACCCGTAGCATTGCCTGAAAGTCTTTGCTGGTCAATGCACCAAAGACAGTTCCCTCAGCCTCGAAGAGTCGGAAACTCGTACGGAGCGCCTGCATCGCGTAGTAGGTAAAGGAGCGGCTATCGCTACGATGCCGTACCGAGGCGACGCCGCGTCCGACACAGCACTGTTCAAGCGCCATGTTGAGGTCTCCAACGGGCGCGCGCACGGACACCAAGCTATCGCCTCGCTGCGCCAGCCGCGTCGGCCCAGTGCAGTACACACGACGGCGTGGGAAGCGGAAGCCGAAGTCGGTACTTCCTTGGTAGAAAGGCAGGCCGGTTCGAATCTGATTGTACGTATTGCCGGGGGGTGATTGGCCCATCGTGATCTCGAAGTCCTCTCCGAGCGGCTTTACCTCCCAGCCTTCTGGAATTTGGCCTAGCTCTGAGGCCACTAGGCGGTTGGGGAAGAGATCGTAGAGGTGGGAGGGGAGGCCGGGGAGGGACTCGCTGGGGCGCCAGCGGCCCTCCATCTTGGCGCGGACTGGGTCGAAGTCCACGAACCACGACTTGAACAGAGCGCGGGCCATCTCCTCCAGCGTCTTGTTCATCCGTCGGTTCAACTCGATCTTATCGTCCAGGGTGCCTAGTACATGAGCAATAGCGGCTTGCTCGACCTTGCTTTTAGGAGCAAACAGTGGAGCCTGGCTCATCGTTGATGCGCTTGCATTTGGCTGGGCCGACTTATCTCCGAGAACACCATATATAAAAGACCGGAATCTATCACCTTTTAGGTAGTAAGCGACAAAACGCGGGTCGAAGTTATCATGAACCCTTAATCGCACCAAATAGGATGCGAATACTGCGGGGGGAGGACTATCGATATAGCAACTAGCCCCAGTTGAAGCACCGGTCCGAGCTAAAACAATGTCACCATCTCGTATCCGGTACTTCTCCATAGTAACGTCATCTACTTCAACATAAGGTACGGTGCTCCAATCAATAGGACCAGACACAATATCCGTAATGCGAAGGAAACGAGGGCCCACTCTATCTGCCACCGCTGAAGCTGTAAGTCCGTAGTTGATTGCGCTACAGGCGTCACTGAGCTTGGACACTGTCCATTCACTTTTCATACAGCGTTCCTACACCAAACACTAAGGATGAAGACAACATCAGAATCCCAGGTTTAGGAAGTTGTCCTCAATGGCGGCCTCCAGCCTACGCGCTTCGGTCTGTTGCTCACGCCATTGCGCGGTGAGGCGGGTCATCTTCTCCTCGAAGGGCTCACCGTTGTCCTCATGGGGTTCTACACCAACGTATCGGCCGGGGGTGAGTATGTGGTCGTGCTTGCGAACATCTTCAAGGGCGGCGCTTTTGCAGAAGCCCGGTATGTCGGCGTAGTTGCTGTTCTCTGCCGTTCCTTTCCACGCGTGGTAGGTGTCGGCGATACGGATGATGTCTTCGTCGGTCAGTTCTCGGTGGGTACGGTCGACCATTCGGCCCAGCTTGCGGGCGTCTATAAAGAGGATTTCGCCGGTCCGGTCGCGGTGGGAGGCGCTGCGCCGGTCACGAGCCAGGAACCAGAGGCAAACCGGGATTTGGGTGGAGTAGAAGAGTTTTCCGGGTAGCGCCACCATGCAATCCACCAGGTCGGCTTCGATAATGGCTTCGCGGATCTTGCCTTCACCGGACTGTTTTGAGGACATCGAGCCGTTAGCCAGAACGAATCCAGCTAGACCTCGGGGCGAAAGATGGTGGATCATGTGCTGCACCCAGGCGAAGTTGGCGTTGCGGGCAGGAGGCACGCCGTACTTCCAACGTTTATCCTCGCGCAGCCGCTCGCCGCCCCAGTCTTTTGTGTTGAAGGGTGGATTGGCGAGGATGTAGTCGGCCTTGAGATCGGGATGGCGGTCATTGTGGAAGGTGTCGCCGTGGGCGATCTGGCCCTCGATGCCCCGGATGGCCAGATTCATTTTGGCCAGTCGCCAAGTGGTGTAGTTCGATTCCTGCCCGTAGATGGAAATGTCGGCCTGCGCCCTGCCGCCGTTGCCGTTTCCGGTGACATGAGCATCGATGAATTCCATCGACTGGACGAACATGCCGGACGAGCCGCAGCAGGGATCGTAGACCCGGCCTCGATAGGGTTCCAGCATCGCCACAAGCAGTTTTACTACGCTGCGAGCTGTGTAGAACTCACCGCCTCTCTTCCCTTCGGCGCTGGCGAACTGGGAGAGGAAGTATTCATAAACCCGGCCCAGCACATCCTTCGAGCGTGCTTCCTTGTCACCGACCTTAATGTTGCCGATGAGATCAATGAGCTGGCCAAGACGCCGTTTGTCCAGAGTAGGACGGGCATATTCCTTGGGCAACACGCCCTTCAGAACAGGGTTGTCCTGCTCGACGGCAGACATGGCGTCGTCCACCAACTCCCCGATGTCAGGCTGGCGGGCATGCGCCTGGAGATGCGGCCAGCGCGCTTCCTTAGGAACCCAGAAGACGTTTTCGGCTCGATACTCGTCCCGATCTTCGGGATCAGCACCTTCGTCACGTTCTGCTTCAAGTTCGGCATGCACCTCTTCGAAGGCGTCGGAGACGTACTTGAGGAAGATCAGACCGAGCACCACATGCTTGTACTCGGCGGCATCCATGCTGCCCCGCAGCGCGTCTGCCATTTCCCATAGCTCGGCTTCATAACCGGTGATAGCGCCGCTGTCGTTTCTGTTTCCCTTGGTGGTGGAGCGTGTCCGTTGCATATTTGTGAGTGCTCTGAAACTAGATTGGCTCTATAAGCCTAAAAAGGGTGTGTGACATTCGGTGGCAACAAAGAGGATGAGGAGATGACGCAATACCGGTCGGTGGTGGTGGATGGGTGTACGCCGCTGTTGTCCCATCCTGATGCTTGGGAGGGGTGGCTGGTGGGTGGGGCTGATTTGGCGATTCCTACGGTGGCCACTCATGAGCGTCCGGGGGAGGCTCTCCGACGGGTGGGTAGGTGGCGGCGTTGGTTGCAAGAAGACGAGCGGCTGTTTCATGTCGCCTCGTCTTCGGACCTGGATGCGTTGGGCGACGGACGGCTGGGGGTGGCGTTTCATTTCCAGAACACCACGCCCCTGGGCGAGGACCTGGATCTGCTGGAGGCCTATCAGGGGCTGGGCGTACGGATGATCCAACTCACCTACAACCATCGCAACGCGGTGGGGGATGGGTGCCTCGAACCTGAAGACGCCGGCCTTTCCGCTTTCGGAAAGGATCTAATAAAGGAGATGAACCGGCTGGGATTGGTGATCGACCTCTCCCACACCGGACAGCGCTGCACCCTGGAGGCCATCGAGGCTTCTTCTCGGCCCACGGTGTTTTCCCACTCCAATGTCAAGCGACTGTTCGATCATCCCCGCAACATCACCGACCAACAGATCCGGGCGGTGGCCGAGCGGGGTGGCCTGGTGGGTGTGAACGCCGTCTCCTCGTTCCTCCGCACCGACGGGGTGGGCGCCAACCTCTCGGACCTGTTGGACCACATCGACTATCTGGTGGAGATGATCGGCTCCGACCATGTCGGTCTGGGGCTTGACTTCTGGACGGGTGGCGGGGCCGATTTCGGAGAGTGGAACCGGAAGGGACGTTGGACCGCCGACGACCTCTCCGATTACGTCGACTGGCCGCGAAACATCGCCGGCCCCGGCCATATCCCCCGCCTTGCCGAAGGTCTGGCCGCCCGCGGCTATTCAGAAGAGGACATTGCGGCGATCATGGGGGAGAACTGGGTGCGGCTCTTCCGCCAACTCTGGAACTGATCCCCGCCCCAACTCCTCGCCTATAGCGCTTGTCGGGCGGACTCCACCCTGTCGAGCAGATATCCTCCCAGCCTCCCCAGCACGGCCGTGGTCGCTTCGCTCGGCAACCCTGACAAGGCATTCAAAGCCACCTCTGCATGCTCCAATGCCGTCGACAGCGCTCGATCCACATAGCCTCCCTCTGTCACCACGTCTATCACCTCTTTCACCGCCTCTTCGGGGTAGGGGGGTGGATGGCCCAACAATTCGATCACCCGCCGGCCCTGCTTCCCGCGGGCGGCCAACAGCACCGGAAGGGTGAAGGTCCCCTCCCGGATATCGGCGCCGGCCGGCTTTCCCAGAAGGTCGGTGGTGGCAACCAGGTCCAAAGCGTCGTCGGCTATCTGGAAGACTCTGCCCAGTTCGAAAGCCCAGACGCCGAGCGTGTCGACCACCAGCGGCGAGGCATCGGCGGCTCGCGCCCCCACGTAGACGGAGGTGCGGATCAGGCTGGCGGTCTTCAGGTCGATCACCTTCTGGTATTGGGAAATGTCCTGGTCGAGCCTGCCCACCAACTGGAATTCCAGGGTTTGGCCCTCCACCAGTTCGGTGTAGGTAGAGGCCAGCATCCGTACCGACTCCATGTCGAGATAGGTGGAGGCCACCTCTGAAGCTCGGGAGATCAAAAAGTCTCCGGCCAGAACGGCCAGGGTGTTGTCCCAATTGGCGTTCACCGAGGGAGCGCCTCTTCTGGTGTCGGACTCGTCGATCACATCATCGTGATAGAGGCTCCCCACATGGATCAGTTCCACCGCCGCGGCCGCTTCCACCGCCCGCCGGTCGTCGGAAGGCCCCAGCTTGGCCGCCAGGAGCGCCAGGAGGGGACGGAGGCGTTTGCCTCCCGCCCGGAGCAGATGCTGGGAGATTTGGGTCATATAGGGGTCCTGGGAGGTGCTGACTTCCAGCAGACGACCCTCCACGTCTTCCAGACGGGCCCAGACCTGAGGGATGTCTATGAGATCGCGAAAGCTATCCATGGGGAAGGAAAGATGAAAACAATGTGGTGGTACTCGTTTTATACTCTGAGAGGGAACAGCTAATGGTGTCCTGTAGCTGTTATAGACTAGGAAGCCCGGAGGCACCCCGGGGCGTAAGCGCAGTCAGGAGATTTCTTTGTTTGAGCGATTTACCGACCGGGCCCGGCGGGTGGTCGTCATGGCGCAGGAAGAAGCGCGCAAGATGAACCACAAATACATCGGCACGGAGCACCTTTTGCTGGGGCTCCTTGCAGAAGGCGAGGGCGTGGCCGCCAAATCCCTGGGGAGCCTGGGTATTGACTTGAACACCACCCGGGACACGGTAATCGAGACGGTGGGAGTGGGACAGCAGGCGCCCACCGGCCACATTCCGTTTACCCCTCGGGCCAAGAAGGTGCTGGAGCTTGCCCTGCGTGAGGCACTCCAGTTGGGCCACAACTACATCGGCACCGAACACATCCTGTTGGGTTTGATCCGGGAGGGCGAAGGCGTTGCTGCCCAGGTGCTCGGCCAGGCCGAGCCGGGACTGCAGAAGATCCGCCAGACGGTGTTGACGGAGTTGTCCGGCTCCGGAGGAGAGGGAGGTAGACCAAAGGGCCAGCCTTCCCCCCAGAGCGCTCGGACCGGCGCCAGCCGGGAAGGCCATCGGTCAGGGTCGAGCATTCTCGACCAGTTCGGCCGCAACCTGACTCAGGCTGCCCGCGAAAGGATCCTCGACCCGGTGATCGGACGGTCGCGCGAGATCGACCGGGTGATGCAGATCCTGGCGCGCCGCACCAAGAACAACCCGGTGTTGATCGGGGAGCCCGGGGTGGGGAAAAGCGCCATTGTGGAGGGACTGGCCCAGCGGATCGTGGGAGGAGAGGTTCCCCGCTCATTGAGCAACCAGACCCTCTACACCATCGACCTCGGCGCGATGGTGGCCGGCACCAGATACCGGGGAGACTTTGAGGAGCGGATGAAGAAGGTGCTGAAAGAGATCAAAAAGCGCGGCAACGTCATCATCTTCTTGGACGAAATCCACACCGTGGTGGGCGCCGGCGCCGCCGAGGGGGCGATCGACGCTGCCTCCATCCTCAAGCCCATGCTGGCGCGTGGCGAACTGCAAACCATCGGCGCCACCACTCTGGATGAGTACCGCAAGCACTTCGAGCGAGACTCGGCGCTCGCCCGACGGTTCCAGCCGGTCCAAGTGGATGAGCCCAACATATCCGACGCGGTCGAGATCCTCATGGGCCTCAAAGACCGGTACGAAAACTTCCATCAGGTGGTCTTCACCGACGAGGCCATCGTTACGGCGGTCAACCTGGCCGACCGGTACGTCTCGGATCGCTTTCTGCCCGACAAGGCCATCGACTTGATGGACGAGGCGGGCAGCCGCAAGAAGCTGTACAGCCTGTCCCCCCTCCCGGAAGTGGAGGAGTTGAACATAAAACTGTCCGACATTCGCCTCCAGAAAAGGGATGCCGTCGACTCCGACGAGTTCGAGAAGGCCGCCGAGCTGCGTGACCAGGAAAAAGGCATCCGCAAAGAGATGGAGAAGGCTATCGCCAAGGGAGGAGAGGTGTCCGAAGCCTCGGTTATCGACGAAGACGAGATTGCCGAAGTGCTGGCCCAGTGGACAGGCATCCCGGTTCATCGCCTCACCGAAGAGGAAACCTCCCGACTGGTGAACATGGAGGAAGAACTCCACCGCCGGATAGTCGCCCAACACGACGCCATCGCCGCGGTCAGCCGGGCCATTCGGCGCACCCGGGCCGGATTGAAAGACCCCAAACGCCCATCCGGGTCGTTTATATTCCTGGGGCCTTCGGGAGTGGGCAAGACCGAGTCGGCCAAGGCGCTCACCGAGTTCCTGTTCGGAAACGAAGACGCTCTCATCCAGATCGACATGTCCGAGTACATGGAGAAGCACACGGTCAGCCGACTGGTCGGATCACCTCCCGGCTACGTGGGCTATGACGAGGGTGGACAGCTCACCGAAGCCATCCGGCGGCGCCCGTTCTCGGTGGTGCTCTTCGACGAGATCGAAAAGGCTCACCCCGATGTCTTCAACATTCTGCTGCAGATCCTAGAGGATGGTCGGCTCACCGATTCCCATGGAAAGTCGGTGGACTTCAAGAACGTGGTGATCATCATGACCTCCAACCTGGGCACCAAGGAACTTCGGAAGAAGTCGGTTGGGTTCCAGAGCGATTCGAGTGAAGCCGGCTATGAGCAGATGCGCAGCAGACTTTTCGATGAGTTGAAGCGCCATTTCCGACCCGAATTTCTGAACCGGATTGATGAGATCATCGTCTTCCGGGAGCTCACTTCCGAAGAGATCAAACAGATCATCGACCTGTTGCTGAAGAGGGTTATGGACCAAGTCCGGGCCCAGCGGCTCGAACTGGTGGTCGCCGACTCCGCCAAGGGTTATCTCGCCAGAGTGGGCTACGACCCCGACCTGGGCGCCCGGCCTCTGCGGAGAGCCATCCAGCGCTATGTGGAGGACCCGCTCTCCGAGAAGGTTCTCATGGGGGAATTTTCGGCGGGCACCACCATCTTGGTCAGCCTGGACGAAGAAAACGACGAGTTGGTGCTGGAGGGTTTTGAGGTCTATGACGACCGCTCGGAGGTCGAAGCCGCTTCTTCGGGCTGATCGCCCTTAGCCGGAGCCCGACCGGCGCCTGCTAATAATCCAGGGTGACGGTTCGATGATGCTCACCCATCCGGGAAGCCTCCGACCCCAGAACCGCCTCTTTCCAAAGGTAATAGTCGAGTCTGGGACCGGTCACCGCAACACCTGCCTGGCCGAATCCCTCCACCAGCAGGTGGCCGGCGCGGACCGTCGCCCAGCGGATGGCCGCTTCCTCTGTGGTGTGACGGGGAATCTCCGCGCGGGAGTCGATTGCTTCGGCCAGACGCGGCGCGTAGTGAAGTATCCCCAGGTGGCGAAGAAACCGGGGAAGCATGTAATCGGGATAAACCGGAAAGGAATCCATCCCCGACCACGAGACAGATGACCGGGATGCCATGATCGCCGCCGCCAGGTGAGCGAGCTTTCGGAATCGGAGGTGATGTCCGCCGACCGAGACCCGATCTTCAAATCCGGGGAGGGTGGAAGCCAGCATCTCGACCACTTCGGGGCCGTCCCATTTCGCCTCTTCCACCAGGTGCAGAGCGGCGCCGTCCCAGCGTTCCAGCAGTGCGGCGGCTACGTCGGCGATCCTGGCGCCTCGTTCGGGAACCAACTGCAAGACACCCCGGCCGGTGAAAAGGCGCCGGGTATCGGCAGGAGTGAACTCCGACATGGCCCCGAGATCCGGTCGGGTGGCGGAGCCCATCCATTTGGTGAAGGCTCCGAACAGAGCCGGAGCGTCTGTGAGCCTTTGTTTTCCGTAGTCGATGGACCACATCTCCGCGCCTCGGGGAGGCCACAGGCAGGCAAGCACCGAGACCGTGAGGGTGGCGTAATCAAACCAGGGTCCGTCCCGGAGATGGGCAGGCGGGCCCGGGTAATCAAACCTCGGAGCGGCGAACCGCTCGGCGCGCCACTGCCTGATCGCCACCGCAACGGCTTCCTTCACCACTTCCACTCCCCATTCTGCGGGCGGCGAGGAAAGACGGGGGTCGGTAAGCATGTGTAAAGTGGCCCTCAGGCTACGCTCGCTTTTGAGATTGGTATGCTTTGAGGTCGGGGAAGGTATGTTCCAAGTCCGAAATCGTAACTGCTGACAAGGAGACTTATATGAAAAAGAGATTAATCGGGTTGTCCATCTTCATGGGGCTGTCGTTGCTGCTAGCCGCATGCGGTGGTGGCGACGACACTTCGGTGTATGTGGTCTTTGACATCGGGGGCCGAGGTGACCAGTCGTTCAACGACGCCGCCGCCGCCGGGTTGGATCTGGCCACCGAGGAGCTGGGCGTCACTTCCAGCGAACTGGAACCCACCGCCGGAGGAGAAAACCGCGACGAGCTTTTGAATCTCGCCGCCGATGACGGCGCCCAACTGGTGTTTGGAGTGGGCTTTTTGTTCACCGATGCCATCGCCGCCGCGGCCGACGCCTATCCGGAGGCCGACTTCGCTTTGATTGATGGCTTCGTCCCCGATCTCACCGCCGATAGCAACCTGGTTGCTTTGGGCTTTGCTGAACACGAGGGTTCCTTTTTGGTGGGCGCGGCCGCCGCGCTGAAGTCCACGAGCGGCAAGGTGGGTTTCATCGGTGGGGTGGAGATCGACCTGATCAAGAAGTTCGAGGCGGGGTTTATCACGGGGGTACGTCACATTGATCCCGGCATCGAGATCGATATCAAGTACATCTCCCAGCCGCCCGATTTCGCCGGGTTCACCGATCCCGCCAAAGGCAAGGAGATCGGGGCTGCCATGTATCAGGCCGGCGCCGATGTGGTTTACCACGCGGCGGGAAGTTCGGGAGGCGGGCTCTTCCAGGCCGCCAAGGAACACAGTGAGAGCACCGGCAGCCATGTCTGGGCGATCGGGGTGGACTCCGATCAGTATCTGACCGCCGGCGACGAGTTCCAGCCTTACATCCTGACCTCGATGCTGAAGCGGGTGGATGTGGCGGTCTATGAGACCATCTCCGCTTTTGTCGACGACACCTTCGCAGGTGGTTACCGCACTTTCAATCTCGCCGATGACGGGGTCGGATACTCCACCACCGGTGGGCATGTGTCCGATATCGCCGCCCAACTCGATGACCTGAAAGCCCAAGTGGTGTCAGGAGCGATCACCGTTCCGCAAGCGCCGTGATATAGATCTTATCCCAGATCTTGTAGACGGGGCGCCCAGATGGGCGCCCCGTCTCTTTGGGCGGGTATCCCGGTGAGTTGTAATGGTTCGTGCGCTGGGACGCCGGTTAAGAAATATCGTTAGGAGCGGGGGGAGGACCGGGTCGGTGGTAATGTCTGACGGGTGAGCAACCTTGCCATAGAGTTGGTGAAAATCACCAAACGGTACCCAGGAGTGATAGCCAACGACCGGATCAATTTGGTGGTGCGAGAAGGGGAGATTCATGCGGTGGTCGGTGAGAACGGGGCGGGCAAATCCACCCTGATGAAGATACTGTATGGGATGATTCCTCCCGATGAGGGGAAGATTCGCATAAGGGGCGAAGAAATCGTCATGTCCTCGGCCCGGGACGCGATAGCGGCGGGGATCGGAATGGTGCACCAGCATTTCATGCTCGCCGAGCAGATGACCGTACTGGAGAACGTGATTTTGGGTGCCGAGCCCCGCGACGGTGTGATGATCAATTTTCGAGAGGCGAAGCGGCGGATCCTCGATATAAGCGGGGAGGGCGCCCTCAATCCCGACCAGATGGTGGAAGAACTGTCGGTAGGGGAGAAGCAGCGGGTGGAAATTGCAAAAGTGCTATTCCGGGGAGCGCAGATTCTCATTCTGGACGAACCCACCGCGGTGTTGGTGCCCCAGGAAGTGGAAAAGCTCTTCGTGTCGCTGCGGGAGTTGCGAGAGAGAGGGGTGACCATCATCTTCATCTCGCACAAGCTCGACGAGGTGCTCGACATAGCCGATTCGATAACCGTCATCCGGGCGGGCCGGACGGTGGCCACCGCCGACCCCAGACAAACCACCACTCGGGAGTTGGCCGAGCTAATGGTCGGCGCCGAGCTACCCACTCCAGATACCCGAGAGTCCACCGTTACCCCGCAGGTTCTACTTGAGGCCGAGGGCCTGGGCACACTTTCCGAAGAGGGGGACCGTTGGGTGATCGAAGATGTCGGGTTCAAAATCCACCGCGGGGAAGTGCTGGGCATAGCCGGGGTTGAAGGCAACGGGCAGGGGGAACTTGTGGAACTACTGGTCGGAATGCGGCCCGCAGACTCAGGGCGGGTGACACTCAACGGGGAGGACATCAAGCCTTTGTCCACCCTCCGTCGCAGAGAAGCCGGAATCGGGCTGATCCCCGCCGATCGGCACGCCCGGGGCTTGCTGCTGGAGTCGCCCCTGTGGGAAAACGCCATGTTGGGTCATCAAAGCCGCCCGCCTTTTACCCGGGGGATGCTGGTGGATCGAAAGGGCGCCCGTCAGCGCACCGAGGAGGTGGTGGAGAGTTACGATGTTCGGACCCCGGGAGTGGAGGTCAAGATCCACGCTCTGTCGGGCGGCAATCAGCAAAAGCTGCTGGTGGGAAAGGAGATGCTGGCCGAGCCTCAGGTGCTGTTGGCCTCCCATCCCACCCGAGGTATCGATGTGGGGGCGCAGGCTGCGATCTGGGAGAGCATCCGTGCGGCTCGCGCAGAAGGTCTGGGAGTGCTGCTGATCTCGGCCGATCTCGACGAGTTGATCGGCCTCTCCGACACCCTGATGGTGATCCTTCGGGGAAAGCTGGTCGCCACCCTTGATCCTCAGGAGGTCACTCCCGCGCAACTCGGCTCTTACATGACCGGAGCTTCGTTGTGAGAGCCAACCGCCGCCTTTTGTACGCGGTTGTTTCTTCTGGTTTGGCGATCCTCTTCGCCTTGGCGGTCTCGGGTCTGATTCTGGCTTTTTCGGGTAACAATCCCTTCGAGGCCTATGGGCAGATGTTCGAGTACGGAGTGCGGGTCGACTCGCTCGCCTCGGCGGTGAACCGGGCAGTTCCCCTTTACTTCTCGGCGATGGCGGTGGCGGTGGGGTTCAAGATGGGACTGTTCAACATCGGCGTGGAAGGCCAATACCGGATTGCGGTGCTGATCGCCGCCGCGGTGGGAGCGGCCATCACCCTCCCCGCCCCTTTGCATGTGCTGGCGATCATGGTCACGGCCATGGCGGTGGGCGCCGTCTGGTCGGGTTTCGCCGGATACCTCAAGGTAAAGCGTGGGGTGCACGAGGTCATCTCCACCATCATGTTGAACTATGTCGCCACCGGCCTCGGGGCGTTCCTCCTGGCCAACTGGCTGCGGCAGGAGAACCCCCCTGGCGACCTGGTGATTAAAACCCCTGAAATCCCTGCTTCGGGTCGGCTTCCCTCCCTTAACCAGGCGCTGGAAGCGGTCGGGTTGGATCCGGGCAGGGTGAACCTCTATGGAATGGTGATAGTCGCGGTGGCGGCGGGGTTCGGCTTCCATGTGTTGGTAAACCACACCCGCTTCGGCTTCGAGTTACGCGCCTCGGGGGCAAGCCCGGGAGCGTCTCGGGCAGCCGGTATCGATCCCAACCGGATGGTGGTGCTGACCATGGTGATCAGCGGGGGAATCGCCGGTCTGGTGGGAATGGCCCACCTGCTGGGATTCTTCCATCGCTACACCATCGACTTTCCCACCATGCTGGGCTTCACCGGCATCGCGGTGGCGCTGCTGGGCCGCAACCATCCGGTGGGAATGGCAGCTGGAGCGCTGCTGTTTGGCTGGTTCGACCGGGCCACCCAGATCCTCGACCTGCGGGGAATCCCCAAAGAGATCGTCTTCATTCTCCAGGGAGTGATCCTCTTGTCGGTGGTGGTGGCCTACGCGGTGGTGGAAGTGCGGACCCGGGCGGCTGAGAGCCGCTCGGTGACCGGAGCTCTCCAAGCCGTCAGCCCAGCCGAGGCCCCCGGGGAGAGCGGGTCATGACCAGTCTTTTGTCTCCCCGCGCTCAGATGATGCGTAGCAACCGCTGGCTGTGGCTGGCCCTGGGAATGGTGGCTACGCTCGCCGTCACCCGGACGCTGGCCGACACTCCTGACCTCACCTCCAGTGGCACTTTCGGCGCCGCATTGCGGTTGGGAACCCCCATATTCCTGGCTGGTCTGGGCGGGGTCTACGCCGAACGGGTGGGAATCGTCAACATCGGACTGGAGGGAATGATGATCCTCGGCACCTGGTTCGGGGCCTGGGCAGGATGGCTGTGGGGGCCTTGGACCGGCCTGGCGGTCGGGGTGATAGCCGGGGCGGTGGGCGGTTTGCTTCATGCTCTCGCAACCGTCACGTTCAATGTTGATCACATCGTTTCGGGAGTAGCAATCAACATCCTGGCCTTCGGGGGGATGAGATTTCTGTCGGTGGTCAGCTATGGGGCCGACACGGGAGGAGGCGCCACCCAGTCGCCTCAAATCTCGGGGGTCATCGGCAAGGGGTCGCTGCCCGTCCTCTCCGGTGGGGAGATCCTGGGATGGGAAAGCCCCGACTGGCTGGGAGCCCTGGAATCTCAACGCTGGTTTTTCCTCTCCGATTTGGCCGGGCTGGTCCGGGGACTGACCGTTGGTGTTTCATGGGCGGTGGTGCTGGCGGTGGTGCTGGTACCCGCTTCTTGGTGGTTCCTGTGGAAAACCCCCCTGGGACTGCGGATGCGCTCGGTGGGGGAGCATCCGGTGGCAGCTGAGTCCCTGGGGGTGAATGTATATCGGATGAAATATCTGGGAGTGATGCTTTCGGGGGGAATGGCTGGATTGGGGGGCGCCATGCTGGTAACCGAATTTGCCCGGATCTATCGGGAGGGACAGACCGGCGGGAGAGGGTTCATCGGCCTGGCTTCTATGATCATGGGCAACTGGCGACCCGGAGGGGCGGCCGCGGCCGGTGGGCTGTTCGGGTTCACCTTCGCTCTGGAGTTGCGGGACGAGCCGGCCGTGCACGCCCTGCTGCTGATGATCGCCCTCATCGGCATGGCGATGGGTATCTGGCTGGGATACCGGAAGAAGTGGATACCCGCCGTCTGGTTGGTCGGGACGGCCGTGACTGCCTTGTTGGTGTTCTTGTCCACAGACTCCATCCCTCGGCAGTTTGTGTTCATCGCTCCCTATGTCACCACCCTGGTGGTGATGTCCCTGGCCTCCCAGCACCTGCGGATGCCGGCGGCCGACGGACGGCCCTACCGGCGCGGCCAGCAACTGTGACAGCCCGGTTCGATCCTTACCACCCCGATTTCATCTCCAACCCCTATCCCGCTTTCGCCCGGCTGCGACGCCACCATCCCATCTTCTACGATGAAAACTGGAATCTCACCTTTTTCACCCGCCATGCGGATGTGGAGCAAATTCTGCGGGATCGTCGATTCGGGCGGGACATTCGCCACGTGCCCGGCGCCGCCGAACGGGTTGATCCTCAGGTATATGAGCGGATCTACCCGCCGGAATATCCCGTGTGGACCCGGCTGATCCGGGATTCCTTTCTCGATCTGGAGCCGCCGCGCCACACCCGCATCCGCCGTCTGGTGCAGTGGGCGTTCACCCGCCGAGCCTCGCAAGGCTATCGGAAGAGGCTGGAAACCGAGGCGCACCAGCGACTGGATGCAGTCGCGGAAGAGGGCAGGATGGAGGCCATTTCCGAATACGCCACTCCCATACCCCTGGTGTTGATCGCCGAGCTCATGGGGGTGCCTTCGGTTGATCAGCCCCGCCTGGTGGAGTGGTCGCATCTCATCGTGCGGCTCTTCGACCAGGGCTGCACCGCGGCCGAAGGGGAGGTGGCCGAGCGGGCCACCATCAGCTTCCGCGCCTACCTCCGGGGTTTGATCGCCGAGCATCGGGGCCGGGAGGGAGACGATCTCCTGTCCCATCTGATCCGCTCCGAACACCAGGGCGATTTCCTTAGTGAAGAAGAGCTGATCTCCACTGTCATTCTCATCCTCAACGCCGGGCATGAGGCCACCGTGCAGGCCATTGGTAACGGGCTGATGGCGCTTTCGGCCCATCCCGACCAGTGGCGGCGTTGGAGAAATGAACCGCGCCTCACCGGTACCGCCGTCGAAGAACTGCTCCGATACGACACCCCGCTGCAGATGTTCGAAAGATGGGTGACCGAAGACCTCGAATGGAGAGGGGTGGAGTTGAAAGCGGGGTCAAAGGTGGGGTTGCTGTTCGGATCCGCTAATCATGACGAAGAGGTGTTCTCCCAACCCGAGCGCCTTGACCTGGGACGCGCACCGAATCCGCATGTTTCGTTCGGGGGAGGGGTGCACTTTTGTGTGGGAGTGGCTCTCGCCCGCGAAGAGTTGAAGGTTGCCTTCGAAGTGCTGTTGAATCGGGTTCGGTCCCTGGAGTTGGAGGACGGCGCCGGCGAACGAATCCCCAGCCTGATCTTTCGAGGTGTGAAAAACTACCGCTCAGCTTGGAGTTCGCCTAGGACGCCGGTCCGGAATCAGGAGGCCGCGGTGGGGGTGGTCGTTTCCGAACTGAGAGAGACCGCCGGATAACCAATCACGTTGATGCCCTCCACCGCCAACTCCTTGTAGACGGTTCCGCTGCGGACTTCGGCGTCATAAACGGTGGTGATAGCCAAAGAAAGCTGGTTGGTGCGCATAATCGCAAGGTCGATGATCTGTGAGCCGAGGCGATCCACCAGGTTGAGAGGGACCGCTACTCCGCTGTCGCTCCCCGCTTCGATGGTCCGAACCCGGAAGTTCTGATAGAAGCGGGTTTCGTCGCTGAGGTTCACCCACTCCAGGCGACGAATAGTGATGGGCTGTTCGAAAACCAGGTTTATGGTTACTTGCGTGCCGGGGGTGATGTCCGTCCATCTGATCTGCCACTCGCCGCTTTTGCCGTTAATCAGGTTGTCACAGGAGTAGCTGGCGCCCAGTCCCTCGGGAACGCACTCCACGCTCAGTACTCCCTGCGTGGTTGGGATCGGTGGGGGAGCAGTAGTGCTTGTGGTCTCTTCGGCCGCCACGGTTGACCCGGTGGGTTCCTCGGTGTCGTTCGGGTCTCCAGTGAAGAGGTTAAAGAGGAGGGCGAAGATGGCCACTACCAGAATGGCCGTCCCGGTGGCGATAACGGCTCTTACCCGGGCATTGGTTCGGATTGCGGGGCGGGGCGCGAGGGGCATATCCGAGTGGCTGAGTCTGATGTGACACTGCTCGCAGCTTTGTCTGGTACGCAGGTTGACGTGTCCGCACAGCGAACACGTAACCGTGTTGTTTGTCACTGAAGACGTCGGCGAAGGGTCACTTGGGGAGTCTCCTTCCCCCGGCGCGGAGGGGGTTGCCCTTTCGAGAAGGGCGCCGCAGGAGGAACAAAAGTCAGCGTCGCCTACATCGGCGCCGCATCGACCGCAAATCTGTCTCATAACTAATCTATTTTGGCACAACCCAAACGGTTGCCGGTTGATTTCGTATTTGTCGCAAGGCTACCCTCTCTGCTCGCTCTCTTGCGCCTCTTACGCGTCGCACCAAGTGCTCTGGCGAGTCCCGTTTCTTATTGCTAGCCTGAAAACTGTGGCGGGAGAGCAGTCGTCTCAAAAGGTAGTGGAAAGACTTTTCTCGCATCGCCCCATCCGGGACGGGCTGGAAAGGATACTTCAGGCGCGGCGAGGCGCCTTGATCGTGCTCGGCGCCAACCTGGCGTTGGAAGCCATGAGCGCTGACGGGCTGGAGATGACTTCGGCCTCTTTGGACGCGGCGCGTCTGGCGGAAGTGGCCAAGATGGACGGGGCAATCATTCTCGACAACTCATGGGAAAGAATTCTGTCGGCAAACGCCCATCTGGCGCCTCCACCGAATATCCCTACATCCGAGTCGGGTTCCCGTCATCGCACCGCCCAGCGGACGGCCCAGATAACCGGGCTTCCGGTGGTTGCGGTGAGTATGGACAGAGCGGTGGTCACCCTCTACTTCCATTCCGAGCAAGTTGATCTCACTCCCCGGTGGACTATCCGCACGCGGATAATTAACCATTTACAGATTCTCGTGGCGATGCGGAAGCGGTTCGATGATGCCGAGGAACGCCTGTTGCGGCTGGAAATATTGGATCTGGTCACCTCCCGGGAAGTGGCCCACATGGTGAGGCTGGGTGAGATGGTGGTAAGGGCCGCCGCCGCCATTGAAGCCATGATGGCTGACTCTGCCCAAGATCCCGATACGACCACGGCGCTCCTGGCCGATCGAGTATTCGATGTTGAGCCACTCATGCAGATCACCTTGGAGGATTACCTGGGCGACGAAGCGGGAACCGCCCGTGGCAAGCTGGCCGGACTGCCCACCCACCAACTCACCCACACCTGGCTGGTGGAGTCGGAGATCGGATTGAACAAACTGGAAGGTCGGCTCGTCCCGAGCGGGCACAGACTCCTTCACCAGGCTGATTTTGCGACCAAACGGTTGAAGGAACTGTTGTTGGACGCGTTCCCCAACGCGCAGGTCATGCTCCACACCTCTCTGGAAGGCTTTATGGAAGTGAAAGGGATCGGCAAGAAAAGCGCAACCAGGCTGAGGCTTTGCTTCGATCGGTTGCTGGCCGCCGTTCACCCCATCGGACAACGGGTGCTGACAGACAAAAGTTCATCGTATAATCGGCTCCATGGAGCAGGGTACCCCCACCACCAATGATCCGTCCGCGGGCGCCAAAAGGCCCGATCGGACAACGGGGCCACAACCGGCCAACGTATCGGCTCGCAAACGAAAAGGCAAGTCTCCTCCGAGATACGCCCGGAACGCGGGTGGTTCCATGATGGCCAATGCTGATCGGGAGCCCAAGTACAAAAAGGGCGACTATGTGGTTCACATTCAGCACGGTGTGGCCCACATATCAGACATACAGATCAAAAACGACTTCGGTGTGACGCAAGAATATTTCGTCTTGAACTTTCCCACCGAAGAGATGGTGATCAGTGTCCCACTCAACAAGACTCTTTACACCATCCGGCCGCTCATAAACAGGACCGAGGCCGCCCGGGTGGTTCAAAAGCTCAAAGAGGAGCCTCAGGAGTCGGGCCCCAACTGGAGCCGCTGGTACAAAATGCTTCAGGAAAAGATGTACTCGGGGGACATTTTCCAGGTGGCTGAGGTGGTCAGGGACCTCAGCTACTCCAATCAGACCAAGGGCATCTCTCCCGCTCTCAAGAAGATGCTCAACCGCGCCCTGCACGCTCTGATCACCGAGATCCGGTTTTCTCTGGGAGTGGACGCCGAGGTCGCCGAAACCAAGATCAACCGGGCACTGCCCACTTTCGAGCCCATCGCCCGCAAGAAATGAAGGTATCTCACCCGGTTTGGCGGGTGGGATGG
Source organism: Acidimicrobiia bacterium (assembly GCA_965248705.1). Taxonomy (GTDB): domain Bacteria; phylum Actinomycetota; class Acidimicrobiia; order Spongiisociales; family ZC4RG35; genus Bin76. The sequence continues at coordinate 2,126,708 of CBDFJY010000002.1, read as the reverse complement.
GGCATGGACGCCCACCGGCTGGGAGCAGAACCCCCCCTGTTGCTGGCCGGGGTAGAGATGGACAGCCGAAGAGGGGCTATCGCCACTTCCGATGGAGATGTAGTCTCCCACGCGGTGGTTGATGCCTTGTTGGGCGCCGCCGCGCTGGGTGACCTCGGCGCCTTTTTCCCCTCATCAGATCCACAGTGGAAAAACGCCGACAGCGTGGAGTTGCTTCGTTGGGTGGTGAAGCTGGTGGAAGAAGCCTCTTGGCGGACGTCTTTCTGTGACGTAACAGTGATCTGCCAATCGGTACGAGTCGCGCCCCATCGCCAGGCCGTCAGAGCATCCTTGGCCGAGGCGCTGGGATTGCAGATAGAGGAGGTCTCCGTCAAGGCCACCACTACCGATGGACTGGGCTGGCTGGGTCGCGATGAGGGAATTGCGGCGATGGCGACGGTGACCATCGTTCGTTAGGCACGCTGCGTCTCGCCAAAACCGACCCTATATGTCCTCTAACATCTGAGACGTCTTGAAGATTTTCAATACCCTGGAGCGGCTGGCGACACCTCTTGAGCCGATTGATCCCCCGAGGGTGGGGATCTATGTTTGCGGGCCCACCGTGCAATCTCCTCCGCATGTGGGGCATGGTCGCTCGGCAGTGGCTTTCGATGTGGTCCGCCGCTATTTGGCTTGGAAGGGCTGGGATGTGCGTTTTGTGCGCAACATCACCGATGTGGACGACAAGATAATCGCCATTGCCCAACAGGAAGGAGTCCCGCCCGCCGAACACGCGGTGCGCATCACAGCAGAGTTCGCTCAGGGGTACCGGGATTTGGGGGTGGCGGATCCCGATATCGAGCCCAAGGCCACCGAGCACATCCCTGACATGATCGCCCTGATCAACCGGCTTATCGAAAAAGGTTTGGCTTATCCCCGAGGAGGGGATGTCTATTTTGTGGTGCGCTCCCTGCCCGGCTACGGGAAGCTTTCGGGTCACAATCCCGATGATCTTTTGTCCGGCGCCCGGGTAGCAGTCTCCGGGCAAAAAGACGACCCATTGGATTTCGCTCTGTGGAAGAAAGCCAAACCGGGAGAGCCGTGGTGGGATTCGCCCTGGGGCGCCGGACGACCGGGATGGCACATCGAATGCTCGGCCATGGCTGCCCGCTATCTGGGGGAGACCTTCGACATTCACGGCGGGGGAAGCGATTTGATCTTCCCTCATCACGAGAACGAAATAGCCCAGTCGGAAGGGGCAACCGGCATGCCGTTCGCTCGGATCTGGATGCACAACGGCATGCTCAACCTGAGTGGCGAGAAAATGTCCAAATCAACTGGCCACCTGGTGGATTTGAACGAGGCCAACCGACGGTTCGGAGGCCTGGCGGTTCGGCTTTTTTATCTCCAGGCTCATTACCGGTCTCCCCAGGAGTTTTCTCTCGAACTTCTGGAAGAGGCCCAGGCCGCTCTGGCTCGTCTTCACCGCCTCCTGGGAAAAACCCTGGGCGTCGAGGCGACACCCGACCAAGAGGCCATCTCGGGATTCGAGAAGGCCATGGACGACGATTTTGCCACCCCCCGGGCGCTTGGCCGGCTGTTCACCGCCGTTCGGGAGGCCAACCGCGAGCTGGAACACACCGGTTCGGGAGGCCCGTATGCGGCTGCCGCGTGGGAGATGGCCCGGGTTTTGGGTTTAGAAGACCTTTCTGCTCATTCCCCGGCTCCTTCCCAAGAACGCGACGGGCTGCATGCCTCCGTAACTGCCATGGCGACGAGGGAGGGGACCGACGCCGCGCAGGACACGGCCACAATGGTGGATTCCCTTTTGACGAAACGCTCGGGCGCCCGTTTGGACGGTGACTACGCAACCGCCGATCGTATCCGGGACGACTTGGCCGCCCTGGGGATCGTACTGGAGGATTCCCGGAATGGGACTCGCTGGGTACGGCGCTAGGGTCGAGGGAATCCCGGCGGTGGAAGCCGCCTTGGCCGCAGGCCGGGTACGCAAACTCCGGGTCGTCGGCCGCTCGGCGTCCTCCACCCGCATAGTTGAATTGTTGGATTCCGCCCGAGAAAGGGGCGTGGAGATTGAGGAAGTGGAGAGTCTGGAGGGGATAGCTCTCACCTCCTCCCCACAAGGAGTGGCGGCGGAATGCCGAAAGATCCAGTCGGTGACCCTCGCTCAGATGGCGTCGGAGATCGAGCCGGCCGCACTGGTGGTGGTCGATCACATCTCCGATCCCCGCAATCTGGGAGCGATCGCTCGCAGTGCGGTCGCGGCGGGAACTCCCCGTCTGGTGATTCCCCAACGGCGCGCATCGCCTCTGACTCCCACCGCCTTCAAGGCGGCGGCGGGAGCGCTCGAATGGACGCGGGTTTGCCTGGTCTCCTCGACAGCGGAGACGGTCCGCCAGCTCTCCCGGATGGGTATCTGGACAGTGGGGCTGGCAGCCGACGCCCCCACCTCTCTCTTCGGGTTGGATCTGTTTACCGCGCCGATCGCACTGGTGGTGGGCGCCGAGCATCGGGGTTTGTCCCGATTGGTGGCCGAGCGGGTAGACCAGTTGGCTTCCGTCCCCATGGCTCAACAGGCCGAAAGTCTGAACGCTTCGGTAGCGGCCGGGCTGGCGCTCTTCGAATTGGCCCGGGTTCGGGGCTATTTTGGGAAACCCTGAGAAGGTTCGCCTCGAGAGTGGTACGATTTCCGTCGCGGCCAGGCTGGCGTAGCTCAGACGGCCAGAGCAGCTGATTTGTAATCAGCAGGTCGTGGGTTCGAGTCCCACCGCCAGCTCCTGAGTGGCTCGCCGCATAAAGATACCGTTATGGCGGCACATGCCGATATCCTATCTGTGGGATGTCAAAGTCGAATGCCTGTTTCTGTTGACCACCCGGAGGAGAAGCAGCCCGTGGTCGTCCGGCCTGCGGCGGTAGGCTGCTCATGAGGGGTCGGCACTCCGCCGGGGGATGGTCGCCCTTTTGGCGCGACACACTGTTGCGGACAATCCTGACTCTTTTGCTGGTGGCGCTGGCCGCCTTCATATGGTGGTTGTTTTCCGAGGACGACCTCTTCACGGATGCTGTTCCAACCACTTCGGGCTCAACCGTTGCCCCCCGCGACACCACCCCCACCACCGAGGCGGACATCACCTCCACGACTAGCACTCGGCCCTCCACGACCTTATCCACCGTATCCGAAGCTACTACCTCAACCACTGTGGCTGTCACCACGACCCCCAGCACCATCCCGCCACCTCTAGATCCATCCGAACTGATGGTGCGAGTGTTAAACGCCAATGGAGTAGGCGGTGTGGCAGGAAGAACGACCGACCTTTTCGAAGCGGCGGGATATGGGGTGGCCACACCGGCAAATCATCCGCAACGACTGGACGTCTCCCGGGTGTGGTACAGAGATGACCTCGCCAGAGAGGCACGAGAGATTCAAGAGACGCTGGTCCCTGACGCGTTGGTAGAAGCCATTCCGCTGGAGCAGGAGGGCATAGACATCGTGGTGGTTTTGGGGCGCTCCTTCGCGGAGTGACCCGTAGAGAGCCCCTCTTGGAACAGAGAAGGGGTGCCTGGGGGCTGAACGGCGCGGTCTTGGCCTTCTTGGGGGTGGGGATAGCAATTCGGCTTCTCTCGCCTGCCATCCTTTTGGACATAGGTTCGCTGTGGCCGATCGGGGCGGTGCTTTTGGCGGCGGGGTGGGTGGCTCAGAAGATTTGGCCGAACAAGCGGCTTGCCCATGCTCCGGTCATGCCCCTTTTGATTTTTTCGTGGCTGGTGCTCTCCACATCGCTCTATTTCACTGATCTACCGGGTCTTCCTTCTCGGAGCGCCGACCTGCGAGGACCACCGGTCGACCAAACCGATTTCACGACCCTTGTGGTACAGATGAGCGAGGGACAGTTGCTTGTTGCGGGGGAGACCGGTCCCTCGGCCTATCAGGTGGATATGGTTCGACGCGGGGGCGGCGCCGGGGTTCCCCTGGCGGTCGAGAGTGCGGGAGACGATTGGGGAGAGATAACGATCATTGATGTCAGGGATCCCCTTCCCTTCGGCCTTGACTCCGAAGTTAAAGACAACGCCTGGCTGCGTTTCGCGGGATGGCGGGTGGGCTTGCATCCCGAACCAAACTGGAACCTGACGCTCTCGGCGCCCGAGGTCTCAGTTGATCTCCGTGATCTTGAAATAGCCGACCTAGTGGTGAGGGGTGAAGGCTCGATCAAGGTAGGGGCAGCGACGGGTCCGGTTGAAATTACCGTCGACGGAGCTTTCACCGTCGAAGTGCCGGCCCAGACTCCCGTGGAGATAACCGGAGCAGCGATTGTCCCGGAAGGCTGGATGGTCGAAGAAGACATGGCCTGGATCGGAGAGAGGGGAACTGGTTGGCAAATCAGTGTTGCCGAAGGCGGATCGGCTCAGGTAGTCACGGCCACGGAATAGGCGCTGGAGAGACCGAACAAGGCAAAGTCAATGGTCATCCCACCATCGGAACAACTTCCAGGCTAAATTCCCAGCAACTCCTAACCTCGCGAAAACGAACACTAAACTGTGAAATGCGTCCCTGCATTCCTCTCGCCAGGGCCCACGGGCAAGCCCACTGCCTTTGGCAGTGACCCGCCGCCACCTCCATTGGTCAATACGCGCTTCGCTAAACCCCCAGATGGGGTCGCTTTTTTGAAAATGTGATCCCTGGCTAGCCCCAACGACGCGTCGGACCGGGCCGTGAGGTGATTTCAGCTACCAATAATTATGGAAGACGGGTTGGGACAAAAGCAAGCTTTCCACCCGGTTTCTTTCCCAATCTCTGGAGCCTTTTTCACGAACTTCAGGAGGGGCAGCTTCGGCGACCACCGTTGGGCTTTCTCCCGGATGCCGAGTCCTCGCTACAGGGGAGTGACATAGGCTGCGGTGATGCCTCCATCCACCATGAACTCGGTGCCGGTCACAAACGAGGATTCGTCGGAAGCCAGCCACAGCGCGGCCCGGGCCACCTCCATCGCCTCTCCGAATCTGCCCATCGGAATGTGGACCAGCCTGCGCTGTTGTTTCTGGTCGGTGTCGAGGTACTGCATCAAAAGCTCGGTGTTGAGCGGCCCAGGGCAAAGAGCATTGACCCGGATGTTCTCCCGAGCGTGAACCACCGCCAGCTCCCTGGTCATAGAAAGCACCGCCCCTTTGGAGGAGGTGTAGGCCAACTGGGAAGTGGCCGCTCCCACCTTGGCCACAAACGAGGCGGTGTTGATAATCGAGCCGCCCCCCGAGCGTCGGAGAGCGGGAATGCCGTGCTTGCAGCCCAAAAACACTCCCTTGACGTTGACGGCGAAGGTGCGTTCCCATATCTCCTCGGTGGTCTTCACCGCGTCGGAGTCCTCGGGGTGGCTGATCCCAGCGTTGTTGAAGAGGACATGGAGTCCACCAAAAGCGCGCTCGGCGGCTTCCACCATCGCCTGGCAATCGGCGTCACGGGAGACATCGGCTCGAACCGCCAAAGCGCGTCCGCCCTCTCCTTCGATCTCCGCCACCGTCTCCGCGGCCGTTTCGGGGTCAAGGTCGACTGCGGCCACCGCTGCTCCTTCCGAGGCGAAAAGCAAAGCCGCCCGACGGCCTATGCCCGATCCCGCCCCGGTTATCAGCGCCACTTTGTGATCAAGCCTCATGGGCCCGGAGCTTATCAACAGTCCGGCGCGCCAGTGGGCCAGCAGACCATTCCCGCCCCACCCTGCAAACTTCCCAGATCACAACCCTCGGCGGAAGGGGGCGTTTTGGGTATAGTTTCGGTTGATGGTGATTCCCGATTTCACCCTGGAGGATCAGGCTCGGTTGCCCTGGCGGCTGGCCGACCAACTGGATACCGGGGTGCTGTTGGTGTTCCTGCGCGGAGATTGGTGACCGTACTGCAACGGCCAGTTGGCCAGCCTGGCGGAACGCCATGAAGAAATACTCGCCGCCGGGTTCCGGACGGCCGCAATAGACATCGACACCCCCTCCCAGCATGCCGCCATGGTTGAAAAGCTGAACCTGGCTTTTCCGATGCTTTCTGATCCCGATCGCTCCCAAGCCATCACTCCCTACGGATTGGCCGACCACTCCGATCCCCGCGGTCTGGCCCGGCCCGCCTTGGTGGCGGCCGGGCCCGGAGGCAACGAGGTGTACCGATTTGTGTCACGGGATTATGCCGATCGCCTCCCCGAGGATGAGTTGATCAGCGTGCTCAACGCCCAGGGATTGCCACCTGCTACCCAACCCCGTCCAGCACCGGGTACGCCACAACCCGGTCCTTGGGCTATGCCGATCAGAAGCATGATTCCCTACTTTCGGGGAGGTCGCTTCACGGCATTAGCCCTGGGTATGCGGCACCGATACCTGGGAGAGGAGTTCTTAGCAGACGCCAAGGCGTACGTGGCAGAGATGGACCGCTACGTGGAGGCGATCAAGAAACTGATAAGCCGGTAAGCAGAGGCTCTCAGATAAACGGTATCCATCTGCCAAACTGGCCGCGAGTAACCTAGGAAATGCTGATGACATCCATTTCGGACGGGACACGCCTTACTCGGATAGTGGTGACGATCTGGGGTTCCATCGGCGCCCTGCTACTGGCGGCATTTGTGGTTTGGGTCGGCACGGAAGTGCGGATCATATGGCTACCGCTGGTGTTTGCCACCGGCATTGTAGTGGTCCTCAATCCGCTCGTGAGCCGGTTGCAGCGTCTCCGGGCACCCCGCCTGATCGGAACGGTGGTGGCCTATCTGCTCTTGGTGGTGGTGCTGGTCGCCTTCGGGTCGGCGCTCAGTGTTCCGGTGGTACAACAGGCCGAAGACCTGGCCAACCGACTCCCCGAACTCTATCAGACGGTGTACGCCCAGGTGGAGTCGGTCTCCGACAGCCTGGGGCTCGCAATCAGGCTGCCCGAGACCACCGAACAGATCAGCGAATGGCTGTCGGATCGTGAAAATTTGGGTGCGCTGGGAGGTTTGGCGGACAACCTGGGCGCCGGGTTGGGCGACACTTTCTGGCGCTTGTTGGGCGGCGTTGCAGAAGCGGTGGCGGTGATGGTTCTCGCTCCGGTGCTGGCCTTTTACGTTCTGACAGACCTACCGCGGCTCCGGTCCCTCTTGCTGAGTCTCACGCCCCATCGACACAAAGAAGAAGTGATCTACCTGCTGAGCGCCATCACCTCCACCATCAGCCGGTTCGCTCGAGGACAGCTCCTGGTGGCGACGGTCGTGGCAGTGTTGGGAAGCCTGGTGATGTGGGGGTTGGACCTTCCCTTCTGGCTGATCGTGGGGGTTCTCTCGGGAGTGCTGAACCTTATCCCCTTCGCCGGTCCGGTGGCCGGCGCCGCCCTGGCCTTTTTGGTGTCACTTCTGGTGGGCAAGCCGCTCACCGGCCTGGTGGCCATCCTGTTGTTCACCGCCATCCAGCAGTTCGATAACCATGTCCTCACCCCGTTGGTTCAGAAGAGCCGTGTGAAACTCTCGGCCTTCACCATTGTGGTGTCCTTGGTGATCGGCGCCTCGGTGGGAGGGTTCCTGGGAATATTGATCGCGGTTCCCGTGGTAGGCCTCTTCCGGCTGCTGGCCGGCCACTTTTGGCGTACCCGGGTGCTGGGCGAGGACTGGCATCAAGCACGCGAGTCATTCATCACCGAGATCGGACCTCCGGCGCTGCTGGGCAGAAGAGCCAGAAGAAGACAGCAAAAACCCGCCGCTCCGGCCGAGCCCCCACCCGAACAGCCGGACGAACACAAACCGGAGACGACTTAGCACAAAAGGGGAGATCAGGAGGGACTCTCGCACCCAAACCTCCCGATCAACAGATTCAGATCTGGTCCATGCTCCGCTTCACGAAGCGCCGGTCGGGAGAGAAGGGAGAGTCATCCAACCGCGAGGTGAGCAGGTCAGCCAGGATCCGGCCTGCTGCGGGAGAGCACATGATGCCATGCCCCGAATAGCCGGTATTCACCCACAGTTCCTCAACCGGGGTCTGTCCGATCAGCGGACGATGGTCGGGAGTCATCATGTACTGGCCGGAGTGAACCATCCAGCGCAGTTCTCCCCGCCGCCAGGCCTCCCCCCAGAAGGGAGTGATTCGGGCTGCGGACTCCGGGCGGGTGGGATCGAGCACTCCAAAGACCATGTCGGAGTCGGGAGGGACATCTTCGACAGGCTCTCTGCCCGGCCCCAGAGGAGCGGCGTCCAACAGGTAGGCGCCCGCGAGCGCCGGGCGCCAGTGAACACCGGTGTCGTCGTCGATGGTCATCGGCGCATCCGAAGGAACGCTAGCCAAGTCCGGAACCACGATCTTGTGACGAGGCTTCACCTCCACCGGGAGATTCACTCCCGCCATGGCGGCCAGCTTTCCCGAGAAGGGTCCGGCGGCGATCACCACCCGATCGGCCTGAAGAGAACCCCGATTGGTGTCGAGCAGGAAACCGCCGGAAGCAAGAGCCCGAAGCGACTCCACCCGACATGAGGTGTGGAGGGGAGCGTGCGAGGCTTGCAGCAATCCCAGCGTCAAAGCGCCCGGCTCGATAAATCCGTCGTCTGCCCGATATCGGGCGTGTACCACCTCGGGGCTGAGATAAGGAAACCTTCGTCGGGCCTCTTTGCCGGTCAGCGCCTCAATATCGGTTTGCCCCCAGGAATGTTGAAGGGAGACCAGTCGGCGCTGTTCCTCGGCTCGCTCCGACGAGGTGGTCGCCCACAGGTAGCCGGGCTGACGAATCGCCAACGGGCGGGAATCCTGTCCGGTCATCTCCGAGAAGTTGAGAATTAGTTCCACCGACTCTCGAACCAGCTCCGTCTCTTCTTGGTTGTCGAATTGCAGGCGGAAGGCGCCGGTGGAAGCCGGTGTGGTGAGAGAGGCGGCGGCCGGACGAGCTTCCAGCACCACCGGGCGCAGGCCGGCTCTGGCCGCCCAGAAAGCCGTGGAGGCTCCCACGACGCCTGCTCCGATGACCACCAGTTCCGCCCCGCGGGGAAGGGCTATTGTGGATGGGAGTGTCATAACCAGAAAACTAGTCCGACGAGACCGACAAAGATGTAAAGGGGAAGCCCTGCCGGTAGCCTTAATCGCCATGAACCGTAGACAAACCGGGGCTCCCAGCGCTCCCACCGAAGAGCTGGCCGCACATGACTCGTATCTGGCAACCGCAGAGGGAAGGGTTGTGGAAGTGGTTGAGGGGGGTGTGGTGCTCGACCGGACACCTTTTTATGCCCGCGGAGGAGGCCAGCCCGGTGACAGGGGAGTGATCAAGTGGCACGAGGGCGAAACGCAGGTTACCGACACCTTCCGCAGAGGCGGAAAAGTGATACATGTGGTTCCCGAACCCGGGATGCTGGATCCCGGGACACCCATCCAATCAGCCATCGATTGGGCACGGCGGCACAAGATAATGCGCACCCACACCGCCCTCCATGCACTGTCGGGAGTGGTGTGGCGAGACTTCGGAGCGAAGGTAACCGGCGGCGACATGAAGGAGGGGACCGCCCGTATGGACTTCGAGCTGGAGGGGATTTCCCGGGAATTCGGCCAGGAAGTGGAAAGGCGTCTCAACGCGGAACTGATCAAGGGATATCCGGCCGAAGTGTTGTGGATGGCCCGGTCCGACGCGCTTTGCGACCCCGATCTGATTCGTACCAAGGTCAATCTGATCCCCGAGTGGGTGGAGGAGATCAGGGTAATCGATATCGTTGGACTCGACCGCCAGGCCGACGGCGGTACCCATGTCCGCTCCACCCTGGAGGTGGGAGAAGTGAGGGTGGTGAAGACCGAGAGCAAGGGACGGGCCAACAAGCGAATGCGCATCGCCCTTGCCTAATCTCCGGTGCACGCCGCTACCAGAGTGCCGAAATGTTTGATCTGATCGTGCTGGCGGCCGGGGTGCTGGTGGTGCTACGGGGTTGGCGTCGGGGGCTGATACGCCAGGTGGCGTCCTTGGTCTCGTTCGCCTTGGGTTTGCTGTTTGTTGTTCGGTTGGCGCCCGCTTGGGCTCCCGTAGTCGAAGAGTGGCTGGGTATTCCCTACGAGGCGGCGTTGATGCTGGTGGGGTTGGCGCTGTTTGCGGCGGTTGGAATCGGGGTGTGGATGACGCTCCAGGCTTTGTCGAGAGTGATGAGATTTCCCGGCCTGAACACCGCTGATCGTGCTGGGGGCGCAGCATTCGGCCTCCTATGGTTGGTGATCGGAGTTATGACTCTCACCTGGTTTGCATCCTTCCTTCCTCTCCCCGACAATGTGACATCTGCGCTTTCGGAATCACGGGCTGTGGAACGGATCGCGGAACCGAACACCCTTCCGCGCCGCGCCCTTGACGCAGTCACCAAAAACAGTTGGGAAGGGATGCTGACCAAAGTGGAAGAGCTCACCGAATCGGTCAACGATCTGTTGAATGACCTTCTAGGAGAGGGCAAATAGAATCCTGACCTTTGCTATCAATCTCAAGTAGAAGGTTGGGCAGACCTCACTATATATGGCGGAGAGTGAGAATTCTGATATGACCAAGCTGGCGAAGAGAATGGAAGAGGCGATTGTGGAGGCGTTTTCTTCCAGCCGCGATCCTTTCCGAGCGGAGGGGATGAGCGCCTACATGAAGCATCGTTTTCCCTTTTTGGGCATTACCTCTCCGGAACGCCGACGCTTGGTGCAGGCGGCATTCGCCGGCCTACCCCGGCCCGACGAGCGCGACTTGAAAGATTTCGCCCAAGCGTGCTGGAGGCGCGCGGAACGGGAGTACCAGTATGCGGCCATCGACCAGATGCGCAAAGCTACGAGACGCCTCTCGGACGGGTTTTTGACCGAGCTCCGATGGTTGATCGTCACCAAGCCCTGGTGGGACTCATGCGATTCTCTTTCGGGTACGGTGGCGGGAGGGATAGTGAGACGGTTTCCCGAATCGGCGCCGGTGATGGAAGAGTGGATATCCGACCAAGACCTGTGGCTGCGTCGCGCCGCCCTGTTGCATCAGCTCAAATGGAAAGAAGACTGTGATCAGGAAAGACTGTTCCGGTTCTGTATGCTGACCATGGACGAAAAAGACTTCTTCATTCGCAAGGCCATCGGCTGGGCGCTTCGCCAACACGCCCGCACCGCACCCGGGGATGTGACCCGGTTCCTAACCGAAAACCGCGATCGGCTCTCGGGGCTCTCCTTCCGTGAGGCCGCCAAACATCTCTCACTGACCTGATCGGGGAAGATCAACCATGGCCACCGAAGGACCAGGCGGCGCCGACTGGGACGACATCTATGTCGGGGACGGAAGCGACACCGAGCCCTTCGACCGCCAACTGCTTTCAGACGCTCTGGATCTACCACCGGGCCGAGCTGTAGACCTAGGCTGCGGCGCCGGGGGAAACGCCATCGGCTTGGCACAACGGGGCTGGGAAATAACCGGCGTGGACTTGGCCCCAAAGGCAATCCGATCCGCCCGGATCACCGCCGACGCAGTGCATGTGCTGGCGAGATTCCTGGTGGCGGACATTACAACCTGGCGACCTGACGGCCTCTACGACCTGGTGGTCAGCTCCTATGCTCTTCCACCCCGCGGCGCGGCCCGAAACGCCCTCCTAGCCACGGCCGTGGAAGCTCTGGCGCCAGGCGGTTTACTCATAGTGGGGGAGTGGGACGCCGAGGGAGCGACCGGCGGCAACCCCGACCTTTTCGTGGCTTTGGCCGAGTTGACCGCCGCCCTTGCTGATTTGGAGATCATCCGAGCCGAGTCGGTTATCGCCGAATCTCATGACCTCGCAGACCATCAGCCGGGGCCAGGCGGAGGCTGCGGGAGGGAAGAGAGCAGATCGTGGCGGGCAGTGGTGGTGGTGGCCCACCGTTCTCCCAAAGGCTAGGAGTTAGGGTCGGGGAATCCCGCGCGGCGCCCGGCTGGCCCACCAGCCGGCCAGTAGCGCACCCACCAGATTGGCGATCAGATCCCGCATGTTGTTGGTGTAGTCGCCCACTCTGAGCCCCGCAATGACCAAAGTCGCCAGGTACTCGCCGATTTCGATAAAGGCTCCGACCGCGTGGGCGCCCAAAAAGGTCACCAGCGCCGCCTCTTTGCCGCCGAAGGCTCGCAGCATCCGAGAAGTCGACTCCCAAACAGCCAGTCCCGCCGCCCCCACTCCCAAGACATGCAGTAGATGGTCATAGCCGACCAACCCCAACCACGTTTGCTCATAGAGCGAGAGACCATCTATAGCAATTTGCCCACCGGCCAGATGAAAAAAGCCGGCAATAGAAAGCAACACCAGCACCTCGGTGGAGAATCGAACGCGATGGTCGACATACATCACCAGACCGCCGGCCAAGAGCATCCACAGCAGATAGGGAAAAGCCAGTCTGGAAGCCGTCCCCAGACCGTAGATCGTCCACGCCGCAATATAGAGAACCGAAACGCCAAAAATCCAGGGATGCCGTTTGATCGTGTTAGCGGCCCGCGGTGCGCTCGGATTCATGAGCGCCCTCGGCAGGATTCGAACCTGCGACCTACTGCTTAGGAGGCAGTTGCTCTATCCCCTGAGCTACAAGGGCGGGGTTGGCGCGAATTATGGCGCGAACGTGGCGGGGAATGCTTTCTGTTCCAGATGTTATGGTAGTTGTGTGGGTGTAAAGGGGTTTGTTCGGGGCAGGGTGGGGCTTTTGGGGGTGTGGCGGAGCCTTGCAGGTTCGTGGGACCGCGCTTGTCTAAGGGGTGGGGTGAGGGTTTGAGCGGTTTAGGCGGCCTGTTGGGCTGGGCCGGCGTGGGTGTTGGGCTGATCGTAGACGGCCGCGGGAACGCCCTGCGTGAGGTCCGAATGCTCCTCCAACAATCTGAGGATCATGTCAAAGAAGACGTTGGCGTCGCTTTTACGAGGAGATTGGGGGAGGATTGGGTTGAAGGGCATACAGCCATCCAGCACCATCCTCGGTTGCGCCCGGGGACGATGCCTGGATTCCGAAATCAGAGAACTGACTCAAACGCCTTCGCCCCTCGCTCCCGCACCTCCGGTGAAAACATGCTTGATCTTCTGATAAGCTCCATTCTCCCAAGAAGAGACTTATAGTGACCCCGGGGCGGTTCACGTTGTGTTGTTAGTGTTGTTGGGATACTTAAGTGCTGGGGGCTGGCTGGTGACACTGTGAGACGCTGGGTCTTTTGGTTATCTGTTGGTGCTGCGGCCGGTTTGGTTCTGGCGTTGCTGTTTCGTTCCTCTGGGGCCGGTGATGACATCCTGGTTCCGGGTACTGATGTCAGGTCGTCGACATCGCCTGAGGTTGTGGTTACGGAAGGGTCTTTCGCCCAGGATGTATCGGCCGACGCGGTGGGCGTCGCCCGCTGTGACGACATACCGATGCTCGGGTCGCGTCTGGAGGGTAGCTTGGGTGCCCGTCAGAACCCTGATCCCCTCGTTATGGATGTGCTCAGCACCTACCGGAAGGAACATCCTGACACTTACGCCGGGACGTGGATCGACCGGGCAAGCGGCGTGGTGGTGTTGGCGTTCACCGACGATCCCGATGGACACCGGGAGGCGATCCTGGCACTGGTCCCATCTCCTGCTGATTATCCCGATGGCGATCCGAGGTCTCTGGGGGAGCGGGAGGATGTGACGATAGACGTGGTGCAGGTGCGGTACAGCCAGGCCGAACTGGAGGCCATCCAGGAACAGATCATGGATGCGGTGTCCGGTCGGAACCTCGACGAGACGGTGTCCGCGCGGATCTTCATTCGCCGTAACCGGGCGGGCCTTGGCTTGTTCAACCCACCCGAGGGAGCCCTGGAGGAGCTCGGCGAACTCGTGTCAGACCGAGCGGCCGTCTGCGTTTCGGTCTCCTACACTCCGCAGCCTCCCAGCGGGCCGCTGGACGTGATTCCCGATCTCGATGCCGAGGATCCTCTCGTTACCTGCCGGGGCATTCCATCGGTGCGCTACTCGCAGTTGGTCGATCCGTCCTCGATCGATGATGTCGATCATCCAGCGGTCGACGCGCTCCGGGCCGAACTCGAGGCTCCCGGCGGGGAGCCGATGCCACGGGGACGTTGGGTGGTCATAAGCATCGAAGACGACGAAGCAACCTTTGATGCCCTCTCGTCAGAGGAATCCGGTTACGCCCGTTTCAAGCGCTACGGTGACAAGTGGGTGTTGGCAGGGATGGGCTCGGGCCGTCCCTGCGAACCGGTCGTGGTGCTTCCCGAAGGGCTCAACTGGGTCGAGGTGCGCCTCGACCCAGAGTCGGCGCCCAGCCCAGACAGCACCACCATCGAACTTTTCGTGACCGAAGTGGCATGTGCCAGCGGCCGCGAGATGGGCGATGCCCTGCAGGGCCCCCAGGTGGTGGAAACCGACACCTCGGTACTGGTGGCCTTCGCGGCCATCCCCCTCTCTGCGCGCGTAGTCAATTGCCAGGGTAACCCATCCACCCCGGTCAGCATCAAACTCTCCCAACCACTCGGCCAGCGCACCATCTACGACGGCCTCTACGTCCCACCCAAACCGCTAGGCGAAGACACCGAAATCAAGTAAGCACCCCATCATCAGAAGCTCAGCCTCTTACTTAAATGGTCAAGCCACACATAGTCGACGTCCAAGCCTTTTCAGGAGGCGTCGAGAATGAAGAAGTCGTCCGGCACCGCGGCCACGGGGATGAGCTCACCACGGGGGCCGATCACGTTTATGACCGCATCATTGTCCGGTGACACCGGCCATCCCGTAAACGCCAGCACGGCTGTGCCGTCAGCCACACTTTTTGCGAAGAAGGCACTCCACCAGCGAGACTCACTCGGCAGCGGTCCGGGGCGGTGGTAGATACGACTCACCGACTGATCCGAGAGCCTGATCTGATATAAGGACCAGTCGTCTAGAGACCGACCGCTTGCCCTGGATCGGAGGCCCCTCACGAAGGTATCCGAGTTAGTCCACGATGACGACTCGATCGGTATTGTAGGGAGGCCTGTACCTGACCAGGTGCCAGGGCTGGGTTTGGGTACCGGGTAGGTAGCTCCGGTTTCAGCATCCACTACGACCATCTCCCGGTTGTCCCTCCTGAGCAGGGCAAAGTGGCGACCGTAAGCCTGGAGTATTCCGAATCCCTGTCTCCATCCCTCTGCCGGTCCATCCAGATTCGGTGTCTCATCCAGATTCGGTGTCACATAATGTTTGCTCCCGTCCGGTCTAAGGATCAGAATCCGCCCCGGCTCCTCCAACACCGTACTGTCGATGGTGTACCGGTCGACTTTGAAGACCCGGTCATGTCTTTCGCGCATTAACAGGCCTCCTTCGAGGGCCCCTGCCATTCCCCAGTCGCCTCGAATGTCGGTTGTCAAAACAATCTTGCCGGTATCGACATTGAACAGGTCTACCCATTTCTCTTTTATCCGATATCGGACACCTTCCTGATCCGGCCAGACCCCCGGGCATATAGACACTGTGGCGCATATAGATATTCTGGCTCATCCATACCAATGAGCCGCTAGGGTCTGTCACAAACCCTATATAGGGGCCGATCCCATCACGTTTGGGAACGTATCGTGAAGGCCTCACGGGTAATGAGGGCTCGGTGAAGTCCCCGCCCGGCACCAAATACCCAACTCTGCCATCCTTGATCAGAACGTCGCCACGAGCCGTGATAGAGCCGCCCTGCGCCCAATCGACCTGAAAGGAAATGTGCCCTCCGCTGTACACCTTGAGAGCACGCTCCTCGAGGTCAGCAACCGCGTACCCCAAGAAACGACCCCTCTTGAGACCAATCATCAGAACCTTGGCCGGGATCGGCTCACCAGGCCAATCCAGAGGAGTGACAACCTGCCACCGCAATGCGTCAGCGACGGGTGCTGTCATGGCAGACCACCCTTCCGTGACCATAGCGAGGGGTGAGGGATCCGTTCGATCTAACTCTTCGATCAATATCGCCATGGACGACAACTCAACCCTAAAGGCTGAGGTGACAGACGGCGATACGGTCGCAGGAGACCTTGCGAACAACACCTCGGTACGCGATGTCAGTGGCGGCTTATGCATGGCTGTAAATGCACCCTGTGTGTTATGAATGCCCGCGGTGACACCTAACGGCAGGCACAGCATCAATCCTCCCACAAGTGCAAGGGCCAACCGCACCATCCAGTTCCTCACAATGTCCACTGAACTCCGAGATCCAAGGCTTCTCCTGAATGTGAATTATAGAAGTCACCCACCAGGGCCGGACGCACCGATCGCCCCGCTTCGACCCTATTACTGACCTCCTCTCCTTGGCCTTGCTCAGTCGGGCCCCACCAGGCTGGACGATGGTCGGGACCGAGAGTGAGTTGCTTCTGGTTACTGCCGTCCGCATCCATTACCCAAATCCCTCTGGAGCCAGCGAAAGCAATGCGGGTGCCCTCTGGAAGCAGGCGGAACAGTCAGGTGGAGAAGCGTTCCTCCAGCACCGTGATCATCTCCGACGGATCTATCACCCGTTCGGCGGCCAGCACCAGCAGGTGATAGAGAAGGTCGGCCATCTCCTCGGCGACCCGCCGGTTGTCCGCCTCTCGGCGGGCGTGGTCCTTGGCGGCCATCAACACTTCGGTGGCCTCCTCCATGAGCTTTCGGCCGGTCAGATCCACCCCGCCTTCCAGCAGCCGGGTGGTGTAGGAGCCGGAAGGCCGCTCGGCGGTGCGGGAAGCGATGACCTCCCACAGCCGCTCCAGCCAGTGAAAGCCCTCCCCGCGGGGACCGTCGTCGAAGCATGTGTTGGTTTGGCGGTGACAGGCGGGGCCGGCGGGCAGAACGGTGATTAGCAGGGTGTCGGCATCGCAGTCGGCGGCGATCTTCACCACTTCCAGGAGGGAGCCACTCGTGGCGCCCTTCATCCACAGCTCCCGGCGCGACCTAGACCAGAAATGGACATAGCCGCTCTCCAAGGTGGCAGCGTAGGAGCCCCGGTTGAGGTAAGCGACCATCAACACCTGCCCGGTGCGGGCATCCTGTACTACTCCGGGGATCAGACCATCCGAATCCCAACGGAGCTCACCGGCCGGGGGAGGGGTGTCAGAAAGTCCGCTCATGTTAGACGGACCGGAACCCCGGCCCGGGCCATGGCTTGCTTGACCTCGGAGATCTCGATCTCTTTGCGATGGAATATGGAAGCAGCCAGTACCGCTTCCGCTCCGGCCTTCTGGCAGACCTCCACGCAGTGGTGGGTGGTACCCGCCCCACCGGAAGCGATGACGGGCACCTCGACCGCTTCGGTAACCGCCGCGGTCAGTTCCAGATCGTATCCGTCTTTGGTTCCGTCCCGATCCATGGAGGTGAGGAGGATCTCGCCGGCGCCCAGTTCGACGCCCCGCTGCGCCCAGGCCACCGCATCCCAACCGGTAGGTTCCCGGCCTCCCACCACCACGACCTCAAATCCGCCTTGCGGGCGTCGCCGGGCGTCGATGGCCAGCACCACGCACTGGCGCCCGAAGCGGTGGCGGCACTCCTGGAGGAGCTCAGGTCTACGGACCGCGGCAGTGTTGATGCTCACCTTGTCAGCCCCGGCCCGCAACGCCGACTTCATATCCTCGGAAGAACGGATTCCCCCGCCCACGGTAAGCGGGATAAACACCTCCGAGGCAGTGCGTCTCACCACATCCCAGAGGGTGTCCCGGTTTTCGGGAGCGGCGGCGATGTCCAAGAAACAGATTTCGTCGGCGCCTTCGGCCGCATAGCGACTCGCCAGTTCGGTCGGTTCTCCCTCGTCGGTGAGGTTCACGAAGTTGACTCCCTTCACCACTCGGCCGCCGGCTACATCCAGGCAGGGAATGATTCGTTTCCGCAGCATCAGCAGGCGCCGTTTGCCGCAGCCGGTTGACCCGCCGACCACGTTTGACAGTCTGCAACAAAGTTGGTCAGCACCAAAAGCCCATTCGCGCCCGACCGCTCGGGATGGAATTGGACGCCCACCCGCTGTCTGTCACGGACCGCCACGCAAAACCGGTTGCCGTATTGGGTCTCGGCCGTTACCAGGCCACGGTCGGCCGGCACCGGGGCATAGGAGTGCACAAAGTAGAACGTTGGGTCTTGGGGAAGCCCCTTCCACAGGGGGTCGTCCGCAGTCATCAACAGATCGTTCCAGCCGATGTGAGGCAGTCTCGGTGTCTCCCGGAGCTGTTCCACCCGGCCATCCATCAGCCCCAGACAGGTGCTGTCATCCTCCGAACTCCCTTCGAAGAACAGTTGTAGCCCCACGCAAATCCCCAGAAGCGGCCCGGGCCATTCCGTCAAGGAGCGGATGAACCCGGCGCTTTCCAACCGATCCATGGCGGCGCCGGTGGTTCCCACGCCGGGAAGCACCAATCCATCCGTTCCCTGAATCTGGTGGGGCGCGGTGGCCAGAACGGTTTTCGCGCCCACCTTTTCCAGCCCCTGGGTGATGGAAACCAGGTTGCCGGCGCCGTGATCCACCACGGCGATGGTGGTCAACTCACCCCTTTGGTGGAAGCAACTCCCTCTCGTCTCGGGTCGCGCGCAACCGCCTGACGCAGGGCAAGGGCCAGAGCTTTGATCGCCGCTTCCGCCTGATGGTGATCGTTGAGACCGACAGAGCGGAGATGGAGGGTAAACCCCGCCGTGCGAGCCAACGCCTCCAGCGCGTGAGGGAGGTTCTGGGTGGTGAGAGTCCCGATGGTCGGGTTTTGCAGGGGAAGGTCGATCACCGCATAGGGGCGGCCGCCCACATCCACCGCTGCGCTGCCCAGGGCCTCGTCCATGGGAACTGCGGCGTCTCCGAATCGGTTGATGCCCGCCCGGTCGCCCAGCGCCTCCGCCAAGGCCGACCCCAACACCAGCGCGGTGTCCTCCACGGTGTGATGGTCATCCACTTCCAGGTCGCCTCGAGTGGTGATGCTCAGGTCAATCAAGGCGTGGTGGGCCAGGGAGGTCAGCAGGTGATCCAAGAACCCCACTCCGGTGGAGATTTCGGCTTGTCCCGATCCGTCCAGATCCACTCGGACTTCCACCGAGGTTTCCTTGGTCTCTCTGGTTATGTGTGCGGTTCTTTTGACTTGTGGCATCTCTGGTCATGCTCCTTTTGCGCTAAACCGTAGCTCGGCGGCCCGCCGGTGGGCAGTAAAACCTTCCACATCGGCCAAGCGGGTGATAATGGGAAGAATCCCGGCCAGGCCCTCCCGAGTGAGACGCTGCTCCTGTCGCCAGGAACCGAAGTCCTCGACCGAAAGGGGACCGTAGCAGGCGGCCAGGCCTCCGGTGGGCAGCACATGGTTGGCGCCGGTGGCGTAGTCTCCCGCCGATTCCGCCGACCAGCGCCCCACGTAGACCGAACCGGCGGCGGTGACGGCCTTGGCATGGGTGTCGGTGTCGGAGGTAAGCAGGGAAACGTGCTCGGCGGCGTACTGGTTGGTGAAAGAGAGCGCCTGGGATATATCGGAGGCGATCACCGTCATCCCGTGGTTGGCTAAGGCTTCCGCCAGGACATCTCGGCGGTCCAGGGTGGTCAGTTGCTCTTCGAGGGCCGCTTCCACCCGGTGGGGAAGATCGGGGTCGGTGGTGACCAGGATCGCCGGGGAGTCCGGCCCGTGTTCGGCCTGACACAAGAGATCGGCCGCCACCAACCGAGGGTCCGCGGAATGATCGGCCAACACCAAAACCTCCGAAGGCCCGGCCGGAAGGTCTATTCCACAGTCTCCGAAAACCGCAAGTTTGGCGGCCGTTACCCATTGGCTGCCCGGGCCCACCACCTTATCCACCCGTCTAACCTTCCCTGTCCCGTAGGCGAAGGCGGCGATTGCTCCGGCGCCTCCCATCGCCCACACCTCATCGGCGCCCGCCACCAGACAAGCGGCCAGCGTCGCCCGGTTGACTGCGCCGTCCGGGCCGGCGGGGGTGGCCACCGCCACCTCCCTCACCCCGGCCACCTTGGCGGGGGTTACCGTCATCAGCGCAGTGGAGGGGTAAGCGGCCTTTCCTCCGGGAACGTAAGCGCCCACTCTTGCCAGGGGAGCCCAGCGGCGGGCGATAGCGACTCCGGGAATGGTCTCCGTATATAGATCGGATGGGATCTGGAAGCGGTGAAAGGCGGCAATCCGGTCACGGGCTTGTTCCAGTGCGGCCACCACATCCGGTATCGTCCGGGCGGCTGCTTCAAGTTCCGCCTGCGGCACACGGAAGTATCCGCCTCCGTGCTGCTCAGCCAGCCGCTCCATGGCCCGGTCGCCGTCCACCCGCACTTCCTCACAGATGGACTGGGCGATTTTTCTGACTTTAGGGTCGGGAACCGCGGTGCGGCTGTACAGCCGGGTTCGCTCACTGTTGGTCAGCTCTTCCAGCCACACCTGCCGCAGCAGGGGTTGGGAGAGTTGGCCCCGGGAATCTTTCATGGGATGAGCTGTCCTATTTCGAGCACCAGTATTCCTTCCGCTCCCGCCTCTTCCAGTCGGGGAAGGAGTTCCCAGAGATCGGATGCCTCCACCACCGAGTGGATCGCCACCATCTCCGGATCGGCCAGGGGAACGATGGTGGGAGCAGACAGCCCGGGAATGATCCGGCTGATCTCCGCGGTGTTGTCGGTTCGGGTGTTCAGGAGCAGATAACGTTTGCGGCGCCCGGCCGTAACCGCTCCCACCGCGGTCACCAGTTGGCGGACCAGCGGATCGTCCTTGACACCGGGGAGTCCTGCCAGCACTGCTTGGGACTCCACAAGCACGCCGATCTCCCGCAGTCCGTTGAGCCGGAGGGTGGAGCCCGTGGAAACCAGGTCAACCACCGCGTCGGCCAGGGCGATCTTGGTGGCCGCCTCCACCGACCCCTTGAGCGCCACCACCGACGCCGGGATGGAACGATCGGCAAAAAACCGGACGGTGGTCCGGGGATGGGAGGTGGCGATCCGCATACCTTTTAGATCGGCCAAAGAAGTGACGGGGGAGGAGTTGGGCACCGCCGCCGCCAATCGACAGAAGCCAAAGCCCAGGGTGGACAGAGGCTCGAGCGCCGAGTCCTGATCAGACTCCTCCATGAGGTCCAGTCCGGTGATGCCCACATCCGCAACGCCTTCGAGCAGCATTCCCGGTATGTCCTCGGTGCGGACCAGCACCAAATCGACCTCCACGTTCCTAACCCGCAGGGAGAGCGCCCGGTCAGTCACTTCAAAGGACATCCCGGCGCTTTTGAGAAGCCGCAGGGAGGGCTCTCGCAGTCTGCCCTTGTTGGGAACGGCCAGGGTGAGTGAAGTCTTGCTCATGGGGTGTCTTCCGGTTGGGTCCGAGAAAGCGCCAGACGATAGCCCCCCATGCCATGGCGCAGCCACTGGTTGATGCGGGTGATAGTGGCGGTGGCTGCCCCGGTGACCGCGGAGATCTCCCGATAGGAAAGTCCCCGATCGAGTTCACGGACCACCGCCCACCGCTGACTCAAGTCGTTCAATTCCTTCCGGGTGCAGAGATCCCGAAAGAAGAGAGCGGCCTCATCCACCGTCTCCAAGGAGAGCACCGCGGAAAACAGCGCCCGCGTGTTCTCATTGCGCCATGATCTGTCGAAAGTCATTATCGTCTCGGGCTCGCTTCGTTTTGATTCATTTTAAGCGTGCTATCATATTAGCACAATACCATGATAGCACAACTCGATTATTTCGACGTTCGGATGAAAGGGTTCGAAGATGCAGGTAATCCCCGCGGTTGACATATTGGAGGGCCGGGTGGTGAGGTTGCTGAAAGGCGACTACGGGCGGGTTACCCCCTATTCCGACGATCCGGTGAAGGTGGCGGGGCGATGGTTGGAGGAGGGAGCCGAGTTGGTGCATGTGGTGGATTTGTCCGGCGCCCGATCCGGCGACCCCGACCACCGGATATGGGAAGAAATGAGCCGGGCGGGGATCCCTTTCCAGGTGGGTGGAGGAATCCGCACTCCCTCCACGGCCAGGGCGGCGCTCGGAGCAGGCGCCCAGCGGGTGGTTATGGGGACCGCCGCCGTGTGGAATCCTGCGGCTTTGGCGGAAGTGCGACCGCTGGAGCGAGTGGTGGCGGCCCTCGACATCCGGGAGGGACGGGCCAGGGGAGCGGGGTGGCTCGATGAGGGCAAGTCCGTCGCCGACACCCTGGCCGGGCTGCGAAAAGCCGGGGTGGTGCGACTGCTGGTTACCGGAATCGACCGGGACGGCGCCATGAAGGGACCCGACCTCGAGCTGTTGGCGGAAGTGAGCGCACTTTCCAACATGGCGGTGATCGCCTCCGGCGGGGTGGCGAGCCTATCCGACCTCGAAGCGGTGTCAACGCTCGGATGCGAGGCGGTGATAGTGGGACGGGCCCTCTACGAAAATCGCTTTACGCTGCCTCAGGCCATCGCCGCGGCCGGCTAGTCGCCCGATCTCTGGCGTCGGGCCTCGAACAGCAGAACCGCCGCCGCTGAGCCGGCATTGAGGGAGTCGACTGTGCCCGACATGGGAATGTGCGTCGTCTGGTCGGCGCCTTCCAGCCACAGGTCGGACAACCCATGCTGCTCGGCGCCGATCACCACCGCCGCTCCGCCGCTCAGGTCGGTTTTCCAACACGTCTCGGCCACCGCGGGGTTGGTGGCTATCACCCGCAGGCCTTTCTCCCGGAGCCATCCCAACGCCTTGGCGCCGTCCGCTACTGCCAGCGGGATGGTGAACAGAGACCCCAGGGAGGCTCGCACCACGTTGGGATTGAAGACATCGGTGGTCGGGTCGGCCACTACCACCGCATCTGATCCGGCCGCCTCGGCAGTCCTGAGCATGGCGCCCAGGTTGCCGGGCTTTTCAACCGACACCACCACCAGCACCAAGGGATCACGACCCAGACGCAGGCCCGACAGCGAAAGCGCTGGTTGGCGCAGTACCGCCAGCAATCCTTCGGGGCGGTCCCGATAGGAGACCTTGCGAAAGGCCTGCTCGGACATCTCCACCACCTCGGCGGTCTGTGCCACTTCCGCCAGCAGCTGTTCCTCGTTATCTCCCAGATAGAGCGAAGGGCAACAGTAGACCGTCAGCATTTGCGGTTTCCAGGCGAGCGCTCGTTGCAGCTCCCGGTTTCCCTCCACCAGGAAAACGGCTTTTCTTTCCCTCTCCCGACGGGTGCGGAGTCGCACCAGCGCCTTCACCCGGGGGTTCTGCGGAGAAGAGATAAAGGTCCGGAGCAGAGAGGTCTGGGACATCAGGGCCGTTTCCTGGGGATCTTCCATCCGGCCCGATGCGCCAACTCCCTGAGCGCCACCAGGACCACCACCGCCAAGAGGGGAGCGGCGGGCTCAACACCCCCTGTCACAGACCCGGTTGAGGCCGACGCCCACGAGATAATCAGAAAGGCCGCCAACAGGACCCGGGCCATACCCAGCCGCTCGTCAGAGATCGTTTGGTCGGCGTGATCAGTGGAAGATGCCACTTCGGCCCGGACAGTGGTCAGCGCCAGCGCCGCCGCCAAACCGGCGATGAGCAAGGCATACATGCCGAGGGAGCCGCTTTCCAGACCGCTGCCGGCCAACTCGCCCAACAACGCCGCAATAGAGGGGAGGCCGGCCAGTGTGAAAGCGATGATCGCTCTCCTCACCGGGTCGATCTTTCCATAAACCAGTACCAGACCCGCGGCGGCTATCGCCGCCAGATGCGCCCACCACCAAGTGTCGGCGTCTCCCAAGATGAGAAAGAAGGCGGACGCGCCGAGCGCGGCGCCCCCTGCTATCCACCGGTGGGAGCGCGAGGCGACCGGTGGCGTCAAAGTGTCGAGGTACAACGCAGCAGCCATCACCATCCCCGCCCACCAGCCGGTTGGGGTTCCCGAGAAGATGATTGCGCCCACTCCCAGGAGGGCCTTCTCCCAGCGGGCCGGGGACAGTCCGGTACTTCCCACCATCACCCGGATAGCCATCAGCACTATCAACAACACCCCGGCGTCAATGTCCAACCAAAAAGCCATGGCGCCTCCCGCCAACGCCGCCAGGTTGGCTGAGGAAGGGTAGTCGGGGTCAATCTCTCGGCACACGGCCCAGGCCAGAAAGGCGGCCAGTGCCCCCTCGACAGCCTCCGCCCAACCCGTTCCCCACCAAAAGCCCGCCGCGCCGAAGACAAACAGTGACCCCAGCGCCACCCGGTTGGAGAACAGCCGAAGATCAAGGGGGCGATTGACACTCGCTTTAGGGGGCGACATCACGCCAACCGCTCAGGGGCCACATCCGCCGGATTGAAGCCGCTGTCGCTCAACCGGGAAGGGACTTTGGAATCCAGAATCAGAGAAGCGGTCACCTCCCCGGCAGCGGGGGCGGTCTGGATGCCGGTGCCGCCTTGACCCACCAGCCAGAAGAACCCCTCCACTCGGGGATCGAAGCCGATCACCATCTCCCGGTCGGGAGCGAAGGTGCGAAGTCCCGTCCATGAGGAGCGAACCGAGCGGATCCCCAAAGTGGTGGCGTCGTTGATTCGTTCGATGGCCAGAGCGATATCAAGCGGCTCGGGGCGCGCGTCACAGGGAGGGGAAGGGTTCTCCTCGGCGAGGGAGCAGAGCAACTGGACTCCGTCCGGCTTGAAATACCACTCCAACTCCACGTTGATCACCAGAGGCCACGACCGATATTCATCGGATCCAGGCGCCATAAATACCGTCCGTCGCATGGGAGTGATCCCCACCGGATTGATCCCTGCCAAGCAGGCGATCTCGTCACCCCAAGCTCCAGCGGCGTTCACCACCACCTGGACCACCAGCGTTTCGTCTCCCGCCCGCAACCTCCAACCTTCTGCGGTCTTTTCCAAAGCGCTAACCGGAGAGGAGACCCGGATTTCGGCGTCCCGTCGGCGAGCTCCCCGCACAAAGGCCTGGTGGATGGCGGCCACATCCATGTCGGCTGCATCCGGCTCCCACACCGCGCCGGCCAGGCCCTCCCTACGAAGAACAGGACAGATCTCACGCGCTCGCTCGGGTTCCAGCCATTCAACCCAGGCTCCCGAATGCTTGGCATCCACCTCCCACTTCTCCAGACCCTCAAGCTGCTGGCTATTACCCACCAGCATCCCACCCCGCGGCGACAAAAACGGATAGTCGGCCAGCCCCGGAGGAGGGTTGTCGAAAAAGTTGCGACTGGCCATCGTCAGAGGACGGATTCCCGGCGATCCGTAGGACTCGAAAAGCACAGCGGCAGAGCGTCCAGTGGTGTGATGGGCCAAGGTGGACTCGGCTTCGAGCAACACCACCTCGGCTCGTTCCGCCAGATAGAAGGCGGCGGCGGCTCCGGCGATCCCGCCCCCTATCACCGCGACCCGCAGGGGTGGCACGGGCAGACTCAGAGATAGAGCCCGGTGGCCGGCCGATCGTGGGGTTCGGAAGGGCCTGCCATCAGTTTGGCGCGCTGTGCGGCTTGGGCCTGGGCCATCATCTGCCTGGTAACCAAGCTGGCTTGAATGCCCTGGAAAAGCCCCTCCAGCCATCCGATCAACTGGGCCTGGGCGATGCGCACCTCCGACGATGTGGGAGGATCGTCCCCCAGCAGCGGCTCGAACATGCGATCGAACTCGGTGAGGAGGTGTTCGCTGAGCACATCCCGGAGCTCATGGAGAGAACGATCATGAATTCTGGAGATGAGGCCCCGCCCGGATTCGTCCGGGGTGGCCGTCCGCACCTCCTCGAGTATCGCCCTGGTCATGGTGGCGATCCTGATCAGCTTGGCCGGTTCAGTAACCTCGGGGCCCTCTTCCGAAGCAGAATGCTCCTTCCCGTCAGAAGCATCACCGCCCGATCCGACATGTCTGTCTTCCACCAGATCGGGGCGTAGCGGGTTGTCCGATTGCATGCTCTTCAGACTAACTCAACGGTGAGAATTGCGTGTGGTATTTGTGGATGGTTCCCATTGCATCAGACCATCTTAGACCGGGATTTCGGCGCCGTTGAGCAACCAGGCTTCCTCGGTTAGCAGAAACTCCACCACTCGGGCGATATCGTCGGGGGTCGGCCAGAGGCTGTGATCGGCGGTGGGCATAGCTTCCCGGGAGATCGGGGTGTCTATCACAGAGGGGACAAGAATCGAGACGGAGACACCCGTCTTCACCAACTCGGTGGCGAGGGTTCGGCCCAACGCCACCACTCCCGCCTTGGCGATGTTGAAAGCCCCCTGGCCCGGAGGCGTATCGAAGGCGGCCCGGCTGGCGGTCAGCACCACCCGCGCCCAATCGGCGCGGTGAAGATGGGGAAGCGCCCCCCGCACCACTGTGAACGAGGAGCGGAGACTGGAGTCGAGCATTCTCTCCAGACGCAGGTCCGAAGTTTCATCGACTGTCCTTCCCCCCGCCCAACTCCCAACCAGGCAAGCCAGTCCCGAGATGGCCCCCCAACTCTCTGCTACCTCCCTCAAAAACCCCTCCACCGCCTGGGAGTCGGTCACGTTCACCCTGCGCAAGATGATCCGGTCGTGGTACGTACCGAAGCGCTCCTCGAAGCTGGCAGCCTCCTCAGGTTTTATGTAGGTCAGCCCCAGCCGGAGGTCGTCGTTCTTAAGCAACCTTCTGGTGAGCGCTTGTCCCAACCACCCGGTTCCGCCGCTAATGACCACCGTTCTCATTCCTACCTGATTTTGGCAGCCCGCAATCGCTATGTGAGGCAATTGCCGGGCTTGATGTGCGTCTCAGCAAGGATGACCACTAAGCCTTTGATATCTCGCCAAGCGCGAGGTAAACGTATTGGCGGATGGATTTGTCTAGTCTCGTAAGCTGATGACCACTTTGGGGATCACCGGTCTGCCCAACACCGGCAAGAGCTCCTTGTTCGCGGCTCTCACCGGCCGCTCCGACGGGATCGCGCCCTTTCCCTTTTCCACCACCAAGACTCGGGTGGGCATCGCCCAGATCGTCGACCCGATCATAAAGAAACTGGGCCGGCTGGAAGGCTCGGCGCGCCTTACCCAGGCTGCTCTGGAGGTCACCGATACCCCTCCCGCGAAAAAGTCTGGAGGAGAGATCGACACCGAAGCGGTAGGCAAGCTTCGTCAGGCGGACTGTCTGGTGGTGGTGCTGCGGGCTTTCACGGATCCCTCCGTCCCCGACTCGGAGTCGGGCGTGGATCCGACCCACCAAGCCGAGGAGGCGATACTCGAGATGGCGATCAGCGACGCTCAGATGTTCGAGCGATCTCTTTCCCGACTCCGCAATCAGGCCACCTCCCGTCCCGAGCGGCGGCCGGTATACGAAGTGGTCACCCGCGCTTCGGAGATATCCCAGGAGGGTGGCATGCTGCGGTCGGTGCGGTGGTCGGATGCCCAACTTACGGCATTGGCGGACTTCGCGCCCCTCACTCTCAAACCGATAATCTGGGTGGTGAATGCCGAAGAGGAGAAACTTTCGGAAACTCATGGCCGGGTAAGTGAGGCGCTCCCTGCCGGTGATCGGGTAATAACCACGACCTTGGCCTTGGAGGCGGAAGCCGCCTCTCTGGATCCAGATGATCGCTCGGAGATGCGGGCTGCCTTCGGACTGGGGGATGGAGCCGCGGCCACCATCTGCCAAGCGACGCTGGCCGCCCTGGACCTCTCCACCTTCTACACCGCCAACTCCCGTGAGACCCGGGCCTGGCTGGCGCCGGCAGGATCAAGTGTTCGCCGGGCGGCCGGCAAGGTCCACTCTGATATGGAGCGGGGCTTTATCCGGGCGGAGGTGGCGACCGCGCCGGCGTTGATCGACGCCGGTGGCTGGAACTCGGCCCGAACGAAGGGCATTGTCAGGGTAGAGGGACAGGACTATTCGGTACAGCCCCGGGATGTCATACACGTCAGGTTTTCGGTCTGATTCGGTAGTGTTATCGGGTTATGATTCCTCTGTTAGCCGTGGCTGAATCCAGCTCGCTCAGCCTCTTGGATGACCACCAGATCCTGTTGTTTCTGGTGCAGTTGTCCCTGTTGGTGGGATCAGCGCGTCTTCTGGGGGGAATTGCCAACAAACTTCGTCAGCCACCGGTAGTGGGACAACTCCTGGCCGGAGTGCTGATCGGGCCCAGTGTGCTGGGCCACCTTTATCCGAGCACTTTTGAGTGGATCTTCTCGGATTCCACGGTGGCGTCAACCATATACGGGGTAGCTTGGCTGGCGGTGATCATGGTGCTGGTCGTGATCGGCTATGAGACCGATCTGGGGATAATCTCCCGTCTTCGCCGGGCGGCGCTCAATGTGGCAGGAGGAGCCTTGCTTGTTCCCCTGGTGGTGGTAGGGCTGGTAGCACTGCTGACTCCCTCCTCCTTTGTGGGAACGGCCGGACGGGGGCTGTACGCGGCCTTCATGGCACTGGCGCTGTCGGTAGCGGCCTTGCCGGTGGTGGCCAAGATCCTTCAGGATTTGGGCATGCTCCGCCGCAATTTCGGTCAGGTCACTCTGGCCGTGAGCATGACCATGGATTCGGTGGGATGGCTGATCCTGGCCGGCTTGGCCGGGATTGCCCAGGAAGGATTCGAACCTTCCCAGTTGCTCACCGCTTTGGGAGGCTTGATCCTGTTCGTGGCGATGGCGGCCACGGTGGGAAGATGGCTGTTGAACCAGGCGATGCGCTTGGCGCTACGGGGGGGATCGAATCTGCAAGCCGCACTTACCGTGAGCCTGGTAGCGGCGATCGGCGGGGGGGCGGTTACCCAGGCGTTAGGCCTCGAGGCCATCCTGGGGGCGTTCATAGTGGGAATCATCCTCGCCACGCTTCGCTATCAGATGGCCCAGGTGCGCCATGTCCTAGAGACGGTTACCGAGTCGTTTTTCGCTCCCGTATTCTTTGCTTTCAGTGGACTGCGGGTGGACTTTTCCCTGTTGGGAACGCCCAGCGCCATCGTCTGGACCGTAGTGCTCATAGTGTTGGCGGTGGCGGCCAAGATGTTCGGAACCCTGGTGGGCGCCCGCCGGGCCGGCCTCAGTGTGAGGGAAGGATGGGCGCTCGGATCAGGTTTGTCCGCACTGGGGGCTATGGGAATCGTGGTGGCGCTGATAGGCCTGAATCTGGGAGTGCTGAGCGACACCGGATACACGGTGATCGTGTTGGCCGCCATCGTCACCTCGCTCATTTCTCCGATCATGCTGAAGTGGACGGTTCGGGGGATGGAAGCCGGGGAAGAAGAAAGGGTTCGCCTGGAGTCGGAGGCCATCCGCTCGCATTCGCAGATTCTGGGATCGCGACGAATCCTTCTGCCCACCCGGGGAGGAGCGAACAGTGTCTACGCCGCCTCCCAGATAGGCCGCCTGTTCAAAGGGGCGGAGGTGACGGTGCTGGCGGTCACCGGGGCCTCTGGCGGATGGTGGAAGCGTTTGCTTGGGGATAAAGTCGAACAGGAGAGCGGTCCGGAGGAGGCGATGAAGGCGCTGGGCGACAACGGGCATCGCCTAATCCGAAGGAAGGGACGTGATCCGGCGGACGCGATTCTCAAAGAATCGGTTCTTGGATACGACCTGGTGGTGTTGGGAGCGCCCGAGCGGACCGGGGAGCGGGAAGTGTTTTCTACGGTGATCGACCGGGTTCTGGCCAGGTTAGCGGTGCCCACCCTGGTTTTCCGATACCCAAACTTCGAGCCGCAAGGCGGACTCCCGGATTCCCCCATCCCTGAGGTAAGAAGAGTGCTGCTATCGGTGGAGTCGAATCGGGCCTTGCGCGCCGCCGAGGAGGTCGCTTACTCCTTGGCCGCCCACAACAACGGGATGGTCTACGCCCTGCATCTGATAACCGAGACCGCCGATGGCCCCTTGTATTTCGATATGAAGAGCAGCGCCGAAAACTTCAGGGCCGGACGGGAGTTGGTGGAGGAATCCGTGGCATTCGGAGAGCGGCTAGGGGCCAAAGTACACGCTGATGTCCGGCCCGTCACTCAGCCTGAGGGAGAGTTGGCCACCACCGCCAACTCCGAACACTGGGATTTGTTGGTGGTGGGCGCCGCCAATCGGCCGCTCACCAACCGGCCCTTCTTTGGCTACGGGATGTCCTACATACTGAAGCATGTCACTATTCCACTGGTGATAGTGGCCATGCCCGATACCTCTTTCCGCTCGGCAAACCGCTAACTGTCAGTGAGGGAATTCCTGGTCGAGCTGTTCGAGGGCTGGGGGGTGGCCGACCCGGTGGCGGTGGGGCTGGTTTCGGTCCTTCCCATATTGGAACTGCGGGCGAGCATACCTCTGGGAAGATTGGCTTTGGAAATGGGCCCCTTTTCAACCTGGATCTGGGCGGTGGGCGGCAACCTGGCGCCCCTGCCTCTGGTCTTTTGGCTGCTGGGGGTGTTTGACCGGTACTGCACTGCCCAGCGAATTCCCTGGATGCGACGATGGTTGGACCGGCTTTACGCTCACACCCGTCGTCGCCACACCGCCCGGTTTGACCGACTGCGAGACCTGGCGCTGTTGGTACTGGTCGCCCTCCCCCTCCCGCTCACCGGAGGGTGGACCGGAGTGCTGGCCGCCCACGTTTTCGGTGTGCCGTTCCGTCGCGCCTTCTGGCTGATCACCACAGGAGTGGCAATAGCGGGTGGGATCGTCCTGCTTTTGGTTGAAACCGGCTTAATAATCTGGGGCTGAAACGAAAAGGCCGTCCGGTTCGGGACCGCGGTGAAGCGGAAAATCCGGTTATGATTTGGAGTCAACTCTGAACGAACCCAGCGGAAGGAAACCCAGCTTGTCCTCAATCGCATTTGAAAGAGTCGGAAAGGTATACCCGGGAGGAACCCGGGCGATAACCGATGTGAGCATTGAGGTCGCCGACGGGGAGTTCGTGGTGCTGGTCGGCCCGTCCGGATGCGGCAAATCCACCCTATTGCGGATGGTGGCCGGGTTGGAGGAGGTAACCGAGGGGACATTGAGGATTGGCGAGAACGTGGTAAATGACGTGTCGCCCAAGGACCGCGATATCGCTATGGTCTTTCAGAATTACGCCCTCTATCCACACATGAGCGTGTTCGACAACATGGCTTTTGGACTGAAAATGCGCCGCATGCCGCGTGAGGAAATCCTCCGCAAGGTAGATGAGGCCGCCTCAATCCTGGAAATATCGGAGCTTATGGAACGAAAGCCCAAGTCTCTGTCCGGTGGACAGCGACAGCGGGTGGCGATGGGCAGAGCCATTGTCCGGGAACCGGCCGCCTTCCTAATGGACGAGCCTCTTTCCAACCTCGACGCCAAGCTGCGGGTCCAGATGCGTTCGGAACTGGGTCTACTCCACAACCGGTTGAAGACCACCACCCTCTATGTGACCCACGATCAGGTGGAGGCCATGACCATGGGGGACCGGGTGGCGGTGCTTCGCAAGGCCAGTGAGGACCAAACCAACCTCCAGCAGATCGACACCCCCCGGGTTTTATATGATCGTCCCGTCAACCTGTTCGTGGCCGGATTCATCGGCTCGCCTTCCATGAACTTCATCTACGGGAGGATCAAAGCCAACGGAGCGGGGAGTTCCCTGGCTTTTGCCGATGAGGAGACACCTTTGGACAGATCGGTGCTCGGCGAGCATCCCCGGTTGGCCTCTTATGCGGAGACAGAGGTGGTGGTAGGAATCAGACCCGAAGCCTTTGAGATTTACTCTGCAATGGCTGAGCAGAACGGCCTGGCCACCATCAGCGCCGACGCAGATCTGGTGGAGCAACTGGGCTCGGAGGCTTATGTGCATTTCAGCAAGCCCGCGCCGCCGGTGATCACCCCCGACATCCGAGAGCTTTTGGAAGACGAGGGAAGCGATGTGTCTTCCCTTGGGAATAGCACCAAGTTCGTGGCCCGCGTCAATCCCGATTTTGCTCCTCGCTCAGGAGAGACAATCCGACTTGTCCTGGATATCTCCAAGCTGCATTTCTTCGACGCCGAGACGGGGATAGCCATCGGCTGACGCTCCGTCCCAGGAGTTGGCTAACCGCCCTGGAGTTCCCATTGGGTTCGCGAGGCGCGGGCCTCTTCGACATTTACCAAACTCAGCAGGACCAACCCCACCACGAAAAAGGAAACCAGCGACAGCACCGCCGGGCGACTCGAGCCGGTCAACTGGCGAAAAGTGGCGAAGATGATCGGTCCCCAGATGGCGGAGAATTTGGTGAACACCGAAAAGAAACCAAAAAACTCGGCGGAGGCATCTTGGGGGATTATCGACCCGTAAAGGCTGCGACTGAGCGCTTGGGTTCCGCCCAAAACCATTCCGATCAGCATTCCCAAGGCCAGAAGGGGATAGTTCTGGCCTACCGGCAGACGGTAGGCGGCGATCAACACTCCGATCCATATCACGAGGGCGAAAGAAATGGAGCGCTTGGCCCCAATCCGATCGGCTATTCGCCCGAACAGGAGAGCTCCCAAGAATGCCGTGAACTGCACCACCAGCAGAACAAGAGCGATGAATGCAGTGCCGATCTGTAGGGTCTCTGAGGAGTAGATCGCAGAGATGTTGATGACCGTCTGCACCCCGTCGATATAGAAAATGTACGCGACTACGAATAACAGCAGGTGCTTGTGGCCTGACAGGCCGCGGCAGGTATGCCAGGTACGTCGCATGCCCAGACGCAGATAGGCCCGGTATCGATTCTCTCCCTTCCGGATTTCGAGTGTTTCCTGGGGTTCCCCCACTTCCTTCAAGCGCCGGAATGCATACCAGGAAAAACCGGACCACCATATTCCCGTGCCGCCGATGGCGAGCCGAACGGCCAGAGTTTCCTCTATTCCGAGGTTCTCCGCGTAGAAGATGAGCATCATGGCGAACAGCAGATAGATACCGCCGCCTATATATCCCAAAGCGTATCCCTTGGAGCTGACCCGATCGATGGTCTCGTCGGTAGTGATCACCGGCAGGAGGCCGTCGTAGAACACGTTGCCGCCGGCCAGTCCGAAGTGGGACAGGAGGAACATGATCATCGCCAACAGCACACCGTTGGTGGCGGCGAAAACCATGCAGGTGGCGAAGATGGCGCCGCCGTAGGCAAAAACCCTCAGGAACATGAGTCGGCGGGCACTGTAATCGGCTATCGCCCCCAGCACCGGGGTGATCAGAAAGAGCGCCAAAGAGACCAGTCCGACCATGTATCCCCACAGGGATTCGGCGCTCAACCCCATCCAGCCGTCTTCAGGCACGATCACCGACCCGAAATAGGCAGGGAGGATCCCGACTATGACCACGACATAGGCCGAATTGGCCCAGTCGTACATCGCCCACCCGAATATGGTGCGTCGATCATTCCGCATCTGCCATGGCAACGATACCGGCCCGCCCTTTCCCATCCCGGTTGCCGGTGTGGCTGGTTTGGTTCTTCTGAACCCGTCATCAGGAGGGCTCCGGCCTGCTAATCTCGGCTCGACCCCGATACGCCTCCCTTGGCGACGGGGCAGTTTTATGCCTGTTATCTCTCGATTCTCTCGCTTCCCAGGAACAGCATGGCCTTTGTGCTGGCGGGAATAAGCTCCCTCATATTCGGGGTGTCCGACTTCGCCGGGGGACTGGCCACCCGTCGGGCGCATGTTCTGGCTGTCACGGTCTGGGCCAACACCGTGGGGCTGGGCATCGCCGTCTTTGTCTCGGTGATTCACCATCAGGTGGTGGGGGACTCGGTAACCCTCGCCGACCTGGCTTGGGGAGCGGCCAGCGGAGTGGTGGGGGTCACCGGACTGGCGCTCTACTTCCAGGGATTGGCGAAGGGTCAAATGGCGGTGGTGGCGCCAGTTTCGGCAGTCACCGTGGCGTTGATTCCCGTTCTCTTCGGGGTGGCCACCGGAGAGCGGTACCCCTTGGTGGCATGGCTGGGCGTGACACTGGCCCTCCCGGGCTTGTGGCTCACCGTTCACAAACGAAACGAACAGGATCGCCCCGGGAAGGCCCTTTATGGAGTGGCAGCCGGATTAACCTTCTCCCTGTTTCTGATCGGCATCGCCCAGACTTCATCTGATGCCGGACTGTGGCCCCTGGTCACCGTGCGTATGGGCGGTCTGCTCCTATTGGGAACCCTGCTGGTGATCCGAGGGGTCCGACCGAGCCTACCCCGGGCAGTGCGCCCACTGGCATGCTTGGCAGGCGTTGATATTCTGGCCAACCTGACTTATCTGCTGGCTGTAAGAATTGGGCCGTTCGGGTTGGTTACGGTGGTTTCCTCGTTCTATCCGGTGGTAATCGCCCTATTGGCCCGGGTGGTGGAAAAAGAGAAGACCTCTAGCTATCAGCTGTTGGGCCTGGCACTGTCGGTGCTCTCGCTGACGCTGATAACCCTCTGACGCAGCATGGCCTTTTTACTGGCGGGACTGACTGCCGTCCTGTACGGGGTGTTCGACTTCGCCGGTGGACTGGCCACCCGCCGGGCCCCGGTCTTTGCAGTTGCCTTGTGGGCCAACGTAATAGGACTGGCCCTATCCCTTCTCATGGCGGCCACCCACCACTTATTGGTGGGTGCATCCCTCACCCTTGCCGATTTTGCCTGGAGCACCCTGAGCGGGGTGGCCGGAGTCACCGGGGTGGTTTTCTACTTCCAAGGTCTGGCCAAGGGCCGGATGGCGGTGGTATCACCGGTATCCTCCGTCACCCTGTCACTGGTCCCTTTCCTGTTCGGATTGGTGACGGGGGAGAGATATGCCCTGCTGTCGTGGATAGGCGTGGCTTTGGCCATGCCGGCCCTGTGGCTAACGGTTGCCACCCGGCGTTTTCAGAACCGCCCGGGCAAGGCTGCCTACGGATTCGCAGCCGGCATTTTCTTTGCCATGGGATTTATCGGCCTTGCCCAAATCCCGCCAGAGGCCGGCTTGTGGCCCCTGATGTTTCTCAAAAGTGGCAGCCTGGCGGCGGTGGGCATTGTGGTGAAAGTAAGGCGAGTGCCACTGCGGATTCCACGCAAGGAGTACACGCTGGCTCTAGTGGCCGGGGGCAGTGTTCTGGCCAACCTTACTTACCTGTTGGCGGTGCAAATCGGCCCCTTGGGGCTGGTCGCGGTGGCCTCGGCCTTCTATCCGGCGGTCGTGGTCGTGCTGGCCCTCCTTGTTGATAGGGAGAGGATTTCTCCCTATCGGATGACAGGTCTGGCGCTCTCGGTGGTCGCTCTTTCCCTGATAGCCCTCTGACCGGGTAATCCGATCACCGCAAGACCAACCGGGCGCCCAGCACCAGGAACATGATTCCCAAAAGCTTGCTCAAGGAGATCTCCCGGACCGAGGCGCCCAGCCATCCGAAGTGGTCGATGATGGTCCCGCCGGTCAACTGGGCGGTTACCAGGAGCATTGAGCCGGCCAGGACTCCCAGTCGGGAAACGGTGAATGCGATGCTGCTGAGAATGACGATTCCGGCGATCCCCGCCAGGTAGAGATAGGGGGGCAATCGCTGCCATTCGGCGAGCCCCGGGCTGCTGGTCACCAGCAACACCCCGGCCAACACCACGGCGCCGACCACAAAATTGAGGGCCGTGCCGGCCACCATTCCCACTCTTTGTTCGAGCTGTCCCATCATCTGGCTCTGAGCAGCGGCCATCGCCCCTCCCAACAATCCAAACAGCACCACGCCAACCGCACTCATTTCAGTGAGGTTAACCCGTCGAAACAGTCACTTTCCGCAATCCTTCTGCCCCTTACCACGCTTTTTCGACAGGAAGTGTTTACAATCTGTTAAAGCCAGTGACCCAACGCGGGAGAGTCTCGTTCGTCGAGACGCCGAAGGGGCAATCCTCCCAGGAATCTCTCAGGCCACCGGACCGCGTTGAAGAGGCGAGGCTGAAGAAGGCGGACCAGCACCGCCGCCGAAGGAGCAAGCTCCCATTGGGTCGGAGTGAAACTCTCAGGTAACCGGGACAGCAGGGAGGAGGAAGCAGCCGCGTCCCGAGGAGATTGCCATGACCGCCTCCCAGCCCCTCCAGTTCTCTGACCGACACATCGGACCGCGCTCGGGAGACATTTCAACAATGCTTGAGGCCGTAGGTGTCGAATCCCTCGAACACCTGATACAGCAGACGATTCCCGCCTCAATCCGGATGAGAGGGGGCCTAAACCTTCCCCCTGCCCTGAGCGAACCCGAAGCCCTCCGGCGCCTGTGGGAGTTAGCTTCCCGGAATCGGGTGATGACTTCCCTGATCGGGCTGGGGTATTACAACGTCCACGTCCCAGCGGTGATTCGCCGCCAGGTATTGGAAAACCCCGCCTGGTACACCGCCTACACCCCCTATCAACCGGAAATATCGCAGGGCCGCCTGGAGGCGCTGCTCAACTTCCAGACCATGGTTGCCGACCTGACCGGGATGGAGGTCGCCAACGCATCCCTCCTTGATGAGGGAACTGCGGCCGCTGAAGCCATGACCATGGCCCGCCGGGTCGCCCGGCGGCGGCGCGCCACGCGTTTCTGGGTGGACATCGACGCCTTTCCCCAGACCATTGAGGTGATCCGCTCCCGCGCCCGCTGGATGGACATCGAAGTGTCCATAGGCCATCCCGACGAGATGGACTTCAACGACGGAGAGTCCTTTGGAGTCCTTTTCCAATATCCGGGCGCCAGTGGTGAAGTGCGCGATCTTGCCCTGGCGACGGAGGAGGCCCGCGCGGCGGGGTTGGTGGTTGCGGTCGCCACCGATCTTCTGGCCCTCACCCTGCTTTCCCCACCCGGGGAGTGGGGAGCGGACATTGCGGTGGGATCCTCGCAGCGTTTCGGGGTTCCCATGATGTTCGGCGGTCCCCATGCCGGGTTCATCGCCACCCGCGAGAGGTATGTCCGCTCTCTCCCCGGGCGATTGGCCGGGCTATCGAAGGACGCCAACGGACAACCCGCCCTTCGATTGGCGCTGCAAACCCGCGAACAGCACATTCGCCGCCAACGGGCCACCTCCAACATCTGCACCGCACAGGTGCTTTTGGCGGTGATGGCCGCTTTCTATGCCTCCTGGCATGGGCCGGAGGGGCTTACCGCGATCGCCACGCGGATCAACCGGCTCACATCTAGGGTGGCTGCGGGTCTTCGCTCGGCTGGTTGGGGAGTGGCCAACGCCGGATGGTTTGATACTTTGTCGGTGAGGACCGGGGATTCAGTCGACCTGATACTGGACAATGCGCGGGCGGCGGGGATCAACCTGCGGCGCATCGACCGGGACACGGTGGGAATCTCCCTGGACGAGACCAGCGACGAGGAGATCGCCTCCCGGGCACTCTCGGCCTTCTCGGCGGAGCTTCCCGAAATGGGCATCGCCCCGGCCTTCCCCGACAGCCTCATCCGACGGAGCGCATTCCTGACCCATCCGGTTTTCAACACCTACCACTCCGAGCATGAGATGCTCCGCTATCTCCGTCGCCTCTCCGATCGGGATCTCGCCCTGGATCGGACCATGATCCCACTGGGTTCATGCACCATGAAGCTCAATCCGGCGGCGGCGATGATCCCGGTTACTTGGCCGGAGTTTTCCGACATCCACCCTTTTGCTCCGCTCGATCAAGCGCAGGGATACGTGGAGCTCTTCTCGGAGTTGGAGGACTGGCTGATCGAGATCACCGGTTACCAGGCTGTCTCGCTCCAGCCCAACGCCGGTTCCCAGGGAGAACTGGCCGGTTTGGCGGCCATCCGG
Source organism: Acidimicrobiia bacterium (assembly GCA_965248705.1). Lineage (GTDB taxonomy): Bacteria > Actinomycetota > Acidimicrobiia > Spongiisociales > ZC4RG35 > Bin76. The sequence continues at coordinate 2,089,285 of CBDFJY010000002.1, read as the reverse complement.
GCCTATCTCCAGGCGCGCGACGAAGATCATCGGCGAGTATGTCTTATTCCCTCTTCCGCCCACGGGACCAACGCCGCCTCGGCAGTGATGGCCGGAATGCGCATCGTGGTGGTCGAGTGCGATGATCAAGGAAACATCGACCTGGTGGATTTGAAGGAAAAGCTGGTCCGCCATGGAGATCAACTGGCGGCCATCATGATCACCTATCCCTCCACCCATGGGGTGTTCGAAGAGAGCGTTGGACAGGTGTGCGAAATGGTTCACGGGGCCGGAGGTCAGGTCTATGTGGACGGGGCCAATCTCAACGCTCTGGTGGGACTGGCCCAACCGGGTGTTTTCGGCGCCGACGTCTCGCATCTCAACCTGCACAAGACCTTTACTATTCCCCACGGGGGAGGGGGCCCGGGGGTGGGTCCGGTGGGAGTGGGCGCCCATTTGGCGCCGTATCTCCCCAACCATCCTTTGCAGTACGCAGCCGGGCCTCCCACCGGGATCGGCCCCATCGCGGCGGCTCCCTGGGGGTCGGCAGGGATCCTGCCCATCCCCTGGATGTACATCAGGATGATGGGACCCGAAGGTCTGAAGCGGGCTTCCGAGACGGCAATCCTGGCGGCCAACTATCTGACGGTTCGGCTTTCGCGTCACTATCGGGTTCTCTATTTGGGAGAGCAGGGGAGAGTGGCGCACGAGGTGATCATCGACCTGAGGGAGTTCGTCGACTCGGCCGGGGTAAGCGCGGAAGATGTGGCCAAGCGTCTCACCGACTACGGATTCCATGCTCCCACTCTTAGCTTTCCGGTGCCCGGCACCCTCATGGTCGAGCCGACCGAATCAGAGCCTCTGGCGGAGCTGGACCGGTTCTGTGAAGCGATGTTCTCGATCCGAGAAGAGATCCGACGGATAGAAAACGGGGAGTGGCCGCGGGACGACAACCCTTTGCACCATGCTCCCCACACCTCCCGGATAGTGACCGCCGACGATTGGAAACGGGCCTATCCCCGCTCCGTGGCCGCCTATCCGGGCCCGGGCCAGGCGCCGGACAAATACTGGTCGCCGGTGGGAAGAGTGGATTCGGTGGAGGGCGACCGCAACCTCCAGTGCTCCTGTCCGCCCATCGAGACCTACATGGACGACTAATCGGCACCAGCCTTCGTTCAAGTGAAGTTGGGGGAAAGAACGACTAAGGCTCTTCGTCGTGTCGAATCGCGAAGAAAACCGGTAGGTTGTCACACCCCTATCAGTACAATTGCCTTCATACCAGAGATCTGAGATAGGAACCTGATTAATGCCTACCAGCACAACGGAATTGGAAAGCCTGGTTACCAAGGCGCAAGAGGCAACCAAGAACCTCGATAATGCCGACCTACGGAAGGTTGCGTTCGAGCGGGTGCTCGATCATCTTCTCGGGAATTGCGGGGATAGCGACGCGGCGACATCCCGCCGACCAACCTCTCCCGAGGCTGTAGCAGTCTCTCACCAGGATGCTGACGGTGTACTGGCAGACGAACAACAGCGAATAGACGCATTGGCCCGCTACTTCAAGATCTCCCCTGAAGATGTAGGTCACATTTTCGATGCTTCGGAAGAGGAGCCCAAACTGGCAATTCCGATCAGACATTTATCGGAGGCAAAGACTCAGGCAACCCGGGAGATCGCTCTACTCGTTACAGGCGCCTTAACGGCCCTTGGACTGGAGACCACAACTTCTCAGGTCAAAGGTGTAGCCCATGATTATGGAAAACACGACAGCGCGAATTTCATGGCAACCCTGACAAACCTGGATGAAGTCTCAGTGTTGGGTAAACCCAAATCAAAGAACCGGGTCATGCGCATGAAGGTCGCTGGTGTACAGGCGGCACAAGCTATTGCCCAGAGAATTGTCGGTTGAAGACCTCTATTGACGGGAGGGACGAGGACAACCGACTCGCGGCGGACAAGGCTCCCCAGCCACAGGCGCCGGCCATGCTTTCTCTTGAGAGCCTCCACTCCGATGTTGCTATCGCGAACGGCCTTTTCAAGGACGGGCACTACGACGACGCGGTCAGAAAGGCATCACAACGGTTCGTGAATCGAGTGCAGGAGTTGGCGGATCGGCCGGACCTCGACGGCGCCGGACTGATGAACAGTTCCTTTTCGGAGAAGTCTCCGTTACTGGAATTCAATGATCGTGAAACCCTGATCGAACGTGATGAACACAATGGGTACAGGTTCCTTGCGGTTGGCCTCACCCAAGCAATAAGGAACGTCGTCACCCACCATGACAACTATGGTTTGGACGCTGTGCCGGCACTGGAATGGTTGGCATTCATCAGTGCTATGCACCGTCGCCTTGATCAGGCCCAGCAAAATCCACAACAGCTGTCTAACGTTTGACTATTGATAGCGGCTTGAGAATAAGCCCGCTACCTGGTCCGTCTCTTACATTGATGCTTGGAGCAAGCCGGCTCGCATCTCCTTTCCAATCAGCTCCAGGACGGAAAGATAAAGCTCGTGTTTCCCGACTATTTCTTCTTAAACGGTAGCCTTGAGGCAATCCTGAGACGAAAGAGTTCCGTATGGACCGTGTGCCCCGCCGACTGGCCGCTCCTGTCATCCATCACACCGCTTTCATAGCCTCCACCGCCCGGATATTCGGGGACGTGGTGGTGGAAGCCGAGGCGGTGGTGATGTTCGGCGTGGTGATCCGGGCGGAAACGGATCGGATAGTGGTGGGGGAGGAGACCAACATCCAGGACAACACCGTCCTCCACACCGACTGGGGATTTCCGACGCTTCTGGGCAGACGGGTAACCGTCGGCCATGCGGCGGTAATCCACGGCGCAGTGGTGGGAGATTACTGCCTGGTGGGGCTGGGCGCCATCGCCCTCAACGGGGCGGTGATGGGAGAAGGCTCATGGTTGGCAGCAGGATCGGTGCTCGGAGAGAGAAAGGTGATACCGCCTTGGACACTGGCGGTGGGAACCCCCGCTCGCCCGCTCCGAGAGCTCCGGCCCCAAGAAATAGAGCGGGCCGAAGTGGGAGTGGAGGAGTACCTGACCCTGGGCGCCACCTACCGGCGCCTGGAGGGGTAGGCACTACCCCACCCCTCGGGGGCACGTGATACCCGCGGCTTTTAGGAGACCGGTGAGCCGACGGTCAGATCCCGCACCTGGAAATCGCCACCGCTGTGCTCCCGCAACTGGTCAGGTCGACCCGCCAGGATGGGAAATGTCCCGAAATGCATGGGGATCACCGTCTCCACCCCCAACAGGCGAGCCGCCTTGGCCGCCGAGCGGGGACCCATCGTGAAGTGCCCGCCGATGGGAAGACAGGCGATGGTGGGTTCCCAGAGCTCGCCGATCAGGCTCATGTCCCCAAATACATCGGTGTCTCCGGCGTGGTAAACGGTAGGTCCACCCGGGAAGTCAAGCACCCAGCCACCCGGTGAACCACCGGTTGGCATCTTTTCGTCCCCGTAAATGGCCGAGGAGTGAACGGCGTGGACGAAAGTGGCCTCGACTCCACCCGGTATAGACACCGTCCCTCCCTTGTTGAGACCAATCGTTTGCTCGTCTTCCAAGCCTTGCCACATCAACCAGTTCTTAATTTCAAAGATGGAGAAAATCGCGGCCCCGGTGGTCTGGGCAATTCTGACGACATCGCCGATGTGGTCGGCGTGGCCATGGGTGATGAACACCGCATCGACCTTCGCCGGATTCTGCTCTTCGGGAGGGCAGAGGGGATTGCCGTTCAGAAAAGGATCGACCAATAGGGTGGTCCCGTCCTCCAAGCGGAACCGGAACGCGGCATGTCCGAGCCAGGTGATCTCCAAACCATCAAGCTGCATGTTTTCTCCTTGGTTTTGGTGCACCGGACTCTAGTGTCCACCTGCCATCTTTGACTAACGAACGGTCGTTCGTTAGTATGGGACTATGACAGAACCCCATTCTGGAAAAGCCCGCTTTGAAGCGCTGCTGGACGCCGAGGAGAAGGTGGAACCGCCCGACTGGATGCCCGATGGTTATCGCAAGACACTCATTCGCCAGATCGCCCAGCATGCCCATTCCGAGGTGATCGGGATGCAACCCGAGGGCAATTGGATAAGCCGCGCTCCCACCCTCAAACGAAAGGCCATCCTGATGGCCAAGGTCCAGGATGAGGCCGGACACGGCCTCTATCTCTATTCGGCAGCCGAAACCCTGGGTATCACCCGTGACGAGATGATGCGACTGCTCCACCAAGGGAGGCACAAGTATTCCTCCATCTTCAATTACCCGACTTTGAGCTGGGCCGACATCGGATGCATCGGCTGGCTGGTGGACGGGGCGGCGATCACCAACCAGGTGATGCTGACCCGGTGCTCCTACGGTCCCTACGCCCGGGGGATGGTGCGAATCTGCAAGGAAGAGTCCTTCCACCAGCGGCAGGGGTTCGAGATTATGTCCACCCTCAGCCGGGGCAGCGCTGCCCAGAGGGATATGGCCCAGGACGGGCTCAACAGGTGGTGGTGGCCTTCTCTCATGATGTTCGGACCGCATGACTCCCAGTCCACCCACGGCCGCCAATCCATGGAGTGGAAAATCAAGCGCGCCTCCAACGACGAGTTGCGTCAGCAGTTCGTGGATATGACTGTCCCGCAGGCCGATTTCCTCGGATTGAGCGTCCCCGACCCGGAGCTTGCCTGGAATCCCGAACGGGGGCACTATGACTTCGGCGAGATCGACTGGGAGGAGTTCTGGGCGGTGGTCCGTGGCAACGGACCGATGAACCGGGAGCGGATCGCCCACAAGCGGGCCGCCTGGGAAGATGGAGCCTGGGTCAGGGAAGCCGCCTCGGCCTACGCCGCCCGCCAAGCCGGAAAGGTCGCCTGATGTCCTATTCTGTTCCCCGCCTGCCCGAAGAGCGCGCCGCCGACTTCGAACTGACGGGCCCGGGGGTCGGTTCCGGCTGGCCGCTGTGGGAAGTGTTCATCCGCCCGCGGCGGGGGATGCACCACGTCCACGCCGGAAGCCTGCACGCCCCCGATGCGGAGATGGCGCTGCAGTCCGCCCGGGATGTGTACACCCGCCGTAGGGAGGGAATCAGCCTGTGGGTGGTGCCCTCATCGGAGATCACCGCCTCCGACGCCTCCGACGCCGATTCGCTGTTCGAGCCCACCGGTGAGAAGCCTTACCGGGACGCCACTTTCTACCAGGTGCCCGAAGATGTGAAGTGGCTGTGACCACCCGGTCGGGACCCGCCCTGAGCGACATCCGGGATGAAACCCGCCAACCTCTGTTTCGCTATGTGCTCTCTCACGCCGATGACAACCTGATCCTTGCCCAGCGGCTGTCGGGATGGATCTCTCGCGCTCCTGACCTGGAAGAAGACATTGCCATGGCCAACATCGCCCTCGACCTCCTGGGCCGGGCGCGGATGCTGTTGGAATATGCCGGGAAGCTGGAGGGCATGAGCCGCTCGGAGGACGATCTGGCCATGTTCCGCTCCGAGCGGGAGTTCACCAACCTTCTCCTTGTGGAGCAGCCCAATGGCGATTTTGCTCACACCATGGTTCGCCAATTCTTTTACGACGCCTACCAGACGGAACTGTGGGAGCGACTGTGCGACTCGGCGGACGCCTCCCTGGCGGGCATCGCCGGGAAGGCGATCAAAGAGGCCCGCTATCACCTGCGACATTCCTCCACCTGGCTGGCGCGGCTTGGAAACGGAACCGAGGAAAGCCATCGGCGGACCCGGCGCGCGGTAGACGAGCTGTGGCGCTTCACGGCCGAGATGTTCGAGACCACCGAGACCGCCGGGAAGCTGGTCGAAACCGGGGTGGGCGTCGATCCCGTCCGGCTGCGCCCGGCGTGGGAACGATGCCTGCAAAAGACCCTTTCGCTGGCCGGTTTGGCCATCCCCGATGACACCTTCGTGCGCTCGGGAGGACGGTCGGGATTTCACACCGAGCACCTGGGGCTGATTCTGGCCGAGATGCAGTGGATGCAGCGGTCCTATCCGGGAATGCAGTGGTGACCACCGCCATCCGAATCCGGGAGTTGGTGGCGGCCGTGCCCGATCCTGAGCTTCCCTGGGTGACCATCGAAGAACTGGGGGTGCTACGCGCAACGGAGATAGCGGGGGAGCGGGCGGTGGTCGAGATCACTCCCACCTGGTCGGGCTGCCCGGCGATGGACGCCATAAGGGATTCCATCCGGGCGGTGTTGAGAGAAGCGGGCTTCGGCGTCGACCAGATCGAGATCCATACCCGCTACAGCCCGGCCTGGACCACCGACGACATCACCGACGCCGGACGGCGAAAGCTCGCCCAAGCCGGCATCGCCCCTCCCCGGAGACCGGCCGAGGATCCCCAGGGCGCCACCCGTTGCCCGCTGTGCCACTCGGTGGGGCTGCGGCAGGTGAGCGAGTTCGGCGCCACCCCCTGCAAGGCCCTGATGGTTTGCAATCGCTGTCTTGAGCCCTTCGACCGCTTCAAGGAACTGTGATGGAGGACCCTCCGGTTTTTCACCGTCTATGTATAGCTGAAGTAAAACGTGCGACTTCCGAGTCGGTGGTCGTCACCTTCACGGTCCCGTCCGAGTTGGCGTCCAGCTTTCGATACCTGCCAGGCCAGCACGTGACCTTGCGAGCCCAGATCGGCGGTGAGGACGTGCGGCGTAGCTACTCGGTGTGCGCCGACGCTGCCACCGGCCTGCTCCGCGTCGGGATCAAGGAACTCGAGGGAGGCAAGTTCTCCACCTATGCCAACCGCCGGCTCCAGGCGGGTGACACCCTGGACGTGATGCCGCCGGTGGGCGAGTTCACCATCACCCCCGATCCCGGATCGAAGCGACACTATGCGGCGATTGCGGCGGGGAGCGGCATCACCCCGGTGCTGTCCCTGATCGCCACCACGCTCCGGGCCGAGCCGGGGTGTTCCTGGACCCTGCTGTTGGGCAACCGCTCGTCGGCCTCGATCATGTTCCTGGAGGAACTGGCAGCTCTCAAAGACCGCTATACCGAACGGTTTCATCTGATCCATGTCCTCAGTCGGGAACAACAGTCCTCACCGCTCCTCAGCGGGCGTATCGACCGTCCCCGCCTGGAAGGGATTTTCGGTGTCCTGATAAACCCCGATTCGGTGGATCGTTGGTTCTTGTGCGGCCCCTATGAGATGGTCACCGCCGTCCGGGAGACTCTGGAGTACCGGGGAGTACCGCCCGCCGACATCCGGGACGAGCTGTTTTTCGCCGGACCGCCCCCGGCCAACGATCCGGACGCGGTCGAGAACGGACAGTCGGACCAAGAGACCGTGGATCTGACCTTCACCCTTGACGGACGCACCTCGCAGGTGCGAATGGGCCCCCGAACCCGGGTTCTGGACGCGGCTCTGACCGTTCGCCATGAGCTGCCCTGGTCATGCCGAGGCGGGATGTGTGCCTCCTGCAAGGCCCAGGTCATGGAAGGAGAGGTCTCCATGGAGCACAACTACGCTCTGGTGGCCGAAGACCTCAAAGCGGGCTACGTGCTGACCTGCCAGGCCGTTCCGGTGACTGATCGGCTGACCGTGGATTTCGACCGGCGATGACCGTTCACACCCGGCACAGCCGCGAGAGCGTGATCCAGGCGGCGGGGAAGCTGTTTGCCCTCCGCGGATATCACGGAACCTCCATGCAGGACCTGGGGAACGAACTCGGGCTGTTCAAGTCGTCCATCTACTCCCATGTCTCTTCCAAGGAAGACCTGCTGCTGGAGGTGGTGCGCCGCGCCGAGCGGCTCTTCAACGAATCCGCCCAGAAGGCGCTGAAATCGGGCGGGGGAGAGGCCGAGCGACTGCAGGCCCTCATCACCGGCCACCTGTGGGTGATCCTCGACCATCGCGACGAGGCCAGCACCTTCCTGAACGAGGCGCGGGCCTTGGATGAACCCTACCGGGAAGCGGTCATCGCGGCCCGGGACGGATATGAACACCACTTCCGGCAAGTGATCCGGGCCGGAATCAGAAGCGCCGAATTCGTTCAGGGAACCGATCCCGTCATGACCACCATCTTCATCCTCTCCATCCTCAACGCGGTGGGGCGCTGGTACCGGCCCGGCGGAAGGCTGGGACGTCAGGAGCTGGCCCGGGAGATGTGGGAGTTCGTCAGTTCGGGACTGGTCCGATCACCGGAGACTTCCGGCCAGCCGGCGGCCAGCTCTCAGCGATAGGACATCTCGCGACGGAACTTCTTCCAATCCGAGACCTTCACCGACCACAGCGCATCGGTGATTACCTGGAGCACTCCCTGCGCCACAAATAACCAGGCCGTCCATGACGGAAAATCGGACAACAAGGCTAGGACGAGCATCACGAAGGGAAGCAGCTTGGTGACGATGGCGCCGGAGGCGTGCATCCAGGCTCGGGCGCGCGGCGCCGCCCGTAAATAAGAGTCGTAGTCCACCTTGACTCCCGGCTGCGGCTGCTTGAGCGAGCCCACGAACCAATGGGTGAAGCGTATCCCGGCCATCCTGCCCACCACTTGGTGGCCCAGTCCGTGGGTGGTCGTCACCAAAATGCCGGCACCCCCCAGCAGCACCAAGCCATCCCATGGACTGGGCACATAGTGCGCCCAGACCACCAACAGCGCCCCCGCCAGGGTCACCGAGGTCATTACCGCATTCCCGACCCGGGACGTCAACGTGAACAACGCCCACTCCAAGAAGGCTTTCCGATCTATCTCGGCAATCCGCGGCGCGAAGCGATCCACCCACTGTGGGTCGGATTTGACAGACGCCACCGCCTTCCAAAACCCCGAGCCGGCCAGACCCTTCCTGGAATCCACCGCCCGCTCAGCGAGCGACAGCACTTCCTCGATGCGTTGTTCCTCCATGTCGGGCATCTCAGCGATGTTCGGGATTCTCGAAGTCGAAGCGGCAGCCGGCATCCCATTCCGAGCGCTGGTTTCCGTGGACGGGCCATCCGCCCGCGTCGGTGATCATGCGGGCCGTGTGGAGCAGGTTCCAGGTCATGAAGGTGGTGTTGCGGTTGGTGAAGTCGTTTTCGGGACCCCCCGACCCGGGATCGAGATAGGAAGGTCCGGGACCGGCCTCTCCAATCCATCCGGCGTCGGCCTGCGGAGGAATTACATACCCCAGATGCTGAAGGGCATAGAGGATGCTCATCGAACAGTGCTTTATCCCGTCTTCGTTACCGGTGATCAGACAGCCTCCCACCCGGCCGTAATAGGCGTACTGTCCGTGCTCGTTGAGAATTCCTGAGGCGGCGTAAAGCCGCTCGATCACCTGGGTGCACACCGAAGTCTTCTCTCCCAACCAGATCGAAGAGCCCAGCACCAGGATGTTGGCGGCCATCACCTGTTCCAGGATCGCCGGCCAGTCATCCCGTTCGAAGCCGTGTTCGGTCATATCCGGCCAAACTCCCGGAGCTATCACATGGTCAACGGCCCGTATCTGGGTAACCGCCACCCCGTTCCGCTCCATGATCGCCGCCGAGAGATCCATCAAACCCTGTGTGTGGGAGATCTCCGACGATTTCTTGAGGGTGCAGTTGATGAAAACCGCAGACAGGTCGGAGAAATCCCAGCGGCTTTGGCTGCAAAGCTCTTCCTGCCGGGCGTCGAGAATTGCGGCGTTCATTGCGGGGACCTCCTGGAGTTTTACTTTCAAAGAATTGTACCCATTAGAAGTAGCATTCTCTTCGGTATGTCCTTCAGGTCCATGTAATTTGATCGCTGAACTGGACCTGTTGACCGGGGTGCTGTTGGTGCTGGCCGGGTTCTACGCCGGTTTCATCAATGTCATGGCGGGGGGAGGCTCGGCCGTCACCCTGATCATCCTCGTGCCGCTCCTGGGAGCGGACATCGCCAACGGCACCAACCGGGTGGCCGTCCTGTTCTCCAACACGGTGGGAACGGTGGGCTTCGCCCGGAAGAAACAGGTTCCCTGGAAGATGTCCGTGAGCCTCATCATCCCCACACTCGTCGGTACCGGACTGGGAGCGTGGTTCGCCACTCGGGTCTCTCCCGAAACGATTCGCACAGCCTTTGGCGTGGTGCTGATCGGAGTGGCGCTCTCGGTGCTGCTCAAGCCCTCGGTTTGGCTGAAGGAGCAGGTCGAATCGCGGCTTGGGCCGTTGGGCAGGGCAGCGGCTTTCTTCGCAATTGGGTTCTATGGAGGTTTCATACAGTTGGCAGTGGGATTCCTTCTCATCACCGGCCTGGTAATGGGATGCGGGCTCGACCTGGTGAAGGGCAGCGCTGCCAAGATGTTCCTGATCGCCTGCAACACCGTGCTGGCCCTCTCCATCTTCGTTGCGGCCGGACAGGTCAACTGGGGGGTGGGGCTGGTGATGGCGCTGGGCAACGGCAGCGGCGCTTGGGCAGGCACCCGGCTCGCTATTAAAAAGGGCGCAAGACTGATCCGCTGGCTGCTGGCCATCGCCGCGGTGGCGGTGGCGCTGCGGATGCTGTTTTTCCAGTAGGGCGACACACCAACCGCCACAGGTAATCCTTGGGACTTATGTACCTGGGTACGCATTTCCGTGGCGATCCACTTAGGTTTGTCGCACCCGTTAAGTATTTTGAGGTGCAGATGTCCGAGTGGTGCCAGACTTTCCGCCTGAGAGCCAAGTGCTCTCCCTCCCAGCACCGCCGCCTCACGGAGATATTCGGTTTGTCCGCGGAGTTGTACAACGCCTGCCTCGAGTCTTGGAGAGGCGCCTACCAGTGGTGGGCGGAACATCACAATCCCGAAGCGGAGAAGTTTCCCAGAGAACTGAACCAGTCTCTGTACGACCGCATGCGGATGTTCACCGATGTGCGCCGAGACCTCCCTGAGTGGGACCGACTGTCTGTCAGGGTGGGCAGGGGCGTGTTGCGCCGTTTCGACCGCGCCACCAGTGCGTTCTACAAGCGGACCGCCGAAGGCAAGGCCCGATATCCCCGGTTCAAGCCCAGGCACCAGTGGCGTTCCTTAGAGATACCCGACCCATCTCCCAGCATGCTGGCGGCGCCCGACACTCAGAAGAACGAGAGCGCTAAGTGGTGGAAACTCCGAGTGAAGGGCGTTCCCCAGTTGAGGCTCTCCGACCAGAACCACCGCCTCGCCACCGCCTTGGGCATGGGCGCCAAGGTGGTGGAACTGCGAGTGGTGCGCACTCCGCTGCGAACAGAGGTGCATGTGGTGGTGAAACACCCCGAACATTCTGTTTCCCTGGTGACAGAACCGGAGAACCCGGTGGGCATAGACATGGGGTTGAAAAGCAGGATGACCCTCTCCACCGGACAGCACCTCCCCGCCAGAACAGTGGACAGGACCCTTATAAAGCGCACCCAGCGCAAGTTGTCCCGGTCCAAGAAGGGATCTTTGTCACGCCGCAAGAAGGTGGCGGCTCACGCCAAGGTATGGCGCCGGGAGAAGGAACGGGCCACCCAGGCCAACTTCCGCCTGTCCCACCAGTTGGTCTCCTGCCACGACGGCATAGCCGTGGAAGACCTCAACACCGAGGGTTGCTCAAATCCAAGATGTTCTCTCGCAAGATGTCAGAACAACGATGGGGTGTCTTTGGCAACATACTGGAATATCAAGCTTGGAAAGCCGGTGTCCCGTATGTCAAGGTCAACCCGGCGCACACCTCCACGGACTGTTCCTCCTGTGGACACCGACAGCCTATGCCGCTGTCGGTGAGAATATACGAGTGTGGAGGGTGTGGTTTTGTCATGTGCCGAGACCACAACTCCGCGGTGAACATAGGCGCCCGAGGGTTCCCTCGGGGTCGGCCGGGACTATCAGCCGACGTGACGCGCCATACAAACTTCTGTCGTCAGACCGATCCCTCTTTAGGGAGGGCTACGCAGTTAGACGTCGCAGAACAGTATCGCCCAAGCGCCTTTGCGTACTCAGGTATATAAGTCCCTAATCTTTTTACCCATGATCACTCCCGTGCTCCTCTCCGGAGGGATCGGCGCCCGACTGTGGCCGCTCTCCACGCCGGAGTCGCCCAAACAGCTTCTGCGGATCTTCGGCGACCAGTCCCTTCTACAGGCCGCCGCCCAACGTGTGATGGGCATGGAGGAAGTCTCCTCTCCGGTGATGGTCACCAGCCGTTCCATGGGGCGCCGGATGATCGAGCACCTCGGCGAGATCGACTGCACCCCCAGAGCGGTGCTGACCGAACCGGTGGGCCGCAACACGGCCCCGGCCGCGATGGCGGCGGCCCTGTGGGCCGACCCTGCCGATCTGCTGCTGGGACTTCCCACCGATCAGTTGGTCACCGATGTCGAGGCTTTCCGAGCGGCCATCCGACAGGGGGTCCCCTCCGCGGAGCAGGGGGAGTTGGTCATCTTCGGGATCGAACCTTCTCATCCTCATCCCGGACTGGGATATATGGAAGTAAGCCCCGGCCCCATCCCCGGGATGCTGAGGATCCACCGCTTCGTGGAGAAGCCTGATATCCGGACTGCACAACAGATGGTCGGGTCCGGCAGATATTTGTGGAACGGAGGGATGTTCCTGGCCCGGGCCGGGGTGCTGCGGGCGGTGATCACCCGGTTGCTGCCTAAGGTGGCGGAGAAGGTCTCCGAAGCGTTCTCCACCGCCTATCTCCACGCTAATGGAACGCTGGAACTGGGAGACTGCTTCGAGGATGCTCCATCGGTCTCAGTGGCAAAGGGCCTGTGGGAGCGAGCCGCAGGGGTCTTGGCTGTACGGATGGACGTCGGATGGTCCGACATCGGATCGTGGGAGGCCTTGGGCGAGGCCCTGGGAAACGACAGCCGGGGCAATGTAGTGAGCGGCAAGGCGGTGGTGAAGGACGGCGAAGGGGTCCACGTCCACTCACAGGGCGCCAAGACGGCGGTGGTAGGGGTCTCGGACGTGGTAGTGGCGGTCGCCAACGGACGGGTGCTGGTGGTGAGCCGGGAGATGTGGGAGCAAGTCGGTGAGACAATTGAGCGGCTGGAAAGGCTCTCCTGACCGGACGGCCGGGGCCGGAAGGCTCCGGTTGGTCGTTCTGTCGCTTTTGGTGGGGCTGGTGGCGGCCTGTTCCTCCCCACCTCCCCCAACCGCCACGGGACCAGAGCTCTACAGCGAACTATGTTCCACTTGCCATGGAGTCGGCTTGGAGGGCAGAGCGGGTCCCCGGCTGGGAGTAGGCGCCCCCAGCGCCGTAGAGCCTGACACCTATCTGGAGACCGCCATTGTTCGGGGCGTGGGAAGAATGCCTTCCTTTGAGTATCTGAGCGAGGAGCAGGTGAGCCGGCTGGTCGACTTTCTGCGGAATGTTCAGGCCGGTCGATGACTCCTCCACCACATCGGGTTTTCACCGACGGTTCCCTGGCCGGGCTTTCAGCTTGGGTGGTGGTGATCCCGATGACGCTTCGCTATCGGCGATTGAAAGAACGGCGGGCGGTGCTCCTCCGGGGCCCGGCTGGATGGGGAGAGTTCTCGCCCTTCGACGAGTACGACGACCGCACAGCGGCTCGCTGGCTGGCCGCCGCTCGCGAGTCGGCTGTTCACTCTCTTCCATCACCGATCCGGGACCGGATTCCGGTCAACGTCACCGTTCCTCCCATCGAAGCCCGCCGAGCCAAACAACTGGTAAAGGCCTCGGCCTGTCGGACCGCCAAGGTTAAGGTCGCCGAGGCCGGCCAAGACTTCAGCGCCGACCTGACCAGGGTGGCGGCGGTGCGAGAGGCCCTGGGGGACAGTGGGTTCCTGCGGATAGACGTTAACGGGGCGTGGGGGGTGGATGAGGCGGAAACTCACCTCCGCCGCCTGGAGGAATTCGATCTCCAATATGTAGAGCAGCCCTGCGCCACCCTCGCCGAACTGGCCGAGCTGCGACCGCGCACCCGAATCCCGATCGCCGCCGACGAGTCAATTCGCTCGGGCGCCTCACCCGAGCAGATCATCGACTCGGGAGGGGTGGACATGCTGGTGATGAAAGTCCAACCGATGGGAGGTGTTGCCCGGATGTTGGAGTGGGCGTCCCGGACCGGGCTGGCGGTGATTCCCTCCTCGGCGCTGGAGACTTCGGTGGGCTTGGCCGCCGGGCTGGCGGCGGCGGCGGCCTTGCCGGAACTGCCCTATGCCTGCGGTCTGGCCACCGTTTCCCTCCTGGCCGGGGACGTGGTCCGTAGACCTTTGGTTCCCGACCGGGGAGAGATAACCCTCCGTCGCCCCCCACCCGCGCCGGAACTGTTGGAAAGATGGCGTCCAAGAAAGGAAGTAGCCTCTTCGATGATCGCCCGCCTGGAAAGGGCCGCTGCTTTGCTGAGAGACCATGAGCCCTTCTTGCCCTAACCCTTCTGTGGCTTTGGCCGAGGTGGTGGTGGATGAACTGGTGAGGGGAGGGGTGTCCCGGTTCGCGCTGTCCCCTGGATCCCGTTCCGCGGCATTGGCCAGAGCGGTGGAGGAACATCCCGGGGCGGCGGTGGCGGTTCTGGCCGATGAACGCTCCGCAGCCTTCTTTGCGCTGGGCGCCTCACGGACAGGCGGACCGGCGGCGGTTATCACCACCTCAGGAACCGCGGTGGCCAACCTCTTTCCGGGAGTAGTGGAAGCCCACGCTGCTGGGATCCCGCTCATCCTGCTCACCGCCGACCGTCCCCCCGAACTGCAGGAGACCGGCGCCAACCAGACCATCGACCAGTTGAAAATCTTCGGTGAGGTGCTCAGATGGTTCTGGGAGGCGGGACCGGCCGAGGACCGTCCACAATCAAATCCCTATTGGAGAGCGTCGGCAGCGCGGGCGGTGGCCGAAGCTCGGGGATGGGGAGGCCGACCCGGTCCGGTCCATCTCAACCTGGGTTTCCGGGAACCCACCGTTCCCACCCACGACGACGGACGTTTCCGGACTCAGCCCTTTATCTCGTCTACGGAGGGACGCCCGGAGGGAAAGCCGTGGATAACCGCTCGGCGGGAACCGGCCGTCGATCTCTCTTTCTTGGCCGAGGTGGAGCGGGCCGAGCGGGGTGTGATGGTGGTGGGGGAGGGCTCGGAGGGATCAGAGGTTTATGCCCGGCTGGCCGAGCGGCTGGGATGGCCCCTGATCGCCGAAGCGCTCTCCGGGGTCCGCCGCCCACCTTCCATCTCCACCTATCACCATCTTCTGGAAGGCTCACCCTCTGTCTTGCGGCCTAACTTGGCGCTGTGCTTCGGCAAAACAGGGATCAGCCCCAACCTCTCGGCCGTCCTGTCTGACCCATCCATTACCCAGGTGGTGGCGGGCGCCCCGGGGCGGTGGGCCGATCCCAACCGGGCGGTCTCCCACTTGACAACCGGCTCACCGCTGGCCGTCGCAAAGGCTATGTTGGAGCGGATGGGGGAGGGGAGTGGCGAGTCGGGTTGGCGGGAGATGTGGCAGGAGGCGGAGGCTGCCTGTCGCCTGGTCATCGATGACATCCTGGACGGCAACGATCTCCCCACCGAACCTAGGACGGCCCGGGACCTGGCCGAGCTTGCACTCGATGGACTGGTGGTAGGGTCCTCGATGCCCATCCGGGACGTAGAGATGTTTGCTCGCACCACCCCGGCTACGGTGATCGGCAACCGGGGAGCGTCCGGCGTCGATGGACTGGTCTCCACCACCTTGGGCGCGACTTGGGCGCAGCCGGGCCGGGTGGTCTGTCTCACCGGCGACCTGGCGTTGCTCCACGACTCCAACGGTTTCCTGTCAAGCGAGCGACCCTCATGTGTGCTGGTGGTCATCAACAACGACGGGGGAGGAATCTTCAACTTCTTGCCCCAAGCCCGCCATCCCCACTTCGAGAAGCTGTTCGGAACCCCGCACGGGCGGGACTTCGCAGCGCTGGCTGCGTTTCACGAACTCAGGTACCGCAAGCTGGAACGGGCCTCGGACCTGGCTCCCGCAGTGGAGACTGCCCTGGCGGAAGGTGGTGTTTGGCTGGTAGAGACGCGTACCGACCGGGAGGAGAACCACCGGCTGCACCAGCGAATCGCCAAGGAGGCCGCCCGCCGGCTAGCCCCGATCCTCGGCTAACCCGCGTAGGTCGAGCGCGTTGATCATCGCCCGGAGCTTGAGGCGCGTCTCGGCCAGTTCCTCCTCGGGCAGCGACCCGGCCACTATTCCCGCTCCGGCGAACAAGCGAGCCCGTGTGTCTCTCAACTGCGCACAGCGGAGAGCAATAGCCCACTCCCCGTCCTCGGAGTAGTCGAACCATCCCACCGGACCCGCGTATCTTTCCCGGTCGATCCGCTCCAGGCTGCGTATGGCTGCCATGGCAACACCGCCGGGAACGCCTCCCACCGCGGCCGTGGGATGAAGGCGCTCCAGCACCTCGAAGCAGGAGAGCCGCTTGGTCAGAACGCCTGTGAAGCTGGTGGCAAGGTGGCGCAAGTTCGCCAGCTCCCGGACCGTCGGCTCAGAATTTCGGTGCAGCCGGGCGCACACCTTTCCCAAAGTTTCCTCCACCGAACGCACTGTCAACTCGTGTTCGTGGCGGTTTTTCTCTGAACCGAGCAGTTGACAGGCCAGTTGTTCGTCGCGTACCGGGTCGGGGTTGCGGGGAGCAGTACCCGCCATGGCCACCGACTCCACCTCTCTTTCCGATTGACGCAACAAGAGTTCCGGGCTGGCGCCCACCAAGCCGTCCACCAAAAAAGTGAAGCATTCCGGAAACGCGGAATACAGCCTTTCCAGAAGCAGCCGCACATTGAAAGGGGACTTGCTCCACACCTCCACATCCCGGGCCAGCACCACCTTTTGAAGATGGTCTGATTCGATCAGCCTCACCGCCTGGGCCACAGACTCCATCCATTCCCAATCAGGACGGGAAGTCCCCCGATAGCGAGGACGATCAGGAGGCTCGTCCCCGGAAAAGGAAGGCCCACCCAACGAGCCGGGATCGACCTTACCCACCGTAGTTATCCAGCCGCGGCGCCCCTTCCGACCCACCAGCAATGCGGGGACCGCCACCACCGATCCGGGCGCCCCCGGGTCGAAGGTGAAAGAGGCGAAGCCCACCGGACCACTGCCGACTTCGGGTACCCGGTTGTCTATCTCCGTTCCGGCCAGCCATTTTCTCCAGGCGTCCCGGGCCCGCAAAAAACGTCCTTCCCCAACGCCCGGATCCAAGCGCCATGCCAGACCATATCCCTCCAGGGAGAAGTCCCCGTTCATCCAGGCAAAAGAGGGAATAGCAAGCCGCTCGGGCAAAAGGTCGCTCCCTCCGAGGGGAAGCGAGCGAATCAGGAGACTCACGGGGCGATGGGTTTTTCCAAAGTTGCGCGGGCGGTTTGCAGCAGAACCCTCCGAAAATGGCCGGCTACCAACTCCCCGGCGGCGCTCATCATAGTTTGATACGCCTCAACCAGGCGTTCGGAAGCCTCATTCTCCGACCCGGCGGTGATTTCCACCGAATCTCGCACGAATCGGACGAAAACCTCAACCGCCCGATCGGCGATCGGCCGCATGGCCTTATCCATCTGTTTGGCCAGCGCCAGTAGTTCATCGAGCGGGACCCCCTCCTCGAGGAGTGTCTTGCCGGCCCGCAAGGCGTCGGCGTCTTGGCCGTTGTACAGCCTGGTGGGAGCCGAGCGCTCGGGGATCAATATTCCCAACCGTTCCAAAGCCTCGAGAACCGTGACGGAGAGTCCCGACGCCACTGATAACTGCTCCAGATCCAGGGGTCCCGACCCGCCCCCACTTTGATGCAACGCTTCGTAAAGGGAACGATCCCAAGGATCGAGTTGGCTGGACACAATCTCTAAAGAACCAGCCCGGGTTTCAGGCAGCGTGCTCTAGATGTCTTCTGACTTGGCTCTTCAAGGTGGCCAGGATCGCTCCCATTCCGCGCAGACGCAGCGGTGAAACCACTTCCTCCAAACCCACCCCATAGTAGAAATCTTCAGGAAGATCCAATAGCGTCTGGGCGGACTCGCCGTCCAGTCCCACTGCCAGCAACCCGGCGTAGCCGCGGATGGTGGGCGAATGGGGAGGGGCGTCGAAGAAAATCCTGACTGTCTGGTCTTCTTCCAAACGAGTGGCCAAAAAGAAGGGAGTCTGACATTCGACCACTCGCTCCAACTGGTCTTTCATCTCGCCGTGATACTCCGGCGGAAGAGGCGGAAGAGTGCGGGAGAAATCCAATAAGGCGTGACCACGTATGGAACGGGGAGTGCTCTGCAAGAGCGTGAGTACCCGGTCGAGGCGGGCGGGAAGCGACATCGCCAAAATAATACCACTGGAACGCCGGGGAATACTCGCCGTATCCTGCGGGGTTAAGCAAATAAGAAAGAATAACTTCAATTACTGCCCTATTCCCTGACAACACACCGCCCTTTCCCTGACAACACACCGCCCTTTCCCTGACAACACACCGCCCTTTCCCTGACAACACACCGGAGAAAATGCATGTCTGACACAGACGCCAATCCTAAGTTTTCCGCCTATTCGCATCCCGGGATGCTGGTCACCACCGACTGGTTGGCCCAGCGGCTGGACGGCCCCAACATAATCCCGGTGGAATCAAACGAGGATCCGCTGCTCTATGACACCGGACACATTCCCGGAGCAGTCAATCTCGACTGGCACCTCGATCTGAACGATCCGCTGATCAGGGACTACTTGCGGAGCGACGACTTTTCCGCGGTGATGGGAAGCAAGGGAATCAGCCCCGACTCCACTCTGGTTTTCTACGGGGACAACTTCAACTGGTGGGCTACCTACGCGCTGTGGGTGGTTTCGCTCTTCGGCCACCGAGATGTCCGGGTACTGGACGGAGGCCGCATGAAGTGGGAGGCGGAAAGCCGCCCCATGACCACCAAGGCAACTCAGCGTCCCGCGGTCGGCTACCCCTCAACCAGTCGTAACGACGAGCGCATCCGCGCCTTTCTTCCTTCTGTACTCGAACACTCCAAGACGGCCCTGCCCCTGGTGGATGTCCGCTCTCCTGAGGAGTTCCGGGGAGAGCGTCTCCACATGCCCGGCTATCCCAATGAGGGCTCCACACGCGGCGGCCACATTCCCAGCGCCAAAAGCGTTCCGTGGAAGCGGGCCGCCAACGACGACGGAACCTTCAAGGACGCTGATGAGCTGCGGGCCATCTACCAGGAAGAAATAGGTCTTCAACCCGACGATACGGTGATTTCCTACTGCCGGATCGGGGAAAGGTCCAGCCACACCTGGTTCGTGCTCACCTACCTGCTGGGGTTCGAAAATGTTCGCAACTACGACGGATCGTGGACCGAGTACGGCAACACGGTGGGCGTCCCTATCGAAAAGCCCTGAACCGGGTCTACTCCTCTTAGCTGACTAGCCGGGGCCGGGTTACCGGTGCCCGGCTACCTCCCGCCCGGTAGAATGCAAGACCGTGACACGGGAAGGGCGATCCTCACGGTCTGACCAACCTCCTCCCTGGCTCAATCGCTGGCTGATTACCGCCGCATTGACAATCTTAGGAGTAGCCGCGACGGTCTGGGTGATCGGACAATTGACCACCTTGCTACTGATGTTGTTCATAGCTCTCTTCGTGGCGGTGGCGCTTGTCCCGGCGGTGGATTGGCTGGAAAAGAGACGATGGAACCGTCACTGGGCCACTGTCTTGGTCTTCGTGGCGACCCTCATCCTGATTCTCCTGTTTTTAGCCACCCTACTGCCACTCTTCATCAGCCAGACCGCGGCGATCGCCGTCAAGCTGCCCGACTATTTAGCAACCTCCGAAGAGTGGCTGGGAAGATTCGTGGACATCGACCTGTTGGATGGCCAAGTCCGCACCCAACTGGAAGATCTGGGATCGCTCCTTCAGAAATACGGGGGACAGGTGGCCGGAGGGGTTCTGGCAGTAGGGAGCACCTTGGTGAGCGTGGCATTCCAAGGCGTAACCATCCTGCTGTTTTCCTTCTATATGGTTGCCGAGGCGCCCAAGATGCTTCGCCTGGTGCTATCGCTTTTCCCCGCTCGCCGCCAACGCCTCCTGTTGCGAATTTGGGAAGTTTCCATAGAAAAGACCGGTGGATACGTCTATTCACGTATGATCCTGGCGGTCCTGTCGGCGGTGATCACCGCCACCGTGCTTGCCCTGCTCTCGGTTCCCTATCCGGTGGCGCTGGGAATCTGGGTAGGGATGATCTCCCAGTTCCTACCCGTGATCGGGACCTATATCGCCGGGGCGCTCCCAGTATTCATCGCCCTTTTCGAAAGTCCCCTCACCGCCCTGTGGGTGCTGGTGCTGATCATCGTCTATCAGCAGATTGAAAACCTGTTCATCTCTCCCAGGGTTACTTCCCGCACCATGGCCATTCACCCGGCGGTTTCGGTGGGAGCGGTGATCGCGGGGGGATCCCTGATGGGGGCGATAGGCGCAGTGCTGTCCCTTCCGGTGGCAGCTATCGTGCAGTCCTTGATCTCCACCTCACGCCGACATCATGAACTAGTGATGGAAATGGACGAGAGCGAGGATCCGGAGGAGTAGGGCAACCATCGAACATCCACCTCACTCTGACGCTCCGGATAGAAGCGGACCTTTGACAGGAGTGTCGGTAGTGGAATTGGCCGGTCTGGGACCCGGCCCCTTCGCCGGTATGGTTATGGCCGACCTGGGCGCCGAGGTAACGCTGGTGGATCGCCCCTCCGGCGGTATCGACTATGCGGCTGGGCAAACCATTCTCAACCGGGGAAAACGCTCAATCGCTGTCGACCTCAAACAACCCGAAGGCCGAGAAGTGGTTCTCAGCCTGGTGAAACAGGCCGACATATTGGTGGAGGGATTCCGGCCGGGGGTGGCCGAGCGGCTGGGTGTGGGACCTGAGGTTTGCCTGAAGCGCAACCCGCGCCTGGTATACGGGCGGGTCACCGGCTGGGGACAGGAAGGTCTCTTGGCGCAGACGGCCGGCCATGACATTAACTACATAGCGGTGTCCGGCGCCCTGCATCCCATCGGCCCCGCCGAGCGGCCGGCGGTTCCTCTCAATCTGATCGCGGACTACGGCGGGGGAGGGATGCTGCTGGTGACGGGAGTCCTGGCCGCCCTGATGAGCGCCCGCGCCACCGGAAAGGGGCAGGTGGTGGACGCCGCCATGGTGGACGGGGTCGCCCTGCTGACTTCGGTCTTCCACGCCGGAATGGCCGCAGGTTGGTGGAAGCCGCACCGGGCCTCCAACATTCTGGATGGGACCGCTCCCTTCTACGATGTCTACGAGACGGCTGACGGGGGGCATGTGGCGGTGGGGTGTCTGGAGGAACAGTTTCTGGAGGAGATGTGCTCCCGGTTGGGGGTCGACCGGCACGACCTTCCACCGCGTCTTGATCCGAGCGGATGGCCCGAACTGCGTCGCCGCCTGGCGGATATCTTCCTCCGTCGAACCCGAGACGAATGGGCAGAAGTTTTCGGGGAGGGCGACGCCTGTGTGTCGCCGGTGCTCAGCCTGGCCGAAGCAACACAACATCCGCATATGCGGTCACGCTCCGCCTTCATTGAGGTGGGGGGATGGCAACAACCCGCTCCGGCGCCCCGATTCTCTGCAACTCCCGCCGGCCCGCCTTCTCCTTCCCCGTCCCGGGGCGCTCACACAACCGAGATCCTGACCGAACTCGGACTTTCAGCCGCAGAGATAGATAAACTCCAGAGAATTGGCGCAGTTACCTGATTAGAGAAACACCGTGAAGACAAACCACCGGAACCTTCAATCCGAGCGCCGCCAGATCGATGAGGCGGCCGAAGGTCTGACGTTGGTTGATCTCCTCAACCGAGCCGCCGACCATCACGGCGAACGATCCGCGGCCCGGTGGCAAGGCAAAGACGGAGAGTGGAAGAGTCTGACCTGGGAGAAAATGCGTCAGATCGCCCACCAAGCCGCCGCGGGGTTGCAGACCCTGGGAGTAGCAGGAGGCGACTTTGTGGGGATAATGGCCGGGGTACGCCCCGAGCATGCCCTGGCAGATCTGGGAATTGTTCACACGGGTGCGGTTCCCATCACCTTCTATCAGACTCTCGCCCCTCCCCAAATCGCCTATATAGCCGAGCAGACCGGTGTGAAAGTGGCCATTCTGGAGAATTCCGAAACCCTGCAACGCTGGGAAAAGGCCCGTTTGGAACTTCCCCGGCTGGAGACCATCGTTCTGATGGATGCTCCCCGAACCAGCCTTCCAGACGGCCTTATCTCCTGGGAGGAATTGTTACGCAAGGGCGAAGAACATTTGGGCGCCGACCCCGGGAGCGTGACACGGTCGGCAGGAGAGGTGACCCCCTCCCAGCCCGCCACCTTGATCTACACCTCGGGCACCACCGGAAACCCCAAGGGGGTTTTGGTGACCCACCGAAACGCGGTGTGGACAGCAGAGACCGTCACTCACACCCAGGACATAACTCCCCATGTCAGGACCCTGGCATATCTTCCCTTTGCTCACATCGCGGCGCGAACCGGAACCCATTATCTTCCCCTCCATTCGGCCGGAGAGGTCTATTACTGCGACGACCTCACCTCGGTGGCCGACTACGCCCGGGCATGCCGACCCCAGGCTTTCCTGGGAGTGCCGCGGGTGTGGGAGAAATTTCGGGCCCGGCTGCTGGAAGCCCTCGAAGCCGATCCCAAGCGCCGCGACTTGGTGATGAAGGCCATCGCCAATGGTCGAGAGGTGGTGGAAGGGCGCGTGTCGGGAAAGAGCGCTCCGCTCGGGAAGCGGATCAAACACGCCCTTTTCGACCGGCTGATCTTCTCCAAGATCCGAAAGCGCCTGGGAATGGAGGAGCTGACCCTGGCGGTGACCGCCGCCGCGCCGGTCAGCCGCGACCTCTTAGTGTTCTTCCATGCTCTGGGGATACCTCTCTACGAGGTCTACGGGATGAGCGAAAACACCGGCCCGGCCACCTGCACAACTCCCGACAATCCGGCTCTGGGGACGGTGGGCAAACCCTTTATGGGGGTGGAGGTGGAGACAAGCGAGGACGGGGAGATCAAGATCAGGGGCGGGGTAGTTACCGACGGCTACTACCGGCTTCCCGAAGCCACCGCCGAGACCTTCTCCGAAGACGGATGGCTCCACACCGGCGACCTGGGGGAGTGGGACCGAAACGGCAACCTGCGCATCGTGGGAAGGAAAAAAGAGATCATCATCACCTCTTCGGGAAAAAACGTCGCCCCCGCCACACTGGAGACCGCTCTCTCCAGCCATCCGGTGGTGGGCGGGGTGTGCATGGTAGGAGACAACCGCTCCTATCTGACCATGCTGGTCTCCCTGGATCCCATTGAAGCTCCCCGGTGGGCGGAGCAGAAGGGGATCGCCGCCGATGACTGGGCGTCTCTGACCACCCATCCCCAAGTCGTCGCCGAAATACAGTCCACCATGGAGAACGCCAATCGGCTGGTCGCCCGGGCCGAGCAGGTCAAGAAGACCGTGATCGTTCCGGACGGTTGGGACCCCGACACCGGGGAGATAACCCCCTCCATGAAGGTCAAGCGGCATGTGGTTCTTGGTAAGTATGCCGGGTTGATCGAGGATCTCTATAAGGATGTGACCACTTGACCTTTCTTCGAGACAGGAGATCTTGCTTTGTCTGATATCACTTTTGACCAGAGGGTGGCGATAGTCACCGGAGCGGGAGGCGGATTGGGGCGAAGCTACGCCCTCGAACTGGCCCGCCGCGGCGCCCGGGTGGTGGTGAACGATCTGGGAGGGGGGATCGACGGCACCGGCGGAGACAGCCGACCCGCCGATCTGGTAGTTGCGGAGATCACCGGACGGGGGGGAGAAGCGGTGGCCAACTACGACTCGGTCGCCACTCCCGAAAGCGGAGCGGCGATAGTCCGGACCGCTCTCGATGCCTTCGGCACTGTGGATGTGGTGATCAACAACGCCGGGATCCTCCGGGACCGCAGCTTCGGCAACCTCACGATTTCGGAACTGCAAGCGGTGATGGATGTCCATCTGCTGGGTGCTTTCTATGTCTCCCTCCCGGCGTTTCCGATCATGAAAGAGAAGGGTTACGGCCGGTTTGTTTTCACCTCCTCCAACGCCGGGATTTTCGGTAATTTCGGACAGACCAACTACGGGGCGGCCAAAGCCGGCCTGGTGGGACTCGCCAACGCGCTCGCCATCGAAGGCGCCAAGTACAACATCAAAGCCAACGTCATCGCCCCTGTGGCCCGCACCCGGCTCACCGAGGATCTGCTGGGACCTCTCACCGAACTGCTCGACCCCGATCTGGTCGCTCCCATGGTGGTGTATCTCTGCTCGGAGGAAAACCGGTTCACCCACGAGATCTTCACCGCCGGCGGGGGGCGCTATGGGCGTATCTTCGTAGGCACCAATCCGGGATGGTTCTCCGGGATGAAGGTCGTACCCTCGGTGGAGGAGGTCCGCGATCATCTCGATGAGATCCGGGACGTATCCCAGTATGAGATCCCAATGAGCTCCACCGAAGAGATTATGCTGATCGCCAAGGCACTGGGGGGCTGAGCCTTGCCGATCGATATTGAAGCCGCGCTGGGTTCCGAGCTCCCCTCCTGCCGGTTCTCCTGGGACGAGGATCGGGTGATCCTCTATCACCTGGGACTCGGTGCAGGATCGCCTCCCACCGATCCCGGCGAGCTTTCCTACACCTACGAGGGCGACCTTTCGGTGCTCCCCTCGTTCGGGACGATCGCCGCTTACTCCTCCATGGGTACTATCGCTTCTGCTCGGGGGGTGGACATCAACTGGGCGCTGCTCCTGCACGGAGAACAGGATCTGGAGATCAGGCAGCCGATTCCGCGGAGCGGCGAAGTGACCAGCCAGCCCCGCATCGCCCATATCTATGACAAGGGCCGGGCCGCACTGGTGGTGGTTGAGGTGACCTCCACCGACCAAAAAACCGGGGAGGTGCTGTTCATCAACCGCTCTTCGTTATTCATCCGGGGAGAAGGTGGATGGGGTGGAAGTCCGGGTCCGAAGGCGTCCAACCAATCCCCCTCCCGGGAACCTGACCACACCATCCGCTCACCCACTCTGCCCCAGCAGGCTCTTCTGTATCGGCTTTCGGGAGACAAGAACCCCCTGCACGCCGATCCGGCATTTGCCGCGCTGGGCGGTTTCGACCGCCCCATCCTCCACGGGCTGTGCACCTACGGAGTGGTTTGCAAGGCCGCGGTCGATACCGTGTTGGGGGGAGACCCGGCACGCGCCCGCCGCTATCGGGCCCGATTTGCAGGCGTGGTATTCCCCGGGGAGACCGTTACGACTCACATGTGGGAAGAAGGAGACAAGGTGCTCTTAGAAGCGGTGGTGGAGGACCGGAATGCGATAGTTCTCTCCAATGCCGCTCTATGGGTGTCGTAAAGAGGAAGGGTTAGAAATGACAAACACTGCCGTACTAGATGTCATAGATGAAAGGGTTGACCAGTTGCTTTCCGAGCATCCGCCCACCGAGACCAGCCCCAGGGAGTTCTGGGGCGCCCAATTCGATTTGGGTCTGGCCTGGCCATCCTTTCCCGAGGGAGTGGGGGGGATCGGAGCCTCTCCCGCCCAAGCGGCCCTGGCGACCCAGGCGCTGGGAGAGGCAGGCGCCCCTTCGGACAACATCGCCCGCAACCTGATTGGTTACGGGATGGGCGCTCCAACGGTTGTGGCCCACGGAACCCCGGAGCAGCAACACCGTTGGCTACGCAAACTGTTCACTGCCGAGGAGATCTGGTGCCAGCTCTTCAGTGAGCCGGGAGCGGGCTCGGACGCCGCCGGCATCGGCACCCGGGCCATACGGGACGGGGATGAGTGGGTGGTGAACGGTCAGAAGGTATGGACCACCCTGGGCCACAACGCCAAGTGGGGAATGCTCACCGCTCGCACCAATCCCACAGTCCCCAAGCATCGGGGTATTACCTATTTCATAATCGACATGGACCAGCCGGGGGTAGAGGTGCGACCGCTTCGCCAAATCACTGGTGAGGCCGAGTTCAACGAGATCTACTTCACAGACGCCCGGGTTCCCGACGCCAACCGGCTGGGAGAAGTGGGGGAGGGGTGGAGAGTCTCGATTACCACGCTCATGAACGAGCGGGTGATAATCGGGGAGAACGTCAGCCCCCGCGGAGAGGGCGCCATCGCCACGGCGGTGGAGGTGTGGCGCAACTCGGACAGCGACGACCAGGCCCGCCGGGATGAGTTGATCCGGCTCTGGGTGGATGCGGAAGTGATAAGGCTCACCAGTTTGCGCGACCGGATGGCTCGGTTGCGGGGCACTCCCGGACCGGAAGGATCCACTCTCAAGCTGCAGTGGGCAGAATTGCGCAAGCGAACCTTCGCCTGGGCTGTGGACATGATGGGCGCCGAAGGGATGCTCTATCCCGAGGCATATGAATTCCTTACCCCCGAGACCATGGCGGTTGACCACAGTCCCCAATGGAAGTTTCTCCGCTCCCGAGCCAACTCAATCGAAGGCGGAACCTCCGAGATTCTCCGCAATGTGGTGGGGGAGCGGGTGCTCGGTTTGCCCCGCGAGCCTCGGGTGGATCTCGAACTGTCCTGGAAAGACATTCCCCGCAGCTGATCGACCCGAGTTCGGCACACGCCGGTCGGCAAGGGAGGGTTATCCTTTTTGGATGCCATGGCGCGGGTAGTGGTAACCAGACCCATCAATCCCAAGGCAGCAGAATTGCTGTTGGGACACGAGGTGTGGACTTGGCCTGAGGACCGAACCTTGCCCCGCGGGTTGCTCTTGGAGCGGATTGTCGAGGCCGAGGGCGCCTTGATCATGCTAACCGATCGCATTGATAATGAGTTCCTGGAAGCCGGACGCAAGCTGCGGGTGGTTTCGCAGATGGCGGTAGGTGTGGACAATGTCGATCTCGCAGCATGTACCAGCAGAGGCATACCGGTGGGACACACCCCCGACGTTTTGACCGAGACCACCGCCGACATGGCCTGGGCGCTGCTGGGCGCCGCCGCCCGCCGGATCCCCGAGGGACGGGACTATGTCCTGGGGGGTCATTGGCAGGAGTGGAACCCCGACCTCCTGCTGGGAAGCGACCTGTGGGGAACTACATTAGGAATAGTGGGAATGGGGCGGATCGGAGCAGCGGTGGCCCGGAGAGCCGTGGGTTTCTCGATGCAGGTCATCTATAGTTCCCGGTCGCCTAAACCTGCACTGGAAGGAGAGACCGGAGCGAGTTATGCCGAGCTGGACGATCTGCTGGCCAAGGCCGACCATGTAGTGATCACTGCCGCCTACACACCCGATACCCACCACCTAATCGGCCGGGACGCTCTGGCCAGAATGAAGCCGGGCGCCACCCTGGTCAACATCGCCCGCGGGCCATTGGTCGACCCGGATGCCCTTTGCCAGGCTCTCCGTTCCGGTGAGATCGGCTCAGCAGCTCTGGACGTGACCGAGCCGGAACCCATCCCTGCCGACCACCCACTGCTGGGCCTGTCGAACTGCCTCGTAATACCCCACCTGGGGTCGGCCAGCCACGGCACGCGACTAGCAATGGCGACCCGAGCAGTCGAGAACCTGCTGGCCGCCCTAGACGGCAAACCCGTCCCCTGGTGCGCCAACCCCGAAGTGTATTCGGCGAATCACTACATTCCCCATTGAAAGACGACCAAGGCGGGGGAAGGACTTCTGAGCAGACCGGGAGGAGGTCAATAGGGGAGGGCGCCGGTTAGGACTGCTCCCGGCTGGATGGTGAGGAGGGCCCCTTGGCGGATGGTCACCTGGGCGGTGGTTTCGGTGAAGCGGTTGGAGACGCCGCGGGTAGCGCCTGCCGCCAGAGCAGCGTTTTCAAGGGGCCATTCGAGGCCTTCGGTGGTGACTCCGAAAGCGTGGCCACCCATCGGGACCAGCGACACCAGGTCGCCGGGCCTTCCCTGCAGGGTGATCTGGTGGTGGACCACGGCGACCAGGTCGTCACCGGCCAACCAGACGATTCGCATGTCCGACCAGCGGTGATCGGCCAGAAGCTCGGCGTTCGCCAACAGATGGTCAAGCCGCCCTCCGTGCCCTCCCACCACTATCAAACGCTCCGCGGTGCGGGCCGCCACCAGTGCCAGCTCCAGGTCGGTGGCGTCCTTGCGCTCGGAGTGCTGATCCACCCTGCCCTGATGTCGTTCGGCGGCGTTCAGCGAAACCGAATCGAGATCGCCGACCAGCAGGTCGGCCTCGAATCCCAGGCGGTGAGCGTGGTCGAGCCCCGAGTCGGCTGCGATCACCAACGCCCCGGGCGGGATCAGGCGGGCGGCCTGTGGCGGCGGTGGATCACCACCGGCGAACACCGCCGTCACTCGCCCGATAGGATGGCTTTCCATCCACACCAAACTACCCACCACAGTGAGCGCACACGAAACAGAAGCCGGTGGTTTGAGAGTGGTGTTCCAATGCCTGGTTGTCCCTAACAGGATTGTGGCGACCCCAGCGGTAGGCTAACCGACAACATACCGATCCAAGAGACACGATGAAAGAACAGCCGGAAGGGCACGATCAGGACCCTGTAGCGATGGGGGGTTGGGGGTTGCTGGGGAACGGAGAGCGCGGCGCGCTTGCCAGTCTGGCCTCGCGACTGGGGGCCAGGATCCTGGATGGGATCATTCTTGTAGTCGTGATCTTGACAATCGCACTGGCGGGCCTCGGGGCAGCGGTGGTTGCGGGTGAGACCGGAGCTCTCGCGGTGGTTTTCTTTTCGTTCATGGCCATTCTTGTCGTGACATCCCTGTACGAGACAACTATGGTGGCGATCCGGGGGCAGACCCTCGGAAAGATGGCCGCCGGCATTAAGGTGGTTCAAGTCAGCAACGGGGAAGTCCCCGGTTGGTGGAAGTCCGTGTTGCGCACGCTTGTTCTCCACCTACCTGGCCTGGTACCCGTCCTAGGACAGATCATCATGCTGGCCGTCCTAGTCTCGCCCCTGTGGGACGCTCAGCGGCAAGGTTGGCACGACAAAGCCGCGGCCACTGTAGTGGTCAAACTCTACTGAGACGTCCGGGTCGTCGAGACAAGGTACGCCCGGAACCAAGTCCCTCACAGACGGAACTTCCCCTCTCCAATTCGACCGTATCCGCCGTTTGGAAGCCATCCAAGGCGCACTCGCCTTCTAAAAGTGCCCCAGTTGTAACACTAGACAAGATTTCGTCGTCTTAATAGGTGCAGGACGCGGGTGTAATGGTTGGTCTAAACAGTTCCAGGGTTGTCCGATAATAGTTGTTATGTTAAGTAGTGTTATCGGAGCCCCACCTTGACAGGCTTAGCTGTCCGTTCTCACGCTAGTTGGCGAATTCTCACAAGCTTGGCGAAGATTCTCATTTAGTTGGCGAAATTCTCAAAGGTTGGCGAAATGGAGGTGAGTCCCCCATTTCTACGTGACTCCTCTGAGGGTTACTGTTCGACGACTATCGACTCGACCGTTGAGGTTGGGAGTTCAGCGCGAGGTATCGACTTTCCGGGTCTCGCTGTCGACCTGAAAGCGACCAGCATCAAGCAGCCGCAATCCTCTTCGACAAGCGACACGGCAACTCCCAAGCCTCCGCCCAAGGATTGAATTTCCGCTGGTTCGGTTTGAGGTAGCAGCCACTTGCCGACCACTCTTGGGAGCCTTCTTGTCTTCGTAGCGTTTCTGACGCCTGGGTTCGTCTACTTGGAGCGCCGTGAGACACGGTTTCCCAGCAAGAAGCACACCGCCCTGCGGGAGACCGCGACGGTGGTGTCGACCAGTCTCCTCTTCAACGGGATCGTCGTTGGTGTGTTCACGTTCATCCGGTACCTGTGCCCAGCTCTCACCCCAGATGTTGCAGCCATTCTCCGTGACCCCCAACCGTACTTTCAGGACCAATACGAGTCGATTCTCCTGTGGTCAGTAGCGTTGTTTGTGGCTTCGGTGAGTTTGGCTGCGCTGTGGGCCGTGCCACCCGGGTGGAGTCACAAGGCGAGGCAGGTTAATCCCATCATCCTCAAGTCCGCATGGGGTCACGCTTTCCAGGACCACGACCAAGATCACTGCGTGTATCTGGGCCTCCGCCTAAAGGATGGCACTTACCTTTACGGCCCGCTTGCTGCGTTTAACCCCCAGCTTGAGGAGAACGACGAGCGCGGCCTGGTACTCAGTCGGCCTGTCATGATCCGAACCCCCTCTAACGAAAAGTTGGAAAAATACGATGCTGACGCTGTGATCGTGTCGGCCGCCGAAATCAAAACTCTATCTGTGCACCGTATACCAACGACGTTGCTTCCGGGCGACACCCTTGGGATCTAAACCGCACGGGGATGGCTAGGTCAGATATTGGGGGAATATCTGACCCTTGCCTGGTATGTCACAGCGAAGAAAACAGGAGGACTTTTCGCTATGAGCAAGACCGTTGACGTGGGGAGGCATAGAGCTTCCGATCCGGCCCCGACACGCGGTGGGACCTATGGCCGTTCGCGCCTTCCAGTCGGCAGCAGCAAATCCCAAGGGATCGGCGCTTCCCCGCTGGTCACCTTCAAATGGCATGTGGCCGATTGGCTGGTGTTGCCGTTATCCATGTGCAACATATGTTCCGCATTTATGTCGACCTTGTACGTCAATCCTGCGATCTGTCCCTCATCAATGATCACTCTGGCTGCCTTGGCCAGTTGGAAAGCCTTTTCGGTGTTCACCATCGCAAGCATTGCTTCCACGCCCACGGCCTTTTGGAAGTACCGCAACCGACCGAAGGTATGTCTCCCCTTGTCCAGTACGTCCTCGATCTCGGCAAAGTCCGCCTCCATTCTCGTTCTGCTGTCCTCCGGCAGATCCTTGTACAGGCGCAGAAGGTCGTGAGTCTTTTTGGCCTCGTCCCGGCGCGTGATCAGGATGACCTTCAGCGCCAGCTCGCAGGCGAACGCCGAGTTCAATCCCCACATCATGACCGAACCCATTCTCTCCAACAGCACGTGGGGCGGCGGTGGGCGGAACCTGCCGGTGGCCTTGGCCGACACACGCGCCGAACCGTCATGCTCCACATCGACACCTGTGATCCACGGTTTCTCCAAGTCGAAATCCGAAACCCGCACCACAGACATCTCGCCGGGCAGACTGTCTATTCCGGCCACAACAAGACTGGCCTGGAGATAAAGGTCTCCGGCAGTGCCCTCGGGGAAGTCGAGCCGGCTCAGCCAGCCGCTCCTACCGCCCGCCTTGATATTTGCGGCGATGCGGTTGTCGATATGCGCCTTGTCGCGATCCATGTCCGGTAGGACCTTCAGCACGAACATCGCATCGTCGCAGTACTTGGCGGGCAACCCTTGGGAGACCCTCCGCCGGTTGCCGTCGGCCTCGTGGCGCATCCTTACCATCTCGCTGCGGGCCTTCTCGCCCTCGACGGACTTCCCGCAAAGCCGACATTCGATGCTTGTCCACCGCTTGGCGCCGGCCGCTTGGGCTCCGCCTCCTCCGATCAGTTGACCCCAACAATTCGTACAGCGTCCCCTTATCGCAGCAGGATAGTCGCCGAAGTCCTCCCACTCGATGACGGTTTCCCCGTTTGCTGTTCTACACATAACTGTCCTCCCTAGCCTTCGTTTGTCCACTTTAGGCGCGGCAACCCGGCTCTCGGCACCCACCCTAAAGAATATCCACCTCGCCCACTTTTCTAGCGGATTGCTCAGGTCTCCGTCCTCCGTCCCGGCATCCAGAATCGGGTGTCATCAAGAATCATGACACAGCCGGGCGGAGCGCCTACTATCGAACACATGCGTACTCCCGTTGTCAGCTCTGCCCCGGAGGCTGTGCAGACTCTGCGTTCGGACCAGAGCCCTCCTGAGGACCCAGGGACAGGAGCGCTTGAGCATCGCTTCGACCGGGCGTTTATGACCCGCCTTGCCCTACGCGAGAAACAGATTCAGCAGCACTACCGCCCGGTGATAGGCATCCACAAGTGGTTCGCTCGCCGACCCGGGAGCGTTTTCCGCTCGCTGCTTTTAGCCGAGTTCGCGGGCGGAGATTTGGCCGACGCCTATTGGGAACCGCACGCGCTGTCGGGCACGATTGCGAACCCCTTTATGGGTTGAGATTGGGATGTGATGGGCTCCCGGTTAGCACAGCACCGGCCAACCATCCAAATGATAAAACGTTCCTGCTGCTGGTGTTGCGTTGACCCTGTGAGACCACCCTGCTCCAGCGGCGCCTGAGATCGGAAAAAACCCTTCAGTCATCAGGGTACCGCTACAAGATCGAAACCGACGCGTTCTGTGCATTTGCTAGTCCCACCCCTCAACCTCTTTGCTTAACCGGGTTGCCTGCCAGGTAACCCAAAAGAGGCACCCAACAAGCAGAAGGGCCAGGCTGAAGACCAAGAAGTAATATAAGAAAATCGGCTCCGGTTGGAGCATGAAGGTCCAAAGACTCAATATGAGGCAGACTCCCCCCACTGCGATGCTAACCAGCAAGCTGTCAAGCTTATCTCTACCGCGAAAGAATGGTGATTGCGGCCGAGTTATCACAATGCCGAGAAACACAAACGCTGCACCAAGTACGGTGCCGACCACCGCCAGCACAGTTGGCTGGGCTTCTTTAAATTGCCTTCATGAACACCTGTTCGCAGCATTCTGTTGTTGCATCCCCTAAGCCATCGGTGAAAAAATAGATGAGGACAGCCCATAGAGCTACTGCCAGTCCGAACCCACAGGCCGCTTCTCCCCCACCCACCCAGGTCCGGCGTCTCGAACGCAAGATTCCAAATAATGAGAGAAGAAAGCTTACTGCCAGTATGCCAGCAGCTACGATCCAGAGGAAAAACCACCACCCCGACCAGCCAACTAGAGCAGTCAGAACGCCAGCAAGCAAGGCAACCCCACCGAGTAGGGATAAGTTGAGACCTTGCCGGGCACCCGGGTTGTTCTCCGGCACGAGTTCATCGCGTTCCCAAATGGCTGTCCATAGTTGCTTTGTCATAAATTTTCAGAGTACAGGTTTTGGCGGCGATGCCAAAGACATCATTGCGGAGGGATGCCCCCGGGCCTAGCGGGTCGCTTCGTGATCGAAGTCAAGGAACCGGACGTCCGCATCCAATTTCGAGATTGCTAGTCTCCAGACTGCTCACTGAACCCACCCCAAACGGACCCGTTTGCTAGCCCCACCCATATCCGATTTCGCCAACTACATTGAGAAAAAGTCCGATGTTTGTTCTCAAAACCGTGGCGAACCCCAGCAATCCCTCGCCACATACAATGAGAACGGACAGGGAAGATTCTCATTCAGTTGGCGAAATTCTCAAACCTTGGCGAAATGGACTGTGGCATCTCCCCTCGCCGCCCAAGTGGTGTTCCGAAGGCCGCCACCACCCAAAGGCCGGCCGGAATGGGTCCCTCCCGGGACCGCAGTGGTCTCCTCCAAGGTGCGGACAGGGGAATTAAGCCCTGCCCGCCGCGGTGAGCAACCAGCCCCGATACTCACACATCAGAGCTACCCAACAAGGTAAAGGGGAGTTTCGATGATCGTGAACAGGGGTTTATGATCCCCTCTTGGCCAGCCCTTTCAACACTCGGTCCAATACTCCGTTCTTGGACCAGTGGTTCATCCGCTTATAGACGGTGTACCACTTACCGAACCGCTCGGGCGGGCCTCGCCACTTGCAGCCATGCTCCGCTATGTACGGGAAAGCGTTGAGCGCGTCGACGTTCGATAGTTTGACGTTGCCGCGCTGCGTCGGGAACAGATGCTCAAACAGTGTCAACAGGCCCTAGCCGAGCTCGAACCACGTCGGCTGGTGGTCCGATCCGGCCGCGTCATCGTCGATCCACGCCGACTTGACCAACGACGCCAGGCCAGGGGTCACGAATCCGTAGTCGAGCTTCAAGCCGACCTCGAACCCCTGGCTCTCGTCGTACCAGGTGATTCCCTCCTCGACAGGGTTGCCGGCCGCGGTCCACGTGTCCACCAGCCGGTCACCTGCGAGAGTACGGCCGTAGTAGTAGTCAGCCTCGCCGACGATGAGCGGGTACTCGGCCGACGTTGGAGTCAGGTTGAAGTCGCCCATCGCCACGAACTCAGCGGGCGCTGGGCTCTCGGCGATACCCAGCCATTCGATGCCGGTGACCGACACCCCGTCAAAGGGAACTCGAAACAGAAGCGGCAGCAGGTACTCGATCGCGGTTCGCCGTAGCCGGGGGTTGACCGCATCGAGATGGAGCGAGTAGCACCGAAGAGGCCCGGACGGGGCGTCGATGACTGCTTCAAGCGCGCCGAGTTGATCTCCGTGGGCATTGATGACCCTGACTCTGGGCAACAGCAGATTCCGGCACGACAGGATCGGCCAGCGGGAAAGGACCACGTTGCCGAACTGAAGTCGACGATGCTCGATTGGCCCACTGGCAGTTCTCGGGCTCGCGTCGAGATCGACGTTGGCTCCGTACACCCAGTGATGCTGAGTGAGCAACTCGCCCAGCCGGGCTGGTTGATCTTTGTCAGGAACCGCGTCGACGTTGCGCACGACTTCCTGCAGTGCGATCACGTCGGCGCCACGTACCGCGTCGGCGATTCTCCCGAGGTCGAAGCGGCCGTCCTTTCCCTGTGAGTAGCGGATGTTGTATGACACGAACTTCATCAGAGCGCCCTCGGAGGAGCCGGCAGGGCCGCGTCGGCTAGTTGATGGCCCATTGCTGGGGACGACGCGCTGAACTCACTGTCGCGCCCCCCTCGCTGATCGGACGACGGGGCTTACCGACTATCGACGAGCCTTCCCGATCGGCTAGATGGCACGCAGCCCAATGGTTGGGGATGATCTCACGGAACTCGGGCACCTCAGCACGGCAGCGGTCGACAACCAACGGGCAGCGGGTCGAGAACACGCACCCGGGCGGTGGCGCCGCGGGACTCGGAACCTCTCCGACGAGAGGGATGCGGGTCCGGCCGGACTCGATCATCGGATCTGGAACGGGAACCGCCGACAACAAGGCCTGCGTGTACGGGTGGAGCGTCGCCTCGAACAGAGACTCAGTCTCGGCGAGCTCGACGATGTGTCCGAGATACATCACCGCCACTCGGTCGGAGATGTGCTCCACCATCGAGAGGTCGTGGGCCACGAACAGGTAGGCGATTCCGAACTCGTCCTGAAGATCGGCCAGGAGGTTGATCGCCTGCGCTTGGATCGACACATCGAGCGCAGAGATGGGCTCGTCGCAGACGATCAGGTCGGGGTTGAGGGCGAGCGCCCGGGCGATGTTGATGCGCTGGCGCTGACCCCCGGAGAACTCGTGGGGGTAGCGGGTGCGGTGAGCGGCCCGGAGGCCCACTAGGTCGAGAAGCTCGAGCACCCGGTCGAGGATCTGTTGCGGTGCCATCTCGGTGTGGACCCTCATCGGCTCGCCGATGATGCGGCCTACGGTGTGACGGGGATTCAGCGACGCGTACGAGTCTTGGAAGATCATCTGCATACGCGGTCGGAGCTTGCGCAACTCCTTCTCGCCGAGGGTCGTGAGCTCGATGTCGCCCAGCCAGACCTGGCCGGAAGAAGGGCGATGGAGCTGCAGCACAGCCCGCCCGGTCGTGGACTTGCCGCACCCGCTCTCGCCGACCAGCCCGAGCGTCTCGCCCGCGAAGAGCTCGAAGCTCACACCATCGACCGCCTTGATCGGCATGTCGATCGACTTGCCCGGGAAGTACTTCGTCATGTTCACGACCCGGAGCACCGGCTCAGCAGCACTGCCGGCCGCGGCCACCGGCTCCGACCCGGCGACGGGCTCGACCGGCTCAGTGGAAGCGAGCTCAGTCATGTCGGGGCGCCCCCGCCTCGACGTCGTAGAAACACGCGACGTGTCGGCCGCGGGTCGGCTCGAACAGCGGCGGCACCTCGCTTTTGCAGCGGTCGAACACATGGGGGCAGCGAGCCGCGAACGGGCAATGGGTTGGCTCGTCGATGAGATCGGGCGGCATACCGGGGATGCTGATCAACCGCTCGGCCCGGTTGCCAATCTTGGGTAGAGCGTCTAGGAGCCCGATTGTGTACGGGTGCAGCGGCCGCTGGTATAGGCTGGCCACATCGGAGATCTCTACGAGCTGGCCGGCGTACATTACTGCTACTCGGTCGGCCAGACCAGCCACAACGCCGAGGTCGTGCGTGATCCAGATCAGGGCCAGCCCGAGCTCGTCGCGCAAGTCGTGCATAAGCTCCGCGATTTGGGCCTGTATCGTCACGTCGAGCGCCGTCGTCGGCTCATCGGCAATCACCAGCTGGGGGTCGCAGGCCACTGCGACAGCAATCATGACGCGCTGTCGCATGCCTCCGGAGAACTCGTGAGGGTAGGCGTCGGCGCGTCCCACGGCGTCGGGTATCCCGACCCTCTCCAGCAGCTCGATGGCGCGCTTGCGAGCCTGCCGCCTCGATAGACCGAGATGGGTGCGGATCACGTCGATGAGCTGGGTGGAGATTCGCACTGTTGGATTGAGGGAGCTCATGGGATCCTGGGAAACGAACCCGATCTCGGCCCCTCGAACCCGTCGCAGGCGGCGCTGGGACTCCTCAAGGAGGCTGATCGTTCCGTCCGCGGTTTCGAACGTCGCGGTGCCGTTGGATATCCGTGCCGGTGGCTCGGCGAGCAGCCGCAGCAGGGCGAGCATCGTGACAGACTTCCCGCTTCCGCTTTCGCCCACGATGGCCAGCGTCTCACCCTTGGCGACGGAGAGCGTCACTCCGTTGACCGCATACACGGTTCCTTCCGGGATGTCGAACCGGACCTCAAGGTTCTTCACGTCGAGAAGTTTCGTTGTGTTCACTGTTTCACTCGTCGAGATCGGGGGTCGAGCGCGTCGCGCAACCAATCGCCCAACATGTTGAGCCCCAGCCCGGCAAGCAGAATGGCGAAGCCCGGTGCGAGCGATATCCACGGACGGATCGCGAGCACGCCTCGACCGGCGTTGATCATGTTGCCCCAGCTCGGCGTGCTGGGCGGTACGGACAGACCGAGGAATCCGAGGCCGGCCTCATAGAGGATCATGGCCGACATCTCGAACGTGGCCAGCGTGGCCAGCGGGCCGACAAGGTTGGGCAGCAGGTGCAGCCACAGGATCTGGCCCTCCGGTACGCCGACGTTCCTCGCTGCCTCGATGAACATGCTCTCCCGGAGCTTCAAGACCTCACCCCGCGTCACTCGGGCGAACACCGGAATCGAAGTGAAACCGAAGATGAGGATCACGTTGATCAGGCTTCGCCCGACGACGGCGGCGAAGAAAACCACGAACAACAGGTAGGGCAGCGACAGGATCAGGTTGATGAAGCCGACGATGGCGGCGTCGATCTTGCCGCCTCGGTATCCGGCGATAAGACCGATCGCCATCCCCAGCGTGATGGCGATTCCAACGCCACCGAGAGCCACACCAAGCGAGACGCGGGTTCCGAAGATGATGCGGCTGAGAATGTCACGTCCGAGTGTGTCGGTGCCGACTAGGTAGTCGGTGGAGCCATCATAGGTCCAGAACGGCGGGGTATTGGCGTCACTCAGAGTCTGTTGGAGAGGATCATGGGGGGCGATCCACGGAGCGAACACCGCAAGGATGAGCAACATGACGAAGACCAAGGCCCCGAACGTGCCGCCCTTGGACCGGCGAAGCAGCCTCAGGGCATCACGAATCCGGGCCCGGAGTCGCAGGTCCTTCTCAATATCGACTTGATGGCCGGTTTCGATCTCACCCGCAGGAGAATCAGCGCCTGCCCGAGCGCTGTGATCAGTCATGTGATCCCCTCTCCGTATGGCTTCGGCATCGTCGCCGACGCATCGTCCGCAGTTCGTTTGCCCCGACGGTTCCCCGTCTGTCCCAGCTTGCCCACTCTGATTCGCGGGTCGGCGACTGTGTACAGCACGTCAGCAAGAAGTGAGAAGAATATGACGACGAGCGCGCCGACGAAAGCTATTCCCTGCACAAGCTGGAAGTCGCGGTTGCTTACCGCCTCGGCCAACAACCCTCCCGCTCCCGGCCAAGCAAAAACAGCTTCGATATACAGCGATCCACCCAGCAGCGCCCCGATCTGCAGGCTCATTACGCTGATGAGCGGGATGAGAGCGTTGCGCAGGATGTAGCGTCTGTAGGTGACCAGCGTTCGGAGGCCTTTGCTGCGAGCGATGCGGACGTACTCCTCGTTGACGATCTCGAGCACTGACGATCTCGTGAACCGCAGAAGCTGAGCCATCGGAAACAAGCCGAGCGCGACCGCCGGCAAGATGATCGACTTGTTAGGTATGGTGAAAAACCACATCGATATCGTGCCGCGCCCGAACGACGGCACCCACCCGAGCTGAACGGCGAACACCACGATGAAGACCAACGCCAGCCAGAAATTCGGAATCGTCTGGCCCAGCAGACCGAGACCGCGCGCCGCACTATCCCAGCGGCCGCCCGCCTTGACACCCGCGAGGATTCCGAGCGGTACTCCGACCGCTACCGCGAGGGCCATCGCCGCGAGGCCGAGTTCGATCGTCGCCGGCATCCGGTCGAAGACCACTTCTCGTACCGGGACCTTGTAGCGAAGCGAATTACCGAAGTCGAGGCGGGACGCGTCCACCACGAAGTCGACAAACTGCTCAACAACGGTCTTGTCCAGGCCGTACGCCTTCCGTGCCGCCTCTCTTTGCTGCTGGGTTGCCTCCCGGGGAACTAGCAGGTTGGTCGGGTCCCCTGACACTCGCAGCATCAAGAAAACGATCACCATCACGCCGAGCACCAGCAGCAGTGCCTGGCCTATGCGCCCGACTAGGTACCTCTTCACCGACTCTCTCCCTCTGCTTGGCCCCTTTCATCTTGATTGGTGGGACCGAGGCGCAACACCCCGGCCCCACCAATGGATGACAGCTCAGTAACCTGCGTCGATCAGCCGGCCACCTCCAAGTCCCAAAGCCAGTACTCCTCGGCCGAACGCGGCTTGTAGTTGGCGACCCGATCACTCTTTGCTTCGAACGAGAACGGCACGTAGAGATAGATGAACGGTGGGTCGTTGTACATCTGCTGCTGCAATTGCCGGTACAGGTCCGCCCGAGCGTTGTCGTCGGGGGTCGCGAGTATCTCAACGAGGAGGCTGTCAACCACCGGGTCGGACCATGCTGAGTAACTCGCAGCTTGGCCGCCCATGGCCCCTTGCAGACGGTCCCAGCCCTCGGGATTGGAGTTCGACCAACTGTCACCGAACAACGGCGGCAACTGCTTGTCCGCCTCCAGATCCCAGTACGCCCCGGACTCAATGATATCGAGCGAGGCGTTCACTCCTACCTCGCCGAGCTGGGCCGCGACGGCTTCGCACACCTGCTCGAAGTTGGTGTAGGCACCTGACGGGCAGGCGAATCCGATGTCGAACCCCTCGGGATACCCGGCTTCGGCCAACAGCTCCCGCGCCCGATCAGGGTCGTAGGAGTAGGGCGCGAGCGCATCGTTGTAACCGAAGTCGGCCGCCGTTATCAGCCCGGTGGCTCGGACGCCTTTGCCGTCGAACAGAGCGCCGATGACGCCATCGACGTCGACCGCATGGTTGAGGGCTTGGCGCACTCTGGGATCTTCGGTTGGTTGACCCACACCGGAGGTGAGGTTGTTGAACGCGATGTAGTAGACCCGGTTGGTCGGATACTCGATGACGTTGACTCCGTCTACGCCCTCCAGCGATGCGGCTTCGACGGGGCTGAGGCGGCTCACGATGTCGACCTCGCCCGTCTGGATCGCTGCGGCCCTGGTGGAGGACTCGGTGATCGGCCGGAAGATGATCCGGTCGACCTTGGGGTAGCCCTCGCGCCAGTAGTTCGGGTTCCGGTCCAACACGATGCGGTCGCCCCGGACCCACTCGGTCAGCATGAACGGACCGGTGCCGATCGGGTCTTGGCTGAAGCCCGTCAGCCCCACCTCGGAGTAGTACTTGGGAGGAACGAAGGCCCATATGGCGCCGGTGAGGCCGAGGAACAGTGCGTTGGATTCCTGTGCGACTAGCTCGACGGTGTATTCGTCAATCTTGTTCACCTCGGCCGCTCGTTCGTAGTAGTTGAAGTAAGCGTTCTCCGGCTGCTTTTGCACTTCCCACGAGAACACCACGGCATCCGCGTTGAACGGCTCGCCGTTGTGGAACACCACGTCCTCGCGCAGCTTGTACGTGTACCTGAGACCGTCGTCGGACACTGTCCACGACTCGGCGAGGGCCGGCTCGAACTCCAGGTCGTCGTTGATCCACACCAGCGGGTCGAATATCTGTTGGGACACGTTGCTCGCGTTTCGCTCGGCTGAGTTCGCATTGTCGATCGCGTTGGGCTGCGTCGTAAGCGCGATCACCAGCTCGCTGACTGTGGGCGCCGCGGTTGTGGGCGCCGCGGTTGTGGGCGCCGCGGTTGTGGGCGCCGCGGTTGTGGGCGCCGCGGTTGTGGGCGCCGCGGTTGTGGGCGCCGCGGTTGTGGGCTCATCTGCGCCGCCACAAGCCGCCGCGATCAGAGCGACGACGCCCGCAAGCAAACACAATGTCTTCATTCTGGATATACGGTTATATGTCATGTTTTCGCCTCCTGGTTGTTGCTGAAGCGCCCCGGGTATCCCGGAGTTTTTTTTCTTGAGTCCAGCGAGCTGGACTCGCTTCTGTCGATCATAGTAGTTGGCCTCCTTCTCTCATAGTAGTTGGCCCCCTTCTCTCATAGTAGTTGGCCCCCTTCTCGTCTGATAGAATGTCTCGCTTGGTGGGATATACCCTATTGGTTCGAGGATTCGCCGGTGGTTGAATCAGTCGACATATTCGAGTGTGGCGTACTCGACTTGGTCGAGGTCGCGCCATGGTCCTTTTGTTCGGATGAGTTCGGTCTTGTAGAGGCCGATGACGGTCTCGGCTAAGGCGTTGTCACATGAGTCGCCGACCGAGCCGACGGACAGTATGATCCCGGCTTCGGTGAGCCGGTTCGTGTAGCGGAGGGACAGGTACTGACCAGGTGTTTAAGGGAGCCGGATAACCTCCTGCAAGTGGGAGGGGGAATCAGTGTGGCTTTCTGAACAGGCGACCAACGAACGGCTATGATTTCCCAACCGCGACAACATCCCGCCACTTCTTGGTTTTAGGAAGAGCACCTACCCGTTCATGCCCCATGTCTTAGTACTCACTCAGCCTGATGACCGCTAAGGTACATCCACGCACGTCGAAGAATCGAATGATATGAGCCGCCTCTCTCCAGAACTTTGGTGCGTCCGAAGGGCAATAGTAACTCGTCATTCGGTCCCCGGTTAAGTCCTGTTTCTTCAGCCCGCCCGACTAGAGCCATGGTCCGGCTCCCATTTGAGGCTCTGTTGATGCGAAGCCAAGACCAAGAACGGTGGAACTATGTCTCCTAGCGATAGGGAATAGACCCTTTAGCCGACTCGAATCAGATCGGATAATTGATGTCCGATTTCACCGTAGTTGGTGATTCCTCGGAGTGTTGGTAAGCCGAACCAGGCGCTGATGCGCTAAGCAGGGGGTTTCGCGGATGGCCCGACCAGCGGAGCGGTACAAAGCTCCCGTCCGCCGATGGTGGGTTGTAAATGCGATCAGCGGAGGTCTGCTAAGCAGACTCGATCCCGGCGGCGGTCTCTAGGCCCAGCTCGGCGATGGAGACCTCGCGCATCTCCACCTTGCGAATCTTGCCGGTGACGGTCATCGGGAAGCCGTCAACGAAATTCACGTATTGCGGGACCTTAAAATGGGCGATGCGGCCCCGGCAGAATTCCTTGATTTCCTCGCTGGTAGCTTCAGCCCCTTCCCGCAGCTTGACCCAGGCCATCACTTGTTCGCCGTACTTGATGTCGGGTACACCGATTACTTGGACATCCTCGATGGCCGGGTGTCCGTACAGGTATTCCTCGATCTCCCTTGGGTAGATGTTCTCGCCTCCTCGGATGATCATGTCCTTGATCCGCCCGACGATGTTCACATAGCCCTCCGAGTCCATCGTGGCGAGGTCGCCAGAGTGCATCCAACCCTCCGTGTCGATCGAATCTTCAGTCCTATCCGGATCATTCCAGTAGCCCAGCATGACCGAGTAGCCACGGGTGCACAGTTCGCCGTCCCTCCCCCGCTCCACTGTCTCTCCGCTCTCGGGATCGATGATCTTGATCTCAACGTGGGGATGGACTCGCCCGACGGTGGAGACCCGTCTCATAATGTCGTCTGTGATCATCGTCTGGGTTGACACCGGGGATGTCTCAGTCATGCCGTAGGCGATGGTCACTTCTGTCATGTTCATGTCGGAGATGACCTGCTTCATAACCTCCACCGGGCATGGTGATCCGGCCATGATCCCGGTGCGGAGAGACGATAGGTCGAAGGACTTCAGGTCAGGATGGGCAAGCTCCGCGATGAACATTGTCGGCACCCCGTATAGGCTCGTACACCTCTCCCCCTGCACCGCCGCCAGAACCTCTTCCGGATTGAATCCCCGGCCCGGGAGGATGATCGCCGACCCGTGGGTAGTGCACGCAAGGGTGCCCAGCACCATACCGAAGCAGTGGTACAGGGGGACCGGGATGCACACTCGATCTTCTTCGGTATAGGCGCACGCCTCGCCGATGAAGAAGGCATTGTTCAGGATGTTGGAGTGGCTGAGGGTGGCGCCCTTGGGGAACCCCGTGGTACCGGAGGTGTACTGGATGTTGATGGCGTCGTCGTGATGCAGACCGGCCATCCGCTCGGCCAGAACTTCTTCCATGCCGTCGCGGGAAGGCTCTATCAGGGCATCCCACCGGGGTGTGTCGAGGAAGATCACCCGCTCAAGACCGTCGGGTTCGTCCCGGATCTCGGAGACCATGGCCCGGTAGTCGGAGGACAGGTATTTCTGAGCCGAGACCAATACCCGGCATCCCGATGGCGCCAGCACGTAGCGAACCTCGTGAGTTCGATAAGCAGGGTTGATGTTTACCAGGATCACGCCGACCTTGGCGGTGGCGTTCTGCAGCCATACCCACTCCGCGCAGTTCGGGCTCCAGATACCCACCCGGTCGCCGACCTCAAGGCCGAGACGGAGTAAACCCATCGCCAGCAGGTCGACCGATTCGTGGAAGGCTCTGTAGGTCTGGCGGATGCCCTGGTGCATCGAGACCAGGGCATCCCTGTCCGGGAACCGGACGACCATCGACTCGAGGTTCTGACCGATGGTCTCCTGCAATAGGGGCGC
Organism: Acidimicrobiia bacterium; assembly: GCA_965248705.1. Lineage (GTDB taxonomy): Bacteria > Actinomycetota > Acidimicrobiia > Spongiisociales > ZC4RG35 > Bin76. Next base: position 2,046,296 of record CBDFJY010000002.1, on the reverse strand, counting down.
CGCTGTGTCACCGCTTGCGTACGCTAAGGCCGGCATGTCGCTCTCCCGGTCGATGGCCTCTCAGGGGACTATATCAACCTGTCAACAAGAGCCACATGCAGGTCGTGGTCGGATACTATAAATTCCGCCACCTGATCAAAGGACTCTGCCCTTTCATTTGGATTACTGTCTCGCATCTCCTTGCCCCCGTTATGTCATTCCTTTAGATGGGGATTCGGGAGTCGTTCCTTTCGGGTGGCGGGATTCGGCAGCCTTCGTCCCTCTTACGAACGGGTGTTCAATCTGGTGCCCATCCACTGAATCCCCGGGCAGCTTTGCCGCTTTTGCCATTGCGCGTATCAGCGGAACCAGATCTGAACTCCCGAACTTACAGTCATCAACTCTTTTTTTGAACTTGCGTAGCTCTTTCATCACTGGTTTGTTATCAACGTAAGCGATGCAAATCTCGTTCAAGGCAACCCAGACTTCACCATCGCTGTCCATACTTCTCTTCATGAATTCACCCGTGAGTTGATAGCGATGGCCCGCCAACTTACGAAGTACATCGCGTCGCATTATGCGTCGCTCCGACCAGTCAGACAGCTTCTGCGTCAGCAATACGCCTGTCAGACCACCGACGAGCACCAAAGCCCAGTCAGGCACTTGACTGCTCCTTTCCCATTGACATTGGGCACTTTCGACTCGCAGTCTATACACCGCCCCTCGCGAGAGCTCTTTGGCGGTTTCGCCTGCCAGCAACCCACTCTCCAGCCATCCCATGGCTGCTGTGGGACAGCCTGTGGGATGGATGCCCTACAGACAAACGTTACATACCAATGCTGATGAGAGCGGCCGGAGTGGAATCGCGGGAGGCGCTTTACGAACAGGTTGCGGATGGTTATGGACCTCGCCTGATTCCCCGCCGCGCTACATCATGGACGCCGCGTGAAAAGCACAAACGCAGTCTTGATGACCAATCTACGACCCAGAGAGCCGGCCGGACGCTACTAATGGGTTCTTTCAGTAGCATGAGGAGCACAAGGACATCCGATATAAGGGAATGGAGTGGGAGATGAAGGCCCAAACACGATGCCTGACGCGGCTCGGATCCCGTCCTTGATGCATCAGTGTGCAAACTGGGCGGCTGGTGGTGATGAGGGCGAATCCACCAGGTCTGTCTGGCACGATTGCGGCCAGGTCGTCGCGGTGAGCGTTGTCAATGGTTGACCTCGTCGAGTTCTATCCGGATGATGACGCGCCACCGTCGAGCTTGGTTTACACGTTCGGTGGGGTTGGTGCGGTCGCCGAAATTAAGGCCGGCCAGATGCTCTCCACGACCACCAGAGACTGTTTTGCAGGGCGGGTTCGCACTACGGCCGATCTCCCTTCCCAGGTGTGCGACCCCCGTTATCTCAACCCGCAGACGGGGCCCTTTTTCATCGAAGGAGCGGAACCTGGAGACACCCTTGCGGTTCATTTCGTCAGCATTGAACCCCGAGAGGCTTGGGGTGTGAGCAGCACATTCCCGTTCTTCGGAGCACTCACAAGCAGCCGGGACACCGCGACACTCCAGCCCCCGTTGGACGAGCGGACTTGGGTATACGATCTCGACACCAAGGCGCGACTCGTCTACTTCCAAGCGCTCGACCGCGACATCCGGCTGCCACTCCCGATGGATCCCATGCATGGAACAGTCGGCGTTGCACCAGCCTTGAGCGAAGTGCGATCGTCGCTTGCCCCCGGTGCATGGGGCGGCAACATGGACACGCCTGAGATGCGGGCCGGCGCCACCTGCTATCTCGGAGTAAACGTGCCCGGAGCAATGTTCAGCATCGGCGACGGCCACGCCCGCCAAGGCGAAGGCGAAGCGTGTGGAGTTGCGGTCGAGTGTGCGATGAACACGGTCCTCATTGTTGATGTGATCCGCGGCAGTTACACCCCATGGCCGCGACTCGAGACAGACGAGTTTCTGATCACAACCGGCTCTACCAAACCACTGGAGGACGCCTTTCGCATAGCCCTCACTGAAATGGTTCGGTGGGTCGCAGCCCTTGTCGGACTCTCGATCATGGATGCTTACCAACTCGTATCACAGGTTGCGTTGACTCCCATAGCCAATGTCTGCGATACCGTCTACACCGTTACATGTAAGATCCCCAAGCGCCTCCTCCCCAAAACGGCGGCGTATGGAGGTATCCATCAGGTACTTGAATCCAGGGCCGGAAACAGCGGGCTCTGATACCAAGAGCGCAACGGGCACTGCATCGGCTCGTCGGCCGCCCCGCCACAGCCCATCCCACCGTCGAGGGGGCGTTGGCCGATGGGGCCCCAAAGCTGTAGACACCGACATTTGGTGACCTGCTGTTAGGCCTTTGTAGGGGCGTCCCTTGATTTAATGTCTGTGAACCTGCGGTATTTCAAAGGCCCTAGTTGGCTCGGCACCTGAGTGTCACGTACGCGGCTGCCATTTCAGCACTTTCTCCAAATTGGAGAGATATCCGGCGAAGGCGCGCCGTCCCGTCGTGGTCGCCAGGACCCATGTGCATGGCTTGGAACCCCGGAACTCTTTTGTGATGACCAGATAACCAGCGTCTTCGAGCTTTCGCAGATGGTTGGTCAAGTTTCCGCCGGTCAGACCGAGCGTCTTCTGAATGAACCCGTATATGAGCCGACCCGTTTCGGGCTGGGAGACCAGCAGAGTCATTATTCGCAGTCGGGTGGACTGGTGGATGATCTCATCGAGGACAAAAGGTTCGTCGGTCACAGGACTCCGCTCTTGCGTATCCACACCGTACCCAGCGCCACCACTGTCAGGGTTGCCGCCGCCGACACCGCCAGCGCGGCATCACCCGCCAGGTAGCTGGGGATGTAGAACGCCGCGGCGATCCCTCCCCCCACCGCTGCCAACATCGGGCGGAACAGTATGCCGAACAGGACGTATCCCAGCGACACTATTCCAACCGCGACATGCGGTATGTTGTCCCCGGCGCCCGCAACCCACATTCCCGCTGCCCCAGGAAGGAAGAACGCCGCTGTTATGACGGCGAGCCAGAAGAGGAACACTCTGATGCCAGCGCTGCGCCCGCCGCCGCCGGCTACGTTTTCCCTGCCCGCACGGCGTCCTATGATGGCGCTTCCCACCATCCCCGCCACCGTCAGAACGCCCCACAGCGGCGCAGGAATCCAAGGATTGCGCTCCACGAAATCGGACGCCAGGGTCTCGAAGGCGTACTGCGTGAGGTATCCCAGCGAGGCTATGGCGCCCCAGAGGATCAGTATCGTCGACGTGCCTGCCAGGTACATGGAGCTCCGCGCCTTGTCCATCGTCGTGTGGATAGCGCGCCAACTCTCTTGAGGCGAGAGCGCCGCAGTTTCGTTGTCTGATTCTTGCATTGGGTGCCTCCTCGTAGCAATGAGCTAGCTAGTTTGTAATACAAACTAGCTAGCTTTACAGACCGATGTCAAATAGCCATTGCCCGGCCGCAGCCGGCATGGGAAACCGGGTCTCACAAGATCATCAGGGACAACCACATGGGGACTTTCCCACTTCTGTTGGCCACCGGTATCCGGATTGGAGTCTTAAAGAAAATCCAGATAGGATTGCTGCCGTGCCAGGTTCACAGCGGGAATCGCAGGTTCCCGGCGCGCTTTCAAAACGAGACCCCGCCGGTCGAGTGGCAGGCGCGCTCCTGGTGCTGACTGCGTTGATAACTGCCATCTCTGCTATCGGACGTGTCGCTGCAGATGCCGATCAACCCACGCTGGCGGAAACAATGTCCGCCATATCGCTCAAATCAGAACTCTACGGATTGGGGGGCGTCGCACGATTCGTCGCCGGGGTGACTCTGGTCGCCGCGGCTTGGTACCTGTTGAGAACCTGGATCATCCGAGAGCGGCTGGGCACTCCCCTGGTTCCCGCTCTTTTCGCGGTGTCGGGCGCGTTCACCATCGTCTCCGGAGTGTGCGCCGTCATCCTGACAGTGTCGGCGCCCGACGTGAGCCCGCTTACAGAGTCATCCGAGTTTCTCCGGTGGCTCACCGGGAAGATCGGGTTCGCCATCGCGGGATTGGCGCTGGTTGTCGCGTCACGGTACCAGTGGAAAGTTGGCGGCGCATTGCGATACATCGCTCCGACATCGGCGATTATCGGAGTGGCGATGCAATTCATCTGGATAGACGCAGCCACCATCGCTCACCCGATCGTGGGGGCCGCATTTTTCGTCTGGCTCTTGGCGGTTGGGTTAATGCTCTTCAGCGGCCGGACCGAAAGGCTCTTTGCGCAGATGGTCAACTACAACACTTGACGTAGCCTCCATCAGGACTGCTGCCTTGCGGATGTCCTCCTCCCCGTCTGAAAACAACCCCTGAACTTGCGTGGAGAAGAGTCTCGGGCCACTTGGCAGGTGGGTGTCACTCCGCTTCTTGACGGGGCGGCAGAAAATCGACACCTCCGCCACCCCGAAAGGAGCCAAGCCGTCGCACCGTCCCGGTTCTCAACGAGGTCGCAGCGCTCCCAGTGAGCCACAACTTGGAAGCGATCCTCGAGCGATATGCTGCTGAAGGGAATGGTGCTGACAGAGCCAGGGAGTAGTGGTACAGGATGAACCGCCTCGGTCATTTGCCTTCGATTAGCATGCGGATGCCGGGCCACCGGCGAAATCATCCATGACACACCCTCCCTCTCCCCCCAACCGCGACTCCGCCGTCCCCGTGCTCCGGATCGAAGATCTGCACAAGAGCTACGGAGACATCCAGGCCGTGAAAGGGGTCAGCTTCGAGATCGCTCCCGGTGAAAACTACGGACTGCTGGGACCGAACGGCGCCGGCAAGACCACCACCATTCTGATGATCGTCGGAGTGCTGGCCGCCGACGGTGGTCGGGTGACGGTCTGCGGAAAAGATCTGACCACCACTACGACCGCCGTCAAGTCCCACATCGGCTGGGTGCCCCAGGAAGTCGCGCTATACGACCGGCTGAGCGCACGAGAGAACCTGGCATTCTTCGGCCGCATGCAGGGACTTTCGGGAAAAGGTCTCACCCGACGAGTGGAAGAGGTGTTGGAATTGACCGGCCTGGGCGACCGCGCCGGAGACAAAACCATCAAATTCTCGGGAGGAATGCGGCGGCGGCTCAACATCGGGATAGGACTTCTGCATCAACCCGACCTGCTGGTCCTGGATGAGCCCACCGTGGGCGTGGACGTTCAATCCAGGGCCAGCATCCTCGATCAGGTGGCGGAGATGACCCGCCTGGGGATGGCGGTGCTCTACACCACCCATTACATCGAAGAAGTGGAGAAGCTTTGTCAGCGGGTGGGCATCATCGACCACGGAGAGTTGATCGCGGAAGGCACCAGAGCCGAACTGGTGGAGATGGTCGGAGAGCGGGACCGGATACTCATCGGAGCGGACGGCCCCCTGGCCGAAGGCGCCCGGCGGATCGCAGAACTCGAGGGTGTCCATGAGGCTGTGGTGACCGCCAACGCGATGGAGCTTTTGGTGGATGACGCCACTCCCCTCCTGCCAAGGATTCTCGAGGCACTGACCCAATCGCAGGTCTCGGTGAGTGGGGTGGATGTTGAAGAACCCAACCTGGAGGCGGTGTTTCTTCACCTGACCGGACGCGCCCTGCGGGACTAAAAGCATGCGCGACATTGTCTGGATAGTCCTAAAGGACCTTCGCCAGCAGATTCGGGACCGGACCATCATCATCTTCGGGCTGATCGCTCCCCTGGTGATCGCCGCCGCACTGAGTCTGGCCTTTGGGAACCTCTTCCGAACCGATGAAGCGGTGCTCTTTGAATTTGGGTTGTCCAACGCGGATTCGGGGGGCTCCATCTCGGAGGGGTTTGCGGGGGCTATGACGGAGTTGGAACAAGAGGGGCTGGTGGGGATTGCCTTCTATCGGGATCGGGCGTCCCTCGACAATGCAGTGGAGCAGGATGAGGTGGATGCGGGATTCTTCATCCCCGGGGGGTTCAGCCAAGCGGTCATCGACGGGGCCCCGGCGCAGATAGTCGTGGTAGCCAATCCCAACGCCAGGGTTGTGACAGGCGTCGCCACCTCCATCGCCAAGCAGTTCTCCCTGGAGGTTGCCTCGGCGGGCGCCGCAGCCGCCACCGCCGCCATCCTGGGAGGCCTCAGTCCGGAGAGCATGATCGATCTGGGGTTGGTGGCCTCGCAAGCGCGTCCTGCGGTGCAACTGGCCGCCGTGGACGCCCAGGTTCGCCAGTTGGACAGCGCCACCTACTACTCGGCGGGCTCAGCCATTTTCTTCACCATGTTTGTGGTGGGCACCGGCCTGCTCAGTCTGCTGGAGGAGCGGAAACGACGCACCCTGGCCAGACTGCTCTCCACTCCCCTCTCCTCCGGTCGGATCCTGGCCGCCAAATTCCTTTTGTCATTCGTGGTGGGGGTCGGGAGCGTCGGAGTGTTCATGGTGGTCTCCCGGTTCCTGTTGGACGCCAAATGGGTTGATCCACCGGTCACCGCCTTGTTGGTGGTGGCGGCGGTGGGCGCCGCCACCGGCATAGTCTCACTGGTGGCAGGCCTGGCCCGAACTGCCGAACAAGCACAGAACTATCAGTCGGTGGTATCGGTGACGATGGGCATCCTGGGCGGAACCTTTTTCCCGATAGCGGGCGGCAACGACTTCTTGAACGCTCTTTCTCTCATTACGCCTCACGCCTGGTTCATGCGAGGGTTGGGAGACCTGAGCGGCGGCGGCGGTCTGAAAGTGGTGGCGCTCCCGCTGCTGGTGCTGACCGGCGTCACCGCAGTAACGCTCACCGTCAGCGTGGTGGGGGCCCAGCGGAGCCTGCGGATATGAAAACACTCTCGATCGGCTGGGTATATGTGCTCAGGATTCTGCGTGAACCTGCCTCACTGTTTTTCTTCTTCATTTTCCCCGTGGCGATGGTGTTCGTAATCGGTATCCAGTTCGGTGGTCGGGGCGGACAGGTGCAGCTGGGCGTCCACGGGGACACAGACCAATCCCCCACCGACCAGATCACGGCCAATTTGGCTGACAACCAGGCCCTGAATCTGGTGTTCTATGACGACGAGTCGGAGATGCTCAGGGCGGTGGAGCGGGGAGTCATCGCGGCTGGAGCGGTTTTTCCTCCGCAAATGGCCGAACGAATCGCGGCAGGTGACCCGGTTCTGATCGGGTTTGTCACTGCTCCCACCGGGCTGGGTCCCCAGTTGGAAGCCACTGTCCGGCAAGCTGCCACCGAGGAACTTATCCCCTATCGGGCCGCGCGATTCGCCGTCGACCAACTGGGTGTCGACTTTCAGGAAAGCTGGGCGCTCGCCACCGAATTGGTGGATCAGATCGAACTGGCGACAGTCTCTGTCGAATCGGTGGGAGAGTCGCTGTTTCCCCCCAATATGGGCCGTTTCGACGGAGGCGCCGCCGCCAATCTGGTGCTGTTCATGTTCCTAACCGCCCTGACCGGCGCCACCGCCATCGTGGCGGACCGGGAGGTGGGTCTCGATACCCGCATCATCTCCACTCCCACCTCCATCGGGCGACTGATGTCAGGCTATGTCACAGGTCAGTTCGGGATCACTCTCTTCCAGGGCGTCTACATCATGGTGCTGACCCTGGCAGTCTTCGGGGTCGATTGGAAAAACCTGGGCGCGTCCGTGCTGTTGATGATGGCGCTGGCTCTGGCGGGAGCCGGGGCGGGGATGCTGCTGGGATCTTTTCGGCTGGCGGAACCAGCCATCATCGGGATAGGGGTGATGAGCGGACTGGTGCTGGGAGCATTGGGCGGAGCAATGGTCCCCTTGGAGGTCATGCCCGACGCCATCAAGACCGTCGCCAAGTTCACTCCCCAAGGATGGGCCATGCTCGGCTTTAGAGATCTGCAGTGGGAGGGGTCGTTATTCGACATCGTCGACAACGTGGCGGTGCTGGTGACAATGGGGGTGGCGCTGACCGCTCTCGCCTCGTTGTCGCTGCGCCGCACTCTCACCCGCTTCTCTTAGAAACCCCTCCCCCATCTGGCCCGCAGGCCGCAGGCGATTCAGATCTTGAAGCGGATGGCGGCGGGTCGGCTGGAAACTTTGAACGGCGTGTAACCGACCATGTCTCCATCCGCCTCCACCGGCCAGGGCGGGTCAGTCGTTACCTCGAAACTTTCCCAGCTTCTCCTCTGCACCCAGGGCTCTTTCAGGTGCATCCCCTTGATGATCTTGGGAACCACGACTGGAAGTTGCCTTTTTCGGGCGGTGATGACCTGCAGATCCAGTCGGTTGTCCACCAGGTTGGCCTTGGGGGCGATGTTCCATTTCCAAGCAAAGAACTGGGCGTTGGCGATGATCACCGCCAGCGCATCCGCGTAAAGTGCGCTCCGGTCACTCTTGATCCGCACCATTGCCCGCGGGAAACGGGGCAACCGGGCCGCGAAGGCCAGTCCATAGCGGGATGCCCCCACCCAGCCAGGCAGCTTGGCGGCGGTCTCGGCCGCAGCCGCTCCCACCCCGGCATCGGCGACGTTGACAAAAAAGCGCCTGCCCCACTCCCCTTCCAGGCATCCCACATCTATGTCGTACCAAGCGGGAGTACCCAGACGGGAGGCGGATTCGGCAAGCTGGCGGGACAGACCGAAAGTGCGAATGAAATCACAGGCGCTCCCGCTGGGCAACATCGCCACGCGGGGAGGTTCGGACCATTGCTCCGCGCACAGGGCGTCCACCGTCATGCTGAGAGTGCCGTCACCCCCCGCAACCGCCACCCTTCCTTCGGAGGCAACCACTTCCACCACCCGCTCGACCATCCATTCGGGTGATTGGGATAGTTCCACCCGGGCTTTTATCCCCTGGTCGTTCAGGAGGTCAGCGAGAGCCTGCGGCGAGACCTTCCCGCGCCCTGCCGCGGGGTTCAGAAGCACCGTCCAGTCGGTGAAACTCTCTGTCACCGGTCTGTGCTCGGTTTGGGGCGCTAGGCCAGCAACCAGATAAGAGCGATGGTGGTCACTGTAAAACCGAGGACCGTTATCACGGTAAGGCGACTCAGGTTGCGCTCGGCCACAGTGGAACCTCCCATGGAGGCGCTCATCCCGCCGCCGAAGGCGTCGGAGAGCCCGCCCCCTCGTCCGGAGTGCAAAAGAATCAACAAGATCAAACCAAGCGAGAGCAGTACATGGATCGCGATCACAACCGCTTGCAAAATAGCCATGACATCTATTCTATCGCGGCTTGCGCGGCCACCCTAGCCGCAGCCGCTGCGGCAGCCTCGGGATCTCCCAGATACCTCGATCCCGCCGGCTCCAGGTTGGCGTTCAGCTCATAGACCAACGGAATACCGGTGGGGATGTTCAACGACGGTATCTCATCGTCGGAGATATCCTCCAGATGCTTCAAAAGTGCCCGGATGCTATTGCCGTGAGCCACCACCAAGGGGGTGAATCCCCGACGAAGCTGGGGAACGATCCGATCGTGCCAGTAGGGAAGCATGCGCGCCACCACATCCTTCAGGCACTCCGTGGCGGGAAGCAACTCGGGCGCCAGGTCAGCGTAGGCGGAGTCAAAACGGGGATGGCGGGGGTCGTCTTGCTCCAGGGGAGGAGGTGGAACGTCATAACTTCGCCGCCACAGATGCACCTGCGCAGCGCCGTGCTCCTGAGCGATCTCCTTTTTGTTCAGCCCCTGCAAGGCACCGTAGTGCCGCTCGTTGAGCCGCCAGTGTCGGACCACCGGAAGCCACGCAAGTCCCATCTCGGCCAGCGCCAGCTCGGCGGTACGGATGGAGCGGAGCATCACCGAGGTGTGCACAACTTCGAACAACAACCCATCTTCTTGCATGAGCCGCCCCGCCGCACGGGCTTCAGCCTCTCCTTGAGGGCTAAGGTCGATATCTGTCCAACCCGAGAACTGATTGGACAGATTCCACTCCGACTGCCCATGGCGAAGAAGCACCATCCGATACATGGGCATCAGGCTACAGAAATAGAGAAGAGCATCCGGGCAGTGTGCCCCTCACAGCCAGTAGCGGATCACTGCGGAGAAGGTGTCGGGGTCGAGGCTGGCGCCCCCTACCAGGGCGCCATCGATATGGCGTTTGGACATTAATCCGGCGATGTTGCCGGGGTTGACCGAGCCGCCATAGAGTATCCGGACCCTTTCTCCGGCTTCCGGGCCGCCCATGGCCGTAACCGTGTCTCGCAGCAGTCCGCACACCGCCCCGGCGGTGTCGGCGTCGGCATGCCGACCGGTGCCTATCGCCCATACCGGTTCGTAGGCCACCGTCACCGACCCGCGCTGTTCAGAGGTGAGCCGTCGTAGCGCTCCACGCAGTTGGGTGGTTACCACCAGTTCGGTTTCACCCGCCTCCCGTTGGGTAAGGGTCTCCCCCACGCATACCACCGGTGTCATCCCGCCCGCCAGCACCACCCGTACCCGCTTGTTGACCAGCTCGTCGGTCTCTCCGAACATGGCGCGACGCTCCGAGTGGCCAACGATCACATATCCGACATCCAGTTTGGAGAGCATGCCGGCTGACACCTCGCCTGTGAACGCCCCCTCCTTTTCCCAATGGACATGCTGTGCGCCCAGCCCGAAGGGCATCCGGTCGGCCATGATCAGAGTCTGGATGGTACGCAGGCAGGTAAATGGAGGGGCGACTACCACCTCTGCCCGGTCGAAGTCGGCGGGAACCAATCGGTACCAGAGTTTTTGTACAACCGCGATGGCCTCCAGGTGGGTCAGGTTCATCTTCCAGTTGCCGATGATCAAGCTCTTGGCAGCCATGTTTTCTACTACCGTACCCACTTTTTCAGTATCTCCACTGCGGGGAGCGATTGTCCTTCCAGGAGCTGCAGGCCCGCTCCCCCGCCGGTGGAGAGATGGGACACCTGATTCTCCAAACCCAGCAGACGAATGGCCGCCGCGGAGTCGCCGCCGCCCACCACCGAGAATGCAGGCGATGAAGCCACTGCCCGGGCCACTGTCTCGGTTCCCGACCGGAAAGCCTCCCACTCGAAAACTCCCATCGGCCCGTTCCAGAAGATGCTCCCCGCTCCCCCGCAGACCTCGGCGATGCAGCGGGCCGCGACGGGGCCGATATCCAAGCCCATTTCATCATCCCCGATGGTTCGGGCACTGGTTACCCGGTGATCGGCGTCGGCCCGAAAAGATCGGGCGGCCACTACATCTTCGGGCAAGAGCACTTTGCCGCCTTGGTGGCCTTTGAACAACTCGCCGATCGACGATACCATCTCCTCCTCGGCGAGGCTCTTGCCGACTGTGTAGCCCTCGGCCATCAACGCCGTGAAGAGTATTCCGCCCCCCACCGCCAACACGTCGCAAATCTCCACCAAGGCAGAGAGCACTCCCAGCTTGTCGGAGACCTTGGCTCCACCCATGATCACCACGAAAGGACGAGGCGGGTCACCCAGCAGTCTTCCCAAAGCTTCCAACTCGGCAGCCAGCAAGGGGCCGGCCACCGACCGCACCCGGGTCGCCACCCCCACCGTGGAGGCATGGGCGCGGTGCACCGAACCGAAGGCATCCTGACAGAACAGGTCGGCCAACTCTGCCAGTTGGGAAGCCAGCGCCGGATCGTTGGAGGTCTCTCCGGAATGAAAACGGGTGTTCTCCAGCAGGAAGACTTCTCCCGGCTGTCCCCGGCTGACTGCTTTGGTCACCTCCCGCCCCACCACTGCCGGCAGGTGCTCCACCGGAAAGCCACCCAACTCCTCCATGCGGCGGGCAACCGGAGCCAGGCTGTAACGAGGGTCGGGGCCCTTCGGGCGACCCAAGTGGCTGCAGAGCACCACCACCGCGCCTTCGGAACGGAGCCTCTTCACTGCTCCCAGCGATGCCCGGATGCGAAAGTCGTCGGCCACCTCTCCACCGGTAATCGGTGTATTCAGGTCAGCGCGCACCAGCACCCGGCGTCCGCCGGTCTCAACATCATTGAGAGTCAGGTATTCGGCCATTAGTTTAAGCTCCTGGATTTGCTCTGCAGATAACTCATCGCCTCACACCATTCATGGAGAAAGGACGATGCCGGGTTGTGAAATGCTTTTTGCAGAGCACTCGCATCTTATTGGTGCTCTGTGACAATCGGAATAGGGATTCGACGGCTCAGCCTGCGTCTATGTCCCGGTGGAAGACGGAGACACCCACCTGGTGGTGGGCCAGCCGGCGGGCCAGTTCACCGGTGATCGCCACCGAGCGATGCCGACCTCCGGTGCATCCCACCGCAATGGTCAGATAGGACTTGCCCTCTGCACGGTATCGGGGCGCCAGAAACAGCAGAAGTTCCATCACCCTCTCCAGGAATTCCGCCGTGTCAGGGTTTTCCAGAACGAAGGCGGCCACCTCCGAGTCGACCCCGGTTTTGGGACGCAACCCTGGGTTCCAATGCGGGTTGGGAAGAAAACGAACATCAAATACCACATCGGCGTCACGGGGAAGCCCGTTCTTGAACCCGAAGGAGACGATTGCGATGTGCATCGGTCGGCTCTTCCCGTCCCCGCCGAACCGAGAAACCACCCGCTCTCGCAGTTGATGAATATTGAGGTCGGAGGTGTCGATGATCAGATCAGCAGCCGCTCGCAGCGCGGAAAGAAGATTGCGCTCGGCCGTGATCGCCGCCGGGAGGGTTTCACCGCCCTGAGGATGGGGACGCCGGCTCTCCTCATAGCGGCGGAGCAGCGCCTGATTCTCGGCGTCCAGGAACACCACTCCGGCGCTGATCCCCAAACCTTCCAGCCTTTTTACCGCCCGGTTGATTACCTGGTCCGGACTGAGGGAAGAGTCCCACGACCTGATCACCAGGGCCAAGGGGGCGGCCTGGGTCAGGCCCTTGTCCTGGGAAGCGACTTCCAGGATCATTCCCGGCGGGAGGTTGTCGATCACCCGATAAGAGAGATCCTCCAACACCCGGGCCATCGACCCCCGCCCCGCCCCCGACATGCCGGTGATGAGGAGCAACTCCGGTTTGCGCTCCAACGAAGACGCCCGATGCTCACCCACTGGCCGCTACTCCCCGCGCAGCAGCAGGTAGAGGTCGTCGGCCACCGCGGCGGGCACCACCTCTGCCAACTGCGCAACCTCGGCTTCCCGAAGACGCCGGAGCGAACCGAACTTGCGCAACAGGGCGCGTTTTCGAACCGGGCCGATCCCGGGCGCCTCGTCCAACAGAGAGTCCATCATCCCCTTGGAGCGGAGTTTACGGTGATACTCCACCGCAAACCGATGAGCCTCGTCGCGGATGCGCTGCAACAGATAGAGCGCCTCGGCTCGACGGGAGATGCGCAGCGGCTCGGCCAAGTCGGGGAAATAGACCTCCTCCATCCGCTTGGCCAGCCCCACCACCGGGATGTCCAGTTCCAGCTCGTCCAGCACCCGCACCGCCCTTCCCAGCTGTCCGGCGCCTCCGTCGATCACCACCAAGGACGGGGGATAGCGAAACCGGGTTTTCTCATGGACGGGGAGGTCCCGGCTGGCCAGATAGGCGGTGAATCTCCTCCGGATCGCTTCTTCCATAGCGGCGAAGTCATCTTGTCCTCGCACTTTTCTGATCTTGAAGCGCCGGTATTCGGACTTGCGCGCCAGGCCGTCCTCCATTACCACCATGGAGGCCACGGTGTGGGTCCCCATCAAGGTGGAGACATCGTAGGCCTCGATACGCAACGGAGGCTCGGGCAACCCCAGCACCTCCTGGAGACTGCGAAGCGCCCGGGCGCGCGCATTGTGATCGGCCTGGCGCCGCAGACGATGACGGCCAAACATCTCTCGGGCGTTGGCGACCGCCGTCTCCATCAACCGACGCTTCCCACCCCGCTGGGGAACCCGCAGTTCCACCGGTCCTCCCCGCCGCTCGGTCAGCCACGCACTGAAGGTCTCGGGATCGGGCGGCAGATCGGCAGTCAGCACCAGGGAGGGCGGTGGACGGTCACCGTAGAGCTCCCGGAGAACCGATCCTGCCAACTCCCGCTCGGTCACCTCCTCCACCCGGTCCACCACCGTCCCCAGCCTGCCCACCACTCTCCCTCGCCGCACGAACAACACCCATATGGCCTTCTCCAACTCGTCGCCGTGTCCTGCTATCAGGTCGAAGTCCTCCCGGCGGTCGGTGACCATCTCTTGGCGGGCCATGGCCTTCTCCAAATCGGCCAGGCGGTCGCGATGGCGGGCGGCAGACTCATATTCCAAAGCCTCCGATGACTGGTGCATCCGCTCGGTGATTTCCTCCACTATCTGGTCCACATCACCCTGGAGAAACGTGGAAAGTCCATCCACCGCCTTCTGGTAGTCCTCTTCGGAGACCTCACCCACACACGGTCCCGAGCACTTTTCTATGTGGAAGAGCAGACAGGGCCGGCCCTGGATCTGTTGGCGTCGGAACATGGAATCCGAGCAGGTGCGCACCGGGAAGGTGCGTAGCACCAGGTCAAGAGTCTTCCGGATCGCGTAGGTGTGGGCATAGGGCCCGAAATAGGCGGTCCCCTTGCGACGGCGTCCCCTCATCACATGGGCGCGGGGCCACTGGTCGGAGCGAGTTATGGCCAGATAGGGATAGCTCTTGTCGTCCCGCAGCCGGATGTTGAAGCGGGGCCGGTGCTGTTTGATCAGGGAGTACTCCAACATGATGGCCTCCACCTCCGAGGAGGCCACGATCCAATCCACATCCCGGGCCGACTCCATCATCGCCGAGGTGCGCAGTGCCAGCTCCCGACCGAAATAGGAAGCGATCCGCTTGCGGAGGGATTTGGCCTTTCCGACATAGATCACCCGGCCGTGTGCATCCCTGAAGAAGTAGGCGCCGGGAGCATCGGGAATCTCAATGGAGGGGGGACGTTCCATCCCGTGCCTCAGGCTAACCGGCGAAATCGCCGCAGGCGGCCACCACCCTCTCCGGAAAAGTGGCCGGTGTGACTCGCCCGGTCGGCGGCCTCTCTCTGGAAGACTCGGTGGTCGTCGTCGCCGCCGCTCCCTGGGTCGAAGCAGATCGAACGATCAGCCGACTCGATGACATTCGGGTGCACTGCCCGTCAGTCTAGACATGAACGAAAGCGTCGGATAGCATCTGGGAGGTGATCACACGATGACAGAACTCGATCGAGCGGGCGCGCAAACGGGGTATTGGCGGTCGCCTTGGCCTGTGGAATGTGGCGGAAACCGGCGTCAGAAAGCGGCTTCGGGTCGACTCGACGCCGCGTCGGGCGCGGCGCGGGTCGTGACTCGTCGCAACGGGCGTTGGAATGTCATGGTGGTTAGGCGCGACCCGGGCCAGTGGTATCTGGGCGGCACGATGCCCGCGTTCAGTGGGCCGGCGCCGTTCGGCTGGGTGGAGCGAATCCATCCCGAAACCCTCCAGCCGTTGGCGTCCTCACCCCAGTTGCCATGTGGCGAACATGTCTGGTGCGGCGCCATCCTCGCTCACGCCAACGGTTCGATCATGTCGGTTAACGGTTCCTACCTGCACCGACTGGATCCCGACGACCTCACGGTGTTGGCCGAACGGCGGCTTCCGGTCGACCGCAGCCACAACGGGCTCCTGGCGTTGTCCGACGGGACCCTGATCACCAAGGATCTGCGCCTCGAGGGTCAAGGCGGCACCACCATCACGCGCCTGCACCCCGACACTTTGGAGTTGGTGCACGAACCGCTCGTCCTGCCCGAAGGGTCCATGGGGCGCATAGCCGCGGACTTGGATTCGGCTGGCAACGAGCACATCTACGTTCCGGGCACCGAGCACCTTTGGCGTATCGAAGCCCAACAGGACAGCCTCGTGGTCGCCGAATGGCGACCACGCTACCGCACTCCCCACGACACCTGGGGCCTGGCCTGGGACGCTTGCCTATCCGACGGAGCCTGCTGGATCATGGACTGCGGTGACATCGAATCGGTACGACTCATCCACAACACCCAGCCCAACGGCCGCTTCACCATCCCTCCCGGCCGCGGTCTGTCATGGCGGCGTCCCGCCCCGTGGAGCGGCGCCATGAGTCTGATGCGCTTCGGGCTCGACGACCCGGCCGACATCAGCCGTATCGAGCCGTTCGGCACACCCGGCGGTGGCATCATCGCCCCGCCCGTCCACATCGCCGAACATCGAATGGCCATTGCCTGGGACTCCATCAACGGAGGACTGGCGGGTATCGATACCAGCGACGACCGCCTCGACATCGTCTGGCGTCTCGATATTCGACCGACCATGCAGCCCGTCGTCTTTCCCGAATCAGGCGAACTGGCTATCAACGACTACACCGAGGCGGGCAGCGATGACATCGTCATCGTCGACATCACCACCGGCGGCTTGGTCGATCGAGCCCCGACTGGATCTTCGGTAGCCAACGGCATGTTCCTGACCCCCGATGGAAACCACGGCGTCTACTACGCAACCACCACAACTGTCGCGCACATATCCTGGCACTGAGCCTCGGAAACGGGGCGAGCCTACCGGGGGGAGTCGCCGCTGGTGGCCAGCACCCTCTCCAGGTAGTGGCCGGTGTAGCTTTCCGGGTTGGCGGCCACCTCTTCGGGAGACCCGGTCGCCACTATCCGCCCTCCCCCGTTGCCGCCCTCCGGACCCAAGTCAATCAGGTAATCCGCCGATTTGATCACATCCAGGTTGTGCTCGATCACCACCACCGTGTTGCCCCCATCCACCAGGCGGTGCAAAACCCCCAGCAGGCGCCGGATGTCCTCGAAGTGCAGCCCGGTGGTGGGCTCGTCCAAGATGTACATGGTGCGCCCGGTGGACCGCTTGCGCAGCTCGGAAGCCAGCTTGACCCGCTGCGCCTCCCCTCCCGAGAGGGTGGTGGCGGCCTGACCGAGGCGGACATAGCCCAATCCCACGTCGCTGAGAGTTTGCAGGGTGAGGGCGATGGGCGGAAGGTGGGTAAAAAGCTCCAACGCCTGGGAGACCGACATCTCCAGCACGTCGGCGATGCTCTGGCCCTTCCAGAGTATTTGCAGAGTTTCCCGATTGTATCTCCTCCCCCGGCACTGATCGCAGGGGACATAGACATCGGGCAGAAAATGCATCTCGATCTTGATGGTTCCGTCACCCCGACACTCCTCACAGCGCCCTCCGGTCACGTTGAAAGAAAACCTCCCCGGCTTGTACCCCCGCGCCTGGGACTCGGGAACCTTGGAGAAAAGCGTCCGGATGTGGTCGAAAACCTTGGTATAGGTGGCCGGATTGGAACGGGGAGTGCGTCCGATCGGTGACTGGTCGATGTTGATGACCTTGTCGACATGCTCTATCCCCTCTATCTCCCGGTGGCGTCCGGGCAGCACCCGGGAGCGGTAGATGGCGCGCAGGAGCGCCCGGAAGAGGATGTCCTCCACCAGAGTGGACTTACCGCTCCCCGAGACGCCGGTCACACAGACCAGCTTTCCCAGCGGGAAGTCCACGTCCAACCCGTCCAGGTTGTGCTCGGCGGCGCCCAGTATGCGGATGTGCTTGCCGTTGCCCTCCCGACGGGCCGCAGGAACGGGAATCACCCGCCGTCCCGACAAGTAGTCGCCGGTGATGGACGTTCGCTCCCGACAGATTGTTTCCACCGTTCCCTGCGCCACGATCCACCCTCCGTGTTCCCCCGCTCCCGGACCGATATCCACCACATGGTCAGCCGAGCGGATGGTCTCTTCGTCGTGCTCCACCACCAACAGGGTGTTGCCCAAGTCCCGCAACCGGGTGAGAGTCTCGATTAGCCGTTGATTGTCGCGCTGGTGAAGGCCGATAGACGGCTCGTCGAGGATGTAGAGCACCCCCACCAGCCCCGAACCGATCTGGGTGGCGAGCCTGATCCGCTGCGCCTCTCCCCCGGCCAGGGTGGCCGCCGATCTCCCCAGAGTGAGATAGTCGAGCCCCACATCCAGGAGGAAAGAGATCCGGGCGCGAATCTCTTTGAGCACCCGCTCAGCGATGGTTGTCTCCCGGTCGGTGAGTTGGAGTTGGTCGACAAAGTCAAGCACCTCTCCCAGGGAAAGCTGGGACAGATAGTGAATGTTCACACCCCCCACCGTCACGGCCCGGGAGATCTCGCTCAGCCGAGCGCCGCCGCAGTCGTCACAGGGGACTTGTCGCATAAATTGGCGATAGGTATCCCGTGCGGAGTCGGAACCGGTCTCCCGATGCCGCCGCTGCAACTGGGGGATTACCCCCTCATAGCGGGTATTCCAAACCCGGCGCCTGCCCCGGCGGTTGCGATAGCTCACCCGGAGCTGCCGGCCGGAACTCCCATACAGGATTTCCCGTCGCACCGGATCGGGAAGCTCACGCCAAGGGGTTTGCAGGCTGAACTCCATATCCTCGGAGAGGGCGTCCAGAAGCCGGGTGTAGTAGCCGCTGAACTGGTACGCCCAGGGAGCGATCGCTCCCGCCGCCACGCTCAATCGATCGTTGGGCACCACCAAATCCTCGGCCACCTGGTAGCGGGCCCCGATCCCCACGCAAGTCGAACAGGCCCCGTAAGGGCTGTTGAAAGAGAAATTGCGCGGGGCGAGCTCGGAGAAGGACAGCCCACAGCGATCACAGGCCAGATGCTGGCTGAAGGTGAGGGTGGGACCATCAATAACATCCACCATGGCCTGGCCCTCCGCCAGCCCCAGGGCGGTTTCGATGGACTGGGTCAGCCGGTCCTCTATTCCCTCCCGCCGCACCAGCCGGTCCACCACCACCTCGATGGTGTGCTGGTAGTAACGATCCAGCCTGATCTCCTCATCGAATGAGCGCACCTCACCGTCGATCCGCGCCCGGCTGTAGCCCTGGCGGAGCAGGTCCTTGAAGAGCGCCTGGTACTCGCCCTTCCGCCCCTCCACCACCGGCGACAGCACCATGAACCGGACGCCTTCCTCCAACTCTAAAATGCGATCCACGATCTGTTGTGGGGTCTGGCGTTTCACCACCTCGCCGTCGTTGGGGCAGTGGGGAATGCCGATCCGGGCGAACAGTAATCGCAGGTAATCGTAAACCTCGGTCACGGTTCCCACCGTGGAGCGAGGGTTGCGGCTCGCGGTTTTCTGGTCGATGGAGATGGCCGGCGAGAGCCCTTCGATGAAGTCCACGTCGGGTTTGTCCATCTGGCCCAGAAACTGACGGGCGTAGGCCGAGAGGGATTCGACGTAGCGGCGCTGTCCCTCGGCGTAGATGGTGTCGAAAGCCAGGCTGGACTTGCCCGATCCCGAAAGTCCGGTCAGGACGATCAGGGCATCCCGAGGAAGCTCAACCGTGAGGTCTTTGAGATTGTGTTCCCGAGCCCCGCTGATGAGGATGGAGGAGGCAGTCATCGACCGGCGAACCTCAGGATGGCGAAAGATCCAGACGCGCCCGGGTGGGAGTGGCGTTTCCGTCCGCCTCCACTTTGACTCCATAAGCTTTTTCCGCCTGCTCCACTGACACGTACTCGTCCAGAACGTCTTGCAGCACCAACTCGATGGACCGGTCCAGCGGATCACCCCACCCTCCCCCACCCGCCGAGAAGTTGTGGAACCGGTCTCCGGGGTGCATGGTGAATCGCTCCATCCGCGCCCGATGAGCCCGGTCGGTATTCGGCCAGACGATCATGGCGTTGGTCTCCGGCTCATGCCCACCCCAAAGCGCCCACGGCTTGGTCTTGGTCTTCTTCTTCATAGATAACACTTAACCTGTGGCAAGGAATTTTACCTGACGACAGACTCCCAACTCTCCCCCCCAGCGTCCCGCCCCACCCGAGTCCTGACGCAACTCCAGCCGCTCGTGAAAGATCGGCGACTTGTGCTCCAAGACCTCCATCGACGTGTTTCTCACCGCAGTGGTGGAGAGATGCTGCAGAGCGTTGGCCCCGTCGTAATTGGGGGTCGCGCCCCAGCCGATCCCCTCGTTGTTGCTGACCAGGTACATCTCCCCGATGTCGGGATGCGTCCCCACCGCCATGAACCCCGGAAGGTCGGAACCGGAGGACGCGGCGATCTGGTCCATCCAATGCGCCCGCACCGCCAGATAAACATCGGGCAACTCACTGCTCTCCCAGAACACCGGAGCGAACATCATGGCGTCGGCGGCGTGTGCGCCGCTCCAATAGGGATAATTGATCAACACCACATCACCGGGATAGATAACCGGGTTGAAAGCGGTCAGAAGGCCCAAATGCGGGGGATGAAGATAACGGACAGGATGCAGAAGATGATATTGAGTGGCATTCCGGCCCGCAGAAAGTCGGTGTATTTGTATCCCCCGGGGTTGTAGATCATCATGTTTGTCTGATAACCGACCGGTGTGGAGAATCCGGTGGAGGCGGCGAACGTTATGGCCATCAAGAAGGGCTGGGGGTCCACTCCGATTTGAGCAGCGGTGGAGATAGCTATGGGCGCCAGCAACACCGCCGCCGCGGCGTTGCTCATGACTTCGGTCATAATGGCCGTCAGTAGGTAGAGAGCTGCCAGCATGGCCACCGGACCCATATCTCCCACTAGCGACACTGTCTGTTCGGCAATGACGCCGGCCGCTCCGCTGGTATGCATGGCGATACCCAAGGGAAGCACTCCGGCCAAGAGGAATATGACCTGCCAGTTGATAGAGTTGTAGACGTCTTCCGGTCTAAGTATTCGGGTCATCACCAGGGCCACGCAACCGAGCAGGGCGGCCACCAGGATCGGGAGGACATCAAAGGCGGCCATCCCCACCACCGATGCAAGAATCCCGATGGCCAGTGGCGCTTTTTGCCGCAGGGTGCTACCGGGCACCTCGTTGAGAACAATCAGATCGGCGTCGCGTCGCAGGTTGAGTATGTGTGATACGTGGGTTTGTATCAGCAGAGAGTCTCCCAGGGACATCTTGACCGAACTGAGTTCGTCATTGATCGCTTCGCCCTTGCGTTGCATCGCCAGCACCAGTGCCTTGTAGTGGTTGCGGAAATCGGTTTCTTTGAGGGTGCGTCCAATAAGATTCGAGTCGGGCGCCACCAGGGCCTGGACGAGGCGCAGGTCCTCGCTTTGCAGGGTCTCGTCGCGGAGCTCGAAATCGGGGTCTATCCGCAGGCCCATCGTTCCTCGGAGTCGTATTAGGTCGGGCAACGAACTGCGCACCAAGAGCACGTCGTCGGGTTGGAGAACCCGGTCCAGGGGAGCCCAGGCGCTATCTCCGGTGTTGAGAACCCGCAGAACCGTTATGTCGTGATCCTCCCCGAGCCTGCTTTCCAGCACCGACTTTCCTACCAGCGGAGACCCGTGGAGCACCCTCAGTTCGGTCATGTATTCGCCCAGGTGATACGCGGTCGACAGTTCCGGTGTTTGGCGGTCGGGCAACAACCACCGTCCGAACAGCAGAAAATAGGCGATCCCGGCTACGAAAAGAATCAGTCCCATCCGAGTGAACTCGAACAAACTGAACGCTCCGTAGCCCGCCTGTTCAGAAATTGAACTGACCAGCAGGTTGGTGGAAGTGCCTATGAGGGTGCACGCGCCTCCGAACTGGGAGGCGTAAGAAAGGGGAATCAGGAGTTTGGACGCGGATATTCGACGCCGGCCGGCGAGGATAGTCACCAAGGGAATGAACACGGCAACCGCAGCCGTGTTGTTCACGAAGGCCGACATGACAGTGACCGTTGTCATGATTACCACCAGCGCCGTGTAGTGGTTACGGCTGAATCTCACCATGAGCTGCCCAACCGTTACGGTGGCGCCCGTTTTCTGTAGCCCGGCGCTGAGCACGAACATGGAACCCACGGTCAGCGTAGCCGGGTTGCTGAAACCGGAGAGTCCTTCTTGGAGTGTGACCAAACCGAGAACCAGAAGCACGCCGAGACCCAGCATGGCCACTATGTCCAGCGGGTATTTCTCGGAGACGAACATCACCACGATCCCGATGAGGACCCCTACTACCATGATGCCTTCGCCGGTCATTGTGACGGGGAGTCGGACTCCTTTGCGGCATCCCGACACGCGGACATTTCGACCTCCCGGATATCAATATCCCCCGGGAAATGGTCGTCGTCTTCGCTCCACAATCCCAATGATCTCATCTGGGGATACGCCTTGCCGCCCACGAATACCCGAGTTCCCTTATCCAGTTCTTTGACCAAGTATGCCTCCCGGCTGATCATTACTCCTATAACAACGCCGGGTTCCTCTAACCGTTTGATGGAGAAGTCAAATCCTGCACTATCCGCGACTATCCGAAGAATGACATAGGGCGGAGTGCAACGCAACTCCGCGTGTTCAGCCATGTATCCCTCCAAAGCCACATAGTCCATAGGCACTACAGGTTCGCCGACTAGCTCCCTGTCT
The DNA here is from genome assembly GCA_965248705.1 of Acidimicrobiia bacterium. GTDB lineage: Bacteria > Actinomycetota > Acidimicrobiia > Spongiisociales > ZC4RG35 > Bin76. The sequence continues at coordinate 2,024,084 of CBDFJY010000002.1, read as the reverse complement.
ATGTCCATGTCCCAGCAGAGTATACATGCGGCCACACAAACGGCGCCGAACATGGTGGGGAAGAGCACTCACGGGGCGTAACGACCGCATGGGCGGACCCTGAGGGTGGGTTGCACAGGCGTTCAAGACCCTTCGGGGCGCCGGGGATGGAACAACCATCTATCCAAAAAGAAACGGCTCTCACCAAGGTGCGGCGCATCTGCTCAGCCGTGGAGTTGAGATAGTGACGGATCACCTCCACCGTGGCGCCGTCCAAGGTGGGGCCCATTCACCTCAGCCCCTGAGCATTCAGGACGACGGGCGGTCCAGACGGGCCCCGGTGGGATTGGCGGTCCCATCCGCATCCACTTTGACTCCATAAGCTTTCTCCGCTTGCTCCACCGAGACATATCCGTCCACCACGTCTTGCTGCACCAACTCGATTGGCCGGTCCAGGGGGTCCCCCCAGCCTCCTCCGCCCCCTGAAAGGTTGCGGAACCGATCTCCGGGGTGCATGGTGAATCGCTCCATCCGCGCCCGATGAGCCCGGTCGGTGTCGGGCCAGACGATCATGGCGTTGGTCTCCGGCTCATGCCCACCCCGCAGCGCCCACGGCTTGGTCTTGGTCTTCTTCTTCATAGACAGCATCTCTCCGGTGGCAAGGAACTTCACTTCCCGACAGATTCCCAGACCTCCCCGCCAGAGTCCCGCCCCACCCGAGTCCTGACGCAATTCCAGCCGCTCGTGAAAGATCGGCGACTTGTGCTCCAAGACCTCCATCGACGTGTTTCTCACCGCAGTGGTGGAGAGATGCTGCAGAGCGTTGGCCCCGTCGTAATTGGGGGTCGCGCCCCAGCCGATTCCCTCGTTGTTGCTGACCAAGTACATCTCCCCGATGTCGGGATGGGTTCCCACCGCCATGAAACCCGGAAGGTCGGAACCGGAACAGGCGGCGATCTGGTCCATCCCCTGGGCGAGCGCCTTGTTGATCAACTCGAAGCCCGCCATGCCGGTCCAAAGAGTGTAGGTGGCGGACGGATACACGGCATGGAAAAGATTCCCGGGCGGGCAGATCACCTCGAGCGGCTGGTAATGGCCGTGGTTGGCAGGAGTGTTGGGAGTTGTGAGAGACTTGAAAACGTTCTTGGCCAGGCTCAGCGTACACCCAAACGGCATGTTCACCGGCCCGGGCACCGCCCCGTCGGAGTCGCCAAAGTCCACCGTGAACTTCTCCCCCTCGATAGTCACCGTCACCGCCATCCTGATCAGATCATATGAGATCCCATCATCATCCAGCCAGTCATAGGCCGACCACTGCCCATCCGGCATGGCCCGCACCGCCTCGGCCGCGGTCTGCGCGCCATGCTCGATTATCCGATCAATCGCCCCATCCACATTGGCCAGGCCGAACTTCTCCCAAATCTGATGGAGCCGCCGCTCCCCCACCCGCATCGCGGCTATCTGAGCATTGAAGTCCCCCATGATGTTCACGGGCAGCCGCGAGTTGTATCGCAGGATGGCCATCATCTGCGGGTCGACCTCTCCGCGGTTGATCAACTTTATGCCGGGCAGGATCAGACCCTCCTGATGTATGGAGGTGGAATCCAGCACATAGCCGGGATCCTTGGCGCCCAAATCCATCCAATGCGCCCGCACCGCCAGATAGGCGTCGGGCAACTCACTGCCCTCACAAAACACCGGCGCAAACATCATCGCGTCGGCGGCGTGGGCGCCGCTCCAATAGGGATAGTTGAGTATCACCACATCACCGGGATGAAGGTTTTCAACACCCACTTTTTCCACACCCCTATGAATCGCGAAGTCGTTGGCGCCCAGAAAGAAAAGTATCCCCGACGACTCTGAGATCAGCCGACGGTTCCGGTCGTACATAGAGATACCGAAATCCAGCACCTCGTAGATAACCGGGTTGAAAGCGGTTCTCACCAAGGTGCGGCGCATCTGCTCAGCCGTAGAGTTCAGATAGTGACGGATCACCTCCACCGTGGCGCCGTCCAAGGTGGGGCCGGTGTTCACCTCATCCCCTTGAGCACTCAGGACGACGGGCAGTCCGGACGGGCCCCGGTGGGAATGGCGGTCCCATCTTGCTGTACCTCCACTCCATACACCCTCCCCGCCTGCTCCACTGAGACATATCCGTCCAGCACGTCTTGCAGCACCAACTCTATGGGACGATCCAGCGGATCACCCCAGCCTCCTCCGCCGGCTGACAGATTGCGGAACCGATCTCCGGGATCCATCGTGAATCGCTCCATCCGCGCCCGGTGAGCCCGGTCGGTGTCGGGCCAGACGATCATGGCGTTGGTCTCCGGCTCATGCCCACCCCGAAGCGCCCACGGCTTGGTCTTGGTCTTCTTCTTCATCGAGAGAAGCTCGCCGGTGGCAAGGAACTTCACCTCGCGGCGGATTCCCAGACCTCCCCGCCAGCGTCCCGCCCCACCCGAGTCGCGGCGCAACTCCAACCGTTCATGAAAGATCGGCGACTTGTGCTCCAAGACCTCCATCGAGGTGTTTCGGACCGCACTGGTGGAGGGATGCTGTAAAGCGTGGGCCCCGTCATAGTTCGGAGTAGCGCCCCAGCCGATCCCCTCGTTGTTGCTGACCGCATACATCTCTCCGTTGTCTGGATGCGTCCCCACCGCCATGAAACCCGGCTCGTCAGAACCTGAGGAAGCGGCGATATGGTCCATCCCCTGAGCCAGTGCCTTGTGGATCAACTCGAAGGCCGCCATGCCGGTCCAGAGTGTGAAGGTGGCCGCCGGGTACACGGCGTTAAACAGATTGCCCGGCGGGCAGCACACCGTCAACGGTTGGTAATGGCCATGGTTGGCGGGAACGTTGGGCGTGGTTAGGGACTTGAACACTGTCTTGGCCAGGCTCAGGGTCTTCCCGAAGGGCATGTTCACCGGCCCGGGCACCCCTCCGTCAGAGTCACCATAGTCCACCGTGAACTTCTCCCCCTCAATGGTCACCGTCACCGCCATCCTGATCAGGTCATAGGAAATGCCATCGTCGTCCAGCCAGTCGTAGGACGACCATTGCCCATCGGGCATGGCCCGCACCGCCTCGGCCGCCGTCTGCGCGCCGTGCTCGATGATCAGATCGATCGCCGTATCCACCTTGGCCAGGCCGAACTTGTCCCAAATCTGGCGGAGCCGCCGCTCCCCCACCCGCATGGCGGAGATCTGAGCATTGAAGTCCCCGATGATCGTCTCGGGCATCCGGGAGTTATATCGCAGGATGGCCATGATCTGGGGGTCCACCTCGCCCCGGTTGATCAGCTTTATGCCTGGAAAGATCAGACCTTCCTGATGTATGGAGGTGGAATCCAGCACATAGCCGGGATCCTTGGCGCCTAAGTCCATCCAATGCGCCCGCACCGCCAGAAAGGCGTCGGGGAGTTCGCTGCCGTCGGAGAACACCGGCGTGAACAACATCGCGTCGGAGACATGAGCACCGCTCCAGTAGGGATAGTTGATCATCACCACATCCCCGGGATGAAGGTTCTCAATACCCACCTTCTCAACACCCTTGTGAATCGCATAATCGTTGGCGCCCAGAAAAGAAAGTATCCCCGAGGACTCCGAGATCAGCCGACGGTGCCGGTCGTACATGGAGATACCGAAATCCAGCACCTCATAGATAACCGGATTGAACGCGGTCCTCACCAAGGTGCGGCGCATCTGCTCAGCCGTAGAGTTCAGATAGTGACGGATCACCTCCACGGTGGCGCCATCCAGGGTGGGACCGTTGCTCACCTCATACCCTTGAGCATTCAGGACGGCGGGCGATCCAGACGCGCCCCGGTAGCGGTGGCGGTCCCGTCCTCCCCCACCTTGACTCCGTACACTTTTTCCGCCTGCTCCACCGAGACATATTCGTCCACCACGTCTTGCAGCACCAACTCGATGGGCCGGTCCAACGGATCACCCCACCCTCCCCCACCCGCCGAGAAGTTGCGGAATCCCTCTCCGGGCTGCATGGTGAATCGCTCCATCCGCGCCCGGTGAGCCCGGTCGGTGTCGGGCCAGACGATCATGGCGTTGGTCTCCGGCTCATGTCCGCCCCGAAGCGCCCACGGCTTGGTCTTGGTCTTCTTCTTCATCGAGAGGAGTTCACCGGTGGCAAGCCATTTCACCTCACGGCAGACTCCCAACCCTCCCCGCCACCTGCCGGCCCCACCCGAGTCCCGGCGCAACTCCAACCGTTCATGAAAGATCGGAGACTTGTGCTCCAGCACTTCCAGGGAGGTGTTACGGACCGAAGTGGTGGAGAGATGCTGCAGGGCGTTGGAGCCATCGTGATTCGGGGTTGCACCCCAGCCGATCCCCTCGTTGTTGCTGACCGAGTACATCTCCCCGTTGTCTGGATGGGTTCCCACCGCCATGAAACCCGGCTCGTCGGAACCCGAGGATGCGGCGATTTGATCCATCCCCTGAGCCAGCGCCTTGTGGATCAACTCGAAAGACACCATTGCCGTCCAGAGAGTGTAGGTGGCGGCCGGATACACGGCATGGAAGAGGTTCCCGGGCGGACAGATCACCTCAAGCGGCTGGTAATGGCCATGGTTGGCAGGAGTGTTGGGGGTTGTGAGAGACTTGAAAACGTTTTTCGCTTGACTCAAGGTGCTCCCGAAGGGCATGTTCACCGGCCCGGGCACGCCCGGGTCGGAGTCGCCATAGTCCACCGTGAACTTCTCCCCCTCAATGGTCACCGTCACCGCCATCCTGATCAGGTCATAGGAGATCCCGTCGTCGTCCAGCCAGTCGTAGGCCGACCACTGCCCATCGGGCATGGCCCGCACCGCCTCGGCGGCGGTCTGCGCGCCGTGCTCCATTATCAGATCGATCGCCGTATCCACCTTGGCCAGGCCGAACTTCTCCCAAATCTGGCGGAGCCGCCGCTCCCCCACCCGCATGGCGGAGATCTGAGCATTGAAGTCCCCGATGATGGTGTCGGGCATCCGGGAGTTATATCGCAGGATGGCCATGATCTGGGGGTCCACTTCCCCCCGGTTGATCAGCTTCACGCCGGGCAGGATCAGACCCTCCTGATGTATGGAGGTGGAATCCAGCACATAGCCGGGATCCTTGGCGCCCAAGTCCATCCAATGCGCCCGCACCGCCAGAAAGGCATCGGGGAGTTCGCTGCCGTCGGAGAACACCGGCGTGAACAACATGGCGTCGGCGGCGTGCGCGCCGCTCCAGTAGGGATAGTTGATAATCACGACATCGCCGGCGTGGAGGTTTTCAATGCCCACCTTCTCAACGCCCTTGTGAATGGCAAAATCGTTGGCGCCCAGGAAAGAAAGTATCCCCGAGGATTCCGAGATCAGCCGACGGTGCCGGTCATATATGGAGATACCGAAGTCCAGCACCTCATAGATAACCGGATTGAACGCGGTTCTCACCAGAGTTCGGCGCATCTGCTCCGCCGTAGAGTTCAGATAGTGACGGATCACCTCTACGGTGGCGCCATCCAGAGTGGGACCGTCACTCACCTCACCACCAGGTTTCCCAAATGGTCGGGCACCGCGCTCTGGTCACTGTGGATAATGGTCACAGAAGTGGGCTCACGAATAATGGCCGGCCCCTCTATTTCTACTTCCGGTTGAAGCAGACTGCGCTCGTAGATCGGAAACAGGCGGCGCTCCCGGGTGGCGAAGTCGAAGGCAAGACGCTCCCCAACTTGACTCACCCCCCCATCGACCTGTGAAGCATGGGCCGTGCCAAGATGGCCGGAGGGCTTGTCCAAAAGCCCGATTGCCCTGACCCGGGCGGTCAGGATCTGAATCTCCTCCTTCAGTTGGTGCCCGTACCGCTCATAGTGCTTGTGGTGAAATTTGGCAGCCACCGAGTGTTTGTCCTCGGTCTCCTCCAAGTCGATCGACAGGGTGTGCTCCTGACCGTTGTAACGCAGATCCAATCGCCTGAGCAACACCCTCTTCTCGGATGGGACGGATTGGGTGGCCAGCACCTGATCGGCCTCGGTCTCCATTTGGGCGAACACACCTTCCATCTGGGCCAGAGCGGCGTCGTCCAGCATGGTCAGCACCGTCTGCCCCAAGTCGTACTCCAAGTCGGACATCAGCATTCCCCAGGCGGAGAACACCGCCGGAGCGGCGGGAATCAACACTTCGGGCAGTTCCATCTCCCTGGCCAGTAGTGGCGCCAGCATCGGTCCGGCGCCGCCGAAAGCCACTAGCGAGAATTCCCTGGGGTCCAGGCCCCGCTCCACGGTGATCTCCCGGATGGCGCCAACCGTGCGGGCCAGCAGCACATCGAAGACCGCGGCGGCAGCCCGTTCGGTGGACATCCCCAGCGGATCGGCCAACTTTTCGGTGACGCCACGCACCGCAGCGTCTTGGTCCAGGCTCATCTCCCCTCCGAGAAATTCGTCCGCCGCCAGATATCCGAGGCACAATGAAGCGTCGGTGACGGTCGGCTCGGTGTTGCCCCGTCCGTAGCAGATCGGTCCGGGATCGGCGCCGGCGCTTTGGGGCCCTACTCGAAGGAGCCCCTTATCCATCCAGGCGATGGAACCGCCTCCCGCGCCGATGGTGCGGATGTCGAACACCGGGATGCGGATCGGAAGGCTCTCAATCTCAGCTTCATAGACTTCGGTGGGCGCCCCGTCCACGATCACGCACGAATCCAGGCTGGTTCCTCCCACATCGAAGGAGATGAGAGAAGAGCGGCCGGTGGCCTCTCCCAAGCTGATCGCCCCGGCTATGCCGCCCGCCGGACCGGAGTAAACAGTCAGCAGCGGTGACACCCGGGCAACCTCCGAAGTCATCGCCCCGCCTGCCGAACGCATTATCAGAAAGGAACCGTCGAAACCTCTCTCTCGAAGCCGGTCTTCCAGATCGGTGAGATATCGGCCCAGTATGGGGCGGACATAGGCATCGGCCACCGCGGTGGAGGTCCGTTCGTATTCGCGGTATTCCCTCACCAGATCGACCGAGACGGATATCGACAGGTTCGGGAAGGCCTTGCTCAGAATGCTCTTGGCGGTTTCCTCGTGCTCGATGTTGGCGTAGGAGTGAAGAAAGCAGACCGCCACCGACTCCACTCCCCGCTCCGCCAGCAGGCGACCCGCATTGATCACCGCGTCATGGTCCAACTCTTCCACCACCTTGCCGCGATGGTCGATGCGTCCTGGCACACCCACCGTGTGGCGCCGGCGTACCAGTAACTCGGGGCGGCGGTATTGGAAGTCGTACATCGAACCGCTAGGCAGGTCTCCCCGGGCAATCTCGAAGATGTCCCGGAAACCGGCGTTGGTGATGATGCCGGTCACCGCACCTTTGCGTTCCAGGATGGCGTTGAGCCCCAGGGTGGTGCCGTGGGTATAGACGGAAGCTTCCTCAAGGGAGGCGTTGGTGGCGCGGGTGGCGGTGATCACCCCGTCGGCGGGGGCGGCGGGGGTGGTGGGGGCCTTGCGCACCGTGATCTCTCCGGTCCGCTCGTCATAGGAGATGGCGTCTACGAAGGTGCCGCCGATGTCAACGGCGAGGCGGTATCTGCGTTCAGTCATGCTCTCACTCTATGGAAAAGGATCGCCGCTACGAAGCCGGGCGGTCGTCCCGAACCACCCTGCCGGACTGCATGACAAAGGAGATCTCTCGCATCGCCGCCACATCCGACAGGGGATTGTCCTCCACGGCGACCAGGTCGGCAACCTTTCCTTCCTCAACAGTACCGATCTCCGACTCCAATCCCAGCAGCCGGGCGGCGTTGGAAGTGGCGCCCGCCAGCGCCAGACGCGGGCGGAGTCCGGCACCCTCCATCAGGCCCATCTCGTATACCGCCACCGAGGTTCCTTCGATCGGATCGCCGGGTGGGTAGTCGGTCCCATTGACCATGGTCACCCCGGCCGCCACCGCCCGGCGGATGCTGGCCAGGTGCATGGGGCCCACCTCGAGGGAGGTCTCGATCTGGAATTCTTCGAATCCCTTGTAGCGCATCCACTCCGGTGAACGGGTCACACACAGGGTGGGAGTGAGAAACACCCCTTCCGCCGCCATGCGACCGGCCGTCTCGGCGTCCAGGTCGTAGGCGTGCTCGAAGGAACGGATGCCGGCATCCAGTGCCCGGTTGATGGCCAGTGACGACCCGGCATGGGCCACCACGTAGGTGTCGCGCTCGGCAGCGGCGCCCACCGTGGCCTGCATCTCCGCCAGGCTCATCTCCGGAGTGTCGAAAGTCTCTCCCAGGTTGGCGATGCCCCCGGTGATGAAAACTTTGATGTGGGAACATCCCGCGTCCAACTCGGCCAAGGCCGCCTCTCGGAAAGCTTCGGGTCCGTCGGCGAGGGCGGAGCCGATCCCATCGCCATGCCCGCCGGTGGTGGAGATCGCCTGCCCGGCGCCCACTATCCGGGGAACATCCGCCCAGCCTGCCCGGGCCGCCTCGGCCAGCAGCAAATCGGCCCGGTTCAACTCGTGGACACAACGGATGGTGGTGACTCCCGCTCGCAGGGCATCCTGTGCCCGCTGGTAGGAGCGGAGCACCGTCAGCCCCGGGTTCTCGGCTTCGTCAGTAGTGGAGAAGGGGTACACCACCGACAGATGGGTGTGCACCGAGATCAGGCCGGGAAGCAGATAGCGTCCGTCCAGGCTGTGCTGTTCCCCAGGGCCCGGCTGGGCTTGGATGACTCCGATCCTTCCGTCAGTGATCTCCACACTCACTCCGTCCCGGATTTCTCCGCTGACAACATCTACCACTCTGGCATCGGTTAGCCACATCAGCTATCTCCTTGTTCTATTCTTTCGACAACAGTTCGGGCCCTGGCAAGCCAGGAATTCTCTTCCCCGCGCCGTTTCAAACGTTCCCTGATTTCAGGACTTCTAGAGTCTGCCAGCGCCAGATCCAAAGCCTTGGACAAACCTTGCGGATCACGATAGGAACGAACCTCGGGAAAGGCCACCACCTCGGCCATCTCGCTGCAGACCACCGGCTTTCCGCCCGCAAAGTACTCAAAAAGCTTCAGCGGGGAGGTTGACTCGGTGATCTCGTTGACCACGAAGGGGATTAGAGCCACATCGAAGGACTGTAGCCAGCGAGGAAGATCCCGATAGGGCTGAGCGGTTACCCACTCCACATTTGGCAGAGAAAAGAGAGGGCGGTTCTTGGTGCTCTGATCGTAGGGGGGGCCGATCAGCAGAAAGCTCCAGTCTTTTCGCTCCGCGGCCACTTCTGTGAGCAGATCGTAATCCATCCAGCGGGCGATGGCGCCGTAGTACCCGGCGATAGGACGGCCATCTTGCAAGAACCTTTGGAGCACGGGATGGGCGGGGGCGGAAACCCTCCACTCGGCAAAGCGCTCGAATTCCACTGCATTGGGGAGATAGAGGGCGTCCGGGCGCTGTTCACCGGCTTTTCCCAGCAGGCTTCGGGCGCTGGCGGTAATCATCCCGGCGTCTGTCAGGCCGAGGGCATGGAGCCTCTTCAGTTTGTTCAGGTCGTAGCCATCGAAAACATCGATCTCGTCTATCCAGTCGTAAACCGTCCGGGTTCCCTCCGGGTAGCGGGCGGCCCGCTCCCAGTTGTAGGTGAGCGCCCACACCAAAGGATCGGGCAGATGATGCAACACTTCGGGGGGACCGCTGTACAGAAAAAGTCGGGGCTCTATCTCCTCCCAACCGGGCTGGCTCTGGTTGGAGTTGTCATAGATCACTGTGTAGCCCAGACGGGCAAAGGCCTGGGCAAGCTGCTGAGGTCGTTGAAACAGATGGATATACCATTCGATGTTGAGCAGAAAGACCACCACCCCCTTGCTCTCGGCCACCCGGTCAGTCACCACTTTGGGAATCTGGGATTCCGGACTGTCGGACGACGAGGGGGTCCGGCTCTCGGGCGTGGTTATGGTGCGGGCCGTTTTCTGGCGAAGCCGGTGGCGGATCCTCCAGTACTTGGTTACCAGCTTGATGGCGCGGGTTTGACGGAAGTTGTCGAGTTCCAGTTGGAGCAGATCACCTCTTCGCTCCGCATGCGCATGCTGATCGTACGCCGCCTGCAACTCGACCCGGGCCGTTTCCCTGGCCAACTGCAACTCGTCCCCGGCCAACTGCAACTCGTCCCCGGCCAACTGCAACTCGTCCTTGGCCAACTGCAATTCGTCCTTGGCCAACTGCAGCTTGTCCTCTCCCCGGATGATCCGGTTGCGAAGCTCCAGATTGTCCGCTTTACTTTCATCCAACTGGGTCAGGGTTCCGGACAGATTCCGGGTCAACGCGAACATCAACTCCATCTGGATCGCTTGATGATCGGTGAACGGATCTGCCTCCCATACGCCGGACAAGGCCCTCTTCACCACCGGCCGCCCGGACCGGGCGCTGGCTCGCATCGCCTCCGAGCCCATATGCATCGCAAAGGAGAGATCGGGGCATTCCTCCCAGGCGCTGTCGAGAGATTCGGTCAGACGGGACCAGGAATCCTCTTCGTCAGACAAACAGAGACGTGAGAGGCCGAGTTCGCCGGCCAGCCGTGTCACCTTCGGATCGTAGGAGATCGAGACCGAGGGCGTCCCTCCCAGGGCCGCAAGGATGGTTCCGTGCAGACGCATGTTGAGGGCCAGTTCGCACCGCCCCAAGACCGTGAGCAGTTGGGCAGGATCGAGACCGGGGGGGACCATATGCACATCGGGGGCGCTCATCAGATCAGCAATGCGCTGACAGCACCCCCGATCGTCGAAGTCGTCCCCCTCCAGTTCCTGCATGGGGACGAACACCACCGACCCTCCATTCTTTTCACAGAAGGCGTCCAGAGCCTCGGCCAGCATCTGCTCGCGGCGGGCTTGCACCCGGGCCGACCCCCACGATCGGGGCGCCACTCCCACCAGCGGCCGGGGCAGGTGCGACAGCATCCCGGAAAGATCAGGCGGCAGATCCCGGGGCTGGATCAGCCAGGCGGGGTCCCCCACCACCAGGGAGTCGCGAATGCCGATCGACTCCAGTTCGGCCCGGTCCTCTTCGGTGCGGACCGTGAAATCCGAGGCGACCTCGGCCAGCGCTTTCACCCACCGCCGGGATCGGCGGCCCCGAAAGGGACCCACCCCCACCCCCCATACCAAAACGGGACGCCCCACGGCGGCTGCCGCCAGGGCCGGGCCCAGATAGCCGGGGATATCCCCCGCGGCGCGGCTCAGCGCGTACTCCGGTCGGAAGCCCCACTGGTCGGACAAGAGCCCCCCTCCTCCCACTATCACCACCCGGGACCGATAGGCCTCCGACAGAACCGCCGGCACGTCGGCCCTGTCCACGGCCATGACGCCGTGCCGTTCCCGGGTGTCCTCAGGATCGCCCGATACCACCATCCACCGGCCATCGGGGACCGTCTCCCGCAGGAGACTCAACATCCCGGCTAGGATGGCCTCATCCCCGAGGTTCTTGAATCCGTAGTGACCGATTATGAGCGCGTCAGGCGGGGCCGGGATTTCCGGTGGGACGTCCGGGTGCACCGAGCCGACACTTGTCACAACCTCAAGGTTATCACAGCAAGAAAAGGGACTGATGAATGCCAGTTGACCTGCATGCCGCTCTGAGCGCCGCCGACGATCTGCGCGGGTATGAGCGGGAGCTTCTCTCCTCTCTGGTGTCCCGGCCCAGTGTCCGGGCCGAGGCTTCCGATGTGCACGATCTGTGCGTCCGGGAACTGGAGAAGCTGGGAATGGAAGTGGAGTTGATCACTCCCCGGGTGGAGGAGTTGGAGCGCCATCCCGAGTGGTGTCCGCCCCATCCGGCCAGCGCCGAGCCCGAGCGGCTGGTGAGCGTGCTGGGATCATCCGGCAAAGGACCGGGCATTTTCCTGTTTGCTCATATCGACACCGAGATGCCCGATCCCCGGGGCGACTGGGACACCGACCCCTACCGGGCCACCGAGTCAGGAGACCGTATCTATGGAGTGGGGACCGCCGACGACAAGGCGGGGGTGGTCTCGGTTCTGGCCGCCGCCCGGGCCCTGCTTCCCCGGCTGCAGGGAGTTCGGGTGGTGATCGGGCTGGTGCACGGCAAGCTGGGCGGCGGCTTGGGGACCCTGCCCATGATGGCCAGGGTGGGAGAAGTGGACGCGTCCATCTACTGCCACCCTGCCGAAACCGGACGGGGGATGACCCACTTCAAGGTCGCTACCCGCGGCTTTTTCAACTTCCGCATAGAAACGGTGGGGAGACGGCCCGATCCGGTGGAGATACGCACCCCCAGCTCCGAAGACCCCAGTCAGGGGATCAACGCCTTCAACCGACTGCGGGGAGCGTTGGACGAGGTGGACCGGTGGGCTGACCGCGAAGGTGTGCTCTGCTCGGTGAACCGGGTTTCGGCCGGTACCAATCCGATCGTGCTGCCCGAACAGGCTGTGGCCGAGGGATCCGTCCGGTTCCGCCACGGGACAGTGGCCGATGTGTATCAGAGCTTGAACATTGCGGCATTGGGAGCCGGCGCTCTCTCCACCCGGTTGTTCGGCGTGCAGTCCAACCCGGCCGAGATTCCTCCCCATCATCCGATAGTGGCGGCCACCACCGAAGCCATCGCCATCGAAACCGGGACAACCCCCACCCTGTATCCGGCCCATGTGGCCAGCGACATCCGCTTCCCGTTCAGGTGCCTGAACGCCGCCACTATCGGCTTCGGCGCCCTGGCCGGCAACTTCTACGGCCCAAACGAATGGGTGGACGCGGCGGACATGCATCGGGCCACCCGGGTGATAGTGCGGATCGTCTCGGCTTGGGCCGACCAGGCAATCACCGTCCACCCCTGGCCTCGGGTGGGAATCTAAGCAGGGACTATCCCCTTGCAGATCGATTTGATGTCCACCAGTCCGTCATCAACATCGACTCGCCTGGCTCCCTTTATTGTGCATTCTTTGACATATTATAGTATTGTATAGCAGTGTTTTGTCACACCCCTTTGGTATCTTGTGGGTATGGGAGTTGAAAGATCCAACCGACGGCGGCCGGGAGTTGGCGAGGTGTTGGCGGGTAACCGGGCGCGGTTCCTGCCGCCTGCGCTCTCGATGCAGGAGGCATCCCTTGCCGATCTGGGAGAACAGATGCGTTCGATCAGCCAGGCAGAGTCACAGGCCGCCGCCGCGCGAGCACGGGTAGCAGCCGAGTACACCCGTCGTTTGGGACAGAAAGCCGCCGAGAAAACCCTGCGGGAACAGTCCGGGAAGTCCGCTCGCGGGTCACGAGCAGAGGTCGAAGTCGCCAACCGGCTGAAAGACCTGCCCTACACCGCCAAAGCCTTTGAGGATGGCCAGATCTCCTACGATCATGCTCGTATCATCGCCAACACCGCCGGGAAGGTGGAGATCGACGAGACCGAGTTGGCTGATAGAGCCAAAGAGCAGCCGGTGGACGTGTTCGCTCAGACTGCTCGGAAGCATGAACAGCAACGATCCCAAGATGATGGGATGTCACGGTTGGAGCGGCAGAAAAGGAACCGTAAATCCTGGATCAAGACCGATTCCGATGATGGAATGACCGTGTTGTATGGGCAGTTTGATCCGATCACTGGCGCCCGTATCAAAAACGTGTTGTCAGCCAAGACCAACCAGTTGTGGAGAGCCGAGAACCCGAAACAAAGACCCACCACCGCCCAGCGCATGGCAGACGCGTTGGCCGAGCTGTTGTGCGAACCCGGCCAGGGGAAGGGAAAGTCCCGAGGGGCGACTCTATTCTTGGTCGCCCACTATGACGTCGGGGCACAAGAGGTCCGGGACGCCACCCTGGCGGATGGAACCCCCATTCCGGTAGCAGTGTTCCAAGATGTGGCATGTGAAGGCAAGATCGTGCCCGCAATCTTCGACACCCGCAACCAGCCGCTTTGGGTGGGAATGGGCAAACGGACCGCCACTTCAGCTCAGCGTATGACGCTGATCGCCCGCGACCGAGGGTGTGTGGGCTGTGGCGCTGACCCGGCCTGGTGCCAAGCGCATCATGTTGTGCCATGGGCGGCAGGAGGACCCACGGACATCGACAACATGTGTTTGCTGTGCAGTCGCTGCCACCATCAGGTCCACGACGACGGATGGCGAATCCGGCAAACCCCTGACGGGAACCACGTACTGCGACCACCCCACACCGAACACCGTCCACCGATGTCCGGGAGACCCCGAACCGGCGGCGACCTCGCAAACCCAAGACCAAGCTGTTGTTGTGAAGACCCGAGGCACACCGCGAAACAATCCCCCGCCATAGGGGTTGACTTCCGGCCTGTTACCGACCCACATTGACTAAAGCTACTCAACACCCAACTGTCCGGAACCAGAGCTCTACCCGGATCGGCACAATCCAAACAAGCGAAACACCGGCCCTACCAAGGCCTGGGAAAGTCGCGAAAACCAACGGAACGGTGGTGGCGGCGGGAGGGCCCAAGGGACAAACCGATTCCCCTGATTTTCGCGATTTAGTGTTGCTGGACGGAGATTCTTTCTACCAGGACTTACGCAATCGTCTGGCCGGCGTCCAGGTAAATAGTGGTGCCGGTGGCCATCCGCGAATCATCCGAGGCTAGGAATACTGCGGCGCCCACTATGTCTTCGGGAACGCCGATGATCCCCAGGGGAATCATGGACAGTCGGTAATTCCGGAACTCCTGGTCGGAGAGGTCGGCGCGGTTCAAATCCGTCTCGATCAGACCCGGTGCTATGGCGTTGGCGCGAATCTTGTGGGGAGCGAGTTCGGAGGCCAGTTGGCGGGTGAGCATCCGCACCCCGCCCTTTGCCACGCAGTAGTGGGTGAGATCCCGGCCCGCCAGCGTATCTCCCGCCGAGGACATATTGATGATCACGCCGCCGTCCCCTTGGCGCACCATCTGTTTGGCGGCCGCCTGGGAGCACAGGAAGAATCCCTTCAGATTCACTTCCAAGATCCGGTCCCACTCGGACTCCTCGATCTCAAGGAACGGGGTCCGTATCAGGATGCCGGCGTTGTTGACCAGGATGTCGATCCGCCCGAAGCGGTCGACGGTAGCCGCCATCAACTCGGCCACGTCCGAGGATGAGGATGTGTCGGCCTGCACTGCAATGGCTTCCGATCCGATCTCTTCGATTTCACCCACCGCCGAGTTGGCAGCTCCCTGGTCGCTCCGGTAGTTGATCACCACCTTCGCCCCTTCCCGGGCGTATCCCAGGGCGATGGCCCTCCCGATGGAACGGGAGGACCCGGTTACTACCGCTACCTTGTCTTTTAACCGCATAGTTGGGGCCTCGACTATTCCAACTCGAACCCTGGAACCACGAACTGGCCCCGGTCGATGATCTGGGTGTCCCCGATCGCTATCGAATGGTTGCGGGTGGGGATGTCGAAGTGGAAATTCGCCCGGTTCTGGCCGCCCAGCTTGCGGAAGAAGTTGGCGCCGAAGGCGATCAGCATGTTGCCGTAGTAGCTCTCGGTGTCCATCACTCCCCCGCCTTCCCAGAAACGAAGCCCGAGGGCGTTCCAATTGGCCCGGTGTTCGTACCCCCACCCGATGTGGGAGAGACCGTAAGTGCGTTTGTCTTTGGGTTGCTCGAAAAAGTCCTTGAGTAGGCGGGCGTCTGCGCCTCCGTCGATTGAGACGATGCTTCCCTCCCGCATTTCCATGCGGATCGGTTGTTCTACGTACTTGCCCATCGGCAGCAGCGCATCGCCGGCGTCCACCACCAGGGTGCCCTCCGCCGAGTCCTCCAGGGGCGCCACTCCACACTGCCCCGAGGGCCAGTGATCCCATCGACCCGGTTCGTCGGTGTAACCGTACTGGCTTCCCAGCGGCCGGCCCGTGTACTTGACCGTAAAATCACTTCCCGCATCAGACCAGACCCGCATGATGTCGGACGTCGCCATGTACTCCACGCTCTTCTCGCCGCGTTTGCGGATGATGGGAAGCGGAAACAGGCGGCGCAGGTGGTCTTCGGGCTCCTCGATCATCAAGCTGCGAACGCCGGCCCCCAAGGCCTCGTTGTGGGCGTCGGAATAGATCCAGTGGGATCCCATGCTGGCCAGAAAGCCCACTACCAAGTCGCATCCTTTCCAAGCGTCGACGATGGTGCGCGACTTCATCCAGGAGTCGTCGGCAGCCACCATGATCTGGAAGAAGTCTCCACCCAGCACTCCGACCGCTCCCATCAGGGCTGTTATGTAGGCGGGGTTGCTCTGGGTGTTGGTGAAGGCCATGACGGTCTGGCCAGGGCCAACCCCGCACAATTTCATATGGTCTCGGAACATCGGCACCAGTTCGGCGCCGGCAGCCGCGGTGGTGGGTACTCTACGCAATGCTTTCCTCCTTTGGGGTTACAGGTTTTATCGTAACCCGTTCAGAGGGTCCGCACCCGGCTAAGCCACCCACACCCGTTTAAAAAGATCGATCCAGTTGTGACCGAGAATGCCCGCTATCGCATCGGTGGGACAGCCCCGCTTCACCACTTCCTCGATGATATTGGAAATCTGACCTTTCTGGTTGGCCAACGGTGGGCCACGGCACCCCACCCAACTGCCCAAATATCGAGACTGGTCATAAAGGGACAAAACCTTCAACGACCGTCATTTGATCACAATCAAGCTGAACCCGGAGCCATATATAGGAATGTCCAAGTCATAAATCCCATCAACTTGCTCTTCCCAGGCTTCCTCGAACGTCTCGACATTGACCGACTCGCCGTTCACTTGAAACCTGTGGCTGGGGTCATAACTCCACAAGGTGAAGAAGGTGCGAAACTTCCGGCCGGTGGGGTACAACCCGACTTCCTCGAGACTGAGACCCGGAGGCGTGGAGAGGGTGCGATCCTCGAGTTCGTCGAACTCCTCCTCGTTCCGGGCGTTCTTCACGAGCCACACAATCAAATCAGTATCCACATACCGGACTTCGTTCGAGTCCAAGGTGTCATCACTATCTCTGTCGCTGAAGATCTGAGCATCTATTTTGACGAAGAACTCATAACCATCCCTGAACCCAGACGGGATTTCAATGTCAATGTCGGCGGTGACGCTTCTACGGTTGATATCGATGCTCGGAGTCCCCGATGCGTTCGGGGTTTCCTCCACTGTGTAGGTACCGTCACCACTAGGAATCAGCGCATGGTAAAGCTGGTACTCAAGTGTGGCGGACAAGTCGGTGTTGGGCCTTCCCGTATGGCGAGAATCCGTGCCGCGCAACGTACCTCCGTATTGATCGAGCAAATCGTATTCGACAGTGAATTCCATCTTGTCACCGTCACGCTGCTGGTAGGACTCGAAGTCGGACTGGGCGGCCACCAGGACGGAGTCGCCATCACTCCAGGCGATCTGATGAACTTGTTGGGTGCAACAATCTGCTTCGATGGTTACCGCGTCCAAACGTCCGTCACTGGTCGGACCCCTCAAGTTAAAGGTGGCGCTGCCCTTATCGTCGGTGAGCACCCTCGTGTCATCGGTGGTATCACGCCCTATGCTCCTAAAGTCAGGATCCGGTCGACCACCGGTCACATCTTCGGCCTCAACCCTTATCTCGCGGCTCTCAACTTCAATATATATTGGCACGCCCTTTCTCTCTAAGCGGGCGCCATCTTCATCAAGGAGATGGATGGTGAACTCCACGGATGAGCGCCGATCCAGGTTGACTATGAATGCCCCGTCACCGCCTATCCGGGCGGCGTTGGCGGGTACGTCGTGCTGCACAAAGAGGCTGTCTGCATCTCTTTCCGACTTTGCTTGGACCTTCGAGAAATTCGCAGTGTCCTTGTCGAATTGTTCTCCGTCCCTACGACCAACCCACGCATAGATGCTCATGGCTGCTCCCGGCGTCGCATCGAAATCCTCGAACAGGTTTCCATCCAGGTCGGTATCCCCATCTTCGTCATTGTCCCAGACGCAGTCACCGTCTCCCAGGATCATGGCCTGATCACAAGTGCCGTCGCTTTCCAGCCCACCGTCGGGATCTGCGGTGTAGAACCAGTCCACCACCACCTCCTCGGTCGGCGCAAAGCTGTCGTGGCGAACCGAAATCATCACGACAATTTCGAAATCGTCCACACCCCGAGTCGGTGAAACCTGAACCGTCACCCCCTGGGGACGCAAATTGGAATGATCCACAATCGCCGCCATGAATTCGGCCATGGCCGCTCTGGACATGTCTGTTCCAGGGCCATAGATGAGGCCGGACAGTCCGCTCGCCACCCCCAGTTCGTACAACTGGGTGACCGCCTCGTGCACGGTGTGCGAGACCTCTTCCAGGTCTTGGAAAGGAGATTCCACATCGAAGTTTCCGTCGTTGTCATTGACATCATCCGGTGTGTATCCAAAGGCTCTTCCCCCGTCCGTCACCGGAACCATCAAGTCCATCAACCGTTGCAAGAAGAGCGCCATCTCGCCGCGGCTGACATTTCGGGCCGGCGCATAGGTAGTAGCGGTAGCGCCAATCGTGATCCCCAACTGGTATATCTGGCTGATGGCTTCCTGGGAGGTCGGCGTCAAGTTGGCTATGTCATCGAACGGTGTGTCGTTTGAGGCAGGAACCGGTATACCCACCAGCTTGGCGAGCCTGACCAAGAAGAGCGCCATGTGTTCCCGGATAACCGGATTGCCAGGTGAGTAGGTGGTGGGTGAGGTACCTATGGTGATTCCGTAGTAGGCAATGCAGTTGATGTCGCCAGCATTGGAGTGGAGGGCGGTTACATCGACAAAACCGGCACTGGGGATGATGTCCTCCGGGCAGGCTTCGAAAGAGGCAAGATAATCCGGCGCAGGGTCGGCAGCCTTGAGAGGCGGCGGGAAGATCGCCACCGCGCTGATCAACAACGACAAACCGGCCAGTAACCCGACGGACCGGTGGGAGCGTATAGAGAAATACAACACTGGCTTAGGACCTATCGTACCCGACCCACCCCGCCGTCACCCCATTAAGCCGACCACACCTTCTTGAAAAGATCGATCCAGTTGTGACCGAGAATGCCCGCCATCGCATCGGAGGAATAGCCCCGCTTTACCATTTCCTTTGTGATATTGGGAATCTGAGCAGGAGTCTCCAAGCCGATCGGATAGATTCCGGAATCATCGGGGTAGTCCTCAAGACTCCACTCCCCCGAGGCGATCATCTCGGCGTGGATCTCGGGGCTCAACTCGCAGAAATCCAGCCCCAGCCCGATTTGATCGGGCCCGATCAGGTCGACCAGATAGTCGATGTGATCCACCAGATCGGCCACGGTGACGTCTTTTCCACCCTGCTTCACAAAGGCCGGATAGGCGTTGATCCCCACCAAACCGCCCGAGTCTGCTACCGCTTTGATCTGCTCGTCATCAATGTTGCGGCGATTGGAGCACAAGGCTAAAGGATTGGAATGGGAAAAAACCGGCGGCGCCGAAGTGAGCCGCATGGCGTCGAAGGTGGTGCGACGGCCGGTGTGGGACAGATCGACCACCATGCCCAGACGGTTCATTTCTTTGATCACCTCCCGACCAAACGAGGTAAGCGGACCATCACCGGGTTCCAAGCATCCGTCTCCCACCAGGTTGGTGCGGTTGTAGCAGATCTGAACCATCCGCAAGCCCCGCTGGTGGAAGCGCTCGTAGTTGGCCAGATCGTCGCCAAGCGGCAACGTGTTCTGAAAATGGATCACCACTCCGAGCCGACCGGGAAGGGGAAACTGATCGAAATCAGAGGGATCACCGATCCCGATCAGCCGGTCGTCCCGGGCCAACCACCCACTCCATTGCTCGAGCAACTCCTGAGTCTCGCCGGGGTCTTCCCAGTTGGCCACGGTGGGCACCACTATGTCAACCCCTCCCTCAATCCAACTACCCCACCAGTCTGGATCGGTCATCAGGGGACAAACCCCGTCGACAACAGTCATAACTGTCCCTCAGATTACCTGTCAGGGAAGTCTGAAAACACTGAGCCCCGAGCGGCGGCTGGAATATAAGGATATTGTCAGATCAGCCAGAGAGGCATCAGACTGGGAAGCAAAGGTAGCCAAGCTTTCCTCGAACTCCCCGATACCGACCTCCTCACCCCCGACGAAGAACCGGTCATTGGTCTGATCGTAACTCCAGAGAGTAAAGCAAGTACGGAATTCGTTTCGATCTGGATAGACAGCTACGGGGGGATACGTCACACCGGAGGGCCCGCCTGTCAAAGTACACTCTGCCAGCTTGTCTTGTGCCGTTGTGGCTTCGTCGACGATCCACACCACCACTTCATCCTCTGCGTACCTAACTTCAGCAGTGTCCAGAGAATCCTTGGTGTCTACTGTATCGGAATCACTAAAGATGCTGGGCTTTAGCACAACCAGGAACCCTTCATGAGCTCGATCCCCAACGGGTACTTCCGCAGATACGCTGCTCGTGTATCGCCCACGACTGAACGTCATGGCTTCAGAAGTATCGAGGTCACCTTCGTCGGTGGTCGTTACTGATCCGGCCGAAATCGTTGCAACACTGTACAACTCGAAAGCCAGTTGACCTTTGAGGGTTGTCCCTTCCCTCCCGGTGCGGCTGGCCGCCGTGCTGGAAACGGTGTCGCCATATTGGTCGTAGAGTCCGTATTCAACCGGGATACCGACTCTGAAACTGCTGGACTTCCGGACATACAGGTCGAACTGGGGCCGGGCGCTCATCAGCACGGGTAATCCACCGCTCCAGGCGACCTCAATCGTCGCCGACTCGCAATCCTGGCAATCGGGGTCGAAGGTAACTACGTCGAGCCGGTCATCCCGGCGAGGGGCGTCGAGTTCGAATACCGCCTCACCATCGCTGTCAGTGACTACCGTCTCGTCGTATTCATCGTCGTCGGGCAACAGGTCGTAGGAGGGTTTTGGCTCTTGGTCTTCATTCACCCGATCTGCGAACAGCAAGATATCGTCACTGTCGACTTGGACCTCTATCTCCACACCCTCCATCTCCAAAGCCATCTGCCGGTCATCCAGCAGTTGGATGGTGAACTCGATCGAATCGATGTCTAGATCGACAATGTACGTCTCGTCATCCATCCTAAAAGCAGTGTCAGGTACATCTCTGTCGTCCCACGTCACCCTGATACTGTCGGCGCCCTTTGCCGACCGTGCCTCCGCGTTCGAGAAGTTCACCGTATGTTCCTCGAATTCGTCGCCGTCCCGGCGACCGATCCAAGCGTAGAAGGTCATCGTCTCTCCGGGCGTGGCTTCGATCCTGTCGTTGAAAATGTTCCCGTCCCGACCCGTTTCATCATCTCGATCCTCGTCCCACACGCAGTCCGCACTACTCGGCCTTATTAAATCTTCGTCACACAAACCTCTATCCAACCCGCCATCTTCATCATCGGTGTAGAACCAATCCACCGGCTGGTCCTCAACCGGAGCGAAGCTCGAATCCCGAACCGAGATCATCATCACTATCTCGAAGTTGTCCAGGCCCTGGGTCGGGGTGACCTGAACCGTGGCGCCCTCGGGACGCAGGTTGGAGTGGTCCAGGATCGCCGCCATAAACTCCGCCATAGCCGCTCGGGACATGTCCTCATTGGGGCCGTAAAACGTGCTGGAGGAATAACCGCTCAACACCCCCAGTTCATAGAGTTGGTTAACCGCGTCGCCGGTCACCACAGTGACATTGTTCAGGTCGAGAAAAGGAGACTCAACCTCGAAGCCCTCGTCGTTGTCATCAACATCGTTAGGGGTGTACCCGTACACATCCCTGCTGTCCTCCACCGGCTCCATCAAGTTCATCAGCCGCTGCAGAAAAAGCGCCATTTGGCCGCGGCTGACATTTTGGTCCGGGGTGTAGGTAGTGCTGCTGGTGCCGATCGTGATCCCCAGCCGGACCAACTGATTGATGGCGTCCTGTGACTCTCCTCCCAAGTGGGCTACATCCGTGAAGGGCGTGGAACTGTTGGGAAAGGGAACACCGATCCCCACCAGCTTGGCCAACCTGATCAGAAAAAGCGCCATGTGCTCTCGGATAACCGGGTCCGAGGGTGAATAAGTGGTGGCCGAGGTGCCCTTGGTGATTCCGTAATAGGCGATACAGTCGATGTCCTGGACATTTTCATGGCGAGCCGGAACATCTGAGAAATCCGCGTCGGGGATTGTGCCTTCGGGACAAGCTTCGAATGTGGCCGAGTAATCCGGCGCCGGGTCGGCCGCCTTGATCGGAGAGGGTGCGACCACCAGCAGGCCGACCAGCAACGACAAGCCGGCCAGCACCCCCACTTGCCGACCGAAACGCATGGTTAAGTGAGTTGTCATATGAAATACCTACGGTTTCCATCGAGATGCCCGGCGCCCGCAGGAGCCACCTCCCATTTTACCAGGCGTCGGACGAATGTACCGTCTTTATTCCCCTCTCACCCATTTCCCAGCCCTGGGCACCGTGTTAGGCTATCTGCCGGTAAGGTATTTAACGGGCTCACCTCACAGGTGGCTCAACTGATAGCCGAACCTATCTAAACCCAAGAAAAAGGAAGGAATGATGACTAAATCTCGTCTATGGATAACCATGCTGTTGGCTCTCGCTCTCGTCGCCGCAGCCTGCGGCGGAGACGACGCCGAGGAGCCAACAGCCACACAGGCGCCAACCACCACGGCCGCGGACACCATGGAGGAAACGACCACCACCGTCCTAACGGGCGAGGAACTGATGGCGGGTAGTTGTGCTCCGCCGCCGGAAGTCGCTCCTCCCAGAGGCGTGGAACCGGTCGATGGCTTGACGATCATCAAGGCCTTTTCCGGCGACGTGCCCAACATCGACCCGAGGCTCAACTTCGAGGCTCGCGGATCGGAGTTGGCGGGAAATATGTATGACCAGCTCATCACCTTCCACCTCGAAGAGAACGCGGATGGTGTGCTGGTTGCCGACTCCTCCCGTCCCCAGGGACTGCTGGCAGAGAACTGGGAGTTCAACGAGGACTGCACCTCGGTGACCTTCACCCTCCGCCAGGGCGTGAAGTTCAACCACACCGGCAACGAGATGACCGCCGAAGACGTGAAGTGGAGTTTCCGCAGGGCGGCCTTGCACCAGGACCGCGTGGGCGGCTGGTTCGATCATGCGGTCATTGGCCTGTATGACTACGGTGACGAAGAGACGATCGATGATGTGATCACCGTCATCGACGACTACACCATCCGTTTTGACTTCCTGTATCCCACCCCGTTCCCCCTGCATGTGCTTTCGAACGTCGGCGTCACGGTTTATGACTCCAAGGTTCTGAGCGAGCAGGGCACCGAGGACGATCCGTGGGCCAGGGACTTCCTGCAGACCACCGACACGGGCACCGGCCCCTTCTACCTGGAATCCATTGAGCCAGGTGTTCAGGTCACCCTTAGGCGCAACGACGACTACTTCCTCGGTCCGGCCCAGGCGGAGCGGGTCATCCTTCGGGTGATCCCCGACGAGGCCCAGCAGGCCACCCTGTTGTCTGCCGGTGAGATCGACTTCGCCGAGGCAGTGCCGGTCACCGCTATTCCCGAGCTCATGGCACAGGGTGTGAAGGTCACCACTGTCGGGGGTAACAACCAGGCAGTCATGTACATGAACCCGACCAGACCCCCATTTGACGATTTGAACGTACGCCAGGCGATCTCCTACGCCTTTCCCTATGACGAAATCCTGGAGGGCGTTTACTTCGGCGCCGCCAGCCGCGGCGGGGGGCCGATTCCGTCGACAACCCCGACCTTCGACCCAGACGCTCCGTTCTATAGCCAGGACATGGACAAGGCCCGTGAGCTGCTGGCCGCGTCGGGATATCCCGATGGATTCAGCACCCAGCTCTACATAGATGCAACCTTGGCTTTCGCTCCGGAGCTGGCCATAGTGGTGCAGGCTAATCTCGCCCAGATCGGGATCGACGTCGAGATCGTCAGGCTCAGTTCCGGCGACTTCTCCGAGAATGTGTTCGCGGAGGACTCCACGAAGACTGACCCCCTGGAGGCACGAATCAACCCGATGGACTTCTTCCTGTTCTACTTCGGGTCCGGTTCTTGGGTGAACGAGCCCCAGTACCACATGGAACTCTTCTGGGAAGTGGATGCATACGCCATGCGGAGCAACTACTCGAACTCGGTGGTTACCGAGAAGCTGGAAGCCGCCAAGCTCTTGAGCCCCGCCGATCCTGCCAGGACTCAGCTGTATGTGGACGTACAAACGCTAATGCTGGCCGACGCACCCGCGGTGTGGCTGGCCGAACCCCATCTGATCGTGGCTTCTTCGCAAGCCATTGGCGGGTTCGTCTGGCGACCCGACCAAATCAACCGTTACTACTACGTGACCAAGTCATCCTGATCACTCGGTAGTACTACTTGAAAGCTGGACAAGCCGCCGTGTCAGATTATCTGACCCGGCGGCTTGTCCTTTTCCACCAGAGGAAGCACTGATGGGCTCCTACGTCTTCCGACGGCTGATAGCCCTGATTCCCATTCTCATCGGCGTCACCATGGTTGCCTTCCTCGTCTCTCGGGGATTACCCGGAGACCCGGCCCGGCTGTATGCCGGAATGCAGGCATCTCAGGGCGAGGTGCAAGCAATCCGAGTCAGCATGGGACTGGATAAGCCTCTTTATTACCAGTACTGGATCTATATGCAGGGACTGCTCCAAGGTGACCTGGGAGAATCACTGCGCACCGGTTTCTCCGTCGTTGAAGACATTCGTAATCGTCTCCCGGCTACGGTGGAGATGGTGGTCGCCGGCCTGATATTCGCCTTGGGGGTGGCGCTCCCACTGGGGGTGTGGGCCGCAGTACGCAGGGGTAAGCTGATCGACAGATTCAGCAGGTTCATCTCCACCTTGGGGGTAGCCATCCCCGACTTTTGGGCGGCCCTCATATTGGTGATGATCTTCTTTGTATTCCTGAGCTGGGCGCCTCCGCCGGTCGGTCGTCTGGATCTCGGGGCTGTCCCTCCTGACGGCCCCACCGGCTTCTACATATTCGATTCCCTGGTGAGGGGAGAGTGGGGAACCTTCCGAAACGCATTGGCGCACGTCATCCTGCCCATGGTGTCCCTGGGGTTTCCAGCGATCGCACCTATCACGCGGCTCACCCGCAACGCCACACTGTCCGTACTTCAGTCTGACTACATCGCTTTCGGAAGAGCCTCCGGTCTACGCGGCGCTCCCCTGTACTTGAAGTACGTTCTTCGCAACTCCCTACCGGGCGCCATAACCATGACCGGCCTGATCTCGGGGTACATGATCGGAGGAGCGGTTTTAATCGAGAGAGTCTTCTCCTGGCCGGGAGTGGGTTTGTATGCCTATAACTCCCTGGAAAGGACCGATCATGCCGCTGTCCAGGGCGTTGTCCTCCTGTCGGCTGTCACCTATCTGCTGGTGTTCCTGGTAGTGGACCTGCTCCAATCAATTGTCGATCCGCGGGTGAGGTTGAAATGACAGCCAGATCCACCCGGAGAAGATTGGACAGCCGTCTTGTTGTGGGGCTGATTATGTTTGGGTTCATGATCGGAGTGGCGGTGTTCGCGCCATGGATCGCCCGCAACGACCCTTTGGCCATCGACTTCGGAACCCAATTCCTGGCCCCCTCCGCCGACCACTGGTTCGGCACCGGCAAGTTGGGCTTCGACATCTTCGCACGGGTGGTCTACGCCGCCCGGTATGACCTGATAATCGCCATGTCGGCAGTGGCGTTCTCCATAGTGATCGGCCATCCCATCGGACTAGTCGTCGGCTATCTGGGAGGACGTGTCGATTCGCTCACCATGCGGGGCCTTGACGTTATCCAGTCCTTCCCCGCTTTCATACTGGCGGTGGGGGTGCTGGCCGCGTTGGGTGAAGGAGTTTTGAATTTGATCCTGGTGGTCGGCTTCGTGGGCATACCCACCTTTGTCAGGTTGGTGCGATCCGAGGTCCGCTCTCTCCGGGAGCATTCCTATGTGGAAGCCGGACGGGCGGTGGGTAACTCACGGGCCCGAATAATGCTTCGCTACATAGCGCCGGGAACCGTCGGAACGGTCGTCACCCAGGCAGCGATCAGTTGCGGCTGGGCGATCCTGCTCACCGCCGCCCTGGGATTCATCGGTCTGGGAGTCCCGCTTCCCGAGCCTGAGTGGGGAGCGATGATCGCAGACGGCGTCGAGGAGATGGTGGTGGGAGGTCGATGGTGGATCTCGGTGTTCCCCGGGATAGCCATCGCCACGACGATCTTCTCCCTGAGCCTGATCGGAGAGTCGATCGCCGACCTGGTGGAGCCCACCAGAAGGAAGTCACGATGAGAGCCCTCCTGGAACTCACCGGGCTCAAGGTCGAGATCGAGGGTCTACCCATTCTCCGTGGCGTGGACCTCCAAGTCAGACCGGGAGAGATTTTGGGTGTGGTTGGCGAGACCGGGGCAGGCAAGTCGATGACCGCCCGCGCCATCCTCGATCTTCTGCCGAGCGCGGCCACGGTCTCCTTCCGGACCTGTCGGTTTGGCGGAGCAGACTTCATTCCGGCCAGGACGCGCCAGCAGGCGCGAGGTCACCGTATAGGATTCGTCCCTCAACGCCCCCGCGGGAGCCTGAACCCGGTGTTCCGGGTCGGAAAGCAACTCGTCGACACCCTCCGTCGCCTCCGGGGCATGGCCAGGAAAGAAGCCAAAGAAGAGGCCCTCAATCTGCTTCGGTCGGTACGCATCACCGATCCCGAGAGGGTGTATCGCTCTTATCCACACGAGTTGTCGGGAGGGATGTGTCAACGGGTTTGCATCGCCATCGCCTTGGCAGGCGAACCCGAACTGATCATCGCCGATGAGCCCACCACCGGCCTCGATGTAACGATCCAGGCCGAGATACTGAAGCTGTTGGGAGATGTGATCGCAGAGCACAACACGGCCGGCATGCTCATCACCCACGACCTGGGAGTGGTTGCCGATGTCTGCGATCGAGTGGCCGTGATGTACGCAGGCCGGGTTGTCAACTTGGGAACAACCGCCGAGATCTACCGGGAAGCCCTCCACCCGTATGCGAATCAACTGGTCTCTATCGCCACCTCTCTCGACTCCGGCGGCACTCCCCGGGAGATTCCCGGACGGGTTCCCAACCCCGGCGATGACCTCGCCGCCTGCGCTTTTGCCCCGCGTTGCTTCCGGGCGGAGGCCGACTGTTTCAACCAGGATCCTCCCCTGGTTGACATTGCGGGACAGTTGGCATTCTGCCATTATCCGCTGACATCCGAGGTGATTTCGGTATGACCGGAACCTCCGACACCCTGGCGATCAGAGATCTCACCAAGATCTTCCGGATCAAGACCGGCAGCTTCCGTCACGCCGACCTGCGGGCAGTTGACGAGGTGAGCCTCTCCATCACCCCCGGACGCACCCTGGCGGTGGTGGGCGAGTCGGGATCGGGAAAGACCACCCTGGCCCGGCTGATTCTGCGCCTCATCGAACCCACCCAGGGCTCGGTGCACTTAGAAGACACCGAGATCACCGGGTTGCAGGGCGCCAAGTTGGAAGAGATGCGGGGACGGATGCAGATAGTCTTTCAGGACCCCTTCGACTCGCTGTCGCCTTGGCAGACGGTGGGGCGTACCGTGGCCGAACCGCTCCTCTTGCACGAGAACATGTCCATGCAGGACACCGTCGGTCCGGTGGCGACCATGCTGGAGCGGGTGGGGCTCAGCCCCGAGCACGCCAGACGCTATCCCCACGAGCTCTCCGGTGGGCAGGCGCAGCGGGTGGGAATCGCCCGGGCGATGATCACCAACCCGGCGCTGGTCGTGCTGGACGAGCCCACCTCGTCACTGGACATGTCGGTGCAGTCCCAGATTCTGCTCCTGCTCCAGTCCCTCCAAGAGGAGCGGGACACCTCCTATCTGTTCATCTCCCACGACCTGACAGTGGTCCGTTACATCGCCCACGATCTGGCCGTCATGTACCTGGGCAAGGTGGTCGAGTCGGGCCCGGCCGCCCAGGTTTTCGCCAACCCGCGCCATCCCTACACCGAGGCTCTCCTCAAGGCCGCACCCCGCCCCGACCCCGCCTACAAGACCGACCATGTCCAACTGGTGGGTGAGCAACCTTCCGCCCTGGACCGGGCGCCGGGCTGCCCCCTCTATGGAAGATGCCCCATCGCCGAAGAGGTCTGCGCCGACACTCCTCAACAACTGGTTGAGATCGAGGCCGCACATCGCGTCGCCTGTTGGAAACGAACATAGAACTCCGGGTTGCGACAGATATCGGGGGTACCTTCACCGATGTGGTGGTGTACGACCCCCGCCACCGGCGGTATTCAACCGCCAAGGCGCCCAGCCAGGTCGATGACCTGGCCGCCGGGGTGATGGACGCCCTGGGACTGGTGGTTGGAAAGCCTGGGGAGGTAGAGTCCTTCGTCCACGGGTCCACTGTGGGGCTCAACGCCTTCCTGCAGAGGCGCGGGGAAAGGGTCATCCTGTTGGCTACGGCCGGCGCCAGCGACGTCTATCACATCGCCCGCGGCAACCGCCTCGACATGTACAACATCCGCTACCGAAAACCCGCCCCTCTCATCCCCCGCCGGGACATAATCCCCATCGGGGGAAGGCTCGATTACGAGGGCAACGAGCTGACGCCCCTCGACCATGACGATCTCCGGCGGGCCGCCGAACGGATTCTCTCCGAAGGAGTGCGCTCGGTAGCGATCGCTTTTCTGTTCTCCTATCTGAATCCCGACCACGAACTGGCCGCAGCCGCCGCCCTCGGTGAGATGGCGCCCGGTGTATCTCTCTCGCTCTCCCACCAGGTGGCGACCGAGTGGCGTGAGTACGAACGCACCGCTTCTGCGGTGATGGACGCCTACATCGCTCCCTCGGTCTCCCGCTACATGGCCGATCTCTCCACACGTCTGGGAGACCAGGGCATGTCGGCGCCACTACTGGTGATGCAATCCAACGGCGGCGTCATCTCTGCTCAGTCTGCATCCGAGCGCCCCCTGCAGACCCTCCTGTCCGGTCCGGTGGGCGGCGCGGCGGGAGGCGTGGCCCTGTCCGAGGTTCTGGACAGGCCCAATCTGATCTGCATCGACCTGGGAGGGACCAGCTTCGACGTCAGCTTGATCACCGACGGTCAAGCCGACAGTTCTCCCTCCGCTCTGCTGGAAGGTCTGCCGGTGCTGATGCCGGTGGTGGACATTCACACCATCGGCGCGGGAGGGGGCTCACTCGCCTACCTGCAGGCCGGCGGCCTTCGGGTGGGACCGGAAAGCGCCGGCGCCCACCCCGGCCCGGCTTGCTATGGGAGGGGAGGGACCCAACCCACCGTGACCGACGCCAACCTGGCGCTGGGCCGCATCGATCCCGGTTATTTCCTGGGCGGTAGTCTCACCCTCGACATCCGGGCCGCGGATGTTGCCCTGGAGAATCTGGGGCAGGAGTTGGGCCTGAACCGCTCGAGGATGGCGCTGGGGATCATCGAGGTGCTTAACGCCAAGATGTCCCAGGCGATAAGAACCCTCACCGTAGAGAGAGGGATCGAACCGCGCCAATTCAGCCTGGTGGCCTTCGGAGGCGCCGGTCCCATGCACGCCGTGGCCCTGGCTCAGGAGTTGGGAATCGACGAAGTGGTCGTTCCCCCCGATCCGGGCGGCTTCTCAGCCTGGGGCATGTTGCAATCTGCCGTCCGCCAAGACTTCAGTGAGGCGTATTTCCGAAATTTCGCCAACTTGGACGCAACAGATCTGAAGGACCGGTTCGCCAGACTGGGCGAGCAGGCCTTCTCCGGTTTGCTGGGAGAAGGCGTGCCTCACGATCGCATATCCCTCATCCACCGTTTGGACATCCGTTATCAGGGACAGGAGCACACTCTGACCGTCACCCTCCCCAACGGACTGTCCTCTTCCCATGACGGCCGGTTCCTAGCTCTCCGTCGGCGTTTTGAAGATACCTATAGTGCGCGGTACGGTCACTCCAATCCGGACGCGTCACTGGAGACCGTCAACCTTCGGCTCACCGCCCTGGGCGATGTGGGGCGTCCGCTTTTGCAAGCTAACTATCAGCCCGATGAACCATCGGATGTGCCGTCCAAGACCACGCCCGTCCTGTTCTCCACCGGCGCCTATCCCACTGCCCGATTCAATCGGGACACGCTGGCCCCGGGGTGCTTCATCGCTGGCCCCGCCATTGTCGAAGAGGCAACGGCCACTACCGTGATCCCACCCGAAGGGTCAGCCTCCGTTGACCAATACGGCTGCCTGACCATCAAAGTGCCTCCGGTATGAGCCCCGATCCGATCACCATCGAGATCCTCCGCAACGCCTTCATCATGGCCGCCGAGGAGATGAACGCCGCCCTGATCCGATCCGCCTACACCCCGGTCATATACGAATCCAAAGACTGCGCCGTGGCCCTGATCGACAGCCAGCACCGGGTGTTGGGACAATCATCGGGAGTCCCACTCTTCCTGGGAAACCTGGAAGCCTGCACTCTCGCCACCGAGCAGATGTTCGGAAGGTCGGTGTGGGGCGAGGGCGATATCTGGATCATGAACGATCCTTATCTGACCGGCACTCACATGCACGACGTGACCGTCTTCGCCCCCATCTTCTATCGGGGAGATCTGGCGGGCTTCGCCGCCTCCCGCGCTCATTGGCTGGACATCGGCGCCAAGGACCCGGGAGTGCCCATGGACGCCACCGAGGTCTTCCAGGAGGGAGTCCGCCTGCCGCCCACCCAGGTGATGAGAGGTGGGCGCCCGGTGGAGGATGTCGTCTCCATCATCGAAAGCAACGTGCGATTCCCGGAGTCGGCGATCGGCGACATGAAGGCGCAGTTCGCAGTGGCCGCCATCGGGTCATACCGCCTGGGAGCGCTGTTCGACCGCTATGGACGGGAGACCGTGGAAGCAGCCGCCGAGGAGATATTCCGCCAAAGCGAGCAATTGGACCGGGAGGCCATCAAGGCAATTCCCGACGGCGTCTACACCGCGAAGGGCTTCTTAGACTCCGATGGGGTGGGAGATGAACCGGTCTGGATTCGGGTGAAGATCACCGTGGAAGGAGAAAGGCTCCTATTCGACCTCACCGATACCGACGGCCCGGGACGGGGTCCGATCAACTGCGGTGAGGTGCAGACCCTGTCTGCCTGCCGCCTCTCCTTCAAATACCTGTTCAACTCCCATCAGCCCGTGAACGGGGGCACCTTCCGACCCTTGGAGGTGCGGACGCGACCCGGATCGATACTGGGCGCCCGCCCGCCAGCGGCCTGTCAGTTCTATTTCACCCCCTTGGGGTTGATGATCGACCTGATCTCTTTGGCCCTCTCTCCCGTCCTTGCAGACACCGTTCCGGCCGCCCATTACGGTGACGGGATGGTATTCCAGTTCACCGGGATCAATCCCCCCACCGGGGAGTTGTTCCTGGAAAACGAGCCGCATGTGGGGGGATGGGGCGCCTCGATCGGCCAGGACGGCGAGGATGGGATGATCTGGACCCTGTCTGGCAATTTTCACGATATGCCCATCGAGGTCTTTGAGTCAAAGTTCCCGGCGCGGGTCACCGATTACGGGTTCCGTCAGGACTCGGCCGGCGCCGGCCAATGGCGCGGGGGGAATGGAATTGTCAGGGAATACCAGATGACCACTAACACCGAACTGAGTCTCTGGTTCGAACGTTCCCGCTTCCCGGCCTGGGGCCTCTTCGGCGGCCAGGGCGGAGCACCCCCGGAAGTGATCATCAATCCCGGCCGCGACCGAGAGCAACGCCGTCTCAAAACCAACCGGATGCCGCTTCGGACCGGGGACGTAGTGCGGTGCTATACCGGCGGTGGCGGGGGATACGGTGATCCTCTCCACCGCGACCCCGAGGCGGTTCTCGCCGATCTAGCCGATGGTTTTATATCCCCCGCATACGCCGAACGTCATCATCGGCCCGCCCTTTCCCCCAGAACTTTGCAGGGTTGACCCCCTGTAGAGCAATCTGTCCGGCAGATTCAATCGAAACCAAGATCCGTGTTCTCTCACTCTTGGGGGGTGTCCCCATCCTCGGGTGTCTGCTCCAAGAGATCCTTCACCCATTTCATCAGAGGCTGGGGGTCCAGGTCGGGAATATCGATTTCGATGTCAGGAATAAGACCTCCCTCTCCTATGTCCAATCCGCCCGGAGTAGTCCACTTGTTGGTGGTTAACCGCAGAACTCCGTCATTGTGAAGAGGCAGCAAAGTCTGCCCAGTGTTCTTACCGAAGGTAGCTTGTCCCACAATAACCGCCCTGCCCGTCTCCTGGAGCACTCCGGCCAGCGCCTCCGATGCCGAAGCGGAGTGTTCGTCCACCAACACCGCGATCTGTGAAGTCTCAGCCCCGATAAGAGGCAGGCCAAAGCCGTCGAAAACATCCGAGGTGTCCGCGTTGTGGAACACCAACCCGGGCACATCGCCCAGCAGAGCGCCGACAATGTTCAGGAGCGTGAGCAGGCTACCACCTGGATTTCCGCGCAGATCGATAATCAGGAGGGCTCCGACCGTCGTGGTTAGGTGCTGTCGGAATTCGATACCCGCTTTAGGCCAAGCAAAACTGTTGAGCTGGAGATAGTAGATGGACTCTGTCTCATGGACATAAGAGCGAACAAACGGGGTGATGATCTCCTTGCGGATAAGGGGAACCGCCATTTGCCGGTCGTCCCGACCAATGGTGATGGTTACTGAGGTATCGATCTCACCCCGGATCAGATTGGCCACTTGCGCAATGGTCATACCGTTGATGCTGATTCCGTCCACCTCCAGAATTACATCCCCCTTCTGGAAACCGGCGAACATGGCCGGTCCCCCCTCAAAGACGGTCAGTATGGTCAGCCGACAGGTTTCCGAGAAAGGCATACAGCCCGTTGCCCCCTGCTCCTCCACCGCAGCCACCCGAACTCCAATCCCCACATATCTGCCTTCTTGCCCACGCAAGATATCCTCCCAAGCTTCGGGGCCGTGATAGGCGCTGTTTCTGTCAAGCGCATTCAACATCTCCCTTACTGCCGCCTCCGCCGCCTCGGCCAGGGTGCCGTCGGTGATCACCGCCCAAGAACACGCCGACTCGAATACCGGATCGGGAATGGAGCAGACAAACCGTGAACGCTTCGGCGTCAGATCATCCACCCCCTCCGCCGCAATTAAGGCGGCTTGATCAATCGGCGCCGCCAACTCCTCAAGGGTTATCTCCGGCAGGTAGCGAGTGTCGATCAGCTCGTAAACATCGCATAGAAGTCGCCACAGACGGGGATCTTCACAGTCGGAAATCACATAGGGGATCTCCACTGCCCTCCCCAGCAAAGTCTCCGCTTCCCATCGAGTGACCAACTCTTCACCACAGAACTGCAGTGGATCAGCCGAGCAGCCTTTGGTGACTCCCAGCACATACAGATGCTGCGCCGCGTCGACGTAGCGCGCCCCCTCGGGAATGTCCGTAAACGCCACCGGGCCCGGCGTCACCGCGGCGGAGAAGAATCCCCGATCCACCATAACTGCGAAATCGCCGCGCGTAATCAAATCGTCAGGTTGAAAAGTCCCATCCCGGTTCGCCGTAATCACCCCCGCTAAAGCCAGTGCTTCAATCGCTCCTGCGTCTTCGTTCCCCTCTCCCACATCTAGGAACAGTCCTTGCCAAAGCTGATCCGAAAGCTCCAAGGCATCGGCCACCAAAACGGCCGCATCCCGATTGGTCAGAACCTGACCGGAATCTTCGGCGATGGCGCCCGGCGTCGAATCTTCGGCTACCGCGGAAGAATCTTGGGCGATGACGGGTGCTGAGGCCCAAAGCCCCATGGCCAAAATGACGACCAACAGTCGTCCGGCACGACGCGAAAGAAGATAATTCATTCCCCTGAGTTTATTACCTGAAGTTGGTTATCCGACCGACCTGCCGTCCGGGGGTCTGGGACTCAAGGCCGCCGTCGCATTCGGGTATCAATGCCCAAGCCTTCGACCCATTTGGTTATTACCCGCCTCAGATGAACAACTCGGTGTTCCACCAAGGGCCTTACCGGGTTAAACCGTGGAAAACTTCCCTTCATAGGGTATGACCTGAAAGGTAGATTGTCCGGCGGTGACCTACTCTCCCGGGGTTTTGCAACCCAAGTACCATCGGCGCAGTCGGGTTTCACTTCCGTGTTCGGAATGGGAACGGGTGGGTCCCCAACGCTATCGCCACCGGACAACCAAATCTTCAACAAGCAAAATTGTCCAGGATTCTCTGCCCAAGCCCTCGGCCTATTAGTACCGGTCAGCTGAACACATTACTGTGCTTACACCTCCGGCCTATCAACCTGGTGTTCTGCCAGGGGCCTTACCGGGTTAAAACCCGTGGGAGACCTCATCTTGGGGTGGGCTTCGCACTTAGATGCCTTCAGCGCTTATCCCGTCCGTACGTAGCTAACCAGCCGTGCTCTTGGCAGAACAACTGGCACACCAGAGGTACGTCCATCCCGGTCCTCTCGTACTAGGGACAGATCCCCTCAAGTCTCCTGCGCCTGCGGCGGATAGGGACCGAACTGTCTCACGACGTTCTAAACCCAGCTCGCGTGCCGCTTTAACGGGCGAACAGCCCGACCCTTGGGACCTGCTCCAGCCCCAGGATGCGACGAGCCGACATCGAGGTGCCAAACCACGCCGTCGATATGGACTCTTGGGCGTGATTAGCCTGTTATCCCCGGAGTACCTTTTAGCCGATGAGCCATGGCGCACCCACGTGCCACCATGGGATCACTAAGCCCGACTTTCGTCCCTGTTTGACTTGTAGGTCTCACAGTCAAGCTCCCTTGTGCCTTTACACTCGTCGTCTGATTGCCGACCAGACTGAGGGAACCTTTGGGCGCCTCCGTTACTCTTTAGGAGGCCACCGCCCCAGTGAAACTGACCACCAGACACTGTTCCCGATCCGGATAACGGATCCGGGTTAGAAGCCCGTCGTACAAAGGGTGGTATTCCAAGGTTGACTCCACAGAGGCTGGCGCCTCTGCTTCCTTGTCTCCCACCTATCCTGCACATTACACGCCAGACTTCAATGCCAAGCTACAGTAAAGGTTCCGGGGTCTTACCGTCCTGCCGCAGGTAGTGAGCATCTTTACTCACACTGCAATTTCGCCGAGTCCCTGGTTGAGACAGTGCCCAAATCGTTGCGCCATTCGTGCAGGTCGGAACTTACCCGACAAGGAATTTCGCTACCTTAGGACCGTTATAGTTACGGCCGCCGTTTACCGGGGCTTCAATTCAGAGCTTCGCCCGAGGGCTAACACCTCCTCTTAACCTTCCGGCACCGGGCAGGCGTCACAGCGTATACGTCGTCTTACGACTTAGCACGCTGCTGTGCTTTTAGTAAGCAGTCGTTTGGGCCTGGTCACTGCGGCCCCCTCAAGCTTCAGAGGCGAACTCTTACACTTTACCGGGGCGCTCCTTCTCCCGAAGTTACGGAGCTAATTTGCCGAATTCCTTAACCAGGGTTAACTCGCTCGCCTTGGTATTCTCTACCTGTCCACCTGTGTCGGTTTGGGGTACGGGCGCCCTGTGTACTCGCTAGAGGTTTTTCTCGGTGGCATGGGCGTTCAGCGGCTTCTCCTTAAGGCGGATCGGCATCACGCCTTGGGCTTTGTTGTGGCCCGGATTTGCCTGGGCCACACCCTACACGTTTACCCCGGGAACAACCAACGCCCGGGTCCGCTTACCCTTCCACGTCACCTCTTTGCTAACCGCCTCCGGTTTGGGTCAACCGCATCCGAAGATGTGGTTTTAGCAAAACCGGTCTTGGTCTGGCGCGCACAGAGCGGTACGGGAATATCAACCCGTTATCCATCGACTACGCCTTGCGGCCTCGCCTTAGGTCCCGACTAACCCTGGGCGGACGAACCTTCCCCAGGAACCCTTGGACATTCGGCGGAAGAGATTCTCACTCTCCATTCGCTACTCATACCGGCATTCTCACTCGTGCCGTCTCCACGCCTCCTCACGGCGACGCTTCTATGTCGGCACGACGCTCCCCTACCGATCCCGCCCAATATGGCGGAATCTCGCAGCTTCGGTGCTGAGCTTTAGCCCCGTTACATTTTCCGCGCAGCGCCACTCGACCAGTGAGCTATTACGCATTCTTTAAAGGATGGCTGCTTCTAAGCCAACCTCCTGGCTGTTTGTGCAACTCCACATCGTTTCCCACTTAGCTCAGACTTAGGGACCTTAGCTGGCGATCTGGGTTGTTTCCCTCGCGTCCACGAAGCTCATCCCACGTAGACTGACTGCCGCGCTCTCACGCAATGAGATTCGGAGTTTGACTGGAGTTGGTAGGCTGGTAGGCCCCCTAGTTCAATCAGTGCTCTACCCCCATTGCGAAACGCGCAACGCTAGCCCTAAAGCTATTTCGGGGAGAACCAGCTATCACCGAGCTTGATTGGCCTTTCACCCCTATCCACAGGTCATCCCCCAAGTTTTCAACCTTGGTGGGTTCGGGCCTCCACGAAGTCTTACCTTCGCTTCACCCTGCCCATGGATAGCTCGCTCGGTTTCGGGTCTAGGGCATGCGACTGTGGCGCCCTGTTAAGACTCGCTTTCGCTTCGGCTCCGGTACAACTACCTTAACCTTGCCACATACCGCTAACTCGCCGGCTCATTCTTCAAAAGGCAGGCGGTCAGAGTTCTCTAAAGAACTCCTCCCACTGCTTGTAGGTCAACGGTTTCAGGTACTATTTCA
Organism: Acidimicrobiia bacterium; assembly: GCA_965248705.1. Lineage (GTDB taxonomy): Bacteria > Actinomycetota > Acidimicrobiia > Spongiisociales > ZC4RG35 > Bin76. The sequence continues at coordinate 1,987,554 of CBDFJY010000002.1, read as the reverse complement.
CTCCCCTCACCGGGGTACTTTTCACCTTTCCCTCACGGTACTAGTTCACTATCGGTCGCCAGGAAGTGTTTAGCCTTACGAGGTGGTTCTCGTTGATTCACACGGAATATCCTCCGTGATACTTGGGAACACCGCTCAGAGAGCGCCGACCTTCGCCTACGGGGCTTTTACCTTCTGCGGCCCGGCTTTCCAGCCGGGTTCGGCTGATCGTCGCCTTTGTAACTCTGTGACAGTGCCGACGCACTGTCTAGCGGGTCCCACTACCCCCCCGCAGCAACGCCGTCGGGCTATCACACTGCGGAGGTTTGGGCTAGTCCCGTTTCGCTCGCCGCTACTCAGGGATTCGCTATTGCTTTCTCTTCCTCGGAGTACTTAGATGTTTCAGTTCCGCCGGTTCCCTCTACCGGTCCTATGTGTTCAGACCGGAGTGACTGGGCATGACCCCAGCCGGGTTTCCCCATTCGGACATCCCCGGGTCGAAGCTTGCTTGACAGCTCGCCGGGGCTTATCGCAGCCTACCACGTCCTTCATCGGCTCCTGGCGCCAAGGCATCCACCGTTGACCCTTGGTAGCTTGGACAGAGAATCCAAGACAATTTTGACTTGTTGAATCTTTCAAGGTGCCTGTGAGGTGGAACCGGCCCCAAATGGGGCTACGGACTCCCTCACTACTGAATAGTGCGCCCGGACCACAGAGTGGACCGAGTAACCGGTGACCAAGTGAGAGCATTTTATGCTCCTTAGAAAGGAGGTGATCCAGCCGCACGTTCCCGTACGGCTACCTTGTTACGACTTCGTCCCAATCACCGACCCCACCTTCGGCAGTTCCTTCCCTTGCGGGTTAGGCCACTGACTTCGGGCGTTGCCGACTTTCGTGACGTGACGGGCGGTGTGTACAATCCCCGAGAACGTATTCACCGCGGCTTTGCTGATCCGCGATTACTAGCGACTCCGGCTTCATGGAGTCGAGTTGCAGACTCCAATCCGAACTAGGGCCGGCTTTAAGGGATTCGCTCACCCTCGCGGGATCGCTGCCCGTTGTACCGACCATTGTAGCATGCGTGCAGCCCTAGGTGTAAGGGGCATGCTGACTTGACGTCATCCTCACCTTCCTCCGAGTTGTCCTCGGCGGTCTCCTATGAGTCCCCGGCGTTACCCGCTGGCAACATAGAACGAGGGTTGCGCTCGTTGCGGGACTTAACCCAACATCTCACGACACGAGCTGACGACAGCCATGCACCACCTGTTATGGACGCTCCCGCACACCATGTTTCCATGGCTTTTCCCATAATGTCAAACCTAGGTAAGGTTCTTCGGGTTGCATCGAATTAAGCCGCATGCTCCGCCGCTTGTGCGGGGACCCGTCAATTCCTTTGAGTTTTAGCCTTGCGGCCGTACTCCCCAGGCGGGGCACTTAATGCGTTAGCGTCGGCACAGCAGCCCTTGGTCGGGCCACCACGCCTAGTGCCCAACGTTTACAGCGTGGACTACCAGGGTATCTAATCCTGTTTGCTACCCACGCTTTCGCTCCTCAGCGTCAGTACAGGCCCAGAGAGCCGCCTTCGCTAAATGGTATTCCTCCCGATATCTGCGCATTCCACCGCTACACCGGGAATTCTACTCTCCTCTACCTGACTCTAGCCACGGCAGTATCGAACGCAGTTCCGGAGTTGAGCTCCGGGATTTCACGATCGACTTACCGAGCCGCCTACGAGCCCTTTACGCCCAATGATTCCGGACAACGCTCGCCCCCTACGTCTTACCGCGGCTGCTGGCACGTAGTTGGCCGGGGCTTCTTTTGGAGGTACCGTCAATTTCTTTCCTCCTGAAAGGGGTTTACAACCCGAAGGCCTTCATCCCCCACGCGGCGTCGCTGCGTCAGGCTTTCGCCCATTGCGCAATATTCCCTGCTGCTGCCTCCCGTAGGAGTCTGGGCCGTGTCTCAGTCCCAGTGTGGCTGATCGTCCTCTCAGACCAGCTACCCGTCGTCGCCTTGGTGGGCCGTTACCTCACCAACTAGCTGATAGGCCGTGAGCCCATCCTGAAGCGCTAAAGCATTTTCTCCACATATCATGCGATATTGGGAGTGTATCCGGCATTACTCCGGGTTTCCCCGGGCTATTCCGGTCTTCAGGGCAGGTTGCTCACGTGTTACTCACCCGTTCGCCGCTCCGTCGCACCGTAGTGCGCGTCGCTCGACTTGCATGCATTAGGCACGCCGCCAGCGTTCGTCCTGAGCCAGGATCAAACTCTCCAACGAACACTTTTACGAGCGGGTCGCCCCGCTCCTCTGGTGTCAATATTTTGAGTTCGCATCCTTTATTTAAAGGGGTCCCGGGCCACTCTGTGACCCGAGCTCTTTGGATGCCACCGACTCTGATCTGCGGATCGAAACCCGAGAGCAGGTCGGCGCATACCGGCTTTTGGCACACTATTCAGTTGTCAAGAAGCCCGTAGGGGTTCTCCCGAAGTTATCGGGCCTCTGGATACTAGACAGACCTCGGCTACAAAGTCAAATCGAATTTCGGAGGAAGACCGACTTGCGTTTTCCAACCATCAACACTTTTCCCACCAACCGGTCCCGCGCCATCTCATAGACCTCCACCGAATCGCCGTCCAACCTGATCGCCCCCGCATTTATCAGGCGCCGGGCCTCGCTCCCCGATTTGACAAGTTCCGCCGCGCGCAGCAGCCCTGGCAGGTAAACAGGGTCGGCAGCAGGGAGCGTAAAGGGTGGCGAGTCATCAGGTACTTCCCGATGTTTGAACCGCCGGTCGAAATCGGCCTCGGCGGCCTCCGACTCCTCCTCTACCCAGTAGAGGGAGATGATCTGTCGGGCCAAGAGCCGCTTGGCTTGGCCGGGGTGCAACTCGCCTGCGGCTATCTCGTCCACCATCCGGTCGACCTCTTCGGCCGGCCGGTCAGCCGCCAGCCGGAACCATTCGCCCAGCAGATGGTCGGGGATGGACATGGTCCTGCCGAACATCTCCTTGGGAGGATCGCAGACTCCTATGTAGTTACCCAGAGATTGTGACATCTTGTGGCGCCCGTCTGTACCCGTCAAAAGCGGCATGGTGAGGGCGACCTGGGGGTCTTGTCCGTAGCGGGTCTGGATGATCCGCCCCATCATCAAATTCCACAACTGATCCGAACCGCCCAGTTCCACATCGGCCTCGACCGCCACCGAGTCGTAGCCCTGCAGCAGCGGGTAGAGGAACTCCATGATCGAGATGGGCGTGCCCTCTGCATAGCGGTTAGCAAAATCGGAACGCTCCAGCATCTGTGCGACTGTGACCGTGGAGGTGAGCTCCAGAATCTCGGTCATGTCCAGGGTCTCGAGCCACTCCGAGTTCCAACGGATCTCCAGCGGTTCGGGAAGTAGCACCCGGCGGAACTGATCCAAGAGAGGTTCGGCGTGGGCTTTGACCTCTTCTGCAGTGAGCCGGCGGCGGGTCTCGCTCTTGCCGCTCGGGTCCCCCACCCTTGCGGTGAAATCGCCCACAATCAGCACCGCGGTGTGCCCCAACTCCTGGAAGTGACGGAGCTTTCGCAGCACCACCGCCCATCCCAGGGTGACCATGGGAGCGGTGGGATCGAGACCCAGCTTGATTCGGAGGGGATGTCCACTCTCCAAGAGTTCCTCCAGCCGTCCGGGAGGCAATATGGTGTCGGCGCCGCGGGTGGCCAGATTCATCTGTGAAGTGGTCATACTTAACCTTGAAATCTAACTGAGGAAGGGACTCATCCATAACACAGGTGACAGAGACCATCGCCATCAACGCCACGCCGGAGAGGGTATGGAAGGAGTTGACCGACCTGGAAGGCCGGGTGAGATGGAGTGACCGGCTTCGGGAGATGTGGACCGTCGATGGCGAACCCGTGGCGCTGGGCAGTCGAATGCGGATCAGGATGGACAGAAACGGATTCAAAGTAGCCGTCACAAAATTCGACCCTCCCACCCATTTGGTCACAGGCGCCAAGAATCCCCTCGACATCATCACCAAAGAACTAGGAAAAGCCCATCTACCCGATGGGACACCCCTCCCCGACCACAAGATCCGTCAAATGGCCTGCGACACAGAAATGCTCCCCACCATCTTCCGAGGAGCCTCCCAACCCCTCGACCTGGGAAGAGCCCGACGAATCGCCAGTCCCGCCCAACGCGTCGCCCTCATAGCGCGGGACCGAGAATGCATAGGGTGCGGCGCCTCGGCCGCTTGGTGTCAGGCGCATCACATCATCCCTGGCAGCCCGGAGGCCCAACCGACCTCGAAAACCTCTGTTTCCTATGCTCCCGCCGCCACCACAAGGTACACGACAACGGCTGGAGAGTACGCCAGACCTCCACCGGACAGTACTCCCTCCGACCACCCCGCCCACGAAACCCATACCGCCGCCCACAACGCACAAAACAAAGAAAATGATGCCCTTCGCTCCTCTGTCCCTCCTGGTCGGCGGATCCAAACAACCACTTATGAGGCGGTGGTAATCATCCCGGAAGACCCCCGATCCCTCGGAGACTGGTCGTGGCCGCAACACCGCTTTGTAGGACGGGTTGTTCGTCCGTGCCGACTGCGCAAAAGGCGGTGATTATTGCGGTAGCCTTGTGGGCTATGCCGCACATGATGGATGACTTCCCGCTCCTTCTTTCCACTCTCTACGACCGGGCGGTGCGCCTGTTTCCCGACCAGCAGATCGTCTCGGTCGAGGCAGACCACTCCTTGACTCGCACCACCTACGAGGAGACCGACCAACGAGTCCGGCGCCTGGCCACCGCCCTCGACAGGAAACTGGGAATCGCCCAGGGCCAGGCGGTGGGTACCTTTGCATGGAACAACCAGCGCCACCACGAGCTGTATTGGGCCACCGCCAACACCGGCCGGATTTGTCACACCCTGAACATCCGGCTGTTCGCAGACCAACTCGCGTACATAATCAACCACGGAGAGGACCACGTGGTCTTCGTCGATCCCGATCTCACCGGGCTGCTGGCACCCATCGTTCCCCAACTGAAGGCCGTGAAAGCTTTTGTGGTGATGGGTGATAACGCCTCCGACTCCGGCCTCCCCAACGCCATCGCCTACGAGGACCTGATCGGAGACGCGGAGTCCCACGGCGCCTGGCCGGAGCTCTCGGAACGCTCCCCGCTCATGTTCTGCTACACCTCCGGCACCACCGGCGACCCCAAAGGAGTGGCCTACACCCAGCGTTCCACCTACCTGCACATCATCTCCAACCTGGCCGCCGTGCACATCGGCCCCGATGACAACGTGCTGCCGATCGTGCCCATGTTCCATGCCTCCGCCTGGGGCTATCCCTTCATGGCCACCACCCAGGGCGCCAAGCTGACCTACCCCGGACCCGACCTGCACGCCGAGGCCCTGGTTCCGCTGATGGCCTCGGAAGGTGTCACCTTCTCCGCCGGAGTGCCCACCGTGATGTTGGGCATGAAGCAATATCTGGAAGCCCATCCCGAGACGGACCTCTCCTCGCTGCGGGCCTTTCTGTGCGGCGGATCGGCGGTGCCCCGTTCCCTGATCGAGTGGTTCTGGAAAGCCCGGGGGGTGCGCGTCATTCAGGGCTGGGGCATGACCGAGACCAACCCGGTGGCCAGCGTCGCCCTCCTCAAGCCGCATATGTTGGACTGGGATTTCGACCGCCAACTCGACGTTATGGAGACAGCCGGTCTTCCCACCGCCGGCCTCCAGGTCAAGATCGTAGATGATGATGGCCACCAACTTCCCGAGGACGGTGAGGCATTCGGAGAACTGTTGATCCGGGGCCCGTGGGTGACGGCCGAGTATTACAACGACCCTCGTTCGCCCGAGTCCTTCCAGGACGGATGGCTGCGCACCGGGGACGTATGCAAGATCACTCCCGAGGGGTATGTCCGCATCACCGACCGCGCCAAGGACCTGATCAAATCGGGCGGGGAATGGATCTCTTCGGTGGAACTGGAAAACCAACTGATGGGACACCCCAAGGTAGCGGAAGCGGCGGTGGTGGGGGCCACGCACGAAAAATGGCAGGAGCGTCCGGTGGCGCTGGTGGTAGCCAAAGAAGGCTCGGACGTCACCGAAGAAGAGCTTTTGGAATTTCTGCGTCCGCAGGTGGTGAGTTGGTGGTTGCCCGATCGGGTCATCTTTATCGACGCCGTCCCCAAAACCGGCACCGGCAAGTTCGACAAAAAGGTGCTGCGCGATAAATATCGGGAAGTGCTGACAGGGTGAAAGAAGAGGTCCACCTTGGTTCAGCTTCACACTTGGCTCGGATGGTGGGCGGCAGGGGCCACCGGCTTGGTGGGATTGTGGGGACTGACTCTGGCGCTCACCGCACGCCCGCCCGGACGTTTTTACAACCGGGCGGTAGGAGCGGTGGTAACCGTAATGACCACCCAGGTGGTGCTTGGGCTGGTCGCCCTCAACCTGGCCACCACCCGCCCTCCCGGCAGCCAGCACATCTTCTATGGGGTGCTGGTGCTGTTCTCCTTCGCCTTTGCCTACATCTACCGAGAAACCTTGCGCCGCCGACCCGCCCTGTATATGGGGCTCCTGCTCTTGTTCGTGATGGGGCTCGGGATCCGGGGTATCTCCACTTTCGGGGGGTCGTTCTGAGAACCTCTTCGGCTTAGCTATGTTGCTGGAAGGAAAACGACTGCTCATCACCGGGGTGCTTACCTCCGACTCGATCGCCTGGCATGTGGCGCGGGTCGCCCAGGAACAGGGAGCGGAGATTGTCGCGACCGGCTTCGGGAGGGGGATGAGAATCACCCAACGCTCCGTCAGGCGGCTTCCTGTCCCCTGCCCGGTGTACGAACTCGACATCAACCAACCGGCTCATCTGGAAGTGTTGGCAGCCGAGTTGGATGCCCGATGGGGAGCGTTGAACGGTGCTCTCCATGCCATTGCATTCGCTCCCGCCGACTCCCTGGGAGGTAACTTTCTGACCGCTCCCGCCGAAAGTGCGGCGATCGCATTCCAAACCTCCGCCTTCTCTTACAAGGCGTTGGCGGTGGGGATTCTCCCCCTGCTCCAGGCCGCCGGAGGAGGGTCGCTGGTTACTCTGGACTTCGATAACTCCCAGGCCTGGCCCGCCTACGACTGGATGGGAGTAGCTAAAGCCGCGCTAGAGGCAGTCACCAGATATCTGGCCCGCGACCTCGGCCCCTATGGAGTGCGTGTCAACGCCGTCTCCGCCGGGCCGCTGGGCACAGTGGCGGCCAAGTCGATCCCCGGTTTTGATCTCTTCCAGGAGGTATGGAACGATCGGGCCCCCCTCCGCTGGGACGCGGCCAACCCCGACCCGGTGGCCCGGATGGTGTGCCTGTTGCTATCCGACTGGACGCCCATGACCACCGGCGAGATCATCCATGTCGACGGCGGATTCCATGCCGTGGCGGTGGGTAACCGGAAGCCATCCGCGGAAAGCCCCGCCGAGCCGGGAACGGTCGGGGAGTCCGAGTGAGCGCCGCGCCCCTCAGGGCGCTGGCCGATGGCGCCCTAATGGCGCGTTTCTTCGGAGATCGGCCTCCCAAAGTGCTGGCCTTGCATGGCTGGGGAAGGGACGGTGCCGATTTCACCCAGGTTTTGGATGGGGTGGCCGCACTTGCCCCCGACCTACCCGGGTTCGGATCTTCACCTCCGCCTCCTCGAGTCTGGGGCGCCGACGACTACGCACTCCGACTCATCCCCATCCTTGAGGAGATAAACATACCGATGGTGGTGGTCGGCCACTCTTTCGGGGGGCGGGTGGCGGTTTGTCTGGCCTCCCGCAGGCCAGACCTGGTGACCGGACTGATCCTGTCGGGCGCCCCGCTGTTGGGAGGCGGTCGCCGGGCACGGCCTCGCCTCTCCTATCGCCTGATCCGATGGGGGCACCGCCGGGGCCTGGTATCGGACACACGGTTAGAGGCGCTGCGCCGCCGACATGGATCGCGAGATTATCAGGCGGCCCGGGGAGTGATGCGGGACGTCTTGGTCAAAGTGGTGAACGAATCCCATGAGACACAGCTCGATGCCCTGTCGCTTCCGGTCGACTTGATCTGGGGCGCCGACGACCAAGAGGTGCCGGTGGAGAGAGCCCACACCGTCCGCCGACGCCTTGAAGAGGCCGGGGGCTGTGAAGTTCGATTGGAGATCGTTCCCGAAGCGGGCCACAACCTGCCCCTTCACCGACCGGAGGTGTTCGGGGAGGCAATCCGCAGAATGCTGGAGAAGACAGACCGATGAGCCCTTGGGAATGGGCCGTGATTGTGGCCTGCGGACTGGCCGCGATACCCGCCGGTTTGCGCTGGCTGCGGGTCGCTCAACGCGAGCATTATCTGCCTCCGGCCGCTACTCGCTTCGCAGGGCGGTGGGGCATTTGCAGGATCTCCAACTCGGTGCTGGGACCGGTCGCCGCCGCCGCCGCCGCGGGGGAATGGCTGTGGCCGGGGATGGGACTGCTGACCGCGGTCATCAAAGCCACTGGTCCCATCGGGCTGGGACTGCGGGGGTCCACCGGTCCGCTGGTCTGGACCAAGCGGCTGATCCGGGTTACAGCCACCACTTCCTTGCTGATGGGTGGGGCGCTGACAACGGCGGTGATCACCGGCCAAGCGGGTGTGGCCGCCATGGCGCTGGTGATAATTCCGATCCTCGTGGACCTGGCTCTGGCGATCAACGCTCCCCTGGAAAAGGCGCTGGCGGAAAAATGGGTGAAAGAGGCGGCCCGGCGTGTGGGCAGAGTGTCGCCGCGGGTGGTGGCCATCACCGGCTCATATGGCAAGACCTCCACCAAGCTCTATCTGGCTCACCTGCTGGCGGGGAGTCGGCGGGTGGTGGCCAGCCCGGCCAGCTTCAACAACCGGATGGGGCTGGCGAGGGCGATTAACGAGAGACTCACCGCCGACACCGAGATCTTCGTGGCGGAGATGGGAACCTATGGACCGGGTGAGATCGCCGAACTGTGCGGTTGGATCCCTCCCGAGGTGGCGGTGATCATCGCCATCGGCCCGGTTCATCTGGAACGGATGCGGACCGAGGAGCGGATTCTCTCCTGCAAGAGTGAGATATTGGCTGAGGGTGCCGCGGCGGTGATCGGGGTGGATCATCCGGGACTGTCCAGGCTGGCGGCGGCCGAATCGCAAAAAGGCCGGCGGGTGGTGCGCTGCTCGGGTGGGGGGGAGCCCTGCGAGTTGGGCGTGCATCCCCGGAGCGGCCAGGTGACGGTGGGCGGTAAGGTGATCGGAGAGGTCGATCTCGGGTCCCATCACCCCTTGAACGTGGCCGCGGCCTTGGGCGCGATTTCGGCCTTGGGCATGGACCCTGGAGAGGTGGCCGACCGGCTGGATACCCTCCCCTGTCCTGACCATCGGCTGGCAACTCTGGTGAACGAGCGGGGAGTAACCGTTCTGGACGACACCTTCAACGCCAACCCGGCGGGCGCCAGGGCCGCCCTGCGGCGGCTGGTCGAACACTCCTCATCGGGAGGCAAGCGGGTGGTGGTGACTCCCGGACTGGTGGAGATGGGACCGCGCCGGCGCATCGAAAACCGGGCTTTGGGCGAGGCGGCGGCCGGGGCAGCCACCCATCTACTGGTGGTGGGACGCACCAACCGCCGAGATCTGCTGGCCGGCGCCCAGGGAGGCAAAGCCCGGGTGGTAGTGTTGGCCAACCGGCCGGAGGCGGTTCGCTGGGCGCGGGCCAATCTCGACCGAGGCGACACGATCCTCTATGAAAACGACCTCCCCGACCACTATCCATAAACCGGGCACTTACACGGAAGGCGGTCCCTGATGCGACTTGCCACGGTGTTCGGCGGTCCCTCTCCTGAACACGATGTCAGCGTCTCCACCGGATTGCAGGCCGCCCGGGTTCTACCCGACTCCGATTGCCTCTATTGGTCGCTGACCGGCGATTGGTATCTGACCCCACCTGATTTGGAACTCTCCGACTTCGCCGACGGCGTTCCCCGCAAAGCTCGACGCCTGGAACTGGTGGCCGGCCCGGGAGGGGGATATCGGCTGGGGCGAAAGCGGCTGGAATACGGGGTGGTGGTCAACTGCCTTCATGGGGGGCCGGGCGAGGACGGAACCATCCAGGGAATTTGGGATATGGCCGGTCTCTGCTACACCGGACCCGGACAGGGTGCGTCCAGCCTGGGAATGGACAAGTTGATCTTTTCGGCGGCGGTGCGGGCGGCAGGAATGTCCACGCTGGAGAGGCGGCTGGTGACACCCCGATTTCCTCCCGACTTCGATCCACCTTACATAGTCAAGCCCCGCTCGGGAGGATCGTCCATTGGGATCGCGGTGGTCTCGGATTTCGACACCGCCCTAGCCCTTTCGAAGACTTCGCCCCATCTGTTGGAAGGGGCGGTAATCGAACCCTATTTGGAGGTAGCGACGGATCTGCAGATCGCAGTGCGCCGCTACCCCGCAGTGGAAATGTCGGCGATCGAGGAGCCCATCCGCGCGGAGAGCAGGGAGATTCTCACCTACCGCGAAAAGTACCTGGCTTGGGGAGACTCCCCCGCTTCCGCTCGCCGCCTGCCCGCCGAGCTACCCGGCGCCCTGGAGAGCAAACTCCGCGCCCAGGCGGTTGCGGTGGCGGAGTTGGTAGGGATTCGGGGCGTCTCCAGAGTGGATTTCCTTCTTTGTGAGGACAACCTGTACCTCAACGAAATCAACACTCTTCCGGGAAGCCTGGCCGCCTATCTGTGGATAGATCCTCTTCGCACCAGGGCGGAGCTGTTGGAAGACATGATCTCGGAAGCATTGGCCCATCCCCGGATACTGAACACCGCCGGCGCGGACGGCGCCGCTCTTCGGGGAGGAGGCGCCATTGCCTCCAAACTGGCCTAGGGCCTCCCAAAAGGAAGGTCAGTGGTCAGGGTTGGCGTGAGAACTTTTAGGACGACTGGGCGACACCCGCCACCAAAGAAAACCTGAAACTACTCGAAACCCGAATCGGGCGACAGGATCAAAGACGTTCAGTTAGATGTGGCCAAAATGGGCAACGGGCCTTCACAGCAAGATCGCATTTTGTCTACCTCTATGAGTGCGTATGAACATCGGGGTGGTTGCTTTTAGAAGCATCCTCCGGTCTCTCCCAGAACGAGCCGCTGACAAAGCGGGGAGTTGACCCGCGCTAGAATGGCGTCCATGGGTCGACTCCAGAATTCCATTGCTTTGGCCAAAGCTTCTTGGCAGATACTCAGGGCCGACAAGGAGCTGTTGCTGCTTCCGGTGATGTCGGGGATCGCCACCATCTTGGTTGCTGCTTCGTTCATCCTTCCCATGCTGTCCCGCACCGGAATCACCGAAGAGTTCGTTACCGGCGGGAACATCCTCTATCTGGCGTTGATGTACTTCGTCCTCGCCTACATCACCATATTCTTCAACGCCGCGCTGGTCAGCGCCGCCCATGAGCGCCTGGAGGGCGGCGATCCTACCCTCAGGAGCGCCCTGGCGGGGGCCGCATCCCGGGCGGGCCGCATCATCGGATGGGCTCTGATCTCGGCCGTGGTTTCGATAATCATCCGGGCCATTGAGGAGCGGGCCGGTTTCCTGGGAAGGATCGTGATCGGACTGGTGGGTATGGCCTGGAGCGTGGTCACCTTCCTGGTGCTGCCCATCATCGTGATCGAGGGAGCAGGCGCCGGGGCGGCTGTCAAGCGCTCAGCCACCCTCTTCCGCAGCACCTGGGGGGAGAACCTGAGCGCCCAAGTAGGCCTGGGGATCGTCGGTTTCCTCGCCATGCTTCCCGCGGTGGCGCTGATGGTGCTCGGTGCTCTGGCAGGGGCTTTGAGCGGCGTTTTCATCGGTGTGGGCGTGCTGTGGATAGTGGTGGTGGCGGTGGTCATCGTAGCGCTCTCCGGGATATTCCAGACCGCCCTCTACCACTTTGCGGTGGACGGTCAAGCCCCGTCGGGCTACTTCGACAACCAGGTCATGGCCGACGCCTTCCGCACCCGCCGTAGTCGTCGCGGACGCAACTCCTAGCGTCCGCCCCGGTTCGTTCCCCGCGGCGAGCGGTATCCCGCTCCGACTGCCAACAGCCGCCAGGGGCGTTCTCTGGCCTTGCTGATCCCTACCCGCGGCGTCGACCGCCATTGCATCGCACCACTTCCGCCCTCCTCCAGCCACACTTCCCGTCCTTCGGTCAGTATCAGTCCGTCGTGGCCGCCGTCGATGCCCAGGGCCTGGGTGAGCTTGCCCGGCCCGTCACAAAGGTGAGTCGAGGAACCCGCTCGCCTAGGCAGGCGGGGGATACTCACCTACCAGGGAAAATACCTGGCGTGGGGCGACTCCCCCACCGCGGTCCGTAGCCTCCCAGCCGAGATCTCCGACAGTCTGAAGAGTCGAATCCGAACCTAGGCGGTGGCCGTCGCAGAACTAGTCGGGATCCGGGGAATCTCCAGGGTGGGCTTTTTGGCCTATGAGGGCAATTTGTATGTAAACGAGATCAACACCCTTCCCGGGAGCCTGGCCTCCTACCTATGGATTGATTCCCCTCGCAGCCGTGAGGAGTTGTTAAGAGACATGATCTCCGAAGCCTCGAACAGCCCTCGGATACTTAACACGGCTGGAGCGGACGGAACCCCTCTCCGAGGCGGAGGCGCCATCGCCGCCAAGCCGGCCTAACCGGTCTTGTTCCGAGAGCGGGAAACGCTCTTCCGCCGAACCAGGCCGCCGCCGCCATTCGAAAAGGGGGCGCCGCAGGAGGCCTTCGGGGTTACCGCAGGAGGCCTTCAGGGTTAGTGTGTTGATCATGAGTCGAATACGCAATTCCATTGCGCTCGCCAAAGCATCCTGGCAGGTCCTCAAAGCCGACAAGGAACTGTTGCTCCTGCCGCTCATCTCGATGTCCGCCACCGCCGTACCTCTTGCTCTGTTCTCCATGCTGTTCTTGACCGGGGGTTTCGACGCGTTCCCTCTACTCCCCTCCCATCTCGCCCTCACCCTGTTCTTCATGCCGGACTTGACCGGGGGTTTCGAGGGAGCGAGCATCTTGTTGCTGGTGGTGATGTACTTCGTTCTCGCCTACATAACGCTTTTCTTCAACGCGGCTCTGGTCAGCGCCGCCCACCAACGTCTCGAAGGAGGTGACCCCACCGTTGGGAGCGCCTTGCGGGGCGCCGCATCCCGGGCAGGACGAATCCTGCCCTGGGCTTTCATATCGGCTGTGGTGTCGACCATTCTGAAGACCATCGAAGAACAGGCCGGCTCGCCCGGCAGCATCGTAATCACGATGGTGGGCGTGGCGTGGAGCGTGGTCACCTTCCTGGTATTGCCCATTATCGTGATTGAGGGGAAAGGCGCTATGGAGGCAATCAAGGGCTCCGTGGACCTCTTCCGTCGAACCTGGGGAGAGAATCTCGGCGCCCGGGTGGGCCTGAACATCGTCGGCTACTTGGCGTTTGTGCCCGGAGGGACGTTGCTTCTCGTGGCAATCGTCTCCGGCGATGCAACCGTAACGGGGTGGTCGCTCGGTCTGGGCTTATTGTGGATACTGGCGGTGATTGTTGTTATGTCGGCGCTATCGGGAATATTCCAGACGGCTCTCTACCACTTTGCGGTGGACGGTCAAGCCCCGTCGGGCTACTTCGACAACTAGATCATGGCCGACGCCTTCCGCACCCGCCGCCGTAGTCGTCGCGGACGCAACTTCTAGCGTCCGCCCCGGTTCGTTCCCCGCGGCGAGCGGTATCCCGCTCCGACTGCCAACAGCCGCCAGGGGCGTTCTCTGGCCTTGGTGATCCCTACCCGCGGCGTCGACCGCCATTGCATCGCACCACTTCCGCCCTCCTCCAACCACACTTCCCGTTCTTCGGTCAGCATCAGTCCGTCGTGGCCGCCGTCGATGCCCAGGGCCTGGGTGAGCTTGCCCGGTCCGTCACAAAGGTGATCGGAGCGACCCCGGCGGGCGATCATGATCTCGGCGCCCCACTCCGCCAGCCCGCCCCGCAACAGCACCGCCTGACCCTCCCCCTTCCGGCCGGTAACCACGTTGGCGCACCAGTGGATCCCGTACGACCGGTAGACATAGAGGGTCCCCGCCGCCGAGAACATAGTGCTGTTTCGCCGGTTGGAACCCGAAAAAGCGTGGCTTGCGGGATCATCGGACCCACCGTACCCCTCCACCTCACAGATCAGAACCGAGGTGGTTGCCCCGTCGACCCGGGTGACCAGTCGCTTTCCCAAAAGCCGAGCCGCCACCTCCAACACCGGACCAGAAAAATCCTCCGGGCAGAGAAGACGGGGAGAACGTTTCAAGTCAAAAGATATACAAGCAGCGCCCCGAAAGAGTAGAGCCGGTTCTCCGCCTGGTCGAACACCACCGATCGGGGAGACTCAAACACCTCGGCGCTTACCTCCTCGCCCCGATGGGCGGGGAGACAATGCATGAACACCGCCTGGGGGGCCGTCCGCTCCATCAGCGCGGAATCCACCGTGAACCCGGCGAAAGCCGAGCGACGCTTGGCGGTTTCCTCTTCCTGTCCCATTGAGGTCCACACATCGGTGTAGACGACGTGAGCGCCCTCCACCGCCGGGACGGGATGGTGATAAATCGAGACTTTGCCCCACTCCCGCGCCCTGGCCACCACTCCCCCGTCCGGCTGGTATCCGGAAGGGCACCCCACCCGCACCTCCATCCCCGCCATGGTCCCGGCCAACATCAGGGAATGGCAGACATTGTTGCCGTCGCCCACATAAGCCAGAACCGAGCCGGCCAGGGGTCGCCGCCCGGCGATAGTCATCAGGTCGGCCACTGCCTGGCAAGGGTGTTCCCAATCCGACAGCAAGTTGATCACAGGCGCGGCCATGAAGTTGTCCAACTCCTCCAGGAGCGAATGCTCATAGACCCGCATGCCCAGAACATCCAGGTAGCGGTCGAGCACCCGGGCGACATCCGCCGGCTCTTCCCGGTCGCCCACCCCCGAGATCTCCTGGTGGATGGCGATCGGATGGGCGCCCAAAAGGGCGGTAGCCGCGGTGGAAGACACCCAGGTTCGCAAAGAGGGCTTCTGAAAAAACAAACCCACTGTCTTTCCCGAAAGAACGCCCGAATAGTGGTCTGGTCTTCGTTTAATATCCATGGCCGACTCCAACAGCCGCGCCAAGCCCTCGGGGCCCACATCCGCAACCGACAAAAAGCTCATAGTTCTCCTCGCAATTCCGCTCCCATTCGACGGGCCGCATCGGCCATGGACCGCAGGGCAGCCTGGGTTTCCTCACTCGAAAGGGTCCGATCCGCAGCCCTTAAGGTGTAGTTGATCGCCAGGCTCTTCCGGCCTTTACCCAACGGCTCACCCCGAAACTCATCGAACACCCAAGCCGACTCCAACAGGCTACCGGCCGCCTCCCCAGTGGCCGACAGCAGATCGTCGGCCGCCAACTCCTCGGGGGCTTCGAAAGCCAGGTCGAAGGTGTAGGGAGGAAAGACGCTGGGCGTACGAAACTGCCAGCGCTTCCGGGCGGCCACCAAGGGGTCGAGATCCAGTTCCATGGCAACCACCCGTCCCGAAAGCTCCGCCCGCCGAACCACCCCCGGGTGGACTTCGCCCATCATCCCCACAGTTTTCCCCTCCAAAGCCAGTCGGGCGGCGCGGACGGGATGCCATCCCGCCGCTTCCACAGGCTCGAGCCGCCAATCGCCCAAGTCGAGACGATGCGAGAGCGTCCGCCACACCGCAGACACCGTGTAGAAGTCCACCGGGCGGTGAGCAACGCCCAGACCCGAGCCGCCCAGGCGCCCGGTCGCCAAAACGCCCAGCCTCTCCGGCTGATCGGGGACCTTGGCCAGAACCGGATGAGGCCGATCCAAGAACACCCTGCCCAACTCGAAGATGGCCACATCGTCCAGGCCATGGGAGTGGTTGTAGCGGGCAACGCGCAAGAGGCCCGGCAAAAGCGTGGTGCGCAAAATGGATTCCTCTTCCCGGAGAGGGTTTTTGAGCCGGATCTCCAAGGAACGCTCATCATCTTCGTCCCACTCCCAGATCTCTACCTCCGAAGCCCGCATAAAGCTGAGCGACACCGACTCGGAGAATCCCAGCCCACAGAGGGCGTCACGTAGGGTACGGGTGCGCCGCTGTGTAGTCGAGCGGCCCCCTCCCGGACCGCGGGGTACCCTTTCGGGGAAATTGTTGTATCCCCACAGCCTGGCCAACTCCTCCACTAGGTCGATGGGCCTGGTCAGGTCCGGTCGAAAAGTGGGAACCTCAACCATGACCGGATCCTCACCCCCCACCCCCAGGTGCAGCCGTGACAAGAGGTTGACCACCCGGGGACTGTCGAAACCCGGACCCAGGATGCGCTCGGCCTCTCGCAGTTCAAAGCGGATAGTGGTGGGTTGAAGCCGGTCCTCCCGAGCGATCACATCGGTCACCTCGGCCAGGGCCAGTCCCCCGGCCAGCCTGGTGACCAACTGAGCGGCCCGGGCGGCGGCCACCGGGGGAAGCGCGGGGTCCACCCCCCGTTCGAAACGAGCCGAAGCCTCGGTACGGAGAGAGTGGCGCTTGGACATATGCAGCACGGTGGGAGGATCCCATGAAGCCGCCTCAATCAGCACCGCGGTAGTGCTCCCGGTTACCTCCGAAGCGCCCCCACCCATCGTTCCGGCCAATGCCGATGCCCGTTCGCGGTCGGCCACCACCAGGTCGGAGGGGGCCAATGCCCGTTCCACTCCGTCCAAGGTTGTGAGCCGCTCTCCCGGATAGGCTCTTCTCACCACAATCCCTTCGCCGCCCAGTTCATCAAGATCGAAAGCGTGGATGGGCTGTCCCAGCTCCAAAAGCACGTAGTTGGTGATGTCCACCACATTGGAGATGGGGCGCTGCCCCGAAGCCCGAAGACGGTTTCGCATCCAAAACGGGGATGCGGAGATCCGACAGCCCCGCACCTCTCGGGCCACGAAGCGATAGCACCCGGTGGGATCCTCGACGGTGATCCCGATCCGGGGGCTGGCGTCCACTTGGGGGAAATCCGCTTCGGGGAGGCGGTAGTCAACCTGGTAATAGGCGGCCAACTCCCTCGCCACCCCCACATAGGACATCACATCGGGGCGGTTGGGGGTGATGCTTAGATCCAACACCGTGTCGGTGAGCGATTCGGATTCCGCCAGGTCCTCCCCCAAAGGGACTTCGGAATCAAGAACCAATATGCCTTCCGCATCCTCTCCCAAACCTAGTTCCCTCTCCGAGCAGATCATCCCGTTGGACTCCACTCCCCGGATAGAGCGTCGGCCGATCTCCATACCGTCGTTCAGTTTGGCCCCGGGAAGCGCCAGAGCCACCACCGCCCCCGCCTCGAAATTCCACGCCCCGCACACCACCGTCATCGGCTCGTCGCCGGTCGTCACCCGACAAACCCTGATCCGATCAGCCCGGGGATGTGGCTCGACCTCGATCACCCGGGCTGTTATCACCCTTTGGAAGTCGGGAGCAATACGCTCGGTCTCCTCCACCTCATGACCGAGTGACTCCAACACCGAGGCAATCACCGCGGGTTCCGAAGAAGGGAGGTCGATGTAGTCGGCCAGCCAGTTGAACGAAACTCTCATCGGAACTGGGAAAGCACTCGGAGATCGTTGTCAAAGAAATGCCGCAGCGGCGAGACGCCGTGGCGCACCTGGGCGATCCGTTCCACTCCCATCCCGAAAGCGAAACCGCTTACCTGCGAGGGGTCGTATCCCACCCATTCGAACACGTTAGGATCCACCATCCCGCAGCCCAAAAGCTCAATCCACCCAACACCGCCGCACACCCGGCATGCTCCTCCCCCCTCACAGGAGAAACAGGAGGCATGCATCTCCGCCGACGGCTCGGTGAATGGAAAAAAGTTGGGAAGCAGCCGGATCCGTCGCTCGGACCCGAAAAACTCCCGGGCGAAATAGGCAAGGGTCCCGCGCAGGTCCGAAAAGGTCAGATTCTCATCCACCGCCAGCCCTTCAATCTGGTGAAAGACCGGCGAGTGGGTGGCATCGGGAGTGTCCGCCCTGTACACCTTGCCGGGCACCACCACGTACACGGGCGGATCGTTGTTTTCCATGTAACGGGCCTGCATAGGCGAAGTGTGGGTGCGCAAGAGTATTTCGTCGGCGGGGTTTCCCCAGTCAAGATAGAGGGTGTCGGACTCCAGCCGGCTGGGATGAGTGAGCGGAGTGTTTAGGGCGTCGAAGTTGTAGAGTCCCGATTCCGCCTCCGGTCCCCCCACCACCCGATAGCCCAGTCCAATGAATATGTCACACACCTCCTCGATGGTGGAGGTGATGAGATGGGTGTACCCCTCCGGGTATTCCAGGGCCGACAGGCTGACATCCACCCGGTCGGAGGCCAGCGTGAGACGCTCGCTCTCGGTCTCGAGGCGGCGCCTTTGGGTATCGACCAGTTTGGCAAGGACGCGACGCGCCTCCTGAATCGCCTTTCCCACCTTGGGCCGCTCCGCGGGCGGGAGCTTTCCTATTCCCCGTTGCAGTTCGGCCACCAGGGAACGTCTGCCCAAAAGCTCGGCCTCTGTGACCGCCAATACATCCAGGTTCGCCGCCCCCTTAACCAACGCCGGAGCATTTTCCAAAAGGGCGACGAGACTTTCCATGCCAGCTATAGGAGTTTAGGAAACCTGGGAGCGCGGTCCAGAGTGTCTGTTCCCGGAAGCGGAGCGCAACACCGAAAGATGCTGGCAGATAATTGCTCCCGCTACCGCGGCGTTAAGGCTCTCCGCCCTGCCCGACATGGGGATCGAGCACCACAGATCGGTCCGGTCGGCGTAGGTCGGAGCGATGCCATGGGCTTCTTCGCCGACTACCAGCCACCATTCCCGGCGGTGATCGAGTCGACAGTCCAACTCCGAAAGAGGGACTCCGCCCCGAGGAACCGCGGCCACCACCATCGCCTCCCGAGGCGCCTCCTCGACCTCCCGAATGGCCACCCCGAAATGCCCGCCTGCACCGGCGCGAAGTACTTTGGGCGCCCAGGGATCGACCGCTTCGGGTCCCATGGCCACATCCCACCCGAAGGCCGACGCGGTACGGATCAAGGTTCCGGCGTTTCCCGGTTCGGAAACCAGAAGCCACAGGGTGTCGCGGCCGCCGGGCTCGTACCGGGGAATGGTCAACACCGCCACCGGACCCCGAGGGGTCTTGGTGTCGGCGATCCGGGAGAGCGCCTCCCCACTCACCAGGGTCAGGGGAATGCCCCGCTCCTCACAGAGTCGGCGGGTCGTCTTGTCGTCGGGCAGCGCCAGCACTTGCGACACCTTCTCCCCCACCGCTAGCGCCTCGGAAAGAAGATGAGGACCTTCGAGAAGCGTCTTTCCGGTAAGCTTCCGATGACGGACCCTATGCAGTTGGGTCAGTTCGGCGATCCGGGCGTTGCGTCGGGAGCGGATCAAGCCTCTTGGGCGATCTTCACCAATTGCGAGAAGGCGTTCGGATCATTGACCGCCAAGTCGGCCAACATCTTGCGATTTACCTCTACCCCGGCCGAGTTGAGACCCGCCACAAACCGCGAGTAGGTCATACCGTTCTGACGGGCGGCCGCGTTGATCCGGGTGATCCACAGTCGCCGAAAGTCTCCTTTGCGGGCGCGACGGTGGCTATAGGAGTCTGCCATGGCATGCATGACCTGCTCGTTGGCGGCCCGGAAAGTACGACTCCGCGCACCCCCATAGCCCTTGGCCTGGGCGACCACCTTACGGCGGGCGCGACGGGCGGAGGGGGCGTTTTTTGCTCTTGCCATGATTGGCGCTCCCTATGTTTTGATCATGCGACGAACTATCCGATCGTCACCGGGCGACAGCCCTTCGGTCCCATCCAGGCGCCGGAACCGGCGCTTGCCCTTGGCCAGTCGGTAATGACCCCTGCCGGCCTGACGTCGCATCAGCTTCCCCGAACCGGTCTTTTTTATTCTTTTGGTGAGACCCCGATGGCTCTTCTGCTTCGGCACTGGGTCCTCCTAGGTTGGAATCTTGGTTCAGAAGCTGTTCAGCTCTTCTGTTTCTGGCCTCCCGAGCCGTGGTTGGCGGGCCCTAGGACCATGGTCATGTTACGGCCTTCCATCTTGGGGGCCTGCTCCATTACACCCTCTTGGCTGACCGCCTCGGCAAGCCGCGTCAACAGCTTATGTCCGTACTCGGGTCTTTCCCGCTCCCGACCACGAAAACGAACAGTCAGCTTCACCTTGTCTCCACCCGAGAGGAAGGAGACTACCTTGCGAGTCTGCATGTCGAAGTCGTGGGTTTCAATCCGGGGCCGAAGCCGCAGTTCCTTTATGACGGTGCGTGACTGGCTCTTGCGAGCAGCTCTTTCCTTGATCGAACGCTCGTACTTGAATCGTCCGTAATCCATCAGCCGACAGACCGGAGGATCAGCCATGGGCGCCACCTCCACCAAGTCCAGATCCAACTGCTCCGCCAACCACATGGCCTCTGCCAGCTTCTTGACGCCGATCTGCGCACCGTCCGGCGCCACCAAACGCACTTCGGCGGCCCTGATTGTGTCATTTACACGAAGTTCTGCGATGGTTGATCCTCCTGTTGCTAGAACCGGTGACGAGCAAGAAACAGATTCCGCTCCCGAATAACCGCGGCGCACCAAAGTAATGGCCGGGTGGGAAGCAAACCGGCTTCCGCTTCGTCGCATGAAAAGCTAACCGACAGTATAGCTCTCGTTCTCGCGGTTTCCCAAGTTCACCTGATCTCCGCCCGAAGACATTCCATCACCGCCCGGGCGGCCTGGGCGCCCAGATTGGAACCGGGCCGACTGCGAACCTGGGCTTGTTCCCAATCGGAGACCGCCAGCACCCCGTTGCCCACCGGAACGCCCGTTTCCACTTGGAGGTGTATCAGACCCTGAATCGCTCCCTCCACCACCGACTCGAAATGACGGGTCTCTCCCTGTAGAACTACCGCAGTGGCCACCACTCCCTGGCAACCCTCCTGGATCAGCCGACGAGCACCCCAGGGAAGTTCCCAGGCGCCGGGGACATCCAAGCGAACGATATTGGCGGGTGGGACGCCCAGCTCCTCCAAGGCTTGGCGGGCCCCCTCCCCCAGACGTTCAGCGACCGGGTCCGACTCCATCTTGTTGAATCGGGCCACCACCAACCCCACCTTAGGCCGTTTTCGCGCCCGTGGCAGCTTGGTTAGCACTAGCACGCCGATCAAGGAACCGACGAGCACCCCTGCCGCCGCCGCAATGAACACATTAAAAAGGCTTCCCTCCAGATCGCCTCTGAAATAAAGCAAGACTGCTAATACCCCGGCGGAGGACGGGAGAAAGATCGCGGCCCGAGAATTCGCAATCCGGCGATAGCGATAAGGATTCCGTGGGATCACAGCCAAAACGATAGCGAAAGCCCGCCGGTGTGCTCTAGAGCTTGTGCCACTGCTCCAGGAAAGTACGTATCCCTTCAGCGTGATCGGGGCCTGCCGTCAACTCCCTCCACATCCGCTCGGTTTCCTCGCTGTCGGCGATCTGGCCTCCCGCCACCATCTTCATCATTTCCTTCATCGAGCGAAGCGACGCTTGGGACATGCCGCATACCCGCGCCAGCAGGCTGTCGAGCTCCGAGTCGAACGAGTCGGGCTCGTACAATGCCGACAAAAAACCGATCCGCATCGCATGTTCGGCCCCGAACACTTCACCGGTGAACAGCAGCCATTTGGCCCGGGCTTCGCCCACCGCTGCCACCAGGCTGCGCAGGGAGACAAAGGGGAACGCCAGCCCCACCCGGGCCGGAGGGAGACCGAAGCGGGCAGTGCTATCCCCCACCCGCAGGTCACAGGCCATAGCCAACGCCGCGCCTCCACCCATACACGCCCCCCGGATCGCGGCCACGGTGGGCTTTTTTATGTGGGCAATCGCCGAGACGGCCGCCGCTACCGCCGCTCCATTTTCCGCCCCCGTCCCCTCCCGTGACAAGCGTTCGGCCCATTCCGCCACATCCGCTCCCGCGCAGAACATCGTGGGGTTCGCTCCTCTCACCACCATCACCTTGATCTGGCCGTCCTCCTCCGCTTCTTTCGCCAGACCGGGGAGGATGGACCACATCTCCTCGGTGAAGGCGTTCCGTCTCTCCGGACGGTCGATTACCAAATGGGCAACTTCACCCCATCGCTCCAGGTAGACGGGACGAGAACTGCTCACCGAACCGCGGCGGTCACTTATCACGGGGCGCTCGGCCCAACATGTAAAACTCGGGATTGGGCATCATGTGTCCCAGATGCGCCAGTCGGTTGGACATGGCGAAAAAGGCGGTGATAGCCCCGATCTCCCAGATGTCGTCGTCAGTGAAACCTTCCTGATAGAGCGGCTGGTAGTCGGGTTCTTCCATCTCTTCGGGAGTACGGGCCAGCTTGACGGCAAAACGGAGCATGGCGCGCTGTCGTCCCGTAACCGGCGCCGTCCGCCAGTTGGCGGCGATCTGGTCGGCGAGAAGCGGATCGCCCGAGCGGATGCGAAGAATCGCCCCGTGAGCCACAATGCAGTAGGGACACTGATTCACAGCGCTGGTGGCCACCACGATCATCTCCCGCTCCGCCTTCGACAAGCCCCCCTCCTTCTCCATGAGGGCGTCGTGATAGGCGAAAAAGGCCCTTGCCTCATCGGGACGATGCCCCAAAGCCAACATCACATTGGGAGTGAACCCCAACTTGGAGTGAACAAATTCCGCCCGTTGGCGAAGATCATCAGGCAGCTCGGAGGCTACGCTCACCGGGAACCGGGAAGTTTCAGTCATTTGGGAACCGGAAAGTTTCATTCATGAGGTCCTTTTACCAGGGCGCCGATCGGATTGTCAGCTTATTTTCCTACCTGGTTGGTCGCTATTCTACGCTCCATTAATAACCCGATGAAAGTTCGAGGAATGTCCAATGACTACTCCAGCCGAGGTATCTGCCTTAGCCCAACAGTACGAATTTGTTGATCTACGTTTCCCCGATCTGCCGGGGAAGATGCATCATTTCAGCATGCCATCCGAGTACCTCACTGAGGAATCTTTCGAGGAGGGGTTCGGGTTCGATGGCTCGTCCATCCGGGGGTTCCAGTCCATAGACGAGTCGGACATGCTGCTCATTCCCGACCCGACCACCGCCTATGCCGATCCCTTCTTTGCCCGCCCCACCCTCAACTTGAACTGTTTCATCAAAGACCCGGCCACCGGAGACTGGTACTTCAAGGATCCGCGGCGGGTGGCTCGTAACGCCGAGGAATACCTGATCTCCACCGGCCTCGCCGACACCTCCTACTGGGGCCCCGAGGCCGAGTTCTTCATCTTCGACTCTGCCCGGTTCTCCCAAGTGGAGCATCACAGCAACATGTCCTTCTACGAGGTGAACTCAGGGGAAGCAGCCTGGAACTCCGCGCAAGAGGAAGAGGGCGGCAACCTTGGCCACAAGATGCGCCACAAAGAAGGTTATTTCCCGCTTCCTCCCAACGACACCCAGCAGGATCTGCGCTCGGAGATGGTCGCCCAGATGATGAAGGCCGGCATACCCATCGAGATCCATCACCACGAGGTGGGAACCGCCGGTCAGGCCGAGATCGATATCCGCTATGCGCCGCTGCTCATACAAGCCGATCGTTTGATGCTGTACAAGTACATATGCAAGAACGTGGCCAAACAGGCAGGAAAGACCGTTACCTTCATGCCCAAGCCGATTTTCGCCGACAACGGCTCGGGAATGCACACCCACCAGAGCCTCTGGAAGGACGGCGTGCCGCTCTTCTTCGAAGAGGGCGGCTATGCCAACCTCTCTGACATGGCCCGCTGGTACGCCGGCGGCCTGATTGCCCACGCCCCTGCCATCCTGGCCTTCGCAGCGCCCGGAACCAACTCCTACCGAAGATTGGTGCCCGGGTTCGAAGCCCCGGTCAACCTGGTCTACAGCCAGCGCAACCGCTCGGCGGCGATCCGCATCCCCACCTACTCCCAAGCGCCCCACGCCAAGCGGCTGGAGTTCCGCTGCCCCGATCCATCCTGCAACCCCTACTACGCCTTCGCCGCCATGTTGATGGCCGGTCTGGACGGGATTCGCCGCCAGATCGAGCCGGGCGATCCGGTCGATGTGGATCTCTATGAGTTGAGCCCCGAGGAAGCGGCCGGTCTGAATACGGTTCCCAGCTCCTTGGAGGAGGCGTTGGACGCCCTGGAAGCAGACCACGACTTCCTCACGGAAGGAAACGTGTTCGCCCAAGAGCTGATCGACACCTGGATTTCCTACAAGCGGGACAACGAAGCGAGCCTGGTAAGACGTCACCCCACCCCCGTGGAGTACGAGCTCTATTACGACATCTAAGAACCACTAGCTCAGGTCAAAGAGCGCCTCTCCCCAATGGGAGGGCGCCTTTTCCTTTGTCCCCCTCCCCAAACAGTCGATTCGGTTGGCGCCCTCGGCAGGACTCGAACCTGCGCACCCGGTTCCGGAGACCGGCGCTCTGTCCCCTGAGCTACGAGGGCTAAATCAGATACTCCTCAAGGCTAGCCGCGAATGACAGGAAAAAATATCCGGGATATGCTTGACAAACCGACGCGGAGGCCCTACTCTTTTACCAGGTAAGGGCACTTAGCCGGGAAGAGCCTTGTGAAAGTGTTCACAATCGTAAACCGGGAGAAGTTTTTTGATCACCACCACCGCTACCGATTGGAGGGAGTTGGCCGCCTGCCTTGACTCCGATCCAACCCTGTTTTTCCCCATCGGAAGCACCGGGCCTGCCGTTGAGCAGATCACAATGGCCACCTCCATCTGCACCGACTGTCCGGTTACCGAAGATTGCTTGCAATATGCCTTGGAGACAAACCAAGAGTCTGGAGTTTGGGGCGGCTACTCGGAAGAGGATCGCCGCAGGCTGCGCAAGCGCTGGTTGGCCAAGCGCCGCCGTCGCTATCTAGCCACCTAAGCACCCGGAGCGAAACCCACTCCCGCACCCCCGTCGGCGCTTTCGAACTCGACAAACGCCAACATCTCTCGCGGGATACCTACCTGCGTCCCGTCGACGTCGTCCAACCACACGATGGGTCGAGATTCCTCAAACGCCTCCGTGATGGCGGAACGCACCTGCTCGGCATCCCGGCTCTCAATCTCCACCACCCGATTGGTGTGGGCAATTCCGATCTTGATCTTCATCTTCTGGGCTCTCCCGCTTTAAGCACCCGCCCGATGTTAACAGTCGAAAAATATAGCAAGTTCGCGAAAAACCCTACCGGCCGCGACTAGAAGCACCCTGGCTGGCGGAACCATGCTGGGATATGAAAAACCGAATCATCCCCGCCGCCACGGTCACCGTACTCTTGGCTTTTTCCGGCGCCGTTACCTTCGCTCTCCATCGTCTGGGAGAGGTGCGTTGGCTATCGGTCGACTGGTCCCATCTCCGACAATGGCTGGACTCCACCCCGCCGCCCGAGGCGCTGCTGTCCGCCGCCCGACTTGTGGGCCTGGCCTGTGGGTGGTGGATCTTCCTCTCCACCTGCTTCTATCTGGCGGCCGGTCTGTCCAGAGTCGCTTCCGCGCTGCGATTCGCCACCCCCATCACCCTTCCGTTTATTCGCACGCTCAGCGCCCGCCTGGTGGTGGGGGCGGTGGCGGCCACCACCCTGGGAAGCTCCCTCCCGGCGGCGGCCTCGACAGCCCAACCGGTGGTCAACAAGCAACCAACCGCGTTTTCCTTTCCGCTTCCCGTCCTCAACCTGGGAGAATGGCCGGGCGCTCCAGCGACGGCTTCCACCCACGACCCGATAGACAAGTATGAGAACAGGAAGATCATCCCTCCCCTCCCCTATCCATTGGTAACCGGACCGGTGGACATCCCGGAGAAGCCTGTCGCCGGTTCGCCCGCCTCCCAGAGCACACCAGGGAACAATTATCGGATAGCGACGGGAGACAATCTGTGGAAAATCGCCCAACGGATCCTCTCCCAATCCATGCCATCTCCCCCAACCACTCAGCAGATAGCTTCGTACTGGGTGGATCTGATTGAGACCAACCGGGAGACCATCCGCTCCGGCGACCCAGACCTGATCTACCCCGACGAGACAATCCTCCTACCCGAGATACGAGAGCTGACTGTCTAGCTGTCCTTCTCACAAAGGGGGTTTACAAGTTTGGTGATGGGTGGTTGGCCGCCGAGTTCGCTATGGGATCGGTGGTGATTGTAGGTGTCAATGACGGTGGTATGGGCTGGGCGGCGTTGTTGGTTAGTGGTGTAGAGCTGTTGGTTGGCCCACCCCCGGAGGAGGGTCTGGTAGAGACGTCCCACTTTTCCATTGGTTTGGGGTCGGTAGGGTCGGATCAGTCTATGGGTGGCGCCGATCTGGGCGAGAGCATCCCTGAAATCGCGGCTGCGACGATAGTCCCCCGGCGTTGTCGGTCATTACCCGGGCAATCCGATATCCGAGGGTTGGGCTTCCTCCCCCGCCACCACCTTGCCGTTGTGAAGTCGCGAATATCCAAGCCCGGTGAGGGGTGACTTCGCAGGGTATGACCTCTGGGTTTTGCGGTCTGGGCGAGCTCTGGGCCCAAGCCGGGAGGTATTTGCAGCTTCTGACAATATGGGTCGGAATCAGAGGGTAAGTCAACCCGTAGCCGGTGGGGTTCTTGCCAACTCCACAGATTACTTTCCCCATCTATAGATCGCTCACCCGTCGTAAAGGACTGCGCCGGACGACCAGATAGCTTCATTCCACCTCCCGCGTCTAGCCTGGGAGAAAGCTGAGCCTTACCTTTCTCACCGGGTTGTCCCGGTTGGGATCGACCAGCACGATCGACTGCCAGGTGCCCAGCGCCGGGCGGCCGTCCAACACCGGAACCACCAGGCTGGGAGAGATCAGGGCCGGCATGACATGATCGGCCCCGTGGCCTGGTGACCCGTGGCGGTGGAGCCAATCGACATGACGGGGCAGCATCATCTCCAACGCCGTCACCAGATCCCGATCGCTGCCCGCTCCCACTTCTATCAGGGCCACGCCGCAGGTAGCGTGAGGAGCGAACACCGAAACCAATCCGTCACCGCGCGACCTGCAGAACGCTGTCACTTGCGGCGTCAGGTCCGCCACGGTCGGCTGTCGCCCGGTGCGAACCTCGATAATCCGGGTGTCCAAAAGGAGGTCTTAGGCGTTTTCGCCCAGGAAAATCTCGCTCACCGAATCGTCGGTAAAAATGGCCTGAACCGACTGGGCAACGATGGAGGCGACAGAAAGCACTTTCAGATTCTTCATCCGATCGGCGGCAGGAACGGGAAGGGTGTTGGTGACCACCACCTCATCGATCCCGGCATCCGCAATGCGATCGATCGCCTGGTTGGACAGCACCGCGTGGGTAGCTGCAATCCGCACGGAGGCAGCCCCCATTCTTCGGATGAGCGCCGCGGCGTTGCACACCGTGCCGGCAGTGTCGATGATGTCGTCCACGATCACCGCATGCCGACCCTCTACCGTACCGGTGACCGCCAGAGCCTCCGAGTAATTGTGCAGATAGTTGTCTCGTCGCTTGTAGACCAACGCCACATCGGCGTTCAAGAATCGTGCATACTTCTCGGCGCGTTTACCGCCCCCGGCGTCGGGAGAGACGATGGTTATATCCCCGCTGGTCACCGTGGACAAGTACTGGCTGATGATGGGAATCGCGGTGAGGTGGTCGAAAGGCTTGGTGACAAACCCCTGCAACTGCCCGGTGTGAAGATCGACCGACACCAGCCGATCGGCGCCCGACGCCATGAACAGGTCCCCCATCAGCCGGGCGGTGATCGGTTCCCGGGGAAGCACCTTCTTGTCCTGTCGGCAGTACCCGTAGTAGGGCATCACCGCCGTGATCCGGCGCGCCGAGGCACGGCGCAGCGCGTCGATGATGATCAGATGCTCCATGATGGCGTCGTTTATCGGGGACGAATGGCTCTGGAAGACAAAGCAGTCGGAGCCCCGCACGCTCTCCTCGGCCCGCGCATAGAGTTCTCCGCTGGAGAAAGTGGATTTGTGCAGCCTCCCCAGCGACACCCCCAGCAACTCGGCCACCTCTTCGGCGAGTTCAAGATTGTGACTGCCGGAGAAGATCCGCATCTGCTTGCGGTTGGCTATATCCATCTGGGCCTCTCCGTTCAGCTATCACTCGCCGGGTCGGCGGGCGCCGACGGCGAAGGATCCTTTTCCTTTTCCTGACGGTAGCGGGCTGCCCGTCGCGCCGCATAACCGGCGATGTTTCTCTGCTGGGAACGCTCCACCGAAAGCGCCCCGGACTCCACCGGTCGGGTTATGGTCGAGCCGGCCCCGGTCCATCCTTCCTCTCCCACCTCCACCGGCGCCACCAACACCGTGTTGGCGCCGATCTGCGCCCCCGCCCCGATGTTGGTGCGATGCTTGCGGTACCCGTCGTAGTTGGCGGTGATCGTCCCCGCCCCGATGTTGGCGCCCTCCCCGACATCGGCATCGCCCAGGTAGGAAAGGTGAGGCGCCTTGGCGCCCCTCCCCAGCCGGGTGTTTTTGATCTCGACGAAAGTTCCGGCCTTGGCCCCCTCTTCAATAAGAGCGCCCGGACGGAGCGACGCGTAGGGACCGACTTCGACACCCGGGCCTATCTCGGATTCCCGCACTACCGAATACCACACCCGGGCGCCGGCCCCGATCCGACTGTCACGGATGTAGACGTCAGGCCCGATTATCGCCCCCTCCCCCACTTCCACATCTCCCTCCAGATGCACCCCCGCATACAACTTCACCCCCGCTGCCAGCCTCACATCCGCTTCCACATAGACCCGCTCGGGGTCCTCCACCCTCACTCCGGCCAGCATATGGCGGTTTAGTATCCGTCGCCTCATCCAAGCCGCAGCCTCCGCCAACTGAGCCTGGTCGTTCACCCCCAGGGAGTCATGGAAGGGAATCAGCCGGGCCGCCACCTCCTGGCCGTCGCCGATCATCACTCCAATCACATCAGGCAGGTAGTACTCCCTCTGTTGGTTGGCGACCCCGATCCGTCCCAGCCCGGCGCGCAAGGGACCGGCCGAAAAGACATAGATGCTGGTGTTGATCTCCCGAATCTCCCGCTGAGCGGCCGTGGCGTCGACATGCTCGACCACTCCCTGGACCCGGCCGCCCGAATCCCGCAGCACCCTCCCGTATCCCCTTGGATCTTCCGCCTCGGCGGTGAGCATGGTGGCCGCCCCGCCCCGGGCGCGATGCGATTCGATCGCCTCGCCGATCACCTCCGCGGTGAGCAGGGGCACATCGCCGGGAAGCACCACCACCGGCGTGCTGTCCGAAAGCTCTCCCAGCGCCTCCATCGCCAGGGAGACGGCTTGTCCAGTCCCCCGCCGCTCCCGCTGATGACAGGTCTCCACCCCGGCAGGCAGCATCGACTTCACCCGGCCTGCGCCGGACCCCACCACCACCATCATCCGTTCCGGGTCACCGGCCGCCGCCGCCACCACTATCCAGGACAAAATCGGCCGACCCGCCACAGGGTGCAGCACTTTGGGAACATCCGAGCGCATCCGGACGCCGTCACCGGCCGCCATGATTATCACCACATGGCTCATTGTCTTCTCCACATCAGGCTAGAGCCGGGCGGTGCGGCCCTCGCTGGGGGGATAGGACTTGAACCCATACCGGCGGGACCAAAACCCGCTGTGCTGCCGGTTACACCACCCCCCAAGGGAAAAGAAGGGCACATCGTTTCCTAGGTTACCTGTTCCTCGGGCGCCGGGCCGTCAGGAAACAAATGGGCGCCCACCGTGGTTGAAAACAGCTTTTCCACCGCCTGGGCCGCCGAGGCCGCCTCCTCGGCATCCATGAAGAAGGAAAAGAGCGAGGATCCGCTCCCGGACATGGCCACCGGCCGCCCCCACTCCCCGGCGGCTGCTTCCATCAGGTCTCCCAGTTCGGGACGAAGACGGAGAGCCGCGGGCGTCAAATCGTTCCTCATGGGAACTGAACGGCGGAGTGTGGGGGGCAAGGACCCGGAGGGAAACTCGGCGCCACGGGGTTCTTCCAGATCGTCCCACATCCGGTAGACATCGGCGGTGAGCAGGGGAAAATCGGGCACCGCCACCGCCACCGCAAAACCGGAAAGAGGAGAGAGCCGAGAGACTATTTCTCCAAAGCCCTCAACCCAGAGGCTTCCTCCCCAAAGCGCGGCCGGAACATCCGACCCGATTCGAGCCGCCGCCCTCCGGAGCGTCTCGCTACCGATGGCGAGCATCTCCCCCAAGGCGGCAAGCACCGCGGCGGCGTCGGCGCTTCCTCCTCCCAACCCGGCCCCGATCGGAATACGTTTCTCCAAGGAGATCTCGAGCGGAGGACGAACCACACCGGTCTCCCTCTCCAGGGCCGTCACCGCCTTCCACACCAAATTGTCCCCACCCCCGGGAAGGTCGGCGCCCTCGATTTCCAGGCGATCCTCTTCTCCTTCCACAACCGTAACCCGATCACACCAGTTCAGCGTCTGGATCAGCGACCGGACAGGATGAAGCCCGGAAGCCGATCTCGACCCAACCATCAGGGTGAGATTCACCTTGGCGGGCGCCAGCCAGACGCTCATCCGTCCGCTTTCCAACCGCGCACCACCCCGGCCAGGCGCAGAAAGTCGGCGGGCGAAAGCGACTCGGGCCGCCTTTCCGGAGAAATCCCCGCATCGGCCAGCATCCGCTCGGGAGCGGACAACTCCGACCGGAGGGATCGGCGCAACATCTTGCGGCGCTTCCCGAAGGCGCGGGCCGCCAGGGAGATGGCCCGGGCGGCGTCGGAATGTGGGGGGATGCGCTCCAGCACCACCACCGAGGAGAACACCTCCGGGCGGGGAAAAAATACCTGGGGAGGAACGTCGAAGGCTCGCCGGATGCGAGTGTGGAGACCTGCGATCACCGACGGCAGACCGTATTCCCGGTTGGAAGGACCGGCTAAGAGACGCATGGCCACCTCCCGCTGCAGCATCACTACGAACCGAACCACCTCCGAAACGTTTTGGATCATCTCCATCAGCAGCGGGGTGCCCACCCCGTAGGGGAGATTGGAGACCATCACCCAGCCCTCACCGCCCAATTCCTTCTTCCAATCGACTCTCATCGCGTCTTCCATACGTATCTCAACCCGTTCGCGATAGCTTGACAGGGTCTCGGCCAGCACCGGGACGAGGCGACGGTCGATCTCATAGGAAACCACCCGGGCGCCGGTCTCGGCCAGGACGGCGGTCAGGTTGCCAACTCCCGTCCCCACTTCCAGCACCCGGTCGTCGGGACCGACCTGCGCGGTCTCCACCACCTTTCTCACCAGATTGGGATCAACCAGGAAATGCTGGCCCAACCTCCGGGAGGGAGTGATCCCGTGACGGGTCAGCAGGTCGGAGAGCCGGGAGGGAGTGAGAGCATTCACTGGCGCTCCTATCCCCCAACCCCGAAGGTCTGTCGTGCGGTGGCGCTGGTGATGCGCGCCACCTCCTGGCTCTCCATGCCCCACACCCGGGCCAGGGCTTCGCCCACCAGAGAAACCCAGGCCGGCTCGTTGGGCTTTCCCCGATGAGGAGGAGGGGTCAGGTAAGGCGTGTCCGTCTCCACCATCGCCCGCGGGGGCGGGACGATCTCCGCTCCCCTTCTCACCGTATCGCCGGTGGGGAAGGAAACCGGACCGGCGAAGGAGAACCTCACCCCCAGCTCGAGAAAGCGTCTGGTCCAGCGGGGCCCGCCCGTCCAACAGTGCATCACCGCCGCCGGCCCGGCCCCGGTCTCCTCCAACAGGCGATGAACATCCGAAAAAGCGTCCCGACAATGCACCACCAAGGGCTTTCCAAGCCCCGTGGCAAGCTCGATCTGGGAACGGAACGCCTCCAGTTGCTCCGGTCGGGAAGAGAGGTTCCGGTAGAAGTCCAACCCGGTCTCCCCCACCGCAGAAGCTTCGCGGGCCAACTCAGAGATGCCCTCTCTCTCGGACGACCAGCGGCTTGCCTGGTGAGGATGCAGACCGGCGCTGGCCAGAACCCGTCCGGGATGTTGGGCCGCCAGCCGAACCGCCGCCCGAGACGACTCCAAATCCACTCCGGGCGTCACCACCCACTCCACCGAAGACGCCCGTTCCAACAACTCGCCCGGAGGCCGCCCATCCAACTGCAGATGACAATGGGTGTCCACCCACAGGGAACAAGCAGCAGAACCCGACAAGCTCGCCATCGCTAACCGTGCGCCGACTGGTAGAGCTCCCGGCGGGAAATGCCGGTCAGGCGGGATACTTCCCGCACGGCTGCCGAAGTCGAAAGGCCTTCGGCAACCAGGCGTTCCACCGCCTCGGTCGCCCCTTTCATCTGCTCCGGCGGCGGGTTTTCCCCTCTCTCCCCGCCCGGTGCTATCACCAGGGTGAATTCACCTCTCGGAGGGCGGGTGGCCCACTCATTGCGCGCCCCCGAGACGGTGCCTCTCCACACTTCCTCATGAAGCTTGCTGAGCTCCCGAGCGACGGAGACGGGACGGTCGGCCAGGCCCGCGTCGACCAGATCGGAGAGGTCGTCCACCAGGCGGTGGGGAGAGGAGAACAGCACCACGGTCTCTGCCGAGGAGGCCACCGCCTGGACGCGCCGAGCGCGTTTTTCGCCGGAGCGTGGCAAGAATCCTTCGAAGGAGAACCGGTTGGCCGGCAGCCCCGAGACCGCCAGGGCGGCGGTGACCGCGCTGGGACCGGGGATGATGGTGACCTGCGCGCCCTGGGCGTGGGCGGCTCTCACCGCCGACAGGCCGGGATCGGAGATGCCGGGGACCCCCGCGTCGGTCACGAGCGCCACGGTCTCTCCCGCCGCCAGTCTCCCGGCCAGTTCCCCGGTTCGGGATGCCTCGTTCCCGGTGAAAAAAGAGCGCATTCTGCGGGGTTCCACACCCAGGGCGTCCAGCAGCCGAGCGGACCGGCGGGTGTCCTCGGCGTATACGCAATCCGCCCCAGAGAGCGCCTCCGCCAGCCGGGGAGGGGCGTCCCCCAGATTCCCCAGGGGAGTGCTGCACAGGATCAGGAGCCCGGCCATAAAGAAACGCCTCCTTTCCACGAGAGATTCCAGCCCCGCTGGGGAGGAACCCGGTCGGCTCGCAGTTCGAGCACCGCATCCGCCTCCCCGAACACCAGCAGACCGCCGGGGCGCAGAACGCGCACCCCCACCACCCGCAGGGCCCTGTCCAATCCCACCGCCCACAGCCTCCCGGCCATGAAAATACCGTGTACCGAGCGGCCGGGAATCAGCACCCCCCACGTCCGGGGAACCACATGAATCCCTCCCAGTCTCCGCCAGAAGGTGTTAGCTACCACTATCGGACCCGAGTTCCATTCCCCACAGCACAGTTCTTCCACCGCTCAGGGGAGATACGGAGCGGTCACCGATGAGCAAACCGCGGGATCCGAACAAGCCACCATCACCAGTCCCCCCGGGATGGGACCGACAAAGACGTAGTCCTCTCCACTGGCCAAGAAGCCCAGCTCCCCCTGAGGTTGGGGAGTTCCGACATCCATCCCCGCCACCGCGTAATCGCTCAGCAAGCGCGCCAGTTCTTCGGCTTCATCCGGACTATCACCCGCATACTCCGATACGAACACCACCTCGCCCTCGGGGTCATACGCCACCAGGCTGCGCCCCCCGCCCCAACCGGTGGCGGCGTCGACGGCGGCCTCGGGGCCAAGAACCTGCTCGAACATAACCAGAATGTCCAAGAAGCCCCATGTGTAGTCGTAGATCTCCTCGTATCCCTCCGGAATCGAGCCGGCCGGCCTTTCCATCTCCACCGGCTGGGTGAAAGACGCCGGGCCGCCCTCATAGATCTCTTCGGTGGAGGCGGGGGGATCGAGATACAGCTCGTTCACAGCTTGCCATCCCCCCTTCCGCCACGCATTCCACACGTATTCGAAACCCCGCTCATAGGGGAAGTAAAGGGATTGTTCCATAAACAGCGGAATATCGAGATCGGGCTGCTCCATGGCCATTATCTCCGCCCAAAGACGGCTTTTCTCCGAAGCGGTGAGGTTCTCCACATACAGAACCTCCGAAACCGTGGCGTCCCCCTCCACCAGAGACACGAGTCCGCTGGCGGGATCGTAGAGCTGATTGTCCGCCAGGTCCTCCATTCTCAAGCCGAACCCGAAGTGCTGGTCGGTGACGGCGTGCACCAACTCGTGCAACAGCGTCAAAACTTCGACCGGCGAAAGCTCTTCGCCCGAACTCGGGATCACCATCTCCTGATCATCGCTGGAGTAGAACCCCGCCACGCTCTCGCCGTAGAGCTCCTCATACAGGGCGGCCAGGTCATCATCGGGAGACAGCAAGCCCAGCAGCTTGAACAGCGCCTCGTCCACCTCGATGTCCTCCAGTTCAGAGGCCACCTCGCTCCTGACCCGCTCGGTGAATTCCTCGGGGGAGAGCACGATGATGGAAGGCAGCCTGTCGAACTCCAACCCCCGTATCTCCTCGACAATGTCCACCGTTTCCCAGATCTGGGCGGAGAGGTCGGGCCCGAGCCCCTCGATCGGAGGGGGATCATCATCTGGTGGGCCAAGGGTCGTGGTGTTTGTCTCGGGAACGGTGGTGGTGACCGCAGTTGTGGTGGTCGTCGCAGGAGTAGTGGTGGTAGTGAACGCGGCCGTCGTGGTGGTGGTTACGGGAGCAACAGTGGTGCTAACCGGCGCGGCCTCGATGGTGGCGGCGGGGTCTTCGGCGGCATTGGTAGTAGTGGTGGTGGTAGTAGTAGTGGAGACCTCAGCTACGGCTGCGGTGGAGTCGGTGCCGTCGGAAGGAGCAGGGGCGCCGGCGCAAGCGACCAGCACCAGACAGACCGGCGCCCATATCAGGACTCTTCGCATCCGCCGGTCAACGGGCAGCCAGCTTGGAAAAGTCGGCGCCGGTCGGATCCTGGAAAACGCGCAACAATGTCCAGGCCATTTGCAGCCAGCTCATATCCAAGAAATCCTATCTCGAACCGGGCCGGATTGAGAAGTGGATAAAGATAGGTCCGGTATACGGTCAACCAGCGCGGGAGGCACGCAGTTGGCGTCCCACCTCCACGTCGGTGGCGGCTATGAAGGTCAAGACCTCCCCTTGTCCGCTCAGCCAGGCGAAGGTATCGGCAGAGAATTCCAGACCATCTTCTCTCTGGCGGGGCTCTCCGGCGTTCATGCCGACCACGATGAACTCTTCCAACGCGGCCCGCATCTCTTCGGTGTCCTCAACGGTGTCCCCCACATAGTCCACCACCAAGGCAACCCCCACGCCGTCGCTAAAAACCAGATAACGATCACCTCCCCACCCCCGGGAGGCGGAGGAAGACTGCTCGGCGTCGAGCGCTGAGGCCAACAGCGCATTCCATCCCCACTGTCCCCACACCGAGTCAAGGACTTCCTGATATGCCTCAGGAGGGGAAACCGTCGGCTTGGGAAGGAGGATGGGATTCAGTCGGCCTACGCCCCCCGCCAGAATGTACTCCGTGGAATCCGGCGGGTCCTGATGGGTCTCATTGACCAGATCCCAGCCTCCCAACTGATAGAGGCGCTGTACATACTCGAGGGCCGGACCCGATGAAAAACCGACGCTGTGTTCCAAGAAGGAAGGGAAGACCAGACCGTTGGCGGCAAATTCCCAGGTCTGTTGGATCACTCGTTTTCGGACAAGATCGGTCATGCCCTCCATGAATAGCAACTCCACCAGAGTGGCATCGGCCTCGGCCATCCCCCCCAGGACGGTGAGATAGTCGCTGTCGCTCGAGCGAGCCAACTGGTTTTTCCGCCGCCAGACCCCCAGATTCTGGTCCACCAGCGCCTTGGCGATCTCACCCACCAGCGTCACATCTTCCACGGGTGTCGATTGCGCCAAAGTGGACACCAGCCACAGCTTCTGGCTGGCCACATCGTAAAACCCAGGGGTGGAACGCGCCCCGAAATCGGCCAGGGTCGTCGCCCAGTCGCTCTCGGCATCAATCAAACCCAGCAGCCGGAAAAGCGACTGATCCAACTCCGAGAGGCCCGGATCATCCTCCACGCGGGACCGAAGCCGTCTGGCCAGTTCCTGTGAGGTGATCGCCTCGATCTGCAGCGGGTCGGCAAAGGAGAGGCCGCGGAGCAACTGGGTCTCCTCCACCAATTCCACAAATTTTTTCCGGAACGACTCGGGCACAAAGAGCAAATCCTCGACCGGAGGCGGACGGGTGGTGGTTGTGGTAGTCGTCAGCGCGGTGGTGACAGTGGTGGTGCTTACTTCCGTAGCCACCTCCACCATCACCGTGGAAGCAGGAGAAAGAGACTGCTCATCGGCACAAGATCCGATCAACAAAGCCAAACCCGCCAACGCGGCCAGTCCCACACGAAAGCCTTGCCTCACTCCTCGGAGGCTACCCTATCTGTGATCTCATCATGGTGGCGACCGACTAGCCTTATGACCCGATCACCGATGACCAGAGTGATAAGCCCGGAGGGATCGCATAGTCCGGCCTAGTGCGCGGCACTCGAAATGCCGTAGGGGGTCACCACCCCCTCGTGGGTTCGAATCCCACTCCCTCCGCCGGTGACCAAAACTGGTTCCGGTGCCGATTGGAGGGATGACCGAGCGGCCTAAGGTGACAGTCTTGAAAACTGTTGGGCATCCGTGCCTCGTGGGTTCGAATCCCACTCCCTCCGCTCACCTAAGGGAGCTGGCGACTTAATTTCAACAAAACTGAATTTGGTCGCCATTTAGGTGCCGACCGGGCGTTCCTCTCGTTGCGAGATAATGCCCGGTTTTCGACGGGCGCAGGTCTCTATGGGTCGATGGGAAAGCCACGTTCTAGGTGTCCTTCCCATAGAGGTAGGCTACAAGTTTGCTCTGATAGGTGGTTGGTCTAGTAGTTCGCTGTGGGGTCTGTGGTGATTGTAGGTGCGGAGGAACCTGGTGAGGGCTAGGCGGCGTTGTCGGTTGGTGTCATAGGGGCGTTTGTAGGCCCACCCTCGGAGGAGGGTCTGGTGGAAGCGTTCCAACTTATCGTTCGTCTGGGGCCGGTAGCGGGTTATCTACCCCCGATTTAGGATGTCCAATCGCGGAGTGGTGGCGACGCTTCCTGTTCGCTTTGGCCATATTTTAGTGATAAGTCACACCAAGCGGATATTGTGATATCAATGAACGACACTATGATCACGAGTCGCAAAGTACCGTTTTTGACCCCGGAATGTGGAGTCCTAAATGTGGATCCCCCCGTAGAAGTCCACCTGGGATGAAGAACCAAACGAAAGGAATTGCCCGTGACGATAAACATGTCAGATCTCTCGCCGATGGTGGCCAGTGCTCTTGGCAAACTGACCGAGGAACAGCGTGCGCAAGTCGAACACGAGTACCTGCGTAAGAGAAAAAGTGTGGGCGCTATGGTCGCACTCGCTATCCTGTTCCCGATTCAACTGTTCTTGCTGGGGCAGACAGGCTTGGGGGTGGCTTTTCTCTTGACCGGCGCCGGCTTCGGGGTCTGGTGGGTGATCGAGTGGTTTCTGACACCCCGCCGCGTCAGGGATTACAACAACGATCTGGCATCTGAGATTGTGCGAAACTGCAGGTTGTTAGGCAACTGACTATTGACCGAAATGTGGCCTGGAGTGCAGGCTCCAGGCCAGCGAGCGTTCTGCCGCAACAGACACTTCCAAGTGCTACTCGCTCGCTTTCCCTATTAGGCACCTAATAGTTTGCTGAAACAAGAACCCCGTTTCCTGTTGGGAAGGTCTCGTGATCCCCGAACCCCTCATCCCAAAAGGCGTTCCCAAATGTGGAACCCTACCCCTTTCAAATGTGGAACTCCCCTCGAAACCCCTATTGAGGCGCAGGTCAGGGGTGGTGGCCAACAGCCCGCTCATCCGAAACAACCCAGGGCGACCGACTCTTCGGCAAAATACGACTTGAGACCGCATGCACGGAACTAACGGGATAGTGGAGTGACGTCAACCATATCGGTGGTTCATGGTGTGCTGTGCAATCCCATACGGCCCCTCCCGACGGAGCGGAGAAATAGATGAGCTTTCGCCCCTCTCGATCCGACCGTCGTCCTATGACGTCCGGTGCGATGGTCCCTGCAGGCTGGCAGGGTGTCCGACGTCTTGAGCGTGGATGGCTGCTTGCCAAGGCATGATCTGTCCATCAAACACCGTGACCCTCACGTTGGTGGTGGTGTGCAGCACATCACTTCAGAACGGCCTGCTCACGGAGGGGCCACGCCCGTTCGATTTGACCGCCGCGGATTCCGTACAGCGTGTTGGCTGAAGCCAGGACCCCGTCGCAGGAGTTCGGGACGATGGTAACCAGGTCTCCAATGCGAGGCTGTGCACATGCGTCTGGGAGTTCGACCACTGCGTGCTCCGTGTAGAGGCGTGTGACTAGGGCTTGCGGATACTCCAGGATGTGCCCGTAGGTGGACCGGCCAGGAATCTCGTTGTTCGAAAGTATCCGCCATCCAGCATCGAGGATCACGCGAGTAAGGCTCGGTCGACTAATTACGGTGGTTACGACGCGCAATGCACAATCTTCATAGGTCACCAGTCCATACTCGACTTTGGTGGCGTCGTAGAACGAGTAGTTGCCGGGTCGAGCTTCCGTAACCGTTTTCGGCGGACAATGCGGCCAGGCTCGCATTGCGAACACCGTTCCTCCCACGCTCACGGCAGGGACATCGATTCCGGCGCCCGTGAGTTGGGACACGACCTCTGCAAGAATCGTTTCGCTGCTTTCGATATCGGAACACTTCGGATTGCCACCCAAGTAACCGGCAAGCCCGGCGAACTCGAGGGTCGGCGATTGCGCAATGTTGATGGCGAGCGCGGCGGCCAGGCTCGGGTCGGCGAACCCGGTGCGAGCGCCCCCGACGTCGCACTCGACATACACAGAAGCCTTCTGGCCTGTGATTCTGGCAACCCGAGATAGCTCTTCGATGGCTTCGTATGAGTCTGCGGTGATCGCCAAGGCCGCCTGAGACATCAGCCCCATAAAACGACTCAGCTTCTTTTGGTCCACGAGCGAGTTTGTAAGCAAAATCTCGCTAAACCCTGCTGCGACCATCGTCTCTACCTCGTCAAGGGTCTGGCAGGCGATACCCACTGCACCAGCCGAAGCCTGCATCCGACCGAGGTCAGGGATGCGATGCACCTTGATGTGGGGGCGAAGGCTGATTTGACTTTCTTCCAGCCGCCGGTGCATGGCGGTTGTGTTCGCCTCGACGGTATCGGCCATCACCATGGCGAATGGTGTTGAGAGCGTATCGAGGTTCAGGCCGGAGATACGTCCCCCTATCCGGTTTCGTGTGGATGGGGGTGACCGTTCTGAGGGTCGCAGTCATCGCAATAACCGAGAAACGCAAAGTGGTGGGGGTTGGTTTGGAAGCCGTACTTGCGGCGGAGGAGTTCGTAAAAAGGTGCAAACTCCGTATGCGGTATCTCGATTGTTTTCCCGCAGATTTCACACACGAGATGTTCGTGGTCGTGGTTCAACGTGATGTGCCATCTTCCAGACTGACCGATTCTCAGCGGAATGTGGTGGACCAACCCGATACGGGCTAAATCGTCAAGGATGCGGTAGACGGTGGACGCTTCTATTCGGCCCGCGCCCTCCAATATGTGATCGATGATCATTCGCGCGCTGATGAAAGGCTCATCACTCTTTGCCAAGGCGCGAACTACGGCCCTTCTGGGAAGCGTCAAGCGCAATCCGGCCTCCCGGATTCTCTCAATCAACAGGTCTTCAGTCAGAATGACGTCGTTAGGCATGCGCTTGTCATATTATAGCAAGTGCATATTGCATTTATTGCAATTCAATGTCATCAGAGTGACTTTCAACTTCGCTCAAAGCGAGCACCCTTGCATCGGGCGGACCGACCAATGGCCCACACATGCGGATCGGGTCTGTCTGCACAAGCCTCCCGTCTGTTCAGCCGCGAAAGCGCGCCGGGTGGGTGATGGTCGGATCAACGCCTGCCTCCAGCAGTTCGTCCGACAAACCGACGCCCAGCACCTGGCTGGCAAGTAGAGCCCCATATGCGGGTGAGGTCCGGATGCCGGTGCCCCCCTGGCCGACCAGCCAGAAGAATCCCGGCGCTGCCGGATCTTCGCCGACAACAAGCTCGCGGTCGAGAGCGAACGTACGAAGACCTGTCCACTCCGAGTTGACTGAGCGTATACCGAGCGTGGTTGCCTCGTTGATGCGTTCGATGGCAAGGGCCACATCTTCCATTCGTGGCCTTGAATCCATGGGCATGGAAGGATCCTCCTCGGCGAGTGAGCAGAGCAGTTGGGCACCGTCGGGCTTGAAGTAGAAGCGCCGGTCGGCGTCCACCACCATGGGCCACTGGGCGTAGTCCGACCTACCAGTGACCATAAAGACAGTTCGGCGAAATGATTCGAGGCCGATCGGCTCGACTCCTGCCATGACTGCCACATTATCTCCCCACGCTCCTGCGGCGTTGATGACCGCTCTGCATCGCATGCGCCATCCGTCGCCCCTGACTATCCAGCCTCCCGGTGTGCGATCGATGGCTGTTACCGCCGCCCGGGTCCGGAACTCAACGCCAAGGCGGCGAGCGATCCGTACGAAGGCCTGGTGGAGACCAGCCACATCGAGATCAAGAGCCGTCGGCTCGTAGAGCCCTCCCGCTATTTGTTCGCACCTCATCACCGGCACCATGTCCATCACTTCCTCGCCCGAGATAAGCACCAGCCCGGTTGTTGACGCACACCCTCCTCCTCGTTCGATTCTCTTAAGATCGGGCATCTGGCTCTCGTCCGCCACCCACAGCAATCCCCTATCGGTCAGGAGCGGCCTGTCTGTCGAGCCCACCGGTGGGTTCTCCAAAAAGTGTCGACTCGCCCAGGCCAATGCTCTGGAACCGGGGGCCTCGTAGTTGACACGGAACATTGCTGCGGAGCGTCCGGTCGAGTGGTAACTCAGCGCGCCCTCCAACTCCAGGAGGGTGACCGACCCGTGCGGCGCCAGGTGAGCAGCGGCTGAGACACCTGCGATACCGCCGCCGATAACAGCGAAGTCGATCACCGGTAGCAACCCCGCCTGCCTCGCCCAACCAGACCCGCCTCCTGAATCGACAAGGATGAATCAGTTTGCTCCGATCCCCTCACGCCCACTCCTTTAGACGCTTTCTCAGTCCTGTTCGGTCCCGGTCAGGAATGGTTGACCGGATCACCGGGACGAATGTGTACCGGCCGCTATTGCGGCGGTGACCTCCAGGAATGCATCCACTTCGGTCGGGGTCGTGTAGTGGCAGGTAGATACGCGTACTACCGGACCACACCCGAGAGCCGCCAGGACGCGGCCCGAATACGCGTCAATGTTTCGAACTCTTACGCCGATGCCGGCTTGCTGATACATCTCTACGGCCGTGTCCGCGTCGACCGCGTCAAAGCTGAATATGAAGAGGCAGATACGGTTCTTGATGCCGTCGGAGGTTCCGTGGGTGCGTACTCCCGGGATGTGCGCCAGTCCTGGCGTGGCATCCGAGCCTCGCCAGAATCGCTCACGGAGGAAGGCATCATGCCGTGCAGTCGCGTCCA
This sequence comes from Acidimicrobiia bacterium, assembly GCA_965248705.1. Taxonomy (GTDB): domain Bacteria; phylum Actinomycetota; class Acidimicrobiia; order Spongiisociales; family ZC4RG35; genus Bin76. The sequence continues at coordinate 1,946,074 of CBDFJY010000002.1, read as the reverse complement.
TGGCGATCAGCACGGCTTCACGGCGACTGGCCGGATCACCCAACTCCCCACCCAGCCACTCCAGGTAGTCCACTACCTTGTCCCAGGCGGCGTAGGTGGCGTCCTCCTTGGAGCCCAGCTTCCATTCATCGGGTGGCGCCCCGTCGAGTTTCCAGTGCGGAAGAGCCGCGAGTCGCTCCGAAAGGACCCCAAAGCCTATGCCCTTGATACCGAACACTTTGTACGGTGCGAATATGTAGGCATCAACGCCTAATCGGTGGACATCGACCGGGCGGTGAGCCGCGTATTGGACACCATCGACAATGGTGATCACGTCGGGGTTTCGGATCAGCGCCCCGGAGGCGATCTCTGCCACATCGACCACCGCGCCCGTGTCATTGGATGCGTGGGTGGTTACTACTGCATCGGTACCTTCATCGACGAGGTCCAGCACACTCGAAGCCGATACCCTGCCCGCATGAGTGTTCAGCCGAGCCACACGGACCTGCTTTCCGTACTGACGGCCGAAGAATTGCGCCGCATCGAATGCAGCCGGGTGATCGAGGTCAGTGGTCACGATGTTGTCGCCACTCCCCCCGGCCACCGCAGCTCCGACGACGCGGAAGATGGCATGTACCGCGCTCATCGCCGGCATGACCACCCGGTCGACACCACCGAGGAAGTCGCGGACCGAGGCGATCCCCCGCTCCACCGAGGTGTCTACCTGTAGTGACCCAGGACTGGGGCGCCATGCGGCGTCGGGCCATCGACTCATCTCGGTCAAGGTGCGCACGGCCTGTTTCAGGCGGAGTGATCCTGCGGCTCCATCAAGGAACACGCGGGGACCGGATAGAGGATCGTGGTCTGCAAAATGGAACCGGTCTCGTATCCGCTCGAGTAACTGCGGGTCGAATGGCTTTGAGTTTGCCATCAATCCTCCGGAGTCTTGTCGTCTTAACGACACTAGTTGCAACTGTAGTCTAACCGGAATATAATGATTTGCAGCAACGGCCACACGCAAAACGGAGGCAAAGTGGGAGAAACTGCATCAGATCATGATCACGGTCACGACCACGGACATGATCACGGTCACGACCACGGACATGATCACGGTCACGGTTCTACATCGCTTTGGGCCGGGATCAAGCATGGATTTAGCGAGTTGTTCGGAATGCACTCTCATGATCCGGCCGAGTCACTAGACAGCGCCCTCGAAAGCAGCGCTCGGGGTATCCGGGCGCTGGTTATCTCCTTCTCCGTGTTGATGCTGACCGCCGTGATCCAGGCGGTGATTGTCTTTTTCACGGGCTCGGTGTCACTGATCGCCGACACCATTCACAACTTCTCCGACGCACTCACTGCTGTGCCGCTATTCATAGCGTTCCGGCTGGGGAGGAGGGCAGCGACCCGTCGCTATACCTACGGCTACCGCCGAGCTGAGGACCTTGCCGGACTCTTTGTGGTGTTGATGATCCTCATATCGGCGATCGTAGTGCTCTGGGAATCGACCAATCGGCTCTTCAACCCACGCGAACTTGAGCACCTCGGCGTGCTCTTTACCGCTGGAGTAGTCGGTTTCGCCGGCAACGAACTCGTAGCCCTGTATCGCATGCGGGTCGGCAGGCAGATCGGATCGGCGGCTCTCATCGCCGACGGACGTCATGCCCGTGCCGACGGGTTCACTTCGTTGGCGGTGGCGGCCAGTGCGGTCGGTGTCTGGCTGGGCTTTGAGCGTGCCGACCCAATCGCCGGCATCATCGTCGGTATTGTGATCCTGCGCGTCATGTGGTCGGCGGTCCGTGACATCTACGGACGACTCATGGACGCGGTACAGCCGGAGTTGGTTGACGAGATCGAAAGCGTCACGACCTCGGTCGAAGGAGTGCTCAGCGTGAACAGTTGCCAAGTGAGGTGGATGGGTCACCGGCTCCGCGCTGACATCTCGATCGGCGTTGACTCGACACTTTCGGTAGGAGATGGCCACCATGTTGGAGAACATGTGCGGAAGACTCTCCAACAGAATGTGCGGTTCCTGGATGAAGCTTTTGTACACGTCGATTCGATCGCAACCGCGATCTCAGCAACTCATACCCACCAGATCAACCACCAACAAGAAGAAGGCGCATGACCCCGTGTTGAGAGTTTTCACAGACCATCTCCACGGATCCCTACACAGGAGGAACACTATGAACCTGCAAAACAAGAGACCGCAATGGTCCCGCTGGGTGGCGTATATCGCCGTCTTCGCGCTGATTGCGGCGGCCTGCGGCGGCGACGATGAACCAACCGCCACGACCGCGGCTCCTGCCACCACCGCAGCCCCGGCCACCACCGCAGCCCCGGTCGAGGAGGCCGAGGAGTTGCGGCCGGTGCCAATGCTGCGAATCATCACCAAGACAGCCTCCGAGGGGCCTCCCCGGTACGAACAGGCCCGATTGATTGCTGAGTCATGGACTGCCGCGGGCGTCCCGGCCGAGATCGAACCTGTCGAAAGCTCCGAGCTCGGACGGCGTGGCTTCACGGTCAAGGACTTCGATGTCTACATCATCATCTACGACCCGACCACCGACCGGCTGGATCCCGAGAACTTCCTGGCCCGGTTCACCACCGCCAGGGCAGTAGAAAACGGCTCCAACCTCTCCGGCTATACGAACCCGGCCTACGACGACCTTTATCAGACGCAGGTCAATGCCACCAGCTTTGAGGAGAGGCTTGCTGCGGTGCACGAGCTGCAGCAACTCCTGTTTGATGATCAGCCGGTGGCGCCCTTCATTCACATCGTGATCGGTGGGGCATACAACAGCGCCGAATGGACAAACTTTGTCAAGTCGGTAGGGACACCCGTCTATCACTTCTGGAACGCGATTAGCTTGACGCCTGTCGGCCATTCTGATCCGCTGGTTATCGGTGTCACGTCAGGGGCTCAGACGCTTAACCCGGTGGTTGCGGCGACATCGGAAGCGGCGGTCACGATCGCTCACATGTACGACCCGCTGCTGCGGATCGGACCCGACGGTGACCTGGTCAACTGGGCCGCCTCGGACTACTCCATCGACGGTGCCACTGTGTCCGTGACGTTGCGGGACGGCATGACGTTCCACGACGGTGAAGCGGTCACCGGCGAAGACGTTGCCTTCACCTTCAACTACCTGGTTGAGAAGGAGTCTCCGCTGTACGGAGGACGCCTGGGGCCGGTCGAGTCGGTTACAGCCGACGGCAACAATGTGGAGATCACGCTTTCGGCGCCCAACGCGGCTTTCGCCACCACAGCGCTGGCACAGGTCCCGATTCTTCCCGAGCACGTCTGGTCTGCGATCGATGATCCCTCGGCGTTTGCCAATGACGAGCCGGTTGGATCCGGTCCGTTCAAATTCGAGTCGAGGGCCCTCGGTGAGGACCTGCGGTTGGCGGCCCATGCCGATCACTTCAGCCCACCGGCCGCATCAGGTCTGATATGGGCGGTCTTCGGGAGTCTGGATGGATTGCTGGCGGCAATCGAGACCCAAGAGATCGACGTTCTGGGCGACTTTGTCAGCTTGACCCAGCTGTCGTTGCTCGAAGGCGTTGAGGGAGTCGCCATCGAGTCGAACACCGGCCACGGTGTGAACGCTTTGCACTACAACATGCGGCGCGAGCCCTTCTGCGACCAGCACATGCGTATCGCGCTGTCATACCTAGTCCCCACCGAGGACATGATCGACATCGTGTACGAGGGCGTGGCGGCGGCCTCCAAGGGGATCATCGCTCCTCCGTTGTGGGCCAATCCCGACGTGGGACCCGTCCCCTATGACGTCGACGCGGCGCGAGCCCACCTGGAGACGGCCGGGTATGTGTTCGGTGACGACGGCACCCTCTACTATCCCCCGTCAGACGCGGACAATCGAGACATGAGCTTCTGCGCATCATGAGCCTTGCCCGATAACGTGTCCGAATAGTATTTGGGGCAGGCGGCCACCCGGCTGCCTGCCCCAAGTCTTTTCCATAGATCAAAGAGGGATTAGGTGACCCAGTACCTGACAAAACGGCTCGGCGTCATGTTGTTCACTCTGTGGATTGTCGTTACCGTGACGTTCTTCTTGTTCCGGGCGGTGCCTGGTGATCCCAGTCTGGTGCTGATCGGACCCGAGATTGAAGCCAGCGCCGCCGATTCGATTCGCGAATCTTTCGGACTCGATCGTTCCTTGGGAGTGCAATACTGGTCGTACCTGACCAATGCAGTCCAAGGCGACCTCGGAATGTCTTTCCGCTACCGGGTGCCTGTGTCGACGGTGCTGGCCGAGAAGCTGGCCAATACGGCCGTGCTGGTCCTGCCCGCCATGCTGATCGCCTTTGCACTCGGCGCCTTACTGGGCTCGTACACGGCCGCGCGACCACACTCACGCATCGACCGCCTCATCACACAGTTTTTCCTATCTGTGAAGTCGGCGCCATCGTTCTGGATCGCCACAATGGCGCTGGTTACGTTCAGCCTGTGGCTGGGGCTCACGCCATCGGGCGGCATGACAACCCCTGGCGCCCCTCGTATCGAGGGATTCGAGCGGTTCTTCACCGCCGACGTACTGTCCCACCTGATACTGCCGTTGGTGATCCTGGCGGCAATCTTCACTGTCGAGCCTCTGCTGACCATGAGAACCTCGATGACCGAGATCCTCAACGACGACTTCGTCGAGTTCGGTCATGCCAAAGGATTCTCCCGATCCCGGATCACCCTTCACGCCGCGCGGAACTCCTTGTTGCCCATGGTCAGCCTTATTCCGTCGATCGCCGGTCACCTCATAGCCGGGTCCGTAATCATCGAGATCGTCTTCTCGTGGCCGGGAATGGGCCGGGAGATAGTTAATGCGGTAAACCGCTTCGACTATCCCATGATGCAGGGAACTTTCATGGCGATCGCGGCGCTCGCAATCATGGTTAATGCCTTTGCAGACATCCTGTATACGTATCTCGACCCGAGGGTTCGACTGACATGACCAAGCGTCAGATCGACCCCGCCGCCGAGGGCGCCTCCTCCCATCGCGTTGCCCGACCTCCCAACCCGCTCCGAAGGGCGCTGCGAGAGAATAACGTGCGGGTTGGCCTGATCATTTTCGGCCTGATTGTGGTGGTGGCCATCTTTGCCCCGATGATCGCCCCCTACGATCCACAGGAGCGGCTCCGTACTGCCGACGGCGAACTGGCCAGGCTGTTGCCGCCGCAACGAGACTACTGGATGGGCACCACCAACTTCGGTCGCGACATCCTAAGCCAGTTGATCGTGGGAACGCGGCGGACTCTATCGGTCGGGGCCATCGCCGCTTTCATGGCGGTATTCATAGGCGCCAACGTGGGACTGATCGCCGGTTTTCGCGGTGGTCGCGTCGACAACCTGCTGATGCGGACGACGGACGCCGCCTACGCTCTTCCCTTCCTGCCGTTCGCGATCGTTCTGGTGGGAATCGTTGGGCGCACCGATTTGATCTTGGTGGCGGTGATCGGACTCCTGTTTTGGCGCACCACTGCACGCGTCATTCGATCCCAGGTGCTTACCACCAAGGAGCGCACCTTTGTGAAGGCGGCGATTGCCGGCGGTGCCTCTCCTCGCCGGGTGCTCTATGCGCACATCGCGCCCAATGTCCTGGCATTGGTTCTCGTCTACGGGATGTTGCTGATCGCAGAAGCGGTGATGGCAGAGGCTTCTCTGAGCTTTCTCGGGTTCGCTCCGCCGGATTCACTTTCGTGGGGAACGATCATGTTCGATGCCTTCACGTCTCAAAGAATGAGACAGGCGTGGTGGTGGCCGATGTTTCCCGGGCTGGCGCTCATGGTCTTTATGTACTCGGTGTACAGCGTCGGTCGGGGATTGCAGCGTGCACTCAGACAAACGGACAATCCCAATATCGGTACGTCTTCCCGCCGCGTTCGCCGGGCTTGGGCACGGAGCGCGCCGCTGCCGGTTGACGGCGGCCCGTCAGATTACTTGGTTGCCGTAGACAACCTTGCGGTGACTTACCAGCCTCGCACTCCGGAGGAGAAACAGATCCAGGCGGTAACGGGTGTCTCTTTCCGGCTCGACGCAGGGGAGATGCTGGGCATTGTAGGCGAGAGCGGGTCCGGGAAGACCACAGCCGTTCGCGCCCTTCTGCGGCTACTCCCCCCAACCGCGGACGTCAGCGGAGGGCTGTGGTTTGAAGGCCGCGACCTGTATGGGATCGGAGATAGTGAGCTTCGCTCATTGCGATGGGAGCACCTCGCCTTCGTTCCCCAGTCAGCCATGAACTCGCTCAACCCGGTGCAACGGGTCGAGAACCAGATCATCGAAGCGATCCGGGTTCACCGCGATGTGACCCGCAGCGAAGCAATGGACATGTGCGCAACCGCGCTGGCTCAGGTGGGAATCAACCCTGCTCGCGGCAAGCAATACCCGCATCAGTTCAGCGGCGGGATGAGGCAAAGGGCCCTCATTGCGATGGCCAAGGTTCTGGAGCCCACGCTGCTGGTGGCGGACGAGCCCACCACCGGGCTCGACGTGGTCGTACAGGACCAGATCATGGCGGACCTCGAGCGGGTGCGTGAGGGACTCGGGACGGCGATCATCATCGTGAGCCACGATCTCGCCCTTGTGTCGGAGACCTGCTCCGGCTTGATAGTCATGAAGGACGGTGACGTCGTGGAAGCCGGGCCTACCGATCAAGTGGTGTCCAACCCCCAAGACCCGTATACCAGAATGCTGCTGGAGAGCGCCCACGGATCATCGGCACTCCAAGCGGGAGGACCAAACGGGAGCGCCCCAGGTGGCTAGCCCGCCAGCAGCCGCAATCGCCGTACGCGACATCACCGTCGTTTACAGTTCCGCTCGTGGTTTGTCCACCCTGCTGAAAAAGCATCAGGTTCAGATCATTCAGGACATCAATTTGACGATTCAACCGGGCACCGTGTTTGGGGTCGCCGGTGAGAGCGGTTCAGGAAAGACCACACTGGCCAGAGCGCTCACCGGCCTGGCTCCGGTTAGCACCGGATCAATCACCATCCATGGTCGGGAGGTGGCCAACCTCGATCAGACAGAGTGGCGGCTGGTTCGGTCGGACGTGCAACTTATCTTCCAAGATCCATACGACTCCCTCAACCCGCGGTTTACCGTTTTCGACAGCGTCGCGGAGCCTCTACGGTCACAGGGAGTCAAAGATAAACCGGAGGTGGAGCGTCGGGTTCGAACCGCGCTCGCTGATGCCGAACTCGACCCGGATACCTTCAGCTACCGGATGCCGAGTCAAATGTCGGGAGGCGAACGACAACGGGTGGCGATTGCCAGGGCCTTGGTGTTGGACCCGAATGTGATCATCGCTGACGAGCCGGTCTCGATGTTGGATGTATCCACCCGCGGGGAGATCCTGTCCTTGATACGTAAGGCCGCCCGAGACCGAGGGGTGGCCGTCGTCCTGGTTTCACATGACCTTTCGGTTCTGGAGGGGGTGTGTGACGAGATTGCCGTGATGTACCTGGGTCGTATCGTTGAGCAGGGCGCGGTGGCCGATGTCTTCGGCCGGCCTCGCCACCCCTACACCAAGGCCCTGATCTCCGCCATCCCGTCGGTCGACCACACAAAGAAACGAACCCGCACCACCCTCAAAGGCGAGCCGCCCCAACCGTCGGACCGTCCGGCGGGGTGCTCATTCCATCCGCGGTGTCCGCGCTGTGACGACTCCCAGTGTCGAACGACGGTACCTCTACTTGAAGGGACGGAACATATGTATGCCTGCTGGCACCCTATCGAGATCGTTTCGAAGAACCCGGCATGACGCTGCATTGCCCGAGATGTGGTGGGCCCGGCTCCGGCTACGAGGGCTGTTCAGTCTGCGCTGAAGAAGGAGTCTTCGTCAATCTGGCGCCTCCCCCGGCGAATCTCGCCGGATACGACCTCGCCAACTTCCGGGGTGGCCTCTATGAGTGGCGGGAGACCCTGCCGATTGCCTCCCACGTGGAGCCGGTGACGCTCGGAGAGGGGAATACGCCCAGCGTTTCACTCCACACGGACCGGGGTTCTGGTCCGTTGGCGATCAAAAACGAAGCCGCAAACCCGACCTGGTCTCACAAAGACCGTGGGATGAGCGCCGCGCTGACCAAGGCGCGGGAACTCGGCGCCACCACCGTGGTGGTGGCTTCGAGTGGGAATGCAGGCGCGGCGGCCGCTGCCTACTCGGCCCGGGCGGGGCTGGAGTGCATCGTGCTGACCACCATTGGCATCCCCCCCGTTATGGAAAAACTGCTTGCCGGTGTCGGCGCCACTTTCATCGGCTACCGGTCAACCGCCGAACGCAACCGCATGCTGCGTGCGGCTGTCACAGAACTCGGCTGGTATCCCGCCGCATTCACCGATGATCGAGTGGGTGGCAACCCTTACGGGAACGAGGGTTACAAGAGCATCGCCTACGAACTCGCCCGGGACCATGCCGACGAGCTCGAAACCGTTGTTGTCCCCACTTCCAAAGGTGACGTCCTGTCCGGAATCGGGCGCGGCTTCCAAGAGTTGCACGCAGCCGGTCTTATTGACAAGATGCCGGCTCTCGTGGCCGCGGAAGCCAGCACCGGTGCAGCCTTTACCAAAGCCCTTTCCGATCCGGATCCGAACTCTCAGGAACGAACCCGGGTAGTACGGCACGAATCTCCTGCCTGGTCCATCGGGAACACCTACGCATACTGGCAAGGCCTCAATGCAATACGTACCTCTGGTGGTTACGCGGTGGCCGTCGATCAGGACAGGTATCTGGCCGAGAGGGAACGAGTCGGGAACAAAAACGGCCTCTACGTGGAGATTTCATCTGCCGTTGCTATTTCAGCAGCCCGCGCCATCGCCGAAAGCGCCTCGGGCTTGACGGTTGCCATCAGCACGTCGACGGGAATAAAGGATCCCGACCTGCCCGGTACAGCCCCCACCGAACTCACGGTCTTGGAGCCAACGGTCGACAAACTGCACGCCTGGGTGTCCCGCACCCGGGTCAACGGCTAGGGGTGATGGGCTGCATTGTGTTGTCCATATCATGCTTTCTGTGTGTAGCGAAAACGGGGAAAATCTCCACGCCGATAGCTCTAGAGAGAATCAGGAATAATAAGTAACAAGTGTGTAGTCGCCGGTGGATCCGCTGTATCCGGTAACGGTAACGATGTACCACCCAGACTCCAGCCACAGCGCAATACGAGCATTGGTACTCTCTCCGCCGTCATCATTCGAATCGATAATCGATTCTCTTCCTGGCGATAACAGTTGAAACAGCTCGATATACGTGTCCATGGAACCACGGGTCTCTAATATGACAAGGGTGCCATCGCCGGGAACCTCGAAAACGTAAGAGTGGATTTGTCCTGATGAAGAGATATCATCCTCATAGGCCAATCCACCTATAGAAATCCAAGAAGCTGAATAATAATCAGAATAGTATTGGCCATCATAGTCCATCTCATCTGCTAGCTGTGCACCCGCATCCACATCTCCGGATTCTTCAGACGCAAACGGCTCCACCCGGTTTCCTGGGGCTGACAGATAGCTTCTGATCGTGCTTTCTCGACTGTTGATCAGACGGTAGCCGTCATAGTCGATGTTGTTATCGTGTGCGTCGCCGGAGGACGCAACGAACGCCAGAGTCTCGATATCCGACCCGTCCCTGACAGTGGCGTAAAGAGTGTTGCCATAGAGCTGGGCAGACACGACCTCGTCATACTGGCCATACTCCACATCATCATCAGAGCCCGCTCTAATACTGAACAGGATCTCGAACGACCCGTCGTGACCGACCGCGACAAGCACACCATCGTAAGAGTCGAGCATCCGGACCCGATCCCACTCAAATGAATCGACCGGATCGCCGACACTAAGAGGAACCACAGACACCGTCTCACTACCGATTACATAAAGAAAATCACCTCTCATAATCCAACCCCTCACTTCGTCCTCGAACTCGTGCAGTTCAACTCCGCTCGAATCGATGAGCGAGAACCGCTCAAAGAGCGCTCCGAAATCGTCCTCTTTGACCGTCACAGCGGAATCCTTGTAAACACCGACCATATTCAGGTCTCTCTCATCCACCAGCGCGGTGCCATGGTCATCGGAAGCGTCCCACACCGACAGCACACTGTCGCCGTCGGCCATTCTCTCAATCCAGAACAGATCACCAGACGCGGCGAACTCGGCGTCGAGCGTACCGGAAGTGACCTCCGTGATCTCGTCAGCAGTTCCGTCACGATCAAGCACAGTCAACACCACTTCTCCACCCTCGGCTTCAACCGCAACAGCAATATATCCATCAGGATGACTGGCCAACTCAAAACCGACTCCCCCGTCCAACTCCCAAACTCTGTCACCGCTCTCAACGCTTGTCACAGTCACTCCCCGATCATCAACCCCTACAAGGAACAGACCGTTTTCAGAGATCACAGGCCGCGCCGCGAAGTTAGCTCTCAGCAACTCCTCATCACCACCCTCCGGTGCCCAAACACGAACCCTGTACGAATCATCCGACTGATCGACACCCATAACATGACCCGACCTAGTCACCGTACAAAAGTCCCCTCGAGTTACGCGTTCAAGATCACCAAGGTCACCAGCCGACCCACGATAGCAGCGCCAGGAACTGTCCCGCACCTCCCACACATACAGCGCCTCGTCCGCCACAATAACACCGGCACCCCGACTCTCCGAAATAATCTCCTCATACTCCAACCCATTGATCGCCCATACACCGAAACCGTCCTCGGCTTCCGCTACGACCACCTCCAAACTCCCAACCGCCGCCAGACCGGTAGACCTCCACACACCCTCACTCGCCACCGCGACACGTTGCAGCCTCACAAAATCCTGCACAACCCGATTGTCTCGCCCGATCTCCCCACCAGCTTCACCAACATAAAGATCATCTCCGCTCTCCCTCACCAACAACATAGAGTCCGACGACCTTCCACCGACGAAGACTCCCACAACCACCACCACGATAACCAGCAAACCCACCACCGCCATAACGCTCTTCGAACCCTTGTCACCCAGCGGTCGCCTGAGCACACCAAGAAACTTCCCAGACTCCGAGTCCGAGCCGCCAGCCGCAACATCGCTCGGCGAAGTAGGAGATACTTCCGGCGTAGTCGAGCCACTTATAAGGGCGAGCACACGAGCCCGTCCGGCATCATCAAGCCCCAAGAGACTCTCGGCCGCCCGCTCATCATTGGCCCGGAGAAGCTCAAGCGCCTCCTGCTCATTAGGCATTAGGTCATCAACGGCCATCGTCAGCCACCTCCAGGATAAATATCAACGCTTCTCAAATGGAACTATAAACCCCCGATCAGACCTGCACAAGCCACCTTACCTCTGGTCCTGAGAGGCTCTCCCCACATCGCGGAAGTGAATCGCCCCGCGTTCAATGGGGACGTTCCGTCTTGAGAGGATGGACTCTTACGTCTAATCGTTCTGTTAGGTATCCCGGACGAGTCGCGAGAGCGTCCCGGGATTGGGCGCGAAACCACCCAGCGGCGCTGTCAGCCGTTCTACTAGGCACTATGTTCAACAGTTGACGGCCCCCCACATCGACAACAGAAGTGCTCCATCACTTGGTCCGCCACTCGCCCTCCCGCCAGAACACACGCCACGCTCAGCGAAATCCGAGGGAGGGCGCTAGCGAACTAGCCCGGCAGGCGAGAAATACGGCCGCCCCTAGTAGCGGACGATGCTCATGGCGTCGTAAACCGTCGAGCTTCGCCCGCGCACCCAACTCCTCCAGCTCGATGACGAACCCCAGCCCCACGACCTCTCCCCCCGCCAGCTCCACCAGCTTGGTGGCTGCGGCCGCCGTTCCCCCCGTTGCCAGAAGATCATCGACGATGTACGCCCTCTTCCCCACCGCCAACGCGTCCTCGTGGATGTCAAGCTGGCTGTAGCCGTACTCCAGCGCATGCTCGATCGGGAGACGCGCCGCTGGCAGCTTCCCGGGCTTCCGCAGCGGCACGAACGGGATTTGCACGGTCCGCCCTCGCTGCCCCGAACACGAACCCCCGCGATTCGATCCCCACTATCGCGGAAGGGTCCCGTTGAGCCGCGTGCACACATAACTCGTCAATGCTTTAGCGGAACGCCATCGGATCCCCGAGTGGTGGCGTGATGTCGCGAAACAGCACGCCCTTTTGGGGGAAATCGGGACCGTCACGGATGTATCTTCGCAGGTCCACGGCGAGCGATTCTAACGCAACCGGGCCTCTGCCGCCCGTCCGCTACCCGAAAGGCTGACTCTGTTATGCCGTGTGGAACAAGGAACTGAGGAACCTACCCTTCAGGTTTCCAACTTCGAAGAAGTCCAACTGGAGGGCTTTGTAGGTCTATTTGGCCTGGTGACCAGGGCAGAAGAGGGCTCAAATTTGCCGAAGGCCCGGGCCCCAACAAGGTGGCCATCTGTCCCGGTTTACTGGCGTATCCGGGCAGAACCAAGGCGGGTTGGTGCAACAAACCAAAGGTCACTTTCATCTCTGCCAACCGGTCCGCATACTGCGCCCACCATGGACCGAAGTCCCGCCAGGGATTGAACCAGTCCGGCCGTTCTGCCTGCTGGTAATTGCTGAGGTTCTGAGGGCTTTACCTTGGAGGCGCCTAAGAGGTGATCAATACATGGAAGAGTCTTATAGGCTGAGGGTCGTGAGCGAGTCTGACAGCATGGATGGCAACGAGAGTCCCCTGGAGGGTGTGACCCTGCGGGGGTCTTTGCGAGAGGCGATGAAGGCGCCTCCTACTGTGTACGAGGCGGTGGGAGGCCAGAGCTTTTTCGACGATCTTGTCAACCGTTTCTACGAGGCCGTGGAGGGCGACCCGCTGCTGCGTCCCATGTATCCGAGGGACCTGCGGCCCTCCAAGACGCGACTGGCCGGCTTCCTGGCCCAGTACTGGGGGGGCCCGCCGCGTTACAGCGAGGTGCGGGGCCACCCGCGTCTTCGGATGCGCCACCAGCCCTTCACCATCGGTTGGGCCGAACGCGACGCATGGATGGCACAAATGACAGCCTCACTCGACGAAGCCACCCTCGCCGACGGCACCGGCCGACCGCTGCCGCCTGAGATCCGGGTTGTCATGTTTGAGCACTTCGACAACGCCGCCACCGACCTGATCAACAAGCCTGACTAACCATACCGGTCGGGTACGGCGACGGCTACTTCCACGCTCTCTCCGACCACGGCCAGGTGCTGATAGGAGGGCAGCGACGACCGATCGTCGGGGGTGTTTCTATCTGTTTGTCAAATCGGATTTGGGGTGGTCAGGGTGGTATGGGGTTTGGTTTTTGAGCATGGCGAGGATGAGGTCGCAGCGGCGGCGGGCGACGCAGATGATGGCGGCGTTGTGGTGTTTGCCCTCGCTTCGTTTGCGTTGGTAGTAGGCCTTGGCAGTGGGGTCGTGTTGTGAAGCGACGAAGGCGGCGAGGAACATGGCGTTTTTGAGGCGGTGGTTGCCACCGCGGTGTTGACTGGTGCGGTTGATGCTTTTGCCTGATCGGTGGTTCACTGGTGCGAGCCCGGCGTAGGCAGCGAGGCGTGAGCCGTTTTGGAACCGGTGGGGGTCTCCTATCTCGGCGAGGGTTCTGGGTCCGAACCCCGATAGGGTGTTCAGCACTTGTCCGAGGGGATGGTTGAGGAAGGCTTCTCCGATCTTGGTGGTTAGTTGAGAGCGTCTGTTTTGGATTCGTTCCAGGTCGCCGATGAGGTTGGCGATGACTTCTCCCCAGGTGGTTTCGCCGGGTAGGGTCACTGTTTGAGCGGTGACGGCGGTGAGGGTCTGGGTGGTGAGTTTGGTGGCCAGTCGGGGGGAGCGTCTTTTGATGGCGTTGCGGATTCTGGTCCGTCCGGCGGTGTTCAGTGCGGTGGGTGTGGGCCATTGTGCTAGCAGATCCCGGACGCCGGGTTGGGTTAGCCGGCGTCCCAAGACCCGTACCAGTGCAGGTGAGAGGGCTAATAGGGTGTCTCGGCAGCGGTTGATAGTCCGATTAGCGTCCGAAGCAAGATCGGCGTCGTGGCCGTTGAGCACTCGGAGACGGATTAGCAGGTCGTCGTTGATTTCTATCCATGCGAGGCGGTCTGGGTTGCGGCGGGCATAGTCCGCCAACACCCACGCGTCTCGGGGGTCGGTCTTGGCGGCGCCGGCGTACAAGTCAGCGGCGCGGCGCATTACTAGACCGCTCACATACGCCACTGGCACCTGGTGTTGGGCCATAACCCCCAACATCAGTTGGGCTCCTGCCGATGCCAGGCATCGCCGCACGCGTCCTGCAACGAATCCTCGCGCTCACCGCCACCATCTGGCACAACGAAACCACCCAACAACCAGGACCGCCCACTCCCTCATCGCATACGACCACTAACCCCTTGGAACTAACCATCTAGATGGCCTGGGGGTGTTGCCACCCGCCGTGTTAGGGTGCGCTGTTGACCTCTGATAGAAACACGCACATAGTTGAAGGGCTGGTTCGTAAGGGGGCTGACGGCAACCGCCCCTGTGGGGCGATCTTGATGGTTTGAGTCTACCGAAAGGAAGGCTCTCTAGGATGAACAAGTCTGAGATCAAGGCCCTTCTTATTGCCTGCTACCTAGGCTCAATTGGTGAGTCCACCTAGAGATTCTCTAATTTGATGAAGCCCTCCCTGGATAGCCCCTCAAATAACTCCACAATGTGGTGTGGTTCCAGGTCGAAGTTGAATTCAGCACTAATAGCGTTGGCGATCTCATTCACACTCCGGCGCCCATCTGTGAGATTCCACATCTCGTCTCCGATTACTCGTAGAGAGTCATAGCGCACCCGAGGGTCTCGAGCATTCATTTGCTCGGACACGCGGATTAATGTCTCATAGTCGGTACCGGCGAGGCCAGGAGCGTCCCGCTCGACCAGTCGTCTAGGCACCACTGTCCCTGGAGCGAATTCTTCCTCCGGGACCGCCTCTGGTAGCGATCCCAGCACATCGGCTAGCCGGTCTTGGATTCGTTTCTGCAGCTGGCCCTTGGTTGTTTCTAGGGCTTGTCTTCCCTCGAGATCATCTTGATCGGCAAACACCAGGGCTGACTCAACTGCTTTTTTGTCCCGTGTAGCCAGATGTACCAGGCGCTTCTTGGTGGCCAGAGTCGGTCCTTCGCCGCGTAGTGCGATGTGGCTCAATCTAAACTCACTGCGCGCTGTCACTTCCTTCATGATCTTGGCTGCCTCTTGGGGGCCGGCGCAGGCCAGTTCCAAAGCTGCCAGCGCCGTAACGATCCCACACCTGCGGAAAACTCCAGGGTCGAGCATGCTGGAAGTCAGATAGTTCGTGTGAAAGTACAGGTCAGGCCAGGACATCAATAGCGGAGATGCTATGCCAAAGGCGGGATAGTACTTGTTGTCACTCCAGGGCGTGTACGGCAGATCCGCGAAGTTCACAAACGGGATCTCATCGTCATTGCTGAACACCCAGCGCGTGTCCTTAGGAGTCGATTCTATAAGAGACACGTAATAGTCGTTAATAAATGAAGGGACAGAATCCGGGGAGTGATAAAACAGTAACGCCGACTTGCTCTTTCTCTGGTCGTGCCCAACGCTGTCCAGGGCAATCGTGACGATTGCGTTCTCGGCCTCTTCTCGATGGTTGTGGATGTAATGCTTCGTCCCGTGTCCTTCGACGTTGATGAGGAATCTTATGGTGCGGCGTGGGCGCGATATACGCCCATCGGAAATGAGACGGGATATCACGCGTCCTATTTCGGCCACCAATGCTGGACCCGAAGCACAGTTGGCGCCTGGCTTGGTGCCTGCCGTCGAGTGACAGACAAAGTAGATGAACTCATCCGCCTTGTCGGTACCGGCTATTTCTCCAAAGAGATTCTGAGCTTCTCCCTTGAAAGTCTTGGCCTGGATGTCGACCCAGACCCTGGCTGTTCCTCGCCTTGATATCGAGGCAAGCTGCTCCGCGGCATGGTAATTCACGGCAATGCCCCAGATTCCTGGGCGGATAGAGGGCATTCGCAGAAGCTGCACAGGATCCGGCAAAGATTCCCTGGTGCGGAACGGAGCCGTGGGGTACAACAATGTGTCTGTGATTACGCCTACGGCGCCGTGCTCGGTCGCTAGCTTGACTGCGTGCCCGAAGGTGCTGGGCACCGTAGTGCTTCGCACCAGGACCGCCTTACCTCTGACCTTCTGTTTCTCATAATCTTCCGACCGCTCCCCTGTGCCTACGTCTATTACCTCAACCGTTACTCCGCCTTCTGGGGTTGACGGTGTCCACCACGGCAGGCAGGAAGGAGCCTCTTCATAAGAAACCAGGAGTTTTCCATTCGCCGAGCCCACCCGCAGTTCGGCGCTTATGGGTTCCCAAGCCAAGGGCATGGTTTGATTTAGGAGCTTGGTCTCGCCGTCCAAAGGAAATCGTTCCACCCAGACTCTGTCCATGCCGTTGTCTCTGAGAAGCTGCGCCACAAAGTCGGTGGCGCGGTGGTATCCGGATGAACCTGGCGAGCGGTAGAACTTCGTCATGTGATCAGCGGCTTCTAACGCTCGTTCCCCCGATAGCTCACCTTCGAGAAGCTTTATGAGTTCTTTTCTGTGCATTGGCTCGATTCTCTCTAATTGACGTCGAATCCGTCAGGTGCGTAAGCGGCAGCGCTGGGATCGCTCGGGATGTACCGGGCGTTACCCTGTTTACCGACTAACTCCCCGTCCTCTATGACCACCTCACCCCGCACCATGGTCAGCACCGGCATTCCCAGCAGCTTCGTGCCCTTGAACGTCGAAAAATCGCTAATACCGTGCTCTTCGTCCACTAGGTGTCTTTTTGTCGGGTCCCAGACCACGATGTCGGCATCCGAACCGGGTTGAAGGGTTCCTTTGCGAGGGTATATACCAAAGATCTTGGCGGGGTTCTCACAGAAGACCTGGACGAACCGGGGTAGGGTGATGCGCCCCCTGTTGATGCCGTGTGTCCATACCACGGGCATCATGAACTCCAGGGTGGTAAGCCCTGCTCCGATTTCGAAAATGTTCTCCTGACCCGCCTCCGGTTCTTCAGCCTCACCATGCAAAGTCCCGGTTAGCTTCAAAGCTCGCGTGTATCCCGTGTAGTCGCTTCCAATCACGTCTAACGCTCCCCTAGCCAGCCCCTGCCATATGGCCTCCTTGTCTTCCTCTTCTCTCAGAGGTGGGGCCACTTTCAGCAGATAGCCCTCCCTAATGAGGTCATCATTGGTCAGGGTGAGATAGTGCGGGCAGGTCTCTCCGTAAATGGAGAGCCCCTGGTTCTTGTACTGCTCCAGTATGGTGACTATCTCTTTTGTGCTCAGGTGGACCGGATAGACCGGGCAATTCGCGACCGTTGCCATAGTCGCAGAGCGGTGTACCGCTTCTGCTTCGATTATGTTGGGAGCAGAATCATTGTAGTGGTGGACGGATACTCTGCCTTCAGATCTGAACTTTCTTTCCAGGTAAGCCTTACACACACCGTTCTCGGCATGTATCATTGCCAGGCCGCCTTCACGGCCCGCCAGGTCCATGACCCGCATTATTAAGTCGTCCGGAATGGCCAGGAGATTGGTTCGTGAGCCGGGTCCTGCCCATGGGTTCCAGACCATGAACATCTTGAAGGAAATCACACCTAGACGAATCAGATCGGGGATGACCTTATCGATGTCTTCTTCGTCTCGTTTGGTGATCAGTCCGTGGATTGCGAAGTCGGTATATGAGACCTCTTCTCCGTACTCTATGAACCCCTTCACTATGTCAGGGTTGTACTTTCGCACCCCCCAGTGATTCCCAAACATCTCGTGGCGATGTGTCTCCGAACCAATGAAGGGAACCACTGTTGTGACACCCCCATAAGCAGCACAGATGGAGTAGGAGTCCATTTTCTCTGCGAAAATGGGATGTGCATGGGAATCCAGGCCACCAGGCAAGACGTATTTGCCCGACGCGTCTATGGTGCGTTTGGCGCTCCGGCCCGACAGGGTGTCCCCAACCTCCTTGACCTTGCCGTCACGAACGAGGATATCCGCTCGCGTAATGCCTTGCCCGGAAACCAACAGGCCTCCTTGGATGAGGACATCGGCAATTGACGTAGCCATGCTGGCTCTCCCTGTCTTTCGGTGCTGCTTAAACCTATTTCGGCTCAGTGTAGGGGAAGTCGCCGCCGTCCTGCTTAGCCAGGTGACGCAAATTTGGCGGTTCTACCTCATATTGCCTTGGCCGGGCATATTCGGTGGAGCGTCCCTGGGCAAAGAACTGTGGTCAAGTGGTTTGTGAGACGTCGCGGGCGAGCTGTTGCCTATGGCCGCATGAAAAAGCCGCCTCCGGGGCTCTCCTGGCGCCAATCAAACGCCTGATCGTGGTCAACTCAAGTCGGAGAGCCGGCTGGGGGCCGATGGCGGCTCTGTTCTTCAAGAATTCGATTCCGGTTTCGTTCTTGATGATGCGCCGTCCAGAGGCCAGCGGTCTCAAGCCTGGCAGAGGCGCGGGCCAGCTCCTCTGGGGCTTCATAGTAGAGAGGGCAACGGTCAGACACTCAATGCCCTAGCGGGATTCGTGACCATCATTTTCTGTATGTCCGCGCTCCCTACACCCAGAGCCCTCAGTCTGGGTAAGAATTCCTCGAAGATATAGCAATAGCCGGAGTGGCCTCCGCTACGTAGGTCTCTCTTGCGGTTTGTATCTAGTGAGAGAAGCAGGTTATTAACGTGTCCCCTCCGAATCAATGCATGCACTAACTCAGTCCGTGTCTGATCCAGCAGGTAGTGTTCCTTCCCGATAACGTCAAACTGAACGAAGCACCCTTCATCGGCCAGCGCGGATAAAACGTCTATGTCTGGCCGTTCGTCCACATGGCCAACTATAAATCGCGAAGGACTAACTCCTTCCGACTTGAGAATCTCCAGCTGTTGGACGCCTGCCACGCCGCCAGGCACCTCCATTCGTCGGTTTCCTGTGGTATGCGTCGTGATCACCGCACCTGTACGCTTCTGGGCAATTGCAACGGCCATCAGCACTTTCAACTCCACGCCCTCTACCCTGGCTCGGTGTATCGCCGACTTAAAAAGACCGCAGCGGCGTTTGTTTGTACCTGTTCCCTCTTCTATCTCTGCTGTCATGTGGTCGGCAAGGCGCTCTATTGACCACTCGTAGACGAATCTCGGAATATGGGGCTCTATGTAGTATCCGGATGTCGATACTATGTGTACCTCGCTAGCCTCCGACAGCCTTGCTAGCGTATCCAAATCTCTCCCCCATCCGTCGCAGGTTACATCCACCACTGCCCTGCCCCCGGCTTCACGGTAAGCCTTAAGCTCGGACACCATCACATCGAAATCGTCCAGCCGCATGTAGGTGCTCTCAGGACGGGTGGTACCCAGCAGGTCCACCCTCGGCCCAAGGCGCTGGTCGCACCAGATGTGCTCGTGGGGCAGGCAAACACCCAGTTGGTCGGGGTCTATTGGGCCCAATACGGTTTGGATCATCTGGACATCCTCTGTTACCTAGATGAGAACAGAGCCTTCCTTCTCCACAAGTTGCAGCAGGTCTATCACTTCACTCGTAGTACGGAGCTTTATCAAACCGTGCGCGATGTTGTCGCATACGTAGTCTTGGCTCGCTCTGGTCAGTGCGGCCACGGCGTCTGAAACGATCAAGCTGCTGATGCCACGGTCGCTGAGGTCAAGGCATGTCTGACCAATACCAAAGTCCAACATAGTGCCCATGATCACCACGTTGGCGAGATTGTTCTCTCCCAAATATGCTGCGAAGTCGGAATTCGATAAAGCACTCCACCCCGGCTTGGGAAGAACCAACTCATGGTCACCAGGTGCCCAGGCGCCTGGGTAACTGCCATTTCCTCCCTTCAAGTCCCATAACCAGCCGGTAGCCTGTTGAAAACCTGAAACGTTGTTATCACTGTAGCCCAAGCTGCTGAAGACCACGGCCATACCTAGACGACGTGCCGCTCTCAGCACTTTGGGGATGTTCTTAGAGATGATGGCGAGCAGCTCAAAGTACTCGTCGAACTCCCTGCTCAGTACCTTCTCGCTGACCCGCCGTGCCAGCCATCCACGCTCGGGGTCAGCGAGCGGCGCGTGGACGTCCTGCAACAGCAAGCAGGCATTGTTCGCAGTCAGTGTAAGAGGTCTCGACTCCCTGGTGACCAGAGTCAAGGGATGGCGAAAGACTATCAGCGTTCCCCGCCTGACCATTGTGCATGCCACTCCCATCGCGACTTCATGTCTTCTGGATCCGACGTGACTTTTGCAGGAGCAAAGTCGAAATCCCATCCCTCAGCTGTTATGGTATCCACTACCCTTCCTGCCTCAAAGCATAGTCCAGTGAATCTGTTTGGAGGCTGGCTCGCTAGCCAGACAAACGCCTTACCCAGTTCGGTGGGATCCGTCCAGCTTGATCTCACGTCTGCGGGCATCAACTCTGCCTCTGCCAGACTTACCCCCGTTGGCTTTAGTCGCTTTCCAGTTCCAGGGCTCATAGTGTTGATAGCTATATTGTGAGGCGCCGCTTCTATGGCCAGAGATTTGGCAAACGCTTCTTGGCCGTGTTTTCCCACACAGTATGCAACTCCATTGGGAAAAGCGAAAAAGCTGGCACGGCTGGCCACAGACATGATGTGTCCACTACCTTGAGCCTTCATTACGTTCCATACCGCTTTCGTGCCGTTAAACAGACCACCTAGATGAATGTGTAGCTCATGCCACCAAGCCTCATGGGATGTGCTCTCAAGACTGACCACTGGCATTATCGCAGCGGCATGGACCAGCACATCTAGCCTGCCCCATTCGTCAACCACTTTCTGGACCACATTGTGGAACATTTCAGGGTCGGCTACATCCAAACCCAGATTGAGTAGCTGGGTTCCACTCATCTCTATTCCTTGGAAAGAAACTTCCATCTCCGCTTCATTCACATCGGTTGCGCAGACCTTGACACCGGCCAGTCCGAAGGCCTTGGCAATTCCCCAGCCGAGACCTCTACCTGCTCCTGTCACCAGTGCTACCTTCCCCTCCAAAAGGGTTATGGCTGTGTTCTGTTTGAGGATCACAACGAACCTAACCGGCTGTAAGACTCAGTGCATTCGCCACCGGTTTCAGCACATCGATGACGAACACGATTTGTTTGTCAAGGTCAACGCCTAACTCTTCAGCGCCTTGGACTATGTCTTCTCGATTCACGGACTTCGCGAAAGCTTTGTCCTTCATCTTCTTCCTAACGGAGCGGACGTCCGTGTCAGCCAGACTCTTTGTCGGGCGAACCAGTGCCACGGCTGTGACAGACCCTGATAGCTCATCCAACGAAAACAATGTCTTTTCCATCATAGTTTCTCAAGGTCAGGTTTGGCGCAGGCGTCCCAGTCGAAGCCATGCAACCCTCCGGTAATGCCCCATAGGTCTTCGTCTTATCCTAACTGGCGGGCGTAGGCGCGCCGAGACCATCCGGCGTATCCACTAGCGTTCCCGATTCTCGGTATCGAAACTGATAACTAACACAGTCAACAGGCTTCTGACCTGGGAAAACGCCCCTCTCCCGGGTGGAGGTGACGGGATTTGAACCCGTGGCCCCTTCGTTGCGAACGAAGTGCTCTGCCTGGCTGAGCTACACCCCCACGGCGAAAAGCAGTTTACCAGCCCCTCCTTCCCTAAAAAGGATTCAGCCGCCTGCGACCTTTCTGAGGAGCGATACGGATTCCCCTCTATCCATAGACCCCGGCGAGTAAGACGCCAAAGCATTGCTGCTCTGGAACTGCATTGCCAGGCCGTAATAGATGACCAGCAAAGCGTCTATTCCAATATGCGCGAGCCACCAGTTGAGCGAGCCGGTGTACAGGGCGGCCGCCACCGACAGGAACGCCAGCACCACCAAAAATGTCCTGACCCGACGACGACGGGCAGAGGCCATTGGACGTTGCTCTCGGCCTATGGGATCAAGTCTGTCATGCCCAGGGTCCTCTTTGAGATAGGAAACCGGAATCACGGTGACGCCGGAGGACTGGCCACCCTTGGACTGCTGGCCGAAAAAGCTCAGTGTGGAGGTTTTTTGAGCGCCCGATTTCTTGGGAATCAGATACCATCCCCAAGCCACAAGAATGATGAAGAGAGCAATGATCAGGCCAGCCATGAGGAAGGCAGTATACCACATACAGGGAGTCTGAACGGTCTACACAAGAGACATTGCTGTCCAACCAGGCCGGGATACGGCGACCTTATCCCTTCCATACCCCCGACTTGCCACCGGTCTTCTCCAAAAGTCGGATAGAGCCGATCACCGCTCCCCGGTCCAAGCCTTTGACCATATCGTAGAGAGCCAGCGCCGCCACCGAGACCGCCACCATGGCTTCCATCTCCACCCCTGTCCGGGCGGTGGTGCGAACCGCGGCAGTTATCACCATCCCTTCCTCGGATGGAGCGACCTCCACCCCGATTCCGGAGAGAGGCAGCGGATGACAGAGAGGGATGAGCTCAAAAGTGCGCTTGGCGGCCATAATCCCGGCCAGCCTCACCACCGCCAAAGCATCTCCCTTGGGAAGCGCTCCCTCCAAAAGCGAACGTCGCACTTCAGAACTCAACCGAACGCGGGCCTCCGCCACCGCCCGCCGGATCGTCTCCGGCTTGTTTCCCACTTCCACCATGCGCATCTCTCCCCGTTCATCCAGATGCGAATAAGTCAGTTCGTCACTCATCCTCAACCTCCTCCTCGGTACGGCACTCCCAAGAGCGCAGCAACTCAACCGCCACCGATCCCCCTTCCTGTATCACATCCACCCCTCTCGGAACCACCGCCATGCCATCGGCCAACGCCGCGGCGGACAGAACGTTGGACCCCTGTCCACCCGAGGAGCGGGCGACTAGTTGGCCGTTTTCCATGCCCACCACTACCCGTACGAATACGGTCTTCTCCGGATTGGTCTTGAAAATGTGCCCGGCCACGGCCGGAACCCGTGGACGAAAGAGCGTCCGCGCCCCCATCATCTTCAGCAGCGAGGGACGAACAAACTGTTCGAAAGCTACCAGCGCCGAAACCGGATTACCGGGCAAGCCGAACAGCGGAACGCCGTCGATGTGTCCGAAGGCAAAAGGCTTGGCGGGCTGCATCGCCACTTTCCACAACTCGATGTCACCCAGGCTTGACAAGACCTGTTTCACCAGGTCGTATTCACCCATGGAGACCCCGCCCGAGGTGACGGTCACATCCGCTCGGGAGGCCGCTTCCATAAGTGCGGAGCGCAATTGATCCTCCTGGTCGGGGATGATCCCCATGTCGATGATCTCGACACCCAACTCTAAGAGGAGCCCTTTCAAAAGCGGCCGGTTGGAGTCGCGTATCCCGCCCGGAGGCAGGCTCGGAGAGTCAGTGGGAAACAGCTCATCCCCCGTGGAGAGCACCGCCACCCTGGCTCTGCGTCTCACCATGGGGGTAGAGACCCCGATAGTGGCCAGGACTCCCAGGTGAACGGGGCCCAATCGGACCCCGGTGGACAGGACCAGCTGTCCCTCGACCAGGTCGCCTCCCACGGGCCTCACCGACACCCCCCTCGCCACCGAGGACATCACCTTCACTCTTCCTCCGGCAAGCGGCTCGGTGTCTTCCACCTTCACCACTGCCTCGGCGCCGGAAGGGATGGGAGCGCCGGTCATGATCTTGATGGCCGTGCCGGGATGCACCGAGCCGGAAGCGACCCGGCCGGCTGCCAGGTCTTCTGTGATCTCCAATACCACCGGCGGGGACGCCACATCCGCCACCCGGACCGCATAGCCATCCATGGCAGAGTTGGCGAAAGGGGGAACCGGATGAGGAGCGATGACATCGGAGGCCAGCACCAATCCCTGCGCTTCTTCCAAGGGAACTTCTATGGTGGGCAGAGGCTTCATGGCGGAAAGTACCTCGCGGCGAGCCGCGGACAGGGGCTTCATCTTCTCGCCGGTCACGCTCACCCCGAACTGAACCTTCTCTCCCTCCAGGTGGCGAGGTTGGATTTATGGCGATAGAGCACTAGAACCACGACCACCGCCAACCAGACTAAGGCCGGGAACCTCATACCCTGCCAGTAGCTGACGGGAAGGAGAGAGATCGCCACGGCCGTGGAACCCGCCGCCGGGAATTTGGCCACCCGCGCCACCACCGCCCATCCCACCGCCATCACCGCCGTTGCCACCGGCAGGATGAAGAGCATCACCCCAAAAAGGGTCGCCACTCCCTTGCCTCCCCGAAACCGGTGAAACAGCGGATAGCAATGCCCGATCACCGCCGCCGCCCCGGCCAGCATCACCACCCCGGAGTTCACCGGGTCGACCCCTCCCGGCGCAACTGATTCCGCCGCCCACAGGCCAAGAAAGGCGGCTGCCACCCCCTTCAGCAAGTCGCCTACCAGCGCCATGATCCCCGGGAAGACGCCCAACACTCGGAAGACGTTGGCGGTTCCAGGGTTGCCGCTCCCCGCCGAGCGGATATCGATACCATGAATCCGACCCACAAAAACCGCGAAGTCAACCGATCCGATCAGATAAGCGACGGCGACGGCGGCCCACAGGGGAAACTCCATGACTGCCAACCCAGTTTATGCTCCCAGCGCCGATGGAAGTACCCTCGTAAGCGTTTTCCACACCCAATCGAATCGAATCCCACGCTATGCCTACCTACGAATACCTTTGTCGTAAGTGTGAGGATCGCCTGGAAGTGGTGCAATCCTTCGCCGATGAGCCGCTCACCCTTCACGACTCCTGCGGAGGGTCCCTTCGCAAGGTGTTTCACGCCCGGGGAGTAGTTTTCAAAGGGTCCGGCTTTTATGTAACCGACTCCCGCAAGCCCGACCCGACCGCGATGGCCGCCAACGGAAAAACCTCTTCTGAATCCAAAGGCGGCAGTGGCGGCGACACTAAGCCGGATTCCAAATCGGGAAGCGACAAGTCCTCGGAAAGCGCTTCTACAACGGAACGCTCGACCTCGGAGTAACCGACCAGCCCCGGTACCCGGGAGAATGGGAAACATTTCGCTGACTCGCGACATTTCCCTTCTTTTTCGTCGGCGATAGCCTCCGATAACAACCCCATCTTGTGGGATGCTTTGGTTCGCTCCGCGCCCCTATCTCAAATGGGTGGGGGCGGCGGCGATAGTGGGGGTCTCCTGGTTCATACAGCTAATGCCCGCCCCGGTGACGCTGCATCCCTTCGCGGCGGTGGACATTCCGGCGGCGGCGGAGCTTTCGGATGATCTTCTCGAATATCGAGAGATACCCGAAGGGCTCTTGCCACCCACCACGGGACAAGGCACCTTGGCCGTTCCACTGGTGGCAGGAGACCCCCTCCTGCCCTCGCTCCTCTCCAACACCGAGACCGCGGTCCCTGACGGATGGTGGGCTTTGGAACTGGAGGCTCCTCCCGGCCTTCTCCCCGGCCGGTATGTGCTGTTGGTGGCGGGAGGAGACGACCTCTCCCCTCTCGGCCAGCCGATACCGGGAATAGTGATCCGCCCGATGGCCGATGAGCCGTACGACTCCGAGGAACGAGCGTTGATCGCCATCCCCGGAGAGCATCTGGCCCGGGTCTCTACGGCCTCGGCTTATGGAACACTCACCGTGGCGGTCGCCCCGCAACGCTAGCGTGTCCTCTTATGATCGATGCGGTCGTCTGGGGAGTCATACAGGGACTCACCGAATTTCTTCCCGTTTCTTCCAGCGGGCATCTGGTGCTGGCGCCTGCCTTGTTGTCGGAGATGGGTTTCTCCGTCTCCACCCCCTCCCTGGCGCACAGCGCCTTTCTTCATCTGGGAACCCTGGCGGCGGTGATCTTTTATTACCGACGGGACCTACGGAGCCTGCTCGGATTCCGCAGATCCTCCCAGGCGCGTCACATCCTCGGACTGCTGGCCCTGGGAACCGCGCCCGCCGCCATGGGCCTCGTGGTCGAAGACATGGTGGAAAGCGCCCAGGAACGTCTGGCGCTGGTGTCGGGGGCGCTGCTTTTTACTGCGGTGACCCTCGTGGCGGGACAGTGGCTCGGCAAACGGACGGGACGGCTGGAAGAGGCGAAGTGGAGCGACGGGTTGTGGGTGGGGCTGGCCCAGACCCTGGCGTTCATGCCGGGAGTCTCCCGCTCTGCGGTGACCATCACTGCCGGGATGGCCCGGGGGCTCTCCCCCGAACAAGCCACCCGCTATTCGTTTTTGTTGGCAGTTCCTGCCATTCTCGCCGCCGGGCTGCGCTCCCTCACCCACATGGACCTGGCATCCGAAACTCTGGGGCAGCTTCTGGTTGGCCTGGCGGTGGCGGCGGTGGTGGGCTACCTGGCCATCATCGGTCTGCTTTCTGTGCTACGCAGTGTCGGACTGGCTCCCTTCGCCGCCTACACCGCCGCCCTGGGAGTGGCGGGTCTCTATATCTTCTAGAAGGCCCGACCCCGCACATCTTCAGTTGACCACGTATGGTCTGGATGTGGAGGAAACCATTATCTCGATCCGGCCCGAGTCGGAGACCAGTCTCAGCAAGGTCAAAGACACGGACCCTGCCACTTCAACCGTAACCGAGCGATAGTCGGGATTGACCACGATGGCCGGAGGCGAATCCAACAGGAGAGCCCCCGGATGTTGGGAGGCCAAGCTTCTGCCCAGTTGATCCGCCCGGTCGGGATCCAGACGGATCTGCCCGGTGCGCCGCCAGTGCTCTTCGGAGATACCAGAGGCCGCCGCAGTGGCAATTGCATCCGCCAGCCCGGCCAGCTGAGAGCGCATCACCACCGTCGACCACAGGTCCAGCCCGATCCCGCCCAGAACCAGAAGACAGATGCCCAGCCCCAGCAGCCAGATGGTGATCGACCCCCTTTGCCCTGTTCCCGTCTTCATCGGGTGGACCGATAAAGTCCCACCACCTCGGTGTGAGAGGCGCTCACCGTTACATTGCCCACCGTGCCATATGGAGTGACAAAAGTCGGCGTCCGGGCTGATATCACGACCTTTAGCGGCCTTCCCTTGATAGGCGGCCCACAGCCGGAGCGGGGCGGATCGGCGGCCGGGCTGATTTCTCCATCGCAGAACCCGACTGCCACCCTGCCCACTTCCACATTGTGATTTCGGGCAATCTCTCGCACCAGAGCCAGGACGCCCGCCTCCGAGCCGTCGGAGAGCACCAGTTCTCTGGCGGCTTCGGCCGCGGCGATCCTCACGAACACAATCCGCTGGAGGAGCGGACCGAAGGAAAGGGCGAGCAGAGTGAGAGGTATCAGGATCAACCCGATTCCCAACGCCAACTCAATTGGCGCCGAGCCCTGCTCTCCGTCTCTCTTCATCCTATCTCCGTTCGGTGGCGGCCGTCGCCCCCATCTCGAAGCGGAAGTTGGGCACTCCCGGCAGCCAACTGGGGAACACAACACGGGCCAGAGCTTCGGTCCTCGCCGTTCCCTTGCTACACCAATAGGACACCCCCGAACCCATTTCACCAGCCAACAGTCCTGCCATGACCGACCGTATCCGATCCTCGCATGCCGCGGCGCTCGCACCGTAGCGAGCGCCGTGACGAGCGCCCTCATCCAAGGCCGCCCGCACCACTCCCCGTCCGTACTGGACCGCCAACAAGTTGGCCAGCAGCACAAAAAACAGCATCGAAAAGCCGACCGCAACCACAAAGCTGATGGTCGCGAAACCATGAGATCGGCCCAGCCACTTCCAAGCCCGGGAAAGCCAAACCAGCGGCGCCACTCCACCGATGACGGGTAGGGATACGCCCCTATTGTTCAAGCTGGTCAGAAAGTTGACCGCGGATCCAACCCACGATGTCGGTGCCCAGCGCCTGCAACACGGCCCAGATGGCCAATAGCGCCACCACCGCCAAGGCGGCGTTTCCCAACAACTCAGCGGTGCTCAAACCCCGCTCCTCACGATGCATCATCCGGATCTTGTCCCCGATGATCTGATATGCCATTGTCAGCATTTTCTTCTTTTCCTTTCTCGTTCTTCCGTTATTTCCAGCCGAGAATCAGTTGTGGAAGGGGCGCCGCCACGAACAGCAACATGACCGGCGCCAGGATGGCGATGGTGGGAATCAGCATCGCCGAGCGTTTTTTGGTGGCGGATCTCCTGAGTGCCTCCCGGCGAGCCCGGCGAGCGTCATCGGCCAAAGCTCGAAGGCCAGCCGCCAAATCCACCCCCATCTCCTCCGATGAGGCCAACAGCTTGTAGGTGCGGGCGCAGTAAGACTCGGGCGTGACCTCGGCCATTCGCCGCAACGCCTCGGCGGCGCTCATCCCCGACCGGTGCATCCGCAGGGCGAGACCCAACTCTCCGATCACCTCGCCTCTGCCGCGCGCGGCGATCTCTCCCACGGCATGCATAACCCCGCTCCCGGCTCGAACCCTGATCGCCAGAAGCTGATTGATAGTGGATATCTCAATCTTCATTATCGAACTACGCCGCTCCACTGCCCGATCCAGCCGGCCGCGCACCCGAAAGGATCCCACCAGCCCACCGCCAAAGGACGACGCCAACACCACCAGGGTCGATTGGCGGAGCACCAGGGTGGTCGCCGCCCCCAAGCCGACGAACAGCACCGCGGTGCCCAGCACCGCCAACCGATAGGACGCCACCCGATCCCGATCCTCCATGCCGGGATAGAAGCGGGCCTGTCGCAGACGAAGGATCAACTGCTCCTCTCCCATGCGATCGGCGAACCTCCCCACTGCGTGGGCGGCGGAAAGAATCATCGGGCCAAACAGCCGAACCGGGGCAGAGCCTGAGGTCCGCCCGAATAGAACATCAGGGTCAGACCCGCCGTCCGACAACCCCCCGGCCCCTGTATAGGGACGCACCCTGCGGCTCAACCTTTTGGGCAGCGGGAAAAACCAGAGCATAACCCCCATCACCGTGATCGAGGTGAGCAAGGCCGCGATCAGATTTCCAGGCTGGCCTATCATTGCTCCGCCCCTCCACCCGAGGCGGTAAGTACCCGCGGCTCTTCCTGGGAACGGGACAGCCGGGAGACAACCGCGATTCCGAACAGCGACAGCCCGGCACCGATCACCACCACCACCATCCCCGCCGGGGAAGAGTAGAAAGTCCGAAAAGGGCCGGGGCGGAAAGTGAGCGCCACCAACACCAGCCAGGGAAGCATGAATACCACCCGGGCGTTGATGCGTTGCTCCAGAGCCTCGGTTTGTTCCTCTTCGGTGGCGGCCAGGTCCATAGAGGTGGAATCCGCCAGATCGCGAAGAATCTCCGGTATCAAACCCCCACCTCGCTCATGAGCGATCATGAGCACCTCTATCACCCGATCGCTGATCGGGTCGGCCAGGTCTTCCTTGATCGATTCCAGGGCGGGAACGACTCCCAGGGTGCGGGCCAACATTGGAAAGCGGCCGAAGGCCTCCCGCAGTGGCGTCGGTCCCGAGCGCGCCAGATTCTCGACTGCCCGTTGGACAGACATTCCCGACGAGACCCCTCCGATGACATCCCTGATCCCGTCCGGCCAGGCTCTTCTGATTTCCGATAGCCGTCGCGTCCGCACCCGCGCGAAATAAAAACGGGGAAGGAGAGATATCAACACCGAAGGCGGCAGCGCCACCACCCACACTCCCGACACTCCCAGAAGGATGACCAGCGCCAGGACACCCACTCCCACTGAACCCAGGGCAAACTGAAGCGGGGTGACGTTCAAACCGGCCTGGGCGAGCCACAGCTCCCGCGCGTCGTCATCGGTGCGGGACCGGATCACCCGCAAACGGGGCCGGATCCCCATCAGCACCGCAAGAGTGAGCGAGGCGAAAATCCCACTGGCCAGGGCGGCGACCAAATTCACGCCCAACCCCCGTCATCGTTCACTATCACGGCCAGGGGAGCCCCTGCCGCCCGCTCAAGGCGTGAAACCAGAGATGCGAGAGGAGGCTCTCCGCACCAGGTCATAGGTTCTCCCAATCGCGGACGGGAGAACAAAGCCTGAGTGGAGAACGATTCGTGAAGTCCGGGGGCCACCGAGATAATCTCTTGCACCTGCCTCATCGGACCGCCCCGGCCTTCGCCCAGCGGTTCCCGATCCAGATGGACGACCACATCGATAGCGGAAGCAAATACTCGACGCACCACCTGTTCACTAACATTTTCGCCCGCCATCAAAGCCGCGCTCACCAGAGCATCGAGTGCGTCGGCGGCCGAATTGGCGTGGACCGTGCAGGCAAACCCGCACCCGGCATTGGCAGCTCGGGTCAGCTCGAAGGCTTCCGCTCCCCTCACCTCGCCCACCACGATCAGATCGGGACGCATAGCCAGCACCGCCTTCACCAGGATGCGCAGGCTGATCTCTCCCTTCCCGTCCAAGCCGGGCGGCCTTGCCTCATAAAACGACCCGTGTACCAGCGGAATATGCAACTCACGCACCTCTTCACAGCAACGGATGCAACGAGTGGGCGGACAGGAGTCCAACAAGGCGCTCAAGAGCGATGTCTTGCCGGCGCCTGGCGGACCGGAGACCAACACCCCGCATTCGGTCTTCATGGCCGCGGCCAAAAAACGGGCGGCCGCCGGGGTCATCGACCCCAACTCAACCAGCGAATCCAGACTCTCCCGGCGAAGCGCGTAGCGCCGGAGGGTCGCCGAAAGCTGGTCGGCGATGGGTGGAATCACCGCCGTCAGCCGAGCCGAGTCCCCCATCACCCGGGCCTGCACAATGGGCTGGGAGACATCCAGCCGACGATCGCTTCCCGCCAGCAGCCGATCCACCACCTGCCGGTTTTCCTCCACGGTGGTCGGTTCTTTCAGGCCTTGCAGCCGTCCCGCGCCATCGATAAAGGTGACCCTGGGTCCCTCGATGAAGACTTCCTCCACGTCAGGGCGAGCCAACAGCTCGGTCAAGGGGCCGTAGTCGGCAATGGAGCGAAGCACCCGCTCGGCCATGTCTGATGGATCGCGCAACGCGCGACCCCAACCCACCTGGGTGCGCCGGCAGTATTCTTTCACGGCTCGGTCCACCAGTCGACGGGCGCCTCGCCGATCCGCTTCGGGATCGATGTTGCGTTCTTCGATCAGATCCAGGGAACTGCGGCGGATCTCCGCATACGCGTAGCCGGCGCCTCTTCTGTCAGCCAACCTTGATCTCCTCCCCCAGGACCTGGTCCGCCAACCGATCACAGCCCCGCCGGAACTTTCCTCTCTCTACCACGACCCCATTCCAGGCTGCTTCGGCAACCCGCGTATCTTCGGGAAGAAACGCGACCTGGACTTGTCCGACCGCCCTGGACAGCTCCCCGAACAATGCCCTTCTCTGGGAGAGAACCGCGGGCGTGCGGTTGACCACCAACAGGGCGGCGATGCTCGGGTGCTTTGCCCGGAGCCGGCCGATCCATTCGATCATCCGGGTGACCCCCACCGGATTGGGAAGGGCCACCCCCACCAGGACCGTGGCAACGGCCATCACCGCGTCAGACACGTTTCCGGTGGCGTCCCAGATGTGCTGACCGCCCCGCGTGTTATCCCAAAACCCGAAATTGGCCACCGTTACATCGGCCAGCTTTCCCGTCTCCAACAACACTTCGGCCACCTCCCCCTGACGAAGCTCCACCCGGTCTACGATGTTGGGAACGCCGGGAAGCACCCGGAGCGAGGTTCCTCGCAGGGTATGCAAACAGGCCTCGAGGCTCTCGCTGTGATGGTGAACCGCGTCGATGGCGGTCAAGAGGTTGGGATAGAGCCCCAGTCCCAGTCGCTGTGCCACCGACGGCGCCCGTTGATCAACATCGAGCAACGCCACCGTGTCGTGTCGCTCTGCTAATCGGCGGGCTACAGCGATGGCCACTTCGGTAGCGCCGCATCCACCCGGTGGAGAGCCGACCGCCACAAACGGGCGCCGCAGCTGGGACTGGGCCCTGGCCGGACCGGGCATCGTCTCGTCTCTGATCCAGTCCCCTTCGGTTTCTCTGACGATCCCCATCCGATCCACCAGGGTCAGGAATTCCTCGGGGCCGGCGTCGGCTTC
Source organism: Acidimicrobiia bacterium (assembly GCA_965248705.1). Classification (GTDB taxonomy): domain Bacteria; phylum Actinomycetota; class Acidimicrobiia; order Spongiisociales; family ZC4RG35; genus Bin76. The sequence goes on along the minus strand of CBDFJY010000002.1, from coordinate 1,914,152 downwards.
GATCACCTCGGTTACGTCGCATGCCAACAGCCGGTCTTTTCCGTCAGGGAATTCGGCCGGGTCGTAGACGCCTACCACCCGGCGGCCACTTCGGTTCAGCTTCTTCACCAGATGGGGAGACAGAAACGAGCAGATATCGTCTATCAAAAGGACATCGAACCTCTCCGAGAAGGCATCCTGGGGCTGCATCACATATAAGCGGACTCTCGCCCCTCCGTGGTCAACCAGGAAACGGTGCAGATGGTCGGACCACCGGCGGGTAGAAACCGCCAGGGCTATCTCGATGTCTCTCACGGTAAAACTCCTCTTTCGGCCAACGGGTACCAATCCGAGTCCGGAAATTCATCGGTGATCGAGTCGCTCTCCGCGCCCAGGCGGAACAGGGAGTCTTCCGTGGAAGCCGACGACTCATCCAGGGTATGAACCTCCACCGGGATGGACCCGGTGGAACGCAGCACCTCCACCTCGGCATGGGCCAAGGCCAGCGCCAAAGACAGAGCGGTCCGGTCATCCACCTCCAACACCAGATAAAAGCCCCCACCGGACAAGCCCAGTGCGCCCTCGGACTGGGTAGAGACAGCCAGCACCGGCACCGCAGTGGCCACGAAGGAAGCCCGCTCCTTGTCCACTCTGATCACATCCACCAGATCGCCGGGGATCAAATCTCCACCCGTGGCATGCTCGGCTTCCACCGGAAAACTCATTGCCCGAAATCCCAGGGTGGTGAGAGGCGCCCGCAGGCTCGCCTTGCTGAGGAGGGATCCCGCCTCCGTCTGCCTGGCCACCACCCATCCCTCGTATTCGCTCAACTCGGCTTCGGAGACCAAACCCGAAGCGATCGGTTCTGTGACATCAAGCGGCGTCAACTGAATGTCCTCGGGCTGGAGTCTCCGCCCCGGCGCCAGATCGACGCTGCTCACCGCCATTTGCGTAGGTGGCGCCTCGCCGCGTCGTAAGAGCACCAGGTTGGCAACCAGAGCCAACACGCCGACCGCAACGATCAACAGATGGACGCCCGAGATCGCCGGAAACCATCTCCGCCGATGAGGAGCGCCGTCAGGCCGACCGTCAGCTTTACTTGAAGAAGTAAAAGGGGCCATGTCCCTCCCTGAGCCGACCACCCCGATCGGCGCTGTAGAAAATGTAAGTTCGACGACCGACTATATATGACGGGTAGTAGGCATCCAGCTAATCAGGGAGGAGAGTTTTCCCAACATGACAAATTTTTCCACGACTTCACCGGATCATGAGCAGCCTTCGACGGAGAACGCGATGGCAGACCTCGCCCGCTACCTGCGTCAAGGAGTGGGACAGGAGTGGCGGGCGGAGTTAGAGGCCACCGAGTTCGAGACACACCAAGACCGTCTCCGTCGCCGTACCTTGCGTGACGTGACCAAAATGCTCCTCCATCGGGGGGATCGCCTGACCATGCAAATCGGCGAACTGCAGTTAACCGGCGAGGTGGTGGGAGGCGGGAAGGACTATGTCACCATCAACACCGAACATCTCTGCGTCGATGCCCGGCTCGCTCGGATCGCCCTCCGGGTAACCAAACGCTCCGCGGGAGGGACAGAGGCGAGAGGAATGGCCCCCACCTGGCGGGCTCGGCTGACGGAGATGGAGTTGACCCAGGAGGTGGTGGAAGTGTATGCCCCGTCGCTGGGAAACCCCCGACGGGGAAGGATCAGAGTGGTCGCCGTCGACCATCTTTGGCTGGTGGACCCGGCGGGATTCGACTCCTATCTCCCCATAGATGAGATAGCGGTGGTGACACGTCCTCTTCCCACCCTAAAGTGGCCCTGCGCATTGACGGCTAGGGAGTCTTTTGAGTCTGACTCTGGTCCGAATACACCGGATGGGACCTGATGTGATCCATCACCTCGGAGTAAAAAAACCGGTATACCCGCGATCCTGGCAACTGGTAGGCGGGAAGCCGGCCTTCGCGGGCGTATTTGCGCACCATCTGCACGTTCATACCCAACAGTTCTGCCACCTGTCCGGTATCGATCACGGACGGGTATCCGGCATCTTCCCTATTGGTATTCTTCATCATATCGACCTCGCTTCTGGTTACTTAAAGAAAGTTTGTATCCGTCTAGGATAATCAATTCGATGTTAAGTTGAGGTCTTTTTGCGAAGCAGTGCCCAAGGAGACTACGTGTCAGGCCACCGCCCAAACGCCGAGTCCCTCGCTGATTAGCGAGGGATGGTCGAACATGGCAGCCCCGACCGGATTCGAACCGGCGTTACCGGCTTGAGAGGCCGGCGTCCTAGGCCACTAGACGACGGGGCCAACAAGGCCGGTAGCATACCCGCCTTGGCTCGGGGGGAAGGACTTGAACCCTCAATAACAGAGCCAGAACCTGTCGTGTTACCAATTACACCACCCCCGAGGGCGCCTTTCAGCATAACAGCCCGGGCCATAAAAGTCAGAGAGAATCGTTGACGACTCTTTAGGACACCCCCGCCACCCCGAACAGAAACCCCACCAGTACCTTGAACCACCCATGGCGGTAGATGGCCACACGGGCCTTGACCCGCTGATAAAAAGATCCCAAGGGAAAAGCGGAAAGGGAAGGCGACACGGTGAAATATCACCCTACCCACCCAACCTGAACCTCGCCAATATCCCTGATAGATAGGGGATGTCGTCCTTGCCAATTAGCAAAATATCGACCGCGTGGATAACTCTTAGAATTGGTTCTCATGCGACCCATAGCGGTATCGGTTGACATAGCAGCCCCTCCCACCGTCGTCTGGGAGCGGCTTGCCGACCTTTCCTCCTACTCACAATGGATGAACGACGCTGTTTCCATATCTTTCGTGACCGACCAACGCCGGGGAATCGGAGTACGGATGAAAGTGCCTACCCGGGTGGGTCCTTTGCGCACCGTTGATCTAATGGAGATTGACGAATGGATAGAGGAGAAACGCCTCGGCGTTCGCCATGCGGGTCGGATCGGCGGCTGGGGGCGCTTCGAATTGTCGGATAATCCCCCGGGGAGCAGGCTCACCTGGGTGGAACAACTCAGGTTTCCCTGGTACATGGGCGGCGTCCTTGCCAAATGGGCGGCCCGGTCCATCCTCCGTCGGATATTTCAGGCCGACCTGGTCCGCTTCCAGCAGTGGGTGGAAACCGAGTTGGGGCAGGAGGGCTAAGTCCCTCCGAAAGTCGCCCGGCGCTTCTCAAGAAACGCCGCCACGCCCTCTTGCGCGTCGTCGCTCCAAAAACAGTCCAAAAAGGCCCGGCGCTCAACTTCCATCGCCTCACGCAAGTGGAGCCCCAGCCCGCCGATCAGGGCCCGCTTGGCGGCGCCCAGCGCCACGGTGGGGCCAGTCGCCCAGCGTTGGGCGTCTTCCATGGTCCGAGCCAACAGTTCATCAGTCGGAAATACCTTGTCAGCCAGTCCCAACTCCAACGCCTCGTCGGCTGGCACGAACCTGCCCGACATGACGATCTCCTTGGCCTGCTGAAACCCGATGAGGCGGGCCAGCCGCTGAGTGCCACCCGCTCCGGGAATTATTCCCAGCTTGATCTCGGGCTGTCCCACCTGGGCATCGGAGGCCAGATAGCGGAAATCACAACCCATGGACAACTCCAGACCGCCTCCCAGGGCGTATCCGAAGATGGCGGCAATGGTGGGCTTGGCCAGCGCCTCCAATCGCCAGATGGCGTCCACCAACTCTGCGGCCAAGTTGTCGGTGAGCTCCCCGGAGTCATAGGCGGACTGAAACCCCTTGATGTCGGCCCCGGCTGCGAAATGGGGCCGGCCGGTGACGACTACCGCCCGGACGGCGGGATCCTCCGCCCTGCCGAAGGCCTGGTTCAGCTCGGCGCCCAACTCCAAGGAGAGTGCATTGACCGGGGGCCGGTTGAGACGCACCACCGCCACCGCGCCCTCCACCGAGTATTCAACCATTGACATCAAAGAGCCTCCGTTCATTCGCCGTCATATGACCCCCACACCGAGATTACCTCTCCGCTGGAGCGGTACTGACTAACGGACAGGGTACTCCACGAAAGCCACCCGCTCCCAGGTTCCCATCTGGTGAACGGCGATACCCACCCGGGTAATCGAATATATCCGATCCTCGATGACTATTACCCGCTGCGGGACCGCGCGCTGCACCCTGTTCCCATCCGGGGACCGACGGCCCACCGGCCCGTCGGCGATGGGGCGCAGCAGATCTTCCAAGACCAGATCGGCGCCATCCACCTCGACGGCTATCACTCCCGCATCACTCATTTCTTCTTCTTCATCATCCCACCGGTAAGCCTCGTAGGGAACCAACGCCAAGCCGTCGAAGAAAGTGAATGCCCGGTGATCGTTCTGGACCGGTGACCAGCTGTGGTCGGGTTTCCAGTCGTCGTCTTCGATGGGACGCAGTTGGGCTACCCGGCGGGGATCGGTCGGGTCCGAAACATCGAAGAGGGAGAGCTGTACCCCTTCTGTTCTACCTTCTTCATCTGCGTCCTGGCCTACTCCCAACAGCAAGCCTTCGCCCACCGGATGAAGATAGGAAGAGAATCCGGGGATCTTCAACTGTCCCAGCACCTTCGGGTTGAGCGGATCCGAGAGATCCAGGGCGTAGAGGGGATCTACCTGACGGAATGTGACCAGATAGGCGTCGGGTCCCATGAACCTGACCGCAAAGATGCGCTCTCCCTCTCCCAGGCCCCACGCCGACCCTACTTCCGACAGCAAAGCGCCATCGGGGCGGAGCACCGTTACGTGACTCTCCGAGTCGTCCGACCACCACCAGGGCGGGGAGGTGGTAGCCGCCACCCGCAAGTCTCCCTGATACTCATCCATGGAGAACTGGTTCAGCAGGAAACCCGCCACTTCGCCGCTGGCCTCATAAACAGGCCGGCCAGAGCGGGCCGTGTCGAATTTGTGGATCAGCGTGGTGTAGCCCAATGACTCGGCCCGCACGTCATCATCGGAAAGCGTCCGCCAGTCGATCCACCGGGAGGTGGACACATAAACACTGTCCGCGGTGGCGTAGATGATGTCCCCCTGAGCCACCACCCCCGCCGAAGCCCACTCGGTTATCCCGACCGAGAGATCGAAGGTAACGATGGAAAGACTATTCAAGCCCGAGAAGACCCCCGGCGCCAAAACGTTGGAGCAATCGACCAGCTGTCCCCATTCCGCCGCGCCGCCCTCCGGATCCTCCAGTACGTAGGCCGGCAACCAGTTGTCCAAGGTGGAGTTCCTGATCAGTTCCCGGTTGGCTTCGATCGCATCCTGTTCGGCCCGCAAACCGCTGCCGCGGGGATGCTCCCACTCCATCCCCACCGGCTGGGAGGTGATCACCAACCGAGCGGTTCCATCCGACAGCCGGGCGCCGTTGTAGAGACCGTCCACACTCAGGTCCGCAACCACCTCCGGCGATTGACGATCGGAGATGTCGACCTGGGCGATCCGGGTGACCGACCCCACCCGCCATTCGGTAGCCACCAACAACAACATGTCCTCATGAAGCAGCATCTCTCGAGGCTGGAAACCAACGTCGAGCGAGGAAAGCACGATCACTCCGCTCCCGCTCACCTCGACGATCCGCAGCCGGGTGGTGGAGTCCAGCAGTGAATAGATGTATCTGCCGTCGGTCTTGACCAGGTCGGCCTCGTCCACTCCCGCCACCTGCACATTGGTGCCGCTGAAGGAAGAACCCGACTGTGAGGGAAGGGCAGCCGCGGTCATGCTGTCGGCTGCCATGGCCATCTCTTCCATGACCTCCCGTACCACCTGATCCCCACCCAGTCCGTAGGGTCCCACCTGCTCCAAGGCGTTCTCGATGTAATAGTCCAGCAGGTCGTCGCAATTCGGAAAGTTCCGCAGTCCAACCGCCAAGAGGGTGGGGGCGGCGCCGCTTCCGGTAGTGGGGGTACCGACGCGGGTAGTAGAAGTGGGTTGATTGACAGTAGAAGTGGTGGTGGTGGCAACCGCAGAAGTGGCGGTGGTGGCGACAGTGGCGCCGGTCTCACCAGGATCGTCGGAACCGCAGGCCGCAGCCAGCATCATCCCGACCACTGTCACAGCCAGCAGACGTTTCATAGTTTTTCCCCTTTTGAATCTCAAATTAGGCGTAGACAAATTCTTATGACTTGTCTTCCCCCTCTCCCTACAGGACGCTCCCCCGGTGGAAAGGTTTCCGACGTTTGTTCTAGCGGACCGGGTACTCCATAAAAGTCACCCGTTTCCAGGTGTTCATCTGGTGAACGGCGATACCCACCGGGGTGATCGAATAGATCCGATCTTCGATGATTATCACCCGCACGGGCACGGCCCGTTCCGCCTTCCTCCGCTCCGGGGAGTCCTTGCCGACCGGACCGTCGCTGATGGGACGCAGCAGATCCTGTAAGACCAAATCGCTGCCCTCCACCTCGACGGCCGCCACCCCCGCGTCCCTCGTCCTTTCGTCATCCCACCAATAGGCCTGGTAGGGAATCAACGCCAAGCCGTCCAAGAAAGTGAACGCCCGGTGATCCCCCTCCACCGGTGACCGGCTGGAGTCGGGACCCCGCCCATTTTCTTCGAGGGGACGGAGTTGGGCTACGCGGCGGGGATCGGTCGGATCCGAGACATCGAAGAGGGAGACCTGTACTCCTTCGGTTCTGCCTGTTTCATCTGCGTCCTGGCCTACTCCCAACAGCAGGTCTTCGCCCACCGGATGAAGATAGGAGGAAAATCCAGGAATCTTCAGTTGTCCCAGCACCTCCGGCTCGAACGGATCCGAGAGATCCAGGGCGTAAAGAGGATCGACCTGACGGAAAGTAACCACATAGGCGTCGGGTCCCATGAACCTGACCGAAAAGATACGCTCACCCTCTCCCAAACCCCACACCGATCCCACCTCCGACAGCAATTTGCCAGCGGGACGGAGCACTGTCACATGACTTTCCGAATCGTCCGACCACCACCAAGAAGGTGAGGTAGTGGCCGCCACCCGCAGGTCGCCCCGGTACTCATCCATGGAAAACTGATTCAGCAGGAACCCCGCCACCTCACCACTGGCCTCATAGACGGGCCGGCGAGCAGTGTCGAACTTATGAATCAGCGTCGTGTAACCCAACGACCTGGACCGCACATCATCCTCGGAAAGAGACCGCCAGTCGATCCAGCGCGAAGTGGCCACATAGACACTGTCCCGGGTGGCGTAGATGGTTTCCCCCCCAGCCACCACACCCGCCGAAGCCCAGTCGGAAATCCCCTGGGAGAGATCAAAAGTAACAATGGAAAGTGTATTCAAACCCGAGAAAACTCCCGGCGCCAATACATTGGAGCAATCCACCAGCCGCCCCCATTCCGGCGCGCCGCCCTCCGGATCCTCCAGTACATAGGCCGGCAACCAGTTGTCCAGGGTCGAATTCCTTATCAACTCCCGGTTGGCATCGATCGCCTCCTGCTCGGCTCGCAAGCCGCCGCCTCGGGGATGCACCCACTCCAAGCCCACCGGCTGGGAAGTGATCACCAACCGCGCGATTCCGTCCGACAACCGGGCGCCGTTGTAGAGACCGTCCACACTGAGGTCCGCAACCACCTTCGGAAACCGGCGATCGGAGACATCGACCTGCACGATCCGCGTGACCGACCCCACCCGCCCCTCGCCGGCCACCAACAACAACGTATCTTCCCAAAGCAACATCCCACCGGGCCGAAAACCGACATCCAGCGAGGAAAGCACCCTCACCCCGCCATCGCTTACCTCAACGATCCGCAACAGGTTTTGGGTGTCCAGCACCGAATAGATGTGCCGGCCGTCGGTTTTCACCAAATCAGCCTCATCCACTCCCGCCACCTGCACGTTGGTGCCGCTAAAGGAAGAATCCGACTGCGAGGTCGCGGAAGCCACGGCCATGCTGTCCTCCGTTGCCATCGCTTCATCTTGGCCGAAGAAGACCCGTATCAGCCGATCCCCACCCAACCCATATGGACCCACCCGCTCCAGAGCGTTTTCAATGTAATAGCCCAACAGATCCTCACAACTCCCAAAGGTGTGCAGCCGACGAATATCGGAAACCGCCATCAGTCTCGCCAGCAAAGTCTCCGCCTGCCATCGGGTGATGGCGTCTTCACCACAAAAGCGAAGTGGATCAACCGAGCATCCTTTGGTAACCCCAAGTCCGTACAGGTATTGCGCCGCATCGGTGTAGAACGCCCCTTCGGGGAAATCAACAAACGGCACCGGCGAAGGCGTTCCCGCGTCAGGGAAAAAGGCTCGAACCATCAGAACGGCGAACTCTCCCCGAGTGGCGGCGTCTTCAGGTCGGAAAGTCCCGTCGGAGTTTGCCGTAATCACCCCCGCCAACGCCAAAGCTTCGATTGCCTGCGACCCTTCACTCCCCTCCGCCACATCCGCGAAGAGCCCCAGCCAATGCTGGTCGGTGGGAAGTTCCATGGAGGCAGCCAGCAAAACGGCCGCATCCCGCTTCGTCAAGATCTGACTGGAATCTTCGGCTACGGCAACCTGCTCAGAGTCTTCGACAGCCTCAACAGAATCCTGGGCGACGGCAAGCGTTGAGATCCAAAGCCCCAACGCCAAAGGGGCTGCCACCCATCGCCAACCCCGATGTGAAAGAAAGTAATGCATAACCTCTATTAAGATTCTAGAAGAGGGGTCTTCCGTGAAGCTTACCCGTTTCCAGTTTTCAAGTTGGTGAACCGCGACTCCCACCAGGGTGATCGAAAGGATCCGATTCTCTATGAAAACGATCTGCTCGGGGTGGCCTGTTCCGTCCTTCTCCGACCCGGCGAGTCACGGTCAACCAGCCCATCGGCGATGGGACGCAGCAGATCCTCCAAAACCCAGACCGGCGGCTTTCACCCCGATGGATCTCCCCCAAGTTTCCCCTACCTTCGCTATCCCAAGCCATGGTTCCCCCTTTTGAATCTCGGATCGGGCAGGACAATCCTCTGACATGTCTCTCCCCCATCCCCCCAGACATCTCGCGACCTAGAGTTTCCGCCTCTCCGAGTTTTATCGACGAGCGGCGGCGGCCATCTCCCCCACAGCCACTTCCAGCGATCGGGCCGCCTCATCGGCATCGGATGCTTCCAAGACCCGGCGGACCAGAGCGCTGCCCACTATGAACCCGTCGGCCAGCCGGGCGGCGGTCGCCGCCTGCTCCGGAGTGGAAATCCCTACTCCCAGCACCACCGGAATGTCCGTTACCTCTCGGATCCTATTCACCAGTTGCTCGACCCGGCTTCCCCATTCTCTTCTCTCTCCGGTAACACCCAGGCTGGCGACCGCGTATATGAACGACGGCGCCGCCTCGGCCACCGCCTCTATCCGGCTGTAGCCGGAAGTGGGCGCCACGAACAGCGCCATCCCCAAACCGTAAAGGCGGGCCGCCTCGCTCAACGGTCCGGCCTCGTCAAAAGGCAGGTCGGCCACGATTATTCCTGCGGCGCCGGCCTCCGCCAAGCGATCGCAAAACCAGTCCGCACCCCGGCGGAACACCGGGTTGGAGTAGGTCATCGCCAGAGAGGGAAGAGTGGTGCTCTCCGCCACCTCTCCCAGGATGGACAGGCTTTTGTCCAAAGAAGCTCCCGCGGCGATGGCCTGTTCGCTTCCCCGACAGATAACCGGCCCGTCCATTAGCGGATCCGAGTAGGGAATTCCCACTTCGACGCCATCCGCGCCCGCCTCCGCCATTGCCTGGAACAACCGGGGGGAGGAAACCGGATCGGGAAGTCCGGCGGTGAGGTAGGGGAGAAAGACCGACCGGTCCTCCCGTCGGGCGGTGGCGAACAGGTCGGAGATCCGTTCGGCGCCCGAGAGCATCCGCGCCGCCTTGGCCGCCGTGGCCCGTTCCTCCACGCTCATAGCCGCTCCACCAACAGCTCCATATCCTTGTCCCCCCTTCCCGACAGGTTGATCAACACCGTCTTGTGGCGAAGCGCCAAGGCCTCCCTGGCCACCCAGGCCACCGCGTGGGCGCTCTCCAGGGCGGGAATGATTCCCTCGGTCTTCGCCAGCAGCCTCACCCCGGCCAGCGCCTCCCGGTCGGTTACCGAGACATAACGGGCCAGGCCCATCTCCTGGAAATAGGAATGCTCCGGTCCCACCCCCGGGTAGTCGAGACCCGCCGAGATGGAGTGGGCCTCCAAGACCTGTCCGTCTTCGTCCTGCAGCATGAAGGTGCGAGCGCCGTGTAGGATGCCCGGACTTCCCGCTCCAATGGAAGCCCCGTGACGACCGGTGCCGATTCCCTCTCCGCCGGCCTCCACCCCCACCAGCTCCACTCCCGTTCCCGCCAACGGCCAGAACATGCCGATGGCGTTGGAGCCTCCCCCCACACAGGCCACCGCCACATCGGGCAGTTGCTCGGACTGGAGGAGTATCTCCTCCCCGATCACCTTCTGCAGTTCTCGAACCATCCACGGGAAGGGATGAGGGCCGACCACCGACCCGATCACATACTGCGTATCCTCCACGGTCCCCGCCCAGTCCCGCATGGCCTCGCTCACCGCGTCTTTGAGCGTCCCCGCCCCCGAAGCCACTCCCACCACCTCGGCGCCCAGGATCTTCATGCGGGAAACGTTGGGCGCTTGGCGGCGGATGTCGACCTCCCCCATGTAAACCTGGCACTCCAATCCCAGCACGGCGGCGGCGGTGGCGGTGGCCACCCCATGCTGTCCCGCCCCGGTCTCGGCGATGATGCGCGGTTTTCCCATCCGGTGGGCCAACAGTCCCTGACCGAGAGCGTTATTGATTTTGTGAGCGCCGGTATGGGCGAGGTCCTCCCGCTTCAACCACACCTCGACCCCGAGCCGCTCGCTCAGGCGGTGGGCCGGATAGAGAGGGGTGGGGCGGCCCACGTACAGTTCGAGCAGACGGTGATACTCCCCCACAAACAACGGATCGGCCCACGCAACGGTGAACTCCACCTCCAGTTCCTCCAGCGCCGTCATCAACGTCTCGGGAGCAAACCGGCCACCGAATTCGCCAAATCGGCCCCTTCGGTCGGGACGTTGCAGTCGGGGGCTCATTGCCTTTTGGCCTCTTTCACGAACGATCGGATCAGGGAGGGATCTTTCACTCCGAGGGCTGACTCTAGATGAGAAGAAGCGTCAACACCCCAGGGTTGCAGTTTTTTCACGGCTTGGGCGACATTGTGGGGGCCCAGCCCCCCCGCCAAAACCCACTTGCGGTGAATGGAAGGCAGGCTGTCGTGATCAAAGGGCCGGCCGGTTCCCCCATGCCGACGGGAGTCGGCGGTGTCGAGAATGGGAATCTGGGAGTCGGGCACATGATCCAGCGACACCTGGTCGGCGCCCACCTTGACCGGTCGGAGCACCATCAGCCCTTGGCTTAGAGCCGCTTCGGCCGCCTCGGCCTGATGTTTTCCATGGGGTTGCACTCCCCGAGCACCGATTCGCTCAGCCAACTCCACCAGGTCCTCGGGGGTTTCATCCACCGTCACCAAAAAGCCGGGAATGGGAAAGGAGCCGGCCAGGCCTTGGGCTTGCTCAACCGTGAGACAGCGCGGAGTACCGGCCGCCAGCACCAGCCCAAAGGCATTGGCCCCCGCCTCCACCGCCGCCTCCAGATCGGCCATTTCCGAGAGCCCACACACCTTCACCCAGACCATCAGGGCGCGGCGGCTCTCATTTGGTACACCAACTCCCCGGGATGGGGGGCGCACACCAATGCCTCCCCCACCAGAATGGCGTCGTAGCCCGCCGCAGCCATCTCCGCAGCCTGAGCGGGGGTGTGAATCCCGCTTTCGGCGACCCTAACCACCGCCCCGGACAAAAAGGGCGCCACTCGCCGAGCCGTCCCCGGGTCGACCGTGAAGTTGCGAAGGTCCCGATTGTTGACCCCGATTATCTGAGCGCCGACCTCCTGCGCCCGCTGCGCCTCTTCGGGATTGTGCACCTCGACCAGCGCCGCCAGCCCGGCTCGGGCGGTTGTCTCCAAGAGTTCGGTCAGCCGACGGTCGTCCAGGATTGCGACGATCAGCAGGACCGCGTCGGCGCCGATACGAAGCGACTCCCATACCTGAGCGTTGTCCAAAACAAAGTCCTTCCTAATCACCGGAATTCCCACCGCTTCGGCCACCATGCTCAGATCGTCATTGGACCCCCCGAAATGCTTCGGCTCGGTCAACACCGACACCGCCGCCGCCCCGGCCTGCTCGTAGATCCGGGCCTGGCGCACCGGATCCAGTCCGGCGGCCAACACTCCCCGGGAGGGAGAGCGTCTCTTGACCTCCCCAATCACCGCCAGTCCCGCCCCGCCCAGCGCCGCGCCCAGCGATCGGGCCGGCCTCCGGGCCGCGGCGTGATTCTCCGGCTGTTCGGGGAGCCCGGCGATCCGCCGACGGGTGAAGGAAAGAATGTCGTCCAGCATCACCATCCGATTCTACGAAACCCAAGGACAGCCGACAAGAGCCCTGCTTCGAGGTGACCTTTAGGGTGGAGAACCAGCCGTGGAAAGTCTTATTCGCTTTCCTGTTCTCGCCTGGGCCATATCTCCGGTGGGATGTCCGTGGGGCCGGAGATGTGGACCGTTTCGTTGGTGAAGGTGCCACGGTAACCGAGGATGCGACCAAGGATCGGGTTGGTGATGTTAACAGTGATGCGGTAGCGGCCGATGTCGTCGTCCCACCATTCGCGCGCGATCGCATGGCCAGTGAAAAACCTGGGAAGACGGAAACGGATGGGACCCTCATAGCAGCGGTGGTCTCCGCTGGCAAAATTCATGCCGCCATCGTCATCGACCCAGCAGCGAAGGTCAGTGGCCAGGTGTTGGTGAGTGCCGAGGTAGTCAACAATGGACCGGCGCCGAGAGCTGTAGATCATTGCAGCCTCGAAGAAGCGCCGGCGCTTGGTGAAGTTGAAGGCGCGATGCCAGGTGATGGTTTCGCGTCCGAACCGGTCAATGTAGGCGTAGTTCGCGACGGTGAAAGGAATGTCCGCGCCCTGTTCAGGAAAGAGCAGGTTGCGGGTGGCGCCAACCAGCAGGAAGGGGATCGTGATCGCTGATCCCCGGGTAATTTCGTCCATGATTCCGGTGCCGATATTTGCGACGTGATCCGCGCTGGCGAACCCGAACCGTTCCTGCATCTTGGGGTGCAGGCGCTCGAAGTCGGCGCCGAGCGCCTGTTTGTAGATCGAGATCATGTCAAGTCTCCTCTCCTATCTCCCGAGGTTGGTGGCGTAAGGCCCTTCGGCCCGATGGCAGGTCGTTTCGAGTAAGCAGGGCGATTGCAGCAAGCGCCATTAGCCCGATGTTGAGGGTGATCGGGTTGAACGGCCTGGCGAAGGCAGAACCGTCGCCGGCAAACGCCCCAAGGGTAAGCACAGGCATAGCGACCAGCGTGATAAGGAAGGGCCAGCGATGTCGCCACCAGCGCAGGAGGGATATCCCAAATCCGACCTCAACCAGACCGACGAGGGTAAGCGCTAGGTCGGCGTCTCCGAAACCGGCGCCGGCGGCTGTCAGCAGTTCGAACTCGCCGGCATGGCGGTAAAGCAGCTTTGGCACGATGCCGTGGTAGATCCATACGAATGCGAGAGTGAGAACCGCGAGCGTATGGGCTACGGTTTGCTTACGGGAGCGTTCCGGCGCGATCCCGTTTTCGATCCAGAGGCGGAGCCGGTCGAAGCTCCACGCGGTAGCCCAGCCGAAGACGGGGCGAAACAGAATGCGATCAACAATCTTGCCAAACGCGCCCCAGCGGACCCGGTAGTCGTAGCGGGTTAAGAACCGTGTGCCGGAGACGGTCGGCACATAGCGCCAGTAGCCGGCGCCTTCAAGGATCAGGGAAAGCCAATGGTCGCTCCAGAACTTGAGCCCCGAGTAGGCGGTACGGTCAGGCCGGTGGCGTTCTCCCAGTGTTTCCCCACGGCCGTCGACGCGTAGTCCCGGGCCCACCCTGGTTGCGTACACGAACCGTTGCGGTTCGTTCCCGACGCGTTCGAGGTAGGTGATGTCGGTGAAGCGAACATCCCACCGCTGGTGGACCTTTGGCTCCTGGGTGCGGGCCCAGACCTCATCGACGGTGGCGTTGATGTGGGTCTCGACATAGATTGACGGGAACTTCATTCTACTATCATATAATAGTTGAGTGTTTACTAACAAATCAAATGGTACTACAATAATTCTCATGACCCAAACAAAGAGAGGTGACTTGTCCCCGTCGGTCGACAATGCGGGGGAGATGACCGTTGACCAGATAGCCCAGGATGCCGGCATCCCCACTTCGACGGTGCGACTGTACCAGAACAAGGGACTGCTTCCACCGCCGGAACGACGAGGTCGGGTGGGCTATTACAACGCGGGCCACCGTGACCGTCTGCGCCTGATCGCTCACCTGCAGAAACGAGGGTTCTCACTGGCCGCCGTCAAAGAAGCCCTGGACTTCTGGAACGCGGGCCGATCGCTCTCTCACCTCTTGGGGATCAGTGATATCGCACCCACACTCGGACGCAGACCGCTGCGCCTATCACTGGCGGAGTTCGCCCAACGCTTCGCAGGCGTAGACCTCGTCCAGGCCGACATCCAACGTGCGGTCGAGATCGGCCTGATCGAAATCGACGGGACAGAAGTGGTGGTATCAAACGAAGCCTTCGTCGACATCGGCGTAGCCGTAGCCCGACTGAGCATACCCGCTTTCGAGATCCTCGATGAGTACCAATTCCTCACTACCGCAGTGAACAGCATCGCCGAGCGATTCCGCGATGTCTTCGAACGCCACTTCTGGGAGCCGTTCGTCGAGAGCGGCATGCCATCCGAGGAGATCCCGGCCCTATCCGCAGCGGTCGGTCAGCTCACCGAACTCGCAGCCAGTGTCGTCACGACCGAGCTTCACGAGCGCTTTGCAGCCTTCGCGGCCGAATATGTGGCTCGGGCGGCGGCCCGCGGGATCGACGGCTCCGGCAACTAAGAACGACGACTGTTCGAAGCGGCAGATCACCATTGGTCATGGCCTGTGTGACGCGGTTGCCAATGGCCGATGGCCAGGCAACCGATATGGTCGTTTTAGAAGCCGAAAACCTGTCGGCAGGCCCGGGCGGCCTGATCGCTGTCGCCCTTGATCGGGTCCAATTCAAAAGAAACCAGACCATCGTATCCCCCCGATTCCAGCACTTTGCGCAGGTGGACATAGTTGATCTCTCCGGTGCCGGGCTGTCCCCGTCCTGGCACATCGGCCACATCGAACCTCCCCACCCACGGTAAACCCTCCAGCAGGTGATCGGTCAACCTCCCACCGGATAGCTGTTGGTGAAAACAGTCAAACGCCAGAACCACCTGGGGATGGTTTATCCCCCGGCAAAGGGCCAGGGTGATGCCCACCTCATCCCAGAAGTAGCCGGGAACATACACGTTGTTGATGGCTTCCACTGCCAAAGTGATCTCGCTTCCCTCCACCAGCTTGACCGCCTCTCCCAATCCTTCCAGGCAGGCCTGATAGCGGGCCTCCCAGGTAAGAGGGGGAGGTTTGGCGATCACTCCGCCCGGTCCGATCCCATCACTGAAGGTGTGCAGTTGCGTAGCGCCCACCCGCTTGGCTACTTCCACCGAGGCCGCCAGTTCCTCCAAGACCTGCCCATGTTGGGCGGGATTGGCCAAACCTCCCTGTCGATGCCCAAAGAAGCCGCCCAGCACCACGCCTTCGGTCCGGCAGGTCTCACCCAACTCATCTATGTCGATGTCTCTCCAGTCCCACAAATCCACCTGATCGAAACCATGGGAAGCCGCCTTTCGCACCCGATCGGGATAGGAAAGCTCAGTCCACATGAACTGCAGACTGATCGAATACCTCATCACACTCCCCCGACGGTGGCGCCCCCGTTTACGAACAAGGTCTGTCCGGTGATCATCCGGGCCGCCGGAGAGGCCAAAAACACCACGGCTTCGGCGATATCCAAGGGAAAAATCGGTTCGGTGAGCATCTGGCCTTCCGCCACCAACTTCAAATACTTTTCCGAGATCTCGGCAGTGGTGATTTCGGTGGTGACCAAACCGGGCCCGACCGCGTTTACGGCGATCCCGAAGGGGCCCATCTCCCGCGCAAGGCTGCGGGTCATCACCGACGTCGCTCCCTTGGAAGCCACGTAGTGCATCAGGTGAGACATCCCAAAGGTGATCACGTTGGAGGAAAGATTGACCACCCGACCCCCGCCCGATGCCTTCATCGGCGCCAACACCTCTCGACAGCAAAGAAAGATGGAATCCACGTTTACTTGCATCACCCGCCGCCACTCGGCCGGATCGATCTCCCAAAAGGGCCGGCGCGGTATCCCGGCGAACAAACCGGCGTTGTTGATCAAAATGTCCACACGACCGTTGCGGCACATCACCTGTTGCACGGCAGCTTTCACCGCCGCCTCGTCGGTGACATCCAATAGCTGGTATTCGGCCTGCCCATTGCCGGATCGGATGGCATCCACCGTTTCCTGAGCGGGAGCCAGGTCGAATATCTCTGTGGCTGCGCCTCGGGACGCCAAGCTTTCGGAGATTTGTCGTCCTATTGCCCGGGCGCCCCCCGTAACAATCGCCACTTGTCCTGACAGGTCTTGGTTGTCGCTTCTTGTTTGCATACGCGTCTCCTTTTAGCCGATCACGATGCGGCCCGGTGTTTCCAGGGCGGGACGGCGCCGGGCTGTGACTTCAGTTCTCATCTAATCCACTGTGGCCAGCTCGGCGCCCACTTCCACTGTTTGGCCCTCTGCCACCAACAGCCGGGTGACCGTTCCCGCCACCGGCGACTCCAAATCCACCTCCACTTTTTCGGTCTCCACCACTCCTATCACGTCTCCCACTGCTATTTGATCACCCACTTCTATCTCCCATGAAATAAGGGTGCCCTCTTCCATGGTCAGGCCCCATTTGGGCATCAGGATGTTTTCAGCCATATCGGTGCTCTCTATCCGTGTTCTTCCCGGACCCCCGTGTCCTTGGCGGGTCAGGTGCGAGGGACATTGACCTCCCGTCCTTTCACAACTGCCCTGATTGCCGCCGAGATCCGTGCGGCGTCCGGAATGACGAAACCTTCCAGTTCCGGGGCGTAGGGCATGGGCGTGTTGGTTCCGCAAACCCTAACCACTGGCGCTTGAAGCAGCTCCCACATCTCCCCGGCGGCGATCGCGGCTATTTCGGCGCCCATTCCTCCCCGGCCCGGGGCTTCGTGAGCCACCACCAACCGTCCCGTTTTCGCCAGTGAGGAGGCCAACAGCCTACGGTCGAAAGGCACCAGAGAGCGGGGATCTATCACTTCTGCGGAGATGCCCTCCTGTTCAAGGCTCTCCGCTGCTTCCAAAGCGGCGTAAAGGGTGTGGAGATAGGAAACCACCGTGACGTCGCTGCCTTCCCGGACCACTCTCCCCACTCCCAACGGCAGGGGATCGACCTGGTCGGGAACCGGGTCGGACCGTCCATACAGCAACTTGTGCTCGAATATCATCACCGGATCGGGATCTCGGATAGCGGCCTTCATCAAGGCTTTGGCGTCGGAGGCGGTGGAGGGCGCCACCACTTTCAGCCCGGGAGTGTGAACAAACCAAGCCTCCAAGCTCTGAGAGTGCTGTGCAGCAGTGGCGCCCGCCGTCCCGGTCACCATTCTCACCGTCACCGGTACCCCGATTCTTCCCCCGGTCATGTAAGAAGTCTTGGCGGCCTGGTTGACCAGCATGTCCATAGCCAGGGTGACAAAATCCCCGAACATCACTTCCACCACCGGACGCGCCCCCACCAGCGCGGCCCCCACCGCCGCTCCCACGATGCCTTCTTCGGAAATGGGAGTATCAAACACTCGATCGGGCCCGAATCGTTTCAGCAAGCCTTTGGTCACCCCGAACACCCCACCCGCTTCCCCGATATCTTCCCCAATGAGAATCACCTCGGGGTCACTTTCCATTTCCTCGGCCAGCGCCTCGCCGAGAGCCGCCCCGTATCGGAGTTTTCTCATCGCAGCGCCTTCCCCTCATGGGTTTCCATGTACACATCCTCCAGCGCCTCGGTGGGTTGTGGATGGGGACTGTGCTCGGCAAAACGGACCGCTTCGTCCAGCTGTGCTTCGACTCCCTCCCGCGCTCCTTCCAAGAGCGCGCCGTCTATCCCTTCGGCCAGCAGGCGGTCTTCGAAAACCCGCAGCGGATCGCGAGCCAGCCACTCCTCCAGCTCTCCGCGTGGCCGGTAACGAGCCATGTCTCCCTCATAGTGGCCTCGATGGCGGTAAGTTCTCGCCTCGATCAAAGTCGGACCTTTCCCCGCCCGGGCCCGTTCCACCGCCGCCCAAGCCACCTCCCTCATTTCCAGCACATAGTTTCCCTCCACCACCACTCCCTCCATGGCATAAGAATCGGCCCGACGAGCAATATCGCTGATGGGCTGGTGTTTGTGCTGGGGGGTGAACTCGCCGTAAAAGTTGTTTTCACACACATACACCACCGGCAGCGACCACAAGGAAGCCAGGTTCAGAGATTCATGGAAGCTTCCCTGATTGGTGGCGCCATCCCCGAAAAAGGACACGGCCACCCGGCCCTTGCCTTCCCTCTTCTTCTGAAGCGCCGCCCCGGTGGCGAGGGGAATCCCCCCGCCCACGATTCCGTTGGCGCCCAAAAACCCCAACTCGACATCGATCATGTGCAAGGAGCCGCCTTTGGCCCGGTTATATCCGTCCTGTCGTCCATAGAGCTCGGCGTACATCCGGGCCGGGTCGGCGCCCCGAGCCAGCATATGGCCGTGGCCGCGATGGGTGCTGGTGATGACATCCCCTTCCTCCAAGGCCGCGCACACCCCCACCGCCACTCCTTCCTGACCTATATAGGGATGAAGAAAGCCGGGAATGAAGCCTTGTTGACGCAGGTGAGCAGCCCGTTCCTCAAACCGGCGGATCAAAAACATCGACCGGTAAAGCCCGACTAACTTCTCCGGATTCACATCGTGACCGGTCACAGTCCTCTCCCCATCACTATTGGCGTCGAAGACGAATCGGGCAGGGATTCTACTCTCCCGATGCTTTGCTTGTGCGACGCATCCACCAGGGGAAGGGCTCTCACCAGGGCGGGAGCGTCTCCTCCCTCCCAACGGATCATCACCTCGTCGCCGGGACCGGTCCCCCGTCTGATAAGGGACAGGCCCACCGGAGCGGCCACTTCCAGAGATTCCGCCACCGAGGTGATCCTTCCCACCACCTTCTCGCCTCTCCACACTTCCGCACCTTCGGGAGGGAGAATGTTGGTCCTCACCTCCAGTCCCCGCAAGGTGCGGTTAACCCGACCCCCACGGCTGTCGATGCGGGCCACCAGTTCCTGGCCCAGGAAGCACCCTTTGGTGAAGGAGACCGCGGCCTGCGCCAGCCCGCCGGTCTCCTGGGGAATGGTCCGCTCATCCAAATCCCGGCCCACCACCGGCTCCCCGCTTTCCACCCTCACCGCCCGCCAGGCAATCTCTCCCGCCGGTATGGCGCCCGCCGGAGCGGCGCCCGCCAAGAAAACCCGGGGAAGCCCTGCCAAGGGGGCGGACGCGGCTAGCTCCTCGCCGTTCCGTTCCCACCGGCCCTCTTCCACAGTGCCCTGCGAACAAGCCGGTCCCACTAGGGAGGAGATCGGTCGGGGGTCAAGACGGATTTCGGCCTTGACGCGAATCCGGTAGTAGTCAAGAGTCTCGGCCAGATCTGCTCCTATCCCTCGATCGCAGACCAATCCCAGCCCTACGTCGTCTTTCAGCACCCACAACAGGAAGCGCACCATCCCGCGGGGAGTCAAGAGGAAGGAGCGAGACACCCTCCCGGAGGCAAGCGCCTCCACATCGGCGCTGAGGAGCCCCTGCAGAAACGAGACGGCCCCGGGTCCCTCCACCCACACCACTTCCCACCGCTCGCCCACCAGCCCGCAACCTCTTCGGAGCGCCAGATATTCGCCGGTCACGTTCCCGAAGCTGTCGGGCAAAGCCTCCGGTCCAACCGCGGAGACCGAACCGGAGCGGCTCTGATCAGTCACGAGCGGCCATCGCGATGGCGACCAACGGAGCTGCCGCCTTGTTCATGGTTTCCTCGTATTCGAAACCGGGGAGACTGTCGGCCACCACTCCCCCACCGGCCTGCACCCAGGCCGAACCGTCAGCCACGATCACGGCGCGGATACAAATGGCGGTGTCCATGGCGCCGGAGAAATCAATATAGCCAACCGCTCCCGCGTAGGGACCGCGCGCCACCGGTTCCAACTCGTCGATGATCTCCATGGCCCGCACCTTGGGAGCGCCCGAAACCGTCCCGTGGGGAAAGGTGGCCCGCAGCACATCCACCGGACCCACCTTGGGCCGAAGTTTCCCCGACACGGCCGAGACAATATGCATGACATGGGAGTAGCGCTCTACCACCATCAGATCGTCCACCTTCACCGTGCCGAATTCGCACACCCGGCCCACGTCGTTTCTGGCCAAGTCGACCAACATAATATGCTCGGCCCTCTCCTTGGGATCGGCCAGCATCTCCTCGGCCAGAGCGGCGTCCTCGGAGGGGGTGGAGCCCCGGGGACGGGTTCCGGCGATGGGCCGGGAAAAGACCATGCCGCCTCTTACCCGGGTCATCAATTCGGGCGACGACCCGATCACCGACACTCCCGGGGACCGCACGTAGAAAAGATAGGGCGAAGGGTTGATGAGCCGAAGCGCCCGGTAAATGTTAAAGCTGTCCCCCGCAAAAGGAACAGTGAGCCGTTGGCTGGGAAGCACCTGAAAAACGTCTCCGGCCCACACATAGTCACGGGCTTTCAGCACAGCAGCCTCGTACTCGGCGCGGGAGAAGGTAGATGTGAAAAGAGGGCTGGGAGGCGGCTCGGACACCACCGACTGAAGCGGGTAGCGAAGCGGCGCCGCCAGACGAGCCGCGTCCGCAGACAACCGGGAGACCGCCTGTCGATATTGGGATTCGGGATCTTCTCCCACATAGATGTTTCTCATCAGTGTGATGGTCTGCGTGAAACGGTCGATGGCCGCCAGTCCGCCCAGAAAATGCCACAGCATCTCGGGGAGTCCACGATCGTCGGGAGGCTGGGACGGCAGGCGCTCCACATAGCGAACACAGTCATAACCCAGATACCCCACCATCCCCGAATAAAGGGGAGGAAACCCAGGCATCTTGGGAAGGGCGAACTGTCGGAGCAGTTCCTCCAGCACCTCCAGCGGGTTGCCGGGAGGGAGCTCGATGTTGGATCCCGTTATCTCGCATCGTCCTCCAACGGCGGTGAGAATGAAAGCCGGGTCCCATCCCACGAACGACCAGCGCGCCCAGCGTTCTCCCCCCTCCACCGACTCCAGCAAGAATCCGGGGTCGTCGCCGGCCAGCTTCTCAAAGACCGTTAGCGGAGTCTCGCGGTCGCCGATCAGATCGACCGCCAGGGGAATCACCCGATAGTGGGCGGCCATCTCCAGAAATTCATCGAGGGAAGGTCTAAACGTGAGGTTCTTCATACAGAAAGGGTGGCTTGGCCGGGAATCCCGTGGGAGCTTTTCGCTTTGATCAGATTTCTGTCAGGTTACTCAGCAGAGGGAGAACCGCGAAGAGGTTCGAGATCACTCTCGACAGCCAACTGACCCCGTTGAAAACCATCAGTATCCCGAATGCGGTCATCAGGACACCGGCGCCGATCATGAGCGGGCGACTGACCTTTCTGACAAACGCCAGGGCGCCGAAGGCTTTGGACAGCCCGATCCCCGACAGCACGAAGGGCACCCCAATGCCCAGCGAAAAGACGAACAGCAGGAGCATCCCCGCCAAGACGGTGTTCTGGGAGGCGGCGATAGCCAGTACCCCGCCGAGAATCGTCCCGATACAGGGCGACCAGCCGAACCCGAAAGCGGCGCCCAACACCACCGGGGACAAAAACCCGAAGCGATTGGAGACCACATGGAACCGGCGCTCCCTGGCAAAGAACGCGAAGATTCCCCGGGCGGAAAAGGACATCCCCACCATCACCACTCCGAAGACCGCGATCACCGTCCCGGCGATCCGGGTAACCAACACTTGATTCTGCAAAAGAAACCGGGAAAGGGAAGTAGCGCTGGCGCCCTGAGCCACGAAAATGATGGTGAAACCCGCCACAAACAACAAAGTGGCGCGGAGCATTCTGGAGGTGGAAGCCTGTCCGGTCTGCAAGTCGGCCACCGAGTATCCCGACACCAGCGCCAGGTATCCGGGCAACAGCGGCAGCACACATGGAGAGATGAAAGCCAGCAGGCCCCCTCCGAACGCCACCGCCAACTGCAGGACCAAGGCCATATCCAAAAAGCTCATCCGAACGCCTTACGCGAGTTGACAACCATATGCAAACTTCTCCCCTTATCAGGATTCTACCGAATCACGCTCTGCTATCCACGGCGCCAAGCCCCGCCGCGCTCCCCATGCCAACACCACAAAGCGGGCCGCGATCATGCCGATGATCGCCCACCACACTCCCGACAGCCCTGCTCCCGCGGCCTCCGAGACCCATAGCACGGCCGCCGCGGTGATAAGACCCGCCGCAGTGGATGCGGCCAGCATACGGACTGCCAGCACCGCCATGAACACTCCATCGGCCACGAACACCAAAGCGGACAGCGGCTGCATCAAAGCGGCCTGCGGAACCACCCCCCTCACCGCCCCGACCACCGCCGGATCCTCCGTGAACCAGCCTCCCAGCCAGGGGCCGACGGCCAGCAGCACAACGGCGATGGCCATGCCCATAACCAGTCCCCACCTCAAAAGCCGCCTGGTGATCTGTTGGGCGCTGGCCAGGTCCCGGCGGCCGGCCTGTTCTCCTACCAGGGCCTGGCCGGCGATGGCCATCGAATCCAGCATGAAAGCGCAAAGCGCCCACACCTGAATCATTATCTGGTGGGCGGCCACTTCCACCGTACCCACCCGGGCCGCCGCCGCCACGCTCAGGGTGAGGGTTCCCACCAAGAACAGGGTGCGGATCGCCAACACTCCTCCCACCCCCCAAAAGCGGAGCAGCCCGCCCCACCCCGAAAGTCGATAGGACCATCCTTCCCGCCGGGCGCGGCGAGAGAAGAGCAAAAAGAAACACGCAGTCCCCAGCCATTGGGCGGTGACCGTCGCCCAAGCCGCTCCGGCCAGACCCCAACCCAGTCCGAAGATAAGCAGCGGATCCAGCAAGGCGTTGAAGGCATTGACACCTATGGCCACCGACATCGGGGTGCGGGTGTCCTGATATCCCCGGTATATCCCGTGGGCAGTCAGGTTTAGTAGCGCAGCGGGGAAGGCCAGAGAACGGATGCGCAGATACTCCACCGCCGGCCCCGCCACTTCCGGCGCGGCTTGCATCAGCTCAACCAACCGGCCAGAGCCTATCCAGAACATGGCGATCCCCAAGACGCCCAGGCCCGCGGCGGTAAACACCGCCCGATTGACGACCCGGGACGCCTCGACCGTCTCCCCTCGGCCCAGGCTCTGAGCGATCATGGGGGTGGTGACGTGAGCGAGGAAATTGCAGGCGGCGAAGGCCATCCCGAACAAAGCGGCGTCCACCCCCAGAGCAGCCAGTTCCACCCTCCCCAATCGACCCACGAAGGCCGTGTCCACCAGAGAGAGGAGAGGATCGGCGACCAGCGCGGCCAGCGCTGGAGCAGCCAAGACCAGAATACGGCGATCCCACCGCCCACCACCGCTTCGGCTCACTGGCGAGGACCTTCCTTCGTCCAACCGAGGGGAGGGACTTCAGGAACGGTCGGGCCAGTCACACAGGTCGTCGAGCATCATCTCGCACTCACCACAGCGAGGCGAACGGGCATCGCAGATATCCCGTCCGAACTGGATAAACCTCATCGAGATGCCGCCCCAGGCCTTGGTTGGGTAGAGAGCCTTGAGGTCCTTCTCGATTTTGGTAGGGTCGGTTTGGACAGTCAGCCCGATTCTCCCCGTTACCCGCCGAACATGGGTGTCGACCGCAATGGCGGGAATGCCGAACGCCTCGGCCAACACCACGCTGGCCGTCTTTCTTCCCACCCCTCGCAAGGTAACGAGCTGCTCCAAGTCCGCGGGGACCACCCCTCCAAACCTCTCTGTCAAATCTCGGGAGAGTTCCACGATGGATCGCGCCTTTTGCCGGTAGAAACCGCTGGAGAAAACCGCGCTCTCCACTTCCTCAAGGGAAGCCTCGGCAAGGTCCTGAGCAGTGGGCCATCGCCGAAAGAGCCCCGGGGTCACTCGGTTGACGTTCTCATCCGTGGTCTGGGCCGACAGCACCGTGGACACCAAGAGTTCCCACGGGTTGCGGTAATCCAACGCCGTTCCAGCCGAGGGGTAGCGGTCGGTGAGACGATTGAGCACCGCCCGCGCCTTTCCCCGCTGGGCGGCGTTGGGCGCGCTACCGTCCGAAAAGAACTTGGATGCCACTCGAAAGTGATGCTAGTTACCATTGCCGCGCCCTTCCCGGCGTCGAGCGTCCGACGGACATCGGTATTGGAACCTCGGTAGATGAAAGAGCTCAGCAGCGAAGAAACAGAGCGGCTGATCGCCGACGTGCGCAGCTACTACGGGGAGGGTTGCTTTGCTTGCGGAAAGGCCAATCCTCACGGACTCCGGATGGAGGGCTTTCGAGTCCGGGACGGCGATGCGGTCGCCGATTTTCATCCGCGCTCCGAACTCCGGGGAGCAGGCGCCACCCTGCACGGAGGAGTTGTCACCACCACCCTGGATGAGATCTCGGTGTGGGCGGCGATTCTCACCTTCCACACCATGGCGGTTACCGGGCGGATCGAGGTCAGGTTTCACGAGCCTGCCCTGGTGGACAACCCCAAGATGTGGGTGCGCGGTCGAGTGGAGGAACGCCGTGGCAAGCGGCTGGTCATCACCGCCGAACTGCTGTCGGACAAAACGGTGTGCGCATCCTCCAAAGGGCTCTTTGTAACCACCCAAACCCTGGCGGAAATGGGCATCCCGCCCCCAACGGGTAAACCTCCCGGTTGATAGAGAGACGGGGCTATTGAGGGGAGGACAGACCTGCTTCCCGCTCTGCCCAACGAAGCCCGCGCCGGGCAAGACGGAGGGCCACCGCCACTGCTCCCATTCCCACTCCTACCCATCCGGTCAGTTGGGCCACCGGCAGATAGGGATCAGAGCACAGCCACACCCCGTCAGGGCATACTCCAAACCCGCTCCCGCCCCGGGCCAGGTCCAGGGCGGCAAGAAGAGGGATCACCGCCAAGACGACGGCGATCATCACCAGCGCTCCGATCACCAGCCGAAAAAACCCTGGGCCCATTCCTTTAACGGTACCGCATCCATGTTTAGCTCCATATCATTATCAGCCCCATGACCTACCACCAAGAGCCCTTCTCCGACCAGGAACGAGTGTTGCTGAGCCGCTTTTTCACCAACCTGGACGGGCCGGTGTTCGCCATGATCAACCTTCCCGAAGTGGTGAAAGGCGCCCTCTTCGCCCGCTACAGCCGCACCCACAAGTCCCTGCGTCGGTTGTTTCTGGACGAATTTGTGACCCAGCACGACGCCGGAATCGAGGCCATCGCCGCCGAAATGAGCCCAGATGACCCTTTGATCAAACTCAAGCGGGCCGAAGAGCTCTACAAGCGGGTCTTCTATGAGTACGGGGACGACTCGGTCGCCCAATTGGGTGGAGTCCACCTCGCCTGTGAGCAGGCCTCCAACCTTTTGACGAAGGTGTTGGAATGGGGTCGTCTGGCCGCCTACCTCGAACAATCCACCCGCTATATCAGCTACGACCAACCCCTGGGAGGAAGATACCGGTTTTTTCTTCCCCCCGAGATTGAGAAATCGTCCTTGCGGGAGGACTATTTGGCCCTGATGACCCGGCTTTTCGATACCTATCGGGAGATGCGTCCGGTGATGATCGACTACTTCTCCAAGCGTCACCCCCGCCGAAAAGAGGATGCGGAATGGGTGCACCGCGCCGCCATCAGGGCCAAGGCCTTCGACTCCATCCGGGGCTTGCTTCCCGCCTCCACCCTCTCCAATGTGGGTATTTACGCCACCGGCCAGGCCTATGAGATGGCGCTCATCCGCATGCAGGCTCACCCTCTCGCGGAAGTCCGGGACTACGGCTCCCTGATGCTCACCGAGCTCCGCAAGGTGATCCCCTCCTTTCTCACCAGGGTGGATCTTCCCAACCGAGGTGTGGCATGGAGCCGCTACCTCTCCGACACCTCCTCACGCCTGGAGGAGATGGCCAACCTCTTGGAAGCCCGGCCCGCCGAAGCGCCAGAGGTGACGCTCACCGACTGGGATCCCAACGCCGAGCGCAAGCTGGCCGCTGCCGCTCTCTACGGGGTCTCGGAGCTTTCGGACGCCGAGCTACAAGCGGCCGTTGACCAGATGTCCTCGCGCCGTGTCACCGAGTTGATCGCGGCCCTGGTCGGAGAACGCGGCAATCGGCGGCACAAGCCGGGCAGAGCCTTGGAGCGCAGCTACTACCGCTTCGATGTGACCTGCGACTTCGGCGCTTTTCGCGACCTGCAACGCCACCGGATGATGACCATTGAGTGGCAGCCGCTCACCACCCGGCTTGGCTACGAGCGGCCTGCCGAGTTGTCCGACGCCGGCCTTGAGAAGACCTGGGACGAGGCTCAGAACCAAGCCGGGGAGTTCTACGAGCGATTGCGGGAAACCCTGGGTCGACAGGTCGCCCAGTATGCGGTGCCTTTCGCCTATCGGATCAGGTTCATGATGGAGATGAATGCCCGAGAGGCCCTGCATCTAATCGAACTGCG
This sequence comes from Acidimicrobiia bacterium, assembly GCA_965248705.1. GTDB lineage: Bacteria > Actinomycetota > Acidimicrobiia > Spongiisociales > ZC4RG35 > Bin76. The sequence continues at coordinate 1,887,446 of CBDFJY010000002.1, read as the reverse complement.
CACCCAGCCGGCCGGCCACCCCAACTATCGACGGGTGTGCATAGAGATGCACCGCCAGATCGCGGAAAAGGCCGGCCACACCAGAATCGCTGACGCCTTCACCTTCCTGAACACCCAGGGGGTGGACCTGGAGAGATTGGAGTCCGAGCGCCACGCCGCGCAACGCGCCGCCCAGCGGCAAAAGTAGGTGGGGGCTAGCCCCCGCCTCCCAACGGAATCCGCAGCACCAAGTGGTTATCCTCCACCGACCACTTGGCAGCCCCCACCAGCGAGTAGTCCAAATAGTCCTCCTCTGCCTGTTTTAGTAACCGACGCCGCTCCTCACCTGCCACCGGCGGAAGGGAACGACTCCTCACCGCTTCCGCACGCGTCCGAAACCGCGCGATCAACGCATCAATATCAAGTTGGTCAGCCACTGTCCCGCCAAGAATAGCCGATCGGGGCCAATCAGTTCAGAACGAGACAGGTCCGTCCGGAGTGGCCATGACTGTCTTGGGTGGGTATTCGCTTCGCTACCGGGACAATCCAAAGCATGGCATCCATCACTATCACAAATGTCCCCGCAAAGCCTCCCGATGAATCTATAGCGACTCAGCCGAGATTGCCGTGCTGTTCGGAGGGCGTACTCATACCGAACCTGAACAGGTCGGACCTGCTGTAGTGCCCGGCCACATCGAGATCGTATTTGCCCCGGATAGTGTTGGAGGGATCGATCTCGGCCAGAAGGACCGTCTCGCCCCCGTAGTGAGGTCCGGCCAGCACCTCGCCGAACGGGTCGATGATGCAACTGCCACCACGGGTGATCACCTCGTCCGGCGCCTCTCCGTAGACGGATGGGTAGTGATCCGGGTAGTCGGATCGGGTCGTGTACTGGTTGGCGGACAGGACATAGCAACGGCCTTCCACCGCTATGTGCCTCATAGAAGCAGTCCAAACATCCCTGTCATCGGCGGTTGGGGCGCACCAGATCTGGATGTTCTGCCGATATAGGGAGTAGCGGAGTAGCGGCATGTAGTTCTCCCAGCAGATGGCGGCGCCCAGGTTGCCGTGCCGGGTCTCGTGGACTTTCAGTGTCGAACCGTCGCCGAAGCCCCATATGAGGCGTTCCGATCCGGTCGGCATTACCTTGCGATGCTTGGCGTACAAACCATCTTCGGGGGAGAAAAAGAGAACCGAACAGTACAGGGTGCTCCCGCCACGCTCAATGACCCCCATCACGATGTCCAAGAACAGGTCTCTCGCCAACTCGCATAGATCGTCGGTGATAGGTCCCGGGACGTCGATGGCCGACTCCCAGTAGCGAAGGAACATGTCGCGCCCGGCCTCGCTTCTCGATCCTACAACCGCCCCGAAGTCAAGACCGCGAGGGTATGCGGAAAAGAACGCTTCAGGAAACACGGCCAGATCGGCCCCCGACGCCCTGGCTCGTCCAGCAAGATCTACGGCCTTGGAGAGGGTGGCCGCCGGCTGAAACACGACGGAAGCGGCTTGCACTACTGCCGCGGTGAAGGGCTTGATCACCGCCTCCCTCCAAGATCGGGGGGCTGCGGCCATGGCCGTGCTGATGCCGTTTCATCTCCCGTGGGCCCACCACCTCCTGTTGCCGGCCCCCGCACGCCTGACGCAGCCAGGCACTCGACAACTGCTATACGCACCATGAGGCAGTGGGGTCTCGCCAAATTGCCCATCCCCCTGGGAGGTTATCGGAGTCGCCTTCGAAATAACCGAAATCGTCCTTCTCCTAACCCTGGATGAACACCTCGCCGGTGCACCCGGGCCCATGTGTCGCTTCGGGACACCACACCCCCTGTGTGATTGGTAATTCTTCAAATTCGTGGGAGGCGAAACCGAGTTGTGTGGCAGCTTGGGTGTAGTTCAATTCTGTCTGGCGTTCCTGGTATCCGACCTGAACTCTGCCGCTTCTTCCAGCAGGTTCTTGTTGATCCAGCCAAGAAAAGCCAGAGTCTGGATCGCTGCTGTGATCTCTTCATTGCGGAGGTGCTGTTTCCAGCTCTTGACTCGCTCGACTATTTTGGAAACAGTTGTGACCTCACCACGGTTGCATTCGCGCTCGCTGAGCTGATCGGCGATGTAGTGAACGGTGGAAACCAACTCCGCCTCCTGGGTGGAAGGCAGTCGTAGAAACAAGTCGGCCACTTGCTCGACCGCAGGTTCCCACTGTGCAAGCTCAACGGCGAATTTCGCTTCAGCGTCTTCGAGGGTTGGCCCTGGTGTGGTGACGAACATACGCCCTTGCATATGCTCATCAATCAGGCCGTTGTTGACCATTTTGGTAAACATCCCTTTCGACTGCGGTGCGTATGGCCCATAGGACCCCTGGTCGAATTTCAATCCGGTGGGAAGGCCGGCCTTGGTAGCGAAGTATGCGATTTTCTGACGTGCGACCCGACCGATCGCATAGTGGTAAGGCTGGGACGTGATGCGTCCAATGATGGAGGCCAGAGCCACCCAAGCAGGTGGTATTCGGAGCGATGCCAACTCATCTTCACCTGCGTAGCTAAGGAACCCGGGGAGCAGTTCCTCTCGGGGTGTTCCGAAGGGAGCGTATAGCTCCACCGGAATATCCAACTCCGCCAAACCTCGATAGAGCGTCGGTCCCACAATCCTCCACTCGAGTCCGCCTTCGCCACATCCGAGGGGGGGAACAGCCAGGGACTCAACTCCCCATTCTCGGTAGTGCGCGACAAGATAGTCGATTCCAATCCGTATCGCCTCTAGACGGGATGGTACCCGCCAGTGCTCCTTGGTTGGGAAATTGATGATCCAGGGTGGCGTCAATGACTTGAACAGGTAGGGTTTGCCCAATTCGACCTCGTGGTTATCGCACCGCCTGACGTAGTCCTTGTACATACCGGGGAACCGTTGCTTAAACCCGAGAGCGATGCCCTTGCCCATCACTCCCACCGTGTTCACGGTGTTGACAAGGGTCTGGGCTTCCGACTCAAAAAGGTCGCCGACGCGAGTCTTGATGCTGCTCATGCTCTGGGACCTTGGAAGAACATATACGGGCAGACCTCTACATCCAGTCGGCAGGCCGCCTGTGGCAGGCTGGCAACCGTATTCTCTGACACGACATATGCACCTGTCACATAGGTTGGAGGTACTGGCGATGGTACTAGCACTTCAGCCATCATGCGTTGTTTGCGCTCCTCTGAACTGGTCCAATACTCTGCAAATAGTTGCTCTTTGCGCAAAACAGCCAACCCTGCCTCAACTGGATGCCAACGAGGATGGATGCCAGCCGCAGCGTTGGTTTCGGTGATGACCACCCCCGTTCGGTCGAGGACGGAAGGGTGCACGCGTAGGATCGCCAGGTCATTCGCAGGTGACACCACAGGCGAACGAGTGATTTTGTACAGCATGGCGTTCCTGGCGTTGAAGTAGAGGTTGGCGTATTGGTGAAGCTTCAGTCCACCGGGAATGTCCCGGATTGCTCGGCGCGCTTGGACATCGTCGTCCGCTACTGACATGGATAGGTACCGTCGCGCCCCTGCGTGCGATAGAATTCCTCGTTGCAAGATCGATTGAAGATTGGCCACTGGAGCAATGTAATGGAGTTCTGTGACATCCGACCGATTCATTGTTGGACGAGGCGGTAAAGATGCGCCTCATGAGAGTTTCTCCATCTACGTGTCCTTACCCCTAGCGATATTCCCAAGAGTACCTGACGCCTGCGACACCATCCCTAACCCCACCTTGCAACCGGTCCGTCCGACAAACAGTTGGGCCGAGAGCGGCTATACCACCACCGAATCGGCGCCCAGCAGTTCTTCGAGTTCGGTAATCAAACCTTGGTCGCCGCTTACCTTCGGTTTGGAGGTGTGGATCTCTCGGTGAACGCCATTTCCCTGAACATGGAAGACCACTCGCTTTCCTCCGGGATGGCGACGCAGCACCTCACCCAGCTTGTGGGCGTTGTCGCGCTCGTCCATGAAGTGCGCTTTTATCCTGATGTGCAAGGAGGTAGGTGCAGGTTGCAGCAATTCAATTCGAGTGGCCACCAGTTGCACGCCCTCCTCACGTCGGTCCACCCGGCCGGATAGCACCACCATCTGATCCACCACCAATATGTCCTGATGCCGGTTCACGGTCTGTGGGAAAACCACCACTTCCACCTCGCCATCCAGGTCTTCCACGGTCAGCACCATCATCCGGTCGCCTTTGCGAGTCCATCTGCTGGCCGCAGAGACGATCAGCCCGGCGATTTTCACCTTGGATTTGTCGGGGTGGTTTTGCAAGCCAGCGGTCACCGTGTCGGCAGCCGCCGCCAGGTCACGGGCCTTCTCCGCCAAAGGGTGATCGGAAAGATATAGCCCCAGCATCTCCTTTTCGAAGCCGAGGCGTACTTGCTTGTCCCATTGGTGGTCAGGAACCTCGGGAAGAGTGAGATCGGGCAGTCCTCCTCCGCCGAACAAAGAGAACTGGCCGGCTTCCTCGCGGCGACGGCGGTCCACCACCGACTCGACCAGGATGGGCAGAACCTCGGTTAAGCCGCGCCGGCTGTGGCCCAGGCCGTCAAAACCGCCCCCTTTGACCAGCGACTCCAAGGTGTTGCGCCGCAAGGCGTCCACCGCCACCTTCTCGCAAAAGTCCACGAAGCTCTGGAAAGGTCCTTCCCGCCGACGGGCTTCGATGATCTTTTCCGCCACCGACTCGCCCAGGTTGCGTATCGCCGAAAGACCCACCCGTATGCTCCCCGACCGGACCTGGTAGTCCATTCCGGACTCGTTGACGTCGGGCACCTTGACAGGAAGGCCCATCCGCCGACATTCCTTCAGGTATATAGCGGTGCGGTCCCGGTTGTTCTTGGAGGAAGTGAGCAGGGCCGCCATGTACTCGGCTGGATAGTTCGCCTTGAGATAGGCGGTCTGATAGGCCACCAGCCCATAGCAAGCCGAGTGCGACTTGTTGAAGCCATAGCCCGCAAAATGGCTGATCAACTGGAACAGTTCACGGCCGGTGGAGCGGTCGTGTCCCTGGGAGGCACAGCCAAGCATGAACTTTTCCTCCTCGGCGTCCATCACCGCCTTGATCTTTTTACCCATGGCCTTTCGGAGGTTGTCGGCCTCTTCCATGGTGTAGCCGGCCATAGCGCGGGACACTTCCATGACCTGCTCCTGGTAGACCAGAATCTGGTAGGTAGGCGCCAAGAGAGGCTCAATGGTGGGATGAAGAGGCTCCACCGGGGCCCGCCCGGTTTTCCGATCAGCGTAGAGATTATGCATATTGGCCCCCATCGGGCCGGGCCGATAGAGCGCCACCAGCGCCACCACATCATCGAAGCGGTCAGGACGGAGACGCTGAATGAGGACTCTCATCGGATCGCCCTCCAGCTGGAAAACGCCGATGGTCTCGGCCGCCTTCAGTAGTTTGAAGGTCTCTGGGTCGTCCAGAGGCACCCGGTCTATATCGGGACGCTGCCCGGTGGCCTCCTCCACCATGTCCAGGGTCCGTTCGATGGTGGAAAGATTGCGCAGCCCCAGAAAATCCATCTTTAGGAGCCCCAACTGCTCCACCGCCCCCATCTCATATTGGGTGACCACCTCCGCCCCCTCGCCTTTCCGCTGAACGGGGACCAACTCGGTCATCGGAACCGGTGAAATGACCACCCCGGCGGCATGGATGGAGTCCTGTCGGCGCAGACCCTCCAATCCCCGAGCGGCGTCGATCACCTTGCGCGCATCCGCATCGACGGTATAGGCCTCCCGTAAGCCGGCCGCGTTGGCGTACCAGTCCCGGGCTATGCCGTCACTGCCCGGGGGTGGCGGGTTGAGGCACTGATTGAGCGATGCCTCCTTGCCAAGAATGGCGGCGGGCATCTGCTTGGCCAACTGGTCGCCGACCCGGTATTCGTAGCCATAGACCCGGGCGGCGTCGCGTATCGCCTGCTTGCCCTTGATGGTGGCGAAGGTGACGATCTGGGCCACATGGTCCGAGCCGTACCGGGTGCGGACGTAGTCGATGATCTGGGCCCGATATCTCTCGTCGAAATCGATGTCGATGTCGGGCATCGCTGCCCGACCGGGGTTGAGAAACCGCTCGAAAATCAGCCCGTGTTCCAAAGGATCGATCTGGGTGATTTCAAGGCAATACGAGACCATGGAACCCGCCGCCGAGCCTCGTCCCGGGCCGGTGCGGACTCCCCGCTCCCGCGCCTCGCGAATCAGATCCCAGATGATCAGGAAGTAGGTTTCAAAGCCCATTTCCTTGATAACCCCCAACTCGTAGCGGATCCGCTCGGAAACCAGGGAAGGAACCTGTGCTCCATATCGTTTCCGGGCGCCCTCCCACACCAAATTCTCCAAATAGGAGGTGTGGGTCTGTCCGGGAGACACCGGGAAGTCAGGCAAGAGGAGCTTTCCCATCTCCATTCGCACATCGACCCGCTCCGCCACCAGCAACGTGTTGTCGCAGGCGCCGGGGTATTGGTCCGACGGAAAAAGCTCCCGCATGCTGTCCGCCGATTTGATGTAGAACTCCTGGGAGTCAAAGCGCAGCCTCTTCTCGTCGGAGAAGTTGGAGCCGGTGTTGATGCACAGCAGCACATCGTGGGTCTCCGACTCATCAGGCCTGGTGTAGTGCGAGTCGTTGGTGGCCAGGAGCGGCGCTCCCACTCGCTGCGAGATCTTCACCAACTCGGGTAGCAGAACACGCTGCTGGGGAAGGTCATGATTCATAATCTCGATGAAAAAGCTGTCCCGGCCGAATATGTCCTGATATTCGGCGGCCGTCTGCGCGGCTGCCTCCGGATCGAAAACGCCCCCCCGCCCCTCCTCGGTAATCAGGCCCGGCACCAGATGAGAGGGGATCTCTCCGCTCAAGCACCCCGAGGTGGCGATGATCCCTTCGGCGTGGGCAGCCAAGAGTTCCTTGTCAGCGCGGGGCTTGTACCAGTAGCCGTCCAGGAAAGCCGCGCTGCTGATCTTGATCAGGTTGTGGTATCCGACATCGTTGTAAGCCAACAGGGTTATGTGGTGGCGAATGTTCTGGTTACCGGTGGGGCGGTCAAACCGGGAGCCGGGAGTCAGATAGGCCTCCATACCCAATATGGGTTTGACACCCGCCTCCTGCGCCGACCGATAGAACTCCACCGCCCCATAGAGAACGCCGTGGTCGGTCATCGCCACCGCCGGCTGACGATCAGCGGACACCGCCGCCATAATCTCCTCAACCCGGGAGGCGCCGTCCAACATGGAGTACTCGGTGTGCAAGTGGAGATGGGCGAAGCTTGCGCGGCTGCTCATCAGCCCAGAATATTCCCCTCAAAGAAGAGCGCAGCCCCCACCGCCAGCGCGCCCACCGCCAGCGCCGAAGCGGTCAGACTCCAAGCGCGATGACCCTTTTTACGCTGGGCCGACCACAGAAACCCGATCGCCGCCCCGCACAGCAAACCGCCCAGATGCGCCTGCCAGGCAATGTTGGGCAGCAGCAGCGGAAGAGCGAAGTTGATGGCCAGCAGCACCCCCAACTGGGAGAGCAGCCGTCGGCCGAAGGTGGTGTGCCGCAAACGGTAGGCGCCGGCCAGCCACACCCCGAACAGCCCGAAAATGGCGCCCGAAGCGCCGATGGAGACGGTCATGGGGTGGGAAAACCAGTAGACGAACAGGCTGCCGGCGGCAGCCGAGGACAAATAGATGGCGAGAAACGGCGCCGAGCCCGACTCTTTTTCGATCTGGGGGCCGAACACGTATAGAGCCCACATGTTGAACACGATGTGCAGAACCGCCCCATGGAGAAGAACCGCGGTGATCATCCTCCACCACTGGCCGAGGGATACTCCCTGATTCCACATGGCCAACTCGATCACCAACCGGTATTCGAACTCCGGCGCAAACCAGGAGAGGAGATACACCGAGGCGGTAACTATCAACAAGGTGGCGGTCACCGGCGGAATTCCCACCTTGGCGCTCACCTTACGAATGTTGCGCTGACTCCGGCCGAGACAGCCCGGGCATTTTTGGCCCACTGCGGCGTCGTGTGAACAGGACGGACAAATGGGACGGCCGCAACTGCTGCACGACAGGCGGGTAGGCCGCTCGGGGTGTCTATAACAAGAACCGGCGGCCGGATAATCGGAGGTCAAAATAGCACCGAGAGATAAGGCTACCGGTAAGACAACCCGGCTATCGCCTGGTGGAGCCCCTCGGGAAGGGGAGAATGGTGCTCCATCATCCGGGAGGAATCGACCGGGTGGCGGAACTTCAGCTCGGAAGCGTGCAGCCACATGCGACCCGCCCCTAGTGGATCAGGTCTGCCGCTGTAGAACCGGTCTCCCACCACCGGGCGGCCGATCGAAGCCAGATGCACCCTGATCTGGTGGGTGCGACCCGTTTCCAGCTCGATTTCCAGAAGCGAGACCGGGGGGTGGTCCCAGTGCTGGACCATCCGATAACGGGTGAGAGCGTACTTGCCGCCGGCCACCACCGCTCTCCTTCCCCGCCGACGAGGATCGGGGCCCAGCGGCGCCTCCACCGCACCCCTGGTGGTCTCCATCACGCCATGCGCCAACGCCAGATAGCGGCGTTTGACCTCTCGACGGCGCATGCCGGCCCCGAGTTCGGTGTAGGCCTGTTGAGAGAGCGCGGCGACCATCAATCCGGAGGTGTCCCGATCGAGGCGGTGGACTATCCCCCATCTTCCCGGGAGCCCCACTCCCTCGATCTGTGGGAAACGATGCAACAGCCCAGCCGCCAGGGTCCCGGCTTGGGCGGGTACCATCGTGCCTGGATGGGTGATCACTCCATCCGGCTTGACCACCACGGCCAGATGCTCGTCTTCAAATACCACTTCGAAGTCGACCGGCTGGGGCAACAGTTTGTTCTCGGGAGGGTCGCCAAGCCACAGCGATACCCCCGCCTCCACCCGCTCCGCCGGCTTCAATGCTCTCTTCGCGACCCGGGCTCGACCATCTTCGATCAGGCGGCGGGAGACCGAACGGCTCACTTCAAGAAGGGAGGAAACCACCCGATCCGCACGTTCCCCCCCCAGCGCTTGGGGTACGGTCCACTCCCGAAGTCCGACCGGCCCCGGTTCAGGGAGCGCCGCCGCCTTATGGTCAGGAGCGGGAGGCGGCAAGACTCTGACGGAACGCAGACAGCAGCACCAGACCCACCCCGAGGGTAAGGGCCGTGTCGGCCAGGTTGAATACCGGGAATGAGGGAATCTGTATCCAGTCCACCACCTTTCCGTTCAACAGCCCTTCTCCCCTGGTTGCCCGGTCCAAGAGGTTTCCCACCGCCCCTCCCAGTATCAAGCCGAGTCCGATCACCTCAGAGGGGGGACGAGGGGTGCGGAGCGCCCATCCCACTACTCCCACTGCCCCCGCCGCCGCCAAGCCCAGCCAAACCCCGGCGTCTTGAAACATTGAAAACGCCGAACCGGGGTTTTCCACATAGGTGAACCACAGCACATCGGGAACCACCTCCATGCGCTCGGAGGCAAAGCTCGTCTCGGCCCAGCGCTTGCTGAGATGGTCTACGGCCACCACCGCCGCGGCCGTGCCCACCGCCAATCCGAAGGTGGTAATCAGTTTCGGGCGGCGCACTCTATGCAACTGTCTATATAGGGGAGGTACCGCAGGCGGGCGATGGGAATGGGCTTGCCGCACAGGTCACAATCACCGTATTTATTCCTCTCCATCTTGGCCAAGGCATCGTTCACCTTTTCCAACAGCAGCGCGGCGTTGCGCTCAAGCGACATCTGCGTCTCATAGTCGGTGGCGGCGGCGCCGGCTTCGGCGCTGGCTGGATCGGGACTTCTTTCCCCCGCGCCCTCCGCTATCCTGGCCTCCTCCATAGCCTGGCCGTAAACTCCTATCAACCCCGTAATCCGCTCCCTTTCCGACTCAAGGCGGGCGCGAAGTTGGGCGATGGTCGTTTCGTGTAGCACCCTGGTCATAAAAACTCCTTTCAAGCCTCAATTCTCGGCATGAAGGTTATCGTGTCAAGGCGTGATTTCCACCTCTTTAAGCCGTGAAGATTGCCCCGATATCACCCGCGCCCTCATACCCAGAGCAGCAGACAACAGTTTTTCGACCGCCCGATTGGCTTGGCCTCCTTCCGGCGGAGCGGTGACCCGCACCTTCAAAGAGTCTCCATGGATGCCGTCCACCCGGTTGCGAGACGATCCGGGCACCACCCACACCGCCAACAGGTCTTTTCCCTCTCGGGAGCGCACCGCCGGTGACCAACTTTCCGGAAACGACCGCATGCCCACTTCACAAATGTACCATTCACCCTTCAGCGTCCCACGTTAATCAAGAGCATGCCCCCAACTGACTTCACCCGCATCCCGCCCCAGGTGGACTTTCCGGAACTCGACGCGGAGATCGCCCGCGTATGGAATGAGACCGACGCCTTCGTCGAGTCCATCCGGCGCCGACCCGCCGACCGCGAGTACACCTTCTATGACGGGCCGCCCTTCACCACCGGTCGACCCCACTACGGCAACCTCCTGGCAGGAGTGATCAAAGATATTGTTCCCAGATACTGGACCATGCGAGGCTATCGGATCGAGCGCCGTTTCGGATGGGACACGCATGGATTGCCAGTGGAGATGGAAGTGCAGAAGCAGTTGGGTATCAGCGGACCCTATGAGATAAACAAGTTTGGAGTCGACCGCTTCAACGAAGCCTGCCGGAACATGGTGGAGCGGACCACAGAGGAGTGGGAAGAAGTTACAGAGCGGATCGGACGGTGGGTGGATTTCCGTAACGACTACAAAACCATGGACCCCGACTTTATGGAGAGCGTTTGGTGGGTGTTCAAGCAGTTGTGGAACAAGGGCCTGATCTATCGCGACTTCAAGGTACTGCCCTACTCCTGGGCCTGCTCAACACCGCTCTCCAACTTCGAAATGAACCTCGGCGGGTACAGAGAAGTGGACGACCCTTCTATAACTGTGCGGTTGAAGGTTACAGAAGGGTCCGGGCCGGTACAGGCCGGTGACTACCTCCTGATCTGGACCACCACTCCTTGGACGCTACCGGGCAATCTGGCGGTGGCGGTGGCACCCGACCTGAAGTATGCGGCCATCCCCCGGAACGGAGCACGCTATTGGGTCGCCACCGAGCTGATCTCATCCGTGTGGGACGATCCCCCGGCGTCGGTAGCCGAAGCTTCGGGAGCCGAGATGGTGGGGAGCCGCTATGAGCCTCCTTTCCCCTATTTCGGGCATCTTGGCGCCCAAGGAGGGTTCGTGATGGTGCCATCCGGAGATGTCACAGCCGAAGAGGGTACCGGACTGGTCCACATGGCCCCCGCTTATGGTGAGGTCGACTTCGAGACTTTTGCGGCCAACGGTCTGAACCTGATGGTGGATCCGATCGACGCCGAAGGGCGGTTCACCGACCAAGTACCGGAAGTGGCCGGACAGAACGTGAAAGATGCCGACCGTACCCTGATCCGCCTGCTGGACGACTCGGGCAAACTGGTGCGCAGAGAACGCGTCCGTCATTCATATCCCTTCTGCTACCGGACCGACACCCCCCTCATCTACAAGGCGATCCCCACCTGGTTCGTGAAGGTGTCGCAAATTCGTGACAGATTGGTGGAGCACAACCAGAGCATCCACTGGGTCCCCCAACACGTGGGAGAGCGCCGATTCGGTAACTGGCTGAGCGAAGCTCGGGATTGGGCGATCAGCCGAAACCGCTATTGGGGATCCTGCATACCCGTTTGGGAGTGTGCCAAATGTGGCGCCGAGGAGTGCATCGGATCACTCGACGAACTCGAGGCATTTTCAGGACAACGGCCAGCAGACCTACATAAACATGTGGTGGACCTAATCACTTTTGCATGCTCCGCTCCTGGCTGTGAGGGTGTGATGCGTCGGGTTCCCGAAGTGTTGGACTGCTGGTTCGAGTCGGGATCCATGCCATACGGTCAGCAGCACTACCCCTTCGAGAATCGGGAGCGATTCGAGAAGAACTTCCCCGCCCATTTCATCGCCGAGGGGCTCGATCAGACCCGCGGATGGTTCTACACCCTTCACATCCTGGCTGCCGCCCTCTTCGACCAGCCGGCCTTCTCCAATTGCGTGGTCAATGGGATGCTTCTCGCCACCGATGGTCGGAAGATGTCCAAAAGCCTCAAGAACTACCCCGAGCCGATGACAATTCTGGACAAGTTCGGCGCCGACGCGTTGCGCGCCTACCTAATCAACTCCCCGGTGCTCAGAGCAGAGCCGCTTGTCTTCTCCGAGAAGGGGGTGAAAGAGGTAGTGCGCACCGTTCTGCTTCCTCTTTGGAACACATTTTCCTTCTTCACCACCTACGCCGAAGCGGATGGAATCGGGCTGTCCGATATCGCCGCCGCTCCCCCACCCGCCGAACGTCCCGCCCTGGACCGCTGGGTGCTCTCGATGCTGCAGAGCCTGATCACCGAGGTGCGAACCCAAATGGACGGCTACTACCTCTACGCGGTAGTCCCCCCCATCCTCGGGTTCATCGACCATCTCACCAACTGGTACGTCCGTCGCTCCCGACGGCGCTTCTGGAGAACCCGAGGAGAAAACGACGCCAACAAACTGGCCGCCTTCGCCACCCTTTATGAAGTGCTGGTGACCTTCTCGGAAGTGCTGGCACCAGTGCTGCCGTTCATCACCGAGAAGATCTACCAAACCCTGGTGGCTTCCTGCGACGACTCCGCTGCGCCAAGCATCCATCTTCGCGACTTTCCCGAACCACAGACCGAGCGAATCGACCTCGGGCTGGAAGAAGGCATGGGGCTGGCCCGGACAGTAGTAAAACTCACCCATGCCCTACGCAAACAGCACAACATCCGGGTACGCCAACCCCTTGCCGCTCTCACCGTGAACCTGGCCGCAGAACACCGAACAGAGCCCCTCCAAGCCCTTTCGGAGTTGGTCAAGAACGAAGTAAACGTACGGTCCCTGAAGGTGTTGAGCGGTGAAGAGGAAACCGTTGAACTGTCAGCCAAAGCCGACTTCCGCCGGTTGGGGCCCCGCCTGGGCGCCCGCACCCCGGAGGTGGCCCGCGCCATAGAAGACCTGAATAAAACCGATATCCAACGTCTGCTGAATGGTGAGACCATCAAAGTGATGGGAATAGAAGTGACCTGCGAGGACTTAGTGGTGCGGCGCCGGGCGCCGGAGGGAAAAGCCATCACCGTCGAGGAAGACCTCACCGTTACTCTGGATATAAATCTGACCGAAGAGCTGATAACAGAAGGAATCGCCCGAGAAATCACTGCCCGTCTCCAGCAGTACCGGCGGGAAAGCGACCTGCAGATTACCGACCGCATCTCTCTGACCTGGCAGTCGCATCACCCGGCGGTGATCACCGCCCTGGAGGTTCACGGGAGAATGATCGCCACCGAGCTGTTGGCGCCAGTGTGGGAAAAAGGACCGGCCGAAACTGCCCTGACGGTGGGAGAATATTCCCTCTCGGTGACTATGCAGGTCCTCCCCGGCCTCTCGACCGCCACCGAGGGATAATCTCAGAGAAGGCTGCGAATCTGGGCGGCGGCGGCGCCCAACTCCGCCATGTGGTCATCCATAGCCCCGGGCAAACCGCCCAAGGTTGACTTGACCACCGACAGAACGATCCGGTAACGCTCGATCTCGGCCAGCATGAGTTGAGCCGCGCGCTCTCTCTTGCGATCCAACTCACCCACATCCACTTGGGGGGCCTCCTGCTCTCCGCTTGGCGAAGAGGCGGCTTGGGAAAACCCGGCGGCCTCTTTGCGAGCGGCGGACACCAACTGGGATGCACTTTCCTGAGCTTCGTCAATTATGCGGCGGGCCTGGGCGCGGGCTTGTGACAACACCCGGGCGGCCTCCTCATTGTCAGCCGTAGAAGGCTTACTCTTCACCTCAGCGATGATCCGATCTCGTTCAGCCAAAAGCTCCTCATACTCTTTGAGCGATAGCGCGACTTGGTCCAAGAATTCGTCCACTTCCTCAAGGTGATAACCGCGCAACGCAGTGCGGAAGAATTTCTCTTGGATGTCGTGGGGAGTGAGAGGCATTTTCGAAACCGATCTCTAGGCCAAAGCGCAGTCCTGATTATAAATCGGTAGGACAGGTAGCCAACGACCCTTGCGCCAGGGTCCCAGCTTACGACCCGGGGGGGCAGGCGGCGCTCAGCAGAAAATACCTCGCAAAAGGTAAATGGCCACCAACAGCGCCAAGGGAGAAATATCCACCCCCATCGTTCCAAAGCGAAGCGGTGGCAGAACGTTGCGAAAGGGCCTTAGCAGCGGATTGAGCAGCCGATCGAAGAAGTCTTTGAGAGATCGCAGCGGGTGACCCGCAGCGGTGGGGATCCAACTGAGCACCACCCATATCAGCACCGCCCACCTCGCGAGGTCAAACAACAGACAGAGAAGCCCGCTCAGCATTTCAAACCGCCGATTGCCTTCATTATCAAGTGTTGGTAGAAGACGGCCACATCCCGATTTTGGACAACCTGGCTTTCTCGGTCGAGGAAACGGTAACCCCGGAGGGGACGACCAGCACCAATCCGTCACCCACCTGAGTAACATCGCCCTGGTTGTAGCTGACCAGACCGGTGGCGTAGTAAACAACCCCCTGGGCCACCTCTGAAACGAGGAAACGCAGATCCAGCATTACCGGAACGCCCGATTTGTACCAGGAAGTGAGATGTGAACAATCCTGAAAGCCGTCCACTTGCAGAACTTCGGTCTCCACATCAAAAGGAGCCGACGTGGAATGTTCCCTTGACAACCTGGATAACTCCGTTCGCACGACCGAGGAGCTATGCAAATCGGGAGGCGGGTTGGTAATCAGACGCACATTGCCCGAAGACGGGGCACGGGTTTGCGACGCGACGGGAACAGAAGGTAATTTCCAGGCGGCCTCCTCTTCCACCAGACCCAGGAAGTCCCAGACTCTTGACATAAAATTGTTGCTCATGATTCCGCACCAAAAATTGCCCGCCCCACCCTTACCATGGTAGCCCCCTCCTCCACTGCAATCTCGTAATCTTCCGTCATCCCCATCGATAACTGTTCCATCCCAGGAAACCGGGAACCAAGTCGCTCGGACAGCTCGCGAAGCTCGCAGAAGTAGGGTCGGGCCTCCTCGGGACTCTCCACCCGAGGCGCCATGGCCATCAACCCGCGCAACTCCACTCCCTCTTCTCGGGCGATCTCAACCAGTTTCTCGACTTGCTCGGGCGCCGCCCCATGCTTTTGGGGCTCGCCGCCGATGTTGACCTGCACCAAAACCGGAACTTTCCCAACCGCGTTCCTAGCCCATGCTCTTGCCAGCTTGGGTCTATCCAAAGAGTGCAAGAGATGAGCCGCGGATCTCACCCTGTTTACCTTATTGGTTTGGAGGGGACCCACAAAATGCCACCGTATATCCTCGGGAAGCCCTCCCACTTTGGACAGCAACTCCTGTGCCCGATTTTCGCCAAAATCTCTTACACCCTGATCGTAGAGTTCCCTGATCCGCCCTGTGTCCCGACCCTTGGTCACCACTATCAGGGTTACCTCATCGGGCTTGCGTCCCGCCCTCCTCGCCGCCGCAGACACCCGCTCTGAAACCGTCTGATAGCTCATCGGGTTATCCAACCGATAGCAGCCATTCTCTCACAGGCGCGGTCACGGCGGTGTGAGAAACAGCCCGGTTGGTGCAAGGTGCACCTCTCCGACCACCATGTCGGGAGATCCTCAAGTTGTTCGGCAAGCGCCCTTCCCAAATCAACAGAGGGCTTGCCCTGCCGGGAAAGAGCGCTCTCTCGGAGAAATCTGCCAGCCACCTCCGGCCCCACTTCGAAGCAGCACGGCCCGATAAACGGGCCAACCGCCGCCCAGGCCAGACTAAGTCCGACCGATCGCATTGCCTCCATCATGGAACCCACTACCCCCGCTGATATCCCCCGCCATCCGGCATGGGCCACTCCCACACCCCCTTTTCCGCCTACCACCACCCCGGCGCAGTCGGCGGCCATCACCGCCACCGGAAGCCCCACCACCCTGGTAAAGAGCGCGTCCGCTTCCTTTTTCACCTGCCCTGACCTGCTTACTTCCACCACCCTGTTTCCATGCACTTGGCGTACGGTGGCCCAGTCGGCAGAGATACCCAACTGCGAGGAAACGGTCGCTCTCTTCGCCGGGTTCCGTTGATCTCCATCGGCCTCCAGGGTGAAAGCTACCCCCCGCCACAGAAGGGGTCGGATCATTTTCTCCTGGCACCCGACATCGGGATGTCAAAAACAATCCCCGAACTCGGAGAGCTCGTACTTATACCCGAAGATCTCCCAGTTGCGGGGCTCGTCGCCGCACGACGGGTCGCTAACCGATCAAATCCCGCCGCGATCACCGTAACCTGCATTTCCTCGCCCAAAGCATCGTTGATGATGGCCCCGAAAATAATGTTGGCGTTGTCCGAAGCCAACTCGGTTATGGTCTCCGCAGCGACGTGGACCTCGTGGAGTGTCATTTCGCGGGAGCCTGCCACCGACAACAGTATCCCGGAGGCGCCTTCCATGCTGATCTCCAACAATGGGCTGGAAATAGCCCGCTTGGCGGCTTGTAGGGCACGGTCTTCTCCGCGAGCCCTTCCCACCCCCAACACCGCGGATCCTCCGTCGGCCATCACCGTCTTGACATCGGCGAAGTCCACATTGATCAGACCGGTGGTGTTGATCAGGTTGGTGATCCCCGACACTCCGTTCATCAGCACTTCGTCGGCCAGCTTGAAGGTCTCGTTGATAGGCGCCGAGGGATCCGCCACTTCCAACAGCCGATCATTGGGTACCACTACCAGGGTGTCCACTTGCTCTCGTAATTCACTGATGCCTTTTTCGGCCGCTGCCGACCGCACCCGACCCTCGAATCCGAACGGCCGGGTGACTATTCCGATGGTCAAAGCACC
This sequence comes from Acidimicrobiia bacterium, assembly GCA_965248705.1. GTDB lineage: Bacteria > Actinomycetota > Acidimicrobiia > Spongiisociales > ZC4RG35 > Bin76. The sequence goes on along the minus strand of CBDFJY010000002.1, from coordinate 1,870,562 downwards.
CAGGTTGCGAGCCACTTCCGCCACCACCGGAGCTGCCCCGGTGCCGGTGCCCCCTCCCTCGCCGCAGGTCACGAACACCATATCAGCGCCGCGCATCATGTCCTCTATCTCCTCGCGGTGAGCCTCGGCGGCTTCGCGGCCCACCTCAGCGTCGGCCCCCGCTCCCAGACCCTTGGTCAACTCTCCCCCGATCTCCAGCTTGACCATGGCATCGGAAGCCATCAGGGACTGGGCATCGGTGTTGAGCACCACGAATTCCACTCCCTGCAAGCCCGATTCGATCATACGGTTTACCGCGTTGACGCCCGCTCCACCCACTCCAATCACCTTTAGCACCGCTACATAAGCGCTAGTCGGCTCCCAAATGATGTCCTGCATTAGCTTTGCTCCCTTAGGATTGTTAAGTGAAGTTTAACTAGAGGTTGCTGGGCAAAGAAGAAAAACCCCAAATTAGGAATATAACCCTTAACTAGAAGTCGAGACAGGGAGCCTATCCGGACTCCCCACGATAAACCGCCGGACGTAGAGCAGAGAACATATTGATAATCTCGCCGGGATCGGTGTAATCATCCACCAGCACTCCCAGCACAGTGGCTTTTTCTTCCAAATCGGCAGCTCTCCCCAGCCTGACGATCCGCCTCGCTACCTCGGCGGTGACCTGCTTGCCATGAATTTCTATCACTGCCCCCAGACGAAGATCCGGACGCAGATGCTCCACAAAATTCAGCGCCGGTGCGATCGAGGGGTGCGAGAGATCCAAAACCGCGCCGGCCAGACCGGTAATACGAGGCATGACTCGCTCCGGCTCTATTTCAAGCGCTACGCCGTCGAGCGAAAGTGCCCGCCAACCCTCGCCGATCAGCACCCATGCCACCGGATATCGTTCCTCCACATTTACCCGTACCGTGTTCGGCCACTCCTTTTCCACCTCGACTTTTGCTACCCAGGTGTCGGAAAGCACAGCTTCTCGCACCAATTCCACATCCACCGAAAACATAGGCGCGCCTTCGAAGGCTCCTCCGTGTGCAGTGTTTTCCGAAGCGGTGGAAGCGACTTCCCCTCTCACCACCACCCGCTGTACCGCCAGATATGGAGAATGGAGCAGCCATATCCCTATTCCCACCGTGGCCATCACCAACAGCAGCCAAATAGCCTTCTTGAATGCCCGACGTTCCTCTTTTTCGCGAACTTTTTGCGCTCTTTCCGCTATGCGAGGATCGATCTCCGTTCCCGGCTTCATCCTTCTTCTCATCTTGGACGAAAGGGTTAGCAAACCCTTCTTCCGCCGACCTTTCCGGACGGCTTCCACCTGTCCTGTCGGACCCTGTTTTTTCAAACTGTCACCTCCCCGGTGGAGAATCCGACAAACCTGACTTCGGGCTCCAAATCGATCCCCGTAGCAGCCCACACTCGCCGACGCACCTCCATCACCAACCGGCGGACATCATCTGCAGTGGCGCCGGCGCCGGCCACGAAGAAATTGGCGTGTTTTTCGGAAACCGAGACATCCCCGATCCTCATACCTTTCAGACCCAGGTCGTCTATCAGCCTCCCGGCTGCGTCGTCCGGCGGGTTTTTGAACACACTCCCCGCGTTGAGAGTTCCTCCCGGCTGATGGCGCCTTCTCCAGCGGGTGATCTCGCGGATCCGCGCCAACCCCGCCGCCGGCTCTCCCGAAATGAAACGGAACCACGATCTGGTTATCACCTGATGGGTCTTCACAGCCGAGCTTCTGTACCGGAGGTGCAGCGACTCGGTCTCCACCAGGCGCAACTCCCCGGTGTCAAGATCGAAAACCTCCACCTGCTCCAACACATCCACCATCTCTGTTCCAAGACAGCCGGCATTCTGGTAAACACCCCCGCCCACCGTCCCGGGAATGCCCACCATGAACTCGAGTCCCAGCCGACCCTCCCCCACCGCCGAGCGGGCCAGGCGGGGAAGCCCCACTCCCCCACCGGCCTCTACCCGGTCATCCAGATGCCGGATGGTAAGAAAATCGCCTACCAGCCGGATCACCAATCCCTCGTACCCCTCATCGGAGATGATCACATTGCTGCCCTTGCCCAGCACCAGGACATCTACGGAACCGTCATGGGATGCCCGGGCGCTCGCCAACGCCGAAAGGTGGGAATATTCACCCACTTCGGCGTACCAGCGGGCGACGCCGCCCAGCTTGTAGGTGGTAAGCCCGTCCAGCCGCACTACGGTCCGTACCAAACCCCGAGTGATCAAGTCCCGCCACTCACTCATGACCCTCCCTCCTCTTCGGCCAAAAGCGCCAGCAGTTCGGTGGGAACCACCGCTATGTCACCCGCTCCCATGGTCATTACCAAGTCGCCCTCTTCCAGCTGGGGGGCGACCCTCTCCGCTACTTCGGAGAGGTGCGGAAAATATTCCACTACCCTCCCCCCGGCGCGGCGGGCGGCCGCCGCCACCAGCTCTCCGGTTACGCCCGGGCGGGGTTCTTCCCGAGCGCCGTAGACATCGGTCACCACTATCCGGTCAGCCAGGGACAGCGCCGCTCCCAGCCCGCTGAACATCTGAGCGGTCCGCGAATAGAGGTGCGGTTGGAAAATCGCCCAGACCCGCCGGTGTCCCAACGCACATGCGGCTCGCAGGGTGGCCGCCACCTCGGAGGGATGATGAGCATAATCGTCGATGACGGTTACGCCCCTCACCAACCCGCGGTGCTCATAGCGGCGCCGCACCCCGCGATAGCGGGAAATTCCTTCCACCGCCCGGTCGAGGTCGATGCCCATCTCCCCGCACAAGGCCAGCACCCCCGCGGCGTTGCGGGCCATGTGGACCCCGGGAAAGGGTACTCTCACCTTCCAGGAGGACCCAGCCCCGATCAGCCGGAAAGAGACCCCGCCGGCGCCCTCTGACAGATCGGTGATTCTCCAGTGGGCGTCGCTGGACAGCCCGAATCCCAAAAGCTCCGCCCTTTCAGCCACCCGGCGGGCTCCCGGATCATCGATACCCGCCACCACCGGACCGTCCACTCCCCGGGCGACCCGGACGAAGCTCGATTCCAAGTTGTCCACCGTCTCGAAGTGGTCCAGATGCTCAGCCTCCACATTGGTAATCACCAATCCCTTGAGGTTGATCTGTTCGAAGGTGCGAAAAGCCTCGTCCACCTCCAACACCAGCCACGGATCGACGCCCCGACCGGCATTGGTTCCCAAACCGATGATATTCTCCCCCACCACAAAGCTGGGATTCCCACCAGCCGCCCGGGCGGCCTCCACCAACATGGCCGCCGATGAGGTCTTGCCGTGAGTACCGGTGGGACCCACAGTGGAGACATCGGCGCTCATAGCCGCCAGCAGCTGGGGACGCCGCCACACCTCTACCCCTGCCCGACGGGCGGCTTCCACCTCGGGATCCTGATCGGGAACCGCCGAGGAAATCACCATCAGGTCGGCGTCGGATATCCGATCCGGGCGGTGGCCCGACCACACCTCTACACCTATATCCGAGAGAGCGTCCAACCGGGAAGAGCGGCGGATATCCGATCCGGTTATCGTCTTGTCCGATTCGGCCAGCAGCTTGGCCAAACCACTCATTCCCGCGCCTCCCGCGCCCACTATGTGGATTCTTTTGCGTCCATCCAGATCAAACAAGCGCATGCCTCATCTCCTCGGCTATTATCTCCGCCGCCCGGGGGCGAGCAATGGCGGTGGCGGCCGCGGCCATCAGACGCCGGCGAGCCGGATCGGCCAACAGTCGTCCCACCAACGGTCCCAACCCGGATAGCTGCGCCTCGGACAGCGTCACCGCCGCTCCCGCCTCTTGCAGAGCCGCGGCGTTGGCCGCCTGATGACTGGTCGAACCGAAGTCGCCGGGGATCAGCACGGAGGCCAATCCGGCGGCAGTGAACTCCGCCACCCCGCCGCCGGCGCGGGCGATCACCAAGTCGCATACCGAATAAAACAGTTCCATCCGCTCTTCGAATCCCACCACCCTCCATCGGTGAACGCTGGCTGCGGCCCGTCCGGCCATCTCTTGAATATGGGCGGCGCCGGTCAAATGGACGACCTGGACGGGTTCGGCATGCCACTCCTCCAACATCTGGCAGACCCCGTGGTTGATAGCTGCCGCTCCCAGGCTTCCTCCCATCACCCCCACCACCGGAAGCCCTTCCGCCAGGTCATAGTGGCGGTAGGCTTCCTCCCGGAGGGACATCCGATCAAGGAGGGCGATGTCGGCCCGTATCGGGTTACCCACCCATTCGGCTTTTTTCAACCCCGACGTGTGGGGAAAAGAAGCAAAACTCCGGGTAGCCCACCGTTCCATAACCCGATTGGCCAGCCCGGCCGCCGCGTTCTGCTCAGAGAGAAAAAATGGAATCCCCTCAGCTCGGGCGGCCCAACCTGTCGGCGCGGTTACATAGCCTCCGGTGGCCAGCATCACCCCTGCTCCCCGCCCGGCCAATTCCCGGCGTATTCGCCGGACAGCCTTCCACGCCTTGGTCGGAATGGTGAGGTTGCGGAGGGTTATGCCGCGAACCAGTCCTTGGAGCGGAACCGACAACAAACTGAACCCGGCCCGGGGAACCGCCACAGCTTCCAGGCGGTCTCCCCCAATAAACAGCACATCCCCCGACGCCACTCCCTGGGATACCAGTGCTTCGGCCACCGCCAGACCAGGGTAGACGTGTCCGGCGGTTCCGGCGGCGGCGATCACGAAGGTCATTTACGCACTCGGACCGGGCTGCGGCCCTGGCGCGTCACATTGATAAGCACTCCCAGCGCCCCCATCGTCACCACCATTGAGGACACACCGTATGAAATGAAAGGAAGGGTGATGCCGGTGATGAGCATCCAGCCGAGCACTCCCCCCACATTTATCAATCCCTGAAAGCCAAACCAGGCAGTGATTCCGGCGGCCATCATCTGCCCGAAGTGGTCGGGGGCCCGACGGGCCACCCTCCAGCCCAGCAACGTCAGCACGATGAAAAGCGAGATCACAAACAGTCCCCCCACTAATCCGATCTCTTCGCCGATGATGGCGAAAATGAAGTCGGTGTGAGCGTTGGGAAGATAGAACCAGCGAGCCCGGCTGTTACCGGGACCCACCCCCCACAGTCCACCCGTCCCCAATGCCACCCAGGACTGAATCAACTGATAGCCGGTGTCGGAGGCATCCCCCCAGGGATCGAGGAATCCTTGCAGACGATCCATCCGGTAGGGAGCAATCATCACCAACACCATGGAGACGACCAAGGTCACCGCCCCGGTTCCCAAAATGTAGCGGAGCGGCGCCCCACCTACCCACAGCACCACAAAAGCGCAGATCGCAATGAGGAAGGTGGTACCAAAGTCGGGCTGTTGGAGGAGCAGAAACCCCACGCTCCCCACCACCAGCAACACCACCGACACATAGCTCTTGGGATCATCGAAGACCCCTTTGCCCTTGGCGACCAGCGACGCCATTAGCACGATCACCGCGAATTTGGCCAACTCGGAAGGCTCGAAGCCGAATGATCCAAACCTCAGCCACCGAGAACTCCCTCCCACTTCCACTCCCACCAGCAGCACCATAAACAAGAGCGCCAATGCCCCCCCGAAGAGATAGTTGGCGTAGCGTTGGTACACCTGATAGGGCACTCGGGACATCACCAGCAAAACAACCGTTCCCAATATCACCCCCAACAGTTGTCGGATAAAGAAGTGGTACTGCCCGTATTCCCAGTTGATTCCCACCGTTGAGGAAGCCGAGATGGTGGCGCCCAGCCCGATTACTACCAAGGTAAAGACCACCGCGCCGAACAGCAGGACTATTTGTGTGTTGGTCCGGTACCGGGACTCGGTCTGAATCCTCTCGGTTCGGGCGCGGTAGATGGTAGTTACGTTGGTAGCCATTACATCCTTTCCCTGCTCTTTATCAGGTCGGCGACTACCCGTCCGAACCGCTCGCCGCGGGCCTGGTAGGAGTCGAACTGGTCGAAAGAGGCACAGCCCGGCGCCAGCAGCACCACATCTTCTGGCCGGGCGAGACCCAAAGCCGTGTCCACCGCCTCTTCCATGGAGTCGGCGGGTGTAACCCGACCGGGGGGAGCAGCCTCCACCAATTGCCGGGAAGCCTTCCCGATGGAGACCAGGGCTCTCACCGGATCCGCAGTGGTGAGCGGAGACAGATCCAGGCCTTTGTTGAGACCTCCCGCGATCAGCACCACCGATCCGAAGGAGTTGATGGAGGCCAAGGCGGCATGGGGGTTGGTGGCCTTCGAGTCGTCGACAAACCGCACGCCGTCGATCTCGCCCACCACCCGGCGACGATGAGGACCAGGCTGAAAGCTGCGGATAGCCTCTTCCAGGGCGGCGTCGGTGGCGCCCCATATCCGGGCTGCCGCGGCGGCGATCAACAGGTCAACCAGATAGGAACGATCTCTCACCGCCAACTCGACTATGGGGATGCGAATCCCGCCGATCACCAGATCAACACCGTCCACTCCCGGTTCATCCCCCCTCCTTTTTGATGCCGACATCCCCAACAACCGGCTGGCGGCGTCCCTCACCGCCCGTCGGGCGCCGGGATCATCGGCATCGAAGATCAGAGTGTCGCCTCTTTTCTGGGCGGAATGGATACGAGCCTTGGCAGCCAGATAGCGGTCCAGGGTGCCGTGCCAGTCGAGATGATCCGGAGCGACATTGATAATCACCGCCGTCCGGGGCGAGAGCGTTTCGGTGAAGCGCAACTGGAAGCTGGAGAGCTCCACCACCGCCCTTTCCACCTCTTCTCCCACCAGGTCGGAGAGCGGAGCCCCGATGTTGCCCACCACCGGAATCTCCATCCCCGAGAGCGCCAGCATCTCCCCCACCAGACCCACCACCGTGGTCTTGCCGTTGGTGCCGGTAACGGCAGTCATCTCGGTTCGCAGTTCGCGACAGGCCAACTCCACTTCGCTCCATACCGGCCTTCCCGCCGCCAAGGCATCCCGGATGGGCGCCGATCCCTCGGGAAAGCCGGGACTGGTGACCACCAGATCACAGTCGGACACCAACTCCCGACGCCAACGGCCTGTCACCGCCGTCCACTCCTCTTTTCCGTTGACAGGCAGTATCGCCTCGGGATGGGCGTCATAAACCCTCACCTTCCACCCCAATCCGGTGGCGACGCGGGCGGCGGCCCGCCCCGACACTCCTGCGCCCAGCACCAGACAACGTTTCACACCAGTCCCTCCAGCGCCAAATAGTCTGCATAGAAGATCCCCAGGCCAAGCGAGACTCCCATCCCCGCCAGGATCCAGAACCGGATCACCACGGTGGGCTCCTCCCATCCGACCAGGCTGAAATGGAAATGAAACGGGGCCATGCGAAACACTCTCCGGCCGGTGGACCGGAAGCTGACCACCTGGATGATCACCGATAGCGTCTCTGCCACATAGAGTCCCCCGATCACTATCAGCAGCAGTTGGGTGTTGGTAAGCACTGCCAACGCGGCCAACAGGCCCCCGATGGCATGGGAGCCGATGTCTCCCATGAATATTCGGGCGGGCGGGGCGTTCCACCACAAAAACCCCAGCAGCGCTCCGGCCATCGCCGCCGACACGGTGGCCAGTGCCAGCGGATCCACCGCCGTATAGATGTGGGAGTGCCGGACCTGCCAGAAGGCGATGACAATGTAGGCGCCGAACATCAGCACCGCCGACCCGCCGGCGAGTCCGTCCATCCCGTCCGCCAGATTGGCGCCGTTGGCCGTACCGGTCAGCATCACCAGCACCAACACGATAAAAAGCGGCCCCATCTCTATTCCCAGCGGGCGGGCGAAAGAAAGCTCGGTAACCACCCCCGCCCCTTGGGCGCCCCACACAAACAAGGCGGCTACCGCTATTTGGCCGCCGAATTTGGCCGTCTTGCCCAGACCAAGCGAACGGCGGCGGCGAGTTTTGACCAGATCATCCAAAAACCCGATGATGGCCATCCCCACCAGGGCGCCCAGACACAGTAGTCCCCCGACGGGGACCGGGATGAACCTCACCGCAAACCCGTCGGTGAAGTCGGGGCGAAGATGGGTGAGAAGATAGGCGATCATCGCCGCGGTGACGAACAGCACCCCGCCCATGGTGGGAGTGCCCAGCTTATGGCCATGGGCGCCTCGAATCTCTTCTTGGATGAAGTCCCCGATGCGCAGGCGGCGGAGCAGCTTGATCCCGTAGTAGGTGAGGACGATGGAGAGCCCGAATCCCACCGACGACGCAATCAACAGATTGATCATCCTCTCACCTCACCGGGAGCGCCGCCCGCCTTCGCCAGCGCCTTTCGGGCGAACCGGCGGTCGTCAAAGGGAATACGCACCCCCTCTATTTCCTGGTGCTGCTCGTGCCCTTTGCCCAGGATCAGCACCACATCTCCCGGCCGAGCCCACCCCACGGCAATGTAGATGGCCCGCTCCCGATCCGCCTCCACCGTGAATCTCCTTCCCCCCAGTCCGGCAGCAAGATCGGCCAGAATGGCCTGGGGATCCTCAGAGCGGGGATTGTCGGAGGTGAGTATCACGCAATCGGCGGCAGCCACCGCCCTGGCCATCTCGATTCTCTTGCTGCGGTCCCGGTCTCCTCCCGCGCCCACCACCGCGATCACCCGACCGTCCGCCGCTTCCCGCGCCGCCCCGATCACCGCCCCGATCGCCCCGGGGGTGTGGGCGAAGTCAACCACCACTGCGGCCGGCTCCTCGGCCACCAGCTCGAAGCGACCCTCCACCGGCGGCAGAGCGGCAATGCCCGACTCCACCTCCTGGGGGGAAAATCCCATCTGCAGGGCCGCCGCCGCCGCCACCAGGGTGTTTTCTCCGTTGTGGCGGCCCCCGATGGGCGCCTCCAGACGCATGGTCGTCCCCCCGACCCGGCAGCCCATCACCACCCCCGACAAGCTCTTGCTCACCATCCACCCTCTCACCTCGGCCTGCGGTCCGGTTCCGACCGTGGTAATGGGAATCTTCGAGTGAGCAGCCAGTCTCCGACCCCACTCGTCATCGATCCACACCACTCCCGTGGAAGAGAGGGACGGAGAGAAGAGATGCTCCTTGCTTCGGTAATAGTCTTCTTGGCTTCCGTGGAAATCCAGATGATCGTGCCCCAGGTTGGTGAAGACCGCCAACTCAAAGCGGAGATGATCCACCCTGTGCAACGCCAAACCGTGGGAGGAGACCTCTATCAAGACCGTCTCCACCCCCTCGGCGCGCATGGTCGCCATCTGTCGCTGCAGATCAGACGCCTCCGGAGTGGTGAGGGAGGTGGGAATGAGTCGCTCGCCGATCCGGGCTCCCAAAGTGCCGATCAGCCCGGCGCGATGTCCGGCGGAGCGGACGACCGACTCGATCATATGCACCACGGTGGTCTTCCCGTTGGTACCGGTAACGCCCACCAGCCGGAGGAACCGGGAGGGATGACCGTAAACCTCAGCGGAGGCCCGGGCCAGAGCCTCCCGGCCGTTTTTGACCACGATCTGGGGAGCCGGCTGATCCAGCGGCCGTTCACAAATCACCGCCACCGCTCCCCGGGCCAGAGCCTCCGCGACATAGTCGTGACCGTCGGAAGTTGCGCCTCTCATCGCCACGAACAGGTCTCCACTCCTCACCAGGCGACTGTCGTGGCTCACTCCACTGACAGGGGTACTTTCCTCCCCCCGCATGGGAGCGCCCAGGCGGCCGGCCAGCATCCCGACAGTCATCTCAGGGAGAGGGCTCACGGGGTATCTCTCCCAATCGTCGCAGGGCGACTTCCATGATCTCCCCAAACACCGGAGCGGCCGCCGAGCCGCCGGTCCGATACTCCGCCACGGTGGGACTGTCGATCACCACCATCACCACTACCTCGGGGTCATCGATGGGCGCCATTCCCACAAAGGAGGCGATGTTCAGTTCATCGTCGTATCCGTCAAAACCCAGCTTGGAGGAGGTGCCGGTCTTGCCTCCCACCTCGAACCCGCTGACCGCCGCCGCTTGACCGGTTCCCTTGCTGACCGTATCGGCCAAAAGCAAACGCATAATCCGGGCGGTCTCGGCGTCGATCACCCGCCGCCGGGTGATCTCGGTTACCGTAAGAATTTCACCCTCCGATCTCAGCGCTTTTACCAAATGCGGCTGCACCCAGACCCCGTTGTTGGCCACCGCCCCAAAAGCGGCAACCATCTGGATGGGAGTAACCGCCACCGAATAGCCGATCGCGGCCGAGGCGAGGCAAGTGCTGCAGGACGGATCGAGGTTGATGAGACCCTTCGCCTCTCCGGAGAAGTCGATGCCGGTGGGACTGCCCAGGCCGAACCTCTGTATATAGTCGGCTAGGACTCCCCTCGCCAGTTCTTCTTGAACCATGATGGTTCCCACATTGGAGGAGCGCACGAAAATGTCGGCCACGGTCAGGTCGACAGGTTCGTGAAAGGAAAAGTCCCGATAGCAACCGTAGATCTCGTCATCGGGATCCTCGCAGGCCTTGGGGAAGATCTCGATCTCGTAGGGGACTTCCCTGATCAGATCGGTGGCCCTCCAAGTCCCTGTGTCCAGAGCGGCCGCCACAGTCACTGTCTTTTGGATGGAGCCGGGCTCGTACAGACCGCGGATGGCGAAGTTGGAGAATGCCGATCCGTCCTCCGAGATTCTCGACTCGGGGTCGAAAGTAGGCACCCCACCCAGCGCCAGAACCTCCCCCGTCTTGGCGCTCAGCGCCACCGCCCAACACTGCTCGGCCCCGGTGCGGGCCACTCCATCCCGACAGGCCTTGACCAGGCTGTACTGCAACAGCAGATCCAGGGTGGTGATAATGTCAGAACCCCGAACGGCTTCGGTTATCTCGCTCTGTCCAGTGGGAATCTGGCGGCCTTTCACATCTTGTTCTATCACCGCCCTCCCCGGCTTTCCTCCCAGTTCCTCCTGGTATTCATATTCCAGACCCTCGATACCCACCCCATCGACATTCACCATTCCCAGCACATGGGAGGCAACCGACGACGGGTAAATGCGTTTGGACTCGGGCTCGCTGTAGACCCCTGCATACCCCAGGTTCAGAATCTCTTCGACGACGTCCACCTCCAACTGCCGCTTGATGTAGACGAAATCCCTTCCGGACCGCAAATCGTCGACCAGCCGGTCGATGTCCGCTCCTACTCTGGCTCCCACCTGCTGCGCTATCAACACCGGATCATCGATCTCGGAAGGTACCGCAAAGAGGCTGGCGCCCAGCACGGTCAGAGCCAGCGCCTCCCCGTTCCGGTCGAATATCTCCCCCCGCTCGGGCAGCACCTCGCGGATGGAAAGACGCTGCCGCCGACCACGCTCGGCGTACCCGTCATCCTCCACTATTTGGACGGTGTACATCTTGAACGCAAGCGCCAGCCATGCCAACACCAACACCCCACCCATAAAGGCCAGCCGTTTGGCGACCGATCTCGGGGCGGGGGCGGATTCGCTTTCCACTCTCACCCAGGCGGGCCGAAACCCGGTTTCCTCGGGGCCACTCCCGGCACCTGAATGTGTATCACTTCATCGGGATAGAAAAGTCCCAACGGCTCGGCCAGCGAAGCCATGCGGTCGGGATTCTCCAATCGGGCGACCTCCAGACGGAGCAAGCGGTTTTCAATGGTCTCCTGTTCGATTTGGCTTTGCAGATCGGCCAACTGGAAAGCGCCCTCGTCCAATAAGGTGCGGCTCCACACCATCCCCAGAAAAGTCAAGACCGCCAACAGCACGAAGGCCGTCAGCATCGGGAGCGAGGGGCCGCGCCGCCTTGAAGCCGACCCGGCCGAAATCAGTCGCATCGAAAAACGATCGCCCGAAGGGACCGAGGGTGCGGGGCGGATTGTCATGCTACGAGCTTCTCCACCGCCCGCAACCGGGCAGAACGCGCCCGGTTGTTGCGCTGGATCTCATCGGCGTCGGGACGGGCCGCTCCCCGTATCAACATCCGCAGTTCGGGAGTGCGATCACAGCCGCACACGGGGAGGTCGGGCGGGCACACACAGCCCTCTACCCCCTGTGCGAATCTCTGTTTGACAAGACGATCCTCCAAAGAGTGATAGGAGATGGCGACGCAGCGTCCCCCTTTCTCCAGCCGCCGGAGAGCGGTCTCCACTCCGCTTTTCACTGCCTCCTGTTCCTCGTTGACCGCCATGCGGATAGCTTGGAAGGTGCGACGGGCGGGGTGCCCCCTGCGACGCAGGGCGGCGGGGACGGCCCCGGCTATCACCTCGGCCAGGATCAGGGTGTCACCCAACGGGCGGTTGGCTACTATCGCTCGGGCGATCCGGCGGGATGAAGGATCCTCACCGAAGCGCTTAATGGCGCGGGCCAAGCGCGTCTCCTCCCAAGTGTTGACCACCTCGGCCGCCGTCACTAACGAGCGGGAGTCCATTCTCATGTCAAGCGGGCCGAGCCGGTGGTAGGAGAAACCCCGCTCCGCATGATCCAGTTGATCAGAAGAGAGGCCGAAATCGAACAAGACGCCGGTCACCAGATCCACATCCGCTTCGGCCAGCAGTTGGTCGAGGTCGGCAAAATTGCCCAAAATGAACTCAAACCCCAGGGCAGCGGCTCGCTCACCAACCGCCGGATCCCGGTCGATTCCCATAATTCTTACTTGAGGTCCGATCAACTGCCGCAAACGCAGACTGTGACCGCCCCCACCAAAGGTGGCATCCACCAGCGTTCCTTCTTGGATGGGCTTGAAAAGTTCGCACACAAGGTCGGCCATGACCGACTTGTGACTGGAACCATGGCTCATAGCCGGCCCCCCGAAGGTCGGCGCCTAATGGAAGCGGGCGGATTGGGGCCTTCTTTAGCTCCAGGGAGCCGGCTATGAGCCACAGTCATTTGGTCGTTTGTCATTCCGGGGTGGAAGCGGTCACCTCTCTTCACGGTCGACGGAGGCGCCTCCGACCTCTTCCAAGTGGAGCCTGAAGGCCGGGGCGCCCCAAACTTCGATCTCGTCGTCCACTCCCACCACCACCACTTCTCCCCCGCAATCGATTCCGGCGTGCTCCCGAAGTTCTGGAGTGACCATGAGACGCCCCTGGCCATCCATGGACTGCTGGTTGGCTGCGCCGAAAAACATCAGTCGTCGAAACTTTCTGCCCGCAGGAGTCTCGCGGCTATAGCTTTCCCGCACCTCCGCCGCCCGCTGGTTCCAGCCTCCTTGGGAATAGATCACCAGATGCCCGTCCTGACCCTTGGTGATCACACAGGATGGCGCCAACTCATGGCGGAAAGGCTTGGGCAGCACCAATCGACCTTTCTCGTCGACTGTGCGTCTGGTGGTTCCTAGAAACATTGGTGCCTCGGGATGGTGTTATCGGTTGGCCTGTCCGTCTATGTTAGAACGATTCTCCATTATATACCATAACTCTCTATTTACATAATATTTTATCCCACTTTACTCCACTACACCGATTGCTGACTATTTCACTCGCCCTTGGCGCCATACCCTCCCTTTGCTCTAATGCCAGGGAAAGGAGCCTCCTCTCCTTCATGCGAAATCGCCCAGGCATACCCTTTTCTTCTCCGCGGCCCCGACTCCTGGATAAACCCCGGTCAAACAGCCTCGGGTTTCAACCTCACCACCGCTCTCCACTCACCCCTGCCCACGGTCGGTGACGCACCCATCCCTGCCTCTCCCCACCCTCTTGCCTCATAATTCGCGAAAACAGAAACTATCCAGCGAAAACCGCCACCCACCTTTCCCCACCAGGGCCCTCGGGCAAGCCCATTGCCTTTCGGCAGTGACCCACCACCACCACCACCACCTTTTCCAGTGGTCAAAACACGCTTCCGCCAGTCCCCCGAAGAGGCGACGCTTTGAAATATGATCCCTGGCGCGGCCCGGACGACGCGTCTGCGCCGCCCTATCCGAACAGAGACCCTGGGCGTCCGAAGCAGACCAGTCGGCAGGCTATGCGGAGTCGGCCAACAGGTAAGGATGCCAGGAAGGATCGACCCAATAACCAGAACTGGTATAGATCCACCCGAAACGCCACGGAGAGCGGGGGGATCGCCGAAGAGCAAAACCCACCTCAGTGGGTAGGCGGTTTCCTTTCTTGATGTTGCACCGCCGACAACAGGCCACCACGTTGTCCCAGGTGTGAGCGCCGCCTCGGGAACGGGGCACCACATGGTCGAGGCTCTCGGCGGTGGCCCCGCAGTACTGGCACAAGTTGGCGTCACGTCCGAAAACCGCCCGACGGGTGAGGGGGACCGTGCGGCGGAATGGCGCTTTCACATAGTATTTCAGCCGAACCACCGAGGGAACCACAAAGCTCTCTTGGGCCGAGCGCCAAGTCTCCTCCCGTTCCTCCACCACCATCGCCCGATCCCGCCAGACCAACACCAAGGCGCGGCGACAACTCACCACCGAAAGGGGTTCATACGTCGCGTTGAGGACTAAAGCTTTGGCCATTATCTCTGCCACCCGCTGTCAGCCTAGAGGGAAACAGCCCCTACCCCGGCATCAATTAGCCAGGCGGACATACAAAGAAATAGGGTCGTCAGCCTCCCGAAGCCGCCCAAAAGGGGTTATCTCGGAAATCCTGGGTAACCAGATCAAGCATTCTGCGGAAATTCGTCCGGTTGAAGTCGAAATGAGAATGGTCATCTTCCACCTTTTCCACCACCTTCCCCATCACCTCCACAAAGACCAACTGCCCGTTGGCGAGAGTGTCCATGATCACTCGGCTCTGGGGATGGGGAGCGAGAATGGTGGTTGCAAAAGGATCGGAGAACAACCCGGCTTGGGCCAGATGCTGGTCCAACCCGCCTTTACGACGCAGATATTTCCAGGCGCGTTGGATCCTTTGGAGAGACATGCCGTTATCAATCAGGCTTTTGATCACCCGCAGCGCCACCAGGTCCTGAAGGTTGTAGATCCTGCGCACTCCTGGCCGCCCCCCCGTGCCCTTGATCGAAGGCTTCACCAAGCTGACGCGATCCCAATACCGCAATTGGTTGTAGCTGCAACCGGTGAACCTCATCGCCTCCGACGAGGTAAAACCCTCTTCTGGCATGAACTTTATTCCACCTCTCCGGCTCAGGACTTGCTTAGCGAGGCCAAGAGCCAAACCCGTTTGCTTTCCTGTCGCTCCCCCCCTGTATCCCCTTCCACTGATGGTTCGTTCGAGCCCGCAGACCTTGTACCAAAAAGGTAGCGGCCGCCACCATCACAACAAAGCCCGCCAGAGCGACCAGCAACCGGGAGGTAAAAAAGATGAGCACCACCAGCATGCCCGCCGCCAAGAACCCGACGGGAATAGTCAAGGCGACCCTACCCGAGGAGAGCAGGGTTTGCTTACTGCTCTCAGCAACCTCTTCTTTGTAGAATTGGCTTTCGATCTCTTCGAGGATCCGCTGCTCTTCTTCGTTCAATGGCACTTCAGCCACGCCTCCGGAAATTCCGTTTCCACCTCTCAGTATATGGGTGTCCCACAGACAATTTATCCGTCAGTGGGGATACTTTTCGAAGGAAAAGCGTCCGTCGAAGGGCGCCGGCTGATGCGCGCCGGGATCACCGCCTCAAACCCAAACCGGCGACGGAGCCGGAAAATCTCCTCCTCCAAACTCTCCCATCGACTCTCACCACCCAGATCCAGTTGCGGCAGCGCCCGCCCGTAGCTCAACCCCCCAGCCGCGATTCCCAACAGCCGCACTGCCCTTCCTTCCAACCCGGCCCGGTCGGCCAGTTCCATCACCTGCCGATAGATGTCGATTGCCAACCTGGTGGGCGCCCCTCTGGTATGAGAGCGGGTGATAGTGGTAAAATCGCTAAACCTCATCTTGAGGGTGATTTTGGCCGCCCAGGCCTGGGCGTTTTGCAGCCGATCGGCCAGCCGTTCGGCCTGCTCTCGCAGCTTGACTTCTATCTCCGGTCGAGAGAGGAGGTCGATTTCGAAGGTGTTCTCCACCGAGAGCGACACTCCCACCGGGTCGGTGACGATAGAACGTTCGTCGATGCCGCGCGCCAGTTTGCCCAAATGCTCCGCCGTGGCTTTTCCCACCACCGGCCGCAGATGATCCACCAGAGTCTCCGACAAATCCCCAACCGTGCGAATCCCCAGCCGATGAAGCCGACGCCCGGTAGCCTCCCCCACTCCCCACAACCTCCGGACCGGCAGTCCGTGGAGAAAACCCAGGCTCTCGTCAGCGGGGATCCGTAACATCCCATCCGGCTTGGCGTCCTCGGAAGCCAGCTTCGCCAACGTCTTGTTGACCGCGATCCCCACCGAAGCCGGGAGCCCCAGTTGCCGACGGACTTCCTCCCGCAACGCCGACCCCACCTCCGTCACCTGCCGAAAATGGTGACGAAGACCCGAAATATCCAAGAAGGCCTCGTCCACCGACAACTTCTCGACCCGGGGCGTAAAAGACAAAAACACCGCGAACACCTCTTCGGAAATCTCTCCGTAAAGGGAATGATCGGGAGGAACCATCACCAGTTGCGGGCATAGAGCCCGGGCTTGGGCGACAGGCATTGCGGAGCTGACCCCGAAGCGTCTCGCCTCATAGGAAGCGGCGGCCACCACGCCACGCCGCCCGGCGCCCCCCACCGCCACCGCCAGACCTCGCAGTTCCGGTTGGCGGCGCCGCTCCACCTCCACGAAAAAAGCGTCCATATCCACATGGAGAATCGGTTCTTGAAAATTCGCCGCGCTCATCATCATTCACAGTACCCAATATGCTGGAGGCGAACATGGCGGAATTGGTTCATTTGGTGCGCCACGGCGAAGTGCACAATCCCCGGGAGGTGGTGTACGCGTCGCTTCCCGGATTCCATCTGAGCGCATCCGGCCTCCGCCAAACCGAAGAAGCCGAACGCTATCTGGCCGACCGACCCCTTCGAGCCGTGTGGTCGTCGCCGCTGAGGCGGGCCATGCAGACCGCCAAGAACCTGGCCGCTCCCCACCGGTTGGAGATGAATGTCCATTCCGAACTGGGGGAATGGAAAATGCTCGACCGCTGGGCCGGGCATCGCTGGGATCAGCTAAGCGAGCTTTTCCCTGGAGAACTGGAAGCTTACCTGCAGAACCCCCTCGACCTTCCTTTCGCAACGGAGAGCCTGAGACAAATGGCGGCCAGAATGGCGAAGGCCGTTGAGAAGGCAGCGGCTTCGGGCGCCGGTGGAGAGGTGGCGGTGGTTGGCCACCAGGACCCCATCCAGGCTGTCCGTCTGGCTCTCACCGGACAGCCGCTCGACCGGTTGTTCAACGACCGTCCACCGCACTGCGCGGTGATAACCCTCCGGCCCGGAAAACCTTGGGCAGAACTCCGAAAATGGGTCCCGTCTAGCCGATAAAAGCGTCAGCGAAGATCAGGGAAACAATGGTCATCACCTTGATCACGATGTTCATCGCCGGCCCGGAAGTGTCCTTGAAAGGATCGCCGACCGTGTCGCCGATCACCGCAGCCTTATGGGCATCGGAGCCCTTGCCGCCCAGCTCTCCCGACTCGATGTACTTTTTGGCGTTGTCCCATGCTCCCCCGGCGTTGGCCATGTAAATAGCAAGGAGGAAGCCGGTTACCAGCGCTCCCGCCAAAAAGCCCCCCAGAGCGGAGGTGTTGATGAAACCGATCAGCAAGGGCAGAGCCACCGCCAGCACTCCGGGGAGAACCATCTCTCGCAGAGCGCCGTCGGTGGCGATCTCCACACAACGTGCGTACTCGGGCCGGGCATCGGGTTTCCCCTCTCTCAGCCCAGGGATCTCCCGAAACTGGCGACGCACCTCTTCGATCATGGTGAAGGCGGTCCGGCCCACCGCTGAAATGGTCAAAGCGGCAAACAAAAAGGGGAACATACCTCCCAAAAACAGCCCGATGATCACTTCCACCGAGACGATGTTGATCACCTCCAAACCCACTGCCTGGGTAAAGGTGGCGAACAACGCCAAAGCGGTGACCGCCGCCGATCCGATCGCAAAACCCTTGGCCACCGCCGCGGTGGTGTTCCCCAGCGAATCGAGCGCGTCAGTAGCCTTTCGCACCTCAGGAGGAAGATGGGCCATCTCCGCTATTCCTCCCGCGTTATCGGCGATAGGGCCATAGGCGTCCACCGCGATGGTGATGCCCAAGGTGGCCAACACCCCGATGGCCGCCACCGCCACCCCGTAGATTCCTCCCCCGTCTCCCAGCGCCCACTCTCCCGCCGTAAAAGCGCCTCCGATTCCCGCCGCCACTACCAGCACCGAGTAAGCCGCGGATTTCTTTCCGACCGCTATGCCGGCCAGCACCACGGTGGCCGGGCCGGTCTCGGCTTGCTGGGCGATGTCTTTCACCGCCCTGTAGTGGTCGGAGGTGTAAATCTCGGAGATCTTTCCGATCACATAGCCCACTGCCAATCCGACCACCACCGCCACCCACAGGCCGAGCGGCTGAACCTCGGAGTTAGCTCCAAAAATCCAAAAGGCCACACCGGCGATCCCCAGCGCCGCCAACACCATGGAGGTGTTGGTTCCCCGATGGAGCGCCGAAGCCAGATCGGTAGCGCTGCGGGGCTTGACGAAGAACGAGCCGATGATGGAGGCCAACATGCCCACCGCTCCCACCGCCAAGGGGAAGACAATGGCTCCCAACTGGTAGGAGGCGCCGCCGAAGACCAACGAGGCGAAGGCAATCGGGGCGACCAGGGAACCCACATAGGATTCGAAGAGATCGGCGCCCATCCCCGCCACATCACCGACATTGTCCCCCACATTGTCGGCGATCACCGCCGGATTGCGAGGGTCATCCTCGGGAATACCCGCCTCCACCTTCCCCACCAGGTCTGCGCCGATGTCGGCCGCCTTGGTGTAAATGCCTCCCCCCACCCGGGCGAACAGGGCGATAGACGACCCTCCCAACCCGATGGCCGCCACGATCTCCACCCCCCGGGCCACTTCCATCCCGGCCGCCTGCACGAATATCATGTAGCCGAGCGTGACTCCGGCCAAACCCAAGCCGGCTACGGTGAATCCCATCACCGCCCCACCCCGGAAGGCAAGCGGCAAGGCCCGCTGCACACCGCCCAACCGGGCCGCCTCGGCGGTACGGGAATTGGCGGCGGTGGCCACTCTCATCCCCACCAACCCCGCCGTGCCGGAAAGCGCCGCCCCAAACAGATAGGCCAGCGCCCGCAACCACCCGTCGTCAAGCACCAGGCCGATGAGGATGAACATCGCTGCCACGAAGACCGCCATCCACCGATACTCTCGCCGAAGGAACGCCATCGCTCCCTCCCGGATAGCCTCCGAGATTTCCTTCATCCGATCGTTCCCCATGGGCGCGGCCAACACCTGACGAGTAAACCACATCGCCAAAACCAACGCTCCCAGACCCAAAACCAGGGCGGTGATCAAAAAAAATGACTGATCCATAGGGTAATTACCTCTCCTCGGAGACCGATGGGTCTGCTTTGCGTGCCATGCGCCAGTTTAGAAGCCACAAGCACGCCGCCGACAAGGAAGGCTAAGTCGCGAAAATTGCAGCTAACCTCCTCTCGCCAGGGACCCTCCCCTGCCGCCACCTTCCATCCGTCTTCCATCGGGCAAACGCGGTCCGCCACACCTAAGGGGTGCGTTTTGAGAATATGATCCCTGGCGCGGCCCGAACGACGCGTCGGATCAGGCTTGCTTGGTGTTGTGCTCATCAAAACATGCGGCGGTGGTGGGACAAAAACAACCTCCAATCCCCGCCATTTCATGAGGTTCGAAAATTTTCGTTGCTAAAGCACGGGTCTCGAACCGCGCCTTGAGCGGAGCCGAGCCGTGAGCTCTTCCCGGGGTAGGGTGTTCAACACCCCCTCGGCGCTTGCCCATCCTCGTCGGGCGTTGGCCACCCCGTATGACATTCTCCTCAGCTCCGAGACGTGGTGGGAGTCGGTGGAGATGACCAGCATCACCCCTGCCGCTGCGGCCCGGCGGATCACTTCCGGCGGGGCGTCGAGCCGATCAAGCGCCCCGTTCACCTCCAACGCCACCCCCCGGGCGGCCATCTCTTCCAAAAGCGGCTCCAATTCCAGCTCGATGCCCGGGCGGCGGCCAAGCATCCTCCCGGTGAGATGTCCAATGGCGGAGACGGACGGGTCGGCCACCGCCCGCAAAAGCCTTTCGGTCTGCTGGGTGGGAGTCAGGTCATAGTGGGAATGGATGGAAGCGACACACCAGTCGAAGCCCAGCCGATACTCGGGGTCGTAGTCGAGGCCTCCGTCAGCGGCGATGTTCAACTCACACCCGAAGAAAAGCGCGATCTCTGGATGACGCTCCCCCAACTCGGCAATCTCCCGACGATGGGCTTCCATCTCGGTCCGCGACAGCCCGTTGATGACCAGATCCTCTCCATGGTCGGTGATGGCCACGTACTCGAATCCGGCCTGTACCGCGGCTCGCACCATCTCGGCGGGAGAAGAGCGCCCGTCGCCCGACCGATTGGTGTGAAAGTGAAGATCACCGCGGATGTCCCCGGTCGACACCAGCCGGGGGAGCCTCTGCTGGCGGGCCGCCTCTATCTCCCCGGCGTCCTCCCGGAGCTCGGGCGGCAGCCATGCCATACCCAAGGCCGCATAAATCTTCTCCTCGGTATCCGAGGCCACCGGCCGATCATCACCCTTCTCGAACAGGCCGTACTCGTTGAGAAGCCGATCCTGTTCCATGGCCAGTTGCCGGAGCCGCACATTGTGAGCCTTGGAGCCGGTGAAATAGAGCGTCGCCGCCCCCAGTTGAGAGGGGGCAACCACCCGCACATCCACACCCAGTCCGCCGCGGGTCAACACCGAAGTCTTGGTCGCTCCCGACAACAGGGTCTCCTCCACCAGGGCATGGGCGGAAACCGCCTCCGTCACTTCTGACCAACGGGACGGATCCGCCGCAACCACTAGATCGATGTCGGCCACCGACTCGCGAAAGCGACGGGCGCTACCACAGATCTCCACCGCCACCACACCCTCGAGTTCAGCCAGATCACCGCGCAGCGCCTCGGCGATCGGCAGGGCTGTGGCCAGGGGGATGCGCCGGTCTTTTCCCGCCAGGCCGAGCCGTTCCACCGCTCGGGCGATCTTGGCCTCACTGGCAGGACCCAAGCCGGGCAGGCTTTGGAGTTGTTGGTCCGCCAAAGCCGCCAACAAGTCGTCGAGAGATTCCACTCCCAGTTCCCGGCGAATCATTTTCACGGTTTTGGGACCCAGTCCCGGTATGCGGGTCAGCTCCCGGAAAGCCGGGGGATACCTGGAACGCAGCTTCTCCAGCTTTTCCACCCGGCCACTCTCGGAGAACTCGACAATGGTGGTCGCGATACTCCTTCCGATCCCCCCAATGCCCACGATCTCCTGGGCGTCGAACGCGGCCACCTCCCTTCCCAGGTTCTCCACCGCCCGCCGGGCCCGCTCATAGGCCCGCACCTTGAAAGACTGCGGGGAACCCTCATCCAGGGTGGTGAGCTCGGCCAGCTCGTCGAGCATCGCCAAGACCTGCCGATTGGAGACCATTAGGGAGAAACCGTAGTGGAACCGGCGTCTTGGAAAGCTCCAGATCCAACCAACGAGAGGATTGGAGCGATCAACGGATACCCCCGGCCAGAGGATTGCTCCCCAGGAGCCTGGGGGGTCACAGTTATCCAACCGACAAAAGAGCCCCGCAGAAACCAAGCAAGACAGTGAGGATCATGATCACCCCTATCACCACAACCCAACGGTAGGTCTTCTTGACGTAACCGAACATTTCCTCAAAACGGTCGTCTTCAAACATTCTTTCCCCTTTCCGCTGCGCTCTCGGCCTTTCGAGAGCTACGCTCGATCCCCCCAGAATAGGGAAACTGTGTCACCCGTCGGTCCTATCGGGAGATCCGAAAAACCTCCCTAGTGAGCTGAAATACAAGCCGTGCTCGCCCTCAAGAGCTTTACCAACTCGGCGGGGTCGATCTCGATCTGCAATCCGCGCTTTCCGGCGCTCACCCAAATGGTCGAATACTGCAAGGCTGTTTCGTCCACGACCACCGCCATTTCACGACGTTGCCCGAAGGGGCTGATGCCACCTGGCACATATCCGGTCAGCCGCTCCGCCTCTCTGGGCGACGCCATCCTTACCCGCCGGACCCCCGCTACTTTGGCCAGCTTTTTGACGCTGAGCCGAGCGTCGGCCGACACCAACCCGACTATGGGCACCTCATCGGCGAAGACCACCAGGGTTTTTGAAAAGCCTGGCCGGATCGACATCCAACTGCTCCGCCACCGCCCTCCCGTAATCGGCTACGACCTCGAAGTCCACCCGATAGGAGTGCAACCGAAAGGAAATCCCCGCCCCCTGCAGGGCGAGGGTCGCCCTCGTGCCGCCCATCCGCTTGGCGCTCATCCACTCCCAGGGTAGGGAATGAACTCGGCGCGAGACTGGGCAAAGACCGCCACGTCGCCCCAGAGCCACAGGCGGGCGATGGCCTCGGTGCGCACCGACACCGTTCTGGGCGCCGCGCTTGGATCCACCCGACACCGGCACCAAACCAGCCGGGCGCCGTTGGCCTCCGCCATCCGTACGGCCGCCTCCCGGGGCGGTGAGGCCAGAAAAAAGGTGGCCGGAGCGGCCGCCAGCGCCGCGGCGTCGGCGGCGGTCACCGACCGGGTCCGCGCCGAGACCACTGCGGTGATATCCAACACGGCAACCGCAATCAGCAAGAGCATTCCCACCACCACTACTCCCAGCACCGCAATCGCGCCTCGCTCGCCTCTTTCGGACACTCGACTCACCCTTCCCGCTGCATCACTGCCCGGACCGTGAGTCGGACGACCAATCCATCCAAAAACGGAGTCACCGGCCGATACTGCATGGACACCACCACCTTGACGGGACGGCCCGCCACCTGGGCGCCGGTGACCTCAACCCTGACTTTTTCCGCCAACCCGACCGGTAGGGATCCTTTCACCGCCGCGGCCGCCCTCCCCGGGTCGGGATGGGTGGCCGCCACCCGAGCACCTTCCCGGGCGGCGGCCTCCATTTCGAGACGGGTAACAGCAATCATGAACAGCTCGGCCACCGCCACCAACACCACCAGGATGATGGGAAGCACCAAAACCGCTTCAACCGCCAAAGAACCCCTCTCGTTATTCATTCCCCAAGAGCCCGTTCCTAGAAACCGAACCCGATCTTGCCCTTGACGAAATCAAGAGCCTTCTTGAAAATTGACTCCAAAATGTTGTCGCCTCTGCCTTTCCGCACCCATTGCACCAACACGGTGGCGACGGCCACTACCGCCAGAACCACCAGGACGTACTCCACGGTGCCCTGACCCCGCTCATCACGGTTGAAACGAACCATCATCCTGGTCCACAAAGCCAACATTTCCGACCTCCTTTGGTCGTTGTTTTCCCGGCGTCCGGCCGGGGCGGGGGAAGGGGGATTCATGTGCCGAACAGCCCGCCCACCATTTCGGTCACCCGGGAAACCACCGGAGGGCCCACCAGGACGAGCAGAAAACCGGGGACGATTAACAGGGTGAGCGGAACAGCAAGGGTCACCGGCAAAGAACGAATGCGGGACAAAGATTCCATCCGGGTCTGGGAATGAAGGTTTTCCACATGGGTGAGGACCGCGCGCACCAGTGAAGTTCCCGAAGAATGGGCGCCGGCCATCCTCCCGAACAACTCCCCCAGCAGGCCACTGCTCGCCGCCAGAGAGCGGGCGAGACCATCCTGGCGGCTACGGCGAAGCGTTAGGGAAACCTCGGCGCGCAGTTGAGGATGGGATTCACGAGCAGCCATCATCAGCGAGTTGGCCAGCGACATGCCCCCGGTGAGCGCCACCACCAACAGTCGGCCAAGAGAAATCACCTCCTCGGCGCCGGCCGGCCGGCGCCGGAAGCGAAAACGGCGAAGCGCCCACCAAACCATCCCGGCCAATAGCACCAGCCACCACCACCGGAAGGGAACCGCGGCCGCCCCCAACAGCGCCGCACCGCCGCTGAGACCGGTTCCAGTCCAGCCGGACCGCGAGCGATCCCGGTTCATGGGGAGGCCCTTTTTATCAAGATCAACATCACCGCCACTCCCAAACCGAGGAGCGTCATCCCGGAAATGGTCAAAAAAGCGGAGATAGCGCTCGCCGAAATACTCCTAGCCAGACCTCCACTGAAAATCCGATAGACGATCACCATCACCGGTATTCCCACCACCACCACCGCCGAGGTCCTGGCCTGGGCAGTGGCCGCTCTCCGCTCCTGACGGAGTTCGTCCTCTTCCAACGCCAAGGCCGCGGCGGACTCAAAAACCTCCGCAACCCGTCCCCCCGTGCGATCCGCCACCCGGAGGGCGGCCGCCGCCAGCGCCCCATGGATAGGCATGGCCGCCGCCACTGCCTGGGAGATCCGCTCCAGAGCAGCGCCCGACGCCACCAACCGTCGCACCGTCTGAAAGTGGAGGCGGGACGAGCGTTGACCCGCCGCCGCAACCGCCGAGCGCACCCCCCGGCCGGCCCGCAGTTCACTCGCCACCCCCAACAGCACGTGGACCTCTTCCGAACACCCGCCTCTTAGCCTTCGCATCCGACGGGCGTCGACCAACACCAGCGCCGCCAACAGCACCGCCACCAGCCAGGGCTGGAGAATCGCGGTAGCCACCAAAACCGCCAGCCGCCAGTCCATTCCGGCCGTCAAAGCCCATCCCACCAGCACCGGCGCCATCGCGCTCACAGTTGCTTATCGCAGTGTTGGATGGTCGCCACACGGCGACGACCGCGAACTCTCTCCACTTGGATCACCACATCGATGGCCGAGCGGATCTGGGAGCGAATGGCCTCTGCGGGCAGGTTTCCGGCGCCCGAAAGGGCTAGAGTCTCCAACCGCCACAGGGCTTCGGCGGGACTGTTGGCGTGCAGGGTGGACATGGAGCCAGAATGTCCGGTGTTGAGGGCGTTGACCAGATCGAGCGCCTCGGCGCCTCGCACCTCTCCCACCACGATCCGGTCGGGCCGGAGCCGGAGGGCGGAGCGGATCAGCTGCCGGAGGGTGATGGCGCCCGCTCCCTCGGAGTTGGGGGGCCTGCCTTCCAACCTCACCACATGGCCGCGCAGCCTCAGCTCGGCGGCGTCTTCCACCACCACTACCCGCTCTCCCTCATCTATCAGGCCGGACAAGACGTTCAACAAGGTGGTCTTCCCTGTGCCGGTTCCACCCGATACCACCAGGTTCTTTCGTTCTTTGACCACCGAGGAGAGTTCGTCGGCCTGAGCGGGGGTCAGCGACCCCAATTCCACCAACGCTTCGATATCTTCGGCCTGGGGAACAAACCGGCGCACCGCCACAATCGGATGATCGACCGCGGCGGGCGGGATGATGGCGTGGAGACGGCTTCCGTCCCCCAACCGGGCGTCAACCATCGGCGAAGCCCGATCGATGCGCAGACCCAAAGGAGCGATCACCCTCTCCACGGCGGCGGTCACCGCCTCATCGGCGCCGAAAGAGATCTCGGTCAGCTCCAACCGGCCGGCGCGTTCCACCCACACCTCCGAAGGCGCGTTGACCAGCACATCGGTGACATCCGGTTCACGCAGCAGTTCTTCTAGGGGACCCAATCCGATCAAAGAGTCCACCACCTTTTCCACCACCCCGGGGTCGGCCAAGGGCGCTTCGGTGGCCACCACTTTTCTAACGTGCTGGGTCAGAGCCACCCGATCGGTGGGAAAATCCGACAAAAGGAGCGTGTCAACCAGACGGTCGATCAGCGCCATGGCATCTCCCACACCCGCTCCCAGGCCTTCACCCAGCGCCGGGGAGGAAACCCCATACCCGAGAGCATTCGCTGGATATGGGATCTGCCCAGTGGTGGCAGCACCACTCCCCGCAGCCGGGGAGGCGGTCCAGGCAATACGGCCTGATAGACAGCGGGGCTGATCACCGGGGGATGGAGAAAGCCGGGCAGAAGAGGCGCCACCGGAACCACCGGCGCCTCGGAAAAAGCGGGAGGAAGGCCGTGGCGGGCGCCCAGCCGAAGCACCACCGCCGGCCAACCCGCCGCCAGAGCCTCCACCACTTCGGCAGCTTCCCGAGGGTTTATCGACCCATTGGGAAGTACTGCTACTCCCGAGCGGAGGGGGCGGAGGTCGGCCAGCCGCGGCTGGGAGACAACCAGCTTGGCCAGGGAGGTCGATCCCGGATATGGGGGCGCCTCCTCATCGAGATCCACCACCAGGGCCGTCCCCCGGGCGGCCGCCAGACCCAGAGGCGCCAGAGCATGCAGCACCGGATCCACCGCGCATCTGACCGCCATCACCCGATAACGCCATTTTGCAGCCGCGTTGCGATTCAATAACATTGTTATACATGGTTATTTATCGTTACCGCCCATATCAACCCCTGGAGGGCGGCTTTTTTCGCGACTTCGATTTGAGTCGAGCCGGACGACGCTATTTCGGCCGAAAGAGAATCCGCACCGTGCCGCCGCCGGCTATCACCCCTTCGATGGGATCGATCCAACCCTCGGCGGCCCGGGCCGAGAGAACCTCAGCCAACCCTCCCCGGTCGATCAGAATCGGAGGGACGATCGAAACCAGTCCCGAGCGGTCGAGACTGCCCACCACCCAGCCTCCCCCGACCACCTTCACCGCCTCAGGGACAGACCGACCAGACGCCACGGCGTCGCAACCCTCTTCCAGAACAGACTCCATAGCACGGAGTTCTTCTTCTGGCGGCGGCTCGGCGCTATCGGAAAAAGCTACCGCTCTCACGGTTGGCGGCAACCGGTCCAAGATGTCCCGGACCGCGCGGGACCCGATCATCACAACCCCTTTCCGGAGAGCGACCTCCGGTGGGAGAATGACCGCGGTCTGTTGGGAGACACAAAGGCGGGTTGGGAGTCGTGGCGCGGGCCGCATAGCTACCTTGGCTGAACAAGAGTCACCTACCCTAACCGTAGGCTGATGAAAAGCAACGGCGGTCGTGCGGCGGCGATACTGCTGGCCGGAGGTAAGGGCGCTCGCGCCCGGTTTTCTGACAACAAGGCGTATGTTCCCGTGGGTGGGCGGCCCATGATCGACTATTCCCTGCAGACCTTGGACCGGTCCCCTTGGGTGGTCCGATTGGTGTTGGTCATCCGGCCGGAGGATTGGGAGACAGCCGAGCAGGTGGTGCAACAATCCGGAGTGGCCACTCCCTGGCTGATGGTGAACGGAGGCCAAACCCGCCACGCCAGCGAGGCTATGGGACTCACAGCCCTTTCCGGGGAAATCGCCGACGGGAAGGTCGACCTGGTGGCCATTCATGACGGCGCCCGACCGTTTGTGACCGCCCGTCTCCTCGACGAGCTTTTTAGGGACGCTCACCGCCATGGCGGCGCCGTGCCCACCCTGGCGGTGGATGTTCCCACCCACCGTGTGGTGAAACACCGGGAGCTGGCCGTCCTCGACCAAAACAGGCTTCACAAGGCGCAAACCCCCCAGGTTTTTTCTGCACCGGAACTTCTCTCCGCCTATCTCAGTGCCCAACAAGCCGGATTCGAGGGGGTGGACACCGCCGAGACCGTGGAGCGGTTTTCCGATCTGAAAATAAGAGCCACACCCGGCGACCCCGACAACCTGAAGCTAACTTTCCCCGAAGATTTCGCATTGGCCGAGACCTTGGTCAAGAGTTGGAAACCTCTTCGCTGACCGGTACCGGGCAACTACGGTCCCCGTTTCGTTTTCCGGGCGGCGTCGCCCCACCCATTAACGCCAGCCTCTTTGAGTTTCCTAAAGCGTTTATTGACCGCCGCGTTTCACTCCACCGTATTTCATCCGGGTGTCACTCATGGCCGCCGCCTGTTTTGTGTCGTCGCGTATCCCCGCGTCCACCACTTCTCCCACAAACAGGGTGTGCGTGCCCAAGTCAAGGGCGTGCCGCACCTCACAATCCATAAAAGCGATGGCATCCTCAAATACGGGCGCGCCGGTTTTACCGGTCCGCACCGCCCGGTCGTTGAGGGTCATCCCCTTCCGAACAGCCGGCTTTGAGAATTTCACGAAAACGCGCTTGTCCACCGGATCCCACAAGTTGATCGTGAAACTCCCTCCCTCAGAGATCAGCCGGTGGGTTACCGCGCTGTTGTCCACCCCGATCCCGATCAGGACCGGTTCCATAGAAAGCTGAGTGATCCAGGAGGTGGTCATCCCGTTCCAGGTCTCCCCGGAGGCAGAGCCGACCAAAGCCAGAGCGTTGGGAATCTTCCAAGTTACCTTGTTTAGCAGTTGATTGTCAAGCATCCCCTCTATTCTGGCAGATATGCGCATCTTGGTTTGCACATCGGGTGTGCTGCAGGCACCACCGGTAATCGACTTTTGCTGCTCGTTGGTGGGCGACCACGGAAAAGTCGTGATCCTGACTGTGGTACATGTACCCCAATCGCTGCTCGACCAGTTCCAGCGGACACCCCACTCGTTTCTTTCCGAGGACCTCGAAGGCTGCCCCGGACAAGCCTCCGCCGCAGAGGCGGACTACCTTCGGGAACGGGGCGAGCGGGCAGTGGCTACCCTGGCCAGCGGTTTCCGTGCCGCGGGGATCGACCCACAGGTCTCCTATGTGGCCGGTCACGACATGGCGGAGGCAATCGTGGCTCAAGCCGAAAAAATGCAAGCCGACCTGATAGTGATGGGCGCCACTCGTCAACTCTTCGAAACCAAGGTGTGGGCGTCCGTGACCGCCCGGGTCAGCCAGGAATGCGAGCGGCCCCTTTTGCTGATGCCCTCCCGACGCCCCGAGATGCCCCTAAAAGGCGCTAGCCACTCCGAACTGGATCCATCTCCGAGCTAAACCGAACCGCGGGCCCGTGTCACACAAGAGGGCATCGCACTTCTCCACAGGGTTCGTTGGGGAGTTGGGTGAGGTATGTTCCAAGGGGTTTCTCAGGGTTGGCCGGCGAGCCGGCGGACCTTTTTAATTGTTTGGGTTCCCCTCCCGACCCGCCGCCGCCACTCCGGTCGAAAATTTTCGGACCGGCGCAGGCCTATCCGAATCCGAGGGTTTTTTAGTCGTCGGCTTGGCGCTCGTCCCGGTGGAGGGTTGCCAAAGGCCGCTCACCGGGATGAGACTTGGTGATGATCTTCGCGGTCCGGACCGCTGGCGATGTTTGCTCTTATCACTATGCGTCGCCACTGGGACATTTTCCAAGTTTCCACCCGGTTTTTCAAGAGAATTTTCCGCGACTTCGCTCCGCACGCGATTGGGCCCTTCCCCGAAGTAACAGACGAACTTGCTACACACCTCTGGCCCGGTTGATGGCGTCTCGAAGAGCGGAGGCCGCCCCGGCCAGGTTGGACGCGGTGGTTATCCCCCGTGAGCTGTTGATGATCAGTCCCCTCCCGTCCGGAGTGAGACCCGCGGCCACCGCCTCATCCAACTTTCCGCCCTGGGCGCCCACCCCAGGCACCAGAAAGGTCATATCCCCGACCAGCTGACGGGCCGTTCGCAGGTCGTGGGGACGAGTAGCGCCCATCACCAGCAGACAGTTGCCCAGGCTATTCCACTCCTCGGCCACCATCCGCGCCACCCGGCGCCAAAGCGGCTCTCCCTCCACCTCCAAGGTCTGCAGATCGTCAGCGCCCGGATTGGAGGTGCGGCACAGAATCACACAACCCCGCTCCGCCCTCTCCAAAAAGGGCTGGAGGGCATCCCTTCCCAACCAGGGGTTCAAAGTCACCGCGTCGAAACCCAGCCGGTCGAACAAAAACCGGGCATACGCCTCGCTGGTGGCGCCGATGTCAGCCCGCTTGGCGTCCCCGATCACCGGGATGGCGGGATGTTGGGCGCCCAGGTATTCCATGATCTTCTCCAAAGAGGCAATCCCCTCCGATCCTCTTGCCTCATAGAAGGCCAGATTGGGTTTGAATGCGCACACATAAGGATGGGTTTGGGAAATGACCTGCCGACCCCATTCAAACAAGAGGTCATTCCCCCTGCCCGGTCCATCCTCGGAGACCAGTCCCGGAGCGGGATCCAATCCCACACACAAGAGGCTCCGGGCGTCTTGCATCCGAACGGTGAGCCGTTCCGAAAACCCGGCCATCTAGACCCCCGGTTCCCACCGGTGAGGGTCGGACCACCACCGCCGCGCCTGCGACAGCACCACGTCGGAGATATCTCCCCGCTGCGACGCGGCCTCCAACAACTCTAGAAAGGGGACCAGCAGCAACAGCTCCACACCCATCCGCGCGAAGGCAGCAAAGGTCTCGGCGAACCCGTACCCCGCCACCGCCAGGCAGACCGTTACCTCGCCGCCCGCCCCCCGAAGGGCCCGCACCGCATCCAGACTGGAACCTCCGGTGGTGACCACATCCTCCACCAACACCACCCGTCGTCCCCTGACATCCGCTCCTTCCACCGCGCGTCCCCGACCGTGCAGTTTCGCTTCTTTGCGAACGAAACAGGCCGGCAAACCCGCCGCATAGGCCACGGCCGAGCTGTGCGGAATGCCACCCGCCGCCACTCCCGCCACCACCTCCGGCGCCGGGCCCAATTCCCTCAGTGTCTCTCCCAAACCCTCCGCCACGGTCCGCCATGCGGAAGGATCCCCGATCAGCCGCCGGATGTCCATATAGACCGGCGAGCGGATCCCCGAGGCAAAGGTGATCGGCTCATCCGGGGTGAAAATCAGCACTCCCGCCCCCAGTAAATCCTCCGCGGCCTTTCGGACAGCAATCATCGGAGCTTTTCGGACTCCGAGAGGATCAAAGCCGGAGCAGTCGGGCCGCGAAACACCAGAGCACTCCAATATTGGACGGCGGCGGCTCCCCGTTCACGGAAATCCCGGTAGCTCCGACCGTCCAGCACTCCCCCACAACCTACGATCTCGAAGTCGAGTCCCGACTCCCGGCGGGCCGAGTCCAGTTCCTCCACCACCTCCAAGGCGCGGGAATGAAGAGAAGCTCCCCCCACCCCCACTCCGATATCGGTCCCCGAAAGCCGGCCCGGGGCGGTGTTGGTGGCCACTATGGCCTCGGCTCCCCCTTCCACCGCGGCTTGGGCCACCATGCCATAGCTGCCTTTTTTCATATCCGGAGCCAGCTTCACCCACAGCGCGGTCTCCTGGGGAAGTTCCCGGCGGACTGCCCGGCACAATCCGGACACCTCTTCGGGAAGACCCGCGTCGCTGTGCCCCTGGGGAACGTTGGGACAGCTTATGTTCACCGTTGTCCAAGCGGGGCGAAGTCCGGCCTCCGCGAAGCAACTCACCGCTTCGGACACTTCATCACCGCGGCGAGCGGGATCCGTCTGATCCGGGTCGGAGGCGATGCTGATGCCATAGACATCGGGAAGATCGCCCGAGCGCTCGGCCAAAAAGGTTGCCGCCGCGGCGGCGCCGGGGTTGCGAAGGCCCACCCGATTGAGCAGGCTTTGTCCCTCGGTGTCCCGCCACAACACCTGATCCGGGGTGCCCAGCCGCGGGCGGGGAGTGAACGATCCCATCTCCACCGGCCCCATCAGGGCGGCAACCGACCTCCACCCGGGAATGATGTTTCGACCCAATGTCACCGCTCGCATCGCGGCCCGCTCGGTGGCGAAACCCTCCCCCTTGACCAGCCCGGCCGCCAGGATGAGCGGAGATTCGAGGCTCACTCGACCCACTTGGGTGGGCGAGGCGGAGCGCCGCCGGTAACGGGCCGCCGCTTGGCAAAGGCGGGGCCGCCGATCCAGCGCTCCCAACCGCTTGATAACAAACCGATGTGCCTCGTCGGCGGATCGAGAAAACAAAACCCGACGGAGCGCCAGATAGGTGGCCTCTCCGGCCGCGAGCTCAAGCGAGGTTGGCATACAGGTTCGATCCGAATCCCCTCGGCGCCAACACCTCACCGTCCTCGAAGACGGCCCTCCCCCGGATAACCACTCTTCGTATCACTCCCCACACTTCCATTCCAGAAAACGGCGTCCAACCGCACGAAGTGTAGAGACCCTCGGGGGTGATGACCCGTCGGGCTTGGGTGTCCACCAGCGTGTAGGTGTCGGCCGGGCGGGGGCTTAATCCGAATATGCGGCGGGGAGCGGTAGAAACCAACTCAACCGCCCGCTCGGCGCTGAGTCGGCCCTCTCTGACCGCGGTAAACAGCAGGGGAATGGTGGTCTCCAGTCCCGGCACCCCGAAAGGCGTGGGGAGGCCGAGCTTCTCATCCCAGGTGTGGGGGGCGTGATCAGATTCCACCACATCTATCACGCCCCGCCGGATCCCCTCCCACAGCGCCTCCCGGTCCGACGGGGTTCCCAGCGGAGGTTTCATCACCCCGTTGGGACCCAGCGAAGGAAGGTCCCGGTCGGTGAAGAACAGATGATGGGGACAGACCCCGGCGGTTACCTTCGTCCCCCGGCTCTTGTGCTCGGCGACTTCGGCTACCGCCCCGGCGGTGTCGATGTGACAGAGATGCCCCCGCTTCCGGTGCCGAGCCAGTGAAGCCAGGAAGACGCCCACCGTCTCCCCCTCGGCGTGGGCGGCCAGCACCCCCGGACCCGGCCACGAGGCGATCTGGCGCTCCATCTGGGACGGGGTGATGGTCAACCCGCCGGTGGTGTGCCCGCAGTAGAGCTTGATGCCGCACACCTGTTGGGACAACCGGGCCAGTTCCGATGAGGGCCTTACCCCCGAGGGATGGGCCCCCAGCCACACCCCGTAGTCACAGCGGGCGTTTTTTGCCAGATCGTCGAGCTTTCGCTCCAGACCATGGCGGTCGGTGGTTGGCGGAGGAGTGTTGGGCATATCCAGGACGGCCGTGTAGCCCCCCGCCAGGGCGGCGGCGGTCTCGGTGGCGAAATCCCCCTTGTGCGCCCATTCCATCCCCCGCAGGTGGACATGGGGATCGAGCGCTCCGACGATGCGCACCAGGCTCATGACCGCTCTATCCCCGGTCTTCCCGCATCTCGACTACCAGAACCGAACGTTGCATAAACAGGGACGCTACAGAGGAAGACGCAAGACCACATCTTCCCATTCGCCCTCCTCGCTTTCCTCCACCATCAGCAGGACTTCTCTCACTATTTGACCTATCGAGAGCTCTTGGGGAACCACGACCACTCCTGGCATGGGCAGACCCGCGCCGATACGCTCGTAGGCGAAATCACTCATGGTGGAAAGGTCATGAGTCAGGACCACCCGGTCGTTCCTGGCGGCAAACTCCAAGATAACGGAATCAACGGCGCCCAGCAGACCGACCTCCCCGAGCAGGATGAAATCCGCATCCGGATTTCGCCTCAATACTCCCGCTATGACGTCAAAAATGGAGTTCTCGTCCGCTACGAAGCGGATCAACGAAACCCTCCCTCGCCACTGCCCTCTCTCGCAAACGACGACGCATGGCATCGCCGTTGAAGCGGGCTTCCATTTCTCTGGCTGTTCTGTCGATCTCCGCTTCACGCCACTCCCGGTACGCATCCACCTCTTCTTTGTGCCTCCGGTAGTAGCCGACTACCTCTCGCATCACCTCGGGACCGACGGATGGAAACTTGCGGGCGATCTCCTCCGGCTCATCCCCCTGGAGGTGTGCGCAGAGCACCGTATCAAGGGTGAGACGTGTTCCTCCTATCCGCACCACCCCGGGTTGGTCCACACTCAAGGGCGTATCCTTTTCGCGGATCGTCAAGGTCACCATCACAGACTTCTTTCCTCCCAAGGCCCCGGCCACCATACTACAGCATATCCAGGACCCGCGCTACCGCTTGATCAGCACTGAGGGCAGTGGTGTTGATCTCGACCGCGTCGGGCGCCCGACGCAAGGGGGAAGCGGTCCGGGCGGCGTCCTTTTCGTCCCGGCGGGCCAGGCTCTCCTCCACTATCGCCGCCTCCGGAGCGTCCTCCAGCTCAGCCCTCCGGCGACGGGCCCGTTCATCGGAGGAGGCGGTCAAATAGACCTTCACAGGGGCGTTAGGAAAGACCACCGAGCCGATGTCCCGTCCCTCCACCACCGCCGATCCCCCCCGCTCTTCCACCCACCGGCGCTGGCGTTTCACCAGTATCTCCCGCACTCTGGGAAGCGCCGCCACCTTGCTGGCCGCCTCCGTCACCCGCGGGGTTCTGATCTCGGTCTCCACATCCTGGTCGTCCAGCCGGGTTCGGGCCCCCTCCTGGGCGATCGCCGACCGGCGCACCACATCCACCACCGCCGCTTCGTGCTCGAAATCGGCGCCTGCCCGGAGAACCGCCAGCGCGGCCGCCCGATAGAACGCCCCGGTGTCGAGGCACACCAGTCCCAGGTCCTCCGCCAGCCGCCGGGCCAAGGTGCTCTTGCCGCTGGCCGCCGGACCATCGATGGCGATCACTCCCCGCCACTGCCCCTCTCCCCCGCCGCTCACAGTCTCTCCAGCATGGCGAAGAAGCCGGGCCAGGTCTTGGTGACACATGCCGGGTCCAGGATCTCCACTCCGGCTTGACGGAGGCCCACCAGGGCGAAGGACATGGCCATGCGGTGATCGTCGTAGGTGTGAAAACGGGCGGGGCGAAGCGGGCCGGGACGGATGATCAGGTCGTCACCCTCCACTACCGCCTCCGCCCCGGCCCGGGACAGCTCACAGGCAAGGGCGGCCAGCCGGTCGGTCTCCTTCAGGCGCAAGGTGCCCAGCCGTCGCAGCCGACTCGGTCCATCGGCAAACAGACACACCACCGAGAGGCCCAGCACCGCGTCCGGCATTCGGCTCATGTCCCGGTCCACCCCCGCCAGAGCGCCACCCGGGGGGCCTTCCACCACCAGCCGGGCGCCCAGCCAGCGGACCGCGCATCCCATCTCCTCCAACACCTCCAGCACTCCCAGATCGGCTTGGGTGGATCCGGGATAAAGCCCCTCTATCCCTACCGCCCCACCGGTGATAGCCGCGGCCGCCATCGGATAGACCGCCGCCGAGGCGTCGGCCTCTATCTCGAAAGCCGATGCCCGATACCCGCCCCCCTTCACACGGAAAGTTCGTCCATCCCTGGTCTCCACTTTGGCTCCGAAGGCTCTCATCACTTCCAGGGTGGTCTGCACATAGGGACCGGAGACCATCTCTCCCCGGGCCCGGATGACCATCTCACCTGAGGCCAGCGGCGCCACCACCAACAGTGCGGACAGAAACTGGGAGGATTGAGAGACATCCATGACCACTTCTCCACCCGAAAGGCCCCCTCCTCCCACTGTCAGGGGAAGAAAGCCCCCCGAAGTCCTCACTTCCACTCCCACCTCACCCAAAGCCACCGCCAGATCGTCGATGGGACGCTCCCGCATCCTCGCCGAGCCGTCAATGGTCACCTCTCCGGGCGCCAGCACCGCCACCGCCGTCAGAAAGCGAGCGGTAGTTCCTGACGCTCCCACATCCACCACCCCCTCGGGGGTCGACAGCTTACCCCCGGTTCCCAGCACCAGCCATGGGTCGTCAGCGTCGTCAATCAACGCCCCCAATCGCCGGAGCCCGGATCGCATCACCTCGGTGTCGTCGGCGCCCAGCGGCCCCTCCAGACGACTGGCGCCCCCTCTGGCCAGGGCGGCCACCACCAACGCCCGATTGGTGATGCTCTTCGAACCGGGAGGACGCACCACGCCCGCCACCGGCTGTCTGCGGACAGCTATCTCCATGACCGGAGGAAAGTCGCTATTCATCACCGCTTGAGACTATTCACCGGACGCCGCCCGGTAAAGCGCGGCCACCTCCGGGTTGGCAAGTTTGCGCCACCTTCCCGGGCGGAGAGTGCCATCCCGCAGCGGGCCGATCGCCACCCTCACCAACCGGCGCACCGGATAGCCGACCTCTTCCATCATCCGTCTTATCTCCCGGTTCCGCCCCTCCCCCATCACCAGTTCCAACTGCGCCTCCCGTGCGCTGCGATCCACCAGTCGGGCCCCGAGCGCGCGGGCCGGCCCGTCCTCCAGTTCCACTCCTTGGATCAGCCGACGAACCGTCGCGGGGCGGGGGGTTCCCTCCACCAGCACCCGATAGGTTTTGGCTATTCCATGGCGGGGATGGGTCACCAGGTTGGTCAGCTCGCCATCATTGGTCAGAAGAATCAGCCCTTCGCTCCGGCGGTCGAGCCTTCCCACCGGCCACACCCGGGGAAAGTCGGGCACCAGGTCGACCACCGTCTCGGCAGCATGGGGATCCGAAGTGGTGGAGATCACCCCCTGCGGTTTGTTGACAAGATAGGTAACCAGGTGGGGCGCCAGGGGAAGGCGGGCCCCATCCACCTCCACCACCGAGCGGCTCGGATCAACCCGGTCGCCCAAGATAGCCCTCCGTCCGTCGATCTTCACCCTCCCCCCCTCGATGAGAACCTCCGCCGCTCTCCGGGACATTAATCCGGCGGCGGAGATGGCCTTTTGCAGACGGACCGGCCTCTCAGGAGAGGAATGTTCGGGCGGCAAGGTCATCCACCACCTCCGGTGAGGGAACGCGGTCCGAAAGCGGGGGCAAATCGGCCAAGCTATCCAAGCCCAGCTTCTCCAAAAACAGCTCGGTGGTCCCGTACAGAGCGGGATGGCCGGGGACGGAAAGACGCTCAACCACCTCAATCAGGCCTGTCTTCTCCAAGGTGCGCACCGAAGATGCCGAGTCCACACCCCGGATGTCGTTTATCTGGTTTCTCGAAACCGGCTGTCGATAGGTGATCACCGCCAACACCTCTTGGGCGGGTAGAGAAAGTCTCTTAATCGGGTCACGGCTCACGAAGCTCTCCACATAGCCGGAAAGCTCGGGGCGGGTGTAGAGACGCCAGCCCCCCGCCACCCGTTCCAGGAGCAGACCCCGCTCAGCCGATTCGAGTCGGCGGGACAGCGCCTCGATCTCTGACTGCAACTCCACCGGTCCTATCTCCAATACCTCGGACAGCCGCCGGGAGGAAACGGGAGCTTCCGCCACGAACAATATGGCCTCCAGCGCGGCGGCGGCAGTCAACCTAACCCGCCTTGCCCATTATCGGAACGGCCACCGAATTCCACTGGACATGAATAGCGCCTCCCGACGCCGACTGGGAAAGCTGTACCCTCCCCTCCCGAGCCAACTCCATGAGCCCCATGAACCAAGCGGCTACCTCGACCCGGTCCCCGCAGCGGGTAGCCAGGACCTCAAAGGACGAGTCGCCCACCTCCCCCACCAGGCGCAACAGCTCTGCCACTGCCTCTTCCACAGTGGGGAGATCCAACGCCAAGTGATCGAGATCGAGGATCGCAGGAACCCGCGACATGATCTCGATGGCCAGGTCGGCCAGATCCTCGGGGTCGAGACGGAAGGCCAACTCAGGGGTCGAGTCCATCTTCGACCAGTCGGGACCTGCTTGCCGGGGGTGCAAACCAGCCCTCTTCCCCAGGCGCTCAACCAGTTCGTCCATCGCTTCCCGGAAGGTCAGATGCGCCAGCCGGAACCACAGGTCACGGTCGGGATTCTCGGCCGGATCCTCTTCGAGCGGGTCCCGGCCCGCTTCCAGCATCCTTCGCGCTTTCAGCCGGCAGAGCAGCGCCAGCACCAACAGGAACTCGCTAATGTGCTCCAACTCCACCGGAATTCCTTCCGAGAGTTCGGAGAGAAACCTCTCCACCAGCCGGGAGAGACTCAGAGCGGCCGGGTCGATCCGATCTGTCACCACCAGATCATAAAAAAGATCGATAGGCCCCTCGTAGGCCTCCGTAGAGATCTGATAGCTGCCGGTCACCAACCGGGATGCTATCGGAAGATCGGCTTATTTGTGAGGCTTATCGGTTTCGCGCAACGCTTCCCAGACCGCGTGTTCGATATCGGGAGGGCGGGTTCCGTGATGACTGCGGGCAAACTCCACCACCAGAGGCTCGGCGCCCCAAGCGGAGAGTTCGCCGGCGCCGATCGGCCCGTGATCCCGGTACAACCTGGCGCGCTCCCAGAGTGGCAGCCGAAGTCGGATGGCGACCGAAGCCACCGCCCGGCCCACCAGTCCCAGCCGCGCATGCCGTTTGCCGATGTCATGCAATAAGGCCGCCCGCACTGCGCTCCGGTCGGCGCCCAGGACGGCCTCCGCGCCGCGGGCCGCCTCATACCCGTGCCGTTGATCGGCCACCGCCTGTTCTCCGAACGCGGCCCGCTCGGGGTCGGTCAGACAACTATCCACCCACGCCTGTTCTCTGGGGCTGAGCGGCGCCGAGCGCATCCCTTCCCAGTATCGCTTGGCCAGATGAGCCCAGGTTCCCGGCAACGCGCCTCAGCCTCGGGACGATTTGCAGGAAACGCAATAAACCGATTCGGGACGGAACTCCAGGCGGGCGGCGCCGATGTGTTTGCCGCACCGCATACAGGATCCATACTGGCCCGTATCCACCCTTGATAAAGCAGCATCCACCGAGTTGAGCTGTTTTATCAGCGCCCGGATGACTCCGAGACGCTCGGTGCGCTCGGCGGTAATCGCCGGGGCGTCGGAAAACCCGTCGCCCTGGTTGAGACCGG
This sequence comes from Acidimicrobiia bacterium, assembly GCA_965248705.1. Classification (GTDB taxonomy): domain Bacteria; phylum Actinomycetota; class Acidimicrobiia; order Spongiisociales; family ZC4RG35; genus Bin76. Next base: position 1,832,252 of record CBDFJY010000002.1, on the reverse strand, counting down.
CTCGCAACTCCCCGGTCTCGGTGGCGCCCAACTCTTTGAGTTGGCGCACCAGCCCTTGGCGATGGGTGGTCAACTCGGTTCTGGCTTGGGTGAGATCAATGTCGTTCATCGGCTTCTAGGATGTGATAGTAGGTAGACTTCCTGCAAGTACCCAGGGGAAATACGGGTATAAACTTCGGTGGTGGAAAGGCTAGCGTGTCCGAGCATTTCCTGTACGGCCCGCAAGTCCGCTCCGCCTTCCACCATGTGGGTGGCCGCTGAGTGCCTCAAAACGTGGGGCGAGACCCGGTCCGGTGACAGCCCGGCCGCCTCGGCCGCCTTCTTGACAATCCCCCAGGCGCCGACTCTGGTGAGACGGGTCCCCCGCAGGTTCAGAAAGACCGCGTCGTTTCGTCCCCTCGCCAGTTCCAGGCGGTCCGCAAGCCAGCTTCGCACCGCTTGGCGGGCAGCCTCGCCCAACAGTGTTATCCGCTGACGGGACCCCTTGCCGGTCACCAGGGCGGCCCCCTGTTCGGTATCGAGACGACCAAGGTCCAAACCAACCGCCTCGCTCACCCGACAGCCGGTGCTGTACAGAAACTCCAAGAGGGCGGCGTCGCGACGTCCCGCCACCGTGGTGATCGCCGGAGTTGCCAGCATGGCGAATACCTCCTCGGTGGCCAACGCCTTGGGAAGACGCTCCCGTCGCTTGGGCACGCTGACCCCGATAGTCGGATCATCCGAAGCGTCTCCCTCCTCACACAAAAAGCGGTGGTAGCCCTTCACCGCGGCGAGCTTGCGGGCGACGGATTCAGGAGAGAGCCCCAGTTCCGCCAGCCACTCCAAAAAGGCGCCCACCATGGCGGCGCCCACCGGATCCTCCCCCGTGAACTGCAGATACTGGCGGAGATCCCCCCGATAAGCCACAACGGTATTGTCCGCCAGACCTCGCTCGAAAGCTAGGGAGGCCAAGTAGTTTTCCAATACGGCGTGGGGATCTGTGCCCATCCGCCTCATTATTGGGGCATCAAAGCTCAGGATCGAGGATTAAGCAACCGAGACGCAACCGGCATTGCGCCGTCCGCCGGATCCCAAATTTCCGTCCCTCCTCCAAGATGTTGGCGGAAAAAGGGAGATTCTCTTGACATGTTGTGATGAACAGGTCGCCAAGTTGCGGGTGTCAATGGCTTGATGACTGTCGGGGTGGTCATGGGCCTGGGTGGCTTTATAACCCTCTTCCAGTTCTTGTCCTAGCGCGAGCCGGCGGGGAGATTGGGGAGTGGTCGATGTCCGGCCGGCGCCTGATCCACTCGAGCCGCCCAACGCAGCAGCGCCACCACCGTCTTGGCGTCGCGGATCTTTCCCGATTCGATCATATCCAAGGCGGCGCCTATCTCCACCCGGATAACTTGGGCGGCTTGCTCCTCGGCGCCGTCCGGGCGCCTTTCACCCTGGGTCAGCCCCTCCGCCGCAAAAAGCTTGATCAGCTCATCGGTGTAGCCCGGAGAGGGGAGAATTTCTCCCAAGTCAACCAGTCGCTCGGCCCGAAGGCCGGTCTCTTCCAAAAGCTCCCGACGAGCCGTCTCAACCGGCGATGACTCATCCTCCTCCAGCTTGCCGGCGGGAATTTCCTTAGACATCCTCGTCCACTGCTGCCCGGTACTGGCTTACCAGCGTCACCTCCTCTCCCCACACCGGCAACACTCCCACTGCTCCCCGGTGGCGGATCACTTCCCGGACAACCGCGGTTCCCTCCCCGGTCAGCAGATGCAGACGCTGGTAGTCAAAGACCGTCCCCCGGCCTACGGTGCGAAGGCCGAGCAGCCGAAAGCTCACCGGAGACCGGTGTTCGCCACCTCCACCGCAGCAGGCGCGGATTCCCGTTGGCGGCGACGGGCCGCCGCATTCTTCATAAACCCCGTGAAGAGCGGATGAGGCTGGTCGGGACGGGACAAGAACTCAGGATGAGCCTGGGTGGCGACAAAGAACGGATGAGTGGGAAGCTCTATGAACTCCACCAGCACCCCGTCGGGAGACATCCCCGACATCACCATCCCTCCCTCGACGAGAGCTTTCCGATAACGCGGGTTCACCTCCCAGCGATGCCGATGCCGCTCGTATATCAGGTCAGACCGATATAGGCCGTGCACCACCGACCCGCTGGTCAGGCTGGCTGGATAGAGACCCAGCCGCATGGTTCCGCCCTTGTCCTCCACTCCTTCCTGACTGGGCATCAGGTCGATCACAGGATGGGGAGTGTCGGCGTCGAACTCGGTGCTGTTGGCGCGGGTCAACTTCAGCCGGTTGCGAGCGAACTCGATCACCGCGCATTGGAGACCTAGGCACAGGCCCAGGAATGGAACCTCGGCCTGGCGGGCGTAGGCAACCGCCGAGATCTTCCCCTCGATTCCCCTTCCCCCAAATCCCCCCGGCACCACGATCCCGTCCAAGTCGGCCAGCACCCCGGAAACCAGCATCCCAGTGAGATTTTCAGAGAGAATCCAATCGATCTCGAGCTTGCGGCCCACCCCCGCCGCGGCGTGGCGAAGCGCCTCCACCACTGAGGCGTAGGCGTCAGGGAGGTCCACATATTTCCCGACCATCCCCACCCTCACCGGATCGACCGCCGAGTCGCTTCTAGCCAGCATCTCCCGCCATCGGTCCAGCGTCGGCGGCAGGGTATGGAGGGAAAGACGCTCACAGATCACTTCGTCCAGCCCCTCGGCGTTCAGAAGGATGGGCATCCGGTAGATGTTGTCGGTGTCGGGAGCGCTGATCACCGCCTCGGGTGGCACATCGCAGAACAGACTGATCTTTTGGCGGATGGGTTCATCGATTCTCTGTTCGGAGCGGACCACGATCACATCCGGGGAGATCCCCTTGGAGCGAAGCTCGGCCACCGAATGCTGGGTGGGCTTGGTCTTCATCTCTTCGGAGGTCTTGAGGAAGGGCGCCAGCGTGACATGAATGTAGGCGATGTTCCGGTGACCGATTTCCTTCCCCAACTGGCGGATGGCCTCAAGAAACGGCAGGCTCTCTATGTCTCCCACCGTGCCGCCCACCTCGGTTATCACCACATCGGCGTTGGACTCCTCACCCAGCCGGCGGATGCGAGCCTTGATCTCGTTGGTGATGTGGGGAATCACCTGCACCGTGTCGCCCAGATAGGCGCCCCGGCGCTCTTTTTGGATCACCGCGAGGTAGACCGACCCGGCCGTGACGTTGGATAGCTGGCGCAGATGCTCACCGGTGAATCGCTCGTAGTGACCGAGGTCGAGATCGGTCTCCCCCCCGTCGTCGGTGACGAACACCTCCCCGTGCTGGAAGGGGTTCATGGTGCCCGGGTCGACGTTTATGTAGGGGTCGAGCTTTTGGATGACCACCTGCAGGCCCCGGCTCTTCAGCAGTCGGCCCAGGGAGGCGGCGGTGATTCCCTTACCGAGGCTGGAAACCACCCCGCCGGTGATGAACACGTATCGGGTCATGTTCTCAGCGCGGTTTTTTGCGGCACGGAAGGCCAAGATACCACATTCAGTTGATCTTTTTGTCGATTCCGTCCCACAGGGACCTCCGCAGCACGTATTTTTGGATCTTTCCGGTGGAAGTCTTGGGTAGCGCTTCCACGATATCCACCACGTCGGGCGCCTTGTAGTGGGCCAGGCGGTCACGCACATGGGCGATGATCTCCCCCGGCGCCGCGCGTCGACCTTCCTTCAGCACCACGAACGCCTTGGGACGCTCTCCCCAGTACTCATGCGGCATGGCCACCACCGCTGTTTCCAGCACCGCCGGATGGCTGACCACGGCCTGCTCAACCTCGATGGTGGAGACATTCTCGCCTCCGGAAATAATTATGTCCTTGGCCCGGTCCCGCAGTTCTATGTAACCGTCGGGATGCCAGACCGCCAAGTCGCCAGAGTGGAACCATCCGCCCCCGAAAGCCTCCTCGGTGGCCTCGGGGTCGTCGAAATAGCCGGCCATAACAATATTGCCCCGCATCACCACCTCTCCCATGGTCTCCCCATCGCGGGGAACATCGGCCATCTCAGAGTCCACCACCCGGATGGGGTCGGCGCCCACCATCGCCACACCCTGGCGGGCCAGCAGCCGGGCACGCTCCTCCGAAGACCTGGCCGTCCAGTCTTCCTGGGTTTCACAGACCGTGTAAGGGCCATAGGTCTCGGTGAGCCCGTAGACATGCACCACTTGCGCTCCCAGTTCCTCCATCTGGCCGATGATGGTGGGGCTGGGCGGCGCCCCGGCGGTGGTCACTGTGAGGGGGGCGTCAAGGCGACGGGCATCGGGATGGTTGGCCATCCCCACCAACACGGTGGGCGCCCCGTTGAGATGGCTGATCCCCTCGCTTCGGATCAGGCTCCAGATGCGGTCGGGTCGCACCGCCCGCAGACAGACATGACGTCCACCCACCCCTGTCACCCCCCAGGGGGTGCACCATCCGTTGCAGTGAAACATGGGCAGGGTCCACAGGTACACCGAGTCGCGGTCGAATCCGGAATGCACCACTTCGCACATGGCGTTCAGGTAGGCCCCGCGATGGGTGTACATGACTCCCTTGGGACGGCCGGTGGTTCCCGAGGTGTAGTTGATGGAGATGACCCGGAACTCGTCGTCGGTCCGCCACGGCAGGGGCTCATCGCTCCCCCGCTTCAAAAAGTCCTGATAGGGCGTGGCGTCGACCACCGGAGAGATACCCATCTCGTCGATGGTGATCACCTCCCGGAGCTCTGGACAGTCTCCCAGATGAGGCGCCGCCGCGCCCAGAAGCTCGGTGTCGACCACCAGCACTTTGGCGCCGGAGTGGGTAAGCACATAGGCGATCTCCGCTCCGGACAGGCGGGTGTTGATCGCCACCAGCACCGCCTTGGTCAAGGGGACCCCGAAGTGGGCGATGAGCATCTCGGGAATGTTGGGACACAGATAGGCGACTCGGTCACCCGGACCAATACCCGAGGCCCCGAGCGCCCTCGCCAGCCGGGTGGCGTGAGCGGCCATCTCCTGATAGGTCTCCCGGCGAGACCCATGGACAATGGCGGTTTTGTCCCCGAATACCTGAGCGGAGCGTTCCAGGTAGAGAAGGGGAGTGAGAAGGGTCTGGTCGACCCGTCCAGGGTGGCTCAAGTGCCGCTCCACACCGGCGGGCGCTTCTCGATGAACGCACCCATTCCCTCCTGGGCGTCGTTCATCGCCGCGTTTGCCACCATCACCGCCTTGGTATGCCCATAGGCGTCCTCTTCGGCCATCTCCGCCTGGTGGTAAAAGGCCGCTTTGCCGAGGCCCACCACCGCCGGGCTGGACTTGGTGATCCGCTCCAAGAGATCGTTGAGGGTATCGTCCAACTCCGCCGGGGTCACCACCCGGTTGATCAGACCCCATTCCCGGGCGGTCAGGGCGTCGATCGGTTCGCCGGTGAGCAACATCTCCAAGGCCCGTTTGCGTCCCACCGCCCGACTGAGGGGGACCATGGGTGTGGAGCAGAACAGCCCGATCTTCACTCCCGGGGTGGCGAATGTGGCCGTGTCCACCGCTACCGCCAAGTCACAGGAGGCCACCAGTTGGCATCCGGCGGCGTAGGCAGGGCCGTGCACCCGGGCCACCACCGGTTGGGGAATGCGATGGACGGCGAGCATCATCTCGGTGCAGACATCGAACAGCTCTTCCACAAAGCCGGGAGCAGGGTCGATCATCTCTTTCAGATCGTGTCCCGCCGAGAAAACCGGCCCCTCCGCGGCGATTACCACCGCCTGGCAGTCGACATCGAGACTGTTCAGCGCTTCGATCACCTGCCGCATGGTCTTCATACCCAAGGGGTTGCGTCGATGAGGCTGGTTGAGAATGATCCAGGTGACCGGCGGGTTGCTTTTCACTAACACATGGCTCATCCCCTCCAGATTAGACGTTTTTGGCTCCCGTCAATGCATTATGGAGGGCGGTTTTCACCAAAGAAGATGCGCATATGACAATTACCACTTTCATATCGCCCGTATACCTCCCTCAAAGTGCCTAGTAGAAAACCGACTCTTTGGGTCAGCTACCTTCCAGTGGTGGTATGTCCTGACTCCCGGCTTCGGTCACCTAACTTATAAGCTCAGCTGCTCTGAGCGACAGCCATCTCTAAAAGCTCTTGAGCGGCGCCTCGGCCCGGAGCGCTGTTGGGATCGCCGGACATCATTCTGGTCAGTTCCGCCACTCGGTTGTCTCCGCTGACAGCACGCACCGACGCGGACGCTCCCTCACGCTCCACCACCCAGTGCTGGTCGGCGAAGGCCGCCACCGAAGCCAGGTGGGTCACGCATAGTACCTGCGCGCCTCGGGAGACCGCCGCCAGTTTGCGACCCAAAGACAACGCCACCGCACCGCCCAGCCCGGCGTCCACCTCGTCGAAAACCATGGTTGAGCCAGCCCCCCTCCCCGCCGCCAGCCGCAGAGCCAACACCAACCTGCTCAGCTCTCCTCCCGAGGCAACCCGTCCCACTTCGCCGGGAACCAGCCGCTCGTCGGAAGAAAACAGCAGACGGATCCGGTCACAGCCATGCGAGGCCGCCGGAGCCTCTGTCACCTCGAAGCGCAGCACCGGCTTGCCGAAACCCAGCCCGCGAAGATGCTCCAGGGCGGTTTCAGCCAAATGCCGGGCCGCTTGGCGTCGCACCTCCGACAACGCCCTCCCCCATCGGAGAGCTTCTCTCTCGGCTGCCGCCAAATCGGACTCCAAATCGTCGGCGGTCACCAGCAATTCCCTGATCTCTTCACACCGCCGCTCCGCCTGTGCGCCGAATTCCAACACCTCCGCCAAGGTCGCCCCGTATTTGCGACGCAGACCACCCAACCGAGCCAGGCGCTGCTCCAACTCTTCCAGCGTCCCGAAATCGGAATCCAAACCCTGGCCGGCCTCCTCCACCTGATAGGCCGCATCCTCCATAAGCTGTTCCACCGAGTCGACCACCGACATGAGCCCGTCCAATCCCGGGTCGAGCGCCAAGGCCGCATTTAACTCGCCAGAGGTCCCCGCCAGCGACTCCCGAGCCTCCACCAGTCCCTCCCCTGCCCTGCCCAGATGCTCGCGCAAGGCCTCCCGATTGCGGAGACGACGAGCCTCCGCCACCAGTCGCTCATCTTCACCGGGAGAAAAGCCCGCCGCCGTGATCTCGTCGGCCTGATAGGACACCAAATCCATCTCGCGCTCCAAAGCTGCCCGGCCCCCACCCAAAGCAGCCCGCACCGCCTCCAAACGCCGTTTTTCCTCCCAACTCTTTCGGTAGGAGGCGACTGTCTCTCTGCCCCGATCGTCCAAAGTTGCGTCCAGCAGCTCCCGCACCTGTCCGGACTGCCGCAGACGGAGATACTCTTGTTGGCCGATGATCTCCACCAGGCCTTCCACCGCCTCGGATAGCGAGGCCGCAGAGGCCACCATTCCATCCAGATAACCCCGGCTTCTCCCTTCTTTGGGGACCCGGCGGGTGACGGCGATCTCCTCCCCATCCCGAACCCAACGTCCCCCCACCACCGCTTCCTCTCCGAACGGGCCCACCGCCCGGGAGTCGGCTGCTTCACCCATCAGCAGCCGCAGCGCACCCAGGAGCAAAGTTTTTCCGGCTCCGGTTTCCCCGGTAATCACCACCAGGCCCCTCCCAGGACGGATCGCCGCCTCCCCGATCACCCCCAGGTTCGTAACGATCAGTTCGTCGAGCATCGGCTCACAATCCGAAACGCTCAATAACGATGGTGGAAAATCCCATCTGTTTCAGCTCCACGAACATCGCCGGTCGCGGCCCTCGGCGCACCACCACCTCATCGCCCATTCCCAGAGAAGCGGTGTTACGACCATCCACCGACACCTGCACCGGGCGGTCGCGGGCTACCCGGCAGCGGATTACCGAGTCGGGCGATAGCACCAGTGACCGGGAGAAGAGCGAGTGCGGAGCGACCGGGGTCATCACCAGGGCATCCACCCGGTTGTCCAAGAGAGGTCCTCCCGCCGAGAAGCTGTAGGCGGTGGAGCCGGTGGGCGTGGAGATCACCAGCCCGTCCGCCCGATAGGAGATCATCGGCTCCGAGTCAACCTCCACCTCCAGTTCGACCAGCCGCTGGCTGTCGATCTTTTCCACCACCACATCATTCACCCCGAGGTCGGTGACTCCGTTCAACTCGGCGATAACCGTCATCCGCGGAACCAGCCGATATCGGCCCCGCTCCAAAAGGTCGAGCGTGCTAGTCAGATGGTCGGGGTCGGCGGCGGACAGAAACCCGATCGTCCCCAAATTGAAACCCAGCACCGGCCGATCAGCCTTCAACGCCAAACTTACGGCTCTTAACATGGTGCCGTCTCCCCCGGTGGCGATCAACATATCGAGCGGCAGGTCGGGGGGGAGATCCAACCCATCCTTCCCATCCACCCACACCTCCCAGCCGCGCCCACGCGCCTCGGCCACCAGTTTCCCGGTGAACGCCACCGCTGCCTGTCGCACCCGATTGGGCACTACTCCGATTCTCATTGTTCCTCCCACCCTTGCGCCTCCGCTTCTCCTTTCACCGACCAGACAAAAAACTCCCGATTGCCCGATTTGGCGCCCCGAAGCGGGGAGCCCACCACCCTCCGGGGACCCAGGCCCGCCTTGATCAGACAGGTCCCCACCTTGCTGATCACCTGGGCATGAATCAGGGGATCTTTCACCACCCCTCTTTTGCCGACCAACTTGCGCCCCGCCTCGAACTGGGGCTTTACCAAAGTCAAACAGTCCGCTCCGTCTTCGGCCAACTCGCTCAAACGGTCAACCACGGTACACAACGAGATAAAGGATAGGTCAGCCACCAACATTTGGAAGTGCCCCAGCTCAGCGGCTTTCACATACCGGAAGTTGGTCCGATCCCTCACCTCCACGCGGGGATCACGAGCCAGCCGGGGGTGGAGCTGTCCGTAGCCAACATCCAGAGCCGTCACCCAACCCGCTCCCCGCTGCAATAAGACATCGGTGAATCCCCCCGTGGAGGCCCCCACATCCAAACAGCGCCTCCCCTCGGGGCTCAATCCCAACGTCTCCAAAACGTGATTGAGCTTTTCTCCCCCGCGGGAGACGAAGCGGGGAACAGCGGGTCTCACCGCGATTGAGGTGGCTGCCGCCACCAGAGTGGCGGGCCGCGGAGAGAGCACCCCTTCCACTCGCACTTCACCAGCAGTGATCAAACGCTGCGCCTCTGTGCGACTCCCGGCTTGTCCTCTCTCCACCAACTCTTGGTCCAGCCGTCGGCGATTCAGCTTGTCCTCTCCTCCCTTGCCTCCAACAGCTCTTCCAACAAGTCGGCCAGCCGCTCGGCAGGCGCCAGGGCATCGGCGCCCTCCGACTCGGAGAGATCCCCGAGAGCCCGACGCGCCTCCTCCAACCGGACATCCCCCTCTGCAGTGCCGGATGGAACGCTTGCCGAAAGAGGGTTTTCTTTCATTTCCTTAGATTATGGCAATGCCCGCCCGACCATCATGATCCTTAAAGCCGTTTACCGATCCGGAGACCACCACAAGGTAGCCAAAGAACGCGGGCCTTCTGCGACATACAGGCGGTCTCCGGTCGCAACAACGTGTTCCTCCAGGAGGGGGCGGAGCTCGGCCCGTCTCGCCCGGGGAACCACCACCCTCCGCCCGTAGTAGGCCAGTATTTCCTCCCAGCTCTGAAACCACAGGTCGGGCCCCCGTTCCCAGCGCACCACCCCTACCTCGGCGCCGAGTTCGGAGACGACGACCTCCATGAGGTCCTCCACGGAGGGGCCGTCGGGACGCTCCAAGTCGTGAATGGCCCGATAGAGGTGGTTCATAGTCGTCCAAGGGTGAACACATGTCATCTCCACCACTACCCCCCGGCGGCAATGACCGTCCAAGGCCCTGATAAAGGGAGCGATCTCCGCCACGTCGTGCACCACATGGCTCGACAACACCACATCGGCCATCGGCGTCCTCGCCGACGCCGCCGGCCAGGCGCCTTCCACCACTTCCACCGCCAGTCCCTCTAAGTGGACCTCTTGTCGGAGGCCGGCCGCCATGCCGGGGTTCTTCTCCACCGCCGTCACCCTGTGTCCCGCCCGGGCATAGGGAAGACAGCTCCGACCGGTTCCTGCCCCCACATCGATCAGCGTCCCGTCGGCGCCCAGCAATTCCGACATCACCGAAGTGGTGGGAGTGTTCTCCTGACGGGAGCGGCTCTCCTGGGTGCGCCGCCTCCACAACTCCGCCGGCCATCCGTAGGGCGACTCGTCAGCCTGCTCCAATAGCCGGTCGGGAATCACCCAGGATTCCAACTCTGCCTTCCAACGAGCGGACGGAGAGGTGGAGCCAGCCATACGACGAGCTTAGGCGGGGCGCTCCCCGCATCCCGCGAACAGGTCGTCCTCCCGATATGGGCATTCCACCCTGCTGAACACCCGGAGAAAGGTCTCCCAGCCCACTATCCGGGGCAAGAACTCGTCGGGCACCGACATCCATGACTGGTCAAAACGCACTTGGCTGCGGTGGGCCCGGAGCGCGGCCGCTTTGGTGGCTATGCGGTCCCGGACATCCAGTGTGCAATTCACATCCCAGTCGGGAGTTCCCGCGTGACGGGCCCGCTCCAAACCTTCCTCGGTTATCTCCCCCCGGGATAACTGGAGTTCCGCGTAGCTGACGATCCTGCTCCTCGGCCAGACGGACCAGTACAGCTTGGTCGGTTCCCAAAACTCTTCGCCGTCCTCCAGTGGAAACCTCCCCAGATCGGAGGCGCCGAAGAAGGCCGCTGTCCCCACCCGATGGACGTTGATGTGATCGGGGTGGCCGTATCCGCCGAAGGCGTCGTAGACGGTCATCACCTCCGGCTGGTAACGGCGGATCAGCCGCACCATGCGGGTGACAGCCTCCATGAAGTCGGCCTGCCAAAAGGAGTCGGGATGGGAGTTGGCATCCCATCCCATCATTCCCGAGTCACGATAACCCAGGAACTCATGTTGCTTCACCCCCAGGATGGAGAGCGACTCTGCCAACTCCGCTGCTCTCACCTCGACCAGCCGGGCAGCGACCTCATCGGGGTTGGGGTAGTTGTGCACCTCCCCCTCCGCTCCGTCGGTGGCGGTAACCACCACCACCTGCTCTCCCGCCTCCGCATACCTGTTCAGAGTACCACCGGTGGACATCACCTCATCGTCAGGATGAGCATGAAACGCCAACAGACCAGACACGCCAGCCCACAATAGCACCACTGGCAACTGTGAAATCTGTCTCAAGATCAGAGGGGTCCACCCATTGGGATCCAAGGCCCGTCGACCCAGACCTTCTAACAGTTGACGGCCCCAGAGGGAGAGAAACCCGGCGACTGCCAGAGATCGCCTCCCAGGTCAATCTCTCTATGCCATCCTCGCTACCAGTTCTGGTAATGCCTGAAATTGAACGCGAAACCCTTTCCCTTGGCGGAAGCAATACCGTAAAGCTCGGCATCTGTGGTCAGCAATGGTTGTTCCGTCGAAATCACATCCAGCAGAACAGCATCAGTCAACCCAATCCGCGTAAACTTCCTGTTGCGTATGGCAATCTTACTGTCGACCACAGTTTCCTCGCTTTCTTCAATGAGCTTTCCCAGCCGATCGAGAAACCGAGTGTCATCAGGTTTTTCAAGGAGATTGGACGCTTCAGTAAGCGTGTTGGGGGTAACACACAAGAGTTCCACGTTTTCTAACATCCTCAACAGCAGATCATAGTTCTCAGTTGTGAATGCCCTGGTTCTGCGATGGCGTTCAACCAACCTTTTGTCTACTAGACCCACCACGAGCAACACAAGTAGATTGGCGTCAAGAAACGCCTTCCGGACTGCCATCGTGTCAGGGACGGTTTCTTACAGATACAACTTGACCGGTTGTGTCATCTACTTCGACAACCTTCAAGGAGCGATTGTCTTCTGCGCCTGTCATAGCCAGGGTGGCTGCAAAGCCCGTCAATGGTCGAACAAAGCTAACTGTTATCTTCCATGTCGGGCTACGTTCTTCAAAGACGACCTCTTCGAGTCTCATCCCTCCGACATTCTCCTCGGAGAAAACATCGGCGATATATGACTTCGCGGTTTGTATGGCTTCTTTCACATGCATTTCGTACCCTCACCCGTATGCCGTGGGCAGCAGGAACATAGCATACCGGATGGGTGCAATGGTCTGATGTTGGGATTCTGAGTAGAAGAACCAACCCTCCAACTCCTATTCGTACTGGCCTGGGGGCATAAAAGAGGCGGCTGCCTATCCCCATCCGACCCGCTCCGTCCTACGCCTATCCCGAGGCGGATCCCGCGGAAACGTTACTTCTCCGAGCTTGTAATATGTTCATAGCCGAGACGATGTACCAGGTTCTTTCACCCGATGGCGCTGTTGCCCTGCCTGAGGTCGCTCAGAGCTACTCGCCCGAGCTTCTCAAGCGTCTATATACGGAGATGGTGGCGGGCCGGGCTTGCGACAGGCGGATGATGGCGTTCCAACGCCAAGGACGGATGGGCACCTTCGCCCCCATGGAAGGCCAGGAGGCGATTTGCATCGGAGCGGCGCTGGCACTTCAGCCCGAGGACTGGGTTTTTCCCTCATACCGCGAGCATGCCACGGTGCTCAACCGGGGACTGCCCCTCAAGACGCTCCTTGAGTTCTACCGAGGTCACGGCTACGCCAACTGGGATGTCCGCCGCCATCGCATTGGCCTCTACACCATTCCCATCGCCACCCATCTTCCCCATGCGGTGGGACAAGCCTATTACTCCGCACTCCGCGGCGATGAAGGCATAACCGCCGCCTTCTTTGGAGACGGGGCGACCTCCGCCTCCGACTTCCACTCCGGCATGAACTTCGCCGGGGTGTGGAATCTGCCGGTGGTCTTTGTCTGCTCCAACAATCAGTACGCCATCTCCCTTCCCTTCCGGTCACAGACCGGGTCGGAGACCATCTCTCAGAAGGCCATCGCCTACGGCATGCAGGGAATCCGGGTGGACGGCATGGATGCCCTGGCTGTCCATACCGCGGTCACAGAAGCCGCCCAACGCGCCCGGGAGGGCGGGGGTCCCACTCTGATCGAGGCGGTTACCTATCGCTTCGGCCCCCATGCCACCGCCGATGATCCCAGACGGTACCGATCCTCCGAGGAGGAGAGCGCCTGGAGAGCTCTCGATCCGCTCATCCGGATGCGGCTTCATCTGGAAAACACCGGCCTCTGGGATGATCGCCTGGAGAAAAACGCTATCGCGGAGATCGAAACAGCGATAGATGAGGTCATGGAGGAGATCGAACAGAGAACCCTTCCCAAAAGGGAAAGGGCGATCACCCAGGTCTACCATCGCATCCCCTCTGCTCTGTCCGAACAGTTCCACGGCTATCTGGAGGCTCATGGGGACGATTCCGGCGATCTCTCGCCCCTGGTCTGGCAGATCGGAAGGGACACACCCCCCGAACCCGAGCCGTCTGAGAACTGGAACATGGCCCAGGCGATCAACGCCGCCTTGGGTGAGGCGATGGACCGCTACCCCGAGGCAATCATCCTGGGCGAGGACGTGGGACGGGCAGGCGGAGTGTTCCGTATCACCGAGGACCTGCAGGTCAAATATGGCGAGGAGCGGGTGATCGACACCCCGCTCTGTGAGACAGGAATCGTCGGCACCGCCATCGGGATGGCCATCGCCGGCGCCCGACCCATCGTGGAGATACAGTTCGACGGGTTCATCTACAACTGCTTCGAGCAGATCGCCACTCATCTCTCCCGGATGCGCTACCGCACCCAGGGAGGCCTGGACCTGCCGATGGTGGTGCGTTTCCCCAACGGAGGGGGCATCAACGCCCACGAATTCCACAACGAAAGTCCCGAAGCGCTCTTCTGTCACCTCCCCGGGCTGGTGGTGGTCTGTCCCTCGACTCCCACCGACGCCAAGGGTCTCTTGGCGGCGGCCATCGACTCTCCCGATCCGGTGATTTTCGCCGAGCCCAAGGTTCTCTACCGCGCGGGCCGGGAGTCGGTCCCCAGCCGCTATTACACCATCCCCATCGGCCGGGCCGCCACCAGCCGGGAAGGCAGCGACGTGACGGTGGTCACCTACGGCGGGATGGTCCCGGTGGCCCTCAAGGCCGCCGAGCAGTTGGACTCCGAGGTCTCGGTGGAGGTGATCGACCTGCGCACCCTCTACCCGTGGGACAAGGAAGCAGTGCTCTCCTCAGTTTCTCGCACCGGACGCCTGGTGGTGGTGCAAGAGCCGCCTCACACCGCCGGGATGGCAGCCGAGATCTCGGCCACAGTGGCCGAGGAGGCCATCTACGACCTGGCCGCGCCGGTGGTGCGGGTCACCGGCTTCGACGCTCCGCTCCCTCCTTTTGCCTTCGAGTCCTACGGAGTGGTGGGGGTACCCGAGGTGACAGCCGGCATTATGCGCTCTATGGCCGAGTGATGGGCGACTCTCCAGTAATAACGGTGTTCGGCGCCTCTTCTCTCACAGCCGGCCAACCCGCCTACCAGGAAGCCCGCCACCTGGGACGCATACTGGCCGAAGCGGGCGCAAGAGTGGCGACCGGCGGCTATGGAGGAGTAATGGAGGCGGTGTCGGAGGGCGCCGCGGCGGGCGGCGGCGAGGTGATCGGGATAACCGCTCCCAGCCTGTTCCCCGACCGGGCGGGCCCCAACCGCTTCGTTCGCGTAGAGATCCCCGCTCACAACGCCCACCAGCGGGATCGGCTGCTCCTGGAGATGGCCTCCGCCACTATCGCCCTTCCCGGCAGCATCGGCACCATCGTGGAGTTCACCCAGGCCTGGCGGGAAGCGTTTCTGTCCCCACCCGCACAGCGCAAACCCCATGTGGCGGTTGGAGAACGTTTTCGCAGGCTGGCGGAGTTGATCATCGAAGAGTTCGGCGCCGATCCCCAGGTGATGACCTGCGTCCCCACCGCCCAGGAGGCCGCCCGGGTCGTGCTGGGGCGCCTCGGTCTGGAATACCCCAGGTGAGTGGGGTGATCAGCGCCGGTGGAGGTCTGGTGTTCCGGATCTCGCCTGAGGGCGAGCCTCAGGTGTTGGTGGTGCACCGCCCCCGCTATGACGACTGGTCGCTCCCCAAGGGGAAAAGCGACCCCGGGGAGACCCCCCTACAGTCAGCGGTCCGCGAGGTGTGGGAAGAGACCGGCCACCGTTGTCGGGTGATCGCCCCGCTCGGAAGGCATGAATACCCCTCTCCGGACGGATGGAAACAGGTCGACTACTACGCCATGACCTCCCGGGCGTTCACCGGCTTCGAGCCCGGGAGCGAGGTGGACGAGATCCGCTGGATCCCGGTCTCGGGATCTGGGCTGCTCACCTACGCCCACGACCGACGGCTGGTGGGAAACGCCGACTACCCGACCTTGAATTCGACGGGGACCTGGTTTGTGGTTCGCCACGCGGCGGCAGGAGACCGACAGCGCTGGACCAGCCCCGACCATCTACGACCTCTTTCCAAAAAAGGCTGGCGACAATCACATGCCCTGGCCAGCCGCCTCGCCGGAGAGGGGATCGAAAGACTGGTGTCGAGTCCCTATCTGCGCTGTGTACAAACCCTTGAGCCCCTGGCTGAGGACTTGGGAATTCCTGTGGAAGAGCATCCGGCGCTGTCCGAGGGGGAAGGAGGCCGGGCTACCTTGCAACTACTGGATGAGCTCTCCGACGTCAAAGCGGTCCTCTCCAGCCACGGTGATGTGATCCCCGCCACCATCTTCCGACTGGCCGAGTCGGGAACCGAACTCTCGAACTCCATCTACAACTGCCAAAAGGGATCGGTGTGGGTGGTAAGCGTGGTGGGGGGCGTTCCCGTCTCCGCCCATTACGAGCCCCCGCCGAGGGTATAAACCCCTCGTCGGAGCGACCTTCCCTCCGGCCGTCCCCACCCGAGCCGGTATATTCCGACGAGGGCGTTTATGGCGCCCGGACAGACCGTACTTCGAAGAACCCCCCTCGGCCTTCAGATATCACAAGAGTTGCGTCGCCAAATCCTATTCGGACACATGCACCCCGGGGCGCCCTAACTCAACAGGACTAATGCGAGCGGTTCGGAACCAACCGAATGCCGGTTCGGGAAGCCATCAACATGCTGGTGATGGATGGCCTGGCCACGCCTCCCAACAACCGGGATGCGGTGGTGACCGCCTTTGAGTACAGGTAACCGCTTTCGTCCCCAACGACTTTGTGAAAGCAGCGCCGGATTGGGCGATCCGGGGCTACCGGGAACACGAGTCAATCATGAGCGCCTTCTTCGCCGGCGAGGAGAAGAAGGCGCTCCAGATGATCACCCACCATGTGATGTCGGTGGGCGATCACCTCATCGAAGTGCTGTCCCACCACCGGCAGGAACCCATCTCCGCCGAAGGCGCCTAACCGATTACGGATAACGCAGGCATCGTGCAAGAATTCTTCACATGTCACCAGATAACAGCGCCGCACCATCCCGTCACCCCGCCGTTCGGATGGCGGACGGCGTCAAGATCTACGGGGAGGGCGAGACCGCCGTCAAGGCGCTGGGAGGGGTGTCACTTCGGATAGAGCGGGGCCAGTTCACCGCCATAATGGGGCCCTCGGGGTCGGGTAAATCGACTCTTCTGCACACCTTGACGGGTTTGGACACCCTGGAAGGCGGCGAAGTCTTCATCGACGGAACCGCGCTGTCTACCCTGAAAGATCGGGAACTCACCCTCTTGCGCCGGGAAAAGGTGGGGTTCGTGTTCCAGACCTTCAACCTGATTCCCACCCTCAACGCCGAGGAGAACATCCTGCTGCCCCTCTCCATCGCCAAAGAGGACGCGGAGCGGGACTGGTTCTATCAGATAGTGCAGACTCTCGGCATTAGCGATCGCCTCTCCCATCTTCCCTCCGAGCTCTCCGGCGGCCAGCAGCAGCGGGTGGCCGTGGCTCGGGCGCTGATCTCCCGTCCCATCATCGTCTGTGCCGACGAGCCCACCGGCAACCTCGACTCCCGGGCCTCCGACGAGTTGTTGGGCTTTCTCCGAGAGGCCGTGGACGAGATCGGTCAGACAGTGGTGATGGTTACCCACGATCCCTTGGTCGCAGCCTACGCCGACGTGGTGGTGTTCCTCCAAGACGGGAAGATCATCGACGAAATGGCCGATCCCAACGCCGAAGCCATCTTCGATCATCTGAAGTCGCTGGGCGAATAGATGCTCCGAACCGCGGTTAAAGGGATGTGGTCGCACAAGCTGCGGCTGGCCCTGACCGCTCTCTCCATAGTGTTGGGGGTGGCGTTCGTGGTGGGCAGCTTCGTGTTCACCGACACCATCCAAGACGGCTTCGACAAGCTGTTCGGGGATGTCTACGCGGGTGTGGATGTGCAGGTGGAGGCCGAGGTCTCCGACTTCGCCCAACAGGGAGAGACCATCCCCTCCTTCGACGAAGGAGTATTGGATCAGATCACTTCGGTCCCCGGAGTGGCGCTGGCGGTGCCGGAGGTGACAGGCTTCGCTCAACTGCTCGACTCCGAAGGCAACCTCTTGGGCATCACCGGACCCCCCAAGTTCGCCTTCTCGTGGGTGGACGCGCCCACCGTGAACCGACTGACGATCCTGGAAGGCGACGGTCGACCGCCTACCGGGCCGGGCGAGGTGGTGGTGGATCTCCGAACCGCAGATGCCTTCGACATAACGCTCGACCAAGAGGTGGACATCGCCTTCGAGAACGGAAAAGGCCGCTTTCAGGTGGTGGGTCTGGCCACTTCGGTGAGCCAAACCGACTTTGGCTCCAGTTCGTTCCTCCTCTTCGAACAGCGCGAGATACAGCGCCTCTTGGGATTGGAGAGTGAACTCACCGCCATCGTTGTCCAAGCCGAAGAGGGTCTTTCTCCCGAGGCGCTGTTGGAGAGAATTGAGGCGGTACTTCCCGAGGGCTTGACCGCGGCCACCGGCGAACAACTGGAGCAGTCGGGGGTGGAAGAACTAGAAACCGCTCTCGGGTTTTTCAACACCGCTTTGTTGGTGTTCGCGGCGGTGGCCATTCTGGTGGGGGCCTTCATCATCCAGAACACCTTCCGGATCATCGTCGCCCAGCGCCTTCGAGAACTGGCGCTCCTGCGGGCGATCGGCGCAACTTCCCGTCAGATAGTCAGAATGGTGGTCACCGAGGCGGCCCTGGTGGGAGTGGTGGCATCAGCGCTGGGGGTAGGCGCGGGGATTCTGCTGGCCTATGGCATGCGGGAAGTACTGGGGCTGGTGGGCTTCACCTTGCCCCGCGGTGACCTGGCAGTCCAGACCCGCACCATCGTTCTGGGAATGGTGGTGGGGGTGGTGATCACGGTGGCCTCCGCGCTGCTTCCCGCCTTCAAGGCCTCCTCCGTCCCGCCCGTGGCCGCGCTTCGCGCCGGTGCCGGACACACCAAACGCGCTTCGCTTCGCAACCGGGCCATCATCGGAGGATCGGTCACCGGGTTGGGCGTCGTCGGCCTGGTGGTGGGGCTGGTGTGGCTGGGAATCACCTGGGTGGGCGCCGGCGCACTGCTTCTGTTCCTGGGAGTAGCCATCCTGGCCCCGTTGGTGGCCCGCCCGGCCGGGTCATTCCTGGGGTGGCCTCTCCCCCGCCTGTTCGGCCTGCCCGGACTCTTGGCCAAGGAGAACACCCGCCGTCAACCGCGCCGCACCGCCGCCACCGCCTCGGCGCTGATGATCGGTATCGCCCTGGTCTCTTTCGTGGCGGTGCTCTCCAGTTCCATCAGCGACTCGGTGAAGCAATCGCTCCTGCAGACCTTCGCCGCCGATCTGACCATCACTTCCCTCAACTTCACCACCGGAGTGAGCTCCGAATTCGTGGATGATCTTCACCAATTGGAGGGCATGGCAGCCGTCTCACCGGTGCGGGTGGGCCAGGTGCGGATCACCACCGCCGACGGCTCACGGGAGGATACAACCAACATCGCCGCCATCGACCCCGCCAACGTGGAGCAGGTGTGGGCGACGGGCGCCGAACCGGGGATCCAAGCGGTGGTGGAGGGAATGATCGTGGAGACCAACCAGATGGAAGACCGGGGCTGGACGGTGGGCGACACCCTCACCCTGGAGTTTCCTAACGGCGAGAGCACCGACCTGGAGATAACCGGAACCCTGGCCTCGGAGGCATTCGGAGGGATTCTGATCTCCGAAGAGCTGTTCCTTCGGTACTACCAGTCCGTCGCACCCAGCCTGGTGCTGGTGGCACTGGGCGAGGGAGTCGCACTGGATGAGGCACAGCAACGGGTGCAGGACCTGGCAGCCGACTATCCCTTGGTGCAAATCCAGACCAAGAGCGAGTTCGTCGCCGACTTCGAAAACCAGATAGGACAGCTGGTGGCGGTGTTCAACGGCCTTCTGGCACTGGCCATCGTCATCGCCATCCTGGGGATCGCCAACACCCTGGCGCTCTCCATCACCGAACGCATCAGAGAGATCGGACTGCTGCGGGCGGTGGGGATGGTCCGCCGCCAGGTGCGCCGCATGGTGCGCTGGGAAGCGGTGATCGTGGCGGTGTTCGGGGCAGTGCTGGGGGTGCTGCTGGGCGGCGTCCTGGGCTGGGCGATCCGTTTGGCTCTGGCCGACGATGGCCTGGAAGTGTTCAGCCTCCCGGCTATACAACTGCTCATCTACGTGGCCCTGGCCGGAGTGGCCGGAGTGATAGCCGCCATCCTCCCCGCACGTTCGGCCAGTCGCATCAAGATCCTGGACGCCATCGCCTACGAGTAGTCCTATATGTTGGATAGGGGGCTTGACTTTACCCTCTGATTGCAGTGCATAGCTGGTTTGACAACTCCTCGCCGTCCGTACCCCCCGGGGTCCGTACTGGCGGAGTTTTCCTTTCCAGTGAGAGTGGCCGATGGCAAACCGGGGGTGGTTTTCGACTACCAAAACGCCTATCACGATGCCCGCCACGACCACCGGGCTGACGGCACCGGCTACACCAAACACTGACTAACCCGTAGCTGACACTCCGCACTACACCACAGGCCGCATCAACTCTCTGCTCCTATCATGTTGTTTTCCTTTGCTAATCGAACATATGTTCGATTACTATACACGGGTTCCCGCCGGATTTGGCTGCCGAAGGAGGTGCAATGCGGGTTGCCTGTCTGCTCATCTCTCATCTGAGAGCCAAGTCTGAGATGCGCCGCGACGCGCATCTGAAGGACCGACCGGCGGTGATCGTCGATCGGACCGGTTCCCCTCCCCTGGTCGTGGATCACACCTCCCGAGCCTTCCGGGTGAGAGCCGGGATGACATTGGAACAGGCCATCTCCCACCATGGGAACACCCTCGTCCTGGATGCGGACGAGCCTTATTACCGGCAAGTGTTCGATGATGTGCTGTGGTCCCTGGCAGACGTCGGCCAACGAGTGGAGGGTCCGGAACTCGGCACGGCCTATGTGCGCCTCGATGGCCTGGGGGCTCTGTACGGTGGCGAGCCCCGTTTGGTGTACACCCTTTTGGGAGTCATTCCCCACGATCTGGAACCGTCGGTGGGAGTGGGCGCCGCCAAATTCCCCGCCTTCGTGGCAGCCCGGGCGGGGAAGGCGCGGCAAGTCTCCTGGGTTCCTTCCGATGCGGCTAGATTCCTCTCTCCCCATCCCATCGACTTGCTTCCCGTCTCGGGTGAGATCAAAGAAAGCCTGCGCCTTCTGGGGCTGCACACCATGGGAGAAGTCGCCGAACTGCCCAAAGGATTGCTCGCAGACCAGTTCGGCCGGGAAGGACTGCAGGCGTGGTCCCTCTGCAACGGCATCGACGAGCGACCCCTGATTCCCCTGGGGATAGAAGAGACCATCGTCGAGCACACCTCCTTTTCCACCCATTCGGCCTCTTTGGAACTCTTTTTAGTGACGGTCGACATCCTCTTGAAAAAGGCATTCTCCCGGCCGCAAATGCTGGGGAGACAGGCAGCCGGCGTGGCCTTGGAATGCACCTCGGAGAGCGCTCCGTCATGGCGCAAATCGGTCCATTTCAAACGAGGAGTCCACAGATGGGAGCATGCCTCTTCGATCATCAGGCGACAACTGGAGATGGACCCTCCCCGGATGGCCATTGAAGAGATCCGGCTGACCCTCACCAATCTCGGCGGAGCATCTGGAGTACAACTGGGACTATGGGCCGATCCGAAGAAGATCAAGTGGCGCCGGATTCAAGATGTTGAGAAAAAGCTTCGATCCAAAATGCCCACAGACCACATCCTGCACCGGGTGGTGGAGGTGGCGCCCTGGCATCCGGCGCCGGAGATGCGGTGGGTCCAGGTTCCCGTTGATCGATCGGGAAACTATTCCATCAAACCTGTGGCGGCGCCCACCCAAGTCTCCGTTCAGGAAGGAGACCATCGTCGGCCGGTGGCCGTGCTGTTGGGAGAGCGGTGGCGCCCGGTGATCCGGGTGGCCGACCTGTGGACCTTCGACCTGTGGTGGCTGCCGAAACCGATCACCCGAACCTATTACCGGCTGAACGGAGAGGACGGGCGTCAGATCACCCTCTTCTATGACCGAAGAGGGAACTGCTGGTATCAGCAGAGCGGCTAGGCAGGGGGATGGGTGTGGCTTCGGGCTACGTGGAACTTCACTGCAAGAGCTTCTATTCCTTCGGCATGGGCGCATCACACGTCCACGAGCTCCTGGCCCGAGCCAAGGAGTGCGGCTATTCCGCCCTGGCCCTGACCGACACCAACCTGTGCGGCGCTTTGGAGTTCGCTCGCCTAGCCAACAGCCTGGGAATACAACCCATAACCGGAGGGGAGCTGACCTTGGCAGACGACACCCGGTTGACCCTCCTGGCTCGCACCCGGAAGGGATACGGCAATCTCTCCCGGTTGTTCACCCTGGCCAATGGCACAGACCGAAAAGACCCCCGCCTCGACCCGAAGCACCTGCCGTCCCACTCGGAGGGGCTGATTCTTCTCACTGGAGGACGCCAGAGCCGCCTCTCGGAACTAACACTGGCCGGCCGACTTCGGGAGGCCCGGGAGCTTCTCAACCGATACCGGGAGTGGTTCGGCCCGGACCGGGTGTATGTGGAACTCCAGCAGAACTTCCTGCATGGCGACACCCGGCGCAACCGGGAATTGTCGTCTCTGGCTCACGCGGAAGGCGCACCGATGGTGGCCACCAACGATGTCCACTATCACACACCGAACCGCTACCGCCTGCAGAACGCGCTGGTGGCCGCCAAGCACAACACCACCATGGATCAGGCCCTTCGGTTCATCAGGCCCAACCATCACCTGTATCTGAAGTCTGCGGCGCAGATGAAGCGATTGTTCCGCAACCTTCCCGAAGCGATCTCCAACACTGTCAAAATCGCCGGCCAATGCTCTTTCGATCTCAGCACCGACCTCGGCTATCGCCTTCCCGAACCGCAGGTGCCGCCCGGGCACACTCCGAACAGCCACTTTCGACAGCTCTGTCACGAAGCCGCTATCCGGCGATACGGCTCCGTGACTCCGCCCATCCGCAAACGCCTCGCTGAAGAGTTCCAGCTGATAGAGATGCATAGTCTGGCCGGGTTTCTGCTGATTTATCGGCAGATCGTGCTCATTGCACAGAAGATCATGGAAGAAGAGGGGTTGGTGCGGCCCGGCACGCCGCTCGAAAAGCACCCACCGGGGAGAGGGCGAGGGTCATCGGTGGCGCTTTTAGTGGGATACCTGATCGGCATCAGCCATGTCGATCCTCTCCGATGGAACCTCACCCTGGAACGGTTCATCTCAGAAGACACGACCCTGCTTCCCGACATTGACCTCGACTTTCCCCGCCACCTCCGAGACAAGCTCATCGGGCGGATCCATCAGCATTTCGGCGCCGAATACGCGGTGCTCACCGGCGCTATCTCCACCTACACGGTAAAGGGCATCATCCAGGATTTGGGCAAGGCGTTCGGACTGCCCAGCCAGGACCTGAGACTCTTATCCAAACAGATCCACTCCCACCACGCGGCGGATCTGAGAGCGCAGATGCTGGAGCTTCCCGCTTTCCGGGACCGAGTGGGCGCCTGGGGGTGGCGCAACCTCATCGAAATCGCTCCCCAACTGATGGGGGCGCCCAAACTCTTGAGCCAGCACGTGGGAGGCATGATTCTCAGCAGTACCCCCATACCGGAGATGGTTCCCGTTCGGCAAGGGGCCATCGAGGGGCGTTTCATCATGGATTGGAACAAGGACAATGTCGCCGACGCCAACTTCGCCAAAATCGACCTTCTCTCGCTGCCGGCTCTCGACCAACTGCACGAGGCTTTGGATTTGATCGAAGAGCGTGAAGGCGAAAGACCCGACCTGAGCAGGCTTGATCCCGAGGATCCCCAGATTTATGAGATGATCACCGAAGGCCGGTCCAAAGGGGTATTCCTGCTCCAGTCTCCCGCTCAGTTGAAGATGGGGCGGCGCCTTCGGCCCAAAAACCTGCTCGACCTTGCCTACCAGGTAGCGCTGATTCGTCCGGGCGTGGGCGTGCAGGGAAGCGCCGTCTCGCTTTTCGTGGAAAGATACCGCCACGGCGCCTCCTGGGAGTATGACCATCCTTTGGAAAAGCGCGCCCTGGAACGTGGCTATGGGGTGATCATCTGGCAGGAACAAGTGGTCCAGCTCATCATGGACGTGGCGGGAATGACCGCCGCCCAGGCCGATGAGATCCGAAGATCCTTCGCTCGCTCCAACAACCAGCACCTGATCGCCATGCACTGGAAAGAATTTCTGAAAGGTGCCCAGCGCCGGGGTGTTTCCAAGCAAACGGCGCGGAAGATCTTTTCCAAGATCAACGGTCACTACATGTTCCCCGAATCCCACTCGCATGCCTTTGCCATCACTGCCTATCAGGTGGCTTGGCTCAAGCGCTACCACCCTTTGGAATTCTTCACGACTCTCATCAACAACCAGCCCATGGGGTTTTACCCGCTGGAAACCCTCAAACAGGACGCCAAAAGCTTCGGCGTGCCGTTTCTCCATCCGTGCATCAACCAAAGCGGCGTCAAATGCGTTCCCGAAGACGGCGCCGTGCGGCTGGGTCTGGGAATCATCAAAGATGTGGGAAGCCGGTCCGCAGAAACAATCGTTGAAGAAAGAAACCACCACGGCCCCTATACCGGCGCCGGCGACCTGGTACGACGGACCGGCCTGAAGCCTCAGGCCGTGCTCTCGCTGGTGATGGCGGGAGCTGTGGACGGCTTAACGACCAATCGCCGGACAGCGATCTGGGACGCGGGGCTTTCTGTCCGCCCCTCTCGCAACGGACAGACGGTCTTGGACACAACCAAGGGAAGCAAAAAGCCTGACCTGGACGATTTCACCAATTACGAGAAGATGGTGAGCGAATACGAAGTCATGGCCATCCATCCGGGAGGCCATCTCATGGAATACCTGCGAGAAAGCCTCGACGTCCAAGTGCTGACCACCGCCGAGGTCGAGAAATGCGCCGAAAAGGAAGAGGTCCTGGTGGCGGGCTGGCCCATCGCCCGCCAACACCCACGCGGGCTAAGCGGCACGGTGTTCGTGACCATCGAAGACGAAACCGCAGACGTACAACTGATCATCTGGCCGGATGTCTTCGCTCGCTACAAAAAGCAACTCAGAAGCCAGGTGATCCTGGTGAGAGGCGTGATATCCCGATGGGACGGTACCACCTCCATCATCGTCTCCTCCCTGGAAGAAATCAACATCCCGGTCTCGATGCCCGCCGCCCACGACTGGCACTGACCTGGATATGACGCCATCATGCTTGCCCAGCACCTCGCCCTCTAATGGGAGATAGACCCCGAAGCTGCCAAGCGCCTGCTCCCCTCACGACTGACGGTCCACAGAAGCTGCTTCCAGAATGCCGAGTGGCGACAGGTCTGCCTTACGTGGCGAAAAACTGGCCCTGAAGGTTCCCACAGGCCGGGGCAGACCAATTGCTGAGCTAGGGCAGATGCTTTCCAGGCTGCCCTCCGAGAAAAGTACCCATAGCCGCTAAAATCTGATGCTGAGACAAATGACCAAGAACCTGAAGTCACAACAGCACCATACAGTTCCCAGATGGCTATTGCAGAACTTCGCGGATCGCGAGGGGATGCTTCATGCGGCAACACACGATCCTTTGAAGTTCTTCAAGGGCAAGCCAGAGAAGCTCTTTAGAAGAAGAGACTATTATGCGGCAAAAGTTATTGGAGAATCTTTAGAACCGCGTATAACCGTGACGGAAAACTTATCCATCCCGTATGTGAAGAGCCTACTTAAGGTAGCACAAGATATAATTAATGGTTCCGACCCTTCGGACAAAAGAGTCACTTCGGATGATATCAGCGCCTGCGCAGAATTCCTGGTCCATTTATTCTACAGATCTTCCCAATGGATGGGAGAAGATTTCTTTGCTGGGTTAGAAAAGATGCGAGTGGAAATGGAACAATCCGGTAAAAGCATGAGTTCCGTCATCCGGGAAGATAGCATAGAACTTTATCACAATGGCGAATGCATCATCCTTTTCAGTCAAGTCAATACGCCAACATTTATTATTGGAGATTGTGGGCCGTTTTTTTCCTCGGATACGGAACTTAGATTGGACAACGAAGCAAAGAAAAGGAACGATCCGAATTGGGTTCCTGCCCAACAGAGGATATGGATGGCTTTGTCTCCCCAGGTCGCGTTGGGTGTGGCGATGAGTAGCAGCCGTAGAGAATCTCAAGATATATTACCTAATACTAAAAGGTCAGCGAACTGGGTGGATCATTTCAACGAAATCTGTGCAAGGCAAAGCAAGACAATCGCGGGCGTCTCAGAAAAGTCGGTACGTGTAGCGTCGCAAAAGGCATGGCCAGTGTACTAGCCTGGCCCTACTGACCGAGCAGGATCAACTGCTTCTACGGCTTCTCGATTCGGTCCCTGACTCCAGACTTCGCTGCTCGGCTTCGACCCCAATAACGGGTCATCGCCCACCTGCTCAGCCTCGGGACTTACGTTCCCAGCAGGATCCACCCTTTGCTCCCTGATGGGATCAGGGAGCAAAGGGATCTCCTCCCAGGTCGCCCTATTTAGGAGTCGTCGGCGGGAAGCACCAGGTTGAGCACCACTCCCACCACCGCAGCCAAGGCCAGGCCGGAGATGGCAATTCCACCAATCTGGAGGTTCTCAAGACCCGAGGTCCCCAGTCCCAGCACCAGAATCACCGCCACCACAATCAGATTGCGGCTCTTGGACATCTGCACCTGGCTCTCCACCAAAGTGCGAAGGCCCACCGCGGCGATCATGCCGAACAAGATGATGGAGAGTCCACCCAACACGGCAAGGGGTATCGATTGCAAGATGGCCGCCACCTTGGGGATAATCCCCAAAAGGATGGCCACCACCGCCCCTATGCGCAGGACAGCCGGGTCATAGACCTTGGTGACCGCCAAGACCCCGGTGTTCTCCGAATAGGTGGTGTTGGCAGGTCCGCCGAACAGCCCGGCAAGAAAGGTGGCCACTCCATCACCCAGGAGCGTCCGGTCAAGGCCGGGCTCTTTGAAGAAATCCTTTCCCACTACTCGGCCGTTGGTGATTATGTCCCCAACGTGTTCGATCATCGTGACGAATGCCACCGGTGCGATCAGGATGATAGCTCCCCACTCGAAGCTGGCGAAGGTGAACTCGGGCAGGCCTATCCAGGCTGCGTCCGCCACTCCGTCGAAGTCCACCAGTCCGAAGCTGGCGGCCACCCCATAGCCGACCACTGCGCCCGTAAGAATCGGCAGCATCTTCCACAGGCCCTTCAGGAAGATGGCCGCGAAAACGGTTACCAGCAGCGTGAGAATGGACATCCACCAATTGGAATTGGACATGTCGATGGCCACCGGCGCCAGGGTGATTCCGATGATCACGATTATCGGACCGGCCACCACCGGGGGAACCAATTTCTTGATTTTGTCCGATCCGATGAACCGGACGATAAGCGAGATGATCCCATAGACCACACCGGCAGCGGCTATGCCTCCCACGGTGGCCGACATGGAAAACCCCTCAGTGTTGAGGCTGGCGACTATCGGTGGGATGAAGGCGAATGACGAACCCAGAAACACGGGGACCATCATCTTGGTCAGGAAATGGAAGATCAGAGTTCCCACACCGGCCGCCAGAAGCGCCACCGATGCATCCAATCCGGTCAGCAGAGGCACCAGCACCGTGGCGCCGAACATGGCGACGGTGTGTTGGACCCCCAATACGACCTTGCGTTGAGTATTAAGTTCCATACATTCCTCCTCTCAATGGAACCGCGGAGATCCCATCCCTGACTCCCCCGTACTCTGCAAGGACAGAAGGAGCCAGAAGTGGAACACCTCCTATGACAAGTTGCTCTCATGTTAGGCTATTTTTCGATGAGGCCCCGGCATATCCGCCTAACTTCTCACGTCGACAGCCACGGCCCCCAACCCCCAACCATACATTGGGGCGCCGCCACGGCCGCCGCCAGAGGCCCCATCATCGCCACGCTCAGCAATCCTGTACAACGCAACGTGGTGGGAACCCACAGCGGCTCCTACGCCATCTACCGGGCGGTCTCCATAGCCCAGGGAAAGCTTGACCGCGACTACCGCGCCGATCTGACCGATACCTCGCCCACCCACCGGATCGGACCACACCCTGCTTGGACAGAACCCGACAGGATCGTCTCCCTGGACCCATGGGGAGCAATGACCGCAGAGTCATTTCCGGATCTGTTGGCCGAGGGTTACGACATCCGCCCCACCATTGCCATCACCTCGGCTCATATCTTCATACCCGAACTGAAGGACGCCATCGAAAAGGGCCGGATCGTCCCTGACGGTTCTCTGTGCCTGTCCGATGGCTCATGTCGGGTTACCAAGGCGGCCATCGAACCAGTTTGGCATCTTCCCAGCCTGGCGGACAGGCTTGACGTTGCGGAGCGCGATCTGCGGCGGATCCTGTTCGAAGAGACAGGGGGAATGTTCCCGGAGTTGGTCACCCGTTCGGACCTGGAAGTGTTCTTGCCCCCCATCGGGGGACAGACCATCTATATTTTCGGTAACCCGGAAAGCCTGGCCGACCCCGATAAGACCCTGGCGGCTCGGGTCCATGACGAGTGCAACGGTTCGGATGTGTTCGGATCGGACATCTGCACCTGCCGACCCTATCTGGTGCATGGAATTGAGGTGTGCATTCAAACCGCTTCCCAAGGAGGAGTGGGACTCATCGTCTACAACCGGAAGGAGGGCCGGGCGCTGGGGGAGGTCACCAAATTCCTGGTTTACAACGCTCGCAAGCGCCAAGAGGGCGGGGACCGCGCCGACGCCTACTTTGAACGTACCGAATGTGTGGCCGGGGTGCAGGACGCCCGCCACCAGTTGCTGATGCCCGACTCTTTGCACTGGCTGGGCATCAGCAGGATCGACAAGCTGGTGTCCATGTCCGACGACAAGTACGGGGCCATCACCGGCTCGGGCATAGAGGTGGGCGAGCGGCTTCCCCTCCCTCCCGAGCTGGTGCCGGCCGATGCCTGGGTGGAGTTGGACGCCAAGGTGGCGGCCGGCTATTTCAGCGACGGCGCTTTTCCCGACCGCAGCGAGCTGGCCAAATCCAAGGGACGCCCGCTTAGTTGACCCTTTCCGAACTGGCCCGGCTCCGTCATCCCGACACCATCAGGCGCCAATCCGAACGGATACTCACTCTCGCTGAGCAAGACAAGCTCCAAGGGTGGGAGATCGACCTGGATAAGCTCCCGGGCCTGGGCCGCCTGGTGGGTGAGGTGACCCGGGCCCGCTACCCCGATTTGGCTGTGCCGATCCACGGCCGCCGTCTTCATTTCACGGTGGGCGATATCGACCTTTGGCAAACACGCCCCCGCCCCGGTGACCGGGATCAAGCGGGCAGGTCCGATCTCGAACTCATTGTGGTCTCGGTGCTGCTGGACGGCGGCAGCGGGGCTCGGTGGCGATACGCCGATTCACAGATCGAACAGAAGTTGAGCCGCTCGGAAGGACTGGCGGCAGCCAGTTTTCGGGCCTGGGAACGAGGGGTGTTCTCCGACCGCGGTCTTCCCCGAGCCGATTCCCGGTCGCTTTCCAACCTCACCACCGAAGATTTGGCCGCGGCCTTTCAGGTCGGAGAGAACAACCCCCTGGTGGGGATAGAAGGCCGGGCCGAGCTATTGCGATCCCTGGGAAGGGTTTCGTCCGGCTGGCCGGGCCATCGGGTGGGAGGTCTGTACGATCTGCTGGCCGACCGCGCCTCCCCCGACGGGCGGCTGTCGGCGGTGGAACTGCTAAGGATCCTGTTGGAAGAACTGTCCCCTCTGTGGCCCGACTCCCCCATGGCGGATGGCGAATTTCTGGGCGACGTCTGGCCTTATCCCTCCCTGGGACTGGTGCCCTTTCATAAGCTCACCCAGTGGCTGGCGTATTCGCTGATAGAACCCTTGGAATCAGCGGGAATAACGGTCACCGAAGTGGAGCGGTTGACTCCTCTGGCGGAATACCGAAACGGGGGCCTGCTGATCGACGGGGGTGTCCTGAAGCCGGTGGCCCGGGGATGGCGCACCACCCGCCATCCGGTCGCCTCTCCCCTGGTGGTGGAGTGGCGGGCTCTGACCGTGGCTCTGATCAGCCGTCTGGCCGAGGCGGTACGGGAGGAATTGGATGTGAAACTATCCATGGCCCAAATCCTGGAAGGTGGAACCTGGGCGGCGGGAAGAAAGCTGGCGGCGGCCGCCCGGCCCGATGGCGGCCCGCCCATGCGGGTAATCAGCAACGGGACTATCTTCTGAGCATGGCGCCCGAATCACCGCATCCCCGGCTCCACGTCATCGATCATCCCCTGGTTCAGCACAAGCTGACCCTGATGCGAAAGCGTGAGACCAGTACCAGTTCTTTCCGCAGACTGGCTTCGGAGATCTCGGGGCTCTTGGCCTACGAGGTAACTCGCCACCATCCTTTGACGCCGACTCGGATCACTACTCCCATTGGACCCATGACCGCGCCCCTCTTGGATGGCAAAAAGCTGGTGGTGATCTCCATTCTGCGAGCTGGCATCGCTATCGCCGACGGTATCTCAGACGCAATCCCCTCGGCGCGGCTGGGTCACATCGGCCTGTACCGGGACCGGAAGACCGAGATGACGGTGGAGTACTACTTCAAGACGCCCCGGAACATGTCCGACCGCACCGCGTTGGTAGTGGATCCCATGTTGGCCACCGGTCACTCGGCGGAGGCGGCCATCGCCCGGGTCAAAAGCACCAATCCCAAAAAGCTGGTCTTCATCTGTCTGATCGCCGCTCCGGAGGGAGTGGACCATCTGCACGACTATCACCCCGATGTCCCGATCTACTGCGCGGCAGTGGACGAAGGGCTGGACCCTTCCGGATACATAGTGCCCGGCTTCGGTGATGCGGGCGATCGGATCTTCGGTACCAAATAGACCCCGATCCCGGATCGTTGGCTTTTCGAAGGCAGAGAACCGAGCCGCCACACCCCAAGATTCTTCAACGCAGACCTCTGAGCCCCGGATCTCAACGCAGCCCAAGAACCTTCACCGACCTTCTCCCTCCACTTCCCTGGATGTCCTGAAGTAGCATCAACTGTGATCCAGTTCTTGGGTTTTTCGGGATGCGCCCGACGTCCAGGGTCGGGATTGGAAGCAAGCGTTGTTTACGGTGTTTAAAGGAGCGAAAATGCTCGGTGTAGAAACGGTGGTGGTTGTTGGGGCGGCTCGGACCGCCATAGGAAGTTACGGAGGATCCCTGAGCGGCATAGACGCGTACAAGCTCGGTGCTATCACTATCAAAGAGTCGTTGCGTCGGGCCGGCGTGGAACCCGAAGAAGTCAACGAGGTGGTCATGGGTCAGATCGGCCAGGTAGGCCCCGACGCCTATAACGCACGGCGTTGCGCATTGGAGGCGGGTCTTCCCACATCGACCACCGCCATGAATGTCAACCGCCTCTGCTCGTCCGGTCTTCAAGCGATTATCACCGGCGCCCAGCAGATCATGCTCGGGTCGGCCGACATCGTGGTCGCCGGGGGCGACGAGAATATGAGCAGCCAGCCGTTCTTGGACTACCAGGCCCGCGACGGTTGGAGGCTGGGCGCTCGGAAGGCCATCGACGGCACCCTGTCACTGGTGACAGATCCCTTCGGCGGGTACCCGATGGGCGTGACGGCGGAGAGGGTGGCTGAACGCTACGACGTGAGCCGCCGGGAACAAGACAAGTTCGCCGCCGAAAGCCAGCACCGCGCCGCGGTCGCCATCAAGAACGGTCTCTTCGAGGAGGACATCGTGGGGGTGGACCGCCCCCGGGACAACCCGTTCCTTGTTGACGAACACCCCAGACCGAACACCACCGTGGAAACCCTTGCCCGGCTTCGACCGGTGTTCGCCAAAGGCGGCTCGGTAACCGCCGGGAACTCGTCGGGAATCAACGACGGCGCCGCCTCGGTGGTTCTGATGAGCGAGAAGACGGCCGAAGCCCGGGGTAGCGAGCCCCTTCTGCGCCTGGTGGCCTGGGCGGTCAGCGGCATCGACCCGGAGGTGATGGGCTATGCGCCCGCTCTCGCCATCCCTGCGGTGCTAGAAAAGACCGGCCTGACCCTCGACGACATCGACCTAATCGAACTCAACGAAGCGTTCGCGGCCCAGGCGGTAGCCGTGATCCGAGACGCGGGCCTCGACCCCGAGAAGACCAACGTCGATGGCGGAGCCATAGCACTGGGCCATCCGGTCGGCGCCACCGGAGCGATCCTGACTATCAAACTGATCCGAGCACTCGAGCGGATAGACGGCCGGCGAGGCATAGTAACCATGTGCATCGGAGGAGGCCAAGGAATGGCAGCAATCTTCGAACGTATCTGACCCGATCTCACCAGCCGCCGAACAGCGTTGATGGTGGGTGTGGTGTCCACCAGGAAGTTGCCCGGGCGTCCAGAGTGTGGGCGTTTCTTACCGGGGGGCGTTTGAAAGTGTTTGAGGCTGCGGGAGTGTTTTGGTGATTCGACTCATCTGCTACCGCGGCGGTTGTACCATCACAGCATCAGATATGGCGATTGGTGAGCGGCTATGGCACGGATAGATCGACGGCTACACCTGCTCTTATTCGGGTTTGCGATCGCGTTGTTGATAGTGTTTGGCTCGATCGCCACTGCGCAGGTGTCTTCCCCGTGTGAGTCCGAAACTGTTGTGCCACAGGACAAGGCCGACCTGCGACCCGACTGCGAAGCACTGTGGGAGTTTTACTCACAACTCGACAATCCCGGCAAGGTGGACAACTGGGGACCAGACACACCGCTTTCCGATTGGAAAGGCGTTGAGATCGAGGGTGATCGTGTCGTCAAACTAGATTTGGCGGGTGCGCGCATTGAGGGATCGATCAGCCCTGTACTCGCCGAACTCTCCAACCTCCGAACACTAAACCTAGTCTCTAATAAAACGTCTTCCTCGGACGGACTGTATGGGCCTATACCACCCGAACTCGCCCGACTCACCAACCTCAATTATCTGAACCTAGCCAATAATCAGCTGTCCGGGCCTATACCACCCGAACTCGCCCAGCTCACCAAACTTGTATGGCTACAGCTAGCGGGCAATGAGTTGTCCGGGCCGATCCCACCCGAACTCGGCAAACTCACCAACCTCTCCGATCTGTACCTAGCCAATAATCAGCTGTCCGAGCCTATACCACCCGAACTCGGCCAACTCACCAAACTCCAAGATCTGTGGCTAACAGGCAATCAGCTGTCCGGGCCGATCCCACCCGAACTCGGCCAACTCACCAAACTCGAGGGTCTGATCCTATCAGGGAATACGCTGTCCGGGCCGATCCCACCCGAACTCGGCCAACTCACCAACCTCGAGGGTCTGATCCTATCAGGGAATACGCTGTCCGGGCCGATCCCACCCGAACTCGGCCAACTCACCGAACTCTGGGCGCTGGACCTAGACAATAATCAGCTGTCCGGGCCGATCCCACCCGAACTCGCCCAACTCACCAACCTCAAAAGGCTGAACCTAGAGGGCAATGAACTCTCCGAGCCTATACCACCCGAACTCGGCCAACTCACCGAGCTCTTATCTCTGGTCCTAAACAATAATCAGCTGTCCGGGCCGATCCCACCCGAACTCGCCCAGCTCACCAAACTTGTATGGCTACAGCTAGCGGGCAATGAGCTGTCCGGGCCGATCCCACCCGAACTCGCCCAACTCACCAACCTCCAAGATCTGTGGCTAACAGGCAATCAGCTGTCCGGGCCGATACCACCCGAACTCGACCGGCTCACCAAACTCGAGCACTTTTCCGTCGGCGGGGAACCACGCTTCTTACCCTGGCCCCCGTGTGAGTCCGAAACTGTTGTGCCACAGAAAAGGGCCGACCTGCGAGCCGACTGCGAAGCACTGTGGGAGTTTTTCTCACAACTCGACGATCCCGGCGAGGTGGACGACTGGGGACCGGACACACCGCTTTCTGATTGGAAAGGCGTTGAGATCGAGGATGATCGTGTCGTCGGACTAGATTTGTATCTCACGTCGATTGAGGGACCGACCAGCTCTTTACTCGCCCTCGCCGAACTCTCCAACCTCCAAAGACTAACCCTAGGCTTTACTAAAACGTCTTCCTCGGACGGGCTGTATGGGCCGATACCACCCGAACTCGGCCAACTCACCAAACTAGCGTTTCTCGACCTACAAGATAATACGCTGTCCGGGCCGATCCCACCCGAACTCGGCCAACTCACCAAACTCCAAAATCTGTACCTAGCCGATAACCTGCTGTCCGGGCCGATCCCACCCGAACTCGCCCGGCTCACCAAACTCCAAGATCTGAGCCTATCCGGCAATCAGCTGTCTGGGCCGATCCCACCCGAACTCGCCCGGCTCACCGACCTCCGGTGGCTATTGCTAGAGGGCAATGAGCTGTCCGGGCCGATACCACCCGAACTCGCCCAGCTGACCAAACTCGAGCGCTTCTCCGTTAGCGGGGAACCACTCCTTTCACCCTGGCCCCCCGGGCTGACAAAGTTCCGCCCACCGCCCGAACCCGAAAAACTCTTCGCCGGTCGGTTCTCCGATGATGACGGCAACCCGCACGAAGCCAACATAGAAACCATCGCCGCGCTAGGTGTCACCCAAGGATGCGCCCCGGACAAGTTCTGCCCAAACAACAACGTGACAAGAGCTCAGATGATGGCCTTTTTAGCTCGGGCGCTCGGTGAAGAAAACAACACCACAACAACCACCAGTCGGTTCTCAGACGTCCCCGACAGCCAGTGGTATGTGGCCTATTTAGAACGGTTAGCCGATCTTGGGATCGTGAGCCCAGAAGCCGATGGAAGGTTCCGTCCCAACGAGCCGCTAACCCGGGTGGAGATGGCAGTGCTGTTAACAAAAGCGCTTCCTCGCGTTTCGCCGGTGACACCAGCAGGAACGTTCGCAGATGTTCCCGCGGACGGCCCCTTCGCTGCTGAGATCGAAGGACTCCTGGCAGCGGGAATCACCAAAGGCTGTTCAGCCGATCCCCCCCTGTACTGCCCAGACGATCCAGTAACCCGAGCCCAAATGGCCACCTTCCTCGCCCGAGCACTCGCCAACCCATAACCACTCCACTCAGATGGGCGGCACCGGGTTTCGGCTATGACTGTCCCGGCTTGGAGTTGCTCAAGGTTGGAGGCGATCAAGTCGTGCCAGTGGGTGAAGACCCATCAACATCACCAAGACAACCAGGCAGACCAAAGAACGACCGGCCGCGCACACCGAGATGAAGGTTGGAGGCGATCAAGTCGTGCCAGTGGGTGAAGACCCATCAACATCACCAAGACAACCAGGCAGACCAAAGAACGACCGGCCGCGCACACCGAGATGAAGGTTGGAGGCGATCAAGTCGTGCCAGTGGGTGAAGACCCATCAACATCACCAAGGTAACCAGGCAGACCAAAGAACAACCGGCCGCGCACACCGAGATGATCGAGTGTTGGTCGATGTCCACAATGGAATTCGACATCCGAGTGGCCCTGGATCCTCTGTAGAGGGTTGTACATGGGGCTGTCGCCGGGGAGAGCGAGCAACACCACCCAATAGAGGGCTCTTCGAACGTCCCTGACCCGACCTCACCAGCCGCCGAGCAGAGTTGATGGTGGGTGTGGTGTCCACCCAGGGAGTTGTCCGGGTGTCCATAGTGTGGGAGTTTCTTGCCGGGGGGCCGTTTGAAAGTGTTTGAGGATGCGGGAAATGTCTTGGTGATTCGATTTATCTGCTAGGAGGCGGTTGTACCATCACAGCATCAGATATGGCGATTGGTGAGCGGCTATGGCACGGATAGATCGACGGCTACACCTGTTCTTGTTCGGGTTCGCGATGGCGGTGTTGATCGTGTTTGGCTCGATCGCCACTGCGCAGGTGTCTTCCCCGTGTGGGTCCGAAGCTGTTGTGCCACAGGACAAGGCCGACCTGCGAGCCGACTGCGAAGCACTGTGGGAGTTTTACTCACAACTCGACGATCCCGGCAAGGTGGACAACTGGGGACCAGACACACCGCTTTCTGATTGGAAAGGCGTTGAGATCGAGGATGATCGTGTCGTCAAACTAGATTTGTCGAGTGCGCGCACTGAGGGACCGACCAGTTCTTTGCTCGCCCTCGCCGAACTCTCCAACCTCCAAACACTAACCCTAGGCTATAATAGATCGTCAACCTCGGACGGGCTGTATGGGCCTATACCACCCGAACTCGCCCAACTCACCAACCTCGAGGGTCTGAACCTATCAAGGAATACGCTGTCCGGGCCGATCCCACCCGAACTCGCCCAACTCACCAACCTCGAGGGTCTGAGCCTATCAAGGAATACGCTGTCCGGGCCGATCCCACCCGAACTCGCCCAACTCACCAAACTTCGATGGCTACAGCTAGCGAGCAATGAGCTGTCCGGGCCAATCCCACCCGAACTCGCCCAACTCACCAACCTCACCGGTCTGGACCTAGGCAATAATCAGCTGTCCGGGCCAATCCCACCCGAACTCGCCCAACTCACCAACCTCGAGGGTCTGGACCTAGCCTTTAATCAGTTTTCAGGGCCTATCCCACCCGAACTCGCCCAACTCACCAACCTCGAGGGTCTGAGCCTATCAAGGAATACGCTGTCCGGGCCGATCCCACCCGAACTCGCCCAACTCACCAAACTTCGATGGCTACAGCTAGCGAGCAATGAGCTGTCCGGGCCAATCCCACCCGAACTCGCCCAACTCACCAACCTCACCGGTCTGGACCTAGCCTTTAATCAGTTTTCAGGGCCTATCCCACCCGAACTCGCCCAACTCACCAACCTCGAGGGTCTGAACCTATCAAGGAATACGCTGTCCGGGCCGATACCACCCGAACTCGCCCAACTCACCAACCTCACTAGTCTGAGCCTATCAAGGAATACGCTGTCCGGGCCGATACCACCCGAACTCGCCCAACTCACCAAACTTCGATGGCTACAGCTAGCGAGCAATGAGCTGTATGGGCCTATACCACCCGAACTCGCCCAACTCACCGAACTCTTATCTCTGGTCCTAGGCAATAATCAGCTGTCCGGGCCAATCCCACCCGAACTCGCCCAACTCACCAACCTCACCGGTCTGGACCTAGCCTTTAATCAGTTTTCAGGGCCTATCCCACCCGAACTCGCCCAACTCACCAACCTCGAGGGTCTGAGCCTATCAAGGAATACGCTGTCCGGGCCGATACCACCCGAACTCGCCCAACTCACCAAACTTCGATGGCTACAGCTAGCGAGCAATGAGCTGTCCGGGCCAATCCCACCCGAACTCGCCCAACTCACCGAACTCTTATCTCTGTACCTAGGCAATAATCAGCTGTCCGGGCCAATACCACCCGAACTCGCCCAACTCACCAAACTTCGATGGCTACAGCTAGAGGGCAATGAGCTGTCCGGGCCGATCCCACCCGAACTCGCCCAACTCACCGAACTCTTATCTCTGTACCTAGGCAATAATCAGCTGTCCGGGCCGATACCACCCGAACTCGCCCAACTCACCAAACTTCGATGGCTACAGCTAGAGGGCAATGAGCTGTCCGGGCCAATCCCACCCGAACTCGCCCAACTCACCAAACTCTTATCTCTGGTCCTAGGCAATAATCAGCTGTCCGGGCCAATCCCACCCGAACTCGCCCAACTCACCAAACTTCTATGGCTACAGCTAGATGGCAATGAGCTGTCCGGACCGATCCCACCCGAACTCGCCCAGCTCACCAAACTCGAGCGTTTCTCCGTTAGCGGGGAACCACTCCTTTCGCCCTGGCCCCCCGGGCTGACAAAGTTCCGCCCACCGCCCGAACCCGAAAAATCCTTCGCCGGTCGGT
Organism: Acidimicrobiia bacterium; assembly: GCA_965248705.1. Classification (GTDB taxonomy): domain Bacteria; phylum Actinomycetota; class Acidimicrobiia; order Spongiisociales; family ZC4RG35; genus Bin76. The sequence continues at coordinate 1,794,965 of CBDFJY010000002.1, read as the reverse complement.
TCTCCGATGATGACGGCAACCCGCACGAAGCCAACATAGAAACCATCGCCGCGCTAGGTGTCACCCAAGGATGCGCCCCGGACAAGTTCTGCCCAAACAACAACGTGACAAGAGCTCAGATGATGGCCTTTTTAGCTCGGGCGCTCGGTGAAGAAAACAACACCACAACAACCACCAGTCGGTTCTCAGACGTCCCCGACAGCCAGTGGTATGTGGCCTATTTAGAACGGTTAGCCGATCTTGGGATCGTGAGCCCAGAAGCCGATGGAAGGTTCCGTCCCAACGAGCCGCTAACCCGGGTGGAGATGGCAGTGCTGTTAACAAAAGCGCTTCCTCGCGTTTCGCCGGTGACACCAGCAGGAACGTTCGCAGATGTTCCCGCGGACGGCCCCTTCGCTGCTGAGATCGAAGGACTCCTGGCAGCGGGAATCACCAAAGGCTGTTCAGCCGATCCCCCCCTGTACTGCCCAGACGATCCAGTAACCCGAGCCCAAATGGCCACCTTCCTCGCCCGAGCACTCGCCAACCCATAACCACTCCACTCAGATGGGCGGCACCGGGTTTCGGCTATGACTGTCCCGGCTTGGAGTTGCTCAAGGTTGGAGGCGATCAAGTCGTGCCAGTGGGTGAAGACCCATCAACATCACCAAGACAACCAGGCAGACCAAAGAACGACCGGCGAGGCATAGTTACCATGTGCATCGGAGGCGGCCAAGGAATGGCAGCAATCTTCGAACGTCTCTGACCCCCGACCTCACCAGCCGCCGAACAGAGTTGATGGTGGGTGTGGTGTCCACCAGGAAGTTGCCCGGGTGTCCAGAGTGCGGGAGTTTCTTACCGGGGGGCAGGTTGAAAATGTTTGAGGATGCGGGAAATGTCTTGGTGATTCGAGTTATCTGCTAGGAGGCGGTTGTATCATCACAGCATCAGATATGGCGGTTGGTGAGCGGCTATGGCACGGATAGATCGACGGGTATACCTGTTCTTGTTCGGGTTTGCGATGGCGGTATTGATCGTGTTTGGCTCGATCGCCACTGCGCAGGTGTCTTCCCCGTGTGAGTTTGAAACTGTTGTGCCACAGAACAAGGCCGACCTGCGAGCCGACTGCGAAGCACTATGGGAGTTTTACTCACAACTCGACAATACCGGCAAGCTGGACAACTGGGGACCGGACACACCGCTTTCCGATTGGAAAGGCGTTGAGATCAAGGATGATCGTGTCGTCACACTGGATTTGTTTTTTACGTCGATTGAGGGACCGATCAGCCCTGCACTCGCCCAACTCACCAAACTCGAGAGTCTGAGCCTAATCGAGAATACGCTGTCCGGGCCGATACCACCCGAACTCGCCCAACTCACCAAACTTTTGTGGCTATACCTAAATGGCAATGAACTGTCCGGGCCGATACCACCCGAACTCGCCCAACTCACCAAACTCAAATATCTGGGCCTATCCGAGAATCAGCTGTCGGGGCCGATACCACCCGAACTCGCCCAACTCACCAACCTCCAAGATCTGCACCTATACCACAATCAGTTGTCCGGGCCTATACCACCCGAACTCGCCCAACTCACCAACCTCCAAGATCTGGGGCTAACAGGCAATGAGCTGTCTGGGCCGATCCCACCCGAACTCGCCCAACTCACCAAACTCAAGGGTCTGAGCCTATCAGGGAATACGCTGTCCGGGCCGATCCCACCCGAACTCGGCCAACTCCCCCAACTCGTGGCGCTGAGCATAGATTATAATCAGTTGTCTGGGCCGATCCCACCCGAACTCGGCCAACTCCCCAAACTCAAATATCTGAGCCTATCAGGGAATACGCTGTCCGGGCCGATCCCACCCGAACTCGGCCAACTCCCCCAACTCGTGGTTCTGCGCCTAGACCGAAATCCGCTGTTCGGGCCGATACCACCCGAACTCGGCCAACTCCCCAAACTCCAAAATCTGAGCCTATCCGACAATCAGTTGTCCGGGCCGATACCACCCGAACTCGGCCAACTCACCAAACTCCAAAATCTGAGCCTATCAGGGAATACGCTGTCCGGGCCGATACCACCCGAACTCGGCCAACTCACCAAACTCAAATATCTGGACCTAGCCATTAATCAGTTGTCCGGGCCGATACCACCCGAACTCGGCCAACTCCCCAAACTCCAAAATCTGAGCCTAGCCATTAATCAGTTGTCCGGGCCGATACCACCCGAACTCGGCCAACTCCCCAAACTCGTGGTTCTGCTCCTAGACCGAAATCAGTTGTCTGGGCCGATCCCACCCGAACTCGGCCAACTCACCAACCTCTGGCAACTGATCCTATACGACAATCAGCTGTCCGGGCCGATCCCACCCGAACTCGGCCAACTCACCAAACTCAAATATCTGAGCCTATCCAACAATCAACTGTCCGGGCCGATCCCACCCGAACTCGGCCAACTCACCAAACTTTTGTGGCTATACCTAAATGGCAATGAACTGTCCGGGCCGATCCCACCCGAACTCGGCCAACTCACCAAACTCGAGCGCTTTTCCGTTAGCGGGGAACCACTCCTTTCGCCCTGGCCCCCCGGGCTGACAAAATTCAGACCCGAAAAATCCTTCGCAGGGCGGTTCTCCGATGATGACGGCAATCCGCACGAAGCCAACATAGAAACCATCGCCGCGCTAGGTGTCACCCAAGGATGCGCCCCGGACAAGTTCTGCCCAAACAACAACGTGACAAGAGCTCAAATGATGGCGTTTTTAGGTCGGGCGCTCGGTGAAGAAAACAACACCACAACAACCAGTCGGTTCTCAGACGTCCCCGACGGCCAGTGGTATGTAGCCTATTTAGAACGGTTAGCCGATCTTGGGATCGTGAGCCCAGAAGCCGATGGAAGGTTCCGCCCCAACGAGCCGCTAACCCGGGTGGAGATGGCAGTGCTGTTGACAAAAGCGCTTCCTCGCGTTTCGCCGGTGACACCAGCAGGAGCGTTTGGGGATGTTCCCACAGACGCCCCCTTCGCAGCCGAGATCGAAGGACTCCTAGCAGCGGGAATCACCAAAGGCTGCTCAGCCGATCCCCCCCTGTACTGCCCAGACGATCCAGTAACCCGAGCCCAAATGGCCACCTTCCTCGCCCGAGCACTCGCCAACCCCTAAACCACCCCCCACCCCAACCACCCACACCAGCGAGCACGAACAGTTGATGCCGGCGCTTTATCCAGAGGAGCTATGTCGTAGAGCGTTGTAATGGGTGAGCGGGGTTACTTGCCTCCACCGGGTCGAGTCTCTTTGCCGCCATGAACGGTTGGTTCGGCGCACCATTGACGGCGGAGCACGGCCAAAGGTTCCAACACCTCATGGGGCATTTTGAGCAGATCAACCAGTACCGCTTCGTCCAGTGCGATGCGGGTGGAATCGCGGTATGCCTCGTTGGCGGGCAGAAACTCGCGCGTGGCGAACTGGTCGAACAAGGATTGCGCATGTTCGATCTGTGCCTCGGTTAGTTGCCGAGGATCCAGCATCAGCAGTTCGCCCAACCTGGTGATGGTGAGGCTGACCCGACCTTGGTGCCGGCGGGTCCCCCGCCACCAGAAGCACTTCACAGGCGACTTCCGCGGAAGCCGTTGGCTGAAGCCCGGATTTCTGCAACCAAATGCTATCGAGGGTAATTTGGCTAATGGCTGCTTTGGCGTTGCCAGGTCGTTCAGATCCTACGGTCTACAGGGTATTTGGACTGTTATCTCGGCTTCGTGTGACACCCCCGAGGACTCGACTGTCGTGAAGGTCTGGAGCAGTGTCCGTGCTCCCACGGATGGGCGTATAATGACAGCCATGTTCTTACCATCAGGAGGGGGTGTGATGTCGCTGCGCCACTCGCTTCGTCGAACAGAAGGATCCAGTGCTCATTGATCGAAGTAGCTGAGATCGTCCAGGTCTCCACCGCCGCGGCCGTATGGTTCGGGGTCATCGTAGCTAGGCGGCATTTGCGGGAGTCCCAGAAGCTCCGAAAGGCCGAGTACCGGCCGTACGTCACAGTGCATCCACACCGAAGCCCTAAGGGCCTTTTGACGGTCAAGTTGGTCAACCTGGGTCGGGTAGCCGCTCAGGACGTCTTGGTCACGTTCACCCCAGAGTTAACGGCCTCTCCTCCCGCAGGGCCTTGCCGCCAGTTCGATCAGATCACTTTCCTCGCACCCGAGGACACCCGGGAGATAGCCCTAGGCGTTGAGCACAAGGTCCTCAATGATGACAGACCATTGCGGTACGATGTGACCGTTTCATACCGTGCTGACGATGCTGTCGCTGGCAAACACCCTGATGAGTATCGGCACAACCACACTCTCGATCTCACAGAGTTGAAGGGGCTTCTGATGGCAGGCCGATCGAGTTGACCAATCCTATCAGGATGACCAAGATCGAGAGAATGTCTTCTTCTGAGAAATATTCTGCGCCGAAGGGAGCTATGATGAGGAAGCCGAAGGGTGTAAGTCAAACGGCGCTATTCACTGTGAAGAAGTAACTCCTAGAGATTTACACATCCGAGCGACGGATCGCTGCTGTGCGGAAAATTTGCACAAGCGTCACCGCAAACTGAACCGCTGCCTCAGCTTCGGGCTGTGACACACTCAGTGGCTTGGTTTCGTCGGCACTACCATGCCGGTCGTTTTGTGCCTGCCATATGGCTCGCATCATCTTCAGCACTGTTTCGACGTCCCCTATTACAGTTGTCCACTTCTCTGGTTTGTCTCCCAAGGCGCTAATCATCTTGCCCAACGTAGGAAGGGGGTCGTCCGGGGTCACTAACAGATGGGCAGCGGCCTCGACGGCTCGGACGGACTCTCGATAGGCCGCACTTGGATTAGGGGTCCTCCCGTAGGCGCCATTCCAAGCGCGCCGCAGGTACGACGCAGCACGTCCCGGGTATGCCATCTCCTCACGAGCGGCTTTCTCCGCAGTGTCGTTCACTCGCCGTTGCAAGCAAAAACTGCCGTCAGGATCAAGCCCCACTGTCCAAGCCGATCCCGAAATGTCGAGAATCTCTTGAAGAGCAGAAACATTGGAATCCCGCGGCTGTCCTTGTCGGTCTGCTGGGAGCACGCCGAGGCTATGGTCCAAGAGATCGAGCCCCGCGCCACCGGGCTGGAGCCTTCCTAACAGGTCGTTTAATGCTGTATTGGCGTCTGTCCAATCAAGTTGTATCCGAAGATGCTGTTCAGCCCGCTGTAATCTCGGAATGTTGGGTTGACGATCATAATAACTCCAAAAGACATGCTTAGCCCAGGAGTACACCGACGAATACATCCATGCAGGAATCCCATCAAAGGGCCCCAAATATTCCTCAACAGCATCCTCGTTCTGCCGAACGGAAAGCGGCATCCTCGGCAATGGACTCACGAAGTTACAACTCCTCTTCCCCGGCCAGCACTCTCCCCCTTGGGCAAGAAGCAAGTGTAATTGATTCAACCAGCCTCCGTTTGCGTCTTTTAAGCCAGGGGTCAGCCCAGGCTGGCGGTTGGGGCCGAACGGTCTTTCGTCTCTGGGGGTAGTCGATTCTACCCTGAGCGCCCTTGGCCAGATCACCTAGTCACGCTTAGGGTTTTCATGTCACGCCTAGCAATTCCCGGTAGTGGGTGCCGGACATGGGAGAGCGGCCGAGGTTTTCGGCTATGGCGATCATCGCCTCCAACTGCTCTAGGTTGGAGGAGATCAGTTCGTCGCGGTGGGAGTAGCGCCAGACGGTGTCCTCCATGCCGAGGCGGACATGGAGACCCATGAGCATGGCCAGGGTAACCAGGTAGACCGAGGGACGGCCGGCGGCGCACACCGAGATGATCGAGTCTTGGTTGATGTCCATGATGGAGTCCACAATCCGGGTCAGGCCCTGGATCATCTGGCGGGGGTTGTGCATGGGGCTTCCACCGGGGAGCGCGGGCAGCACCACCCAATAGAGGGGCTCTTCTAGCAAGCCCGACTCGATCAGGTAACGGCGGGCGTTGTCCACGTCGGCGTCGGTGTAGACGGCGATCTCGGGCTTCACTCCGGCTTCCATCAGGATGCGGGTCTTTTCGATCACCACTGCCGGCGGCTTGGCGAAAAGGGTGTCGCCGCAGAAGGTGGCGGTGGTGTTCACCGGCGATCCGGTGAACAGACCCGAGTTGGTGATCTTGATCAACTCGTTGGGTGCTGTTCTCCGACCGGGATTTGTGGGAGGAGATCCGCCAACATCGGGGTTTGGTAATGGCGGCGCCTGCCGAGATCCGCCGCTATCTACCTCCCGACCCACGCGCTGGAAGAGGCCAAGCCGAGACTGATCTGGCTGGAGTGGAGAGTGGGCGCCGGCGGCAAGATCATGAGCTGGAAAGGGCCTTTGCGGATCGCAGACGAACCTCAATCCTGTCACCTGGGCGAACCGGCCGGAGGTATCTATCTGTAGGGGTTGGTGAAGGGGCTTTCTATCTCGAAAGGCCTTCCCTCTTCCGCGAACTGGATCAACTCGATCGAGATGTCATCCGGGTCGCGCAGGTAACAGGTGAGAGATCCCTCCTACCTTCCCCAGGCGCAGCGAACCGGTCAGGCGAACGGAACTCCGCCCGTCCGCGCATGCGCTCGTAGTCCCGGTAGATGTCCTGGGTTTCCAGGCAGATGTGGGTGTTACGCGTTGTAGGTCGCCATGTCAACCCGGCCGGGAGGCGGGTTGTGGTACTGCAGCATCTCAAGCGTCGTGCCACCGGGAAGCTTCCAGAAAGCGCCCATGTCGCAATTGGGATATCCCACGATGTCTCCCACGTAGTCGTCTATCTCGGCCGCTACCCAGGTGTCCTGCATGAACGGCTCCGACGCTCCTACTCGCCCACCAGCCTGCCCTGAATCTCACACTTTCGGAAGTTGGGAGTCCCCCCATCCCCCATACCAGGACCCCGCAAAGCTAGCCTCCGAAAATGGACGAAGCCGCGTCGGCCGCTGCACATCGGGTTTTTATGTCAACGCCCCCTGCCCGGCCAAAGCAGAGAACAGGATCGCTCGACCGGTGAACCCCACCACCAAGGGAACACTTTGGGCCGTGAGCGCGGTCGCCATCGGCTCTTGGCTGCCCCTGTTTTACCTCTTCACTCACGTCAGCGACGACCCCTTCGTGTGGCGCTCCTGGCTGATCATCTTCCAGAATGTGGCGATGCTCCCGGTGTTCCTGCTGATTCCGACCAAAAACAGGGAATGGAAAGAAAAGGCCCGCAGGCTGCTGTTCTACTGGGGAGACAGCGGAAAACCCGTTCGCGTCCGAAACCTCATGGAGGTACTACGAACCCCAGCGTTCTGGATGGTGATCTCCTTCGCTCTCGATCTGGCTTTCTGGGTTTGGGCCGCGACTCTGATCGACCCACTGGTGGTAACCATCATCTTCCAGCTGCTGCTGATTGGAATGGTGTGGATGGCGGCCAGACTGGGCCGGAAGATTTCTCGCGGACAACAAACCTCCCCCCATGTCATAAGCGGGAAGCACTGGACGCTGATGATCCTCTCATTCCTGGGCGCCGCCCTGGTCATCTGGTCGGAGACCGGCGCGGTCAGAAGCCTGAACTGGCTGGGAATAGCTGTGGCGGTGGCCGGCGCCGCCACCGCCACCGGAAGTCTGTGGGGAACCATCTCCACCGGACGCATCATGGGATGGCCCGGCAGTAACCCGCACGATCTGGTGTGGAACGCCACCTTTTCGGCGGTGGCCGGACGGTTTCTCGCCCTCCCACTGACCCTGGCGGGAAGCGTCCTGTTTTTCCCGCCGACCGACAAAAGCTTCGACCTCACCGGGACCACGCTGGGTTTCCTGGGTCTGGTAGGAGCGTTCAACGCGGCAGGAGCGCTCAGCCACCGATACTCCCTTTATGTCACCTCCAGTTTGAGCGTCCAGCGGATCATGTTCTTCACCCCGGTCCTCCAGATGCTTTGGATATGGATCTTCGCCGACGTCTCCATCGCCAACTCCCAAGTCCTCCTGATCGGCGCCGGGATCGTGCTCCTCTCCAACCTGGGCTCGCAGACCAAAACCATGTGACCCGGGCCCAGACATCTTGGCTACGCCATCCTGCTCACGGGCGGGCGCGGCACGGGCAAGACCGCTCTCTCCCGCTCCCCTACTGATCTTCGCCCGACCCGACGCCTCCCACACCGGGCGACACCGGAGGGGTAACCTCCAAGAGGGACGAAGCCTCGCGAGCGGCCGCCCACCGGGGTCAATTGTCGCCAACCCCGCCAGGCCAGAGAAAACAGGATCGTTCAACCGGTGAACCCAACCACCAAGGGGACCTTGTGGGCCGTCGGCGCGGTCCTTTCCCTCTCTTGGCTACCACTCTTCTTCATCTACACCCATACCGGCGACGATCCCTTCGTATGGCGCTCCTGGCTGTTCGTTTTCCAGTCGGCTGCGTTGGCCCCGATGCTCGTCCTGTTGCCGGCCAAGGACAAGAATTGGAAACAGAAGATCCGGAGGCTCCTGTTCTACTGGGGAGATAGTGGTGAACCGGTTCGGGTCCGAAATCCGATAGAGGTGTTGAGAACCCCTGCATTCTGGATGGTGATCTGCTTCGCCCTAGATCTGACCTTCTGGGTTTGGGCGGCCACTCTGATCGACCCGCTGGTGGCAACCCTCGTGTTTCAGCTATTCGCGATCGGAATGGTGTGGATGGCTGCCAGGCTGGGCAGGAAGATCTCCGCTGGACAAAGAACGGCCCCGCATGTCATAAGTGGAAAGTACTGGACCCTGATGGTCTCCTCCTTCCTCGGCGCCGCCTTGGTCATCTGGTCGGAGACGGGAACAGTCAGGACTCTGAACTGGCTGGGAATAGCCTTGGCGTTCGCCGCCACCGCGGCCGGCATTGGAAGTTTCTGGGGGACCATCTCCACCGGGCGCCTCATGGCATGGCCCGACGACGATCACCACGATCTGGTGTGGACCTCCTCCCTTTCGGCAGTGGTCGGACGGACTCTCGCCCTCCCCCTGACCCTGGCGGGAAGCGCCCTGTTCTTCCCCCCAACTGAAAACAGCTTCGAACTCACATGGACCACGTTGGGTTTCCTGAGCCTGATAGGAGCGTTCAACATGGCCGGTGCGATTAGCCACCGATATTCTCTTTATGTGACCTCCAGTTTGAGCGTCCAACGGATCATGTTCTTCTCCCCGGCCCTTCAGATGCTGTGGCTCTGGATCTTCGCCGATGTCTCCATCACCAAGCCCCAGTTCCTCCTGGTCGGCGCAGGGATCGTGCTCTTCTCCAATCTGGGATCCCAGACCAAATCTATTTGATCCTCTCAGAATCTGATCCCGGCCTGATCCGCCTCCCACACCGGGCCGCGCCGGAGGGCTAATCTCCAAAAAGGACGAGCCTCGTCGGCGGCTGCCCACCGGGGGTCATATGTCGCCAACCCGCATCACGTCAAAGCGGAGAACAGGATCGTTCGACCGGTGAACCCAACCACCCAGGGGACATTGTGGGCCGTTAGCTCGGTGGTCTTCGGATCCTGGTTGCCCCTGCTGTACCTCATTACCCATGTAAGCGACGACCCCTTCGTATGGCGGTCTTGGGCATTCGCATTCCAGGTGGTGACGTTGGCCCCCCTGTTCGTCCTGATCCCCGCTACCAACAAGAACTGGAGAGAAAAGGCCCGAATGCTCCTGTTCTACTGGGGAGACGCCGGAGAACCCGTTCGGGTTCGAAACCCGATGGAGGTGGTGCGAACTCCGGCGTTCTGGATGGTGGTCTCCTACCCTCTCGACCTGGCTTTATGGGTTTGGGCGGCGACTCTGATCGATCCGCTGGTGGTAACCATCATCTTCCAGTTGTTCGTGATCGGAATGGTGTGGATGGCTGCCAGGCTGGGAAGGAAAATATCCACCGGTCAGCGAACCTCCCCGCATGTCATAAGCGGGAAGTACTGGACGCTGATGATCCTCTCATTCCTCGGGGCCGCTCTGGTCATCTGGTCCGAGACCGGCGCGGTCGGAACTCTCAACTGGTCGGGCGTAGCCTTAGCCATTGGCGGAGCCGCCACCGCCATCGGAACCTTTTGGGGAACCATCTCCACTGGACATCTCATGGGGTGGCCCGGCGGCAACTCCCATGATCTGGTGTGGAACGCCACCTTTGCAGCAGTGGCAGGACGGATTCTCGCCCTCCCCCTGGCGCTCGTGGGAAGCGTCTTTTTTTTCCCGCCGACCGAACGGAGCTTCGAGTTCACCTGGACCCTATTGGGATTCCTCAGCCTCATGGGACTCTCCAACGCGTTTGGCGCGCTCGGCTACCGGTACTCCCTGTATGTGACCTCCAGCTTGAGCGTCCAGCGGATCATGTTCTTCCACCCCGTCCTCCAGATGCTTTGGATATGGATGTTCACCGATGTCTCCATCGCCAACCCCCAAGCCCTCCTGATCGGCACCGGGATCATCCTCCTCTCCAATCTGGGATCCCAAACCAAAACCATATGAGCACAGTGAACCTGATCCCTGCGTGACCCGCCCCTCCCGCCCCGGACGAGAACGGAAGGCTAACCTCGGAAACACAGAGGCCCGCCGACGGTTGCCCAACCGGGCTATGTCGCCCGCCCCCGCCAAGCCAGAGCACAGAACAGGACCGTTCGACCGGTGAACCCAACGACCAAGGGGACCTTGTGGGCTGGAGGCGCGGTTGTCGGCCTCTCCTGGCTACCCCTTTTCTACCTCTACACCCACACCAGCGACGACCCTTTCGTGTGGCGGTCTTGGTCTTTCGTCTTCCAGGGGGCGGGGTTGGCCCTGCTGCTCTTCTTGCTTCCAACAGACAACAGAGACTGGAGAGAGAAGGCTCGGGGGCTGCTGTTGTATTGGGGAGAGGACGGGGAGCCGGTTCGGGTCCGAAAACCGCTGGAGGTGGCGCGAGCTCCGGCGTTCTGGATGACGATCGGCTTCGCGGTCGATTTGGCCTTCTGGGTCTGGGCGGCCACTCTGATCGACCCGCTGGTGGTGACCATCATCTTCCAGTTGGCCTTTGTCGGTATGGTGTGGGCGGCGGCCAGACTGGGTAAGAAGATATCCGCTGGAGACCGCGCGGCCCCCCATGTGATAAGCGGGAAGCACTGGACGCTGATGACCCTCTCCTTCCTGGGAGCCGCACTGGTCATCTGGTCGGAGACCGGCGAGTTCGGCACCCTTAACTGGGTGGGGATAACTGTGGCGCTGGTCGGCACCGCCACCGGTGTCTGGAGTCTGTGGGGAACTATTTCTGTCGGACGCCTGATGACGTGGCCCGGAGATGACCCCAACGATCTGGCATGGAACTCCACTTTTTCCGCGGTGGCTGCACGGATTCTCGGCCTCCCCTTGACCCTCCTGGGAAGCGCCCTGTTCTTCCCACCCACCGAAAACACTTTCGACCTGTCCTGGGTCACTGTAGGTTTCCTGACCCTTATAGGAGTATTCAACGCGGCCGGAGCGCTCAGTTACCGGTACTCCATGTATGTGACTTCCAGTTTGAGCGTCCAGCGGATCATTTTCTTCACCCCGGTCCTCCAGATGTTCTGGATATGGGTCTTCGCCGAGGTCTCCATCGCCAATCCCCCGGCCCTCCTGATCGGCGCCGGGATCATCCTCCTCTCCAACCTGGGATCGCAATCCGAATCCTGATGAACCCGTTCCGCACGTCCTGATCACACCAGGCCGGCCCCCGCCGAGGGGCCTGGGAAGAGCACCTTGCCCGCTCTCGGTTGTATCGTTCTGAGGCGATGCCCGCGCTGATCACCGACCTCTTGGACCGGTCCGCCCGGCTCTATCCCGAACGGCCGGCGGTGCGGATGGTGGGAGGCCCTTCACTCACCTACGCAGAGTTGTCCGAACGGGTGGGAAGGGTGGCCGCCGTCCTGGCCGGGATGGGGGTGAAGCGAGGCGACCGCGTGGCGGTCATGGCCTCCGCCGGGCTTGCGTTCTTCGACTGATACCTGGGATCGGCCCGGCTGGGGGGCCGCCGCCATTCGATGTCGTAAGGGGAAAGGGCAGCGTGGATCTGTTCGTACAGTATCCCAGCGAGGCGCCGTCGCGGTTCGGGTCCTCAACTCCTAGTCTCGGTTTGGTAACCCCGGTAGGTGGGGGAAGTTCCTCTTAACCTAGGCCGCTGCCGGCTGGGCCGTCCCGGTGGGTTTGCGACAGTGGCGAAGGGTCAACCTGCTGGGCGGCAACTGTCAGCAAGAACCGTGTTCGTGTGAATGGTGGTGCCCTCCAGGGCCTGGGTTACGGCCTCCCTTACTTGGGCGATAGGCGCATCGCCGGGCTGGAATTCGGGAGGGATGAAGTTGACGGTGACAATTCTTGCCGTGTCGAGCTTGTTGGCGATGGTGATGAATTCTTCCAGACGGTTAAGGGGAATGTCGGTATTGATATGGTTGGTGATGATGTCGGTGAGCGCCACATAGCGGTAGATCACTTCTAGGGGTGGAACCTGGTCGATCAACGCTTCGATAACACATCTTTGGCGGGTCATTCGGTGCCAGTCCGTGCTCCGGACTCGGGAACGCACGTACCCGAGGGCGGTGAGGCCGTCAAAGTGGTATCTGCCCGGCTCAACAACGATGTCGATGTGTGGACCGTCCGGCACTATGGGTTTGATCCGGTCGTTGATAGATTCGCTGACATGCACCTTGATGCCGCCAAACAAGTCGATTACCTTGACAAAGCCCACCATGTCAACCAGCACATAGTATTGGATGTCGAGGCCGGTCAACTGGGCTAGGGCTGACTTGATAGCGTGGCCGGCCGGGTCATCGACATTGGGGAAAGCGTCGGGAAATCTCAGCCCTAGACCGTAGATCTCGTTGGCGATATCCGGGTAGCCGTCGGGCCACTGGTGCGCTGCGGGTGTTCCGTCGGGGAAGGTAACGTGATGCCAGTTGCGCGGTACGTTAAACGCCGCGCCGTTGCCGGTGGCCACATCGATGGAAAGCACGATGATCGTGTCGGTTCGCACACCGTAACGGTCGAACCCGGCGTCGCTGCCAAGCAAAGCGACTGTGAGCCGATCCGCCCCGTCCCAAGTCGATGGGGGTACCGTCGTTGGTGGTGCGGAGGTTGGTTGCGGAACCGGAACAGACGATCCGGCCGTATCGCCCCCCGTAGCCACACCCAGAGTCGCCGGAACAGTGGTAATGGAAACTGGAGTCGGGATCGCGGTCTGTGTGTCGGTTGCATCAAACACATCGGACAAGAAAGCCATCTGGGCAGAGGCGAGACGGATTACGATCACATGGGGCGCGGCGATGATCGCGACCACCAACATCAGCATGACGAAGGTTCCGAACCGTTGGCGCCCCCTCCTGCGCCACACCCAGTACCGACGCGCCGCAGTTCTGTAGGCGTCCGCGGCAACCACGGAGCGAAAGACCAGAACACACAGATTGACAACGACAAGAATCCATATCGACGAAACATTCAGGCTCCAAGCGAGGAGAGCTCTCACGCCGCGACTCGCAACGTAGCCGAGTCCGATGACGACAGCCGTTAGGGTTGCGCCGGTGAGTAGTAGCGCACGGCGGTCCCTGTGACCGAAATGCCCTAAACCAGGCCAAACCGCTGAGAGGATCACAGCCACCAACGGATGCGGCCGTCGCGGTCGCGGATATCGCCATGCTTGGGTCACATCAACCTCCTTTAGGCACGATACACTCTCAACCTGTCCGACTGTGGTTCCCTATAGGCGGGTGACCAAGGAGACGGTCGATCCTCGCGTGATGGTGACATTCGGAATCGGATACCACATCGGATCATTGTGTGGCCCGAGCGGCGGCCGGCCCCGTGGGCACTGTGGGGTGCGTCGAACCCCTTCGGTGTGGTCGTGGAGTGTGGCCGCAGCAATAATCGGAGACATGGGCCCGTCGGGCTGTGTCACATGAACGGCGCCAGGCGCGCCTTCGTTGGATAGTGGATCTGTCGACCATCGCGGAGTCGATATATTGTGGTCTCACTGGGTTTCGTCCCGCTGCGACTCCGGTAAACCAGGGTTAGCATTGACCGAATGTCGAAGTTTGCTATCCGCGTCTTCACGCCGCTCCTGCAGCCTGTGGGCCGATTCCTCGGCCCGGGCGTAGATTGGGAAAGCCCTTGATCCTTGTGGATGTGGCGATGGCCTTTTTTGCCATCGCTTCGCTGCTGCTTGTTCTTGGGGGGATAATGAAGTTGGTGTTTCCCCATCCGGCGGCGCACCTCATAGGAACTCTCGGACTTCCGGCCCGAGTCTGGATCGCCCGCCTGATCGGTTGCGCGGAGTTGGCGGTAGGCGCATTTGCCCTGGCCCTTGGCGGGCCGGTCGTCGCCGCAGTGGTGGGTACGGTTTATGCGATGTTCGCTCTGGTTGTGTTGCGGGCGCTCTCTAAGGGTTCCCCGTCTTGTGGGTGTTTTGGACAGGCGGATTCGCCGCCGTCGCGGGTACATGTCATCGCCAACCTCTTTTTCGTGGCTGTGTGCCTGGTCTCGGCCGGAGCGGATAAATCACCCACTGATCTGGTTGTTGATGCCGCGCGGGCTCATCCGGCCGGTGCGGTTTCATTGGTTTTGGCCGCCTGCGTGTTGGCAGGGCTCTCTTTTGTCATCTTCACGGCCTTACCCGAACTTATCCAGGCTCGATCGGGAGACAGAGGTGGAGTAGAGGCGTTTCGGATCGAGCCCGGCGCCCTCGGGCGGTTCGCCACCGACTACTGAGGCAGGCCATGAGTCGCAAGCTCGTAACGAGGATGTCGCGCCTGGTGGATCGCCACACGTCGCGCCGCGGTTTTCTACGTTCGTTGGTGATATCAGCCACGGCGATAGCATTCGCTCCCGCCTACATCTTTCGGCCGATCGCAGCGGAGGCCGCCATCATCACATGCATCGGGTTACGCTGTTCCCCCGGGTCGCCTTGCTGCGACGGATGGACGGAGTTCTGCTGCAAACTGACGGGGGAGAACACCTGTCCGCCGGGCACGGTGGTAGGTGGCTGGTGGAAGGTGGACAATTCGAAGTTCTGTTCCTATGACAAACCGCGCCCTCGTTACTACATAGACTGCAACCTCGCGTGCGCGACCACTCGCAGGTGCGGTTGGGGAGGGCTTTGCCACCCGTCGGCGACCGCGGCTCGGTGTCACTGTCCTGAAGGCTGTGACACAAGGAGAGTGGACTGCATCCAGTTTCGGTACGGCCAATGCAACCAGGACACCTGCGTCGGGCCGATCCGCTGTCGCGTGGTCACCTGCGTCCCACCCTGGCAGTGGGACCCGGCGTGCAATAGCAGGCCGGTGCTGACCAACGGAGCGACCCGCCATCATGACCGACCTTGCCTACACGACTGGTTCACCGACGTGCCTCCCAGGGCTTTCTATGCAGGCGCGGTGAAGTGGATGAGTAACCGGGGAATCGCCGTCGGCCTGACCGAAGACCTCTTCGTTCCGGACGAGCCGATCAGGTGGGAGCATTTCGCGACGCTGCTGTGGTCCTATGAGGGCAAGCCCGCACCTGCGCCCCCGAGTCCCCTCTGGGAGACGCCCGCCGATACGAACTTCGAAAAATCCGTGGCCTGGTTGATACAGCAGAGGATTGCACCCGACCAGACGCTGAGATACTTAGATCCCACCAACGAAGTCACGCGGGCGGAGGCCATCACCTTTCTGCATCGAATCGCTGGAAAACCGCCAGCGGCGCCCCATCCAGACTTGTTCTCCGAAAGGGACTTGTTCTCCGAAAGGGAGTTGTTCTCCGACGTAGCCGAAGAGGCTTGGTACGCAGATGCGGTTGACTGGGCGGCTAGCTACGGGATCGTATGGTGGTCTCCCCCCCTGACCTTCGATCCCGATCGGTTCGTCCGACGTTCCGAAGCCGCCGTCTTCCTTAACCGCTTCCACGGACCCGCAGATTCGCCACCTGAAACCCTGCCGCAGGGGGCGTGGCAACCGTGGTCGTAGCCCCGCCGCTGGTTGTGGATCCATGACTCTCGTCCTCGTGCTACTCAGCTGCGCGGTCGGGTTGCTGACTCTTCTGGTGTTTGGTCTGCTTAGATCCCATGCCGAGATAATTCGCGCTCTTAGCCGTGCTGGGATCCCTCTTGACGACGGCGCCGCACACGCCGGGCATCCTGAACGGGCCGCCGCGATTACAGAGTCTCTTCCTTCCGGTGGCGGAGGCGCCCATGACATCGTCGGAATATCACCCGGTGGGGGGCCCACCAAGATCAGCGTGACCGGTGTCGATGGTTTGATACTTTTGGCGTTCCTCTCGTCGGGTTGCCGGACGTGCGAAAAGTTCTGGGCTGCCTTCGCAGAACCCGACCTCCAACTTCCGGATGCCCGGATCCGGCTGGTGGTCATCGGCCAGGACCCGGGCCACGATTCGGAATCCGCTTTCGCCGATTTGGTGCCGCCGGGTGTCAAGGCGGTGCTGTCCAGCTCTGCTTGGCAGGATTATGATGTTCCAGGATCGCCGTACTTCACGCTGGTCGACGGCACGGACGGCCAGCTGGTCGGGGCAGGCACCGCCGGCGACTGGGAGCAGATGAGCGGCATTCTCCAAAGGGCTCTCGGCAACTACATTCGCAAGGTCGAAGCGCACCCTGGCCATGCCTCCGGCCAGGCCCGGGCACGGCGTGCCGACGAGGCCTTGCTCGCGGCCGGTATCGGTCCTGATCACCCGAGAGTGGCCTCTGACAGGGGAATCGGAGACGGGAACGAACCCCCCGATCGAGAGGCACTCACCGACCCATGACGGATCTATTCGCCATCGGCGCCGGGGCGGCGATCCTGGCCGCCATCCGCTCGACCTGGTCGCCCTGAGGCCTTTCGATGCTTACGAGCATCAGCCCGCTCGGCGAGCGGGCGCGGGGCAATCGTTGGTGGTTGACGGTGGGCTGGCTAACGGCCGGGACGCTGCTGGGCGGGGCCGCTCTCGGAGCCGGTCTGGGCAAACTCGGGCAGGTCCTTCCTGGAACCGCCGATGATGCCTGGCGCTTGTTGGCAATGGCTCTGGCCGGGGTGGCGGCTGCCATCTGGGACCTGACGGCCCGGCGCTTTCCTGTCCGTCGCCAGGTGAACGAAGATTGGCTATCGGCATATCGGCCCTGGGTTTATGGAATGGGTTACGGGCTCCAACTCGGTGCTGCGGTTACCACGGCGGTCGACACGGCGCTCATTCCGATGTTTATGCTGGCTGCTCTCCTGACGCACGACACGAGGAGTGGACTGGTGATCGGGGCCGTATTCGGGACGGTGCGCGGGCTCAGCGTAGCGCTGAACCTTCGGGTACGCACGGCTGACGATCTCCGCAGGCTGCATCACAGACTTGACAGCTTGGCTCATCGCGTGCGACTCCTGGGCGCACTGGCAGCTGCCTTGCTGGCCGGAGCGGCTGCGATTGTTTGGTGAGTGACGCAATGGATCGCCTTTCCGGTTACGGGATAAGTATCGACGTGCCACCCGGTTGGGAGGCCGAATTGTCGCTGCAGGAGGATCCCTCGATGGTCGATACCGACCTGGTGTTACCGGGCGAGCAGATGGTTGTTTTGCATATGGCCAACTTCTGGATGCCGCCCGATCGGAGCGACTACGGGTGGGAGGCGGTGCAGGCCATGGGATCGGGCGGTATCTTCATTGCGCTAGTCGAGTTCGATAGCACCGCCACCGGGTCCTCGCTGTTCGAACACATCGGTATTCCGGTTCAATTGAAACCCAATCACTTCTCCCCCGCGCAACTTCAGCAACCTATGCGAGGCCAGGCCGGCTTACAGCGGTTCTTTTGTTCGGGCAGCCGGGCATTCTGCCTGCACGCGGTGATCGGGTCTTACGGCCTTCGGCAGGCGCTCACTCCCGACGTGAACGGACTGCTCTCAGGCCTCACCATCGAGTGACGATCCCGATGGGAAGCTATTGCCCTTGGCCTCGATGGTCAGATCCTAAGGTTTAGTGGTCATATGCGGTTAGGGAGCGGGCTGGTCCTGGCCACTGGGTGGTTTCGTTGGTCCAGTTACGGTGGTGAGCCCCAAGAGGTGTTGCAGGAGGCGTGCTACGAAGCGTGGTTCAATGCATCCAGCGGATCATGTTCTTCACCCCCGTCCTCCAGATGCTTTGGATATGGATCTTCGCCGATGTCTTCATCGCCAACCCCCAGACCCTCCTGACCGGCGCCGGGATCGTGCTCCTCTCCAATTTGGGATCGCAATCCAAATCCAGGTGACCCGGACCCGGACATCCTCAATACACCAGGCCGGTCACCGGCGAGCCGCTTAGGCCGGTCACCGGCGAGCTCTCGGTTGTATCGTTCTGAGGCGATGCCTGCGCTGATCACCGATCTCTTGGACCGCTCGGCCCGGCTCTATCCCGACCGGGTGGCGGTGAGGATCGTGGGAGGCCCTTCCCTCACCTACGCCGAGTTGCGCGAACGGGTCGAGCGAGTTGCCGGCGCTCTGGCGCGCACGGGCGTCGCCAGAGGCGACCGGGTGGCGGTGATGGCCCCCGCCGGCTTGGCGTTCTTCGACGCCTACCTGGGAGCGGCCTGGTTGGGCGCCGCGGCCGTCCCCTTCTCCAGCCGGTTGGCCCCGGCCGAGATAGCCAGGCAACTGGCCGACGCCGATCCCCGGGCAGCCATTGTGGGACAGGAATACGGCCAGAAGATGGCGCAGGCTGCCAAAGGCGGGATGAGCCTGCTAGAACATGGCAGCCCCGAATACCGCCGACTGCTCTCTTCATCCGATCCCACCCCGATCGCAGCCCAGGTTGAAGACACGGCGCTCATCATCTACACCAGCGGTACCACCGGCGAAC
Source organism: Acidimicrobiia bacterium (assembly GCA_965248705.1). Lineage (GTDB taxonomy): Bacteria > Actinomycetota > Acidimicrobiia > Spongiisociales > ZC4RG35 > Bin76. The sequence goes on along the minus strand of CBDFJY010000002.1, from coordinate 1,776,193 downwards.
CCAAGGGCGTGTGCCTCTCTCACGCCGCTCTCACTTTTAACGCCTACGTAACTTCTGTGTCTCAAGAACTCCGCCACTCTGATGTCTACCTGTCAGCCACTCCTCTCTACCACGCTTCGGCCGGTTTGCGGGTCGCCACCATGTTGGTGGACGGACAAACCCACGCGGTGCTTCCCTCTTTCGATCCCGAAGCGGCTATGTCTGCTATAGCCGCCTGGGGCGTCACCACCACCATCATGGTGTCCACCCAGTTGCAAAGGATCCTGGATTCACCCCATTTCGATCCCGACCGCTTCCGCTCCATGCGGCTACTCCTGTACGGGGCCGCTTCCACCCGTTCCAACCTGGTACAGAGGATGGTTTCGGCCCTCCCCTGCGGCCTGTATCACGGATATGGGCTGACCGAGGCCACCGCGGTGTGCTCTGCGTTGGGACCCGAGGACCATCACCGGATAGCGGAGGCGGAATCCGGCGGGCTGTCCTGCGGCCGTCCTATCGTAGGTGTGGACATCGACATAAGAACACCCGACGGCAGGGAGACAGAACCCGGAGAGGTAGGTGAATTGCTGGTACGCACTCCCAAACTTATGTCCGGCTATTGGAAGCAGCCTGAAGCTACCGCTCAGGCGATTCGCAACGGGTGGCTTCACACCGGTGACCTCGGATACCGTGATCAGAGTGGCGACATCTATCTGGCGGGACGGATCAAGGAGTTGATCATCAGCGGAGGCGTAAACATCCACCCGCCTCAAATCGAAGATGCCCTGTCCCATCACCCCGGCGTGGCGGAGGTGGCGGTGATCGGTCTCCCCGATCACCTGTGGGGCGAGGCGGTGACGGCGGTGGTGGTTCCCCGTCCCGGTCCAACGCCGACCCTTCAGGATCTGGCCGATTGGGTGGGCGCCCGGCTCGCCTCCCATATGAAACCCAAGCAGCTGATACTCACCGACCGGCTGCCTCGTGGCGCCACCGGAAAGGTCCAAAAGCATCTCCTGGTTGAGATGCACACCAACAGGGAGAACAGTCAGTGATCGCCGGTGTTCTCCGCGATCATCCCACTCCCGCTCTGGTAATAGACAGGGCGGTGATGGAACGCAATGTCACGGAGATGGCGCAACGGATGAAGAACCTGGGCGTGGCGCTACGCCCCCACTGGAAGACCTCCAAAATGGTGGAAGCGGCTCACATGCAGAGCCGGGCGGGCTGCGTGGGGTTCACCTGCGCCACCCCGGCTGAGGTGGAGTGCTTGCTTGATCACGGATATACGGACATCACTTGGGCCCATCAACCGGTGGGAGCTCCAAAGGTCGCTTTTGCAGTGGAGGCCAACCGGCGGGGACGGGTGCGGGTGGCGCTCGACTCTCTTGAGGCCGCTGCGCCTCTGGCTAGTTCCGGTGGGGTGGCGGGAGTCGTGATTCCCTATCTAATCGAGGTGGACACCGGACTGGGGCGGGCGGGAGTCACACCCAATCAGGTATTGGAGTTAGCGAGGAAACTGGCGGGCCTGGATAGCCTACAGTTCGAGGGGATAATCACCCATGCAGGGCACTTGAGCGGCTTCGGGGACGACCGAGCAGGTCTCGAAGCCGAGGGCCGATCAGTGGGAAAGACCATGGTGGGGGTGGCCCAGACACTCCAGGTAGCAGGATTTGAAATGAACGTGGTGTCGGTGGGATCCACACCAGGTTCCACCTCCACACCCACCGTGTCAGGAGTCACCGAGGCTCGTCCCGGCACTTACGTCTTCAATGACGCCAATCAAGTGGTGGTGGGAAGTACTCCCCTCTCGGGGTGCGCCCTCACAGTCGCCGCTCGGGTAGTGAGCACTCCCCGACCCGGTGAGGCGATCATCGATGCAGGAAGCAAATCGATGAGTTCTGATGGACCTAACTCCGGGGTTGGATTTGGAAGGGTGCTGGCCGAGGACGGCGAGTACGCCGACATCGTTTTTCACCGAGCCAACGAGGAGCACGGCTTTCTTCGAGGACCCGGCGTGGAGACACTGAAGGTGGGTGATGTGGTACGCATCGTTCCCAACCATGCCTGCGCCACGGTCAACATGTGGAGCCGGGCGGCGGTGATCGGTGTTGACGGCAGGATTGAGGAGTGGAAGGTTAGGGCACGCCGCTAACCGGGGCCTTCTCACCCCAGCCAGGCAGCCAGGCCCTCGAGCAGACGGTCGATGTCGTCCTGGGTGTTCCACATGTGAGCCGACACCCGCACCGAGTTGCCCCGCACCGAGACATACACCAACCGGTCGGCCAACTCCGCTACCAGGGAACGTGGATCGGCGCCCTCGGGCAAACGCAGACCCACCAGGTGAGAGCTGCGGAATCGGGGGTGGGGAGCGACCAGCCCCAAAGAGGCGGACCCTTCGGCCAGACGATCGGTCAGCAGACGGCCATGAGCGGATAAGCGCTCGCTGCCGACCCCCGACACCAACTCAAGGCCGCGGCAGGCAGCCTCGGCCAGCCAGAGGTTCCAAGACTGCCCGGCGTCGTAGCGCCGCGCTCCGGTAGCCAACTCCCAGCGGTATTCGTTCACCCGCGAAAAGTCCCCGCTGCCGCTCCGGGCCATCCAGTTGCCATCGAGCGGCCTACCCTGGCGGTTCTCCGGAGAGGCCCACAAGTACGACATTCCCGGAGGACCCAACAGCCATTTGTACCCGACGCACACCACAAAGTCGGGGCGGACGTTCTTCACATCGAAGAGGGCCATCCCCAAACTCTGGGAGATGTCCACCACCAACCGGGCGCCTACTGCGCGGGTCGCCTCGCCCACCACCTCCAAATCCAGTCGGGTCCCGTCGGTCCAGTGGCAGGCCGGCGCCGACACCACCGAAACAGTCTCGTCGAGGCGGTCGAGCACCGCGCTCGTCCAGTCGTCGTCAGTAGGGCGTTTGACAAAGACCGGCTCGGCGCCTTTATCGGTCCAGGGATAGACCATGGCGGGGAACTGTTCGTCCAGCATCAGCACCCGATCTCCCTCTCCCGTCCCCAAAGCGGCGGCCGCGGTGGCCACCCCATAGCTGGCGGAGGGAACCAGCGCCACACCCTCGGCGTCGCCCCCCACCAAGGCCGAGAATTCTCTTCTCATCCGGTCGCCGGGAACAAAAAAGTCGGTGACCGAGACCTCGGAAAGCGGACGGGAAACCGCCGCCGCCACCGCCTCGGCGACCGGGAAGGCCCGGGCGCACAGATAGGCGCTGTTCAACCAGGTCATGCCCCCGGGGAGATCGAACAATGCCCGAGCGGGTAGTGCTATACCTGAATACGGTGTGTCCATCAGTAATTCAATCGGTGGGTATAGACCATGGTCAGATCCGAGAAGGTCATCCCCTCCGAACTCAACGGGGACTCGCGTATCCCCCCGAACAACCCCTTGGGGATCAGGCATTCCTGGCAGGCGTCGGGTCCGGCCACTATCTCCACTACCAGGCCGCCCGAATCGGTCCGGTTCACCTCCAGCGCGTACCTGTCTGCGGTCAGCCCGGAGGAGAACGGCTTCAATGCCAGGAGGGCCGACTCGACATCAGGCTGCAGCTTTCCGCTCACAGTGTCCTTAGGGTAGCCTTTGTGACATCCCCGCCAAAGGTCAAGCCTTGTCTGGAGAAAAACCCTCCCTGCATGTCCCCAGCGTGTTCAAAGAGAGTGTGCAGGGCTTCGTCCGCACCGCCCTGATGATGGCGCAATACCCTGCCGGCGTCCCCTGGGGCGACGAGGACGACCGGGCCTTTTTGGTATTCGGACTGGCGGGGGTGGGCGAGGAGCACCCGGCGGTGATGTCGCATCCGACGGAGGTGCTGGACGACGAGGAACTGTGCCCCGGGCCGGGGGTCGTCACCGACGAAAACTTCGTCCGGAAGACCCTGGTCGCCTCGCCTCAATGACCCGACGACAGGTCGCCGTTTTCGGCGCCGGGAATATCGGGAGGGGTCTTCTGGGGTGGCTGTTCGGCCGGGCGGGATGGGAGGTGACTTTTTTGGACATCTCCACCGAACTGATAAAGCTATTGAACCTGGAGGGCGAATATCGGGTGATCGAGGTGGGAACCGGCGGTCGATCAATCGAACTGATCCAGGGAGTGCGCGGGGTGAACAGTACTGACATTTCAAAGGCTGGCCCCGCCGCGGCGCAGGCGGAGGTGGTATGCACCGCGGTGGGAGTGGGAATCCTGGAACGGGTCGCGCCCGCCATCGCCGCCGCTCTGTCCAGAAGCGACAGCCGGGTCCGCAACGTGCTGGCCTGCGAAAATGCCGACCCCAACAGCGCCGCGCTCCGAGAACACGTGGAGAGCCTGATGAAAAAGCCTCCGGCCGGGGTGGGGTTTCCCGAGACGCTCGTGGACCGGATGGTGCCCGGCGCCACAGAAGGCGGGCTGTCGGTGGAGGTGGAGGCCCGGTTCGACTTCAAAGTGGCCCGAGAAGACTGGGTGGGAGAAGACCCCGAAGTCCCGGGGCTTGCGCTGGTGAACAACCTGGGTCTTCACCGGAAGAGAAAACTGTGGCTGGTGAACGGGCTGCACGCCGCCGCGGCCTTTCTCGGCTTGGCTGCGGGCCACGAGACAGTGGCCGAAGCGGTCACCGATCCGCCCATCCGGGAGCGGCTGGAAGAGATGGCCGCCACCATAGCCGCCGTCCTCCCTGCTGAGCTCGGGGAGTGGAGCCAGGCCGAACTGACCGAATACGGGCGATACAACCTGGAACGCTTCGCCACCACCACCCTGGTGGATCCCATCCGCCGCGTGGCGCGCCACCCGCTCCGAAAACTCGGCCCCACTGAGCGCTTGGTGGGCCCCGCCCGGGAGGCGGTGCGGCAGGGCCTTCCAGCCGAGGCGCTGTGCGACGCCATCGCAGCGGGACTCTCCCTCCGCGATCACCATGTAACCGGGATGGACCAACTGGCGGATGCGCTGGGATCGGAGGGGTGGCAGGCGGTCGTGGGTTTGGGAGAAGAAGACCGGATACTGCTGGAAATGCTGGAAAACCGGATCGGGGATTAACCGACGGCACGCAGGTGAAACATGTTTCGACTGACACAAGACCAACTCCGGCAGGCAATAGTCGAAAAGCTCTCTGCCACTCGATAGCTCCGGCGTCTTGCTCAAGGTCGCGCGGAGGTGGGCGGCATGCCAGCGGCGGCGGAACTCCCTCTCAGGCTCAGGGGTTAGCATCACCATGGTTTATGAACACAAATACAAGGGGTGTGACAGAGCATCTGGCCAGGCTCTCTCCGACCTCGGACCTCGAACTGGCGCCAACGCCGGCTCGAGCGGGAGCGGAGGTGGTGGCAGCAGGATTGGAAAGCGCGCCGGATGTGTTCTTCGATGCGGACGCCGACCCGGTTACCGATATCGGTCATCCGGGAAGCTGGACAGCTACTGGGAGAAAGATCTCTCACCCTGGGACATGGGAGCGGGGGTGCTCATGGTGATGGAAGCCGGAGGGACGGTCACCGATCAGGCCGGTCATCCGGTCGGCACGCGAACGCCGTTCGTGGTGGCCGGCAACGGACTGACTCATCGCCGGTTCTTCGCGACGTTTCGGGACGGCTTCTCTTGATGCTTCATCGCCAATTGGAGGATCTGGAGAGGAAGGGTCGAAAGATCCGGGTGGGTCTGGTGGGGGCAGGACAGATGGGAGAGGGGCTGGTGGTGATACTCGAGAGAATGGCGGGCGTCGAGGCAAGCGTAGTGGTCGACGCAGTGCCGGGTCGGGCTGTCAAGGTGCTACGTTCGGCGGGCACGCCTCTCTCCCAGGTGGTGGAGACCGACGACCCCGACCAGGCGGTCATCGCACTCTCCGACGGGCGGCGGGTGGCCACTTCCAATCTCTCTCTGGCGTGGTGTTCCCCGGTTGACATCGCGGTGGAGGCGACCGGAATACCCGATGTGGGCGCCCGGGTGGCGCGTTGGGCCATCGAGGCCGGGAAGCACGTCCTCCAGATGAATGTGGAGACCGACGCCACGGTGGGATACATCTTGCGCAGGATGGCGGAAGAGGCCGGAGTGGTCTACACCCTTTCGGGAGGTGACGAGCCGGGGGCGATCATGGGGCTCTACGACTTCGGCGCCAGCCTGGGCCTTGAGGTGGTGAGCGCTGGCAAGGGCAAGAACAACCGGCTGGATCGGGCGGCCACTCCCCAGACGGTGGCAGAACTCGCCCGAAAGCGGCGTATGAACCCCAAGATGCTCGCCTCCTTCGTCGACGGTACCAAGACCATGGTGGAAATGACCTCTCTCGCCAACGGCATAGGCTTCGTTCCCGATGTGCGGGGAATGCACGGGCCGGCGGTCACCACCGAGACGATTGCATCCACTTACATTCCGATTGCCGACGGCGGAGTGCTCTCCGAGAGGGGCCGCGTGGACTACGGGTTGGGAATCGCCCCGGGGGTTTTCGTGGTGTTCACCACCGACCATCCCAAGCTCATCCGCGACCTCGGCTATCTCTCCATGGGCCCGGGGCCCTACTATGCCCTCTATCGCCCCTACCATCTGGCCAACCTGGAGACCCCCATCTCCATCGCCCGGGCGGTGCTGTTCAAAGAGACCACCCTGGCCACCGACCACTCGCCTACCGCCGAAACGGTGGTCTTCGCCAAACGAAACCTGGCGGCGGGAGAGACCATCGACGACCTGGGGGGCTACTGTGTGTACGGCATGATCGAAGAGGCCAGGACCGCAGCATCGGAGCGATTTCTGCCGGTGGGACTGGCGCCGGGCGCAGTGGTTACATCTCCGGTGGCGGTCGGTGATCCCCTCACCTACCGTGATGTTGAGTTGGAGGAGTCCCTGAACATAGTGTCACTGCGACGCCTCCAAGATTCGCTGACCGGGGTACTGCCGTGATGGCACGGGCCGGGATCGGCCCCTCGCCGGGAATCGTCATCGGTCCCATCTATCTGCACGCCTCCAACCTCCCCGATATCGCTCCCCGCCGGGTGGGGCATCCCGGCGCTGAAGTTGGGAAACCGGCCCGGAGCGAGACGCTCGTACGGAACAGCTGATGGGCCTCCAACGGCTCCACGGCGAAAAAATCGAGGAGACAGAGTCATAGGAGCGCACCTTGTCCTGTTGGAAAACCCGAGTTCACCGGCGAAATTCGCTCACAGATCGAAACCGAGTCCCTGCGCACCGAGGCGGCCACCCTGCGACTCTTTTCCATCGGGACCAACGATCTCACCCAGTACACGCCGGCCGTCGATCGCACCAACCGGGAAGTGGTCCACCGCGCCGATCCCTTCGGCCCCGCCGTGCTCCGTCTTATCGCCGAGACCGTCACCGCCGCGGAGGCCCATGGTCGCTGGGTGGGGGTGTGCGGGGCGATGGCCGGCGATCCCTTGGCGGTCCCCATGCTGATCGGGCTGGGGGTCCACCGACCTGTCGGTTGCCATTCCCCTCGGTTCCCACCACCGAGGAGAGGGGCCGCTCTTTGAGCATGGATGAATGCCGGCAGTTGGCGGCCCGATGCCTGGAGGCTTCTGACGGGCAGAGGTGCGACAGGTGGTGAGCGGATTGTGAGCAACCCCTCTGATCAGGCGCGCTTGGAGGCGGTGGTACGGGGACGGGTGCAGGGGGTGGGATTCCGCTGGGCGGTATTCACTCTCGCCGGGGAACTGGGAATCTCAGGACGAGTCTCCAACCAGTTGGACGGAACTGTGAAGGTGGTGGCAGAAGGCAGCCGAAGTCGGCTGGAAGAGTTGGCCTCCTGGCTCTCCCAGGGGCCGCGCCACGCCATAGTTGTCGGGGTTAAGGTGGAATGGTCAACACCCCGGAATCGGTGGAGACGCTTCGCCATAGACCACATTTGAGTCTTGTCGACATCTCCTGATGGGGGTGCTGTCTCCCGACAAGGGCTGTTGCCTCAACGGGGGGCGGTGGGCAGCTTCAGCCGTTTCGGTACCCGATCGGCGGGGGCGTGGGGCCTGTTCAGCAACACGTTTGCTGCTGCTACGGTGAGGGCTCCTGCTATCAGGAGATCAAGCCGGGCAACGGCGATATCGGTGAACAACCCCAGCCACAGCAGACCCACTACCGGCGATGCGTAAATGAGGGCATTGACAGCCAGATCGGGAGTGATCAGGACGGCCTTGCGGGCAAGCACCGCCCCGGGAACGAAGCTAAACCCAACAGCCACTGCCCAACCGAACGACTCCAGGGAGATGCGCCCTCCTGTGGCCAACCCGATAATGGCGTTCGGAACGATCGCCAACAGTCCCGAAACGCAGTAGACGAACAACAGACAGCCGAACTCCAAGTTGTGCCAGTCCAGGCAAGCGTCGGTCTTGTGGGTGATTTCTGAAGCGACACCCTCAGCAAAGGGAAAGCCAAGAGCGCCGATGCCAGCCTGGAGAATGGCGGATATGACCGCCAGGATCATCCCGAATACACTTCCGAGCAGCGCCGCCCCGACAGCGTCGAAACCCAGGGTTCCCATCACCACCGCCGCCATTCCAACGAATGCCAAACCCAACCCTGTCCACGAGAAGGCGGTAACCCTTCGGTACCTTCCCCGGTTGGTCCGGTCCCATCTGGAAAGGACCAGGACAAATAAGACGGGCCACGTATAGTGCAATACCGAGACCGTAGCGGTGTCCACATAGTGGGTGGCCCATCCGAAAAACGCGAACGCGAACCGCCCGACCACCATCAACAACAGCATTACCAACAGGTCCCATCTGCGAACACCGTCGGTTTTCAACCCCGCGACCCGTCGGAAGAGCACCCTTCGACTTACGGGATCCGCGAAAACCGGCCGGTGAAACAGGAACAACACACCCCCCAGTCCCAGCGATGTTCCCACCCACACCGCTGCGTTGTACAAAAAAGGATGATTGTCTCCGAATGTCAACTCCACGAAGAGCGCATTGGTGGAGAAAAACATCACCCCGGCTGCCATCAGCGCCACTGCCTGGCGATGAAGCCTATTCATTTCCATGTTTCTATCCATTGCTGTCCGCATTCAGGCCGGAACCGGCCCCTTTCCCTCCGGCGGTTCTGCAGAGACAGAATGGGAAAGGTGACGTTTGTGGGGGGAAACCGGGAGCACGAGGCCGGGTCAATGGTTCCCCCAAGGCGGCTCGGGCCCGTTGAGTGCAGGTGCTGACCACCTGCGGAGCGAGAACTCCCAGTTGGGTGAACCCTCGCGAGCAGAAACATCTGCCTGACAACTTTACCAAAGGGGGTCTTGATGAACGCTTATGAACCGTTGGCCACCCTAAGACCAGCCTTTGACGGCGCTCCAATCATTCCAGCAAATCTCACGGGATGGCGGAACAAACAACCACCAACGGCAAACATGTGCTTCAGCCGCTTCTCCCCAGGAACAGGCCACCTCTCGTATAGGTCCCCAGCACACATTAGAACATCCACCTCTAGTTTCCCGGCCAATCGGACAATCCTGCTTAGGGTGTTTCTTAACTCGGCACGTCGCAATCGAGCCAACCTGGGACCTCTCCCGGCAAACGGAGCATCTAAGTGGCGATCGGAAAGAACGAGCACCCTCACGACTCAGGCTTTCTTCAGACAATGGTGGTTCGTTCAGTTCCCAGCCCTAGAGAACGGAGGCGACGTATTCTGTGATCTCCTGCTGGAGAGTCGCTTTCCGATCCTCGGGCAGGAAAGAAGCGGTGACCGAATTGCGGGCTAGTCGTACCAGATCATGGCGGGAGAGATCCAGGGCCGAAGCGATGCTGAGGTAGTTGTCCCCGACGTAGCCACCGAAGTAGGCAGGATCGTCCGAGTTGACAGTGACCAGCACTCCGGCATCCATCAGTTCCTTGAGATTGTGGTGGCGGAGGTCGGGAAACACCTGGAGCTTTTGGTTGGACAGAGGACAGATGGTTAGGGGAATCTGCTCTCTGACCAACCGCTCCACCAAGGTCGGGTCGTCCCCGGCCCGCACCCCATGGTCGATCCGTTCCACTCCCAGTACATCGAGAGCCGACCGGACATACTCCGCCGGACCCTCCTCGCCGGCGTGGGCCACTGGTCGCAACCCTGCCTCTACAGCCAGGCGGTAGGGCTCGGCGAACAGCTCAGGGGGATTACCCAACTCGCCCGAATCGAGCCCTACCCCCTGGATGTGACCAAGAAAAGGTCGGGTTTCCTCGAACACCTCGATAGCCGATTCAGGCGGGAGATGACGGAGGAAACACAGGATCAGGGTCGAGGAAACCTCCGCCGCCTCTTGCTGCCCGCGCGCTAATCCTCGGATCACCGTCCCGATATCGATCCCTCGCTCGGTGTGTGTCTGAGGATCGAAGAAGATCTCCGCATGACGCACCCCGTCAGACGCCGCCCTCGCCAGATAGGCCGTCATCAACTGGGCGAAGTCGTCCTCGGTTTGCAGTACCGCGGCAGCCTGGTAATAAATGTCAAGGAAGGACTGGAGATCACCGAACTGGTAAGCCGCTCTTACCTCCTCGACAGACCTGAACGGCAGCACCACATCGTTGCGCTTCCCCATCTCGAACATCATCTCCGGTTCCAGCGTCCCCTCGATATGAATATGCAACTCGGTCTTCGGTAGGCCCCGAACGAAACTCTCCATACCTAGGCTCTCTTTGGACGGGTCTCTTGTTTGCAAAACGTTAGTCAAGAGATCGTGGTGGGAACATGGTCGGTTAAAGACGAGAGAGCGCCAAGTGGCGCTCTCTCGTACATACAGCTATTAGGCGGGTTACAGGAACATTTCGATCCAATCGCTGGCAAAGTAGATCAGGCTGGCAATCGAGACTATCCACATCAAGACATGAATCTCACCCGACTTGCCTTTCACCACCTTGATCAGCGTGTGTGACACAAACCCGGCCGCAATTCCCACTGTTATCGAGAATGCCAACGGCATGAGGATGATCGCCAGCAGAGCCGGCAATCCTTCTTCCAGGTCCGTGAAGTCGATGTGCTTGAGCAGCCCAACCATGAGAAAACCGATCAGGACCAGCACCGGCGCAGTCGCCTGTGCCGGGACAATCCCAGCCAGAGGCGACAGGACAATGGCGATCAGGAACAGTATCCCCGTGACCACGGACGTGAGTCCGGTCTTTCCTCCTTCTGCTACCCCTGCCGAGCTCTCGATATAGCTGGTGTTCGAGCTAACCCCGAACACTCCGCCGATCGCAGCACCAAGCGAGTCCACCAACAGCAGGCTTCGAAGGCGAGGGATCCGACCTTCATCATCGGTCAACTCCGCTTGCTCGACAATGGCAGTCGCGGTGCCCATCGTGTCGAAGAAGTCGGTAAGCATCAGAGTGAAGATCGTCAAGATCGCCGAAAGGAAACCAAGCTCCGCAAACGAGTTACCCAAGTCAAAGTTCCCAAAGGTCTCGAAGCTCACGGATGCCGAAATAGTATCCGGCACACTGGCAACCCCTGCAATCAGAGCCACGATGGTAGTGGCCACGATGGTGATGATCATCGCCCCCTTGACCTTGCGCGCCAAGAGAACAATTCCGATAAGCACCCCTACCAAGGTCACGCCCTGGGCGGCGGTAGTGGGAAACACGAATTCGACAATCGCGCCGCCCTGTTGAACTAACCCACCGCTTTGCAACCCAATGAACAGGATGAAGAGGCCTATGCCTACCCCGATCGAATACTTGAGGCTGGTCGGTATCGCTTCCATCACGGCTTCCCGCAGACCCAACAGAACGAGAATGGTTACCAGGATGCCTTCCCAGACAATGACTCCCATTGCTCCTTGGATCGAAAGGCCCTCGGCCGTCAGACCAAAGGCGACTATGGCATTGAGACCGAGACCAGCTGCCATGGCGATCGGGTAGTTAGAGAAAACACCCATAGCGATCGTCATGATGGCGGCTACCAGCGCCGTACCAGCTGCCACAGCAACAGGGTCAAGGCCCGCTGAACTGAGAATCCCGGCATTTACGAACAATATGTATGCCATCACCAGGAAAGTGGTGATGCCCGCGCGGACCTCGGTGCCTACCGAGGAACCCCGCTCTGAAATATTGAAATAGCTGTCTAAACCTTGCTTCACTCCTACCTCCTTCCAAACATGGTCAAAGAACCATGTCCTATATGACAACGGTCGCTCCCCATGCTAAAGGATCGAATGGAAGCTAAAGGCGCCAACGGTGTTTTATTCCACGCCCGACCTATTTAATTCTCTCCAGTTCTCCTTCACTGGCACCCAAACAAGGCCTTTCGAGGCCATTGCCACCCGGACCAGATATTTCGGCGACGTAACAAATCAGGACCCCCTCCCTACCCCGCTCCCCGCCGGGTGAAGAATCCCGACGCAGAAGTTGCGGCAGTGGCTCGCAGCGAGACGGTCGTCCGGGAGCGGCTGGTGGGACTCCAACGGCTCCACGGCGAGGAGTCCGAGGAGGCAGAAGTCATAGGAGCGCACCTCCTCTTGTTGGAAGCCCCCGAGTTCACCGGCGAAATCCGTTCGCTCATCGAGACCGAGTCCCTACGCCGAGGCGGCGGCCCTGCGGGTTACGGAGGAGTCGGCGGCATGCTGAAAGCTCTGGAAGACGAATACCTGGCGGCTCGCGCCGCCGACGTCCGCGATGTGGGAACCCAGTTGCTGAAATCGATATCTGGGGCTTCCCCTCGAGACCTGGGATCACCTGACGGTCCCCTCAGTGCTGGTGGCCTCTGACTGTTTCCCCTCCGAGACGGCCACTATCCCCCCGGGGATGGCGCTCGGGCTGTGCACGGTGGGGGGAAGCGCTACCTCCCACATAGCGGTCTTTGCCCGCGGCATGGGGCTGCCGGCGGTGGTGGGAGTCGACCTGCCGACTCTCGAGTCCGGAACAAAATATCAGGCGTCAAGGCTCCTGATCGGCGCCTGCGCTTGGCCTGTTCAGCAATACGTTTGCCACTGCCACCATCAAGCTACCTGCTATCAGCAGATCAAACCGCGCAACGATGATGTCGGTGAACAACCCCAGCCACACCAGGCCCACCACCGGCGATGCGTAGATGAGGGCATTCACCGCCAGGTCGGGAGTGATCAGAACTGCCTTTCGGGCAAGCACCCCTCCCGGAACGAAACTAACCCCGACAGCCACTGCCCAACCGAACGACGCCAGGGTGATGTGCCCACCTGCACCCCATCCGATCATGAGGCTCGGGATAATCGCTAACAGTCCCGAGACGCAGCCAACGAACAACAAACAGCAGAACTCCAACCGGTGCTCGTCCAAGCGGGCGTCGGTTTTCTCGGTGATTTCGGAGGCGAGACTATCACCCATGGGATAGCCCACAGCAGTGTTGGTGGCCAAGAGAACGGCCGATATGACCGCTAGGACCATCCCGAATACTCTCCCCACCAGCCCCGCTTCGGTGAGGTCGAAACCGAGGGTCCCTGTCACGACCGCGGCCATTCCGGCAAAGCAGAGAGCCAATCCCGTCCACGAAAAGGTGGTGATCCTCCGGTACCTTCTCCGGTTGGAGCGGTCCCATCTGGAAAGCCCCAGGATGAAGATGACGGGCCATGTGTAATGCAACACCGAGACCGTAGCAGCCTCCACATATTGGGTAGCCCATGCGAAGAACGCGACCGCGAACCTCCCAACCACCCCCAGCCACAGCATTCCTATCAAATCCCATCTTCGCACACCATCGGTCTTCAAACCCGCCACCCGTCGGTAAAGCACCCTTCGAGCCGCAGGATCGGCAAAAGCCGGACGGTAGAACAGGAATGACACACCTCCCAGTCCCAGCGACATTCCCACCCAAATCCCGGCGTTGTACAGGAAAGGATCACCGTCTCCCAGGGTCAGCTTGATAAAGAGAGCATTGGTGGAAAAAAACATCACCGCGCCTGCCATCAGCGCCACTGCCTGGCGATGACGCTTCTTTACTCCCATGTTTCGGTCCATTGCTGTTTCCTAATCAGGGCCGGACAGATTTGCATCGATCCCAGCCGTGCAGAGACAGCGAGGCACGGGCGGGGATTGGTGAGAAAAACCCCAGGGGTAGCCAGATTATGTCTCCCGCAGTTTGCGAACCGGTGCAGGCAAGCAGTTCAAGGTGGTGGATCGTTGCAGTTATCGGTGGAAGAACCCTCAGCCCTCCACAGAAAGCAGGGCAGTGAAGTCCGCAATGATCTGGTCGACATCGTCGCCGTCCACCTCGACGGAGATGGTGGTTCCCTGGGTGGTGGCCAGTTTGAGTATTCCCAGCATGCTCTTGGCGTTCACTGTCTTGTCGTTGGCGGTGACGATGAGATTGGAGAAGACGCCTTGGCGCGTTTGACGAACTCGGCGGCCGGGCGGGCGTGGAGGCCCGCCGGGTTGGTGATAGTGACCTCTACCTGCATCGATGTCCCCAGTAGCGGCTAATCAGTCGAAGCTTACCAAGACCGAGCCCAGCCGGTCGAAGGCCGCCCACACCGTGTCCCCGGGCTTCACCGCAAAAGCGGCATGGAGAGCGCCGGTCAGAACGAAACATCCCGCCGGCAACTCTTCGTCGTACAGGGCCAACTCGTTGGCAAGCCAGGCCAGGGCGTTGAAGGGGCTCCCCATGCACGCCGCTCCCGATCCGGTTCCGGCCAGCTCACCGTTGTGGTAGACGGCCATGCCGCACAATCGCAGATCGAAGTCCACCGGAACCACCCGATCGCTCAACACCGCGGCCCGGGAAGAACCCAAATCTGCGATGGTGTCCACCAGCTTGATCCGCCAGTCCGCCACCCGCGAGTCAACCACCTCGATGGAAGCCACCGCCCCCTCCACTGCCCGGGCCGCGGCCAGAGCGGTGACCCCCGGCCCTCGCAGGGTCTCCCCCATCATCAGAGTGATCTCCGCCTCGGCCTTGGGAGCGATCGCCGGCCCGAGTTCTATCCGCTCGCCCGAGTTGTGGGTCATGGTGGAGATCACCGGCCCGAAGTCGGGAGTGTCCACCCCCAACAGCTTTTGCATGGGCTCGGAAGTCAATCCCAACTTGTAACCGATCACCCGCCCGCCCAACCAGGAAATGAGCTTCTCCGCGAACATCTTCTGGATCTGATGGGCATCCGCCACCTCGAGGGATGGGTCCGCATCGCTCATCGGCTCGATGGCCGCCCCGGTCCTATAGGACTCGAAGAGTATCTCGGCCCACTGCTCGAGTTCGCGCATCTCTTTCATAGGCCCACAAACATAACGATCCGATCCAAAAGCCCGAAGCGGCATCCTCTGCCTCCACCCTTCTTCAGCCGGGTAGCCTTGAGGGTGTGACCCGTCTGCTCCTAATACGTCATGCTCCGGTGGCCACCACCGGAAAGGTCTTGTACGGCAGAGAGCCGGGACACCACCTCACCGAGGAGGGACGGGCCGCCGCCCGACATCTCGCCCAACGGCTTAGCACTGTCGAGATTCGGGCGGTCTACTGCTCGCCGACCGAGCGCACCATCGAGACCGCCGCGGCGCTCGCAGAGCCCCACGGGCTGTTGCCCATCACCGAAGAGCAACTGATAGAAGTGGACTACGGGGAGTGGACCGGACAGGAACTGGCGAAGCTCTACAAACTGGCGGAGTGGAAAACGGTCCTGCGCCAACCCTCCCGGATGCGCTTTCCCGGCGGAGAGTCACTGGCGGAGGCCCAGTTGCGGGGAGTGGGCATCTGCGAAGACCTGGTCGGCCGTCATCCCGACGGAGCGATAGCAGTAATCACCCATGCCGATATCATCCGTCTGGTGTTGGGGTTTTTCTTGGGACAGCCACTCGATTTCTTGTCCAGACTCACCGTTTCTCCCACCTCGGTCTCGGTGTTGGACATCTCCAAGAAAGGCGCTGTGACGGTCTCTGCGATCAACACCAACGGGGATCCGGGCCTATGGCAATGAACAATCTCGGACCTGCCGAGCGGTTCGTGGTGGGAGCGATAGGACCTCCCGGTCAGCGCCGCTTCTATTTCCAGGTGGTGGCCGACGGCCAGCGCCATTCCCTCCTGGCCGAGAAGCAGCAGGTGGAAGCACTGGCCTCCCAGGGATGGCGCAGCCTGCAGCGCTCGGGGGTGGAAGTGGACAGCGCCGCGGTGGAAGCCATCCTCACCACCGATCTCGAGATAACCGACCCCGCCGGCACCGAGGACTTCCGGGTGGGAACCATCAATGTCGGGATCCGTCCCTCAGGCCTGATGAACATTTCTTTCGAGTCGGACAGCGAAGACCTGGGACTGATGTTCATGGTCTCGCCCGAGCAGTTCCGAGCCATGGCGCTGATCGCCCACAAGTTGGTCAGAGCCGGGCGACCCATCTGCCCCTGGTGCCGACTGCCGAGGAATCCCGGTGACCATGAGTGTCCCGCCCGCAACTGAGCGCCAAACCGACCGGCTGGTCATCTGCGATCTGGTTGGCCGGTTTTCCTCCGCCTCCAACGCCACTTTCCTTGGACGGGATCCCGGGGGCGATCTCTGGGTTTATAAACCGACGGCCGGAGTTCGCCATCTGTGGGATTTTCCGCCCGATTCCCTGACCAACCGGGAAATATTGGCCTACGAGGTGAGCAACTGGATGGACCTCGACCTGGTTCCCGAAACAATCCAAGCCGCCGGCCCATTGGGACCCGGGGCGGCGCAGCGCTATCTGGAGCCGGACCCCGACTTCGACCATCGTGAGTGGTTCGAGGAGCGGCTCGATCCCCGGCTGTGGCCGGTGGCCGTCTTCGACCTGATAGTCAACAATGCCGACCGGAAACTCGGCCACATACTGGTGGAGTCCGAAAGTGGGCGTCTCTTCGCCATCGACCACGGACTCACCTTTCACTCCCAACACAAGCTGCGCACCGTGCTGTGGGGCTTCGCCGGCCAACCGGTTCCCGATCCCTACGTGGAAGCGGTGGCCCGCTTGCGGGAAGCGCTGGCGGGCAAGATGGAGTGTCGTGTAACTGAGCTTCTCACCACTCCGGAAGCCACCGCCCTCCGCCGCCGAGCAGAAAGCCTGTTGGCCGAGCCCACCCACCCTCACCCCCCTGCCGACCGCTCCGCCCTTCCCTGGCCCCTGTGGTAGAGCATCGCCGCCGACGGGCACCGGCGTTCTGAAACTTATCGGATGGCAGCCAGGGCGGAAAGAACACCCTGGCTCAACTCGGGGGTCAAATCAGGATCGGCGAGCGCCGCCTCCAACGAAGGAACGTGGCGTATCAACTCGGCAGACACCACCGCCGCATCTTCGGTCCGTGTAGCCCGGGTTATCTCAGCCGTCTCCGAGAGACGGTAGGCCAGAAC
This sequence comes from Acidimicrobiia bacterium, assembly GCA_965248705.1. Taxonomy (GTDB): domain Bacteria; phylum Actinomycetota; class Acidimicrobiia; order Spongiisociales; family ZC4RG35; genus Bin76. The sequence continues at coordinate 1,759,012 of CBDFJY010000002.1, read as the reverse complement.
TTCCACGAAAGTAGCAATCACATCCACCCTCCACAACTGATCCTCCCCCAGGGCTACCGTCAGCTTGAAATCCTGGCCCTCCGGCGTTGTGGGAGCGGCCAACCCGAAGTCGGCGAACACGACCCCACCTGCCTGATAACGGCGCTCGGAGACCACTCGAAGATCGTCCACCGGGCTGGCCAGAAACTGCTCGGCAACCTGGGCGAAACCTGCCCAAAAGTTGACCCCCACTCCGACTTCTCCGGCTTGTAAATAATCCGCGACGGTCTCCATGTCAGCCCCCTCCGTCAGAGCCACCAATGCCATCTGCCCCTCCACGGTTAGCCTGGCCGCCTCCTCCCATCCATCGGCCACCAGGGCAGACAAGAGAGCCGAGACGGTTTCGGCCGGCTCGGCGTATCCCGAGGGTGGGAGGGGTCGGGAGGCCGTGCCCGAGACGCCGTCAGGGGCGATGTCATCCCCACATCCGGACAGTCCCATTCCCAGCACCAGAAATACCGCGGCCAGGGCGCCCAACCCGGCCCGATGGGCCTCTCTCCAGCGCCCCGGGAGCAGCAGGCCGATCAAGACAACTTACCGGTGTGGAGGAAGCGACCGCGCGTCTCCGAAGACCCAAGGCCTGCCCTTCGCCACAGGGCGCACAGGTATAAAAGCCCGATCCCCTCGGCCAGCCATCGCCACAGATCGGACCCGGCTCGGGCCAACGCCTCCGGCCAGAACGGAACGGCCTCGGCGGGAAACGACCACCCAGCAAAGGGCCACCACAGCACCCGCGGCTCCAGCCATATCCCGTCTGCCAAGAGGTGGATCAACCAGCCCGCCATCATCGCCATCAGATTGCGCCGGATCTGGCTCCGGCGATCGGTAAGCAGTAGACCCATTATCCCCACCGCCATCGTGACAGTCAGGCTGTGAGCGAAAACCTCAGCCGAGGAAAACGTACCGGCCCAGATCAGGGCGCCGATCGGCACATCCAAAAGGTCTGGCGCCAGCGCTCCGGCCATCAGCCATCTCATGTCAGCTTCCGGGTCGCGAAACACCCACCGGAATCCGAAAAGAGCCGTAGCGAGGTGCCAGAGGATCACGAGTCCAGAGCCCGGTTGGCCAGCTGGTCGGCACGGCGGTTCTTCTCCCGGGGAACGTGTTCAATCCTCACCTCTGAAAAGCCGTCCAGAAGTTGGCGGGCCCGTTTGTGAAGAGGTCGCAGCCCAGGGGACCTCACCCGATAGGCGCCCAACAGTTGGCGAACCAACAACTGTGAATCGGAACGGAGCGTCAACCGGAGGGGCCGATAGTCGGCTGCCACTTCCAGCCCCTCCACCACCGCCTGGTACTCGGCGACATTGTTGGTAGCATGTCCAATGGCGCGGCTCAGTTCGGCCACCACATTGTCCGAAATGGGGGATCCCCGGTACAACACTGCCCCGATCGCCGCCGGACCGGGGTTGCCGCGGGCGGCGCCGTCCGTGTAGAGCAAAAACATCTCGGCCACGGACTGTCAAAAAACTAGGATTCTTCGACAATGCGGGCAGCGGGCCGGGTCACTTTCCGCCGCTTCCTGGCGTTCGGATTCCGAAAGCGCCAGGTAACAGCCGCCACAGGTTCCCCCATCCAAGCGACCGGCCGCCACTCCCCCCTTGTCCCGACGAAGCTTCTCGTATATCTCCATGACTTGGGAGGGAACTGGAGCGACGAGCCGAGCCCGTTCGGATCGCAACGTCGCCAATTCGACGTCGATCTCCCCCCAGATCGCCCGAACGATTCCGCCCAGGTTTCTCTCCGAGGCCCGTGTTTCCTCCAGTTCGGCCATCAATTCCACCAGCCGGGAGGCAATGTTCTCCCGACGCTCCATCATGTCGAGAGCATCGGACTCCAGCTGGCCGATCCTGAAACGCAGCGACTCCACTTCCAGCCGACGATTATCGGTCTCCTTGGCGCTCATCCCCCCGCCGAACAGTTTCTTCTCGGCGATTGCCAGCCTTTGCTCCATGATCTGCAGCTCACCGTTTGCCCGGTCGAACTCCAGATCAAGCGACCGTGCTTCATCGGATACCCCGCCGTGTTCGGATTCAACAGCTTGCAGTCTCTCGCGCAACCGACGATATTCCGCCAATTCGGCCAAGGTGACTTTCCTTCGCTCCAGGCGATCGACCTCTAGGTCAACAGACTGCAGGGCAACCAAATCGTACAGAGGATTCACCTCGATAACCCCCTCACCCTGATCTCTGGGCCAGGACGCGGCCGGGTCAGGTCGACAGTATCCGGCGCCACCGCCGCCACCAGTTCCGCCAGCCTCGCCACCCCCAGCGCCTCGGTGGCGGCGTGCCCCGGATCGATCACTCCCACTCCCAGGTGGGAAGCCTGCGCCATCTGGTGATGGGATACGTCTCCGGTAACGATCAGATCGGCGCCTGCCGCAGCCCCCGCCGCCAGGAACGAGCCTCCCGAGCCGGGTAGCACCGCCACTCTGGTCACAGACCCATCATCTACGCCGCAACAGCGCGTGGCTTCCACTCCCAACGCCTCGGCCACCCGGTCGGCGAACTCGACGCCCGGCATCGGCTTCGCCAGAGTTCCCACCCGTCCCACCAGAGGGAGGTTCGCTGACACCGGGTAGAAATCAAAGGCCGGCTCCTCATAGGGATGGGCCGTCGCCAACGCCGCGGCCAGGGCGTCCTTCCGGGAAGCGGGGGCGATCATCTCCAAACGCACTTCAGGCACACGGTTCTCCTCACCCACCGCGCCAACCACGGGTTCGGCGCCTTTCTCGGGCAGAAAGGCGCCCACTCCCTCGCTTCGATAGCTGCAGCCGCGATACCGCCCGATCTGTCCGGCGCCGGCCGCGGCCAACGCCTCGGCCACCTCCTCGGTGGATGGGGCAGGCACGAAAGTGACCACCTTGATCCGGGGAGAAGTCTTCATGGCTCCAAAGCCGCTCACCTCCTCCAGACCCAGCGCGGCGGCCAGCGAGTCGGCGGCGCCCCCCGGACAGACATCGAAAGCGGTGTGGGCAACCGCCAGGGCCACTCCCATCCTGATCAACCGGAAGGCCAGCCCCTCGGGTCCCCGCTTGGCCAAGAGAGTGCGGACCGGACGGAAAAGGAGGGGGTGGTAGGCAACCAAGAGATCCACCGGCTCCTTCTCCAAGGCAGCCACCACCTCGGCGGTTACCTCATGGCATACCCCGGCTGTCCTGACCAACTGATGGGGATCGCCCAGCGTCAATCCGCTCACATCCCAGTCAGCCGCCTGATCCCAGGGTATAGAGGCGGAAAGCTCTTCCAGCGTCGCGGCAACGGAGCGTTCAGACATCCGATAGGAAGGGTACCGCGCCCCACCGCACTATTAGCGAGAAAGCCGACGATGCACATAGCGGTGGATAAGGAAAAAGGGTGGGGCGCTGACGGAGTAGAACCGCCGACTCTGGGCGGCCATGCCCCTTATGTTCGACAAGCGCGATAATCTGCGCGCAGGTCACTGTGCCGTCAGGATCGAACCGATTTTCGCCCACCCCAGAAGTGCCGCCACTGTTGAAGGCCCAACCTATCGCTATGTCAGCCTCATGCCCCTCGGGAACATCATCAAACACATCCGATCCTGTTGCCCACGAAACTTCAGTAACAGGCTGAACGACGTTGACAGCACCATACAGCGAAGTGACGATCTCCGCGCTGCCTACAGTCCCCCTCAGATCGAAAATGTTCTCGTTGACGCCTTTGATAGTGCCATTGGTCACTGCCCATCCGATCTCCTCGTCCACCCAATGCCCAACCGGGACATCATTGAAAAGATCGGGGCTTATATACCTAGGTTGACACCCCTTAGTTGACAGTTTTGTCACACCCCCCGGGTACCTTTCGAGTGTGCCCCCAGTGCAGACCTTCAGGCTCCCCGCCAAGTGTTCCCCGGACGCTCACCGTCGGCTTTCCGAGGTGTTCTCCATGTGCGCGGAGCTCTACAACGCCGCCCTGGAGTCCTGGAGGGGCACATACGCGTGTCGGAACAACGATGGTCCTCCCTCGGGAACATCCTGGAATACAAAGCTGAGAAGGCTGGCATTCCATATGAGAGAGTGGATCCCAAGCACACGACCACTGACTGCGCCTCCTGTGGGCACCGCCAACCCATGCCCCTGGGGCTACGGGTTTTCCACTGCGAGTCCTGTGGGATGTGCGTGGGTAGGGACCTCAATGCCGCAATGAACATACGCGCCCGGGCCTTCCCGGGGTCGGGAGGGACTATTACCGATGCGATGCGCGTAACAAGTCTCCGCTGTAAGACGGACACCCCAGGGTGTGTAGTGGGCGGACATCGCAGAACAGTATTGCCTAAGACAGCACTCTCAACCTAGGTATATAAGTCCCAAAAAGGTCGTCTCTGCTGCCGTCGCTAATCTGACGCACACCAGTGCCGTCGGGAGAATAGGCGGTGCAAACGACGGGGGGATGGAGCAGGCTGGTCAGCTCGTCGGGCTCATAACCCCAAAGGTCGTAGGTTCAAATCCTACTACCGCTACCACCGGGAAGACCCAGACACAGGCCGGGTCTTCGCTTCTTCGACGTTGTGTCTCGGTGGTGACGTTCGGTGGCTGTAGCATATTGCCCGGTGACCGAAAGCGTACCCGATACGAGTGGCAGCCCGGCAGAAACCGTGTTCGAAGCTATGCGTCTTCGCCGGATGCACCGCGTCTTCACTTCCGAACTTCCCGGCGCCGATGTCCTTGATCGAATTGTCTACGCGGCCAGCCGTGCTCAGGTAGCCCGCCCGGGTATACGGCATCTTATCGTCGTCACCGACCCCCGGCTGGTACGGACGGTGCGGCATGCCTGTCCAGGTTTCGTGAACAACGCACCCGCGGTCATCGCTATCTGCAGCAACCTCGAGAAGGCTGCCGAAGTCATGGGACCCCGAGGAGTTGAGGTCGTCACCCGGCTCGACGCCGGCGCCGCGGCCGGCTACATTACTATTGCCGCTCCCACACTCGGGATCGGTGTATGCAAAGTCACGAGTTGGACAGAGGAGGTGGTCCAAGCCATCTTTGGCCTTCCGGACCACATAAGGCCGGAAGTCCTGATGGCGATCGGGATTCCCGTAGAAAATCACCCCAAGCCCGTCAAGGGTTTCCACCCCACTGTCCACCACAACCTCTACGGGCAGGATTGGAGCGACACACGGTGAGCGAAGCCAAGCACGACGATCCCCTCTTCGACTTCATCCTCTACCTGGTCACCTCCGCCCGTGTCAGCCTCGATGAGAAGGCGATATACGGTTCGTTCCGGCTTATCGAAGGCGCCAGCCGGCTCATCGAAGCCGCGGAGGAGATACCGGGGTTGAAGGTGGACGACTTCCTTCGGGCCAAGCGGAACTCCATCGACCAGAACAAGGCGCGGATGATGCTAGACAAGGATGGCTACCGGACGTGGCTTACCGACCTGGCGACTGGGTTGGCGTCCGAATCCGTGAACCGAAGCATGGGAGAAAGCTGACAACGGGTGGTGGTTGACCGTCCCCAGGGCGGTGCGTTGCGTACGGATGATGCTGTTGTCGCCCCCCTGCTGCTCGGCGTCGATGCGGGAGAACTTCCGAAACAGGTGGGGCAGTCTCTCCGCCGGGATGCCTCCGCCGTCGTCGGAGACGGAGACCGCCACGTGCAGCTCCTGCCGCATGGCGCTCACCCGGCACCACCAACGGTTCCCCTTCCCCGGCATCGTCGATCCCGACCAACTCCACCCTCGCCGAGGCCTACCAACAGCTCGCACATGCGCGTAGGATCAGTTTCCACAGGGGTCCTCCTGCCTCGGATGTCGCTTATCAACACCCGATTATGGAGGACCCCTCCTTCACTTCTGGTGGATTCCGAACCCCCCGGCACGGGTCCTACTCCCCACTCATTTCCGAAGAGCCTCTATAGTAACTGGCACACCAAAGACGGAGTGCGGATCGGCAGAGGAGAGAAATGGTCCACAGGGCAAGTCGAGAGCTACGGACTCTAGTCCCTACGGGCATGCTGGGTTTCGGATTCCCTGATGACAGCTTCGAAATGAACTTAGCTCTGAACCCGCACGTCATAGGAATTGATGCAGGCTCAACAGACTCTGGTCCACACAATCTGGGTGGGGGCATTGTGGAGGCAGCACGATCCACAACGACCGACGACCTGGGCAGGATTCTGACTGCCAGCCGCTCACGGCGCATTCCCGTGGTTATCGGCTCCGCTGGAACGTCCGGGTCTGACTTTGGGATCGAATGGATGCTTGACATCGCCCACGAAATTGCTCGTGAGCGTGGATGGAGCCTCCGCATCGCAACCGTTCGTTCAGAGCTGCACAAGGATTACATCAAGCGAAAACTCCGTGCCGGCAAGATAAGAAGTCTGGGGCCAGAGGAGCAACTTTCCGTCCAAACGATCGAAGAAACGACTCACATAGTCGGCCTAATGGGTGTCGAACAAATAGTGGAGGCACTCGATCTCGAACCAGATCTCGTGATCGCTGGCCGAAGCTGCGATGCCGCAATTTTTGCTGCTTTGGCGATTAGGGAAGGCTATCCCAAGGGCCTAGCTTGGCACATGGGCCAGATTCTCGAATGTGGTGCCATGTGTTCTGAGGCAGACCATGGTGCCGCCGAGTCCATGACGGGAATAATCAGGGAAGACCATTTCACGGTCGGCTCGCCCAAACACTCCATCGTCTGCTCACCCCGTTCTGTCGCCGCCCAAAGCTTTTATGAGGAATCAGACCCAGCCAGATTGAACTTGCCCGGTGGGCACGTCTGGATGGGAAACAGTGAATTCGAGCAAGCCCAGGATGGGTGGGTCAACATCTCCGGGAGTGAATGGCGCGAGAGTGATCGGTATGAAGTGCTCATCGAGGGTGCCACCCAGCGTGGATATCGTTCGATCACTATTGCCGGCGCACGAGATCCGTATTTCATTTCCAATATTGATTTGATCATCGACGCCGTCCACGAGGCTACCGCCCAGCGGTTTAGTGACGACTTTGATCTCGATTTTGTAGTGTATGGACGAGATGGAGTGATGGGACATCTAGAACCCACCCCAATCCCCGCTCACGAAGTAGGCCTCCTAATCAGGGTTGTCGCTGAGTCGCAAACGCTGGCAGATACCATCGTTGCCTTCGTCCGGTCATCGATCGATCACTTCAAGTATCCTGGTATCAAGGCAACTGCGGCTAACTTGGCATACCCTCTTGCGCCAGGAACCCTATCGTGCGGGCCGGTCTATGAGTTCAGCGTGCATCACTTGATGACTCTCGACTCGCCAGATGAATGTTTTGAAGTAGATGTTGGGAGCTATAGCTGATATGAACACGACCCTGGGCGAGGTCGCAAGCATCCTCAGAAGCAAGAATGCTGGGCCGTATTTGCTGACTCTTGATGTATTTTTTGATAGCGCCGAGGCGTTTAGCCAAGTGAAGATGTCGGGCATCATTACCGATTCTTTGGTTTCGCGGTGCTACGGAATCGACAAGAGCGACGTAATCAACCTTGCATGGCACGATTCAGCTCGAGGCCTCAAGATCACAATCGTACGACCAGCGGTTTCTGGTAGCCCCAGGGATCGGGACGTGTACGGTTGTCAGCAGCACGCTCCACTCCTCGGAGTTAAGATACCTACTGATTAGGTACCGGACAGCAACAGGTTTCTACTCCGATCCCGAATCCACGTTCTCATCCCTGGAATGCTGATCGATATTCCGCCTGCCAGCCGCAACGGATCCTTCACTTCGTCGTAGGCTCGCCCGGTCTGATTCGTCGACACGGTGTTGCTGTTTCTCCTCTGCTTGGGATGCGGGTGTGCGTAGCCGGTCTGAGCTACATTCTATGTGAGTGTCGTGATACCACTCAGTCCTGCCAGCCATCATGACTCAGAGGGACTCTAGCCAGTAGTGGAACGGATGAGGCTGCGCGAAATCGTGGGTTTTGGGGTGCTGTGCTCGGTGTTGAGGTCATGTTACGAGGATCCCTCGGGCTGCGTAGTTGTTGGGGTTGGTGAACCCGTGAGCGACGCGTCGTAGGACTTGGAGGAGGTTGTTGATCCCTTCGATGGGTCCGTTCGATGCTCGTCTGCTGGCGTGGTAGGCCAAGATCTCTTCTCCCCACGCGATGATCGTGTCCACGATGTCGCGGTACTCGGGGATCTGGCCTGTGGCGTAGAGATCAGCGAACCGTCCCAGAGCCTCGTTGGCCTGATCGAGGTCGTCGGCTTCGTAGAGCTGGTAGAGCTCCTGGAGCGCGTCCCAGGCGGTACGGAGACGTGGATGAGCGTCGAACAGCCGGTCGAGGTGCGCCTGGTAGGCGTCGCTGAGATGATCCGCGCGCCGCAGGAGCGTGAAGCGGGCCCGGAACAGATCCGGTTCGTAGGTCGGCGGACGCTGATCAGGGGGCGGCGTTGTATCTCGCGTCGTACCAGGGTGAGGCCCTCGGTGAACCAGCGCCCCACGTGAAAACGATCGAGTACGTGAAGACCGTCCGGTAGATACTGCGCGATCGCTCCTAACGCGAACCCGACAAGTGCAGACGAACAGACATAACATCAGACATCGAGGCCTCCTCGAATCGGCGAGTTGGTACTTTACCGATTCCAGCGAGGCCTCACCCCCAATCCAAGGATTTCAACCCACCCAACCCCACATTTCCGCGCAGGGCCAACTGGTTTCCGGCGTGCGCGTGATTTGCGTTAGAGCAACCTTGGCGAAGCAGTCAGCTCTCTGTTCGGCGTGACGAGCCTCTCCGGCTATCCGCCATCCGAGGTCAACAACAGGTTTCCATATTGATCGATGTTCACGCTGTAGCCGGGATGCACAACCGTCGTAGAATCCGGTTCTTCGATTATGGCTGGACCGATCAGTGAAATGCCCTGAGCAAGCTTGTAACGGTCGAATATGGGGCACTCAATGTATCCGCCGCTCTCGTCGAAATAGACAGATCGGGCTCCCTTGTGTGCAGATTCCGACCCAGTTCCACTGTTCCCGATTTCTCTCAGTCTAGGCTTGCGAATGTCGCCGAGGGCACTCAAACGTATGTTGACGATCTCTACGGGTTCACCTGGGACGCTGAACCCGTAAACCCGATCATGCTCTTTGGCGAACTGGTCGAGGATCTGATCCAAGTCGCTATGAGTGAGAACGCCATCTGGAAGGTCGAGGGAGAGCTCATAGCTCTGACCGACGTAGCGCATTTCAGCGTAACGTCGAACTTGAACATCCTCCTCCTTGACGCCTTCACGCCCAAGTAGGTCACGGCCCTCTTCTTCCAGCTCTTGAAAAAGCCCTTCGATGATCGTCAGATCAAGTCTTTCGACGTTCTGCAGAACCGTTCTCGAGAAGTCGTGCTTCAGATCAGTCACGAGGAGTCCCAATGCCGAGAAGATGCCAGGGCTAAGCGGCACGATGGTGTGAGAAAATCCGAGTTCGATGGCGATTCTTCCACTGTGCAAAGGACCGGCTCCACCGAAGGCGACAAGAGCGAATTCGCGCGGGTCATATCCACGTTGTATGGAGATCAACCTCAGGGCACTCACCATTGCGGCATTGGCAATCTCCAAGATTCCGTAAGCTGCATCGATTAGATCCATGCCTAACTGGGATGCCAATCCTTCGATCGCCTCCGAAGCCCTCTCGACGTCGAGCTTTATCTCGCCGCCGAGGAAGTACTCGGGGTTCAGCCGTCCGAGGACGAGGTTGGCATCAGTCACCGTCGGCTCCAGGCCGCCCCAGCCGTAGCACGCTGGGCCCGGATCAGCGCCAGCACTTCTTGGCCCCACCCTTAGTGCACCGCCTGAATCCACCCAAGCGATTGATCCACCTCCGGCTCCGATCTCAACCAGGTCAATGACAGGAGTACGAATCGGATAGCCCGAACCGCGACCACTCCCCATTCCTGGTCGGGCGGTTGCGCCCACCTCGTAATCCTTTGTCACGTTCGGTACGCCATCCAGAATCAGGCCGACTTTTGCCGTGGTCCCGCCCATATCCAGCGAGATCATGTTGCTGAACCCGAGCGACTCTCCGAGGTAGGTCGCCGCCATGACTCCGGCGGCCGGCCCCGACTCCACCATGAATACTGGCTTCTCGGCCGCTACCTCGAACGTCTGCAGTCCCCCATTGCTTTGCATCACAAGAAGCTCACCTGTCATGCTTTCAGCTCGAAGGCGACTCTCGATACTCTCAAGATATCGCGAAATGACTGGGCGAATTCCAGCATTGATCGTTGTGGTGCTGGCGCGAAAATACTCCCGAAATTCTGGTGCCACCTCGCTCGAAAGCGAAACGGCCGTCTCTGGAAGCATGGACCGTAGTATTTCGCCAACGGTTACCTCATGAACCGGATTGATATGTGCATGCAGAAGACACACAGCGATTGACTCAACTTCCTCCTCCTTCATCTTTCGGGCCACTGATTTGACATCTTCCACATGAATTGGAACGACAACATTGCCCGAGGCATCGAGGCGCTCTCGTATCTCAAAACACAAATAGCGCGGTACCAGCGGTCGAAGTTTCTCAAACCCAAGGTCATACAGTACGGGGCGATTCTGCCGTCCAATCTCAAGCATATCCCTGAATCCATCCGTCGTGATAAACGCAGATCTCGCCAGACTATTCTCAATAATTGCATTGGTAGCAACAGTCGTACCATGAACTAGATATGCCATAGAGCTTGGGTCCAGCTCATTGCGTTCCAATATCCGATTGGTCGCCTGTAGAAAACCAATCGATGGATCACGAGGAGTGGAAGTGACCTTGTCGATGAAAATCTCGCCAGTTGCTTCGTTAATCACGGTTGCATCTGTGAACGTGCCACCAATGTCAATTCCAATCCGGCTTGTCATGCTCGCCTTGCTCCCATCCAATCAGGTCGTGAAGGGCGCGTCTTCACTGCTCATCCACGCCATTGGAACCCCTAAGAACACTGGTTTGCTCTTCGTCTATGACCAGATCCTTGGGATCAATCACCACGCAGTAGACCTCTCGTGCTCTCTCGGCACTGACTTTTCCATCTCTTACGTCGGCAAGAACACTGACCGGATCCCTCTCACTTGGCGGGCCAAAGCCCCCACCGCCACAGGTTCGGTAACTGACGAGGTCCCCTGGCTTCAACTGCAAAGTTGACTTAGCGCCGACCGTGCTGGTCTCGCCTTTCGAGACGAGAACGTACTCAGCCTTAGCTCCCGGAAGTCCTCCGAACAGCCCGTGTGGGCCCCAGCGATCCCGGTCAGCGAGGACTGTGAAGGACGCTTCATGATCGGGAAAAAGATAGTCACGTCGTAGCCCAAGTCCCCCCCTGTGTCTTCCCGCACCTTCTGAGTTCTCTACCAACTCATAACGAACGATCCTGACGGGGTAACTCGATTCGGTCTCCTCGATTGGAGCGTTCTCAGTGTTCTTCCCATGGCATTGGACTGCGTCGGGACCGTCACTCTTAGCCCTACCCCCATAACCGCCAGCGAGCGTCTCAAGGAAGCAGTAATACTCGCCAGTACGAGGGTCCTCTCCGCCAAAACCAGCGTGGCAGATCATCCCCTCTGTACCTGCGGGAATCATCTCAGGCAGTGCGGGAGACAACGCCTTGAAAATGATGTCTGTGAGTCTCATCTGAGTTTCCCATCCTCCCACTACGGGAGCAGGATACACGCAATTCACGACGGACCCTGCGGGTGCGTTTATGCGTACTGCGCCGTAGAATCCCGCATTCACTGGCACATCGGGATCGGTCAATGCCTTGAGGACGTACGCACACGTCGCGAACGTCATCGCGAACGTAGCGTTCACTGGCGCTTTCCGCTGACGATCCGAGCCATCGAAATCAAATAGCACACCGTCGTCATCGATGACAACCTTGACAGCAAGTCGAACAGGATCAGGCGTGTACCCGTCAGTATCCACGTAGCCCTCTGCCGTGAAAACGCCACGCGGAAGAGCTCCCACCTCGACTCGAATACGCTGTTCCGTGTAGGACAGAATCTGTTCGATCCCAGTCTCGACTACTTCAGGGCCGAAACGGTCTAGTAATGCCGTTAGCCTATGGATTCCAGCTTGATTTGAGGCGATCTGGGCACGAAAGTCGCCCGCGAACTCCCGCTTCGAGCGTATCTGAGACAGAATGAGTTGGAAGATCTCGTCAACGACCTCTCCGCTACGCACCAATTTCAGAGGCGGGATGATCACCCCCTCCTGGAATACCTCCGTAAATGCTCCGATACTGGATGGAGCTCCCCCGCCGACGTCAACGTGATGGGCGATGTTGGCTACATATCCGAGTCGACGATTCTTGTACCACACCGGAGAGATGAGGGTCACATCGTTTAGGTGTCCTCCACCGATGTAAGGGTGATTCAGGACGATGCTATCGCCAGGTTCAATGTTGTCAGCACCGTATTCGCGGATGGCGTTGGGCACCACTTCGACGGCCGATCCGAGGTGGGTCGGCTGGGCGAACGACTGAGCGACGACGCGAAGGTGCTCGTCATACAGGGCACATGAGAAATCGGCTCTCGTCTTGATGTTCGTGGAATACGCGCTACGCCTAACGGTGGCGCTCATTTCTTCGGTGATCTCGAGCAGAGCATTTCGAATAACCTCAAACTGAATCGGGTCTAGCCTCATATCAAGATCAATAACTTTGACTCTCCGGACGATTGTGACTGATGTAGTGTACCGGATCATCTCAGCGACGCCCACCAGGCGCACCTCGACCGGCTGGTCGACGCTCATCCACGTCTCCGTACCGCGTGGGACGCGCTCCAGGAGTTCTACCATCTCTACGAAGCTGGCGACCTCGATCAGGCCAACGAGGCTCTGGGACGGTTCGCTGATCTCTACGCCACAGGCCAGATCCGCGAATACCGCGACATCGTGGACACGATCATCGCGTGGGGAGAAGAGATCTTGGCCTACCACACCAGCAGACGAGCATCGAACGGACCCATCGAAGGGATCAACAACCTCCTCCAGGTCCCACGACGCGTCGCTCACGGATTCACCAACCCCAACAACACTCAATATTTGAGATGTGCCCAAGAAATAATGCCCCTGCCAGGGAAGAATTGATAGACGCGGCTATATATTTAGAACTGGAGGTCGGCTGATCTGCCGACCCAGGTCACTTTTTTAAGTCGAGTGCGAGCACCCGGCAGGAAGGATAAGCAATGAAGAAATTCAAAGTAGCCATTGCCCTTATGGCTGTCTTGGCGTTGCTGGCTGCGGCCTGCGGCGACGACGGGGACGAAGCGGCAGATGCTGCTGCTGAGACGACGGCGCCCCCTGAGACGACATCACCCGCTGAGACGACGGCGCCCGATGAGACAAGCGCCGATTCAGAGGCTCAGCAGGGAGGGACTCTCGTAGTAGCGCTGGAAGCAACGATCAGCACTCTCGATCCACATCGGAGTTCGGGAGGACAGACGCATGAAGTCAACGAGCAGATCTTTGAGAAGCTCATTACTGCCGATTACACCGTTTCAAACGATGGCAGCCCGCCCGAGATCGTGCCACGGCTAGCCACCGAGTGGGAATCGAGTCCGGATGGCTTGATCCACACATTCTCACTGCGCGAGGGTGTGACCTTCCATGATGGGACGCCCTTTGATGCGGGAGCTGTCGAGTTCAATGTGCGCAGGGTGTGGGATCCAAGCTTCGATCATTACATCGGAGAAGGACTGTCAGGGCTTGCCGCGACAGTATTCCAGAATCTCGAGGCTGTTGAAGTCGTTGATGAATTCACGGTTCAGTTCGTCCTGTCAGCACCCTTCGGGTTCTTCATTGAGAAGTTCGCCACCACAACAGGTCTGGGTCATCCATGGATGATTAGCCCCGCAGCTGTTATTGAGTATGGCGAAGAGGTCGCGGATCATCCCATTGGCACCGGTCCCTTCAAGTTCGTCGAGTGGGTAAGAGGACAGCATTTGACTCTGGAGGCAAACCGGGACTATTGGAGGACTCCCCATCCCTACGTGGATGAACTGATATTCCGACCGATTGAAGATGAGTCTGGTCGTGTCAACGCCCTGAGGGCCGGCGAAGTGGACATGATCCGTGTCGTGCCTCCGGATCAGATACCTGAGCTTGAAGACGACGGTTTCAAGATTGCATCGGGCCCGACTCCGCATCTTTGGTATATAGAATTCCAGCACAGGCGGCCACCCTTTGACGATCCGAGAGTTCGACAAGCCGTCAATCTGGCGATCGACAGAGATGGCATGGCGGCGGAACTGCTTGTCGGTACAGTTGAGGCGGCTATCTGCTTCTGCTCGTCTACGTCGGCGACATTCAACCCTGTACCAGATTGGGCGGGGTATGAGTACGACCCAGAGCGAGCGCGCGAACTCCTTGCCGAAGCAGGCTATGAGGGTGGGTTTGACGCGGTGTTTGAGACGTCGACATCGGGATCCGGGCAGATCTCGCCTGTACAGATGGCTGAATGGATTCAGCGAGACCTGGCCGAAATCGGCATAGATCTGGAGCTTCGTACTTACGAATGGAATACGTACGTTGGCCGGTGGTACACAGGTATGCCGGATGACGTCGATATGAACCAGATATCGTGGGGGGACAACTCCGATTACTGGCTGTATGAGTCCACGTCACCGTCTGCAGGTATCAACTCGGGAGGGCTGACTGATGAGGAATATGACTCGCTCTTGATAGCTGCCAATGAAGCTACAAGTCAAGAAGAAGCCAGTGAGTTCATCGAAGCAGCCGCTCGTAGAGGTCACGAACTCGCCTTCCATGCCCCCATCGTGTCAGATACTTTCCCTGTCGCGATGGCGGCGGATGTCAATGGCTTCATTCGAACCGCGGACTGGGTTGTGGACTACTCCATTGTGTGGCTTGACCGTTGATAGTTGACTCAAGTCTGTCTCGTAATCGCATGGGATGGGGCCTAGATCCATCCCATGCGAGAGCGGTCATCCACAGTTGCTCAGGAGACCGGAGCATGGTGGCATTCGTCCGATGAAAGGGGGTGCAGGTGGTTCCAGTTCAGCCCAGCGGGTATTTGATGAACCGGGGTCCTCGCAGCTAAACCAGATCTCCACGTTCTGCGGCAGCCTTGAGGAAACGATTAAGTTATCAGCGTGATAGTACGAATGATAGGCAGGCGGGCGCTTGCTATCTTGCCGATGCTGGTCGGTATCTCGGTTGTTGGGTTCCTTCTTATGAAGCTTGTGCCAGGGGATCCAAGTTCCTTCCTTCTTGGTCCCTTCGCTGGACCAGAGGCTCGTGAAGCGCTGCTTAGGAGTCTGGGATGGGACCAGCCTTGGCCGGTACAGTATGTGAAATGGCTCGGTCTCTTCGTTCAAGGTGATTTTGGTACGTCCGTTAGATACCAGACACCCGTATCAGAGATCTTCGGACAAGCAGTTGTAAACAGCGCGATCTTGGTTGTCTTGAGTTTTGCCATAGCGTTCGTTCTCGGCTTCTTTGGTGGGATCCTGGCAGCAGTGAAGCGCTTTTCTCCGGTTGACAGAATCATGACTACATTCGCTGTTGTACTGGCGAGTGCCCCGGTGTACTGGCTCGGTTTGGTTCTTGTGTGGATCTTCAGTGTAAGGCTGGGAATCTTCCCTGTGTCAGGGATTGGCACGGTGGGAGCCGAGTCAGACGTAGTGGACTTGCTCCATCACGCCGCTCTTCCATCAGTGACGGCTGCCCTAATTCCGATGGCAGTGATCTTCCGTTTGACGAGGTCCGAGCTAGCTCATGCATTGGATCAACCGTACATTCAGGCAGCGAAAGCAAGAGGTCTAACCGAAGCCTCTATCGTGTTTCGTCACGGTGTTAGAAACATCGTGGCCCCCATCTCAAACGTGAGCGGTTTACAGCTTGGGTTTATATTCACGGCCACTTTGTTTGTTGAGGTCGTCTTTGCATGGCCGGGTGTGGGCTTTCTCGTCTTTCAGGCGATTGCGGCGCGAGACATACCCGTCATCCAGACTGTCGTATTGTTCACCGGTCTCTTGTTCGTCGCGATCAGTCTCGTCAGCGACGTTATTCAAGGACTAGTCGACCCGCGAACGATGGCTTCGGTCGGTGCTGGAACGTGAAGCTATCAGTTTCAGAACCCGTCGAGCCTGAATTCGGCCAAGAGCAATGAGCAAAGAGGGAGATGTGCTGGAAGGAGCGGTAGCTCGAGACAAAGGGACCCGGCAGACTGATCCGCTCACGACAACGCAAACCGGACAGTTCAGACTCATTATCCGGACGTTCGCTCGTGACCGGCTTGCACTTACCGGCCTAATCCTCATTGTTGTTGTTGTGGCTGCTTCGTTCGGGGCCGATCTCCTAACCCCCTACGGCCCAAATGAAGCTCATAGAGAAGTCGGGCGTTATGCCCCTCTGGGAACCCCGGGCCATTTCTTAGGAACCGACGGACAGGCACGGGATGTGTTCACAAGGCTTCTCTGGGGGGGACGGGTTTCAATTCCAGTAGCAGTCCTACCTGTTCTCGGCGCGTTAGCAGCCTCGCTCGCGATAGGGCTGATGGCAGCTTTTTCGGCAGGCTGGATTGGTGGTCTGGCGATGAGGATCCTGGACGTGATGTTCGCGTTCCCTCCTGTGCTACTGGCCATAGTAGTAGCGACAATCTTGAGACCAGGCATGATGAACGTGATGCTTGCAATCGGCGTGGTATCCATCCCATATTTGACCCGCGTGGTGTTTGTCGAGGCGGTTTCAGTTCGCGGTAGTGACTACTTGAGAGCAGCGCAGGTAGCTGGCACCCCTCGAAGGAGGAAGCTACTGCGGGAGGTGCTTCCCAATGTGATTCCTCCTGTCATCATTTACGCATCGACGGGAGTGGGAGGGATGATCGTCATGGCGGCTGGTCTCAGCTTTCTTGGGGTTGGTGTTCAACCTCCGACTCCCGACTGGGGAATCATGACCGCTGGCGGACGAGTGGTTCTGCAGGAACTGCCCCATATCGCAACCGTTCCAGGATTCTTGATCATTGCCGTAGCACTCGCTTTCAACGTTGTAGGAGACGGCCTCAGGGACGCTCTCGATCCGAGACATAGGACGAGGACGTGGACAACCGGATAAGCGAAACAACGGACTCTGTCGTATTGAGCAGGTCATCAATGCTCGAAGAAAATGGGGGCGGGGCCCTTCTCAAGGTCGACGATCTTCACACGCACTTCTTCTTACCAAATGGTGTCTTGAAGGCGGTTGACGGGATGAGTTTGGAGGTTGAGCGCGGCGAAGTGGTTGCTGTTGTCGGGGAGTCAGGATCAGGCAAGAGCGTAACCGCATTGTCCATTCTTAGGCTCATTCCGCAGCATCAGGGTCGAATAGTCGACGGTCGGCTGATGTTCAAAGGACATGACCTGATGAAAAAGAGCAATAGAGAGATGCAAGAGATTCGAGGCAAACAGATCGCGATGATTTTTCAAAATCCTTACGCCGCATTAAATCCGGTGATTCGCCTTGGAGATCAGCTCATCGAGACTGCTAGGAAGCACCGAGCAGTGACTAAAGACGAGGGTCGGGAATTGAGCCTTGAACTACTATCGTACCTTGATCTTGAGGATCCGGAGCGGATTGTTAGTTTGCGCCCTTTTCAGGTAAGCGGAGGTATCAATCAACGCATCATGCTCGCGCTTGCATTGATAGGTGAGCCGCAACTATTGATAGCTGACGAGCCAACGACAATGCTTGATTCTCTCACTCAAGTCGAGATACTCGAGCTGATTGATCGGGTACAGCGTGAAACGGGAATGTCGGTTCTTCTAATAAGCCATGATCTCGGAGTCGTAGCTCAGGTATCTGATCGAGTGGTCGTGATGTACATGGGCCAGCGAGTGGAACAGGCATCAACTGGCGAGATTCTTACCTCTCCGAAGCACCCATACACAATCGGACTTAGAGATTCCGTTCCTGATCTAGAAACTAAAGGGAAGCGGCTCCCTCAAATTGAGGGAAGCCTACCCGATCCTCAGAATCTCCCTCGAGGTTGCAGATTCGCTCCGAGATGCCCACATGCCATGGAGAGATGTTTTCAATCCTCGCCTCCAGAATTTAGATTAGCCGATGACACACTAGTGAAGTGTTGGCTCTTTGAAACAGGTTCACCGACATGAGTGAGCACTCGTCTCTCCTTCAGGTAATTGACGTATCGAAGGAGTTCCAAGGGTACAAAGGCCGCAATTTTGTCGCAGTCGAGAACGCCAATCTTCAAATACTGCGAGGCGAGACGTTCGGTCTCGTCGGGCAGTCGGGTGGCGGGAAGACCACCTTAGGACTGATGATCATGGGACTAGTCAGACCAACCTCCGGCGAGATCAGATACAGAGGGCAGTCGATCACGGGAGTCTCTGAAAAGGCATTGAGGCCACTCCGAAGAGAGATTCAGATGGTTTCGCAGAATCCATTGGAGGCGTTGAATCCCGTCAAGACCGTTGGGCAGTCAGTCGAGTTACCACTGATCAACTTCGGCTTTTCCCGGCTACATCGCCGGAACCGTGTTGCGGAAATCTTGAACCTAGTTGGCCTCAAAAGCGCAGACGCAGACCGATACCCTCATGAGTTCAGCGGCGGGCAAGCCCAGAGAATCTGCATTGCTAGAGCCCTTGTAGTCGAGCCGCGGTTTGTTTTCCTGGATGAGCCCGTTTCATCTCTAGATGTCTCGATCCAAGCGCAGGTTTTGAATCTGCTTATGGATCTCCAAGAGGAGCTCGGTTTGACCTATTTGTTTGTTGCACATGACATAGGCGTTGTCAGTTTCATAAGTGATCGAATAGCGGTGATGCAACGAGGGATAATATTAGAATCTGGAGCCACAAGAGACGTCATATCTAATCCACAATCTAATTACACAAAAGCTCTTCTTTCTAGTGTAGTCAACGTGCCAAAAAGCACCAGTCCCAGAGAGACTGGGGAGACTCTGCAAGACAACCGCGAATGATTCGTGCTGTAAGGATAATGAAATGCATGCCAGCGTTGCACAAGTGAATAGCATAAGATCGGAAAGACGGCTAGCTATCGAGCTCGCCTGTAAAGGAGTCGGATGACACAGATGGAGCGTAGTGATAGATTGCATGGGCGGCTGCGGTGTCCAGAGCTGTCCGAGGTACAGGAACTTGCGGCCTCTCAGTATATTCGCTTGTCCGCTAACGAGGCCGAGTCCTATATCGATCAGATCTGCAACATAATGTCGCAAATCGACCAAATTAATGACCTAGAGATTCCTTCAGTTCCAGTTAGATATCCTGAGCGTGAGATAGGCGAGCCGTCCGATAACGAGAGCGATCCGTTCAACGTATACATTCGGCGCTGTTTAGTGAGAGGCTCAGAATCGGGCAAGCTGTCAGGGAAACGAGTTGGTTTAAAAGACAACATTAAGCTCGCTGGTGTCCCGATGACCAACGGTTCACGGCTGATGGAAGGGTATGTGCCATCCATGGACGCGACTGTCGTTGAGAGGATTCTTGATGCGGGCGGGACAATCGTGGGCAAACTGAACATGGATAGTTTCAGCTTCGGCGCGGGAGGAGAGTCCAGCGAATTTGGTCCAGCGAGGAATCCTCATGATCCAGCGTATTCCGCGGGAGGATCTTCGTCCGGGAGTGCGGCAGCGGTTGCGGCCGGGGAAGTTGACATCGCGCTTGGAGTAGACCAGGGGGGTAGCGCCCGTATTCCGGCCGCTTGGTGCGGTGTCGTGTCGATGAAGGCGACACATGGCTTGGTGCCAAGCTTCGGCATCGCTTATGTGGACCACACACTTGACCATGTTTGTCCCATAGCGGCAACTGTGAAGGATGCTGCTTTAGCACTTGAGGTGTTGGCTGGTGAAGATCCCCGAAGCCCAGTGTCTGTTCGGGTTCCATACGGATCTCAGGCATACAGTCAGGGCCTTGGGGAGAAGGGCGTCGGAAATCTTCGGATTGGCGTTCTAAAGGAATCGATGGATTGGCTAGACGGGGAATCGGACGTCAACTCGAGCGTCCGAGATGCTGTGGAGGGACTGAGGGATCAAGGTGCGGAGGTGCAAGAGATCTCCCTTCCGTGGTGGAAGCAATGCGAATCGGTGATACTGGCCATAATGACTCATTCGCTTGCTGCGATGGTCGATTCTGACCTCGAAGGATATTCCCGGCCTGGTATGTGTGATCCTGGTTGGCAGAACTTGTTTGGAAAGGCACGACGCGCTTCAGGCCGTCTTCTATCGCCCCTCCTGATCGTACATCTAATTCTTGCTAAATATCTGCAGCAAGAGTATTGCAGTACCTACTTTTCGAAGGCCCAGAATCTTCGGCACTTTTGGTCACAGCAACTGGACGATACGTTCAAGGAATACGATGTGCTTGTTACTCCTACGACACCGATGAAGGCTGTTCGGCTTCCTACCGTGGAGGAGTCGGAAGTCGGACAGGCGAAGCAACGTGGCCTGTTCCGCAATAATCTCAATACATGTCCTGCGAACTTGACGGGACATCCTGCAATAACGGTACCGTGTGGTACGGGTGACAATGGCTTACCTATCGGGTTACAAATCATCGGTAGGCGTTTCGATGAAGATCTGTTGTTTAACGCTGCGTTTGAGGTAGAAAAGGCTGCTAATGATAGATCTTCTGGTGCCGACGTATGAACGAAGTCGATGGCATGATATCTCAACAGAGCGACAGGTCTATTTACAGACACAGGCTGCTCGATACAGTGCACAAAGGTGAACCCGCAGGGCGTTCACCTTGGAGCACGAATACACCATTCTGGGTGCTTGGTATACAACAATGGCAAATGAGCTTGGACTGGCCTAATGAATTTGGATCCAGCGAGAAGCACGCGCCTGGTGATTCAACCCCGTCGTTTCATGCTGTAACCCCAGACCCATGAATAGCAGCCAGCACATTACGACGGTGCTCGGTGAGATATCACCAGACGATCTTGGAGTGACATTGATGCATGAGCACGTGTTCTGCACTTTGATTTCTGAGTATCGTGGTGATGGTTGGCTGAATGACGGTGCTCTAGCTGTGGAGGAGTTAAGCCGCTTCAAGAGTGCCGGGGGTCAAAGCCTTGTGGATCTCACTCTCCGAGGGATGGGCCGTCAACCACAGCAGGTCAAGCAGGTCAGTGAAGCGACGGGCTTGAACATCGTTGTGGGAACCGGGCTTTATAGGCACCCCTACCTGGACAGTGAATGGGTTGACCAGAACAGCGTAGATCAGCTCGCTCGCTGGATGGTGGACGAAATAGAGGTCGGCATTGACGGTACAGGAATACGTGCGGGAATCATTGGTGAGATAGGTTGTGACGCATTCCTGACAGCTCATGAAGAACGCGTGTTCAGAGCAGCTGCCCGCGCTCACCGTCGAACCGGGGTAACCATAAGCACGCACGCCGCCCGCTGGCCGGTGGGCCATGTGCAACTTGATCTCCTTGAAGAGGAAGGAGTGAGTCCGTGTCGCGTCATCATCGGTCACTGCGATTCGGTGTCAGATGCCGGTTGGATGTCGTCAGATGATGTGATTGACTATCACGAATCCTTGGTACGCCGAGGTGCCTTCGTCTCCTTTGACCACTTTGGAACCGCGGCTTCTTCTTTTGATGATATCAGGGCTCTTGAGTATGTAGTGTCCTTGATCGACAAAGGTTTTACTAGGCATATTCTGCTATCACAAGATGTCTGTTTTCAGAGCTCTCTGCGGGCTAGAGGCGGTAATGGTTATGATTATCTTCTGACCAGAATCGTTCCTCAGTTGCATAAGCAAGGCGTCTCTGATGAAACTGTCTCTACGATTCTTATAACGAATCCCAGGCAGGCTCTCACCGGCGATATCCAGTGATTGGAGCAGAAGCTTCACGTTGTCGAGGCTGGCCAAGGTAAATCTTGTCTGGGGAGGAGTTAGATTGGCTACCGCACCATGTCACAGGGGATTTCGTTGAGGATCGAACCCATTGAACCCCACCAGGCCCCCGTACACCACAAGAATGGACTCCACTGCTGCCCTCGTCGGCGCGTGAGATCCATAGACGGCCCAGTCACATTTTGATCGAAACAATCTCGTTCAGGAGGCACGACGGGGAAGCCGATGGGTGGGGAAGCCGCCATCTCCTGCGCTACAGGGCGCTAGCGAACCTGATTGCCTTGCTTCGCACACGAACCGTAGTGAACAGATCAGACAGATCAGTCGGAATGAGTACGCCCACATCCTGCGGTGTGAAGAATGGGGTTCGCAGAGATCTGTGTTGCTTCCCCGGCCGGTCGGAGGCACCCACGGCAAACGGCGCAACTGATGGCGACCCTCACAAATCAAGTGGTCTGTCGGATGACCTAACTGTCCTGCTCAGGTTCAAGGGGTCGTCGCAACAGTGTCTTGTTTGAGAGAGTGTAGGTGTTCGTCGAGGGTCTCGGCGGGGGTCTTCCAGTTGAGGGTTTTGCGGGGTCGACTGTTCAGAGCTGCGGCGACAGCGTCCAGGTCGCCTCTGGAGTGTCTGCTGAGGTCGGTGCCTTTGGGGAAGTACTGTCGGAGGAGATCGTTGGTGTTCTCGTTGGTGCCACGCTGCCAGGGACTTTGGGGGTCGCAGAAGTAGATATCGAGATTGGTGTCTATTCGGAGTTGAGCGTGTTGTGCCATCTCGGTTCCTTGGTCCCAGGCCAGGGAGCGGCGCAGTTGTTGGGGTAGGGTGGTGATCGACTCAGCGATCGCGTCGCGGACTGCTTGGGCGCCATGACCGGCAAGAGGGGGCCCGTTGTGGACTCGTTGCTGTTGGCCGTGGCCTGGCATGCGGGGAAGGTGCAGCAGCATCGTGAACCGCGTCGTGCGCTCGACAAGGGTCCCGATCGCGGAACTCTGCAGTCCGAGGATCAGGTCTCCTTCCCAGTGGCCTGGCACTGCCCGGTCGTCGGCCTCGGCCGGACGTTGGCTGATCATGATCTCGGGACTGACGAACTTCTTGCCCCGCCCCCGGGTTCGGGCCCTCGGGACCCGCAACGCTCGCCCGGTTTTGTAAACAAGCCACCAACTCGCGTTTGAGCGCACCCCGGCCTTGCACATAAAGCGCCTGGTAGATCGCCTCGTGAGAAATCCGCATGGACTCATTATGGGGGAAATCGATCCGGAGCCGGTTCGAGATCTGCTCTGGACTCCACGAGCTTGCCCACCGTCGATCCTTTCGTCGCCCATGACGGCGACCCACCCACCGCACCTGGGGTCCCGGCACCAGCTCGCCATCGGGGCGGACGATCATCCCACCCAGGCGATCCTGAACGTATTTACGGAGGGGGTCGTTGGAGGCCAGCTTGGAAACCTTGGGGCGACTGGCACGCCGATCCGAATGCCACTGTGCGGTCGTGGCCCGATACTCCAAGCCTCCACTACGGGTTGCGGCGTTGCGGCGCAACTCACGTGAGACCGTCGACGGTGATCGGCCCAACTGGCGGGCGATCTCACGCACCCCACACTCGCGGGCGTGGAGAACAGCAATCTCTTCTCGCTCAACAAAAGACAAATAACGCCCCGAAACCGGTACAAAAGAAAAAGGGACCATCCCACCATTCTCGCGGAACCAACGCGAACCAACCACAGGCGACACACCAGCCGCCACACCAGCATCCTCGCTCGACAACCCACCACCGATCCCTTCCCAAAACCGCTCCCGATGCTCACGCCGCCCAACCGGCGGACGACCAGGCGACCGCATCGCAGGCCGCAACGCACGATCAGCCCGACGAACCTTCCTTGCTTCCATCGTAACTCCTCACTCTCGAGACGTTGCGACGACCGTTTGAATCCACCGAGGGACAATCCAAGGAAAACGACGAGACTTGGGCTTCGGGTTGTCAGCCCGTTGGCGACATTGGATGGGATGGCCGGGCGCGGGGTGGGGGTGGGTGGCTGTTCGCTGTCTAGTTAGTTTTCGTCGTTGTCGAAGTTGTTGGGTTGACGTAGGCTGTGCGCGATTAGCAGAGCGAGCAGTTTTGCCCCCTATCCCGGTGGCGTGAAACACAAGCACTTCGTGACCGCCGCTTTCCACCACTCCGCGGGCCCTTTTCGACGCACTCCGTCGTGTTGCCGAACATGGACGCGGTAACCAGGGGACGCTCCTGGCCTGCCGGCGGCTGGTCCAGCTTGATCATGCCGGCGATTGCCCCGCCGCGTTGGAGAATATGGCGCGACTGATGGTGTTGATCCCGCCGACGTCGACGATGGACGGGACGAACACGATGTCCCTGGTGCCCGCGTAGGTGCTGACATCGCCGCCCGCCACCGTGGAAACCATCACCTTGGGCGCACCAACGAGCAGAACGCGCATCCCCGTCGTGGCAATGGAGGTATCGCCAGTGCCGCCCATCCCGATGATTCCGCCGAGCTTTCTCTCGTCGTACAGCCGACGGACCGTTAGGCCATTTGCCATGGTCTGCATGGCCTCGTCTTTGTGGTCGCCGGAAGCGAAGTAGGAGGAGGCTTCGCGAATTCTTGGGGTTCGGGGTGGGGAGGGGGTCCTTGGTTAGGGGTTGAGGCCTCGCTGGAATAGGTGGTGAAATAAAAATCGCCTATCCAGGAGGCCTCAATGAGTGCTGATATTATGCGGGTGCGGTTGCACCTGCGTGGGGTTCGTGTGACCGGTGTGGTGGTGGACACCCTCACAGAGTTGGTGGTGGAAGTGATGTCCACCAGGAAGTTGTCGTCGTGTCCGTTTTGTGGTCGTTCGTGCCGGCGGGTTCATGACCGTCGCCGGAGGGAGATCCGTGATCTGGAGATCAGCGGCCGTCCGACGGTGCTGTTATGGACCCAGCGGCGGTTCGTGTGCAACCATTGTGGAAAGCGTCATATGGAAACCCATCCCCAGTTCGAGGGTGGTCTCACTCGCCGGTTGGCGCGAAGGCTGGTCCAAGACGCTCAGGTGATGCCTATTTCGGCGGTGTCCCGCCGACACCGTGTGGGGTGGCATCTGGTGATGGGTCTGGTCAGCGACTGGTCCGGGCTGGTCCGAGCGCGGCGGCGCCGTCAGAAATGTCGGGTGTTGTTGATTGACGAGACCTCGATCCGCAAACGGCATCGTTATGTGACCGTGGTGGTCAACGGCGACACCGGCCAGGTCCTTTCTATGTTCCCAGGACGTTCAAAGGCAGAACTGAGCAGGTTCTTCATAGAACAAGGACCCCGATGGTGCCACAGTGTGAATACCGTGGTCACCGACGGTTCCCACTCCTACCGGGCAGCTATTCATCGTTATCTTCCCGGAGCCCGTCATGTCCTGGACCGCTTCCACGCCGTCCGATGGTTCACCCAGGGGCTCACTCTGGTACGCCGGGAACTGCAACGCCGCCAGCCGCCCGGTGTGAAACCCGCCTTCCATCCGGACCTGTTCCGCGCCCGGTTCGCTCTTCTCAAAAGACATGACCACCTTACTGGAACCGAACAGAGACGCCTCGACCGGCTATTCGCCGCTCATCCGCGTCTTCGGGTGGCTTGGGACGCTTTACAAGAGCTCTACGGCCTCTATCAGGCCAACGACCTCCAAGGCGCCCTCGACGCTCTCCAACGCTTCGCCGACCTCTACGAAACCGGCCAGATTCCCGAGTACCACAACACCGTGGACACCATATTGAACTGGGCCGACGAGATCCTGAACTGGCACCACAGCCGCCGTTCCAACGGACCCCTCGAAGGCACCAACAACCTAATCCAAACCCTCCGCAGAACCGCCCACGGCTTCACAAACCCCCAAAACTACGCCGCCCGAGGACTCCTCCTAACATGAACCCCACCACCAACCAGCCAGACCACAATCCCACGATTTCGCGAAGGGCCCACCTTACTGGAACCGAACAGAGACGCCTCGACCGGCTATTCGCCGCTCATCCGCGTCTTCGGGTGGCTTGGGACGCTCTACAAGAGCTCTACGGCCTCTATCAGGCCAACGACCTCCAAGGCGCCCTCGACGCTCTCCAACGCTTCGCCGACCTCTACGAAACCGGCCAGATTCCCGAGTACCACAACACCGTGGACACCATATTGAACTGGGCCGACGAGATCCTGAACTGGCACCACAGCCGCCGTTCCAACGGACCCCTCGAAGGCACCAACAACCTAATCCAAACCCTCCGCAGAACCGCCCACGGCTTCACAAACCCCCAAAACTACGCCGCCCGAGGACTCCTCCTAACATGAACCCCACCACCAACCAGCCAGACCACAATCCCACGATTTCGCGAAGGGCCTATTTGATTTGGAGGTGTGATCCCCCGGAAAGGAGGGCTGTGACTGGTGTGTGACTTGGATCATGGTACCCAGAATCAGCTCTTGCGCGTTCGGGAAGAAACTCCGCCGGGCCGGGACAATGGGTTTAATCGGAACCGCCGGCGACGCCTGAAACAAGCCGTCGTCGAGTCGGTCTTTCTACCCACCAAGTCGAGGTTCTCGATGGACAGCCTTGGCTAACCCAGTAAACATTTGCCCTAGCCACCTTGGAATAAATCGAAGGCTGGTACAACCCCGAAAGGAGACACTCCTACACAAACAACCAAAGCTCAGCGATCTACCGCCACCAACAAGTGGCATAAACACCGACCACAAGAGTCCGGAAGACCGGGGAAAGTCCAACCACCGCCAACTACTACGATGAAACCAGCAAAACCCATAATCAATTCTCCGCGATCTGGGTGGAACTCCAATTCGTCGTATGGCATGAAGGGCGTATGTTCCCCCACTCATGGGTCAACGCTAATACTCACAACCGGTACGGGAGCAGGGCATCATCATTGTCGAAGGGGTGCTTTTTCGTTGCTTGATGTGTGGTCAGGCAATCGCTCGCCGGGGCACATCAAGCTGCCCGTATTGGTTGTCTCCCCAGCACACCACCTCGCCATCGGTCCTCACCCCACACGAATGGAAATGACCGGCGGAAACCGTTTCGAAAGTCCCGCCCGGCACACCCTCAAGCTGCCCGTCTTGGTTGTTTCCCCAGCACACCACCTCGCCATCGGTCCTCACCCCACACGAATGCCCCTCACCGGCGGAAACCGTTTCGAAAGTCCCGCCCGGCACACCCTCAAGCTGCCCGAAGCTGTTGTCTCCCCAGCACACCACCTCGCCATCGGTCCTCACCCCACACGAATGCCCCCCAGCGGCGGAAACCGTTTTGAAAGTCCCGCCCGGCACACCCTCAAGCTGCCCGTATTGGTTGTCTCCCCAGCACACCACCTCGCCATCGGTCCTCACCCCACACGAATGGAAATAAGCGGCGGAAACCGTTTCGAAAGTCCCGCCCGGCACACCCTCAAACTGCCCGAAGCTGTTGTCTCCCCAGCACACCACCTCGCCATCGGTCCTCACCCCACACGAATGCCCCCCACCGGCGGAAACCGTTTCGAAAGTCCCGCCCGGCACACCCTCAAACTGCCCGAAGCTGTTGTCTCCCCAGCACACCACCTCGCCATCGGTCCTCACCCCACACGAATGCCCCCCACCGGCGGAAACCGTTTCGAAAGTCCCGCCCGGCACACCCTCAAGCTGCCCGTCTTCGTTGTCTCCCCAGCACACCACCTCGCCATCGGTCCTCACCCCACACGAATGCCACCCACCGGCGGAAACCGTTTCGAAAGTCCCGCCCGGCACATCAAGCTGCCCGAAGCTGTTGACCACAACCACCACCACGATAACCAGCAAACCCACCACCGCCATAGCGATCTTCGAACCCTTGTCACCCAGCGCTCGCCTGAGCACACCAAGAGACTTCCCAGACTCCGAGTCCGAGCCGCCAGCCGCAACATCGCTCGGCGAAGTAGGAGATAATTCCGGCGTAGTCGAGCCACTTATAAGGGCGAGCACACGAGCCCGTCCGGCATCATCAAGCCCCAAGAGACTCTCGGCCGCCCGCTCATCATTGGCCCGGAGAAGCTCAAGCGCCTCCTGCTCATTAGGCTTTAGGTCATCAACGGCCATCGTCAGCCACCTCCAGGATAAATATCAACGCTTCTCAAATGGAACTATAAACCCCCGATCAGACCTGCACAAGCCACCTTACCTCTGGTCCTGAGAGGCTCTCCCCACATCGCGGAAGTGAATCGCCCCGCGTTCAATGGGGACGTTCCGTCTTGAGAGGATGGACTCTTACGTCTAATCGTTCTGTTAGGTATCCCGGACGAGTCGCGAGAGCGTCCCGGGATTGGGCGCGAAACCACCCAGCGGCGCTGTCAGCCGTTCTACTAGGCACTATGTTCAACAGTTGACGGCCCCCCACATCGACAACAGAAGTGCTCCATCACTTGGTCCGCCACTCGCCCTCCCGCCAGAACACACGCCACGCTCAGCGA
This sequence comes from Acidimicrobiia bacterium, assembly GCA_965248705.1. Taxonomy (GTDB): domain Bacteria; phylum Actinomycetota; class Acidimicrobiia; order Spongiisociales; family ZC4RG35; genus Bin76. The sequence goes on along the minus strand of CBDFJY010000002.1, from coordinate 1,730,737 downwards.
AATCCGAGGGAGGGCGCTAGCGAACTAGCCCGGCAGGCGAGAAATACGGCCGCCCCTAGTAGCGGACGATGCTCATGGCGTCGTAAACCGTCGAGCTTCGCCCGCGCACCCAACTCCTCCAGCTCGATGACGAACCCCAGCCCCACGACCTCTCCCCCCGCCAGCTCCACCAGCTTGGTGGCTGCGGCCGCCGTTCCCCCCGTTGCCAGAAGATCATCGACGATGTACGCCCTCTTCCCCACCGCCAACGCGTCCTCGTGGATGTCAAGCTGGCTGTAGCCGTACTCCAGCGCATGCTCGATCGGGAGACGCGCCGCTGGCAGCTTCCCGGGCTTCCGCAGCGGCACGAACGGGATTTGCACGGTCCGCCCTCGCTGCCCCGAACACGAACCCCCGCGATTCGATCCCCACTATCGCGGAAGGGTCCCGTTGAGCCGCGTGCACACATAACTCGTCAATGCTTTAGCGGAACGCCATCGGATCCCCGAGTGGTGGCGTGATGTCGCGAAACAGCACGCCCTTTTGGGGGAAATCGGGACTGTCACGGATGTATCTTCGCAGGTCCACGGCGAGCGATTCTAACGCAACCGGGGTTCTGCCGCCCGTCCGCTACCCGAAAGGCTGACTCTGTTATGCCGTGTGGAACAAGGAACTGAGGAACCTACCCTTCAGGTTTCCAACTTCGAAGAAGTCCAACTGGAGGGCTTTGTAGGTCTATTTGGCCTGGTGACCAGGGCAGAAGAGGGCTCAAATTTGCCGAAGGCCCGGGCCCCAACAAGGTGGCCATCTGTCCCGGTTTACTGGCGTATCCGGGCAGAACCAAGGCGGGTTGGTGCAACAAACCAAAGGTCACTTTCATCTCTGCCAACCGGTCCGCATACTGCGCCCACCATGGACCGAAGTCCCGCCAGGGATTGAACCAGTCTGGCCGTTCTGCCTGCTGGTAATTGCTGAGGTTCTGAGGGCTTTACCTTGGAGGCGCCTAAGAGGTGATCAATACATGGAAGAGTCTTATAGGCTGAGGGTCGTGAGCGAGTCTGACAGCATGGATGGCGACGAGGGTCCCCCGGCGGGGGTAACCCTGCGCGGGTCAGGCCATGCAGGCGCCTCCTACTGTGTACGAGGCGGTGGGAGGCCAGAGCTTCTTCGACAATCTTGTCAACCGTTTCTACGAGGCCGTGGAGGGCGACTCGCGGCTGCGGCCCATGTATCCGAAGGACCTGCGGCACTCCAAGGCGCGACTGGCCGGCTTCTTGGCCGAGTACTGGGGCGGCCCGCCGCTTTACAGCGAGATGCGGGGCCACCCGCGTCTGCGGATGCGCCACCTGCCCTTCAACATCGGCTGGGCCGAACGCGAGGCGTGGATGGTACACATGACTGCCTCTCTCGACAGAGCCAGGCTCGCCGACGGCACCGGCCGACCGCTGCCTGCTGAGATCCGGGCTGTCATGTTTGAGCACTTTGACAACGCCGCCACCCACTTGATCAACAAGCCTGACGACACACCAGCAGAATAGACAGCCGTACAGTTGCCTTCCTTTACAAATGACGACTCTCTTATCCGTTGACTCCCAGCCTCGGCGCCTCAAAGCCGGTATCACTCTCATTCGACCAGCCATCAAATCAGAACCTGCCCGAGACGGGCGGCGGTTCCTAAAACCCTTCCGCCAGATCATCGAATCAGTGATCCAAACCCTCAAAGCCCAACTCAACCTCGAACGCCACGGCGGCCTTACCCCACCAGGCATCGCCGCACGCGTCCTGCAACGAATCCTCGCGCTCATCGCCACCATCTGGTACAACGAAACCACCCAACAACCAGGACCGCCCACTCCCTCATCGCATACGACCACTAACCCCTTGGAACTAACCATCTAGATGTGCTTCCCAGGGACGTGGTTGACGGAATGCTTGGATGAGTGAGGGCCTCCTAGTTTGATTTGTGGGTAACCAATATCCGCGAATCAGAGGAGGCCCTCAATGGGATACTGTAGGGCAAGGTTGACACCGTTCGGACGTAGGTTGGTGGTGGATCGGATTCTTGTGGAGGGGTGGCCGGTAGCTCACGCCGCCGAATCGGTGGGTGTGTCCCGCCAGACCGCCTATCGGTGGCTGCGGCGCTGGCGGGAGGAAGGCGAAGCCGGCCTCCAGGATCACTCGTCGCGTCCTCGTCAAAGTCCCAACCAGGTTCCTGGTGGGGTGGAAGAACTGATTGTGGAGGATCGGATCCGAGAGAAGGAAGGCCCTCACTTGATGGCCGGACGGGTGGGTGTACCCCGCTCGACCATCTACCGGGTGCTCCGCCGTCGTGGTCTGTCCCGCCTCTCCGACCTGGTCCGCACCACCGGAGTTCCTATCCGTTATGTGAGAGACTGCCCAGGCGAACTGGTACATGTAGATTGAACCGCTCCGAGTTTTCCGGAGGACCATCACTTCACCAACCCACACAACTACGCCGCCCGCGGACTCCTACTAACATGACCCCCACCACCCATCCAGCAACCCAAATCCCAAAAAACCGCGGAGGGCCAGTAGGAGATGTCGCCCCCTGCCGCCGCTGCGACCTTCTCTGGTGACATCGGGCTCGAAATCGGGCGCGCCCATCGTCCTGAAGTATGCGGGTCAACTGCATATCATCTCCAGCCAGCCCGAGAGCAGCGTCCCCGCCAGTCAGGGATGAGACATACGCGTCCAGAATATGAGACTGGGCTGGGTCACGCCGCCGTCCCACCCTCGTAAACTGATTAGTGCTCATTCCGTCGGTGGCCCTTTGGACGCCTTTTCTCGAACATCGGTGACGGCAAGTCAAGTATTCGAATACGCACACGAACTGAGAAAGTCGACATGCAACACAAACCGCTAAACGGAAAAGTCGCAATCGTTACCGGCGCCGGCAGCCCCATCGGCATGGGCCGCGCCATCACGTTTGCCCTGGTGCAGGCCGGGGCACGCGTCGCGATGCTGGACATCAACGAAGAGTGGCTGGAGCAGTCCGCAGGCGATGTCCGAGCGGCCGGTGGGGACGACTGTGTCCTGGACTTGGTCTGCGATATCTCAGACCCCGAAAGCGTGGAGGACGCTGTCCGCAAGACGATAGCCGGGCTCGGCGGGCTTCACGTGCTGATCAACAACGCTGGAACGATCAACCTTGCGGATCTCGCCGGCGGCAATCTTCCCAAGTTCTGGGACATCACTCCCGAGTCGTGGAGCAGGATCATCGCTGTCAATTCCAGCGGATCGTTCTTCATGGCCCGAGCGGCAGTGGGCCACATGCTCGACCAGGGATGGGGTCGGATAATAGGCGTCACGACCAGCGTCGACACCATGTACCGGCCGGGCATGTGCCCCTACGGCCCATCCAAGGCAAGCCACGAGGCGCTCGTCGCTCTCATGTCCCGTGAATTGGAGGGGACCGGAGTAACCGCCAACGTACTCGTCCCCGGCGGCCAGACCGACACCCACATCATTCCCGATGACATCGCGGTGGGGCGGGCGATCCTCATGCGGCCGGAAGTGATGAACGGGCCCGCGGTGTGGCTCGCGTCCGAGGAGTCGGACGGGACCAACGGAATGCGCCTGATTGCCCACTACTGGGACGAGAGCTTGCCCATAGAACAGCGGCTCGACAAGGCCGCCGCGCCTGCCGCCTGGCCGCAACTTGGCAGGCAGGCTATATTCCCGGGAGACGACTTGTGAATCGGTCGATCGCGAATACCGACGAAACATTTAGACCCGCCCCCTTGTCGCCCCCATCCGCATAATCACGGCGCATTCTCACAACCTGCGCGGCGAGTGCCTGTAAGCTAACCATCGAAGCGAACATACGATAACCCCGCGTCGGCCGCGGCGCATAGGCGTACGAGGAGGCCAAACTTTGGCAACGAAAACTGAACTCAAAGTCCCGAAGGTGGTCCGCGGCACCCGGCCGCCAACCGACACGGCACAGACTCCCGGCCTGGTCCGCCGTCCCGCAATCGACGGGTCATCGGTAGGCGCCAGCAAGATCTGGTTCGGCACTGTCACCTCAGAGCCCAATCACAAGGGTCCGCCCCACATGCACGGCGAGGCCGAGACCGCCGCGTACGTCATTTCTGGCCACGTCCGAGTCTACTATGGCGAGGACTTCAAGGAATGGGTAGAGGCCGGACCAGGCGACTATCTATTCGTGCCTGCCCACATGTGGCACATCGAGGAAAATCCCTACGACGTACCGTCGGAACAGTTCCTGGCCCGCGGACCGGACAACATAGTTATAAACATGGAAGAGTAGGGCCTCCGTCCTGCCGCGGTCCCATCTCTTTCGGGAGCCCCGGCAGACACGCAACTAACTGGAGCCCAAATTCCCTGATGCCCGCCGCAACTGTGGCTGCGAAAGCAGACCTATCCCAAAAACGCCGCGCGTTTCGCCCGGGCCAGGATCACACCGCGACGGAAACGGGCTCCATTCTGAGGGTCTTTCCCACCGGAGGCAAACGGTGGGTATGGAGAGGAACCGTACAAGGAAGACGACGGGATTTTGGCCTTGGCTCTTATCCGAAGGTCTCGCTCAAAGGGGCCAGAACGAAGGCGTCGCCCCCCTGCTGCTCGGCGTCGATGGCGGGAGAACTTCCGAAACAGGTGGGGCAGTCTCTCCGCCGGGATGCCTCCGCAGTCGTCGGAGACGGAGACCGCCACGGGCAGCTCCTGCCGCATGGCGCTCACCCGGATGGTGGACGACTCAGGCGAGTGCCTGCTCGTTGTCGGGACCGAGTTTGAGGTCGGTCACACCAAGGTCCTCAGAGCAATGGGTGCTACTATACGGTACCTATCCCATAAGGGTCTTTGCGAAAGAAGCCTTGATCCTCGGAACTGTGGACACTGTATCGACGGGTTCTGATGGCTCTCGGGTCTAGGACCAACTCGCCCGGCCAAGACGGCGACCATTCACGAGAGTCCTGCGCTCTACATTGAGGAGAGACACCGGTGCCATACAGTTTTGAACCAGGCCAGATGTACAGGATGCCGACCCACTTCGGCCCGAGCTTAGGTCCCCGACAGGGGGTAGATGGAAACCGGTACACGAACACAAGCAGTCCCAACAAGACGATGTATTCGGTCAGATTTCGTACTACGCCTGAAGCGTTGAACAAGTTACTTCCGCCCAGATTCGATGTCGCTGGTGAGCCGGTCGTCACCGTAACGGCGAGCTACATCACTAACATTGAGTGGCTGGCGGGACGCGGATACAACACGCTTGGGGTCACTTGTCCAGTTGTCTTTCGTGGTGAACGGACTAATACCTCGGGCTCTTTCCTCATGGTACTGTGGGAGAACCTAACTGACCCGATTATCACCGGCCGCGAGGAACTGGGATACCCGAAGATCTACGGGGAACTTCCTGAGCCGCGTCATCTGGACGGTAGGATACTTTGTAGCGCGGGTTGGCTCGGACACCAGTTTATGTCGATGACGGTTCGTGAGCAAACCAAGTTGGACGACGACGAGATGGCCGACTTAGCCATGAACCAACAGGGTATTCTCCTCTACAAATACCTGCCTCGGACCCACGACTGGGGGGAACATGATGTCGAGTACGTCACGTTTACGCCTCCTCCCGACCTGAGTCCCTATCTCAAAGAAGCCTGGACCGGGGAAGGGTCTGTATCTTTTTATAAGTCGACGTGGGAGGACCTCCCGACGTTATTCAACATTGTCAACGCGCTGGCGTCCTTGCCGATTCTTGAGACGCGATCCTCAAGAACGCTGATAACGGTTGGAGGCGCCGATTACAGTTCTCAACAGATCTTGGAATAGCCGCTAACAGTTGCGGAACTGACACACCTTGAAACCCCGAGGCTCTCAGGGCTTGCTCGGCGCTGTCTCAAACGGTACATCGCTCGACAGTTCTACCGACCCCTCGAAAATCCACCACCAACCACCTCTCCCGCCAACCACCCCAGAACCCGATTTGCAAGACATAGAAGCTCAACCATAGGAGCATCGATGAGCCACTAAAGCGCTCTGAGCTTGGGATCCAGGAGGTCTCGAATGCGGTCACCGAGCAGGTTGAAAGAAAGTACCACCAGGCCTATCGCAGCTCCAGGGAATACGGAAATCCACCAGGCCGACCGGATCAGGTCACGCCCCTCGGCGACCATGCCACCCCACGTTGGCGTCGGTGGAGGAACACCGGCACCAAGAAAACTCAAGGTGCCTTCGACCGTGATGGCCCAACCGATCTGCAGGGTGGAAAGGACGATCACGCTGTTGAGCACGTTTGGCAGCAGGTGTGAAGCCATTATCCGCAGGGGTGATCCTCCCGCGACTCGCGCGAGCGCAATGAAGTCGCGCTCCTTCAAGCTAAGAACTTCCCCTCGTATCAGACGGGCATAGCGTGCCCATAGGATAAGCGCCATTACTGACACGACAACCGTAACACTTGGGCCGACAGTGACAGCAAAAACGAGGGCGATCAAGATTGCGGGAAAGGCAAGCCAACCATCGACCAGTCGCATGATCACCGTATCAACCCAACCTCCGAAGTAGCCGGCGATAGAACCGAGGATCGTCCCGATAGACCCCGCGAGTAGGACAGTGCCTGCGGCCACGGACATAGACACCTGAGCGCCCTTAATAATCCGACTAAGGATATCGCGGCCTAGGATATCAGTCCCCAGAGGAAACTCCCAGCTACCTTCTTCTGAAAAGACCCATCCCTGACGGGCGTGCGCCAAGTTCAATTCGTCCGGTCCGTGGGGAGCGATGAAGTCCGCCAATAAGGCGGCCGCTACGGCCAACAAGACAACCAGAAGAGGAAACATGGGAAAGCTACGCCAGACTGTGCCCAATCCGATCCGTACCTTGCCAAAGAACTCAGACACTACGACGAATCCGCGGATCGATGACTGCATATGACAGGTCTACGAGAAAATTAGCAAAGACAATAAGCGCCGCCCACACAATAACTACAGCCTGCAGCACGGGGAAGTCCCTCCATACAACTGCCTCGAAGGCAAGCCGACCCAAACCCGGCCACGCAAAGACGACTTCTGTCGTGACCGCAGCAGCTACGAGAACACCGTACATAAGTACCACAAACGTTACGACCGGAATCAAGGCATTTCGGAAGGCGTGCCTCCACACAACCCTCATCTCGCTCGCACCCTTGATACGAGCAAGCTTGGCGTACTCGCTGTCAAGCACTTCAAGCATGGCCGAGCGCATCAGTCGCGTGATCCCGGCGCCGGTAAATAGGCCCATGGTTGCTGCGGGAAGTAACAGATGCTGCCAGGTACCCGAACCCTGCGCTGGAAACACCTGCCATCTGACTGAGAACAGAAGGATCGCTAGGACACCAGTGAAAAAGGGCGGAAGTGATTGACCCAGAACGGCTAGGCCCATTGCGGTCCGATCTATGATCGTACCGCGCTTCACTGCCGCAAGGACACCGAGAGGAAGACTGAATACGACCATGAAGAGGAGTGACGTGCTGACCAGCATGACCGAGTTCCCAAGGCGGTCCACAACGAGTTCAAGGACAGGTTGCTTGGTCCGTATCGATGTGCCAAAATCGCCCTGGATCACATTGCCTAAGAAGGCGAGATACTGGGCGACGAGTGGCTCATCCAACCCCAACTCATCGATCAAATGCATTCGCTGTTCGGGCGTCGCTTCTACTGGTAGCAGGACATCCACCGGATTGCCGGTCGATTGGCTCAACGCGAATACAACCACGCTGACACCGAGGAGGGTAACCAACGCTTGTAGTGCACGACTTGCTATAACTCTTGTCATTACCGGAGTCTGTCAGTACTCGGCGCGGGAGCTAGAATCACGACTTCATACCTCGAGCCAGATATCTGCCGCTCGGGTTGTCTAACACCTCACCTTCCGATACGGCCAAGTACCCACGCCTCACCACGTACTTTGGGAACCCTCTAGATGTGAGGCCTGTGTAAATCGAGTAGTCCGAGCGACCGTGCAGAGTGTGTGGCCCTATCTCACGGGGTTCCCCTTCAATCGGGACGATCGCAAAATCGGCGTCGGCGCCAACTCGTATGGCGCCTTTTCGAGGGAAGAGACCATATGCCTTTGCGGCGTTCGTTGCTGTCAGTTCCGCCAACCTACATATGTCGAATCGACCCGTCTCAATGCCGAGTGCGTACGCTAGCGGAAGTAGGGCCTCCGACGACGTGATGCCACCGTATGGGGCGTCGAATATGGCCGGTGTAGCTTGTTTCATAGCCTTCGTGCGAGGTGAGTGATCGCTTGAGAGCAAGTCAACCTGCCCCGCGTCGACGGCGTCCCAGACTGCATCCACATCCTCACTTCCGCGAAGCGGGGGGCCTATCTTCGCGAGGGAACCGTGCTTGAGAAGGGCGTCCTCCGTCAATATGAGGTAGTGCGGCTGCGTCTCGCTCCACACCCGTACTGAAGCCGCACCATCCTTGAGCCAAGAGAGCACGCCAACAGTCTCGGCTGCGGACAGGTGAACAAACAGCAGATCGCAGCCAGTGAGTTCGGCCAGCGCGGCTGCACGGAACATGCCTTCGGCTTCGAGTATTCCCGGCGAGCACCGCAGATAGCCTTCAAGGCCAGTCGGGTCGCGTGAGTATTCGATATCGTGGTAGTACTTGGTTGCTCTCCCGTTCTCCGGGTGTATGAGGAGCAGACCATTGTGGGAGGCTACTGCCACCATCAACTCGACCAGTTCGTCATCTTCCAACATGGCGCCACGAACGTAGTACCCGAGAAAGGCCTTGTATGTGGTTACACCCAACCCGATGCCTGCAGCAACCACCTCGGTCAGCGGGTCTCCCGGAAGACACAGAGCGTTGATAGCGAAGTCGACCGCAGAATGCTCGGTCCCGAACTGGATTTGATATTTGACGGTGTCGATCAATCCCATCTCGGGTCCACGACTGACATAGGCGCCGACCGTCGTGACACCGCCCATGAGAGCTGCAGCGGTCGCCTGCTTCAGATCCTCGGCGAGAGGATCAATCGTGTGGAAACCACCCACCGATGTGTGAACATGCGGATCAACGACGCCGGGTAACACCCATGCTCCGCGAGCATCCACGACCGGACCCCCGGAAAAGTCGGATCCGATCGATTCGATGGACCCATCGACGACGAGGATGTCTGCGTCGACAACGCCAACTTCTGTCACAACACGGCCACCCTTGATGATCACGGTGGCGTCATCCGAATCCCTGGATAAATCGAGCGTTGGGCTTGGTCATCCGTTCCGCAAGACTCGGCCCGGGAGAGCGCCGGTGTGCTCCCCATCGTCTATCACGAGGACACCATTGACCATGACGTGCGAAATCCCTAGAGGGAACTGGCGCGGACTCTCCAGGGTTGCCGGCGAGTGAATCTCGAGCGGATCGAATACGACCAGATCGGCTGCGAAGCCATTGCGCAGAATCCCTCGATCTTGGAGCCCAAGTCGCTGCGCCGGCAGGGAAGTGATTTTGCGAATCGCATCCGCCATTGACAACAGCCCTTCGTCACGCACGAGATCACCGAGCACCTTCGGAAACGTGCCATAGGAACGCGGGCTGGGGTAGTCGCCCAAGAGGAAGGGGGCGTAGGAATTGCCATCAACACCAATCAACTCGGTGGTGACACCCTGGCGCACCTTTGGCTCGTGCTCCGGATGCTTGAGGATGACCATCGTTGAGTGGGCGTGCATATCGACGAAACCCGGGCACACTATCTTGCCTGTAGCATCGATCACGCGCTTTGCTTTCAGACTTGAGGTGTCACCCGAGATAAGTTGCACCTTGGCCTTCTCAATGGCAACGGAGGCGCCGAACCAATCTGAACCTGTACCGTCGTAGACTCTACCGTTCTTGATGAGAGTTTCGACCATCAGGTCCCGACCCTCGACAGTGCTGATCCGAGGTGAGTCACTACGCGTCCCAGGCTCTCGGCATACGTGGCGATATCGCCAGAGTCCATGTGTTAGATCGAGTGTCCCCGCCCGGCAGGACACGCGCGGTTCGCTCCCAGAGTGCTCGAGACCCGGGGGTGATTTGGCGGTAACGTTCCATCTCTGGAATAGCTGGGCTCATCCGACCAGACCTCCTGTTCAGGATGGAAAACCTACCTCCAATGTGAGTTGAGGATAGTGGTTCCATCAACACTTGTGTCGACTTTGAGGTAGTCGTTGTGTCGGTGAGCCGCCCAGGTTCATCGGAGTTTGTTGGGGCCCAGCCGGGTTCACGTCTCGATCTTCTCTGACACTCCGCAGGGCGGATGCGGCCTAGCTGGGTCAGGTCTGCTTGGCGCGACTACTCAACTCCACTGCAAGCACGAGACCGGCTGCGACAAGCACAAAGCCTGCGGCTGTCACCCACGCGAAACGATATGAGAATTGATCGATCAGAAAACCGAAGAGTGGCGGCCCGATACCGCCTCCGACGTAGAACCCGACCTGGGTCACCCCTGTGGCACGAGCGGGAGCTTTCAGATTCCTGTCAACTACCGCGTGAACGAGAAGCCCGGACCAACCCAAAACCCCCCCGAATGAGGTCATGGCCCCGACGAGGACAAGCGTTGGTTGCTCCGTGCTAAGCAGCAAATAGCCTACGCTCCCAACAGTCAGAAGCCACACTATGGCAATGTAACCTTGGATTGACCGGCGATCGGCTAACCATCCCCACATGACTCGCATGGCAATAGCTGAAGCACCGCCTGCGGAGAGTAAGAATCCGGCAGAAGCCGCGCCGATGCCCGTTGCGACAGCGAAAGAGACCAGGAAGGCGCTAAGGGCAGAACCGCTGGCCATCGCCAGAATGGTTGCCAATACCAGCACGATAAGTTCCTTCGGGGGACTGCCTCCGCCATCTTTTGCAGGAGGGTTGCTGAACCCCGTGAATGATTTCGGCAGCCGTGCCCATAGGAGAGTCGCACCGCCTGCTGCGATGGCGAAGGCCCAGCGCCAGCCGATGGTCACGGCAACCGTCGGCACCGCCAATCCCGCCAGCAAGGCGGCGAGCGGAATGGCAGCGTGCTTGATGCCTAGTACCGTGGCCCGGTTGCCTGCAGGCACAGTTCGCGTGATGAAGAGATTCGTAGAAGTCTGCGCTAGTGCGAACCCCAGCCCGGTTCCGATAAGGAAGCCTGCGTACAGGACGGGACTTCTCCCGCCCAGCGCGACACCGACAAGGGATACAAGAGTGAGAGTCACAGCCCATCGCATTGACATCGCTGGGCGTCTTTCGGCAACTCGGCCCAGTGCTGGCGATGCCAAAGCAGAGCTGACATGGAACGCGCTCAACATTATGCCAAATCCGGCAGGACCGAGCCCGAATTCGGCGCGTATCTGAACGCCCATGGCACCGGTTAGGAATACCGGTATAGCACCGAGCGCGACCACGCTTGAGGCGACTGTCGTAACCCGAGCCCGCCTCATTTAAGCACGGCAGAGGGTACTGTTAGCGGACCCTTCGCGTCTAGTCACGCCGTAGCCGCGACCCCGACTCACGACCGTACACCCTCTTCGTGTGAAGGTGTCATACTACGCGCCAACGATTTCACTCCATGTGGTTGGCGAAATAGATCCGCTCGGCGGTAGCCCCCAAGACCGCGGCCATCTCATCAGCGTTCAGCAAGCGCCCAAGGTACTCCCGCAGGTACCCGAAGACGTTCGAATATCCTTCCCAATCCGAGCAGCGAGGATGGTCAGAGCCGACCATTACCCGATCCGGCCCGAAAGCATCGAGAGCCATGTCGATGAAGGGTGGGATAGCGTCAAAGTCATATGGTGGACTGCGGTGAGGGACCGGTCTGGGAACGAACTCGCCGATCCCAGGCAATTTCAAAAAGACATTGGCGTATCGATTCAGAGCCAGGATCCGCTTGAAGTCAGCATAAGGAGGATCCGGGTCATTGGCGACAAACCCGAGGTGTTCGATGATGAATGGCATCTGCGGAAAGCGTTCTACCAATCCGGTGTATTCGTCGGACACGAATCCCTTCATGGCATCAGGGCCGTGCAAAGCCCACAGGTCCACCAACATGCCCAACGTGTTCGCCTTCTTCCAAACAGCGAGCGGATCTTTGCCTGCTGACTTCTGCATCGGCGTGAGCCGGACCCCTATCACACCAAGGCCGGCCCAGTATTCGAGCTTCTCCAGGCAGTCTGGTGCAGAAGTGTCGACAGCGCCCACGATGGCAAACCGCCCCGGGAATCGATCGGAACACTCGACAAGATAGCTGTTGTCATAGTTGGTGGATAGCTGAACCAATACAGCTTTGTCGACGTCGGCTCGCGCCATCTGGAACAGGAGTACCTCAACCGGTTCAAACCATGTATCGAGGACATGGCAGTGGGTATCTACAGTGAGCATCGGAGTGACTGTTTTAGGTCACCAGCCCTGCGCGAGGAAGTCAATCAGTGCCTTGTCGGCTGCGGCATAGAGGCAATCTACCCCTGCATCTTCGTATGCGCGCAGCCGCTCTCTCACGTCATCATCGTCCCCGTAACAACCGATATTCTCAATGATCTCGTCGGGAACGAGCTTGGACGCCTCCACAATGGCGCTTGGGCTCGCCGGCCAACCGCCCACCACGTCTCGGATTCGATCAGCCAACTCCGGTTCGATTCCGGTAGGTCCCGCAACGTGTGGTTGCTGCGCGATGAACTGTGTGACGACGACCTTGTCCTGAGCGATGGCGGTCGGCTTGTCGTTTGTAAGGCGAATGGTGCATGGCTGCACGATATCTATGTCGTCGAGGCTGCGGCCTGCTGCCTCGGCCCCCACCAGTACCTGCTGAACCTCGTTCCGCGTGGCTTCAACAGTGTGACTGCTGTTCAGGACCACACCGTCGGCAAGGCGACCGGCCAGTCTGAGCATCTGCGGTCCGACGGCGGCCAAGTAGATCGGAACATGGTGTGGACCAGTTGAACTGTGGTCGAGGAACACATCATCGAACCGTACATATTCGCCCTCATACGTGACCGGTTCCCTGCGTTCAAGCAGAAGTCGAATCGCTTCGAGGTATTCACGGGCCGCTCGGATAAGTTTGGTCCCGCGGTCAATGCCAACCTTCGTGGCGATCGGATCCCACCATACACCTAGACCGAGAATTATCCTCCCCGGCGCTAGGAAGTCCAAGGTGGCAAAGGTCTGTGCGATTAGGGCTGGATTGCGAGTCCAGATGGGGAGCACACCACATCCGACCCTGACACTCTCCGTGTTCGCCGCATATACGGCCATCGGAGTTATCGCATCACTGGTGAGACGCCCTTCAGCCATCCAAACTGAATCCACACCAACGTCATCAGCGTATTGAGCCAGATCAATATTGTTGCGAATTCCGGCACCCGGTAGCTTGATTCCGAATCTCTTGGGTAGGTCGTTCATCAGGCTACGCCTTCTCCAGCTCAGCAGTGACTGGTCGTCATGGCCGGAGGGTCTCGAAGTTCACGGCCGCTATAGATCCGTTGGTTGGTGACCAACTGGCTATCCGAGGACCCTTACCCCAAATCATGTCGGTAGTGGCGATAGGAAGCACCGCGAAGGTGTCGTAGATCAGATGGACGGCGCTGCCGGCGAGATCCGCTCTCTTCCCAGGGTCAACTTCAGATCGGTATTGACCGTAGATATCGTCGAGTACAGGATCGCCGAGAGCCGAGTAGAAGCCACCGATATCCTTGCTGATGACCCCGATCCTTAGGGCGTTCTCTGTGGTTGTGCCAGCTGTAACGAACCAAAGGTGCGTGAAGGGCTCGGTGAAGTACGGAGCCTCGAGGAAATTTGGACGGATAGTGGCGAAGTCTGTGGGCCTCAACTGAGGGCTAAGCCCGGCTATGCTCCAAAAGGCTGCGACAGCTTCTTGTATCTGCGGGAACTCCGGCGTTGCGCCGAACGCGTATTGGTACATCGTGATCTCTTGGCCGGCTAGCCCCAGATCTTGAATTGCTTGCGCGGCAGCACCGGGATCGTACACGTATGGCGTCAGGCTAGGGTCGTGCCCTTCCTGGCTCGGAACCGCTGCGAAGCTGGCGGCTGGCGTCGCTGTGCCCTCAGGGTAAATGGCGGATACGATCGCTGCGACATCAACCGCTTTGATCAGAGCTTCGCGGGCAGCTTGGTTGTTGTAAAAGAACTCGGTCTTCCAGGGCATACCAAACGCGAGACTCAATGTCTGGACGCGTTTCGGCCCGGCAATTTCCAGGCCGGCCGCCAACACGTCGGGGGCCGTAAACGGGTCCATCAACGCAAGATCGGCGTCTCCGCGCTCGAGCAGAGCCAATCGGCTGGTCGCTTCAGGAGCGAGGACTATGCGAAGAGTCTCGAATCCGGGTACCCGGTCAGGGTTCCAATATTCGGTGTTCGCCTTGAATTCGACGAACTCTCCAATGGCGCGATCGCTGAAGACATAGGGTCCGCTTCCGAGAGGATTCGCGTTGAACCCGTCGGCACCCCCCATTGCTTCCCAATGGTGCTTCGGGATGATGGCAAGAGTGTCATTCACTCTGGTCAGGTCGCGAAGGAACAGGGCGTTTGGCTCCTTGAAGGTCACTTCAAGGCTGTATTTGCCCGTGACAACGGCAGAATCGAAGTTCTTCTGCATCTTTCCACAGGAGGTGCAGGCAGAGTCCTCACCCGAGTACAACTCGAAACTGAATGCGACGTCCTCAGCGGTAACCTCCACACCGTCGTGGAATGTCATGCCCTCGCGGAGTGTGATCGTCCAAACCTTGGCGTCCGGGGAGGATTCGACAGCCGTGGCTGCACCGTTTTCGGCCGTCGGGTTTCCGTTCGCATCCATACCCATGAGGAAATCAAAGGAGCTGCCCCAGTACGGCATGTCGGGGTTCGAGGACCGGGTCGGATCAAGGAGTTCATTGCCGAAGGTTGGAATCGCGACGGTCACGGTCCCTGTGGGCCCAGCTTCCGGTGGGCCAAGGGTGGTAGACGTTGTTGAAATCGGCGGCGCGGTCGTCGCAGCCGATTCTGCGGTTGTGGCCTCCGGCGCAGTGGACGCGGTGGTAGGTGCAGCGGTAGTCGGTGCTTGGGTTTGGGCGGTTGCAGTGGTGGCGGAGGTTGAGGGTGTGTCCGTATCACCGCCTCCACAAGCAGCGACCACAACCAGGAGTGAGGACAAGAGAGCCAGGTACCGTCGCATGATCAGTTCTCCATTTCGGGATCGCGTCAACCGAACCCTAGCAACAGCAATCGGATCCTGGCTTTACCAGATGCTTCTATTTACAAATCGGTGTTTGATGGCTCTTCGATGCTCCTATGTTTTACAATCGGGGGTGAGCCAGTGTTGGTATAGGGTGGCGAGGTGATGCTTCTTTATTCAAAATCGTGTTTTTCGGGGTGGTGGGTGTTTCGGTGTTGAGGTTCCCCCGTTTTGGCTGGTTTTTTAGGAGGTTTTGGTTGGTTGTGGGGTTGGCGGGTTTCGAGGCGTCGGCGTGGACCCGCCGCGCTCCGTAGGTGCCGCGTGATTGTTGGTGTATCTGAGAGATGAGGTCGGTAAGCCACGCTTGCCGTATGGCACGGGCCGACGGTGGACGGGACCGCCAGTCGTAGAACGCGGACTCTGACACTCCCAGCACCCGGCAAGCCACCTGTGTGGACAATCCTTCGGTTCTCATGGTGCGGATCGCCTCGTACCGTCTTTTGGGGACACCACCTTGGCTTTCAACAGCTCAATAGCTCGTTTAGTCACAGCCAATTTGGTCACCCGACTCGGCGATCCGGTGGCGAGCAGCCTTGCAGTTCGGCCTTCTCCACCGAAGTCGGACCCGGCTCCAGACCGCGGTCAATCCTGTCTTGACGTCGCCAGTTGCAGATCGTCTGTATCGGACACTCCAAGGTCCTCTGACAACGACGCTACGGACCTGCCAGCTGCAAGCAGGTCCAGCACCCTCCGACGGAACCGGGCGGACACTTCGATAAGGCATGAAGACCCTCCTCTCTGGGTCCAGTCATACCACCAATTCCAAATATCCCGACTCCGCAAAAGTGGGGGCACACCTCGCTCCTCGGTAAACCCGGGGCACACCTCGCTCCTCGGTAAACCCGGGGCACACCTCGCTCCTCGGTAAACCCGGGGCGGTTCAGAGCATCAAAGAGCCGGTAAAGGGGCGGTATCGGATCATGGTCCTGGTGCGAGGCCAGTCGGAGTTGGTGGCGGAGTATCGCCGGGCCCGGCCGTGTCGTGTGCTGTTGGTGGACGAGACCTCGATCCGCCGCCGGCATCGGTATGTGACCGTGGTTGCGTGCGGTGGCAGCGGCAAGGTGTTGGCGATGATCCCAGGCCGAACGAAGCGGTCTTTGGCCAGGTTCTTCGGCCCGCAGGGCCGATTCGGTCGCGCCTGATGGCTACGCTGAGTACCATCGGAGTATGTCCGAGTGCAGCTTCGCTGTGGCTCTGCCGAGCAATCACATTAGGGAAGCCATTCCATTGGCCAAGTTGGCGGACGCCGAGTCTGTCGACTCGCTCTGGACCATCGAAACGCGGCTGACAGGAGATGCGATCACCCCACTTTCGGTGTACGCAGCCAATACAGCCCGGATCCGCGTAGGTACGGCCGGGCTCCCCATTTGGACGCGGCATCCCGCGCTGATTGCTCAGACGTTCGCGACACTTCATGCGCTGGCGCCCGGGCGAGTAGTACTCGGTCTGAGCGCTTGGTGGAACCCGTTAGCGACTCGCGTAGGTCTCAGCCTAAAGAAGCCCGTTACGGCCATGCGCGAGGTTGTCGAATCGATCCGGCTCCTTCTTACTGCAGAGGGTCCTGTAAGTTACGCCGGCGAATTCGTTCGGCTACGGGAAGTTCGGCTGGAGAACCGG
Source organism: Acidimicrobiia bacterium (assembly GCA_965248705.1). Classification (GTDB taxonomy): domain Bacteria; phylum Actinomycetota; class Acidimicrobiia; order Spongiisociales; family ZC4RG35; genus Bin76. Next base: position 1,713,937 of record CBDFJY010000002.1, on the reverse strand, counting down.
GTTGATGATACGCACAAGATCCGTATCTACATAGGTGCAGTGGGCCCTGAGCTTCTGCGTTTGGCTACCCGCGTGGCGGATGGCATCGTGTTGAACGGCGGTCACACTGTGGCGGCAACGCGCCGCGAGGTTGAGGTCATCCGCGAGGAAGCGAAGAAGGTAGGCCGCCCCTATGACGAGATTGACATTCTTAAGATGCTGCGGATCCGTGTCGATAACAACAAGGAGAGGGCGATTGCAGGACACAAACCGGAAGTTGCGCGGTACATTGCCGAACAAGCTCACATCGCCCGGTCCTCTGAAGCTGATCCTCGGCTTGTAAACCGTCTAAGATCGATGATGTCCTGGCCTTCATCCGAGCGGGAGGCCATCAGGGCGGCTGACTTGATCCCCGATAGTCTCGTCGAAAGCCTCGGGTGTTACGGTGACCACCAAGAAGTGTGCGGAAGGATCCGTGAGTACATGGCGGCTGGAATCACGATGCCTCTGCTCGTACCCGATAACATCACGTATATGCGCCGAGCAGTAGACCTGATGTTGGAAGGCTGGTGAGATGATGTATTTACGCTGCACACCGCGCCGGAATAGTACGGTCGACTAGCCATCCACGGACGCCGTACCGAAGAGCACTGCTGTGCTTGAAGTCACCAACCTTCAGGTCCATTTCACAACGAGGCAGGGAACCGGGCGAGCTGTCGACGGTGTTTCCTTTAACTTGGAGCGAGGCGAGACGTTGGGGTTGGTCGGCGAGTCGGGATGCGGTAAGAGCATCACCGCCCTCTCGATCATCGGGCTACATCCGAGGCCTGCCTCAAGGGTTGTTTGCGGTGAGATAGAACTGGATGGGGAGTCCATTCTCGCGCTTTCGAAGCGGGAGATGCGTAAGGTTCGAGGAGAACGAATTTCGATGATTCTCCAGGATCCCTTGACGTCGCTGAATCCCGTTCTCACGATTGGCAAGCAGGTGGGCGAGCCGCTGCGGCTTCATCGCAACATGGACAGGTCGGCGTCGCGCAATCGGGTGATCGAGTTGCTCCGTCAGTTACACATCCCCGGACCCGAGTCGAAGCTCGGTGATCACCCCCACCAGTTCAGCGGTGGAATGCGTCAGAGAGTGGTGGGTGCGATCGCGTTGGCCGCAGACCCTGATCTGCTCATTGCGGACGAACCAACCACCGCGCTGGATGTTACGCTCCAGGCTGCCTTTCTCGCTCACCTAAAAGCAATACAGAGAGCGCGAGGTCTTGCGATTCTGTTCATCACTCATGACTTCAGCATCATCGCCAAGATGTGTGATAGGGTGGCTGTCATGTACGCAGGAAAGATCGTTGAGACTGGACCCACCGCTGAGCTGCTCTCCTCTCCAGAACACCCTTACACGCAAGCGCTCCTTGAATCCGTTCCGTCTGTCGACCGGGGCAGAAAGCGGCTCAACTCCATCGGGGGGAGTCCACCGTCTATCTACGATCTGCCGAAGGGATGCACGTTTGAACCGCGATGCTCGTACGCTATGGACCGCTGCCGAGAGTCCTATCCTCTTCAATTCGACATCGCCGACGATCACTCAGTGAGTTGTTGGCTGCTGGAATGAACCACCCCGACCCCATCATCGGCGTTAGAGAACTCAAAAAACACTTTCCAATTGGTAGTGGAACTCTGTTGCCGCGGAAGGAGAGGAAGTTTGTGCGTGCTGTAGATGGTGTGACGTTCAACCTCTATGCACAAGAAACCTTGAGCCTGGTTGGCGAATCCGGATCAGGAAAGACGACCACTGCTCGCATGATCCTCCGGCTCATCGCCCCTACGTCCGGCCGTGTCGTCTTTGAGGGGGAAGACGTGGCGAAGTTACGGGGCACCAAGCTAAGACACTATCGAGCATCGGTTCAGGCGGTGTTCCAGGACCCCTGGAGTTCTCTCAATCCCCGCAAGCGAGCTGAATCGATCATCGCTGAACCGATAGTCATCAACCAACCGTTGCCAAAGGCGGAGCTTCAGGTTCGTGTTGAGGAGCTTCTTGCGGCTGTAGGGCTCGGTTCCACTGTCATGAGGCATTACCCGCATGAGTTCAGTGGTGGAATGCGTCAGCGCATTGCGGTTGCCCGTGCACTCGCGCTCAATCCATCCGTTATCATCCTCGACGAGCCCGTCTCAGCACTCGATGTCTCGATCCGGGCGCAGATCATGAACCTCCTCCGTGATCTCCAAGAGAGCTTCCATATATCGTTTCTACTCATCGCTCACGACCTCGCGACCGTCCGCTATCTAAGCGACAGAGTGGCTGTGATGTATCTCGGAAGACTTGTAGAGGTGGCTCCTTCAGAAGAGTTATTCGAGAACCCGCTGCATCCTTATACCCAGGCGCTAATTGCTGGCTCACGATCGACGACAATGGTAGATGAAGAAGCAGCACGTCTTCTGGCTTCCGACATCCCGTCGCCTGTTAAGCCCCCTTCCGGCTGTGCCTTCTATGCCCGCTGTCCGGTCTCGGTAGCAGCAAGAAGCGACGACCCAATCTTCTACAAAAGAACCGTAACCGAGAGACCAGAGCTCATCGAAGTCCGGCCTGGTCACCTGGTAGCCTGTCATCAATTCGATCCCAAGGATTGAGAGGATGTCGGTGGAAGAGGTTCTTTCTGACTTGTGTACTCACTGTTCAGCAGTCGGTATCCTCAGAAGTTCTGGCCGCTACGTTGAGTGACGATCGTAGGCCCGTTAGGAATAGACGACCGATAACGACTACTACCAGATGCGGAGTCTACGTTCAGGGGTCACGACACTCATGTCTGTGGAGCTAAGTCCGCCAGGGGAGCGAGGGCATCAATATCAGTCACTACGTCGACTATTACGGGCCGGTTCAACTCAAACGCTCTTTCCAATGCTGGGCCGATTGTACCGGGCTGCTCGACACGAAATACCTACGGCGCCTATATCACCCGCGAGGCGAGCGAAATCGACGTCTGAGGATACCCAGAGCTCCTTCGCTTGCTCCGTCTGTTTGCCATAGTATGCGCGGTCGAAACCACGCTTTGATTGGTTACCAGAGCGATTATTGTTGACCACCGTTACTGTGTCAATACCCGATCTGACAGCAGTCTCGATCTCGGCGATGTGATACCAGAGGCCCGAGTCGCCAGTGAAACACACGACGGGCCGATTAGGTTGACCCCATTAGGTCTGACCACCCCTGTTGTTGAGCCGACAGGACGCTAGGAACCCCTCTGACGTGGAAGGGCCGATCCTAGCTGCGACGGCGCTTCCCAAATGTGGAAACCCCCTGTTTGAAATGTGGAGTCCCCTCAAAACACTCTGCTAAGGTGCAGGTTGGAAGTGGTCGCCAACACCCCACCACTTCCCGAATTTTACACCCAGCGCTCTCACTATCAGCGAGGGGGGAGGGTGGATTCAGAAATGAGCAAAAGGAGCATCTCGGGGCTTCAGATGGTCGTATGAGGGATGGTAGTTACCACTTCGGTGTTGTGGGGCAGGACGCGCTGAATTGGGGAGTGCACTGGTGTTTGCAGGGACTCATAATCCGAATGAGCCTCGGTTTTGTCCACGTTTTAGAGGAGATGAGTCACCTCCCGCCGAGTGAGCGCAGGCCCTAACCGGATTACTTGAGGTATCAACCACAGATACCCACCCACTACCCAATGGCCTTTGAACGAGTCAAGCCGTTTGTCGACGCGGTAAGGAACCCCTGGGCGATGCTCCACTTCATAACCGCGGAGATCCGCTGTTTCACCCGGCTAGCGGTCTCCGGTTTTTCGTGCCAATTTGGTGCGAGACAGGCCATGACATCGGCGGTGGTGATTAGGTCCACCCGCTTGTTCCCAAACCGGGGATAAGCATAAGTTTAGAGGGTTGACCGCCAGTGCTCTTCGGACGTGCCGCCCAACCGGGCCGAGGAGATCCAGGTCGGTGGGGTGCCTCTGGTACCTGTGGAGGACGTGGTCAGGTCGGTGATGGGCCTCGTCACCAACGATTCCGTCACGGGGGCGGTCCCGGTGGTTGATCAAGGGGAGGTGCTCGGTTAGCCGCTAGTCGGGCCGGTCAGACGATGCGGCGGTTGCTCGCCCAGTGGGCCAGTTCGTGCCTGCTCGACAGCTGCAGCTTCCGCAACACCGCCGAGACGTGGGACTCCACCGTCTTGACGCTGATGTACAGTCGGTTGGCTACCTGCTTGTATGGATAGCCGCGGGCGATGAGCCGCAACACCTCCTTCTCCCGGGAGGTGAGCCGGTCGAGTTCCGGATCGGACGGTGGGGGGACATTCCCCGCGAACCTGTCCAGCACGAAACCGGCCAGCATGGGGGAGAAGACCGCATCGCCCTCGTTCACCCTCCGTATCGCGTCGGCCAGTTCGTCGGGTCCGATGGATTTGGTGACGTATCCCCTGGCTCCGGCCCGGATCATGGCGATCACGTCCTCGGCCGCGTCCGACACCGACAGGGCCAGGAACTTCACGTCGGGGTTGGTCTCCCGGACGTTCTCCACCACGGCGAGTCCCCCTCCTCCCGGCATGTGGACGTCCACCAGGGCCACATCCGGGGGATCACGTCGGAGCGCCTCGATGGCCTCGTCGACGTCCTGGGCTGTGCCGCTCAGGGTCATGCCGTCCCGGCCTGTCAGTTCGGCCCTCACCCCGGAGAGGAACAATCGGTGGTCATCGACTACGAACACCTTGATCATTGCGGTTCTCCAGTCAGTTGGAGGTGTACTTCGGTCCCTTCTCCGGGTACCGAAGCGACGACGGCGGTCCCGCCATGGCTCTGCATCCGGCCGACTATCGACTCGGATATGCCCCGTCGGTCCGGGGCTACCTGGCGGGTGTCGAAGCCCCTGCCCAGATCCGACACCCAGACATCGGCTGAACCCTCGGTCACCTCGGAGTAGACGGATATCTGATCGGCGCCCGAATGTCGGGCGGCGTTGGTAAGAGCTTCTCCCGCCGCCGCCACCATCGCCCGGACATGGTCATCGACCGGCCGGTCACCGACCGTTACCAGTTCCACGGGCACATCGAAGGTGTTCTCGATGCGGTCCGCCTCCTTCTGCAGCGCGCGGGACAGCAGCTCCTGGCCGTCGGTAGGGGACGAGTCATACAACCAGCGGCGCAACTCTCGCTCCTGGACCCGAGCCAGAGTTACCACCCCCCTAGCGTCCTCCGTCCGCTGGATCAAGGCCAGTGTCTGCAGGACCGAGTCGTGCAGGTGGGCGGCCATGTCGGCCCGCTCCTCCTCGCGGATCCTCTTGCTCCGTTCCGCCCCAAGATCGGCGACCAGCCTCCACACCCATGGTCCAAACAGCACCGCCATCCCCACTCCCGTCACCACCACCGCCAGCAGCACCGTCTCAACCGCGGGGACGGCCGCGGCGCCCAGGATCGACAGTCCGACCACGAGGAGCAGGATTCCGATCACGGCGCGGCTCCGGAACCTGCCACTGTTCGGGTCGAAGAGCGCCAGGATCGCTGAGCGGGGATCGATGTCACGCCGGTCCATCAGAAACGCCACGCCCACAATCACCGCTGCTCCGGGCCACACCAGTTGATCGCTGCTCCAGACCCCGATCGCGCGAAGGACCAACAGACCGCCCGCGAACATCAGAAGGTATCCAGCTTTCCGTTGCTCGCTGTGGTGCAGTTCGGGTTGCGAGTCGTGGGTGCGGTCCAGAGTGACCGCCCACAGCACCAGGTAGACGATCACCCCGATGCCCCATATCAGTGCCAGAACCAGGAATCCGGCACGAACGTACAGGTCCACGACGCCGAGGCGGTCGGCGATCCCGCCCGCGACACCCGCGATCACGCGGCCCTCCCGCCGCCGCGAGATCATGCCGCCGATGCGCTGCAAGCGGGAGGATCCTGTGTTCTGCATGCCGAACATTGTCTCACTGCAGGGTAGGCGCCAACAACCGGTGTTATACCCGTAACAGCCCTTCCCTCAGGGATCAATCAGGGTAATACCCCATAGCAACCAGGGTGATACCCCATAGACAAGCCACCTCGGGTGCCCCATAGTTAAGGCATGAGCAACAGAACCACGTCACTTCATCGGCCTGACGAGGGCCGCTGGCTAGCCGGGGTAGCGGCCGGTCTGGGCCTCCGCTTGGGAGTGTCCGTCTCGTTAATCCGGATCGCCTTCGCCCTGCTCTGCCTCGCCGGAGGGCTGGGCGCACTTCTGTATGTGGCGGGCTGGCTGCTGATCCCCCGTGAAGGCGAGACCGATGCGATCGTGCAGGGCTGGTTGGGTACCGGCCAGGCCCGACGGTGGGTCGGCGTGATTCTCGTCGGTATCGCCGTCATCATCCTGGTCAGCGAGACAGGGTTCATCAAGGGCGACCTGGCATTCGCAGTGGTGCTGATCGGCATCGGGGTAATGCTCTACCGCGGAGATCTCATCCGTGAAGACCGCCAACCCACGGCACGCCAGTCGACCGATCGGGAGGTATCGCCTGAAGGAGCGGCCGAGGCGTCGGCCGTTGCTCCGGTTCCGGCGGCAGTGGCGGTTCCTGTACCGCCGCAGGCACGATCGTACCTCGGCAGGGTATTTGCAGGAGTCGCCGTGATGGCGTTGGGCGTTCTCGGCTTGTTCGATACGGTCATTCCGGGTTTCCATCCCGACTTCCACCATTACGTGGCTCTGGTCGTCGGCGTGATCGGCCTCGGTCTGGTGGTCGGCGCCTGGTTCGGTCGACCGGGAGGCCTGGTCGTTCTCGGCGTCGTCCTGATACCGATCCTGATCCTCTCACGGCTGGCGGCAGCGGGAGGGACGGACTTCACATCGATCGAGTTCACATCGGTCGGGAATAACCACCATCGACCGGGGTCGGTAGAGGATATACGCGAAGCATATGGGCTGGGTGTGGGCGGGCTGGTCATCGACCTCAGGGATGTCTACTTCGCGGGACGGACGGTGCAGCTGGAGGCGCAGGTAGGGATCGGTGAGATTCTCGTCCGGCTCCCGGAGGGTGTGGCTGCCGACGTGAGCGGTCAGGTGGGTTTGGGAGCTTTGCAGGTGGGCGACCGGGAGCTCGGCGGAATCGGCGTCGAGGCCGACCTTGGCTTGGAGGGGTTAGCGGGCACGCTGGTACTCGATGCAGATGTCGGCATAGGCCAAGTCGTAGTGAACTCCTGGCCGGCTCCCCCACCGCTACTGACTCCCCCGCCGGAACCGGATCTTCGAGGCGCGTACACGCTGGCCAATGGCTCGCTGCGGCTGGATCTCGGGGGACTGGTCCTCGAGGAGGACAGGAGTGTAAGTATCGACGTGGGCCAAGGCGAAGTATGGGTGACCGTTCCGGAGGATCTGGGCCTGCGGATCACCAGCCGGGTGGGCCGTGGCCGCCTCACCCTGTTCGACGAAGTATGGGAAGGGTCCAATCTGAATGCAACACATACAACTCAAATTCCAGGCGCCCCCCGGCTTACGCTGGACATCCGTCTCGGCGAGGGGAACGTGACCGTGGAGGAGGAACGATGAAGCGCCATCAATTCAATGTCTTTTCGCTGATGTTCGGAATCGTTCTGATCCTGCTCGCCGCCTCGGCCCCCTTCCCCGCACGGGCATGGTTCTTCACCACCCCCCACTGGTTGCTCCCCGCGGCGGTGATCCTGGTCGGCGCGGCACTGATGAGTCCCTTGTTCACAACGATGCAGAGCAAGAAGACCCCTAGGGATGAGACCGAGGGCAACACGCCCGGGGAAACAACCGATACGGAGGCTAAACCCCTCTGATCAGGTGATATAGGGGTTGTGGGCGTTGACGGAATTGAACCGCCGACCTCTTCCTTGTAAGGGAAGCGCTCTTCCATCTGAGCTAAACGCCCGTCCGTTTTCCCATATTACGGCCTCGAACCAATCAGGCGGTCTTCTCCATGGGCGACAGTTCGTCCACCAAGGCCCACAGTTCCTCCGTCGAGGCTTGCACCGGCAGGGAGGCCTGGTCGGCCCGGGGCCGACCCGGGGGCCTCTTCCGGTAATAGGCCTTGCCGTCCCAGAAGAGAATGCCTCCCCACACTCCGAATTCCATGTTGGTGGACAACGCGTATTCAAGACAGGCCGATCGGGCTACCAATGGACAAGTCTCACAAATCAACTGGGCAACCCGCACCGCTTCGCTCTCGTTGGTGAAAAAGCTGGAGGTATCGCTGGCGCCATAGCAGGCGCCGCTGCGCTCCAAGGTCTTTCTTAAATTATCTAGTCGGGTGTCTTTCTTCATTTTTGTCTCCAAACAAAAAAGAGCCGCCTTCCGGCGGCTCCGCAAGCAATGGGTTCTTGGCTAGTCAAGTCATTGCCTTGCGGTCCGCGCCTTTTCTTGGAAAATGTGTCGTACCATGCATCGCGCTCGGGGGCGCTACATAGATGTCTTGGGGAATCGACCAAGCATCCACAGACGCGGGGGCCACCCCGTGTGCTGTGTAACGCATCAAAATCTGCTCCTCATTTGTTTGCCTCTCTAAAGGATAAGACACTCTTTAAACAAATCCGTTTCTCAATTTCTTCCCCACCGGTTAACTAAGGCTTTCCGCAATCGCCTCTAGGCCGCCGGAGCGGTCAGATCCCAAGCAAACTCGCAGCACTTTGCGACCCGCCCCCAGCAGGGCGGAATAGTCGCCTTCGGCCTGGGCTGCGATCAGCTTGGCGAAGCCATAGTCGGTGCGGGGAACGTGCACTTCCAGGCGGGGAGCATCCACAATCTGCAGAAACACCCCGCCCGGCGGGCCCCCCTTATGGATCTGTCCGGTGGAGTGGAGGAACCGGGGGCCATAGCCAAAGGTGGTGGCCGCCCCGCTTGCCACGGTGATCCGCCGCCTGATTTCCCGGATCTTCTCGTCGATCTCGGCGAGGGGAGGCAAATAGGCCTGAATCCCCAGATAATCGCCGGATCCCAGGTCCTCCACCATCCGCCTAATCATCACTTGGGCTGGGACGGACTGGGCGGGGATCAGATCTTTTGTGGCTACCTCCCCCCGCCGGCGTATCGCCACCGAGGCCAGCCGTTTGGCTTCTTCCACGTCGGGCTGGTCGAAGGGGTTGACTCCCAGCACCGCACCCGCCGCCGACACCGCCAGTTCTGCGCGGAAAATCTCCGCTCCCAGGTCCAGCCGATCCGCCATTGTGATCCGCGCCCCCCTCATGCCACCTGGGTAGGCCACCGGAGGCTCCCCGGCTAGCTCCCACACCAAAAAGATCCGGTCTTGGCCGTAGAGCCCGGTGGACAAAATCGGCTCTCCCGCCACCGGTACTATCCCGACTCCGTTCTTGCCCAGGCTTTCCGCCACGAGCTGTTCCATCCAGACGGGGAAGGCGGCCAGGCTTTCGGGGGTGTGGAGGGTGAGTTTGTCGATACCGACCGTCGCCGCCGCTCCCAGCGCCAGGCCCAGGCCCACTCCGGGGTTTTCCGATGCCAGAAGACGACCTCGATCGGCCATCTCCGCGGCCCGGTCCAAGAGGGCGGGAACGTCCACCCCGATGAGCGCGGCAGGGACCAGCCCGAAGGCGCTAAACGCCGAGAACCGCCCTCCGACATCGGCGGGGGCGTTGAACACCGCTCGAAATCCACGCTCTCGACCCAGGTCGTCCAGGGGAGTGCCCCGGTCGGTGATGGCCACGAAGCGGGCGCCCTCCTTGTCGCACTGTTCCCAAAAATACCTGTAGAACGACAAGGTCTCCACCGTGGTCCCCGACTTGGAGGAGACCAAAAAAACGGTGCGGGACGGATCAATCCGCCGGCGGACGGAGGCCACTGCTTCGGGATGGGTGGAGTCCAGCACGGTGAGCCGGGGGCAACCTGGCGCCGAGCCGAACACCGAGGAGAACATCTCCGGGGCCAGACTTGAGCCTCCCATGCCCATCAACACCACATCCGCCACATCCCCTGAGACCACTTCCTCTGCCAGACGCGTTATCTCTTCCAGCCGAGCGCCCCTCGTCCGGGGAAGTTCCAGCCATCCCAGCCACTCTCCTGCGGTGGGCGCCGCCGTTCCCCACACCGAGGGATCAGCGGCCCACAGCTTTTCCACCAACCGGTCCTTCTCCCACAGCCGGGTGGCCCTTCCCCAGCCATCCAGCCCGAGGAGGTCGTCGGTGTACAGGGGAAGACCAGTGGACATCAACCCACCGGAGCGCCGGATGCATAGGAGGCGGCTTTCCCCTCCAACTGCGACGTCCACACCACCGCTACCTCATCCTCGGCGTCGACCAGATAGCCCGGGAGACCTTCGGCCAACCCGCTTAGAATCCCCAGATCAAAGGGGAGCACCGACTCGGGAGGGATCGTCACCAGGTACGAATAGCCGCCCTCGGCCAAGGCCGACATCGTCGCCGACACCGGCAGTCCCGAGGGATTGAGCAACCAGGCCTGGTTCTCTCTTTCCGCATTCTCCCCGGCGCTCGGCAAGAACCACCGCCTGGATGTCCCTCGTGCTCCCGGCCCAATGGCCAGCAGTCCCTCACCCTCCAGCCGCAGCCCGGCAACCAAGGCAACGGTGCCCGACACCCTAATCCCTGTTATCCCGTCAGGCAGGCCAGACAGGGGCATCGACACCACCTGTTCGGGCAGGAATTCCTCCTCCACGAATCCGGGGAGTGGGCCGGCTTCGGTCATGAGGTCCACCCGATATGTGAAGGGTGCTCCGGATGGAGAGGCGATGAGCAGGCGTGCCTCGGTTTGCCCCAGGTCGGGAATCGGCACCCACCAGTCGGTATGGGGCGCCACCCCCTCAATCATCGCAGTCTCACCGTTTCCGGTCTGTCTCAGCATGAACGCGATACGTCCGGGAGACGAATCCACTTGCACCGCCAAGGATCTGCGCAGCCGCAACGGCTCATCCAGACTCATCTTCACTGTCTTTCCGGCCGGCACGAATATCTCCCCGAGAGTGGGGGGCGTGTCTTCTCCCAACTCGCTGGTGATGACCACCAGTGTGGTGGCGTCCAAGACATAGGGGTTATACAGAACCAGATCAAGACGATCATCGGAAAGGGTGGCGCCCCCCAGCGCCATCAACCGCTCGGAAGACTCTCCACACATCCAGGCAGAGACGGCTTGGGGAGCAGTGTTCAACATCCCTCCCCCGGACCAGCCGGCGCCGCTTTCGGCCAACAACACCCTGTTGCCGGATGACGCTTGGCCCATCCATCCCCCTGTATCACCCAAATCCACCTCGCCGAGTGACGACCATTCCCCCTCCGATACGTCCCACAGTCTGACCGGTCCCCCCTGGGAGGACATCAGGGAGACTTCGGTGTCAGAACGGACAAAGTCAGCCACCGGGCAAACCAGATGATCGGCCCTCTCCTGGGGCGCCCCCGCCTCCTCCGAAGCGGGAAGAGGAGAAGACTCAACCGCAACCGCCCAGGTCAGCATCCCCAAAACCGCACCCACCAGCGCAACCGCCACTCCCCTCATCGGAAAGCCCCTTTCCCCCACCAAACCAGCCCCACCAGCACGATTACCAGACCCATTCCCCACCAGCCCATCCTCCGCGCCCATGGATCGGGGGTGAAGTGTCCCACCCCCTCGGCGCCGGAGATAGTGTTCCACCACGAAACCTGGGCCCAGCTCGGACCCCAGCGGGGATGGGCGTTGTCCCCTATGCGCATTCTTCCCTGGAACTCGGGGCCTTCCACCCGGTCGGGAGCGACCGAATCCCAAGCCCCCACGTACGGCCCGTCGGACCGGGGCCGAGCCACCAGGTTCTCATAAACGACCGCGTCCTCGGCGGTAGCCAAAATGCGCAAGTCGACTTGCGCAGTCAACTGATCGGAGAAACCCGTCTCTTGGGAAACCACCACCCACCGCACTCCAAAAGGCGCCAGGAGTTCCCCCGGCCGCAGGGAAGGCGACGCGGAAAGCCCAGCCAGAACATCCGCTATGGCTTGGTCCCCCACCCCCGGCGGGGCCAGCCAGGCCTGCTCCAGGGTGGGAGGGCCGGATTTTATCAGCCGATAGGAAAACCCCTCCCCGTCTCTTTCCATTCCCGGCAGCGATCCCTCCGGCCCGATCAGCAACAACCGGCTTCCCGCCCCAGCATCAGCCAGACTGGAGGCGAAGTCAAGCCGACCACTCCATTGGTCCTCGGGCAAGCCCCCCCTTCCACCTTCCAGAACGGGAAGGGAAAAGCCCAGCACCGCCACTCCGCACACCAGAGCTATCGCCCCCACCAGGCGACTGCGTCCTCCACTCTCTTTTCCCGCCGCTTCCATCGCCGCGGCCGCCGCCGCCCCCGCGCCCACTGCGGCAAGCGCCACTCCTGCCACCGCCACCTCCCAGTCCGGGCTGGCACCCACCCACAGACCGGCCCCGGCCAGCGCCAGGCCCAGGCTCGCCGCCCCCCGCAGCCGGGCCCCGCCGAACGCCAGCACCAGGACACCGGCCAACGCCACCACTCCCCAAAACGTCCAATCCGCCTCCCAGGCCAAAGAAGGCCCATACGACCAGACATCGAGATCGTTCGCCCACAGATAGGCGACCACCGCCGACAATCCAACCACCGCCCCCACCACTACTCGGGGCAGTGACCACCAGGACCAACCCACGCCCGCCATCCAACCCAAGAGGACCACCACCACCGGCGCCGCCACCGCCACCGGAGCGGAGGCCGCCAAAACCGCGCAGGCCAGAGAAATAGCGGCCAAGTCCCCGATCCGGGAACGCCCCCTCTGCGGCCAGGGTCGCGCCGCAGCCACTACCGCCCAGGGGAGAGCGCCCAAGGCAATCACCATTGGCCAATAACCTTGCGAAAGCACCGACGCGGTGGCCGAACCCAACAGATAGACAACCGCCCCCGCGTAAGAAGCGGCGCCGCTGATCCCCAAACTGCGAAACAACCGGGCAGACCCCACCAAACCTGCCCAGAGCGCCACTGCGGTCACCAGCGTCTGGGAACCGGACCACCCCCACATCAGCCAGTGGAGGGAAGCCGCCAGGACCGCCGCAGGGTGGGGTGGAAGGGCGCTTCCCAATCCTGTCTCGTTCCATCCCCCCGCATAGGCGGCCAGCACCCCCGCCGGATCGTCGCCGGGAGCAAAAGAGAACCCGTCGGCGGGCAACCCGACCAGCCAGATATTTCGGGACGCCGCCGCCACATAGAGTAAAGCCAGAAAGGTGGCAAGAGGCGCCCCTCGCCGGAACCGGGCCGATACCAACGCCGCCAACGACTTCTCTTCCGGACCGAAATCCCCGATTCTCCCTCCGATCTCCGATCCCAGGTCCCGAAGGGTTACCGAGCCCGACATTTGGTAGCGAAAGAGGTCCTCATCCCCAACGGACCGGGTTTTCTGTGCCTTCCGCCGGGCCGGGAGAGTAGAAGGAAGTTGCCATAAGTTCCAACCCACCGCGGTCAGGAATCCCGCCAATCGGCCCGGTCTTCCCATCACCAGACTGAATAGCCCCTCACCCAGATTGATCAGAACGTCAAGGGGAACTGCCCAGGCCAGAGTTATCAGCCGATACACCTTGAACATGGCCCGCATGCGCCCCGCTCGCTCCTTCCAGCCCACAAAGCGGGGAAAACGCCCAGCGGGATAAAGCACCCGTGAAGAGGGCGCCACCACCACCCGCCCCCCGGCCAACCGGACGCGTTGGCAAAAGTCCAGACCAGAGGAGACGGGCGGAAGCAACTCGTCGAAGCCTCCCAACACCGCCACCAGCCGCCGACGAGCCAACAAGGAAACGGGCGAGAGGCTGGACACCTCCCGGACCACGTCGTATTGGGCAAAGTCGAGTTCCGACTCATCCAGTCCCGATGAGGGCACTCCGAAAAGGTCGGTGGCGCTGCCTACCGACAAGAGCTGCTCTGTGTCCTCGGTGGAAAGAATCTTCGAACCGACCAACGCCACCTGATGGTTCACCGCCACCTGCAACATGGCGGTCAGAGCTCCCCGTTGAGGTCGGGCCCGGCCTGACAGCATCCACACATACCCAACATCGGCGGATAGGGCGCTCACCACCTCATCCAATGTCCCGCGATGGAGAGCTCCCAGTCGTTCGGCCTGATTCTTGGTCTCAGGGTCTTTTCCCACCACTATTAGTTGGGTGTTCCGATCCTGTTCCGCCACCCCGTCGACCACCGAATCCAGCGCTTCGCCGTTCGCCATTATCACCACGGCGATTTCAGGAGTGCGGGATGGGCGTACGATGGGATCCGAAGAGGAGGCTGTGCCCTTCATCAACAAACGACAATCCTAGGAATACCCACCGCCAATGAACGCACTTGATCAAAAACCTGAAGTAGTTCTCCTCTCGGGAGGAGTGGGAGGAGCGCGACTGGCGCGGGGCTTTTCCCGATTGGAGGGATGGAACACCACGGTGGTGGTGAACACCGGCGACGACGACTGGGTATACGGCGTGTATGTGTCCCCCGATCTGGACACCGTGGTCTACACGCTCGCCGAAAAGGAGGGGGCCCAGGGATGGGGGCGGGCCAACGAAACCTGGAAGGTTATGGACGCACTGTCCCGCCTTCCCACAGACACCACCTTCCGGTTGGGTGACGCCGACTTGGCTGTCAACCTCTTTCGGACCATGCGCCTAAGAGAAAACAAGCCCCTCAGCCTGGTCACCGCGGAGATCGCCGCCGCATTCGAGGTGGGGATCACGCTGCTCCCTGCCACCGATCAGCCCCTTCGCACCAAACTGTGCACCACCTCCGGAAAGTGGCTCGACTTTCAGGATTACTTCGTACGCAGACAACACCGTGATCAGGTAACCCGCGTCCGCTTCGACGGAGCGGACGCCGCCCGGCCCGCTCCGGGGGTGACAGAGGCGATCCGCCGCGCCCGGGCGGTGATTATCGCCCCCTCCAATCCCCCATTGTCCATTTGGCCGATTTTGGCAGTGCCCGGTATCCGCCCGGCGCTGGAAGCGGCCGGCACGGTTATCGCGGTCAGTCCGCTATTCGGAGGAAAAGCTCTGAAAGGCCCTGCCGCCGAGGTGCTGACCGGTCTTGGCCTGCCTTCCGGAAACCGGGGAGTGGCCGCGGCCTACCAGGGTCTTCTCTCCGGCCTGGTGGTTGACGCCTGCGATACCGAAGACCTCGACCTCCTGGCTGACCAAGGTTTGGCGGCATGGGCGACCGACACCCGCATCGCCGAACCCGCCGCTGCCGCCCGACTCGCCGCCTGGATCCTGGAGCTGGTGTGACGATCAGCATCCATCCTGTGACGGGCATCCCCGAAATAGTCGTTGGAGACGATCTCGCCCTCCTGATCGGCGACGTACTGGCGGAATCCGAGGTTGGACTGCGGTCGGGAGACGTGGTGGTGGTGACCCACAAAATCGTCTCCAAGGCGGAGGGGAGAATGGTGGCGCTGGACAACGACGGTCCCCACAGCCATCGCCATCTGGTGGAATCCGAGGCAGCCGCCACGCTCCGGCGAAGGGGGGACCTGGTGATAACCGAAACCCGGCATGGCTTTATCTGCGCCAACGCCGGCGTGGACCGATCCAATGTCGGTCCCGCCCGGGCGGTGCTTCTCCCCCTCGACCCGGACCGCTCCGCTCGACGGCTCCGCTCCCGACTGCTCCAACGGTTCGGGGTGGAAGTGGCGGTAGTGATCACCGACACCTTCGGACGACCTTTTCGACGCGGGTTGACCGATGTGGCGATCGGGGTAGCAGGATTCAAGCCCATCCGCGATCTGCGGGGAATGCCCGACGATCACAACCGCATCCTGGAAGTAACCGAGGTGGCGGTGGCCGACGAGATCGCCGCCGCCGCCGACCTGGTAAAAGGCAAAGCACGGGGCATCCCGGTGGCGATCATCCGTGGTTTGTCGCTGCCGACCGAGGATGGGGCCGCCACCGAGTTGATACGGGGAGCGTCCGAAGACCTTTTTCGATGACCTAGCCGCCGGCCATCCACTTCCAGGTCAGGCGAAGACCCGCCAGCAGGTCGGTTTGGGCTTTCCAGCCAAGTTGGTCTTCGGCTGGACGGGGATCGACCACCGAGCGGCGGATGTCTCCGGGCCTGGCCGGCCGTCGGTGAGGTTGCCCACGCCAGTCGGTCACCTCGCACATGGTCTCCAAGAGAGAAAGAAGGGAGGTCTCCACTCCCCCACCCAGATCAAGAGTGTGGCCGTCGGCCCCGTCGGCGGACCGGATCATCGCTTCCGTTGCGTCTTCGACGTAGAGGAAATCCCTCGTTTGCCGACCGTCGCCGTCCAGAAAGACCGGCTCTCCCTTTCGGATGGCCCCAAACCAGGTAGCCACCACCGCCGACTCCCCGTCCCCGTACTGGCGAGGTCCGTATACGTTGGCGGGACGCAGGGTGACCAAGCGGATTCCCGCCCCAGGGGCCTCTCTGGCCAGATGCTGCTCGGCAGCCTTCTTGCTCCGCCCATAGGAAGCGCCGTTTCTTTCGGACGAGACCCCGAGCACGGCCAGAGACGAGACGTTCACCAGCTTTTCCGCCCCGCTCCGACGGGCAGACTCCAACACCCGGGCAGTCCCCTCCACGTTCACCGCCGCACATCTTCTCGGATCCCTTTCGCAGACGGCCACCGATGACAACGCGGCCAGGTGAAACACCACTTGAGGTCGGACTTGCATCATCGCCGTGTGGAAATCCGGGGTGGTTATATCCACTGCTATCGCCTCCACTCCCATGGCGCGCCCTCGCTCCAGGTTGGCGGCAGCCCCGGTGGAGTAGTCGTCAAGCGAGAAAACCGTCCAGCCGCTCTTCGCCAAACCCTCACAGAGATGAGATCCCACAAACCCCGCCCCGCCGGTCACCACCGCCCGGCGACTCATGGGAGCACCCCTCTCAAACCCGGTGTTATTGAGGAACGAAAGCCGAATTCCATGATCATGCTGTGAAAATAGCCGCTCATCGGGCCGCTACCCTTTCGGAATGTAATACCAACCCAGGAGGGTTAGCTTGGCGGTACTTCCCCACGAGGGGACTTACCCGGTGATGTACGGTACTTACTCCACCCCGGCCGGGAGTTCCTACCGATCCGACTATCTGGCTCGACCCGACGCGGTTGGTCGCTTTCCGGTGGTGCTGATCATCAGGGACGAAGGGGCGATCTCCTCTCACATCAAAAGCGTATCCCGGTTTTTGGCCCGGAGGGGAATCGCGGCTCTTGCTTTGAACCTGGCGCCGGGGCTATCCAACGGCGCCGACGGTGGGACGGGGTTCTCCGGCAGCGATCCCGAAGTGCTCGCCCAACTGGACGAGACCCGCCGCTTTTTGGCCGGCGCCGATCTCGACTGGGCGCTCACCGAGCGACTGGGGTTGCTCGGAATCGAGTCGGGAGGGAGGTTGGCCCTGATGGCCGCCGCCTTGCGCAGTTGGGTCGGCCCGGCGGGGGTGCTCTACGGACCGCTGACCGGTGATGAACACCGACGCTATCCGACCGCGGGTCAGTTGGAGCGGCTGGGCGACAAAGTGCTGGGCATCTACGCCTCCGATGACGAGTTGATCAACTCCGCCGAGGTGGACGCCGCCCAGGACCGGAACCCGAGCGGGCAATGGCTGCTCTATCAGGGAGTCGGGCATGGCTTTGTCAACGAGAACCATTCCAACTACAACGAGGGGGCGGCGATGGACGCCATGGAGCGTCTCGCCGGGTTTTTCACTACCGCACTCCCCGCGCCCCAGACCCAGGAAGTGGGTTAGCCCTCCCTTTCTGCACCCCGGATATGGAGGACCTCTTCGGAGCGCAGCCTCCTCCGTCCCGTGGCGGTCTCGATCACCAGTTCCCCTTCAGAGTTGACGTCAACCGCCTGTCCGACTCCTTCTTCTCCCCAACTGATCCATTGGCCGAGCGTCACACAGCGACGGCGATAGTGATCGACGGAAAAACTGCCCCCTTCCGGATCCAGGGCGGCTTCCAGAAATCCCCCCGCCCAGGCATGGGCAATCTCCTCCCGCCGGGAGGGGGAAGGGGGACTGGCATCCAAACCGACCATCCCCGGAGGAGACTCAGGCCACCACAGGTTGAGGCCGCACCCCGCCACCGCCACCGAGCCACTCCCCTCCACCAACACTCCCCCCACTTTGTCCTCCCCCACCAACAGATCGTTGGGCCACTTCAGAGAGACCTGCCCACCCAGCGCCTCCGCCGCCTGCCAACCAGCCATCAGAGACAGCAAGCCCCAGCGGTCCACAGGCCATCGCGGTTCACAAGCCACCGATATCGCTACCGATCCCGGCGCGCTGATCCACTCCCGATCCCGCCTTCCCCTACCATGAACCTGGCGGTCCGCCACCACAACAACCGGCCTACCCCGATAAGCTCGGCGGGCGTCGTCTTGTGTGGAACCCGTAACAGACAGCCGAATCAACCAATATGGTGTAGCCAAAGAGGTATTCCCCAAGTCCAAGTATCAAGCAAGCCTATCGAAAAGGTGAAATAAGGGTGGGAACCGAACAAAGAATTGAAGATTTGCGCAAGATGATGAGCCAGGCGCGCGCCGGCGACCGCCGGGCCATCGATCGCCAACACGAGCGGGGCAAGCTCACCGCCCGGGAGCGAATCGCCCACCTTCTGGACCAGGACACCTTTTGTGAAGTCGATTCCTTCATCCGTCATTCAGCTCGTGGCTTCGGGGTGGAAAACCGCCGCCCGCTTGGCGACGCGGTGGTAACCGGTTGGGGGAAGATCGACGGACGGACTGTGTTCGTCTTTGCCGAGGACTTCACCATTTTCGGAGGAAGCCTGGGCCGAGCAGTGGCCGACAAGATCTGCAAAATAATCGACATGGCGATGCAAGCCGGAGCGCCCTTGATAGGGCTGAAGGATTCGGGAGGGGCCCGCATCCAGGAAGGGGTGGCGTCCCTGGATGGCTACGGAAGGATATTTGAGCGCAATGTGCGCGCCTCGGGGGTAATCCCCCAAATATCGGTGATCATGGGACCGTGCGCCGGGGGCGCCGTCTACTCCCCGGCCCTCACCGACTTTGTCTTTCAGGTAACCGACACCGGCCATCTTTTCATAACCGGTCCCGATGTGATCAAGGCGGTAACCGGGGAAGAGGTCAGCTTCGAAGAGTTGGGAGGGGCGATGGTCCATGCCTCCACCTCGGGTGTGGTTCATTTCGTCTTCTCCGAGGATGTACTCACTCTCGACGGTGTCCGCTACCTCCTCTCCTTCCTACCCCAGAACAACCTGGAACTCCCCACCTATTTCACCCCCACCGATTCGCCCACCCGTACCGATGACCTGTTGGACCAGATCATTCCCGACTCGTCAAACCAACCCTACAACATGACCACCCTGATCGAGACCGTGCTCGACGACGGCGAGTTCTTCCAGGTCCATGAGCACTGGGCACGCAACATACTGGTGGGATTGGGCCGCCTCGACGGCCACACCGTAGGAGTGGTCGCCAACCAACCGGCGGTGCTGGCCGGAACTCTGGACATCAAAGCCGCCGAGAAAGGGGCCCGATTCGTCAGGTTCTGCGACGCCTTCAACATCCCCTTGGTCACCTTCGTGGACGTTCCCGGCTTCCTACCCGGAGTCGATCAGGAGCACAACGGGATCATTCGCCATGGCGCCAAGCTGCTCTACGCCTACTGTGAGGCGACGGTTCCGCGGGTATCGGTGATCACTCGTAAGGCCTACGGCGGCGCCTATCTGGTGATGAACGCCCGGGGTATCCGAGCCGACACCGTATTTGCCTGGCCTTCGGCCGAGATCGCCGTGATGGGCGCTTCGGGGGCGGTCAACGTGATCTTCCGCCGGGAGATCGCCTCTGCCGAAGATCCCGAGCAACGCTTTCTCGAACTGGTAAGAGAGTACGAGGAGGAGTTCAACAACCCCTACAAGGCAGCCGAACTCGGCTTGGTGGACTCGGTGATCGAGCCGCGTGAAACCCGTATCCATCTCATCGCCGCTTTGGAAATGCTTCGCACCAAACGGGAAAGCCTTCCGAGCAAGAAGCACGGGAACATCCCCCTGTGAAATCTGTTCTGGTTGCCAACCGCGGCGAGATTGCGGTGAGGGTCATTCGTACCGCCCGCGAGACGGGGTTGCGGACCATCGCCATCTACTCCGAACCGGACCGGGACGCCTATCACACCCAGTTGGCCGATGAGTCCTGGAATGTCGGACCTGCCCCCGCCGGACAGTCATATCTGAACATGGAGCGGATTCTGGAGGTGGCCGCCGAGACCGAAACCGACGCCATCCATCCCGGATACGGGTTCTTATCGGAAAACCCCGCCTTCGCCCGGGCAGTTACCGAGGCGGGCCTCATCTGGGTGGGGCCCCCTCCCGAGGTCATCGCCGCCATGGGAGACAAGGTCGCCTCCCGGCGAATAGCTGTCGAGGCGGGGGTACCGGTGGTGCCGGGAACCGACTCCCCGTTGGAAAACCTTGCCGAGATCATGGAAGCTGCAGAACGGCTCGGTTATCCGGTTCTCATCAAGGCATCCCGCGCCGGGGGCGGACGGGGCATGCGAACTGTGAACCATCCCTCCGAGATCTCCGAGGCCCTGGCGTCCGCCCAACGAGAGGCCGACGCCTATTTCGGCAGTCCCGAGGTTTACCTGGAAAAGAAGCTGACCAATGTCCAGCACATCGAGGCGCAGATCCTGGTGGACAACCACCACAACTACGTCTATCTCGGAGAGCGGGACTGCTCGGTGCAGCGCCGCCACCAAAAGCTCATCGAAGAGGCCCCCTCGGCAGCACTGGGTCTAACCCAGAGCCGTGACTTGGGAGAGGCTGCCCTGCAAATCGCCCGGGCCTGTGAATATCGCAACGCCGGAACGGTGGAGTTCCTGGTCGATTCGACAGGGTTGTTTTATTTCCTGGAAATGAACACCCGCCTGCAGGTGGAACATACCGTCACCGAGATGGTCACCGGCGCGGACCTGGTTCGCGAGCAGCTGCGGATCGCCGCCGGAAGGCCCACTTCGGCCATCGGGCTGCGGGCGGATGGCCACGCTATCGAGATGCGCATCAACGCCGAGGATCCCTATCGCAACTATCTGCCCACCCCGGGTCGGATCGTCAGCTACCGGGAGCCGTCGGGACCGGGGGTGCGGGTGGATGGATGGGTGAGCTCGGGAGTCACCATTCCTCGCTTCTATGACAATCTGCTGGCCAAGCTGGTGGTGTGGGCGCCCACCCGCACCCAAGCCATCAGCCGGGCCAAACGGGCCTTGGACGAGTTCGAGATCACCGGCGTTCCCACCACCATTCCCGTCCATCGGGCGGTGCTCGACCATCCAGATTTCATCTCCGCTCGACATCACACCAACTGGCTGGAGAGCGAGATCGACCTTTCCCCCATCGAACCGGAAGTGGCCGAATCCCTCCCCCAAGAGGAGGGTGTCGTTCGCCAGGAGATGACCGTGGAAATCGGCGGCCGCCGGTTCGTGGTCTCCTATTGGGAACCCGATATCGGACAAGAAGACCGACCGGCCAAGGTTCGCCGTCGTCCGCCCAAACCGGCCAAAGGACCCACCGCGGCCGCCGCCGACGGAGCGGTGACCGCTCCCATGCAGGGCACCATTGTCAAGGTAAACGTGGAAGTGGGCGACCGCGTAAACGTCGATGACACCATCTGCGTGCTGGAGGCCATGAAAATGGAGAACGCGGTGAACGCCGGCAAAGAGGGCAACGTTGTCGAACTCCGCATCGAAGCCGGTGACTCGGTGGCAACCGGAGCGGTGGTGGCGGTCATCCGCTAAATGCCGACCAGCCGACCCGGTCACCGGGAAAACCTTTCGCCCCCTGATTCTGAAGTTTTCGAACCCGCTAGAATCTACGACGCCTGGATAAAGAATTGCGTGGACTCTTGTTGCGTGGACTCTTGAAAGATTGTTTCTGGGATCTAGGCCTAACGACATGAAGAAAGAAAAGATTTAACGATAAGGAAAGGACGGATATCGTAATGCACAAAACCAAGCGATATCTAAAACTGGTCGCCATGATCTCGGTGATAGCCCTAGTGGCGGCGGCCTGTGGAGACGGTGATGAGGACGAGGCCGTTGTCACCACCACCCAAGCGCCCACCGGTGGAGAACCCGAAGATACCGGCATGGACGGTCAGTTGGTGATTGGTACGTTGTTGCCGGTTACTGGTGATTTGGCTTTCTTGGGGCCGCCGGAAGTGGCCGGCGCCCGGTTGGCTATTGCTGATATCAACGCGGCGGGTGGTGTGCTGGGCAATGATGTGGTGTTGCATGAGGGTGACTCGGGTGACACCAACCAGGACATCGCCAATCCCGAGGTTGACAGGCTTTTGGCTTTGGATGTGGATGCGATCGTCGGAGCGGCCAGTTCAGCCGTTTCCAAGCTGGTGATTGACAAGATCACCGGCAATAATGTGATCCATTTCTCCCCGGCCAACACCTCCCCGGATTTCACGACCTATGACGACAACGGTCTCTATTTCCGTACCGCCCCCTCCGACTTGTTGCAGGGCAAGGTCTTGGCGGACCTGGTTGCTTCGGAAGGCAATGAGATAGCCGGTGTTATTTACCGCCAGGAGTCCTACGGACAAGGCCTGGCCGACTCGTTCCAGGAGAACTTCCAGGACGCGGGCGGAACGGTTGATCCGTTCATTGCTTACGCGCCCGGCACCGACAACTTCGACGCCGAGGTGGACCAGCTGGCAGGCGCCAATCCCGACGCCATAGTGGTGATCGGTTTCCAGGAGTCAGCCACCATTTTGACCACCATGCACGAACGGGGCATTGGGCCTACTTCTGCTACCAATGTGTACGGAGTTGACGGAAACATCGGCGGTATCGGAGCAGAGCTCTCCGATCCTTCGATCATCACCGGTATGCGAGGCACCGAGCCTTCGGTGGACCTGAGTTCGATCGCGGACTTCACCTCCCGGTTGGAAGGCGCCTATGAAGGCGGCTTGCAAGGGGTTTACGCCTATGGCGCAGAAACCTATGACGCCTTCATCATCGTGGCTCTGGCCGCGCTGGTTGCCCAGTCAGACGACCCGGTAGAGATCGGCGCGGAGATCAACGACGTAACCCGAGGCGGAACCAAGTGCACCAGCTTCGCGGAATGCAAGGACGTCATCGCCGGGGGCGGTGACCCCGACTACGACGGAGTAGGCGGACCCTATGAGTTCGTAGAAGCCGGCGAACCAGCCGCAGCCAGCTTCCGTATCGCTACCTACAGCGGTGGGGGCACCCCCGACCCGGCACTGGACGAATACGTCTTCGCCGGCGGCAGTGATGGCGCCGACATGGGCGAGATGGTCATGGGCGAGTTGGTGATTGGTACGTTGTTGCCGGTTACTGGTGATTTGGCTTTCTTGGGGCCGCCGGAAGTGGCCGGCGCCCGGTTGGCTATTGCTGATATCAACGCGGCGGGTGGTGTGCTGGGCAATGATGTGGTGTTGCATGAGGGTGACTCGGGTGACACCAACCAGGACATCGCCAATCCCGAGGTTGACAGGCTTTTGGCTTTGGATGTGGATGCGATCGTCGGAGCGGCCAGTTCAGCCGTTTCCAAGCTGGTGATTGACAAGATCACCGGCAATAATGTGATCCATTTCTCCCCGGCCAACACCTCCCCGGATTTCACGACCTATGACGACAACGGTCTCTATTTCCGTACCGCCCCCTCCGACTTGTTGCAGGGCAAGGTCTTGGCGGACCTGGTTGCTTCGGAAGGCAATGAGATAGCCGGTGTTATTTACCGCCAGGAGTCCTACGGACAAGGCCTGGCCGACTCGTTCCAGGAGAACTTCCAGGACGCGGGCGGAACGGTTGATCCGTTCATTGCTTACGCGCCCGGCACCGACAACTTCGACGCCGAGGTGGACCAGCTGGCAGGCGCCAATCCCGACGCCATAGTGGTGATCGGTTTCCAGGAGTCAGCCACCATTTTGACCACCATGCACGAACGGGGCATTGGGCCTACTTCTGCTACCAATGTGTACGGAGTTGACGGAAACATCGGCGGTATCGGAGCAGAGCTCTCCGATCCTTCGATCATCACCGGTATGCGAGGCACCGAGCCTTCGGTGGACCTGAGTTCGATCGCGGACTTCACCTCCCGGTTGGAAGGCGCCTATGAAGGCGGCTTGCAAGGGGTTTACGCCTATGGCGCAGAAACCTATGACGCCTTCATCATCGTGGCTCTGGCCGCGCTGGTTGCCCAGTCAGACGACCCGGTAGAGATCGGCGCGGAGATCAACGACGTAACCCGAGGCGGAACCAAGTGCACCAGCTTCGCGGAATGCAAGGACGTCATCGCCGGGGGCGGTGACCCCGACTACGACGGAGTAGGCGGACCCTATGAGTTCGTAGAAGCCGGCGAACCAGCCGCAGCCAGCTTCCGTATCGCTACCTACAGCGGTGGGGGCACCCCCGACCCGGCACTGGACGAATACGTCTTCGCCGCCGGGTAACCCGACCACCGACTACAACTAAAGAGTGGGGGCCGGTCACCGACCGGCCCCCACTTGCTTTTTGTGGGGATGCGGCGCTCCATGCGTAAAGTCAAAGTCGCTGCCATCCCACCGAGGGGGTGACCTCCCTATGGCGGGGAACGCCGGGCGCGGCCCCGAGTTGGCTGCTCAGTCTCTCCGGGCCAGGGTGCCCAGGTAAAGCTCTACCACCTTCGGGTCTTTCAGGAGGCTGCGTCCGGTCCCGGTATAGGCATTGCGACCATGATCCAACACATAGCCGCGATGGCAGATCTGCAGACACCGCCTGGCATTCTGCTCGACCATGATCACCGCCACTCCCGAGCGGTTGATATCCCTCGCCCGGGCAAACACCTGGTCCTGGAGAACCGGCGAAAGTCCCGCCGAGGGCTCGTCCAACAGCAACACCCGTGGATTCATCATCAGCGCCCGCCCCATAGCCAGCATCTGTCGCTCCCCGCCCGACAAAAGCCCGGCTCGCTGACCAAGCCGCTCTCCCAACCGGGGAAAAAGATCCACCACCCTTTCCAGCCGCTCGCCGGTCTTGTGCGGCTCCAGATACACCCCCATTTCCAGGTTCTCCATCACCGTGAGGGCAGAGAAAACATTGTTGAGCTGCGGCACGTAGCCCACGCCTCTCGCCACCAGTTCATGCGCCCTGAGGCCGGTGATGGATGCTCCCTCGTAGAGCACTTCCCCCGAACGCACTTCCAGCAAACCGAACAGCGCTTTGAGCAAGGTGGACTTGCCCGCCCCGTTGGGGCCAATGATCCCGATCATCTCCTCGGGATAGAGAGTCAAATCGACCCGGTTGAGGATATCTACTCCAGGCAGATAGCCCGCTACCAGTTGACGCAGCTCCAGAAGCGGCCGGACCGGACCAGTGTGGCCGGTCATCAAGATTCTCCTTCCTGGGAATCTTCTTGGGAGTCGTCGACCTCATGGCCAGAGCCGAGATAGGCGTCGATCACCGCCTGGTTCCTCCCTATCGATTCGGGGTATCCCTCCGCGATGACAGATCCCTCCGCCATCACCACCACCCAGTCGGAGATATCCCACACCACATCCATGTCGTGTTCCACGAATATCACCGTCGCCCCCTCCTCGGGAAGTCTTTTGACGTGCTCCAAAAGCGACTGGGTAAGAGCCGGGTTGACTCCCGCCACCGGCTCGTCCAACATCACCACCGCCGGGGAGGCCATTAACGCCCTGGCCATCTCCAGGAGCTTGCGCTGGCCACCCGAGAGCGTGCCGGAGTACTCCGAAGTCATATGCCCGAGCGAAAACCTCTCCAAAAGCTCACCCGCCCGCTCTTCGATGGCGTCTTCCTGGGATCTCCAGAGAAACGGGAACAGAGACTGGACGAAACCCTCGCCGATCTGGTCCTTGGCGCCGAGCTTCATGTTTTCCATCACCGACAGTTTGGTGAGCGCTTTGGTGAGCTGGAAAGTCCGCACCATCCCCTGGCGGGCCCGCCTGTGTGATCTCAACCGGTCCACATCCCTTCCGTTGAAGACCACCGATCCCGCGTCAGGACGGTCGAATCCGGTGAGTAGATTGAAAAAGGTGGTCTTGCCTGCTCCGTTGGGACCGATCAGCGCGGTTATCACCCCTCGCTGAATCTCCAGATGATCGACGTCCACTGCCACCAGTCCCCCGAAGGCGCGACGCATGTTTTCGACCACCAGTATCGGATCGGGCTTGGCTACTCCCGGAGTGTGCGCCACCTCGGCCAGAGGATGCAAAGCCGTGGCGCCGTCGTTATCGGACATCCAGCATCATCTCCTCCCTTGATCCGAAGATACCCTGAGGGCGGAAGACCATCAGCAGCGCCAAGCCCACCCCCACCAGCATAAACCGTATCTGGCTGACCTGACTGGTGTCCATCAAAGCGGTCGGAATCCACCCCTCGTTCACCAAGGCGATAAGGGTTCCCTGGAAAAAGGTGAGCATCGCCCAAAAGATCATGGAGCCCACCACCGGCGACCAAATGCGCCCCACCCCGCCCAGGATCAGCACCGTCCAGAAAAAGAAGGTGTAGGCCGGCACAAAGGAGTCGGGCTGGATGGTGGCTTTCCCGATAGCTTGCACCATGCCGGCCAACCCCCCGACCACCCCGCCCAGGATGAGGGCTTGCAGCTTGTACCAATAGGCGTTCTTGCCCAGCGCCCGGGCGGCGTCCTCGTCTTCCCGGATGGCCTTCACCACCCTCCCCCAGGGACTGCGCATCACTTGCCAGATGACCAGCAGCGCCACTGCGGTAACCGTCCAGCCCACCAGAATGGCGAAGAACTGGTTCCCTCCGAACTGCACGGGACCGATTCCGTATTCGGAACTGGGATCAAAGGGGTTCAGCTCCCGGAAGGGCCCGATGAAGGCGTGCAGGCCTTCCGCGCCGCGGGTGATATCACCCAAGGTGGTGGAGCGGGCCAGAAGGCGCACTATTTCGGCGGCGGCGATGGTGACAATAGCCAGATAATCACCCCGGAGACGGAGGGTGGGCACTCCCAGAATGAGGGCGAATGCGGTCGCGAAGCCCATCCCCACCAGCACAGCAAGCAAGGGGTTCAGGTTCCATAGAGTTACCGACAAGCCCATCCCGTAGGCGCCCATGGCCACAAAGCCGACCTGTCCGAAGTTAAGCAGCCCTGCATAACCGAAATGGATGTTGAGTCCCACCGCCGCCAGTGCGTAGACGGCCGCTTCCAGCCCCACCGATGTCTGCACAGTCTGGGTGAGGATGAAGCCCCAGTCGATCGCCGCCAACGTCATAGCTACCCGAACCGTTCCCGCTTGCCCAAGATACCCTGCGGACGTAAGACCAAGACTATTGCCAGCACCACCAAGGCGCCGATATTCTTCAACTCCACCGGGATGAAGAGAGTCGAGAGCTGAATACCGATTCCCACCAGCAGGCACCCTAACAAGGCGCCGTAAGCGGTTCCCAAACCGCCCAACACCACCCCGGCAAAGATCAAAAGCAGCATCCTGAAGCCGATAAGCCAACTCAACTGTTCGGCCAGTCCGATGAACACCCCTCCCAGTCCGGCCAGGGCGCCCGCCCCTATCCAGACGATTCGAATCACCCGCTGGACATTGATGCCCGAGGACTCGGCCAAGTCGCGGTTATCCGCCACCGCCCGCATAGCCTTGCCGGTCTGGGTGCGCTGCAGGAACAATCCCACTCCGATCAGGATCAGCACCGACAGTATCACTGTAATCAGGTCCTTGGGAGTGATCTCGATGATCCAGATCTTCAGGGCGCTCTGCGCGGAGTAGTCCTTGAAAAACCGCAGGTTCCCCCCGAAGATGAAGAGAAACAAGTAGCGGGCCAGAATAGAAAGTCCGATGGTTACCACCATCTGGGCGATGAGGCTCACTCCCCGGGCGCGCAGCGGGCCGAAAATCCAGCGATCCATAATATAGCCGCTGGCCGCTCCCACAATCACCGCCAGGATCGCCGCCAGGATCAGGTTTACCCCCTCGCCGAGCGGTGGCCACCAGCCGGCCATGAATCCAAACACCCCGGCCAGACCGTAAAAGTTGAAAAAATAAGCGGAAAGCATTCCCCAGGTGACCATCTCGCCATGGGCGAAGTTGACCAGCCCGGTGGTCCCGAATACCAGCGAGAGACCGATGGCGGCCATACCGAGGAACAGGCCCAACTTGATACCCTCGGTGGTGAGTTGTGCCACCCTTCGCAATGTGACTCCTCCGCTCTCCTCCCAAGCCGGTGACTCCCCGCTGGCCAGGGAGAAAATCGCTCTTCCATCCCGACCTTGGAGGACCTCCACCTCCACCGTGATCCGCTCCGGCTCCCGCAGTTGGATTCCCGC
Organism: Acidimicrobiia bacterium; assembly: GCA_965248705.1. Taxonomy (GTDB): domain Bacteria; phylum Actinomycetota; class Acidimicrobiia; order Spongiisociales; family ZC4RG35; genus Bin76. The sequence continues at coordinate 1,685,742 of CBDFJY010000002.1, read as the reverse complement.
CGGAAGGGTGTTGATGTCGATGGTTACCAGATACACATCAGGTCCGGGCACCGGTATTTCGAATATCCCTTCCCCGTCGGTGGCGCCCGACCCGATCTCGGACCCGTCGGTGGTAGTGACAACGACCCTCACCCCCTCCACCGGCACTCGGTCTCCCTCCTCGTTCTGGTAACGCAGCCGGGTGCCGATCGACTCCGATTCCTGACCGATCGCCGGTATAGACACCAAAAGCGCCAAACCCATCATAAGAAGGACACTCATCGCCAAACGGCGCCTGGATCCTTCTTTCATCAAACGGTACCTGACAAACCTATGAGAATGCTACCCCACCTTAGAGCCTGGCCAGATATCTGGGTGGGTTTTCCCCTAAATCAGATCTTGCTGACGAATCCCATAGGAGGGATGACGCAGTCTGCACAGGGCCAACTTCTCCAACTGGCGTATCCGCTCCCGGGTCAACTGGAAGTGGCTGCCGATCTCATCCAGTCCCTTGGGAATCCCATCTTCCAAACCGTACCGCAGTTCCATGATCTTCCGCTCCCGGTCGGGCAGCTTCTTTATGGAGTTGCGCATGACTATCGCCACGCTGGTGGCCTCGGCAATGGCCTCCGGGTCGTCGGCGTCACCATCTTCGATGAAGTCCCCCCGCTGCGCCCCATCCTCCCCAACCGGCTCTTCCAGGGAAACGGTGTCCGAAAGCACCAGGGCCTGCTCCACATGGTCTATACGAATGCCGGTCTCTCGTGATATCTCCTCGGGGTTGGGCAGACGACCGAGCTTTCCCTTCAAAATCCCCTGAGCCAAACGGACCTTGGCCAAAGTGTCGTGGAGATGGGCGGGGATCCGTACGGTGCGGGACTTGTCGGCGATCGCCCGAGTTATGGCCTGTTTGATCCACCAAGTGGCGTAAGTGGAGAATTTAAACCCCTTGCGCCAGTCGAATTTTTCCACCGCCCTGATCAGACCTAGGTTGCCTTCCTGCACCAGATCCAGAAAATCAATCCCCCGCACTCCCTGGTAGCGACGGGCGTTGTGCACCACCAGACGCAGATTGGCCTGCACGAACTGGTTTTTGGCGGCTGCTCCCCGACGCTTTTGCCTCTCCAGAATCCTTTGTTCAGAAGCGGTCTGATAGTCGCCCGCTTCCAGCTTGATCTCCGCCTGACGGCCTCCTTCCATCAACTGGGCCAACTCCACTTCCTGCTGGGCGTCCAGCAGATCTGTTTCACTGATAGCCGACAAGTACTGAGCGACCAGATCGGATGTGAGTCGGCCGCGCTCGTCTGTTATCTGATCGGTGATGCGCACCCGCCGTTCCCCTTTGGGATCCGAGAGGGTTTGCCTTAAAGGAGTTCGGGCCACCACAGCAGAGTCACTTTCGCTCGTAACGGTTGGTTTTCCATAAGAGAAGTAAACATTTCACCTTTACTATGCCACCAAATCCATAAATCGGGAACCCCTTTTCTATATCTTACGTGGCTCGATTTCCAACAACACCATTAATTCCCACACTCTCCGCTCGATTTCATCCCGCGCCCTTCTCATCTCCGCAAGACTCTTCCCCGCCGGGGACTCCACCTGCCACCGCAGATAGCGCTTGTCCGCCACTACCGGACAGTTCTCCTCACCGAGGTCCACCACCACCTCGGCCGCCTCGACCATCGCCGCACTCAGTCGAGCAGGATTGTACCCGCCGATATCTATTCCTCGTTCGGCCAAGACCGTCACGATCCCCGGATCCACCCTCGAGGCGGGCGCCGATCCCCCGCTGAACACCCTCACCGGCCCGGTGGCCATCGTGCGAAGAAAGGCGGCCGCCATCTGGGAGCAGTCGGAGTCCTTAACCGCCATGAACAAGACAGCAGGTGTTTGATAAGCCTCCGCGGAATGAGACGTTTTGCTCTCCTCCCCCAGAAGCTGCTCAAATCGGCGACGAGCGCGCAGCATCGCCACCCTTACCGAGCCTTCCCGCTTGAACAACCGACCTCCTATCTCCGCATGGGAAAGCCCTTCCACCTCGCGCAGCCAGAGTAGCTCCCGATCCCGCGAACCGAGTTTGGCGTAGGCGCGTCGCACTATTCGATAATCCTCTTGGTCCAGAGCATGCTCCTCGGGAAGAACGTGGCTCGTCTCCAACTCGGGAGCAGGCAGAGGCCGGTGGCGTCGTCGGAGGTAGTCATGGAACTTGGAGCGGGCCACTCTCCAGAACCACGCCTCAAAAGCCTGTGGAGATCGCAGACGGCCGATAGAACGGACAATGGACTCACAGGCATCGCTCGCCACATCCTCGGCGTCGGCATAATCCAAACCCTGACCACGATAGAAAGCCACCAGCCGGGGCAGTCCCTGGGTGAGAATCGCGGCGAGAGCAGCTTGGTCGCCGTCGCGCGCGGCAGTTGCCTCAGCGAGCGAGGGAGGCCATTGGGAAGAATCCGTGGGCACCATTCAGCCCTACGCTATTGCCTCGGAACTTCAGGTTTTGTCAATTTGGGTAAAAGAGGCCGTTTCTGGAGATTGCGAGGCTGTTACCGCTTCCTAACCGGAACCCTCTTCGCCTGATTCATCTTCATCGGCGGTAGGGAAAATGATAGTCGGTTCAGATTCATATTCAAGGATAGGAAAGATTGCGTTTTCCACTTCCTCAACCGCCTCGGGTAGTGCGTTCGGATCCGATTCGGGAACGTTGATGACTGCCAGCAACTCCTCCACCTCAATCTTGAGCACCTGACCGAGTTCCTCAATGGATGGCTGGTTATCCGATGTCACGTCCTCCGGCGGTTCAACCGCAACCACCCCGGTCTCTGAAGGCGGGCCCGATGCCGGATCGGTACCCTGTCCGGGCTGGGTACCTGGTTCGGGCGAAAGCTCTCCCCCCACGGACGAGAATGTGGTTGGCGTCCGTCTTTCTTCGGGGAGAGGCGTAGGCGAAACCGAAGGGGCCTTTGTCGTAACCGACTTTGCGATGTAGGAAAGCGCCTCGAATACCACCTCCGCGGCGGCGACCGGCTGTTGTCGATCAATCAGATCGAGGGCTTCCATAAGCCCTTCCCTGGTCAAGGTGGGAACAATCGTGGTTTGGGTCCCTTCCGGGGCAGTCACCTCCGGAACCGGGGCGGACACTACCGGAGGGAGGGGATCAGAATCGCTGGTGAGCACCACCACTCCCGCAACCACCACCGACGCGGCAAGGGCAAGGCTCGGCGCCAGCAACCCTATACGCCTGACCAGGGAACGCTGAGCCCCGGACCGAGCCACAGCACGGGCCGCCAACTGTTCGGCCCGGGCCGGACCCATTTCGTCCCGATAGGCTTTGGCAATAGCCCTGAGAACTTCTCCGGAGTAATCCGGTGTGTCCATATTCCTTTCCAACCCGCTTACTCTCCAAGACGCAGAGCACCACAAGCCGTTACCGGCTCACCGATAATGCGGCTTCTCCCATCAGGTAACCTAAGCATCTTGTGAAAGCCGTTGTATGCACTGATTGGAAAGGGCCGTCCGGCTTGCGAACCAATGAGGTTCCCGATCCGAGGCCTGGACCAGGACAGGTCAAAATCGCTCTCGGAGGGTCAGGGCTCAATTTTGCTGACATCCTGATGGTGTCGGGTCTCTATCAGATAAAGCCCGACCTCCCCTTCATCCCCGGTTTCGAGGGAGCGGGAACGGTAACCGAGGTTGGACCGGAAGTGCACTCGGTGAGAGTGGGCGACCGGGTAATGGCCTTCGCCGGAGTTGGGTGTTTCGCCGAAGCGGTGATAGCAGATGTCTCCCTTACTGCGCCGTCGCCCAACAATTTGACCGACATCGAGGCGGCTGTCTTCATGACCGCTTACGGCACCTCCTACCATGCCTTGGTCGATCGGGGCGCCCTCTCGGAAAACGAGACGGTGGTGGTGCTGGGAGCAGCGGGTGGAGTGGGGATCGCCGCCGTCGAGATCGCCAAGCAACTGGGATGCCGGGTGGCAGCGGCCGTGTCCTCCGACAAAAAAGCGCAGTTTGTCCTCGAGCGCGGGGCAGATCTGGCCATCCGCTATGACCGGGAAGATCTGCGGGCCGCGATTCGCCGCTTTACCGACGGCAGGGGCGCTGATGTGGTCTACGATCCGGTGGGAGGGGCGGTCACCGAGCAATGCTTTCGGTCGCTCGCCTGGAACGGACGGTTGCTGGTGGTTGGTTTTGCCTCCGGGGAGATTCCCCGACTGCCCCTCAACCTGGCGCTGCTGAAATCGGCTGCGGCCGTAGGAGTGTTTTGGGGCGACTTTGTGGAACGGTATCCCGAAGACAACCGGGCCAATCTCGCCCAGCTTCAGGAATGGTGCGAGCAGGGCTTTCTCCACCCCCATGTGGACCGGGTCTATCCCTTCGAGGAGGCCCCGGCCGCCCTCGGCTATCTGACAGAACGCCAAGCGATGGGACGGGTCTGCCTGGCTCCCTAGCTCTTCGCTGACAATTGGGGCTCTGTCTAGCTCCCCGGTTCTTCGAACTGGAGGGCGCTGTCCGCGGCGACCAGCCTGCGGGCTTCCTCGATTGCTTCGGCGCGGTCACCTGCGGTAACCCGGGCCCGGTCGGTGAGCAGGGTCACCCGGTTCTCCAACACCTGCAGAAACCCGCCATGGACGGCAATCGTGGTTCGCTGATCCCCGTCGTGGTCGATCAGCACCGGGCCGGCGGCGAGAGCAGCCATCAACGGTTCGTGTCCCGCCAGGATGCCGATCTCGCCTTCGGTAGTGCGGGCCACCAAAAACTCCGCCTCTCCCGACCACAGGTTCCCCTCCGGTGAGACCACATCGACACGGAAGGGACGGGCCACAGCTAAGACAACCCCTTCGCCTTGGCCTCCGCCTCCTCCAGGTTGCCCACCATGTAGAAGGCCTGTTCGGGGAGGTGATCCACCTCCCCGGAGATGATCCGGTCGAAATCGGAGACCGTTTCAGCCAGATCGACCCACTTGCCGGGAATGCCGGTGAACTGCTCGGCCACGAAGAACGGCTGGGAAAGGAAGCGTTGAATCCGGCGAGCCCGCGACACCGCCAACTTGTCCTCTTCGGCCAACTCGTCAATCCCCAAGATGGCGATAATGTCCTGCAGATCCTTGTAGCGCTGGAGGATTTGCTGCACCGAGGTGGCCACCCGGTAGTGATCCTCCCCCACATACTGGGGATCGAGCGCCCGGCTGGTGGAGTCGAGCGGGTCCACCGCCGGATAGATCCCCAACTCCACGAGCTTGCGGGACAAAACGGTGGTGGCGTCCAGATGGGCGAAGGTGGTGTGCGGCGCCGGGTCGGTTATGTCGTCGGCGGGCACATAGATAGCCTGCAGGGAGGTGATGGACTTGCCCCGCAATGACGTAATCCTCTCTTGCAGCAGTCCCATCTCGTCAGCCAGAGTGGGCTGATAACCCACTGCCGAGGGCATACGACCCAACAGGGTGGAGACCTCGGAGCCCGCCTGGGAGAAGCGGAAAATATTGTCGATGAACAACAGCACGTCCTGGCGCATCTCGTCGCGGAAGTACTCGGCAATCGACAGGGCGGCCAACGCCACCCGGAGCCTCACTCCCGGTGGTTCATCCATTTGCCCGAAAACCAGGGTGGCGTTGTTAATTACCCCCGATTCGGTCATCTCCAAAAACAGGTCGTTCCCTTCTCGGGTCCGCTCCCCCACTCCGGCAAACACCGACACGCCGCCGTGTTGGGTAGCCACCCGGTTGATCATCTCCTGGATCACAACCGTCTTGCCGGTCCCCGCCCCACCGAACATCCCGATCTTTCCCCCTTCGATGTAGGGCTCCAGCAAGTCAATTACCTTGATCCCCGTCTCGAAAAGCGTGCTTTGGGGCTCGACATCCTCATATTTGGGGGGCTGGCGGTGGATCGGCCAACGTTCCTCGAACTCCAAAGAGTCGGATGGAACATCCAGGGGCTCGCCCCACACGTTGAAAATGTGTCCCAGGGTCTGGGGTCCGACCGGGACAGTGATCGGCCCGCCCATGTTGCGCACCTCGGTTCCCCGGACCAGTCCGTCGGTGGAACGCATGGCTATGGCCCGGATCTTGGAGTTGCCCAGATGCTGGGCTGTCTCACATATCACTGTCTGTTTATCTCCGCCAACCTCGAAGTCAATCTCCAAGGCATGCAAGATTTCGGGCAACTCCCCAGGGGGGAACTCGGCATCCACCACCGGGCCGGTAACTTTTATAATCCGTCCCGCGCTCATCGCATCTGCCACGTTGTCCGCTCCTTTTTCTTTGGTTTTTTCAGCGTTCCGAGGCCATGAGCGCTTCAGCGCCGCCCACGATCTCTGATATCTCGGTGGTGATCTCGGCCTGCCGGGCCTGATTGGCCACCCTGCTCAGTACTTTGGTGAGTTCTTTGGCGTTATCGGTGGCCGCCTTCATCGCTCTCTGCCGGGAGGCGTGTTCGGAAGCCGAACTCTCCAACAGAAACCCGAAGATGGCCGCTTCAACGTACCGGGGAAGAATCCTGCTCAGAATCTCCTCGGGAGACGGCTCATAGCTGTAGGACACCGAACCGCCCTCTCCTTTGCGCTCCGCCTCGGGAGGCCGGACAGGCAAGAGCTCCACCCGGGCGGCAAACTGATGGATAGCCGAGCGGTAGTCGGTGTAGAACACTTCCACCGCGTCCACCTCTCCGGAAACATAGGCCTCCATCACCAAATTGGCCACTGCCCGGGCGTGACCGTAGTTGGGTCGGTCGGTGACCCCCATAAAGGTCTGCTCCAACCGATACCCACGGAACCGGAAATAGCTATGGGCTTTCTTGCCGATCACGAACAGGCGGGTTTCATGGCCCGAGGCGGTATGATGGCCGATCGCTCGCTCAGCCATGCGAATTACATTGGCGTTGTAGGCTCCGGCCAAGCCTCGATCGGAGCTGATTATCACCAGCCCCACCGTCGAGACCGGCCGCACCTCCGACAGCAAGTGGCCCGACCCGCCCGCATCCCTTCCCACATTGTGAATCACCTCGATCAGCCGGGTTACGTAGGGTCGGGACCGGAGAACGCTCTGCTGGGCGCGCACTATCCGGGAGGCAGCAATCAGCTCCATTGCCCGGGTGATCTTCTGGGTGGCGGATACGCTGGAGATACGACGACGGATAAGACGCAGTTCGGCCGAAGCCATAGGCGGTCTCTCAGTCTCCCGAGCGGAAGCTCTCGGCGAACTCCCTCAGGGCCGCGTCGAGAGCCTCGGGGTCGGGCAGCGCTCCGGCCGCGATTTCACGCAGCAGATGTCCGTGGCGGCGTCGCATGTGCCCGGATAGTTCTCTTTCGAACCGAGAGATCTCCGACACCGGCGTCCCATCCATGAATCCATTGGTGACCGCGTAGAGCGACAGCACCTGCTCCTCCACGGAAAACGGCTGGAACTGGGGCTGCTTGAGAACCTCCACAACCCGGGCGCCCCTCTCCAACTGCGACTGGGAAGCGGCGTCGAGCTCGGACCCGAACTGGGCGAACGCCTCCAACTCCCGGAACTGGGCCAGGTTGATCCGGATGGGCCCGGCCACCTTCTTCATGGCGCTCACCTGAGCAGCGCCCCCCACCCGGGAAACGGAGATGCCGGCGTTGATGGCTGGACGGACCCCTGAGTAGAACAGGTCGGTCTCCAAATAGATTTGCCCATCGGTGATGGAGATAACGTTGGTGGGAATGAAGGCGGAGACGTCTCCCGCCTTGGTCTCCACAATGGGGAGTCCGGTCATGGAGCCCCCTCCCAACTCATCGGAGAGTTTGGCGCATCGTTCCAGCAGTCGGCTGTGCAGATAGAAGACATCACCCGGATAAGCCTCCCGCCCGGGAGGGCGGCGCAGCAGCAACGCGATTTCCCGGTAGGCCACCGCCTGCTTTGAGAGGTCGTCGAAAATGATCAGGGCGTGACCCCCTTCGTACATCCAGTGCTGGCCGATGGCCGACCCCGCATAGGGGGCATACATCTGCTGGGCGGCGGGCGAGGAGGCCGAGGCGTTCACCACCACCGTGTAGTCCATGGCGCCGTGCTCGGTGAGAGAGGCCACCACTTCCGCCACCGTGGAAGCCTTTTGGCCAATAGCCACATACACGCATTTCACATCGGTGTCACGCTGATTGATGATGGTGTCCACCACCAAGGCGGTCTTTCCGGTCTGGCGATCGCCGATGATCAGCTCCCGTTGTCCCCGTCCCACCGGGGTCATGGCGTCGATAGCCTTGATGCCGGTTTGGAGCGGCTGGTGAACGGGTTGACGCTGCACCACCGACGGGGCCGGTACCTCCAGGCGTCGCCGGCCTGAGGTGTTGATCGGCCCCCGACCATCAATCGGATTACCCAGCGGGTCGATCACCCGACCCAAAAGCTCGTCACCCACCCCGATTTCCAGCACCCGACCGGTCTGTCGCACCGGATCGCCCTCCTCCACATGGTTCGCTTCTCCCATCATCACCACGCCGATGGAATCTTCCTCCAAATCGAGCACCACTCCCAGCAGCCCTCCATCGAACTCCAACAGCTCCGACGACATGGCTTGGGGAAGACCTTTCACCCTGGCGACCCCGTCGGCAATGGAGGCGACATAGCCCACCGTCTCACGGGAGACGGAAGGATGCCAGTCTTCCAGGCTTTTGCGGAGCGCCTCGGTTATGTCGCGGGCGGTGATAGTTATCTCGGCCATTGGCTACTCCTTAGCTATTCAAACGCCAGCCAGCAAGGCGCGTACCTGGTTCATTCTGGAGCGGACCGTCCCGTCCACCACCAGGTCTCCCACCCGGGCGACCAATCCACCCAACACCTCCGGATCGACCACCACCTTCACCTCCACCGGATGTCCCACCACACCCGACAGGACACCTTCCAAACGATCAACGGTCTCTTGGGCGAGGGGAACGGCCGAGCGAACCTCGGCTATCTGGCGGCCGCGGGACAGCACCGCCTTCTCCACCAGCCGGTCGGCGATCTCCACCAGTTCGGAAGCCCTTCCCATGCGGATCAAAAGACCCATCGCCTCCCGGGTCACCGGCGAGACTCGATCGGCCAGAAGTTCCGACAACAGAGTCTCCAGACGATCGGTGGGAAAACGCTGATCGGAGAGAGCGTCGATCAACTCGGGAGAGCCTTCCACTGCCCGGGCCAAGGCGTAGAGATCACTCTCCACCCGCTCCAACTGCGACTCGGCCGCAGCCAACCCGAACAGGGCGTCAGCGTAGCCCTCCGTTACCTCGCTCATTATTCTGTTTCTCTCTCCAACTCCCGGATGTAGCCTTCCACCAGTCCCTGGTGGGCAGCCGCATCGATTTGGGATCCCACCACCTTCTCGGCGATATCCAACGATAGGACGGTTATCTCCCGGCGCGCCTCCTCCAACACCCGGGAGCGCTCGGCCTCGGCCTCGGAGCGAGCTCGCTCGGCTATCTGGGCGGCTTCAGCTTCGGCGCGCCCGATGATTTCCTGTCGCAGGCTCTCGGCGTCCGACCGGGCGGACTCCACTATCCGATCCGCCCGCTGGGCGCCTTCGTCCATTCGACGTTGATAGTCATCGCGCAGACGCTCCGCCGTTCCCTTGGCCTGCTCAGCTTCTTCCAGCTGGGCCACCACCGCTTCGCGGCGGGCATCCAAGGTCCGACCCAGCGCCGGCATGGCGAACCTCCAGATCAAAAGAACGATTACGACGAAGCTCACCGCTCCCCAAATCAGTTCGGCCGGGTCGGGAAGAATCAGGAACAGGCCTGACTTCTCCTCCGAAGCGGCCAGAATGAGGAGATCCGGCGACATTCTCAACCTCCGGCGCCAAACAGGATGAAGAAGAGCAACAGCCCGAAGAGGGCTAGCGCCTCAGTGAAGGCGATCCCCAAGAACATGGTCGTTCTCACCTGCCCGGCCATTTCCGGCTGGCGGACCATTGCCTGTACGGCATTGCCCACCACTATTCCAATTCCTACGCCCGGCCCGATGGCGGCCAGTCCGTAGGCAAGTCCTGCACCTATCAGTGCAGCAGCATCAGCTTCCAACGGTTCCTCTCCTTTATAAGCGAGTCGGGATCAATGCTCCACATTTATGGAGCTTTCTATATAGACAGCGGTCAACAAGGTAAAAATGAATGCTTGCAGAACCCCTACGAAAATCTCGAATCCGGTAATGAGGATGGCGAAGGCCAAGGGGACCACAAAAGCCACCGCCTTCGGCTCCAACACGAAATAGGAGGCAGAGGTCAGAAAAAATACCGTGAGCATGATGTGGCCGGCGATCATATTCGCAAAGAGCCGGACGGCCAGGCTGATCGGGCGGATCAGGAAAGTGGAGATCAGATGGACGGGGATTACCAGGATCAACAGGGCTTTGGGAACCCCAAGTGGAATCAGGGAGCTCCGAATATAGCCGAGCCCGTGCTTCTTCAGCCCCACGAACACGAACACCACCCACACCAACCCGGCAAGGAAGGCGGGGATGGCCATTCGGGAGGTAACCGGAAAGTTGATCAGTGGGGTTACTTCCAGCAGGTTCAAAAAGAGCAACCAGAAGAACATGGGAACCAGCAGCCACTCATATTTCGTGGAATCGGGCCCGATCGTGTCGCGGGCTATGCCGTTGCGGACAAAATCGACCATGGTCTCCACCAACACCCCCATCTTGGTGGGAACCACCCGGGGCTTGCGCACCGGCAGATACAAGAAGAGAAAGGTGGCCAGGGTGGCCAGGAACATGAGCAACACCACCCGGTTGATTCCCAGCGGCAGCACCACCGGCCAGTCAAACAACTGGTTGACATCGCTCGGCACCTCTACCACTTGCGCCAGGAGAGGAAAACTCATCCGGCCACCACTTGCCGGCGCGCTTCGGCAGTCAAGGCACCCAGCCAAGCCGCGCCTACCCCCAGGAACATCCCGTAGAGATGAGCATCCCAGATGGTCACCGCCGCCCACACCAGGCCGGTGATGATCACCAGCCGCGCCACGAACCCCCCAAAGGCCACCACTCCCAGAGTGAGGAAAGAACGGCGGGCCGCGCGGGACAGCGCCCAACCGGTCACCGCGAAGGATCCGGCAGCGATCAGCGCCCCAATCACCGCCCACCAACCGGCCGACATCGTCCACAGCGCCCAAGAGATCAACCCGGCCGGCGGCGCGATCACAAGCGCCCGCCGCGCCAGGCGACGACCCAATGCTGCTTCTACGTCCAAGCCCATTCCCGAATTAGAGATAACAAATCAAAAGGTTATCCAGCTTCACCGTATCCTCGAAAACCAGTCGGATAGGGGGTGAAGGAGGCAGCCAGTTCCGCCACCCGGCCGGCCACATCCGCCCGCACTGACTCGTCGTCGCGTCCCCGAAGAGCTTCCACGATCCACGAACCCACCTCTTGGGCTTGGGGTTCGGTCATGCCCTGGGAGGTCATGGCGGGAGTCCCTATCCGCAGGCCGGACGCCCGGTAGGGAGGCCGCGGATCGAAGGGAATGGTGTTGAAGTTGAGAGTTATCCCCAGCCGATCCAGCAGGCGGGCCGCGGCCCGCCCGGTGAGGTCTGCGGAGACCGATCTCAAATCAATCAGGAACAGATGGTTATCGGTGCCTCCCGACACCACCCGGGCGCCGGCGTCCTGCACCGCGGCGGCCATGGCCGAGGCGTTGCGCACGACCTGGGTGGCGTACGAGTGGAACTCCGGGGTGGAGGCTTCCAAGAAACAGACCGCCTTGGCCGCCACCTGGTTGATGATCGGTCCACCCTGGGTGTTGGGAAACACCGCCTTGTTGATGTCGGCGGCGTATTCCTCCCTGGCCAGCGCCAGACCCCCGCGCGGCCCGCGCAGGGCCTTGTGGGTGGTGCCGGTGACGATGTCGGCGAACGGGACGGGGTTGGGGTAGGCCTTGCCGGCCACCAGCCCGATGAAATGGGCGGCGTCCACCATAAAAATGGCGCCCACCTCATCGGCGATCTCCCGAAATCCCTGGTAATCGAGGTGTCGGGAGTAAGCCGAGTAGCCCGCCAGCAGGATCTTGGGACGATGCTCATGAGCCAATGCCCTGACCTGGTCCATATCGACCCGCTCGGTCTCGGGATCCACCCCGTACGCCGCGAAGTTGTAGTAAAGACCCGAAAAGTTGACCGGCGAACCGTGAGTGAGGTGACCGCCCTGGTCGAGCCGCATACCCAACACCGTGTCCCCGGGCTTCAGCAGCGAAAAATAGACACTCATGTTGGCCTGGGCTCCCGAGTGGGGCTGCACATTGGCGCTGTCCGCCCCGAACAGCGATTTGGCCCGCTCTATGGCCAAACTTTCGATCTCATCCACCACGCCGCACCCTTCGTAGTAGCGACGGCCGGGGTAGCCCTCCGCGTACTTGTTGGTGAAGATGGAGCCGGAAGCGGCCATCACCGCCGGAGACGCGAAGTTCTCGGAAGCGATCAGGTGGATGTGGCTGTTCTGGCGCTCCACATCACGGCGGATCAGCCCGGCGGTGAGGGGATCCACCTGGGAGAGGGGTCGCATGTCAATCATGTGGGATTCCTTCCGATGGGGTCTCCACCCGGTCCGGGAGTGATAACGGCTAAAAGTCTAATCTCGACTCGTTCGCCCAAACTCTTCCTCTCCCAGCAGGACGTCACCGGAAAATCCGTAGGGCAGCAGCTCGGACAGGGCATGGGTGCGGTATGGTCCGGCGCCGGCGGCTACTAACACTGTCTCCACTCCGAACTCGTTCATCACCTGTCGACAGCGGCCGCACGGATAGGCGTCTTCGATTGAGACGGCGTCGATGCACGCCACCGCCACAGTGTCGATCTTTCTCACCCCCGAAGCGGCTGCGGTGTTGACAGCAGTCGCCTCTGCGCAGTTGGACACCGGATAAGAGGCGTTCTCGACATTGGCGCCGCAGAAGACCGCCCCGTCTCCGGACACCAAGGCCGCACCCACCCGATACCGCGAATAGGGAGAATAGGAGTTAACTGCGGCCCGACGCGCCCTTTCCACCAGAGTGCCGTGGTCGTTCATTAGGGTTTTTCCTCCAACAGCGCCCGCACGAATGTCTCAACCGCGAAAGGCGCCAAATCCGAAAGTTCCTCTCCGGTCCCCACCAACTTGACGGGGGCGCCCAGACGCCGTTCCACCGCCACGGCCACCCCACCCCGGGCGGTTCCGTCCAGTTTGGTCAGCACCACTCCGGTTACCCCCACCCGGTCGCAGAACTCCCGGGCCTGGATCAACCCGTTCTGGCCGGTGGAAGCATCGAGCACCAACAACACCTCATCCACCTTTCCGGCCGCTCTGACCAGAACCCGCTTCATCTTCTCCAACTGGCTCATCAGGTGCGTCTTGGAGTGCAGTCGTCCCGCGGTGTCGATCACCACCACTTCATGACCTCGGCTCTTCGCCGCCGACCAGGCGTCCCGGGCCACCGCCGCCGGATCGGCCCCTTCTTCTCCCCCCACCATCTCCACTCCCATCAGCCCCGCCCAGGTCGCCAGTTGACGCTGGGCGGCCGGACGGTAAGTGTCCGCCGCCCCCAACAGGCAAACTTTGTCCCTCACGGACAGCCAATGGACGATCTTCGCCGCGGTGGTTGTCTTGCCTGCTCCGTTCACTCCCACCACCATAACCACCCTCGGAGACCCGTCGCCGCACCACTCCAAACTACGGTCTCGATCACCAAACAGCGCAATCATTTCCTCGGCCAGAAATGCACGGGCCCCAGCGTGGTCGGCGGGCTTTCGCTCTCGGACCGCGGCAACCAACTCCGCGGAGATCTCCATACCTATATCTGCTGCTATCAGGGCCTCCTCCAGCCCGGCCCAAAAGCGGGCGTCGAGCCGTTCGCCTCCCGTCGATCGGAGCATCGACCACAAGGCATCCCGGGTCTTGGCCATCGCGGAGATGGTCGGATCCACCTGGGACTGTGATTCTTCCAGGACAAAAGCGCGACGCTTTCTCCACCAGCCAGTCAGCCATGCCACTCTCGGTCAGTTTAATGGGCCCTCCCTCGCCATGCGTCCCCTCGCCGGCATGGGCGTCCAGGTTTTGGTTATTGCGCGAATTCTTTTTCTAATCCGCGAATTTCCGGATCAGATTTCTCCCCGTTGGGCTCCCTCCCCCGCCACCACCTCGCCGTTGTGAAAGCGCGAAAATCCGCGACCGTGGGGCGCCGGTTTTCAGCGATATTGACCTCTGGTTTTTGCGGTCTGGGTGAGCTCTGGACCCCGGCCGGAAGGTTTTTGTAGCCATTGGCAGTGTGAGGCAGGGATGTGACGAGAGTCAACCCCCAACCGGTAGGGGTTTTGCCAATCTCTTTTATTCGAGCGGCATGTCTGCCTGTTTCTGGTCCGAGCGCCCTTCTTTAGGCGGACTTGGTCTGTGTCCTCGGCGCTTTCGGCCGGACGACTTCGTCCCGGTCCATGCGACGGGACACCACCTGGGTAGCGCCTCCGGGAGGCATGGTCACCCCATAGAGCAGATCAGCGGATTCCGCGGTCTGTGGCTGATGGCTGATGATAAGGATCTGCGCCCGAGCGCGAAGTTCCCTGACGACCTCCAGCACCCGATGCAGGTTGGCGGAGTCCAGGGTGGCATCCACCTCATCCAGAAGGTAGAAGGGCGATGGGCGGGTCCTCATCATCGCAAAGAGGAAGGCCAAGGCGCCCAAGGCCCGCTCGCCGCCTGACAACAAGCTGAGCCGTGATACCCGTTTCCCCAGCGGTCGAGCGCGGATCTCCACTCCTGATCCGAGCGGATCGGCCGGATCGACAATGCGAAGCATGCCTCGCCCGCCCGGAAAAACCTGACCGAAGACCTGCTCAAAAGCAGTCGCTGTCTCCCGGAAGGTGGCCAGGTATCGTTCGGTGGCCTCTTTCTCCAACTCCGAGATCACCTTGTGCAGCTGCTGGCCGGATTCGACAATGTCGTCGTGTTGGCCAGACAGCTCTGCCAACTCGGCTTCCAGCTGGGAGAGGTCCGAAGCGGCGTAGTGGTTGATGGGCCGAGCCCGATCCAACTCGGCAATCAGAGATTCCAAAGTTCCCGCCGGGTCATCCACCTCGGGAACCGGGGCTGTGAGCGCCTCCGCCGGATCGGCATTTATCCCCCCCAGGCCCTCAACCGTGGATTGGCGGCGGGCCTCCAACAGGGCAACCTCGGCGATTAGCTTCTCCAGTTCGGTGGTGGCTCGGCGCTCGGCGTCGTTGGCCTCTCCGATGGCTTTCCGGACCAGTATCGCTTCGGCCGCCAGTTCCCGTGCCTGCTGCTTGGACGCCCGGTCCAACTCGGCCAGGACTCTCCGACGGGTATCCATCAAACCGAGCGCCGTGGAGGCCAACTCCGCCACCTCTTCGGAGTAGTCCCGCCACGGTTCCTCGGGTGGGAACGCCACCTTGGCCAGCTCCACCATGATCTGCTCATATCGAGTCTGTCCCAGCCTGCGACGCTCATCAAGGCGGGTGCGTTCGGTGGTTCGCGCAAGGTATTCCTGGTCGGCTGCCATCCGGGACCGGGAAGCCTCCTCCAGTCGCCCGGCAAGCCGCTCCCCCTCCACGGCCGCGTCCAACCTCCCGCCGCGCAGCCGGGTGATCCGCTCTGCCAACTCGGCCATGCGGACGCGCCGCTCCGCGCCCGCATCCACAAGAGACTCCCGCCGCCCGCTCAGCCGGCTTTCTTCCCGGCCGATCTCCTGTCGACGCGCCAGCGCCCGATCCAACTTTCGCTGCTCTTCCAACCACACCCGACGTTGGCGTTCAAAACCCGCGGAGACCTGCTCTTGGGATTCTCCCAGTGACTTTGCCTCCTCACGCAGTCTTTTGACTTCCCCTTCCAGAACATCGCAAGCGGTCGTCGTCGCCGCCGCCTTGGCTGTCGCCGCCGCCAGGTCAGGCAGCCGAACTCCACCGCCCAGCGAGACTCCCCGGACGGTAATCAGGTCGCCTCGGCGGGTCACCGCCCGCAGATGTGGATGATTTCCCATCACTTCCCACCCGCTTCGCCAGTCCTCTACCAGCACAACGTCACCCAGCAGGCGGAGGGCTAAAACGGATTGGTCATTGCCGGCCAACAGATCCACGAGGGGCGTTACCTCGCTGCCGGAAGCGGCCACTGTCCGGGCGGGGCTGTCCGGCCTCCCGGGAAAGCGACAACTGACCATCGACACCGGACCATTCAGACCATCTTTATCTCCCAACCTGTCCACCGCGTTTCCCAACGCCACCGGACCCTCAAAGGCCGCCGCCGCCGCCCATTTCTCCAGCCCGGCTTCTACTGCGGCTGCCAACTCCGAAGGGACGTCGAGCAACTCCGAAACCCACCCGGCCCATCCGGTCAGGGATTCCACTTGCCTTCTCCGGTCGGGATCGCGAACCCCCAGGGACTGTCGGGCGACCTCCAGTCGGGCTACGGTCTCCGCCATTTCGGTCCGGGCCTCCGCGGCTTGGATCTCCGCGGCCCGCAGGCAATCGCGTTTCTCTCTGGCTCCCAGAGCCGTCAGTTCCGCCTCTTTCTCCTTGGCGCGATACGAAGCCTCCTCCTCGGCCAGTCGCAGTTCGATCTCCACTATCTCCGTGTCCAGCATCTTTGCGGCAACCGACACCTCCGCAAGTCGGGACTCCACCGCTTCCAACTCCTTGCGATCCCGATCCTCCGCAGCCTCCAAAGCGGCTTGTTCATTTACCAGCCCCCCGGTCTCGGCCTCCGCGCCTGCCCCCTGAAGAGCTGTCAATCTCCGTTCGTACCTGACCAGTCGCTCCTGGGCGGTCCGGGATTCTTCCACCGCCATCTCGCCGGCCGCCAGCATATCGCCCAGCTCCGCAAGGCTCTTCTCCAACCCGGCGCGCTCGTCGATCAAGGCAAGTCGCCGAGACTCTGCCTGCCGACGATGCCTTCGGGTTTCGGTTTGGAGGGCCGCCACCTCCGCGAGGCGCAGCATCCGCTCGGTTACCATCTCCCAATCCCGCAGGACGCCACCGCCCGGCTCCGAACGGAGCGCCTCCTGGGCAGATTCGATCCCCGCCAGGGCAGCTAGGCCCTGCTCTCGCTTTTCCGTCACCTCCGAACGGACCCCTTCCCATAGTGAACGGCTCTCGACCGCCACCTCGAGCCGTTCATCGATGTCTCGCAGTCGCTCGCCCTCCAGATACAGGCGCAACGCCCTGATGTCCTCGCCAAGCCGGGAATAGCGCCCGAGCGCCTCGGCCTGACGGCGAAGCGGACGCAGCCTGCGTTTCCTTTCCGCGATCAGATCCCCGATCCGATCCAGGTCCGATCGGGTGGATTCGAGACGACGAACCGCCTTGTCCCGTCGCCAGAGATGTTTCCCCACTCCCGCCGCCTCCTCCAAGGCCTTGCGGTGTTCGGAGGGAGAGGCGTTGAGTATCTGGTCGACCTGGCCCTGTCCCACCAAGGCGTACCGGCTTTTCCGCAGCCCCGCCTCGGCCAACAACTCGGTGATGTCCAGTAGTCGACACGGCGTCCGGTTGATCTCGAACTCGGACTCGCCCGACCGGTAATAGCGGCGGGTGATCGCCACCTCCGGACGATCGATGGGTAAAAGGCCCGAGCTGTTGTCGAAAACCAAAGTTACCTCTGCCCGGGAGGCAAGAGGGAGCGTTGCTGTCCCACAGAAAAGCAACTCCTCGGAGCGGTCCGCCCGGAGAGTGCGGGTTGGTTGGCCGCCCGTAGCCCAAGCCACCGCATCCACGATGTTGGACTTTCCCGAGCCGTTTGGGCCAACCATCACCGTTATCCCCGGACCCAGATCAAGAGTGGTCCGATTTACAAAGGACTTGAACCCGGCCAGAGTGATGGACTTCAAGAACATCGGAGTATCAAAGTTACCGGATGTGGGCCCGTTGCCACGGTTTATCCCTTCGGCGGCGGGCCGTCTGACGCCGACTGGCACACGGGACAGAAGTAAGAGGACCGCGCTCCAATCACCATCCGCCGGATCGGAGCGTCACAGGATCGGCAGGGTTGGTCTTCTCGACCGTATACCCGAAGATACGCGAGGAATCCCCCGGCCCGGCCATCCGGCAACAGGTAGGCCAAGTCATCCAGGCTGGTGCCTCCCCGGCTGATCCCTTCCGCCAGCACCGGGCGCACCTGGGAGTGGATTCTCCGTACCTCCGTCTCCGAAAGTTGTCCCGCCCGCCGGGAGGGGTGGATTCTCGCCCGGTGGAGCACCTCATCGGAATAGATATTTCCCAAACCCGCCACAAAACGCTGGTCCAACAGCAGGCTCTTGACCGGAATGGTTCGCGATCTCATCCGCGCGGTGAGCCAACCGGCCGATGGCAGTTCCTTCCAGGCATCGGCGCCCAGTTTCGCCAGGGTGGAATCGTCCATCTCCCCGGATGTGAACACCGCCACGAATCCAAAGGTCCTTGGGTCAATGAAGCGCACGGAGGGGCCCGATTCCAACTCCGCCCAAAAACGGGTATGCCGCTCCAGGGGATCACCCGGTGGGGCGAAACGGATCCGACCGGACATCCCCAAATGGATCACCCAGGTCAGATCGGCGTCCAACTCGATCAGCAGGAACTTTCCAATCCGGCCCACCCGCAGAACCCGACGACCAGCCAGACGATCTTCCACATCTGTGGAACGGGCGTGACGACGGGCTGTGCGTGGATGACAAATCCGGGCGGCGGCCACCCTGCGACCTTCCAGCGCAGCCTGGAGAGCCCTGCGCACCGTCTCTACTTCCGGAAGTTCGGGCATCTTTGCTCAGATCAAGACTTCCGTCCGACCCTTCCCTGACGCCAGCGACTCCATCGGTATTTTTTCGGAGACACGTCGCCAACCCCGGGAGCGGAGGCCGAGGGCATCGGCTGCAGGTGGGTCAACGCCGCATCGGGATAGAGGACCTTCAAGGCTTGTCCCGCCGCCTGCTGCTCGGCCAATCGCCGAGAGGATCCTTTCCCCACCCCATGGCGCTCCCCATCCACCCATACTTCCACCCGGAACCGGCGGTCATGACCGGGGCCCTCCTCCTTCCTCCGATATTCGGGTAACTTGCCCTCCGAAGCCAGCATCTCCTGCAGATGCGTCTTGGCGTCGCGGGCATCGGGCGCCGCCGCTTGGGAGGCGATCATTTCCCGCCATTGAGTCACTATCAGCTTCTCGGCCGGTTTCCACCCTCCATCCTGGTAGACCGCGCCGATCACCGCCTCCATGGCGTCGGCCAGGATGCTCGGTTTAACACGGCCACCCGATAGGACCTCGCCTTTGCCCAACCGGAGGGCCTCTCCCAAGTCGAGTGCCTTCGCCACCTGCGCCAAGGATTCCTTTCTCACCACCGCCGCTCGCACGCGAGTCATCTGGCCCTCTCGGAGGAGCGGGTATTCGGCGAAGAGGTGGCGGGTGACTGCCAGTTGCAAGACAGTGTCGCCCAGAAATTCCAACCTCTCGTTGTCGGGGATACTTTTCTCGTTGGCATAGGAGCGGTGGGTAAGAGCGGTCAGCAACAGCTCCGGTGAAGAGAATCGATGGCCCAGGCGCCTTTGTAAATGGCTTACAGGCAGAGGAACCTCTCCCCGATCCGCTCAGACAGCCGGCACTCGGCGCCGTCGTGCGCCATCTGCAGGGCCTTGGCGATAGCCGAACTTCGTGCATGTCCGTGCGCTATGACCGCGATGCCCCGGGCGCCCACCAGATGGGCGCCGGCATGACGATCGTCCATCAGTTGACGACCCTGTGCCGAGAATTGCGGTCTCACCTTTTCTGTGGCCTCGGGTTCATTCTCCTCCAACATTGAGAAAAACGCTTTGGCGGTCATCGCCACCGAGGCCTCTACCGTCTTCAAAAAGACATTCCCGGTGAAACCGTCGGTCACGATCACATCCACCGCGCCGGTGGCGAAATCGTTTCCCTCGACATTCCCCACAAAATTGATAGGGGCTTCCCGCAAGAGAGCAAGGCCTTCTCTCTCCAGCTCGCGGCCCTTGGAATCCTCCGAGCCGTTGTTGAGCAGCCCCACCCGTGGATTCTGGATGCCGGCCGTTGTCTCCGCCACCACCGAGCCCATCACCGCGAACTCCACCAACTGGGCGGGACGTAACGTCAGATTGGCGCCGGCGTCGCACAAAACTGTCGGGTTCCAAGGTATCGGCATCAGGCTGGCGATGGCCGGTCTCGACACCCTCGGCAAACGACCCATTCCCACCGCCGCCACCGCCAGAGAAGCGCCCGTGGAACCCGCCGAGACGAAACCTGCCACCTCGCCCGAGGAGACCAGTTCGCCACAGACCACTACCGAGCAATCCGGCACCTCCCGGATCGCTCTGATCGGGTAGTCCCCCATTCCCACCACCGCCGGAGCATGCACGATGGGCAATGCCACCCCATGAGAATCCAGTTCTTTTTCCAGGGCGGGACGATCTCCCACCAACAGGACGTCGATTCCATTGGCGGCCGCCGCCACTGCGCCAGCCACCGTCTCATGGGGAGCAAAGTCACCCCCGCCGGCGTCCAGGGCAATGGTGGGCACTACTCGACTACGATAACTTCACGTCCTCGATAGCTACCGCACTCCCGACACGCCCGATGAGGGAGTCGGGGAGCTTGGCACTGCGGACACCGGGAAAGCGTGGGCGCCCGCACTTTCCAAGCAGCCTTTCTGTGCCTAGTGCGCATCTTGGAACTTTTTTTCTTGGGAACAGCCATCGGTGACTCTCCTATAAGAGGTCGGACAAAACAGAAAATGGAGACTGCCGGTCCTCATCAATACATTGACATGCCTCTGCGTTCAAATGGCTTCCACATCCGGGGCAAATGCCACGGCAATCCTTTTCACACAGCGGCGCGGTCGGTAAAGAGAATACCACCTCGTCGATGACAATCCCATCCAACTCAAGCCATCCGTCCTCGGGAAGGCAATATCCGTCAGAGTCGGGAAGATGCCTAACCATCCGGTCCAAGGAGACCACCATCTCACTCTCCCACTCTTCCAAGCACCGGTGGCAGTTCATTCGGACGTCGACCCCGACCGTTCCGCTGACCCGAATCCCGTCGTGACAACCCTCCAGGAGGATTTCGACGCGGGCCTGGCCGGTTTTGACCAAAGGCATTTTCACCATCAGCGGAACAACCCATCGACGCCGGTCACTGCGGCCCGGGGTTTGGAGAAGATGGAATACCTCCACCTGCATGGATGATTCCATCAGATGGGAGGCGCCGGACCGACCGGCCGGGAACGATGGAGCATGGTGCGGGTGGAGTTCACTTTCGCCGCCAACTCGCCAATCAAGGTCTCCAAGGACTCCAAAACCGCGTCGGCCATATCTTCGGCCTCCAGTCGGGTTCGGCGGGCTTCACCCTCGGCCCTTCTAACCAGCGCATTGGCTTCAGCCACCGCTTCCTCCAAGACGTGGGACTGGCTGACCAGACGCTTGGACTCCGATCGCGCCCGGCTGATGATCTCGGCGGCCTGATCATTGGCGCGGCGCATGAAGGTCTCCCGCTCCCGGACCATCCAGCGAGCAGCCCGCATCTCTTCGGGAAGGCCCCTCAGCAGGGTGTCAAGTCGGGACAGCATCTTTTCCCTGTCCACCAAGGCGTTGTGGGAAAGCGGAAGAGAGCGGGCCTGGCGGACCTCGTCGATCATCTCCTCCACCAACCCGAGCAGATGCCCCACCGAGGAGCGGACCGGCACCACCTCAGAGGGCGGATTTTGAGAGGTGAGATCATCACTCATGAATAACGCTCCTTCATAGCTTCGGCAACATTATCGGGGACCAGTCCTTCCACCGATCCTCCCAGTGCGGCGACCTCGCGGATCAGTGAGGAGGAGAGAAAGCTCCATTCCGGGCGGGTGGGCATGAACATGGTCTCGATTCCCCCCACTGTCTGGTTCATCTGGGCCATTTGCAGTTCGCTGTCGAAATCGCTCACCGCCCGCAATCCCTTGACGAGCACCCCCGCCCCCTCTTTGCGGGCGAAGTCCACCAACAGGCCCTGATAATGACGGACCACCACCTGCGGAAGATCGGAGAGCGCCTCCTGCAGAAAACGCACCCTTTCCTCCAAGGTAAAGAGGGACTGCTTGGAAGGGTTGATCACCACCCCCACCACCACCCGTTCGAACAGCCCGGCACATCGTCGAATTACATCCAAATGTCCGCTGGTGGGCGGGTCAAAACTTCCCGGACAGAGAGCGACCGTCAACCTCTACTCCTTGAGATATCTAATTATTTCAGTATCACCGTGACGACGCTGGTCGTCGAACTCCAACCTGCGGGCGACTGGAACGGCGTCACTCGCCCGGCGAGTGACCACCGCCACAGCTCCCCGGCTCATCCGACCCGAGACTTTTTCAAGTACTCCGGCCAGTTCCTCTGATGATATATCCCAAGGCGGGTCGGCGAAAACTATATCGAAGGAGGGATCCTCGGCATCGTCGGACAGGTAGCGCTCCACGCTGGAAGAAATCACTGTGGCCGCATCTTCTGCCCCCACCAATTCCAAGTTGGAGCGGAGCGCGGCCAAGGCCGGTCGGGACCGCTCCACAAACACTGCCGAGTTCCCTCCCCGGCTTAGCGCCTCAATCCCGAAACTGCCCGAACCGGCATAGAGGTCCAGGACATCCGCTTCCCTGACGCTGTCTCCCAACGCCGAGAAAATCGACTCCCGTACCCGCCCGGTGGGGGGTCGGGTGCCCATACCCCGAGGCGCTCTGAGTCTCAGGCCCCGATACTCTCCTCCGATCACCCTCATCATGAGTCGAATAGCCATTTCACGTCCTCGCCCAGGATTTCGCCTATCTCCTCCACAAGTCCGGGGTGCTTTTCCAGATAAGGATCCTCTTTCACCAAACCGTCGGCGGCTTTCTTGGCCCGTCTCAGCGCCCAGTGGTCCCGGAGAATATCGGCCAGCTTGAGATCTCCCATTCCCGACTGTCGGGCCCCGAATACCGTGCCCTGTCCCCTGATCCTCAGGTCTTCTTCCGCCAACTCCAAGCCGCTGGTGGTGTGGGCCATCGCCTTCATACGCCTCTCCGAGTCGGGGGTGGCGGGCTCGGCAACCAGCAGACAATGACCAGGATGCTTTCCCCGACCCACTCTTCCGCGCAACTGGTGAAGCTGGGAGAGTCCGAACCGCTGAGCGTCGATGATCACCATCACCGTGGCGTTAGGGATGTCGATTCCCACTTCTATGACGGTGGTGCTAACCAAAATGTCGGTCTCCCCGGACCGGAACCGGGCCATGACCTGTTCCTTGTCGGCGCTGGAGAGCTGTCCGTGCATAAGGTCGATCGCCAGATCGGGAAAGGTGGCTCTGACCTCTTTGTACTGGGAGGCAACGGACTGGACAGTCAGCTTCTCGCTGTCGTCGATCAGCGGGCAGATCACAAATGCCTGGTGTCCTTTGCCCACTTCTTTCTCGATAACCCGATAGGCGCCGGCCAGACCTTCGGGGGTTTTTCCAATCACCGCGGTTTTCACAGGTGAACGCCCCGGAGGCATCTCATCGATAAACGACAGGACCAGGTCGCCGTAGAGAGTCATCGACAAAGTACGGGGAATGGGAGTGGCGGTCATGATCAGCAGATCGGGCTGCCGACTGGCCGCCTTGTGCTTGAGGGTGCTTCGCTGGGAGACTCCAAAGCGATGCTGCTCGTCGACCACCACCACCCCCAGCCGTTGATAGCGAACTCCCTCCTGGATGAGAGAGTGGGTGCCCACCACGATCTGGGCTGCGCCGTGGGCCACTTCCTCCTTCACCAATGAACGACGGGGACTGTCCAGATAGTTGGCGGCCGCCCGGGAAGAGGTGAGCAGCGCCACCCGCACTGCCGCCTGTTCTCCCCCTTGAAAGAGGGAACCCATGTGATGGCCGACTCCCTGCAGGCGGGCCACCGGCGGAGATAGCCCCGCATGGCTGAGCATCTCCCGGAGCACCATATAAAGCTGTTCGGCAAGCACCTCGGTGGGCGCCATGATCGCTCCCTGGTTGCCCGCTCCCACCGCGGCCAGCAAGGCGGCGAGCGCTACCACCGTCTTGCCCGATCCCACTTCTCCCTGGAGCAGCCGATGCATGGGGCGGGGACTTTCCAGGTCCGCCGCTATCTCTGCAAGCACCTTCCTCTGAGCGCCGGTCAGGTCATAGGGAAGACCACTCAGAAAGGTGTCGGCCAGCGGGCAATCCAGTCGCTGGGAGATTCCCTCCTGCTCCTCCACCAGCCGGTGGCGGGTGAGCGCCAGAGCCAGTTGTATCCGGAACAGTTCGTCGAACACCAGCCTCCTCCGGGCCTCTTCGAGGAGCTCCATGCTTTCGGGAAAGTGGATGTTCGCAAAGGCCTGGTCCCGGCCAACATAGTTGCCCGCCTTCAGAATCGACCGGGGAACGGGGTCGAGAATGGGTCTCGCCCGTTGAAGGGCGTTGCGCATCGCCAACCTCATTCGCACCGGGGTCATCTCTCCCACCGCCGAGTGGACAGGGACCACCTTCCCTTGGAAGTGCTCCTCTGCCGGCTCTATCACCTCCACATCGGGATTGACCATCTGGGGACGACCCCGGAAAATGGTTGCCTTCCCCGAAAAGGCGGCGATGGTTCCCGCCTGGAGTTGATGGCTCCGATAAGGCTGGTTGAAGAAGGTGATTTCCATCCGCTGGATCACCCCCAGCCCCCCATCTGACTGAGATTCTGGTGAATCGGAGTCTTGAACAGTCACCTTCAGCATCTCCCTCGCTCCTCTTCGGCTCGAACCTCTCGGTCGGTATGTCTTCACTACCTCGGCGATCAGGGTGGCCTCCTCGTCGACCGGAAGCCCGGCGATCGGAACCACCCGGGAGCGATCCAGATAGCGGTGGGGAAAGTGCTGCAGCAAGTCAGCGACCGACTCGATTCCGCCCTTGGCCAGAATACTCAGCATCCGGGGCCCGATATTGCGGACCCGATCCACACCAACCCCATGCAGATAAGCCAGACTCCGGCCTGGTCCCGAGGGTGAGGAGCTCCGCGATGAAGGCGCCGTCGCGGGCCCGGCGGCGCTCAAATCGTTCTCCGGTTCGTCACGTCCTCGAAAAGTTTGCTATTCTTCTTCACCGGAGGAAAAACATGGCATACCAATGTGAGGTCTGTGGACGCAAACCGTCTTTCGGGAAAACCGTGACCTTTTCTCATAAACGAAACAACCGCCGGTGGCGTCCCAACATACAGCGTGTACGGGTCCGCCGGGGGTCTAATACCCGTCGGGCTCGGGTCTGCACTTCTTGTATCAAAGCAGGCAAGGTGGAAAAGGTCTGAGTGGTGCAAGGAGTCGTCAAGACTTACGATCCCGTGACCGGGATCGGTGTGATCGTTTGCGACGACGACCGGCGCTCGGTCCTTCTCCGACCAGGTTCCCTGAAAGGTTCCATCTTCCGCTTTCTCCGCCAAGGGCAGCGGATCGTATTTGAAACCGATCAGCAAGGAGATCGCTCCTTCGCCCACACCATCAGAATGGGCCAGGACGGATACTGATCTCCAAGGAGGAAATGTGGCAACAGCTTACATACTGATCCAGACCGAAGTAGGCAAAGCCGAGCAGGTGGCTCGGAATGTGCGATCCATCGACGGGGTGCAGGAAGCCGAAAACGTCACTGGCCCCTATGACGTGGTCGTAAAGGTGGAAGCGTCCGATGTCGACCAACTGGGAAAGCTGGTGGTATCCGAAATCCAGATGCTCCAAGGCATCACCCGCACCCTCACCTGCCCGGTTGTCCGCCTCTAGCCAAACCCTCTCTCCACCCACAACCTAACCTATTTGATATGGCTGACCATGGTCCTGTCTCCGAAAACTCCCACCAGGACCAGCTGGCCAGGATGTTGCGCAATGACATCCGTCGACTGGGGAACCAACTGGGCGAGACGCTCACCCGTCAAGAAGGCGCAGGCCTGTTGGAGATGGTGGAAAAAGTAAGAGCCGTGGAGAAAGCCATTCGCTATCGGGAGGAAGCCCGAGCCGTCCAACAGCTCAACGACCTGCTGGCCGGTCTCGACCTGTACCAGACCATCCATCTGGCCCGGGCTTTCAGCATCTACTTCTATCTGGCCAACGTAGCCGAGCAAGTCCATCGCGTGGACTCTCTGACCTCCAGGGACGATGATCGGCTGCTGGAAGGAACCATAACCCGCATCTTGGAGAGCGACTGTGATCCTTCGCTGATCCAGGAGGTAGTGAGACGCCTGGAATGGCGGCCGGTCTTCACCGCCCACCCCACCGAAGCCGCGCGGCGCAGCCTCCTCACCAAGCAGCAGGCCCTCTCCAAGCTGATGGTGGAGCGCAACGATCCCCGTTCAGGTTCTTCTCACCGTGCGCTGGTGGACCGCCGCACCGCCGAGTTGATCGACCAGATGTGGCAAACCGATGAGCTGCGGAGCGTCAGACCTCTCCCCGGCGACGAGGCAAGCGCGGCGCTTTTCTACCTGAATGACCTCTTCGGAGAGGTCATGCCTGACCTGGGTGAAAAGATACATCTCCAGTTGTCCCGACTGGGAGTCGACCATCATCATCAACCTATCCGGTTCGGCACCTGGGTGGGCGGGGACCGAGACGGAAACCCCAACATCACTCCGGAAGTGACCATGAATGTGCTTGAACTGCAGCACCGCCAAGGTTTGCGCAACCTGGTGGGGGCTGTGGAAAAGCTGGCTTCCGAACTCTCCGTTTCCAGCCTTATCCAGGGGATCTCCGAAGAGTTGGCGGCCGATCTGGAGCGGGACAAGGTCATCCTTCACCGGGTTTGGAATCGGTTCCGACGCCTCAACGCCACCGAGCCCTACCGCCTGAAGTTGTCTTTTATCCACCAGCGGCTCCTCAACACCCTCAAGCGGCTGGAAGACGGGTCCCGCCATCATCAGGGCAGGGATTACTCCCATCCCCGAGAACTGTTGGACGAGTTGGGGATGATGGAATCCTCCCTGCGAAAGAACGCCGGAGCGTTGATCGCCGACGGAGCGTTGGCCCGGCTTATCCGCAACGTGGTGACCTTTGGGTTCTGCATGGCGGTTATGGACGTAAGGGAGCACGCCGACCACCATCACCTGGCCCTATCCCGGCTATATGAGGCGCTCTCCATCGATTACCTCTCCATGGACCGGGAATCCCGCACCCGGCTCCTCTCCAGAGAACTGGCCAACCCTCGGCCCCTGGCCACCCTCACCACCAAGCTGGGCGGCCAGGCGGACACCGTCCTCGATACCTTCCACACCATCCGCACGGCCCTCGATCGGTTCGGACCGGAGGTGATCGAGAGCTACATAGTCTCGATGACCAGGGGCGCCGATGACATACTGGCGGCTGCGACTCTGGCCCGGGAGGCGGGCCTGGTGGACCTCCCCCGCAAGATCGCCCGGCTGGGCTTTGTTCCCCTGCTGGAGACCATCGCCGAGTTGCGGGCTGCTTCCCAGATTCTGGACCGGCTCCTCTCCGATGAGGCCTATCGCCGTTTAGTGAGTCTGCGCGGCGATTTTCAAGAGGTGATGCTTGGATACTCCGACTCCAACAAGCACGGCGGTATCACCACCTCCCAATGGGAGATCTACCAGGCCCAGGAGAAGCTCCGGGACGTCGCGGAGCGACACGGGGTGCAGCTCCTGCTCTTCCATGGCCGGGGAGGGACCGTCGGCCGGGGCGGAGGTCCCACCCACCGAGCGATACTGGCCCAGCCCTCCGGGACGGTGAACGGGTCGGTGAAGGTAACCGAACAGGGCGAGGTCATCTCCGACAAATACGGGCTTCCGGCCCTGGCGGAGCACAACCTGGAACTGGCGCTTTCCTCGGTGTTGGAATCCTCCCTTCTATATCGCGGCCACCATCATCCTCTCTCCAAACGCCAGAAGTGGTACCAGGCAATGGACGTGGTGTCGGAAGGCGCCTATCACTGCTACCGGAGTCTGATGGAGACCGACGGCCTGGTCGGCTATTTCCTCTCCTCCACCCCTGTCGAGGAGTTGGCCTATCTCAACATCGGCTCCCGCCCGGCCCGACGACCCGGCGGGGCGAAACCGGACGGACTGGAAAGCATGCGGGCCATTCCCTGGGTATTCGGATGGACACAGTCCCGGCAGGTAATTCCGGGCTGGTACGGGCTGGGATCGGGTCTGGCATCCGCCCGGCGGGCCGGGCTGGGAAAGACTCTCCAAGAGGCGTATCGCAACTGGTCGTTTCTCGAGACTTTCATCTCCAACGTGGAAATGACCCTCTTCAAGACCGACCTGGATGTGGCGGCGCGTTACGTGACGGAGCTGGTTGATCCCCGCCACCACCACATCTTCGAGTTGATCAAAGAGGAATATCAGCGCACTACCGACGAGCTGTCAGAACTTACCGGCGAGCCGCTTCTTTCTTCCGCCCCGGTGTTGCGACGCACTCTGGAAGTGAGGGACATCTATCTGGATCCCCTCAACTTCCTGCAGGTTTCGCTCCTGAAAAGATCCCGCTCCCAAAGCTCTTCGGATCCCCAGTTGCAGCGGGCGCTGCTCATCACCATCAACGGCATCGTTGCCGGCATGCGCAACACGGGATGAGTAAGGTTCCCGGCATGAGTGAGTCCAACCTTACGGTGATGGATCATCCCCTGGTTCTCCACTACATGACCATCCTGCGTGACCGGCGCACCCCCATAAGGGAATATCGGGAGGTGACCCGAAAGCTCACCTGGCTGCTGGTCGCCGAGGCATTGGCCGGCCTGCCGGTTTCACCTATTGAGATCGAGACTCCCATGGAGAGCGGATTCATCGGAGGGCGACTGGGAAAACCCACCGTGCTGGTAGCCGTGCTGCGGGCGGGTCTGGGGATGATGGAAGGCGCCTTGGACCTCCTGGGAGATTCCACCATCGGCTACGTCGGCTTGGAGCGGGACCAGCAAACTGCCCGGCCGGTCGGCTACTACACCAAGCTCCCCTCCCTCTCCGGCGCCCGGGTGCTGGCGCTTGATCCCATGCTGGCCACCGGCGGATCTCTGGCCAAGGCCATCGATCTGATAAAAGCGGAAGGGGGTGATGATATCGCCGCGCTATGCATCGTCACCTGCCCCGAGGGCGTGGAGACCATGGCCCAACGCCACCCTGACACGCCGATATTCACTGCCGGCCACGACCGAGAACTGAACTCGCAGTACTACATCCTTCCCGGGTTGGGAGACATGGGCGACCGTCTCTTTGGGACTGATCACTAGACACCCATGCAGGATGAGCCGGATTTCGAGGAGGCGGTGCTGGAAGTGTTGGACGCCCTGGGATCCGGAGAGGTGATCAGCTATGGGGAACTGGCCGCCGCGGCCGGCTATCGAGGCGCCGCCCGGGCAGTGGGAAATCTGCTCCGAACCACCGCCGAGGCGGTGCCGTGGTGGAGGGTGGTAAGAGCCGACGGCCGCTTGACGGCGCCCGACATCGGTCGCCAAACAGCAAAGCTGCGAGGAGAAGGCGTAGCGGTGCGGAACGGCCGCCTTGCTCTCCCATAAGAAAGCGGCTCATGAATCCCGACCCTTTGGAAAGAGCCGTGGTGATGGTGCTCGACTCCTGTGGAGCGGGCGAGGCGCCCGACGCCAATCGGTATGGAGACAGCGGCTCAGACACGCTGGGAAATGTCGCCCGAGCGGTGGGGGGACTCCGCCTTCCCAACTTCCGTGCGGCGGGGCTGGGCGTCCTTCATCCCAATCTGCAGGGCGTTCCACCCACCGAGCACCCCACCATGGCCTTCGGGCGCATGACCCCGCGCTCGGTGGGAAAGGACTCAACCACCGGGCACTGGGAAATAGCGGGGCTGGTCACCACCCGCTCCTTCGGCCTGTTTCCCCAAGGGTTTCCCCCCGAACTGACCGGCCCCATCGAAGCAGAGTTCGGACGACGCTTTCTAGGGAACTTCGCCGCCTCGGGCACGGTCATCATCGACGAGTTGGGCTCTGAGCACCTCGCCACCGGGCAACCCATTCTCTACACCTCCGCCGACTCGGTGTTCCAAATCGCCTGCCACACCGATGTGCTGGCGCCCCCCGAGTTGTATCGGCTGTGCGAGATAGCCCGACGCCATTGTGACGAATACCGGATTGGAAGGGTGATCGCCCGGCCTTTCACGGGAAAACCGGGTAGCTTCTATCGCACCTACGATCGGAAGGACTTCTCGATGCCGCCCCCTGCCCCCACCTTGCTTGATCGGGTGGCAGACACCGGGATGACCGTCTGGGGAATCGGCAAGACCGAAAACCTGTTTTGCGGAAGGGGTCTCACCCGCTCCGAGCACACCGAGGGCGACCTCGACGGGCTCGGAAAAACGGTGGCCGCTTTGTCCGAGATGACCTCGCAAGGAGCCAACGGGTTGATCTTCACCAACCTGGTGGACCTGGACATGCGCTACGGTCACCGCCAAAATCCCGATGGCTACGCCGCCGGACTGGAGAAAATCGACTCGCAGATTCCCGCGCTCACCTGCGCCCTGGGTGACCGTGATCTGTTGTTTATCACCGCCGACCACGGGACGGATCCCACCGACGATTCCACCGATCACACTCGCGAGCTGGTTCCCCTACTGGTGGCGGGAAGAAAGGCGGCCGGAGTCGATCTGGGGATACGCGGTCGCTTCTCGGACGTGGCGGTGACCATCGCCGAAGGTTTTGGTATTCCCGCCTCGTGGGAGGGCAAGTCGTTCTGGCCGGAGGTGGCATGAGATTTTCGGCTGTCGAGTTGATCGAGCGCAAACGGGACGGCCTTTCCCTGACCCCCGAGGAAATCCGCTGGTTGATCTCAGCCTTCACCGCCGGTGAGGTGACCGACTACCAAATGGCCGCCATGGCCATGGCGGTTTATATCCGGGGGCTCGGTCCCGACGAGTTGTCGTCCTGGACCGAGGCCATGCTCCATTCGGGCGAGACCCTCGACCTGTCGGGACTGGACGGTCCCAAGGTGGACAAGCACTCCACCGGCGGGGTGGGCGACAAGGTAACCATCCCTCTGCTTCCCATGGTGAGGGTCTGTGGGGTGATAGCCCCCACTTTGAGCGGACGGGGATTAGGCCATACCGGAGGCACCCGCGACAAGCTGGAAGCCATTGCGGGTCTTAGCACCTCGCTCAGTTCCGAACGCTTCATGGAGGTGCTCAGCACCCATGGGATGGTTTATGGGGGGCAGTCGGAGAATCTTGCTCCCGCCGACCGAAAGCTCTACGCCCTACGCGACGCCACCGGAACCGTTCCCTCCCTTCCCCTGATCGCCTCCTCCATTATGTCCAAGAAACTGGCCGAGGACCTGGACGGCCTGGTCCTGGACGTCAAGACCGGAGCGGGAGCCTTCATGGCCGACCCAGCCCAGGCTCGGGCGCTGGCCACGGTAATGGTGGGACTTGGAGAGGCGCATGGGGTGAAAACCACCGCGATCCTCACCAGCATGGATTCCCCCTTGGGCAGGGAAGTGGGAAACGCTTCGGAGGTCCGGGAATCCATCCAGACCCTCCGCGGAGAGGGACCTGGCGATCTGTGGGAGGTGACCCTGGCGTTGGGGGTCGAAATGCTTCTTCTGGCCGGAACGGCGCGCGACGAAACCCGCGCCCGGGAAATGCTTTGCGAAGCGATTTCCTCTGGTGAGGCTCTGGAGATGTTCGGCCGGGTGGTGGAGGCACAGGGAGGCGACCGGAGAGTGGTCGAGGATCCCTCCCTCCTGGCGATCGCTCCCCACCGGACAGAAGTAATCGCCCCCGCCTCGGGATGGGTAACGGCCTGTCACGCCCGGACGGTGGGAGTCGCAGCCACCCGTCTGGGAGCGGGCCGGGAGCGAGCCGAGGATACGATCGATCCCGGCGTGGGCGTCACCATCCTGGCCAAACCGGGCGACCGGGTGGAGGTCGGCCAACCCCTCGCCGAGATCGCCTATCGAGAGGAGGGCCGCTGGCGGTCGGTGAAAGACCTACTCTCGGGAGCATGGTCGATAGCCGGGGAGCCACCTGTGCCCATCCCCCTCATAGGGGAGAAAATCACCCAGCAGTGAGATAGAGTAAGCCTTCGATGACCAACCTCTATGAAAGGCTGCAGGCCGCCGCCCGGTCCATAGCCGAAGCCACCGGACATCCCCGCCATGATGTGGTGGTGGTGCTCGGCTCGGCGTCGGGGGACTTTCCCGAGCATTTGGAGGGGGCGATCGCGGTCCCCTATCCGGAGATCCCGGGCTTTCCGGTTCCGAAGGTGGAGGGGCACTCGGGGACTCTCTATTCGGCGCCCTTCGGAGACAACCGGACCCTGTTGCTGTCGGGAAGGGTTCATGCCTACGAGGGCTACGCCCCCGATGAGCTGACGTTTGCGGTACGGGCCTGCCTCGCAACCGGATGCGAAACCCTGGTGGTGACCAACGCCGCCGGAGGATGCGGGGAGGGACTGGAAGCGGGGTCGCTGGTGGTGATCCGGGACCATCTCAACCTGGCGGGGATCAACCCCTTGGTCGGCCTCAACGATCCCCGGCTGGGCCTCCGGTTTCCGGACATGTCGGACACCTACACCCCCGAGCTCCGCCGATTGTCCATCCAGGTGGCCACGGAAGAGGGGATCACTCTCTCCGAAGGGGTTTACGCCTGGTTTCTTGGTCCCACCTTCGAGACCCCCGCCGAAGTGGAGATGGCGCGCCGGATGGGCGCCGACCTGGTGGGCATGTCCACCGTACCCGAGGTTATCTGCGCTCGTCATATGGGAAGAAAGGTGCTGGGACTCTCGGTGGTTACCAACCTGGCGGCGGGAATCGCACCCCATCGGCTCACCCATGAAGAAGTCAAGGCGACAGCCGCCCTGGTGAAAGAAGATTTCAGCCGGTTGCTCACGGCTCTCCTCCCCCGCATTTAAAGGCTCTCCTCCCCCCGCATTTAAGCATTCCGAGACCGGGTATCATTGATTCTTCACATGCGGATACTGGTATGCGTAAAGCAGATTCCCGACCCGGCCAACCCCACCCGATTTGACCCGGAAACCCACCGGCTGGTGAGATCGGACGACCAGATCCTCGACGACACCGACCGCTACGGAGTGGAGATGGGACTGCGGCTCGCCGAGGCCTCCGAAGGGACGGTTACCTTGGTGTCGATGGGGCCCGTCGGCCGCGCCCAGGGTATTCGCCAGGCGCTGGCGATGGGCGCCCACCGGGCGGTGATGATCGAAGACAAGTCCCTGGCGGGTTCGGATGCCCTGACCACCGCTCGGGTTCTGGCGGCCGCCATCGAACGCACCGGATTCGACCTGGTGATATGCGGACCCGAATCCACCGACGGATATTCGGGAGTGGTCCCTCAGATGATGGCCGAGCTGTTGGGGGTGGCGGCTCTCACCTACGCCACCAGGGTGGATGTCTCCGGTGAGCAGGTGACTATCCACCGCCAGACCAGCGCCGGCTACGATGTGGTGGTTTCCGCTCTTCCGGCCCTGGTGTCGGTAACCGCCGGGGTGGTGGAGCCTCGCTACCCCACTTTCAGAGGAATAATGCAGGCCAAGCAGAAACCCACCGAGACGCTGGACGCCGCTGACCTGGGAATTCAGATCTCAATCGGTCAAGAGGTGGTGTCGGTCGTTCCGGCTGCGGAGCGGGCATCCGGAGTGGTGGTGGAAGATGAGGGAGAAGGGCATCTGCTCATCATTGAGAAGCTTCAGGAAGCAAAGGTGGTCTAGCCGTGGCGGAAGTGTGGGTCTTTTGCGAAGAGACCGATGGGACGCCGTCCACCCTGGGATTGGAGCTATTGGCCAAGGCTCGCCAGTTGGGCAAGCCAACTGTGCTGTACACGGGGACCGGATCGGCGCAAGTCTGGGAAACGCTGGGAGACCACGGAGCGGCGCGGGTCTTCCACTTCGACCACGGGGACGCGCTTGCAGCGGCTCCGGTAGCGGCGGCCACCGCCGCCCTGGTCACCGAACACTCCCCAGAGATGATTCTCTTCGGGCAGGCCTACACCGATCGGGATGTGGCCGGTCGGCTGGCGGTCCGGGTGGGTCTCCCGGTTCTTTCCAACGCCGTGGATGTGACTCTGGAATCCGACGGGACAGCCAGCACCCGTCACGAAATTTCGGGAGGGGCAGAAATCGCCGTGGCGGCTTTTCTGGCGCCTCGTCCCCATCTGGTGATCGTCCGTCCCAAGTCTTTCCCAGCCGAGCCGGTCGGCGGATCACAACCTGAGGTGGTTTCGATAGAGCTTCCCGATGCGGGAAGCTCGGCCGCGGTGATTACCGAACGCCACGCGCGGAAACGAGAAGGCCCCGACCTGGAGGAGGCGGCGGTGATCGTCTCGGGCGGGCGCGGGCTGGGCGGGGCCGAGCACTACTCGCTGGTGGAAAAACTGGCCGGCCCACTCGGCGCAGCCACCGGCGCCACCCGCGCCATTGTGGACGCCGGATGGGTGCCCTACGCAAAACAAGTGGGACAAACCGGCAAAACCGTCAAGCCCGATGTCTACATCGCATGCGGTATATCCGGCGCCATGCAGCACTTGGTGGGGATGAAGGACGCCAAGACCATCATCGCCATCAACAAGGACCCCGACGCTCCCATCTTCACCATCGCCGACCTGGGGATCGTAGGAGACGTTCATAAGGTAATACCCAAGCTGATCGCGGAACTGTCGGACAGCTAACCGGGTAGGGGCGGCCACCTGGCCGGACAGCAACCAAATTCGGGTTTGCTCCAGCGGCAACGCACAACCGGCTGTGGGTATTCGAAGGGTTATTATTGTGACCTGAATCGCACGGTCCAGGCGGATAGTTTCGTATTGTCGTCCGGCGGACGTATCTGAAGAAAGGACCTGACCTTGGACTCGGGAAGTATTGCTTGGATGCTCACCGCTTCTGCTTTGGTGCTGTTCATGGTGCCGGGATTCGCACTGTTCTACGGCGGGATGGTGAATTCCAAAAACGTCGTAAACATGCTGATGATGAATATCGCCACCATACCTATTGCCACCATTGTCTGGGTCATTGTCGGGTTTTCGCTGGCGTTTGGCTCCTCGGCCGGCGGGCTCGGCATCATCGGCGATCTAGACAAGGCAGGACTGGTCGGCCTTGGCGACGAGGAGACCCTTTTCTCCGTTTTCCAGATGATGTTCGCCATCATTACTCCCGCTCTGATAGCCGGGGCCGTCGCCGGAAGGATGAAGTTCTCTTCCTGGGTGATCTTTGCGGCGCTGTGGTCTCTCCTGATCTATCCGGTGGTTGCCCATTGGGGATTCGCTGGTGACGGGTGGCTGTTTACCTGGGGGGCCCGCGACTTCGCCGGGGGTTTGATCATCCACATCAACTCGGGGATCGCCGCACTGGCGCTCATAAGGGTGCTAGGACCCCGACGGGACTTCGGAACCGAGCACCCCCCGCATTCACTTCCCATAACCCTGATCGGCGCCGGCATGCTGTGGTTCGGGTGGTTCGGGTTCAACGCCGGATCGGCCCTGGCCGCCGACGGAGCGGCCATCACCGCCCTGCTCAACACCCAGG
The DNA here is from genome assembly GCA_965248705.1 of Acidimicrobiia bacterium. GTDB lineage: Bacteria > Actinomycetota > Acidimicrobiia > Spongiisociales > ZC4RG35 > Bin76. The sequence continues at coordinate 1,650,359 of CBDFJY010000002.1, read as the reverse complement.
TGGGCGCCTCTCTCGGCGCCTTGGGATGGATGATCTCCGACTGGACCCGCCACCGTCGTCCCACCATGCTCGGCCTCGTCTCCGGAGCCGTGGCAGGACTGGTCGCCATAACCCCGGCCGCCGGATTCGTAAGCCCATCGGCGGCTATTGTCGTCGGGGCAACCGGCGGATACGTATGTTCACTGGTAGTGGGACTAAAGGAAAAGTTCGGCTACGACGACTCCCTGGATGTGGTGGGCATCCACATGGTGGGAGGAATCATCGGCTCCATTCTCACCGGCGTTTTCTCCTCAACAAACTACGGCGAATTCGACGGCCTGATCTATGGAGGGGCCTCTTTCTTCGGAAAGCAGGTGGTGGCCGTGCTCGCCGTCATAGCCTTCAGCTTCTGTGCCACCTGGGTGCTGGCCAAGGTCCTGGACATGACCATCGGCCTGCGCGCCAGCGCAGAGGATGAAATTATCGGTCTGGACATCGCCCAGCACGGCCAAGACGCCTACTGGATCCGCTAGGCGTATACCGAGTGGGTGCGGGTCTGTCCGCCCCGCGCCCCACCACCCTCAATCCTCCAGGAACTCGTTCAATCCGCTGGTGAAGCGATGGTGGCGGATCTTGGAGAGGGCCTTTCGCTCCATTTGGCGGATTCTCTCCTTGGTTACCCTGAACTTTCCGGAGAGTTCCCCAAGTGTCCATACCCGCCCGTCCTCCAACCCGAACCTCAGCCGCAAGATTTCTTGTTCCCGCGGCCTCAGGTTCTTCAGCACATGAGCCAGGTACCTCTGTAAAGACGCCAGCGTGGCCGCGTCGAACGGATCTTCGGCCGCGCTGTCCCGAACCAGATCCCCCACCGTGGTGCCCTCGTCCTCGGGTCCCACCGGCTGCTGAAGCGAAACCGGCCGCTGCGAAATCCTCACCATCCGCTCCACTTGCGCGGGCTCCATTTCCAGCCGAGCGGCCAACTCGGCGGTGGTAGGAAGCCGATTCAGTTGCTGGGTGAGTTCCCTTCGGGCCTCGTTGAGGACAGGCATCAGAGCGGCCAAGTGCGCGGGGAGCCTGATAGCCCGGGATTGTTCAGCGAACACCCTGATCATGGGCTGTCTGATCCACCAAGAGGCATAGGTGGAAAATCGAAAGCCCCGACGGTGGTCAAAGCGTTCGGCGGCTTTCATCAGCCCCAGATTCCCCTCTTGGACCAGATCCAACAGCAGCGCACCGTTCATCGATCCAAAAGTCTTGCGGGCGATAGAAACCACTAGCCGCAGGTTGGACTCGATCAGCTTGTTGTAAGCTCCCTCTCCCTGCTCCACCCGACTTCTGAAATCTTTGCGCTCCTGGGCGGAAAGCCCCTCTCGTCCCAGCTTCTCCCGCGCCCGGGCGCCATTTTCAATCTGCACGGCCAACTCCACCTCTTGTTCGGGCTTGAGGAGGGTATAGCGCCCAATCTCTTTCAGGTACTGGCTGACAGGATCAGAGATCCTCGACGATGGTGAGGACTCCGGTCGCTCGCGCATTTTCCCGACCTCCTCCACCTCTTCCACCACCCGGATCCCCTCCTCTGCCAGGCGGCCCATCAGATCGTCCCACCTCCGCTCGTCTTCAGTCCGGTGGTCGTCAAGCTCGTCCAGATCCGCCATGAGCTCGGAGGTGGTGAGAAATCCTCGCTGTCGCCCTCGACGAAGGATCATCCTCACCCGCGCTTCGTAATCCCCTCCCTTCATGCTCATTGCAAGTCTCCGGTCAACTCCTGGCGGCGGCGCTCCAACTGTACAACCTGCTTCAAAAGCCGGGGTCGCAGGGGATCGTCCGTCGCCAGCGATCTCATCTGCGCCCCAACCGCCTCCATCTCCCGGCGGAGCGCCTCCCGGCGACACCTGATCACCATCGGTCGGGGATCGCCGGGCTCCGAGTGGTCGGTGGAGATCACCAACAGTGCTCGGCGTACCTCATCCGAGCGCGGTCGGCCTGCAACCTCCGACGACGCGGCCTCCCCAGCCTCCCCGCCGGACAAATCCTCCTCTCGCCATGTGATCGGCGTGGGGCGCCCTATCGGAGTTGCCCTCCAGTCGGCTTCTATCTCCTCAAAAGCCCTCCGGTAGACACCCTCTCCAAATAGCGTGCTGTCCACCTCCAGTTCCCGCAGAAGCGGGTGGTTGGTCAACACCGCCTTCAGAAGTTCCCGTTCCATCGGCGGACCCCGAAAATCGGGCCGACCCCGGCCCCGGTCCCGCGACGACGGCTCCCGGGGATCGTCAGAACTACCCGCCGCCGGCCTCCCAGCCCCTCGGCGCACCACAGCTTGGATCTCCGCAATGCCCACTCCCGTCATCCGCGACAGAGTGCGTTCGTACTCACCCCTGGTGGCTTGGTCACCGACCGCGGCCACCAATGCGCCCAGCTCGTTTACCACCCGGGCGCGGGACTCGGGCTCGGTGAGATCCACTCCTGACAATCGTCGCTCCATTTGAAATTGGAGGACGGGCCGGGCGCCGCTCACCGCCTCGAGAAGCTCTTCCAAGCGGCCCTCCTGAAGCAGATCGGCCGGGTCTTTGCCGTCGGGCAATTCGGCCACCCGCAAATCGAGACGACGACCGCTTCGGCGGCTCACCCGCTCGCCTCTCAGCACCGCGTCGGATCCGGCCCGGTCGGCGTCAAAGGCCAATACAATCCGCTCCCCTAACCTGCCCAGCACGTTCAGGTGATCTTCTCCCAGAGCGGTGCCGCAGGTGGCCACCGCCGACTCCATTCCCGCCTGATGGAGAGCAATGACATCGGTGTACCCCTCCACCACCACCGCCTGATCGGATCGGCCGATCTCCTTTCGGGCCAGATGCAGGCCGTACAAGAGCCGGGACTTGCGATAGAGGGGAGTCTCGGGGGAGTTGAGGTATTTGGGTCCCTGCCCGCTCATCAGCCGGGCGCCGAACCCCACCGGATCGCCTCTCAGGTCGTGGATGGGGAACATGACGCGACCCCAGAAACGATCCCGGAGCTCATCGCTCCCGCCCGGGCGCGTGTCCTGGGCACGTCTGATCGCCAGCCCGGCTCGCTCCATCAGCGAATCGGCAATTCCCGCCGATCGCAGCTCGGTCTTCAAAGACGGCTCCCCCAGGGGCGAAAAGCCCAGGCCGAACTTCTCTATCAGCGGACGGTCATAGCCCCGTGATCGGAGATAGGCGCGGGCGGGACCGGCGTCGGCCCCGGAGAGCAGCCTTTTCGTATAGAAGTCGACCGCCAGGCGCATAACTTGCACCAGCCGTTCACGTTCGGCGGCTTTCCCCCCGTCGCCCGGACGGTAGCTCAAGACAATCCCGGCCTGTCTGGCCAGGGTCTGCATGGCTTCAGGGAATGAAAGACCCTGGGTCTCCTGAACCAGGGTAAAGACATCACCGCCCTTGTGACACCCGTGGCAATAGAACAAGCCTCGCCCGGGGTCTATCGACAGCGAGGGAGTTTTCTCCTGATGGAAAGGACAGAGCGCGGTGAAACTCCGACCCGATCGCTTTACCTTGGTGATAGCCGCGAACTGCTCCACCAGGTTGACCGCCGCCCGGATCCGCTCCCGGTCATCTTCCCCCCTTTTCATGTCACAACTCCCGTCGAAAGGCCGTCAACCCATGCCGACCTTGTGCAGACATCAAGTGGCCGTCATCCTAGCCCGATCGGTGTCGTTGCAAAGTCCAATTCGAGACGAATCTCGTCCGCCACCTTGGCCACGAAGGGGACCGAGGGGATTAGCAATTCGAAGTCGGAGCGCAGCACCGTGGCCGACGCCTCCCCCTCCAGCCGGTCATCGGTCGCCCAGCGGGCCACGACCTCGAAGGTGACCGGACGGGTTATGTCGCGGACGGTGAGCTCGCCAATCACCGAGAAGCTCCATTCTCCCTCCGTCTCCGCCGCGCCTGACAGACCGGTGATCTCCGACGGTGAGAAGGTGATGAACTCGTACTGCTCGGCGGCGAGAATCGGGCCGCGGATGGCCCGATCGCGGTTGGAGGAGTCAGTAACGAAAGCGCGGGCGTTGATGAGAATCTCCCCCATCTGCGAGCGGGCCAGGTCGGAGAGGTCGATCCTCACTCTCCCCACCACCTCGGTGGTCACTCCCACCACCCTAAACGGCTCGCCTCGGAGCTCCTCGGAGATCAAAAAGCGCGCCTCGGTACCCTCGGCCAACACCAGCTCCACTACCTCCGGAGAATCGGTGGGATCGGTTTGAGAAGCGGCAGTGGCGCCGGTCTCCCCCGACTCCTCCACTACGGAAGGCTGGGGGCTGGATTCCGCCGTGGTCACCGATGCGGTCGAAGCCGCCGTGGTCACCGAAGCGGTCGAAGCCGCCGTGGTCACCGAAGCGGTCGAAGCCGCCGTGGTCACCGAAGCGGTCGGAGCGGCGGAGGTAATGGGAGGAGCGGTTACCTCGGTGGGATCGCCCACGTTCCCCGCCGCCAGGAACCAGATCACCGCCGCCGCCACTCCCGCCGCGACAACCGCCAAGACCCCGATCAGCACTTTTCGGGTCATAGCCCCAGGTGCTCAACCAGGTAGTCGTACAGCCGGTCTGTTCCCACCCGGTCCTGATGCATGGTGTCCCGGTGGCGAACAGTCACCGACTGGTCCTGGGGGGAGTCGAAGTCAAAAGTAACGCACAGTGGGGTGCCAATCTCATCTTGACGACGATAGCGGCGTCCTATTGACTGGGTTGTGTCGAATTCGACCGCCAACCGCTCCCCCAAGTCGTCAGCGATCCGGGAGGCCGGCGCCACCAACTCAGGCTTTCGGGAAAGAGGCAGCACCGCCACCTTGTAGGGCGCCAGGCGCGGATGGAGCCCCAGCACCACCCGTTCTGCGCCCCGCACCTGCTCGGTCCGATAGGCGTCGGTCAGAAAGGCGAAAGTGGTGCGGGTGGCGCCGGCGGCCGGCTCGATCACATAGGGAACCACTCTTATGCCGCTGGCCTGGTCGAAGTAGCTCAAGTCCTCCCCGGAGTGCTCGGAGTGCTGTTTGAGGTCGAAGTCGGTTCGGTTGGCAATCCCCTCCAACTCGTCCCACCCCCACGAGAACCGATACTCCACATCCACCGTCTCCTTCGAGTAGTGGGAAAGCTCATCCGCGAGGTGGGGCCGGATCCGCAAATTGTCGGGATTCATCCCCAGATCCAGGTACCAGCGACGCCGGGCGTCCACCCAGTACTCGAACCATTGCGACGCTTCGGAAGGCTGGCAGAACCACTCCATTTCCATCTGTTCGAACTCACGGGTGCGGAAGACGAACTGGCCGGGAGTGATCTCATTGCGGAAAGACTTGCCGATCTGAGCGACGCCGAACGGGAGCTTCTGTCGGGAGACCCGCAGCACGTTGGCGAAGTTGATGAAAATCCCCTGAGCGGTCTCGGGTCGCAGGTACACCAGATTCTCGTCGGTCTCCACCGGCCCCATATGGGTGCGTAGCATCAGATTGAAGAGCCGGGGTTCGGTGAACATGTCCCGCTTTCCACACGAGGGGCACTGGTCGGGATTAACCAGGCGATCCTGGCGAAAGCGCTGATGGCAGTTGCGACACTCCACCAGCGGGTCGGTGAAGACCGCCTCATGCCCCGACGCCTGCCACACCTGACGGGACTGAATGACCGCCGAGTCGATTCCCACCACATCCCGGCGGGTACTCACCACCGACCGCCACCACTCGTTCTTAACGTTCCGCAAGAGCTCCGTGCCCAGCGGACCGTAGTCGTAGGCGGAGCGGAGCCCGCCGTAGATCTCCGAGGAGGGGAACGCAAACCCACGTCGGCGGGACAGGTTGACAATGGTTTCCAGGCTGGTCATGAAGACAAAAGAAAGGCTACCCGCAAAAGGGCTCTACTGTGATTCCTTAACCCGTCCGAAACGCCGTTCTCTGCGTCGGTACTCCTCCAACGCCTCCTCCAGGTGATTGCCATCGAAATCGGGCCACAGCACCTCGGTGAAGTACAGCTCGGCGTAGGCCGCCTGCCAGAGGAGAAAGTTGGAAAGCCGACTCTCTCCGGAAGTACGGATTATCAGGTCGGCATCGGGCATCTCGGGGATGTGCAACCGGGCGGCCAGGGCCTCCTCATCCACATCCTCGGGGTCGATCAGCCCCGCAGCCGCCTCGGTCGCCAAGGCCCGGGCAGCCCCGGCTATCTCCCGGCGGCTCCCATAGTTGAAGGCCATCACCAAGTTCAACCGGGAGTTTTCGGCGGTGAGCGCCAGGGTTTCCTCGATATGCCGACGAACATCGCGGGGTATCCGGGGGTCGGAAAGATCCCCGGCGAAGCGCAGACGCGCTCCTCGCTCGGCCAGCTCTTGACGACGACGCAACAGCAGGTCATCACACATCTCCATCAAGAACTTCACCTCCTCGGCCGAGCGCTGCCAGTTCTCGGTGGAGAAGATAAACACGGTGAACCACTCGATACCTGCTTCCAAGGCTACTTCCAGCACATCCAGGAGCGCCCCCTCGCCTGCGGCGTGCCCGGCCACCCTGGGCAGGCCGCGCTTTTTCGCCCAGCGGCCGTTCCCATCGAGAATCAACCCGATATGACGGGGAGAGGCATCGGTCATGAAGGTACGGACATCGGGCGAAAGCTCCGGTCGAGGTGGACTTCCAGAAATCGGCAGGCTACGCTCATGGCCTGTCGAGACAGGTCAGTCGTGGTCAAAGGCAGATCGCCCAAATCGGCCCGGGCCAGATCGCGTAGATGCTCCGTCACTCCTCCCACCAGCCGGACCGAGCCCTGGGTTTGGCATTTCTCACATGTTACCCCTCCGCCCTCGAAACTGAACCTGGTGAGATCGTTTCTTCCTCCACAGGAGGCACACCACTCCAGAGCGGGCGCCACCCCCACCGCCTCGGCCAGACGCAGTAGAAAGGCAGTGGTCAAGCCGGCTGCATCTTCTCCTCGGCAAAGAACATCCAGACTCTCCGCCAACAGGTCGAATAGCGACCGGGAGCGCTGTTCGGGCTGAGCCACGGCATCCACCGCATTCGCCATGAGCGAGGCCGAAAGGAGGCGATCGAGATCGGATCGCAGTTCGGGATGGGCCGCCACTACCGAAACCGAAGTAATCAGATCGAGTTCCCGCCCGCGATACAGCACCAACTCCACATGGCAGAAGGGCTCCAATCGGCCCCGCAGTCGGCTCTTTATCCGACGTACCCCCTTCGCAACGGTGCGAAGCTTCCCTCGTTCGGGACTCAACAACACCACTATTCGGTCCGCCTCACCAAAGGGATAGCTGCGCAACACCACCCCTTCTTGATGGCTGATCTTGCTCATATGACGGGGCGGTTCCTTCGGGATGGAACTATCCGCCCAACCACCGAGGGGTGGGGGCTCACACCACCAGGTTAACCCACTCGCCCTCTCCGCGGAAGGCTTGCAGGTTGGCGGCGAATATCTCCGCCAGTCGCTCGGCGTACTCGGGGGAAAACCCTCCCAGGTGGGGAGTCAGCACCACTTGGGGATGGCGCCACAAAGGCGAGTCTTCGGGGAGCGGCTCGGGATCGGTGACATCCAGGCCCGCCCCGCGTAGTTCTCCTGAGTCAAGAGCGGACAACAGCGCCTCGGTGTCCACCACCGCGCCCCGGCCCACGTTCACAAACCAGCCATCCCCCAGGGCAGCCAGCTCTGCGGCGCCCACCTGCGGCGGGTTCCCCCGTGGATGAGGAAGCGCGCAAATCACCGCATCCGCCCTCCGACAAACTTCCACGGTGCCCTCCGGGCCGTACACCTCCGACGCCGGCCCCTCATAGGAGTGGGAATTCTGTTTGGTGCCGATCACTTCCATCCCCCAGGCCTTGGCGCGCCAGGCAATCTCGTCCCCCACGCTCCCCAGTCCCAACACACCCAGAGTCGTGCCCCCCAACTCATAGCCCATGCCCTGCCTCCAGAGCGACCGTTCGGAATATCGCACCGATTTGCCTACCCGTCGAGTCAGAGCCAGCAACAGCGCAAAGGCGTGCTCCGCCACCGCCGGAGCGTTGGCGCCCCGCCCCGAAGTCAGACGGATCCCGGCCGCGGCCAACTTCTTGAAAGGAAAATTGTCCATCCCCGAAGCCACCGACTGTATCCAACCCAGGCCCAGGGAGAGACACTCGTCTGTCCAGATGAAAGTAACCAGGATCTCCACCCGCGGATCGGAGAGGCACTCGGCTAGACCAGCCAGATCGGGTGGTGATATCACCTCCACTCCCGGAATCTTTGCCAGGCTTTCAGGCACCCCACGCGGGTGATAGGGATGAACGACCACCCGATGGGAAGAGGTCATGACCGGATAGGGATCATGCCCCGAAAACTGCGTCCCAGACACCGCTGAGTTCTTCCCACACCCGGCCCAGCGCCCACATCAGCAGCAGTCCCAGAAGCGCCACCCCTGCGCCGGTAAGCAAAAACCGGATCCGGTACACCCATCGCTCCTCAAGATGGTTGTACCGGTAGGAAAAGCCAAGCGACGCTCCCTCCACCGAACCCGGAGAGCCCATCCGGGGCGAAGGTGCGGCCGGCGGAGGCTCGGGCTGGAGGTCCAGAGGGTGTCCGGGCGGCTCATTTCCAGGCTCGGACAAGGTAGCCAGCGACTGACGAACCGTCATCCTCGGCTTCTCCGGACCAGGCGCCGAGAAACCGGCGGCCCGGGACAACAAACCTTCAGGGATCTCCACAATCACTTCCAGGGAGCGAAGCAACCCCGGATGAATGGGAATCTCCACTCCCCGCTCCCAGTCCTTGACCTGTCCCTGGGAAACCCCCAGTTGGCGAGCGATCTGTCTTCTTTTCAAGCCGCGCCGGCGGCGAAAACTCTCAAGTATCTCTCCAAAAGTGGGACCGGCGGCAGCGCCCTGGCTCATACGTTGACTCATAATGGAAAAGAATACGGCACTGCGGGGGTCTGGGCGAGCATCACCGCCGCCCTAGTGGGTGGGATCGGCAGGCACGCTATCGGGCTCCGGCCGGGCGGTAACCCGCATCTCCGCCACTCCTTTGACATTCCAGCAGAGTGTGCGGCCCTCAGGCACCAGAATCCGAAAAGGGCCCCCTCGCTCCTGGGGAAGGCTGCCCGCGCCCAGTCCATAGACGACCACTCCCTTGGCGGCCAGTTCTTCCAAAGGTATGGACGCCCGGTACTGGCGGTCGTCACTCTCCACCGACACATAGCCGCCCTGGGGACCCGAAGCCTCCAGGAGAGCTCCGGCCGAGACGCCGCGTCCCCCGGTGGGCGCCTCCGCAACCTGGCCCGACAGTCCGGCCAGATCGTTCATGGCCCATTCGCCGGGCCTTTCCACCAGCCCGGTAATTCTGATCACCGGAACCGCGTCCTGCTGATGGGTGGTCATGATCCCATCACGGTAACAGCCTTCCTCCGGTACCCTTGCAGATTGGAGGCGAGCGAGCGCCTGGTGGGCTCCCCGGTCTTCAAAACCGGTGGGGGGTCACACGACCCCCGGCGGGTTCGATTCCCGTCCGCCTCCGCTACAGCAACGCTATTCCCCCAGGTCAGAGCCATATTGAGTTATTCAGCTATCAGGTATGCTATCAACACGCGTTTGGGAAGAGCTAGGGAGCGCAAACCGCCCTGCACATTAATGGCTAGGACTGATGTTCGGGGAGTACCCGTTATACGGATACTCCTTCTCTGGGTTTAGGGTGTGGCAGTGGTCGGAATAAGACTTGACGGGAGGGCGCTCAGTAGACGCTGTCGGGTTCTGTGAGTGCCACGGAATGCGGGCGGTTGACGTCATCTCTATCAAGGGACGGTGGTGGTCACCGGCGCTCTTCTCTCTTGGTCGTGGGCTCGCAGGTACTTGACGGTGGCCCAGCGGTTGACTGTTGGCGTCGCGGTCACGTACACCAAGATGAGCAGCGCCACCACAAGCGCCACCACAGTCGCGAGGTTGCCAATGTGGTTGAGCGTCATATGCATGCGACGTTAGCGGCCCAGAGCTACTGATCCAGACGAAGACCAACCGCCCCACACCCGAGAAAACAAGGGCAGTGTTACCCATAGGGGATGCATAGGGTCCCATGTTCCGCAACTCCTGCTTGTAACTCAAGGGCCGGGGAACACCGGTGTAACGGTGCCGACAGCACATTACCAGCACCATGCTCTTTCCTGGTGAAGAGCTGGTTACGAAGCTGGAGTGGTCGGAACGACGGTTCCGGCTATCAGACCAGGTTCGGGTCTTCACAGATCCAAAGAAGACCAAGACGGGCTGGCTAAGAAGTGCCGTCCTTCCAAGCACGAGACTCTTGACTGGCCGAGAGATCGGCGGAACCATCGGTGAACCCAACGATCGCTCCGCTGTTACTTGAGTCGACCTGTGTCTGGTTGGTCCAATCTAGCTCACTGTGCTAATCGGCTATTGGCTGAATGCGCCGTGATCCCTAAGGTAACCTTCCCTGATCTCCTTCCTTGACCCGCACCCGTTTTGTCACATGGTCTGCGTAAACTCTAGAAGCGTATATGGTGCCCCTCCGGGGTGCCCCTGAAACGGTTGCTCGGTTACGGAAAATAGGGGAAGGCGGTCTAGGGCCTAATGCGCGGCTTGGAGTTGGCGTCTATTCGGACCTCCCAACCTCTCCTGTTGGCTATCTGTGAGCAGCTTACCCCGTCTATGAATGGCACAGCTGCCCGCCGATTGGCAGCGGTTCTTGATGAGATCTCGCTCGGTAGGGAAATCGTGGATCCTGAAGATGAGGCCTGGGTCCGCGAGGCTGCGGCTAGGGCAGATCGGTTGGATCGGATACCGTTTTGGGAGGCTCAGGTGCGACGGCTCACCGCTGACGGTGTTGCCATCATTTCTTGTGTCGATCCAGGTTATCCCTCGAATCTTGCCATGATTCATGATCGGCCACCACTGCTGTTTGTACGTGGCGAGATGACCGATGCAGATTTTCGGGCTGTAGCGGTGGTGGGAACACGTGCAGCGACCGAAAAGGGGCTGCGATTGGCGCAGCGTCTTGCTGGCAAATTAGCTGAGAGCAGAATAACCATCGTCTCGGGGCTAGCGAAGGGGATTGACTCGGCCGCGCATAGGGCGGCACTCGATGCGGGAGGACGGACTGTTGCTGTCTACGGAACGACAATCGACAGGGTGTACCCGGCTGTAAACAGAAGGCTGGCGCGGTCGGTGGCACTCTCTGGAGCGTGCGTTTCTCAGTTCCTTCCCACAACACGGACCGGCCCATGGTGTTTCCCTGTCCGCAACGTCACCACTTCGGGAATGTCCCTTGGAACAATTGTCGTCGAAGCAGGAACGACATCAGGGGCGAAGGGGCAGGCAGAGGCAGCTCTCGCGCATGGTAAACGGGTCTTCTTAGTTGAGGAGTTGACTCGACAGGAGTGGGCGCGTCAGATGGCGGAGGACCCTCAGGTGACTGTTGTTTCGGCGGCGCAGGACATTGTGGCGATGGTGAATGCAGAGGTCGCGTCCCGAGCCGACGTTCTGATTTGACTGTGGCCGACGCCGAAGCCCTCTATCACCCGCTGTTACCTGGGCTGAAACCGGTACCAGCTCTTCAAACCGGCATCTGTCTTGTGTGTCGAACCGGGGTAAAAGCAGGTTTCAGAAAGTGCCTTCCCTGCGAAGAGAGTTCCCTGTCCGTGGTCCCTATCTCTCTGTCTATCCAAGGGGAATTGCTTCACCACCATCTCCGCCACTACAAGGACAACTCCCGCTCTTCGGTTCGGGAAACGTTTACCCTCCGCCTTGCCGGATTATTGGAGATGTTTCTCCACTACCACCTCAAATGTCTTGGCGGTACCGTCGATAGGGTAGCCACGGTTCCATCCGAACGACGCGACGCTCCCTGGGCAATCGTGAGCCGACTACGACGGTTCTCTGGTCAGGTCAACCCTCTCGTTTACGATCATCGAATGAAAGGCTACGCTGTCAGTTCCGACCTCCGACACCTGAAGGTCTTACTCCTGGACGATACCTTCACAAGAGGTCAGAGTCTGTTCTCAGCCCACCAGACGCTCGCCAAAGCTCAAGCGGTGGTCATAGGGCCTGTTGTGCTGGGTCGTCATGTAAGACCTGACTACGCCCCGAGCAAGCCCCTGCTCGACTGCGTGAAGTCGCACATGTGGCACCCAAGGAGGTGCTGCCGATGCGCAGGCTTTGTGTGCAATCCATTGTTGCGGAACCCAACAAATCCTCCAGCCGCCCTTTTCGATTATTGACCCAGACACTTGGATTAGCCACACCTTTCTGAAACCGCCACGCAGAACGCCGGGCGGCACGAAAGTCCAATAGCATCATTATCTGATTGATCCAACAAAGTGTCCTTTTATTGACAGATGTCCCGCGGTTTCGCCGCCGGACAATCGACGAACTCAGTCCAGGTCATTCGGATTACATAGTGAACTCATGGCGGATATTGGAATAGTATCTGTCGTCAGGGACTTCCCGGCAGGGCGTGACGGACTCTCTTGCACCGCCTCGGTCTGGACTTCCCCATCCGCAACCTTTCATTCTGCCTAGCTTTAACTTCGTTTAAACTACCCGGGAAAAAAGAGGCACTCTGGGCCAGGTGGTATTGGACAGTCTGGATCACTGGTCAGTGACTGGTCATATTTCGACTCAACGGGAACTAGGCCGGAGGCGTCAGAATCCCTGTGCCGAGCCCTTCACGACCGCGGCCTGGTGATGCTGTAGCTCCCGGCCCGCCCGTCCTTATGGGCACAGAAGCCAAGCTACACCGCGAAACCCGTTTCTGTAGGTACGGAAGTATCGGCAGGCGGCGATATCCTGGAATGCGCGCTACCACGAGGCTGGAATGCCGCTGAACCGACTGATCGATGAACTCAACCGCCTTGTCACCCGCCTCGATGAGCAGGGGACGGCCAAGGGTGTCGAACTTGTCATTCGGAATGTCGTACGTCCCGACGGGGAGAAAGGCCCGAGGTACTTCCTGGAAGGCCAAGGGAACCGTGCTTTCATCCGGATGAACTCGAACTCTTACCTGGGGTTGGCGTTGCATCCCGAGGTGATCCGGGCCGAAGAGGCCACCGCGCGGGCGTTGGGAACCGGACCCGGCGGGGCGCGGTTTATCGTGGGTACCCACACTCCCCACGTGGAACTGGAGCATACCTTGGCCTCCTTCCACGGGCGGGAGGAGGGGATGATCTTCTCCTCGGCCTATGCCGCCGTGATGGGAACCTTGGCTTCCCTCATCGACCCGACCACCACAGTGATCTCCGACGAACTCAACCACAACTCCATTATCAACGCCATCCGCCTCGCCCGGCCTCTGAGCAAGTCCGTCTACCCGCATCTGGACATGGCGGCGCTTGATCATCAAATCGCCGAGGCGGCCGGCCGGGCACGACGGGCGATAGTCGTAACCGACGGCATCTTCTCTATGCGCGGCGATCACGCCCCGCTGGACGAGATCATGGACATCGCCCGTCGCCACGATCACAGCTTCCCAGAGAACGTAGTGGTGGTCGTGGACGACTCGCATGGAGTAGGCGCCTTCGGCTCCACGGGCCGGGGCACCGAGGAATACACGGGGAGCCTGCCCGCAGATGTACTGATCGGCACCCTGGGAAAGGCTCTGGCAGTCAACGGAGGATACGTGGTCTCTGAAAGCCCGGTGATCCGTTTCCTCCGGGAGACCTCCCCCTTCTACATCTACTCCAACCCGATCACCGCCGCCGAGGCAAGCGCTGCCCTTACCGCCCTACGGATACTGGATAGTCTCGAAGGGGAGGCGCTCCTAGGCCACCTACGAGACCTCACTCGCCGACTCGAGTCCAACCTGGTGGCGCTGGGTTACGAGATCATTCCTAGTGAGCACCCCATCGTGCCCCTTGTACTGCGCGATACCGACGAGACCTGCCGCCTGGTTGCAGCCCTCTTCGAAGGCGGTGTCCTGGCAACCGGCCTCACCTACCCGGTAGTTCCCAGAGGTGACGAAGAGATCCGCCTCCAAGTCAACGCTGATCACACCACCGCCGACATCGACCATGTTCTCTCCGTCCTAGCTGCCGCGCGCCAGTAGAGCCCCGAAGCCCTGTCGCGCTTAGCGGCTCGAGTGCCCCAACACTTCGGTCAGGCGCCGACACGGCTCTCTGAGCGTGATCTCCAACGGGCAAGCCTGCCACTTCGACCACCCGCAAGTTAATAATAAGGGGAAACCGGTTATTGCGTCGATAACTAGGGAAGGGTTGACTCGGCACCGGTCGGAGGTCTCGCCCGGACCGATCGCGGCAGGGGAAGAACATACGGTCCCCGGAAGGCCGGAACGTTGTATAGTGGCGTAAGGTTCCGGTGAGGGCTTCATAGCCTTAGGCAGAAAAGGAGCTCCTTGCAGTACGGTTTCGTTATCGACCAGACGGCCTGTATCGGCTGTCACGCCTGTACGGTGGCGTGCAAGACCGAGCACGATGTTCCGCTCGGTGTGAACCGTACTTGGGTTAAATACATCGAGTCGGGAACCTGGCCCGACACCAAGCGGTCGTTCTCGGTGATGCGCTGCAACCACTGCTCCGACGCTCCTTGCGTCTCGATCTGCCCTACCGGCGCCCTATTCCGCCGACCCGACGGAATCGTCGACTTCGACACCAGCCTGTGTATCGGCTGCAAGAGCTGCATGCAGGCCTGTCCCTACGACGCCCTGTACATCGATCCTGTGGACCAAACCGCCCAGAAGTGCAACTACTGTGTGCACCGCGTCGAGGTGGGCCTGGAACCGGCCTGCGTGGTGGTATGCCCCGAAGGCGCCATAATCTCGGGCGACGTCGACGATCCGACCACGCCCATCTCACGCCTCCTGGCCGCCGAGCAACTGCTTCAGCGGTCCCCGGAGCAGGGTACGAAGCCCAACCTCTGGTACCGGGGAGTGGATGAGGCCGCTATCGACCCCTTGGGCGCCGTCAACCCGGGGGACGGAGGGATCTGGGGTGACCCGGCGCCGTCGTTCATGACGATCGACCTGACGCCGCCGACCGCGAAGAGTGACAACGGAGGGAGTAGGAAGTTTGCACCGTCTCATCAAGAACGGGCCCACGGCCCTCCTCGGGTCGTCTACAACACCGACCACCCGATGCCGTGGGGATGGCGGGTATCGAGTTATTTCCTCACCAAAGGGATCTCGGCGGGGATCGTCCTGGCGCTGGCGCTGGCACTTCTCTTCGGGGCTGACGCCACGAGCGCTTTCGCCCGGTGGGGAGCTCCGCTCATAGCCGGGATCTTCCTCGCCCTCACCGGCGTGCTGCTGGTGGCGGACCTCAAGCGGCCCGACCGTTTCTTCTACCTCATGACTAAGGGCAATCCCGGATCGTGGCTGGTGAAGGGCGCCTGGATCCTCACCGCCGATGCGGTGATCCTCGGCCTGTGGTTCCTGTTCGGTCTCACCGGGGCCAGTTTCGTCCCGGTGTTCATCTGGGCGGCGGCGGCGGTCGGCTTGGGCGTGGCCGGCTACACCGCCTTCCTGTTCGGCCAGGCGGAGGGCCGAGACCTCTGGCAGAGCCCGACGCTGCTGTGGCACATGCTGGCCGGGGCGCTGGCGGTGGGCGGCGGTGCGGGACTCCTGGCCGCCGGGATCTTCGATCTCGGAGAGTCCTCCCGGCGGGCCTTCACCTGGGCCCTCGTCGCCGGTGCGGCGGCGCTCGCCCTCATTGCTGCGGTCGAGCTCCTCTCCAAGCATCCGACCCGCAACCACGCGGCGGGCATCCATCACTTGACAAAGGGAGCCTACGCAAAGGAATGGTGGCTCGGAGGACAGGTAATCGGGGTTGCAGTTCCCCTGGTGCTGGGGGTGGCGTTCCTGGCCGGCGCGGGCGTCCCCCTCTGGGTGTCTCAACTGGGAGGGCTGGCAGCCCTGGTCGGCATATGGTTCGCCGACGACGCGTTCGTCAAGGCGGGCCAGAGCGTGCCCCTGTCGTGAAGGAAAAGGCGAGGATCGAGAACATGACCACAACACCCGACCACCCCGGTTCGGACCGTCTGCCCCGACTGGTTCCCGGGACGGGTCTCGTGTCCTTCCCGCCCACCGAGCAGTGGGATGACTGGGAGGAGTACGACGCCAAGGCGTGGCCCGACCGGGTCAAGCGCCGGTACCGCCTGGTGCCGACCACCTGTTTCAATTGCGAGGCGGGGTGCGGGCTGCTGGCCTACGTCGACAAGGACAGCGGCAAGGTCCGGCGCTTCGAGGGCAATCCCGAGCACCCCGGGTCGAGGGGTCGCAACTGCGCGAAGGGTCCGGCGACCCTGAACCAGATGTATGACCCGGAGCGGATCCTGCACCCGCTGCGCAGATCCGGGCCGCGAGGCTCGGGCAAGTGGGAGCAGGTCTCCTGGGAGGAAGCGCTCGGGGACATAGCCTCGCGAATCCGGCGGGCGCTTCAAGAGGACCGTCACGACGAGATCATGTACCACGTGGGACGGCCCGGCGAGGACGGCTTCATGGAACGCGTCCTTCGCTCCTGGGGGGTGGACGGGCACAACAGCCACACCAACATCTGCTCGTCGGGGGCCCGCACCGGCTACGCCATGTGGATGGGCTACGACCGCCCCTCCGCGGACTTCGCCAACGCCCGGTTCATCCTCCTGCTGTCCGCCCAACTCGAATCCGGTCACTACTTCAACCCTCACGCTCAGCGGATCATTGAGGCTCGGCAGGCCGGAGCGAAGGTAGCCACCATCGATCCGCGCCTCTCCAACACCGCGGCGATGTCCGACTATTGGCTCTCGCCCTGGCCCGGCACCGAGGCGGCGATGTTGCTGGCCGTAGCCGCCCGGCTTCTCGAGTGGGACGCCGTCGATCACGACTTCGTGCGAAGGTGGGTCAACTGGGAGGCTTCGCTGCAAGCACGGGCGCCCGAACGCCCCCGCACCTACGAGAGTTTTGTCGCGCTGCTTCGGGAAACCTACGCCCCCTACACGATCGAGTACGCCGCCGAGGAAGCCGGCGTCGACGCCTGGCGTATCGAAGCCGTGGCCCGAGGTATCGCCGACGCCGGATCCCGTTTCGCCTCCCACACGTGGAGAGCCGCCGGATCGGGCAACCTTGGAGGTTGGCAGGTGGCTCGTTGCCTCTTCTTCCTGCACGTGCTGACCGGATCGGTGGGGACCGAAGGTGGCACCTCTCCGAGTGCCTGGGACAAGTTCAAGCCCGAACACTGGAACACCCCGCCCCCGGCCAACCGCTGGAACGAACTGATCTGGCCGGGCGAGTTCCCTCTCAGTCACTACGAAATGAGCTACCTGCTGCCCCACTTCCTGAAGGAGGGGAGGGGGCGTATCGAGGTCTACTTCACCCGGGTCTACAACCCGGTGTGGACCAACCCCGACGGGTTCAGCTGGATGGAGGCCCTCACCGACGAGGACCGGGTGGGCCTGCATGTGGCCCTCTCCCCCACCTGGTCCGAGTCGGCGTGGTTCGCCGACTACGTACTGCCCATGGGGGTCGGCGCCGAGCGGCACGACACCCACTCCTATGAGACCCACGCGGCTCGCTGGCTCGGGTTCCGCCAGCCGGTGCTGCGGGTGGCCGGAGAGCGGGCCGGGCGTCAGTACGAGCGAACCTACGAGGCCAACCCGGGAGAGGTGTGGGAGGAGAACGAGTTCTGGATCGACCTGTCGTGGCGGATCGATCCCGATGGATCGCTCGGGATCCGCCAATGGTACGAGTCGCCCAACGACCCGTCCCGCCCGGTCAACCTCGACGAGTACTACGGGTGGATGTTCGACAACTCGGTCCCCGGCCTTCCCGAACAGGCCGGCCGCGAAGGCCTCACTGCGCTTGAGTACATGCGCAAGTACGGCGCCTTCGAGATTGACCGCGACCGGTACCTCTTGAACGAAGCGGAGGTGGCCCCCGACCAGCCCGGCGTAGAGGTCGACGGGGAGCGCAAGAGCGGCTTCACTTCCCCCTCCCGTCTCCTCGAATGGCACTCGGAGACGCTCGAGGAATGGAACTGGCCCGAAGCGACCATCCCCACCTATCTCAAGTCCCATGTCTACTGGCGGGACCTCGACCTCGAGGGCCGCGAGCGCATTCTGCTTCCCATCTTCCGACTCCCCACCCTCATCCACACCCGGTCGGGCAACGCCAAGTACCTGTACGAGATCAGCCACGGGCACCCGTTGTGGATGAACCCGATCGACGCCGACCAACTCGGGTTCGACACCGGCGACCTGGTCCGGATCAGCACCGACATCGGCTACTTCTGCATGCGGGCCTGGCGCACCGAAGGCCTCCGACCCG
Source organism: Acidimicrobiia bacterium (assembly GCA_965248705.1). Classification (GTDB taxonomy): domain Bacteria; phylum Actinomycetota; class Acidimicrobiia; order Spongiisociales; family ZC4RG35; genus Bin76. Next base: position 1,632,139 of record CBDFJY010000002.1, on the reverse strand, counting down.
GAGTGGTGGCGGCCTCCCATCACATGGGCCGCTGGCGCCTGGACGCCAAAATGGGAAACGAGCGCTGGTCATCGGCCCTGGTAGACATCGGACGCCACGACGGCGGGTGGCTACTGCGGCACCGCTCGGGTATCGAACCTTTCCGCTCGGACGACCCCGACAGCGAACGCATCTGGTGGCGGGACCCGGGAGTCCACCAGAACCTGGCCTTCCCCGTACATCCCGACCCGGTGTCGGGCATGCACGCCTGGCACCAACGAGTTCGCCTCACCCCTGCGGAACCGGAGGACCGGTATGGGGATGTCTTCGTCGACACCGACAGATCCCACCAGATCTACCGCGAATGGATGGATCGCACACGCCCCGGACCGGGACCCGGAGGACTGCGCCGCCCTCGCTGGCTCGGCAGGCCACTGACGCCCGTTCCCGATGCCTACCAGACCTGACAGGTCCGTGACCGCGATAGGGGTGTGCTGGGGAAACCTTGTGACTGGCGCACTGCTGGACGCCAGTGCTGGGCTGGGCTTCACGATCTTCAAGGCTCGCTAGTTTCCCCTTGGTCCTGATGCCCTCCGCCGTCATCCTCTTCAGCATCCTCGGGTTCGATTCCCGTCCGCCTCCGCTGATAATGGTCCTTCACTAATCGCACAGGACCGTGCTACACTGCACGAGTCCGGAATTACCGGTGCCAATGGAAAGGGAGGAGCGGAGTGACTGACTGGGCTATTGCCCTTGCTTTTTTGCTAGGAGGGGTGCTCGTGGATCGCATAATAGTCTCATGGCAGCAGAAGCTGTCAGACAGTTCAGAGCGACGCCGAATGCGACGGGATGTACTGCGCAAATTAGCGGGCCATCGGTATCTGCTCACTAAGCACTTCAAGGGCATGGATGGCATGATCTGGGTTGCCTTGAACGAGATTGCTATCGCCTATCTCGATGACGAAACAGTGATGGAAGAGTTAAGCAAGTTCCAAGACAATGTCGATAATGGGTTCGAGAGTTCACTGTTTCCGCTGATGCAGGCAATGGCAGAGTCGGCGGAATTGCCCGCCAAGGAGTTGCGTCGGTGTCTGATTAAAAAGCCGTTCGTACCGCGACAAAAGGAATCAACGCCAGCGGCAAACGATGACTCCCCCAAGCCTTGATTAGTTCTTCCGGTGAGTTCCCAGGCGGCCGGAGTGGGATGCGGGAGTTGAGTTTCATATCCTGTGGGGGTTCGGCTTTGTTTGGGAATGATCAGGCCGGATTCTCTTCTGCAACGCGTGGTCATTGAGCGAAATGTTCAACACCAACAGCGAGGGGATTCCGCGGATTAAGTCCTATGTGTTGACCAAGATCGACCGGATAGCCGGCCACCCTAGCTGGATGCGTTGAGCAGGCTGCGGCAACTCTGGACGAACCGTTCGAGGGGCTGCTGAATGCTGCCTTGCATCCCCGTATCGATAGGAGCGACCCAAACCTTGTGGTCCACTACGAATCACGGATGTGGCGGTCGTCGCCGCCGCCATCCCCTCGCTCCTCCGCAACCTGACCGAAACGGCCTAAAGGAGCCTGGCAGCCAGGGCGCGCAGAGCGCGCGCCCGATGCGATATCCGGTTCTTCTCGGCGGCGGTGATCTCGGCGAGGGTCCGCTCGGCCACTTCGAACACCGAGTCGTATCCGAACCCGCCCTCTCCTCGGGCGCCAAGGGTAATCCTGCCCTCCAGAACGCCCTCGGCCAGCAGGAAGCGACCGGATGGCCACACCAGCGCCGCCACGGTGCGGAAACGCGCCGCCCTGTCCCTTCGGCCTTCCATCTCGGCCAGCAACCGGTCGACATTGTCGTCGTAGGTGGCGTCCTCCCCGGCGTAACGGGCCGAACGCACCCCCGGGCGGCCCCCCAGCGACGCCACCTCCAAACCGGTATCGTCGGCCAGAGCTGCGATCCCCGTGGCGGCAGCCACCGCCCGCGCCTTGAGCAGGGCGTTTTCCTCCAATGTCTCGCCGGTCTCTTCCACTTCCTCCCAACTCAGACCGCTCACGATCTCCCCTTCGAAACCCAGTTCTTCCCAGATCTCTTTGACCTCGGCGACCTTGTCGGGATTGGCCGACGCCACCACCAGCCGATCCGGTTCCATCTCCGCCTCGCTCAAGACCGCGGTTAGCCCAGCGCCTGCCTCTGGGCCAACAGCAACTCGGATATCCCTCCCTGGGCGAGATCCAGCATTCGGTCCAGGTCGGCCCGGTCGAACAGGGCCCCCTCGGCGCTCCCCTGCACCTCCACCAGCAGTCCCCTGCCCGACATCACCACGTTCATGTCCACATCGGCGTTGCTGTCGTCCGCATAGTCGAGGTCCAGCACTATCTCTCCCCCCACCAGCCCCACCGAGACCGCCGCCACCTGATCGAAGCCGGCGTCGGCGTCAGCCATCCCCTGCTCGGAAGCCCATCGCAGCGCCTCGGTCATGGCCAGCCAACCTCCGTTGATCGCCGCGGTCCTGGTGCCGCCGTCGGCTTGAATCACGTCACAATCCACCCGGATGGCGATCTCCCCCATGGTCTTCAGATTCACCACCGACCGAAGCGACCGGCCTATCAGCCGGGAGATCTCCAAAGCCCTCCCCTTCTGATAGTGGTCCCTTCTGACCCTCTGACCGGAGGAGCCGGGGAGCATGGCGTACTCGGCGGTCACCCACCCGTGATCCCGCCCCGTGATCCACGGGGGGCGCTTCTCCTCCACCGTGGCGGTGCACAGCACCATGGTTCCGCCCATCTCGATCATCACCGACCCGGGGGTGGCATCGGTGAAGCCCATGTGAAGGCGGACGGGCCGCAGTTCGTCAACCGGTCGTGTACGCGCCATGGCCTAACAAGGGTATAGCCAAACTCATATGCGATGGGCGGCGCCGGGAACCGCCAGCGCCACCGGCCGGTCGAAGGTCCGTTCCGCCGCCGACACCGCCCGGCGGGAGTCGATGTGCGGCGGGATGTGGGTGAGCATCAGGCGCCGGGCCCCCTGCTCCCGGGCGATCCGCCCCGCCTCTCCCGCGTCGAGATGGTGCGTCACCCCCTCCGGAGAAGGCTCGGCACCCAAAGAAGCCTCACACAAAAACAGGTGCGCATCCTTCACCAGTCGGGTCCAGTCTCCCTTCGGCCCGGTGTCCGCCGAATAGGCCATGATCCTGTGTCCGTCACTCCACCGGGAGGCAACGGTGGGAACCGGATGATCGGCCTCGGCGAAGGAAACGGTCAAACCTCCTATGCTGACCTGATCCCCGTCCGAGACCCTGTGCAGATCGAACACCCGGGCGAATTTCCCGTCGGAGTCCTGGCCCAGGAAGGCAAGGCAGGCCGCAAAGACTTGGTCGGGAACGTAGAGAGGGATGCCAAGACGGGGGTGAGGTCCGTAGGCGAAGGCGTGGTAGGCAGAGACCAGGTCCATGCAATGATCGGGATGCCGATGGGAGATCACCACCGCGTCCAGCAGATCCAAGTCCAGACCTCGCGTCAGGGAGGCGAAGGTCCCCGGGCCTGCCTCGCACCAGACCCTTGTTCCACCGGCCTCGATCAGATAGCCCGAAGCAGGATTGGAAGGCGCCGGGTAGGTACCGCTTGATCCGAGGATGGTCAGTCGCATCAATGGGAGAGACTAGGGTGTCCCGGTTTCTGAGATGTAGCGACACCTCGGGTTAATACCAAGGCTGGTGGGGTTCGGCGGTGGATCCTGTTCCTTGATTACCACGTCGAGCAGAAAGGAGACAACCGTCGTGGATAGTGATGATGCCTGGCACCGGTGCCGGTTGAGTGGTTTTGCCCTTGCCCCAGAGTTGGGAAACGTAGGTGCTGCGAGGTCTCAACGGTGGAAACACCAAATGGAGCAGTACGGATTCGCTTTCTGAACGGGGCCGCGTTCGGCGGTAGCCCTTCGCTGCATAACTTCTTTACAGAGTCACTGCAGAAACAAACACTAAGGTGAGAAAACAATGACCGGAGTACGGATGCCGCCTATCACCTCCCACGTTGCAAGTGGCGTGACGCAACGCCTGCCGCCGCCTGTCGCGGCGGCGCTGCTGGACGGGTCTAGGCCCCACGCGTGTGCTTGATCAACATGCAAGAAGACTCCGTTCCCGTGAGATTGCCGCCTCCCAGCTGGTGCCGAGTCAAGGAGAGTGAGGAGATGAACTTGTTCAGGACACTTCGTGGCGGACTGTCAATCACCCTTCTGATGGTGGTTCTCCTATCCTCGGTCGCCGCGTGTGAAGGGGAGTCCACGCCCACTCCCGCGCCAAACGTTGATTTGGATAATTTGCTTTCGAGGGCGGGAGAGAGAATGGCTGCCATGTCGACAGCAAAATTCAACATGGTCGACGAACAGGAAACGGGAGCCAAGTTCTTTGGGACGACTTTCAAGAGTATGGAGACAGAAGTAGAGGCTCCCGACAGCTTCAGGATGGTGGTGGACGTGGAGGCGCCGGGTTTTGGATTTGTGGAGATTGAAATGTTGGCGGTCGGAGACCAGGCCTACATAAAGCTTTCCAAAGACGCTCCGTGGAACCCCTTGCCCCTCGACCAGGTGCCTTTCAATTTCGCGGGGTTGGGCCTGACTCTGCGCGATCTGCTGATCACCATCAAGGACGACGCCATCGTCACAGGCCGGGAGTCCGTGCAGGACACCCAGAGCATTCGCGTTGAGGCAGACCTTGCTTCTGACGAGTTGCTTTCCCTCATCACCTCCGCGGACCCGGGTCATGAAGTGGCCTTGACCTTGTGGATTGGTGAGACCGAGCATGCTTTGCAGCAGATAAGGATCGAAGGCCAGGTCTACGACGACGACGACCCCGAGACCGTCCGTCTTCTAAGCATTGTTGGCATTGACGTTCCTGTCGACATCCAACTTCCGGACCTCGGATCCGGGTCGTGAGCGGCCTTAGGGATCGTCTCACCTCTCTAGCTTCTTCCGAGTCGGTCGTATTAGGAATTCTCTGCCTGGGAGTATTCTCGACGGCCCTGGATCAGACCGTGGTAGTCGCCGCGTTGCCCGGCGTGATGGTGGACCTGGAGATCCCCCTCACGGACCTGGACAGGGCGGCTTGGATCGTGACCGCGTATCTGGTGGCCTACACGGTGGCCATGCCATTGGGAGGGCGCCTCTCCGATGTCCACGGCCGCGTCAAGATGTTCCAAGCCGCCTTGGTTTTGTTCTCCGTCGGATCGGCGTTCGTGGCGCTGGCGCCGAATTTCGGTTGGATAGTGTCCGCCAGGGTGGTCCAGGCTATTGGGGGAGGCGCCACGGTCCCCATAGGTCTGGCTATGGCAGTGGCAGCTGTATCGTCGCAGAGAAGGGGAATTGCCATAGGACTCGTGGCGGCCGCGGCTGAAGCCGGGTCCGTCTTGGGCCCCCTTTATGGAGGCGCCATTATCGAGTTGCTCGGCTGGCGGTGGATATTCTGGCTGGACATACCCCAGAGCCTCATTCTTATAGCGCTTCTGGCCGTCCTGCCGAACCGGGCCAATCCGAAGGCCAAGATGGACTACTTGGGGGCGATGGTGATGGGAGGGGCACTCATCTTTCTAACCGCGGGGCTGTCCCAAAGGGGCCTCTTCTCGGCAACTTCCATTCTCCCGTATCTGCTGGTGGCCGTGGGAGCACTCCTGGTCGCCGCATTGGTCATCCTTGAAAGACGCACGGATCAGCCTCTGTTGGCCCCTTTCCTATACAAATCCAGGGCGTTCCTGTCCTCCAACGGTACCCAGTTCCTGGTGGGAGTGGCCTTGATCATTGCGTTGGTATCCGTGCCCCTCATGGCAGCCACCGTCATGGAAAGGACAGCATTGGAGAGCGTCCTCCACCTGCTTCGCCTTACCGCCGCCATTCCAGTGGGAGCGGTGGTGGGAGGTTACGTCGTTCGCTGGGCTGGAGTGCGATCGGTGTGTATTACAGGCCTGGTGTTGATGGGAACGGGCCTCTTGTTCATGAGTGGTTGGGAGACGCAGGTGGAGGAACTGAGGCTGACCTTGCCCTTGGTATCGGCGGGTTTGGGATTCGGGCTGGTCATCCCTCCTATCGGCGTCAGTGCTCTGAGCGCATCGCCTAGCAATTATTGGGGCGCCGCCGCCGCCTTGGTCACAGCATCGCGAATGGTGGGGATGGCGATGGGGCTAGCCGCCTTGTCCGCCTGGGGTATTGAACGCTTCTACAGCCTGACTGGCGACTTCGAGCTTGGACCGTCGTTCGAAGAAACCGAGGCAGTGTTGATAGACGCCGGCGTCACCGTGTTTCAGAACCTCTTCATGATCACGGGGTTCCTGTCGCTGCTCGCCATCCTGCCGGCCCTGCTGATGAGAGAAGAACATGTCGAAGAAGACACATTTACCGACCAGGGGAGCCAGTAAATCGAAACTGGCCTGTAGCTGTGCTGAAGGCATACGAAGGCGCCACGTCTATGGCGGTGCACTGCTACCCGGCGCCCTCCAAACCCCCCGGAGGCGTCACATAATAAGCAGTCCATTTGTGCCAGTTCACCAGGGATTGCAATGCCCGCCCTCTCCATTCAGACAATATCAGGGAGCGAGTCGTTCCACCACCCAGCCACCGTCGCGCCACCGATATTCGAACCGGTCGTGGAGGCGGTTGGGACGACCCTGCCAAAACTCGTAGCAGTCGGGGGTCAGCCGGTAGCCGCCCCATTCCGCCGGTCGCGGTACATCTCCGTCGGGGTAGCGGCGCCGGATCTCGTCCATCCGCTCCTCCAACCAGGCGCGGTCGGGAACCGGCTCGCTTTGGGGAGAGGCGGCCGCGCTCAGACGTGAGCCGGGGGGGCGGGCGCTGAAGTAGGCGTTGGACTGGGTGCCCGGCACCTTCTCCACCCGACCCTCGATCCGCACCTGGCGATGGAGGGGCATCCACAGAAACACCCCCGAGGCGCGGGGATTCTCCGCCAGATCGGCGCCTTTCCGGCTCCGGTAGTTGGTGTAGAAAACAATCCCCCGGCGGTCCATCTCTCTCATCAGCACGGTCCGCGCCGAGGGGCGGGCCTCCCGGTCGGCGGTGGCCAACACGAAAGCGTGCGGCTCCACCAATCCCGATTCCAAGGCTTCCGAGAACCAGCGCGCAAAGAGCTCTGAGGGATCGTCGGTCAGATCCGAGCGGGCAAGCCCGCCACTCTCATACTCGGTGCGCAAGGTCAAGAGGCGCTGACGGTCCATATCATCAACCAGGCCGATCGCTCACATCTTCTTGGCGATCTCTTCCCACATCACCTCGGTCGCTCCCCCGCCGATGGGGTGAAGGCGGGCGTCCCGGGACATCCTCTCAATGGGTGTTTCCCGCATATAGCCCATCCCGCCGTGGAACTGCACACAACTGTAGAGCACCCGGTTCACCAACTCTCCCATGAAGGCCTTGACCATGGAAACCTCTCGCACCGCACCCTGTCCCTGATCCAGCAGCCAAGCCGAGTGATAGAGGAGCTGCGCCCCGGCCTCCACCGCCGCCGCCAGCTCGGCGAGCTTCAGGCGGATGACCTGCTTGGCCCACAGCACCTTCCCGAAGGCGCGGCGGCTCTTGACGTATGCCACCGTCATCTCCAGGGCCTTCCTGGCCTCTCCCAAAGCCGCCGCCGCCAGGACCAGCCGCTCGTTCTGGAAGTTGCGCATGATGGCGTAGAAGCCCCGATTGGGCTCGCCGATCATGTTCTCCACCGGCACCCGACAGTCATCGAACACCAACTCGGCCGTGTCCGAGGAGCGCCAGCCGTGCTTGTCCAGGGTGCGGCTGACCGAAAACCCCGGAGTTGCTTTCTCCACCAGGAACAGGCTTATCCCCCTATGAGGAGCCACCGCAAGTTCCGTCTTGGCGGAAAGCACCACCACATCACAGCTCGCCCCGTTGGAGATGAACATCTTGGATCCCTTCACCACATACTCGTCACCGTCGCGGTCCGCCCGGGTCTTCATGGCCGCCACATCGGAACCGGCGTCGGCTTCAGAAACCGCCAGAGCCCCGATCAACTCTCCGGTCATCATCCCGGGCAGAAACTTGTCCTGCAGTTCCGGCGACCCATAGCGGTAGAGGTAGGGCAGCGCCAACTCGCCGTGGACAGTCACGCTAGCCATCACTCCGCCGAAGGTGCTCTTCCCGAATTCCTCGGCCACCGTTGCGGAGGCCAAATGGCCCAGGCCCACCCCACCGCGGGATTCGGGGATCCGCAATCCGAACAGCCCGATCTCTCCCAGTTTGGTGAAGAGCTCCCGGGGAACCCGACCCTGCACCTCCCACTCTTCCCCGTAAGGAACCACTTCATTCTCCACGAAACGCCTGGTCTGGGCACGGATTGCGGCCAGATCCTCGGTCTCATAGATGCTCTTGGTTTCCAAGCCGTTCCTTCCTCCGACAATGTCATTTTATGACTACGGCTCTAAAAAAGCCACACCGATGACAGGTCACTGGTCTTCCAGTTTGATAATCGAACATATGTTCGATACAATAGGGCGTCCATGACTGTTTCCAACCTGCGCTGGACCCTGGCCGGAGACAAACCGGCCGGGCTGTTCGAACCATGTCGGCGGGTGGCAGGTAAGGGCCGATACCTGGGACTGACCTTCCTCGAGGTAGAGGCCAAATCCATCATCAACCCCATCCCCTACACGAAGAACATGCCCTTTGAGTACACCATCAACTGCTATCGGGGATGCTCCCATGCCTGCGTCTACTGCTTCGCGCGCTCCTCCCACGACTACCTGGGGCTGAACATCGCAGAGGACTTCGACCGAAAGATCGTGGTGAAGATCAACGCCGTGGAACTGGTAAGAGCCCAGACCGAGCCAAGGCACTGGGCGGGGCACCCTATCGCCATGGGCACCAACACCGACCCCTACCAGCCCGCCGAGGGCAAGTACCGCCTGACCAGGGGGATAGTGGAGGTGCTCACCGAACGCACCAATCCCTTTTCGGTTCTAACCAAATCGCCCCTGGCGCTCCGGGACCGCCACCTATTCGCGGAGGCGGCGCGCCGAGCCGAAGTGACGGTCAGCTTCTCGGTGGGCACCCTCAACACCGAAGTCTGGCGACGGACCGAGCCAGGCACTCCTCACCCTCGCCAGAGGCTGGAGGCGGTCAGAAAGCTGAAGGAGTTGGGAGTCCCCTCGGGAGTGCTGGTGGCGCCGCTCCTGCCCGGCATCTCCGATTCGCCCCAACAGGTAGCCCAGGTGATGCGGGCCTGTCGGGAGGTGGGCGCCGACTTCGCGGTCCCCATCCGTCTCCATCTCCGCCCCGGTATCAAGGAGCACTACATGGAATGGCTGCGGGAAGACTTCCCCGACCTGGTCGGCCCATATGAAAAGCTCTACAGGAACCGCTCCTACCTTCCCCGCCCCGCCCGCTCGCCGCGCCGTAATTCGAACCCGGCCCGCCAATCCCCAAAGCCGAGGACGCCCGTGTCAGAGAACTCCCGCCAAGGCAAATTGCTGTAGCGCAGCGCCGAGGCGGGTCCTGCCGGCCCTCCGCCAGGAAACTACGGCATCTTGTCTTCGTGTTGGGGGCAGTAGGCGGAGATGCCCAGGGAGGCGCCAGTGCGCATTCCGATTAGTTCGAAGGGGCTCAAAAGCCTGCCGCTCTCCTCGATGGCGGCCACCTCCTGATCTTCGAAGTCCTGCCAAGCGCTCCCTTCCTGTAGGGCTGCGCAGGCTTGCCACACCATGTCTCTGCTCTGTTCTGCCTGCGCCTCGGTGATGAACGGGTTGGCCAAGAACGTTTCGAGAGCCTCTTGGGCCTCTTCAGTACCTCGGGGGGTTCTCGAGGCGATATCATCCTCCTCGGAATCCCCACCACCGCAAGCCACCAGGAGCAATACCGCCAGGCAGGTTAAGATCAGCCGTTTCATATCCAAATGCCTCCGTTAGTCAGTTCTCAGTCGAGTTCATGCGACGCCAACTTCTGGCAGCGTACTCACCAGGGATGGGGTTTGCAAGGATTCAGCCATCCATAAACCCGTCCGTGAGGCAACAAGCTCCCACCGGCTTGGTATGTTGGGGCGGCGGGTGATGTTCCAATGGCTGTGACATGGGCCGATTTCCAAGAGTCCGAGCCAGGATTCGCTGCTTTGGTGCGGGAGAGATTTGAGAGTCATCGGCATGGGGTGATGGCAACCTCGCGGAGCGATGGAGCGCCGCGGCTGTCGGGTATGGAGACGCCGATTCGGGACGGGCGCCTGTGGCTCGCGTTGGATGTTACCTCGTTCAAGGCCGCCGATCTGCGGCGCAACGCCCGATTCTCGATGCACCGCGCTCCCGACGATGAGGACCTCTCCCTCGGAGACGCACGCGTTGAAGGCCGCGCCGTGCCGGCACTCGACACCGAGGTGGCTATCTTCATCAAGGGCCACCGCTTACCCATCGACGACCCATCGACCATGGCGCTCTTCACCGCCGACCTCACCCGCGTGGTGCTCATCCGGGTCGAGGACCGCGCCCTGGTGGTGATGTCCTGGGCGCCGGACGGCGGGATGAACGTGACGCGCAAGTCCTGACAGCCGCCACCCACCGCGGCGCTCCGGCATCGGTTAGTAGCCTACGACCAGCCAACGCAGAGGTCCGCACCGAAGGTCACCGTCGCCAAGCCAGCTGCGGGGGGTGGGCGGGGCCGGTGCTCCTGTCGGACTTTTCCGGAGTTTTGGGATGGATGATGGTTTTGTGGATGGTGGTGTTACCCTTAAGCTCAACTAGCCGAACACTTTCGGTAGTTGGGTTCGCAGATAAGTTTCGGTGCTGATCCTGTGTAAGCCACCGAACAACTGCGTTGCTGCCTCGCCGACGACTTCAGGCATCAGCAATACCCTGAGTTCTCGCCACGCGGCGGGAGAGGAGCCCCTAGCCCCCATGCCCCCCACTTTTGCCCAACTGGGCGTCCCCGAATCCATCTGTCGCGCTCTGGCGCGCGACGGTATCCATGAACCCTTCGAGATCCAGACCGCGGCCCTCGCCGACGGGCTCGAGGGCCGCGACATCTGCGGACGAGCGCCCACCGGGTCGGGCAAGACACTTGCCTTCGGCATCCCGCTGGTCGTCAATGTCGGCCGGGCCAAGTCCAGACGGCCCCATGCACTGGTTCTGTCCCCAACCCGCGAACTCGCCGACCAGATTGCGACGGAGCTGCGCACATTTGCCGGTCAGATCCGAGTGGGGGTCGTCTACGGCGGCGTCGGCTACGGCGCCCAACTAAAGCGACTGCAACAGGGCGTAGAGATTCTCGTCGCCTGCCCTGGTCGGCTCGAAGATCTCATCGACCAGAACGCGGTGAGCCTGCACGAAGTAGAACAGGTGGTCATTGACGAAGCCGACCGCATGGCCGACATGGGTTTTTTCCCCGCCGTTCGGCGCCTCCTCGACCAAACCGACAGCCGCCGTCAGACCCTCATGTTCTCGGCGACCCTCGACCGTGATGTTGCCAAGCTCACCCGCGACTACCAATATCAACCGGTCACCCATGAGGTTGGCGACGCCACGCCCGACATTGAGGCGACTGATCACCGGTTCTGGACAGTCGACAGGAACGAGCGGATCGCCGCCTGTGTAGATGTGATCACCGCGGCAGGGTCGGCGATCGTATTCTGTCGAACCCGGCATGGATCAGACCGGCTGGCCCGCCAACTCGCCCAGCGCGGGGTCAGGGCCGCCGCGCTACACGGAGGTCACGCGCAGAACCGACGCACGCGCACGCTCCAAGAATTCATCAAGGGCCGGGTCGATGCTCTCGTCGCTACCGACGTGGCTGCTCGGGGGATCCATGTGGAGGGCGTGGCGTCAGTCATTCACTACGACCCGCCGGAGGACCAGAAGGCGTACCTGCACCGTTCGGGTCGCACGGCCCGCGCCGGCCAAAGGGGCCTCGTGGTGTCGCTGATCCAACCCGAACAGGTTGCCGGCACGAAACGCATCCAGCGCCAACTCGGCCTGAGACAACCCATCACCAGCCCCGACCGCCTCGACCCGAACGTGGTCACGGTCAGGCGCCGCCCGGCTACCCGACCTGAGACTGCCGGCCGTGATAGTCGAAAAGCCTCGGGCAGACCGCAAAATCGCCGCCCGCGGCCCGGCCCTCAGAGAACGGGTCGTAATAGTCGTAGGGCGCCACAAAGTAACTCTCAACGGCAAAACCGGAGCAGGCCCAAGAGCAGGGCCCGGTCCCGCTAGGGCAGGAGTCCACATCGTCGCGGCCCATCCCATGCTTGCTTTGTTGGATGGTGGCCCGTAGCCTTTGCGGGCCATGGGTGAGCCCCAGTCCCATAGTCGAGCCGAACCGCCGTCGGAGCGCACGCGGTTGCGTCGCAGCGCCGACCGGGCTCGATACGACCAGGCCGATGTACTGGGCATCCTCGATGCCGGGCTGATCGCCCATGTCGGAGTGTCCACCCCCGACGGGCCGCTGGTGCTGCCCATGGTCTACGGACGCGACGACAATCATCTCTACCTCCACGGCGCGGTAGCCAACCATCTGCTTGGCACGGGCGACGGCCAGGAGATCTGTTTCACCGTCACCCATCTCGACGGACTGGTGATGGCGCGAACGCCTTTCCACAACTCGGTGAACTACCGCTCGGTGGTGGTACGGGGACGGGCCCGGCGCATCGTCGACGAAGAGCGCAAACTCAAGGCGCTCAAGCTCGTCACCGACCACGTCGTCGCCAACTGGGACGACAGCCGCCTGCCGTCTCGGTCTGACCTCCGCAAGACGCTAGTGCTGGAGTTGCCGCTGGCCGAGGCGTCGGCCAAGGTCCGAAGTGGAGATCCCGTAGACGAGCCCGAGGACATGGCTGGTCCATGGTGGGCCGGCGTAGTACCCATTGCCACCCGCTTCGAACGTCCGGTCGCCTCCGCCGACTTGGTCGAGGACGCCGAGCCGCCCGCGTCGCTTGCCGCTCTGTCGGGCCGCACTGCTGACGAGCGTCTCCGGCCCCAACACTCCTAAGCCGGTAACCCACGGCCGGGGCGGAGATCAACCACAGGTCAAGGCGACAACCCGGGAGCGTTCTTATGCCCTCCGGATCCGGCCACCAAGCCAGGTCCAGTGACGAGGCCTAATAGCTCGCGCCACCCCAACAGGCGACCACTCCCGTATGTGGAGAAACGTCGGTGCTATCCGGTGTTGCGCGGGTCGGTCCTCCCACCTCGCCTGTGGTGGTTCGCTCTGTCGACGATCCAGTCCCCGACTCCGCCCGACAGCACATTCGCCACAACCACCGTCGTTGCGCCCACCAACACCAACATCGGTTTGCCCACTTCGATAGTGGTGAACAGCCATAACCACAACAGCGAAAACACTGTTTGCACGTAGACCAGGTTGTTGACCGACAGGTGTTGGGTGAGCAGATTGGCCTTGATGAACAGAATGTTGGACGGAAACATGACCAGAACACCGCACAGGACCGCGGTTGCGAAACCTGTGGCGGACATGCGCCATCCGCTCGTCGCTGCTATGCCCGCGACAAGAGGCAGGGACAGCAGGTTTCCAACTCCGTAGGCGATCAACACCAACCCCGATTCTGATCGCGCTCCGCTCGTCCCCGCCTCTTCGGCCAAGTCCGAGCCCCATCTGAAACTCTTGGCCGTCAACACCCCGCCCGTGGTTGCCAAGGCCGCCAGGCCGACACCCACCAGTGTCCGCGAAAACGAACCCTGCAGATTGACCTCGGTGGCGCCGCCCCATGTAACCGCCCCCATTCCAGCAAAGGCCAACGTCAATGCGGCTACGTCCCCCATGGTCGGCGTCCGATATCGACCCCGGCTTCCTGTGGCGCGGTCCTGTCGGCCCATCACCAACACGAAAAGCGGGGGAAACGCTCCAACTATGATCGCAGACACCACGGTGTCCACGAACCGGGTGGACAACACGAAAAACACCATGCTGACATGGGAGTACGTCGACGCCAGTATCAGCAACGCAGACCGCCGCTGTTTCTTGTGTTCCGTCGCATCACCGGCAAGTCGCCACCAGGCAAACCAACCAAAAGCCCGCCTCAGCACTAACGTCGCCACCCTCCGTTGTCGCAATTCCGGGTGGACCAATCCCACGTAAAGCGCTGTCAACACCACCTTGCCCAACAGCGCGCCGACATGGAACATCCAAGGGTCGTCGTCCGGCCCAATGCCCAGATCCACCACCAAGGGATAGATGGATGCTATGAGCACGCCACCCAGCATCAGTTTCGTCGGGCCTGCCAAGACCCATCGAACACTACCGGGCCAATTCAAAGATCCGCCCAGCGGAGAGCCTGCCGTATGCTGGCCGCCGACATCATTTTCGGCGGCCGGTAGTGGCAATAGGCTACGCGGGCTCTTTCCTCTGGGGAACCACATTCCCCAGCGGACGCGCGAGCGGACATGGAGCATCTTGTGGAGACATTCACGCGTTTCCCGCGGGTTACCGATCACGATCAGTCAGTGACCGGGTAGTCGTGGTCACGGATGCCAGAGAGCTAACTGTTCAACGCGGTGCAACATTCGGGAGTCTTTGTACCGGCTTCTTGTGATACGCGGCGTTACCCTGATCTGGCAAGTCAAGACCACGTCAACGCCAGAATGGAGGCACTATTGGGATCCTTCGACGTCGAATTCGCACGTAGCCAGTTCCCTGCTCTCTCCGACGCCGGACCCGACGGGTGGGCGCACTTCGAGAACGCGGGCGGCTCCTATGTGTGCCGCCAAGTTATCGATCGGCTGACCGGTTTCTACCGCCACACCAAAGTACAGCCCGGTCACGCCTTCCCGCTCTCCGCCCAGGCCGCCGCGGCCATGGAACGCTCCTATGAGCGGTTGGCGGGGTGGATGGGCGTCGGAGCCGATGAGATCCATTTCGGACCCTCCACCTCGCAGAACACCTACGTCCTGGCCCGTGCTTTCCGATCCATATGGCGGGAGGGAGACGAGATCGTCGCATCCACCCAGGATCACGAAGCCAATGCCGGGGTGTGGAGGCGGCTGGCGTCGACTGGGATCAAAGTCAGGGAATGGCGGGTCGATCCCGAGAAGGGAACCTTGGATGTCGCCGATCTCGACGAGTTGCTCACCGAACGCACCCGACTGGTGGCCTTTCCCCACGCCTCCAATGTGGTGGCCGCAATCAACCCTGTCACCGAGGTCGTCGCCCGGGCCTCGGCGGTGGGCGCCAAGGTGGTGGTGGATGGGGTGTCGTACGCCCCGCACGGCCTCCCCGACATCGGGGCGTTGGGAGCCGATGTGTACCTGTTCTCCGCCTACAAGACGTGGGGTCCGCACCAGGGGGTGATGTTCGTCCGCCGCGATCTGGCCGAAAGCCTCGGGAACCAAAGCCACTACTTCGTGGCCCGAAAGCCACGCCTCAAGCTGATTCCGGCCGGACTGGACCATCCCCAAGTGGCGGCATGCGCGGGAATCGTCGACTACCTGGACGATCTGTACACCCACCATGGAGGGCCGCAAGCCTCTCCGGTGGAGCGAGGCCGGCATGTCCATGACATGTTCCGGGTCCACGAGACGAATCTGCTGGGCCGGCTGCTCGATTACCTGGCTGGCCGTGATGACATACAGATAGTCGGCCCCGTCGATGCTGTCCGGCGGGCCCCCACCGTCTCCATCGTCCCGTTGGAGCGATCCATCACCGCGGTGGCGGAGTCCCTGGTCAGCAACAAGATAATGGTGGGGACCGGGAACTTCTACGCCCCCCGCCTGCTCGAGGGGATGGGAATCGCCCCGGACCCGGGCGTGCTGAGGATCTCCTTCATCCACTACACCACCGAAGACGAGATCAACCGCCTCATCGAAGCCCTTGGCCAAGCCCTCGGGTGAGGGCACTCCCGACGACCCTCCACGTCCCACCCACAACTCAAGGCCTGCACCCGAGGCGACAGCGACCCAGTTTGACGTCTGAGCAGGGACGGAGCCTCCGAACTGGTCTACTATGGCGGCATGATCGACAAACGCGTTGCCAGCCCGAGGCAAGCCCTGGCCGGGGTCGGCGACGGTGACACCGTCATGATCGGCGGCTTCGGCGAGGCCGGCAGCCCGATCGAACTCGTTCACGCCCTGATCGACCACGGAGCCACCGACCTCACGGTGATCAGCAACAACGCCGGCAACGGAGAGTTTGGGCTGGCCGCTCTCATCAGAGCCGGCCGGGTCGCCAAGATGATCTGCTCGTTTCCACGCAGCTCACATTCCACCGTCTTCCCAGAGCTCTTCCGCGCTGGCCGGATCCAACTCGAACTGGTGCCTCAGGGCACGCTTGCCGAACGGATTAGAGCGGGGGGCGCCGGCATCCCGGCCTTCTACACGCCGACCGCCGCCCGAACCGATCTGGAAGCCGGCAAGGAACGCCGGGAGTTCAATGGGCAACCCTGCCTCCTCGAGCATGCGCTGGTCGCAGACTGGGCCCTGATCAAGGCCCGCGCCGCCGACTGGCACGGCAACCTCATCTACAACAAAACCGCCAGAAACTTCTCTCCGCTCATGGCCATGGCCGGCCAGACCACGGTTGTGCAAGTCGCCTCTGTGGTGGAGCCGGGCACGCTGGACCCCGAGACGGTGATCACCCCGGGCATCTTCGTGGACCACGTTGTGTATGTGCCGAACCCGCTGCACGAGTCGGAACTCGTTGCCCAAGGCGCCAGCTACCCATGAGCATCACGGTGAAGGGGTTGACGAAGGAGCAGATCGCCCGGCGCGCCGCCCAGGACATTGCAGATGGTTCCTACGTCAACTTGGGGATCGGCATGCCCGAGTTGATCGCCCAGTTCATCCCGACCGGCCACGAGACCGTGCTGCACACCGAGAACGGGCTGCTGGGAATGGGCCCGTCGCCGGCGCCCGGACAAGGCGACCCGGAGCTCATCAACGCCGGCAAAAAACGGGTCACTGCACAGCCGGGCGCCTCCTACTTCCACCAGGCCGACAGCTTCGCCATGATCCGGGGAGGTCACCTCGATCTCTGCGTGCTGGGCGCCCTGGAGGTAGCCGCCAACGGTGATCTCGCCAACTGGTCGACGGGCCGAGCCGATGCCATCCCGGCAGTCGGCGGCGCGATGGACCTCGTATCCGGCGTAAAGGCCGTGTATGTGATAATGAGACACTGCACCCGGGATGGGACGCCGAAGGTCGTCGAGCGCTGCTCGTACCCTCTCACCGGCGCCGGGGTGGTCAACCGGGTCTACACCGATCTCGCCGTCATCAACATAACCGCCAACGGGTTCGAGGTCATCGAGGTGTCTCCGGGGATCTCCCTCGACGATGTCGCGGCCCGAACGGCGGCGCCACTCCTCGACGCACGTCCAGCAGGTAAACCGCCGAGCGTGAACTGAGCCCCTCATAAGCAATTTTGATTGGGGGGCCGCCCCTTTTCGGTACTTCAGCGCCTCTCAGTCAGAAAGCCGCCGGGAGAGCGCCGGATACGGAACCGAGCCAACGGGCGGAGACTGCTCGACAGGCGGTTGCGCTCCGCCAGAAGCATCAAAGTGCGATTCCAAATAACTGTCAAATAGGTCCTTGGTTGCCTGGAGGTGGCTGAACATGGCTGCGGCTGCCGCCGCGCCGTCCCCGTTGATCACCGCATCGAGGATTTCTTCGTGACCGGCCAGTGTTTCGTCGATCCTGTCCTCCATCGGCAAACGGTCGCGCCATCTCATGAGGTCAGCGCGGGTCCTCAGCACCACCCCGATGGCTTCCTTGCTTCTGCTGGCGAACGCGATGGCTAGGTGGAAGTCACTGTCGGTGACCCGGTGGGCCAGTGCGGACCGTTCCTCGGCCAAAACGCGCTGGCTCTCGATCATCCGATCAATGAGGATCTGGTCGTTTGAGTTTGCCGCGGCGCGAGCACAGGATGGCTCCACGATCTGACGTGCGCTCATCAGTTCTCGGATCTCGGCTTGAGCCTCGGTCGCCCGCTTGCTGATCTCTGCCGACGGAAGAAGCGGGCTCACCCGGGTGGGGGCCCCACCTGAACGCCCGAGAAGGCTGTTCTCGATGTAGCCGGATTCCCGAACGGCTTCCAGCCCGGCACGAATCGCAGACCGCGAGACACCGAGGGCAGTTGAGAGCTTGCGCTCCGCCGGCAGGCGGCCATGCGGGAAGATGCCCAGTGCAACTGCCCGTTCTATCGCAGCCTGGACACGCTCAACCGTGGTCGCCAACGAACTCGTTGACAAGAGCCGGAGAAGATCATCAGCGCTAAGAGAGAAGTCCATCTGCCTCCGCTGCTATTTCATACGCTGCCGCTATGCCACAAAAGTAAGCAGCCGCGGCCAACAAGACGACTTCATCATGGGGAAGGTAGTCAGCGTTGTGAAGCTGGACCTTGCTGATTTGCGACGGCGCACCGGCAAACACCATCAGCGTTGGCGCGATCTCTTTGAAAAACGAGAAATCGTCAGCACCCATTGACACCAGTGGTGACGCGACCGGAATAGACGCTTGAGGCGCCCACCGGCGAAAAGCTTCCGCGAGAGCCGGGGAGTTGACCAGCGGAGGCTCACCCGGTTCAAAACGCACCGAGGCGCGACAACCATATGCTGCGGCGGTCGTGGTGGCTGTCACTTCCAGCAACTGGTGAAGCGCCTCGCGGCTTCGGGCGGTCATGGCGCGTATTGTTCCGATGCACCTTGCGGAACCGGGAAGAACGTTGGCCGCGGTTCCGCTGTGAACCGACCCGACGGAGACAGCCACCGGCTCCAACGGGTCGACTCTCCGGCTGGCGATCTGTTGGATGGCCATGATCGTGGCGCTCATGGCCAAAATGACATCACTTGCTTCATGGGGGTATGCCCCGTGGCCACCCTGTCCCTCTACGGTGATCTCGAACTCATCCGCAGAGGCGTTGATCGTGCCGGCGCCTGCCGAGACATGGTGGGCCGGTACGCCGGGGTGAGGATGGACAGCGACAGCCGCCACAGGATTGACGAACAGCGTTTCTGCATTGTCCACGAGGCGCCGGGCTCCTGAGGGGTATGTCTCTTCGGCGGGTTGAAAGACAGCAGTAACACCAAGCGGGAGCTGGTCCTCAACAGTGCGGAGCGCAGAAACCGTTCCCGCGAGAGCCGCCATGTCGATGTCGTGGCCACACGCGTGCATCCAACCGTTGGTCGAGGCGTAGCTCGTATGGGCGGGCTCCTGGATCTCTAGCCCATCAAGTTCAGCTCTCAGGATCACGCTGCCCTTGCCCATCGGGCCGATGTGCACCACCGTCGCGGTGTCGAGCTCATGGGAGGTCGACCCCAGGTCTCGTCGGATCAAATCGGCTGTTTCCCATTCCTGGTTTCCTGGTTCAGGAATGGCGTGAAGAGCATGCCTCAGATCGATGAGCCGCGCTGAATCCTGCCTTATTGCGTCGAGAAGACTCTCGAGTAGCCGTTTCACCGGCCCAACCCGTAGAGGTTTTGCGCGTTGTCCCGGCCGATGGCCGTTGCGATCTCGGCTGCGTCGGAAAGCGAGCAGAAGCCGCGTCGCCGCCAGTCGTCAAGCAATGCAGAGAGCGCCCTGCGGAAGCATTTTGATCCGAGGTAGTAAAGCTCGGGGAGCCCGAAGGCGTCACTGGAATACAGCACTTTCTCGAAGGGCGCCACCTCGAGCGCTTCGGCCAGGATACGCTCATAGCCGAGGGCGGCATGCGTATTGACCTCACCGGTGTCGAAGTAGACGTTCGGATAGACCGCGGCCAGGAAAGCGGCTTGGCGGTGGTAGGGCCAGCAGTGCAAGAAACAGATGTTCACCGACGATGGGATCCGGCCAAGCCATGGGGTGAAACGAGTCGGGTCGGCGCGCCACAGCTCAAGATCGCGATCGCCGAATCCGCTGTGGAGTTGGATCGGGATTCCCAACTCCTCGGCCACGTCCACGCCCACCCACAGACAGTGGCGGAGCAGCACGACATCTTCCATGCGGCTGCCCGCACTCCACCGAGCCAGCGCCTCAGAGGTCTCCTGAAGAGACGGGCGGTCGGCGTCGATGTCGAGGCCGGCGCGATAAGCGATGATGGTTTTGAGTCCGACCGCGCTCCGAGCGCGGTCGGCAAGGGTCGGAGCGAACTCATAGATGAATCCCTCGCTGCCGACAGATGCAAAAACCTCCTCAGCCACCGCCTCGATCCGGACAATCTCGTAGGTTTTGAATTGACCCAGCGGCTTCATGTCGGCCGGAGTAAGCACCTGATCGGACAGGTGGCCGGTGTCGATGAGGATGTCACTCAACCCCGCACCGGCAAGCATGCGTTGGGCTACGGTGAATTCCCCGAGCGCCAACCGGTGCTTCAGGTACTCGGTGATCGGGGCATGTGGATCGACGTCGAGAACCGGTGCGCAGATGGATCGAATGGCAAGACCAAGCGGCGATGCAATCGGGTCGATGGCCCCCAACATCTCCCGGCCGCCTTCGGTCAGAAGAGATGCGAAATCGTCGTAGTCCAATGGGGCAACGCTTACGCCGTGACAGTGGTGATCAACCAAGTCGAGATCGGCGATCTCGACGATTGTCTCCTCATCATGGCTAGTAGGCATCAACATAACTCGCTATCAATTCAGCCTCTTCAGTCTTGGTAAACATGGTGGCTTCTTTTCTCTTCATAGTCAGGTAGCACTCCATCAGGTTGCTGTCGAGATACTCCATGATCAACGAATCTTGTTCAAGGCAGTCAAGCGCCTCATCCAGCGATTGAGGCAATCGAGTAATGTTCCCCTTCGCCAAATCTGTATCCGAGAGGGTTGAAGGGTCGAATTCGACAGACTCCGGACAAGGGAGTTCTCGCGCCAACCCATCCATTCCGGCAATCAAGATGCCGGCCAGCGCCAGGTATGGATTCGCAGTTGCGTCAGCTGGTCGGTACTCGAGGTTGGCCCGCTTGTGATCATGATTGCCATCAACCCTCGACCTGGGAGCAACGCGAATCGCAGCCTCGCGATTCTGGTTTCCGAAGACCGCGTACGCCGCACTCCATGAATGCGGCTGGAGTCGAAGGTAGGACACTGTGCTTGGGGCAGTGAGGGCGGTGAGCGCGGGGAGATGGGCAACAATTCCGGCCGCAAAGCGCTGCGCTATTGGGGAAAGACCGTAATCGCCATGAGGATCGTGCGTTACCGGCTCCCGCTCACGGTCAAGGAGGCTGAAGTGAATGTGTACGCCGTTGTTTCCGGCGCCGGGTCCGATAACCGGCGCGAAGGTGATGGGTAGACCGTGGCGGCGGGCGACCTCCCTGACCACCGTACGTGTAATGACTGCTCGGTCCGCTGCTGCAACGCCCACCGCGGGTCGCGTTGTGACCTCGAACTGGTGCTGGCCGAACTCCGGAAGGATGTTCTCGGGCTCGACGCCCGCCTCATCGAGTGCGCTCACGATGTCCTCAAGCAGTGGCTCAACCGCTTGTGCTGCCTCCAGCGAGAATGGCGCCTTGGGCGCTGCCTCGGTCACGCGTGAGAATTCCTGTTCGAAGGCGGCAAGCATCACCAAACCGAAGTGCTCCTCAAGCCGTGCGATCTGAGACGAGACCGCCGCTCGAGGGCAGGATCGCCAAGGCTTCCCATTGAGATCGGTGGCTGTGCACAGCACGAACGACATTTCCGATGCTGATGGAGTAGCACCAACACGAACCAGCGTTGTCGGATCGGGAACCAACCGGAGGTCTCCAACCGGTCCCCAAGGATTGTCGCCCAACCCCCCGAATGCGTCGATTGCCAGATTTGCCGGAACCCAGCCGACCGATTGCTCTCCTTCACTGTCATAGTTGGGAATCGCTCGGCCCCGTGTGATTGCCGCCAGATCAGTGTATGAGAGCCACGTCAATACCATGTCTGATCCATCTCCTAGACTGGGAATTATTGGTCTTATATCATACCATTAGAGCCGGACTCGCGCACCACTATCCGGCCTCACGCAGAGCCCCACATTGCAGTGGACTTCGACGGGGATGTACCCGTCCAGTTGCGGAAGCAGCCAGGGGCAGTTGGGCTACTCGCATTCGACGTAGGCGAGGGTTTGTAGAGAGCTGTTCTGACCTTGCACCCGGACCGGGGTGTGGGCGTTGCTACGTTGTTATGCGCGAGACTACGGCGTTCAGCAGTCGCGCTGGATTTTCCGGATCATTGATGGTTACCGCGAATATCTTGCCATCATGTAGGTCGACGCGGATGCCGGGACCCGCACGCAGGACCACGGCAGCACGTTTCATAAGGGTAAGGCTGCCACGGTATCCCCAGCCACCCCAATCGGCCGGGCGAATGTCTATGGCCTGAGCTGTGGCAATGCGATGTATGGGTACCGAGGTACGAGGCCATCCCAAAAACCCGTATCGCACTTGCAGTCCCGACTGGTCGGCGGTGACGCGAATACGACCGAAAGCGGACAAAGCAATCGCGATGAGCAGCAAGACCAACACAACCCACAGTTCCGTGAGTTGTGTGACAACTAGAGCAACGAGCAAAATGGCCAGGCCGGAAAGCAAAGGCCATCTGGCGGACAGAGTGGAACTCCAGAACACCCGCTCCCCGGGAGCGAGGTTCATAACCGGCGGCGCGGCGTCTGTGCCGGTCTCGGAGTCGAATGGAAGCGACGAGGCGATCCGCGCCGCTATGGCGCCGGCGATCACGCTGCCTCCGATCCATACGATCAACGCCCAAGGGGAGAGCGTCGCATCCTGCCATCGCTCCAGACCTCGTTGGTCGATGGCAGTGGTGGCGAGCATCCCCGCACAGAGTGCTCCGATGAAGGCGCCGACAAACGATACGCTCGGTGCGACCATCGGCTGGAGCTTGCGCCGAGTGAGGGCGATTGCCACGCACCCCCCCAGGCCGAGCACCATCAGCGCCCCGATGACGATCAGGAACTGCTCCGCTGTCATCGAACCATCCGCTCTTCCGGAGATGCCATAGTGACTTGCTACTCGGTTCGGGAGGTCGGAGCGATAGGCCAGATATGGACCGAGGCCCATGCCCACCACTGCGACAGGGATGCCGGCGCCCAGGGCCGTGCGTTGTATCCACTCTTTCATAGCTGCACCTCCACCAGTCGCAGGATCTCGCGATTTCCAAATCCGGCGCGACGGGCTTCGCTAACCAGTTGGCGGGCGAGTTCGACATGTCGCATGACCGACTTGGCGCCCGCTGCCACAGACGTACCTCGGCCTCTGCGGATTTCCAGCAAGCCCTCGTCGCGCAAGGTCTGAAACGCCCGGAGGACCGTGTGCACATTCACCCCCAGGCCCTTGGCGAGTTCTCGTGCCGGAGGTAACTTCGCGCCCTCTTCAAGTTCCTGCGTGGCAATGCCACGACGTAGCTGACCGGCTAACTGTTCGTGCAGAGGTTGCGGGGACTGTGTATCGATCTTCCAAAGCATAGTTCTATTATAACTAGAACTATCTCTATTATCAAACTGACATAACACGCAGAGACCAACAGCAGCCCCCCTCTATCCCCCAACACGGCGGGCGGGGGTCAGTTGAGCGTGTGCAGTGGTTCGGTGTAGGAGAGCCCCAGGGCGTCGGCCACCGCAGGCTCTGTGATCTGGCCCCGCCGCACATTCAGACCGTCTTGCAGGCCCCGGTCGGATCGGATCGCTTCGACCGGCCCCAAGTCGGCCAGCTTGAGCACGTAAGGGAGCGTGGCGTCGTTCAGAGCCTGTGTGGAGGTGCGGGGCACGGCGCCAGGCATGTTGGCCACGCAATAGTGCACGACGTCGTCAACGATGTACGTGGGGTCCGCGTGGGTGGTGGGCCGCGAGGTCTCGGCGCAGCCGCCCTGGTCGATGGCCACGTCCACGATCACCGCTCCCGGCCGCATCTGCTTGACCATCTGGGCCGTGATCAAGCGAGGCGCCCGAGCTCCGGGCAGCAGGACGGCGCCAATCACCAGGTCGGCACCCACCACGGCGTCTTCCAATGTGTGCGGACTGGAGTAGAGGGTGCGTAACGTCGGCCCGAAGCGGGCAGCCAGCGATTCCAGCACGACTGCGTTTCGATCGAGCACCGTCACATCGGCCCCGAATCTGAGCGCCATCTCCACCGCGTTGCTGCCGACGACACCTCCGCCGATCACGACAACCGGAGCGGCGGCCGCGCCGGAAACGCCCCCCAGCAGCACACCACGCCCACCCGCCGAGGCTTCCAGGCATCGAGCCCCCGCCTGGACTGACATACGTCCCGCCACCTGCGACATGGGCGCCAGCAGGGGCAGACGGCCCGCGCGGTCCGTCACCGACTCGTACGCAATGGCGGTGGCCCCGCTGTCAAGCAGATCGTGGGCCTGCTCGGGATCGGGGGCGAGGTGCAGGTAAGTGAACAGGGTGTGGTGGCTTCGTAACCGGGCTCGCTCGACACCGAGCGGCTCCTTGACCTTCACAATGAGATCAGCCGCCTCGAAGAGTTCGTCCGCGGTGTCAAGCAGCTGAGCGCCTCGGGTCGCGTACTCCTCGTTGCTGAAGCCCGCCCCCGTACCGGCGTGGCGTTCCACGTACACCTCGTGCCCTCGGTCCGCTGCCTTTGCGGCGCTCTCAGGCGTAAGCCCGACGCGGCGCTCCTCGGTCTTTATCTCCTTGGGCACACCTATTCGCATGAACCACTCCTCACCTGCAAGGCGATCGTGCCAGGATACCCGCGCAACACCTACCATTCATAGTGGGTTTGCTTCTTAAAGCTATAGAACGCGAAAGGGTTGCGTCACAGTCAGGGTTTACGCATCACATCGTCCATGCCGAAGACCGAACCCATCGGTACTGCTGCCAGGGTCTCGCCAGCCTCATCGCCAACCAACTTGAAACTACCAGTCCATTCCATATGGCACCCCCACCTGGAAACATGTCAAGCCGTAACCGGCGGACACGCCCCGGTGGGTAGGTGTTGGTAGGTGGAGGTGCGGCCCGCGTGACTTGGGGTTCACAGGGGCGCATAGTGTCCCACATGGTTCCATGTTCGCCCAGCTCATCGGGCTATCGCCAGTACCAGGTCGTTCCACACCGGATCATGGGGATCCACCCGCTTATCCTGGTCTACCGTGGGACGATACGTGGGACGGTTAGGGGTTCATAGGCCATCTAGCTGGGGCATTGTTAGGGACTCAAAATCCATTGGAGGCAACTCCGTGTGGGTTCGAATCCCACTCCCGGCACCAACGTTCCGAGACGTCTCCTGATGTCTTCTCGAAGTCCTATAATACCAGGTCAACAGCCTATTCTTACCATACCCTACGCTCCGATCTACTCTGAAGATACAGGCAACGATGACAAGGAGTTCACCGAATGGACCAGATGAGAACCGGATCCGGAGACCCTCCCATACCCGCACCTTCAGTCCGAGATGTGCAAGAGGCCGCCCGACGGATAAGCGGAGTGGCGATACGCACGCCGCTGCTGAGGTACAGACCTTCTGAACCCGGAGAACCCATCTGGCTCAAGGCAGAGTGCCTCCAGCCTGTCGGATCGTTCAAGCTGCGCGGAGTGTTCAACTGGGCACGATCGCTGTCCGACGCTGAGCTTGAAAGGGGAGTGACCACGCAGAGCGCGGGCAACACCGCGCAGGCCCTCGGGTACGCGGCCCGGCTGCTGGGGGTTCCGGCCCGGAGTCTCTTGCCCGACAGCGCCCCGAAAGTGAAGGTCGACGG
The DNA here is from genome assembly GCA_965248705.1 of Acidimicrobiia bacterium. Classification (GTDB taxonomy): domain Bacteria; phylum Actinomycetota; class Acidimicrobiia; order Spongiisociales; family ZC4RG35; genus Bin76. Next base: position 1,606,562 of record CBDFJY010000002.1, on the reverse strand, counting down.
GGTGCGCGCCTACGGCGTCACGCCGGTGCCGGTGCCATTCTCGGCACTGATGGACTACGTTTTTGACAAGGGATGGGAGAAAGAGCCGTACAGCTACCTCAACCCTTGGGGGGATCCTTCGATGCTTGCGGGCTCCGGAACGATTGGGATCGAGATCCTGGATGAGCTTTCCGAGGTGACGGCGATTTATGTACCCGTAGGTGGCGGCGGATTGGTGGCTGCTATAGGCAGTGTGATCAAAGAACTCCGACCGGCCGTGGAGATCATAGGAGTTCAAAGCATGTCCTGTCCCTCTCTCCGAGCAGCCCTGGACGCCGGTGAACCGAGATGGGTCGAAGCAGGAAAAACGATATGTGACGGCACGATGGTGCCGGTGGTGGTCGATGAGATGTACCCATTGGTGAGTTCTGTGGTCGACAGGGTCGTCCTGGTTTCGGAAGCCGATGTCCGCACGGCCATCGCTCATCTGGCATTGAGGAACAAGCTGGTGGTCGAGGGGTCCGGCGCCATGTCTCTGGCGGCCGCCCTCGGGGAGGAGCGGGATGGTCCGGTTGCTTGCATTCTCAGCGGCGGGAGCATCGGCGCGGACCGGTTGGCGGACATCCTGACTGCGGAGGCCTAGCGATGATCACACGTTCGGGGGTCTCATCGGTATCCAAGCGATGTCCAACTCGTAAGTAGTGAAGGGAGCGGCGACCGGCACCCCAGAGTGGATCCCCTACTCGGCCTCAGCTGAGAGGGCCCGTCACCTTCTCGACTGCCCTCACAAGCGTCTCTTCTCCGAGCAGTTGCTCAGCCGCTAGGAGCTCGGGCGCCAGGGGACGGTCGGGACCATGACCCCGAACCCGGGTCCGCAACAGGTCCACGGCCGCGGCGGTGGCATCAGCCGGCATTAGGGGGGCGCGCAGTTCCACGGCCCGAGCCGCAGTGACCCACTCAATGGCCAGGATGCGACGCAGGTTGTCGACCACGCGGCGAAGTTTGCGGGCCGCGCCCCAGCCCATCGAGACATGATCCTCCTGCATGGCCGAGGTGGGGATCGAATCGACTACTGCGGGGGCGGCCAGACGGCGGTTCTCGGCGCACATCGCAGCCGCGGTGTACTGGGCGATCATCAAGCCGCTGTCGACACCGGGGTCGGCGGCCAGGAAGGGAGGTAGACCGTGGGAGCGGGTGGAGTCGAGCAACCGGTCGAGACGACGCTCGGCGATAGCCCCGACCTCAGCCATGGCGATCGCCAGGTAATCGGCCGCCATTGCCACCGGCGCCCCATGAAAGTTGCCACACGACTCGATCCGGCCGTCTGCAAGCACCATCGGATTGTCGATGGCCGACGCCAGCTCCCGGTCTGTGACACCCGTCACGAACCCCAGGGTGTCGCGCGCCGCGCCGTGAACCTGGGGGGTGCACCGGATCGAGTAAGCGTCCTGCACCCGAACATCGCCGGTGCGGTGGCTGGCGACGATCGGCGATCCGGCCAGCACGACGCGGAGGTTGGCGGCGCTCAACGCCTGACCCGGATGCGGCCTGAGCGCCTGGAGGTCGGCAGCGTATGCCCGGTCGGTAGCCAGGAGACCCTCGACGCTGAGGGCCGCCACGATGTCGGCGACGGCGAGGAGATGAGAGGCGTCATGAACCGCAAGACAGAGCATGCCCAGGATGCCGTCGGTCCCGTTGATGAGCGCCAAGCCCTCTTTCTCTACCAGCTCCACCGGCTCGATGCCCGCCTCAGCCATGGCCGACCGGCCTTGGCGTACCCCTACGTCGGTAAGGACCTCGCCTTCACCGATGAGGACCAGCGCCGCGTGGGCCAGAGGCGCCAGGTCGCCACTGGCGCCGAGGGAGCCATGCTCGGGGACGACGGGAACGACACCTGCGTTAATCATCCGCACCAGCGTCTCGGCGACCAGCGGTCGCGCACCCGAGGCGCCGAGGGCCAGGGTCCGCGTCCGCAGAAACATCATGGCCCGAACCACTTCGGTCTCTACAGCCGGCCCCATCCCTGCTGCGTGGGAGCGGATCACCGAACGCTGGAGTGCAGCCCGTCGATCGGTGGGAATCGTCGTGGAAGCCAGGGCGCCGAAGCCGGTGGAGACGCCGTAGGTAGGCTCGCCCTCCGCCAGGTGTTCGACGATGCGGCGAGTAACCGCCATCCGCTCGATAGCGGCATCGCTGAGATGAACCTGCTCCCCGCGGCGCGCAACCGCAACAACATCGGAGATTGTTACGCCGGGACCTTCGAGCTCCACACTCATGGACGTACTGACTTAGCCCTGCAAAGAGAGCTCGACGTAGCCACAGCGGCATCTACCACGGCCGCGGTTGCAATCTCCAAGCGCTCCCCGACGAGCCGCTCGGCAGGACCCAGGACCGAGAAGGCCCCGATCACGCCTGCCGAGTCGTGGATGGGCGCCACCACGGCGGTGACATCGGGCTCGATTGCACCGGTGTTGAGCACCGACTTGCACCGAACGCCGAGCGCCGGCGCTTCGCTGAGCAGAGCCTCACCTACCGCGGTGCCCTCGAGCGGCACCGACTTGCCTACCCAGCCGACGTGACGGATGGCCCGCCGGCTCTCGACCGTGGCAATGTAGACCGCCTCGCTTCCATCCCGCACGGCCAGGTACGCAGACTCTTCGGTGACCTCGGCCAAACGCTGCAGACCGGGTTGGGCCGCCGCTATGAGTCGGGCGTAGGGACCCGACTGGAAAGAGGCCAGAGCGATACGCACGAACGCGGGTCCGACCGAGTACCAACCCCGGTCGTCCCGTACGAGATAGCCCCGGTTGGTCAGAAGCCGTAGATGCCGCAAGGCGGTGCTGGTTGGTATGTCGGCCTCGGCGGCCGCGTCCGTGAGGGTGACCGCCCCGTTGGTGATGACGGTGTCCAATAAGGCGAGCACCCGCTCCGCCGAACGTGACTTGTGGAGGGTCGATGGGGACTCGCCATTGGATGGATCCCTATGGGAAGCCATGCGATCGGGTCTGAGATGGACTGATTTCATTGAATGAAAAGCGTTGCTGCTAATCGACAGCATAGATGCACCATCGGTATAATGGCAACCACCAGCCCGGACTTGTAAACGACCCACCGGGCAGATGTGGTGATCCACCGTGACCGCGATCGGACAACACAGCTCAGGCGCACCACAGGGAGGCGTCCGCTCCCCGAGGGGCACATCGTTGACGTGTCGCGGCTGGCCGCAAGAGGCCGCCTTCCGGATGCTTCAGAACAACCTCGACCCCGACGTCGCCGAGCGACCTGACGACTTGGTCGTCTATGGGGGTACGGGCCGGGCAGCCAGGTCATGGGACGCCTACCACGCAATGATCCGGTCGCTCACCACCCTCGACCACGACGAGACCATGCTCGTGCAGTCCGGCAAGCCGGTCGGCATCCTCCGCACCCATGAGTGGGCGCCCAGGGTCCTCATCGCCAACTCCAACCTGGTCCCCGAGTGGGGAACGTGGGACGAGTTCCGACGGCTCGAGCACCTTGGCCTCACCATGTACGGGCAGATGACGGCCGGCTCGTGGATCTACATCGGCACCCAGGGCATCTTGCAGGGAACCTACGAATGCTTCGCCGCCATCGCCCGAAAGCGCTTCGTTGGATCACTGGCCGGCACCCTCACCATCACCGCCGGGCTGGGCGGTATGGGTGGCGCCCAGCCGCTGGCCATCACCATGAACGACGGCGTCGCCCTTTGCATCGAGGTTGATCCCGAACGAGCGGCTCGCCGTGTCGAGACCCGTTACCTGGACGTGGTCGCCGACAACTACGCCGATGCCCTCCGTCGCTGCCAAGAGGCGGTTGCGGCCCGAAGGCCCCTATCGGTGGGGTTGGTCGGTAACGCCGCTGACCTGTTGCCTCGACTGCTGGCCGACGGGGTTGCGGCCGACATAGTCACCGATCAGACCCCGGCCCACGATCCGCTCACCTATGTCCCCAACGATCTCTCGCTTGAAGCCGCCGCCGAGCTACGTAGCAAAAAGCCCGACGAGTACATCCAGCGGTCGCGCCTCGCTATGGCTACCCACGTCGAGGCCATGGTCGGTTTCCTCGATGCCGGTGCGGAGGTATTCGACTACGGCAACAGCCTCCGAGCCGAAGCCGCGCTCGGCGGCTACGACCGCGCCTTCGACTATCCCGGATTCCTGCCTGCATACATCCGCCCGCTGTTCTGCGAAGGCAAGGGGCCGTTTCGTTGGGTGGCCTTGTCCGGCGACCCGGCAGACATCGCCGCCACCGATCGGGCGGTACTCGAGGAGTTCCCAGACAACGAAGATCTTTCCCGATGGATAACACTGGCGGGCGAGCGAGTCGCCTTCCAGGGTCTCCCGGCTCGGATCTGCTGGCTGGGTTATGGGGAGCGCCATCGACTGGGGCTACGGTTCAACGAGATGGTCCGATCGGGGGAGCTGGCCGCCCCTATCGTCATCGGCCGCGACCATCTCGACTCCGGCTCGGTAGCTTCGCCATACCGCGAGACCGAGGACATGGCAGATGGTAGCGACGCCATCGCCGACTGGCCCCTCCTCAACGCCCTGGTCAATACGTCGTCGGGAGCGTCGTGGGTAAGCATCCACCACGGTGGCGGCGTCGGAATCGGCCGGTCGATCCATGCCGGCCAGGTGTGCCTCGCCGACGGCACCGAACTGGCGGCATCGAAGCTGGAGCGGGTCCTACTCAACGACCCGGCCACCGGGGTCATGCGACACGTCGACGCCGGCTACGACGAGGCCACCCGGATCGCCACCGACCGCGGAGTGCACATACCCATGTCGGAGAAGACCCGGCGATAGTGGCCGTCAGCCGTCGTCAGGGTGGGCGCCGACCGCATCTCGAAGCTGGCGGCTCGGCCCTCCCCGGCGGCCCTTCCGCCACCGCCAACTCACCTGCCAACCGGTGTCGGTTATCTCGGTGAGCCACCTTGAAGCCATCCACGGAGCCTCACTGGAAGTTCTGGGAGAGGTAGGCATCGACAGTTTGCACCCCAAAGCCCGGTCCCCCCTCCCCCACGCGCCGCTAACCCAATGACTGTCCGCCCAATTCTCTCCATCGGCCACCCCGTATTGCGGACAAAGGCGACGCCGGTCCCGCGTTCGGACATCTCCAGCTCGCGTATCCAGGGCCTCATCGACGACCTCATCGACACCATGCGCCACGCCAACGGGGCAGGCCTGGCGGCCAACCAGATAGGAGAAACCGTCCGGATCCTCACCATCGAGGTCGGAAACAACCCTCGCTACCCCTACAAGCCCTCTGTGCCCTTGACAGTGGCCATCAATCCCCAGCTCGAGATCCTGGATGACGAGAATGTGATTATCAACGAGGGATGTCTGTCGGTGCCGTTGAGAGGCGAGCTGGTCCGCTCGGTCAACGTGGCGGTCCGCTACACCGATCGAGCGGGCACTGACCACGACCGGGTCGTGCGAGGGCTCACCGCCGGCACCTGGCAGCACGAGTGCGACCACCTCGACGGCATCCTGGTGGTCGATCGGATCGACCCCAAAACGCTCAGCACATGGGAGCAGTTCAAGGTACACCACCAAGACGCCTTCGTCGAGCGCATCACTCGCTTCGTCGCCGAGATCGGATCGTGACCAGATACTGGTGTGAGCTGGCCTGGCTGGGCGGTCCCAGAGCCACACAGGGAGTCGTGATCGAAGTCGAGAGCGGTCGCATCAGCGCTGTCACATCCGGCCAAGTTGCTCCTCCGCCGGGAGCTACACCGCTTCGGGGATTGACGCTACCGGCGCTGGCCAACGCCCACAGCCATGCGTTTCACCGGGTTCTACGGGGCCGCACTCAGGGTGAGCGGGGCACGTTCTGGACCTGGCGCGACCTTATGTACAGGGTCGCTGCCGGCCTCGATCCCGACAACTATTACCGACTTGCCCGGGCAACCTTCGCCGAGATGGCTATGGCGGGCATCGGTGTGGTGGGCGAGTTCCACTATGTCCACCACCGTCCCGGCGGGGGCGCCTACGACGATCCCAACGCGATGGGGGTCTCTCTGGCGGCTGCAGCCACCGACGCCGGTATCCGCCTGACCCTCCTCGACACCTTGTACCTCCACGGTGGTTTCGCCTCCGACGCAGCATCCGGCTACGCACCGCTGCGAGAAGAACAAGCCCGCTTCTCTGATGGCTCTTGCGAGGAATGGGCGGATCGGATGGACGACTTGGCCGCCGCGATCTGCGGCCCGAATACCGCGGTAGGCGCGGCGGTGCACTCGGTGCGCGCGGTGGACCCGACGTCGATTGGGATAGCGGCGCGTTGGGCTGTCGATAACCACGCGCCCCTCCACGTTCACGTCTCCGAGCAGTCGGCCGAGAACCGCCGCTGCCTCGAGACTCATGGCCGAACCCCGATCGCAGTGATAGACGATGCGGGTGGTCTTTGTCCCGACACCACGCTGGTCCACGCAACGCATGCCTCCAAAGAAGACATCTCCCTGGTCGGCGAGGTTGGAGCGAACTGCTGTCTCTGCCCAACAACCGAGCGCGATCTGGCCGACGGCATCGGCCCGAGCGAGGCGCTCGCCGCGGCCGGCGCCCGCCTCTGCGTGGGCTCGGACTCCCACGCCATCATCGACCTCTTCGAGGAGACTCGGGCGGTCGAGTTGGGCCAGCGGGTGACCAAACTCGAGCGGGGGGTGCACTCCACCGAAACCCTGGCACAGATGGCCACCACCAACGGCTACCGGTCGCTGGGGTGGAGGGAGGGAGGCGCTCTCACCCCGGGCTCGCTGGCCGACTTCACCACCATAGGTCTCGACTCGGCGCGCCTCGCCGGCACCGACGCCGCCCATGCACTCACGGCGGCGGTCTTCGCGGCCTCGAGCGCGGATGTACATCATCTGGTGGTCGGCGGAAGGCCCGTTGTCGTCGGAGGGACCCATGTCTCGATCGATGTCGGATCCGAACTCGACTCCATAATCCCCAAGGTGGTGGCCTCATGACCCTCGTCATCGACAACATCGCCGAGTTGATCACCAACGTCCCCGACCTGGGAGAGGGACCGCTCGGGATCATCGAGAACGCATCCGTAGTGGTCGACGGCGGTGAAGTGGTCGCCATCGGCCCGGCCGGCGCGTTAGCCGACCAACGCCTCGACGCCGGCGGTCGGTGTGTGCTGCCGGGATTCGTGGACTCCCACACCCACCTGGTCTTCGCGGGTGAGCGGGCTGAGGAGTTCACCCGGCGCATGGCCGGTGAGCCCTACGACGGAGGCGGGATCCGGATCACCACCGAAGCCACCCGCGCGGCGGGCCGTCAGGCCCTGAGAGCGTCGCTCGATGGGCGGCTCACCGAGGTGCACCAGGCGGGCACCACAACAGTGGAGATCAAGTCGGGCTACGGGCTATCGGTCGAATCCGAAGCCCTGGCCACCTCCCTGGCAGCCGAGGTGACCACCGAGGCCACTTTCCTGGGAGCCCATGTGGTACCGAGCGAGTACCAGGGACGGGCCGACGACTACACCGAGTTGGTCTGCGGACCTATGCTCGAGGCCGTTCGCTCTCATGTGCGCTGGATGGATGTGTTCTGCGAGACCGGCGCTTTCGACGTCGATCAATCGAGGGCGGTGCTCGAGGCCGGGCGGAGCGCAGGGCTGGGTCTGCGTCTCCATGCCAACCAACTGGACTATGGACCCGGGGTCCGGCTCGGCGTGGAGATGGGCTGTGCCTCCGTCGACCATTGCACCTACCTGTCTGACGACGATCTGCAGATACTCGCCGCCAGCGACACCGTTGCCACCTTCCTCCCGGCGGCGGACTTCTCCACCCGCCAGCCCTACCCCGACGCCCGGCGCGCCATCGACGCCGGAGTTCAGGTGGCGATCGCCTCGAACTGCAATCCGGGCTCGAGCTACACGACCTCGATCTCGTTCTGCATCGCCCTGGCGGTGCGCGACATGCGCATGACGATCGACGAAGCTATCGCCGCGGTCACCACCGGCGGCGCCGCCGCGCTACGCCGAAGCGACGTCGGCCGGCTTACGCCGGGGGGTCCGGCGCATCTGACGATCCTCGATGCGCCAAGCCGCCATCACCTTGCTTACCGGCCTGGTGTTCCGCTGATATGGCGGACGCTCGGTTCCGACTACCGACTCCCGTCCACCGACAACGAATGGTGAGTTCAGTCAGCCCGGGCATCCCCAAGACGTTGCTTCACCGCCTGCGCCTAGCAGGTCGGCAGGTACGAAAGGGTACGACTTCATCGGAACCTCCATCCTGGCCGATTCCCTACGACGAGGCTTGCCGAGGGTCCGCAATCGGGACCGGCAAAGCGGTCACCGTCACGGAATAACAGGCCTTTGACCTGGTTAAATGTCCATACTTCGGGTTGGTGGAGGTGCAGTCAAAGACACCCACTCCGCCAACACCCGCCGAGCATATCAACAGGCGCTGTCGGCCGTGGTCGAGGACCTTGGCGTTGACCAACTGGACTCCCGCGAGTCAATAAACGAGTAACTGCCCTTAACTTCATGTGGGCATGTAAGGTGAGTGGTGATAAATACTCTCTTCTCTCGGATCTACCTCGCGGGAACGGACCTCAAGCCTTTTCAGTTTCTTGGTACCGCTTTTCCCATCGCCCCAGACGGGGGCCTCATAACTTGCCGCCACGTTGTGGACGTTAAGAAGAAGGACGACAATGTAGTGGTCGTCGACGACGCGGAGACGAATCGAGTCGTTCCCATTGATGAAATCCAGTTCCCCATGCGTCCCGATGTCGACATCGCCTTCATTCCCAATGCCTTCAGACGGCCCAAGAAGCACTTCTTCCCGATTCTCTCTCCGGAACTCATCCTCATGGGCGAGAACGTGTACAGTGTTGGCTTCTATGTAGCAGGGGGGGATACCAAACCCGGTTACTTCAAGGGCAACATTGTCAATCTCACTCAGTTCAATGAGACACCGGGTATTACGGGGATGTCTCTGTCCTACGCCGTGATCGAGGGGCTCTCCGGCGGCCCCGTGCTCACTTATCACAACGGGCCGAAGGTTGTGGGTCTCTGCTATGGCAGTGTTCAATCCCGCATCGCTCCCCGCGAGATCCTTGAGTATCAGGACGAAAGGCTAAAACTTCGGGAAACAGTTACCAGCATTGTGGAGTTTGGACAGGCGTACCATGCCAGTACGCTGGTGCAGTTCCTCGAGGAGGTTGGTGCTCAGGGGTACGTTGTATCTTCTGATCGTGTTCCCGGTACAGTTGAGGATTGAAGGGGGAGGGTCCCTCACTCACCGCCGCCCAAAACAAAATCGCCGCCCGGGAGATGATGCCCAAACGCCAGCCGGGGAAGATAGGTGGGATATGAGAGTGAGGGATTCGGCACAGATAGGGGGTGGGTTTCTTGTGTTAGGGGCGGGTTTTGCGATGTTCGGTTCCCCATAGTCGGGTGTTGAGAGCGATTTCTAGTTTGGCGATGGTGCGGAGGTCCGGCCAGGTTGTTCCGTTGAGGATGTTGAGGACTGTTTGGGGACTGAGACCTGCTTTTTTGGCGATGCATCGGATGGATTCGCCACCGATTTTGTGGTCTAGTCGGACGGCCAACGCCGCGGCGAGGTAGACCTCCGGTGGTGTTCCCGACCTGAACGGGCCTTGGGGAAACAGACTTTTTTTTCGCGAGAAATGCGGCCGGTTTTTGCCGGGGGTTGGACATGGGGTGAAGGGTAGCCGGAGTGTCACATCGCCCTCTTAGTGTCTTCTGTAATGGACGATATTGCGCTTGCGATCAGCTCTTCCAACAATCGTACTGCTCGTTTGGCAGGCAACGGCAAGCGGCCCGGTGTGACAGACCCCGCACCCAACCACCGAACACAGCCATCGGCTAGACCGAAACACCCCTCGGAACGGTCAAAACCCGCCGAAAACAGGAAAAATCAGGGCAAACCAGCCTGCGAGTAGCTAAATGGCCAACAAAACGAAATAAATGCCAATAGGCCTTAGTGGCCTGCGGGCCACCAACCCTGACCTGCGACTCCGCAGGGGCTCCACATTAGTCTCCACATTCAAACCGGGAAGGGTCCACATTTGGATATCGAGTCAGGAACGGTTCTCGGTTGCGAAACCCCCGTCGCGGTGTGGAAGTTGGGGCAGCCTAGGGGGCTTCGATGGGTTTCATGCTCCGACACTTGGGGAAGGTGCTGCATCCCCAGAAGGATTTGCCCTTATTGGCACCCTTCTTGGTTGTGCGAAATACCATGATCTCGTTGCACCTCGGACAATTCGGAGCCGCTTCGGGTGGAGTATCCCCTTCAGGCTCTTTCGGTACCCGCGCAACCTTGACCCGTATTTCGTCGCTCAGACGCAGAATGTGCTGCGCCTCGTCATATATCTGCCGGTATAGGTCCCCTGACTGAGTCCTGTCAACCAGTACACCCATTTCGTGATTGTTCTGCTGAGAAAACTCGTAGAGGTTCATGGATGTGATAAGTGCCGCTCGTTCACTCATGTAGCACTTGGCGTGCAAATTAGCGCAGTAGCTGGTCCTGATCCACGTCATGCTCTCTAGCCAATTGTTCTCATCGGGCCTCAATTCGCTTTTGCCATAAACCACCCGGATATCGATCTTCATCCTGTTCTTGTCTTCGAGAAGGTCCCGGATCCGGGTGCTGAGGCGTAGGTAGGGCTAATGAGCACCAAGCGTTCGTTGCTCTGCTTTATCAACTCCTCAAGGTGGTAGTTCACCCCGGCGGTTGTGAGGAATTCAACCACGACTCGCCTCCTGTAGGTCAGTGTCGGTGCTTAGCCGCCAACTCATGCTACTCACCGCTGTCGCAGGGTCGAATTCATTTCCGTCCTGTATGGTAGGAGCCATCAGGCATCACCAGCACCCCTAGGTTTGGTTAGGGTCTTGGATTGGCGGTTTGCTGTCCATCGCCCCTGAACTGGGATTTAGCTGGGGGACTGCCCAGCCGAGGGCAGCATCACCGCAAGGGACTGTCGCTGGTGGAGGTGGTGAGAATGTTTCCCGATGATGATGCCGCGGAGCGGTGGCCATAGGGGTCGGTGGCCCGAAGGTGTGGTGTGTCCTCGGTGCGTCATGGCGTAGGGGAGTGTGTGCGGGGCCGGGCGCATACGAACGGCATCATTTCCTTCTGGTCGATGCCGATTTTGGTTATTGAATGGAACACCACTCCCCGAAGAGATTGCCAAGCGGCTGATCGGGAAAGGACTACCTAGGTCAGATAATTCGCCCATGACCAGGTTGCTGGTAGGTTGGGCCAGGTGTGAACGGCGTCGAGCAGTTGAACCTGGGACTTTCCCTTCGTGTAGGGATCTGGGCGACGGTAGCGGCTCTTCTCATAGCGGCGTGTGAGTTCGCGGTAGATGGGGACAGCGGAACCGCACCGCCCGAAACTAGGGACAGTCAAGACGAAACCGGACCGCCGGACCGCATGTGCACGCCCAAGGGCTCCCACCGAGCGAAAAACACGAGCGAGAAGCTACCGTACGACGGGTGTGTGGCGGGCTCGGGTGCAACATTTTCGCCCACGGCGGCGAAACCTACATCGAATACTGCTACTGCGGTCAGCAACGGTGGGCGAACAGCAACCTGGACCCCGCCAGCACCGGCAGGCTCGAGACAGAGCACGCCACCTGTAGTATTGAACGACACGGGTGATTTCATTAGATTTGACCGTCGGCCCGGGGACGAACCCGGCCAGAGAGCCACAAGGAGAATTCGATGACCGTTATCGACGATCTGCTCGCAAACAACACTCGCTATGCGGAGAGCTTCGACAAGGGCGACTTGCCGTTGCCTCCGGGGCTCGGCCTGGCGGTGGTTGCGTGCATGGATGCACGCCTGGACACACACAGCTTGCTGGGGATCGGGGAAGGCGATGCTCACGTTATCCGAAACGCCGGTGGGGTGGTGACCGACGATGCCATCCGCTCTTTGACCATCTCTCAACGCCTGCTGGGTACGACGTCTATCATGCTCATTCACCACACGGACTGCGGGATGCTGACCTTCCGTGACGATGACGTGAAGGACGCGATCATGGCTGACACCGGCCTGCGGCCGGCCTTCGCGCTGGAGGCGTTCGGTGACCTTGAGGAGGACGTGCGACAGTCGAAGGCGCGGATCGAAGCAAGCCCGTTTGTTCCCAACAAGGGCGACGTGCGTGGCTTCGTATACGACTGCGCTACCGGGAAGCTGAACGAGGTCACCTGACCCGGCCTTCCATCAAGATGTAGATCCATTCCCGCGACCTTCGGGACCCCACATGCATGAGTGAAGGAGGGGTAGGAACTCTGAGGGCATCCCGACGCTATGTTGACACTTGATGGCCCTGTTCGTGACGGTCCGGGAACGTCGACTGTGGCTCTGGGCCCTGGCGGCGGCGGTAGCTATCTACTCGACCCTTGGCCTGACGGGGACCCTCGCCCGGCGAACCAGCGAGGGCGGCCATCAGTCTTTCCAGGTTTTGTCGTTCTCTCTGGAATGCCATGTCAGCGTCTTGGGTTTGCCCCTCGACTCCGTGCAACTGAGCACCGTAGTTCCCTATCACCACGAAGTTCACGTGGTGGGCGGCGATGGTTTCTGCTATGCGATCGAGAGGTTCCATTTGGAAGCGTGTTTCTTCCTCAAACGCTCTATCCGTCACGCTTGATGGCGCAGGGGGAAGTACGTACGGCCAGGAGCTGGCTGTTCACCCACCCACTAAACCCTCAAACCGAAAAATGATGGTCCCCTGGTTTTGTGGAGTCAGTTCACTTGGATCAGCGGTGCGACGGTTTGGTTGTTTTGGTAGTGGATTCTCTCGTATTCGATGGGGGTGTGCATGTCTAGGGCGGTGTGGCGCCGGTGGCGGTTGTGAAAGACTTCCAGGTACTCGAAGATAGCGTTGGCGAGTTCGATACGGGTCTTCCAGCGTCTGCGGTCCAGCAGTTCGACTTGCATACGTGCCCAAAACGACTCCATTGTGGCGTTGTCGAAACAGTCCCCAACGGTTCCCATGGACGGTACCAGCCCGGATTCGAGGGCCCGTTGGGTGAACGCCCAGGAGGTGAACTGGGTGCCTTGGTCCGAATGTATAACCGTGCCGGGATCGGGCTGGCGGTTCCCTATTGCCATTCCCAACGCGGAGGTGACCAGTCCCGAGGTGGCCGAGTTGTCGATCGACCAGCCGACGACCCGGCGGCTGAACACGTCCAGCACTACCGCGCAGTACACCTTGCCTTCCCGGGTGGGATGCTCTGTGATGTCGGTGACCCACAGTTGGTCCGGTTCGAAACGGGCGAAGTTTCGGTCGACCAGGTCCACTGGCGTGTCTGCGGGGCGGGTTCTCCGTCTCGGGGTGCGGTTCCCACTAAGACCAGCTAGACCGGCTCTTCGCATCAGCATGGCCACTGTGTTGTGTCCTACGGTTATTCCATGACCCAACCGCAGTTCGGCGTGCACCCGCGGCGCCCCATACGTACCGCGTGACTGTTCATGGATGTGGTGGATGACGTCGGTCAACCAGGCGTGGCGGATGCAACGGGCTGACGGCGGCCGGGACCTCCAGGCGTAGAACCCAGACTCGGACACACCGAGCACTCGACACGCCACCTGGGTAGCAAGCCCTTCGGTTCTCATGGTCCGGATCACGGCGTACCGTCTTTTGGGGACACCACCTGGTCTCCCAGCAGTTCAATAGCTCGCTTGGTCACGGCCAGTTCGGTTTCTAGTTCTCTGATCCGACGGCGAGCGGCCCACAGTTCGGCCTGTTCCTCCGAAGTGGCACCGGGTTGTAGACCGCGGTCGATTCGGTCTTGACGCCGCCAGTTGTAGATCGTCTGATCAGACACCCCAAGATCCGCTGACAACGACGCTACCGACCTACCAACTGCCAGCAGATCGAGCACCCTGCGACGGAACTCGGGTGGATATCGATAAGGCATGAAGACTCCTTTCGGGTCAGTCACACCACAATTCAAATAACCCGACTCCACGAAAGTGGGGTACCACCAAAACGTCCACAAAAACGGGGCAACTCCAATCCGGGCAGGTCAGTGACGGAAGACACGACTGTTGTTGTGGTTGTTTGAACGCTGCTGGTCGTCACAGGCGAACCCGCCGATACCGACGGTTCGTCAGCACCGCACCCAGCAGGCATCAACCCTTCGGCCATTCCAGAGGGGACCGGCCTGAAATCCCCGGCCCATCCCCCTGGGAAAGGACTCAACAAATCGAGCCCACCAACTTTGTGACCCTGCCCCATCCTGCTCCGAGCGACCCTACACAGCACCCTTTGAACCTTCTTCTGGCCCCCTTTGCAATGACCACCCGCACAAGATCTTTCGGGTTTGTTTGCCCTTTAGGGGGACACGACCGTCCCAAACACGTTGGCGCCACTCCGAAATAGGCGTTAAGCGACTGATAACTCGATTTGGGCTTTCCCAAAAAGGGCCTCTGACCTGGAACAACAGTGGTCGTCCCAGGTTAGTGGAGGTGCGGGGAGTCGAACCCCGGTCCGCCAAGTTCTTCGTGTCGAATTCTCCGAGCGCAGCTGCCGATGAATTGTCGGCCAGAGAGATCACGGCAGCTATCTCTCACTGGCCCATCCGGAAAGGCTTGGCCCGGCAGTCCCGGAAACCCGCCGGGGGCATCCCGCATTAGCGTCGCCCTGGGCCAACGGGGCGGGAACCCATCGGACAGGACGGGCTACCTATCGATCAGGCAGCCAGCGCCATTTGTGGTTTGGCACTTATTGTGTTTGCCCAGTTGTTTTGCGAGGAACCGGAAACCTCGGCTCGCTTCCGACACGGCGATTACTCAACGTCGAAGCCAAGTCACCCCCATGTTTTTATCGGTCCAGCCCACTATACAACTCCTAGCGACAAATGCCCTCCCCTTTTTTGAACCACCCGGATTCAAAAACCTTCCAGGCGGCGACCTACTCGGCGAACTCCCCGTTCCATCTCACGACGTTGCTCCCGTTCTTTTATGACCTGTCGTTTGTCCACCTTGCTGCGTCCCTTGGCCAAGGCCAACTCCATTTTGGCCTTGCCGTCCTTGAAGTACAGCCGGAGTGGCACCAGGGTCAATCCCCGCTCGGCCACCCGGGAGGCGATACGGTCTATCTCCCGGCGATGCAAGAGCAGCTTCCGGGGGCGGATGGGATCGTGTCCGCCGTCCCGGGCATAGGAGTAGGGGGCGATGTGCATCCCCATCACCCACACCTCGCCTTCTTTGATCGCCGCATACGACTCACCGATCGACGCCCCATGACTGCGGAGGCTCTTCACCTCGGAGCCGACCAGAGCCAACCCGGCCTCGAAGGTCTCCCGCACCTCGTAGTTGAAGCGGGCCCGGCGGTTGGCAGAGATCAGTTTCACGCCCATAAGAGTCTCATCCTTGCAGATATTTGAGTGGATCCACCGGAACCCCGTCTTCACGTACCTCAAAATGCAGATGCGGCCCGCTGCAAAGTCCGGTACAGCCCACATACCCGATTACATTCCCCTCATTCACGTTTCTTCCCGCCGAGGTTCCAAACCGGGAAAGGTGGGCATAGATACTGACAACATCCCCTCCGTGTTGGATCACCACCGCGTTCCCGAATCCGCTCCACGACTCGGCCAGAATCACCCTTCCCTCGCCGGCCGCCCGAACAGGGGTACCGCTCCGGGCGTTCAGATCAATTCCATTGTGGAAAATCCGCCGGTTGAGAATGGGATGGATCCTCCAGCCGTGCTGAGAGGTGATCACCCCATCCACCGGCCATCCAAGCCTTCCCGGCCGGAGCGCCCGCTCCAAGAGCACCTTCCGGAAAGCGATCTCTTGGGCCAACCGGGCGGCGTCTCCCGCCAAATCTTCCTGCTCTTGTCGGTGAGCCTGGATCTGCACATGAACCCCGGCTAACAGAGCTTCCACCACGGACACCTCCGCATCCCCCAACAGGCGCAGGCGTTCCACTTCCCACAATTCGGCAACTCGCGCCTCCCGCTGCGCATCCAGGAAGGCTAACTGCTCCAAGGCAGCAATCTTCTCTTTCTCCAAGAGGACTTCTTTTGCTTCCCTGTCCTGGTCAAGCGCCTGCAAATCCCGAAGCTCTAGATCCGCTTCGAACAGCAGGTCTCCTCCATAGGCCCTCCCCAGAGTCAGACCAACAAGGTTCTCCTGCTGGAGAACCGCCCACCTCCCCGCCGAGAAAAAATCCACATACAAATCTACGGCCCGGCGCTCGATAGCAACGGTGGCCTCAACCATCTGGGAGCGAATCCCGGACAACTGCAACTCCAGAAGCGCTATCCGGCTCTCGACCGCGGCGAGTCGGCGTTCTCCCGACGCCACCTCGTCCCGGGCCAGGATCAGCCGAACCCGGGCCGCCTCCAGTTCCACCTTCACTGCTGTCAGACGACGGCGGGTGATGGCGATCTCCTCCTCGGTGGCGGCCAGGACATCCAGGTTCAGTTCGACGGACTGCTCTACCTCCGAGATGTCCTCCTGGACCCCGGCCAACTCCCGTTCCAACTCGGCGATCCGGCTGGCGATTTCATCGGCCGTGTCGGCTGCGGCCGAAAAACCGGGCGACAAAGCTGCCACGGCCAGCATTAAGACAACCGCCGCCCAACCTCCCCACCCCCTTTTCACTTGCAACCATCCACTAAGAGTCCACTTCCCGCAGATGGCGGCTAAGACCCAGCAACGACCCCGCCACCCCCACCGTAGCCCCAAACAACACCAGCACCACTCCCCAGCGGAAGAAGAATGTCCCGGGGATACTGAGCGTGATCAACTGGATAGTCTCCCCCAAGCTGTCAAGGTTACGGGAGGCCACCCAAACGGTGAGTACCGCCAAAAGGGCGCCGACGACACCTTCGATCAGGCCTTCGAGGAGGAACGGGACCCGGATGAACCAGTTAGACGCCCCCACTAGCTTCATAACCGAAACTTCGTTGCGGCGGGCGTAGATGGCGAGGCTGATGGTGTTGGATATGAGAATTATCGCTGACAAGCCCAACACCAGCGCCAGTCCCCAACCCAACAGGTTGAGCACCCGGGAAATGGTGGAGAGCTGTTCGATTTGCTCACCGAAAGAACGCACCTCCCTCACCACCGGATCAGCGGAAAGGCGGAACTGCACGTCGCGATAGAGATCGATCGACTGCAACTCGATCCGCAGGGAAGCGGGCAGCTTGAGAGGGTCGGTTACCTCAATCAGTTCCGGACGGGAGGCGAATATCTCCTTGAACTCCTCATAGGCGCCCGCCTTGTCGATATATCGGACCGTCTTCACCTCCTCCCAGGCCACCACTTCATCCCGATAGGCGATTTGGCTGGCGGCGTCCAGGCCACCTTGGTCGGGATCTTTCAGAAAGGCAATGATGTGGGTGCCCTGCTGCCATCCGATCGTGTTGAGACGCAGGAGCTCGTTGACCACCAGGGCGCCGAAAGCCAGCGTCAGAGAGATAAAAACCGCCAGAATCGCCCCAGTGGCCACCAAGGCGTTACGCCGCAGGTTTACCAGCGACTCCCCGATCAAAAAGATCATTCTGCCCATGACTTGCTCCTAAGACTCGGGGTGGCCGAGGTGGTGATCAGCGGCGTTCGAAGAATAAGGCTGATCCGGCCCGGTGGGCGAGGATGCATCCGACCCGGCCGGACCCGGGGACTCCTCGAATCCTCCCCCCCGTTCGTCCCGCACTATCTCCCCCTGGTCGATGGCCACCACCCGACGTCTCATGGCGATGCATCCGACCCGGCCGGACCCGGGGACTCCTCGAATCCTCCCCCCCGTTCGTCCCGCACTATCTCCCCCTGGTCGATGGCCACCACCCGACGTCTCATGGCATTGACGATGGCATGGTCATGAGTCGCCATCACCACGGTGGTGCCCGACCGGTTGATCCGATCCAGAATTCTCATGATCCCCACCGAGGTGGCGGGATCCAGGTTGCCGGTGGGCTCGTCGGCCAGAAGAATCAGGGGACGGTTGACGAACGCCCTGGCTATGGAGACCCGCTGCTGCTCTCCCCCAGAAAGCTGATCGGGATAACGAGCGCCCAGCGACTCCAGGCCCACCAACTCCAATACCTGTTCCACCTGGGACCTGATCGCCGAACGGGGCCGGCCGATAACTTCGAGGGTAAAGGCCACGTTTTCCACAACGGTTTTGGTGGACAGCAATTTGAAATCCTGGAAAACGGTGCCGATGGACCGGCGCAGAAAAGGAACCTTCCATCCCGGAAGGCGGGTGATGTCCTTTCCGGCCACCCAGATCGTTCCCCGGGTGACCATTTCCTGGCGCAGTAGCAGCCGAACCAGCGTTGACTTCCCCGATCCTGAGGGGCCAACCAAAAACACGAACTCACCCCGCCCGATATTCAGGGAGACATCGCGGGCAGCCACCGTTCCACCCTTATACACCTTGGTGACTGAATCAAGTCTGATCAAAGCGAACTCTCCGAGAGATCAGCGGCAAGGCTGATGAACCAGCCCGAAAGTTGATGCTACCACCGGTATGGGCCATAACTCATGCACCCTCTGAGGGGACCGGCTCGCTGCGGGATCTGCGTTCATGAGCGACCCGTCGCCACTGCAGGTAGGACTCCACAAGCGGCTGGATATCCCCGTTGAGCACCCGCTGAACATCGCCGATCTCCAGTCCGGTGCGAATATCCTTGCAAAGTTGGAAAGGCTGGAGGACGTAAGACCTGATTTGTCGGCCCCAGCCCGCCTCCCCCTGTTCTCCCCGGATAGCGTCCAACTCGGCCTGACGCTCCCGGCGGGCCAGCTCGGCCATTCGGGAGCGAAGAATGTCCATGGCGCGGGAGCGGTTCTGCAACTGGGAACGCTCGTTCTGACACTGCGCCACCACCCCGGTGGGAAGGTGGGTGATCCGCACCGCCGAGTCGGTGGTGTTTACGTGCTGTCCCCCGGCGCCCGTGGAACGATAGGTGTCGATTCGCAGGTCCTCATCATTGATCTCCACCTCCGTCTCCTCACCCATCTCGGGCGCCACATCCACTCCCGCAAAAGAGGTGTGTCTGCGGCTTTGGGCGTCGAAAGGAGAGATTCGGACCAGACGATGGACTCCCCGCTCGGATTCCAGATTCCCATAGGCCCTCTCCCCGCGCACCGTGAGCGTGGCCGATTTGATACCCGCCTCCTCCCCCGGAGTGATTTGAATCAGCTGCCATCGATAGCCCCGGTCGGAGAGATAACGCTGGTACATCCGCATGAGCATCTCCGCCCAATCCTGAGCATCCACCCCACCTGCTCCGGCGTGGATGCCGAGAATGGCCGGATAATCGTCGTACTCTCCGAAATAGAGACTGGAAAGCTCCAACTCTCCCAGAATCGCTTCGGCGATTCGCAGCTCCTCGGAGGCTTCCGTCCAAGCCTCGCCCGCTCCCGCACCGCCTTCGTCCGCCATCCCGAGGAGCACCTCGGCGTCTTCCATGCGGCGGGCAAGACCCTCGAAAGCCCCGATCAGCCCCTCGTGGCCGGCTAGGCGACGACTCGTCTCCCGGGCGCGGTCGGGATCGGACCAAAAGCGGGGATTAGCCGACTCTTGGCGAAGCAATATGGCCTCCGATCTCTTTTGATCGAGGTCAAAGGAACCTCCCGGCTTCGTCCAAGCGGATGCGTAGCTCGGCGAGGATCGCCTCGGGGTCGAAATGCTCGGTAGACATAAATCAGCTTCGGGTCGGACTCGAATGAATAGGACAACAAGGCTACCCCGCGGCGGAGCCTCAGGATGTCTTTGCCGATTCCCCTTGCACGACGCTTCCGTGGCATCGCTTGAACTTCTTGCCGCTGCCGCACGGACAGGGGGCGTTCCGCCCCACCTTGGACTTATCCGCCCGGGCAGTGCGGATGGGGGCCTGGGGAGCAGAAACAGCCGGACGGCGGGGCTTGGCTGCCTTGACATGAAAGAGGTAGCGAACCGCGTCACGCTTTACGGACTCCACCATCTCGGCAAAAAGGTCATATGCCTCCCGCTGGTATTCGGTGAGCGGATCTCTCTGTCCCATCGCCCGCAGCCCGATACCTGAGCGCAAATAGTCCATCTCCGCCAGATGCTCCCGCCATTTGTTGTCTATCACCGACAGCATCACCGAACGCTCCACTGCCGCGATGAAATCGGATCCCAGTTCTTCCACCCGATGGCGGTAGGCGTCTTTCGCTTGTCTCACCGCCAGCTCGGCGACCTCTTCCGACGTGAGTCTTCCCGCCGCGCCGTCGGGCGACAACTCGCTCTGGTAATAGAATTCGAGCTCCCGGTTGAGCTTCTCCCAGTCCCATTCGCCGGGCGCCAGGACGCCAAACTCTTCGGAGACCACTCCCCCGATGGCCTCCTCCATCCACTTGCCCACCAAACCGCCGGTCTCCTTCTTCACCAGGATTTCGTTGCGCCACTCATAGATCCGCTCCCGCTGGCGGTTCATCACCTCGTCGTATTTGAGAACATTCTTTCGGATCTCGAAGTTCTGCGACTCCACCTGTCGCTGGGCTCTTTCCACTGCGTTCGTGACCATCTTGTGTTCAATGGGCACTTCGTCGGGAATTTTCAGCCGGCCCATGATCGACGCCACCCGCTCGCCCTGGAAGCGGCGCATCAGGTCATCCTCCAACGACAGGAAAAACCGGGTGCGACCCGGATCGCCCTGGCGGCCCGAGCGACCCCGAAGCTGGTTGTCGATCCGGCGCGACTCGTGGCGCTCGGTGCCCAGCACCAACAAACCTCCCGCCTCCAGCACCCGTCGGCGATCCTCGGAAAGCTCTTGGTGGAAATGGGTGGCCAGCTCCCGGAATCGTGACTCGTATGTGGAGTCCTCAGGGTCGATCCCCGCTCGCCGAAGTTCCAGCCGGGCCAAGGCCTCGTGGTTGCCCCCCAACATGATGTCCACTCCCCTACCGGCCATGTTGGTGGCGACCGTCACCGCCCCCGGACGGCCGGCCTGGGAGATGATCTCCGCTTCGCGGGCGTGCTGTTTGGCGTTGAGCACCTGGTGAGGAATGCCCCGGCGGGACAGCAAGGTGGAAAGGCGTTCGGAGTTTTCTATGGAGACAGTACCCAGCAGCACCGGCTGGCCCTGTTCATTGGCTCCCCCCACCTCATCCACCACCGTCCTGTACTTGGCCAGCGCCGTCTTGTACACCTGGTCACCCTGATCGTCGCGGACCACCGGCTGGTTGGTGGGAATGCTCACCACCTCCAGGCCGTAAATCTGGGAGAGCTCGGGGGCCTCGGTTTGAGCGGTTCCGGTCATGCCCGCCAGTTTCTCATACATCCGGAAATAGTTCTGGAGGGTGATGGTGGCCAGGGTCTGGTTCTCATCCAGGATCCTCACCCCCTCCTTGGCTTCAATGGCTTGGTGAAGCCCTTCCGAATAACGACGGCCGTCCAGCACCCGCCCGGTAAACTCGTCGACGATTTTCACCTGCCCCCGGTCCAGGAGATATTCCTGGTCCAGGTGATACAGTTCCTTGGCCCGGAGCGCCGTCTCCAGATAGTGGACAAAATCCACCGCCGCGTGATCGTAGAGGTTTTCCACCCCCAAGAACTCCTCCACATACGTTACCCCCTCCTCGGTGGTGAGCACCTGTCGCTTGCCCTCGTCCACCTCGTAGTGGATATCCCTACCCAGTCGGTCCGCGACACGGGCGAAGTCCCGGTACCACTTGGCGCTGTCGGCCACCCGACCCGAGATGATCAGGGGAGTCCGAGCCTCGTCGATGAGAATGGAGTCGACCTCGTCCACGATGGCGTAGCTGTGTCCCCGCTGGACCATGCTTTCAGGGCTCATCGACATGTTATCCCGCAGGTAGTCGAAGCCGAACTCGTTGTTGGTTCCGTAAGTGATGTCGCACCCATAGGCGGGCCGGCGCTCGGCAGAAGACATCGAAGCCTGGATGAGGCCCACTTCCAGGCCCAGGAAGCGATGAACCGCCCCCATCCACTCGGCGTCCCGGGCGGCCAGGTAGTCGTTGACCGTCACCATATGGACGCCGCGGCCGCCCAGAGCGTTCAGGTAGGCGGGCATGGTGGAGACCAGAGTCTTTCCCTCCCCGGTCTTCATTTCGGCGACCCTCCCCTCATGTAGCGCCCCCGCTCCCACCACCTGCACGTCATAGGGACGCTGGCCCAGCACTCGCCGGGCAACTTCCCGCACTACTGCAAATGCTTCAGGCACCAGGTCGTCAAGGCTTTCGCCCCGCGCCACTCTCTCCCGAAAATGACCGGTCTTGGAGGAAAGCTCGGCGTCGGAGAGTCTTTCGGTGGCGTCCTCCAGCGCGTTCACTCGATCCGCCAAGGCTGACAGATGCTTGAGTGATCGGCTTTCCCCTGCCTTGAGAACCTTGCTGAGCATTCCCATCCGCTATAGATGCTATCGCTATCCGCGCGCTATACGGGCATATTCATCCGGACCCCGCCCCAGCCGATGCTCAGCTCCCCGCTTCGATAAGACCCAACCGACCGTCGCGCCGACGATAAAGAACGCTGTGGCGGCGGTTGGCAGAGTTGAGGAAGAAGAAGAAATCATGGCCCAGCATCTCCATCTGCAACTGCGCCTCGGCGATGCTCATCGGCTTGATCATGAACCGCTTCACTCTTACTATCTCGTCAGCCTCCGGCTCGGAGTCGACAGGAGAGATCGGCTCGCTCTGACGATGCCGATCAATCACCCGTTCCTTGAGACGGCGAATGCGGCGGGTAAACCGGTCAGTGGCGGTGTCGAGCGCCGCCTCGGCAGTGGGAGCGGCCGTTTCCACCCGGATCACTCTGCCCAACGCCTGGCCGGTGAGCTCAAGGCGAAAACGTTCGTTCGATATGCGGGGATTGCTTTCCTCAATGATTTCCACATCCACCGAGTTCAAGTCGGAGAACACCCGGGCCGCCCGGTTCATCTTGTCGACCAATGCCTGACGGAAACCGTCGGGCACCTCCGTATTCCGGGCGCTAAGCCTCACATCCACGACAGAAAACCTTTCTCGAGGTGGGGACATAAGACTAGCCCTCCGACAGCCCATAGGGCGAGCTGGTTGCGGTGACCGCCCCCCGAATCAGCGAGCGGCCCAGCGTCTCGGCCGCCGCATTCAGGGTCATGCCGGTGGTAACCACATCGTCTACCAGCACCAGCCCCTCCGGCGGCGCCCATCGGTGTCGAAAGCGGGGAGCGGAACGGGCGGAACGGTCCAACCCGGCGTTGGCCCCTCCCCACAGGCGCGGGCCGAGGCTGTGACAGACCGGGAGCCCCGAACGCCGGGAAAGCGCGCCTGCCAACAGCAAGCCCGGGTCGGAGCGATACTTCAGACGGCGGGAATGTATCCGGGGAATGGGCGCCAGAGCCGCCGCATCGGAGGGCAACAGGGTAGCCATCACTGCCGCCAGCACCTCGGCCGCCTCCCGACAACCTCGGTATTTGAGCAGCAACACCAGCCGCCGCGCCGCCCCCTGATGGATCAAACCCGGGGACACCCCCACCCCACAGTCCAGCCTCCGTCGGGGGGCGGGACGCATGGTACGCAGACACCCCCGGCAAACCGCCAAATCGCTGGGACGCAGACAGGAAAGGCACCAAAGCATTCTCCCAACATGCCCTCCCCCTGTGACAAACCCTCCCCGGCCAGTGTTCGCCAATCCCTTTGCCGAGACCCCAGATGCGGTTTCAGGGGTCAGACCACCACTATCTCCACCAACACCACCGGACGCTGGCGTGTCTCGTCTCTCACCACCCTGGCCACGGTCTTCCTCACCACCGCGCGCAACTGGCCTGGATCGGTTAACCCGTCCGCCATCCGCGCCGATACCAATTCCACCAGTTCGTCGGTGGCCATATCCAACACCGCCACCGGATCATCCACCAAACCCCGACTTTCGATGGAGGGATCAGAAATCAACTCACCGCTTTCCGCGTTGATCACCACCGTAACCGTCACCACTCCCGCTTCGGACAGGCGGCTCCGATCCCGCAGCACCCTGGTCTGCACCCCACCCAGCGAAGATCCGTCCAAGAACACGTAGTCCGCCTCCACCACCCCCCGCTCCACCCACAAATCATCCCCCTCCATCACCACCCGATCCCCGTCCTCCAAGACCTCGACCCGGCCCACCCCCACCTCTTCGCCCAGACGGGCATGCGCATACAGGTGTCGGTACTCACCGTGCACCGGTACAAAAACCTCGGGTCGCACCAACTGCAGCATCATCGCCAACTCGTCACGGGCGCCGTGTCCCGAAACATGTACCGGCGAGTTGCGCCCGTGATACACCTTCGCTCCCAACCGGAGCATGCCCGACACCACCTTGGAAACCGCCTTCTCGTTCCCCGGAACCGGAGTGGCACTGATCAGCACCGTGTCACCCTGCTCCAAAGAGAACTGCCGATGGGTTCCGTTGGACATGCGCGACAGCGCCGAGAATGGCTCACCCTGGCTGCCGGTGGCGATCAGCATCTGTCGAGAAGAAGGGAGTTTCAACAGCTCGGGAACAGTAATAACGTGCTCCTCGGGCAACCACAGCGCCTCCAGTTCAGAGGCGATCCGGCTGTTGCGCAGCATGGACCGTCCCGCCAGGGCGATTTTACGGCCTGAAGCCACCCCCGCATTGACTATCTGCTGGACCCGATGAATGTGCGAGGAGAAACATGCGGCGATCACCCGTCCCTCGGCGTCCCTGACGATATCGGTGATCGGCTTGGACAGCGAGCCCTCGGAGGGTACAAACCCGTCCCGCTCCGCATTGGTGCTGTCACCCAGGTACAACCGGACGCCTCGGTCACCGAACTCCGCCAAAGCGGCCAGGTCGGTGGCCCGGTCATCGATTGGAGTGGGATCCAGCTTGAAGTCCCCGGAGTGGAGTATCACCCCCTCGGGAGTGTCGAAAGCCACCGCGGCCGCATCGGGGATGGAGTGACAGACCGGAATCAGCGTGAAGAAAAAAGGCCCATGTCGGATCTCCTCTCCGGTGAAAACCGGACGAAGGTCCGGAACGACCCCCAACTCCTTGATCCGCTCCCCGGCTATCCGGAGGGAAAGGTCGGTTCCGTACACCGGAACGTTGACCTGCTTCAGGAAATATCCCAAGGCTCCCACATGATCCTCATGGCCATGAGTTATCACCACGCACTCCACATCCTTCGACCTCCCCACCACCCACGACCAGTCGGGGAAAACCAGATCCACCCCCAGCATGTCGGCCTCCGGAAACATCAGGCCGCAGTCGATCAGACAGATCTTTCCTTCCACCTCCAACGCCGCGCAATTACGGCCAACCTCTCCCAAACCCCCCAAGAAAGTGATTTTTACGCTCACCCTCCGCCCAAACCTGCCACGGCCTCCATAACCGCCCGGAGAGTGTCTTCGGCGGGGGCCACCAGCGGCAGACGAAGACCTCCCACCAGTTCCCAACTCTCGCCGAGGGCTGCCTTCACCGGGCCAGGATTGGTCTCCAGAAAACATGCCACACACAGCGGCATCAGCGCATGGTGAAGAGCCCCGGCTCTCCCGTAGTCTCCCCCGGCCGCGGCGTTCACCATCTCCGCCACCGTCCTGCCGGCCAGATGGGAGATGACCGAAACCACCCCCACCGCTCCCACCGACATCATGGGAAGCGTGTAGGAGTCCTGTCCGGAATAAACGGTCAGCCCGGGCGCCGCGGCGGTCGTAAGGGAGGTGAAGTCGAGATCCATCACCGCATCCTTGGTGGCAACGATGTTGGGGTGCTCGGAGAGACGAGCCAAGGTGGTTATCTCGATCAGCCGGGCCGTGCGAGAAGGGATGTTGTAAACCAGCATCGGCAGTTCAGTGGCGTCCGCAATCGCCTCGAAATGGGCGATCAGCCCGTTCTGGGTGGGTTTGTTGTAATAGGGGGTCACCGTCATCACCCCCCCACAACCTGCCTGGGACGCCCGACGGCTGAGCGCCACCGAGCCGGCCGTGTCGTAGGTGCCGGTGCCGGCCACCACCATCGCCCGATCCCCCACCGCCTCCGCCACCGTCTCGAACAGCCGTACTTTCTCATCGGCGGAAAGCGTGGGCGACTCGCCGGTGGTCCCGCTGATCACCAGCCCGTCCGAACCGTTGCCCACCAGATGCTGCGCCAACCGATGAGCCTGTTCCACATCCAACGAGCCGTCAGGAGCAAAAGGGGTAACCATCGCAGTAAGCACCCGGCCGAAGGGCGGCGCTTGAGAATTCACACTGGGGAGGATAGCCGCCGGGGTAATGCCCTACTCATCCAGCAGAACCCCCAGACCCACCGATACCCCGGCCCCGAGTCCGGCCACTCCCCGGACCGCCAGCATCACACCAGGCAGAAAGGAAACCCGGTCGGTGGAGTCATGCCGGATGGTGAGAATCTCGCCGGGGTTGCCGAACAGCACTTCCTGATGGGCCAGCAATCCGGGTAACCTCACCGAATGAATCGGCACCCCCTCAACTTTGGCCCCCAGGGCACCGGCATAGATCTCTTCGGACAACACCTGCCGGGACTGGCCTCCCGTTTCGGCCATTTCCACCGCGGTTGACACCGCCGTGCCCGAAGGAGCGTCGGCCTTCTGGTCGTGATGGAGCTCGATCACCTCCGAGGCCTGGAAAAACCCGGCAGCCGCCTTGGCGAACCGCATCATCAGCACCGCTCCGATCGAAAAATTGGGAACGATCAGGCAGTTGGTGGTGCTGTCGGCTCCCCACAGCCTGCGGACCGAGGCGATCCGCTCGGCGGTGAAGCCGGAAGTTCCCACCACCGCATGACAGCCCATCTCCCGATAGAGAGAGAGGTTGTCCATCACCACCTCCGGATTGGTGAAATCAACCACCACTTCGGTGGCCGCCAGACAGGCGGCGGCCACCCCCACCGGCGTCCCCGCCACCTCTCCCCCAACGCGGTCAAAACCGGCCACCAGTTCCATATCCGGCGCTTCGGCCACCGTCTCGGCGATCAATGACCCCATCCGGCCCAGAGCGCCCGCTACTCCCACCCGGACGGTCACGTTACGTATCCCGTCAGATCCGACTCGCCGAATGGGCCCACCGCCCCCAGGGTTTTGGGACCCGAGAACATTTGACGAGCCACTTCGGTCACCTCCGCTCGATCCACTGACAGGATCCGCTCGAGCCGCTCGTCCATCGAATAGTGCTCCAGTCCGCAGATCTCGTCACGGCCCAGGCGGACCATCCGACTTTGAGAATCCTCCATCGCCAGGGCCAGGGCGCCCCGGGCGGCGCCTTGCGCCTTCGCCAACTCGGCCTCGGTGATACCTTCTTCCATCAACTGGGAGAGCTGTCCATAGATGAGGTCCATCACCTCGGCGGTATGTCCAGGGGTGGTCCCCACATAGACTCCCCAGGCGCCCGAATCCGCATAGGATTGGTTGAAGCTGAAGATTGAATATGCCAGTCCCCGCTCCTCCCGCACGCTGGTGAACAACCGGGAAGACATGCCACCGCCCAGCACCAGGTTGAGTATTCCGAACGCCCACCGTCGCTCGTCGGTTCGATCCATTCCCGCCCCGCCCAGCACCAGATGGGCCTGTTCGGTGTCCCGCTCCACCAGCCCGACTGAGGCCG
This sequence comes from Acidimicrobiia bacterium, assembly GCA_965248705.1. Lineage (GTDB taxonomy): Bacteria > Actinomycetota > Acidimicrobiia > Spongiisociales > ZC4RG35 > Bin76. The sequence goes on along the minus strand of CBDFJY010000002.1, from coordinate 1,579,040 downwards.
ATGGTGTGTTGGGAGAGAAACTGTGGTCGACCGCCCCTCCTGACCATTCACCGAAGAGCTCCTCGGTGAGCGAAAAAGCCTCGGAATGTCGGAGGGCGCCTGCCAACGCCACCACCACCGAGCGGGGGCCGTAGCGGCGACGCCAATAACCGTACAGGCCGTCGCGGGTCATCGTCCTGATCGAGTCACGCGTGCCCAGCACCGGGCGTCCCAGCGCGTGACCATCATGGACAGTGCGGCTGAACGCCTCGAAGACCGAATCCTGGGGATCGTCCTCGTGCATGTTGATCTCTTCGAACACCACCTGCCGCTCCGAGTCGATCTCCTTTTGGCGGAAGGCGGGCCGCTGCAGCATCTCGGATAGAAGCCGCATCCCCACTCCCAGATCGTCATCCACCAGCCGCGCCCAGTAACAGGTTTGCTCCTTGGAGGTGAAAGCATTGGACTCCGCCCCCATTCCGTCGAAGGTCTCCGAAATCTGTCGGGCCGAAAGCTCCTCGGTTCCCTTGAACAGAAGGTGCTCAAGGAAATGGGAGGCGCCGGCCTCATGGGCCAGTTCGTCGCGGGCGCCGGTGTCCACCCAACATCCCACCGCTACCGAACGCAGGGCGGGCATTTCTTCGGTGATAACCCGCAAACCGTTGTCCAAAGTGGCCAAGCGGAAATGAGTCATGCCAATTCCGGATAGTGTAGATGAACCGATGAGGGATAATGAATGTTATGCGATCCCGCCCGGCCACTGCCTTACGTCGGCTCCTCTCTTCGGAGGAAACCACCATCGAAGAGGTGGTCAGCCGCTACCAGCGGGTGGCGCCCGCCATAACCCGGTTCGCCCGCACCCTTTCCGGCGACCAGGAACTGCAGGTGAGGCTAGGTTCACAATCCCTCATCACCCCCAGCGAAGTGGTGTGCGATCCCCGTATTTTTCAAACCGCCTATCACCGCCGGGCGCCGGTTACTCCCGAAGAAGTGGCGGTGGCCTCCGCTCTTCACGAAGTGGTGCATCTCCTCTCCAGCCGATTTGACGAGGAGAGGCCCATCCCCAAGCGCTGGTCCCGCCTGCTGGGCAAGGCCGCTTCCCGCCCCTCCCCGCCCTCCGACGAGGCGGTCGATCTGCTGACCGCGCTCGAACGGACCGGTGGAGAGCTGGCCGTGCTGTTCTTCTTCGCCTTGGAGGACGCCCGACAGGAGCAACGCGGGTTGGCCAACTACCCTGGCGCCCGATCCATCCTGGAGGACCTCTATCAGGCGGCGGCGCCCGCCCTGGAGTTCCAGCCTGATCTTTCCCAGTTTGCGGCGGGATGCTTCCTGGCGGCCACCGGCGTCCTCGCTGCCGACCAGCCGCCCGGTTTCGTGAGTGGACGCGTCCGGGATGCCTTGTGTGACGCGGCGGAGCATTTGGTGGAAGCATCCCGCCTCGACGACCCCTGGGAGGTGGGAGAAACAGCCCTCGCCATGCTTCGGATCGCCATTGACCACCAACTGGTCCCACCCACTCTTCCCCGGGAACCGGTCGCCGGAAAAGCTGTGGCGGAAAAAGTGACGGAGACCTTGGACATGATTCGCCTTCCCAGCCCGATAGTGGCCAATGCCGAGTCCTATCGACGGGCCATTGGCGCCGAAGGTCCCATGGCGCAAGAGGATCGATTCTCCCAGGAGATGGAACGGTCCACCACCGATCAGCTGCTGCGGATCGGCGCCGCCCCTTTGATCCATCTGCCCACCGGCCAAAGCGGGCGGCTGGTGATTTCCCCCGCTCCCGCCGCATTCTCCCGCTTCGCCGAGCAGGGACGCGAGGCTTATCGTCGCTCCAGCCAACAATGGGGAGTCGTGCCTCGACACGTGTCGGGAGAGCTGTTCCACCTTTTCGCCGCCAACCAACGCCGCGGACTCAGATCGGGCTTCGATCAGGGTGACGTCTCTCCCTATTCAGCGCTTTTCATCGGCGCCGGACTCTATCAGCGACTCTACGAGCGGCGCTCTTATCCCACCCGTCGCCGCTACGCGGTGAGCGTGCTGGTGGACGGCTCGGCCTCCATGCTGCAGTCCCGGAACAGCAGTCCATCCCAGACGGGATGGGGCATGGCTGCCGCCCTGCTGGGCGCATGGACAGTGGCCGGGCTCTGCTTTGAACTGCAGATCGATTTCGAAGTGAGCATCTTCAACCGCTCTTTCGCGGCCCGGGAACAGGACACCGAGTGGTCTTACACCCGGTCTCTCAGCCAGTCCACTGCCGGGTTGAAAGCCAGCCACGGCCAATCGGCCGAGCGGCTCACCACTACTGTAAACCATTATCTCATCAAACCGTTCGACAAACGCTGGGCCGGCGCCGAAACAGTACTGGCGGGAATGCTTTGGACCGCTTCCGATCCCCGAGAGGCGGCCAGGGAGGCCCGCAGGAATCCCCGCTCCGCTCCACCCGTCTCCATGTTCGACAAGGCTGCCAATGTGGATGAACTGAACGTTGTTCACGCCGCCCAGCGACTGGCCGCCCAGGGTGCGGAGACCCGACTCCTGATGGTGCTGGCCGACGGAATGACCCGCGGGTCGGTCCACAATCTGGCCAACGCCGTCTCCGCAATCGAACGAGGAGGGGCCACCGTGTTGGGAATCGGCATCGGGGACGACACCGTAGCCGCCGCCTACCCGCGCCACCAGGTGGTCCAGCACCCCGGGGAACTGGCCCGGGCCATGATAAAGGGAACCAAGGACCTCTTGCGCAATAGCCTGGTCAATCTGAAAGCGCCGGCGGCATGAACGGCCCGGCGACCTTCCCCCATCCCTCCGGGAAACCGGAGCGGGAGATTATTCTGACCCCCTTTCATATCCCCACCGACCTGGCGGACTATCGACAGCGCCTGCGGAAAATTCCTGCTCCTGATCCTTTCTACGTGGACCTGGGAATGCTTTATCGGTTCGCGGCCCTGGAGAAAGTGCATCGACTCCGGCCACCTGGCTACGTCTCGCTCCACATCGCGGTCCGGGGCCACATGGGCACCGGCAAGGATCACGACATTGAGCAGTTCGCCGCCCGGCTGGGACTCCCCTACTACCGGATTCCCATGACCGGAGAGGTGCGGGATCTAACCCTGATCGGCTCCACCCGATTGCACGGGGACGGCAAGGGCGGCACCGAGAGCCGCTGGGAGGATGGCGACATAACCCGCGCTCTGCGAGGACCGGCCCTTATCAACCTTTCCGAGCTAAACGCGGCCGGCGCCGAGACGCTGTTCGCCCTCCACGGGCTCCTGGACCGGTACGCCGCCCTGGACCTGCCCACCGGCGAGACCATTCGGCTGCGAGACGACGTGCGAATTTTCGGAACCATGAACCCCACCGACCTGCGCGACTACGCCGGCACTCAAACCCTCAACAAGGCCTTTGCGGACCGGTGGGTGATTTGGGAGAAGAACTTCCCCACCGCCGTTCAGGTGCAGTCGATGCTCAAGCGGCGCTACCCGGCCATGACCGCCAAATTCGTCGACGCCATCGCCCAGCTCACCGTGGACATCAATGCCTCTTTCGAGGCTTCCGACGTCGACATCAGAGTGGAGACCCCGCTGTCACTTCGAGGCGCACTCGACCGCCTGCCCACGGGTCTTCGCGTCTTTGCCGAGCATCCCGATCCTCTCCGTCGCGCCTGGGAAGAAATGGTGTTGCCCAGAGTGGATTCCCACGACCGTGATCACTACGAGACGGTGTGGAGAGCAGTGGTCCGACAAGGCCCCGCCGGACCGCCCTTTGAGAGATTTCCGCTTAAACCCTGATAGAATAAGGATGGTGCGCACCATCCTCTCCGACCTGGTAGCAGAACAGCAGTCCCTTGATCAGTACCTGCAGAAAATACCGGTGCGCGATTGGAGCATTCCCACTGCCGTACAAGGATGGGACATCCGCGACACGGTCAGCCATCTGGCTCACTTCGAAGAGTTAGCCGCCCAGACCGTGGCCGGGGAAGCGCCAACCGTCCCCGACGGCGAAGCCGCCAGCAATCTGCATTGGGAGGGGGTGCGCAGAGGCCGGGAAATCCGACCTCAGGATGTGATCGAATGGTGGAGAAAGGGTCGCGCCAAGCTGATCGAGCCACTCTCGGAGATGTCCCCCACCCAGCAGATACCCTGGACCAACGGCCCGGTCTCGGCGCAGATGGTCGCCGTTTATCGACTGACCGACACTTGGGCGTATGGGCTCGACATCTACGAGGCGATGGGCGACGAGTACGAGGACACCACCCGTATTCGCCACATCTGTTGGCTGGGCTGGGCGACACTTGCCCAGCAGTTCCAAGAGAACGGTCAGGCATACCAACCCGTCCGAGTAGAGGTGATCGGACCCCAGTACTACAAGTGGGTATACGGGGAGGAACAGTCCCCCCATCACATCAAGGGAACCGCCTCCGACTGGGCAAGGCTGGCCACACACCGGCTGACACCTGCCGAGACCCACTTGCGCGGCACCAGTGGAGTAGCTGAACAGGCCATGGAGATGGTCTCCATCTACTAGGAGCAACCACGGGAGGGGTTTTGGGGCGATGTCTCGCCGGGACTTTTGCCACAGGGGTGTCCTACCCTGATCTGACCATGGGAATCTTGGGAATGGAACAGTTCGCTCCCGCCACCCGCGCCTGGTTCGAGGCAACCTTCGAAGCGCCCACCGACGCGCAAGCCCGAGGTTGGCCGGCCATCGCCTTGGGTCGCCACACCCTGATCCACGCTCCCACCGGCTCGGGGAAAACCCTGGCCGCCTTCCTGTGGACTTTGGATCAACTGTGCCATCAGCCCCTTCCGCCCCCTGCCCGCCGATGTCGGCTGCTCTACATTTCACCGCTCAAGGCGCTGGCCTATGACATCGACCGCAACCTGCGAGCGCCCCTGGCCGGGATCCGCCACGCCGCCGCCCGACTGGGCGCCGAACCTCTGGCGGCGCTCACCACCTTCATGCGTACCGGCGATACTCCTGCCTTAGAGCGACAGCGGATGCTGCGTCGTCCTCCCGACATTCTCATCACCACTCCCGAGTCGCTCTATTTGATGCTTACCTCCGCCGCCCGGGAGCGGCTGACCTCGGTGCAATGGGTGATAGTCGACGAAGTGCACGCGGTGGCGGGCAACAAACGAGGCGCCCATTTGGCCGTATCCCTGGAACGACTGGAGGAGATCGCCGAAACCCCGCCCCAGCGGATCGGCCTCTCCGCCACCCAACGTCCTCTCGAAACCATCGCTCGCTTTCTGGGAGGGGGTACCGCGGCCCATCCCGAGGCGTCGTGGCGGCCCCGTCCGGTGACCATCATCGATGCGGAACACCACCGTTCTCTCGATCTGGAACTGGTGGTGCCGAGCCGGGACATGACCCGACCCGAGGCCCACCCCGACGCCGAGTCCCTATCCCGGTCGATCTGGCCGTCCATCTATCAGCGACTGTTGGAACTTGTGAACCAGCACACCTCCACCATCGTTTTCACCAACAGCCGACGGCTGGCCGAACGGGTATGCGCCGAGCTGAACAATCTGGCCGGAGGCGAGATCGCCCGCGCTCATCATGGATCGGTGGCCCGGCGTCGCCGCCTTGAGATCGAAGACGGTCTCAAGCGCGGCGAACTGGCGGCGGTGGTGGCCACCTCCTCGCTGGAGTTGGGAATCGACATGGGCGCGGTGGACCTGGTGGTCCAGATCGAGTCGCCCCCGGGTGTTGCCTCCGGGCTGCAGCGGGTGGGGCGATCCGGCCATCAGGTGGGCGGGACCAGCCGGGCCAAGCTGTTCCCCAAATACCGGGGCGACCTGCTCACCTCCACCGTGATCGCCCAAAGAATGCGGAATCGAGAAGTGGAGAACACCGTCATTCCCCGCAACCCTCTGGATGTGGCGGCCCAACAGATGGTGGCGGCGGTAGTAACTGCCGAGCGCACCGTCGACGACCTGCATCTCATGCTGCGTCGGGCTGCTCCTTTCGCCGACCTCTCACGAGAGTTGTTCTTGGCCACCTTGGACATGTTGGCCGGACGTTATCCCTCCGACCTCTTCGCCGAACTGCGGCCCCGGGTGGTCTGGGACCGGATCGAAGACACCGTCACCGCCCGGGCGGGCGCCAGACAGTTGGCGGTGGCCAATGCCGGCGTCATCCCCGATCGGGGCCTCTACCGGGTACAGCTCCCCGATGGCAGCAAGGTGGGAGAACTCGATGAGGAGATGGTCTATGAATCCCGTCCCGGCGATGTCTTTCTGCTCGGGTCCTCCTCTTGGCGGATTGCCGAGATCACTCATGACCGGATAGAGGTGACCCCGGCGCCGGGAGTGCCAGGCCAGATGCCCTTTTGGCGGGGAGACTCGATAGGGCGCTCAGTGGAGACCGGGCTGGCTATCGGCCGGTTTTTGCGGGAAATGTCCGCCCTGGCCCCCGATGAGGCGGAGCGTCGGCTGATCGACCGGGAGGGGCTTGACGAGTGGGCCGCCCAAAACCTGGTTTCCTACCTCGAGGACCAGCGAGGGTCGGGAAGTGTTGTCCCCGACGACCGCACCGTGGTGGTGGAGCGGTTCCGGGACGAGATCGGCGATTGGAGATTGGTGGTGCTCTCTCCGCTGGGAGCGCGGGTTCACGCCCCTTGGGCAATGGCGGCCATAGGTCACCTTCGTTCCCGCTACGGAATCGAGATTGATGCGGCCTGGTCCGACGACGGCATCATCTTCCGATTCCCCGACGCCGACCAACCCCCTTCCACCGACGAGATCCTGCTCACACCCGACCAGGCTTCCGAGTTGCTGATGAATCACCTGTCGGGCACCGCCTTGTTCGCCTCCCGGTTTCGGGAGGCGGCCGGGCGGGCCCTGCTGCTGCCCCGCCGCCGCCCCGGGCATCGCACCCCCCTCTGGTTGCAACGACGGCGGGCCGCCGACCTGTTGTCGGTGGCCCGCCAATTCGACTCCTTCCCCATCATCCTGGAGACCTACCGGGAAGTGTTGCAGGACGACTTCGACCTTCCCTCCCTTCGCTCCCTGCTCACTAACCTCCGCAGCCGCAGACTGCGTTTGGTGGAAGTGGAACTCCCTCACGCCTCACCCTTCGCCACTTCCTTGATGCAGGCCTTTTTAGCGGGATTCCTCTATGAAACGGATGGCCCTTCCGCGGAGCGAAAAGCCATGGCCATCACCTTGGATCGCCATCTTCTGTCCCAACTGCTGGGAGAAGGGGAGATGGGAGAACTCATCTCCCCTGAGGTGGCTGCCTCCCTGGAGCTGGAGCTGCAGCATCTCACCAGCGAACGCCAGGTGCGGGGGGCCGACGGGATCCACGATCTGTTGCGGAGGCTGGGACCGCTCACCCGGGCCGACCTGGAGTTGCGCTCCGCGGAGGCGGGCGCCGCCCTGGAGGAGCTGGAGGTCGCCCGCCGGGTGATCCGGGTGAGAGTGGCCGCCCGTCCGGCCTGGGCGGCGGTGGAGGACGCCGCTCGTCTCCGGGATGCGCTGGGCTGCCAACTCCCGCCCGGAGTCCCGGCCGTCTTCTCCGAACCGGTGGAGGACCCGCTGGGAGACGTTATAGCACGCTATGCCCGCACCCATACTCCCTTCCCGGCTTCCCAGGCGGCCGCCGCGCTCGGCCTGCCCACTTCGGTGACCGAGGAGGTGCTCTCCCGGTTGGCCGGCGAATCGAGGGTGATCAGAGGGACTTTTCGAACCGGAGCCTCACCGGAGTGGGTGGACACCGAGGTGCTCCGGAGGCTGAAGCGTCGCTCCCTGGCCTCGCTCCGCCGCCAAGTCGAACCGGTCGATTCCACCGCGCTCGCCCGGCTGCTTACCGCTTGGCATCAGATAGAAGAATATCCTCAGGGGGGAAGCGGGCCTCTGATCGGGACGATCTCCCGGATTCAGGGCTATCCCGTTCCCGCTTCCATGCTGGAAAACGATGTGCTGGCGGTCCGTCATCCCTATCCGTCCCCGAAGCTCGATCAACTGTTGGCCGAGGGCCGGGTGATCTGGGTGGGAAGGGGCGCCTTGGGTCGGCGGGACGGGAAAGTGGCTCTCTATATGCGGGATCGGTTTTCCCAACTCGACCCCGGAACGTCGGAGGATCTCTCCGAACAGCCACTCCATCAGGCAATCCACAAACATCTCGAACAGCGGGGCGCCTCCTTTTTCTTAGAGATTTTCCAAGCTGTGGGAGGAGAGGAGCTTTCGGAGGTGATCGACGCGTTGTGGGATTTGGTATGGGCCGGGCTGGTTACCAACGACAGCCTCCATCCCCTTCGGGCGCATCTCCGCGCCCGCCGTCCCCCGACCGGACGACGCAAGAACCTGTCTTTTCCTCCCGACACGGCCGGGAGATGGTCGCTGGTTCCTCACCAGGTGGGGACGAACCCGGTCTCCCCCACCGAGCGGTACGCCGCGTGGGGCGCCCAGCTTCTGGAGCGGCATGGAATAGTGACGCGCTCGGTGGTGGCGTCTGAAGGTATACCGGGGGGCTTTACCGCCCTGTACCCGGTGTTGGCGCGCCTGGAAGAAACCGGCAAGGCCCGGCGTGGCTACTTCATAGAGGGCTTGGGAGGGGCCCAGTTTGCCCTGGCGGGAGCGGTTGACCGTCTCCGGGAAAGCTCCGATCCCAAGCTGGTGATTCTGGCCGCCACGGATCCGGCCAATCCCTACGGGGCGGCGCTTTCCTGGCCCAAGCTCCCCGAGGTCCGCTTCGCCCGGGCGGCGGGGTGCCATGTGGCGCTGTGGAATGGAGAGCTGGCCGCCTTCTTGGACCATCGTCGCCTGACGGTGCGGGAAGCCGACGGCCTCTCCTCCGAAGTCCTGGCCGAAGGGCTGGCCAAGCTGGGAGGTCGACACCTACGACTGCGGATAGACCGGATCAACGACCTCCCCGCCTCCGAGCATCCCCTCGCCGGCGTTTTGCAGGCAAAGGGTTTCGTCATCGGCCTGAAGGGGCTAGGTCTTCCTCCCTCGGTTCGACGCTACCGAACCTCGGGCGGGGAAGGATCGGTACAGGCCAGAGTTCTTGGCCAAGGGTAGGAAAACGCGCACACCGGAGGCCGGGTCGAAAGCGGGTTGGGCGGGCACAGCAACCCGAACCGGTATCCGTCCTCGATCAGGGCGGGAAGGATTTTCTCCAGCGCGGAGACCGTCCGAACCCGGGGACCGCCCCCGTCATGGAGAAGCACCACCGATCCCGGGGCGACCCGGCGCAGCACTCTTCCTGCGATCTGCTCCGCAGAGATGTCGGTCCAGTCAGATCCACCCACATCCCACAGTTCCACCGTCAATCCCAACTGATTCGCCCACTTCTCCACCCTGGGACTGGTCGCGCCGTACGGGGGTCTCATACAGGTTGCCTGGACTTTGGCTGCATACAGCAACTCGGTTTGGGTCCGGTTCATGTCCGTCATGAACTCCCGGCGGCTGAACGTGGTCAGGTCGTCATGATTCCAGGCGTGTGACTGGAGGGAATGCCCCTCTTCAACAATCCGTCGGGCGGGCTCCGGCCATCGGCGCACCATATCCCCCACCACGAAAAAAGTGGCCTTGACCTGGTAAGCGGCCAAAATATCCAGCATTTGGGGAGTGTAGACCGGATGAGGCCCGTCGTCGAAGGTGAGGTAGACAACCGGCGCCGGGTCTTCTTCCGACCCGGGTTGGGACGCCGAGTCCTGTTGGGAAAAGAGGACGCCCTCATCGAGGAAGGTGCCGGCGCCGTGACCAGACCAAGCCATTCCAAAACCCAGCCAAGCCGCCAAGAGCGCGGCGCCCGCCACCAGGATGTTGCTTGATGCGATCACGCCTATCCCAAATAGTACGGCTTGACAAACCTATACCAAAGCAAGTAAAACCAATTAATACGACTGTGCCGCGGTTGGCAAAGCTAAAGTACCCTGCCAGAAACAGGAAAGTAAGTGACTTTTGCCAGCTGCAAAGAACCAAGAGGCGGGCGACCACAATTTGCCTTGGCGTTTGGCCTTCGCCTACCAGCGGAAAGCTGACCTTCTTTCGGAGAAAACCGGGACCCTCGCCAAATGGGTGGTCATCCCCACTTTGATCCTGGGGGTCGGAAATGTGTTCCTGCGTTACACCGGTCAGATCATCGGCGTCCGGCTCACCAACAACGGGTTGATTGAGGCGCAGTGGTATCTGTACTCACTGATTTTTCTGTTTGGGTTCGCCTACGTACTCAAAAACCAAATCAACGTGCGGGTTGACTTCTGGTTCGCCCACCAGCCCAAAAAGCGCAAAGCATGGATTGACTTGATCGGCCACCACATAGCCCTCCTCCCTTTCGCCGTCCTCGGATTGTGGCTCTCCATCCCACAGGTAATCACCTCTTGGCAGCTCAACGAGCAGTCCCCCGACCCGAGCGGGCTTCCCCGGGCGCCCATCAAGACCATGATCCCGGTGGCTTTCGCCCTCCTGCTGATCCAGGCCGTAGCGGAACTGGTGAAGCTCTGGGCGATCGTGCGGGATCACCCCGAGAATGTTCAGTGTGAGGATCGCGAAGCGCCCATCAGGCTTAAATAGCCATTGGCAAGCCGAATAGACCACTAACAACGCAAGGAAGAAACCAGAAAACATGCTCGGTGAGTGGCTCGCCATCATTATGTTCGTTCTCTTTCTCGTGTTGCTCCTCAGCGGATATCCGGTCGCCTTCTCTTTCGCCGGCACCGCCGTTTTCTTCTTTGCCCTCGGTCTTTTGACGGGCGATCTCCGCGTGGAGGCGATCAACCTCCTGTTCAACAAGTGGTTCGCCGATACCATCAGCAACTTCACCTTCCTGGCTATTCCATTTTTCGTGTTCATGGGAGCGGTGTTTGAAAAATCGGGACTGGCCGAGCGTCTCCTTACCAGCATTGGAATGCTGATGGGCCCTATTCGGGGAGGAATGGGGGTGGCGGTGATCTTCGTGGGTACCCTGCTGGCCGCCGCCACCGGGGTGGTGGCCGCCACCGTAATTGTGATGGGGATCCTGTCACTCCCGGTGATGATCAGATATGGATACGACCACAAGCTGGCCACCGGTGTGATCATCTCTTCTGGGACTCTCGCCCAACTCATCCCGCCCAGCCTGGTGCTCATCGTCCTCGCCCAGTTCATTCCCGTCTCGGTGGGCGCCCTTTTTGCCGGGGCGCTTATTCCCGGAATCATGTTGGCGTTTCTTTACGCTATCTACACCCTGGTGGTGGCCTTTTTCAAGCCGGAGAAGGCGCCTCCCATCCCCAAGGAAGAGCGCACCCTTAAGGGCGCTGCCCTGGCAAAGGAGTCGATCATCTCGATATTTCCCCCCATAGTGCTCATCTTCGCGGTGCTGGGCTCCATTTTCTTCGGAATCGCCACCGCCTCCGAAGCGGGAGCGGTGGGAGCGCTGGGAGCGGTGCTGCTGGCTGTCGGCTATCGCCACTACTCGTGGCAGCTCATCAAAGACGCCGCCCGCTCCACCGCCAATATCACCGGCCTGGTGCTCCAGATACTGTTCGCATCCACCTTTTTCGCTCTCATCTTCCAGCAGCTCGGCGGACAGAACCTGGTAACAGGCTGGCTGGTGGGACTGCCCGGCGGGAAATGGACCTTCATCATCGTGGCCAACATCGTCGTGTTTCTCTTGGGTATCAACCTCGAATTCCTCGAGATTTCCTTTATCGTCATGCCGCTGTTTGTCCCCGCCGCCTTGGCCCTGGGGCTGGGGGGGCCGGAGTTGGTTTGGTTCGCGGTGTTGATGGCCATCAACCTCAACATGGCCTTCATCTCACCGCCGGTGGGGTTCTCACTCTTCTACCTCCAATCGGTGGCCCCTCCCGAGGTAAAGACCGCTGACATTCACAAGGGCGCTCTTCCCTTCATGGGGCTCCAGGGACTGGGCCTGGTGCTGGTAGCGATCTTCCCCGCCACCGTAACCTGGCTGGTGGAGTTGATGGGACTTTCCCGGTTCGCCTGAGCAACCCGGCACCGAGCGGGTGCTATCTGCCTACTCGAGAGCCCGGGGCGCCTGTACACATTCGGTAAGAACGCACAGAAAAACCCGACCGTCTCCCGCCCATAGTGGTGGGGATGACGGTCGGGCCCTGAACCCCCGGGCCTCGGAGGCCCGGGGGTTCACATTAGGTGTTCCTCTAGAAACTGGACTCGTAGTCGAGGTAGGAACGCTCCGCCAAATTGTGCCATTCGCGAATCCCCGACCGGAAGCTCGTCCAGTTATCCAGGATGGACTTGAAGTCCGTGCTTGCGGCCGCGAACTCGTCGAACAGAGCAAACGACTCCTCTTCGGACGCCGCCATCACATCATCGGGGAACGGCTGCAGCACGATGTCCGACTGGAGCAGGTTCTGCAACGCCGGTGGATTCTTGGCGTCGTAATCAGCCATCATGTCGGCGTTGGCAGTCACAGCCGCGCTTTTGATAACCTCCTGGTACTCCTCGGGGAGGGCGTTCCATTCATCGAGGTTCAACTGCACCTCAAGGCTCGGGCCCGGCTCCCACCACCCGGGGAAGTAATAGAACTGGGTTACCGACTGGAAGTCAAGCTTCTGGTCATCGTAAGGACCCACCCACTCGGTGGCGTCGATCGCCCCCGTCTGGAGCGCCTGGAAGATCTCGCCGCCCGGCAAAACCTGGACGGTAACACCCAGCCGTTCCATTACCTGACCTCCCAACCCGGGGATTCTCATCTTGAGGCCCTCGAGGTCGGAGACCGAGTTGATTTCGCGGTTGAACCAGCCACCCATCTGCACACCGGTGTTGCCGGCCGGGAACTGGATAACATTGAACCGCTCGGCGTAGGCCTCCTGCAACAGCTCCGAACCGCCGCCCCGGTACAGCCAACTGTTTTGCTGACGGCTGGTGAGACCGAAGGGCATCGCCGTGCCGAAGGCGGTGATCGGGTCGAGCCCCACGTAGTAGTAGGACGCGGTATGGCCCATCTGGACACCCTTGGATTGGACCGACTGGAGAATCTCCAGCCCGGGGACAAGTTCACCGGCCGCGCGGGCGACAACTGAGAACTTGCCGCCGGTCATCTTCGTAACCCGGTCGGCGAAAGTCTGAGCGCCGCCAAAGATGGTGTCCAAAGCAGTAGGCCAACTGGTTGCCATTTCCCATTCGAGAGTGGGGAGGGACTCATCGGCCAAAGCCTCATCCAAGTCCTCGTCACCGGTGCTGCAGGCTGCCATGGCGGCTGCACCCAGCGCGCCCATCGCCGACAGCTTTAGAAAGTCTCTGCGTTCCATTTGCTTCTCCTTCTTTGTTGCCTACTTTGGCCAGAATTTGTTTTGGGGTTTGGCATTATAACCAGTCAACCTGAAATTATTCCCCAAACGGCTACCCGGATTGAGGGAGACATAAAGATTATTGCCGTTGGCGAATAAGCAAGGGGCCTGAGGACGGAAGAACCTGGACCGAGAACCTGCGCGCTTGCGATTTGAACCGGTCTGATTCACCTTCGCGGTCCCCAGCAGAAAACCCGCGAATGAGGGCGGCTGGGGGACCGCTTGCCTCTTTGGCCCCCTGGCCGGTCAGCCAAGTCCCAACTCGTCGGGAGCAATCAGCACCTCCCTGGCTTTGGAGCCCAGGGAAGGTCCAACCACCCCCCGCCGCTCCAGGATGTCCATCAGGCGACCAGCCCGCGCAAACCCCACGCGGAGCTTGCGCTGCAGCATGGAGGTGGAACCGAGTTGGGAGCGAATCACAAGCTCCATGGCCCGCCTCACCAATTCTTCGTCCTTGTCGTCCTCAGGCTGAGGTCCGGCCGCATCCTCGGTCAGGGCGATATCCAGCACCTCGTCGAGCGCCTCGTCAGGCTGACGCTGCCCCGAAACCCAGGCCACCACTCGGGCAATCTCGGACTCGTCCACCCACGCTCCCTGAACCCTCTTCGGTCGGGGCTGGCGGGCGGTCACCACCAGCATGTCGCCCTGACCGACCAGCTTTTCGGCGCCCACCGAATCTAGGATCACACGGCTGTCGGTCTGGGACGCCACGCTGAACGCCAGCCGAGAGGGGACATTGGCCTTGATCACTCCGGTGATCACGTTCACCGATGGGCGTTGGGTGGCCAGCACCAGATGGATCCCGACCGCCCGGGCCATTTGGGCGATGCGCACAATGGCCGTCTCCACCTCCCGTCCGGACACCATCATCAAGTCGTTGAGCTCGTCCACCACCACCACCAGATAGGGGAAACGGTCAAACTCCTCCGTATCTAAGAACCCTCCTTCCCATTTCGCCGCGTAGCCGCTGATGTCACGCACCTCCGCCTCGGCCAACAGGTCGTAACGGCGATCCATCTCGGCCACCACCCATTTGAGCGCCTCGGCCGCTTTCTTAGGGTCGGTGATCACCCGAGTGAACAGATGGGGTACACCTTCGTACTGCCGCAGTTCCACGCGTTTGGGATCCACCAGAATCAGCTTGAGTTCTTCGGGGCGGGCTCTTGTCAAAAGGGAGGTGATAATAGAATTGATACACGACGACTTGCCGGACCCGGTGGCGCCGGCAATCAGCACATGGGGAAGTTCCGCCAGGTTGAGAAAACAGGACTTGCCGCTGATGTCCATCCCCAGCCCCACCACCAGGGGGTGGCGATCTGCTTTGGCCTGGGGGCTGGACAGGATGTCGCCCAGCTTCACCAACTGTCGTTGCGCATTGGGCACCTCCACCCCGATAGCGGAGCGGCCCGGAATGGGAACCAGCAACCGCACGTCCGGAGTGGCCAGGGCATAAGCGATGTCATTTGACAGGGCCGACACCTTTTGCACCTTCACACCCGAAGCCAGCTCTATTTCGAAACGGGTTACCGAGGGCCCCGAAACCACGCCGGTGATTTGAGCATCCACCCCGTGATCAGCCAACGCCTTGCGTAGAGCGCCGGCCGTCATCTTCAAGCTTTCCTCGTTGCCCCGCACCTCCCCTCCCCTGCTCAACAGATCGAGAGGAGGAAGTCGATAAGCAGAGGCAGGCGCCACCTGGTTGCCGTGGGTTTTCTCCCCGGCAGACGCCGACTTCACCGGCGAAGACTCCTCTCCTTGTGAGCTTCCGTCCTGAGTAGAAAGATCAGAATCATCCATAGCCGGGTCTTTCACTACTACCAGCCGAGGACGGCCCGGGGGGGTGACGGCCGACTCGTCCAACTCCTCCGGCGCCGTGGAGATCTCTACCTCTGGAACAGCAGGGGGTGCCGGATCGGACACTTCCAGCACCGGAGCGATCGGCCAAGGCCCCGACGCGCCGGATCTTCCACTCCACAACTGGCGGCGACGGGGACGGCGTCTGCGGGTGGAGTCGGCCGGCGCTCTGATCACTGAAGGCGAGGTCTCTGCCGAAAGGATCTCTGCCCGCGAGACAGCGGCGAGCGATCGGCGACGACGGAGAGCACGGGGCGCCCCCATCAGCAGATCGCCCAAAGCCAGAAAAAACTCCTTGAGGGGAGTCTTGGTGATCAGCAGGATGCCCATGGTCACACCTCCCACCAACACCACAAAAGCTGACGCGTGGCCAATCGCCCGCTGCAGCGGGAAGGCGATCAGGGCGCCCACCGCGCCGCCACGGTCTCGGATAGCCTCGGCGCCGCTGGACAAAGACAAGGCGCCGGTCAGCAAATGGAAAATCCCCAGAGTGGATAAGAAGAACACCATCACGCCGAAAAAGAGTCGCCGCTTGCTCAGAGCCGGCTTCCCCAAAACCAGGACCAAACCCGTTCCCAACAGGGCGAGGGGGCCCAACGCGGACCACTGGCCGAACAGATAGGAAAATACAGTCTTTACAACCTCTCCCACCGGGCCGCCCGCACCCACCAAAAACAGGGTGAGAATCAACGAAAGCAGCACCAGTATCACTCCGCCCGCTTCGGCGCCCACCTTGCCCATTTGAGTCTGGGTAGCCGACCACAGCCGAGACCGCCAAGGTAGCTTGGGTTTCGGGGAACTCACCGGTCGCTTGGGTGCCGATTTCCTATTGACCGGTTTTTTGGTTTTCTGGGGGGACACCCGCCTCCGCCCGCTTTCCCTGCGACGGGTGGGGGTCCGTATAGCCACGTTGTGCTAAATCATTGTAGATGTGTCCGGGCGCCTCGCCAACGATTTTGTCTCCGCGGACTGTCCGCCTGGGGGTGTGGGACGGTCGGCTCAGGCCGGCGAGTTGTCAAAAGGGAGCAAACCCTGGGGGTCCGGGCGCCGGTAACGCGGAAGACCCGTCCACACCAGGCCGTCCATGAACACCCAAGACCGACGGTGAATGGCGCTCGGCCCACAGGCGTGAAGAGCCGCCCGATGCACCGGACATGGATACCCCTTGTTGGCCTCGAAGTTGTAGGCGGGAAACCGGGGTGACTCGTTCATCATCATCCGGTCACGGGTTACCTTGGCCAGTATGGAGGCGGCAGCGATGGAGAGGGATGTCCGATCTCCCCCCACTATGCGCCGGGTGCAGGGGTGGCCCACGAAATCCCATCTGCCGTCCACCAGCACTCCGTCAACGGGTATGCCCAGTTCGGCGAGCGCCCGGCGGGCTGCCAGTCGCTGCGCCTCTGACATCCCCAGCCGGTCACATTCGGCGGCGCTGGCGTGTCCCACTGCCCAGGCCACACACCAATGGGCGATGCGGTCGAAAAGCGCTTCCCGCTCGACGGGCCGCAACAGCTTGGAATCCCTGATCTTGTACACCCGACGATCATGAGGCGCCACCGCCGCTCCCACTGTGAGCGGACCGGCCCAGGCCCCTCTTCCCACCTCGTCCATTCCCACCACCACCTCCCGACCCGCCTCCCACATCTCCCGCTCCGCCCTCAAGCCGGGAGGACGGGCAACGATAGATTTACGCAACCGGGGAACGGTGGTCACCACCCGGCCCAGCATAGACGCTCGCACCTCTCCGGCAGGTCCTTATGGACGGTGGTGGTCAGATGCTGTCGAAGAATCCCTCCTGTACGGTGGCTTGCTCCACCATTTGGACATCAACACCTAAGCGGTACTGCTTCAAAAGCTCACACAGCTCGTCACCGTCCACCAAGTCGACCGGTGGCGCCCCGTCTCGAATGGCTTCGGCCTTGGCGGCCCTGGTGAAAGTACCTGTAGTCACCAACAGGCCTTTCTCTCCTCGCCCGACCATTGCGCCCCGGAAGTCTCGCACCACTCCAGCCGACACACTTCCGGCAAGTCTTTTGCATTGAAAAAACGTGTGAAAGCTCACTAGCGATACCCTGTACACACCCACCCCATCTATACCACCGTCTCCCGATTTACCAAGAACTTCCACGTTCTGAAATCCCGCCTCGCGCAGCAGCCGCTGGGTAAGCCGTTCGAAAGCGCCCGGGTCCATCCCTTTCAACACCCCAAGTAGGTATTCCCTCCAACTCTCCTCATTTTCGCCGTTCTCGCCCTGACCCACTGTACCGGGTGACGGTGTAACTGGGATCCGCTTTCGCTCCGTGGCGATAGCCTCATTCAAGGCTCTGATTGACTTGGCTTTTTCAGCATGGAGGAAAGCGCGGCCCTTCTCGGTAATAGCCCAAATCCCCTGCCGGCTGTTCTCCAAAGCCCCAATCTTCTTGAGATAAGTTCGTGTCCAACCAAGACGATAGTTCACCTTCGACTTTCCGGAGTGGGGCGAGTCCTCGGGAAAACCCACTTCCAGTTGCTCATCCGTCAAATCTGCTATCTCAAAAACGCGTTGGTTGAGTTCCGCGATCGCCGCGGATCCTCCCAGTTGATCCACAGCCATAAGCACCGGATGCATCAGGTCAAGGTGCGTAGGAATCCAGACTTCTTCCATCCCTTTGATCTTAGGGAAAGAAACAGAGAGCCCCGGGAAGCACCAAACTTCAGTTGAGTTGGGGGTCGAGGGGCATGGAGGCCAGTAGGGCGATCTGTCCGCCCTGGCGACTCAGCACCTCTGCCCACAGCCCGTCGGGAGAGGGGGATAAAACATCCCTCGCGAAAGCGGGCAGGGATATCCAGGACTCCTCCGCGATCTCGTCCTCCAACTGACCCGGCCCCCAGCCCGAATACCCGGCGAAGACCCGAACCAGGCCTTCGCTCCGCTCCTCCTCCCCGAAGTCGACCATGCCCAGTCCCGGAATAGGCATGCACTCCTCCCCGGCCTCGCGGCTCTCCCTCAGCCCAATGGCTACCGACTGCTCCACCGGACCACCATGGAAAACCACCGGTGGGGAGGCCAATCTGTCCACCCACTCGGGAAGATGGTCGGCCACCAACAGCTTGGTGGGGCGATTGATCACCAATCCCATTGCCCCTTTCTCATCGTGGTTCAAAAGGGCCACCACCGTGCGGACAAAGTTGGGGTCCGCCAGCCGGGGCGAGGCAACCAGTAGCCGGCCCGCCAGATATTGCATCGCCCTAATGTTGGCGCGAACCGTCTTCCAATAAAAGCCATGTTGCGCCATCTTCCCAAGGTCATCCTCCATGAGCACCTCGACGGCAGCCTTCGTCCCCACACCCTCCACCAACTGGCCGAGCAGGCGGGACATCGACTTCCGGTGGAAAACCCCGACCTACTGGGAGAGTGGTTCCACCAGTCCGGCGCCCACAGCCTGGAGCGATACCTCCAAGCCTTTTCTTATACGGTGGGGGTCATGCAGGACCGGGCCGCCCTGCGACGGGTAGCCACCGAGGCGGTGTCCGACCTCTCCTCCCATGGTGTGGTATACGCCGAGATCAGGTTCGCTCCCCACCTTCATACCGAAAGAGGCCTGAGCCCCGCAGAGGCAGTGGAGGCGGTAGCAGAAGGCCTGGAGGCAGGCGCCCAGCAGACGGGTATGGGCTGGTCTCTAATCCTCTGCTCTCTCCGCCATACCTCCACCTCGCTGGAGACGGCCCGCCTGGCCGCCCGGACCGCCTCTGTGGGAGTGACGGGCTTCGACCTGGCCGGCCCCGAGGCGGGATACCCGGCCGTGGAGCATCTGCCGGCCATTGAGGCGGCGCTGGACGCCGGCTTGCGGGTAACCCTCCACGCGGGAGAAGCGGCCGGAGTCGCCAGCATCCGCGACGCCCTGGCGTGCGGGGCGGAGCGGATCGGTCACGGCGTGGAGGTGATCGAGGATTGTCGCACCGCCGCCGGCGAGATACACACCATGGGATCGGTCGCCGCCGAGGTGCTGGAGCGGGGAATACCGCTCGAGGTGTGTATCAAATCAAACCTGGACACCAAGGGCTGGGCGCCCGACCGCCACCCGGTGGGGATGCTGCATCGGGCCGGGTTCGCGGTCACCCTCAACACCGACAACCGGTTGATGAGCAGCACCTCCCCCACCCACGAGTTCTCCCTGGCGGTGAACCATCAAAACTTCAGGGTGGACGACCTGGCCAGGGTCACCCACCGGGCCCTGGAGGCGGCTTTCTGCGATGAGCGGTTGAAGGGCGAGTTGTGGGAGCGACAAATCGCCCCCGCCTATCGGATGGCCGGCGCCACCGTCTCTCCCTGGGGTCGGTAGCTTCACAGACTCTCCGAAGGCCAAACCTTCTCGTCCGCGCCCAGCGGGGGAGGTTTTTCCCCCTTCGCCGTCCGGGCAACCGTCTCGACCAGGGCATCCAAACGGAACGGCGACTGCCACCAGCCCACCTCCAACAGCATGAGCCCCGGCCATCCGTCCACCGGCCGTTCAGGAACCATAAGCTCCTCCGCTACTCCCTCCAGCAAGGAAGCGGGCGCCACAGGCAGCAGAATCGGGAAGCGTCGACCATGGGGAACAGCGGGGATCTGAACCCCCCGGAGCTGGCGAATCCGGCGGGCCAGGTAGTCAGCGGCCCGCTCGCAACGCTCCGCAGCCTCGGCCAGAGAACGCCCCGCCGGAAGCGCCACGGAGGCACTCACCGGGCGAACTCGGGGAGCATCCCGGTAGCGTGAGCGGGAGGCGCCCAGCGGGTCCGACCACCACCACACCTCTTCCCATTGCCCTCCGGGAGGAAGAGGCTCGTAGACACCCAGCCGGTTGGGACAGGCCACCGCCACCCTCACCCCCGGAGATGGCGACCTTCCCCATACGGTGACTCCACCCACCAGGGGGAAACGGCGCGTCGGCGCCCGCAGAAAGGAAAAGAACCGGGTCAGAACGTCAGCAGGTACTCCGTCGGAGACCCAAACTTCGGGCTGGGGGGACATGGACGGAACCAGGACTCAACCCCGCCGGTAAAACGCCCCTTCCACCACCTCGGCGGAGACCCACCGGCCGCGGATATCCACCTCCACCGGCTGGGCGGCGTCCCAGGGGGTGGACAGATACCCCATTCCGATCCCCACTCCCAACATGGGGCTGAAGTTTCCGCTTGTGACCACGCCTACCACGTTCCCCGACCTGAGGGCATATCCCTCGCGGGGAATCCGACGGTCGCCCATCCGAAAGGAGACGCGCCGGCGGGCAAGACCCTCTCGTCGAGAGCGCTCCAATGCCTCACGGCCCGTGAAATCCCGGTTGAATCTAACCGCCCACCCCAAACCCGCCTCCAACGGGGTGGTGTCTTCATCCAAATCATGACCCCACAGCATCAAACCGGCCTCCAGCCGAAGAAGATCACGGGATCCCAAGCCGCAGGGCATTGCCCCACCGCGGGTCAGCTCGCGCGCCAAAGCCTCGGCCGTTTCCGGGTCGGTAACCAGTTCCACCCCCCGCTCGCCGGTGTATCCGGTTCCCGCCACCCACACTTTCCCGTGCCGATAGGTAGATTTCATCACCCGGAAAGGACCGGGAACGCCTCCTAGGAGAGACTCCACCCGGTGCGGGGCGGCGGGTCCCTGCACCGCCAGGCTGACGGTGTTCGGACGCAGATCGACCAACTCGGCGCCAGGCTCGGCCGATCTGAACTCCTCTATCACCCGCAGATGATTCACCCCATTGGGCATGACCATCACCTCCTCGGCGGTCCGCTTCCAGATGATCAGGTCATCGATCACCCCGCCGCGGGAATTGAGGATCAGGGTGTACTGGGCCCGTCCAGGGCCGATCCGTTCATGGTCGTTGCACAAAAGCCTCGACAGGGCGGAGTCCCGGCCTTGCCCACTCCACGAAAAGCGGCCGAGGTGCGAGACGTCAAACCATCCCGTCGACTCCCGCACGGCCCGATGCTCGGCCAGCACCGACGAGTAGGAGAGCGGCATATCCCATCCTCCGAAATCTACGAAGCGGGCCCCGAGTTCCTGGTGATAGTGATGAAGAGGTGACCTTGGCATAAGGAGTCGCCCGACCAGCCTGGAAGCTCAGACAACCTCTGACTGTGAACCAAGAGTCCGGTATCCCTCATCGATCGCCGCGGTCTTGGCCAACTGATGAATCTCTCCGGTGACCTCCTCCACCAGCGGACCCAGCGCTACCCCGAACACGCCTTGGCCTTTTTGAAGAAGGTCGATCACCTCTCGGGGACTCTTCAGAGCATAGATAGAGGCCCCGTCCGAGGCCAGGGTTACCTCCCCGTCCTCCCAACTCCAGGAACTGTTCTGGAGCGGCAACGCCGCAATCGCCTTTCTAACCCGGTTGAGGTGCATCCCGGCGTCAAGCAGCCTCTTGATAACCTTGAGCTGCACCAGGTCGGCAAAAGAATATAGACGTTGGGTACCAGACCCCTTGGCTTGCTGGAGGGAGGGCTTCATCAATTCGGTGCGAGCCCAATAGTCCAACTGTCGGTAGCTGATCTCAACGATTCGGCACACCTGAGGAGCGCGGTAACCTTTTTCGACCTCTTTCACCTGATAACTCCTTTGTGATTACAGAACCGTGATTACCAAGAAGGCAACGATACCGTGCTCTCCCCCCGAATCCAACCATTCCCCCGAATCCCGCTAGTGCAGGCTAGACGTTCGTCTCGGGGGAGGCCGAGCCGAGTTCCGGGTCCTCCGGGCCGGTGGGGCTATCGCCGGGCGTAAAATCCTCCGGGCTGACGGCTTCCAGAAACCGACGAAACTCTTCGATCTGTTCCTCTGGCTCAGCCAGGGATTTGATCAGCACCCCGGCCTCATCCAGCACTTCGGGGTGGGCGAACAACGGCGCCTCGGTTCTCACCGCCAGAGCGATGGCGTCCGAGGGGCGACAAGAAACCCTCACCTCTTTCCCCATCGTCAACAGCACCAGCTCGGCGTAGAACACGTTGTCACGCACTTCGGTTACCACCGCCCGTTCCACCTCCGCCCCCAAAGACTCCACCGCTATGCGCAACAGGTCGTGGGTGAGCGGACGGGGCGGAACCATCTCCTCCAGCGCCGCCACTATGGCAGTGGCCTCCACCGCTCCGATCCAGATAGGAAGATATCGATCCCCATCGGCCTCCTTGAGCAACACCACCGGCGTGGCGGAGGAAAACCCTACCTGCACACCGTCGATAGCCATAGGGATCTTTTCCGACATAAGCCGATACTACCCCTCCACAAATACGGAGCGGTCGAGAATATGGGGATCGGTTTGCAGAGCCAGCGGGTCAAGCACCGCCCACATCGAGGGCAGTCCCCGATAGCGGCCCTCCCAGTCGAGGCCGTAACCCACCACAAAGTCGTATCCCACTTCGAAACCGCGATATTCGATAGGCGCCTCCACCAGCCGGCGGACCTTCCGGTCCAACAGGGCCACCGTGGCCAATGAAGTAGGTGAGCGCTCTCTCAGTAACCGGTGGATGACAGTGAGGGTGAGGCCGGTGTTAACCACATCCATGACGATGATTACGTCCCGTCCCCCGATGTCGGAGAAGAGATCCATAGCGATGCCGATGTCGGATCCCTCGCCGTAGCGGTTAAGCGCCAGGAATTCGATTTCCATCTCGAGTTCCATATTCCTGACCAGATCCGCCAGAAAGCACACCGCCCCGTTCATAATCCCCACCATCACCGGCGAGCGATCCCGATACTCCCTAGTAAGGGTCCTGCCCAGTTCGGCCACCCGCTCCGCTATCTCTTCGGAGGTGATCAACTCCGAGATGGTGCCCGGGCCGAATAATCGTTCAGTGTCGCTCATCGCTCCCCCATCTTATGACCTCCCATCTTATGAGGGATGTCGCCCAGACCTTTCCCCAACGGCGGACCAATCCCGCCGCAGGCAGGTCTAGCATCTCATCAGCATGCCGTCAAACTGCTGCGATCATGGATGAGTCGGAGCGAGAACCCGGGAAAGCAGACTTTCCTTTTTCGGTTCTCATGCCCGCCTACAACGAGACGGCTGTCATCGCCGTCACCCTCGCTGAGCTTTTGGAATACTTGCCTTCCGACGCCGAAGTAGTAGTAGCCGCCGCCGACGCCGGGGAAGGTGAACTGCTCAGAGGGATGGAAAGCCCCACCGGGCAGAAAGCCCTGGCGGTGGGAGACCACCGGGTGCGAGTATGCGACGGGGGAGGGCTCGCGGAAGCCGTTCGCAACGCCGCTCAAGCAGCCCGCCACGATCTGGTGGTGGTGATGGACGCCGATGGGCAGCACGACCCGGCCGTGGTGGGGAAGATAGTCTCGACCTTGGCCAATGGTTACGACGTGTGCGTAGGCGAGCTGGAGCAGCAGGGAAAAAAGTGGTATCGCATGGCCCTGACCCGGTCGGCGATCCTGCTGGCGCGACTGCGGATGCCCCGCCGGACCAGAGGACTGCAATTTCCCCAGTCCGGATTCTTCGGCGCCCACCGCCTCGACTTGACGGAAGCCCTGGAGGGGGTGGCGCCGTACTGCTTCAAGGTCCTCATCGCCCTCTTGATGTCCAAACGGCTGCGAGCAGCCGGCGTTGAGACGGTAATCCGGGACCGGATCGCCGGAGAGTCCAAGCTGAACTGGCATACCATCTCCTCTGATGTTCGGCTGTTGCTGAGAAGGTGCGGACGGTAAGCAGCCCTACCCGTCTCTCCAAGCGAAGAGGCGCAGCATCCAACTCAACACATCTCCCAGCCCCTGTGGGGTATCGCCCACCCGGATAGCCACCGGCTCGCTGGTGATGACCACCTCCACAGTGCCCGTATCCACAACGGTTTCCAGCGAGGCGGGGCTCACGGTTGAGGTGGTAACGGATTCGGCTAACACCTCCTCCCGGCTCACCCGCAAGTCAGCGAAGACCAGCCCGGGAACCGAGCCGAAGGAGTCAAACCCATAGTCAAGGAGCATCTTTGCGTCACCGAAGTGATCCTCGCTCTTCATCACCACCACCAGCATCCTCCTGCCTTGGCGTTCTGCTCCCGCCGCCAGCACCCGCCCGGCGTTGTCGGTGTATCCGGTCTTCACCCCGAGCGCTCCCTCATAGTCGAAGAGCAACTGGTTGGTGTTGGTAAAAGACCGTTCCTCGCCCGATGGCGCATCCCGCAGGGATATCTGTCGGGTGGACACCGCCTCAGCCAACTCCGGGTGGGATAGCACTTCCCGAGAAAGGGCCAGGAGGTCCCGAGCCGTCGAGTATTGGTCGGGGTGATCGAGACCATGCGGATTGGCATAGGATGTGTTCTCCAGGCCCAGTTCGGCGGCCCGTTGGTTCATGAGCGTCACAAACTCCTCAGCAGTTCCGGCCAGATGTTCGGCCACGGCGTAGGCCGCGTCGTTGCCGGAGCGAATCAAGAGCGCTCTCACCAGAGTGCGCAGCAGGAAAACCTCTCCCTCCACCAGATCCACCCCCGCCTCTCCCACCGAAACAGCCGCCTCGCTCACCCGCACCGGGAAAGAGAGATCACCCCTCTCCACCGCCAAAAGGGCAGTCATCAACTTGGTGGTGGAAGCCATCGGCCTGGGTAGGTCGGCATTTTCTTCCGCCAGCACCACCTGGTATTGGTCGTCAAACACCAGCCACGATTCGGCATTGACGACTGGAGGGTCGGGCGCCACCGTCCACGGAAGAGGGGGTGGATCGACCCAGAGGGGGCTGGCTACCGCGGCAGCCCCCATCACGGCGACCAGCAGCGCCGCCAGGCATGCGGCGCTAAACCCGAGGCGCGCCGGGGATCTCAGCGGCTTAGCTCCGCCCGCAGTGAAGCCAGGAGCAGCGCCCGATGGATGCCCACCAGGGCGTCGGCACAGCCTATCAGCAGGTCCCGGATGTGCTCGCCACCCTCCCCCACCCACTGTACCCTCACCAGCGGCCCCGCCACCGATCGGAAGAGATCTGCTTCCCGGTCCACCGCCAGACGGATCGAGCGCAGATGGCGACCCTCCAGACCCCGATCCATCAGCCGCTTGGCCTCGGCGGCCACCGTCCCCGCTTCGGGAGGAAAGATGTCGTTATCCCCCGGCAGGGGGGATACGAGCCGATGAGTGACAAGATCATCCAGTTGAGAGGGGGTCAGCCCACTGCGTCGCAACACATCCGATCGGGTTATAGGCTCCCCTGCCTCTTCAAGAAGGGAAGCGCCCGACTCCGCCGCGTGGTGGGGATCCTCGCCCCGCTCCCAGGCCGCCAGCTTGGATTTGATCACCTTGAGAGGAAGAAAATGATCCCGCTGCTGTCGCAGAATGTATTGGATCCGGGCCACATCCGTCCGATCGAACCGACGATATCCCCCTACGGTACGACGGGGAAGAATCATGCCCTTTGACTCCAAGAACCGTACTTTGGAGACTGTTATGTCGGGAAAACCCGTTTTGAGTACTTTGACTACTTCTCCGATGGAAAGGCTCCGCTGTTCGGCCTTTCCAACGGAAAGGCTCTGCTGATCAGCCATTGCCCCGGACTACGACCAAGTGGAACCGTCCCACCATCAGCCTGTCCCCCGGCTGCAACCGGCTTTCCTCCATCCGGGCGCCGTTTACATAGGTTCCGTTGGTGGAGCCCCCATCCTCCACCGTCAGTCGATCTCTCTCCACCGTCAGCCGGCAATGCCGACGCGAAACCGTGATGTCGTCCAACAGGATTCCGCTCTGCAGATGCCGCCCTACCTCGGTCGCTCCCTCCGCCAGCGGATAGGTTCTGCCCGCCTGCCGGCCTCTTTCCGCCATCAGTCCCCACCCGGCGAAGCCCTCCAGCCGGCCTAACTCTTCTTCCCTAAGTGTCGAGTAGAGGTCGATCGGCCTGAAGACAGCAGTGGGATCACTCCCGCCAGTCTTCGGGCCCACTCCGGCACCGGCGGTTTTTTCACCGGACAGCAACGGATCAGACACATTCTTATTGTAACTGCTGACCCAGCGCTTTAGGGAAGAATCGACGTAAGAACGGCTCGTATTTAGGAAACAAGCTCCCGATAGCCTACCGCGTCCAAGAGAGTCGAGGGCAGCGAGCCGGCCTGGGAAAGCTCCACTATCCAGCCTACGCCATAGGGATCGTGGTTGACCAACTCCGGGCGGGTCTCCAGCTCCTCATTCACCGCCAGCACCCGCGCGTCGAAAGGAGCGTAGATCTCCCCTACCGATTTGGTCGACTCCAACTCGGCGATGATCTCCCCTTCCGATACCTCGTCACCCACCCGGGGCAACTGAGCGTAGACCACATCGCCCAAGGCGTCCTGTGCATAGTCGGTGATGCCCAGTCGGGCTGTTCCGTCGCCGGCCAGAATCCACTCGTGCTCGGTGGTGTAAGAGAGATGCTCGGGAATCTCGGTACTGGTTTCTTCCATAAGAGGTATACATTATCAGAAAAAACCAAACCGGCCACGGCAAGCGCCCCATCCGACGAGCGGGATGTCACGCCCGAGAATCACTCCAACCGTCTTGGCGAACAATAGCCAGTCCGTCCCGCACGTATAACAGCGCCGACCACCAGTAGAGGATCATCCCCACTCCCACCGTAATCCACGCCAACCACCCGAACCAGATGTCCAGGGGATCGGCGAAATCGGCGGCGAAATAGAAGGAGGGGATGGCAAAATAGAGAAAAGAGATGGCCACCTTGCCGCTCTTGCGCACTTCCAGCGGGCTTTTCCTGGCCGTCATCCACCCCGACCAGCACCCAACCAGGACGGATCTGGACAAGAGGACTATTCCCACCCAGATCGGTACCAGCATCTCCACCATCCCTCCCAACACCGCCGAGGCCATCATCAGCCAATCGCTCACCGGGTCGAGGATGATCCCCAGATCGCTCACCTGATCCAATCGCCGGGCCAGCCAGCCGTCCAGCCAATCGGTGACACCCATCCCTATCAGCAGCAATGCCGCCGGCGTAGGACGACCCTCCAACAGGATCCACCAAAACACCGGAACCAGGAGAATGCGGACGAAAGAGACCAGGTTGGGGACGGTAAGCACCCTCGACCGGTCGGAGGACATCCCGCTCACAGGCGGACCAGCTTGCAGAAAAGCTCCGCCAGGCGGGCCCGGGGACGCAGGTTGACGCCGGCGAGTTCCGCTCCGGCCTCCAAGATCAGATCGGCGGAGCAAAGCGCCCGGGCGGGATCCACCGGCGGACCCCGGACTCCCTCCTCCAAAAGCCGGGAGGGGCCTCCCAGAGCCCGGGCGGCAGCATCCACGAACCAACCCGCCATAATCTCCAAACCCGATACCCACAACAGCCGACGTTGCCGGCGAGTCTCCCGCTGCGCCTGCTCCCGCTCCCGGCCGACATCCGTCTTGGTAGGTCGCACCCGATCGAGCATTCGCTCTCCGTAGGTCAGGACCTGATCCACCATGGCCAGCGCTTCGCCCGCTCCCAAATGGCGCCGCTCGGCCAACTGGGCCGCCTTTTCCAACCAGGCGGAGCGAAA
Organism: Acidimicrobiia bacterium; assembly: GCA_965248705.1. Lineage (GTDB taxonomy): Bacteria > Actinomycetota > Acidimicrobiia > Spongiisociales > ZC4RG35 > Bin76. Next base: position 1,551,490 of record CBDFJY010000002.1, on the reverse strand, counting down.
CTCGGCCGCGGCGGCCTCGCCTTTGAGCTGCAGCGCCATCCCCGGCCGTCCGCCCGCCACCTCCGATATCACCTCCGCTTCGGAGCGGTCCATCCCTCTCTCCACCAACGCCTCCGACAACTCGCCGATATCCACTTTGCCGAAATGGAAGGTGCGGCACCGGCTGGCCACGGTGGAAGGGAGATCTTCGGTCGAGACGGCCACCAGTACGAAAACGGTGGAGTCGGTGGTCTCTTCCAGGGTCTTGAGCAGCACGTTGGCCGCGCCTTCGGTCATTTCCCTGTCAATGATGAAGACCTTGCGAGACGCCTCCACCGGAGTCCGGGCTGCTTTGGCGACCACCTCTCGGGCATCACTCACCCCTATCCGCTGCCGTTCGGTGGGGCTCACCGCCACGATGTCCGGATGAACGCCGGCCCGGGCCCTGCCACAAGAGGGACACTCCCCGAAGTGGCGGCCGCCGAGCGGGCACACTAACCGCTCGGCAAAGCGCCGCGCCACCAGACTCTTGCCCACCCCCCGCGGTCCGGCCAGCAGATAGGCGCCGGCGGGCGAGGTGGCGTCAGCCGCCAGTCTCTCCCAGACCGCTCGGTGTCCGATGACGCCCGCGGAGCTCTCCGGCGTGGCTAGGAGCGATCCAGCCACCTTCGCTCCTCCAAGATGGAAACCAGGTGTTCGGCGGTACGTTCCGGCGGCGGCGAGGCGTCGACCTTCACCATCCGTCCCCACTCCGAGGCCCAAAGGCTCCGATAGCCCTTCCACACCTCCAGATGAAGGGACGCATCCGCGGCGCCGATCCGGTCTCGACCCTGTTGACGGGCCAGAGCAATTCCGGGATCGGTCTCCAGCCACACCACCAGATCGGGCAGGGTACCTCCCAATGCCGGGGAGTTGATCGACCAAACCAGATCAATTCCCAGCCGGCGGGCATATCCCTGATAGGCCAGGGATGAATAAAAACACCGGTCAGATAGCACCCACTTGCCCTCGGCGAGAGCGGGACGCACCACCTGGACAATCAGCTCGGACCGCTGGGCGGCGAACAGCAGAGCCTCGGTCCAGTCGGCCATGTCATCCCCTTGCAACAGTATTTCCCGGATCGCATCTCCCAGCCGGGTCCCTCCCGGCTCCCTCACCCGCACCACCTCTATGCCCCGGTCCGCCAAACGGGCGGCCAAGAGGTCGCACAGGGTGGTCTTGCCCACTCCCTCTGTGCCCTCCATCGCCAGATAGCGGGCCCGGTTCATGACTTATCTGAACGATGCCTCAGCATCCCCAACGTCTCGCTGGAGTCCCTCACGGCAGCCAGTGACTCTTTGTCGAAGACCATACGCAACTGTGACCGTATCGCCCAGACGGTCACCAACCCGGTAAGCAGCACCGCCAAGCCACTTATGAACAGCACCGCCCGGATCCCATCGCCCAACAGACCGGGCAAGACGCCTTCCAGAGCCACGGAGCCCACTCCCGACGCCATCAGGGATACCAAAAGCGCCATCCGGCCCAGGGTGTAGAGCGCCCCGAACGTCCGACCTCTGATCTCGTCGGTGACCACCGAGTGGAGCTGGGTGAACCCGGCTACGTAAGCCATTCCCGTGCCGATGCCCAACAGCAGCACCCAGCCCACCGCCGAAACGATCGACCGCGAAAAACTGGTGAAGATGATCCCCCCACCCGCAGCCCACAGACCCAGGGCGAACATCGGCTCGCGGTGGAGCAGGTTCTTCCCGAGCCCGGCCAGCAGCACCATCCCGATGGTCACCCCCAGACCGAGTGAGGTGAGCAACGCCCCATAGCCACTCTCGGTCGATTCCAGGACCTGTTGAGTAAATGGCTGTCCCATCACGAACAGACCACCCCCTCCCAACAGCGCCACCGCCATTCCCCACACCAGCCGGCGTACCGGACCTTTTTTGCCCACTTGCGCCCACCCCTCGACCAGATCGTGTATCGGGGCTGCCAGAGAACGGCGCTCCAGCCGCATCCGGCGCCGCTCGGGCAAGGGGGTGGGCTTGATGGGAATGGTGAGAGTGATCAAACCCGAGATCAAGAAAGTGGCCATGTCGAGCATGAAAGCGACCAACACCCAGGCGCCGAATTTCCCCATCTCGGGAAGAAGCTCGCTGAACTCGGTGAGCAAGGCGAACAGCGCCGAGCCGACCGGCGCCGTGCCATACATGGAGATCAGGTTGAGCCCGTTGGCCGCCGCCAGGTGCCGAGGGGCGATCAGGGTGGGGACCACCGCCTCCCGGGCGGGCTGGCGGAAGAGCCCCAATAGTTCCACCAACACAATGATCATGAAGAGCTGGGAGAGGTTGGAGACAAAAAGGAGGGCGCCTACCAGCACCGCTCGCCCAAAGTCGGAGACGACCATGGTCATTTTCCGGTTCCAGCGGTCCGCCATCACCCCTCCCAACATCCCCGCCACTATTCCCGGCAGAAACCGCGCCGCCAGCGGAACGATGATGGCCACCGTGGAGGCATCTCCCCCGCCGCCGATCCGGGCGGCCAGGGCCAGGGTGGCGAAAATATTCACCCAGTCGCCCAGACTGGAAACGCTGTTAGCCCACCACAGCTTGGCGAAGGGGCCTCGGCGAATCAGCGCCCGGCCGCGGACGTGTTCCACCGAATCCACCATCACAACACTAACTTGAGAACCCGAGTATCTGATTTCGGTTAGGTATTGGCCGCCGTATGCGGGTATCTTGTTAGTCGCATGAGCAAGGCACTAGTAGTAGTCGAATCGCCTACCAAGGCCCGCAACATCTCCTCCTATCTGGGACCGGATGTGGTTGTGGAGTCATCCATGGGGCATGTGCGAGACCTCCCCCAAAGAGAACTGGGAGTAGATGTCGAAGATGGATTCCAGCCCAAATACGTCACCTCCCCGGAAAAATCCGGCCAGGTCAAAAAGCTTCGGAAAGCGCTGGCCTCCGCAGACTCGCTCTATCTGGCCACCGACCGCGACCGAGAGGGCGAAGCGATTGCCTGGCATCTCACCCAGTTGCTGAAGCCCAAGGTGCCGGTGAAGAGGATGGTCTTCCATGAAATCACCCCCTCAGCGATTCGTCAGGCCTTCGAAAACCCCCGGGAGCTCGATACGGCTTTGGTCGATTCCCAGGAAGCCAGACGGATCCTTGACCGGCTCTTTGGATACGAAGTCTCACCAGTGCTATGGAAAAAGATCAAAGCCGGACTCTCGGCGGGACGAGTGCAAAGCGTGGCGGTCCGGTTGGTGGTGGAAAGGGCGCGGGAGCGAATTCGGTTCGTAAAAGCCAACTATTGGAGTATCACCGGCGGCTTTCATCCTGTCGAAAAACCGGCCGAACTGTTCGAGGCGCAACTTACCTCGGTGTCGGGGCGGCGAGTAGCCACCGGCAGAGACTTCACCTCCGGGGGGGAGCTGAAAAACCCCAAAACGATGCAACTTGGGAAGGAGGACGCCGAGCGCCTGGTATCCGAGTTGGCAGAATCCTCCTTTGCGGTTACTTCCCTGGAGCAAAGGCCTTACAGACGCTCTCCCTCTCCCCCTTTTCGCACCTCCACCCTCCAGCAGGAGGCCTCTGGGCTACTCCGGATGAGTCCCTCCCGCACCATGCGGGCCGCTCAGCAGCTCTACGAAAACGGACACATCACCTACATGCGCACCGACTCGGTCTCCATCTCCGCCGAGGCGGTCGCCACCGCCCGGGAACTGATCCGGAAACGCTTCGGCGACCAATACCTTCCCTCCCAGCCGCGGGTTTACCAGTCCAAGGTAAAAGGCGCCCAGGAGGCGCACGAGGCCATCCGGCCCACCGGCACAACCTGGAAAACCCCTCAGCAGGTCACCGCCGCCATAGGTGAGGGGGCTCCCTCCCGGCTCTACCAGCTAATTTGGAGGCAGGCGGTGGCCTCCCAGATGAAAGACGCCACCGGAGAGACCGTCTCGGCGACCCTGGGCGGGGTCTCCTCTTCAGGCGAAGTGGCTGAGTTTTCCGCACGGGGGCGGACCATCACCTTTCCCGGCTTCCTCAAAGTCCACGGTGCGACATACGACCAGGACACCAAGAAAGGGGAAATCACCCAAAAGACCCTCCCGCCCCTTTCCTCCCAACAGCCATTGGAGACCAACAGCCTGACCGCCAAAGACCACCAAACCAGGCCACCGGCGTGGTATACCGAGGCCGCACTGATCAGGACACTGGAAAGGCTGGGCGTTGGTCGGCCCTCCACTTACGCCTCAATAATGAGCACCATTCAGGACCGCGGCTATGTCTGGACCCAGAACCGGGCGCTGGTGCCCACCTTTACCGCCTTTGCAGTAATCACCCTGTTGGAGCAGAGCTTTCCCAAGCTGGTTGACTACCAGTTCACCGCCAAGATGGAGAACGACCTCGACCGGATCGCCGATCGAAAGGAGCAGACCAAGCCATGGCTGGAGCGTTTCTACTTCGGCGAGGAGGGGCTCCAGGCCAAGGTGACAGCCAGCCTGGAGACAGTCGACCCCCGGATCTCCCGAAAGATCCTCATCGGCCACGACCCCGAGGGGGAGGAGATTGCCGCCCGTATCGGCAGATACGGCCCTTACCTTCAGTGGAAAGGGCAAAACGTCTCCATGCCCGACCGGATACCTCCCGACGAGCTGACCGCGGAAAAGGCATTGCAGATGCTGGCTGAAGGGGCAACTTCGGCGGACCGCAAAATACTGGGTACCGATCCGCAGAGCGGGCTGGAGGTGCTGGCCTTGGACGGTCGATACGGTCCTTACCTGCAACTGGGAGAAACCGTGAGCGGAAAATCCAAGCCCAAGCGGGTCTCCCTGCCCAAAAAGACCGAACTGGGGGGACTGAGCCTTGACGAGGCGCTCCGATGGCTGAGCCTTCCCCGGGTGGTGGGGATCGATCCCGACAGCGGCCAGGAGATCACCGCCCGCTACGGCCGATACGGACCATACATCTCACAGGGTAAGACCAACCGCAACCTCTCGGGGGTCGAACAGCTCTTCACCATCACCCCCGAGGAGGCGATTGCGGTGTTGGCGACCCCCTCTCGCCGAGGCGCAAGCCCTGCCCTCCGGGAGCTGGGGGAGGATCCCCGCACCGGCAAGGCAGTGGAGCTTCGGGACGGAAAATACGGACCCTATGTGAGCGACGGCGTGACCAATGCTTCCCTGGGAGCGATGGACACCGTGGACAACATCACCGTCGAGCAGGCCAGTGACCTTTTGGAGAGCCGCCGTCAGACGCGGGGCGCCGCGAAAGGCGGGTCCCGCTCCCGTCGTCGTAAATAATCACGGACGACTGTGAAAACCTCTCCCGGCGCGGCTACCGCGGGAGGCATATGCCTCACCGGAGCCCTGCTGTGGGCCGGAGTGTTGTCCACCGACGGCGGGATCTGGGATCCTGTCCAGTTGGTGATCCTGGCCGGCGGGTTGGTGATTCTCGCCACCGCCGCCCTGGTGGGAATGGTGGTGAAGGGTTCCCGATGGGGGCGCAGGATGGCCGGAGGACTGGCCGTGGGAGAGCTGGGAGTGGCGATGGTGGCTCCGGTTTCCGGATGGTGGTGGGCCGGCGTAGGGGTGGCCGCGGCGACCCTGGCCCTGGTGAGCGGCCCTTGGCTGGCGACCACGGAGAAACGGCGGGCGCCCTCGCTCGGCCCTCCTTCCCGAGCAGTGCTGCTCCTCTGCGTCCTGGCCAGCCTGCCGGTCGCCTTGGCCGCCGTCTCGGTCAACGGGTTGGGGGGAGGCTGGGGGATGGCGGCCGTCTCTGCGGCAATCGCCCCAGCCTATGCCAAAGCTCTGCCGGGCTCTCTCTTGGCTGCCCGCTTCGCCGTCCCAGCGGCGGGAGTGGTCGCCGCCTTTACTACCCCTTGGCCGGGGTGGACAGCGGTGGTCGGCGGAGGCCTCCTCGCCGCCTGGGCCGCCTGGTCGGAGGAGGCCCGATTGGCGGTGCAGCCCCTGGTGGACACCCGACCCGACCCCACCCCCGCTCCCGGCCCGACACCGCTCCGGATCAAATCGGCGAGCGAACTCCCGGGACGGCGCCGCCCGGTGGGTGACTCGGAGAAGGGCCGGCGATGAGACGTCGACCAAATCCCTGGATCGCGGGGCCTTCCCTCGCCGCCGGACTCTTCGGCGGTGGTTTGGGATGGGTGGTAAACGACGTTGCCTGCCAGTCCGACCTCGGCTCGGACTGTGTGGGAAGATCTCTCTTCTGGGGCGCGGCGGGGTTTTTTCTGGGATTGGTGGGTACGGCGGTGATTATGGTGCTGGTGTCCCGCTCCATCGCCGAATGGCGCGATTACGAGGGACGGGAGCCCAAAGACCCCCGCCCCTGAACCACTCTTAAGAGATTTGAGCCGGCTCAGCCGGAGACGAATCCCTTTTCTGCCAACCAATCTGCAGCGATGGCCGCCGGATCGTCCTGATCCACTCCCGCCCGCCGATTCATCTCGGTCAGCTCCGGAGTGGTGATGGCCGCCGAAACCTCGTCCAACAACTCTACGAAATCGTCACCGTAGGCTTCCACGATCTCCAGGCGCACCGCCGGAACGATGTTCTCGGCAGGGTTGAGACCCCGATCATCATCAAGCAGAACGAAACCCTTGGCGGCAATCACCCCGTCGGTGGTGAAGAGCACCCCCACATCAATGTCGCCTGACTCAAGAGCCGCCACCGTCAAGGGGCCTCCCACATCCAAAGGTTTGAATTCGGCGAAATTCAGCCCGTACATACTCTCCAGACCCGGTAAGCACAAAGGCCGCTCGGGACACTCCGGCGGACCGCCAAACACCAGTTCAGCGGCGATCGGCGCCAGGTCACTGACCTTTTGAAGGCCATGAGCGGCGGCCAGGTCGGCGGTGACCACATAGCCGTTCTTGTCCTGGGCGGGCGCATAGGCCAAAAGAGTTACCCCTTCGGGCTCGAAGGCGTCTTTGGTGGCCTGCCAGGTGGCCTGCGAGTCGGCGCTGGGCGCCACACCCAAGAATCCGGCCAAGCTTCCCACGTATTCGGGAACCAATCCGATCTCACCCGATTCCAGGGCTGGTTTCACTACTTCTCTGCTGCCCAGGTTGAGGCTTCGTTCTACCGTATATCCTCCGTCTTCCAACACTTGCGCGTAGATTTCGGCCAGAATTACGCTCTCGCCGAAACCGAAAGAGGCCACCACGATAGTGGGGCCTTCGGCATCGTCACCCGACCCGCAGGCACCGGCCACCAGGGCCATAGCTACCAGGGTCGCCCCAACAACGCCTTTGCGGAAATTTTGCCACATGGGTATCTCCTATATAGGTTGTCGATAGGCGGGCATCATCCAAAATGCCACGTCTCAAAGCTCAAGGCTACCGGCCCTGACAACCTTATAATCCACGGACTCCCCTCTAGGGTTTGCCGCTTAGCGAAAGCACCCCCGGGGAAATCACGTGGCGCTGGAAACGGGTGAAGACCGTCTCCGCCAACACGGCCACTCCCGCAACCAACACCGCCCCCACCAACAGCTCTCCCTGGTCCCGCTGGGCAAATCCATCCACGATGAAACGGCCCAGACCTCCGCCGGCCGCCAGAGCAGCCAGGGTGGCTGTGGCTATTACCTGGGAAATGGCGATCCGAACCCCCTCTGCGATCACCGGAAGGGCCAGGGGCAACTCCACTTTCATCAAGACCCCTCTTCCGGTCATCCCCATGCCCCAGGCCGACTCCAAAACCGCCGGGCTCACGTTCAGCACTCCGGCGACAGTGTTGGCGAACATGGGCGGTCCACCCAAGGCAACCAGGGCCGCCAGGGCGGGCCAAGGACCCAATCCCAGCCACACCACCACTATCACCAGGATCCCGAAGGAGGGGACGGCGCGGCCGATGTTGACTACCGCGGCCGCGGCCAACACTCCCCGACGTCGGTGCGCGGTCCACAGGGCAGGCGGGATGAACAGCACCGCGGCGATTATCACCGCCACGGCGGACAACAAGAGATGCTCCCCCAGCCGAAAGGGGATACTCCCCGTCCCCCACCAGGAGCCGCCGTCGCCCAGAAACAACCCGAGCTCTTCGAGAAGGGGGCGGTTGGTCATATCGCCGGGCGCCCCATCCAGGGGGTGAGCCGACGCTCCACCCATACCAGGGCAAAGTCGATCACCACCGCCAGCACTACCGACCCCACCGTCCCAATGATGATCTGGGTCCAAAAGAAGCTCCGCAAGCCCGCCAGGATGAAAAAGCCCAAACCGCCCTGGCCCAAAATGGAGGTGATGGTCACCAGACCCACGGTGGTAACCGCCGCGATGCGGATCCCTGCCATGATCACCGGCAGGGCCAGGGGAAACTCGGCCTTCCAAAACCGACGGCGGGAAGTGAACCCCATCCCGTCTGCCGCCTCCCTGACCCCACCCGGCACCCCGTCAATGCCGGCCACCGTATTGCGCACGATTATCAGCAGGGTGTAGCCGACCAGGCCGATCTCCGACGTCAGGGTGGACAACCCGGTGAAGGGCACCAGAAAGGCAAATAGTGCCAGGGAGGGAATCGTGTAGAGAATGTTGGTGGCAGAAGTGATCGGCCCATACCACCTCCGCCGCCGCACCGCCACCACCGCCAACCCCATGGCGATCAGCGTTCCCACCACCACCGCCACCCCGGTCAGGAACAGATGCTCCCAGGTTCTTTCCAAGATGGCAGGCCAGTTGCGAGCCACCCACTCCCATTTGAAGAGGCTCATACGCGGTTGCTCACTGGCCAGGCTCTCCCAGCGCTTCGGAGACCATCGCCAAGTCCACCAGGCCGCAGTAGTAACCATCTTCGGCCACTACCGCCATCTCCTGGCGGGCGCCGATCATCGCGTCCACCGCCTGGCGCAACGAGGCGCTCCGGCGGATGGCGGAAGCAAAAGGGCGGCCCGCCAACTCCTCCAGGGATGAGATTCCCTCCAGTTCAGCAGTAGGGACCCATCCCCGAATAAGGCCGTTCGAGAGCAAGCCCACCCAGTTGGTTCCTTCTCGACGAGCCGCGGCCCGAGCGGCCTGGGGAGTGGAGGAAACCTCCAAAACCGGACCCCACTTGAGACTTAGCCCAGCCACCTTCAACAGGGCCAGCCGCTGCAGGTTCCGCTCGGCTCCGATGAAGTCTTCCACGAACCGGTTGGCGGGGCGGCTCAGTATCTCAGCAGGAGACCCTTTCTGCTCCAACACTCCGCCCACATTGAGTATCACGATCCGGTCACCCAGCTTTATTGCTTCTTCGATGTCGTGCGTGACGAACACGATGGTCTTGCGGAGCCGTTTCTGGAGGTCCAGCAGTTCATCCTGCAGCCGGTGGCGGACGATGGGATCCACCGCCCCGAAAGGCTCGTCCATCAAAAGCACCGGCGGGTCGGCGGCCAGAGCACGGGCCACCCCCACCCGCTGCTGCTGGCCCCCTGACAGTGCCGCCGGATAACGATCCAACATCGACTCCTCCAAACCCACCAACCGGGCCAGTTCAACCGTACGCTCCACGGTCCGCTCGGGGGACCAGCCCAACAACTCGGGGACGGTAGCGATATTGCGGCCCACCGTCCAGTGGGGAAAAAGACCGACTTGTTGGATCACGTACCCGATCGAGCGGCGGAGCAGATGGGGTTCGCCATCCCGGATGGGCGTCCCGTTCACTTCTATATACCCGGAGGTGGGCTCGACCAGTCGGTTGATCATCTTCAAAACGGTGGTCTTTCCGCACCCCGACGGCCCCACCAGAGTCACGATTTCCCCGCTGAGTATCTCAAGGGTGAGGGATCGCACGGCCGGCTCGGGAGAATCACCGTAGATCTTGGAGACCTTTCTCAACGAGATCATGGGCTGGTTCATCGACCCTCCCGAGCGCTCATCGGGCGTTCGGTTCGGCGAGAGGGGATACCGAGCCCACCAAACGCCCCAGTGAGTCGACCACCGGTATCGGTGAACGGCCGAACCATTCCGTATCGGCGCCGATGTCGAAAACCGGATCGATCTGTCCCAGAGAACGTGGCTCTTCCATTGCCTCTGCGACCGGGCTCTCCTCTCCGGCGCCCGCCAACGATGATCTTCGCACCAGGCCAACCAGCCTGCCGTTCTCCGCCACCGCGAGTATCTCATGGGAGTGAAGACGCAGCACATCTGCAGCTTGGTGGTAGGTACTGACAAACCGCGGCGTGTCCATGATCTGAAAGACCCGGGAAGGAGCGGAGCGAACCATCACCACTCCTCCGGCAGCCTTCTGCCGCAGACGGGCGCCCCTCCCGAACAGCACCCGCTGAAACCAGTTACCCCCCGGGGCGCCGATCACCAACAAGCAATCCTCGGGAAGCTGGGAGATCAGGTGAGTGGCGCTCTCGGCGCCAATCAGCCGGTACTCGAGATCGGGAACCTGGGAAAAGAGGTTCTCCACCATCGAGACCGCCTTCTCCCGGGATTCGTCGGCCAAATATGCGCAGGCCATGAAAGCGGGGACTCCCAGCGCCTCGCCCAGCCGTCGGGCCACCAACGCCGCCGCGCAGGAATGAGGGCCCCCCGCCACCGCCGCCGCAACCGAGCCGATCCCGGCGGGTTGGAAATCGATGGGCACCGCCACACTCAACAGGTCGGATGGGGAAAGCTTTCGCGAGACCACCATCTGGGAGCGGAGTTCCACCGCGGTCTCCAACAAATCGTTGGTTACCCGAACCGGGTGTTGGTGACCAAGCAGTTCCGCCAACTCCCGACATCCCTGACCTCGGGTCCACAAAACCGGAGAGGCCAAACCCGAGCGAGGAAAAACCAGCGCGTTTGCGTCGCCAAAAGGAGAATCTGCCACACTATCGAGGGTAATGCCACTCCGAAAGAACGTTCCCGACCCAAAAGCATTCGACAACCGGAAAGAAAAGCAGCCATGGAGTTTAACGAGGTAATCCGGCAGAGGCGGATGGTCCGAAACTATCAGCCTCATCCCGTCTTCCCCGAAGCAGTAAAGCGGATCGTGACCGCCGGACTGTCCGCCCCTTCGGCGGGATACTCCCAGGGACAGTCCTTGATCGTGGTAACCGATCCCCAAATCCGAGCACAGATCGCTCGGTCGGCTGGGGAACAAAAGTATCTGGCCCGCGGCTTCGACCCCTGGTTGTCCACCGCTCCGGTCCACGTTGTGGTATGCGTGTCCGCCGACGCCTATCACCGCCGCTATCGGGAGGGAGACAAGCAGGGCGCCGACTCGGAGGCGCCCTGGCCGGTCCCCTATTGGTGGGTGGATGCCGGCGCCACGCTTATGGCGGTCCTGTTGGCGGCAGTGGATGAGGGCCTGGCGGCGGGATTCCTGGGCGCCCATGCCGTTCCAGGGCTGTCCCGGCTGCTGGAGATCCCCGAGGACGCGGCGCCGGTGGGCGTGGTGACGATCGGCTATCCCGCTCCCGACCGTCGCTCCGGGTCTCTGGCGAGAGGAACACGTCCCCGCTCGGAAACAGCACACTTCCAACGCTGGGGCAACAAACTCTGACCTCCCACCCCGGCCTCAAGTAGCCTGGATAGATGCTTCGCAGGGGGATATTGGTTGGACTGGTTCTGGTGACGGCTTCCTGCATACCGGCGGAGGCACCGCCCTCAACCACTGCTGCCGCGCCCACTTCCTCTACCGCCGCGCCCACCACCACCTCCACCCTCCCGCCGCCCAGTATTACCACCTCCACCACTCAGATTCCCGAAACCGCTCTACAGCCCATCCCTCCCTGTCTGACTCCCGAGCCCCCCTTCGGAAATGCAGGAGAGATCGGTCTCTACGACCCGGCCGGGTCGGACTCGGCCCTCTTGGCCACCATAGACTGGCAGCCCTGGCCGGAGTGCGAGCGATTTCTGTTTTCCCTGGCCAGCCCAGAGGGCGCGCCCACTTTGGTTCCACCCGCCGCGGTATTGACATCCTTGGCTCCCAGAGGAGTAATCCGTCTGGGACTGGGCCCGGAGGTCAACACTTCGGCAGTCTCGTACCAACTGGTGGACACCCGGCTGGTTGATCACATATACGTGGTAAAAGCTCCCGACGGGGGATTGATCGTGGACCTCCACCTCACCGAACCGGCCGCGGCCCGAATGACTCCCCGTTCGGGACCCGCCACCCTCACAGTCGATCTCCGTCCCGAAGGCGCCCCCTTCCTCCAGCAGCCGGTGATCACCTCCCAAGCGGTACTGTTTCTGCCCTCCGGGCGGGAAGAGATCCATTACCCCTTCACAGTGAGTGGATATTTGCGACCCGGAATCGAGGAGTCGGTAGCCACCCTCGCCGGAGCGGACGGAACCACAGCCGAAGCCCGGTTCCCCTTGGCGGGCACCGACGACGTCTGGTCAAGTTTCGTGGCGGTCTTCCTGGAAGGCCCGACGGGATGGGCGACCCTGCAGGTGGAAGACGCCCATGCCAGAGTGCTCTTTGGGAGCTGAACCGGGACCGGCCCGGACGAAGCCATCATGAGTAACGGCCGTCGCTGCTCGTGGTTGCACTACATAGTTTGTTGTACGGTTGGACCTAGCCGGAACCTGATATATGTCATTCGGCGTGAAGGATGCAGCATGAGAGTTTGATTTGCTTTACGGTGATCTTCGCATCGGATCGGTCCAAAGAAACCCGCGCCGCTGCCGGTTCCCCTTGGAAAACGCAGTCGATGGTGGGACCGTCCGCCGCAAAAGCTGACTGGGGCGCTACTTCGAGCGACGCAAAGATCGCCGTCGGAATCTCCAGCAATTGGTAACTTGTAGGGACCGCATCTCTTCCCTTGCGAAACGCACGCAACATGATGATAGAGTCGACTGCCTCGCGATACTGCCGGAACAACTCCAGTGTCCTTTCCCTTCTCACCCTGGCCGATCGGACGTCTTGTATCCAAGCAGCCTCGGTGAGCTTGGAGATGTGAGCAGTCGTGGCTGACAGTTTCTGGGCAGCGGTGGACTTCAGGGACAACCTTCGTTCCCCCGCATCACCGACCCGGGCTGTCACGTCAACGAATCTCTGCGTCGCCGACTCCGGTTTACAAACCTTCCATCCCACGGCTTCACTTTGCATTGCGGAAAGCCACCTCGAAACTGATCAAACCAAGAGGCTCGACAGTAGCGCCGTGATGGGCAGAGATCGTGAGACCAAAAGTACTCCACCCATTCAGAGTTACTCGCAATCCAAGTTCTGTTGACATCGGCTCGTGGAGGGGACGAAAGCGAATCGATTAAGCGAGCAACGAACCGAACACCCATCGGAGAAAGAGACTCAACCCGGGCCTTCAGGTCTTCGATGTCCACTTGTTGTTCTCGAGCCCGGCAGATGCGGCGATGCGGCGTTCTATCAGGTCCACGTAATCCGGCTTCAGTTCGATGCCCACCCAGTTTCTCCCCAGTTCTTGCGCCGCGAGGAGCGTTGTGCCGGAGCCGGCGTAGGGGTCAAGCACCACATCCCCGGGACGACTGGTGATCAGTATGCATCGACGAGCCAGGGTCATCGGCATAACCGCCGGATGGTCATTGATGCCTCCCGCCGGGCGCCGGCGCGGCTCGGTGTTGATGTCCCACAGCGTTCGGAGTCGACGTCCGCTCGGGCCTCTCGCCGCCGCCACATCGTAGAAATAGTCTTGGTTCTTGGACAGCAGAAACACCGTCTCGTGGGACTTCGTGGGACGATCCCGCACCGACTCAGGATGCGCGTTCGGCTTATACCAGATCACCTCCGATCGCACCCACCAACCCGCATCCTGAAGGGCGAACGCCAGCCGCCACGGCACACCAATCAAGTCCTTGGGCTTTAGACCTGCCGGTGTGGGCGGACGCATCGACATCGCCCGGGCCCGGTTTTTGCGGTCCGGCGCCCGGTATTTTCGATTGCCCGAGGTGTAGCTGTCACCTACATTCAGCCACACGGCGCCGTCATCGCTCAGGACCCGTCGAACCTGATCGAAAGCCACAACGATGCTTTTGATATACTCCCCCAGCCCGTCGTCACAGCCAATCTGGTGGTCAACCTCATAATCCCGCAACGACCAGTACGGCGGCGATGTGACCACTGTCTGAACACTGCCGGTCGGCAGCAAACTCAGCGCATCAACCGCGTGACCGCACACGAGCACCGACCGAGTAACAGAGTCCAGCGGAGCATCCCCATCCGCATCCAGTCGCACATGCGAACCGACCCTCGCTTCCGGCCCCTCAGGGGATTCCGCCATCCCTAAATCAAGCCGAGACGAGGAATTCTTCTCGTTCGTTTCCATAGTTGAAACCTCACTCGCAGCCTGTGACATTCTGAGGTATGCGAGAGAAGCCCATCCAGGGGCCTTCAGTCGAAATCGCTCGCAACCCGGCCACAAGGAGTGCCGACATCCCTGAAGGAATGATGAGCTACAGCAGCCCGGGCAGGTCGGCCAGGGTCAGATATCCCTCCTCCAAGTTCACTGACGGCACCAACTCGTCCACGAAGGGAACCTCTGCCAGACCGGCTTGGGTCTCGACCACCAGCCGGTGCTGGGCGGTGGCCCACTCCACTCCTCTTACCCGTCCCACCAAATCCCCCGAGGGTGTCCTTACCGCCAGGCCCTCCAACTGATCGGGCCAGTACTCTTCGGAGTCCAGCGGCCGACGTTGGCGCTCTTCGATAAAAAGCTCCGCACCCCGCAACTTTTCGGCCGATGCCCGGTCAGAGACTTTCACGAATTTGACGAACACCTTTTCCAAGTGCGTGCGGGTTCTCTCCACTTCCATCTCTCCTCTCCCCGCAACCAAAAACCTGGCGCCGGGCACAAAGCGATGGGGATCGTCGGTGTCCGGCCAGACATAAACCGTGCCGTCCAATCCGTGAGGGCGTCCTACCCGCCCGACCAGCACTTGCTCAGTCGAGGAATTCGATCTCAACGATCCAGTCATCGTCACAAACTATCCGGGCGAGGGTGCGAATGGCATTGGCCGTCCGTCCCCGACGACCGATCAACCGCCCCATATCCTGTTTGGCGGCCCGGACCTCGGCCAGCACCCTTTTGGGACTGTCCTTCACCATTCTCACACTTACCTGGGACGGATCCGCAACGATCTCCCTAACCAAATAGCCGACCAGCCGTTCCACTCTCTCGGTGTCATTCATGCTCATCTTCGCTTAGGATCCCGAGGTCTCAGCAGCGACGGGCACGGCGTTCTCCTCGGAGGCCTCTGAGGCATCGGAGGCCACGGAGTCCTCGATAGCGGGAGCGGGGTCGGTAGCTGCCGCAGGGGGCGCCTCATCGCTCACTCGGTGTGCCTTTCCAGTCACAACCCGGTAACGGGTCCAGGCGCCGGAGATTTCCATCAGCTTGCGCACCCGCTCGGAGGGTTGGGCGCCCTTGATCAGCCAATCCACTGCCCGGTCGTTTGCGATCTCGATCAGGGATGGATCCGCCAGTGGGTCATA
This sequence comes from Acidimicrobiia bacterium, assembly GCA_965248705.1. Classification (GTDB taxonomy): domain Bacteria; phylum Actinomycetota; class Acidimicrobiia; order Spongiisociales; family ZC4RG35; genus Bin76. The sequence goes on along the minus strand of CBDFJY010000002.1, from coordinate 1,536,129 downwards.
ACGGCCGATCTGTTCTATGTATCGCCCGTCGCGTGGCTTTCGACCATCGGTCACCACCACTCGGTAACTTGGAGTCTTCTTTTTTCCCATCCTCATTAGACGGATACGTACCGCCATATTCTTTCACCTCTTACGTCGTCGTCGGGTCCTGGCCGGCTGGAGTAGTCCTTCCATTCCCATTCCGGGAACCCCTGTCCTGCCGGACAGCATATTCATCATTTTTTGGGTATCGGCGAACCTCTTCAGCAACCGGTTCACCGCAGTAACGGTGGTTCCCGATCCGGTAGCGATTCGCCGCCGGCGGTTGCCGGTGATCAACTTGGGGTTTCGCCGCTCCTCGGGGGTCATCGAGTGGATGATCCCGACGGTGCGACGCATTTCGTCATCGCTCAATCCGGAGATACCCGACCGGGCCCCACCGGGCATCATAGCAAGAACCGCGTTCAAACCTCCCATTCGGCGTAGGTTGTGGAGTTGCTCAAGAAAACTATCGAGACCGAGACTCTCGGTGGCGGCGTCCCGAAGGAACTTTTCCGCATCCGCCGGCGCGGTGACAGCTTCGGCCTTCTCGATCAGGGAAAGCACATCTCCCATGCCCAGGATGCGGGAAGCCATCCGGTCGGGATGGAACACCGAGAGGGCGGACAATTCCTCCCCTTCACCCACCAGCTTGACCTTTTGGCCGGTTGCCTCGCTCACCGAGATAGCCGCCCCGCCCCGGGCGTCGCCGTCCAGTTTGGAAATGATGATCCCCGACAATGTCACCCGTTCGGAGAATCCCTTCGCCACGTTGACCGCATCCTGGCCGGTCATGGCGTCCACCACCAGCAGCGTCTCGTCGGGACGGGCGATCTCCGCCATATCAGCCAGTTCGCCCATCAGACGCTGATCTATCTGCAGCCGGCCGGCCGTGTCGATCACCACCGCGTCGTGGCCCCGGGCGCGGGCGTGGCGCATGGCGGCCCGCACCACTCGCCGCGGATTGGAAACTCCCGGTTCGTGATAGACATCCACCCCCGCTCGCTTCCCGAGTGTCACCAGCTGCTCGACCGCGGCGGGTCGTTGCAGGTCGGCCGCCACCAACAGGGGTCGCTTGCTGTGACGCTCCCGCAGGTGCAGCGCCAGCTTGGCGGCGGTAGTGGTCTTCCCCGATCCCTGCAATCCCATCAGCATCATGGTGAGCGGCGATCCCTTCACCGCCAAGGGAGCCGGCTCATCCCCCAGCGTCCTCACCAACTCGGAGTGGACAATTTTAATCACCTGCTGCGCGGGAGTGAGACTCTTGGCAACCTCGGCGCCTCTTGCTCTCCTCCCGATCCGTTCACAGAGGCTGTTCACCACCTCCACATTGACGTCGGCTTCCAACAATGCCAGCCGCACCTCCCGCAGGGCCGACTGCAAATCCGCCTCGGTCACCCGTCCCTTTCCTTTCAGTCGGGCAAAGATCGAGGAAAACTGTTCAGTGAGCGATTCGAACATCACTGACTCCCTTTTCGCACATTCTCCGTATCCTCTGGGTGACGCCCGCGGCTCTCCGCCCGCTTGGTGAGTAGCCTGGCAGTTTTCCGCCAAGGAGCAACATGGAACGCCAATTCCCAACCATCGGCATCCAGCGTACCGGAGATGTCCTAACAGCCGTCATCGATAACCCCCGTTCTGCTCTCAATACTGTGGACGGCCAACTCCATGAGGATCTCGCCGCCCTGTTCAGGATGCTGAAGCGAGAGGACGAGGCGCGGGTGGCAATACTCACCGGAAAGGGACAAGCATTCTCGGCGGGAGGGGATTTCGCATGGTTTCCCACGCTCCGGGACCCCGAACGTCTCGATCATCTCCGCCGGGACGCCAAACAGCTCATCTGGGATCTGGTGGATGTGGAAATCCCGATAATCGCCGCGGTGAACGGTCCCGCCGTGGGCCTGGGCGCCTCCGTCGCCCTGTTGTGTGATGTGATCTTCATGGCCTCCGACGCCATAATCTCGGATCCCCATGTCCGCGTGGGGCTGGTGGCGGGAGACGGGGGCACCGCCATCTGGCCTCTCTTGGTGGGCCCGGCCCGGGCCAAGGAATACTTGATGACCGGGAATCCTCTCTCCGCCCAGGAGGCCGAGCGGATCGGGCTGGTCAATCGAGTTTTCCCCGCGGACCGTCTGCTGCCCGAGACGATGGCGTTCGCCGAGCGGTTGGCCAGGGGCGCGCCCCTGGCCATCCGTTTCACCAAGATGGCAGTGAATAAGCTCATCAAAGACGCTCTCAACGTGGCTTTCGACTCCGCAGGGGGTTGGGAACTGGTTACCTTCCTCTCCGACGACCACAACGAAGCCCTCCGGGCCATCGCCGAAAAACGCCATCCCGACTTTCAGGGCCGTTGAAGCGTCCAGCTTCCAAGGGCCGCCCATACCCGTGCCACCCTCAATCCAGACGCCGAGAGCCATCTTTCCATCAGTTGCCGGGTGCTGCAAAAGAGCATCGCTTTTGGCGCAACAGCAGCACATCCATGAGAGAGGACAAGCTTGGAGTCCCAGGCCTGGGCTCGGTAGCTCTGATGATGAGCATACATGTATCGGCGTGCGCCGCTACCTAAAAGGCCCCGAGAGGTCACTGTATTCGCATGCCCTTCCATAGTTTGTTTGGGGAAAGCCCAGTTCCCCAATCCGGCAACCTTGGGAACCTCACCAACTACCAAAAACACCCAAGCTACTCTATAGACATAACCAAGAACCGTCCACAAACCGGGGCAACTCCAGTCAGGAGGTGTCGCGGCAAGGGGGAGCTACGGCAATGACGACCAACAACATCGTCGAGTACTTCAAGAGCGTACGTCTTTCGCAGATGAGGCTGTCTTCGCATGTCACGGCCTCCATAGGGACACCGGTCCGCTCCGTGGTATTGGCCATGGCCGCGCAGATCACGGGCTGTGCTCTGGTGATGAACAGGGCAGACATCGTCGGGATATTCACCGAGCGCGACATCACGGCCAAACTGGTGGACCGTCCCGACCTGTGGGAGAAGCCCATAGACGACTTCATGACACCGGCGCCGACCGTGATCGCCAGCGACGATGACGCCCTCAACGCCCTGCACCTCATGAACGGGCATAGCATCCGTAACCTGCCCGTGGTCAGCGCCGACGGAGACCTGCTGGGGTGCATAAACTATTACGACCTCATCGCCTTGACCGCGGTCTTCCTTTCGTCCGACCCCAGCTCCAGCGGCGACACGGATCCAGTGCCCGAGGACAATCTGCTGTTCGTCGATCTCACGGGCCTGCAGGCCCGTGAGCCTCTGCTGGTAAGGCCTCAGGACACGCTGGCCGACGCCATCGGAGCCATGATGTCGACCGGGACCGGCTTGGTCTCGGTCGTTAACGATCGGGGGGTCGTGATCGGCGAACTCACCGAGCACGACATCTTCACCAAGATCGCCTGCCGGGTAACGGATCTCGATGATCAGACCATAGAGCCCTGGATGACTGAGCAGATCGCGGCCACGGCTCCGTCCACACCGATCAGCGAGGCACTGCGCCTGATGGCCGAGCTCGGTCACCGCTATCTGGTGCTCATCAACGAGACCGGGAGGGCTCTCGGGGTTCTGACCTTCAAGGAAATCGCCGAGATGCTGGAAGCCGTATTCAAGACTTGGTCAATCGAGCCTGGACCCTGACCTGGAGGATATCGAGCGGAGTCCCCAGGGACGTAGCGTCTGACTTTCGACCGTCACCCCTTCGGACCCATCATCCGACTTGTAACTCACCTCTGTGGGAAGGACATCTAGAGACCGGTTAGATACGCCTGTCCGGCGGCGGCAGCGGTGTCCATGGCGCCGCCCAGCATGGACTGGAGGGAGATGATGCGGCGGTAGTAGAGGTGGAGGCCGTATTCCCAGGTGAAGCCGATTCCTCCGTGCACTTGGATGGCAGACTCGCATATCTCGCGGGCGTAGGCGGGGACCGACCAGAGCAAGCCGGCCAGAAAGGCGGGGTCCCAGGCGCCCTCCTCCATGAGGAAAGCCAAGCGGGCCACCGCCGAGCGCATCAGCTCCAAGCGGGCCTTCATCTCCGCCAGGCGATGGGTCACCGCCTGGAAGCGGATGAGGGGGCGTCCGAACTGCTCGCGGACCCGGGCGTGAGAGACTGACAGGGACACCATGCGCTCGGCGCCTCCCACCAGGTCGGCTAGGAGGCCGGCCAGCCACCCGGCGGCCACTCCCCCACCATCCATCCATCCATCCAGAACCACCTCGGGCTGAACGCCCGTGGCCGAGAGGGTATGAACGCCCTGGCTCCGGTCCAGTGCGTCGGCCCGCTCCAGGCGGACCTGCGGATCCTCCAGGGAGATCACCGCCGTCCAGCGGGGATGCACCAACGCCGCCAGTCTCGCTCCCGACGAGAGTCTCACTCCCACCCCGGAGGCCGACAGCGCCCCCGACTCCAGCGCCGCCCATCCTTCGGTGGCGTATCCAGCCCCGCCGGCCAGACCGCCGTCCAATACTCCTTCCAGAGCGGGGTGCCCGACCGCGGCCAAGGCGGGCGCCAGGAGCAGCGACTCGTCGAGGAGCGCCACCGCTAGCAGGTGCTGCCCGGCCACCGCGCACAGTTCGACCGCCTCACCGATACCCAAACCCAAGCCGCCCGCCTCCTCGGGGGCCATCATTCCGTTCCATCCCATCCCGACTATCTCCGCCCGCACCACACCCGGCAGCGACCGGTCATCCTCGGCGCGGTCCAGGGCCTCCGAAAAGGGAAGCAACTCCCCCAGAGCCTGGTTGAACGCCGCGGCGAGTTCGCTCATCTGATCCCCAACAGGCGGCTGGTGATCACGTTTTTCTGGATCTCCGAAGTCCCCGAATAGATGCTCACCGAGCGGGACTCCAAGAGGTCGTGTGTCCAGCCGTCCTCGGTCAGGGTCACCTCCGGACCCAGGATCTCTACCGCGGTGGAGAACAGGTCCTGGTACACCTCGGCCAGATAGAGCTTGTCCACCGAAGTGGACCCCGGCACCAGTGTCCCCGACTGCTGTTGGGCAAGGGTCCGGTACGCCTGGGCGGTGAGCATCTCCAAGGAGGCGTGGACGCGGCCGATCCCGGCCAGAGCCGCCCGATCCACTCTGCCCTCTTCCAAGGCCCGTCCGGCCAACTCCGCCAGCTTTCTTCGCAGCCGGATTGAACGCTCAAGAACGAAGATGCCCCGCTCATACCCCATGGCCTTCATGGAGACACGCCACCCCTGATTCAATCCTCCCAGGACATTGGCGACCGGAACCCTCACTTCGTCGAAGAACACTTCGCTGAAATGCGGCTCTCCCAGCATTTGGGGAAGGGGGCGAATGGTGATTCCGTCGCTCTTCATGTGGGTAATCACCAGGGTTAGCCCCTGATGCTGGCCGGGGTCGCCATCGGTCCTCACCAACAGGGCGTTCCAGGTGGACAACTCCGCCCGGGAGGTCCACACTTTCTGGCCGGTTATCACCAGTTCGTTTCCGTCCACCACCGCCTTGGTGCGAACCCCGGCCAGATCCGACCCGGCGTCGGGTTCCGAAAACCCCTGACACCACAGTTCGGAGGCGTCCAGCATCCCCGGAAGGAAACGGCGAAGCTGTTCGGGGTCGCCCATATCCATCAGAGTGGGACCCCAGGTGTAGAGGGCCAGCCGGTTGATCAACTCGGCCGCGCCGCTCCGGGCCAGCTCTTCGGCCAACACCGCCTCGGCAGCAAGGGACATCCCCCTTCCCCCGTATTGAACCGGCCAAGAGAGTCCCATAAAGCCGGCCTCACAAAGGGCGGCCTGCCAGCGTACCAAGGCCTCGATGCGCCCCCCGTACTCTGAAGGCGGCGGACCCGGATCGTGCTCCGCTATCCACGCGCGGAGTTCACAACGGAGTTCGGCCTCCGCGGGCCCCATGGCAAGCGTCTCGGGAAACGTCAGCAGAACGACCCTCAGTTGTTCAACGCCGGGGGAACCCGCTGGTCGGAGGGGGAGTGCAACCAGCACATCACCCGGTGGTGGTCTCCCGTAACGGTCTCGGAAGGGAACACCTCGCCACAGATCTCCATCACCTCCGGGCAACGAGGGGCGAAAGAACAACCCGGCGGCAGGTCGAGGGGAAGGGGAGGCTGGCCGCTCACGGTGAGCAGTCGTTTCTTCCGCGACTCCACACTGGGAAGGGTGGCCAAGAGCGCCTTGGCGTAAGGATGGGCGGGCTCGTTGAAAATTTGGCGGGTGCTTCCCGTCTCCACGATTCGGCCGGCGTACATGACCGCCATCCGATCGCACAGCCCGGCCACTATCCCCAGGTCGTGGGTGACGAAAATCAGCCCGAACTGGAATTCTTTCTGCAACTCGGAGAGGAGGCGCAGATATTGCGCCTGGACGGTGGCATCCAAAGAAGTGGTGGGCTCATCGGCGATAAGCAGAGCGGGGCGACACGACAGCGCGATAGCGCCCGCCACCCGCTGGCGCATTCCGCCCGACATCTGGTGCGGGTATTGCTTCAGACGTCGCTCGGCCTGGGGGATGCCCACCTGGCTGAGTATCTCGATAACGCTGTTTTGCAGTTCCTTTCCCCGCAGGCCCTGGTGGATCCGAATCGCCTCCGCCACCTGGTTGCCCACGGTGTACCCCGGGTTCAGGGAGGTGAGCGGGTCTTGAAGGATCAGGGAGATCTGTCCCCCTCTTACCCGTCTCATCTCCGCCTGGGAGAGGTCCAAAAGGTTCTGTCCGTCCAAAACGACGCTGCCTCCCACGATTCGCCCGGCGGGCGGCGCCACCAGTCGCATCAGGGCCAGACAGGCCACGGTCTTTCCTGATCCCGATTCTCCCACCAGCCCCAGGGTCTCGCCCCGGTCCAGGGAAAAGCTCACCCCATCCACCGCCTTCACCACCCCCCGGCGGGTGTGGAACTGGACTCGCAAGTCGTTTACTTCCAACAGCATGGTTCAGATCTGACGAAGCTTGGGGTCGAAACGGTCTCTCGCCCAGTCCCCGAACAGGTTGGCGGCCAGCACCACGGCGAAAATAGCCAGCCCGGGAATGATCGAAACCCACCAGGCCCGGCCCAGGATGTCCCGCCCGTCGGCCACCATCAAACCCCAGGCCGGAGTGGGAGGCGGGATCCCCACCCCCAGAAAGCTGAGCGAGGCCTCCAAGAGGATGATCAGCGCCACCTGCAGGGTGACCAACACCCCGATGGTGGGCATTACGTTGGGAAGGATGTGCTTCCAGAGGATCCGGCGATTGGAGACGCCCGCCACCCGGGCCAGGTCAACGAAATCTTCCTCGCTCACCGCCAGCGCTTCCCCTCTGATCTGGCGGGCATAGTAGGGCCATAGCAGAATGACGATCACCAAAAGCACATTGGTGAGGCTGGCGCCCAAGAGCGAAACCAACACGATGGCCATCAGCATCAGGGGAAGCGCCAGAGTTACGTCAGTGAATCTCATCAGGATTGTCTCTGTCCAGCCCCGATAGAAACCGGCGTACAGTCCTACTACCGCCCCCAACGCCCCTGCCAGCCCGGTGGCTAACACCGCCACCAAAAGCGAGACCCGAGCGCCGTAGAGGATGCGACTGAAAATGTCACGACCCAGAGTGTCGGTGCCCAACAGAAACTCACTGCTCCCCCCTTCCTGCCACATCGGGGGAGTCAGCTTGTTGGAAAGCTGGCCCACCTCCGGGTTGTGGGGAGCAATGAACGGCGCCAGCGCCGCCACCAATACCACCAAAACCAACACCCCGGTCGAGATGTAGGGAAACCGGATGGAGCCGGACGCGCCTGCCCTTTTCACCTTGGCCTTTCGCTCATCGGGCAATCCCGAAGCGGCCCCGGACACCGTCATTGGTTGTACCTGATCTTGGGATTGATCCAGGCATAGGCCAGATCGGCCAGAAAGTTGCAGATCACAAAGACCGACCCCATGAGAATCACTGTTCCCTGGACGACGGGAAAGTCGCGCTGGATCACCGCGCGAATCAGAAGGCTTCCCAGGCCGGGCCAGGCGAACACGTACTCGGTTACGATGGCGCCGCCGATAACCGCCGCGAAGATGACGGTGGAGTAGGTGATCACCGGCAGAGCGGCGTTCTTGAAGGCGTGCTTCCAGATCACCACCGACTCCCGTACCCCCTTGATCCGAGCCAGCTTCACGTAGTCGCCGTAGAGGCATTCCAGCATGGAAGAGCGGGTGAGTCGCATTATCCCCGCCGATACGAACCACCCCAGCGTGACCATGGGCAGCACTATGGAAAGGGCCTCCTCCCGCCCGCCGGTGGGAAACCACCGCAACTGCACCGAGAATAGTCGGAGCATGACCAATCCCACCAGGAACGAAGGCGCCGCCCCTCCCATAATAGAGAATATCCGGGCTATGTAGTCACCTGCCCGGCCCCGGTACTTGGCGGCGTAGACCCCCAAGGGCAGGGCGATAATCAAGGCAACCAGCATCGAGAAGATAGACAACTGCAAACTGGCCGGGATGCGTAACAGCAGAAGCTCGGTGACAGTACGCCCCCGGAAATAGAGCGAAGTCCCCAAATCCCCCTGCACCATCCCCTGCAGGAAAATCCCGTATTGGGTATAGAGCGGCTTGTCCAAACCGTAGGCGCGGCGGAGGTCGTTGGCCACCTCCTCGGTTACCTGGGGCGGGATCATCCGCTCCACCGGGTCTCCGGTCAGACGCACCAGAAAGAACACCACCGTAATCAAGACGAATATGGAGACGATGGCCTGCGCCATTCTCCCCAACACGAAGCGTCTCATCTGTTTTTCACTTCCCGTGCTCGCCATCTGTCCGAAGGATTTCCTCTCCTAGGGTAGAGGCAACATCAGACCGAGCCGGGTGAGCCATCATCGGCGTTTTTAGAAGATACACAGGGGATTGACCGCCGAGCCGGTCCCTCCCGGGAGGCGCAGCGGAGCGATCATCAGCACGAACTCGGCCCGCCCTTCGGCGAGGCACGCCGCCCGGAGCGCCTCGGTGTCCGGCCAGTCCAAAAGAGCCAGCCCCATGGCGGCCAGGCCCAAGGAGTGGAGGGGAAGCTCCAGGCCCGGATAGGGAGAGGGCAGCCTCTCTATGCAGTCCCCTCCATATACCGCCACCTCTCTGAGATGCAGCCACCGGACCGCCTCCATGTCCAACCCGGCCCGCTCACCGGGGTCGGGAGGATCGGCCTGTGCCTCGTGAACCATCCGCCCCGAGCGGACCAGCAACGCATCCCCCACCCCCACCTGCACTCCCCAGTACCGCTCGGCTGCTTCCAGTTCGGCGGGGCCGATCACAGCCGTCGGATCAAGATAGTCCACTCCCATCGCCGAAGCCACGTCCAGGAACACTCCCCTGGTCACCACGCCCTCCGCCATGGCTTCTATCGACCCGAAACTCATCCCGAAGCGATCTACCTCGGCTTCTGCCCGGCGGCCGTTGTACATCTCGCCTTCGAAATAGACATGACCCACCGCGTCCATATGGGTAACTGCGAACCCGTGCGGGGCGATCCCCACGAAATCCATCGCCGACTCGGCATGGTGGCCGGCGTAAAGGAGTTGATGGACCACCGGCCGGGGATTGGCGGGCGAAGAGACGGTATCGAGTTCCCTCCCGATCGAGACCACCCGACCCGAGCGCACCAGTCCCAACGCCTCCTTTACCTTGAGGGAAGTTATGTGGTTGAGAGTTCCCCGTTGGTCGTCCGGTCCCCAGCGGCCCCGATTGGACAGCTCGGAGAAGATCTCCCGATAGCTCATTCTCCGGATCCCTTCTCCCATGACAGTCGGGGACGGATCTCTGTGACAAAAAGATCCAACTGCTCCAGGATGTTCTCCGTGTCAGGGCCGGGCGGAGTGGCCAGCTGCAGGTGGGTCGCTCCCGCCTCGGCGTACCTTTCCATCGAATCAACGATCCGCTCCACCGAACCTCGGCAGGGATGGTCGGGATCGGACTGCCCGGTTACTTCAAGGTTGACCCGGTTGGAGAAGACGAATCCCTCCGCAGAGCGACCCCGTTTTTCCAGTCTTTCGATAAGGTCCTCACAGATCACCGGAAGCTTCTCGGGCGGAACGAACGCCCCGTGCCAGCCGGTTCCCACCCGGGCGGCCCGCCGCCGGGCCGGAGCACTGTTGCCCCCCACCCAAATGGGGATGGTCCGCTGCACCGGCTTGGGATAGAAGCAAATATCGGGAGGGAGGCTGTAAAAGCGGCCCTCAAAGCCGGGATGGTCATCTCGCCACAGGGCGGTCATGACATCCAGGTACTCGTCGGTTACCGCTCCCCGGTCCTCCCAGGAGGCGCTTACCGCCGCATACTCCTCGGGAATCCATCCCACCCCCACCCCCAGGATGAGCCGCCCCCCGCACAAGACATCCAGGGTGGAGAGCATCTTGGCCGCCACCACCGGATGGCGCAGCGGAACCACCAGTGTGCCCAGCGCCAGGCGAACCCGCTGGGTCAGGGCAGCCAAAAACCCCAACAGGGTGAGGGGCTCATACACCGGATCAGTGGCCTTCATATCCCTGATCCCCATTTCGCTCCACGGCATGGGGCCGGTCATCTTCTTTGGCGGGCTGTAGGGGTGAGGGGAAGTTATGTGTCTGGCGAGCACGATGTGGTCCCCTATCCACACATCGTCCATCCCCGCCTCCTCGGCCGCTTGGGCGACCCGACGGAAGGTGTCGGTATGAGCCGCTCCCCGAAAATTGGGAATGCTGATTCCAAACTCCACCGGGCGGTCAACTCCCAACCGAGAGAATCCGAAGCCAAGATCGAGTGCCCGACCCGGGGTACAGATAACAGGAGACCCCGTGGCCGGGCGCCAACTCGCGGCGCTGGGGGACCAGATCGGAGCACTTTTCCATTGCATAGGGACAACGCGGGTGAAAGGTGCATCCGCCGGGCGGGTCGATCGGGCTGGGGACCTCCCCCTCCAAGATGATTTCTTGGCTTTCTATATCGGGGTGGGCGGGAGGGACCGCCGATAAAAGCGCCTCGGTGTAAGGGTGGGCGGGGGTGGAAAACAACGATTCGGCAGCCGCCAACTCGATCACCTTGCCCAGGTACATGACCATCACCCGGTCGGAGAGATGGGCCACCCCGCTCAGGTCGTGGGAGATAAGCAGGTAGGCCAAATCCAACTGTTCCTGCAAGTCGGCCAGAAGGTTCATCACCTGAGCGCGGATGGAAACGTCAAGGGCGGAGACCGGCTCGTCCAGAATCACCACTTTGGGGTTGGGCGCCAGGGCGCGGGCGATGGCAATCCGCTGTCGCTGGCCACCGCTGAACTCGTGGGGATAGAGGCCGGCGTGGGCGCGGTAGTCCAGCCCCACCTGGCTCATCACCTCCCCCACTCGGTCGGTCGTCTCCTGGCGGCTTAGTTCACCGCCGGCCGACCGGATCGGCTCGGCGATAATATCTTGTACCCTCATACGGGGCGAAAGCGACGAGTAAGGGTCCTGAAAGACCACCTGCACGTTGCGGCGGTATTCGGTCAGCCCTGCCCTTTGATCGATATCCATCTCGTCGCCCCGAAAGAGAATCCGTCCGGCGGTGGGCTTCTCCAAGAGAAGCAGCATGCGGGCCAAGGTGGTCTTCCCACAACCCGACTCTCCCACCACCCCCAGGGTCTCCCCGGGCCACAGCCGGAGATCTATCCCGTTCACAGCCTTCACCACTCCCCTCCCCCCGAATCCCAGTGCCCCGGCCATGGTGAAGTGCTTGTGCAGGCCCTCCGCCTCCAACAGGGGCCGGCGGGCGTCGGTCATTTTCTCTCTCCTAGCGGATGGTTATACCGGAGATCGCCCAGCGTCTCTCTTAACTCACGCTTGAGTACCTTGCCTTGAGAGTCGATTGGCAAATCAGAGACGAATTCTACCCGCTTGGGCGTCTTGTAACCGGCCAAACGCCCACGGCAATAGTCGATTAGCTCCGACTCGGAGACACGTGCGTTCTCCCCCAACACCACCGCCGCGGTCACGGCCTCGGTCCACTCCGGATGGGTGATGCCGACCACTGCCGCCTCGGCCACGGCCGGATGCCCCCGGATAATCTCCTCCACCTCGGCGGATGAGACATTCATGCCCCCCGTCTTGATCATGTCCTTCAGCCGGTCGTAGAAGAACAGGTTGCCATGAGCATCACGGCGGACCAGATCACCGGTGTGCAGCCATCCATCGCGAAGGACGGCCGCGGTGGACTCCGGATTCCGGTAGTAGCCCGCCATCACTCCCGGCGAGCGGCACAGCATCTCCCCCACCTCGCAGTCGGCGCCGTTCGAGTCCACCACCCGCACCTCCACATGGGGAGCGGGTTTGCCGATCCAACGGGGATCCTCTTCGGGAACCTCGGAGGGGTCCCGAAAGAATCCGATCACCCCCAACTGACTGAGCTCCGACTGACCCCAGTAGGTGGCCCACGTCACCTCCGGGGCACGTCGCCTTAGCTCCGACACCACCCCGAAGGGGATGGGACCGCCATAGACATGCGCCTGGCGGAGCGAGGAGAGATCCCGGATAGAAAAGTCGGGATGCCTGATCATGCGCAGATAGAAAGTGGGGGTCTGAGAGGTGTTGGTGACACCCTCGGCTTCCACGGCTTCCAGTACCACCCCCGGCTCGGGGAGGGAAATCATCACCAGTGTCGCCCCCACGGAGATCAGGTTGACCAGGGTCCCCGTACCGGCCGTGGTGTAGACCGGCGCCAGCAGCAAAAACACGTCCGAGGTTTCAACATACCCCTCATAGGACCACGAGGGAGTGGTGGAGATCATCATCGCCCGATGGGTGATCGCCACTCCTTTGGGAGCACTCTCGGTTCCGCTGGTGTACATCAGCATGGCCAGGTCCGACTCGTCCACCAGCACCTCGGGCATCCCCTCGGCTGCACCTTCCAGCATCTCGGCCAGACCTATCTCGCCCGCCTCCGGCCCCCCGCCCACCATCACCAGCCGGGGATCGGCCTGCGACCGGCCCACTCCCTCCCGACCGCGATCGGCCATCCCGGGTTCCACCATCACCACCCGGGGTGTGGCGTGGTCAACCTGGCGGGCCACCTCGGCAGGGGTACAGGAAGGATTGAGGGGAGTGAAAACTGCTCCCTGTTTGAGGATTCCGTAGAAGATGGCGGCGTGCTCCCCGGTGTTGCGGCTCATCACCGCCACCCGGTCCCCCCGACCCACTCCCAGGCGGGCCAGCCCGTGAGCCACCCGGTTGGACAACACCTCCAGTTCCCGATAGGTGATCACATTTCGGCTTCCGTCCGTCGAGCGGGCGATCACCGCCGGTTTGTCCCCCTGCCGAGCCGCCTGACGACGAAGCATGTCCCCCAGAGCCGCCCGCCGCAGGAGGTTCTCGGCCAGAACGGACGCCTTTGCCACCGGCTCGGTCGAGGTCATCTCCGAACCGGCCTACTCCGATTCCAGGATGGCGGCCAGAGCGCGGAGGAAACGGGCGCCCGCGGCCCCGTCCACAACCCGGTGATCGAAGGATCCGGACACATAACAGGTGGGCCCGGCCACCACCTGGCCATCAACCACCAGGGGACGATCGGCCACCGTTCCGAAGTAAATGGTGGCGGCCGTGTCCAAGCTGATGATCGGGGTACCAAAGTCGACTCCTCCCGGACCCAGATTGGAAGTGGTGATAGTGGCGCCTCCGATGTCGGCGAAAGTAAGCTTTCGCCGCCGGGCGGCCTCGGCTAGACGGCGTATTTCCCCGGCCAGTTCCTCGAGTCCCATGCCCTCGGCTCCCTGCACCACCGGTGCGGCCAGCCCGTGCTCGGTGTCGACCCCCACCGCCACGTTAACCTCGTCGTAGATCACCACCGACTTCCCCGAGAGGGCGGCATTCACTTCCGGAACCCGAAAACAGGCCTCCACCACCGCCGACACCATCAAATCGTTTAGTGAGACTTGCTTCCCCTCCGCCTGGTACGCCTTGCGACGGGCGATGAGGGGAGCCGCCGACACCAAGAGGGTCTGTGAAAAGTGGGGAATCTCCGCCCAGTTGCGGGCCATGGCCGCCGCCATCGCCCGGGGATATCCGCGTAAGGACCGCCGCTCTCTCACTTTGGCACCGGAGGGGGACGTGGCGGCGGCTGCTTCTACGTCGTCAGGAGTGATGATCCCCTCCCGCCCGGTTCCCTCCACCAAAGCCAGATCGACCCCGAGGCTCTTGGCCAGGGCCCGGGCCTTCGGCATGGCGCGAATGCGCTTTTGCCCTGCGTCTTCCCGCTTCTCAGACGCTGGCGAGGGCGCCAGGGGAGGCGGGACTATCCCTCCGGAGGGAGATCCCGCACCCGACTCCCGGGCCAGAGTCTCGGCGATCTCCGTAGACGAAAGAATCTTGCCCACCGCGGCCAGCACCGCCACCGCCTCCCCCACCCGTACTTCGGTTTGCGGAGGGGTGACGATCTTCACCAACACACCGGGGGTCATCGCCTCCACCACGATGGCGCTTTTTTCGTTCTCAACCTCATAGAGGGCGTCTCCAACCCCCACCTCGTCCCCCTCGGCCTTGTGCCAGGCCACGATCACACCCGCCTCCATAGTCTCTCCCAGAGCCGGAAGTCTCAATATCTGCATTTGGGTCAGTCAAGCCTCCTTACCGCTTCGACAACTGAGACAGCGGTAGGTATAAGGAACTGTTGGAGGTAGCGGCTCTGGGGAATGGGAACATCGGCGGACGCCACCCGGATGATCGGCGACTCCAGGTACTCGAGCGCTTGCTCGGCGATGATTGCCGCCACCTCGCCTCCCGCGCCCCCGGTCTTGGGCGCCTCGTGGGCGATCACCACCCTCCCGGTCTTTGCCACCGATTCGAGGATTGTGTCGACATCGAGCGGACGGAGCCCCCGAGGATCGACCACTTCCACCTCTGTCCCTTCGGCCGCCAACTGCTCGGCGGCCCGGATCGACTCCCCCACCATCCGCGACCAGGCGATCACCGTCACGTCGCTCCCCTCCCGCTTCACCGCCGCCTTCCCCAGCGGCACCAGGTAGTCGCCGTTGGGGACCTCTCCCCGATAGGCGTACAAGCCGGCGTGCTCGAAGAACAACACCGGATTGTCGTCCCGAATCGAGGACTTCAGGAGACCAAGAGCGTCGGCGGGGTCGGAGGGGATCACCACATATGCCCCGGCGGCGCTCAGGAACAGGGCCTCGGGACTGACGTCGTGCTCGGGACCCGCCCCCTTGGCGCCCTCCGGCAGCCTGATCACCAGCGGAACGGTGAACACACCCCCGTGCATGTACCGCCACCGGGCCACCTTGTGGTAGAGCTCGTCCATGGCGATCCCGAAATAGCCGCTCGACTGCAACTCTGCCACCGGTCGCAGCCCCGTTATGGCGGCGCCGACCGCCGCGCCCACGATCATCGTCTCCGAGATGGGGGTGTCGATCACCCGCTCGGGGCCGAACCGCTCCAACAGCCCGGCGGTCGCCCCGTAGATGCCTCCGTAGACGGCCACGTCCTCTCCCCACACGAACACCCGCTCATCCCGCTCCATCTCTTCTCTGAGCGCCTCCCGGATGGCCTGGGAAAAGGTGAGGGTTCGGGTGGTGGGCGGCTCACTCATACGTACAGGCCCTCGTAGAGTCGCTCGGGACCGGGCATGGGCGCCGAGGCCGCCTCGTCCACCGCATCGTCAACGCTCTGTTGCGCACTTCGTTCCAGCTCCTTCAACTCCTCGGGAGTTGAGAGGCCCTCGGCCACCAGCCGGGCGGCCAGGGTGGTGATCGGGTCGAGTGCGTGCAGGCGGCGGGTCTCCTCCTCGGTGCGATATATCTGCGGATCCCCTTCGTAGTGCCCACGGAACCGATGGCACATGGCTTCGATAAGGGTCGGTCCCTCCCCCGCCCGGGCCCGATCCACCGCCTCGCTCGTGGCCTGGTACACCTCGGCCACATCCATCCCGTTGATTCGCACCCCCGGCATCCCATAGCCCGCCGCCCGGTCCACTATCCGACCGGCCGTCGAATCGGAGACGGGCACCGACACGGCGTAGCCGTTGTTCTCACAAATCCATACCACCGGCAGGTTCCACACCGCCGCGGCATTCACCGATTCGTGGAACGCGCCCCGGTTGGCGGTCCCATCGCCGAAGAAGCACACCACCACCTGATCGGTTCCCCGATATTTGGCGCTGAACGCCGCCCCGGTGGCGATGCCAAAGCAACTCCCCAGGGTGCCCCCCTGCCCGAGGATGCCCAACTCGGGATCCGCGAAGTGGGGAATGCCCGCCCCCAGCCCGCCGGTGGCGCCGGCGGTGTTGGCCATCAGGTCACCGAACATGGCGGCCATCGACATCCCCTTGGCGATGGTGTACCCGAATCCCCGGTGGGCGTACATCAAGTAGTCGTCACGGCGAAGAGGCGCCACGCCGCCTGCCGGTATCGCCTCCTGCCCTCGTCCCGAGTGGTACCCGGCCAAAACCCGTCCCTCCTGCAGTAGTCGAAGGGCGGTCTGGTCCCACAGCTTGATGGTCACCATCATCTCGTAGAGCTCCAGGAGCTTTCCTGAGTCCATCGCAGTCATCGCCTGATCACCTCTGTTTGGTCCAACACATCACCTTACCGGATGTCCGGGTCCGCCTCCCTCTGCCGCCGGATCAGTACATCACTATCCCGCCGTTGACGTTCAAGTCCTCTCCTGTGATAAAAACCGCCGCCGGGCTGAGCAGGAACAGCACCGCGCCGGCAATCTCCTCGGGCAGGGCGGGTCTTCCCAGTTGGGCAGTGGCCGCTGCTGCGTCCAAGTCCACGCCCTCCACCAGTTGGGAGGCCTCCTCGCCAAAGCCGCTCCGCATGGGGGTGTCCACATGTCCGGGACAGATCGAGTTAACCGCGATCTCGGGCGCCAGGGCCTTGGCTGCAGAGCGGGTGAGGCTGATCACCGCTGCTTTGGAGGAGTTGTACGGGGCAGAGTACGGTCCGGGCACCTTCGCCGCGTTGGAGGCGATGTTGACGATCCTTCCCCCTCCGGCGGCGCGCATCAGCGGAGCGGCGTGCTTGGTCATCAGGTAGGTCCCGAACAGGTTGATTTTCAGTTCCGGCTCCCAGTCCGCCCAAGTCATCTCCTCGAAGGGATGCGCCCGGCCGATGGCCGCACAATGGGCCAGGCCCGCCAGCACTCCTCCGCTGGCATCCGACACCTGCCGGTAACCGTCGGCCACCGACCGTTCATCGGAAATATCAACCACCACCGCCATAGCGGTCCCAGGTCCGCTCATGGTATCAACCGCACCACGAAGGCGATCCTCAGCCAAGTCGAAACACCAAACTCTCCCACCCTCGGCCACCAGTTGCTCGGCCGTGGCTCTGCCGATCCCTCGGCCTGCTCCGGTCACCACGAATTCTTTTCCTGCGAAATAACTCATCCCCGACAGATTACCTGCCGGCTCCAGTGCCTGGTCGTGACGCCGGGCGCTGCCGGAAGAGTGAATATCATCCTCTAAAGAGCCCAGCAGTTCACATTTCCAACCCAAAAAGCAAACAAACGCTCCAGATCAGCCCAACAGTTATACTTTCCCAAGAGAAAAGCAAACAAAACAACCAAACTAGGTCCAAAGTTACACTTTTTTCCTCGAAAAGCAACCACACCACCTCGAAACTGTCCAGCAGTTCATATGTTCACCCCAAAAGCAAACAAACGCTCCAGATCAGCCCAACAGTTATACTTTCCCAAGAGAAAAGCAAACAAAACAACCAAACTAGGTCCAAAGTTACACTTTTTTCCTCGAAAAGCGACCACATCAGCCCAATTGGAAAGCCATGACCTTTCTCGGCCCGGACCCTCTGCAGGAGCAAATCGAACAAATCCTTGGCCGCCTCAACAGAGGTGAGCCTCCGCGAGCCATCGAAGTGACTCAGGTCGACATTAAAGAGGAACCGGACCGCCGTAGCAACGGCACGGTGCTGCCCGGCCATACGCAGAACGAGAAAGCCGCAAAGTATCTCGCCGAAGAAATGGCATGTATGGCCAACACGCCGGGGGGCGGTGCAATCATTCTTGGTATCGCCAACGACGGCGTCCATATTGGAACCCGACTGGATCCTGAGTGGCTCCGGGAACGAATTTGGGAGATCACCAGGCAAAAGCTCACCGTTACTGTCCGGGAAGCCACCCTCGACGACGGAACCCGGATTCTCGTCTTGTGGACCGACTACGCCATCGAACCCATCTACTACAACAACAAGCTCAAGTGGCGGGTTAACAAAAGTTGTGTTGAAATCGATCCCACTAGCTGGCATGCCGGACACCGGAGAAGGTTCGGCTACGACTGGTCGGCGCAACCTTCGGGGCACACCATTGAGGACGTGTCCCCTTTTGCGGTTGAGATCGCCCGTAGCTACCTCATGACCTCGTCCGACCCAACCGGGCTGGCTGATACATCGTGGCAAAACATGATCCGTCGGCTGAACCTTGTCGATGGAGACGGAAAGCTAACCAATGCCGGATCCCTGCTGCTCGTGGAAACCCCCGGAGATGGCTTGGATTACATCCGCCGTGATGTACCGGGGGCAGGAAGCACCTACCGAGAGCCAGGGGCTTCGCGGCCATTACTAGAACAGATGGCCAGAGTCGAGGGCGCTTTTGCAGCCGCAAATCGCACCATCCACATGCTCAGAGGGCTGGTCAACCGACAAATCCTGGCCGTGCCATTTCGTTCCTTCCGCGAAGCTCTGGTGAACGGCGCCACCCACCGCGACTGGCTGAATCCGAATCCCACCACTGTCGAGCACGTCGGGGACCAGATAACCATCACTTCGCCGGGAGGATTCATCGGAGGCATAACCCCTGCCAACATCATCACCCACCCGGCAGTACCCCGGTACCGAAGCCTTGCTGAAGCCATGGCCTCACTCGGACTGGCGGAACGCCAAGGATACGGCATGGACCTCATTGTCAGCGAGATGCTGGCGATGGGCAGTCCCCGACCCGAGATCTCAGAGATCGGGGGCCCCTATGTGAGGATCGGACTGTTCGGCGGCAACCCTGACCTCAAGATGATCGATTTTCTTAACTCCCTGAGTCCGCACAAAGCGTCCCAAGACGTCGACCTACTGCTGGTCTTGGATCACCTTGCCAATCACGGCTGGGCTGATGATGAGACAGCTTCGCCTGTGCTACAAAGGCCAGCGGCAGAGACCCGAGCAGCATTGGAACGCCTGCAACAGGTCACCGCAGATTCGCAACCGTTCATCGTCCCGGTCGCGGGCGTTCCTGCCGACCAATCCCCCGCCTATCGCCTGAGGAACCCGACTCGTAGAAAGCTGCGCCACCGTTCACAGAACCTATACACAGCCCATGGGCGTAAGGCGCTGATCCTTGATTGGGCACGCAGGCGAGGGCGGGCGTCCAGCACCGAAGTGTCGGACCTCACCGACCTGAGCGTTCCCTATGCGGGCAGGCTGCTCAGCGAATTGGCCGAACGCGGGTTGCTGGTGGGAAGCCGTCCCGAGAAAGCGGGCCGGGGCTATCACTATCTACCAGCGGATGCCGAAGAGTCTCCCGCTGGTAGTTAAGCAACAACCTCCGTTCACCCAGGATCTTTCCTATAGGCGCTTTCGCGAGCTAGCAACACAGCCGCGACAGTCCTGTTGCACGCAAGCTTCAGCGAAGATCCTGTCAACCACCTTGACAGGAAACCCGTTATGTTGGAGACGGGCCTCTAGTTCACGACACGTCGGTGCCGGGACGGCGGGGCAGCCAACGACCGACCTGTTCCATGTACGCCGCATACTCGTCTCCGAACTTTTTAGATAGGTGGGGCTCTTCGTAGAGCCGCACGAACAGGGAGAAAAAGACGAATAGTGCGACCGCGTACGCCACCAGGATGACCGCTGACAAAAAGATGGCCCATCCGCCCACCACGGTCAGGATCGCCACGTACATGGGGTTTCGGGTGTAGCGGTAGAAACCTCGTATCACCAGCCTTTTCGGCGCGTCGATGGGCGCGGGGGTTCCCTTCCCGAATACCGCGAAGTCCCATACACAGCGCAGATAGACGAAAACACCGAGTGCCAGCAGGCAGAAGGCCAGCGGCCCCGCCAGCCCCATCGGCTGCTGTCTGTCAGCCGCAAGCCAGGGCGGAACCAGCCCGGCAAACGTGCCGGGCATCACCACCGTGAACAGCGCGTTCTTCAGGAAGAGCTTCACGCTATGTCATCCTAGGCTAGCCCTGAACGCCCGTCGGCCCCCCGCCGAATCTCAACCACCGTTGGGATCTAACAAACCGGCAGTGTCTCGGGCTATCAAGGATTCTTCATCGGTAGGGATCACCCATATTGCTGTCGGGCTGTCGTCGGTCGAGATACGTCTCTCCCCATCTCCGTGATTTCGAGAGGCATCCAGTGCCAGGCCCATAGTCTCCAGGCCGGTGAGAACCCTCCGGCGTACCTCCGCACTTTTTTCCCCGATCCCGCCGGAGAACACCACACCGTCGCATGGTCCAACCTGCACCAGGAACGCACCCAGGTAGCGACGGAGGCGATGAACAAACACCTCGACCGCCAATGTGGCCGCTGGATCACCCGACTCGGCTGCCTGGCCCACCTGCCGGTAGTCGGAGGAAATGCCGCTCAGGCCCAGCAGGCCCCCTTCTCTCTCCAAGCCACGGCGAATCTCGGACCCAGACAAGCCCGCTTCCATGAGATGAAACACCACGGCCGGGTCTATGTCTCCGCTTCGGGTGCCCATCACCAGTCCCTCCAGCGGGGTCATCCCCATCGAAGTGTCCACCGCCCGGCCTTCGCGGACCGCACACGCCGAGGCACCGTTTCCCAAATGAAAGGTGACCAGATTGGGCCGGGGCTTTTTCCACAGCTGCGCGGCCCGCTCCACCAGATAGCGGTGGCTGATGCCGTGGAATCCGTAGCGGCGCACCCCGTGCTCTCGCCACCAATGGGAGGGAACCGCATACCGATAGGCATGGGGAGGGAGAGTGGCGAAGAAGGCAGTGTCGAATACCGCCACCCCGGTCGCCCCGGGCAGCAGTTCTTCGGTGGAGCGGATACCCGCCCGGTTGGCCGGATTATGAAGTGGCGCCAGCGAATCCAGCGCTTTGATGGCTTCCATTACCGATGAATCGATCACCACCGATTCGGAGAATCGCTCACCGCCATGCACCACCCGGTGACCCACCCCGAAGATCTGTCCCGGATCGGCCAGCGGAGGAGGAGAACCCCATCCCGCGAGCGCCTCGACCACCTGGGCCACGCCCGAGCGATAGTCGGTGGCCGCCGTCTCGACCGTGGTTTCATACTCCCCGACCCGATGCCGGTGCCGGACCCGCTCCGTACCGATTCCCTCGATGATCCCTGCCGCTAAGGCGGCGCCTGTCTCGATGCCGTACAGCTTGTACTTGATAGACGAGCTTCCGCAGTTGATCACCAGGATCCGCCTCGGCCTCGACCGCACGGCGTCTCGGCTCAACTTTCTATCTGACTCGCGGCTCGCGGGGCAGTCCCAGCATTCGCTCGGCTATCACGTTGAGAAGAACCTGGGAGGTTCCCCCTCCGATGGTGAGCGCCGGAGAGAACAAAAACCCCCAGTTCCACTCGTCGGTCTCCTCACCGTATGGGCCCCTATCGGTCCGCATCCCGTCGGCCCCGGCCAGATCCTTGGCCAGATTCATAATCCGCTGTCCCGCCCGGTCGGCCATCAGCTTCTTGACCTCGGCTATCGCTCCCGGCTCCCGCCCGGCCACCAACTCCGTGAGGATCCGCAGGCCGATCAGGTGAATGATCTTGTCTTCTGTGTAGAGCCGAGCCATCTCCTGGCGGTGGGAATGTTTGCTGATCCCTCCCGCGCGGACCCGCTCCAATAGATCGTGGACGCTTGGTCCCATCCCCCATATCGCTCCTCCCCCCGACAGGGCCACCCGCTCGTTGGCCAGGGTGTACTTGGCTGCCCGCCAGCCCCCGTGGAGTTCTCCCACCACGTTCTCGGCGGGAATCCGCACGTCGGTGAAAAACACCTCGTTGAAGTGGCGGTTTCCGGTCATCTCGATGATGGGGCGAATTTCGATCCCGGGCTGTTCCATCGGACAGATGAACCAGGTAATCCCCCGATGCTGGGGCGCATTTGGGTCGGTGCGGGCCAAAAGCATTCCGTACTGGGAAGTCTCCGCTCCGCTGGTCCAGATCTTCTGGCCGTTGATCACCCATTCGTCTCCGTCGCGCTGAGCACGCGTTTGCAGGGAAGCCAGATCCGAGCCGGAGTTGGGTTCAGAAAACAGCTGACACCACTGCTCGGCGCCAGTGAGGATCGGCCATAGATGCCGCTCTATTTGTTGGGGTGTACCGAAAGTCAACAACGTGGGCGCCGCCCATCCCAGTGCAATCGCATTCTCGGGAAGCTCCACTCCCGCGGCGGCCAGTTCCTCGTCAATGATCATCTCTTCAAGGACGTCGGCCCCCTGGCCCCAGGGTCCCGGGAAGCGGGGCTTTACATAACCGGCCCTGGCCAACTCCTCAGAACTGGGCTCAGGATGGTTGGAAAGCCAGTCGCGGACCCGCAGACGGCGGGGATCGTCAGCGGTAGCGAGCGCGAAGTCCACCGTTAGCTCTCCTTCCTACAGAGGTCGTCTACAAGTTCGGTGATGGCCGGTTGACCTTTTAATCAACTGGGAGGTAGTTGGTGATTGTAGGTACGGATCGAGGAGCGCCAAGATACATGGCGATTCTGATCCTTGTTCCGTCATCGGTCCGGCAGAATGGGAGTCATGCAAGTCCGTTTGCCATCGGATTTGAAACAGCAAAGAGGTTTCTGATCCACCAGGAAGAGATCGCCCGGCTGCTGCGCAGCTCCCGGTCGGCCACTTTGGGAACCGTCGACGAGCGGGGCCGGCCTCACCTGGTGCCGATCGTGTTTGCCTACCACGATGGCCGTCTCTACACCGCGGTGGACCACAAACCAAAGTCCAGTTACCGGCTAAAACGGCTCCGCAACATCGCGGCCAACCCTCATGTCTCGGTGCTGGTGGACCACTACGACGACGACTGGACCCGGCTGTGGTGGATAAGGATCGACGGCCCGGCCCGGTTGGTCGACTCGGGTGCGCGCTTTCAGAGCGCACTCGCCCTTCTTGCCGGTAAGTACGAACCCTACGCCGCCCAACCGCCGCCCGGACCGGTCATAGAGGTGCGAGTGGAGAACATTCGCGCCTGGTCGGCTACCTGACCGGTTGGCGGGTTGATCGAACGATCGGAGCCGAGGGTCGAGAGCCCCTGGTTGCCCACCATCCCGTTCTTCGCCAAATCAGGACCGGAGTTCCGAGGCTCACGCTCGACGGTAGGTTGAGATCGGCTAACCCGGTTGTTGCAGTCTTCCGAGGGAAGCGAAGTTACTCTTCGCTGGCATGAGGATGTCTGCTTTGTGGGGTGCGAAAGCCGGGCGGTCGGGTCTGCCTTCCAATCGAAGAGCCTCGGGTTGGGTGATGTTGGGGGTTCTGGCGGTTCTGGCGGTGGGGATGCTGATCGTTTCGAGCCCGGTGAGCGCCAAGGACGAGGATGGGGGGTTAGTGCCGGAGGATCGTAGTTGCGGCTATTCATCTTGTGTTAACCATCCCTTCCCACGGTGGGCGATAGCGGTGTGGCTGGTGCGGATTGTTGACGAAGGAAAGCCACCGGAATCGGCCGCCACCAGTTTTGTGGATGTGAGTGTTGACGAGTCGTGGGTGCCTTATGTGGAGCGTCTCTTCGAGTTGGGTATCACAAAAGGCTGCGCGGTGAACCCGGCCCGATACTGCCCTGAGGATCGCGTTACCCGCGCGCAGATGGCCTCCTTCCTGGTTCGTGCCTTCGAGATCAAGGAAGCTGCTACGGGTCCTTTCACAGATATCAGTACCAGTGGTCACGCGGATGACATCAACGCTTTGGTGGCTTCCGGCGTGACGGCGGGGTGTATACCCAGCCTCCCGGACCGGTACTGTCCCCACACCAGTCCTACCCGCGGGCAGATGGCCACCTTCCTGTCGCGTGCTATCAAACTCAAGGCCAACCCCGGGTTCACCGCAGTAGCAGCCGGCAAGCGACACTCCTGCGCACTCAACAGCATCGGAAGTATCACATGCTGGGGAAGCAACGAATTCGGTGAGTCGGATCCGCCCATGGGGCTCTTCACCGCCATCACTGTTGGTAGCAGTCTTTCCTGCGCACTTGGAACCGACGGGGCTATCACCTGTTGGGGCAATAACGATGCGGGTCAGTCGGATCCGCCCAGAGGAGATTTCACCGCTATCGCCGCTTCAAAGGATCCCTCTTGTGCCCTCAGAAGCGACGGGGGGGGTCCTTTGCTGGGGCAGCATCCCGGCACGAATATCGTAATCTGGTTGACCACGTCGGCGTCGGCGGCCATCTCGGCAAGGTTGTCAGCCCAGCCCGCGCCGGCCTTCCGAGTGCGTCGGGGCGACGCTGACGCGCTCCCCTCGCGCCTTTTCAATCAGGGAGTCCCTTGACCATAAGCGGGCGGCAGAAAGAGACTTCCGGGTCCGAAGCCAGCAACTCAGCCATCTCCTTTACCGCTCCCGCCGCCCACTCGGCATGGACCGCCAACGCCTCCCGGTCGGCGTACACCTCATAGGCCCAGAAAGCATCGGGGTTGCGAAAGTCAACCTGCCAGGAGAACACCAGCGTTCCTTCTTCACCTTCCACCCTGGCGAAGTGCTCAGCCAATCGGGCCCGGAGTTCCTCCCGCTTTCCCTCGGCGGCCACCAGCTTGGCAACGACAGCGATGCGGCTCATACAGACTGGAATCCTAGCTGGACAGGCCAGTTCCCCTGAGTTTCGCGCACCTTGTCTCCATCGGTTCACGCAGCGGATCCCAGATTTACCGAGCTGCCTAAGCATGGAATCATGCAAGGAGCTCTGGCTGTTTAGTGTTTGTTTTACCAAGTTAGTATTATGTGATACTATTTTGTCACACCCTTGCGGCATACTGTTAGACATGAACAGAACAACCGTAAACGGGCAGGTGGTCAACGAGGCACGATTGTTGGCGCCCACCCTGGCGGTGGGCGACGCCACAGTGGAACAGCTTCAAGCACGGGTCCAGTCCACCATCCGAGCCGAGAACCAGGCCGCCGGGATCCGCTCCGAAGCGTTGGCGGAGTTGCGCGGTAGGGAAGGAACCGAACTAACCGAGACCGTGCTGCGAGAAGACGGTTTGCGGTCCCGCCGCCGGGCACGCTCGGAAGTGGAGACCGCGGTGGAACTCTCCGGACTGCCGGAGACTTCTGATGGTCTACGAAAAGGAGAAATCTCGTACGAGAATGCTCGGATCATCGCTAAGGCTTTCCAACGGGGAGAGATAGACGAGACCGAGTTGGGCGACGCGGCCCGTACCCAGTCTCCGGATAAGTTCGCGGGGACGGTCCGCAAACACGAACAGCAGCGTTCCGAGGATGATGGGATGGCACGGTTGGAGTATCAGCGGTCCCGACGGTTCGCCAAGATCAAGACCGATGTCGATGATGGGATGACTGTCTTGTATAGTCGGTTCGATCCCATCACCGGCTCTCGCATCGAGACGGTCCTGTCGCGGAAGATGGATGAGCTGTGGCGACAAGAGGACCCCCGCAACCGGGCCACCCCTGGCCAGCGGATGGCCGACGCCTTGGAGATACTCCTCACCCGCCCCGGGGACGACGGTGACCGATCCCAGAGGACCAGGCTGTTGCTGATCGCCGAATACGACGCCGTCACCAAAGAACTAAGAAAAGCCCGTCTTGCTGATGGGACTCCCATCCCCGCACAGAAGGTCCGGGACCTGGCCTGTGACGCCGAGGTGCTCCCCGCCTTATTCCGGGGAGCTTCCCAACCCCTCGACCTGGGAAGAGCCAGACGGATCGCCAGTTCCTCCCAACGCATCGCGCTGGTGGCCCGCGACCGAAAATGCGTGGGATGTGGAGCCTCGGCCAACTGGTGTCAAGCCCACCACATAATCCCCTGGCAGCCTGGAGGCCCTACCGACCTCGACAACCTAGTCCTGTTATGCAGTCGCTGTCATCACAAAGTCCACGACAACGGCTGGAGAGTACGCCGGACCCCCACCGGCCAGTACTCCCTCCGGCCACCCCCTACCCAATACGGACGCCCACCCCGCCCACGGCATCCCTACCGCCGCGGATACCGTGCAAAACAAAGAAAATGACTCAGGTACGCGACTCCTGGGACGGGTTGTCAAAAAACCTGCCTTTGGGGAGTTGATTCTGTCCCACAGAGAGTTCATATTGATACAAGCCAAACACCGAGAGGGTCCGTATCGGCGTCGTTCGGACCGCGTCGAGGGATCAGATCGCCTTATTCAACGAGCCCTGTTCCGGGCTGGGCGGAGCTTGTTCGACCCATGGCAAGGTGGCGGCGGGGGTGGGCCCAGAAGGGAAAAATTTCGCGACTTTTCCGTGGTACACAACGACTGCGGTTCGCAGAATTTGCGCCCCAGAACACTGATCCGGTATTCACCCGCCTGTCGGAGATCAGACAGCTAGGTGGTGAGGATGCAGGCCGAGTTGTTGGCCTGGGCGCCGTACACCTCGGTGATGGCCTTCCGGGCGCCTTCTACTTGGCGGGCGCCGGCCGTGCCCCGAAGCTGCCAGGTCACCTCCACTATCTGGAGGATGCCTTGGGCCATGGTGGCTTCTCCGAATGAGGAGAATCCTCCGCTGGGGCACACCGGGAGTCGTCCTCCCAGTGCCGTCTCGCCCGCGTCCAAGAGCTTCTCCGCTTCGCCCTCTCCGCAGAACCCCATGGTTTCCAGGTACTGCAGTTCGTGCCAGGAGGAGTTGTCGGGAAGCTCCACGAAATCCATATCCTCGGGCCCCAGACCGGCTTGCTCATAGGCCATCTGGGCCGCCAGCCGGCTCTCCGACAGTAGCGGAGCGGTGGCGGCCTCGTCGGAGGTGGCCGACAGCAAGGGAATACGGATGGTGGGATCGCCGAACTCGCCGCTGGCCAGAGAGCACGCCGCCACCTTTACCAGGGGCCTGATACCCAGTCGGCGGGCCTTATCGCCGCTCACCAGCACCACCGCCGCCGCACCGTCGGAGGTGGCGCAGATCTCCAGCAGGCGAAGGGGATCACACACCATCGGAGAGGCCAGCACCTGTTCGAGGGTGAAGGCCTTCTGATAGCGGGCATAGGGGTTGAGCGACCCGTGCTTGGAGTTCTTCACTTTCACCTTGGCTAGATGCTCCTCGGTGGACCCGTAGGCCTCCATGCGCTTTCGCATCTCGAGTGCCCAGTAAGCGGGATTGGGGACCCCCACCTGCCAGCGGACCATGTCCACCGGGGGACGGGGCTCGTCGGCCAGCACCGGAACGCTGGGGAAATAGCCCTTGGGGGACTTGTCGGTCCCGATCACCAGCACCGAGTGGTGCATTCCTGAGGTGATCATGGCAAAAGCCGCCCTCATCAAAGAACCCCCCGAGGCGCAGGCGTTGTTGATGTTAGCGATGGGTACCCCCGTCTCCCCCACCGCCGCGGCGATGGTGTTCCCCGACCTCATCCCGGTGGAGCCTCCCCACTGCATGGCGCCCGAGACCATCGCCTCCACATCTGTCCATGCCATGCCGGCGTCGGCCACCGCCCCGAGCGCCACTTCCGCTCCCATCTCGACCCAGCTCTTGTCGGGGAACTTCCCCCAGGGGTGAATGCCCACTCCGGCCACTATCACGTCAGTCATCGTTGCTCTCCTCCGAGTAGGGACGGAACTTCCAGCCGATCACCTCTCCCGAATCGTCGGAGTAGTAGGGCGCCACCACCGTCTCCATCGGCATCCCCATCCGGAGCTGGTCCGCCGAGGCGTCGGCCAGGGGGCCCACCACCTGGATTCCCTCGGAGGCGAACTCCACTTCCACCACCGTGATGGGCTCGAAGGGATCGGGCGCCACGAAGGGCGGCGGGGGCGGGAAGTGGACGGTCGTCCAACTGGCCAGCCGTCCGGTGCGGGAAAGGGGGGTGGGCGCCACATCTTTTTCTGAACATCGGGGATTCGGGCAGGTGAAGCTGGCCGGGAAAGCCACCGTCTCACAGGACCGGCATCGGCTCCCCACCAGGACAGGCTCGGGATCGGAGACGAACGAGCCCTCAAGAACCGGGGTCTGTTTCATAGGTTTCCCAATCTAACCCGCTCCCCTCCCAGCCCGCCAATCACCCGCCACTCTTATAGGCCGACATGAAGTCCTCCATAGCGGCGAGGTGCTGGTCGACCGTGAAATCATATCCCATGGTCCCCAGGAAGGCATGGGCGACCCCCGCTTTCCCCCACTCCTTGCTGCGGTGGGCGTATTCGGCGGGGTCCCAGGGCACCCGTCCCGTGAACCCCACCTCACCGACCATCATCCCCAGCCCGATCTCGGAGGGGTCCCGCCCTTTTTCTCGGGCGGCCGCCTCCACCAGCTCGAACCGCTTGAGCAGCCCGGCGGTGTTGCCGGTCCGGTCGGGAAGGTGTGCCGTCTTGAGAGAGCCGGCCGAGGCCAGCCAGCCGTCCGCCCACCAGCCGATCCGCTTCATCACCGGGTCGGCCCAGCCCCCGATCCAGATGGGAATCCGCCTCCGGGGGCGGTGATTGATCCCGGTCGCCTCCAAGTGATGGAACTCGCCCTCATAGGTGACCAACTCCTCTTCCCATAGTCTTCGCAGGAGGATCATCTGTTCTTCGAACCGACGACCCCGCCGACTGAAGTCCTGTCCCAGAGCCTGGTATTCCACCTGGTTCCAGCCCACTCCCACCCCCAGAGTGAACCTTTCGCCCGACAGCAGATCCAAGGTGGCGGCCTGCTTGGCCACCAGGGCGGTCTGCCGCTGGGGAAGCACCAGCACCCCCAACCACAACTCGATCCGCGAGGTGATCCCTGCCATGTACCCGAACAAGACGAACGGCTCGTGAAAGCCATCCTCGTGGGTGTAGGGGCCGGTGAGGACGTGGCGAGAGGGGTCCGCCCCCAGCACGTGCTCGTAAGTGAGGATCGAATCGAAGCCCAGCCCTTCGGCGGTCTCTGTCCAGGCGCGTACCGCGGCCGGGTCGGCGCCGATCTCGATTTGAGGGAATACCGCTCCTATTTTCATTGCGCCTCCCCCCTACGCCTCTTGGGCGACGTACATGTCCCGCAGATCGCCCTTGAGGATCTTCCCGGACGGATTGCGGGGAATGACGTCGATGGTCCCCACCGAGGTGGGGCACTTGTAGTGGGCGATGCGGCTCCGGCAGAACTCGATAATCTCGGCCTCGGTGGGTGCATCGTCGCCGGCAGGGACGATCACCGCCCGGGGAGTCTCGCCCCAGCGGGCGCTGGGCACCCCGATCACCGCGACATCGGCCACTCCCGGATGCTCCATCAGCACGTTCTCCACCTCGGCGGGGTAGATGTTCTCCCCACCGGAGATGATCATGTCCTTGATCCGGTCCCGGATATACACGAACCCATCCCCGTCGAGCGACCCGGCGTCACCAGTGCGCATCCACCCCTCGGCGTTGATGGTCTCTCGGGTGGCTTGCGGGTTCTTCCAATAACCGCTCATCAGCTGGGGAGACCGAAGCCAGATCTCGCCCACCTCGTCGGCCGCCAGATCCTCGGTGGAAACCGGATCGACGATCTTGAGTTCTACGTTGGGATGAGGGCGGCCCACCGACAACAGCCGATAGGCGTAGGGGCCGCCCGGATCGTGCTCGTCGGGAAAGAGGGTGGTCACCCCGTTGCAGGATTCGGTGAGCCCGTAGGCCCCGGCGAAATCACAGCCCAGCACCTCGATGGACTGGCGGAGCACCTCTTCGGAGATGGGGGAGCCCCCGTAGACGATGGTCCGAAGCGCCGAGAAGTCGGCGTCGGCCACCCCCGGCACCGTCAACATGAACTGGAGCAGCACCGGCACCAAAAAAGCGTTGGAGATCCGGTGTCCCACCACCAGGTCCACCAGCAGGGAGGGGATGTTGTCCCGGGCGATTATGGACGTGTTGCCGTTATAAAGCCCCAGGGTCGACCAT
This sequence comes from Acidimicrobiia bacterium, assembly GCA_965248705.1. Lineage (GTDB taxonomy): Bacteria > Actinomycetota > Acidimicrobiia > Spongiisociales > ZC4RG35 > Bin76. Next base: position 1,506,166 of record CBDFJY010000002.1, on the reverse strand, counting down.
CCCACCCCACCGATGTGAAACATGGGCAGGTTGACCAGGTTCACCGAGTCCCCGTCAAAGCCCCACATGGGAGAGCAGGTCCGCTTCAGCTCCATGAACGCCTCGTTGGGGATCATCGCCCCCTTGGGGAACCCAGTGGTGCCCGATGAGAACAAGAGAAACACGATGTCGTCCCCTTGGGCGCCGCCCCCCGGATCGCCAGCCGGGTAGCTGTCCCGCCACTCCTCAAAGGACTGATGACGGGAATGGCCGCCCACCACCAGAATCTTCTTCACCGTGGAGAGGCCGCCTTCGATCTCGTCCAGGACGGGAACGTATTCTTCTCCCACCACCAGCAGCTTGATCTCGGCGTCGTTGATCACCCCAGTGATCTCCCCCGGAGAAAGCCGCCAGTTGATGCCGGCATGCACCGCTCCCAGCTTGGCCGCGCCGAACAGGAAGTCGAAGAACTCCATGCAATTCTTGTCCAAGAACCCCACATGGTCCCCGTGTCCCACCCCGGCCGCGGCCATAGCGTTGGCGGTGCGGCTGGAGCGCTCATGAAGTTCGGCGAAGGTGACCTCCTCCGATCCGTAGACCAGCGCGGTCTTGTCTGGTTGCGAGGCGGCGTGCTGGCGGACGACCCCGGCGATGTTGTTGATGCTCATTAGGACGGCTCCCAGTGACTAAAAGGCCTACGTTGCTCCATCGGTTTATTCGGTCCCGCGGTTACCACTCCATGGCGCCGGCCTGCTCCAATGCCCGGTCGACCATCGCCACCATGTCGTCGATATTCGAACGGGTGGAGATCAGAGGCGGGCACAAGAGAACCTTGGGCTCCCCCCGGTCGTCGGCTCGAGTGTAGAGCCCCGCCTCCATCATGAGGGGCGGGAGGGTTTCTTTCAGCAAGACCCCCGCCTGCTCGGCGGTCAGCCGCCGCCCGCTCTCCCGGTCGGCGGTCAGTTCCACCGCATAGAAGAACCCCATTCCCCGCACGTCGCTTACCATCCGATGCCCGGCCGACATCCGCTCCAGCTGTTCCCGGAAATAGCCTCCCAGGCGGCGCACGTTGCCCACTACGTCCTCATCGCGGAGGGCGGTGAGGTTGGCGACCGCGGTGGCGGCTACCACCGGATGACCTCCCCAGGTCGCCCCGTGGTTGAAGGTGCCGATGTGGGAATCAATCAACTCCTCGAAGATGGGTTGGCGGATCAGCAGACCGCCGATTGGAGCGTAGGAAGAAGTGGCGCCCTTGGCGAAGGTGAGCAGATCGGGGACCACTCCCATCACCTCGGACCCGAACCACTCTCCGAGTCGCCCGAACCCGTTGATGACCTCGTCCGCACAGAGCAGCACCCCATACTTATCACAAATGCGGCGCAGTTCCTGCCAATAGCCGGCGGGGGGAACGATCGAACCTCCCCCGTTCTGCACCGGTTCGGCCAACACCATCGCCACCGACTCGGGACCCTCCTCAATTATGGCCTCCTCCACGCGGGCCGCCGCCTCCACGCCGTCGTCGAACCCCAGCGTGTTAGGCACCTTGCGGAACCCGTAGAGAAGCGGCCCGTAGGCCTCCCGGATGCCGGTGAGACCGGTGGCCGACAAGGCTCCCAAGGTGGTTCCGTGATAGGACAGGTTGCGGCTGATCACCTTCACCCGGCGCGGCTCGTTGCGTGCCGAGTGGTACTGCCGTGAGAATTTGATGGCCGACTCCACCGCTTCGGATCCGGAACTGACCAGGAACACCACGTCCAGGTCGCCCGGCGCCAGAGAGGCGATCAGATTGGAGGCCTCAATGGTGGGCGGGGTGGTGGCCGACCAGGAGGGCATGTAGGCGAGGGTTTTCATCTGCTCTCCGGCGGCCGCGGCGATGTCCGCCCGGCCGTGGCCGATCTGGACACTGAATAACCCGGCCAGGCCGTCGATGTAAGAGTTTCCCTCCTGGTCCCAGATGCGGACGCCCTCCCCGCGTACGAAAACCGGAGCCCTTCCGCTTTGCCAAAGCTTCCCCGGAGTGAAATGCAGAGCGGTGTGCGCCAAGGCGTTGGTGGTGAGAGTGGTGGTCATAAAGACTTCTCCTCGTTGCTAGTGGTCGGCGGCTAAATGCCGATAGCGCTCCAGATGCCGGATGGGCTGCTGGAGGGCGTCGCGGCGGAAAGGCTCGGCCAACTCTTCGGAGTCGACCATCACCTCCACCACGGTCGCCACCTCCGGGTCGAGCGACTCCCCGAAGGCGTCCTTGAGATCGGCGGGGTCGGTTACCCTGATCCCCCGCCCGCCCATGGCGGTGGCGATCTCGGCGAAGTTGAATCCTCCCAGATGGTGGCCGATGTTGGTGCCCACGAAGCGGTTGTCGTAAAAGTCTATCTGGTTGCGCTTTTCCGCTCCCCATTGTTGGTTGTTGAACACCACCGCGGTCACCGGCAGGTCTTCTTCCACCGCGGTCATCACCTCGGCAAGACTCATCCCCCACGCTCCGTCGCCGACGATGGCCACCACCGGCGAGTCAGGCGAGGCCAGCTTGGCCCCCAGCGCACCGGGGTAAGCGAACCCGCAGTTCCCAAAGCCCATGGCGGCCATGAACCGACGGGGCTTGGCGAAGCGCAGATAGCCGTTGGAGACCGAGCAGATGTTGCCGATGTCGGTGGTGACGAAGGTGTCGTCGGTGAGCGTCGCCGCCAACTCGCTCAGAGCCCGGCGGGGACTGATGGGAGTGGCGTCCGAAGCCGAACGGGCAGACAACTCCTTGTCCCAGCGGACCTTGGCGTCGGCGATGTGATCCAGCCGAGCATGGTCCGCAGGCCTCTCGCCCACGGTCGTCGCCAGTCGGGCCGAGAGCGCCTCGGCGGCCTGGCGGGCGTCGGCGATGATCCCCAACTCGATCGGCTTCGACCTGCCCAACTGCTCGGGGTCTATGTCGATCTGCACTACTTTGGCTGAGCGCGGATAGAAGTCGAGCCCGTATTGGGGAACCGTTCCGAACACGTTTATCCGACAGCCCAGCATCAGAACCACGTCCGCTTCGGACAAAAGCTCCATGGCGGCCCTTGATCCCATGTAGCCCAGGGGGCCCACCGACAGGGGGTGGGTGTAAGGGAAGGCGTCGTTGTGCAAATAGGAGGCGGCCACCGGGGCGCCGAGCTGTTCGGCCAATCGGGCGGTCTCCTGGTAGGCGTCGGAAAGCACCACCCCGTAGCCGGCCACGATCACCGGGGTCCGGGCCTCGGCCAGGATCGCCGCGGCCCGGTCCAGGAGGGCGGGATCACCCGCTCCTCGTTCCTCGGAGCGATACCGGTTGGGTTCGAGGATCTGCTCGTGGGATTCCCCGTAGAAGAAGTCGCGGGGGATGTCCACCTGCACCGGACCCAGATGGGCCATAGCCATCCGGAAAGCGGTTCTCATCGACTCGGCCATCCGGTCCGGGCGGGGAACCTGCAACTGGAATTTGGTGATGCTGCGAAAAATGGAGAGTTGCTCCACCTCTTGGAAGCCGTCCAGGCCGACCGACCCCGAAGTGGCCGAGGGGGTTATCACCACCACCGGGGAATGGGCGTGATAGGCGGCTGCGATCCCCGTGACCATATTGGTGATCCCTGGGCCGTTCTGGGCGGTGCAGACCGAGGGACGGCCGGTGGCCCGCGCGTAGGTGTCGGCCATATGGGCGGCGTTTTGCTCGTGGCGGACAGGTATGAACCGGATGCCGGCCGCGGGGAAAAGGTCAAGGGCGTCCATGAAAGCCGATCCCACTATTCCCGGGACATCGGTCACTCCCTCCACCCGAAGAGTCTCAACCAAGGCCTCGCTGGGGGTCATCACCATTTAGGGGCATCTCCTCTGTGCTATTCGAGAATGTGAAGTTAAAGTTACCAGCGCCGACCGGCTGCTAAACGCCCTCAGCGAGGGGCTCTTGTCCTGTGAGGCGACGGGCCTCCTCCACGATGGAGGACAGCGAACTTCCCGGAGGAAACACTCCCACCCCCCGGTCAGTCAGCCGGGAAATGGCCTGGGGAGGGACGGTTCCCCCCACGAACACCGGAACATCGCCCACTCCCGCCGCCTCCATCTCGTCCAATGCTCTCTCCACCACCTCCACCCGGCCGCCGACGTTGATGCCCACCAGGTCGACATCCTCGGCGGCGGCGACGGCGGCCATTTCGCTGGGGCGGAGCATCCCGCCCAGGATGACCTCGAAGCCGGCCTCCCGGAGGGCCCGGGCCACCACCGCCACTCCCCGCCAATGCCCGTCCAGGCTGCTCTTGGCCACCAGCACCCGGGCCGGGGGCCGAGGCGTCGATGCGGAATCAGACACTTATCGGCACCTGCCAGTCACCGAAGGTCTCCCTCAGCACATTCCCGATCTCCCCGATGGAGGCATCGGCGCTCACCGCCTCCATAAAGGCGGGGATGGCGTTCACCGAGTCGTCCCGGCACACCGCCTCCAGTTGGCGAAGGGCTTCCATGGCGCCCTGGCGGTGGCGGGTACGGCGCAGATCATCGAGGCGTTCCATGGCCATCTCCCAGGTCTGGGCGCCCGACCGTCCCTCGAAGGCCTCAACTTCCAGGATCGGATCGTCGATGGTGTGGGTGTTCACTCCCACGACCGCCCGATCGCCCGATTCCATCCCCGCCGCGATGCGCTGATTGTTCTCCTCGGCGCACTCCAGCAGAAAGCCGTCGTCGAGCACCGCCAGGAAGCCTCCACGGGACTGGATCTGATCGAAGAACTCCCAGCCGCGTTCTTCCAGTTCACCGGTGAGCGACTCGATGTAGAAGCTCCCGCCCAGCGGATCGGCCACCTCCCGCAGGTTTATCTCGTTCTGGAGGATCTGCTGGATGCGGATGGACATCAGATGGGCGTGGTCGGAGGGAATGGACATCGCCTCGTCATAGCCTGACACCCCCAGCGACTGGGTCCCTCCCAATACCGACGCCAGCGCCATGAGGGTTCCCCGCACGATGTTGTTGAAGGGCTCCTGGTAGGTCATGGCGCTCCCGGCGGTGACCACGTGGATTCTCATCTGCCGGGCCTTCTCGTTGGTGATCCCATAGCGGTCGGAGAGCATGTCCGACCACATCTTGCGGGCGGCTCGCAGCTTGGCGGCGTCCTCGAAAATCTCCATGGAGACCCGAAAGTTCACCCCTCCGATCCGGTGCACCAGGCTTTCCAGATCCACCCGGCCTCGGGCCGCGATCAGATCCAGGTACTGAGCAGCGTTGGCCATAACCGCTCCCAGTTCCTGGGGTGCGGAGAGGCCGCTGTCCGCCGCGTTGTAGCCGGCGATGGAGACCGGCACCCAGCGCGGCATCCGCTCCGAGCACCATTCGATCAGGTCGAGATTGAACCGGATCGCAGCTTCGGGCGGGATCTGCTCCTTGGTGGGACACCCCAGGTAGGTGAGGAAAAAGTCGCTCTGCCCGGTTCCGGCCAGTTTCTCGAGTGGTATCCCCCGTCGGCTGGCCACCGACCAGTAACTGGGAAGGGTGTAGACGGCCGATTGGGGGACCCCTCCCCCCGGCTTTGCGTAGATGGACTCGAGGGGGAGGTCCGAGAGAATGGTTTCGTAGTCACGCAGCCCCACCGTGACCGTGCCGGTCAGGCCCACATCCTCCCGTCTTTCCACTATTTCGGGATGATCGACGTCATAGAGGTGATCATCGGTCATCCGGTCGTGCTTGATGATGATCCCCGTCTCCCCCGCCTCGAAGAGCAGGAATTTGAGCCGCCGGTTCATGTCCTCGGGGTTGCCGTACCCCGAAAGCTGAAAGATCCGCCAGGGCCGGTCCCGGTACATACGGGGATAGGCGCCGCGCAGATAGGGCGCCCGGCCGGGCGGCTGGGCCAGGGCCTCTCTGATCCCCGGAGGGACGTCGCCGGGCTCATAGAGCAGCTTGAGTGGGATTCCGGAGGTGGTCTCCGGCTGATTCTCGGTCATGGGGATAGGCGTTTCGTTGACAATGCGTCTTTTGACAACTTTACCGGCCCGACGCGGCGGCTCTCCTGAAACAATGCCCTCGACCCCCTATGCAGGCTCAGGTGCGTTTGGGCTTGGTGGGGTAGATCTCGTGGTCGGGATCCCACCATAGGAGACTGAATACGTGGTCGGATTCCCGCAATGCGTAGAGGCGCTGTTTGGCGCTCACCCGAATCCGTACGATTTCATCGAGATCTTCGAGGTTCCTTTCACTCAGCCGCCTCTTGGCATTTGGCTCAAAACCTTGACTGATGGCATTCGCGTCGTATAGAACCATCCCTCCTTTGCTGTCGGGCCGCCTGAACAGCCCCGATTATATTTTGCTCTTCGCAATGGGCGAGGGTGCTGAGGATCGCTCTCAACTCCTCTGCCTCCAGCCTTTCCCAGCCTCCCTGCCTCGGAAAGGTTCTGTCGAAGTCACCGAACCGCCAGGAGGGCCGAGATGTGGCCGATCTTAAGTGTTCTGTGCTCTTTGCATTCGCAGGTGGGACCGGTTTCTCAAGACGCCCCCTTGCCTTTGCCCCTCCTCGCCACGGTTTAGATCAAAAGCCCACAGAAGTAGTCCTGCATGACCTCTGGATCGATTTCGGTGTTGCCACGCGCACCCAGCGGGAGATCACCACGAGCTTCGAGCCAGGGACGCTCCCGATGGGTAGCCAAGGCCAATTGGCTGGGAGTCCAGTCCCCATACCACGACAGAACCACCTCCACAGATTCTTTTTCATCCGCGTCGAGACGGCCGGCGTCACCATCCTCGGGCCAGGGATGCCTCAGGAGATGCCTTCCCCGGTGCTTTTGCCAGATCGACTTCACTATCGGGCCGTTCGCCCAAGCCTCAATGCGATTTTCGAAAAGCGGTACGCCATCCCAGGCCAAGTGCCATCCCTGGCCGTAATAAAGAAGCTTCTGCAGCTTCATCGTGGACGCGCTGCCCAGCTTCTCCATTAAGAGAGCTGCTACATCGCCGGCGCTAGCCATCCTTGCTCCTTCCTTGTGCTTACTGTAGTGACAAGGGTGATAAACCACTGTGACAAAACGGAGCCGGCCAAGTAGCGGAAAGTGCCGGGGCGCTAGAGTGAGGGCGACCTTTTCGCTCAAGAAAGCTTCGTCAATGGTCGTGATCCGCACCGCCCGGGGGGGAGGGCGTTTCGAAGAAGTGGGATCCTATGTACGTGCCCGCCGGGTGGGGCCTTTCGTGTTCGTGGCCGGCACCACCGCTGTGGAGCCGAGCGGGAAGCTGCACGCCCCCGGGGATGCCTATGCCCAGACCCACTACATCCTGGACCGTATAGAAAAGGCGCTGGGAGAGGTGGGCGCCTCCCTCTCCGATGTGGTCAGAACCCGCGCCTTCTTCTCCGACATCGCCGCAGGTGGTGGCTTTATCCGGGCCCACGGCGAGCGCTTTCGGGGGATCGAGCCGGTGCTGACCGGGGTGGAAGCCGGCCTGACAGTGGAGGGCATGATGGTCGAGATCGAGGTGGACGCCCTGTTAGCCGATGAGCTATAGTCGGACGACAAGCTGTCAGCGCCTGAAGTTTTTTGAGGGTTTCCCAGAAGAGCTGGATTCGGTATGTATAGTGGGGCGGGAAATGTACATTGAGGCGGGCCCAGGGGGTTCGCCGCGAAGTAGTAGCTACGTTAAGGAGGACCCATTGACTTCTAACACAGATCAGGGCCTTATCAAGGCACTGAGCACCCGGGATGTCTTTATGGCCGGGGTCGGACTGGTAGTCGCCAGTTCCACTCTGGTGTCGGACTTCGAAGGGTGGATTGGCATCGGCACCGCCTTTGCCATGGCCTTGCTTATGGGTTTTGTCATCAACCTGCTCCTGGGCTTGTCCGCCGCCGAACTGGCGGTGACCTACCCGCGGGCAGGCGCGATCTACGACTATGGCGCGGCCGCTTTCGGGGGTAAGGGCGCCAAAGCGTCTATAACGGGAATCTTCCTGGGATTCTCCTTCTACGCCATGTTCGGGCTGGTGGGAGCGTTGGAAACCAACGCCGGCGCGTTCGGCCTGCGGGCGATCTTTGAAACCAACGACACCGTCCTGCTGGGTGCCGACAACATAGTAATTCTTCCCTGGATCATCGGGATGACCATTCTGGCCGTGATTCCCAACCTATTGGGAATTCAAATTCTGGCCAGGGTGGAGTTCCTGGTGGTGCTGGTGATGCTCGCCATCCGCTGGATATTCGGCTTGTTCGGATACTTCGGCGCCGGGAACACCGGAGGCTGGAGCGCTGGCAACTGGGACGCCGATCTCAGTATGTGGAACTGGCTCGGTACTGAAGGGGCTGAAGGAATAGTCGGCCAAGGTGTCATCGCGGCTGGGCTGATCATCGCCATCTGGTCGTTCATCGGCATCGAGTTCGTCGGCCCACTGGCCGAGGAAACCAAGGATCCGGCTCGCATGATCCCCAAGGGGATCGTGTGGGGCTTGGTCGCCATCCTCGCCACTTCCCTGTTCATGGGCTTCGGCGTGCTCGGCACCGCATCGACTGGTTGGTGGCAGAGCGGACTGGAAGCTTCCGGCTGCGCCGGCAATTGCACCCAACTCTTCGTGGGACGGGAGTTCTGGGGTGAGGGTGGCCGTTATCTGATGGCCGCGGCCAGTGTTCTGGCAACCTTTGCCTCAATGACCATTGTCTATGCCGGGATGCCCCGGATTCTTTACGGGATATCCCGCAACGGTCATCTCTTCGGACCCCTCTCCCGCATCTTCTCCAAGCTTCATCCCCGCTACCGCACCCCTTGGACGGCGATAATCATCACCGCCGTCCTCTACGTGACAGTCGGCGCCACCGCCGGAACGGTGGTGTCGTTGATCTTTACCGGCGCTTACCTGTGGCTGCTGCTCTATGTGGCCTTCCACATCGTGGTGATAGTCGGCCGGGTGATGGATCCAGATGTGGACCGTCCTTACAAACTGCCGCTGATCGTCCCGATCATCGGCGCCCTCATCACCCTGTACGGGATCTCCGTGGCCTTCGGTGGGGACCACTGGGGTGAAGGAGGCTACTTGATCGACACCGCCTCCAACCTGAAACTTGGGCCGGTTCTCTGGGTCTTCGTAGGCTCGTTGATCGCCGCTCCCATTTCCTACGCAATGCGTAAGTTCTCAAAGATGGAAAGCCAGTACAGCTCCTAGCCACAACTCGATATAACCAAAAAAAGAAGCCCGCGGGCCATGCCCGTGGGCTTCTTTTGCTATCGGTGCAGGTAGCCTTGGATAACTAATGGATCTTGATAGCACTTCAGGTTCGCCGTGGGCCAACCTCAATATTCGCACCCGCGTTTCAGGACTCTACGAAACCCGACGCCGGCGCATTCTCGAGGAGCCTAGGGCCGCGTTGGAGAAGTTCAACATCATCTACCAGGTCACCAAGGGTCACCGCCAGGTGAAAGCCCGATTGGACGATGATGTGCAGCTGGCAGTCGGCTTCACCGGCCGGGTGCGCATCTTCGGAGCTCTCCTGGACACCATCTGGGTCACTCTGAAAGGAGAACCGGACGCCAAACCCGAGCGTATCTCCTATCACTTCAAACACAACCGCTTCACCACCCGCTCGCCGAAGCCCTTTGTCCAAGCAGTGGCTGAGCGGGCCACCCGGGACTCCCGGGTCCGAAAGCTTATCCCCAAAGGAGAACTCAAACAGGTTCACCTCTTGGTGGGGCCGGGAGGGCAGAGGGTGGAGATCATCCCGATGCCGGGGACCATCACCGCCATTTTCCTTCCTCCCATGCCCCCCTACTCCGTGCCCATGCGCCAAGAGGAGGCGGACGCCCAGTTGCAGCTTCTGCTCCGCCTCACCGAATTGTACGATGGGTAAAATCCATTCAAACAGTTCGCTTCGCCGAACAAGGGCAAACCGCCAACTACCAGGGGAGCCCGAACCATGTGCGGGATAGCAGGAAGAATTCTCCGTGAACCGGGCCCGGTCGGCGCCGATCTGGTGGCCATGATGCAGGCCATGGCCCATCGGGGAAGTGACTCCACCGGCTTCGCCATCTACCGCGACCCGCTGGCGGTCGGCTACATGGTGCGGGTGGTGAGCATGGACCGGCGCCGACTCGACGGTGACCTCGACACTTTCCTCTCGACCTTGCGAGAGCACGGATCGGACTTTTTGGCGGACCCGACCTGGGATGGGCTCAAACAGCGGCATGTCTCGGTGAGGATGACCATCGCCGAGCCGTCCTCGGAGCTGGTCGAATGGCTGGAAGAGGCCGACGCCATCGGTGGATTCGAAATCCAGTCGGTGGGACGCAGCTTGGAGATCATCAAGGATGTGGGCAACGCCGAAGAGGTGATGGAAAAGCACGACTTGGGGAGCTATATCGGCACCCACGGAATCGCCAACGCCCGGATGGCCACCGAGTCCAAGGTTTACCCCACCGCCTCCCACCCCTTTTGGGCGAGACCGTTTCCCGACATCGCCATCGTCCACAACGGCCAACTTACCAACTACTGGTTGACCCGCGACCGACTCATCCGGGCCGGATACCGGTTCTTCACCGACAACGACTCGGAGATGATCGCGGTTTGGATCTCCGATCAGATGAGCCGCGGGCTAACCCTGGAAGAGGCCCTGCAACTGTCCCTAACCGAGATGGATGGCGTCTTCACCTACCTGGCCACCACCCCTCATCAGATGGGCATGGCCAAGGACAAGTGGGCGATCAAGCCTCTGGCCGTGATTATGGAGAACGGCAACATGGCCGCCGCCACCGAGGAACAGGCAGTCCGCAAGGTCTATCGGAAGCACCACCCCGTCATCAACTACGACGGGCCTGCCGAGTACACCACTTGGAACTGTGGGGTATTGGAGGCCGCAGTCGTGTGAGCGTGGTGACTATCGAGGCGGGAGACCGTCCTCTCCGGGATATCAACCGGGACATCCGATCCCTGGCGTCCACCGCGTCGGAGATCGTGGTCACCGATCCCCTTTCCCGTCACAACCTGGCGGTGGCCCTGACCGAGGACACACCGGTTCGCATTCTCGGCAATGTCGGCTACTACTGCGGCGGGCTCAACAGCGGCGGCGTGATTCATGTGGAAGGAGACTGCGGGTGGGGAGTCGGAGAAGCCATGGCCCGGGGGAGAATAACCATCGACGGCTATGCCGGGATGAGCGTGGGCGCCTCCATGCGGGGAGGGCTGATCCACATCAAGGGCAACACCGGGCCTCGCTGCGGGGTCGCCCAGAAGGGCGGGGATATCGTGGTGGAGGGCAACATCGGCTATCTGAGCGGCTTCATGGCGCACACGGGTCGGATCATCACCCTGGGGGACGCGGGGGACGCCACCGGCGACTCCCTGTGGGAAGGGGCGGTATGGGTGGCGGGTGACATCAAGTCACTGGGGGTGGACAGCCACCCGGTGGAACCCACCTCCGAAGAAGTAGGGGACGTTGAAGATCTTCTGGCCGACCTGGGGTTGGGCGACTCCACCCGGGATTGGAAAAAAGTGGTGTCGGGACAGCGACTTTGGTATTTCGAAAGCAGGGACTCCTCCGCATGGCTGATGATCTGAGCATTACCAACACGCCGAACGGACTCTCCCACGAGGATCTGGTGGCCCTCCGCGACGGAGGGAGTGCCGCCCGTCCGGCCGGCATCCCCTCCTCCTACGACCATGGGGAAAGCATCCGCTGGACACCCAAGGACATCGCCGATGTCCACGCCATGTCACGCCTGGGGCGCTACCAGATCCGGGGCTTCACCACCGCCAACCGGCGCATGGCCGACTGGAATGACCTGGTGTTCGTGCCCGCCACCGCCACCCGGCTTCCCCTGGAGGGCTACCGGGAGAGTTGTGAGACCAAGACAGTGCTTGGTAACCGGCCCGGCCTGGTCTCCAAGCCCATCGAACTCGACATCCCCATCTACATAGCCTCCATGTCCTTCGGAGCGCTTTCGGCCTCGGCCAAGGCCGCCTTGGGGCGGGGGGCGTCCAAGGTGGGCTCAATGACATGCAGCGGGGAGGGAGGCATGCTGGAGGAGGAACGGCAAGCCTCCAAGACCATGGTCTACCAAATGACCCCGTCCCGCTACGGACTGGACCTCGAGCACCTCCGTCGGGCCGACGCCATCGAGATCGTGATCGGCCAGGGCGCCAAGCCCGGCACCGGTGGATTGCTGCTGGGGATGAAGGTCTCCGAGCGGGTGGCGAAGATGCGTTCCCTCCCGGTGGGAGTCGACCAACGCTCCACGGTTCGCCATCCCGACTTCCTGGGCGCAGACGACCTCCTGATCAAGATCGAGGAACTCCGGGAAGCCACCGGCTACCGGATTCCCATCTTTGTGAAGCTGGGCGCCACCCGACCGCGATTCGACGTGGCCATGGCGGCCAAGGTGGCCGATGTGATAGTGCTGGACGGAGCGGAGGGCGGAACCGGGGCCTCCCCGGAACTGCTGTTGGACCACACCGGCATCCCCACCATGTCCGCCATCCCTGCCGCCCGGGAGGCCCTGAACGAAAGCGGCATGGCCGGAGAGGTGAAGCTGGTGGTTTCGGGAGGTATCCGCACAGGCACCGACGCCGCCAAAGCCCTGGCCTTGGGGGCCGACGCGGTGATGATCGGCACCGCCGCCCTGATGGCTCTGGGCTGCAACTCCCCCCGCTATCTGGAGGACTACGAGAAGATCGGCACCTCTCCGGGACGCTGCCACCACTGCCACACCGGGCGCTGTCCGGTGGGGATCACCACCCAGGACCCCTTTTTGGAGACCCGACTGCATGTGGACGCCGCCGCCGATCGGGTGGCGCGTTACCTGACCGCCATGACCATGGAGATCACCATGTTGGCCAAGGCCTGCGGAAAGTCAAACGTCCACAACCTGGAGACCGAGGATCTGCGGGCGCTTTCCCTGGACTCTTCCGCGCTCACCGGCGTCAAGCTGGCCGGAGTGGACCGCCCCTTCACCTGGTAACAGCTTCTCCTTAACCAACACGAGGGAGGGGCCATGTATGTTATTTGGCGAATAACATACACCGGGTGAATGTTATTCGGGCATCCCTGCAGGCCATCCACGCTCTATGACTGCTCCCTCCAAAGATCAAGACGCTTTGTTCCAAGGGTGGCAAGGCAGGATCGAAGACCTGCTTGAGAATGAGATTTACCTGCTCAATTATCATCAAGACCTCTTTACTCAAGTGAGGGACGATGCCGTACAGCGATATCCCGAACGCAGCTTCGCCTGGGTAGTCCACTACGCCCATCTCTATGCTCACCGACAGGCCGTGGCTCTACGGAGAGTGTGCGAAAAGCAAAGTGAGGTGAGGAGCCTCTACTCGTTGATCGACTCCATAAAGCGAAACATTGAAGTGTTGTCGGTACATCGTTATGAAGCAATGGCCCTTGAACGAGATCTGTCCCAGACCTTACGGTTCAATCTGGACTCCTCTGGTAGGGGCCATATTGATCCCGAAGAGGTAGAGCAAAGCCTCAAGGCTCTCAAAGAGACCAGTAGTCGTACCAAGGAATTCGTGGACACCACCATCGCTCACCGGGACCCCGGCGGAGACGGCTTGCTGGCTAGAGGGGAACGATCCTTGATCTACGCAGAAATCCATGAGGGCATTGAGATTGTCTCAAGTGAGGCTGTAAGGTGGCGCCTTTACCTGAATGGCGTTCATGCGTTTCCCAAGCCGATCGTCCCTAGAACCTGGAAATGGATTCTGATGGACGGGTTCTTCCACCCGTCAGTGTAAGGCTGTGCGGACATCACGGGTGGGAGGTTCAGAAGGGACACCTTACATGAATCCGGTTGAGCGAGCGGCCGATGCTTGGAGCGGGCTCGACTATCGGGAGAACACCGGTCATCACCGTGCCTTCGACCCCCCGGGCCTGTGGAAACTTGACTTACGCGCCGGCGACTCCCTGTTGGATGTGGGGTGCGGCGCCGGAGACCTGACCGCGGCTCTGGCAGACCGCTATCCCGAGGCCCGGGTGATCGGCATCGACGCCTCGCTCAGCCAGATAGAACAGGCCCGGCGACATGAGAGGCCGCGACTTCGCTTCGAAGTGCAGCGGATTCAAGACCTCTGTTGGGAACAGCGCTTCAACGCCGCGATCTCCATTGCCTGTCTGCATTGGATACCCATCGAAGACCACCCCCTGGTGTTGGAGAGGCTGTTCTCTGCCCTGGTTCCCGGAGGCAGACTGATCGCCAGTTTCGCCGCAGAGAGCAACATCGCCGAAATCCGGGAGATCATCTTCTCGGTGGCCCGCCAGGCGCCCTTCAACAACTACCTGGACGGGCGTCTGCCCCACCACCCGTGGCCGTCCCTGGCCCGGTATGACGAGATACTGGCGCGCTCGCCCTTCGGCAGCGCCGAGGAACTGCGAATCGAGACCCAGCCTCGTCCTTTCACCCGTACCCGGCTGCTGGGCTGGCTGGCAACCCAAACCCTGACCGGCTACCGACCGAGCCTGCCTTCCCAGATCTTCGAGTCGCTGGTGGCCGAGGTAGGCGAACAGGTGGCGGAGTTGACCAGAGCCGGAGAGAACCGCTACGTCGTACCCTTTGTGCGACTGCAATTGGAAGCCCGCCGAGGCAGAACCGCCTGATGAACGCCGAGAACCTCACAGATTGGGCGGGAAACACCGAAGAGCGCCGCCAGCGTCTCGATCCCTGGCCGGTCACCGCCCTCTCCGCCCTGCTGGACCTTCCCTCCCCGGCCGCCGAGGAGGGTGATCCTCTTCCGCCCATGTGGCACTGGCTCTACTTCCTCCCCGCCTCTCGCCGCTCTGAAACCGGAGAGGACGGACATCCCCGGCGCGGAGGGTTCCTTCCCCCCGTGCCGCAGAGAAGAAGGATGTTCGTGGGCGGCGCCACCGTCTTTCATCGTTCCCTGCTGGTGGGAGAGACCGCCGAGCGACTGGGAACCGTCAAAAGCGTGGTCCGGAAGGAGGGCCGCAGCGGGCCGTTGGTGTTCGTCTCGGTCGAATACCGGATAACGGGCGAGAACGGACCGGCGTTGACCGAAACCCAGAATCTGGTGTACACCGACTCCTCCTCGGACCCGGCCGAGCCGCCGGGGCGAACCGGGCCGCCCTACAAACCATGGACGCAGGATGTCTCCACAGATCCGGTGCTCCTGTTCGGCTTTTCGGCGCTGACCAACAACGCCCACCGCATCCACTACGACCACCCCTATACAACCACCGTGGAGGGATATCGCGGGCTGGTGGTGCACGGCCCGCTCATCGCCCTGCTCCTCGCGGAACTGGCCCGCCGCAACGGCGTCTCCGACCCCGGGCGCTTCTCCTTTCGGGCCAACTCCCCGTTCTTGTGCGGAGACACCCTCTGCCTGCGTGGCGGACCCGAACCCCAATCACCGTCCGACCGCTGGACCCTGGGCGCCTATTCGCACCAGGGCAGACTGGGCATGGAGGCGGAGTTGTCAACTTGACCGCCCGCCATCCCCGCAAGTGAGACCGGACAGTCCCCGCGATATTCTCTTGACCTCATGAAGGGCCAACCGCTCTGGACACCCTCTTCACAGAGAAGCGAAGCCTCGGCGATGACTTGCCTTCGCCGGGAGGTCAACCGGCGATACGGGCTGGACCTGCCCGACTCGGTGGCCCTACACCGTTGGAGCGTGGAAAACATCGAGCAATTCTGGGAGACCTGCTGGGATCACGTCGGGATGCGGGGAGACAAAGGCGCACGGAGCTTCCTCCCGGGCGACTCGATGATCACCGCCCGCTTTTTCCCCGACGCCCGCCTCAGCGTGGCCGCCAACTTGCTGGACGGCCGCGGAGGGGATGGGGAGTCTGTGGCCATCCTGTACCGGCGGGAGGACGGATTCGCCCTGGACCTGACCTGGAACCAACTGCGGTCCCAGGTAGCGGCGGCAGCAGGCGCCCTGTCTGCCCACGGGGTGAGCGCCGGGGACCGGGTGGCGGCGTGGATGCCCAACCGGCCCGAGACGGTGGTGCTGATGATCGCCGCCGCCAGCCTGGGCGCCATGTTCAGCTCCACTTCGGCCGACTTCGGCGTGGCCGGGGTGGTAGACCGCTTTGGCCAGATAGATCCGGTGCTGCTGCTGGCCGCCGACGGCTATCCCTACGGAGGAATAACCTTCGACCGACTGACGCAGCTGCGAGAGATCCGGGAGGCGCTGGGTTCACTTCGCAAGGTAGTGGTGGTTCCCAACCTGGATCCCGACCCTGACCTGACCACCGTCCCCGATGCGACCTCCTGGAACGACTTTCTTTCCGCCGGCGAGGGCGCCGAGCTTCCCACCCAGACTTTCCCCTTCGATCATCCCCTTTTCATCCTCTACTCGTCGGGCACCACCGGTCCTCCCAAGTGCATAGTCCACCGGGGAGCGGGCGTGCTGTTCAAGCTCATGCAGGAACACCAGCACCAGGTGGATATCCGCGCCGGCGACCGGGCCTTCTATTTGACCACTTGCGGGTGGATGATGTGGAACTGGCTGGTGGCGGCCCTGGCTTCGGGAGCGAGCATCGTCCTCTACGACGGGAACCCCTTCCACCCCTCCCCCACCCAGCTGTTCGACCTGATCGACCAGGACCAGATAACCCTTCTGGGCGTCTCCGCCAAGCTCATCGACTCCGCCCGCCAAACCGGCATCCAACCCCGGGGCACCCATCGGCTTGAAACTCTCCGCACCATCTGCTCCACCGGATCGCCTCTTTCTCCCGAAGGCTTCGAGTGGGTGTACCAACACGTGAAAGAGGATCTTCATCTCGCCTCCATCTCGGGAGGCACCGATCTGTGCGGATGCTTAGTGGGAGGCGACCCCACCCTCCCGGTGTGGTCGGGAGAAATCCAGGGGGCCACCCTGGGGATGGCCATGGAGGTCTATGACGACGATGGCCGCCCGGTGAGCGGGCCAACCGGTGAACTGGTCTGTACCGAGCCCTTCCCCTCGATCCCCCTCCGATTCTGGAACGACCCCGAAAACGCCAGGTTCCGGGCGGCCTATTTCGAAAAGTTCCCCGGGGTCTGGACCCAGGGGGACTACGCCAACTGGACCCCTCACGGCGGAATGGTCATCCATGGTCGTTCCGACGCCACCCTCAACGTTTCAGGGGTGCGAATCGGAACCGCCGAGATCTACCGTCAGGCCGAAGGAGTACCCGGAGTGCTGGAGGCGATTTGTGTGGCCCAGAAGTGGGAGCGAGATACCCGGATGGTGCTATTCGTTCGGCTCGACGAGGGCGAAGACCTTACCGAGGACCTGATCGCAGAGATCAAAACCCGCCTGCGCCGCAACTGTTCGCCCCGCCATGTTCCGGCCATGGTGCTGGAGACAGCGGACATCCCCCGCACCCGCTCGGGAAAGATCACCGAGTTGGCGGTGACCGCGGTGATCAACGGCGAAGAGGTGAAGAACACCGAGGCGCTCGCCAACCCCGCAGCCCTGGCCAACTTCGCCAACCGCGCCGAACTGGCCTAGCGTGTCCTGTCTCGAGTGCTGTCTCTCTTTCCGGTCGAATTGGTGACGAGGTTGGGAAAAAACACCGGGCCTGGGGGTTGGCTCTGTCCCAGGGAGGGTTCATATTGATAGGCAGCCACATACCGAGACGGTCCGACCCGGCACCATTCGGACCGCGTCCAGGGATCATGTCTCTTAGAAAACGAGCCCTCGGTCGAGGTTGGGCCAAAGCCCATTCGACCGGCGGTGGCGGTGGCGGTGGGGGTGGGCCCGACAGGGGAATTTTCGCGGCTTTCCGGTGGCGCCCCACAGGAGCCGGTCAACCTCACGGCTTCATCCTTTCTTGTCCTCCCGGTGGTCTCCCGGTCGGTCCTTGTATCTCCGAAAGCAGCCCAGCCGGATGAGACCACCAGGCGCGCCGCTGTGAACCGCATCTCGGTGGGGGTGGTGGGGCTGGGAACCATCGCCCAAGCTCAGCATCTGCCCAATCTGGTACTGCTGGATGATCTGTTCAGGGTTGCGGCGGTGGCCGACCTCTCAGCGAGTCTGACTACAGCCATCGCCGACCGGCTGCCAGGACGGGTCTTCACCTCGACGGACTGGCGAGAGATCTGCGGCCATCCGGAGGTGGAGGCGGTTCTCTTGCTCACCCCCGGCGCCCACCAGAGAATGAGCCAAGAGGCTCTTTCGGCAGGAAAACACGTCTTCTCAGAAAAGCCTCTCTCCCTGACCGTGGCCGGAGCCAAACATCTGGCCTCCCTGGCCGACGACGCCGAACGGGTGCTGCAGATCGGCTACATGAAGCTGCATGAACAGGTCTTTCCCCACCTGATGGCGGGATTGGAGATGATCGGTCGGCATCGGCTGATCCGCCACACGGTCTATCACCCCAGCCACCAGTCGCAGTTCGCACACGTCGATCTGCTTCGCTTCAACGACGCCGACCAATCCGTCCTGGAGGCCGAGGAGGTTTACGAGTTGGCACGCACCTCAGAAGCCATCGGCCACCTCCCCCACCAGTGGGGTCGTCTGTATCGGAAGTTCCTGGTGGGATCCTTAATCCACACTGTCTCCCTTCTGCGAACCGCCCGGGGAGAACTCCCCCGTATCACTCTTGCCGAGATGTGGCCGACCTCACCTCCCCGCCCGGCTGACCAGCCTCCCAGCCTCCTCGTCTGGGGAGAGCTGGCCGATCACACCCGGGTGGAACTGAGTTGGCTCTGGCTGCCCTCCCACCCCTCCTATCAGGAGACGCTGGAGGTTCACGGAACCGAGGGTTCCCTGGAACTCTCTTTGCCCCAGCCATATTTGCGTCACCCGATTGCCGATCTCATCATCCGGCATCGTCAGAAAAAAACTCGCCATGGAGGAGATGCGGAATCCGCCTTTGTGAGAGAGTTGCGAGCCTTCCATACCGCCATCACCACCGGCGGCCATCCCCAAGACGCCCTGGGCGCCGCCGCCGATCTTGCCTGGCTGCAGGAGATGCTTGCCACTCTGACCCGGAGGGATGGCCTCACGGCTGGTGGCGAGTCCGGAGCTGGCGCCTCGCCTGACCTGTAAGGTGACCTGTGAGACATGAAGTGAACCGACGTATCTCTTTGGGAGTAATAGGGCTGGGGAGTATTGCTCAGATCCAGCATCTGCCCAACCTGGCTGCGTTGGGCCGCCTCTTCAGTGTGACGGCAGTCGCAGACATCTCCCCACGGCTGAACCAGGCAATCGCCGACCGACTCCCCGGCGCCGTCTTTACCTCCACGGACTGGCAGGAAGTTTGCTCCCACCCGGATGTCGAAGCGGTGTTGGTGCTCACGTCGGGGGCTCACGAACAGGTGACCGAAGGAGCGCTGCGGGCTGGAAAGCACGTGTTCTCGGAGAAGCCGCTGTGTCTGACGGTGGAAGGCGCCGAACGGCTCCATGCTCTGGCTTCGGCCCGCGGCCTCGTTCTCCAGATCGGTTACATGAAGCTTCATGAAAAGGTGCTCCCCGAACTGGGGGAGGGACTGCAAGCCCTAGGGGATCTGCGGTTGGTACGCCACACTGTCTACCACCCTGACGACTCGGTGTGCTTGGGCCACACCGAGACTCTGCGATTTGACGACGCCGACCAGAGCGTCTTGGTGGAGTCCGCCGCGTTCGAGCGACAACGCACCGTCGAAGCGCTGGGGGTCCTTCCCCAAGAGTGGGGACACCTCTATCGAGAGGTGCTGGCAGCCTCGTTCATTCACTCCGTCTCCTTCATCCGGAGTGTGATGGGAAAGCTCCCCCGGCTCACATTCGCCGATCTGTGGCCCCCCTTTTCGCCCCGGTCTCCAACCGTGCCTCCCAGTCTTCTGGCCCGGGGTGAATACCCCGATCAGACCAGGGCGGAGATGACTTGGCTCTGGCTTCCCGCGTCTCCTGCCTACCGTGAGTCTTTCCAAGCACATGGCACAGGGGGTTCGTTGGAACTCCGGTTTCCAAATCCCTACCTGAGTGAACGAGCAGCGTCGGTGACCATAAACAGTGGGGATCGTGTCATTCGCTGCCAAGGGGGAAACGAATCGGCATTTGTGAGGGAACTCCGAGCCTTCCATGACGCCATCACCTCCGGCAAGCATCCTCCAGACGCTCTGGGCGCCGCCGAGGACATCGCCTGGCTGCAGGACATGGTGGCCGCATTGGCCGAGGGCAACGGCATCACGGCCGGCGGTGAGATCGCCGCCCGCCGATGAGAATCGGCGCCGCCCCCGTCAGTTTCGGTGTGTATGGACCCACCGAGGACCACGCCGGGTTCTCACCCGATCGGCTGGTTGAGGCCATGGCCGCTTCGGGGTATGAGGGAGCAGAGTTCCCGCCTGCCGGGTTTGCCGGACCTCCGGGAAGAGCGGCGCGGCTGTTCGAAGAACACGGGCTTTGTGCGGTGGGCATCTACATTCCCATCCACTTCGCCGATCCCACCTTCCGGGCAGTGGACCAGCACCGCATGGAGGACGCCCTGGGTGAACTGGAGGCAGCTCGCGCCGGACCCCGCATTTCCATCCTCGCCGACGAAGGAAGTGACACACTCCTGGTTCACCCCGGACGAGGCGACGATCCCACCCATGCACTCACCAGCGCCGCGTTCGGGGAACTGACCGATGCAGTCAACCGGATAGCGGCTCACATTCGCAAACGGGGATTGACGCCGTCCTTCCATCCCCACATCAGTACCTATGTAGAAAGCCCCACCGAGATTGAGAGGCTCCTGGATTCCACCGACATCGGTCTGACCTTCGACACCGGACATATAGCCCTTGGCGGGGGTGACGTGCTTGAGTGCTGGCAGGCGTGGAAGGATCGGATCAACCATGTCCATCTCAAGGACGTGCGGCACGAAGTCATGGCACGGGCGAAGTTTGAGCAACGCCAGGACTTCGAAGTGTGGTGGGCCGACGTGTCGGTTCCCCTCGGCGAGGGCGACCTTCAGTTGGATGAGTTTCTCGCCTGCCTGCGCCAAACCCGATACCGGGGTTGGATGGTGGTGGAACAGGACCGAGCGCCCCTCTCTTCCAACGACGAAATCCAAGCCGTCATCGAAACACAAACCGCCAATCTGCAGTGGATCCGTCGGATGAAGGGTTGAACCCGGCAGTGTCAATAGCTACCCGCATCTTCGATAGCGACAGAGCACTTGGCGTGACACTGGCTGAACGGATCATCGACGGCGTAGGCATGGCAAGCCGGGCCGGGCGCCCCTACTTGTTGGGCTGTCCCGGAGGCAGGAGCCTCCTCTCCACCTACCAAGCGCTGGGGAGGATGACCGCCGAACGGGCGGTGGACCTCTCCCCACTGGTGCTGGTCATGATGGACGACTACGTCCTAGCGGACAGTAGGGGTTTCGTCCACGTTCCTTTCAATGCCCACTATTCCTGCCGCCGTTTCGCGTTCCACGAAATTGCCGCTGCGTTGGACGGGGCGGTCAACGCTCCCGATCGGGATCGCATATGGCTGCCCGACCCCACCGAGCCCCACCGCTACGACCGCCTTATCACCCGGTCGGGCGGGATCGACATGTTCCTGCTGGCCAGTGGGGCCTCGGACGGCCATATCGCCTTCAATCCGCCCGGGAGCCCTCGCGATTCCATTACTCGGATAGTTGAACTATCAGCCCAGACCCGGGTGGACAACATGTTCACATTTCCCGATTTCAAATCGCTTCCGGAGGTTCCCACCCATGGAGTCACCGTGGGAATCAGCACCATCGCAGAACTGAGCAGGTCGGCGGTGATGGTCTGCCTTGGCTCCCGCAAACGGCACACCGCCCGGCGTATCTCGACCGCCCACCGGTATGACCCTTCCTGGCCCGCCACGATCGTGACGGAGATCCCCGATGCCGAGCTTTGGGTCGACCACTCCGCCTCCCGGGATTGACTGTCGGGCTAGTCTCAGGCCCGCCCCCGTTCAACATCGCACGACGACCGGAGATACACGCCGTGTTCCGTAGAGAGTCCCATCCGTGGACCGCCGAGGACATCCCTGACCTAACCGGCAAAGTCGCGGTGGTCACAGGCGCCAACCGCGGAATCGGACTGGAAACTGCCAGGGAGTTGGCCCGCAAAGGGGCCGACACGATCCTGGCCTGCCGATCGGTCGAACGCGGGCAGAGGGCCATTGACGAAGTCCGAGCCGAGATGCCAAGGTCTATGGTGGCATTGATGATGCTCGATCTGGGAAGTCTGGCGTCCATCGAACGATTCGCCCGGGCCTTGACGCGAACCCGCTCACGGCTCGATGTGCTGATCAACAACGCCGGGATCATGGCGGTCCCGTATTCGCAGACCGAACACGGCTTCGAAAGCCAGATGGGCACCAATCATCTGGGACACTTCGCCTTGACCGGAAGGCTGCTTGAACTCCTGTTGGCTACCGCCGGCGCCAGGGTCGTGACTGTTAGCAGCGTAGCCCATCGCGCCGGGAAGATGGACTTCGGCAACCTGCTCTACGAGAACCGCGGCTACTCGCCGTTCAGGGCCTACTGGCGTTCCAAGCTGGCCAACCTGCTCTTCACCTACGAACTCCAGCGACGCTTTGAATCCGCCGACGTGGAGGCACTGTCCCTTGCCGCCCATCCGGGCTTCTCCTCCACCAACATCTCCCGACATCTCGGCCGCCACTGGTATTCCCGGCTGGAAGGACCCTTGATCCACAGCTTCTCGCAGAGTCCAGCCATGGGGGCTCTGCCAGCCCTGCGGGCCGCGGTTGATTCCAAGGCCAAGGGAGGGCAGTTCTACGGTCCGGGCGGTTTTCTGGGTTTGCGAGGAAGCCCCGTTCCAGTGTCGTCCAATGCGGCCTCGCGCAACCGGCAGCGTGCCCGCCGGCTCTGGCGCCTGTCGGAGAAACTCACGGGAGTCCACTACTCACAGCTGGAACCCGAGCGCTTCAAGTAACACCCCTCCCCGGCAGCGGCTCCGGCGCTAGACCTCAAGTATTCGTTTTGCGATTACTCGTGCGTCGTCCATGGTGTCGACATAGCGATCCGAAGGAACCCGTCGTAGGATGTCGAGCTTCTGAAGGCTGGTGGCAATCGCGCCCTCGAGACCCATCACGATGCATTCGGTGTTCTCGGTTATGGCGACATCAATCAACTGTTCCAATACAAATGCGGCGCTGTCGTCCATGTAATTAGTGTCGAGTCAAGGATCACTACCTCGTGTTCCTGGATGTCCACGCTTAGGGTGCTGAACATCTTGTTGGAGGACGCCACGGTGAAGCTCCCCCTGAAGGACACCAGACCACATCTGGCGGAGAAGGGATCGAAGTCATCCTCGTCGTCGCCCAGGAGACTCAGCAGGCTATCGAAGTCGTCAGCCTCATCCTCTTCCTCATCCTCATCGGCCAGGAAGCTTATGTCGAGCAGCGGCACGGAGATCACACTGTCCAGTTCCAGGTACTCGACTTGGCGGGCACTCACCAGCGCCGCCACGATCAAACCCAACATAATCGCGCTGAGCAAATCGGCGAATACCGTGAGCCCCAAGGTGATGAGCATCACCAGCAGGTCTTCCCGCTGCACCCGATGGATCCGGGTGATGAATCTCCAGTCGATTATGTCCCAGCCCACCTTCATCAGGATGCCGGCCAGGACCGCATGGGGAATCTCCCCGACATACCTCCCGAGACCCAGGACCAAGGTGAGGAGCAACAGCGAGCACAGCACCCCCGACAGCGGCGACCGTCCGCCGATGCGGGCGTTCACGACCGTGGCGGGTATGTTCCCCGCCCCCGGCATGCCCCCGAACAGCCCCGAAAAGATGTTCCCCACACCCTGGCCCACCAACTCCCGGTTCGGCTGGTGGGTGGCCCGGGTCATGGAGTCGGCTATCAACGACATGAGCAAAGTGTTGATAGAAGCGAGCAGGGCAAGCACCAGGGCCGGTTGAAGTGAACCCACCAGATGCTGGAGGACGGTGTGAGTGTCGATCATCTCCGGAAAACCGGTGGGGACTTCCCCAATGAGGGGAGCACCCTTCAACCACAGGACTCCCAAGAGCGTTCCAACGATCAGGGCGGCCAGCGTGGGCGGCAACGCCTTCTGGTATCTCTTTGGCCAGACCACCGTAACCACCAAGGTCACCAAGGCAATCGCCAATGCGTGGAAATTGACTTCCCCCAGGGCGGCCGGCATGGCGCGGATAGCTCCCACGGTCCCTCCACCCGGCGAGGAAGCGCCAAGGAAGGGCAATACCGGTAGCAGCACGATGATCACCCCTACACCCGACGTGAATCCCGATATCACCGAATACGGGGTGTACGCCACATAACGACCCATCTTGGCCACTCCCAGAATGATCTGTATCACCCCCGCCATGATCACGATCGTGAACGCCTCGACCAGATTCTCCGCCTAGCTCCCGACCACCACCGCCATCGGACCGGTGGGACCCGATATCAACGCCCTGGTACCCCACAAGAGGGATGCGAAGAGCCCTACCGCCACCGCACCGTAGAGGCCGGCTATGACGCCCAGACCCGACACCACCCCATAAGCCAGGGCCATAGGCAAGAGCACCACCGCCGCGGTGACACCGCCCAAGACATCCCCACGGAGAGCTTGCAGGTCATATCGCATGCAGTATCTCGACTCTAAGGTACCACCGCGACAGGTCCCACCCTGGTCTCGACCGGACCTAGCCGATGGCGTCGACCTTTTCCATGAAACGGCGGTCCCGCGGCGATATTCCGCCCACATCGTGGCTGGTGATGGCCAACTCCACCCGGTTGTAGACATTCGACCACTCCGGGTGATGGAACATCCGCTCGGCGATCAGCGCCACATGGGTCATGAAGGCAAAGGCGGCCCGAAAATCCGAGAACTCATAGGAGCGCCGCAACATGACGCCCTCGCGCCGCCAGCCCGGATGGGCAGCCAACAGCTCGGATATCTCCTCTTCGGTGAGAAGCGTTTGGTTGGTCACTATCGGGGCGACTGCATTAGCTCGATCCGAAAGCCGTCGGGATCGAGCATCAACACCGTCCGGCCCCCCTTGTTCGGACCGATGGTGGGGGTGACAGGCGATGAGACCGACTCGACTCCCCGGGAGGTCAGCCTCTCATAGAGCGAGTCGCAGTCGTCGACCCGGAAGGCGAGGTGGGCGGTTCCGGGGTTGGCGGTTCGGGTGTCGACCGGGCTCCGCTCCACATTGCGATACTCCAGGATCTCCAAGATGCTGTCCGAGTTGGGCAGCCGCAAAATGGCGCCGTGGAGATCGACATCGGGATACCCGAGCAGCTCTCCGATGTAGGGCGCCTGCGGGTTCCACTGCAAGACCAACTCCAGCCCGAGCAGGTCGCGATAGAAAACCAAAGACCTCTCCAGATCGGTTACCTGTATCCCCGTGTGATGATGGCCGGTTATCGATCCCATTCGGACCTCCTTGGGACTCTGGGAATGTCATATTGAAAAAGATACTCTCTTGGTATCGGAGGCGCCGGCGGCGCCGGGGCCTCCACAACTGCCACATGGTGTTGGCGAGAGCGCTGTTTTGTCCTAAGTCTGGTAGCCGTCGATGCGGGCCAACACCGAGAGCATGGTCTCGTCGGAACCGCCGCCGATCGAACCGAGGCGGCT
The DNA here is from genome assembly GCA_965248705.1 of Acidimicrobiia bacterium. Classification (GTDB taxonomy): domain Bacteria; phylum Actinomycetota; class Acidimicrobiia; order Spongiisociales; family ZC4RG35; genus Bin76. The sequence continues at coordinate 1,480,709 of CBDFJY010000002.1, read as the reverse complement.
GTCACGGAAGAACCGGGCGGTCCAGGTCTCCTCCATGTAACCGATCCCCCCGTGGAACTGGATCGCCCAATCGGCCGTTTCCCGCAAAAGCCTCCCCGATTTGAGCTTGGCGATGGTGGCAAAACGGGTTGAGTCCTCGCCTCGCATATACGCCTCGGCGGTGGCGTAGTTATAGTGGCGCAGCAAGTCCAGATCGGCGGAAAGCTCCGCCAGGCGAAACTGGATGTATTGGTGCGCCAGCAGGGGCTTGCCGAACACCTTCCGTTCTCTCAAGTATTGGGCGGTGCGCCGAAGCGCCCGCTCACAGGCGCCCACCGCTCCATAGGCGGCCCACATCCGCTCCACCACGAACTGGGTCATCTGCTGCTGGAAACCCTTTCCCGCCATACCGATGGTGTTCGACACCGGGACCGCCAGGTCAGTGAAAGTCAAAAGTCCGGTGTCGGAGGCTCGCATCCCCAGCTTGTCGAGCTTTTTGGACACCTCGAAGCCCGGCAGGTCGGTGGGGACCACGATCTGGCTCATCCCGGCGTATCCGCCCTCATCGGAGGTCCTAGCCAACAGGCACAGCCAGTCGGCCTGCAAACCGTTGGTGATGTACATCTTCGATCCGTTGATGATCCACTGATTCCCGTCTCTCACCGCCCGGGTCTTGATGGCGGCGACATCCGACCCGGCGTCGGGCTCGGTCACCGCGATCGAAGTCACCATCTCGCCGCGGAGGGCCGGCGCCAGATAACGGCGTTTGAGATCCTCGGATCCGTGCTCGTGCAAGGAGGGAGTTGCCATGTCCACTTGCACGCCCACCGCCATCCCGATCGCACCATGGTCGGCCCTTCCCAACTCCTCGGCCAGCACCACCGTGAACAGATGGTCCGCTCCCTGTCCTCCGTACTCGGGATCGTATTCCAAGCCCAGGAAACCCAGTTCTGCCATCTGTCCGAAGACTTCATGAAGGGGCATCTCCCCGTCCGCCTCCCACTCCTCGACCCTGGGGTTGATCTCGGACTCCACGAACCGGCGCACCACTTGACGAAACATCCGGTGCTCCTCGGAGAACGGCATCATCTGCTCCTTACGTTTGGATCGGGGGCGAGGGGTATCACATCGGCGATGGACTTATCACCGAAATTACACGAAAGGGTCGACACTGTCGTTCCAGGATCTCAGAGTTCGGCCGAGCGGAAGGCCTCCCGTATGCCTACCTTGCTGCCAAAACGAAGCAATCCTCCCAGGTACACCCTCCCTGCCAGGCGAACCATCACCACGAGGGTGAGCGCCATCACCGCCACCGACACCGCCAGTTCCCACAGCGGGATCGCCTGGAATGCGAAGCGGACCGGCACCACGAAGGGAGCGATGGGCGGGATGAAGGTGGTGACCAGGGCCAGGTTGCTAGTGGGATCCTGCACCGCCTGGATGGCGATGAAGAATCCAGCAACCGCCACCAGGGAGATGGGCACAACCACGCTCTGGGCGTCCTCGGCGCGGGAAACCAGCGCGCCCGCCGCACCGAAGGCCACCGCGTACAAAGAATACCCCAGAACAAACCAGAGCACCAGAATGAGCATGCTGTCGACCGGGAATTGGGGCAGATCGAAGACACCCGTGACTTGTACACCCACCAAGGCAATTACCGAGGTTCCCACGAACTGGACCAGCCCCAAAAGCCCGATGCCCATGATTTTTCCAGTGAGCAGCTGCCACGGCTCGAAGGCGGCCAGCAGCACCTCCACCACCCGGTTGGTCTTTTCTTCGGTCACGCCCGTCAAAATCAATGACCCGTACAGCAGCACCGCCATGTACATCAGAATCAGCCCTCCGAAGGCGATCACCGTCCGTTCGGTGTTCTCCTCGGGGTCGGCGCCGGACAGCGAGCGCACCGCCAGCGGCGCCGAGGCCAATATCGTCACCACTTCCTCCTCTCCGGAGGCGACCAGGCCCTCGATCTGCACCGAGCGGGCGCCGCGCTGGAGGAACCTCTCCAGATCTCCACCGGCTTCACCGGCCGCCCCCCGCACCACCAACTCGGTCCCGTTCATCAGCACTCCGTCCACATCCTCTGTGTCCGCCGCTCTCTCGGCCGCGGCCCGCGAATCGAAGCGGACCACCTCGATGGTGGTCTCTACCTCGTTTCCCTCGTAGTTGGCCAGCGCCAACGCCGCCTCGATCACCGCCTGGTTGCCCTCGCCAACCACCCCCATCTCATAATGAACATCCTTGGTAGCGAAGATAATAGGAAGCACCAGCCCAGCCGCCACGAACAAGAGGACCATCACCAGGGAGACGATGAAAGCCCCCGACCGTGACCTCTCCCTCATCTCTCTGCCCATCACCAGCCGGATCGCCTGCCAAGAGGTCATCGGGTCACCGCCTCCCGGAATAGTTCGGACAGCGAAGGCGCCGAAAAGGTGAAGTGGCGAACATTCCTGCCCAGTTCGAGCCGGGACACGAGGGCACTCAGATCGCCTCCTTTTCTCACCACTATCCGGTGGCGGTAGCCGTCGAAATCCACCGAAACCACCGAATCCAGCCCACTGAGACCCTTCGTACCCTGCGAATCCATCTCCAATTCGATCACCCAATGCGGAGAATCCTCCTTGAGTTGGCGCACATCGCCCGACATGACGATCCTGCCCCGGTTGATGATCGCCACATCTTGGCAGAGGTCCTCCACCATGTCCAGTTGGTGGCTCGAAAACACTACGGCCGCTCCGGCGGCCGCCCGGGCCCGGAGTACATTGGCCATGGTCTCGACGCCGAAGGGATCCAGGCCGCTGAACGGCTCGTCAAGCACCAACAGCTCGGGATCATGAATGAGCGCCGCCGCCAACTGGACACGCTGCTGGTTCCCATGCGACAACTTCTCAAGTGAGTCCTTGATTCGGTCGGCCAGGCCGAGTTCCTCAAGCCACCGCTCGGCGGCCGCTTCGGCCTCGGCCGTGGTCATGCCGTGAATCCGCCCCAGATATGTGAGTTGTCGGCCCACTTTCATCTTCGGGTAGAGACCCCGCTGCTCGGGCATGTAGCCGAACCGCAACCGCTCCGCTTGCCCCACGGGCCTGCCCCTCCAACCCACCGACCCCTCATCGAGGCGCACCAGATTGAAAACGGCCCGCATAGCGGTGGTCTTCCCCGCCCCGTTGGGTCCCAAAAAGCCCAGCATCCGTCCCCGCTCCACCCGGAAGCTGCACTCGTCCAGGGCCTGTACGTCCCCGTAGCTCTTGGCGAGTCCGCTCAGTTCCAGCACCAGGTCCCTTCTACTAGGCAAAACGCATCATATGTAAGACCAGGATTTATCCAAAAGTGTTTTTCGTTGGTGTACTACCTGCCGGCCGGCAGGGCTCAGGACCATCTCACCAGAAGGTCGGCATGGGATAGTCCGGCAATTCCCCCTGATTTGGTTCAAAAGATATTATATCAGTATATTTTGAGTTAGATGATACCTCTGGAAGAACGCTCCGACATCCACGCGGCGCTGGGCGATCCCGTTCGACTGGCGGTGGTGGACGCTCTGGCGCTGGGTGATCTGGGAGTGGAGGAGCTCACAAAGATCACCGGTGTAGAGGGCAATCTCTTGGCCCATCACCTGAAGGTCCTGGAAGGCGCTCGCCTGGTCGAACGCCGATCTTCGGAGGGCGACCGGCGCCGGCGATACGTCTCTCTCCGCCACAGCCGCCTGTTGGATCTTATGGACAATCCCGTGCTGGGCGCCCGTTGCGTGCTCTTTGTTTGTGTCCACAACTCGGCCCGGTCCCTATATGCGGCAGCCCTGTGGAAGGACCGGACCGGCTACCCGGACCTCAGCGCCGGAACCCATCCCGCCGCGGCGGTCCATCCCCGGGCCTTGGAAGCGGCGTCCGAACTGGGCGTAGATCTGGCCGGCAGCGGTCCCAAGGGTTACGAGCAGATCGACCGGCGTCCGGACCTGGTGGTGTCGGTATGCGACCGCGCCCGGGAATCGGGCGACCGTTTCGATGCGCCCCGGCTCCACTGGTCAGTGCCCGACCCGGTCTCCCAAAACACCATTACGGCGTTTCGTCGCTCTTTCGAAGAGATCACCCGCCGAGTGGAGCGGCTGGTTGCAGCCACCAAAGCATCCGCCGCTCCGATCCCGATCCAATAAGGAGTATCAACCGTGCCCGCCGTTCTCACCACCGAAGAAAAACTCCTGCTCCGCCAGGCGACCCTAAGACTGCAGGAGCAATTCAAAAGCAAGCTCAACACCGAGACCATTGAGCGTTATATGACCGACTCGCTGGACCGTTTGATGGAGAAGGCCATCATCACCGGGACAGTGCTGCTGGCCGAACGGTTCGCCCGGTGACCGTCTGCAGGCGGTAGTGCGTCTTCAGGCCAGCCCCACGATGCTCAACCCGAGTGTGCTGTTCTTGTGTGTGCACAACGCCGGACGGTCACAGATGGCTGCCGGGTTCATGCGCCGGTTGAGAGGCGGCCAGGTCGATGTGTTCACCGGCGGGTCGGAGCCTTCCGAGGGGATCAACCAGGCCGCAGCGGAAGCCATGCAGGAAAAGGGCGTCGATATACGGGATGAGATACCCCAGCCTTGGGCGGACGAGATCGTTCGGACCGCCGATGTGGTGGTGACCATGGGATGCGGCGACGCCTGTCCAATCTATCCCGGCAAGCGGTATCTCGACTGGCCGGTGGACGACCCGTCCGGGAAGCCGTTGGAAGAAGTTCGCCCCATCCGCGACGATCTCGAACAACGGGTCCGTAGCCTGCTGGCCGATCTGAAGATCCCGTCCCTGAGTTGACCCCACCGCGGCTGTTCAACGACCGACAGTCGGACGGACTTTCTTCCCGTTGAGCAGTGTGCCGATCGGGGTGTAGCGGACAAACGCCTGATAGCAGAGCAGCGAGAACGCCGTCACGCCCCCCGAGACCAGCAGAAACTTGATCCCCGCCTCAATGTGCCAGTCCCGCACGATCATCTGGGCGACGATCACCAGGGGAAGATGAACAAGGTACAACCAGTACGAGGAGTCGGACAGGTAGCGAACGCCCCGGCGTTCCCGGGGGAGCAACACCCGGAACAACCCGATCAGACCAAAACACATTCCCCAGGCGTAGAGCACCTGCAACACCGACGCCAGCGGCCAGGAGAAAATCTCCTCTACGAAGGTGAACCCCAATCCTGTCGGCAGCACCACCAGGATAGAGACCGACAAAATAAGCCACCAGGGCCGCCCGATGGTGTCGGCCACCAATGAGCCCTTGCGGCCCCGACGACCGTACATCAAGGCGCCAAATGCGAAGAAGGTGGCGTAGTAACCCAGCACATGGGGAAAAGGCAAAAGACCGGTGGAGGTGTCAGGACCAAAGATGGGATAGGAGCCGCCTTCGGCCATACGCAACTGTGGAACAAGTGTCAGGGGGATCATCAGCCACATCATCCGCCGCGGCCAAGCCCCTGCACTGGTATCACGACGGTCCGCTATCGCCGCCACTATCGCAAAACCCGCCACCAGCCACAAGAGAAACCACAGAAACCAGAGGTGGTGGAAACGGTCTATCCAGGTGGAGAGACCGTCACTCTCCCCGGCTTCCTCCGCACCTTTCCCCCAACCGGGAATCTCGGACCACTCCACCCCTTCGGGAAGAGGGTCCCCTGCCCCATACTCGATCAGCACTTCGGCCGCCTGCTCATGGCCGAAGTGAAAGGCCAGCCCCAACGGGGTCTCGTCCTCGGAGGCGGAGGCGACCGGCCCCGACCCGGCGCCCCGAGACAACAGCAACTCCATCATCTCGACATCGCCGGCGAAAGCCGCGGCGTGGAGAAGGGTCCAGCCTCCCGGCTCGGTTCGCAAGTCGACATCGAAGCCCCGGTCCAACAACTCCTCCACACCGGAATCATCGCCCACAAACACCAAGGCGAAGATGTCATCTTCCTCTACCGATGCTCTAACCTGGGAGACATAGGCCTGCTCGCTTACCCAGTCTGTCGCCGGGATGATGGTCACCAGACCGATCGCCAGCGGGAGCGCCACCCGCCGGAGACGATGACCCACAAGCGAAACCAGGCCGCGACGACGCCACAGCATGGTGGTGAAGAACCCGCTCATCAGAAAAAACACCGGCATGCGGAATCCGTGCACCGCCCAGAAGAACTCGTCGTAGGGCCCGTCCAGGCTGGAAGTACGGTCTTGCACCAACCAGAAAGCCGGAAAAAACGCCAACGAGGCGTGCAACCCGATCCCCAGCAACATGGCGAAACCCCGCAAAGCGTCGAGGTCGTAACGGCGACGCTCCACAGGCAACGCCGCCCGGATTTCCGCGGAAGTCACAAATCAGCCCGGATAGCCACCACCGCCAGAATACCGACCAGGGGGATTCCGCGATGTTCCAACCACTCCACCCGTAGGCCGACCAACAGATCGCTCATGGGGGTAGAATCAATTCCGACTGGGTTCTCCGAATCCGTTAGGCTCATCAGAAACACCCGATTCCATGAACCCTTGGTCCCTCGCCCGGGGGCCCCTCGACCCGGCTTATTTCCGATGAGCCTACAACCCAACCCTCGGTTGGCACCATCTTCACATGAGGCTCACAATGGCTGAATCCCCGTATCTGGTCACGCGCTCAGACCTACGCAATGTGGCGATCATCGCTCATGTTGACCACGGCAAGACCACCCTCGTCGATGCCATGTTATGGCAGTCCGGCGCCTTTCGATCCAACGAGACGGTCGCCGAGCGTGTCATGGACTCGATGGACCTCGAGAGGGAAAAGGGCATCACGATCCTCGCCAAGAACACCGCAGTCCGCTACGTTCGCGACAGCGGCGAAGAGATCAAGGTCAACATTGTCGATACGCCGGGCCACTCCGACTTCGGCGGCGAGGTAGAGCGAGCCCTGACCATGGTCGACGGTGTCCTCCTCCTGGTTGACTCGAGCGAGGGTCCGCTGCCCCAGACACGGTTCGTCCTCCGGAAGGCCCTGGCGCTCAAGCTGCCCGTGGTGTTGGTGATTAACAAGATCGATCGGCCTGATGCCCGCATCTCCGAAGTCGTCGACGAAGTGTACGAACTGTTCCTCGACCTCGACGCAACCGCAGATCAGATCGACTTCCCAATCGTTTACACCAACGCTCGCCGAGGCACTGCAACACTCGATCCCCTGCAGGCGGGCGCCGACCTGCGCCCCATGTTCGAAACACTGCTCGAGACCGTTCAGGCGCCCCGGCACGATCCGGAGCATCCACTCCAAGCCTTGATCACCAACCTTGATTCCAGCCCCTACGTTGGCCGCATCGCGATCTGTCGTGTCATGCACGGAACCATAAAGAAGGGCCAGAACGTGGCGTGGTGCCGTACTGACGGAATCATCACCACGGCCAAGATCACCGACCTTTATGTCACCGAGAGTCTCAACCGAGTAGACGCTGACGAAGCCGGCGCCGGGGAGATCATCGCCATTTCCGGCATCTCCGACATCACGATCGGAGAAACAATCGCCGACTTGGCCAGCCCCACTCCGCTTCCGGTTATCACGGTGGACGAGCCAAGCCTCTCGATAACAATCGGAATCAACGCCTCTCCCATGGCTGGACTGGACGGCGATAAGGTCACCGCCCGCCTCATCAAAAATCGCCTCGATGCCGAACTGATCGGCAACGTGTCGATTCGAGTGTTGGACACCGACCGTCCCGACACCTGGCAAGTTCAGGGACGAGGCGAGCTTCAGCTCGCAGTGTTAGTGGAAATCATGCGGCGCGAGGGCTTCGAAATGGCAGTCGGTAAGCCCAAGGTTGTCACCCGCGTCATAGACGGCGAACTTCACGAGCCAACCGAGCGCCTCACCATTGATATCCCCGAGAACTTCGTTGGTCCGGTAATCCAACTCCTCGGCGAACGCAAAGCCAACCTGGTGAACATGTCGAACCACGGCACCGGTTGGGTTCGGTTTGACTACATCGTGGCGGCCCGCGGCCTCATCGGGTTCCGTACCGCATTCCTCACCGAAACTCATGGCGCCGGCCTCATGGCCAACGTGTTCGAGGGCTACACCCCGTGGTTGGGCGAGCTTCGCACCCGTAACTCAGGTTCGATTGTCGCCGACCGCCAGGGCGCGGTCACCGGTTACGCCGTAGCCGCCTTACAGGATCGGGCTTCGCTGTTTGCCGGCCCTGGCGACGAAGTTTATGAAGGGATGGTCGTTGGGGAGAATCCGCGTCCCGAGGACATGGACGTCAACATCTGCCGGGAGAAGAAGCAGACCAACGTTCGTGCCGCCGGTTCCGACAACACCGTTCGTCTGACCCCGCCTCGCATATTGTCACTTGAGCAGGCTCTCGAATTCATCGCCGATGACGAGTGCGTTGAGGTCACCCCGCACGCCATTCGACTCCGCAAGGTATTTCTCGACGCCGGTGTACGCGGCCGCAACAAGAAACGCCTCCAGCACAACCGGTGCGAGGTGTAGCGCTCACAGACGCGGTGTACACGGGCCGGGCGGCGCTCCGATAACGGCTCATTTCGCGAGGGATCTACTACAAGCATCCCCTTGCATTCGAGACCGTAGTCGAGTGAGTCGTTAGGCTCCTGCTGCTCGTCAGTATGCCGTGAGGGCGTGCTCGGCGAGCCGACAGGTCGTTCGGGTCAAACAAAGGAGTTAGCCAACAACCTGATATCAAACTCCGAGAGGCTCTAGCTCGTCACACCGACGGCAGATTCGCTCTGGGATGGCCGCACGAGCATTGGCGAAAATAGGACTCCGTCGTTCTTCAAGTTGATAGAAACTGGCCGGGATGTTCCTCAATTGCCAGGTAGACCGGATCGCTCCCTAGGACTTCCCAGTCCTATTTTTCTGGCTACTTCTCCGGCTACGTCGCCTCCAAACGACTGCCCTGATCAGTACCAACAAGACGATGACCTACCAAGGGAATCCTCCGTCCTCGCGGTCGTTAATTTCGGACGGTATTGGCTCCTCCGTGGATGTAGGTTCGGGGCCAATCTCAGATTCAGGTTCAGGGATAGTGTCAGAGTCAGGGAGCAGGTGTGGGTGGCCCCTCCTCGGTTCCGGCTTGGCCCGATTCCGACCAGGGGCTGGTTCCCTCCGCGTTGACAGCCCGCACCTGTAACTCATAGCCGGTACCGGGTTGCAGGTCGTCCAAGATCATGGAGGGCCGATACCGTTGTACCCGGCGTCCCGGAACTCTCCCCCAGCTTCCCGGTACCGCACCTCGTAGTCGGTGATCTCCGGTCCCTGGTTACCATGCGCCGACCAGCCAACGGTCGGCCCGGTCGACCCGGCGCTATTTACCACGGGAGATCCTGGCCGCGAGGGCGGCTCATCCACGTCTATTACGATGATGGTCACTCTAATCTCATCGACGCCACCCTGGCCGCCCCGCACCTGCACCAGGAGCGAGTACTCGCTCCGGACCTCACAATGACATAGAACCGAGCATCGCTGGGGTTTGAGTCACTCTGTGAGGTTTCTTCTTTGTCCTATTTCCGGCTTTGTTTTCGGCTGCGTTGCGCCCAAACGAGTACCGGGATTGTTAGCAGGAGGAGGATGACGCACAAGGGAGACGTGTACCACACACCTTTCGGCGCCGCGACGCCATGAGCCTCGGTTCGGGACTTGGCGAATACAGTTTCTGCAATGCAACAGGAACCGGTTCGGGGCGAAGCCCCAGTCGGTTTTGCCGACCGTGATGTACGGTGGATTGAGACTCCGGCTCGTGGCGGTGGCTCTTCTAGCGTCTCTCGGCTACTACTGCCTTGTATAGACGCGACAGGAACGCTGCAATCTGCGCTCGTGTCACCGGGTCACCTGGTGAATAGGTTGAAGGACTCGTCCCACTTGTAACCCCCAATCCAAATATGCGCGCTATGTCATCCTCAGCAAAAGAACCACCTACGTCCACAAAAGGATGTTCCACCACTCGAGCAGGCCCTCCTCCTAATACGCGGTACAGACGCGACAGGAACGCTGCCATCTGCGCTCGTGTCACCCGGTCACCTGGTGAATAGGTTGAAGGACTCGTCCCACTTGTAACCCCCAATCCAAATATGCGTGCTATGTCATCCTCAGCAAAAGAACCACCTACGTCCACAAAAGGATGTTCCACCACTCGAGCAGGCCCTCCTCCTAATACGTTGTGCAAACGCGACAGGAACGCTGCCATCTGCGCTCGTGTCACCGGGCCACCTGGTGAAAAGCTTGAAGGACTCGTCCCACTTGTAACCCCCAGATTGTAGATACACGCCACAGCATCGAACGCGAACGAATCCTGCGGTACGTCCATGAAGGGTGTAGGGGCGTAATCACACGGATCCGTCAACAGTTGCGCCTCGCCTCCCCCTGTCGTCCCGAATGGCCGGGCTCGAACGACGTTAGAGCCTGAGCCCTCGCCCACGCCGTCCACCGCGCGGACCTGGAATATGTACTCGACCCCGTGGTTCAGACCTCTGACTGTGTGGGAGGTGGTCGTCGCCTTGCTGTTGGGTATGTGGGTCCACACCGGGATGTCCGACACGTAGACCGAACCGAAGTTATCGTCAACGGCTGCCACGTCGTGCCCGGGCACCCCGACCACTATGTATTGGCCGTCCAGGGCGACGGAGTCTCCGAATTCTACGGCCTTCTCGTCTGCCCCTCCGCCGCCCGGTAAGATGAGCTTGGCCCTCTCCGTGTGGTCTTCGTTCAGATCGTTGGCCCAGCCAGTGGCGGGCTTGGTGAAGACGTAGGCCGCACCGGAATGAGGGTTGTCAGCATTCTCATTAGTGCTGTAGGCGCTGTACGCCCCGACCACGATGGTGCTATCCCGCACCGCAACGGAGTCTCCGAATTCTTCAGTTCCATCGCTGTCGGAAGCGATGAGCTTGGCCGCCTGGCGCCAGGCACCGGAGTCCCAAATAAATACGTAAGCTGCGTTTTTTTTGCGGGCCCCGACCACAACAGTGTCACCGTCCACTGCCACGGACCACCCGAACTGGTCGTCGGGCCCGAAGTCGTCAGCGGTGAGCTTCGCCGGCTGGCCCCATACACCGGTACCCGAATCCTTGGTGGAAACGTAGGCCGCACCGGTGTCTTGGCCGCCGGTGAGGTCGTGCTGGTGCGCCCCGATCACGATGGTGTCATCGTCTACCGCAACCGAGTGCCCGAAATAGTCGAATGTGTCGCCATCGGAGGCGGTGAGCTTGACCGCAGCTGTAACATCTATGTCGGCCCAGCCGTTGTCGGTGTTGGGCTTGGTAAAGACGTACGCCGCACCTTTCTTACCGTCGTCTCCCCGCGCCCCAACCACGACGGTATCCCCATCCACCGCCACGGAATAACCGAACAGGTCGTCCTCCGCGCCGTCGGAGGCCGTCAGTTTGGCCGCCTGGCTCCACACTTCGGAGTTCGGGGCCCTGACGAAGACGTAAGCCGCACCGGCGTCGGAGTTGCTGTTGACGTCGTGCTGGTACGCCCCCACCACGACGGTGTCACCGTCCACCGCCACGGAATAACCGAACAGGTCGTCCTTCGCGCCGTCGGAGGCGGAGAGCTCGACCTGCCGGCGCCACCCACTGGAGCGCCTGACGAAGACGTAAGCCTCACCGGCGTTTGAGTAGGTATTGACATCGTGCTGATACGCCCCCACCACGACGGTATCCCCATCCATTGCTACCGACTCCCCGAACTGTCCTTTGTTCTGGCCGTCGGAGCCGGCGCTGAGCTTGGTTTGCTGATGCGGCAATACTTGGTAACCGGTTATGGTCGAATCGTCGGAGCGGTCCCAATTCAGATACACCCGACGATTGCGCGCCTGCGCGGACAGACCGGTAGCCTTGCCCGGTATCGCGAGCTCGGGAGTCGCAGTGACGAATTCCGCGCTCGGATCATTGCCGGCGTCGTTCACCGAGCGCACCCGGAAGGCATACTCCTGGCCGTTGGTCAGACCGAGCACTCGGTATTCGTAGCTTGTGCCGGATACGGTCAATTCTTCGCTCTTGAGGTCCGCCCACTTCGCATCCGAGATGTCCATCAAGTACGCCGAACCGTCGGCGTCCTGGGGCGCCCCTGCCAGGACGGTACGGTCGGCCACCGCGACGGAGTACCCGAAGTGGTCGTCCGCCGCGGCGTCGGGAGCGGCGAGCTTGAGCGACTGGCGCCACCCATCCGACCCCCTGGCGAACACGTATGCCGAACCGGCATTAGTATGGAAAAGGAAGGGATTGGTGTCCAGGTACGCCCCGACCACTGCGTCATCGCCGTCCAGCGCCACGGAGATTCCGAACTCGTCGTTCGCCGCGCCGTCGGAGGCGGTCAGCTTGGCCGTCTGGCTCCACTTGCCGGAGTTCGAATCCCTGGCGAAAACGTAGGCCGCACCGGCGTCTGAGTTGCTGTTGGCGTCATGCTGGTGCGCCCCCACCACGACCGTATCACCGTCGATCGCCACCGAAACTCCGAATTTGTCGTCGACCGCGCCGACGGAGGCGGTCAGCTTGGCCGTCTCAGTTCCGTCGGTCCAATTGTCACCGCTCTTGGTAAAGACATAGACGGCGCCTGCATCGGACTTGCTGTTGGCGTCGTGCTGGTGCGCCCCCACCACGACCGTATCACCATCCACGGCCACCGAAACTCCGAACTCGTCGTTCGCCGCGCTGTCGGCGGCGGACACGGTCAGCTTGGCCGTCTCGGTTCCGTCGGTCCAATTGTCACCGCTCTTGGTAAAGACATAGACGGCGCCTGCATCGGACTTGCTGTTGGCGTCGTGCTGGTGCGCCCCCACCACGACCGTATCACCATCCACGGCCACCGAAACTCCGAACTCGTCGTTCGCCGCGCTGTCGGCGGCGGACACGGTCAGCTTGGCCGTCTCAGTTCCGTCGGTCCAATTGTCACCGCTCTTGGTAAAGACATAGACGGCGCCTGCATCGGACTTGCTGTTGGCGTCGTGCTGGTGCGCCCCCACCACGACCGTATCACCGTCGATCGCCACCGAAACTCCGAACTCGTCGTTCGCCGCGCTGTCGGCGGCGGACACGGTCAGCTTGGCCGTCTGGAGCCATTGGCCAGCAGAATCCTTGATGAATACGTAGGCCGCACCGGCGTCTGAGTTGCTGTTGACATCGTGCTGATACGCCCCGATCACAGCGGTGTCGCCATCTATGGCTACCGAATACCCGTACTCGTCGTTGTCAGCACTGTCGCCGGCGGTCAGCTTGCTCTGGGGGACCTGCAATAGCTGGAACTTGGTTATGGGCGGATCGCCGGACCGTCTCCAGCGCACTTTCGCCTGGGTGTCGCCGGCCTCAGCGCCGACCCCGACGGGCCGCCCTGGTTTGCCGATTATTGTCACGGGACGGGAGTTGGAAGGGTTGCTGGAGCCGGCGCTGTTGACGGCCCGGACGGCGAAGGTGTAAGTGGTGTCCTCGGTCAGGTCGGATACGGTGTACGAGACTGTGCTGGAATCGCTCCCCGACACGGTTTTCCATTCGGAGCCGCCGTCATCGGTGTACTCATAACCGGTGACGGTCAAAGGCTGTTGAGCCGCGTTCCACCTCAACTCCACTTGGCCGACGCCGGTCTGGGCGGCGGAAAAGTTTGTGGGCTTGGCCGGGCGCTCGCCCGCCGCTGCCGGTGTGGCGCCGGGCGCCTCGGCCCGGGGGCCTGCGATGGTCACGTTCACAGCCCGGACCGCGAAGGTGTATTCCGTTTCGTTGGTCAAACCGGTCACAATGTGGGACCTGGTCCCCGCTGTGCTACCGGTGATGTCGGTCCAATCGTCGCCGAAGTCGCCCACGGTCTTTTGCTGGTACTGGAAACCGGTGATGGACGACGAGTCGCCGGGGTAACTCCACCCCAGCCTCACCTGCCTGTCGCCGGCCACGGCGACCAGACCCGTCGGGGCTGCCGGTACCATCACCACGGTCACGGTGGATGCCGCGCCGTCACCGCCGGAGTTCACCGCCCGGACCGCCAACATGTAGGTAGTCCCGTTGTTCAGGCCCATGATGGTGTGGGTGGTGGTAGACGCACCGCTTCCGGTGATGTCGGTGAAGCTGGCGCCGTTGTCGGTGCGGTACTGATATTTTGTGATCGTGTCATTGTCGGGATCGTCCCAGGACAGCACAACCTGCCCGTCGCTCGGCAAGGCCGACAGGTTCGTAGGAGCAGCCGGAGCGAGGTTATATCCGTTGACCCTGATCTGTATTTCAGTTGAGGGTGCAGTCCAGTTTGAGCCGCTGGCCCGCAGACGCCGGTCGTTGTCTATGTTCCACCCTGCGTTGGCGCCGGTGTCACCGTCGGTATCCGTAACGTTCCATTGAGGTGGAGTCCCGCCCGTAAAAGTCATGTGCACGAAGTAGTGGGTGTTTGCATTCAAACCGGCATCGACAGCAGCGGTGAACTCCTGAAGTCCCGTTCCCACGCTGACCGGGTTGGTCAAAGTGTGCAAGACCGCGCTGTCAGGATTGCCCGATACATCGGCTCTTACCGATACCGTCAATGTCCCACCAACCGGAGCATCGCCTATGTCCAGTTCAACACTTGTCAGGACATAACCCAACGTGTTTTTGCCCGTGGTGAACCCTTGAGCGTGCTCATTGAGAGCTGTGGTCGTCTTACCAGAGGTAGTTTCACCAGTGTTGCTCACCAGCACAGCCGGGGTCCCAACCGCCCGGCCCGCCACCAACCCGAACAACAGCGCAGGAGCGGCAGTGACCCGGGCCGAGGAAGGACCCGGAACACCAGAATGCACCGCCCGGACCTCGAACGTGTAGACCACACCGTTGGTAAGCCCGGTGATCGTGTAAGTAGTGGTAGCCGCGTCCGAGCCACCGATCAGAACGAACTGGCCAAAAGTAGCGCCGCCGTCGGTGCTCTGCCGGTACTGATAGCCGGTAATCGAAGCGTTATTGGGAAAAGCCCAACTGAGAGTCACCCTCCCCTCCCCGCCAGTAGCAGTAAGACCGGTAGGCGGTTCGTTCACATCCCTCACAGTCACAGCAACAGCCAGCCTCCCCGTCTCACCACCACTGGTGGCCTCCACCGTCACCCGGTACTGATTGTCACCATCGGCATCGACAGGACCCTCGAAATCAGGGGACCCAACAAAACTCAAAACACCGCTGTCCGAGTCGATGCTGAAATCGTCGCGGTCCTCCCCCGACAAACCCCACGTAACCGTCCCACCCGCCGTGTAAGTCCCGACCGCATCGGTGCTGTTCTCCGCAAAACCGATCTCCTGGGATCCAGACACCGCAGGCGCGTCCGTCACAGTAACCCTCACATCCAAACTCCCCGTCCCCTCACCGTCAGAAGCCTCCACCGTCACCAAATACACATTGTCACCATCGGCATCGTTGGGATCCTCGAAATCAGGAGACCCAACAAAACTCAAAACACCAGTGCCCGAATCGATGCTGAAAACAGCACTGTCCTCCCCCGACAGACCCCACATAACCGTCCCATTAGCCGTGTAAGAACCCACCACACCCGTGCCATTCTCCGCAAAACCGACCTCCACCACCCCAGACACCACCGGCAGGTCGTCCAGCTCAGATGCCACTGTTTCAGATGTGTTGGCGAACCAGGAAATCATGATCGCAACAACGATCACCACCGGGCTCATGACCAGTTTGTGGGATCGTGAGCTATGTCGCAAAGTAAACGCCATCACGGCCTTCCCAGAACAAAAGCTACTTCTCGACGACCAGTAGGATCACCGAGTCGAAGAGCTTCATCCAGTCCTTGTGAAGTAGACTACGGTTCAGCCCCAGAGGGCGACCACCTATGATACCATCTTCATGCCGCCGGATAGCGTAATTCGCTGGGGAGATCGCTCTCCGAAGGCCGGTCTTCGTCTAGTACCCGTTGGTGGCCCGGAGGGACTGGAAACCTGCAACCAACGGGTTGTGAATCCGGGCCTCTGACCACTTGAGCCATGGGCCCTTGCCGACGATGGATTGGACGGCCTGCCTCTCCAGAACATTTGGCCCGACCCCAAGTTCCTCTTGTTTCAGGTAAACCCCGGTCGCTCCCCCAGACTTCTTCCCAGTCTTATCTGCGGCCATTTCTCCGGCTACGTCGTATCCAAACGGATGCCCCGATCAGTATCAATAACACGATGACCCACCAAGGGAATCCGTCCTGTTGGCTGTCGTCCATCTCGGATGGCATTGGCTCCACCGTGGATGTGGGTTCGGGGCCAGTCTCAAGTTCAGGTTCAGTGATAGGGTCCAGCGCAGTAGTAGTGTCGGGGTCACCTTCGGGCGTAGTGTCGGGGCCACCTTCTGGCGTGGAGTCAGGGTCACCTTCGGAGGTAGCGTCGGGGTCACCTTCGGGTATGGCGTCAGGGTCGCCTTCGGGTATGGCGTCAGGGTCGCCTTCGGGGGTGGTGTCAGAGTCGGGTACGGATGGTGTTTTTTCGGTTTCGCCTTGGCCCGATTCCGACCAGGGGCTGGTTCCTTCCGCGTTGACAGCTCTCACCTGTACCTCATAGCCGGTGCCGGGTTTCAGGTCGTTGAGGGTCATGGAAGTGCCGATGCCGTTGTACCCGGCGTCTTGGAACCCTTCCCCAGCTTCCCGGTACCGCACGTCGTAATCGGTGATCTCCGGCCCCTGGTTTTCGGGCGGCGACCAGCCAACGGTCAGCCCGGTCGGACCAGCGCTTTCTACCACAGGAGGTCCTGGCCGCGAGGGCGGCTCGTCCACGTCCACTACGGTGATGGTCACGCTGATCTCATCGACGCCACCCTGGCCGTCCCGCACCCGCACCAGCAGCGAGTACTCGCTCCGTACCTCATAGTCAAACAAGGTCTTAGTGGTTAGCTGACCCGACCCGACGTCCACATCGAAGAACGCCTGGTCGGCTCCGAACAACGAATACTCCAGTTCGTCATCGTCCGAATCGCCGGCTGTCACAGGATCACCCACCTCCGTACCCACCGGCGCGTTCTCCACAACACTGCGTTCGGCGTCGGCGCCCTCACCGAACGAAGGCGCTTCGTTCGGTGGTCCCGGAGATAAAGGAGTGACAGTGACATTCACCGTTGCGGTGTCGGTACCCCCATTCCCGTCCGACACCGTGTAAGTAAACGAATCAGACCCGTGAAAATCGGCGTCGGGAGTGTAGGTGACCTCCGTCGTGCTCCCCTGGCTGATAACCGCAGCACCCGCGGACGCGGCACCCACCGCAGAAACACTCAACACGTCCCCGTCCGCGTCGCGGTCGTTGCCAGTCACGTTCAAAGCCGTAGCCGATGAGCCCTCCACCACCTCGAAAGTGTCATCGGTCGCAACAGGGGCGTCGTTGGCGTCGGTAACCGTCACCATCACCCCCAACGCCACACTGCCCGTGACCCCATCAGAAACCTCGACTGTCACCTCATAGTCATTGTCGCCGTCCAAATCCGCCGGTGACTCATAATCAGGAGAAACCTTGAAACTGAGCACACCATCGCCAATGGTGAAGGCTCCGCGGTCGTCACCGGAAATAGACCACGAAACAGTGGCGCCCTCGGGATGAGAAGCCACATAAACCGCCACCGGAACAATCCCGTTCTCCGCATAACTCACCGAAGACAGACCAGTCAAAACAAGAGCCTCGTCCACATCGGTAACCTCGATGGTCACATCGATAGAATCATCGATCGCAGAGTCAACGCCGCCGGACGGGTCCTTGCCGTCATGAACAGACACCACCACGCGGTAACTCGTCGGGCCTGACTCATAATCAAGCACAGTCCCCGAACCCACCACCAACTGACCGCTCGCAGCCACGATCCCAAAGAGAGACGCATCCGGCCCCGACAAAGAATAGATAAGAGAATCGTTGTCCGGGTCGGTAGCCGTAACCGCGCTGCCCACATTGCCGCCGGCCGCCGTGCCCTCGGGAACGCTGCGGACAACACTCTCACCATCCACGAAAGATGGCGCTCCGTTGACCACCAGCACCGGCGTCACTCCTCCTGAGGAACCATCACCAGGAATGGCGGTCGTTATCGACTCGGGACCTTCGCTGGCGAGGTTCACCGCGCGGACATAGAAAACGTATTCCCTTCTGTTGGTCAGGTCGGTCACCGTGTGCTCCGTGGTCGCCTGTCCGCTTTCTGGGATCTCCGCCCAGTCGTGGATGTCCATCACGTGGGCGGAACCGGCGCCTACCAATGCGGTGTGAGCGGCGGTGTCCACCGCCACGGAATATCCAAACCAGTCGCCCGCCTCGCCGTCGTGGTAGGTCAACTTGTTTGTCTTGCTCCACACGCCCGATTCCCTGGTGAACACATAAGCCGAACCGGAATCAGAGCCCTTGTCGTCGTCTCGGTAGGCCCCAACCACCGCAATGTCACCGTCCACCGCCACGGAATACCCGAAGTAGTCGCCCGCCGCCCGGTCGTCCGCGGTCAGCTTCGCCTGGCGGCTCCACACACCGGAACTCTCGATGAAGACGTAAGCCGCACCTGCATCCAAAAGGTACGAGGGAGAACTGGGGTCCGAATCGGGGTCAATGGGGTCGTGCTGATAGGCCCCAACCACGGCAGTTTCACCGTCAACCGCGACAGAGACGCCGAAAGAGTCGCCCGGCCCTCCGTCGTTGACAGTCAACTTCACCCCGGCGTCCCAATCGCCTTGAGCGTCCCTGGTGAAAACATGCACCGAACCGGAATCAATGCTGGTTCCGTGGTCGTCCCCGGGCGCTCCTATCAATGCCGTATCACCGTCCAAAGCTACAGAAGTCCCGAAGTAGTCGTCATCCGCGGCATCGGAAGCAGCCAGCTTGGTCTTCTCCTCGTCTACGCCGGCGTCCCACTGGTCCCAGCCCCCGGAGGGCTTCACGAATACATAAGCCGAGCCCGAATCTTCCAAGTCGGCATCCTCGTCGTCGTCTTGGTACGCCCCCACCAACACCGTGCCATCGCTCACCGCCACCGAATACCCGAAGTAATCGAGCGCCGCGCGGTCGGAGGCGGTCAGCTTGGCCGCCTGGCTCCACACACCGTCAGCCTTGGTAAACACATAAACCGAGCCGGAATCAGCGCCTTCTCCATCGTCCCCGGGCGCCCCAATCACGATGGTGTTGGCGTCACCGTCCACCGCCACGGAAAACCCAAAGTTGTCGTACGCCGCCCCGTCGGACGCGATGAGCTTGACCCCCTCGTCCCACAACACACCGGTACTCCTGGTGAAGACATAAACAGCGCCGGATAGATCGCCGTTCTGGTCGTCCCGGTACGCGCCCACCACCGCGATGTCGCCATCCACCGCTACGGAATACCCGAACTTGTCGTTTTCCACGACGTCCACAGGGGCAAGCTCGCCGGTCTGGAGATGCAAAACCTCATACCCGTCCACCACAGAGTCTTCGGGAGCCCGCCAGCGCAGCCTCACCAGCCGGTCGCCCTCGTCCACGGTGAGTCCGGTCGGCCTTCCCGGTACACCCGGCAAGGGTATCGCTTCGACCTCGTCCGATGCGTCACTGAACTCGTCATCAAGGTCGCCCACCAGATCCACCGCCCGGATTCGGAACAAGTACTCTTCGCCGTTGATCAGGCCGGTCACCGGATAGACAATCTGGTTGGCGCCACCAGGCGCGCTGTAAGGAATATCTGTCCAAACACCGCCCCATTCGCTGAAGTCGCCGGCGTCATCCGCCCGCAGGTACTGGTACTGGTACTTATCAATGGAGAAATCGCCGGGATCGTCCCACGTCAACCGCACCCCCGAGTCGAGTCCCTTCGCCTCAAGATTGGCCGGCGCAGATGGCTCTCCAGCCATGGGCGTGGCAGGGGCCTCGCCCGAGAGAAGACTGTTTGGCACCAAAGCCTCGCCGTCCACCGCCCGGATTCGGAACATGTACTGGGTGCCGTTGACCAGTCCGGTGACAGTGTGTCCTAACTTGTCCGCTTCGCTGTAGCTGATGTCGTCTAGGTCGATGTCGGTGAAACTGGCGCCGTCGTCGGTGGTGTACTGGTATCTATCAATCGAGGAATCGTTGGGATCGTCCCACGTCAGGTGCACCTGACCGTCACCAGCAGCGGCTGCGAGACCGGTCGGGGCGGCCGGTGTCGCACTAGCGGGCGTGGCATCCACCTCGGACGCAGGGCCATTGTCAATAATGTTCACTGCCCGAACCCTGAATCTGTACGCTTTGTTAGCAAGCCCGGTTCTCATGTATTCGGTGGTGGCGGGCCCACTGTCGGGAATATCCTCCCAATTGTCGTCCCACGCGCCGACGCTGCCGTCGGTCTCCTTCTCCTGGTACTGGTATTGGTACCCCGTAATCAGAGCTCGAGTACTGTCCTCCGTGGCCGCGGTCCAGTACAACCTCACCTGCGTGTCGCCAGCCTCCGACTTCAACTCGGTCAGCCCGGCCGGCGGCCCCAAGGGAGTGGCGCTGGCGCCGTCCGAAGCCGGGCTGCCGCCGCTTTGGCTCAGCGCCCGGATCTGGAACGTGTACTCTGTTGCGTTGTCCAAGTCGGCCACCGTGTGTGCGGTGGTGGTAGCCACGCTTCCGGCAATGCCCTCCCAATCCGGGATTCCCAGCACATAGACCGAACCGGAATCAACGCCGGCTTCGTGGTCGTCCCTATAGGCGCCAACCAACGCCAGATCACCTTCCACCGCCACGGAACCACCGAAACGATCATTGGCCGCACCGTCCAGAGTGGTTAACTTAAGCGTCTCAAAACCGGGGGCCCAGCCGAGGTCGGGCTTGGTGAAAACATAAGCAGAACCGGAATTAGCGCCGCGGTCGTCGTCGAGCCACGACCCAACCACCACGGTGTCACCGTCCACCGCCACGGAAAACCCGAAATTGTCGCCCGCCGCACCGTCGGAGGCGGTGAGCCTCGCCTTCTCACCCCACACTCCGGACTCCCTGGTGAATACGTAAGCCGCGCCGGCCCCGGCGCCGGCCTCGCGGTCGTTGCGCAGCCTCGCTCCCACCACTACGGTGTTGCCGTCTACCACCACGGAATACCCGAACCAGTCGCCCGGTGCCCGGTCGGAAGCGGTCAGCCTGGCATTCGGCACAGCACTGGCCCAGCCGCCGGCGGGCTTGATATATACGTAGACCGAGCCGTGCCCGTTGCGCCCGAAGCCCTCCGCGCCAATCACACCGACAAACGCAGTGTCATCCTCCACCGCCACGGCAAACCCGAAATTGTCGTTCGGCAGACCCGCGAGGAACGGTAGCCTCGCCGTCTCGGTCGCCGTCACCCAGCCGGTAGCCGGCTTGGTGAACACATACGCCGCACCAACAGCGAACAAATCGTCGTCGTTGCCCAGCACACCATCGTCCCCCGCCGCGTACTTCAATAGCGCCCCCACCACCACGGTGTCACCGTCCACCGCCACGGAAACCCCGAACAGGTCGTCCTTCGCAGCGTCTGAAACGGTCAGCTTCGCCGTCTCATTTCCGTCGTAATTCTCGTCGTCCCAGCCAGTGTCGGGCTTGGTGAACACGTAGGCCGAACCGGGTTGACTCTTGCCGCCGTGGTCGTCCCTGAACGCTCCAACCACGACGGTGTCACCATCCACCGCCACGGCCCACCCAAACTCGTCGCCCGCCTCGCCGTCGGAGGGGGTCAGCTTGACAGCCTGGCTCCATTCACCATCCTCATCAACCCTGGTGAATACAAAGGCCGAACCGGAGTCATCGCCGTTGTCGTCGTCCCTGAACGCCCCAACCACAGCGGTATTGCCGTCCACCGCCACGGAGACACCGAACTGGTCGCCGGCCAGGCCGTCGGAGGCGGTGAGCCATTTCTCCGGTACCACCTCCGATATCTGGTAATTGTCAATGTTCGAATCCGCGGGGTCATCCCACGTCAACGTCACCTGTTGGTGGCCCGCCTCGGCGGAAAGGCCGGTGGGCCGGTCGGGCTTCCCAGGTCGGGGGGTGGCGCTGCGCCTGTTCGAAGATGGCCCGGCGCCGGCCCCGTTTACCGCGCGGATTCGGAACCAATACCCTTCGTAATTGGTCAGGCCGGTCACCTTGTGGGAGGTGGTCGCGGCGTTGCTTCCGGAGATGTCGGTCCACTCCCCGATGTCCAGAACATAGGCCGCACCGGAATTGGTGGCGTCGTCGTCGGCCAAATACGCACCGAACACCGCGCTACTCCCGTCCACGGCCACCGACCCTCCGAAGTAGTCGTTCGCCGCGCCGTCCGGGGCGGTGAGCTTGGCTGTCTCGCTCCAAGTACCGGAATCCTTGGTGAATAAGTACGCCGAACCGGACGACCATCCGTTGTCGTCGTCCTCGGCCGTAATCAGGGCTACATCACCGTCCACCGCTACCGACGCCCCGAAGTAGTCGTTCGCCGCGCCGTCGGAGGCGACCAGCTTGACCGTCTCATTTGCGTCGGCCCAGCCCCCGGCGGTGGGCATGGCGAATAGGTATGCCGCGCCGGACCTAGCCCTGTCGTCTGTCGCGTGCCCATACGCCCCAATCACGACGGTGTCACTGTCCACCGCTACGGTACGCCCGAAAAAGTCGAATTCAGCGCCGTCGGAGGGGATCAGCTTCGCCGTCTCATTTGCGTCGGCCCAGCCGGTGTCGGGCTTGGTGAATACGTAGGCTGAACCGGTCCTGATGTCGGCGGCGCCATTTAAGCTGTGGCTCGCCCCAACCACTACGGTATCACCGTCCACCGCTACGGAAGTTCCGAACGCGTGGAATCTATCGCCGTCCGTGGCCGTCAGCTTGGCCTGCTCGTCCCATGCACCCGATTCCCTGGTGAATACGTATGCCGAACCGACACCTTCTTCCTCGATGCCATCGATGACGATTGCGTCCCCGTACGCCCCGGCCACAACAGTATCACCGTCGACCGCCACGGAATACCCGAACAAATCGTCCGCCACGCCGTCGTCGGCGGTCAGTGTGGCCTGTTGGCTCCAGACGCCGGAAACTCTGGTGAAGACGTAAGCCGAACCCTTATCGCTGTCGTCCCCGTACGCCCCTATCACCGCCGTGTCGCCGTCCACCGCTACGGAAAACCCGAAGCTGTCGCCGAACCCGGCGCCAGTGACAGTTAACTTGGTCTGCTGGCTCCACACACCGGAGGAATCCTTGGTGAAAACGTAAGCCGAACCTTTACTTCCGTTGTCCCCGGGCGCCCCAACGATAACGGTACCACCGTCCACAGCTACTGAATACCCGATCTTGTCGTTCTCCGCGCCGTCGGAAACGGACAGCTTGCCCAACGCCAGCTGCCCTAGCTGGTACTTGTCAATCGGTTTGATCGCCGAGACCTCGGGAGCATCCCAGTCGAGCGTCACCTCGGTGTTGCCCGCAGTGGCGCTGAGTCCGGTCGGCTGGTCGGGCTTCAATAGCACCGGCGTTGCACTGGCGCTATCCGAGGCAGGACTATGGCCGGTGGTGTTCACCGCCCGAATCTGGAAGGTGTACTTCACATCATTGGTCAGCCCGGTCACCGTATAGGACGTGGTCATTGCGTGGCTATCGGCGATGTCGGTCCACTGGCCGATGTCCAGAATATAGGCCGCACCGGAATCTTTGGCGTCGTCGTCGGCCAAATACGCACCGAACACCGCGGCATTCCCCTCCAAGGCCACCGACCACCCGAAGTAGTCGCTCGCCGCGCCGTCCGGGGCGGTGAGCTTGGCTGTCTCGCTCCAAGTACCGGAATCCTTGGTGAATAAGTACGCCGAACCGGACACCGGTCCGCTGTCGTCGTCCTCGGCCGCCGTAATCAGGGCTACATCACCGTCCACCGCTACCGACCACCCGAAGTAGTCGCTCGCCGCGCCGTCGGAGGCGACCAGCTTGACCGTCTCATTTGCGTCGGCCCAGCCCCCGGCGGCGGGCATGGCGAATAGGTATGCCGCGCCGGACCTATACCTGCCGTCTGTCGCGTGCGCATACGCCCCAATCACGACGGTGTCACTGTTCACCGCTACGGTGCGCCCGAAAAGGTCGAAGTCAGCCCCGTCGGAGGGGGTCAGCTTGGCCGTCTCATTTCCGTCGTAATTCTCGTCGGCCCAGCCAGTGTCGGGCTTGGTGAATACATAGGCCGAACCGGACCTGACGTCAGCGCCGTTTAAGCTCTGGCTCGCCCAAACCGCCCCAACCACTACGGTATCACCGTCCACAGCTACTGAATGCCCGAACCCGTTGTTTCTGTCGCCGTCCGTGGCCGTCAGCTTGGCCCCGTCGTCCCATGCACCCGATTCCCTGGTGAAGACGTAAACCGAACCCTTATCGCTGTCGTCCCGGGGCGCCCCGATCACCGCGGTGTCACCATCCACCGCTACCGACCACCCGAACCAGTCGCCCGCCACGCCGTCGTCGGCGGTCAGTGTGGCCTGTTGGCTCCAGACGCCAGAAACTCTGGTGAAGACGTAAGCCGAACCCTTATCGCTGTCGTCCCCGTACGCCCCTATCACCACCGTGTCGCCATCCACCGCTACGGAAAACCCGAACCAGTCGTCGTCCGCGCCGCCGGTGGCGGTCAGCTTGGTCTGCTGGCTCCACACACCGGAGGAATCCTTGGTGAAAACGTAAGCCGAACCCTTACTTCCGTCGTCCCCGGGCGCCCCAACAACGACGGTATCGCCGTCCACAGCAACGGAAAACCCGATCTCGTCGTTCGCCGCGCCGTCTGAAACGGACAGCTTGCCCACCGCCAGCTGCCATAGCTGGTACTTGTCAATCGGTTTGATCGCCGAAACCTCGGGAGCATGCCAGCCGAGGGTCACCTCGGTGTTGCCTCGCGTGGCGGTCAGTCCGGTCGGCTGGTCGGGCTTCAACTGCACCGGCGTGGCACTGGCGCTGTCCGAGGCGGGACTATGACCGCTGGTGTTCACCGCCCGGATCCGGAGGGTGTACTCTACGTCGTTGGTCAGCCCGGTCACCGTGTAGGACGTGGTCATTGCGTGGCTATCGGCGATATCGGTCCAGTTCACGATTTCGAACACGTAGGCCGCGCCTTTGTCGCCGTCGTTCTGCTCCGCCCCAACCACGACCGTGTCACCGTCCACCGCAACGGCCCTTCCAAACTTGTCGCTGTCAGCGCCATCGGAGGCGGTGAGCTTGACCGTCTCATTACCATTGGCCCAGCCGGTGGCGGGCTTGGCGAAAATGTAGACCGCACCGGCACTGCTGTCAACTCCGTCCGCCCCGACAACCACGATGTCACCGCTCACCGCTACAGAGAATCCGAAATCATCTCCCGACACGCTGTCGGAGGCAGTCAGCTTGGCCGCCTCGCCCCACTCTCCGGCTCCGTCGACGACGAATACGTAAGCCCACTCCTGCCCATCCGCCCCAATCACGGCGGTGTCACCGTCCAATCCTACGGAAACACCGAAGAAATCGTTGGCCGCGCCGTCAGAGGCGGCCAGCTTGGCCGTCTCATTACCGTCGTCCCAGCCGTTGGCGGGCTTTGTGAATACGTAGACCGCGCCCACCAGGCTGTCTGCCCCGGTCGCTCCAATCAAAACGGTGTCACCGTCCACAGCCACGGAACGACCGAAGTAGTCGTTCGCCACGGGGACAGAAGCGGTAAGCGTGGCCGTCAATCCGGCCTTGTCGCCGGCGCTCAGCCCATCCCAATCACCCCAGCCGTTGTCAGGCTCGGTGAATACATAGCCCGAACCCTTGTTGCCGTCATCCCGCCACGCCCCGGCCACAACGGTATCACCGTCGACCGCTACGGAATGTCCGAACTCGTCGCCCCCCTCGACGCCCGCAGGGATGAGATGGGCCGCCTGGCTCCAATCACCGTTGGAATCCCTGCTGAACACATACACCGAACCGGCGACGTTGCCCTCATCATTGTCGTCAAGAGACGCGCCCACCACTATGGTGTCACCGTCCAACGCCACCGAAGTTCCGAAGTTATCACCCCCCTCAGCACCGGTAGCCACAAGCTGGGCCGTCTCGCTCCACACACCGTTGGAATCCTTGGTGAACACGAACACCGAACCGGAACCGGAGCCGTTATCGTCGTCCCCGGGCACCCCGACCACGGCCGTGTCGCCCTCAATCGCCGCGGCGTTCCCGAACATGTCGTCCTGCCCACCGGAACCGTCGACCAGCTTTGCTCTCTCAGCGTGCCGCCATAGCTGGTACTCGTCTATCGTTGTCGTGGTCGACGGCCCTGGAGCATCCCAGTCGAGTGTCACCTCGGTGTTGCCCGCAGTGGCGGTCAGTCCGGTCGGCTGGTCGGGCTTCAACAACACCGGCGTGGCAGTGGCGCTATCCGAGCCCCGACCAAGGCCGGTGGTGTTCACCGCCCGAATCTGGAAGGTGTACTCTACGTCGTTGGTCAGCCCAGTCACCGTGTACGACGTGGTCGTTGCGCCACTGTCGGCGATGTCGCTCCACGCCGGTATGTCCAGAATGTAGGCCGAACCGGAATCATCGCCGTTGTCGTCGTCCCAGTACATCCCAACCAAGGCGGTACTCCCGTCCACCGCTACCGAATACGCGAACCGGTCGTCGTCCGCGCCGTCGGGGGCCGTCAGTTTTGTCTGCTCGTTCCACACGCCCGATGAATCCCTCTTGTAGACGTAAGCCGCACCGGTCAATATGTTGCTGACTTCGGCGTGGCCGTACGCCCCGATCACGGCCGTGTTGCCGTCCACCGCCACCGACCAGCCGAACGCGTCGCTCGGCGCGCCGTCGGAGGCAGTCAGCTTGGCCGCGTTATCTACGTCTATGTCTGCCCAGCCGTTGTTGCTGTCGGGCTTGGTGAATACGTACACCGAACCCGCGTTGAAGGCCTTCTCGTCTTCCAGGTTCGCTCCAACCGCCACGGTGCTGCCGTCCACCGCTACCGAAATCCCGAACAGGTCGCCCGCCTCGGCGTCGGGGGCGGTCAGCTTGGCCGTCTCATTCCCGTCGTAGTTTTCGTCGTCCCAGCCGTTGGCGGGTTTGGTGAACACATACGCCGAACCGGAAGTCAAACCGCCATCACTCAAGCTGGGATCATCATCCCCGTACGCCCCAACCACCACCGTGTCACCCTCCACCGCCACGGACCACCCGAAATGGTCGTCCGCCAAACCGTCGGAGGCGGTCAGCTTGGCCGTCTCAGTTCCGTCGACCCAACCACCGGCCGGTTTGGTGAACACGTATACCGAACCGGAATTGGAGATGGTATTAGCTGAAACTGGGTCAATGGAGTCGTCTTGGTCCGCCCCGATCACAACGGTGTTACCGTCCAACGCGACAGAATATCCGAACCTATCATCCTGCGCCCCGTCGGAAGCGGTCAGCTTGGCCGTCTCAGTTCCGTCGACCCAACCACCGGCGGGTTTGGTGAACACGTAAACCGAACCGGAATCATCGCCGTTGTCGTCGTCCTGGTACGCCCCCACCACGACCGTGTCACCGTCCACCGCCACGGAAAACCCGAACAGGTCGTCCGCTCCGCCGTCGGAGGCGGTCAGCTTGGCCGCCTGGCCCCACACACCGGATTCCCTGATGAAAACGTAGGCCGAACCGGAATCATCGCCCTGGTCGTCGTCCTGGTACGCACCGATCACCGCGGTGTTACCGTCCACCGCCACGGAATGTCCGAACAGGTCGTCCGCTTCGCCGTCGTCGGCGGTCAGCTTGATCAGTTCCAACTGCAATAGCTGGTATTTGTCTATCGTGGTCGAAATCCCGGGGTCATCCCAGCTCAGCGCCACCTGAGCGTTCTCCGCGGCCGCTATGAATCCGGTCGGCTGGTCCGGCACCATCACCGCGTTCACAGTGGAAGCCGCGCCGTCACCGGAATCGTTCACCGCCCGGATCGCCAACATGTGGGTGGTCCCGTTGTCGAGGCCCATGATGGTGTGGGTGGTGGTGGACGCGTCGCTACCGTCGATGTTGGTGAAGCTGGCGCCGTTGTCGGTGCTGTACTGATATGCGGTGATCGTGTCGTTGTCGGGATTGTCCCAGGACAGCACAACCTGCCCGTCGCTCGGCACAGCCGATAGGTTGGTGGGAGCAGCCGGAGCAAGGTTATATCCGTTGACCCTGATCTGTATTTCCGTTGAGTTTGTAGTCCAGCTCGAGCCACTGACCAGCCGACGCCGGTCGTTGTCTATGTTCCACCCTGCGTTCGCTGCGGTGTCACCGTCGGAGCCCGTGAAGTTCCATTGAGGCTGAGTCCCAGTAGCTGTAAAAGCCATGTGCACAAAGTATCGGGTGTTTGCCAACAAACCGGCATCGACAGCAGCGGTGAACACCTGCAGTCCCGTTCCCACACTGTTCGGGTTGGTCAAGGTGTGCAAGACCGCGCTGTCAGGATCGCCCAATCCGTCGTCGGTTCTTACCGTCACCGTCAATGTCCCACCAACCGGAGCATTACCTATGTCCACTTCAACACTTGTCAGGACATAACCCAACGTGTTCTTGCCCGTGGTGAACCCTTGAGCATGCTCACTGAGATTTGTGTTTGTCATACCAGAGACAGTTTCACCAGCGTTGCTCACCAGCACAGCCGGAGTCCCAACCGCCCGGCCCCCCACCAACCCCAACAACAGCGCAGGAGCGGCAGTGACCCGGACCGACCAAGGACCCACAACACCAGAATGCACCGCCCGGACCTCGAACGTGTAAACCACATCGTTGGTAAGCCCGATAATCGTGTAAGAAGTGGTAGCCGCACCCGAGCCACCCATCAAAACGAACCGGCCAAAAGTAGCGCCGCCGTCGGTGCTCTGCCGGTACTGATAGCCCGTAATCGAAGCGTTATTGGGAAAAGCCCAACTGAGAGTCACGCTCCCATCCCCGACGGTGGCAATAAGACCGGCAGGCGGTTCGTTCACATCAGCCACCGTGACAATCACATCCCGGCGCCCAGTAAGGCTACCGTCAGAAGCTTCCACCGTCACCCGGTACCGGTTATCACCATCAGCATCACCAGGACCCTCGAAATCAACAGACCCAACAAAACGTAGCACACCACCACTACTGATACCGAACACAGCGCGGTCGTCACCCGACAAACCCCACACAACGGTCGCCCCCTCCGGATCGACAGCCGCGTAAGACCCCACCACACCCACACCATTCTCCACATAACCAACCTCCCCCACACCCGACACCACCGGCGCTTCGTTCACATCCGCGACGGTCACAACCACAGCCAACCTCCCCACCTCACCACCACCGTCAGAAGCCTCCACCATCACCCGGTACCGATTATCACCATCCTCATCGACAGGACCCTCGAAATCAACAGACCCAACAAAACTCAACTCTCCACCACTGCTGATACGGAACTCGTCGCGGTCCTCACCCGACAAGCCCCACGTAACCGTCCCATCCGCCGTGAAAGACCCCACCACACCGGTGCCATTCTCCGCAAAACCCGACACCTGGGGTCCCGACACCACCGGCGCGTCGGTCACAGTAACCCTCACCCCCAACCTCCCCGTCTCACCACCCCCGTCAGAAGCTTCTACAGTCACCCGGTACCGATTGTTGGCGTCCTCATCGGTCGGAGCCTCGAAATCAGGAGACCCAACAAAACTCAAAACACCGCTGTCCGAGTCGATGCTGAAATCGTCGCGGTCCTCCCCCGACAAGCCCCACGTAACCGTCCCACCCGCCGTGTAAGACCCCACCGCATCTGTGCCATTCTCCGCAAACTCGATCTCCTCCGGTCCCGACACCACCGGCGCGTCGGTCACAGTAACCCTCACATCCAAACTCTCCGACCCCTCCCCATCAGAAGCCTCTACCGTCACCCGGTACCGGTTGTCACCATCAGCATCACCAGGAGCCTCAAAATCGGGAGAACCAACAAAACTCAAAACACCACCACTGCTGATACTGAAAACATCACGGTCGTCTCCTGACAAACCCCACACAATCGTCGCCCCCTCCGGATCCGAGGCCGCGAAAGACCCCACCACCCCCACACCATTCTCCGCGTAACCGATCTCCCCCACCCCCGACAACACCGGCAACTCGTTCACATCCCCCACGGTGACGGTGACGTCCAGGCTCCCCGTCTTGTTCCCGTCGGAAGCCTCCACCCTCACCAAATACACACTGTCGCCGTCCTCATCGGTCGGACTCTCGAAATCAGGAGACCCAACAAAACTCAAAACACCACCACCGATATTGAAATCATCGCGGTCCACCCCCGAAAGACTCCACACGATGGTCGCTCCCTCCGGGTCCGCAGCCGCATAAGACCCCACCACCCCCACACCGTTCTCGGTGTAATCGATCTCCCCCGCTCCGGACACCGCGGGTGGTTCGTTCACATTGCTCACAGTCACAGCCACATCCAAGCTCCCCGTCTCCCCACCGTCGGAAGCCTCCACCGTCACCCGGTACTGGTTGTTGGCGTCCTCATCGGTCGGATCCTCGAAATCAGGAGACCCAACAAAACTCAAAACACCGCTGACCGAGTCGATACCGAAATCGTCGCGGTCCACCCCCGACAAACCCCACGTAACCGTCCCAACCGCCGTAAAGGTCCCAACCGCCGCCGTTTCGTTCTCCACATAATCCAACTCCACCACCCCAGACACCGCAGGCGCGTCGGTCACAGTGACCCTCACCTCCAACCTCCCCGTCTCCTCACCGTCGGAACCCTCCACCGTCACCAAATACACATTGTCACCATCAGCATCACCAGGACTCTCAAAATCAGGAGACCCAACAAAACTCAAAACACCGCTGCCCGAGTCGATACCGAAATCGTCGCGGTCCTCCCCCGACAAACCCCACGTAACCGTCCCAACCGCCGTAAAGGTCCCAACCGCCGCCGTTTCGTTCTCCACATAATCCAACTCCACCACCCCAGACACCGCAGGCGCGTCGGTCACAGTGACCCTCACCTCCAACCTGTCCGTCTCACTACCGTCGGAACCCTCCACCGTCACCAAATACTCGTTATCACCATCCTCATCGGTCGGATCCTCGAAATCAGGAGACCCAACAAAACTCAAAACACCGCTGACCGAGTCGATACTGAAATCGTCGCGGTCCTCCCCCGACAAACCCCACACAATGGTCGCCCCCTCCGGATCGGTAGCCGCATAAGACCCCACCACACCCACACCGTTCTCGGTGTAATCGATCTCCCCCACTCCAGACACCGCGGGTGGCTCGTTCACATCCCTCACAGTCACAATCACAGCCAAGCTCCCCACCTCAACACCGTCAGAAGCCTCCACCGTCACCAAATACCCGTTATCACCATCAGCATCACCAGGAGCCTCGAAATCAACAGACCCAACAAAACTCAAAACACCGGTGCCCGAATCGATGCTGAAATCGTCGCGGTCCTCCCCCGACAAACCCCACACAATGGTCGCCCCCTCCGGATCGGTAGCCGCATAAGACCCCACCACACCCACACCGTTCTCGGTGTAATCGATCTCCCCCACTCCAGACACCGCGGGTGGTTCGTTCACATCGCTCACAGTCACAATCACAGCCAAGCTCCCCACCTCAACACCGTCAGAAGCCTCCACCGTCACCAAATACCCGTTATCACCATCAGCATCACCAGGACTCTCAAAATCAGGAGACCCAACAAAACTCAAAACACCGGTGCCCGAATCGATGCTGAAATCATCGCGGTCGTCTCCCGACAAACTCCACACGATGGTCGCCCCCTCCGGATCGGTAGCCGCATAAGACCCCACCACACCCACACCGTTCTCGGTGTAATCGATCTCCCCCACTCCAGACACCGCGGGTGGTTCGTTCACATCGCTCACAGTCACAGTGACAGCCAAGCTCCCCGTCTCCCCACCGTCAGAAGCCTCCACCGTCACCAAATACCCGTTATCACCATCAGCATCACCAGGACTCTCAAAATCAGGAGACCCAACAAAACTCAAAACACCACCACTACTAACACTGAAATCATCGCGGTCGTCTCCCGACAAACTCCACACGATGGTCGCCCCCTCCGGATCGGTAGCCGCGTAAGTCCCCACCACACCCACACCGTTCTCGGTGTAATCGATCTCCCCCGCTCCGGACACCGCGGGTGGCTCGTTCACATCGGCGACGGTGACAGTCACGTCCAGGCCGGCGGTCTCGCTACCGTCGGAAGCCTCCACCGTCACCAAATACACATTGTCACCATCGGCATCGTTGGGATCCTCGAAATCAGGAGACCCAACAAAACTCAAAATACCAGTGCCCGAATCGACGCTGAAATCATCGCGGTCCTCCCCCGACAAACCCCACGTAACCGTCCCATCAGCCGTGTAAGACCCCACCACACCCACACCATTCTCCGCAAAACCGACCTCCACCACCCCAGACACCACCGGCAGTTCGTCCAGCTCAGATGCCACTGTTTCAGATGTGTTGGCGAACCAGGAAATCATGATCGCAACAACGATCACCACCGGGCCCATAGCCAGTCTGTGGGATCGTGAGCTATGTCGCAAAGTAAACGCCATCACGGCCTTCCCAGAACAAAAACTACTTCTCGACGACCACAAAGCTACTTCTCGACGACCACTAGGATCACCGAGTCGAAGAGAACTTCATCCAGTCCTTGTGAAGTAAACTACGGTTCAGCCCCAGAGGCAACCGCCCACAATACCCCGCTGGATAGCGCAATTAGCTGAGGAGATCGCTCTCCGAAGTCCAATCTTAGTCTAGCCTGGTGTTCATCTAATAGCCGTTGGTGGCCCGGCAGGACTCGAAACCTACAACCAACCGGCTATGAGCCCGGGGCATCTGACCACTTGAGCCACAGGCCCCTGCCCGACAATACATCGGTCGGGCAGCCTCACCAGAACAATTCACCCCACCCCAAGTACCCAAGTGTCACGCAAACCCCGGTCGCTCCCCCAGACTTCTTCCCAGTCCTATATCCGGCTGCTTCTCCGGCTACGTCGTATCCAAACGTATGCCCCGATCAGTACCAACAACACAATGACCCACCAAGGGAACCCTCCCTCTTGGCTGTCGTCCACCTCGGACGGCATCGGCTCCACCGTGGACGTAGGTTCAGGGCCAGTCTCAAGTTCAGGTTCAAGAATAGAATCAGGCGCAGGAGTAATCTCAGGTTCAGAATCGGGGGTAGTGTCAGATCGAGAAGCCGACCTGCTCGCCGTCTGTTAGAAGTCAGACCCCTGAACGGCGAAAGCCCAGACCCGAGCAAGGCGCTGACCCAGGCTATTGTGGTAGCGGGGGTGGGATTTGAACCCACGACCTTCGGGTTATGAGCCCGACGAGCTACCTGACTGCTCCACCCCGCGGTGTGTTGTCCATCATAGGGGAAAAGCTCGACTCTGCGCAACCGGATTACAGGGCCGCTCGTCCCTCAGCGGGAAGTGTTCAGCGCTCTTTCCACCAGATCGGCGGCCTCTTCTATCAACCGCTGATACTGCGCCAGGTCTCCCGACCGGAGTGCTTGATCGGCCCGGTCGAAAGCCTCCGAAGCCTGGGACAGCAACTCCTGCATCCTGCTCGACAGCGGCTCTGTCTCATCGGTCTCGGGAGTGACTTCCTCTTCCTCCGGCTGGCCTTCGGGAGCGGGCTCAGTCGGAGCCGTCGACCCGAATATCTTGGCCAGCGCCCCCTCCAGAGTGTCGTCCCACTCGATGTCGTCCCCGTGCACCACCACCACCCGGCGGAACTCGGGAAGCCCTCCGGATTCGGCTTCCAGGTAGACGGGCTGAACATAGAGAACCGATTCGTCGACCGGGACCACCAGCATGTCCCCCAGCACAACCGACGAGCCCTGGCCTCGCCACAGCGTGAACTGCTGGGAGATTTCATCGTCCTGGTCGATACGGTTGCCCACCTGACCGGTGCCCTCCACCAGCGAGCCCTGGGGCATCCGGTAGTCGAGCAGCCGGCCGTATCGGTCGGGGCTGGAGTCGGCCACCAAGAAAGCCGACATGTTGGGTTTCTCCAGAGGGTTGTAGGGCTGCAGTAGCACATAGGAGGTGTCTTCTTCGCCGGGAAGGGTCATCAGCAGGTAGTAGGGAAGCATCTCCCGGAGGTATTGGACGATTGTTCCCTCCAGTCCGCCGACCAGGTCACCGCGCAGCAGCTCTATGCGGCGGATGGTCGAAGGGTCGGACGGGATCGACCAGGCGTCGTTGCGCTGGAAGAACTGTGTCACATCCACCATGTGATAGTCGAGATACAACTCGCTCTGTATCTTGAAGAGGTCCTGAGGATAGCGGAAGTGCTCTCGCAGGCCCGGGGGTATTTCGCTTGCATCCGAGAACAGCTCCGGATAGACCCTTTGCCAAGCGGCCACCAGGGGATCGGTTTCGTCCACTACGTACAGCCGGATGGTCCCGTCGAAGGCGTCCACCGTGGCCTTCACCGAGTTTCTGATGTAATTGAACCCCGAGATGGGAAGCTGGGAAATGCTGGAGAGACGGGCGGTGTCAAAGCCGCGGAGTCCCACCCCGATCGGCTGCGAATAAGGGTACTCCTTGCTAATGGCGTACATATCGATAACCCAGATAATCCGGCCATCCAGCACCACCGAGTAGGGATCGGCGTCGGCCACCAGGAAGGGCGCAACCGCCTCCACCCGGCTTTGGATATTCCTTTGCATCAACACCCGGCTGTCGGGATTGATCTGGCTGGAGATCAGGATGTTCAGATCGCCGTAGCGGAGGGCAAACGCCAACCGACGGAAGAGCCCGGCGACCTCCACCCCGGCCTCCCCCTGGTATTCGTCGTAGCGGTTTTCGGCCGCTCCCCCCTCTTCGGCGGCGGGATAGTCGATTTCCTGGGGCTGGGCCCCGGAGCGCACGATCACCGGACGATCCCGCTCATAGGTCTCACCGAAGTAGATGCGCGGCTGGGCGAGTTCCAAGAGTGGCTCGGTGGTCTCAGGGGGGATGTCGCTGAGCAAAAAATCGGGCTGGCCGTCAACCGCCACCACATTGGCAGGACTCAGCACGACCCCGAACCCGTGGGTGTAGGCCAGCCGTTGGTTCTGCCAATCCTGGGCAGGGATGTTGGGCTCGTCCAACTCGCGAACCGCCAGCATAACCTGGGTGTCGGTTCCGTTGATCGGGTAACGGTCGGTGTCCACATGGTCCACCCGGTAGTAGGTGCGAATCTCCTGGAGTTGCTGATAAGTGCGGTTGAGGACATCGGGATCCCAGAGCCGGATGTTCCCAACGGTGGCAGCATTCCGGGAGATATCGGAGGCGTCTAGATCGAAGGTGGCGTCGAATGGTCGAACCTCCACCTCGTCCAGACCATAGGCGGCTCGGGTGGCCTCGATGTTTCGTTCGATATAGGGCCCCTCTCTCACAAGTTCGTTGGGCTGGACCCGGAATCGCTGAACGATGGCCGGATAGGCCACCCCGGCCGCCAGGGAGACAAAGACCCAAGCCGCCACCGATACCGCCACCAGCACCCATCCCCGGCGCCAAATGTTGATGATGAAAAGGATGGCGGAAAACACCGACACCGCAATAAGCAGGTTGAGAGCCGGGAGCCGGGCGTTGACATCGGCGTAACCGGCGCCGAACACGCTGTTGTCGGCGTACAGCAGCTGGTAAGTATCGATGCGATAGGAGAGTGCCCGCAGCAGAGCGATCACTGCTGCCAGCGCCGAGAGATGCGCCTTGGCCTGGGTATCAAATCTCGGGAGCCGCCGCATAGGAAACTTGATGCCTCCCAGCGCAAAGTAGCTAACCCCCACAGTAACCAAGGCGGCCACCGACAGTCCGGTCAGCCAGCTCACCATGGTCGACCAGAGCGGAAGCCGGAACATGTAAAACGCCAAATCCAAACCGAACTGCGGATCGGTGACGCCGAACGGCTGTGAGTTCAAAAAGAGCAGCACCTGGTCGCGCCAGGCGGACACCCCGAAACCCAGCACCACCGCGGCGCCGATGGCCGCCACCCATTCCACCAACCCCACCCTGTTGCTCACCGTCTCTCGTATCTGAGTCACCGACTGGTCCTCGGGAATCGGGCTGAACGAAGCGAAGCGAACCGACAGGTAGCGGGCAAGCCGCATATTCGACCAAATCACCAGGAAAACGACGAGCGCCCCCAACAAACCTAATGCAGCCGCCCACACCAATCGCACCCACCAGACTCCCGTTTGGCCCACCGAGCTGAACCACAGGTAGTCGGTCCAGACCCGCGACAGGGCGGTGAAAACGCCGTAGACAAGGACGATCCCCACCATCACCCAAACGAAGCGGCGACGACGAGGTTGCTGGGTACGGCTGGCGCCTACGGGGAAGAACATACCGCCTAGTCTATGCCCGCCGTTTTTCTACATCGCCATTGATTTAGCCAGCGCCGAGGCCGGATTTCGCGATCCCCAAAAACCCCCAATCCACAACAGCACGCGGCATGCCCATCGGCCTACATTCCCAGCCTTCGCCCAAAACCATGAAGCGGCGCTCCCACTTCCCATACCGAAGTGGTCACCCTTGGCTTGGTCCTGACCGCCATTCGCGAAAATTATTAAGAAAACCGCGAAAAAAATCCGCAGGGCGCCTCGCTCCGAATGGAAGGCGATCAACCGATCAGAACTACCAGCTAGAGGCCGTTTCCAGACTTGGTGGGGACTTAGGGTGGGTATCTTGGCTCACGTGATCCGCCCAACTATCGCCACATAAGGTAACTATCGCCGAAACTCCGGCCTGACATGGTGTTTTTGCACTTAAGGGGAGCGCAGGGATGCTCCTCTCGGAGGCAGAAAAGAATGCTTGGATGGCAAGAGGGGCTATGTTACATTATTGTAATTCCCAGGGGGACGGCAACCCGGGCCATGCCCTGAGGGCCATGCTATAAAGGATAGAACAAAGGAGGCCGGAGAAGTGAGCGAAGGACTACGGATAGACCGACGCTTCACGCGTGCTGGGGAGGACCCCTATGAGACCGTGAGTTGGGAGAAACGGGATTCTCGGATAACCAACCCTGATGGGTCGGTGGTGTTCGAAATGAGGGATGCCGAGGTCCCCTCCGGATGGTCCCAGGTGGCGGCTGACATCATGGTCTCCAAATATTTCCGCAAGGCCGGGGTGCCTCTCTCCGACGAGAACGGGCCCTTGCTGGGTGAAAACCGCCAACCGCGGCTGGGTTCGGAGCGTTCCGCCCGCCAGGTCTTCGATCGGCTGGCCGGTACTTGGCGGTGGTGGGGAGAGACGAATGGGTATTTCGACTCTCCCGAGGACGCCCAGGCTTTCGAGGACGAGATCAAGTACATGCTCTGTCGGCAGATGGGTGCTCCCAACTCTCCGCAGTGGTTCAACACCGGTCTCAACTGGGCCTATGGGCTGACCGGGCCCGCGCAGGGCTTTTGGTACGTTGACCCCCGGACCGAAGATCTGGCCGTCTCTCCCGACTCCTATTCACGCCCCGCTCCGCACGCCTGCTTCATTCTCAAGGTCGAGGATGATTTGGTCAACCCGGGGGGGATCATGGATCTATGGCTTCGTGAGGCACGTATTTTCAAGTTCGGATCGGGCGCCGGCTCCAATTTCTCGGACCTCCGGGCAGAGGGCGAGACGCTGTCGGGCGGCGGCAGTTCTTCGGGAGTGATGTCTTTTCTCAAAATCGGCGACCGGGCGGCGGGCGCCATCAAGTCGGGAGGGACCACTCGGCGAGCGGCCAAAATGGTGATTCTCGACATCGACCATCCCGATGTGGAGGAGTTCATCCGATGGAAGAAGGCCGAGGAGGAAAAAGCCCGCATCCTGATCGAAGAGGGTGGCTTTCCCGCCGACTTCAACGGTGAGGCCTATGCCACCATTTCGGGGCAGAACTCCAACAACTCGGTGCGGGTCACCGACGATTTCATCAAGGCGGTGGAAGCCAACAAGAGCGATTGGCCCCTGACCGAGCGCACCACCGGGCGGGTGATGAAAACCGTCTCCGCGCAGCATCTGTGGAACAGCATCGCCGAAGCGGCCTGGGCCTGCGCCGATCCGGGCGTGCAGTTCGACACCACAATCAACGAGTGGCACACCTGTCCCGAGGGGGGGCGCATCCGCGCCTCCAATCCCTGCTCGGAGTACATGTTCTTGGACAACACCGCCTGCAACCTGGCTTCTTTGAACCTGGTTTCCTTCTACGACGAGCGGAC
This sequence comes from Acidimicrobiia bacterium, assembly GCA_965248705.1. Classification (GTDB taxonomy): domain Bacteria; phylum Actinomycetota; class Acidimicrobiia; order Spongiisociales; family ZC4RG35; genus Bin76. The sequence continues at coordinate 1,442,715 of CBDFJY010000002.1, read as the reverse complement.
CGGCGGATTCGACATCGACGGCTATCTGCACGCCATCCGCCTCTGGACGGTCGTGTTGGAGATCTCGGTGACCATGGCGCATTTCCCCTCGGAAGCCATCGCCCAGGGGTCCTATGACTACCGCACTCTTGGACTGGGCTATGCCAACCTCGGGTCGCTCCTGATGCGGATGGGTATCCCCTACGACTCTCCTCGGGGTCGGACCATAGCCGGAGCGCTCACTTCCATCCTCACCGGACATTCATACGCTAGCTCCGCCGAGATGGCCTCGGTGATAGGGACTTTCCCCCGCTTCGAGGAAAACCGCCAGGCCATGCTGCGGGTGATCCGAAACCATCGACGCGCCGCCTATGACGCTCCGGCGTCGGAGTACGAGGGTATCTCCCAAGAGGTAACCGGCGTCAATCGTCGCCACTGCCCTTCGGACCTGGCGCAAGCCGCCCGCGAGGTCTGGGACACCGCTTTGGAGATGGGAAGCCGACACGGTTTCCGCAACGCCCAGGCCACCGTCCTCGCGCCCACCGGCTGTCTGGTGGGCGGGTCGCTAGTCCCGACCGAGCGCGGCCTGGTCCGGCTGCGTTCCCTCGGCGACCCCGAAGGCCCCCAATGGCAAGACCTCGGCGTCTCCGTAGGGACCGACGCGGGGCCCAAGGCTGCGACGCGCTTTTACATCAACGGCGTGGAGCCGGTGGTGACGGTGGAAACCGGCCGCGGATACCGTATCCAGGGCACACCCACCCACCGGATCAAAGTGGTCAATCCCGCAACCGGCGACTGGACCTGGAAGAGGTTCAGCGACATAGCGGACGGCGATGTTGTGCCCCTGCAGATGAACCAGTTGGTGGGAGGACCCCGTAAGGTGACCCTGCCCCCCTTAGGCGAGATGCACTGGACAGGCGACTTCACAACCACGGTTCCGAGAACGATGAGCCCCGAGTTGGCCGAGTTCGTCGGCTATTTCATGGGCGACGGTTCTCTTCACGCCAAGGGTCTGCGCCTTTGCGTTACCGCCGGGGATTTCGAGGTGGTGGAGCGGCTCCGAGCGCTCGGGAAGCAACTTTTCAATCTCGAGGTACACCTCACCGAGAAAACCGGCTATTCCGAGGTTGCGTTCCACTCGGTTCCCCTGACGGTGTGGTGGGAAGCATGCGGGTTCGCCAAGTCTGTCCCCGTCGAGGGGCATGCCGGCAAGGGCTGGAAGCCGCGCATCCCCGATGCGGTACTCGCCTCCAACGACCCCGAGACCTACCGGTCTTTCCTCAGGGGCCTGTTCGAGGCCGACGGCACAGTCACCAACGGCTATCCGACCTGGTCGACCACCTCGAGGGAGTTCAGCCACGACATCCAGTCGCTCCTGCTGGCCATCGGGTATCCCAGCACCCGCAAGATGGACGAGCCCCGCTGGGGCAACTCGCCCGTGGCCACTCTTCGGACGCTCGACCTGGGATACTCGGCACGCTTTGCCCAAGAGATCGGATTCATGAGCGGTGGTAAGCAGGCGGCCCTCGCCTCTACCACCATCTCCCAGGCCGCCCGTCACGACCACATTCCGGCATCGCGCTCGCTCATTGACCGGCTGGCCCCGAAAAACGATCCCCTGCGGCGTGTCATGCTGTTAGCCCTGACGAGAGAAGGAACGGTGTCGCGTCGCTCGGCCCAAGAGCTTTTTGATCGCACCGGCGATGCTGAACTGGGTCGGCTGCTCGGCTACTTTTACGACCGGGTGAAAAGGGCCGAATTGGGCGAGGAACAGTGGACCTACGACTTGTCGGTTCCCGAAAATGTCACCTACGTCGCCAATGGCTTCGTCTCGCACAACACCATCGGCCTTCTGATGGATTGTGACACCACCGGGGTGGAACCCGACTTTGCTCTGGTCAAGTTCAAGAAACTGGCGGGGGGCGGGTATTTTAAGATTGTCAACCAGTCGGTGGGACCGGCTCTCGACACTCTCGGCTACACCCCCGATCAGAAGCGGGCCATCATCACCTATGTGATGGGAACCTCGTCTCTGGACAGCGCTCCCCACATCAACCGGAGAAGCCTCCGGTCACATGGTTTCACCGACGAGGAACTGGATCGGATCGAGGAGTCTCTCCCCGAGATGTTCGAGCTGCGACACGCCTTCAATGTCTTGGCGGTGGGCGAGGCGGCTCTGCGGCGTCTGGGGGCGGAACCCGCCCAGTACCAGCGGCTCGATTTCGACCTGTTGACCTTCCTGGGTTTCACTCCTGAACAGATCGAAGTAGCCGGCGCCCATATTTGCGGTCGCCAGACCATTGAGGACGCTCCCCACCTGAGAGAAGAGCACTTGCCGGTGTTCGACACGGCCAACCGCAACGGTCGCTACGGCAAACGGTTCATCCACCACAACGGGCACATCAGGATGATGGCCGCCGCCCAGTCGTTCATCTCCGGAGCCATCTCCAAGACCATCAACATGCCCAACGAGGTGAGCCCCGCCGACATCATGAGCGCCTACCACCTGTCTTGGAAGCTGGGTCTCAAGTCCATGGCCCTCTATCGGGACGGTTCCAAAGCCTCCCAGCCCCTCTCGTCGACCAGTGATGACTCCGCCGGAGTGGACGAGCCGACCCAACTGGAGTTGGAAGAGGCGCTCGGTATCGAGCAACGACTGGCTTATGGTCCCCTCCCGGATGGGACTTCTCCTACCCAAGCCTATCGCCAGGGTATGAATCCTCCCCGGTTCCTGCTTCCCTCCCGTCGGCGAGGCTGGACCCAGGAGGCGAGAGTGGGCGGTCACAAGCTGTACATCCGCACTGGCGAATACGCCGATGGCACTCTCGGAGAGTTATTCATCGACCTGGCCAAAGAGGGCGCCACGCTACGGGGCATCCTCTCCTGTTTCGCGATTGCCATCTCCAAGGGTCTCCAATACGGAGTGCCGCTCGAAGAGTTCGTTGACACCTTCATCTACCAGACCTTCGAACCCCGGGGATTGGTGCAGCATCATCCCAATATCAAGATGGCCTCTTCCATGGTGGACTACATCTTCCGGGCTTTGGCCATCGAATACCTGGGACGAGAAGACCTGGGTCAAGTCAAAACTCCCGACTTGCGAGAGCTTCCCGAAGAACCCCACCCGACGATAGGCGACCGGGGAAAGCAGCTGGCCCTCGAGGCGGCCCGAGAGGAAAGCAACTTGGAGGCGGTCAAAGCCGCCGCCAGGTTCGTGGACTCCCTTGCCCCGTCCGCTCCGATTTCGGAGATGTTTCCCGCCGGTGGAGACAGCGCCGGGGATAGGGATCGGGTCGCCAGCAGGACAGCCGCCGCGGCTATGGCATCCTCGGCGCAGGTCGCCCTCAGCCAGATGATGGGAGACGCTCCCATGTGCGACGAGTGCGGGCACATCACCGTCCGCAACGGCAGTTGCTATCGTTGTCTCAACTGCGGGGCTTCTCTCGGCTGCAGTTAGCGAGATGCCCGCGGTAGCCCATCTCCACCTGGCCACCCTCCACAAAGCCGAGTTGACGGAGGTCTCCGAGGTGCGGGCGGTGGAGGGCCAGGGTCTGGAAGGCGACCGCTACCTGGGCACCACCCGCAACGTGACGATGGTGGCGGAGGGAGAGTTGGCCGCGGCCGCGGCCCAGTTGGGATATCCCATCACACCCGGCTCCACCCGCCGCAATATCACAGTGGACGCCGATCGTCTCCCCCGCACCACCGGGACGCTCATCCACCTCGGCGAGGCGACCCTGTCGGTGTGGCGGGACTGCCCGCCTTGCGAGCGGATGTACGAGACGGTTGGCCCCCGGGCGCGAGAGGCCCTGGACGGAAGAGCGGGAATCGCCGCCCGAGTGGTAAAAGGCGGAATCATCCGAGTCGGCGACTCGGTCCACATCGAGCCCTCCACAAACCACACCTAAGTCGCGAAAACTCCGGGCCAGCAAACCAAGAAACCAGGTCTTTGCTGTTGACTTTTGTCCCAACCCTGTCCCATATTGTCCCTAGCCGAACAAACACCTGTCATGACCCGTCCCGACGCGTCGTTCGGGCCACTGTCAGGGATCACATTCTTCAAAAGCGCACCCTCAGAACCCTAGACAATCGCGCTTTGGATCAAAGGAACGGTGGCGGCGGGGGAGGGCCCTCTGGGCGAAAAGAGATTTGGAAATTTCGCGACTTAGAGGGTGGCTAATAGCCAAAATCCCTCCGAGTGCACAGCCGCTGGAAAGAGGGATGGAGAGGCTTGACAGGTCAGTGCGCCGCGGAACCAACAGCAACTGCGTCGCATCCCGGCATACGCCCATGCGACGCAGACCCAAAGAATATCTCTCCCGCTCGGCGCAGGTAGCCTATCTCTGATGGTCGAATCACTGGTTGTCGGACGGGGGTTGAGCAAGAACTTCGGTGATTTCACGGCGGTGGACAACATCGACTTCGACATCAAACCAGGCGAGGCCTTCGGCTTTCTCGGACCCAACGGGGCGGGCAAGAGTTCCACCATGCGGATGATCGGCGCCGTCTCCCCTCCCACCTCCGGGCACTTGCGGGTGCTGGGGATGGATCCCCAGACCGACGGGATCAAAATCCGGGGGCGGCTGGGAGTGGTCCCCCAAGAAGACAATCTCGACAGGGAACTCTCGGTCTATGAGAACCTCCTCACCTACGGCCGCTACTTCAACATGAGCCGGGCCGAGATAGACCGCCGAACCGCCGAATTGTTGGAATTCGTCCAACTCAGCGAACGGCGCGACGACCAGGTGGATCCCCTGTCCGGTGGCATGAAACGGCGGCTGATCATCGCCCGCGGCCTGATCAACCAGCCCGAGCTGCTAATCCTGGACGAACCCACCACCGGCCTCGATCCCCAGGCCCGCCATGTGGTCTGGGAGCGTCTCTACAAGCTCAAGCGGGAAGGGGTGACACTGATCATCACCACCCACTACATGGACGAGGCCGAGCAGCTCTGTGACCGGCTGGTGGTGATGGACCAGGGGCGGATCGTCGCCGAGGGGTCGCCGCGGGATCTTATCCAGCGTTACTCCACCAGGGACGTGCTGGAGATGCGTTTTGAGAGCAATCATCTCCGCCGGGCCATGCCCATTGTCGAGAAGGTGGCCGAACGAACCGAGAATCTGCCCGACAAGGTGATGATCTACACCCACAACGCCGATGAGGCCGCCGCCCGCCTGTCCCAACAGGGAGTTCAGCCCATCTCCACCCTGATCCGCCGCTCCACATTGGAGGATGTCTTCCTACGGCTCACCGGCCGCCAACTGATCGAATGACCACGCCGCGGGCACTGCTGGTGGTGGAAGCCGAATATCGCTTCTACCGGCGCACCTGGCGGGGAACGGTGATCACCACCTGGTTGCGTCCCATCCTCTTCTTGGTGGCCATGGGAATGGGCCTAGGGACCCTCATCGACCGCAATGTCAACCAGGTCCTGGGAGATACCGGGTACCTTGCCTTCCTAGCTCCGGGGTTGATGGCCGCCTCCGCCATGCAAACCGCCATAACCGATTCGTCCTGGCCGGTACGGACCGGGATCAAATGGCGGAAGAACTACTGGGCTCAAATCTCCACCCCCATCACCCCCGGCGACCTGCTGGCCGGCCTGATGATCTGGATTTTCATCAGGTTGGTGTTCGTCTCCATCGCCTTTGCGGTGGTGATCTGGGTGTTCGGCGCAGCACCTCTGGGGAAATCGCTCGCCGCTATTCCGCCCGCGGTGCTCACCGGTATGGCCTTCGCCTCCCCTATGGCCGCATTCGCGGCGTGGATCAAGGAGGATTCGACCATGATCGCGGTGTTTCGATTCAGCATCATCCCCCTGTTCCTGTTCTCGGGCGCCTTCTTTCCCACCGATCAACTCCCCGACTTCCTGGAACCCATGGTGATGATCAGCCCGGCCTGGCATGGCGTCGAATTGTGCCGCTTCATAGTCATCGGCGCCCCTCTCACCCTATCGGTCTGGACGCAGGTCGGCTTTCTGGTGGCGGCGGCGATCACGGGATGGTGGGCAGCGGCCCGCCAACTAAAGAAAAGGCTCTTAGTATGAGTCTGCTGCTGGCCAGGATATTCCCACCCCAGTCCCGACCCACCCGCCGGGCCAGTCGCCTTCTGCAACGAAACCTGCTGGTCTACAAACACATCTGGTTGGTGATAATCGCCGGCTTCTGCGAGCCGGTCTTCTACCTGTTCGCGGTAGGAGTCGGCTTGGGGAGCTTTGTGGGGGAAATCACCACCAGCGGAGGACAAACCCTCAGCTACGCCGCCTTCGTGGCGCCCGGTCTTTTGGCGGCCTCCGCCATGAACGGGGCGATCATTGAATCCACTTTTCCCATATTTTTCAAGCTTCACTACAACCGCACTTACGACGCGGTCCTGGCAACTCCCATGCGCGTTGCTGACATCACCGTGGGGGAGATTCTCTGGGCACAGCTTCGAGCCGGGATCTACGCCTGCGGATTCCTGGGTTTGATGTACGTCACCGGATTGACTACTTCCCTGTGGGCGCCGGGTGCGGTATTCGGCGCTCTCCTGGTTGGTTTCGCCTTTTCAGCCGCCGGGTTCGCAGCGGTGACTTTCATGCGCACCTGGCACGACTTCGACATGATCCAACTGGTGATCCTCCCTCTTTTCCTTTTCTCCGGCACCTTTTATCCTCTCAGTGTGTATCCACCCTTCCTTCAGCCCATAATGCAGATCTCTCCCCTATATCACGGAACGGAACTGTTGCGGGCCTTCACCCTGGGTATCTTCGACTGGACGCTGGCGGCGCACATCGGGGTGCTGGTGCTCATGGGAGCGGTGGGGTTAGTCATTATCTCCCGCCGACTCGTGGGAACACTGTTGAAATGAAACCCGATGACTTCACCACCAAGATCCACCAGGCGCTCTTCACCAGGGCTCCGGCCGAGGAGGAAACCGGGCCGGTTCTTACCAACCGGTTGCGCCTTGAACTCTATCGGTGGATGTGTCTCACCCGCACCCTCGACGACACCATGGTCGCCATGTGGAAACAGGGAAGGGGTCTGGGCGGGACCTTCAGCGGGCGGGGACACGAGGCGATCAGCGTGGCGATGGCAATGGCGCTGGGACCCGACGATGTGATCGCGCCCATGCACCGGGATGTCGGCGCCTACCTGGTGAGAGGCATGACTCCCGCCCGGGTGTTCGGCAATCTTCTGGGCCGGGAGACCGGTCCCAGCCGGGGCAGAGACGCCAATCTGCATGGAATGGGCGACCTGGACCTGGGAATACTCGGATACGTCTCCCACATTCCCCAGCAACTCCCCCTCACCCTGGGGGTGGCGATGGCCTTCAAATACCGGGGCGAACCCCGGGTGGCGCTCACCGTGTGCGGCGACGGGGGGACCACCACCGGCCCCTACCACGAGTCGCTGAACATGGCCGCCCTCTACCAGGCGCCTCTGGTGCTTATCGTGGAAAACAACAAATACGCCTACTCCACCCCCCTCCACCAGCAGATGGCCACCTTCGCCATCGCCGAGCGGGCGGCAGGTTATGGACTGTCTGCTCGCAGCGAGGACGGAAACGAGGTGGAGACCATGTATCTCTCCATAAAGGAGGCGGTCGAGCAGGCCAGGTCAGGTGGAGGGCCGACCGTGATCGAAGCGCGGACGATGCGCATGCTGGGCCACGCCATCCACGACGGCGCCGAGTACGTTCCTCGGGAACTCCTGGAGGAGTGGGAAGCACGCGATCCGCTGGTGATCTATCGCCAGCGCCTGCTGGAGGAAGGCCGAGCCGAAGCCGCCCAACTTGAGGAGATAGAGGCTGGGGCGCAGGCGGAGATCGAACAGGCGGTGGCCGAAGCCGAAGCCGCGCCGTTTCCCGATCCCGACACCGTCACCGACCGGGTCTACGCATGAAGCAACTCACCTACCTACAGGCCATCTCCGACGCCATCGTCCACGAGATGGAAAGAGATCCCGATGTGCTGGTGCTGGGCGAGGACGTGGGGGGCGATTTCGGGGGCGCCTTCAAAGTGACCAAGGGGCTGGCCAAGCGTTTCGGAGACCAGCGGGTGCTCAACACTCCCCTCGCCGAGCTGTCTTTCATCGGCATGGCCAACGGAATGGCGCTGATGGGCCTGCGTCCCATTGTCGAGGTGCAGTTCGCCGACTTCATCTCCACGGGATTCGACTCCATCGTCCAATCCGCCGCCACGATCCATTACCGGTTCGGAGGGAAAGTCCCGTGGGTGATCAGAGCGCCATCCGACGGCGGGATCCGCTCGGGGCCGTTCCACAGCCAGAATCCGGAAGCCTGGTTCGTCCACACCCCCGGCCTGAAGGTGGTGGCGCCCTCCAATCCCGCCGACGCCAAGGGACTCTTGTGCTCGGCGGTGCGCGACCCCAATCCGGTGATCTACTTCGAGGCCAAGCCGCTGTATCGTTCGATGCGAGGACCGGTGCCCACCGGCGAGCATCTCGTCCCCATCGGCGAGGCCAGGGTGGTCAGAGAGGGCCGACATCTCACCATCGTCTCCTACGGCGCCCAGGTTTCCCAAGCTCTGACCGCCGCCCGAGAGCTCGGCACGGAGGGAATCGAGGCGGAGGTGGTGGACCTGCGCTCCCTCAAGCCCCTCGACTTCCCCACCGTGGCCGAGAGCGTGGCCCGCACCTCCCGGGCGTTGGTGGTGCACTCCGCCAACCGGCTGGCCGGCGTGGGCGCCGAGATCTCTGCTCGCATCTCAGAAGAGTGCTTCGAGTGGCTGGACGCCCCGGTCACCAGGCTGGGCGGCCTCGATGTTCCCGTCCCATTCAGCCCTCCCCTGGAGGACGCCTACCGGCCCAACGCCGCCAAGATCGCCGCCGCCGCCCGCAAACTGGTCGCCTACTAAAAGGGGCCTCTTCGGGCACCGGTCGGTCCCGGGGTTGTGAAAAAACCCGGGACGCTGCCGGTGATCAGAGCTTGGCGACGATCTTCTTGACGGTGTTCCAGTTGCGGACCGTGGCGACGACACCCAACCTCTTTTCGAGGTAGGCATACGAGAGGGTCATCGCCTTGACGCCATTCGGTGTCCAGATGTATGCCTCGGTACCTTCGACCGCGATGGCCTCGGGGCTGTGATCCTCCTCCAGCAACGTCCCTACCACCTCGGGATCGGGCTCTTCGGAGAAGAAGTTAACCAAGTAACGCGACGGGTCGGAAACGACCGCCTGCAACGGATTGCGCTCGACCACCTCCCGAACCTGGTTGGCCGTTCGGACGACGCAGGCAACGTTGACGCCGAACTCGTCGCTGAGCAACCGCCGCACGGCGTCGGAGACCTGGTCGGGACGATCCGACTCGGTGGAAACGATCAAGTTCCCGCTCTGCAGGACGGTGGCCACTTCGTAGTAGCCCTCTTGGGCCAACTTCGACCGAAGCATCGGCATCGATACCCGATTCCGTGTCCCGACGTTGATGCCCCGTGGCATCACAAGGTAGCGCTGGGTCATCGTAGCTCGTACTCGAGACTGATGGAAGGCTCGCTCACGGCGTACGGTCGAGCAGGGCCAGGCCTGCTCCGATAACCCCTGCCAGCGGGCCGCAGGCGCCGGGCCGTATCGGAGTCTGCCGAGCCTGGTCGGACCACACCGAGCGGCGGGCCACCTCTGCGATCCGGTCCACCAGCCCCCAAACATTGCACAGACCGCCCCCGACTACCACCACCCCCGGATCAAGGATGTCGATCAAGATGGCCACCATGTGACCGAGTAGGCGGACCGCCTGATCCACCACCAGCCGGGCGTCACCGTCTCCCGCAGAGGACCGCTCGAACACTTCCGGAGCCGAAACGATTTCTCCGGTGAAGCGCAGATAGCGTTCGGAGATCCCCCGGCCCGACGCCACATCCTCCACACAAGACCCAACCAACTCGTTGCGTTCGGAGTCGAGGGCAGTCAACCGGGTCGAACCGCACAGCAGAGCCCGTCCGTGTTGGCCCTCGAACGGACGGCCCTCGATCAAGAGACAATGGCTGATGCCCGTACCCAGGTTGACGTACAGCGACACCGGCGAATCGGCGCCGCTTCCCAAACGCGCCTCGGCCAGCGCCGCAGCGCGAATGTCGGCCTCCACCCGGATCGGTCGGTAGTCACCGAAGGCCTCCTGAACCCCGGTGTCCGTCCAGGCCACCACCGCCTCCGATGTGAGGCGGCCGTCCTCCACCAGTTCAGGCACTCCGATTCCGGCGCCCACGATCCGCAGACCCGCGGTTGGGGCGGTGGACGCCACGGCGGAGGCGACTTCGGAAGCTCGCCGCAGAGATTCGGCGCCGGGCGCCCCGGTCGGGACAGTTCTTCGCGAGTAAGTCTCGCCGCGGCGGTCCACCAACGCCGCCGCGATCTTCGTCCCGCCCACATCGATGGCCAGGGCCACCTCTCGGGTAGCGATGATTCAGTCTTCCTCGGACCCGGCGGAACGACCCGGAAGGTAGGTGGGCGCCACCCCGAACAGTATCTCCGCCGAGTCGGCGCCATGGGCGAACAACTGGTACCGCACGCCCTTGGGAACGTAGAACCCATCACCCACTCCCAGCTCGAACCAACTGGGGGGCTGGGACTGATCAGGCAGGAAAACGGCGATCGCGCCGGAGAGAACCACAAAGACCAGGTCTCCTCCCTGCTCTCGAACCAGACTGTTTTGTCCGGGGAGCAACCAACCCCGACCGGCGGTGAGATGCTCGGTGCTCGCAATCAGGCCCACCAACAGATCATCGGCAGGGTCGTCGGCTCTCCACAAGAGATCCCGGTCGCCGATCAGGTGGAAACCGCGGCTCTGCTCCCACTCGGTCCTCGCCATGGGCCACCTCCCGAGCCACCGGTCATCGCCGTAGCGCCACCGGGTCAGATAGGGGCGGGTGCGGGCATAGGTGGAGGACGCTCCGGTGGACGGCGGCGGGGCGAACAGTTCCATCACCCGAAGCGGGCGGTCGGCGCTGCGGTTGATACCGTGGTGCCAGGTGTCCCGCCGGAAGAACACCGACTCGCCGGTGCGGACCATCACCGCCTCTCCCTTTTCGGGGTTGACCAGCAACATCTCCCCCTCCACCACGTGAAGAACCTCATCGGCCGCGAATACGGTGCGATTGGAATCCGAGTGGGTGAAACGGGCTCGGGGCCGAAGCGAGAATTCGATCAGATGGATGAGGTCCGATGACACATAGATCCGGTCGCCGACGTAGCCCGACTCAGTGTCACCCCACAGGTGCAGAACCGCCTGGTCATAGGGAATCGCCAAAGCCCGGTCGTATGAGGGCCGGGGCGAGGATCGCCGGGTCACCCGTCACCGTCCCGCAGATGCTCCTCGGTGCGGATGATGCGTCGGTCATGGACGGGTGAGATGCCGTGCAGGTAGATCGAATCGGGATCGAAGGGCAGCGGATCGAAGGTACTGGCCAGTTCCTGGGCCTGGCCGGTGGCAGCCGCCCGGTCGGCGGCCAGCATGATCTCCAAAACGTGGAAGGCATGATGGGGCTGGATCATCTGGGTGGCGCCGTCCACCACGTCCACCAGATGCTCCAGCCCACCGGTCCAGTCCCATCTGGGGTCGATCTCATCGTATATGGCCCAGGCGCCCATCTCGTCGGTCCACATCTCGTAACCTTCCGGCGCCCAGTCGTCTCCCAGCATCTGGATGGTTCCCGCGCTGCCGTACAGTTCCAGGGCGGGTGATCGGTACCGCTGCATGGTGAAGCCGGTGGTAACCGTGGCGAAGGTGGCCGATCCGAAGTCCAAGAGTATCTGGTAGTTGTCGTATACCTGCACATCGATCTCCTCATTGTCCACCACCCGGCGAGGGTAGGCGGTGCCCGCCAAGGCGGTGACACGCCGGACCGGTCCCAACCAGCCGGTCAGCGCGGTGATGTTGTAGACGGCCAGATCGAAGACCGGCCCTCCCCCCGGTCGGTAGAACCACTGTCCCCAGTCGGGGCCGGCCCATCCGTACCTGCCCCTGGCCAGATGCACGCGTCCGATCTCACCCTGGTGAACCACCCTTTTCCAGATCGCCTGGAAGGTGGGACTCAACACCACCGACGGCGCGCAGATCAGCACTGATTCGCCGCGCTCGGCTTCCTCCACAATGGCTTCGGCGCCGGCCAACTCCACCGCCATAGGTTTCTCCACCAGAACGTGCTTTCCGGCCTGCAACGCCTTGAGCGCGATTTCGCCGTGAAACGGCATGGAGGTGAGTATTACAACCAGGTCAACCCTCGGATCCGAGATCACCTCCGAGTAGTCGGTGCAAAACGGCACGGGGTCGGAAAGGAGCCGCTCCCCGGCATCGGAGCGGTCGGGGTTGACGTCACAGGTCGTCACCACCCGGATGCGTCCCTCGAGCCGCAGTCGGCGCAGTGACTCCGCATAGGGTTCGAAAACGCTCCCCAGACCGATCACACCTACCCGTAGTTCGTCAGCCATCAGATCTCCTCATCGGGTTCTCCTTCTTGTCACCAGGTTTTTCATCCCTTGATTCCGAACATTCTCATGCCTTGCACAAAATACTTCTGCGCGACCGCAAACAGGATCACCAGCGGCGCGGTCATCAAGGTAGCCGCCGCCATCATCAGGTGCCACTCGGTGAGCCTTCGTCCCCGAAACGAGAACAAGCCCAGCGAGAGCGGGAACTGCTCCGGATCGTTGAGGTAGATGAGGGGACGGAAGAAGTCATGCCAGGTCCAGACAAAGGTGAACACCGCCATCACCACCAGCGCCGGCTTCACCAGAGGAAGCATTATCTGCCAGAAGATGCGAAACTCACCAGCCCCGTCCACCCGGGCGGCATCGTCCAACTCGCGGGGCAGCCCGCGGAAGAACTGGCGCATCAGAAAGATGAAGAAAGCCTCCGCGAAGAACGCCGGAGCGATAAGAGGTATGTAGGTGCCCAGCACCCCCAGATTCTTGAACAGAAGGAAGGTCGGGATGAAGGTCACTATGTAGGGGACCATCATGGTGGCCAAGGTGAGGCCGAACAGGATGCCGCGCCCGGGGAAACGCAGACGGGCGAACCCGTATCCCACCAACGCACAGGAGATCACCGTTCCCACCGTCACCATCCCGGCGTAGAAGACGCTGTTCCCAAAGAACCGGAAGAAAGGAAAACCGGGATAGTCGAGGACCTCCAGGAAGTTCCCCCAGCGGAAGGCCTCAGGAAGCCACTGGACTGGGATCGTGAATATCTCTTCGTTCCTCTTGAGAGCCGAACCCAGCATCCACAACAACGGAAGCGCAAAGCAAAACGACAGGGCGCCGAGGACCATGTGCCAGGCCGACTGGCGAAAAAAGCCCATTCGCCCGGCGTAGAAACCCCGCTGCTCATCGTCTGCGCCGCCGCGCCGGGATTCCTTGAAGGCCGAAGGCCGGAATGCTCTCATCTCCCTACACCCCCTCGTACACCCAGCGTCGGGTAGTCCCGAAGATGGCCCCCGTCACCGCCAGGATGACCAGGAACAGCACCATGGCCTGAGCCGAGGCGTAGCCCATATCGAAATACCCGAAAGCCGTGCGGTAGATGTGAACCATGTACATCAGAGTCGAGCCGCCGGGCGCGCCGGAGGTGCCTCCCACCACCATGGCGGCATCGAAGACCTGGAAGGAGTAGATGACCCCGATGACCAGGTTGAAGAGGATCACCGGGGTCAGCAGGGGAAGCGTCACATGCCGAAACCTGCGCCAGGCCCCTGCCCCATCCATCGAGGCCGCCTCCAAAAGAGACTCGGGTACGTCCTGGAGGCCCGCCAAAAAGATCAGCGTGGCGGCGCCCACCCCCCACAGGCTGAGGAGGATCAGCCCCCATTTGGCCCAACTGGGATCCTGGAACCAGGCCGGTCCGTCAAGGCCCACCGTCTCTATCGCCGTGTTGAGGGGTCCTGCGCGGGGCTCCAACAACAGCAGGAACACGATACTGCCGGCCACAGGTGGGACCACGGCCGGCATGTAAAAGAGGGTGCGGTGGATGCCGATGCCCCGCACCGGCCGGTTGAGAAGCAGAGCCAACACCAATGCCACCACCAAGCCGATCGGAACCGACATCAGTGCGTAAAACAGGCTGTTGCCGGCGGCCCTCCACACCGCGGCGTCGTTCCACAGCTTCACGTAATTCTCTCCGCCTATCCATTCGGGAGGCGTGAAAACTCTGTATTCGGTGAGCGACAGGTAGGTTGCGGCGATGATCGGATAGACGTGGAACACCACGAGAGCCACCAGCCAGGGCGCCACGAAGAGCAGTCCTGCCACCGCTTCGCGGCGCCCTAGAGGCCGGGATCGATACCGCCGCACCCTACCCATCAGAGCGGACCCTGGTCGACTAAGCCAGGAGCGAATCCAGTTCGGCCTGGGTGGCCTCCTGAGCCGCGTCGAGCGCCTCCTTGGGAGTTGCATCCTTGAGCATCACCGCGCTGATCGCCGTATAGAGCTGATCGTGCATGAAGTCCTGGACCGGACAAGTCCACATGGGCGCAGCCACGTCCAGCTGTGCGGTGAAGAACCGGGTTATGTCGGTGGCGAACTCGTCCCCGCGCTGGTCGGCGACCGACTGGGGGAACAGATCGTCTGGCGCCAGACGGTTGGTGGGGATATCGGGGACCTGGGAGAACCAGGTACTCATACCCTCGACCACCAGGTAGTCGAGCCACTCGAAGGAAGCCTCCGGATTGGAAGCGCCCCTGGGAATGGCGCACCAGTTGGGCCAGAATCCCGAAGCGGTCGAGGTGCCGCTCGGACCCACCGGGAAACCGGCTACGTTCCAGCGTTCCCATCCGGCGAGTTCCACACTGTACATGTCGGCGGCGACCCAGAAACCGCCCACCATGGCCAGATGGTGACCACTCTGGAAGGCCGGGGGGCGTCCCAACTCGTCGACGTATCCACCGCCCAGATAGTTGCCGGAGGCGTCCATGGCCACCCAGTCGCCCTTGTACTGCTCGTTCAGCCACTGGAGTCCGAAATCGAGCATCTCGATGTTCTCCTCGGAGTTGAGTCTCACCTGCCGGGATTCGGCGTCATACAGGACTCCGCCGTTGGTGGCCGACCAGATGGCGGCCTCCACTGCGTCGTAGGGCGGGATCATGCCGGCCGACACCAGCGTGTCACCGTCCCACTGGACGAACTCGGCCGACAGGGCCTTGAGCTCATCCCAGGTCTTGGGGAAGGCGTCGCGACCACTGGGAATGCCCTTGCCCTCCAGCATTTCCTCGTTGTAGAAGATCGCATAGGAGCTGGCTGTGGCGGGAAGTCCGAAGATCTGGCCGTCCCATCGGCAGGAGGCGAGCACGCCCTCGGGCCAGTTCTCCACCTTGGAGTTCTTGGAGGCAGCCATCAGGGCGTCCAGGGGCTCAAGAGCGCCCAGGGAGGCCATCACCACCGGCGGGCTCCATATGACGACCGCGTCGGGTGGCGTACCGGCGGCAAGGTTGGCCAGGAGGCGCTCGTTGAAGTCCTCGTCGTCAGCAACCCCGCACAGGACATCTTCGACCGTAATGCCGGACCCCGAAGCAGCGAAGGCGTCCGCTACTGTCCGGAATCCCTGGCAGAACGGGTCGGATCCACCCGGAAGCCAAAAGTCCAGTGACACGGGCGCCGGAGCCGCGGTGGTAGCCCCCGCGGTGGTGGGGATGGTCCCGGCGGCTGCGGTGGTCTGGGCCACCTCCTCGGAACCTCCGCAGGCACCCAGGACTACCGCCGCGCCGCCCATTCCCATCAACTGCAGGAATCTTCTCCGGCTCAAGACTAATGGCATTGGCATTCTGTGATCTGGTCTCATGGGCACATTCCCCTTTCGATCAGAACCCCCTCTTCTGGCGCCTTGGGTGCCGGAAGCAAAAACCGACCGGCCGACCCGACAACTCGAACCGTGGGATCCTCATCCTTGATTAGAAGTACACACCATAGAACATACAGGAAAGCCGTCCGGAATCCCGGATCTTCCCCGTTCTTTTTACCCGGCATCGCCGCAATCGCGGTCTGCCATGTGCCGGTAGAGTCTCGACTGAGCGCTTTTTTGTATGCCTACTATTCGCCGGCATGCAGAGTTCAATCATCGGCGCAGCCGTAAAGCGTGTGGAAGATCCCCGTCTCATCCGAGGACGAGGCCGGTACGTGGGCAACATCACCCGAGCCGACGCCCTGTGGATGAAAGTGGTGCGGTCCGACCTTCCCCATGGGACCATCACCGACATTGACACCACCGAGGCTGTCGACTCTCCGGGAGTGGTGGCGGTGTACATCTCTTCAGATCTCGGTCTCCGGGCGCTTTCGGTGGGATCGCCGGGAGCGGACCGTCGCTTCGTCCAGCAGGTCCCGGCTTCTGACCGGGTGCGGTTCACGGGAGAGGCGGTGGCGGTGGTAGTGGCCGAAACCAACCAGCAGGCCGCGGACGCCGCCGAGAAGATCTGGGTCGACATCGACCCGCTGCCGGCGGTGACAAGCCCCATCGAGGCCATGGCGGAGGGCGCCCCGCGGCTGTTTCCGGAGGTGGGAACCAACATTGCGCTCGACACCAGCATCACAGATCCCGCCGAAGATCCCCTCGCCGACGCGGAAGTGGTGATCCGGAAACAGTTCTACAACCAGAGGGTGGCCGGAGTGCCCTTGGAGAACAGCAACTGCCTGGCCGTCCCCGACGGCGACCGCCTCGATGTCTGGACGGGATCCCAAAACGCCTTCGTCCACCGCAACGCCATCGCCCGCTGCCTGGGGATCGACCGTGAACTGGTGCGGGTGCGGGTGCCCGACATGGGCGGGGGGTTCGGAGTCAAAATCGCCCCCATGCCCGAACAGGTCCTGTGCGCGGCGGCCGCCCACCGACTGGGCCGTCCGGTCCGCTGGCAGGAAACCCGTGAGGAGAACATGCTTTCCCTTCCCCACGGCCGGGGCCAGTATCAAACCGTGGAACTGGGCGCCCGCCGGGATGGGACGCTCACCGGCCTTCGGGTGCATGTGGTGGCCGAATCGGGCGCCTATGTGTATTTCGGCGCCTATCTGCCTGAGTTCAGCATCATGGTGGCCAACGGCGCCTATCACATCCCCAAGGTGCAGTTCACCTATCAGTCGGTGGTGACAAACACCTGTCCCATCAACGCCTACCGGGGAGCGGGCCGACCCGAGGCCACTTCTCTTCTGGAGAGATGCATGGACATGCTGGCCGACGAACTGAACATGGACCCCGCGGAGCTTCGCCGGCACAACTTTCTTCGGCCTCATCAGTTTCCCTACCGGAACCCCACCAACCAACTCTACGACTCGGGAGAATACGAGCAGGCGCTGGACCGCGCCTTGGAGATGTCCGGTTACGAGGCGCTGCGCCAGGAGCAGTCCGAGCGGGTGGCGCGGGGCGACCGGTGGCGCCTGGGAGTGGGCATCAGCAGTTACGTGGAGATCACCGCTCCGGCCGGGCGAAGCGAGTGGGGATCGGTCAGGGTTCGTGACGACAACACCGTGGAAGTGACCACCGGCCTCTCCTCTCACGGACAGGGCCATGAGACCTCCCTTACTCAGATCGTCTCCGGGCTGATGAAGGTCCCCATGGAGCGGATCGTCTACATTCAGGGCGACACCGGCCGGGTGGCCAGCGGCGGCGGAACCATGGGATCCCGTTCGCTGCAGTTGGGCGGCACCGCCATTTTGGAGGCCGGCCAAGAGGTGGTGAAAAGGGGAAGAGAGCTGTTCGCCAATCTCCAGGAGGCCGCCCTCGAAGATGTGGTTGTCACCGAGGGAGGACGGGTGTCGGTGACGGGATCGCCGGACATCAGCATGACCTGGGGAGAGTTGGCCCGAATCAGCGGCGAAGGGCTGTCCTCGCAGCTCTCCTTCGACCAACCGGAGGCGACATTTCCTTTCGGAACCCACATCGCGGTGGTGGAGGTGGACATCGAAACCGGAGACATACGATATCTGCGGCACATAGCGGTGGACGACTGCGGCAACATTCTCAACCGGCGAATGGTGGACGGACAGGTCCATGGGGGCGTGGCGCAGGCCGCCGGCCAGGCTCTGTTGGAACAGGTCCTCTACGACGAGGACGCCAACCCGCTCACCACCAACCTCACCACCTATTTGGTGCCCGCCGCCTCCAACCTGCCCTCCATCGAGATAGACCACACTGTCACTCCCACCACCCAGAACCCGCTGGGAGTAAAAGGGATCGGCGAGGCGGGAACCATCGGCGCCACCCCCGCCATCCAGAACGCGGTGATCGACGCCCTCCGACCCCTGGGAGTCACCCACCTCGACATGCCCCTCACCCCCGCCCGGGTCTGGAAAGCCATCCAAGAAGCAACCGGCTAGTTACTGCGAGGAGGCTGTCAGTTTGGGATAACCTCCTCTGTCTGGGTAGCTTGCTACTTGGCAGTCTGGAGACCACCAACCATTCCGTGCAAAAGGTCTCTCGCGGGGATAAACCACATTGGCGAGGGAGCATCCCATCCCCCCACTAACGCTAACTCACCCAAAGCCTGCTCGTAAGCCCTAATAGCCATCAAAACGGCCATCACCGACCCGGCTTTGGCGGCAACGGGGTTCTTAAAAGCGCTAATCATGTGAGGATTCGAATGAGTCGGTCCGCTTAGCAAGCGATAAAGAACGTCCATCGTCCCGTTTTCTGCCCATTCGCCGCTCAGTGGAAAACCCATCCTTCTTGCCAGGTCCACTACCTTGGGTTTCTTGTTGCACCACTTCTTGGCGGTCAATTTCGGATCTACAAAATTGTTCTGTTGAGCCCACGCAAATTTCTTGTCCCGTAGCTCAATGCATTCCTCATTAGAACCGCGACCTCACTTCCCATCCTGTTGAATGCGCCCATACTTGTCAACATCTTCCGCGTTTCTTCGCAAGACCAAACTTCCATAATGCAACTGCGCTTGAGGCGATCTATAAGCCCAACCTCGGAGTCAAGCAACCATATCGCATAGGCAGAAGCTTCAAGGGAGGCGCGAGACAGCGTTAGGGACGAGAACTGCGAACCTAGTCCGCCAGCAGGAAGCACACCGGCCGCTCCTAGTAAATGATCCTCCGCCGACATGAGGTAGTACCAAACTAAGGCCCAAGCTGTTGCTGGAGAAACAATGTCAGAGTCGTCGACCTCTGGCGCGGGCTGGTACCAGATCGAATCCGGCTCAGGATTACGTTCCCCGTGTTCACTCCACTGCGCTACCTGACCAAACCCCTCCCCGAGCTCTGAGAAAACAGCCTCCGATGGCGACCATTGAACGTTCATCTAAATGCTGGCTTGAAACTCCGTCACTAATCCTTTCATGTATCTAGAGGTCCTAACAGGGGAACAACCTCGATCTAACCCCGACCACGCCCCAGCACGCCGACAGGATCATACTGAAAACGGTTGCGGAGTGGTCCCCTAAATAACGTATTGGCAGGTGAAACAGAAGCGAACGCCCTGCCCAATCAGATCCGGATCACGGCGGAGCTGGCAACACCAAACAGAGCCCTCACTTATGACACTCTCCCAAAAGTGGCGGCGAGGCGGGCCCGTCCAAGGGGTGGTTTTTCGCGAATGGAGACGAGGGTTCGCGAATAAATGTTCCCCCGGACTACGAGCCCGCCTTCCGCCGGTCTAATTCTTGAAACGGGACTTGGCCGGTTGCACCTCCAAAAACGGCTCCTCTCACCACCGAAAACTCCCTATCCCACTATAAAAGCTTCCACAGCTTCTCGCGCCGTCTCATCCCGCATCTGCCGGGGAGGCGACTTCATGAAGTAGGCGCTCGCCTCATAGAGGGGCCCGGACAACCCCCGGTCCAGACCCAACTTGGCACAGCGAATAGCGTCTATCACCACTCCCGCCGAGTTGGGGCTGTCCCACACCTCCAACTTCACCTCCGCGCTGAGAGGGGTATCACCGAATCCGGTCCCCTCAAGACGAATGTGCGCCCACTTGCGGTCGGTCAGCCACGGAACATGATCCGAAGGCCCGATGTGGACATCTTCCACCGGCATCCGGGTTTCCAACTGGCTGGTGACCGCTTTGGTCTTCGATTCTTTCTTCGACTCCAGGCGACTTCTCTCCAGCATGTTCAAAAAGTCGGTGTTGCCCCCAAAATTGAGCTGATAGGTGCGGTCTACCTTCACTCCTCGATCCTGGAAGAGATTCACCAACGTGCGGTGCAGAATGGTGGCGCCCACCTGTGACTTGATGTCGTCACCCACGATGGGGACTCCCGCCTCCCGGAAGCGGTCGGCCCACTCCTGGGTGCGGGCGATGAACACCGGAATGCAGTTGACGAAGGCGCACCCCGCCGCCAACGCCTGCTCCGCATAGAATTCGGTGGCCTTCTGCGACCCGACCGGCAAGTAGGAAACCACTACATCGACCCGGGCCTTCCCCAGCTCTTCGGCCACATCGACCTCGGCTACCGCCGACTCCCCTACCAGATCGGCCAAATAGGTCCCGATTCCGTCCAAGGTGCGACCCCGCTGCACCGTTACGTCCAGGTGCGAGACATCAGCGAAGGAAATGGTGTTGTTCTGACCCGCCGAAACCGCCTTGGAGAGGTCTTGTCCCACCTTGGCGGCGTCCACATCGAAAGCAGCTACGAATCGGATGTTCCCCACGTGATATCCGCCCAGTGTGGGGTGCATCAGCCCGGGGATGGTCTGGTCGGAAGAGGCGTCCCGATAGAACTCCACGCCCTGCACCAAGGAAGAGGCGCAGTTTCCCACCCCCACGATCGCCACTCGTATTTCTTTCATGATGACATCCTCATTTGCGTCTAATCCGCACAGTCTGCCTTCCATATTTATATTAGTCAAATAAATGATTTTATAATAATGAATAAGATATACTTATGGATATCCCTTCAATAAACTTCAGAAGCCTGCGCTACCTCCAAGAGGTGGAGAGATGCGACTCTTTTACGGAAGCGGCCTGGGAACTGGGAATCAGCCAACCCGCGCTCTCCCACTCTTTAGCCGAACTCTCCAAGCGGCTGGGAGTTCCTCTCTTCAGAAAGGACGGCCGGCGACGGGTACTCACCGAGGCCGGGCAGCGAGTGACGCGCTACGCCGACCAGGTGATCGGCCAGACCACCCATCTGCTCCGCTGGTTGGAAAGCTGGGAAAAAGGAAAAGTCGGATCGCTGCGGGTGGGGATGATCGACACCGCCGGTCTCTACACCCTTTCCGCCGGACTGTCCCGGATGCGCAAAGAGCACTCCGCAATCGAGCTGCAACTGGTGGTGGCCGACTCCACCGAACTCCTGTCGATGCTGGACGCCTATCAACTGGACCTGGCTTTCGTGGTGGGGCCGGCCGGGACACGCTACCACTCCAGGCCGATCACCACCGAGCGCATGCACATCTACTCCCCTCCCGTCCCCATGGCGGGAGAAGCCGACGCCGATCCCAACCCCGAGGGCTGGGCGCTCTACCCGCCCGGATCCCGCACCCGACTCCTGGTTAACCAGGGTCTGGCCCAACTGGGCATCCGTCCCCAGGTGGCCCTGGAATCCACCAACCCGACGGTGCTGCGCCAGATGGCGGTGCTGGGCTACGCCCGGACTGTGCTCCCCAGACAAGTGGCGGAAGCCGGAGATGACCATCCCACCCTGACCGAAGGACCTTTGGTAGCGCTCCGGAGGATCGAGGGAGTGTGGAGAGGCGACGCGGATCTCGATCCGCGGGCACAAAAACTCATGAGACTGGTGACAGAGAGCGAGCCGACCGAACGTTAGTCAGCGCGGCCGCCCCACCCCCTGGCAATCACATCCGGCGGATACCCGCCAGGTACTCCGCCATTCCGGCTTTGAGAAAGCCCTCCATACTGGTGGTGATGTACCGTGCGCCCTTGGCGATCCACTCCTCCGCGTCATCCAGGGTGGCAGCGAACAGCCCCAGTGTCTTGTCGGAGTCGGCCACGGCCGAGGCCACCCTGTCCATCGCCTCCACCAACCGGGGATGTCCCTTTTGTCCCACCAGCCCCATGGATTGGGAAAGGTCGGTCGGCCCCAGGAACAACACATCGAGGTCGTCCACCTCCAGGTACTCGTGAATGGCGTCCACCGCCTCGATGGTCTCGATGTGGATGACAGTCAGGGTCTCGCGGTTGGAACGAGCCGTAAAGGCGTCAAGCGACTCGGTAAGCCCGAACCCGCCACTCCGGTTGCCGGCCAGCCCCCGCACTCCCCGGGGATGGTATTTGACCGACCTCACCGCCCGCTCGGCCTCCGAAGCGCTGTTCACCCAGGGAACGTGGACTCCGTGCGCCCCCGCGTCCAGGAAACGAAGGATGGGGTGGGGAAGGTTGGTGGGCACCCGGGCAATGGGAGTGACCCCGTGTAACTCTGCGGCCCGGGAGAGATTCGAGAGGTCCGCTGGCTCGATCGCGCCGTGTTCTCCATCGAAAACCAGAAAGTCCCAGCCCAGCAGGGCCAGGTATTCGGCGAGATCAGCAACGGGATGTTTGAGGAAGCATCCCACCACTGTCTCTCCGGCGGCCAACTTGGCCTTGGTGAGGTTACGGATCACAAAAACATCTCCTAGCCCGCGAAAGTCGGCTCCGGCAGACCGCCACACCCCGGATCGAAAGCAAACAGTCCACCATCCAGCCCGCGCTTGGCAACCTCTGCCGGCACCGATCCGGGACCAAGGCAGGTCACGTACATGGTGTCCAGACCCGGCCCCCCGAAGGCGGGCATGGTGGGAGCGCTCACCGGAAAGGAGACCAGCCGGTCGCGCTCTCCCCGGGGATTCAAGCGAACGATCTGTCCACCCCGAGCCAAGGCCACCCAATAACAGCCCGACTCGTCCACCGTCGCCCCGTCCGGACGGCCGGCCAGGTCGAAAAACTCGGCGAACACCCGCTTTTTGGTGGGTGTGCCCTCATCGGGGTCGTAGTCGTAGGCCCAAACTGTCTCCGCCCAGGTGTCGGCGTGATACATGGTGCGGCCATCGGGCGAGAACGCCAGTCCGTTGGAGACCCCCAAGCCGGTGAGAAAGGTGCTGACCTCCAGGTCGGGATCCAACCGGTGAAGCCTCCCCGCCGCGATTTTGGCGGAGGTGGGGTCGTGCATGCTCCCCGCCCAGAACCGCCCCGACCGGTCACAGCGCGAGTCGTTGAGCCGGTTGCGAGGCAGATCCGGCTCGGGGTTGGGCGCCAGGGGGGTGAGGTGTCCGTCGTCGGGAGCAAAAGCGTGGAATCCGTCATTGGTGGCCACCACCAGGCCGCCGCCGGCACGCACCGCCAGCGCGGCGGGCTGAAGGGAAACCGGGCTGGCATGGTCCTTATCGTGAGCCGGGTCGTAGCAGTGGATAGCCCGACCGTTGATGTCCACCCACCACAGCACCTCCCGGCCGACATCCCACACCGGGCTCTCTCCCAACAAGGCGTCGGCTCTTACCACACAGTCGATCTGAGGCGTTTCCTTCATCCACGGTGATCTTACCTCCTGGACAGATCAGCTCGCTAACCGTGCCACCGAAACATTTCTGTCAATCCTGTCGTGGAGCGACGCCCAGATAGCCGCGGGCGCCATGTATATTTGATGGAATAATCGGATACCAAAAAAACTCGTACAAAATCGCCGAAAGAAAACTGTCGTTCAGCGTCATCACTATCACGCCCTTGGTTACTCACCAGCCACGGTCGGGCATGGTGGCGCGTAATTATTCTCGACTCCGTTCCTGAGAGCGCAGATCAGCCATCGCCGAGGGTTGCCCCCTTCGCCGTTCTGGTTTGCCAAAAGTGGAGGTGGTCGTGGCGGAGAAGGACTCCGCATGGCACCCGACCAGGATCGGATAGATAGGAGTCCGTATGTTTATATCGAAGACCCTCAGGAAACCCCTGGTAGTTCTCACTGCCATGACGTTGCTGGCGGGGTTGTGGATCGGCGCCCCGCTTGCCGCCCAGGAAACCACCTCGGAGAGCGAGGAGTTCACCCTCACCGTCCTACACAACAACGACGGGGAATCCAAGCTACTAGAGGACCGGGACTCCGGCTTTCCGGGAGCGGCCCGCTTCGCTGCCCTCTTGAAGCAACTCCAGTCCCAGGCCGGTGGGGCGGTGATCACCCTCACCTCCGGCGACAATTTCCTGGCCTCCCAGGAGTTGGGCGTGTCGCTCGCCCGGGAGAACGTCCCACTGTATGATTCGGTGGCGCTCAGCGGCCTCTACGACGCCATGGCGCTGGGCAACCATGACTTCGACTTGGGACCGGAGGTAACCGCCCGGTTCATCGAAGGCTTCACGCCGCCGGTTCCGTTCCTCTCCGCCAACCTCGACTTCTCGGGCGAGCCTTCCCTCGCCCAACTGGTGGCCGACGGCCTGCTCGCCGCCAGCGTGGTGATCGAGACCCGCGGCGAGCGGATCGGAGTGATCGGCGCCGTGACCCCCTGGCTGGGGAACATCTCGAGTCCTCGCAATGTCGCGGTTTCCGCAGTGCTGCCGGCGGTGGCCGCGGAGGCCGCCAAGCTGACCGCCGACGGAGTAAACAAGATCATCTTGGTCAGCCATCTCCAGGACGTGGACGAAGAGGTGGCGTTGGTGGCAGATCTCACCGACGTGGACGTGGTGATCGCCGGTGGCGGGGACGACCTGCTACGCAACCAGGGCGACAGTTGCATGCCGGACGACGAGCCGGCCGGCCCCTACCCGCTGAGGATCACCGATGCCTCGGGCACCGAGGTGCCGGTGATAACCGCTCCCGGCGGATACCGGTGCATCGGCGAGCTGTCGGTGACCTTCGACGCCGACGGCAACATCACCCGCTCCTCGGGACGTTCGGTCGGAGTGGGCTTCGATGTCATCCCCGACCCCGGAGTGCAGGCCGGCGTGATCGATCCCCTGACGGCGGCGGTAGCCGAGATAGACGCCGATGTGATCGGCGTCAGCCAGGTGGACTTGGACGGTCGCAGGTCGATGGTGCGCACCACCGACACCAACGTGGGGAACCTGTTGGCGGACGCCATTCGCGCAACAGCCTCTCATTTGTCGGCCGGCTTCGGCATTTCAGCGCCCCAGGTGGCGGTAACCAACGGCGGCGGCATTCGCAACGACTCGCTAATCCCCGCCGGCGATGTCACCACCGGAATGACCTGGGATATCGCCCCCTTCAACAACTTCGTGGTGGTGGGTGAAATGCCCCGCGAGACCCTTCGCTCCCTCTTGGAGCAAGCGGTGAGCAGAGTGCCCGGCGCCGGCGGGCAGTTCGCCCAAGTCTCGGGCTTCACTTTCGCCTACGACCCGACCGCCCCGGCTCGGGAGGTCGACCGGTCGGGCGACTGCTCGGTGATCGGATCGCCCGGCGAGCGGGTGCGAAACGTCACGCTCGACGACGGTACTGTGATCGTCCGCAACGGTTCGGTGGTCCCTGGCGCTCCGCTGGTGCTGGCCATCGTCGACTTCCTGGCCAACGGCGGAGACTGCTATCCCCTGACGGAAGTGGAGACCACACGGCTGGGAGTCACCTACCAGCAGGCCCTCGCCGACTACATCGCACAAGATCTGGGCGGCGTGATCGGGGCCGACGACTATCCCACCGACGGCGGCGGCAGGATCACTGCCCTGGCGCCGTCGGATGCCTCCGGCACCCGCTCCTACAAGGTTCGCCCCGGCGACACTCTGCGCCAGATCGCCCAATCCCTGCTGGGATCAGAACTCCGCTGGCCAGAGATATTCGCCCTCAACGAAGGCAATACCCAAGCCGACGGCCGCGTCCTGACCAACCCTGACCTAATCCACATCGACTGGATTCTCGAAGTCCCCGCAGACTGACCCCGCCCAGAATCTGCCGTCTCATCCGCTCCCCACACCACCGTGGGGGGCGGATGACGGCGCCGCTCCACTGGTGCGGCGGTTGACATATCGCCGTACCAGAAACAGACGCTTCTCCGCAGTTATCGAATTCGACTACCGGCGACAATTGCTGCGGATTACGCACCCGGAGCTTCCGGCCCTGAAAAGTCGGAGGCGCCAAACGGGAACAGGCCACCTGACATAAACAAGTGTCTTGGTTAACCCGGAATCAACCGGTGAACACTAAATAGAATGTGAACCCAGTCCCTGATCCAGGCACCCGGAACCAGAAGGGATCATCACCGGGCTGGCGTGGTCCCGGTCCCAAATCGGGTCGTAGCAGTGGATTTCTTGCCCGTTGATGTCCACTCACCACAGCACCTCCCGGCCGACATCCCACACTGAACTGTCCCCCAACAAGGTGTCTGCGCCTACCACACAGTCGATCTGAGACGTTTTGTTCATCCCATCGCCGTCTCACCGCCCCGGTAGTATCGGTGGCCGGAGGGGGCGAACCGGAAGGATCATCGCAATGGACGAAGAGACTCCTCGCAACTTTCTCGCCACCGTCACCCTGGTGTTGGGCAGCGTTTCCCTTGCCGTCAGGACCTATTCACTCGTTTTCTCCCCGATTATGTACGGCGCCTACCCGGTCTCATTCCTAGGAGGTGCTCTTGCCGCGATCTTGGGTTGGGTGGCCATCCGCCGTCCCCAGAACCAGATCCAGGCGCTCCTCGGAATGATCTTCGGCTTCGTCGCCTTCCTCTCCAGCTTTACGCCGATCAGCCTCTAGTCGGATACCTAAGTCGCGAAATTCCTTTCCCAGTGGGCCCACCCCCGCCACCGCCGCCATCTGGGAGATCGCGAAAACCCGCGCCTCGGTGAGGGCTGACTTCTTCGACCCCTGGAGTCTTCGAGTCCGGGCGAGCTCAGAACCCGGACCGGTGGTTTGTCTGGGCAATATGGGTCGGAAAAGCAGGTGAAGTCAACCTCTGGCCGAGCGATTTTTTGCCACTCTCGCCCGGATGAGGCCCAAAAGGGAGATATAGAATACGAGTACCGTTCTCTGATCCCAGGAGCGCCATGGCCGAAGAGGCTCCTCGCAACCCGCTCGCCATAGCCAGCATGGTGTTTGGCGTCATCGGCGCCGTGTTTATTTGGTTTTCGCTCATTAATCTCATATGCGGCACCCTCGCCATTGTTTTCGGGGTGGTGGCCATACGTCGCAGCAAGCACATGCGAGGACCGGCCATCGCCGGACTGGTGCTGGGGATCCCTCCCTTCATCACCTTCTGGTTGGTCACCATCGACACCATGGGCCGGCTTTCCTAGCCTATGTCAGAAGGCATTGCTCCGGACCGCCTGGAACTGCGCGCACCGGCCATCACCTAGCAACTCATTCGCCATCACCGGCCTGGTGCTGGGCACTATCGGCGTGGTGTTTTTCTGGGCGCCGGTCCTGAACCTCGCGCTCGGCGTCCTCGCCATCGTCTTCGCAGGAGGGCCATAGGCAGCAGCAAGCACCAGGGAGGGGGCATGGCCTGGGCCGGTTTGTGCCTGGGGATCATCCCTTTCGTGGCTTCTGGCTGTTTACGGCCTTCTTCTTCATCGCCATGCTCAACAGGTTCACATCCATCCTCGACGGGGAGGTCATCAACATAGATGACATCTGCCTGGTCGCCGATGTCATCGGTGACGCTCCGGGAGAACTGACCTTCAGTATCGACTCGATTCGCCTCTGCTGAACCAACCACCGGGGTTTGTGGTGGCTACCAAAGCTTTTCTCCAGCCGTCGGTTAGTGAACTCTGTTGACTTGTTGCGCGATAAAACCCGGCGCTACCCCCCAGACGGCGGGCGGCCGGGGCCGGGGGGGCCGGCGTAGGCTTGGGCGATCTGCAGCCAGCGGTGGGCCAATCCTCCTTCGATCACCAGGCGGGTGTCGTCGGGATGGCGGCGCTGGGTAACCACCAGGCAGAAGTCCCGGAGAGGACCGGTGACGCAAGCTGCTCCGGCGTCGTTCCAAACCCAGGTTCGCCCCGACGATCCCCGAAGCGCCACTCTCACCCGCTGATCGGGCACCTGCATCCCCCGGTTGCGAAAGCTCCATGAAAAGGTCTTGATTCCCAACTCCGCCACGTGATAGATCCGATCCGACGCCGGATACTGCACACCGAGCGCGTCGGCCACGTCCTGGCCGTGAGCCCAGTTCTCCATCAACCGGGCTTGTGCCGAGGAATAGGCCTTCATCGGAGGCCCGTACCAGGGAAGCCGCTGATCGGGATCGGCGCCACCCATGGCGGCGTGCAACTCGGCCCGCGCCCTCCTCCACCAGTCCAACAGCTCCGCTCGGGCCATCGCCCGACCGGAAGCCATGATCTCGTCCTCCAGGCCCCAGGGGTCCTCAGACGCCATCAGTTCCGCCACCATCGCCGCAAAACCCTCGGGATTGGTAACCGTCTGCGCAGCCTTCGCGTCGAAGTAGGCCAGATGGCTGATCTGATCAGCGATGTTCCACCCCTCGGCCGGAGTTGCAGTCGCCCAACCGGACTCGTCCAGATCCGCCACCAGGCTGTCGAGTGCTTCCTGCTCACCGGCCAGATCAGCCAGCACCGACTGCATACCCGCCACTACTGCGGAGCCTTCCCCACCTTTTCGCCGACCATGTGTTCCAGGGCCTTCACCAGACCGTGGTTTCCCTCCGCGCCTAGGCCCCTCCGTTGCAACGCCCGATAAAGTTGGAACACCAATGCGGTTCCCGGCAGGGGAACCCCCAATTCGTCAGCCGCCTCCAGCACCAACCGCAGGTCCTTTTGCTGCAGGTCGATGGTGAATCCGGGGCGCCAATCCCGCACGATCATCTGCGGGCCCCGGTTGGCCAGCATCCAAGACGTCGCCGCTCCGGCGGTCACCGCCGACAGGGTTGACTCCAGCTCGAGCCCGCCGACCTGGGCAAACAACAATGCCTCCGACGCCGCCAACTGGTTTACCGCCACCAGCACCTGGTTGACCAGTTTCACCAACTGCCCCGAGCCCACCGGACCGGTGTGGGTGATGTTCTTTCCCATCACCTCCAGATACGGGCGCACCCGCTCAAGGTCCGAAGCCTCACCTCCCACCATGATCGACAGGGTCCCAAGCGCTGCTCCCTCGTTTCCCCCGCTCACCGGACCGTCCAGCCAGGAGGACCCCGCCTCTCCGGCCAGGCTCGCCAGCCGCCGGGTCTCCGACGGGCTGATAGTGGAGTGATCCACCACCACCGAACCCGCCGCCAATCCGGCCAGCACCCCGTCGTCTCCTTCGGTGACCGCCACCACATCGGGGGTGTCGGAGACGCAAATCATCACCACTGTGGACCGCTCCGCCACCTCCCGGGCCGATCCCGCCGCCGAGGCGCCCAGGTCGGTGACCGGCGCCATCCGGGAGGCAGTGCGGTTCCAAACCGTCACGTCATAGCCGGCCCGGACCAGGTTGGCGGCCATCCCTCCTCCCATAATCCCCAACCCGATGAATCCAAGCTTTTCACTCAATTGAGTTCTCCTTTCGATACCCTTATTCTGCCATAACCACCAGCACTTGGCCACTCTTCACCTGCTCGCCGGGGCGCGTCAGCACCGAAACCACCTTGCCGGAGTGGGGAGCGCGCAGCCCATGCTCCATCTTCATCGCTTCCATCACCACCAGGACCTGGCCCTTTTCCACCTCATCGCCCTCCTCCGATCCGACCTCGACCACCCGCCCGGGCATGGGCGCCTGGAGTGATCCGGACTGCTCGGGGCGGGCGGGCGCCGGATAGCGATCCTCCTCCACCAGGCGGGACAGCCCAGCCGGACCGTCCACATAGTGGGTGTTGCCCACCCGGTTGACTCCATACCAGCCCAGCACTCCATCCACTTCCAGCCCCACGCGATCAGACCGACATACCGGAAGGTCGGTGACCGTGACCGGGTCTCCATCGATCTCCACCGCCACTTGGGATTCTTGGCCTGAACCTGAACCGAACCGATATCCAACTTTGATCTCGCCCCCAGCGCCAACCAATTCGACGATCTGGTGTTGTGAGGGATTGTTGCGCCATCCGCTGGGGATCGTGGATTGCACCTTCGCCGAGACCCGGCGCCCGGCCTGGGCAGCCAGCGCCGCCGCGGCCGCGGCCAGCCGCTCCTCTGAGTCGGTGGGAAGCGGGCCGCCCAACTCTTCGGGAGGGTGCCGGACCAGGAAAGCGGTGTCGGTGCGACCCTCCGCGAATTCCGGGTGCTCGAGGATCCGCACCAAGAGATCGCGGTTGGTGACCGGCCCGTGGATGGCGGCTCTGCGAAGGGCTCGGGCCAGCCGCCGGGCCGCCTCGTCGCGGCTGGGCGCCCAAGCCACCACTTTGGCCAGCATCGGGTCGTAGTGAACGCTGATCTCATCCCCGTCTTCCACTCCGCTCTCCACCCGGATGCCGGGAGCGCCCAAAGAAAAGCGGTCCATCTTCCCAGCGGTGGGGAGGAATCCCGCCCGAGGGTCTTCGGCGTAGATGCGGACTTCTATGGCGTGACCGTCGATCACCACTCCCGCCAGGGCCGAGGAGAGATCTTCTCCTCGGGCCGCTTCAATCTGGAGGCGCACCAGGTCGAGGCCGGTGATCTCCTCGGTCACCGGATGCTCGACTTGCAGGCGGGTATTCATCTCCAAAAACCAAAAGCTTCGGTCCTCGGCCACGATGAACTCCACGGTTCCCGCTCCCACATAATCCACCGCCCGCGCCGCGGCCACCGCCGCCTCCGACAGCCGGTGGCGTAGCGCCTCGTCCACGAACGGCGAAGGGGCCTCTTCCACTATCTTTTGGTGCCGCCGCTGGATGGAGCATTCCCGCTCGAACAGCGCCCTGGTCAGCCCGTGGGTGTCCGAGATGATCTGCACCTCGATGTGGCGGGGCTCCTCCACCAGCCGTTCCAAGAACACCGTCCCGTCTCCGAAGGCCGATTCGGCCTCCCGCCGGGCGCCGGCCACCGCGGCGGCCAATTCCACCGATGATCGCACCGTCCGCATTCCCCGCCCTCCACCGCCCGCCGCGGCCTTGACCATCAGGGGAAACCCAATCTCAGAGGCTGCTTCCAGCCCTTCTTCCCCGTCTTCTGTGACCCGGACCGATGAAAGCACCGGCACTCCCGCGGCGGCCATCACCCGCTTGGCGGCCAGCTTGTCTCCCATCAGGGAAATGGCCCGAGGGGGAGGGCCAACCCACGCCAGTCCCGCCTCCACCACCGCCTCGGCGAAACCCGCGTCCTCGGCCAAAAAGCCGTAGCCGGGATGGACCGCGTCCGCCCCCGCCCGCTGGGCCGCCTCCACCACCGCTCCTCCCCGCAGGTACGACTCGGCGGGGGTGACTCCCCCCAGGCTGACGGCCCGGTCTGCCTCGGCCACGAACGGCGCCATCCGGTCGGGCTCGGAGAACACCGCCACCGTCTCGATGCCCATCGCCCGACAGGTGCGGAAAATGCGCCGGGCGATCTCGCCTCGGTTGGCGACCAGCAGCCTGGTGATGGGAACGCTCATCAGGGAGAGGGCATCTCGATCCCGAGCCGCTCCTGCAATCGCCGCATCCCGGCCAACCAGCGGTCGTAGCCCGAAGCCTTGCGGGCGAAGTACCCGCTCACCTCCGGATGGGGCAGGATCAGAAAGCTCTCGGCGGAAAGTCCCTCCACCACCACTTCGGCCACCTGGTCGGGCGAGAGGCCCGCCTGGTTGGCCATGGCCATCATCGGACGGGGCAGGAGGTCGTCCAACAGCTCGGTGAACACAAATTGAGGACAGAGCGCGGAGACCTTCAACCCCCGGTCGCCGTAGGTGATCGCCAGCCACTCGGCGAGGGCCACCACCGCATGCTTGGTGACC
Source organism: Acidimicrobiia bacterium (assembly GCA_965248705.1). Classification (GTDB taxonomy): domain Bacteria; phylum Actinomycetota; class Acidimicrobiia; order Spongiisociales; family ZC4RG35; genus Bin76. Next base: position 1,411,118 of record CBDFJY010000002.1, on the reverse strand, counting down.
GAATAGGCCGCCGCGCCGAAGTTGGTCAAAAGCCCGGCCGCCGAGGCGGTGTGCAACAGATACCCCTCTCCCCGGGCCAGCATTCCGGGCAGCACCACCCGGGCGGCGTAGACGTGGGACATGAAATTGACCTCCCAGATCTTCTGCCATTCCTCATCGGATGTCTCCACACCCCCCTCCATTCCGATTCCGGCGTTGGCGCAGTAGAGATCGATCGGGCCCAGGCGGTCCTCAACTTCCTCGACAACCCGCCGGGTGTCGGCTTCCGACGCCACATCGGCCTGGAACCACAGCCCGCCGGATGCCCCCGCCACCGACCGGGCGGCGTCGCCGTCCAAATCCACCACCGCCACCCGGGCGCCCTCGGCCGCGAACCTCCGGCACAGCGCCTCCCCAATCCCGTTTCCTCCACCGGTCACCACCGCCACCCGCTCGGACAGTTCCATGTTCTGTTCACTCCTCGAATCGCTCTAGGCCCCCATTGTGGCAGGTCCGCGGCCGAGTCGGATCGCCAACGGACTCAAACCCTTTCCCCCGCCGGGTCGGGACGCTCAGGATGTGAACCACCGGCAACAGGGGAAGCAATATGGTAGAAGTCCAAGCGCCAATCGAGGAGGGCGCTCCGGTCTAGAGCGACGGCCAAGACCAACAGAGGAGGGACTTTCCGCCGTTGCGGGAGAAATATCGATTCCCGCAGGAGCGCGGGCACCCATCCAAACGGAGATAACGCGTCACCAAGATGTCCTGGCCGAACTCGCCGATTCGTGAAGGAGCCGAACTGGATCTCTGAAAACGACGTGATCGCCCTGCATGACGAGCCTATCCTCAATCACGGGGGATCACCAGGTATCCGAAACCGGCGACTGCTGGAGTCAGCTTTGGCGCGGCCTCGTCAGTTTTCGCCTACGGCACTTACCCAAACATCGTGGAATTAGCCGCCCCCTACACAAATGGCATCGTGCGAAACCATCCTTTCGTGGACGGCAACAAGCGAACCGGATACTCCGTAGCCGTCGGCTTCCTCACCACCGGCCGCATGAAAGAAGCCGTTGTGAACTTGGCGGAGGATTCGCTGAGCGAGGAGGGTTTCGCCGCCTTCCTGGGAAACGCCGTCAGTTCGTCCACGAGTCCGGAAAGAGCGTTGCGGAGTGTGGGAAACGCCCAGTCAGCCGCGGCGGAAGTGGGGTATAACTTCGGCGGCAAACAGCTCCAAAAGCTCTTCGAAGCGGTCGAAGTCAGAGCGTAGGTCCACCAGGAAATGGTCGACACCGCGGGCGTCGAAGTCGCCCACCCGCTCCACGATCTCGGGAATGTCGCCCGCCACCAGTATCCCCCGCAGATCGTCGAAGTCGCGAAAACTCCCCGGCGGCGCGATCCAGTGCCGGCTTCCCTCCGATGAGGTGCTGAGCGCGGAGACATCCAACCCCGAAAGAGCCTCGGCCTTGCTGCGGGCGATCCGAAGGCGCGGGATCACCCCCACCACACAGGGGCTGCGCCCCATCTCGGCCTCGAGCGACCGGAGATAGGCCAGCCGGTCATCCAAGGTGGCGAACGGCGTTCCCCCCGGCAACCACCCGTCGCACCACCGGGCCGAGCGGCGCACCGCGGCGCGGGTGGTGCCCCCGTACCAGATCGGCAGACCTCCCGCCGGCCGGGGATGCATCGTCACCCCCTCTACTTCAAAGATTTCACCGCGGAAGTCCACCCGCTCTTGGGTGAAAGCCTGGCGCCAGATGCGGATGGTCTCGGTAGCGATGACCGCCTTGCGATCCGGGTCGAGTCCCGCCGCCCGAAGCTCAGGTCCCAAATGGCCGGCGCCGATCCCGGCAACCACCCGACCCGGTCCGGCCAAAAAGTCGAGCGACATCAGCTCTTTGGCGCTCTTCAGGACCCCACTTCCCCAGCCCTTAATTAACAAGGTATGCGAGCCGATCTCCACAACCCCTCCGATCCGACACTGGGACATCCCCCGCCAACCGCGCACTCAGCCATCGGGACTCCCCATCCGGTACCGACCTCTCTATAGAAGTACCCGCGTGGGGCGCAAGCCATATTCCCCTTTGGTAGCCTGTCCGCTTTATGGATATGTTCGACCTGACCGGAAGAGTGGCGGTGGTTACCGGGGGGAACCGGGGGATCGGCCTGGGGATGGCCCGCGGGCTGGCCAAGGCAGGCGCCGCAGTGGCCGTCTGGGGACGCAACGAGGAGTACAACCAGGCCGCCGTCCGACAACTCCGGGACCTGGGCGCGCAAGCCCTCCCCGTGGTCTGCGATGTCGCCTCCGAAGAACAGGTCGCAGCCGCCGCTCAAGCTACCCTCGAACGATTCGGACGGGTCGACGCCCTCTTCGCCAACGCCGGCATCGGACGAAGCGCCAACTTCCCCGACCTGACCCTCAGAGCCTGGGACCGGGTGATGAGCATCAACGCCACCGGAACCATGCTCGCCATCCGCTCGGTAACCCCCGCCATGATCGAAAAAGGCGCCGGAGGCGTCATCGTGGTCACGTCCTCGATCTCCGCCCACTTCGGGATCCCCTACCTCCCCCACTACGCAGCCAGTAAAGCCGCCCAACTGGGACTGGTACGCACCCTCGCGGTATCACTTGCCTCCCACCGCATCCGTGTGAACGCGGTCAGCCCGGGATGGATCGCCACCGAGATGACCGGACCCGAACAACATAGAGACGACTTCACCCAATACATCAAAGACCGAGTACCCCTGGCCCGCTGGGGAACCATCGAAGAGTTCGAGGGCATCGCCGTCTACCTCGCCTCCGACGCCTCCGCCTTCACCACCGGCGCCGAAATCCGAATAGACGGCGGCTTCTCCGTCTACTAAAACAACCTGGCTGCCGCTAACCCGGCGTTCTCACCGTTTTGTGTCTACCTCCGGCCGATGGTGGGGGTAAGTGGTTCTCCGAGAAGGGGGTCTGAACTGGTGGTGTGGGCTGCTGAGCGCCGGTTTTGGGGCTCCTCGAACCTTCACGAACCCGGCGCGAAAGGGCGGGCGCCGCGTGTAACGTTTGGGGTTTGTTATAGTCTTGGTGTTTGTCGGGGGTTGTGTGGCGTTTGTTTGGTTGTGTGGCTTCCGATATGAATATGCAAGCTTGTTATAAGGAGGTAAGTGAACTGATGTTTGCTACTTTTAATCGTTTTCGGCGTCGGGTGGCGGTGTTGATGGTGCTTTCTTTGGTGGCCAGTGTGCTGGTTGCTGTGCCCGTCTCCGCTGCTGACGATCCGGAACCGAGTTTTACGGCTACTTTTGATGCCTGCGCGTGGGCGCCTGATTCGGGGCTCAGTGATGTTCCTGCTGGTCATGCCAACGCCGGTGACATCGATTGTATTGCCTATTATGGGATCACCAAGGGCACTTCGGCCACTACTTTTTCGCCGTTGATGGCGGTGACCCGTGAGCACATGGCCCTGTTTTTGATGCGTTTGGCCGGTCTGGTGGGGATCGAGGTTCCCCCGGCGGGCGACACCGGGTTCTCAGATACCGATGATTTGTCGGACGAGTCACAGGCTGCGATCAGCCGGTTGGCCCAGTTGGAGATCACCCAGGGCACTTCGGACAGCACCTACTCGCCGGCGGATTCGGTTACCCGTGGTCATATGGCTTTGTTCGTTCAACGGTTGATGAACAAGATGGATCCGATGTCCGACGGTACCGACGATTACGGTTCCACTCCTTCGGACGTGGCCGAGGCTGATGCGGATGTTGGTTCGCCGTTTACCGATTTGGGTTCGGTGACCAAGTCTGGTTACGACGCGATCACCCAGTTGTACGAGCTGGGTGTTGCTTCGGGTATCTCTGACACGGCTTATGGTCCGTCGGCTTTGATCAGTCGTGCGTCCATGGCCGGTTTCATGGCCGCGGTGTTGGATCATTCCAATGTTCGCCCGGCCGGTTTGAGTATCCAAGCTTCCCAGACTTCTGGGTTCGGAGCTATTACAGGTACGGTGCTGGTTTCCTATCGGGACGACAGTTTCGCTCCGGTAGCGGACCAGGCTATTGATATATTCAACAGTGACGCGGCGAATGGTGGTATCGACAGCCTTGGCGCCTGTGTCACTGTCGACGTTGAAGGCGATTGTGAATGGAACTCCAATGATGAGTTCACTGACGAGTCGGGCAACATCTTTGGTGATGGCGGCGCCGACGAGGGTAAAACCCATGTGTATTACGCTTGGATAGGCGAAGAAGACGGTGACGATTTCGACGCTGATGATGTTGAAGAAGTAACCGCTTCTGTTGCTTCCTCGAACGGTCAGGCGTCGCTCGAGGTCACTTCTTCGATCAGTGATGATGCCGTGGCTAACACGGCGGATCTTGGTGCTACCAGTAGTGTGACTTTCACTGTTCAACTGGTGGACGGTGCGGGTGATGATGTTGCTCGTTCCGGGGTCGAGATCACAGTCGGAATAGAAATGGGCGCTGATTTCATCAATACCAATGCGGCTACTTTGACGACCGATGAGGATGGTCAGGCCACTTACACGGTCGACGCACCAGAAGACGACGAAGATACCGCAGGCGAAAACAGGACTGACACGGTCACCTTCAAATCTGATGGCGTCGTTGATGCGACAGGGACCATAGAGTGGATTGAGACAGATCCGGTAACCACTAAGGCTGAGGCCAGCGCGCCCAGTTATGTGGTTCTGGATGATGGTGACGCCACGATTAGCGCTTCGATAACCTTCTACGACCAGTACGGCAACACCATCCGTGAAGGCCTTGGTCAGACAGCAGGGATCACTATCGGCGGCGACGCGGCCACTGTCAATGTCAACCGCAACGGCACGGGAAGTCGTTCCCACACGCTAGAGGCCCAGATGCCCGGTACTACTGCAACGGTGTCATACGTAGCCGATCCTGTCGAAACACTCGACATCGATCTTGCTGCCGCTGTTACTAATCCTGGTGATGCTACGGTTCAGTTGGTCAACACCGCCAAGGATGATGACACAGGCTCGAAGAACGTTCATACTTTCATCGCTGATGACAACACGTTCACCACAGAAAGCGCTACTCCTGCCATTGCGGATACGTTGTACAGCTACGACTCTGACGACACCTTCACCGCAGGTGGTGACGTAATCACTATAGACGACTTCGAAGACATGCTCGCCCAACCTGACAGCGCTGCAAACGCAGGCGTTGTTACCGTAGTGATCTACAGCCAAGACGGCTCAAGCATCTTCACAGTCACGACAGAATCCGACTAACAACACCTAAAATCCGACCAATAGAGAAAGAGGCTCCCCGCCCGGGGAGCCTCTTTCCTTTTAAGAAAGCTGCATGGAACTCTGCCATCTGGCAAATCCGCAAACAGCTCTTGACATTTATGGGAGAAGCGCCGATTTCTCCGACCTGTCGCTCGGAGCCCGGGACGCCCATGGTGGTCACCTCCTCGATCTCCGCCCATTTCGAGAGCCCCCTACCCCCATTCGTCGGCGCGGAGGGGGATGGTGGAAACGTTTCGACCTTTGCGTTGGTCTGGGATCGGTAGGTTTGTGTCTCTTTGGGGGTGGTGTCAGCAGCGGGCGCAGGTCTGTCTTCCCCTGTTCGGCTCGGTAGGGAGACGCGGTGTCGGTGAGTACCCGTTGATAGTGGATCCCCAGGGCTTGGCCCCTGGCGTAGGTTCTCTTCCAAAACCCGGCGGCGGTTCTCGGGAGGGATGCTTCGGCTATAGGCGGCCCTGACCTGGGAAAGAGTGGACTTTGGGTATTGGCCCGGGGCGCCAACCGAGCCTCTATTCGTCCGACCGCGGGATGGGTGGTAGGTGTAACACTTCGAACCTGTTAGAGTCTTGGTGTTTGTCGGGGGTTGTGTGGCGTTTGTTTGGTTGTGTGGCTTCCGATATGAATATGCAAGCTTGTTATAAGGAGGTAAGTGAACTGATGTTTGCTACTTTTAATCGTTTTCGGCGTCGGGTGGCGGTGTTGATGGTGCTTTCTTTGGTGGCCAGTGTGCTGGTTGCTGTGCCCGTCTCCGCTGCTGACGATCCGGAACCGAGTTTTACGGCTACTTTTGATGCCTGCGCGTGGGCGCCTGATTCGGGGCTCAGTGATGTTCCTGCTGGTCATGCCAACGCCGGTGACATCGATTGTATTGCCTATTATGGGATCACCAAGGGCACTTCGGCCACTACTTTTTCGCCGTTGATGGCGGTGACCCGTGAGCACATGGCCCTGTTTTTGATGCGTTTGGCCGGTCTGGTGGGGATCGAGGTTCCCCCGGCGGGCGACACCGGGTTCTCAGATACCGATGATTTGTCGGACGAGTCACAGGCTGCGATCAGCCGGTTGGCCCAGTTGGAGATCACCCAGGGCACTTCGGACAGCACCTACTCGCCGGCGGATTCGGTTACCCGTGGTCATATGGCTTTGTTCGTTCAACGGTTGATGAACAAGATGGATCCGATGTCCGACGGTACCGACGATTACGGTTCCACTCCTTCGGACGTGGCCGAGGCTGATGCGGATGTTGGTTCGCCGTTTACCGATTTGGGTTCGGTGACCAAGTCTGGTTACGACGCGATCACCCAGTTGTACGAGCTGGGTGTTGCTTCGGGTATCTCTGACACGGCTTATGGTCCGTCGGCTTTGATCAGTCGTGCGTCCATGGCCGGTTTCATGGCCGCGGTGTTGGATCATTCCAATGTTCGCCCGGCCGGTTTGAGTATCCAAGCTTCCCAGACTTCTGGGTTCGGAGCTATTACAGGTACGGTGCTGGTTTCCTATCGGGACGACAGTTTCGCTCCGGTAGCGGACCAGGCTATTGATATATTCAACAGTGACGAGGCGAATGGTGGTATCGACAGCCTTGGCGCCTGTGTCACTGTCGACGTTGAAGGCGATTGTGAATGGAACTCCAATGATGAGTTCACTGACGAGTCGGGCAACATCTTTGGTGATGGCGGCGCCGACGAGGGTGCTACCCATGTGTATTACGCTTGGATAGGCGAAGAAGACGGTGACGATTTCGACGCTGATGATGTTGAAGAAGTAACCGCTTCTGTTGCTTCCTCGAACGGTCAGGCGTCGCTCGAGGTCACTTCTTCGATCAGTGATGATGCCGTGGCTAACACGGCGGATCTTGGTGCTACCAGTAGTGTGACTTTCACTGTTCAACTGGTGGACGGTGCGGGTGATGATGTTGCTCGTTCCGGGGTCGAGATCACAGTCGGTATAGAAATGGGCGCTGATTTCACCAATACCAATGCGGCTACTTTGACGACCGATGAGGATGGTCAGGCCACTTACACGGTCGACGCACCAGAAGACGACGAAGATACCGCAGGCGAAACCAGGGATGACACGGTCACCTTCAAATCTGATGGCGTCGTTGATGCGACAGGGACCATAGAGTGGATTGAGACAGATCCGGTAACCACTAAGGCTGAGGCCAGCGCGCCCAGTTATGTGGTTCTGGATGATGGTGACGCCACGATTAGCGCTTCGATAACCTTCTACGACCAGTACGGCAACACCATCCGTGAAGGCCTTGGTCAGACAGCAGGGATCACTATCGGCGGCGACGCGGCCACTGTCAATGTCAACCGCAACGGCACGGGAAGTCGTTCCCACACGCTAGAAGCCCAGACAGCCGGTACTCCTGCAACGGTGTCATACGTAGCCGATCCTGTCGAAACACCCGACATCGATCTTGCTGCCGCTGTTACTGATCCTGGTGATGCTACGGTTGAGTTGGTCAACACCGCCAAGGATGATGACACAGGCAGGCCGGGCGTTCATACTTTCATCGCTGATGACAACACGTTCACCACACAAGTGGGCGGTAGTGGATCCAATGCTGACAATGCGGATACGTTGTACAGCTACGACTCTGACGACACCTTCACCGCAGGTGGTGAGACAATCAGCATAGACGACTTCGAAGACATGCTCGCCCAACCTGACAGCGCTGCAAACCTAGGGATTGTTGAGGTAGTGGTCTACAGCCAAGACGGCTCAAGCATCTTCACAGTCACGACAAAATCCGACGGAACCTTGCCATAACACCCAACCCCCGACTAATCGAAAGAGGCTCCCCCCGGGGAGCCTCTTTCCCTTTAAACCCCGGGCGGATGGTCCCCAAACCCATGCGTCAAACAAATACCGCGAACCACCCTCAAGAGAGGCCGAAAACCCACGTTCGCCCCCTATCCGATCCCTAAAGTCACCAGGCTGCGCATCAACCTGTAACACCACCTCAACCCCGCGAGAGACAAACTAAGACAGAAACTCCAAAAGGGGTTTGTCAGACTTCCCAGTCCCGTTGAACACCCACCAACCACCCCCACTTTTAGCAGGGTCGGCGGATGCCTCGGAACTTCCAGTCGCCACCCAGAGCAGTTGAGATCACTTCTTCGGAACGGGTGGGCTGGGCTCCCACGGTCGGATTGATCTCCCCACCTTCTGCCACCGTGTTAGTGAGCGCTCCCAGACCGTCCACTTCCACCGTCACCACATCCCCGGGCTCGACCGGGCGGGAGTTGGCGGGTGTACCGGTGAGAATCAGATCCCCGGGCAGCAGTGTGATACTGCGAGCCAGGTCGGCCACCAGGTAGGAGAAGTCCCAGATCATCTCTCCGGTGTTGCCCTGCTGGCGCAAGTCGCCGTTCACATAGGTGCGGATCGACTTGCCGACCGGGTTCCAGCCGGATACCACCCCCGGCCCCACCGGACACAAGGTATCAGACCCTTTCACCCGCAGCATCGACCCGGCGTCGGTATCCCGAAAGTCGTGGATGCCGAAGTCATTGGCGATGGTGTAGCCGCCGATGTACTTACCCACCTGGTCGCGGCTCACTCCCCGACATTCCCGGCCCATCACTATCGCGATCTCTCCCTCATAGTTGAGATATTGACACCCCCGCGGCCTGATCACCTTCCCCCGATGGCTGTTGAGCGCGCTGACCGGTTTGTGAAAGTAGGTGGGCGTCGCAGGCGTCGGGAGTCGGTATTCGGCCACCCTGCTCCGGTAGCCGAGGTGGACGCAGATGATCTTCTGCGGTGTTACCGGAGGAAGGTAAGTAGCTTCGGATTCGGCCACCCGCCGCCCATCTTCGGTAACCAACTCAGAACCCTGCACGGCAACCGTAACAGCCGACCCCTCCAACCAGATCCGCCGCCGTTCCACTGCGCCTGTCCGACCGTCCGACCGCCGCTCTCTGACCCTTCACCGAGGGTCTAGCGGTCAACGTCTCCCATCACCGGATCGAGCGAGGCGATAGTGGCGATGGTGTCGGCCACCATCGAGTCGGCCAGCATAACCGGGAGGGCCTGGAGGTTGTAAAAAGACGGCGCCCGGATGTGACACCGCCAAGGCTTGCCGCCCCCGGTAGACACCAGATAGCACCCCAATTCCCCGCGGGGGGACTCCACCGCCGCATAGGTTTCTCCGGGAGGCGCCCGAAACCCCTCCGTGAAAATTTTGAAGTGATGGATCAGCGCCTCCATTGACTCGTCGATCCGCGCCCGGGGTGGAGGAGTGATCTTCCGGTCGTCCACCCGGTAGTCACCAGACGGCATCGTTTCGGCTACCTGCTCCACGATCCGAAGCGACTGGATCATCTCCTCCACCCTCACCCGGTAGCGGTCGTAGACATCGCCGGCGGTACCCACCGGAATGTCGAACTCGTATTGTTCGATGCCCGAATAGGGAAACACCTTGCGCAGATCCCACTCCACCCCGGTGGCTCTCAGAGTGGGCCCGGTAATGCCATAGGCTCGACATTCATCGGCGGTGATTTTTCCCACTCCCTGGGTGCGGGAAAGCCAGATCGGGTTGTCCCGCAGTAGATCGTCGTACTCACCCATTCGAGCAGGAATCACCTTCAGGATCTCGATGACATCCTTCCGCCAGCCCGGTGGCAGATCGGCGGCCACCCCGCCCGGGCGGATATAGTTGTGGTTCATCCGCAGCCCGGTGGTCTTCTCGAAAAAGCCCAGGATCAACTCCCGCTCCCGGAACCCATAGATCATCATAGAGATCGCCCCGATATCCATCCCGTTGGTGGCGAGGGCCACCAAATGTGAAGACACCCGGTTCAACTCGGTCATAAGCACCCGAATGGCCGCCGCCCGAGGCGGGACTTCCACTCCCAGCAGCTTTTCGGTGGCCAGCGAATACACCAACTCGTTGTGGAGCGGCGCCAGGTAGTCCATCCGGGTTACGTTGGTGGGCCCCTGCATGAAGGTGAGGGTCTCCGCGGTTTTCTCCATTCCGGTGTGGAGATAGCCGATCACCGGGCGGCACCGCTTGACGATCTCCCCCTCCAACTCCAGTTGCAGTCGCAACACCCCGTGGGTGGAGGGATGCTGGGGACCCATATTGATGATCATGCGCTCGTCTTCGGAGAACTCTTCTGCGTACATGTAGTCGTCGGTCACCACCGCGCCCAGCTGCTCTCGGAGCCGGTAGTCGCTCTCCTGAGTCGCTATCTCCTGGGCGCCCTCGCCGGTGGCCATCCCATCTGGCGCCTCGGTACCCGAGACCCATGCTTCTAAGACCTCCGTGGCCGTGCCTCCGTCGTGTTCGGCGGAAGGGACCGAATGATTCGCCGCGCCGTCCATCTCAGATCACCTGGGGGGACTCTTTGAACTGGACGGGAACCGACCCCACCGAATAGTCCTTGCGAAGCGGATGGCCCTCCCAGTCGTCGGGCATCAGAATCCGGGTCAGATCGGGATGGCCGCTGAAAATTATCCCAAACAGGTCGTAGACCTCACGCTCGGGGAAGCCCGCCGCCGGATACACCGGGCACAAAGAGGGGACCACCGGATCGTCGGCGGGAACCCCCGTGGTCACCCGTAGCCGCCGCCGATACCGATGCGACAGCAGGTTCACCACCACCTGAAAGCGCGGACGGCGCACCCGGTACCAGTCCACGGCGGTGATATCCACACACACCTCAAAACCGGCGTCCCTGCAAGCCATCGCCAGGTCGGAGAGCTCGGAACGCTCCACATCCACCAGCCACTCGGCCTCGGATATCTCCCACCGGGCCTCGGGAAACCGCGCCAGCACCGGAGAAAGCAACGGATGATCGGACACCAGGGACTCTGCCTGACCCTCTTCGGGGACTCCGTTCACCGCCTCCTCGGACATCGAACCGGGCCTATCCGACGGCCTGCCGGCCAGCCATTATCTGACGCTGCAGAGTGAGGATTCCATGCATGAGACTCTGCGGACCCGGAGGACAGCCCGGAACGTACATGTCCACCGGCACCACTTGATCCACTCCCTGCACCAGGGCGTAGTTGTTAAACATCCCCCCGGTGGAAGCGCAGGCGCCCATGGAGATCACCCATTTCGGCTCGGGCATCTGGTCATACACTTGGCGCAACACCGGCGCCATCTTTTGGCTCACCCTTCCCGCTACGATCATCAGGTCGGCCTGGCGGGGAGAGGCGCGGAACACCTCCATCCCGAAGCGAGCCAGGTCGTTGTGAGCCGCTCCGGTGGCCATCATCTCGATGGCGCAGCAGGCCAGCCCGAAGGTGGCCGGCCACATAGATTGGGTGCGCGCCCAGCGGGCCACCCAGTCCAAAGTGGTGGTGACGATATTGCCCGGAGTGGACCGGCTGGCCATGACTAGCTCACCTCACTGGTCGAGACATCCGGCAGATATCGCCTGCGCCCGGGAACGTTCCAGTCGAGAGCCCCCCGTTTCCACACATAGATCAGCGTCTCCACCACGAAGAATGTGAAGATGGCCATCGCTCCGATCCCGAACCAGCCCAGTCTGTTGAAGAGGGAGGCCCAAGAGAAAAGAAAGATGATCTCCACATCGAACACCACAAACAGCATGGCCACCATGTAGAACTGGATTGGAAACCGCTGGTTGGGCTCGCCCTCGGTGATTATCCCGCACTCATAGGGAGCCAGTTTTTCAGGGGTGGGGCGATGAGGAGAGACCAGCCGGGAAACCAGCACCGAAGCCCCCACGAACACGGTCGCCAGCAACAGCATCACCGCTATCGGCAAATAGTCGACCAACTCCATACCCACCCAGAAAGTATACCCACCCGAACGGGAGGCTCTCCTCTGCGTGCAAACAGACGCGACAGTTCATGTAAACCCGCAGGTCCATGGGCACGCGATCAGGACATTCGGGACGGTACCCTGGCGCCCTTTACCGGGAAGGCATCTGGTTGGTGGGGATCATGCTTGACAGGCAGCTTTGGGCGCACTGTTTGGATAGCTCCGAGGAGGGGGGCGATGTCTGTAGGTAACGGTTGTTGGTATCCTTTTGGGTAGATGGATGACCGGTTGACCCGTTTGACGCCCGGTATGGCCGTTCCCTACGGGGGGGATCGGGTGACGCTGGTAAGCGAGGAGTTGGCTGACGCTTTCGCTCCCGGAGACCGACTGGTGGTGGTGCAGGCCACCGGGGATCTGTTGCACATACCCTCGGGTGATTGGCAGGTGGCTGCCCAGGCGGTCGAGCGGGCCCATAAGGCATTCTCGGCAATGGGGGCGGTGGCCGACCATCAGATTTCCGCCTTCTACGAGGCGTTTGCCCGGCGCCTGGACGACGACTGCGCTTTTACTCCCATCGCCGAGGCCAACCGCTCCGATGTGGAGAGAGCACAGGCCAGGGGGCAGACCTCCACCCGGCTGATCCTCTCCAAAAAGATGCGCTCCGATATGGTGGCCGGGCTCCACACCTGGCGGAACGCTCCGAGTGGCCGGGGGGAGGTTATAGAAAAGGTTCCCCACGCCGGCTGGGAGGCGCATTTGGCCCGATCCGGTCTGGGAGTGGTGGGGTTTGTGTTCGAGGGCCGTCCCAATGTGTTTGCCGACGCCACCGGAGTTCTCCGCTCCGCCAACACCGTGGTGTTCCGGATCGGCTCGGCGGCGCTGGGGACCGCCCGGGCCATCGTCAAGCACGCATTGGACCCGGCCCTGGCCGAGGCCGGCCTCCCGGAGGGGGCGGTCTCTTTGGTGGACAGCCCGGCGAGAGCCGCGGGCTGGGCGTTGTTCTCCCAGCCGAAGCTCTCCCTGGCCGTGGCCCGTGGGTCGGGCCGCGCGGTCGGGCAACTGGGAGCGGTGGCTCGCCAGAGCGGCATCTCGGTGAGCCTCCACGGCACGGGCGGTGGGTGGATGGTTGCCGGCCCCAACGCCGATCCATCCCGGTTCGCCAAAGCGGTCCGCCACTCGCTCGACCGCAAGGTGTGCAACACCCTCAACGTGTGCGCCATCGTCCGTTCACGAGCCAACGAGCTGGCGCCGCTTTTCCTCGACGCCCTCCAGAAGGTCGCCGCCCACCGAAACGTCAATCCCAAGCTGTGGGTGACCGAGGGAGACGAGGGTCTGGTACCCGCTTCCTGGTTCCGCTCCGACACGGTCACCAGAGCCGAGGGGGAGGCGACCGAGCCTATCACCGAGACCCTTTCCCACGGCCGCCTGGGCGTCGAGTGGGAATGGGAGGAGAGCCCCGAGGTGACCCTGACCCTGGTGGAGAACGTCTCCGAGGCCGTGGAGCTGTTCAACCGTCACAGCCCCAAGCTGGTGGCGAGCCTGATCGACGACGACCCGGACTCCCAGGAGCGTTTCTATAAGACGGTGGACGCTCCCTTCGTGGGCAACGGGTTCACCCGCTGGGTGGACGGCCAGTTCGCGCTGGGCCGTCCCGAGTTGGGGCTTTCCAACTGGCAGCAGGGCCGGCTGTTCGGCCGGGGAGCGGTCTTGTCAGGAGATTCGGTTTTCACCATCCGCACCCGGATGATCCAGGATGACCCCGATCTGTCCCGCTGAAGGCGGTCGGACGGGTCCAGGAGGTTGAACTATGCGCGTTCTGCGTTTTCTATTGGGACTCAGCACACGGGTGAAGATCATCATCGCCCTGCTGGTGGTGGCGATGGGAATCTTTGTCATCGCCTATTTCGAACCGCACAAGCTGTTCATTGACGAGGAAGTCAATGAGGACTTCCCGGCGCCGGTGGCGGTTGCGACAACCACCACTGCCGCCCCGCCAGTAACAGACGCCCCCACCACCACTGCCGCTCCGACTCCCACCACAACAGAGCCTGCAACAAACACGACAGAGCCTGCCACCACTGCCGCCACCGCACCTGGGGAGAGCCCGGACGAGGACGCGCAGACGACCACCACTGCTCCGTCCGCTGAAGAACCCACCACAACCATTACCGCCCCTCCGACCACTACGTCCACCACTGCCGCGCCTGTGACCACAACCACCACCGAGGCGGTCCCCGAGGGACCGGTGCTGCTGTCGTCCTCGGAGTGGATCAGCCTGGGGCATCCCGGCACGGGAACGGTGCTTGTCTACCGACAACCAGACGGCTCCCACGTCATCCGCTTCCAAGACCTGGCTGTCTCCAACGGACCGGACCTGTTGGTGATCCTCTCCACGTCGCCTCTGGTGAACGACCAGAACGCCTACTCGGAGGTCGAGTTTGTCTCCCTGGGTGACCTGAAGGGCAACAAGGGCAATCAGAACTATGTGCTTCCCGCCGAGGTGAACATCGGGGACTACCAGACGGTGGCCATCTGGTGCCGACGCTTCAACTACACCTTCAACGCCGCCGAACTGCATTCTCCACCTGCCTAAACCCCGAATCGCATGGGAGTGGCGCGGTGCAACCCGCCCATCCCGTCCGCTTACCGCGAGACGGGGACTCGAAGATCCCACCTCCTCGGGAGTGCTGGCCGGTTGACCACCCGAACGAACCTCCGGAAGGGTCTTTCTTGCCTGGGGCGAACGTCGTATTGGTCACCGCTCTACAAACCCCCTCGGAAAAGCAAAGATATGCTGGGATTCGGCGTAAAACGACGGGAGCGTCGGCTATGGTAAAACCGTATAGCAAATCAACCCGAAAAGACACTGTAACGAGGAGGTAGAGCGAGGTATGTATCCGCCTAGTTTTGAATACCAGGCGCCGGACACCCTGGACGGCGCACTGGCTGCTTTGGCCGAGTTGGGAGACGAGGGAAGAGTCCTCGCCGGGGGACAAAGTCTCATCCCCATGATGAAACTCCGCCTGGCGATGCCCTCCCATCTGGTCGACATCAACAGGATCGGGAGCCTTTCGTATGTGAGACGTGAAAACGGAACGCTTGCCATCGGCGCCCTGGCCCGTCACAACGACGTGGTCCGGTCCGCCGACGCCTCATCGGTGGGCGTGGTGGCCTCCGCCGCTCCCTGGATCTCGGACCCCCTGGTCCGCAACCGTGGCACGGTGTGCGGATCGGTGGCCCACTGTGATCCCGAGGGCGACTGGAACTCGGTGATGCTGGCCACCCGCGCCGAAGTGGTGGCCCAGAGCGCTTCGGGATCCCGGACGATCTCCATCGACGATTTCATCGTGAGCTTCTTCACCAACGCCCTTTCACCGGGCGAGATGGTCACCGAAGTGCGGGTGCCGGTACCCTCCGGCGCCTCGGGCGGCGCCTACATGAAGCTCGAACGCAAGATCGGCGACTACGCCACCGTGGGGGTCGCCGCCCATCTGGAGCTTGGGGACGACGGGCGCATCACCCAGGCGGGGATCGGCCTCACCGCCGTCAACTACCAGAACACCCGGGCCTCGGCCGCCGAGGATCTGTTGGTGGGCGAGATGCCGTCCGACGAACTGTTCGCAGAGGCCGGAGCGGCCGCCGCAGCAGCTTCGGATCCCCAGACCGACGTGCGTGGAAACGCCGAGTGGAAACGCAACGTGGTCAATGTCTACACCCGGCGGGGCCTCTCCCAGGCCTTGCAGTCGGCCAGGAGCTGAGGAGTCATGACAATGCAAATCAACATCAACGTCAACGGAACCGACCACGCCGTCGAGGTGGAGCCTCGGCGGCTCCTGGTCGACACCATCCGCACCGACCTGGGCCTGACCGGAACCCACATCGGCTGTGACACCACCAGTTGCGGGGCCTGCACGGTGCTGGTGGACGGGACGCCGATCAAGTCGTGCACCATGTTCGCGGTGCAGGCCGACGGCGCCTCGGTCACCACTGTGGAAGGCCTGAAACAGGGCGCCGAACTGAGCAACGTCCAGAAGGGATTCACCTCCGAGCACGGTCTACAGTGCGGATTCTGTACTCCCGGGATGATGTTGGTCTCCTCCGCTCTCTTGGAGGACAATCCCAACCCCACCGAGGATGAGATCCGCTGGGCCCTTTCGGGCAACCTCTGCCGATGCACCGGATATGTAAACATCGTCAAAGCCGTGCAATGGGCGGCGGCCGCCGGACAAAACGGCGGGGAGGAAGGCTAGACATGCAGACCAAGACCCATCATCAACCCATCACGTCACCCGAGATCGGGGGAGTTGGACACTCCATCCCCCGCATGGAGGACGCCCGCTTCCTGCAGGGGCGGGGCAACTTTCTGGACGACATCAACCTTCCTGGGATGCTTCACATGGCCATCCTGCGCAGCCCCGTGGCTCACGCCAAGCTGAACGGGATCGACTCGTCAGCGGCAATGGAGCTGCCCGGGGTGTTGGCGGTGGTGACCGGCGAGCTGATGGCCGCCCACAACCTGGCGTGGATGCCCACCCTGTCGGGCGACACCCAGGCGGTGCTGGCCACCGACAAAGTGCGCTATCAGGGCCAGGAAGTGGCGGCGGTGATCGCCACCGATCGCTACACCGCCGAGGACGCCCTCCGTCTCATCGATGTGGACTATGAGGAGCTCGAGCCGATCACCAACCCACAGCGTTCCCTGGAGGCCGACGCTCCGGTGATCCGCACCGACAAGGAAGGCACGACCGACAATGTCTCGTTCGTCTGGGAGGCGGGCGACCAGGCCGCCACCGACCAGGCCTTCGCACGGGCGGCGCGGGTGGTCTCCTTGGAAACCCATTACCCGCGTTCGCACCCCTCTCCTTTGGAGACATGCGGGATCCTTGCGGATGTCAACCCGGCCACCGGCAAGGCCACCATTTACATGACCTCCCAGGCGCCCCATGCCCACCGGACGCTGTTCGCTCTGGTGGCGGGGCTTCCCGAGCAAAACATCAGGATCGTCTCCCCCGACCTCGGGGGTGGCTTCGGCAACAAGGTGCCCATCTATCCCGGATATGTGGTGGCCACCGCCGCCTCGCTTCTGATCGGACTGCCGGTCAAGTGGGTGGAGAGCCGCACCGAGAACCTGATCTCAACCGGGTTCGGCCGCGACTATTACATGACGGGGTCGTTGGCTTTGGACGAGAACGGAAAGATCCTGGGTCTGAAGACCGATCTTCTGGCCGATCAGGGAGCGTTCTACTCCGACGCACAGCCCACCAAATTCCGGGCGGGACTGTTCCACATCGTCACCGGCTCCTACGACTTCGGGGCCGCGCACGTGACAGCCAAGGGGGCGTACACCAACAAGGCGCCGGGAGGAGTGGCCTATCGCTGCTCGTTCCGGGTGACCGAGGCCTCCTATCTGATCGAACGGCTGGTGCAGAACGCCGCCTATGAGATCGGGATGGACCCGGCCGAGTTCCGGCGGATGAACTTCATCCAGCCCGAGCAGTTTCCCTACACCTCCCCCACCGGGTTCGTCTACGACTCCGGCGACTACGAGACGGCGATGCAGAAGGCCTTGGACATGGTCGGCTACGATGAGTTACGGGCCGAGCAGGCCGCGGCGCGCGCCGAAGGACGGCTGATCGGGATCGGGATGGCCAGCTTCACCGAGGTGGTGGGGGCCGGTCCGGCTCACACCTACGACATCGCCGGGCTGAAAATGTTCGACTCGGCCGAGTTGCGGGTGCATCCCACCGGCAAGGCCATCCTGAAACTGGGAGTGAAGACCCAGGGGCAGGGACACGAGACCAGCTTCGCCCAGATCGTCGCCGAGGAGTTGGGGATTCCCGCCACCGACATCGCCGTCATGCACGGTGACACCGACAACACGCCCTATGGGTTGGGCACCTACGCCTCCCGTTCCATTCCGGTCGGGGGCGCGGCCACCGCCATGGTCTCCCGCAAACTCCGCGACAAGGCGCGCAAGATCGCCGCTCATCTCCTGGAGGCCTCACCCGAGGACCTGGAATGGGAACCGGGGAAATTCTCGGTGAAGGGATCGCCCGATTCGAGCGTCACCATCCAGGATGTGGCGTTCGCCGCCTACACCAACCATCCCGAGGACATCGAAGCCGGTCTGGAAGGCGTTCACTACTACAACCCTCCCAACATGACCTATCCCTTCGGAACCTACATCGTGGTGGTGGATCTGGATGCCGACACCGGGGTGTGGAAGGTGCGGCGAGTGGTGGCTGTGGACGACTGCGGCGTGCGGATCAACCCCATGATCGTTGACGGGCAGATCCACGGCGGGCTCACCGAGGGCTTCGCCAAGGCCAACATGCAGTGGATCACCTTCGACGACAACGGCAACTGCATCGGGTCCAACTTTATGGACTATCTGGTGCCCACCTCCTGGGAGACCCCCCGCTTCGAGCTGGGCGAGACGGTAACCCCCTCTCCCCACCACCCGATCGGCGCCAAGGGAGTCGGGGAGTCGGCCACGGTAGGCTCGCCGGCCGCGTTCGTCAACGCGGTGATCGACGCTCTGGCCCACATGGGGGTGCGCAACATCGACATGCCGGTGCTTCCCGACCGTGTCTGGAAAGCCATCCAAAACGCCTAGGAAACTTGGTGAGCGGCTCGTCTGTCTTTTGCGATGGACGAGCTGCTAAACCAAGCTGCTGGTTTGCGGGCGGCGGGAGAGCCGTTCGTGCTGGCCACGGTGGTATGGAGTTCGGGGCTCTCTTCGGGCAAGCAGGGGTGTCGGGCGATTATTCGCACCGACGGTCGGATGGAGGGGTGGCTTGGTGGGGCGTGTGCCGCTCCCACTCTGACCCGTTTCGCTCAGGGGGTGTTGGCCGAGGGACGGGCGCGGCTGGTGGTGCTAGGGCCCGACCATGGGCTGGCCGGGTCGCAGCGCCAGGGGGTGGAAACCGTGCCCATGGCGTGTGACAGCGAAGGGACGATGGAGGTCTACCTGGAGCCGGTGATACCCGCTCCCCATCTGGTGGTGGTGGGGAACTCGCCTGCGGCGGGGGCTTTGACGGCTATGGCCCGAGCGCTGGGATGGCGGACCTCGGTGGTGGATGACGGGGGTCGTCACCGGGATGATCATCATCCCGGTGACCGGGTGTTCTTGAGCCTGGATCTGGGGGAGGCGGGGGTGGATCGCCAGACCATGGTGGTGGTGGCAACTCAGGGTCACTATGACGAGGAAGCGTTGGTTGCTGCTTTGGCCACCCCGGCTCGGTATGTCGGCTTGGTGGCGTCTCGCAAACGGTCGCAGGCGGTGGAAGAGTATCTGCGCGCCAAAGGGATTGGGGAAGCGGATTTGGCGCGGGTTCAGGCGCCGGCCGGTCTTGATCTGGGAAGAGTCGGGCATCGGGAGATGGCGGTGAGCATCTTGGCTGAGCTGGTGGCATTGCGGAGTGCCGCGCCAACGGTGGATGAGGTGTCGAGTGTTGAGTCTTCGGCGGTGGCCGGGATTGTGGAGGTTTCGGCGGTTGAGGTCACCGATCCGGTGTGCGGGATGATGGTGATTTCGGCCCGCGCTCGCTTTTCGGCCGATCATGGAGGCCGGCGTTACTGGTTTTGCGCGGCGGGGTGCGAGACCGTCTTCCGGCGGGAGCCCGATCGTTACCTGAGCGACAGGGAGTGACCGGCCCTTCCCCGTCTATCTCCCGGGCGGCCGAGGCGTTGGCCGGCTCGGAACTGATTCTGGTGTTCACCGGGGCGGGAGTCTCCACCGAGTCGGGCATTCCCGACTTTCGGGGTCCGGACGGGCTGTGGACCAAGCTCAATCCCGAGGACTTCCATATCGATCGCTACATGGCGAGCCGCCGGGTGCGGGTGATGCGCTGGGGGCTGCACCTGCAGGGAGCGCTGTGGGGCTCCCGCACCCAGGTGATGCCCAACCCCGCGCATCTGGCCATTGTTGACTTGTGGAAGGCGGGGCGGTTGGCCGGGTGCGTGACCCAGAACATCGACGGGCTTCATCAGGAGGCCGGTCTTCCCGAGGACTTGGTTTCAGAGCTGCATGGCAACGTTCGGAAAACCCGATGCATGAGCTGTCCGGGGGAATGGCCCACCGCCGAGGTGCTGAAATGGGTGGACGCCGGACAGGAGGATCCCCGATGCCCCCACTGTGGGGGAATAGTGAAAACCGCCACCGTCTCATTCGGGCAGATGCTGCCGGAACGAGAAATACAAAAAGCCCGGTTCTTCTCGGCCATGGCCGACGGGGTGCTGGTGATCGGCTCCACCCTCTCGGTCTACCCGGCCGCGGACATCCCCGTCTCTCTGGCCCACCGAGGAGCTCCGATGGTGATCGTCAACCTCGGCGACACCGACCACGATCATGTGGCTCGGGTGAAAGTCTCCCTCCCCGCCGGCGAGGCGGTGCCCGCCCTGGTGGCCGCCCTGGGCGCCGGAGATCGTTTCGACTGACCGGACACGCCGGTCACCCGCCCAGGGACGTATCCCACTCAGGTTTCACAAGAGTCTCCTGAGGATTTCGTGCTTGATGCCGGCGACATAGGTGATCGTCGGGTTGACCACCTGTGTGGCGCGTGCTTCCAGAACCTGGCTGAGAAGTAGAACGGCTTCCTGAGGCTCGAGCCCATAATCGGCATGAAGCCACTGGATCAACTCGCTCGCGGCAATCCGAAAAGCCCTTTCGGCGGGGCGACCGGACGCCACCGTCAGTATTCCTTCGGGTGTGACGATCCGCGGCCAAGTCATCTCCCCCGGCCGTTCCATGAGTCCGACGCGGAGCCGTATCAGAGCTGACGTTTCCATGGCAGACCCTCCTATCTCGCCATCGCCCTGGAGTGCATGAACATCACCGATGTGCAACAGAGCGCCGGGGACATTGACGGCCAAGCGCACCCTGGCCCCCGGGCCAACCTCCTGCACATCCATGTTTCCCCCCCACTCGCCTACCCGAAGATTCGACTGTGCTTCATGGGCGGGAGCAACAGCCACCATGCCGACCATGGGTCGAGCCGGAATCGCCAACCCTTCGTCCCACATCACCTGTTCGTCTTGGATCCGAACTACGCGCGCCGAGGTCAGGTCCGAGGTGGTAACTGGTGTCCCTGGAAAGAGCAGGTTGTCCCCCAAGAACGCGGTGTAGCCAACGGGTGCGAGTTCCATGGCCTCGATAGCGACCTCTATCGCCAGCCCAGGCTCGGCGCCCCGCACCCAGATGGCACCCGAAGACGGGTTGCCGCGCTCGACCTCATAGGAGTGATATCGCGCCCAC
The DNA here is from genome assembly GCA_965248705.1 of Acidimicrobiia bacterium. Lineage (GTDB taxonomy): Bacteria > Actinomycetota > Acidimicrobiia > Spongiisociales > ZC4RG35 > Bin76. Next base: position 1,389,865 of record CBDFJY010000002.1, on the reverse strand, counting down.
TCCTCCCGGAGGTCGGTAGGCACCACCGATAGGTCAGGACCCCGACCCAGCTGGGTGACCACCTCGAATACCTCGCCCGGCTCCACCCAGAGAGTCGGCCGGTTTGCGGGGCTTGTTTCGTAGTAGAGGGGGGAAGGCTCCTGCCGCTGAATCATCTTCGGGCTCCCCCTTGAGAGGGCTTCAAGATGAATGGTTGGTCATATCGGACAAGATCACGGCTACTTCTGGTCATCACAATCTGGTGAACCTACCAGATTCGGCGCCGCTACCGACGGTCAGTTGCCTGCCATGTCGGGAAAAGAGCCCCCCAAGCGGTCCCAGCGGCATTCTCTCGCTCCAAATGAGATTCGATTGGGACCTCGAGCCCGAATGGTGGACCGCCATGGCCGTCGCAGCGTTGCTGGTAGTCGTTCTCCTGGTACTGGCCATTGTCGCCTACGCGGCCTACAGGGGGATGCGGCGCCAGCGAGACGAGACGCGCAAGATGGATCCGGCGCGTCAATAACCCGCTGACATCCGAAGAGAACTGGAGGAGGCGGGGCGGGATCAAGAGAGGGTGCTCAAAGAACTGGACGAGGCGCGGCAGGATTGGCATGATGCCATCCGACAGCTCACCCCGAGACTCAGAGAGCAAGCAGGAAAGATCTCGCAAGTGCTCGAAGGGTTGGCGCCGTGGCAGGAGGACCGCAAGAAACTGGGCCTCGGCGGGGGGTGGGAGTTGCAGGCGGTAGCCGTGATGAAGGCCTCCCAGGAGGACCGCGAGAGAGCGCGAGAAGCGTTGGCAAAATTCCGCAGAACGGCCAACAACAGCTTCAGCGCGCTGAAACGCCTGATCGAACGCCCGGCGATTCGAAACGGCGACGATACCAAAGAGGAGAACCCCCAGGCCGAATAGCCGCTGCCGGCTTCGGAAGGTGGGCGTACCCCTCAAACCAACAAAATCCGCGAAATCCATCACTATTCCGCGAAATTCTGCCCCGCCCTCTTCACCCGAGGGCCCATCCCCCGCCACCGCCTCCATCTGCGAAATCGCGAGAACCCACGACCCGGTAAGGCCGACTTTCACTTCTATGACCTCTGGGGTCTACAGCGCGGGCGAGCTCTGGCCCGGGCTGGAGGTTTTTGTGCAGCCCTGACAGTATGAGGTGGTGGTGGGACACAGTCAACCTTTTGTTGGCGAAATTCTTGCCAACTTCGGGCCAGACCGCATCAATCCCCTCTGGGCAGACCGGGCGAGATACGCTTCTAGCGCATGCAACGTTCTGCGGACGCTCGCTCCCCTCTGGCCGAGGCGGTGCTGGCCGCCGCAGAGTTCGAAGCCGACGATTTGTTCTGTGCGACGGTGGCGCGCTTTGCCGAGTTGGCCGAGGCCTACGAGGACCTGGTGGAGCGAATGGGCGGAGCTCTGCCGGGTCGGGGGGTAAGTCCCCTGCCCGCGTCCGAGTTGCCTTGCGAACCCGACCTCGGGGAGGCGGCTCGGCTGGCCAAGGCAGTGCGCTCCTCCCTGGGCTGGGGCGAGGGGCCGATCGCCGATCACCTGCTGGCGCTCGCGGCTCACCACGCCCTGGTGTTCCGGCTTCCCCTCGCCGATCCCCATTCCGGGTTCTTCTACAACCACCCCTCCATCGGGTTCTGTGTGGTGGTCAACTCCCGGATGAACCTGGGACGCCATCTGTTCGCACTGGCCACCCAGCTCTGCCACGCCTTCTGCCATTCCCACCTCCGGGACGCGTGGTTCTCCCTGCCGGAGGGAGAACACCAGCGTCTGGCCGACCGCTTTGCCGCACAACTCCTGGTGCCCGATAGCGCCTTGATGCGGGAGGTGGGATCCCTGGGCAGGGGAGTCGACCCTTCCGATCCGGTGGTGGCGCTCCACATCCAACGCCTGTTCGGCGTGAGCTATGCCCTGGTGGCGGTGCGGCTTCGCCAGGCCGGCCTCATCACAGAGGAGCGGTACCACCGCATGGGAGAGGTCTCGCCCACCGGAATGGCGCCCGACCTTGGCTATTCGGTTCATCCGGTCGACCTCGGCCGCGGCTCGGACCCTCCCCCGCTGGCGGCCGCTCCCCGGCCCATGCTGCAGTTGGTGTGCGCCGCTCTGGCCAAGGGAGTGCTGAGCGAAGAACGGGCCGGTGAGGTGCTGGGGGTGTCTCACCAAGCCGTCTCGAAGCTTCGGTCCCGTCCCCCCGCAGAGGCGCCGGAAGCCGCGGTCTGGGCCCAGATGGACCAACTGGGCGGGTGGTAGCGCACGGGACGCTCCTTCTCGTGGTGTGAATCATCAAGGGCGCCATCCAACTGCGAATCCCGCTTTCGAACTCTGAAGCGATACCGGTTGAGTTAACCCAAAACATCCACAAGCAAATGCGCTGCCACATTCACATCCGATTGCAAATTTTGTAGAAACCTTTGTGCAAAGGCCATTTTTCAGATATGGGCCCACCAAATCCGGGCCGCACAAAACGATTCAAGCCATTACTCGATATGGAAGGGTGGCTTCGGCGAAGCCTTGGGGGGTGCGTTGGGGGTTTCCGTCCAGATCGGTGAAAGCAGCCTTGATCTTGAGGGTCGCCACCAGCTCGGATCCGACCCGGGCGGCCTGCCGCCAGCAGGTCGAGGCCCGGCGCACCTCCTCGACTTCGGTGGTGACCTCGATCATGTCGCCCAGTCGAGCCGGCGCGTAATACCTGATGTTGGCCTCCACCAACACGATTTGGAGGCCCATCTCCGCCAGGCGGTCCATGCTGAAACCTATCTCGTCCAAAAGGTCCACCCGGGCCATCTCAAAAAAGCTCAGATAGCGGGCGTGGTTGACGTGGTTGTAGGGATCGAGGTCGGAAAAGCGCGCCCGCACGACGGCCTGATGAGCCATATCGGAAGGCTAGTGAAGCAAGAGGCTTTTGATAAAGGCCCCGACTTTCGTAGCCTTGTGGGCCGTGGCAAAGATCGCCCGCTTCCCCCTCGTCCGCCTGATCTATTTCATCCTGGGACTGATCTGTCTCGGGTTTGTTTTCCTGAGTTGGCTGCCAGGCATCCCCACCGCGGACTTCGTGGTCCTCGCCCTGTTCTTTTTCACCCGCTCCTCCCGCCGCTTTGAGATGTGGCTCCGCAACCATCCGGTGTTCGGAAAGATCATCCGAAGCTACCAGGGAGGCCTCACCGTCCGCGCCAAGACCATCGCGTTGGTGGGCATCACAGCCTCGATCAGCGTCTCCGCGGTCTTGCTCACCAACGACACCGCGCTGCGGGTGATACTGGTGGCGGTGGCTGCCGTAGCCTGGTGGTACGTGCTGTCACGCCCCACCAAACCGCTCAGCGCCAGCGCCTGATCACAAAGATCGACGTCCCGGCTCGATCACCTCTGAAACGATCCGCTCGACCGTCTTGTGCTGGTCGGGCCGGGGCTGTTCGATGATGAACTCGTTCACCCCTGCCTCGGCGTACCTCCCCGCCACTTCGGCGAAGCCGCCGGGGCTTGACCATATGTCCGGCAGGCCCTGGGAGGCCAGGTTGGTGGAGTCCTCGACGCAGAGGGAACGGCTTATCCCGGTGGGATCCCTCCCGATCCTCTCACAGGCCTCGTCCAGCAGGCGGTTCCTTCGGGCCATCTCCTCCACCGTCCCGAACGAGTTCCACCGGTCCGCATAGCGTGCGCAGATCCGCAGCATCCGGGGACCGTGAGCGGCCAGCATGAACGGCGGGCGGGGCAACTGCACGGGGCGGGGACGGAGCCGGGCCTCGCTCAACTGATAATGCCGCCCCCCATGGGAGACCGTCTTCCCCACCAGCAAGAGGTCGATGATCTCCAGGGCCTCGGAGAAGCGGTCCACCCGCACCCCCGGCTCATAGAGGGGGATCCCGAACCGGCGGTGCTCCTCCTCGAACCACCCGCAGCCAATCCCCACTTCCAGGCGGCCCTCGGAGATGTGATCGACCGTGATGGCCTGCTGCGCCAGGAGCGCCGGATGGCGGAGGACGTTGCTGCTCACCAGCGCTCCCACCCGGATCCGGGAAGTCTCGGCGGCCAGGGCGGCCAGCAGGGTCCATGCCTCGAAGAGGGGAGCGGTCGGATCCAAGGAACGGAGGAGGTGGTCGCAGTGCCAGATGCTGTCGAACCCCAACTCCTCGAAGTACCGCCACTTCTCGGCCAGAACCGGATACGGATCCGACTGAACGACGGTAATACCGAACCTCAGTCCTTTCGTCACACCATCACCTCCACTCTCGTTACAAACGGGCATTCCCCGATCATATTCTCTACCGCCACCCGCGGCGCGCATCGGTGATCCTACCCGAGCCGCACCCGCCGGCATGGCCCCGGCAACCCGATCACTCGGCCTCTTCCAATGTCGTCACCAACATACACCGAGTTCTCCGTCCCCACGATGGCCCTCCAGCCCACCCGCCAGTCCCAACTCAACCACTCGGTTCGATGACCTCCAGCGCGATTCGCTCGGCCGTCTTGTACTGGTCGGGACGGGGCTGGTCGATAATGAACTCGTCCACGCCGGCCTCTCCGTATCTGCCCACCACCTCCGTGAAGGCACCGGCGCTCGACCACGGATCGGGCAGACCCCGGGAGACTAATTTGGGGATCGATAAGCGGAGGGAGCGGATGATCCCGGTGGGATCCCTCCCGATCTTGCGACACACCTCGTCCAGGAGCCGGTTCCGTCCGGCCATCTCCTCCACTGTCCCGGTGGAGTTCCACCGGTCCGCGTAGCGGGCGCAGATCCGAAGCATGCGGGGACCGTGGGCGGCCAGGGTGAGGGGCGGGCGGGGCAACTGAACGGGGAGAGGACGGAGCCGGGCCTCTGCCAACTGATAGTGCCGACCCTCATAGGAGACGGTCTCTCCCCGCAACAGCGGGTCGATGATCTCCAAGGCCTCCTCAAATCGGTCCACCCGAACCCCCGGCTCATACAGCGGGATTCCGAACCGCTCGTGTTCCTCCTCGAACCACCCGCAGCCAATCCCCACTTCCAGGCGCCCCTCGGAGATGTGATCGACGGTGATGGCCTCCTGGGCAAGGAGAGCGGGATGACGGAGGACATTGCTGCTCACCAGCACCCCCAGCCGGATCCGGGAGGTTTCGGCGGACAGGGCGGCCAGGACAGTCCAACCCTCGAAGAGGGGAACGGTCGAATCCGAGGTGAAAAGCAAATGATCACAGTGCCAAATGCTCTCGAACCCCAACTCCTCAAAATATCGCCACTTCTTCCGGAGAACCGGATACGGCTCGTACTGCATGGCGGAAATTCCGACTCTAAAGCCCTTCATCGGAACATCACCTTCACTCTCATCACAGACGGTTCCACCTTAACGACTGGGTTCGATGACCTCCGACGCGATCCGCTCGACCGTCTGGTACTGGTCGGGACGGGGCTGGTCCATGATGAACTCGGTCGCGCCGGCCTCTCCGAATATCCCCACCACCTCCGTGAAAGCATCGGGGCTCGACCACATATCGGGCAGGCCCCGGCTGCCCACGTTGGAGACTCCCGCGCGGAAAGAACGGATGATCTCGGTCGGATCCCTCCCGATTCTCTCACAGGCCTCGTCCAAGAGCCGGTTCCGTCCGGCCATCTCCTCGATCGTTCCTGAGGAATTCCACCGGTCCGCATAGCGGGAGCAGATCCGAAGCATCCGGGGACGGTGGGCGGCCAGGGTGAGGGGCGGGCGGGGCGACTGCACCGGCATAGGACGGAGCCGGGCCTCGCTCAGCTGATAGTGCCGACCCTCATAGGAGACGGTCTCCCCCCTCAGCAGGGGGTCGATGATCTCCAAGGCCTCCTCAAATCGGTCCACCCGAACCCGTGGCTCATAGAGGGGGATCCTGAACCGCTTGTGTTCCTCCTCGAACCACCCGCAGCCAATCCCCAGCTCCAGGCGCCCCTCGGAGATGTGATCGACGGTGATAGCCTCTTGCGCCAGGAGGGCGGGATGACGGAGGACGTTGCTGGTCACCATCACACCCACCCGGATCCGGGAGGTTTCGGTGGCCAGGGCGGCCAGCAGAGTCCACGCCTCGAAGAGGGGACCGGTCGGATCGTTGGGACGAAGGAGATGATCACAATGCCAGATGCTGTCGAACCCCAACTCCTCGAAGTACCGCCACTTCTTCGCCAGGACCGGATACGGCTCGGACGGAGTCACGGTGAGTCCGAACTTCAATCCCTTCACCGGAGCATCGCCTCCACTCTCATCACAAACGGGCCCGCCGGGCAGTCGCACTCAACGGCTCGGCTCGATCACCTCAGAGGCGATCCGCTCGACCATCTTGTACTGCTCGGGCAGGGGTTCGACGAAGATAAACTCGTTCACCCCCGCTTCGGCGTATCGCCCCACCACCTCCGAGAAGGCATCGGGGCTCGACCACATATCGGGCAGACCCTGGGGGCCCAGGGTGGAGTTTCCTCCCAGATAGGAACGGACTATCTCGGTCGGATCCCTCCCGATCCTCCGACAGGCCTCGTCAACCAGGCGGTTACGTTCGGTGAGATCCTCCACCGTCCCGGTGGAGTTCCACGCGTCCGCGTACCGCGCGCAGATCCCCAGCATCCGGGGGCGGTGGCCGGCCAGCATGAACGGTGGGCGGGGCAACTGAACGGAGCGGGGACGGAGCCGGGCCTCACTCAGCTGATAGTGCCGACCCTCATAGGAGACGGTCTCCCCGCGCATCAGGGGATCGATGATCTCCATCGCCTCGGAAAAGCGGTCCACCCGCACCCGTGGCTCATACAGGGGGATCCTGAACCACTCGTGCTCCAACTCGTACCACCCGGCGCCGATCCCAAAGTCGAGCCGCCCTTCGGAGATGTGATCCAGGGTGATGGCCTGCTGCGCCAGGAGCGCCGGATGGCGGAACGTGTTGCTGCTCACCAGCACTCCCACCCTGATCCGGGAGGTTTCGGCAGCCAGGGCGGCCAGTACAGTCCACCCCTCGAAAAAGGGCTTGTCCGGATGCCCGGGATTGTGGAAATGATCACAGGGCCACACGCTGTCGAACCCCAATTCTTCGAAATACCGCCAATTCTCCACCAGAACCCGATACGGCTTCCACTGGGGGGTGTAAACACCGAACCTCATTCCTTTCACCAGAGCATCACCTCGACTCTCATCACAAACCGGTTTTCCTCGAACCGCCTTCGGTGCGCCATCCACGGTGCGCATCGGTGGTTCCCCCCGCGCTGCGCACGCCGTTGGGGCCGAGCGGCACGATCATTCGGCCATTTCCAATGTCATAACCAACATAACACAAAACAATTTGCGGATGCCCGCCCTACAGCGCCGGCCAAACGGCCCGTCGCCACTCAACGAGTCGGCTCGATGACGTCCGAGACGATCCGTTCGGCGATCTTGAACTGTTCGGGACGGGGTTGATCCAGAATGAACTCGTTCACCCCCGCCTCGACGTATCTGCCCACCACCTCGGTGAAGGCGTCGGGGCTCGACCACGGGTCGGGCAGACCCTGGGCGGCCATGTTGGATGACCACCCGTAGAAGGAGCGGATGATCTCGGTGGGATCCCTCCCGATCCTCCCACAGGCCTGATCCAGCAGCCGATTGCGCTCGGCGATCTCCTCCACCGTCCCGAACGAGTTCCACCGGTCGGCGAACCGCGCGCAAATCGCCAGCATACGAGGACGGTGTGCGCCCAGGGTGAGAGGCGGACGGGGAGACTGCACCGGCCGGGGCCGGAGCCGGGCCTCACTCAGCTGATAGTGCCGACCCTCATAGGTGACTTCCCGGCCACAGAGGAGCGAGTCGATAATCTCGACCGCTTCTCGGAACCTTTCGACCAGCACCGGCGGATCACCGAAAGGTATCCCGAACCGCTGATGTTCCTCCACAAACCATCCGGCGCCGAAACCGAACTCCAAGCGCCCCTCCGAGATGTGGTCGATGGTGATGGCCTGCTGCGCCAAGAGCGCGGGGTGACGGAAAGTGTTGCTTCCCACCAGCACCCCCACCCGGATCCGGGTGGTTTGGGTGGCAAGGGCGGCCAACAGAGTCCACCCCTCGAAGTAGGGATGGGAGGGATTGCTGGGCCGGAGGAAATGGTCACAGTCCCAGACACTGTCGAACCCCAGTTCCTCAAAGTAGCGCCACCGGTCCACCAAAGTGGCGTAGGGCATCGACTGATCGGTGCAGATCCCGAACCGGATGTCTCCATCCATCAGGTCATCACCTCCCATCAGGTCATCACCTCGCCCCCTATCACCCGGCGGTGATCCGGTGAACGCCATTTTGGACGCTTAAGCATGTTCATCAATGTGCTTTCTCTTTCCTGCCCCATCCAAAACCTTAGCCCGTGCAACAAAAAGCCGTCCCATCCTGCCGACTCCCGCTTGGGAAAAAGGTCGCCAGGATGGGACGACGGCGATTATCAGTGGATGCTCTGGTGCTCCCTACCCAAAGAGTTGGATGTAAAGCGCCCAGCCGCCCCCTATCCCGACGATGACATAAACAATTCGTGAGATGAGGTTGGTTGACCCGAACTTGCCAGCGGTAGTGATGGCCGCTACCAGGTCAAAGCCGAACAGTCCGATCAAACCCCAGTTGATAGCCCCGATGGCCGCTACCACAATGCTTATACCTTGGAGATCCATATTTACTTCCTTACCTAGGTGATGAGCCGGTATTGACTCACTTTCGTATGATACTATAAACATCACTTTCTTAAAAAATGGCCTTATGACAGCCAACCCGGCCTATCTTTGCCCGCGCGGGGTTGGACGGTGCCTCGGCAACCATTAATAGCGGCCATGGCCACCACCCGCAAACGCCGGGAACCCATCCTGTTCGGAGTGTCGGGCCCCCCACCTCCTCGGGGCGCCGACGACGGAGCTTTCCTGGACGGCCTAGCAAAGCAGAATATCTCATCCTATGAGCTTTCGTTCGTCAAAGGTTTCCCTTGGAAAGAGGCGCGGTGCGCCCAGTTCGGAACACAGGCCGCCGCCCGGGGATTTCGGCTCTCTGCGCACGCTCCCTATTTCGCGGTGCTGACCGTCGAAGACCCCGAGAAGGCCCGCATGTGCCTCTCGGCTTTGGAGCACACCATGAAACTCGGACGGGAACTGGGCGCTCCCTTGATCGTCGCCCACGCCGGTCATCTGAAGGGTCGTCCGCCGCACGAGGTAATGGAGACGATCCGAGAACGTTTGGAGATGCTGGCGCCCAAAGTGGCCCACCTGGGGGTGGGACTGGGGATCGAGACCGCCGGCAATAACCGCTCTTTCGGAACGCTGGGCGACATTGCCCTGCTGGCTGCGGAGTTCCCCTTCGTGAGACCGGTGATCGACTGGGCGCATCTTCACGCCATGTCGGGCGGCGGACTGACCGGAACAGAGCGCTTCAAAACGGTGATGGCCTTCATAAAAGACTCCTTCCCCGCCTGGATGCTCTCTCCCCTCCACACCCAGTTCACCGACAACCGATTCGGACCCGCCGGGGAGATCAGCCATCTTCCCTACGGAGAGGGGACTCTTCGGATCGGCCCTCTGGCCGAGGCCGCCCATGAGACGGGATTGGCGATGGTGGTCATCTCCGAGGCGCGGGAGTGGAAGAGCCACCTGGCCATCGGCGCCGAACTTCGCTCGGTTCTCCACCGGCTGGAAGAAGAGCCGTCCACCCGCCTGCCGGCCGGATCGGGGCTGGTGGACTTCCCCGACCCCACGCCGGTCGAGCCGGTGGAAGACCGCTACCGGCCAACCGACGCCACTCTTCCCCTACGGCTCTCCAACCTGTCGAAGCCGTTTTTTCCCGAGGGCTACACCAAGGGTGATCTGATCACCTACTACTCCTCGATAGCCGCCACGCTCCTCCCCCATCTCCGGGACCGCCCCCTCTCGATGTCCCGCTATCCAGACGGGATCGGGGGACCGTCTTTTTATGAGAAGCGAGCGCCGGGACACCAGCCCGAGTGGATGCGTACCCTCCCGGTGGGCTCGCACTCGGCGGGCGGGAATATCGACTTTCTCTGCGCCGACCACCCCGAGTCCCTGATGTGGTTCGCCAACATGGGGTGTGTGGAAACCCACCCTTTTCATTCCCGCCACCCGGACCTCGGATACCCCGACTGGGCAGTATTCGACTTCGATCCGGCCGAGGGCTCCTCATGGTCCCAGGTGGTGGCGGGAACCCGCCTGCTGGGGATGGCGCTGGAGCAACTGGGGCTGCGGTCGGTCGCCAAGCTTTCGGGAAGCCGCGGCATGCACGTCTACCTTCCCCTCCGGCCCGTCCACACCTATGAGCGGGTGCGGCGTTTCGTGGGAGCAGTGGCCGGGTTGTTGGTGGCGGCCAACCCCGACGACCTGACCATCGCCTGGGACAAGCCCAAGCGGGCGGGGAAGGTGTTCATCGACCACAACCGCAACGCTTTCGGCCAGACGATCGCCTCGGTGTACTCGGTACGCCCCCTTCCCGGCGCTCCCGTCTCTGTTCCCCTGCTCTGGGAAGAGGTGGGACATTTCCGCAACGGCGACATTGATATCACCAACCTCTGGGAGCGTCTTTCCCGCTATGGCGACCTGTTCCTGCCGGTGCTGGCGGGAAATCAAACCCTGGAATCGGCCGAGCAGGCTTTGGAACTCGAACCTCTGTAGCAATTTGGTATGGAAAACCAGCCCGAGAGCGGGTATTCTTCTTAACAGCATGGACGTCTATGGGCGAATAAACATTCTGGGCGGCAGATCGGTCCGCCTCCCCACCGGTGACGTAACCCAGGCCATTGTCTTGGACAACGATCCCCTGAGCCGCGCCAAGAGCTGGGTCAATCAGGGCGCCGACTATTTGCATGTCGTGGATCTCAACGCTGCGGCGTTGGGCGACTACCAGAACCGGCCCCTGATCGACGCCATCGTCTCGGAACTGGAGACACCGGTACAGGTGGCGGGAGGAATCCGCTCGCATCTCGAGGCCGCCCGGTTGATCCGAAACGGCGCCTGGAGAGTGGTGATGGGAACCGCCGCCATCGAAGACCAGATCATGATTTGGGACCTCTGCCGGGACTATCCAGGCAAGATCACGGTGTCCCTCGATGTCCGGTCCGACCATGAGATCGTCACCCAGGGGTGGTCGGAACGAAGCGGACGCTACCTCGAAGAGGTGCTCTTGGAGATGTCTTCGGCGGGAGTGGCCTCCTTTTTGGTGGCCGAAGCCGGGCGTGATCCGCTGAAGGAACCAGTCGACCTGGACATCTACGGGGAAGTACTGGGATTGGTGCCCGAGCCGGTGATAGTGGCGGGCGGCGTGGGATCGGTGGATGACCTCAGCGCCCTGGCCCGGTTGTCGGTGTCGGGCCGCAAACTGGCCGGGGTGATCGTGGGAAGAGAGGTAACCCACGGCCGATTCAGCCTGGCGCAAGCCAAGAAAACGGTAATGGCCGGGGAAGAGGCGCCGTCGCTCAGCCGCCGAGGAGGGATGAGCATGATTGTCTGGGTGGACGACCTGGAAAAGATGTCCAACTTTTACTCCACGGCCCTCGGCCTGCATGAGATCACCGCGCCCCGGATGGCCACCCGCGGGTTTGTGTGGATGGCGATCGGCGGCGCCTACCTCATCCTCCGCAAAAGGCAAGCCAATTCGCCGCCCTCCGGATCAAGAGAGACCGTGCTGTGGGCGGACGACATAGGAGAGTGGGAAGATTATCTGACCGCTCAGGGCCTGGCAGTGATGAAGATGCCAGCCTCTCGAACAAGCCTGCCTCTCGACCTGACGGGAGTAACCGATCCCGAAGGGAATACCGTTTGGGTGAGCAACCACCCCCAAATGCACTAGCGCCGATAGGGGCGGCGCTCCTCCACGGGGCGGGAGGCAACTCTCGTTCTCCTCGTGAACTCCGCGCCCGGCTGAACCAAATGGCCCCAGCCGTCTCCCAGTACCCGATGTGGCATCCGGGTTGATTTTGGCGGAGACTTCTGCCAAACTGGGACAGGTAGCGTCACCAGACGCTCATCCAGAGCGGTGGAGGGATCAGGCCCCGTGAAACCGCGGCAACCGGTCGGCCAGCCGACACGGTGCCAACGCCTGACCGATGAGTAAAGGAGAGTCGGTGACAAACAGTTCCCCCATCCCACCAGACCTGACGCGCACCGAGACCCGGTTTCTTCGTCTGGACGATCCTTACACCACTTTGGGCGGCAAGACCATTCCCGAAGTAACCCTGGCCTATGAGCTGTACGGGGAGCTCAACGAGGCCCGGGACAACGTCATTCTGGTATTCCACGCCCTCACCGGAAGCCAGCACGCGGCCGGATTCAATCCCTCGGTGCCCGGGGTGGGCGCCCAGTGGACCGAAGAGATGCAGGTGGGCTGGTGGGACGGGTTCATCGGACCGGGACGGGCTCTGGACACCGACAAATACGCGGTTTTGTGCGTCAACTACCTGGGTGGCTGCTATGGCTCCACCGGTCCGTCCTCCACCAACCCTTCCACCGGCCGCCCCTACGGCTCGGCTTTCCCCGCCCTGACCATCACCGATATCGTCGACTCTCAGATGAAACTCTTGGATCATCTCGGCGTGGAGCGGATCCACGCCTGCACGGGAGGCTCGGTGGGCGGTTTGATGGCGTTGGTGTTAGGTACCCGCTATCCCGACCAGGTGAAGGTGGTGATCCCCATCGCCGCGGGCCTCGAGGTAACCACCCTGCAAGTGATTCACAACTTCGAGCAGATGTTCGCCATCGTCACCGATCCACATTTCGCGGGCGGCGACTTCTACGGGGGGACCCGGCCGGACCTGGGACTGGCCCTGGCCCGGATGATCAGCCACAAGACCTTCGTCTCCCTGTCGGCTTTCCGGGAGCGGATCCGCCACGAGATTATCGAGCAGGAAGACCTGGGCGGATACCGGGTGCAGCATCCCATGGAGTCCTACATGCTGCATCAGGGGCAAAAGTTCGTGGAACGATTCGACGCCAACACCTATCTGCGGGTGGTGCGGATCTGGCAGAAGTTCAATCTGCTCAAAGAGGTGGGTGGAGATAGCGTCGAGGAGCTGCTGAGCCGCTGTCGCCACCAACAGTGGCTGATCTTCACCATCGACTCCGACGTCTGCTTCTACCCCGAGGAGCAGGAGACCATGGTCAAGACGCTCAACGAGGCGGGAGTGCCGGTTCTCTGGCACACCGTCCACTCCGACAAGGGACACGACGCCTTTCTGTTGGAGCCCGAAAAGTTTGAACCCGGTCTTCAGGCGATTCTGGGCTAGAACAGCTCCACCGAAGGTTTACCCTCCACCACCGCTCCAATCACCGTCCCGCGCACGCCTTCTTCTTTGAGCCTGCCCTTGAGTTCGGCCAGCTTGGATGGGTGAACCGACATCAGCAGTCCCCCGCTGGTCTGCGCGTCGCACACCAGACGTCGGGACATCTCGTTTCCGCCCCGGAGCCGGTCGCCGGCCGCCTCCAGATTGCGAAGGCTTCCCCCCGGATAGAATCCGGCGGCCAGGATTTGTTCGGCCCCCGCCAGGAGCGGCAGCCGGGCGGTCTCTATCCGGGCCGCCGCCTCCGAGGCGTCCAGCATGGAAAGGAGGTGGCCCGCCAATCCGTAGCCGGTGACATCGGTGGCGGCGGAAACTCCGACCGAGATCATCGCCCGAGAAGCTCGGTCGTTGAGGGAGATCATTGCCTCCACCGCCGCATCCAGGGAGGACGGGGGGCAATCACCCGCTTTGTGGGCGGTGGTGATGATCCCGGTTCCGAGCGGCTTGGTTAGCACTAGCCGATCGCCCGGTCGGGCGCCGGAGTTGGTGGTCACCTCCGTAGCGATCCCGGTCACCGCGAACCCGTATTTTGGCTCAGGATCGTCAACGGAGTGGCCGCCCACCACCGTGCATCCCGCTCGAGCCATCACCTCCGCTCCTCCCCGGACAACCGTTGTCAGGATCTCCAGTGATAGGGATTGTGCTGGCCAGCACACCAACTGGAGAGCAGTGAGCGGCGTCCCGCCCATGGCGTAGATATCGGACAAAGCGTTGGCGGCGGCAATCCGCCCCCAATCCTCGGGGCTATCCACCACCGGAGTGAAAAAATCGACCGTCTGGATGAGGACGCGTCCATCCGACAGGCGATATACGCCTGCATCGTCACGGGTATCCACCCCCACTAGCAGATGGGGGGAGGAATAGGCGGGATGACCCTGCAAGGGGCGCAGAACCTGCGCCAGCTCGGCTGATCCGAGCTTGCAGCCTCAGCCGGCGCCGTGACTGAACCGGGTCAGCTTGGTGCTCATCGCCACAAAGCTACCAAAGCCGGACCGGGTTATCCCCCAACCGGTGGGCGATATCCTTTCTGGGTACGATGCAAACCCCTAGCACCTTTCTCACTCCCGAGGCGCACCGGCGGCTGGTGGCCGAACTGGACGAGTTGAAAGGACCCAAGCGGATCGAGATCTCCGATCGCATCGCCGAGGCTCGTTCACACGGCGACATCCGAGAGAACGCCGACTATCACGCCGCCAAGGAGCAACAGGGTCTGATGGAAGCGCGGATCGCACATCTTGAGTCGGTGTTGAGAGACGTCACGGTGATGGAGGTTGACGACACCGGACGGGTGGAGATCGGCACCATGGTGACCGTGGTGGACAGCGACGGGGACGAGATGGAGTTCTTGTTGGCGCCGGCGGAGAACAAGGGATCGGCCCGGTTGGTGGTCTCGCCCACCAGCCCCCTGGGAAAAGCCGTGTTGACCAAAACGCCCGGAGATCTGGTCACCTATGTCGCTCCCGGCGGCACTTTCGAGGTAAAAGTAACCTCGGTCCGTCCCTACTCCAGCTAACCCCTCCCCTACCGCTAGGCCTGGACCCCTCAATCGGTGGCTGTCGCCCGAAGAAGCCGTAGTCTCTTGAGGGATGAAATTGCGACTGCATCGTCCCCGGGAGCTTGCCCAGCGTCTGCGCAGGATCGCCCATCTCCGACCCACCGACGTCGAGGAGTACCTGGGCGCCAACACCGAAATGTGGATGGCTTTGGCGGAGGCGTCTCCCCACGATGCGGCGGACATCCTGGAATCGGTTTCCCCCGAGATCGCCGGGGAGCTCCTTAGTCCGCTCGCCCAGAAGCAAAGCGCCTTCATTCTCGAGGAGCTGCGCGACGAACTGGCCGCCACTCTTCTGCAAGAGCTGCCCCTCTTGGAGGCGGCCTCGGTGCTGGAGGAAATGCCCTCCACCGAAGCGGTGGACATTCTGGAGAATATGCCCACCGAGACGGTGAGCGCCTTGATCGAACTGATGGCGGAGCCGGCCAGCTCGGAAGTCAGCCGGCTGTTTCACTACCCGTCCGACACCGCCGGGGGTCTCATGACCACCGAAGTGGCGGTGCTGCCCATCGGCCTCACCGCCGGAGAGGCCATAGAGCGGATCCGAAACATCCGCGAAACAGTGAACGACCTTACCTATGTGTACATCGTCGACGACTTCGGAGTGCTGCGGGGGGTGCTCTCTTTTCGAGACCTGGTGTTTGCAAGACCGTCGGTGGGTCTCGACGAGGCCATGGAGGCCAACCCGATAGTGGTGCACACCACCGCCGACCGGGAAGAAGTCTCCGAGCTGATGCAGCGCTACCGGCTGCTGGGGTTGCCGGTGGTGGACGACCTGGGACACCTGCAGGGGATGGTGACATACGACGAGGTGATCGACGCCGTGCAGGCCGAGGCCTCCGAAGACTTCGCCGCCTCGGTGGGTGCGGGCGCTGAGGAGACCATCTACACGCCGGTGCGGTCCTCGGTGAGGATGCGGCTTCCCTGGCTTACGCTCAACTTGTGTCTGGCTCTGATCGTGGCGTTTGTCATCGAACTGCAGACCGGGATCATCTCCGCTGAGCCGGTGTTGGCCGCGCTCATGCCGGTGGTGGCGCTCCTAGGCGGAAACGGGGGCATCCAGAGCCTGGCGGTGGTGATCCGCTCCATGGCCTCCGGCGATCTTCCCCGAGCGCGGATCCGGGAGGTGATGAAACGTCAAATAGGCATCGGGCTAATCAACGGCGCCTTTTTGGCTCTGGCGGCCATGGGCCTGACCATCGCTCTCTTGTCGCTGAAACTGTTTTCCTCCAACTTCGGCGCAGTGCAGGTGGCGGTGGTGGTGGGCGTGGCGGCGTTGGCCAACCTGACCATCGCCACCCTGGCCGGCGCCGGCATCCCCATGGCGCTGCGTCGGATGGGATTCGACCCGGCGCTGGCCTCCAGCATCTTCCTGACCCTGATCACCGACGTGGTGGGATTCGGAGGATTCCTGATGGTGGCCGCCGCACTGCTCTGAACAGCAAGCGAGGAGTCGCGGAAAAGTCCCCCAACAAATCGGCTTGGAGCCTTGAATTTTCGTCACCGCGGTTCTACATAGTGATAAGAACAAACATCAGAGCAAGGTCCGGACCGGCTCGATCATCAAAAGTCTCGCTCCCCGAAAAGCGGCCTTCGACAACGCATCCCCGGGGACCGAGCGCTTAGCCGACGACCAATCCCAGGTTCGGGCAGGCCCTACGCGCCCACCCTAAAGGTTTCAACCGGACCGGCGGCGGCGGGTCGGGAGGGTAAACCCAAGAATTGACAAACGCAGACCGCCGGGGCGGACACCCGGCGTCGAACATCTACGAGCCGACGATGAATCCCTCCAACTCGGCAAAGGGTCCCTGGAAACGCAAGATTGATCCCTCCAGAAAGCTGACCAGATAGTGGCGTTCCAGCGAGTCGGCCTCTTCGGGAGTCCGCTCCCCCTCTGCTTTGAGCAACGCCGCAACCGCCTCCCGATCGTCCACCACATGCAGCTCATAGAGATCACCCCGCTCTTCGTATACGGAGAGCACCAGGTTCTCCAGATCAATGTCGGTGTAGTCGCCCGGAGGGATCTCCACATACAAAACGCTGCCATCGCGGGTTGACTCCTGGCGTGCCACCCGATAATAAATCTGATTGGTGTCCTGCTCCTCTGCGATGGTGGTGGGCGCGGGGGTCGTGGTGGGCGCCGCGGCGGTCGTGATGGGCGCGGTGGTGGTGGGCGCGGTGGTAGTGGGCGCGGCGGTAGTGACCACCCGAGAGGAGGTGGTGACCAAGGCCGGGCCGTCGTCACTTCCGCAAGCTGCGGCCATCGCCAGGACCGCCAACCCCGCCACGGCGTAGGCACCGAGCATCCTTCTCGACTCTGTCATGCCAAAAAGCCCACGCCTGCTCCGTTTGCCCATCGGGGTGAACTACCCTCAGGCTTGGTCAATGGCCTGTCGGACGCGTCTGAAAAAAGCCTCTCTCAGCAGTTTGGAGACCGGCCCGTGGGAAAACTCCTGCTCCCCCACAGCAACCACGGGCGTCACTTCCCGGGTGGTTCCGATCACCATCACCTCGTCTGCATCCAGAACCCGATCGAGGCCGAAGCGTCCCTCCCGAAAAGGCACACCCGACTCCGACACAAGCTCCAGCACTACCCGACGGGTTATGGAGTCGAGGATCAGCAGATCCAAGGAAGGGGTTTCCCACACTCCCCGGTAAACCCAGGCCACCGAAAAGACCGGGCCCTCCAGAACCGTCTGGTCGTCGGAGATCAGCAGGGCATCATCATACCCCTCCTTCACGGCGCGGCGGGCGGCCGCCATGTTGGGCGCATAGGAGAGCGTCTTGCCGCCGGCCAGATCCCAGGGTCGACCGGCCGAATGCCAGGGAGCGCTGACCGGCAGCAGGCGGATCTGGTCGGGCCGGGAGGGAAGGTCATGCCAGGTCACCACGCATTGTTCTTCGCCGGGCTGGTTCCCCCGGCCGAGCACCACCCTGATCAGCCCTTCTGTGCCACAGGCCGCCACCTGCTCCACCCAGGAGTCCAGATCGGCGCGGTCGGGAACCCGGAGATCGAGCATCTCGGCGGAACGGTCCAGACGGTCGAGGTGGGAGTCACATTCGAAAGGATGTCCCTCGTAGACGCGCATCACCTCGAAGCAGCCGTCGCCCCGGGTGATGGTGGGACTGTTTATGGAGAAAATCATCGGCCCCGAGGGCTTCCCGTCGACCAGGATAGGATGCCCGCTCATCGGAGGTTCCATCTGCTGGTGATGGGACGTCGCCTCTCCCGCCCCAGGGATTTGGTGGTGATCTTGGGACCCGGCGCCGATTGGTGTCTCTTGTACTCGGATCGCTCCACCAGGCCCACCACCCGGTGCACCAACGCTGGGTCGAACCCAGCCGCGGTTATCTCTTCTATGGAACGTTCAGAATCGATGTACATGGTAAGAATGGCATCCAAAACATCATAGGGAGGCAGTGAGTCGGTATCAAGCTGATCGGGGCGCAGTTCGGCGGAGGGCGGCTTGATGAGGATGTCCTCGGGGATGTCGAGGCGTTGGCGGTTTCTCCACTGGGCCAAGCGGTACACCCAGGTCTTGTAGATGTCTTTGAGGGGAGCGAATCCCCCCACCATGTCGCCATAGAGGGTGGCATAGCCCACCGACAACTCCGATTTATTGCCGGTGGCAAGCACCAATCCACCGTGGCGGTTGGAGAGGGCCATGAGAATCGACCCCCGGGCGCGGGCTTGCAAGTTCTCACCGGCCACTCCCCATCCGTCTTTGCCCATCACCGGCGACAAGGTGTCCAAAAACGCAGTGTGGGCGCGTTCGATCGGAACCATGTCGAAGCGGATGCCCAGATTGGACGCCAGCCGCTTGGCGTCGGTCTTGGAGTGCTCGGAGCTGTAGACCGACGGCATGGAGACCCCCCAAACCCGGTCGGCGCCCAGGGCATCGGCTGCCAGGCAGGCGGTGACCGCCGAGTCGATACCCCCCGAAAGACCCACCACTGCTGAGTCGAAACCGTTTTTGCGCACGTAGTCACCGGTGGCCAGGATCAAAGCGGCCCAGATCTCCTCTTCGGGTTCCATCCAGTTCCGCTCCGGCCGACAAGGTGCGACAGGCTCGCCGGCCAGGGGGACGTCGAGAACGAACCGGTCCTCTTCGAACTGGGCAGACCGATGGAGGATGGCGCCGTTGGCGCCGGCAACCAGCGAGGCGCCGTCGAAAACCAGCTCGTCCTGGCCTCCCACCAGGTTCAAATAAACCACCGGCACACCCGCCGCCCGGGCTCGCCGGGACACCAACACTTCTCGCTCAGCGGCCTTTCCCATGTGATAGGGAGATGCGTTGAGGTTGACGATCACCCTGGCGCCGGCCGCGGCCTGCCGCCGCCAGGGACCGTCTTCCATCCACAAGTCCTCACAGATAGAGACCCCCACCGTTACCTCGCCGACCAGCCAGGTGCGGACCGGATCACGGCCGGGATAAAACCAGCGCCGCTCGTCGAAAACTCCGTAGTTGGGCAGAATCGTCTTGCGATAGATCCCCTGAACACGGCCTCCTCCCAGAATCGCCGCCGCGTTGGACACCCGACCAGAGAAGGTGTCGCCCGCCATCGACCCGCCTGCCACGGGGCGGGAGGAATCCAAGAAGCCCACCACGGTAACCGTGCGGCGGGACCGGTCGGCAAGTTGGGACAGCACCGCCCGGTTGGCTTCCAGGAAACCACCGCGCAATGCCAGGTCCTCGGGCGGATATCCACTGATAGCCAGTTCGGGGAACACCAGAAGGTCGGCGTTTTCCTCCTCCGCCCAATCCATGGCATCCAGGAGCCGTCGACAGTTTCCGTCCAAATCCCCGACGACCAGGTTGAGTTGGGCACCCGCAATCCGCAACGCCATGTCCATAAGGATACGGAGGAAAACACCGCTACACCGACAGTTAGTCCTCTGAACCCGGGGTTTGCGCCCTAAGCGGAGATCACCTGATACGCTCAGCTGCGGTGACCACTCCTGCCCTGATCGGCCGCGGCGCCACGGCCGCCGCTGTCTTCGGTGGCGGGTCGTTGGGTGCACTGGCTCGCTACGGACTCGGCGAGTGGCTGGCGCCGGTGGGCGAGGTCGTCACCGCGACTTTGATCGCCAACCTCGTGGGATCGGCGATCCTCGGGGTCTTGGCCGGGCTCACGGCGCGGCGGGTCGGTCGAGGTGTGGCTTGGCCGCTGCTGGGCGTCGGCTTCGCCGGCGCCCTCACGACCTTCTCCACCTTCGCTTTGGAAGCAATAACCATTTTCAACGACCAGGGCCTGGCCACCGCGGTGCTCTACGCCGGCGGTAGTGTGCTCGCCGGTCTGTGGATCGCCACCACCGCCCGCAAGCGGAGTATCGCGTGGTGATCATCGGCGTGGCGCTGGCTGGTGGGGTCGGGGCATGCATACGGTGGCTGGTGACGGCCTGGTTCGCCGATCGCTGTCGACGAGGAACCGGCACGGCGGTGGTCAATCTGGTCGGCGCCTTCGCACTCGGGGTCGTCGTCGCCCTCGTGGACAACGGGCGACTCCACTCGGATTTGGGACTGGTGCTTGGGGTCGGCCTCCTGGGCGGGTTGACCACGTTTTCGACGTGGATGGTTGAAACTCTCGAAGAATCTGTGAGGAAACCGAGAAACGCCTGGTTACGGACCGTACCCCTGGCCCTCACCGGAATCGCACTGGCGTGGATCGGCAGCGGTGTCATGTGATCGACCCATGGTGAGTGTTCCGGCAGCGTTTTCTCGACAAGGTGTTGGTTTCGCGTGTCAGGGCTACGATCTTCGCCACCGCCCGCTTCTTCGATAGCCTCTCGAAGACATGGTGGAGCGCAAACTGATCGAAAAAGCGGTCCGGGCAGTTCTCGATGAGGTGATTGCGGTGCGAAGAATGCTCCACCGCCATCCGGAGCTGGCGCATTCTGAGCACCGCACCACCGCCCTACTGGCGGACGCGCTCGGAAACCAGGGGATAAACCCCCGGATTCGGTTTCCCTCCCAGACAGGTCTGGTGGCCGAGGTCGGATCGGCAGGTCGTCTGGTTGCCTGGCGCTGTGATCTGGACGCGTTGCCCATCGAGGAGCCGTCCACCAATGCCTACCCGTCGGAGAGGCCGGGGGTGATGCACGCCTGCGGCCACGACGCCCATGCGGCCATCGGTTTGGGGGTGGCGGCCGCCCTGAACAGGCTGCCGCACCTGGAGGGCAGAGTCCGGATGGTCTTCCAACACTCTGAGGAGTCTGTTCCCAGTGGAGCGGCGGAGATGGTGGAGGAGGGAGTGATGGACGAAGTGGAAGCAATCGCGGCGCTGCATGTCGACGCTTCTTTGGAAGTGGGGAAGGTGGGATTGAAAGAAGGCCCGATCACCAGTTCGGTCGACCGCATGCGAATAGTTCTCCGGGGCCCGGGAGGCCACACCGCCCGACCTCATCTGACCACCGATCTCATCTATGCGGCGGGGAAGGTGGTCACCGAACTCCCCGGTCTGCTCGGTCGCCTGGTCGACCCCCGCCTGCCTTTCACGCTGACCTTCGGCTCCATACGGGGAGGCCAAGCCGAGAACGTGATCCCCACCGAAGTGACGATCAGGGGCACCTGCCGCACCTCCGATCCTCAGCTGCGCGAGCGCCTTCCGCAACTGGTGCGGCGACTAACGGCCGAAATCGCGGCGCCCACTGGAGCAGAGGTGCAGACCGAATGGCAGCCGGTCTTGGCGCCGGTGTACAACGATCCCTCCACCGTCGATACTCTGCGACGCTCCCTGACCGAGTTGCTGGGCGGCCCAGCGGTGACGGACACCTTTACCTCCCTTGGAGCGGAAGATTTTTCCTTCTACCTCGACCGCGCGCCGGGCGTGATGGTGAGGCTGGGCACCATGACCGACGGCAATCGACGGGATATCCATTCGGCGTGGTTCCAGATAGACGAAGACTGTCTGGAAGTCGGGGTCAAGATTGGAATAGCCTCAGTGCTGGGCCTTTTGTCCCAACCGATCGTCGGCTAAGGGTCGCTCTCCGGACTCAATCTCCAGAATCCGGAACCCCTCCAAGATCAGGGCGTCCCGCAGACTGGCGGCCTCTTTCGGTCGGACTGACAGGGTGAGCACACCCCCTCCGCCATGAGTGGAGTGACGAAGTTGCAAATCCCGTATATCCACTCCGCTCTCCGCCAGCGCATGGCCCACCCGGGCAATCTCCCCCGGATGGTCATCCAAGAGCACCCCTACGCTTTCTCCGGGTGGAGCGAGCCCGGCACGCGTCTGTCGTGCCGAACCCAACAATTCGGAGACCCATTCCAGTTCTAACTCGTCCAGGTGCTTCGCCCAGTCCTCCAACCCGGCCGACATGTTCCGAAGCACAGAGACAAGAGATCGACGGTTTGCCACCAACAGGTCCGCCCACCAGTCCGAACTCGACAGCGCAATCCTGGTCAGGTCGCGGAATCCTCCCGCCACCAAAGTGTCGGCGGATTGGCCGGTCGTGGTCAACTGGTCGACCAAGGTGGCGGCCAGCACCATGGGAAGGTGGCTGACCAGCGCCACTATGTGGTCGTGACGAGCGGCGGTCATTTCCACCGGATGGGCGTCCAGTGACCGCACTACTTCCGAAAGCGTTTCCAGGTCGTTCGGAGCGGCGTGGTCGGTGGTGAGCACCCAAGTGGCGCCTCGGAAAAGCCCCCCGCTGGCTCCGAGCGGACCCGAGACCTCCCGTCCGGACATAGGATGGCCGCCCACAAACCGGGAAAGACCAGCGGCGGCTTCCACCACTGGCTGTTTGATTCCCGCCACATCGGTGACCAACGCCTGGGTGCGCAAGTCTGAAAGCATAGAAATCGTGCCCTTGGGAGAGACCGCCAGAATTACCAACTCCGAGGCGGTGACTGCCTCCTCGAAACTGGATGCCTGCTTTGCGACCGCCCCTATGGAAACCGCCTGAGCAAGATGTTGGGGGTTGGTGTCCCATCCGCACACTTCCCATCCGGCGCCGGAAAGCCCGATCCCGATCGAAGTCCCGATCAGCCCGGTACCGACAATGGTGACCGAACGCATCTAGATGGGAATGCAAAGAGCTTTGGCTATCACCTCAATGCTTTTCATCAACTCGGCGAACTCTTCGGGCAGAATCGCCTGGGAACCGTCGACCAGAGCTTGCTCGGGGACAGGATGAACATCGATCATGATTCCATCAGATCCCACCGCCAAAGCCGCCCGGGAAAGGGGTGCCACCAATTGTCTTTTGCCCGAGGAGTGGGAAGGATCAATAAGCACCGGCAGATGCGAAAACTCCTTAAGCAGGGGAACCGCGGTGATATCGAGGGTGTTGCGGGAAGCGGTCTCGAAAGTGCGGATGCCCCGCTCCGCCAATACGATCTCCTGGTTTCCCTCCTTGTAGATGTACTCGGCAGCGTTCAACCATTCTTCCAGAGTGGCTGTGAAGCCTCGCTTGAGCATTACCGGAGTGTTGGTGCGGCCCACCTCGGTCAAAAGAGCGAAGTTGGACATATTGCGGGTGCCGATGCGAAGCATATCGGCGTATTCGGCTACCAGTTTCACATCTCTGGGGTCCAGCACCTCGGCCACGAAGGGCATATCGAATTCCTCGCGAGCCTCGGCCAGAAAAATCAGCGCCTTCTCTTTCAGCCCCTGGAAGGAAAAGGGAGAAGTGCGCGGCTTGAAGGCATCTCCCCGCAGCACGGTGGCGCCCGCTTCTTTGACGGCCGCGGCTGTCTCGAACAACAGGTCGCGCGATTCCACCGCGCACGGCCCGGCGATGGCAGTGAACGAGCCGTCTCCGATTCTTACCCCCCTGATCTCGACCACCGTGTTGGTCTCCCGAAACTCGCGACTAACCAGCTTGTAAGGCCTCATCACCGGCACCGCCCGCTCCACTCCGCCCAGCGCCTCCAGCGGTAGCTGCAGGATTTGCTGGCGATCACCCACCGCCCCGATAACAGTTCTAAAACGTCCCACCGACACATGTGCTTCGCAATCTATCGACTCAAGCCTGTTCACCACCACCTTGATCTGATCCTGGGTGGCATCTTTTCGCATCACGATGATCATCGATAATCCTTTGGTCAACCCCACCATCAATGTTACGGCTCCGCACCGGGCAGGCGTTCGTTGATTTACCTCATCTGGCTGACGCGTCCCGCCAAACATTTCCAACGCCGGATCGATCTGTTAGTCATCCGCTCCGGTAATCTCTTGCCAGTATGTCCATCGATATCGCCGGGTTCATCCACAACGTCAAAGAACACGCGATCAAACACGGATTTCATATCCACGACGAGCGGCACTTCGTGGAGACCTACTCTCTTCGCCAGTCTTGGGAGGTGGACCTGCATCCCGCTGAGTCCTGCAACCTGCCGATCGACCTCCACTTGTCGCTGGATGTAGAACCCCGAGCGCTCCTCGCCCTCATCGACCGCCTGGACGAGATGGAAGACGATTTCGAGGAACCCGAGGACATCTATCAGATGCATTTGTACTTCAACTGGTCGGTTCCCCCTCTCACCAACCCACCCGACCTGTTGGTGCTGGCCACCGATCTGGCCGGGGTGGGAAACCTCTCTCTCCCCATCGAGGTGCAGGCGATCGACTCCTACGCACCGCTGGGCGAGTCTCCCCAACGTCGCCTGATGATCACCGGAACCGTGCATATCTCCCTGGTGGAGATGGTGATGGGTCGCGAGCAACTGTGCGAAACCCTGGATTTGGCAAAAGAGGTCAGCGTTTATCTGGCCGACCGGATAGAAGCCTGGGTATAGCTTCCCGGCTTAACGCTCCACATCACATAGTTGGGAAAAAACGGCCTTAGCAAGGCTTGACTCTTATCCCAGGCCCGGCCCATAGTGGTAAGTAGTCACAACAACCTCACGGTCTGATCCGACGCGTCGTTCAGGCCGCTCCAGGGATTATTTTCTTTCAAAAACGACCCCTCAGGGACCGGCGGAGCGCGTTTTTGACCAACGGTAGGCTGGTGGCGGGGGAGGGCCCTGGCAGGGGAAATTCAGGAGCGATTTTCGCGAGATAGGATTGGACGGCGTTTTCAGATCAGGTGTCCGTCCCCACCGCTGGGCAATCCGCTCAGGGATAGCCGAACTGCGGTTGGAGACCTACCACTCGGGATTCGCCCTCTTCCAACTCCATGAACACCAGCCAGGTGGACCAGTCGAGTCCGTCCAGGTTCTCATCGTCTCCCGGATCGTGTATGGCCACCCATGGGAAGTTGGCGAAGGCCGAGGAGATAGCTGAACCCGGCAGAACCGCGTTGGGGCCCAGAGTCAGGCCTCCCTCCTCGATCTCCACATCCGAATCGAGATAATCGGACAAGAAGGCATCGGCGATTACCTCTTTCCATGTTCCGACTGTGGCGTCACCCTCCTCGGCCGAGGCTCCGGTGTTGGACCATTGCAACTCGGTTTCGTCCGCCGCAAGGCCAGGCAACTCCTCAGGTGTCCAACGACGCAGGGTCTGGTCGAAATAGATGGCGAAGAGGCCTCTCCAAGACACGGTCTCCGTCAAGCCTTCACCCAATACCAGAGCGTTGGCGAAGTCGTCGAGAGCCAACTCCCAGTCCCACTCCTCCTCGACCTCTGCGGGCGTCCAAATCTCGGTGAGGTAATAGCCGTACACCCATCCCCCAAACTCTGCGGTCAGCAGTTCATGCCACACCCGACCTTCAACCACCTCAATGTCGCCGGTGGGAGAAAGTTCTGCTTGAGCCGGCAGAAGTTCACCGACGACGGGATTGTCGGTGCCGGGGCCTTCCCGAATGTTCAAGCTGTTGTTTGCGTCATCGGGAGCAAGCAACACCACTCCCATGCTCCGTCGGGGAGGAAGGGTTGTGGCGGTAGTGGTAGCAGGCGCCTCAGAGGGGGTGGGAGCGGCGTCCGTGGTGGTACCCGTCCCGTTACCCGCCGAAGTCCCATCCGCAGTCGCAACCGTCCCCCCATCCGCGGAAGCGGTAGCATCGGGTTCTTCCCCGTCGTCGCCGCCGCAGGCTGTTGCCGCCACCAGGATCATCAACAGCGCTGGCCAAAGAATTCGACGAAAAAGAGCCTGAGAAGCGAGGTTAAACATGTCTCTAAAAGAGTAGCACCAAAACACGGAAATATCGCTAAAAAGTCTTATCTTCTGGGAGTGGTAACCGCTACGGCTGCTCGCCCCTCCCCAACCGGACATTGATGTCGTCCACCACCCCCAACAATTCCAATGGCTCGTCTATCACATAGTGGGCGCCCGCCTCCCACAGCAAGCGGCGGACACCTTCGAGGCGTTCTGCCACCTGCGCCGGCGACCAGTCCCGGGCCTCCTCCAAAGTGTCGGCATTCATATAGTTGCTGTACCGAGCGATCCCCACCGACCAGCATCCCGCCGCCAGCCCCTCCCCCACTCCCGAGGTGGTGTCATCCACTTTGACCACCGACCGGATGGGATGGACATCCAAGAGATCGAGGTTGCGATACACCATGAAAGGACGGGGCCTGGCGCCGTGCGCCACTTCGTCGCCCGCCACCGTGCAGTCGGGAAAAAAGCCCTGAATCCGGGTGTGCTCCAACAAGACATCGACCATCGGCCGGGTAAAGCCGGTGGTCATGCCGATCTTGATGCCATAGTCCCGCTGCAACGTTCCGGCCATCTCACTAACCCCCGGCAAGAGCGCCGCGTGATCGGGCAGACATTCGATCTGGAGAGGCACGAAATCTTCGAACATGTCCTCCGCGTCGGTCTGATCGGGATACCTGCTGTGGACCGCTCGCCACCTTTCTCGAATGACGGGAACCTCGATCAGCTTCTTGATGTGAAGATCCTTGGTCAAGCCCATCGGCCCGCGAGCCTCGCTCATGCTGATCTCCACCCCTCTTCTCCTGAACACTTCCACAAACACCCTGGCCGGAGCAATCACATATGCGTCGCAAACAGTTCCGCTCCAGTCGAGAATCACTCCATGAATCGGGCCGCGGTAGGGCGGGGCGACGCGTAACCCAAAATCCGGCATGACCCTGCCTAGTTTGGCAAGTCAGCGGCGCAAGCCTCTGTATTGTCTCATCCATGTCCGAAACCGTTCAACTGTTCGTCACCTGCGTTATTGACGCGGTCTTCCCGCAAGTGGGCCGGGATGTAGTGGCAGAGCTGGAACGGAGTGGCGTAACGGTGGAGTTTCCCACAAATCAAACCTGCTGTGGCCAGCCCGCCTACAACGCCGGGCATCGTCGGGCATCGACCGAGGTGCTGATCCACAATCTGGAGGTGCTGGACGCCACCGACGGCCCCATAGTGATTCCCTCCGGCTCCTGTGCGGACTTCCTTATGCATCACGGCCCGCGGCTGGCAGCCGACCGCCCGGAAAAGGCTGCTTTGGCCGAGCGAGTCGCCGCGCGAATCCGAGAATTCACCTCCTATGCGGTCGAAAGACGGGGAGAAGACGTAGCCGACCAACCGAAAACAAGCGATCATCGGAGCTCGGAGCCGTCGCGCCGGGCTTTCTACCACCCTTCATGTCATGCACTCCGCGGCCTGGGTCTGCGCCGGGAAGGGGAGACGCTGTTGGAATCGGTGAAAGGGGTGGAGCGGGTGGAGATCGAAGGCGCCGAGGACTGCTGTGGGTTCGGTGGCCTGTTCTCGGTGGAAATGCCCGAGATTTCCACCGAGATCATGAACACCAAGCTGGATCAGTTGGAAGAAGCGGGCGTCGAGATGCTGGTGGGAGCGGACGCGGCCTGCCTAATACACCTGGAAGGGGGCCTCCGGCGCCGGGAAAACCGCATGCAGGTGCTGCACATCGCCTCGGCGCTGGTCGGCGGCCGTGCGGAGGAATCGGAGAAATGAACCAACCGGTCACCTTCCGTCGCCGCGCCATTGAGCAAATGGCTACCTCCAAACCATCGGCGGTGGGCCGGGCGGCTCGCCGCTTCACCTCCCAGCGCCAGTGGGCGGTCGACGATTTCACGGCCATGGAGGAGACCCGGGACCGGGCCCGGGAAATCCGGCTACACACCCTGGCCAACCTCCACAGCTACCTGGATCAGTTCGCCGAAGGAGTTGAGCGAGCCGGAGGCAAAGTGCTTTGGGCGGACGACGCGGCGGAAGCCAATGAACTAATCGCCAGCCTGGTCGGGGGGAAAAGAGAGTCGTTGGTGATCAAATCCAAGTCGATGGTCACCGAAGAACTCGAACTTAACCACCACCTACAGAGCGAGGGGCACACCGTGGTGGAGACCGACCTGGGAGAGTTCATCGCCCAACTGGCCGAGGATCATCCTTCACACATCATTGCGCCGGTGATGCACCTCACCCGCCAAGACATCGGCACTCTTTTCCACGAGCGGCTGGGTATTCCCTACACCGATGATCACGAAGAACTCAACAAGGTGGCCCGCCGCCACCTGCGCCGTTTTTTCCTCTCCGCCGATGTGGGTATCTCGGGGGTGAACATGGGAATAGCCGAGACCGGGTCGATCATAACCGTCACCAACGAGGGCAACGGCTGGCTGACCACCGCCGCCCCCCGGATGCACATCGCAGTGATGGGCATGGAGAGGCTGGTTCCCACTTTCCGTGACGCGGCCACCATTGTGGAGATACTGGCCCGATCAGCCACGGGTCAGCGGCTCAGTGTCTACACCAATGTGGTAACCGGGCCGAGAAGACCCGGCGATCCGGACGGACCCGACGAGTTCGTGGTGGTGATCGTGGACAACGGACGCAGCCTGGTCCTGGCAAGCGACGCCTCCGAGATACTGGCCTGCATCCGCTGCGGGGCCTGCCTGAACGTCTGCCCCGTCTTCCGAGAGGTGGGCGGCCATGCCTACGGACAGGTCTATTCGGGTCCGGTGGGCGCGGTGCTGGCGCCCGGGCTGGCGGATTTCAAGGAATGGGTCGACCTGCCCTACGCCTCCAGCCTGTGCGGAGCGTGCCGAGAGGTGTGCCCGGTGCGGATCGACATCCCCAAGCTGTTGGTGAACCAACGGGTTCGGGCAACCAAGGAGAATGATCCGTTCCGATGGATGGGACCGGGGCTGGCGGTCTACCGACAGGTGGGCAAACGCCCCGCGCTGTGGAAGACGGTGCTGGCGGCCGGGCGAGTGGCAGGACGGATCAAAAAGAAGGACGAGTGGTTCCGCCACCTGCCCTTTCACGCCAAGGGGTGGACCAACAGCCGGGACTTTCCGTCGCCGGCGACCCAGTCTTTCCGGCAATGGTGGAAAGAGAACCGCGGTGGAGCGTAGCCGGTTTCTGAAGCGGGTCGAAGAAGCGGTGGGGGCCGGTTCTCTCCCCGGGCTTCCCGCTCCCCATCCCGGCCATGCCCTCCCCGACCTGGCCGACGTAGACCTGACCGCTCACTTCGTCGAGGCCTTCCAAGCGCTGGACGGGATCGTCCACCGCCAATCGCCCCTGGAAGTGATAACCGGGATTATGGAGGAACGCCAGGCGGCGAAGTTCCTGGCCTGGGACGACGAGCAGCTTCCCGCCGACGGATTACTGGCCGCTCTGGCAAAGAAGGGATACCGGCGGACCGAGACCGTCCTGCCTTCGGACCCGGACGGCCGGATCCCCCATCAGATGGGCTACATGGACGCAAAGGTGGGAGTCTCCGCGGCTGTGGCCGCCTTCGCCGAGTCCGGCTCAATGGTGGTGGCTTCCGGACGGGGACGGTCCCGGCTGGCCTCGGTGATCCCGGCGGTGCACATAGTGCTGGTACCCACCGACCGAATCTTCCGCTCCCTCTCACATTGGGCGGCACATGCCGAATCGCCCGAACTATTGGCAAACATGGTGGTCATAACCGGACCCAGCCGCACCGGAGACATCGAACTTATCCTTACCAAAGGAGTGCACGGACCCGGCGAAATCCACGCGGTGCTGCTGTAGCCCCCACCCCGTACCCCTCAGGCTCCCGGGTTTTTCATCATTGCAGTCGCATAGCCATTGGCTCTATGTCTTCATTTGGAACCAAGGAGAGATCCATAAGGTTGAACATGTCTGCTCCGATCCCTTGGACGGTCATCTCCCCAGGTTTTACATCTGTAGGGCCGAATGCAACTTTGCCGCCAAAGTTGACATACGCCCTGCGATAGAGATCGAAGCACTCATCGAGCACCTGATATAGCTCTTTCGAAAAGCCTTCCTGCCCCCTGTAGTCGGCGCGACGTAGACCGTATGCGTCTTTATTGACCGCGAGCTTAAGCAAACAGAGTTGCCGATAGGTAAGTTGTTCGGCAGCCTTCGTAATCTGATGCGCCATCTCTGGGCTGATCTCGATATCAAAGGATATGTTCGCCAACAGGTGCGCCATGTACGGCAGTTTTTGTTCCTCAGGTTCTCTCTGGCTTTTTAGCAACACGCTTTCTGCGACTTCCTCCGCATCCGATCTCCCTGACTGCTTAGAGTCAAAAAACCCATCAGTACGGAGAATGTCTCCCCTCTTGATACGCTTTTGAATCGCCACTGCCCCAAGGGTCAACACTTCTCCGACACGTCTTCTTTCTCTCGGGCCCAGCAAGCGTTGATCAACCTCACTACCGACCTTCCTCAATGCCATCATGAGACCCGCACCGGCCGCACCGCCAATCGCCACCCCAACCGGACCAGCTACGAGGAAGCCAAGCGCGGCACTTACGACACTGGTAGCCGAACCCCCAGTCACTTCTATTCCCGCATTCAACAATCGCCGCATCAACTCGTTCTCTGATGTCCTGTATCTCTGGTCCTCCGACATGCAAAACTCCTCTCTTTATCGCGTCTCCGGCCCGACATCTAACCCGTCCCTGGCCTTACCCCTTAACTATGGGACTCCGCTGTGACATTGGTGATCCGACGAACAGGGCTCCCTCTCAGGGACGTTGGATGGAGCAATAGTGTTCCGCACCTCCGGACAATCTCACCTAATCTGGTTTGATCATGGCCGTCGCTACTCGTCTGCGCCCTTTTGGGAACACTATCTTCACCGAGATATCGCATCGGGCCCGGCAGCGGAAGGCAATCGATCTCGGGCAGGGTTTCCCCGATTTCGAGGGTCCGGATTTCGTCAAGCAGGCCGCCAAGGCGGGAATCGACCTCGAATCCAACCAGTATCCGCCTTCGATGGGCATTCCCGTCCTGCGGGAGGAGATCGCCGCCCGTTTCCATGATCAGACCGGGATCAAGGCCGATCCAGATCGGCATGTGACCGTCACCTCGGGATGTACCGAGGCGCTGGCGGCCTCCTTTCTGGGTCTGGTGGAGCCCGGAGACCGGGTGATTCTTCTCCAGCCCTGGTACGACGCCTACCCGGTGGGCTGCGCCCTGGCCGGCGCCCTGCCCCGGTTCGTAACGCTCCGTCCCCCGGGTTTCCGACTGCCCGAAGCCGCACTGCGGACGGCTTTCGAGGCCGGCGCCCGGGCGATCGTCTTCAACACGCCCCACAACCCCACCGGCCGGGTCTTTGACCACGATGAGCTAGCACTGGTGGCCGAGCTGTGCGTTGCCCACGACGTCATCGCCTTCACCGACGAAGTCTACGAGCACATCCTCTTCGACCAGCGTTCTCATCTCTCCCTCGCTTCTCTGCCGGGAATGTGGGAACGGACCGTGACCTTATCTTCCTTGGGGAAGAGCTTTTCCCTCACCGGTTGGAAAACCGGATGGGCGGTGGCGCCGGAGACTCTCACCTCCGGGGTGCGCGCCGCCCACCAGTTCCTCACTTTCACCACTCCCAACCCCATGCAATATGGCGCGGTCGCCGCTCTCTCGGCCCCTGAGGAGTATTTTGAGGATCTGCGAGGGCTGTACACCGCACGGCGGGACCTCTTGGCCGAGGGGCTGGACCGGCTGGGGTTTGAGGTCTACACACCGGAGGGCACCTATTTCCTGCTGGCCGATCATCGCCCCTTCGGACACCCCGACGACGTGGCCTTCGTCAACCACCTGATAGACGAAGTAGGGGTGGCGGCGATTCCGCCCTCAGTCTTTTACGACGATCCCACCGACGGCGCCGAGTTGGTCCGTTTCGCCTTCTGCAAGAGCGAATCCACGCTCCGCGCCGCCCTGAAGCGAATGGAGGGGCTCAGGGGATGAGGATCACCTTTCCGGTGGTCTCTCTCCCCTCCAGCATCCGATGGGCGCGGGCGGCTTCCCGAATGGGAAGGCTGTGTGCGATCCGCAAGCCCAACTCGCCGCTGAGCACCATTCCGAACAACGAGGAGGTTCTTTCCAGCAGTTCGGCGCGGGTCGACACATAGTCGGACCCCGTGGGGCGGGTCAAGAACAGCGACCCCTCCTGGGTGAGGCGCAGCGGCGCCACGGGAGGCACCGGCCCGCTGGCGTTTCCGAAGGTGACCATCATCCCCCGGGGACGAAGCAGGGAGAGCCCCCGGTCAAAAGTAACGGCGCCCACCCCGTCATAGACCACATCGAGCGGCCTGGGACCCGCGATCTCCTCCACTGAGTCCCCGAAGTCGGTCTCCCGGTAGTAGATGACATGGTCGGCCCCCGCGCTCTTGGCCAGCCCGCCTTTCTCTTCGGAGCCCACGGTGGTGAACACTTCCGCCCCGCGCTGTTTGGCCATCTGGATCAGCAGCAGCCCCACTCCCCCCGCCCCGGCATGCACCAGCGCCCGATGACCTTCTCGGAGGGGGAAGGTGTCGTGCGCCAGGAAGTAGGCGGTCAGCCCCTGCACCAGCACCCCCGCCGCCGACTCGATCTCGAGATCCGGGGGCACGGGAACCATCTTCTCCGCCGGCCCCACCACCTGCTCGGCGTAGGAGCCCAGGCACTGGCTCCAGGCCACCCGGTCGCCCACTTCGATCCCCTCCACCCCCTCCCCCAACTCCCGCACTATCCCCGCTCCCTCCAAACCGGGAGTAAAGGGGAGTTCCACCGGATAGAGGCCGGTCCGCTGATAGGTGTCGATGAAATTCACTCCCGCGGCCAGCACCGTGACCAGCGCCTGACCCGGACCCGGACGAAGATCGGGGGTCTTCCTCCACTTCAACTGCTCGGCGCCCCCGTGGCTTTCGACCCTTATGGAGTGCATCTCACCTCCAGGTTCAGTGTTTCTCGATTGGCACCGCAGACTATAGCCCCCGGCCATTTCCCACCCGCCAAGAAGCATCCAGAAAGTGGCAATTCTGTCTATGCTGGTAAAAGATGCCGCGGGTCCGTCTTTTCGCCGGTTTGAGAGAGGCGGCGCGCGCCTCGGAAGTGGTGATCGAGGGCGCCACGGTGGGAGAGGTGCTGGAGGCCGCTTCCTCCCGCTTCGGAGAGCAGTTCGCCGCCGGGGTGGCCACTGCCAAGATATGGCGAAACGGAGAAGAGACCGACGTTTTCCAACCGGTGGCCCCCGACGATGAAATAGCGCTGCTGCCTCCCGTCTCCGGCGGCTCCATGGCCTGGGGAAAACAGATCGGCTCTGGAGGATTCGCCACCCTGATAGTGGTATTGGCTCTGATCCTGGGCAACCTGGCGAGCGGATTCGACCTGTGGACACCCATCCTGGCCGCCATGGTGGGGCTGTGGACAATCGACATCACCGCCGCGGCCGGAGAACGGGGATATCAGCTCGCGGTGGGAGCGCTGCTGGGAGGCCAGGTGGCGGCCATGGCGATCACCCACCTGATGGGCCCCTCGGCTCTGCTGCCCGCCCTGGCGATGGGAGTCATTTTCCCTCTGGGCGCGGCGGCTTTCGTGCCCCACCGCCGCAATCTCGCCTCGATTGGAATCACGGCCGGAATCGGCACGCTGACCTGCGGCGCACTGGCGTCGTTGATGCTGGCCCGAACCGTCTTCGAGCCGGGGGGGCGGACAATCGGGTTCTTTTTGGTGGTGACCGTGGGAACCATAACTTTGGCGGAAGTTGCTCGGCGGATGAGTTCCAACCGACTTTTCAACCGTCAGAATACGGTGGTGCTAGGAGTGGTGATCCTTTCGTTGGTGGGAGCGTACGTGTGGGGGTTCTCCCTCACGGACTTTCTCCTGATCGGATTCGGCTTGGCCGCGGCTTATCTGGCCGGGGAAGGTTTCGGCACGGCGCTTCGCTCCGGACGGCTGTGGTCTACCTCCCTGCCCGGGATCCTGGCCAGCCTGGACGGGCCCCTCTGTGCGGGAATGGTCTTTTTCGCTTTGCTCACACTGGTTCTCTAGAGGCAGCGGACTATTTAGCCAGGCAAATCCTTTAACCTATCTCACATGGGAAGATCAGAGCGCATCCCGGCTGGTCGGGTTCTCGTAGTGATCCTCATGGGAGTGGTCTTGGCCGCCAGCGGAGCCTTGCTCTCGATAGCTCAGGAGGAGGAGCAGCAGGAAACCTCCCAGATAGAAAAGGGAGAAGTTGAAGAGGCGTGCGCGGTTTCGCTCGACCAGTTGGCCGCCTACGAGAACGCTCTGGACTCCTTCCATGAGGCAACCGCGGAATGGGATATCGTATTAGAAGACATCGAGATCGCGCAAGGGCGCCAAGATGTGGCGCTATCACTGGCGGCTCTCAAAGCCGATGAGGTGGAAAAACTCCGCGCCGGATTGGAACAAACAGCCATCGATATCTATATGCAGCAAGGCGTCGTGAGCCTGACGCCCTTTCTCGGAGAAACCCCCGGAGAACTGATAGTGGGCCGCCAGTATCTGGAAAGCGACACGGACACGAAGCTCGCCGATATCAACAACTACCTGAGTTCCCAAAGGGACCTCGACCTCCATCGGGAAGACGTCGCCGCCCTGCAAGGCGAGTTGGCGGAGTTGGAAGAGGATCGCCAGGCCTGGATGGGACAACTGGCGCTGGCGGCCCGAAATCAGTACACAGCCTGGGAAGAGCTCGACGAGGACTGCCAGGAACTGGTCAGACAATGGGAGGCACAGGAAGCCCGCCAGAGAGCCGAAGAGGCCCGCCAAAGAGCGGAGGAAGCCCGCCAGAGAGCCGCCGCGGCCCGGCGCCGTGAGCAGGCTCGCATCCAGGCGATCGCCCTCTCTTCCCGGCAAGGACAGGGAGTGGGGCCCATTCCCAGTTTGGTCTGTCCTTTCCCGGGGTCGGCGTTCGTGGATTCCTGGGGCGCGCCCCGCTCGGGAGGAAGAGCCCACAAGGGAGTGGACATGTTCGGCCGGCAAGGCGCTCCCCTGTATGCGGTGGCCAACGGAACAATCACCATAACCAACGGCGGCCTGGGGGGGAGGGGCCTCTGGCTGCACTCCGACACCGGGGTCGACTACTACTACGCTCACCTGAGTGGATGGGCGGTGAGTGAGGACCAACGAGTGAATGCGGGCCAAGTGGTGGGATACAACGGCGCCTCCGGCAACGCCTACGGAGGACTCCCCCACCTCCACCTCCAACTCCACCCCAACGGAAGGGAGGGGCCCGCTTACAACCCCTACCCGACCGTACGAGCGGCCTGTTAGCCGGATGCGCCTTCATCAAGACTGGGACGCCGCTTCATTTCATCTTCCCACGGTGGGCGATCATCTTGGACCCTTCCCCGACCGGGAATTCCTGCGGGCCGTAACCGAGCGGTCCCCCGGCGCTCCAACCCGGGTGGAGCTGGTGGAGGGAGAAGACGGCCTGCTGGCGTTGGAGCGAGAGGAGCGCACGGTTCGCATGGCGGGTCGATCTTCTTTGACGGACTATCACAGTCCGCGGGGCTCAGGCGTCCCTGCTTTGGTGGCGGAGTGGTGGCAAGGTCAGGAACAAGGCGTGGAACTCAGTTGGGACTCTCTTCCCCATCGGGCCGCCGAGGTGGCCGAAGAAGGACTGGGCATGGCCGGCGCCACCCCCACCAGGGAACAGACCGCCGTGGCGGCGGTGCTGCACCTGCCCCCCACCTTCGACGAGTACCTGCAACTGGTCGGCAAAAAAGAGCGCCACGAGATACGTCGCAAGACCAGACGCTATCACAAGGGGCTGGGAGAAGCGACGCTTCGGACCCAACGGGGACCGGGATGGGGGTTTGAGGAGTTCGTGCGGCTGCACAAACTGGCGGGCGGGGCCAAAGGACAGTTCATGGATGAGGAAACGACGCCACTGTTCCGACGGCTGGCCGACCTTCGGGGATGGCGAGTCGACCTGTTGGCCACCGAAGACGGGGAAACCGCCGCTTGTGTGTTCGGTTATTCGGACGTCGACTGCTACTACCTGTACAACTCTTCGTTCGATCCGTCCTATTCGGCCTTCTCCCCGGGAATGGTTTTGCTGTCATCTTTGATCGAAAAGGTGATCAGCGAGGGGCTCACCCGCTTCGATTTCCTGAAAGGTGACGAGACCTACAAGCGTCGGCTGGGCGCGGTCCGGCGGCCCCTCTACACGGTGAGCTGTCGAAAATGATCGCCCGGGTCGCTTTTATTTCCATGCACACCTCTCCGCTCCGGGATCCCGGGGAGGGCGACGCGGGTGGCATGAATGTCTACCTGCACGAGCTCTCCGCAACCATGGCCGCCCAGGAAGTGGTGGTGGACGTGTTCACTCGCAAGGATCACCCCGAGCTTGAAGAGACGGTGGAGGTGGCGCCCGGCTATCGGGTCCACCACTTGGAGGCCGGACCGCTTCGATCGCTCTCCATCGAAGCGCAGTTCCCGCATGTGGAGGAATTCAGCAAGGCGCTGTTGGAGCGGTTGGAAGCCGGGGAGGCCCTGCCCGACCTGGTTCACAGCCATTACTGGCTTTCGGGATGGGCGGCGCTGGAGGTCAAACAGAGGTTGAACATCCCCATGGCGAACTCTTTTCACACTCTGGGCAGAGTGAAGGACGCCACCCGACGGGCGGATCAATCCCCCACCGACCCGCGGCGAATCGCCGCCGAGCAGACTCTGATTTCCAGCGCCAACTGCGTGGTGGCGTCCACCCCTTTCGAGGCGGACGACCTGATGGACCACTACGGGGCCGACCCCACCAAGTTGTGCGTCTCCCCTCCGGGGGTCAACCGCACCCACTTTCAGCCGGGAGACCAGGCCGAAGCCCGGGCGAAGCTGGGCTTGGGGGAGGGGCCGCTGGCACTATTCGTGGGAAGAATTCAATCCCTGAAAGGACCGGACGTGGCTCTGGCGGCGGTGGCCCTGGCTCGGGAACGCATTGCGGATCTCCGGCTGCTGATAGTGGGGGGACCGAGCGGACCCGAGGGACAGCGGGAGATGCAAGCTCTGCGCAGCGCCGCCGACGACCTGGGACCGGAGACGGTCCGCTTCCACCCCCCGGTCGGCCACAACCGGCTCGCCGACTTCTACCGGGCGGCGGATGTGTTGGTGGCGCCCTCTCGCAGCGAGTCCTTCGGGTTGGTGGTCGCCGAGGCGCAGGCATGCGGGCTGCCGGTGGTGGCCGCCCGGAAAGGAGGGCTCATGTATGTCGTGGAGGACGGCGGCTCGGGCTTGTTGGTGGAAGGATGGGAACCGGAGGGATACGTGGCGGCCATAGCCAAGGTGCTGGAGGATGACGAACTGCGCGCCGCCATGTCCGAACGGGCGGTGGAATGGGCCAGCCAGTACTCCTGGCAAGTCGCCTCCGACCGCCTATTAGAACTCTATCGAAGCGTACTCTTTGGGAGATGAGCGACCCCGCCGCAACTCTCGTTCAGACCATCTCCTTGTGGGTGGAGGATCCCGAAAGCGATGTCGAGTACTCCGAGCAGGTGGACGGTCGCTGGGCGGTGCGGATGCGCCAGAGCGTCCGATCGGCCACCACCGTCTGGTGGACGGTGGGAGACCGGAGCATCATTGCCGAGGCCTACGTGCTGCCCGCCCCTCCCGCCAACCAGGCTGAGGTGTACCGGCTTTGTCTGTTGCGCAACCACCGCCTGTGGCAATGTCACTTTGCGCTCGACCGGGAGGGAGCGGTGATACTGACCGGCCGGCTGGCGGTCTCCGAGGTGAACCCCGAGTCCCTGGATCTGCTGTTGGGAGAGATCTATGAGGCGGTGGAGCTCAGCTTCCGGCCCCTGGCGATGATGGCCTTCCAAAAGAGCTGAGCAAGAGACGTCGGGTCAGCGATTCTCCGATCCGCGAAAAGAGCGCTCCGAAAAACTTGATAATCCCGTCCGGTTTGCTCCATCCTGTAATCGGTCGGGCGGGAAATCGGGCATCCTTCGATCGTCACCTAAAGGGAAGGCGGGATGACACCGAGGGCCGGTTCACAACCGCCCGACTACTCAAGCGCCGCTGCGTACACAGCCACCCTGTCCGGTCACCGATCCGAACAATTCTATCTCGCGAAAATCGTGGGAATCTTTTTAACCCGTTGGGCCCTCCCCCGCCGTGCGTGTTTGAATGGGTGTTGCCGGTGGGGATGGCTCTTCCCCCGTCTGTCCCGGTTCTTGGTTCCCAGGTTGGTAACTTTGGTTGGCGAGTGTCTCCCCACCGGCTGTTTCGTTCGGTGTTGTCGCTTGATAGGAGCATGAGGTTCTCCACCCAGAGGGTGTGAACCGACGCACGGCTGCGCTTCGCCGAACCCGCCGATCCCATGTTCCCGACTTCAGAGAGGAACCGCGAATCATGTTTGTTATTGGAATCGACTCGCACAAGGATACTTTGATGGGCTGTGTTATCGACCAGGCCCTGCGCCAGGTCGGGACCCGTTGTGTCCCTAACACCTCCGGGGGTCGTGCCCGGTTGGTGGCCTGGGCGCGGGAAACCGGCGCCGGGCGGGTAGCTATCGAAGGGTCCGGTCATTACGGACGTCCCGCGGCTTTGGCGCTTGTGGAAGCGGGTATCGAGGTGGTGGAAGTACCACCACAGATGACCAGTAGGCAACGGCGGAGACAACGCACGCCTGTCAAGAACGATTCCACTGACGCTTTGTTAATCGCCCGGGTAGCCGCCCCGACGGTATCACAGAAGACCTGCGGCTTTTGGTCGGATACCGCCGTGAACTGGTCGAAACCCGCACCCGCCAGATCAACCGGCTCCACGCCGATCTCACCCAACTGCGCGGCGATCATCCCAAACTTCCCACCGCTCTCACCAACCCGTCCGCTGTTGACCGCGTGACACGAATGCTCGCCCGTGACACCACCACCCGCGCCCGGATCGCCAAACAAAGAACCCGCCACATACGCTCCCTGAGCCGACAGATCCAAGAACTCACCCAACAGATCACCACGGTGGTCAAAACCACCGGCGCCACCCTCACCCACATCCACGGCATCGGCAACCTCACCGCCGCCGAGATCATCGCCCAGGTCGGGAACCCCGCCCACTACCCCACCAAAGCCAAATTTGCCATGGCCAACGACACCGCACCACTGGAAGCCAGCTCGGGACGCATAACACGCCATCGACTCAACCGAGGAGGAAACCGCCGCATCAACCAAGCCCTCTACACCGCAGCCCTCACCCAAATCTCCCAACCCGGCAGCGAAGGACACCGCTACTACCAAAAACAACTCGCCCGAGGCAAAACCCCCAAAGAAGCCATCCGCAACCTCAAACGCCACATCTCCAACCGCGTCTACAAACACCTCCAACCCCCCCCCCCCAATTTGACTGTGAGAATATGGCGGGTGCCCTTGGAGGCTATCAGGTACGGTGCTGGAATTGATGTCGTGACCCTCAATTTGACTGACCCGGTTTGGTGTCTTTCCTATGATCTGTCCGACATTGACCACCAGCGCCGACCTGGCGTACCGCGCTGGCCTGATCAGAAGCCTGTCCACCCCAAAGGGGTGTGACTCATCACAGTCCTGCCGTTCGGATCGCACCTCCTTGGACAAACCAGGTAGCAAACAAGGAAAGAAGGTTGTTGTGTTGGCCTCATTGGTAGAACATGTGATCGGGATCGACCCGGATCGTGACCGGGTCACCGCGTCGGTAGTGGACACCGCCACCACCGGAGAACAGGCGTCTGCGGTGTTCGAGACCAGCGGGCTGGGATACAAGCGGTTGTTGAAGTGGGTAGACCAATACACCCAGGCCGCCGATCGGGTATGGTCTGTGGAAGGCACAGGCAGTTACGGAGCTGGTGTGACCTCCTATTTGGTCGCTAGTGGGGAACTGGTGACCGAGTTCAACGATCCCACCCCCAGCGGCGACGGCGCCAAGACCGATGCCCTGGACGCTCGCCGGGCCGCCCGCCAGGCGCTGGGCCGCTTCCGACCTTCTGTACCGCGAGTTCGGGGAGACCGAGAAGCCTTACGAGTGTTGGAAACCACCCGACGAGGCGCAATAACAGCTAGAACATCGGCGATCAACGAACTGAAAGCTCTCCTAGTGACCGCGCCAGTCGATCTCAGAGACCAACTCCGAGGTGTTACCACTGCTGCTCTGGTCGCTAAATGCCACAGGTTTCGACTCACATCAGCACCGGCCAACGAACACACCGCCACCAAACAGGCCATGCGTTCCCTCGCCCGGCGAATCAATGCACTCACCACCGAAGCAGCCCAACTCAAAACAACTATCACCGAACTAGTCCAAACCGTAGCTCCCCAACTGCTCCAACAACCCGGGATCGGCCCCATCACAGCCGCCCAAGTGTTCATTGCCTGGTCCCATCCTCGCCGCTGCCGCAACGAAGCAGCCTTCGCTCGGCTAGCCGGCGTAGCCCCCTTGGAAGCCTCATCGGGACAACACACCCGCCACCGGCTGAACCGACGCGGTGACCGCCAACTCAACCAAGCCATCCACACCATCGCCATCAGCCGCGCCCGATACTGTCCCAAAACCCGCGCCTACATCACCAAACGCACCAGCCAAGGCAAAACCACCCGAGAAACCCGCCGCTGCCTCAAACGGTACATCGCCCGACAGCTATACCGACTACTTGAAAACCCGCCGCCATCAAGCGAAGCACCCCCCTCCTAACCCCAGCCCAACACCTCCCGAACCCGATTTGGAAATCATAGCATCATAGGAGCTCGCCACCGTTCCTTTGGTCAAAACGCGCTCTGCCAGTCCTCTGGAGGGGTGCCTTTTTGAAATATGATCCCTGGAGCGGTCCGAACGACGCGTCGGATCGGGCCGTGAGGTGGTTTCAGCTTTCATCAGTGTGTATCCGGCCTGTGACAGGAGTCAACTCTTTTGGCTTGGATTGTTTGCCGATCTAGGAATTTTCTTCCGACTCGGAGTCGGGATGATCTCATGATCAGGCCCGGCCGGGGTGGGCTTCTTCTTTTGAATCGCCAAGTCTCTAGCCTTTACTCGTAACCTGGGCTTACGCTGTCAACCCCACCGGGACATTATGAGCCTTCCCATCAGCTTTCTCTCCGATTTTGGAACCGATGACGAGTTCGTGGGGGTGGTTCACGGGGTAATTGCCCGGATTGCTCCCCAATCACGGGTAATCGACATCAATCACCGGATCGCTCCCGGAGACGTGCGGGCCGGCGCCCTATCGCTTCTCCGCGCCGTCCAGTACCTGCCCGCCGGGGTGGTGTTGGCGGTGGTGGATCCCGGGGTGGGAACCGACCGGCGGGCCTTGGCGGTCGAAACCTCCGAAATGGCCTTCGTCGGGCCTGACAACGGTCTCCTCTCGCCGGCAGTCGCTATGGTGGGAGGCGCCCAGCGGATGGTCTCCATCGAAAACCTCGAATATCGTCTGCCGGGCGCCGGAGACACCTTCTGGGGACGGGACGTCTTCGCTCCGGCGGCGGCGGCCCTGGCCGCGGGAGAAGTCCGGCTCTCCGAGTTGGGCCCTCCGATTGGCCCCCACGAGGTAACCCCCCTGCTGCTGCCCCTGCCCGAGGTGAGCACCGGGCGGGTGAGCGGAGCGGCCTGGTGGGTGGACACCTACGGCAACGTCCAAACCAACATCTCTCCTGGTGATCTGGAAGCCGCCGGCTTGGAGGACTGCTCAGAGCTGACTGTGCGGGTGGGCGCATCCGTCCACCGGATTCGGAGAGCGGCGGCCTACGCCCAAGTTGGAGAGGGCGATTTGCTGATCCACATCGACTCGGCGGGACTTTTGGCCTTGGCAATGAGGGGAGGGCGGGCTTGTGACCGGCTTTCCCTCGCCGAGGGAATGGCGGTGGTCATGGAGAGAACACCAATCCCCACAGTTGCACCACCGCCGCCACAACGATGATCAACGCCAGCGTCACTATCACTACCGCGGTGGCGGGTCGCATTCTACTCCTCCCAAAATCGGGGACGGGAACTACCCAGGATATCCCGCGGGAGGGAGGAGAGTGAAGAGAGAACGGCGCTACCTGGTGTTCTACACCCGCCCCGAGTGCCACCTGTGCGCGGTGGCGGCGCCCCGGGTGCGACGAGTGGCGCTCCTCACGGGCCTGGCCCTGCAAGAAGTGGACATCGATCAGCGCCCCGAGTTGGCCGTCGACTACGGGCTGCGCATCCCGGTGGTGGAAGATCCCGCCGGACAGGTACTGGCCGAGGGACAGATCAGTACTTTCCGGCTGTGGAGAGCGATCCTCGGGAAACGCTTGGGCCTGACCGCCCAATAGCGCACCCCCAGGGACTCATTCGCTTCCTTCCTCCTCCGCGGGAGGCGCCTCGCCTTCTCCCGTGTCACTCTCACCCGTGTCGCCCTCTACCAATCCACACTCCATCAGCGTTTGATCGGGATCAGCC
This sequence comes from Acidimicrobiia bacterium, assembly GCA_965248705.1. GTDB lineage: Bacteria > Actinomycetota > Acidimicrobiia > Spongiisociales > ZC4RG35 > Bin76. Next base: position 1,347,596 of record CBDFJY010000002.1, on the reverse strand, counting down.
CCGCCGAAGCGGATCCGCTCGAAGGAGACCACCGAAGCAATCTCTTCGGGGCTGTTACTGGTCGCGAATCCGGGCATGAAGCCCCCGCCGCCCACCGATTTGGCCAAATCTCCGTAGGTGGTTTCTCCGGCGTTCTGAAAGCCGCCGGTGGCCAGGGTCACCCACTCGATGTGGGCCGCGCAAGCCGAAAAAGTGGAGAGCACGGTGGCGAGCGCCGGCCCCACTCCCCCTTCACCGGTGGCCCCATGACATCCGGCACAAGTTTCGAAAATCGTTTCCCCCATCACCAGGAAAATCCCCGCCGATTGGTCGGCGCGACCGGTGAACTCGCTGCCGTCGCAGTTGACCACCGTGGAGTTGATCCGGTTGACAGCCAACTCCACTCCCCCCTCCACACATCCCGCCCGGGCGGAGTTTCCCGCCAGATAGAGCAGACCTATCACCGGAACGACCAGGAAGAGAGCGGCGAGCCAGCGGGGAAGGGTGGATGAGGTTCTCTCCGTCAGGCGGGCGGTGGGCACCGACACCACCACCGGGAAGGAAATCGCTTCCTTGGTGCTCACCTCCGAGGGAGGAGGAAGAGGCGGCGCCACGACCGGGGCCGCCGGAGCGGGTGAGGGGGACACCGGCCTCGGAGCCGCGGGCGGGGTAACCACAGGCGCGGTAACCACGGGCGGCGGCGCGGCTGGTTGGGTTGGGGCCGGGGGAGGTACGGGATCGGGAGCGCCAGCCGGAGCCGCGGAGGAGGCCGTCGGCGCCGAGCCACCACCCGCCCAGGCCGCCAGAATTTCTTCGACGGGGACCCCGCTTGCCTGGGACCGGGCTTCGGCCGAGCGTTGCACCAAAACCTCCGGCGCACCCATGGCCTGGGCCGCTCTCGCCAAATTCTCACTCACTGGATCCGTCCTCGGTCAAAACTCGCGACTCCACCAGGTATGCCACCAGGGAATCAGTCCAGTCGCCCCGGTAGGAAAGATGGTCTCCCTCGCCGGAAAGCACCGCCTCGATGTCCTCGGGGGACATCCGACTGCCCACGTTGGCCAAGTCGGGACCGTAACGCTGGCGGCCGATCACCTGATTGGTGTCGGACAGGGTAACCCCGCCCACCCCGGCCAGAGCGGCCAGTTGGGCGTCGGCGACGATGGGACGGACCATCTGGGTGTGACAGCCCGCACATCCCTCCGCCAGATATATCTCTTTTCCCGCCCGCGCCGGCGCGGTGAAGGGGATCTCGGAGTGGAGTGCTCCCCGGCCCGTTTCCGAAAGGGCGGGGACCACCAGAGTGGCGCCCAAGCACAGGATCAACAGGGCAGTGGCGCCGAACAGATACCGGAACGGCCGATCCACCCGACCTTTCAGCACCGGGGGCGGGCCCGCCGCGACCCCGGGCGTGACCAGGGCGGGCCTCGCAGGGGCGACAGGGGCGGTAGGCGCCGACGGCGCGGCGCCAAGCGCGGGCGACGGCTGGGGTGCGGGGGTTGCGGCAGGCGGCGCTGCGACTGGAGGGGCCACAGGCGGGGGAAATGGTACGGCAGGAGCGGGGGCCGCGGCAGGCGCCGGAGCCGCGGGTGGAACGGGAGCCGCGGCAGGCGCCGGAGCCGCGGGTGGAACGGGAGCCGCGGCAGGCGCCGGAGCCGCGGGTGGAACGGGAGCCGCGGCAGGCGCCGGAGCCGCGGGTGGAACGGGAGCCGCGGGTGGAACGGAGGGGGGCGCCACTCCACCTCCCGCCCAGGCGGTCAGAACTTCTTCGACAGAGACGCCGCTGGCGCCGGCGCGCGCTTCGGCGGAGCGCTGCACCAACTCGGCGGGGGCGCCCACGGCGCGAGCGGCCGCTTCCAGTATCTCGCTCATTCCTCTTCCTCTTCCTCAGCTTCGGAATCGGGCGACCGATCAGCAGCAACCAAAGTGAATATCTCCTGGGTGGACGCGGGTCCGGAGGTAAAGGTCCTGGCAATGGCCAAACAGAAAGAGAGCTGGCCCACCAGGGTCAACAGGCCCGACAGTATGGACAACCCCACCATCAGCGAGGACATGCCCACCAGGCTCCCCCAGCCTTCGCCCGTGGGACTTATGCCACTGTAGGAACCCCCCGCCCAGCTATAGCCCGAAACCAAGCCGGCCCCCACCAGCAGCGCGGAAGTCAAACCCACTCCCCAGAAGGTGAGACGCAGATGAAGACGGGCGAGCCTCACCCCCGCCAGCTTCCGCCCGATGATCGACGGCAGCGCCTGATAGGACCAGGCAGCCACCAGGAGGCCTCCCGCGCCGAACAGGGTGGCATAGAGCACCCCGTCCCAGAAGGGGGTGAGTCCCACCACCGCCGCCGCCGAGCGGATGGTTCCAAAGCTGGTTAGAGCCGCCGTCATCAAAGCAAAAAAGACGCCCGCCAAGGCCGCGGCCACCACCGGACGCTCTTTCCTTTCCGCCCAGAACTGGTCGGTGGTCAAAGCGAGGTTGGCGGCGTTGGCCAGCGCCGAGACAGGAAGCGCCAGCGTCATCAGGAATGCCACCGCCTCCAGCCAGCCGGGAATGGGACCGAAAACCAAGGGGGCGGATCCCGCCCACGCCGAGGCAAAGGCCAGAGACCAGAATCCCACTCTCGCCAACTGTCGGCTGGCCAGGGGGTTGCCCGTCTCCTTCACCAGGGCGTAGTAGGCAAGCCCGACTCCCATTCCCACCACCCACAGGTTGGAGAGCCCGAAGAGAGATATCGACCCGGAGAGGGCGCTCCCCAAGGCTGAGGGTGCGGGAAGCGCGCCCACCAGGTAGAGGAGAGGAAGCCAAACCACCCCGGCCAGGGCATACCACAAAGAAACGTAGATGTTGGGTTCTTGTCGATGGCGAACCGTGGAGACGGTCACCACCATCGGCGCCAGAAGGGTGGCGAGCAGCGGAAAAGAGACCCACCAGGGAAGAGAAAAAGGGCCGGTCCCGTCTCCTCCGCCCAACAACACCACCGCCGCTCCCACCACCGTCACCAGCGCCGTTCCCACCCCACCCGCCAACGCCAAGCCTTCGCTGCGCATCCGGGTTCCGGTGAGCCGGGGCAGAATGTAGTAGGCCCCACCGGCCAGCGACAGGGTCAGCCAGCCCACCACGGCCAGCAACAGGGCGATCGGGCGGATGCGCCCGTACGAGAAAGGCCCGGTCAGCGTTCCGGAGAAGCGCAGCTCCACCATCCCTACCACCCATACGATCCCGGCCACCGCCAAAAAGGCGGTGGAGATGATGATGTGCCATTTGGCCGCGGCGTCAGGACCCAGCGCGTCCGACCAGGCCGCGTAACGTCCGACTCGATTTTTCGGATGTCCGACTTGATTATTCTTGGTTGTACTCAGAGCGCTACCCCCGGAAAAGGAAAGGTTAGCTATGAGAGCCGCTCCAAAAGATAGCAAGTTCCAAACCCACCTTGGCGCGGGGGCGTTCAGGGCGTATGGTCGGCTTTGTGAAGAAGAAAGGCGTTAGAACTTTGTTTGAGACCCGCTCCGGTGTAAAAATAGGAGTGGTTCGACTCTGGAAGGCCATCTGGTACAGATGCATCGCATCGGCTCTTTAGACCAGCAAAAAAGGATCCTCATAGGGTGGTCGTCGCTGTTGATGGGTGCCGCCCTCATGACCGTGGCGGTGATCTGGATTCACTATTCCAAGCTGCCGGAGACCGAGATCGTCAACGGGGTCTCCACGACCCTGGTGGTGGACTTCTTCAACTGGATACCACGGGGCTGGTTCTGGAAGAGCCTCGGCTACCTCGGAGCCCTGGCCGCCTCCCAGATGATGTTGGCGGGCGCCGCCTTCCTGTGGGTGCTCAACCAGAAAATGACCTGGGCGAGAGCCGCTTTCGCCGCCTTTTTGGTCTGGATGGAACTGGTAATGATATTCGGGATCGTCCCTTCCGAATGGCTCAACCTCTCCCAGACCGATCTCGACTGGTCGGGACAGAGAATCGCACTCAACATTCCACCGTTGCTGATGCTGGGCAACGAGGTGGCGATAAGCTGGGGCGCCATCAAAGACATCATCTCGGCAACCTACAACATGGTGGCCTTGGGCGCCGCCGGTTTTTTCGCCTACCAACTGCAGCAGCTATACAAGTCGCCCAAGAAGAAGCCCACTCCCCCCGTCCAGTTGTCCCCGTACGGCCGACCGCTGGTGAAGGGAGACCGCTGAGATGCCCCGCGGAGTTGTAGATGAGACCCCGCCCTTTCGAGACGACTACCAGCTCGCCCTGGTGGAAAACGACTTCTACCTGGGCAAGATTCGCCCCAAGCAGTTTCTCCACATCGATCAGTCCGAGTGCATCATTTGCGAGGGCTGCGTGGACATCTGCCCGTGGAAGTGCATCTTCTATCTCTCTATGGACGCCATCGACGAAGCGGTCAACGTCGATGACCCACGGGAAGACGTCACCAATTACGGTTTCTTCGTGGTCGACGAAAACGAGTGCACCCGCTGCGCCCTGTGCATCGATCGCTGCCCCACCGGGGTCATCTCCCTGGGCAAGTTCGAGGGGTCCCTGGCCGCCCAGGCCGAGGAGATGGGCCTCAACGCGGCGCCCTGGGAGGTGGACACCGGCCAAAGGGACTTCAAACACGGCTATACCTATGGAATGCGTTGGTAAGGAGTAAGGGTGAGCAACCAAAACGGCAGACAAGGCCTTCTGACCAAAGCCCGCACCTCAGTGTCGGGGTTGATGGGACGAGTCTGGTCGGGCCAGTTCATGGATTCGATGCTGCGACCCGGCTCTCCCTTCAAAAAGGGCTACACCGACACTCCCCGCAACCGCTCCTATGTGATCATGAACAACGTGCTCTATCACCTCCATCCGGTGAAGGTGAAGCGACACGGCGTCAAGCTCTCCTACACGCTTTGTCTGGGAGGGATGAGCTTTTTCCTCTTCATTCTCCTGACCGTGACCGGCATTTTCCTGATGTTCTACTACGCCCCCACCGCGGAACGGGCCTACATCGATGTGCAGGCGCTCTCCACCGACATCGCCTTTGGCTCCCTGATGAGGAATATGCACCGCTGGGGCGCCCATCTGATGGTGCTAACCGTGTTTCTCCACATGTCCAGGGTTTTCTACCACGGGGCTTACAAGCCTCCCCGCGAGTTCAACTGGGTGGTGGGAGTCATCCTGCTGCTCCTGACCTTGCTCCTCTCCTTCACCGGCTATCTGCTTCCCTGGGACCAGTTGGCTCTGTGGGCGGTGACGGTGGGCACCAACATGGCCGGGTTCGTTCCTGTGATAGGCGCGCAGGTGAAATTCGCCCTATTGGGCGGGGTGGAGGTAACGGCGGGGACACTTTTGCGATGGTATGTGCTTCATGTTCTCTTTCTGCCGTTCATCATCGTGATATTCCTGGCGGTCCACTTTTGGAGAGTCCGCAAAGACGGCGGCATCTCCGGGCCTCTCTGAACATGCGAGGTGAGCACTAGTGCCACAAATCCCTGAAGAACTGTTGAGACGGTCCGCCGAAGCCAAGGCCAAGGCATTGGGCCTGCCGGTTGAACAGGTTCTGGCCGAGATGCGCGGAGAGGCCCCGGTCACCGAAATAGCCGCAGAGAAGGTCGTGGTGCCCGCCCCCCGCATGGTTCCCACCGCCCCCCCGCCATCCGTCTCCGAGACTCCCCCCGCTCCCCCGCCGCCCGAGCCCGCTCCGGTAATCACCCCGGCCGTCACAGCCGCCCCGGCGAGTGGGGAAAACGGCGCCGGGAACGGACGATTGGCGGCTTCGGTCTCGGTTCGTCCCTCGGTCCCACCCACCGACCTGCCCGAGGGAGTCCGCCATCAGCGACTGCTCACCGTGGTCAAGGCCCGAGCCATCCAACAGGTAAAGGCCGACCCCACCGACAAGGTAAACACCTGGCCGCATCTGATGATCACCGAGTTCACCGCCCTTTTGGCGATGACCGCCTTTCTCCTGGTTCTCTCGGTCATCCTCCAGGCGCCCCTCCTGGAATCGGCCAACTTCAATGCCACCCCCAACCCTTCCAAGGCACCCTGGTATTTCCTGGGTCTCCAGGAGATGCTCTCCTATTTTGACCCCCAAATCGCCGGAGTCACGGTGCCGACCGTGATCGGGCTGGTGGGATTCATGATGATTCCCTATATAGACCGCAACCCCTCCACCCGCCCCTCCGACCGCAAACTGGCCATCATGATGTTCACCATCTTCCTGGCCGGAGCAGCCACCCTCACCATCCTGGGAGTGCTGTTCCGGGGGCCGGGATTCAACTTTGCCTACCCGTGGGTGGACGGGATATTTTTCGATGACCTGAAAGACTGGGTCGACTTTGGGGGCCACTGATGTCGAATAGTCTGATGGTCTGATGGACAGCGTCGAGCTGATCATCATCGGGGTGGCGGCGGTGGCCATCGCCGCCGCGATTGGCGCCTTCACCATCGCCTTCCGCCGCGCGGATCCCGACTCGGCCTCTCTCTGGCCCAAGCGGGTAGAACGCCGCGCCCGGAAGGCCGACCGTTCCGCTCCCTCCATGGATTTGGTGCTGGAAACCTCTGTGGACACGGAGCCGTCGGAGGCCGAAGCCCCGGCCGTTGCGGAAGAAGAGGCCCCGGTCGAGGTGATGGAGGCGCTGGCGCCCATCACCGAATCTCAGGTGATCGTGGAAGCCTCCCCCGAGGAGGTGGGGGTCACCCGCCGGCAGTTCTTCAACCGGTCCCTGGCCGCCATGTCGGTCGCGTGGTTTGGCATCATGGGGATAGAGATCCTGGCCTTTTTGTGGCCCAAAATAACCGGAGGCTTCGGGAGCGATGTGGACGCCGGACTCGCCGCCGACCTGGTACCGGCGATGACCGACAGCGCCGGCCTGGTCACCCCGGCTTTCATCCCCGACGCCCGCGCCTATGTAGTCCCGGCGCCCACCGAGATGAGCCAGCAATTCGCGGACAGAGACGTGGTCGCCGGTGGGCTGATGGCCCTCTATCAGCGCTGCGTCCACCTGGGATGTCGGGTGCCCTGGTGCAACGACTCCCAAGGTTTCGAATGCCCCTGCCACGGATCCAAGTACAACTCGATCGGAGAGTATTTCGCCGGTCCCGCCCCCCGGAATCTCGACCGATTCGCGGTCAACGTCACCGAGGAAGGACGGTTGGTCATCAGAACCGGAATGATCGTGGAAACCCCCCGGGCCATCGCCCAATCCGTATCCTATCCGCAAGGCCCCTCCTGCATATAGGAGGAATGTCATGGACTCTTCGCTGGTAATAACCCTGGTCGTCGTGGGAGCGGTGATCTGGCTCTCTTTTTTGGGAGTGGCCGCGCTTCGATCCCGTCGCCGGGAAGGAATACCTCCCAACCAGGCGCCGGGGGTCACCGACGACGCTTTGGAGACCCGCCGGCTGGAGCGCATCCAACAGGGCGCAGTTCTGCTCTCCGCCTTCCTGGCGGTCGGACTGGCGGTTTACTACCTGAGTGAGACCGATCGTCAACTCAGCTTCGTCGATCAGTTCCACGAGGAGTCGGTGGAACGGGGCGCCGAGTTGGTGGGACCTGACGATGCCGACTGCTGGAGCTGTCACGGCCCTAGCGGAGTGGGGGGAGTGGCCAGCTATGTGGAGAAGCGGACCGGGGTGAACGTGTCCTGGTCGGCGCCGGCTCTCGATGACGTCTTCCTGCGTTACGACCGCGACATCATCACCTATTGGATTACATACGGGCGGGGCAACTCCCCCATGCCCCCCTGGGGCACCGTGGGAGGGGGGCCCATGAACGAACAGCAGATCTTTGACATCGTCAACTACCTGGAGAGCATCCAAATCTCCCAACAGGAGACCCTTCGCAAAACCGACGGCATGGTCGTGAACCAGCTGAGCCTTCTGGAGAACGCCGACCAGTCGCTGGAAAGGGCCATCATCGAGCAACAGCAGTTGATCGCCGATATAGAACAGGCGCCACGGCATGCCGAGACCATGGCCGAACTGGTGGTCCTCGCCCGCCGGACCCTCGAACTCTCGGACCAGGGAATCGACCGCGACGGGGACAACCTGTCGGATATCTCCGAGGTGACGATCTCCCAGCTAACCGCCTCAGCCGCCGCCCTGTTCGACTTCACCGACATCGAAGCTTTGACCTTCGATCCGCAAAACCCCGCAACGGACGGGCGACCCGACGCCGCCGTGGCCGACCTTGCCCGCTCCACCCTGCGGGCGATGGCGCCCCAGGCCCCGATTCTCCAGTTGCGGCTTGCCTCTATCGAGACGGCGGCTAACGCCGAGGACGAGGAAGACTCGGATGGAGACGGCCTCTCCGACCGGTTGGAAAGGGTGCTCACCGCCGAACTGGCCATAGCCCGGACAGCGCTCCGCCCCAACACCCTGATGGTGGTCAACCTGGATCCTGAGCGGGCTTCCTCGGGCGGGGGGATCACCGACGACCGGGCAGCCGCCACCGCGGTCTCCGGTATGGCGAGCGCGGCGATAAACCTGTCGGTGCGAACCGAAAACGCCGAGCGGCTGCTCGTTCCCGCCCGCGCCGGCCTCGAAGAGTTGCGGGACGCCCAGATGGAGCGGAAGTGGGAGATAGATCTGGAAGGAGTGGCCGACGCGGCTTTTGACGGCGATACGGACCAGGCCACCCGGGCGGTTGGAGTGTTCACCGGCTATTGTGCGCGCTGTCACACTTCCGGCTGGTCAGCGGGGACACCCTATGCCTCCGAGCCAGGCTCGGGAGGGTTCGGGCCGGCAGTGTGGAAGGGCAGACCGCGAGTGCAGTTCATCGCCAAGGAAGACCTTCGCTCCTTCCTGCTGGTGGGGGCGGTGGCCGACCTGCCCTACGGGGTGAGCGGGTTCGGGAACGGGCAGATGCCCGCTTTCGGGGCGGTGCTTTCCTCCGACGACCTGGATCTGCTGGTGGACTACCTGTGGGCAGGCAACCTCAACGGCAAGGGGAACTGAGCTATGCGTGAACTGTTTCGATCCCTGCTTTCGGCCAATCTGTTCGTCACCGGAATCATCCTCTTGGTGACGGCGATCCTGGTTTTCTACGGCACCGTCTACCTACTGAACTACACCAACCTGGGAAAGAAGCTGGCTTTCTTGGTGACCGGGGCCGGGATTTCGGCCTGGATGACCATCGGCAGCCTGCTTTTCGTCCTCTACGCTCCCCGAGGTCCCCGCCCGGCCAACATCGAGGGACTCAACGCCTTCGAGGTGCGGATCATCCCAATCACCTTCACCGTGGTCTCGGCCGTGCTCTTCCTCGGGTTCCTGGTAGCCCTCCACCAATACGAAGAATCCCGCGAAAAAGCCGACCTCTAAACCCGAGCGCATGACCCGGAGGCCATATTCGGTCATAACTTTGCTGCGTCACGCCCTTGGCGGTTTTCCCTTACCAATAAGGTATTTTGTAAAAACGAACCGGCCATGCTCTTTGCACGATATGCAATCAGATCACTAAAGGCCATAAGGCTCTAGCTAGCCGATGGGCTCCAGCTTCTCTCTTAGTGTTTGTTCGAAGGCGCGACGCGGGATGGTTTCCGCGGCAAGAAGTCTCCTGCTGGATTCCTCCAAGGTAAGAACTTCCCAGTGGCCACGGGACAACGCGTTGCCCCCCGTGTCGTTGGGTAGGAGCCTCGGGACCATCCACACGATATCACCATCATTGAGATCACTGCTTGGAGCAGAACTCGGCCCTCCCATCGAATCGAAAAAAGGCCGATCCACCGCTACAGCTAGCTTCGATCCCCACCGACGGAGGGTTGGTACCTTGATCTGCAACTGTGGCATGAGGCGCTTTGCACTTGAGGATCGCCAATCCGGCCGGCGAACCGCTCCCGGAAACGGCGGGTCTTTACAGTCGTCATCTCGAAGACCCAAATACTCGGAGTTCATTCCTCTGCCTGAGAAATAAACAGCCTGGATCTCCAAGCCATACCATTTGAGGTCGCCGTTGGAGGCCTTGGCCACTACCAAATCTATCTTCCCAGCCGGTTTACCGGTGCTGGTGCCCTGCATGAAAGGCACTTCGCGGGCCAGCCTCGCCTCGCTCGATGAGAAACCGACAATCTCAGCGAGCCATTCGACCAATAATTGTCCTTCCTCAAATCGAGCAGGGCACACTACGACCGGATCGCCCTTGGGAAGGCCGATGCGATCACTCTCACCTCTTTGGTAACGGCGCAGGGAACACACTCCGCCACGCTTGCGGCAGGGAGGTTTGTTCTTCTGAAACGGACAGGGCGGAGCCTCTGGATCTTCTCGCAACGCCTTCCTTGCCAGGGTATGCCGGGTTTCGGGAGAGAGTTCTGAAAATAGGCGGCCATACCATTCCGCGATCCCGTAACGGGTGCTCATGGACCAAACACAGGTCGAGGGGTGATCACCAATTCAGGAATCCGGGCGTGGTGCGTGTTCTTCATGGTCACCTGGACAGCATGGAAGCCGTGCTTTTGCACCAAGGCGGCGACTTCGTATGAGAGATCGTATGTCATAAGAAAATCGGCGCCACTCTCGGCGAGCATCTCAAAGAGCAGTGGGTGGTCTATTTCGCTGTGCGCGTACAATCGCTTGCCGGCCCGTTTGCCCCCGGCGGTGTAAGGCGGATCCACGAAAACAGCTGCGCCACCACCAAGTTCGCCCGAGAAAGCTTCCAGCATCTTCATGCCATCCGTCTCACAGAAGCTGATGCGGTCGGCGTGTTTCGTTATTTCCTGCAAGCGATTCACGATCGTTTCGGGATACCAGCGAGAAGCAAGCCCTTTGCCGTTTTCACCCACTCGGCTGAACGAGGCGCCCGGAGCCAGAATGCCACCCCGGCGGGTCCGATTCAACACGAGGGTGCGAAAACCGTGTTCCACGATGTCGTGTGTCTCGCGGCTCGCCAGCAAGTGCACCGCTTCTCTCGTGGGCGTGAAGCATGACACCTTTTCAGCGAGTTCCTCCCCTTTACGCAGGGCTGCGTGCCAGAAGGCAGCCACGTCGCGATCCAGCTCAACCATAAGACAACGTTCAACCAAATTTTCCATAACGGCGGTCAGTGAAACAATCCCCCCGCCGGCGAAGGGTTCGACCAGCAACCTGGGCCTCTCGGAGAAGCTGCTGAGCCAAGCACGGATATGAGGGACCAGCCATGTCTTGCCGCCTGGATAGCGGAGCGGACTGCGTTGCGGCACCGAGGCGACGTTTACCGCGGGAATAGGCGAAACTTCGATTTGGTGCGATCTGATAGGGCTAATTTTATCAGTCATCCCAGCTTGGATGAGGTAAACAGGTGTCTTTACGCGACCCTGCTTCGGATGATCAATCTCCAGTTCGAGCTCGGTCTGCAGAGCGCTTTCCATAGGGACCTCCAAGCGTTACCCAACCTACAGCCGTTGCCTCCGGCTGTTCCACCAAGGTTGGCGGCGCACTGCGACAGTTTGGGCTGCCCGGCCCTGGTCGGCGGGGATTGTTCATCGGGTTCTTGGTAGCCCTCCACCCATACGAGCAAGCCGGCAAAAGCCGACTTGTGGCTAGGCCTACCCGTTGTCCTCCGTCGGTTCGTCGACATGGCGGCGTAGCGAGCCAAGGATGTCCACTCCGGTGGCGGCATCTATCTGTTCCGTCAGGGCCACCAGAGCGGCGGGCAGTTGGGAAACCAGGCCGGGTATACCTCCACCGCTGCTGCCCCGGTCGCTGTTGGAGTCCACCACCGCCACCCGGTCGATCTTGACTCCTTGCACGGTAGCGACGATCTTGTCGATCAGTTCGGGAAGCATGTTGAGCACCAGCACATGGTGCCCGTCCTTGCCGGCTGCCTGATACTGATCGGTGAGGAGTTTGAACACCTCAACCTGGGCTCTTCCGTCCTCGATGATCGACGCTGCTTCGGCCCGGGCATGCAGTTGTTGAGCTTCCAATTCGGCTCGGGCCGGAACCACCACCGCCGCCTCCACGCGTCGTTTCTCCAGCTCGATGCGCTGGCCTTCCAACTCCTGACTGGCCACGACTTTGGCGACCTCTCCCGCCACCAGCGCTTCCTCCTCTCGTGCGTTCGAGACGGCCTCCAGTTCGGCGGTACGGACCCGCAGACCATTGTTCTCCACCACGATCGCCCTGTCCGCCTCAAGGCCGGCGACCTGTCCAACTTGCCGACCGGCAGCCTCGGCCTTTTCCGCCTCTGCTTTGCGTTCTGCTTCCGCCACACGGGCATTACGAATCACCTCGGCGGTGAGAAGGCGCCCCACCGAGGTCAAATACTGGACATCGTCGGTGACGTTCTGGATTTTGAGGACATCAAGTTCCAGACCCAGGGTCTTGATGTCGTCGTCGGCCTCATCAATCAACTGGTGCGAAAACTTGAGTCGGTCTTCATTCACCTCTTCGGGCGACAAGGTCGCCAACACGCCTCGCAGGTTGGCCTCCAGCGTCTCCTTCGCAATCTGTCCGATCTGAGCACTGGACCGTCCCAGGAACCGCTCAGCGGCGTTTTCCAGCAATCCTTCACGGCTTGACACTTTCACATTGGCGATCCCCGCCACATTCAGAGGAATCGTCCCCCGCGAATAGGCGTTGGTCACCGCCACTTCCAACGGAATGGTGTTCAGACTCATCCACTGGACCCGCTCAATGAGAGGGACACGCAGCGTCCGTCCTCCTTGTAGCAGGCGATAGCCCACCTTCCGCCCGTCGCTCAGTGCGCGCTTGCGTCCGGAAATCACCGCCACCCGGTTGGGAGGACAAATCACCACCAAAGACTTGACGATTCCGATCAGAATCAATATCACCAACGCAACTGCCGCGCCGAGCAACAACGGAGTTCCTGCATTTCCAAACATATTCACTACTTTCTTTCTGTGCCTAAGTCTATTACCAGAGCCACGCCGCCATCCATTTCCACGATTTTCACCCTGATTCCCTTTGCCAGCCGATCTTCCGGATTGGCGGGGGAGGCGCTAATCCGAAGTCGCTGCCCCGCCACTTCTACAACTATCTGCCCCCGCCTGTCGGTAGAAACCGGCAACACGACCAAACCGGTGGCGCCTTCGAGGTCCTGGTTGGTGACTTCACTGGACGCCTCCGTGCGGCGCAGCCAACCAAAAAGGGCGTTGTGAAAGGCTGCCCCCAGAACTCCCACCCCCGCGGAGATCAACACCCCCGGCAGAGGGGATAGCCCCACCCACACGGTGAACAGACCGGAAAGTCCAAAGAAGGTAGCCCCAAAGGCGACAGCACTGATCGACACCCGCGAGAAAAAACCTCCGTCCGAACCAGTGTCGGTGTCGGCGCCCACTTCGCCCCCAAAAGCGAAAACCAGCAATAGCGGCAACCCGACCGCTAACCCGAACAGGTATAGGAATTCTACGGCCGCCTCCGGTCCTTTCCTTTCACAGATTCCAGCTTAGTCATCCGGCGGTGGTGAGGTCCCGGGGGCGGGCGAAACGCTTGCGAGCGATCACCAAGGCCAGCAGGGTCACCGGGTTACGCAAATCCTCCATTGTCGCAACAAGCAAACACTGTTGCTAGTAACCCGTGTACGTAAGTACGCCCAACCCGAAATCGTTGGTGCTGTCCAGTGCCACCATCGTCTGATGTACGTCCCGTGCCAGATCCATGATGAATGCTTCCCGGCCTACGACGTCCTCCAATGCGAATTTGGTCATCACCGCTATGGCGTAGGGTCGGTTTCCCAGAAACACAATTCCAGCATCGCAGCGGACCCGTTCCATGCCGCCCGATTTGTTCGCAACCACCAAGTTGGACGGTATCGCCCGGTTCAACGGTGCAGTCTTGGGCTTACCAATGATCCGCAGGACCTGCTCCGCCACTTTGGATGACGGCTTACCCCGATACAGCATCTCCAGCATCGCAACGAGTTCGTTCGGCGTCGAAACATTCTCGTCACCCCTGTGTATAGCCTCGCTGTCCATCATCTTGCGCCGTAACTTCGTCGCGGTCAGTCCCATGTCACGCAACAGCGCATTGGTTGCCTCCATGCCCGCCCAATCTATGCACATGTTCGTCGACGTATTGTCCGACACAATGATCATCAGGATGGCTATATCCAGCACTGACAACTCGGGCTCACCTTCCATATAGTGGATTACTCCACTACCTGTTCCGCGCATCTCGGGTGTGATCCTGACGCGCTCACCAAGGTCTATCTCACCTCTCTCGGCACGGCTCAAGAGCTGTGTCAAAATGTGGATCTTGATAGTGGACGCCGTGGGAAACACCTCGCTGCCACGTATGGACACTCCGTCTCCACGCTTCAGATCCATCACTGAAACTCCCGCTACTCCCGCGAATTTCTCAATCTTGTGATTCAAGCGTCGCTCTAAACGCTCCCAAAGCCCCCTGTTGCTCATGACATTGCTCCTTGTATTCCCATTTCCGGTCGGTCATCGCTTCTTGGATGTGATCAGGAACAGCGCGGCCGCTCCCGGCCCCGCCTCTCACCCAAACCCAGCCTACTCAACCGGCGGTGGTCAGGTCGAGAAGGCGGGCGAATCGCTTGCGAGCGACCACCAGAGCCAACAGGGTCACCACGAAGGGAAGGGCGTCGGTTATCTGCACCGGGAGGCCGTTGCCCTGGAAGCGGAAGCCAAGCGCCTCGGCCAAAGCGAAAAGAGCGGCGGCAGCCAGGACACCCACCGGATGGGCCCGGCCCAACATCACCGCCACCACCGCCACCCAGCCCCGCCCGCTGGACATGTTCTCGGCGAACTGCACCACGTTGCCCAATGAGAGTTGAGCCCCGGCCATCCCGGCCAAGGCGCCGGACGCCAAAACCGCTCCGTATTTGTAGACGGTCGGACTCACCCCGAGAGTCTCCGCAGCCAGGGGCCGCTCACCCACCCCCCGGAGACGCAAACCAATCGGAGAGCGGAACAGGAACACCCACAGGGCCGGTACCAGCAGCAGCGCCAGGTAGGTGGGGACGGTGTTGTCGAAGAGCACCGGCCCGACCCAGGGGAGCTGTGACAGGCCCGGAATGGCGATCCTGTCCAGCCCGTCGATGCGGGGATGCTGCAAGACCCCTCGCACATCGAAGAGTTGCGGTAGTAAGAAGCCGGTGAGGCCCATCGCCAGCAGGTTCAAGGCTATCCCCAGCACGATGGAATCGCCTTGGCGGGTAACCGTGCCGTATGCAAGAGCGAGGGCAATCAGCATCCCGGCCGCCATCCCGAAGATCACCCCCACGCCGGAGCTCAGGGCCAGATAGGAACCGGCCACCGCCGCAAAAGCCCCCGCTAGCATGATTCCCTCCAGGGCGATCTGGAAGACCCCCGCACGCTCGCAGATCATGCCGCCGAGCGCCGCCAGCAGGATGGGGATCATGGCCCGGGTGGCCGAGTCGAAGAGAGCGGTGTCGAAGATCTGTTCGAACATCAGACCTCCCCCACCCCCGCCGCTTCGGCTTCCCCTGGCTCGGCCTGGCGCCGCTCACCCCTTCGGATGGCAAGTCGACAAGCCACCGCCACGATCACCACCGCCTGCAACACCTGCGATAGGCGCCACGACACGCCGGCGTTCCGCTGCATCGCCAGCCCGCCGATCTGAAGACCCGAGAAGAAGAGCCCCGTAATGAAAATGGGAATGGGCCGGTTCACCGCCAAGAGGGCGACCAGGAGACCGGTCCAGGCAAAGCCGCTCAGCACCAACTCGCCGTCGATGTAACGAATCGCCTCGCCGATGATGAGATGGGTCCCGATCAGTCCCCCGATCGCCCCGCCCACCACCATCACCTGTACTGTGCGCTGCTCCACATCGATGCCCCCGTAGCGGGCGGAGCGCATGTTGAAGCCTGCCATCTGCGTCTCGTAGCCAGCCACGGTGCGGGTGTACACCATCCAGAGAAGCACCACCAGCAATATGACAAGAATCAGCGACAGGCTGACTCCTCCGAAGACCGGCATCTTGGGCATGCGGGCGGACTCGGGAACCTGGCGGGTGGTCGCCAGAGTGACCGAAACGTCGGCCAGCGGGAACCGCACCAGGTATCCGGTGATGGCGCGGGCCACGTAATTGAGGAGCAGGGTGGTGATGAGAATGGGAAGACGAAGCCTGGTCTGACCGTAGGCGGGGAGGAGCGCCCACAGGGCGCCCACCACGGCTCCTGTGAGCATCGCCAGGGGGACGATCAGAATCCCCGGACCCGGCACGTATATGGCCACGATCGTCCCTGCCAGCCCGCCGATCACCATCTGACCCTCTCCCCCCAGATTGATGATTCCCGATCGAAAGGCGATAGAGACCGCCAGGGCCATACCCACTATCGGGATCGCTCGGCCCAGGGTGTTGCGCAGCCCGGAGCCGGTGACCGCCCCGGTGAACATCTCCTCCCCCGCCGCCAGGGGATCACCACCGGTGACAGCCACAATGGCGGCGGCCAGAGCAAAGGCAAAGAGCAACGAGAAGGTCACCGGACTCACCAACGCCCGTTGGCTCATACTCCGGAGTTCGTCCAGGAACCGCTTAAGCAACCGCTGCCTCTAGGTGCGCTCCGGTCATGTAAAGGCCGATCTCGGGCTCGGCGACGCTACGGGGATCAAGACTCGCCACGATGCGCCCCTCGAACATCACCAGGATGCGGGTGCTCAGCGCTAGGATCTCCGACAATTCGGCCGACACCATCAGCACCGCTCCGCCCTGGTCCCGGTAATCCACTAACTGGCTGTGAACGAACTCGATGGCGCCGATGTCGAGTCCGCGGGTGGGCTGCTCGGCGATGAGGAGCGGCGAACCGTATTCCATCTCCCGAGCCACCACCACCTTCTGCAGGTTCCCGCCCGAGAGCGTTGAAACCGGATCTGATACCGAACCCACCTTGATCCCGAACACCTCCACCAGCCGTCGGGTGAGTTCGGTGACCGCGCGGCGGTCGAACCAGCCCTTACGCTGGACCTTCGTTCTCCGGTGATGACCCATCAGGAGGTTCTCGGAGACCGATGCCTGACGGGTGGTACCCACCCCGTAGCGATCCTCGGGTATGTATGCCAGTCCGGCATCTCGCCGTCCGGCCACGTCGACACCGGTGATGTCCTTACCCGATAGGGTCACCGAGCCAAAGGCCGCCTCCCGCAGCCCGCAGAGCGCCTCGATCAACTCGCTCTGGCCGTTTCCCGCCACCCCGGCTATTCCCACTATCTCCCCCGATCTCACCTCGAAGTTAGCGTCATCCACTACCGGCCGCCCATGGCCGCCCAGCACGGTGAGACTCTCCACCTCGAGCACGACCCGGTCGGGCTCGTGTTCGGGGGCCCTCCGATGCAAGTCGACCGCCCGGCCGGTCATATGCAAGGTTATCTCGGTCGGGTTGGTCTGGGCGGTCACCAGGTTGGCCACCGACCGACCGTTGCGGAGTACGGTCACTCGGTCGGAGATCGCCATCACCTCCCCCAGCTTGTGGGTGATGAAGAGAATCGTTCGCCCCGCGTCACGCAGTCTCCGGATAACCTCGAACAGCTGGTCCCGTTCCTGGGGGGTGAGCACCGCGGTGGGCTCATCCAGAATGAGGACCTGCGCGTCCCGGTAGAGAGCCTTCAGTATCTCTACCCGCTGCAGTACTCCCACCGGGAGATCCTCCACCGCTGCCTCGGGATCCACCGCCAAGCCGTACCGGTCGGCCAGATCCCGGACCCGGACGGCGCTGGCTGCTCGGTCGATGAGCCCGCCACGGGTGGGTTCCTGGCGGAACACCACATTGTCGGCCACGCTCAGGGTCGGGAACAGTTTGAATGACTGATGGACCATGCCCAGCCCGGCCCCGATGGCGTCCAACGCCGATGAGAAACGGACCGGTTCCCCCCTGATGAGGATCTCTCCCTCGTCGGGGGGGAACAGTCCGTAGAGCAACGACATCAGGGTGGTCTTGCCTGCCCCGTTCTCGCCGACAATGGCGTGGATATCTCCGGGCCGCACCGCCAAGTCCACCGCGTCGTTGGCAACGACGCCGGGGAACCGCTTGGTTATTCCGCGGAGCTCCAGCTCGAAGGTCAAGAAGTCATCAACCGAACAGGGGGTCGGGGACTACGATGTCGCCTGCCACGATGGCGTCCCGGGCGGCGCGGACCTCGGCCACGATATCGGGATGGTCGGCAATCACACACTCGCTTGCTGCTAGTTCGTCATCGGAGAAGAGGGCCACCACACCGGTGCCGCCCTCGGCCAGACCGAAGGCCACCACCGAGCCGGCCGTTCCGTCCAGCACCTGCTTCGCTAACTGTTCGACCAGGACATCCACCAGCTTCAGGTTGTTGTCAACGATGCTTCCCGGAGCGTCCGGGCACTGGTTGATATCCACACCATAGCTCAAGAAGCCCTCCTGCTGGGCGGCTTCGAAAATGCCGCCGTTGGACCCGGCGCCCACTGCGAAGATGTGATCGGCGCCGCGCGCCGCCACCGCCAACGCCTGTTCCTTGGCGCGAGCCGGATCGGAGAAGGGATTGTCGCCACCGATGAACACTTGCGTGTCGGTAATGGAAGGATCGATGCTCTGGGCGCCCAGCGCGAAGCTGTCGGACCAGCGGTGCAGGAACGGAATGTCCAGCGCCACTACCGAGCCTATCTGCTTGGCCTGGCTGAGACGGCCCGCCATGATGCCCAGCAGGTAGGCCCCTTCGTGCTCCCGGAAAACCCCGCAGTGCAGGTTGGCGGCAGGCTCGTTGGGACAGGCGTCGATCAGAATGAACTGCTGATCGGGATTGGCCTTGGAAACTTCGTCGGCCAACTCGAGGAGTGTGAAGGTGGTGAGCACCACCACGTCGGGCGCCTCGTCAATGGCGGCCTCGACGTTGGCGCGCCGGTCGGAGTCGTTGGTCGACTCAAAGGTTTTCCAAGACCCTCCCATTTCCTCGGCCACCCGCTGGGTGCCGACTTGGCCCAGTTCCAGGAACTTGTTAACGCCAATCGGATTGGGGGTTACATAGATCAAACTCGGGCCGTCGGGTGCGGCTTCTTCTTCTTCGGCGCAGGCCGAGGCCAACAAGGCAAGGGCCAGCATGACTGTGATTCCCAGAACCACTCTTCGGTTTCTCATGTCGCTTTCTCCTTCTCATTTTGGTGCTGTCTCCCCCTCACGGGAACGCCTGAGCGCTCCCCAGGGGACATTCTCGGGAGTTTGGCCGTGGTGAGGCCTGATGACCCGCCGATCAGTAACGATAGCGGTGATGAATTCGGCGGGGGTGATGTCGAAGGCCGGGTTCAGCGCCTCGGCGGTGGGCGGCGCAACGTCCACTCCCGCCAGGGAAACCACCTCCCTCGATCCCCGGTCCTCTATGTCTATTTCGGCGCCGGACGGAGTGTCGAGATCGACTGTCGACTCGGGAGCCACCACTATGAACGGCACCCCGGCGTGGCGGGCGGCCAGCGCCAGGCTGAAAGTGCCGATTTTGTTGGCCACATCGCCGTTACGGGCTATCCGGTCGGCGCCGGCCAGCACCAGATTGGCCTCTCCCCTGGCCAGGAGAAACGGCCCGGCACCGTCCACCAGCAGCCGGAACGGCGCCCCCATCCGGGCCAGTTCCCAGGTGGTGAGACGCCCTCCCTGCAGGAGGGGACGGGTTTCGACGGGGAGCGCCATCTCCAGGCGTCCGCGTTCGTGAAGCGTCTGGATGACAGCCAGCGCCGTCCCCCGGGCGACCGTGGCCAGCCCGCCGGTGTTGCAGATGGTCATGGTTCGCGCCGCCGCCTCGCCAATCAACTCGTCCGCCAGATCCGCTCCGTATTCGCCCATGGAGATGGAGGCGGCCAGCTCCTCATCGCGGATGTTGTGGGCTTCGTCCAGCACCCTTTCCAAGCCCTGGGACACCAAAGCAGCCGTCCGATCCACCATCTTGGCCAGGTTGACAGCGGTGGGGCGGGCCGAGCGGAGCGCGGCGATCGCCTCATCGAGTTCGGGGCCCTGCGTGCCGTGGTGGCGAACCGCCAAGGCCACCCCGTAGGCGCCGGCTACCCCGATAGCGGGAGCGCCCCGCACCGACAGCCGCTGGATAGCCGCCACCAGAGTCGGCACATCCGAGATTTCCAGGATGACCAGTTGGTGGGGGAGCCGAGTCTGGTCAATCAGCTTTACGACTTCGCCATCCCACTCCACCGTTTCGACGGAACTCTCCTGTGATTTCGGCTCCATGGAGCCCTAGCCTATTGGGGATGACCGAGACGCATCGATATCTGGCGGATCACCTGATCCCGGTGGACGCCGAGGAGTCCATTTTCTCGCCGGGCGCCGTGGATGTGGAAGAAAGCAAAGTGACATGGGTGGGGAAGGCCGAAGACGCGCCGGCTCGGGAAGACGCAACCATCGAGCGGGTGGAGGGGGTGGTCCTGCCCGGCATGGTGAACATCCACTGCCACACTCCCATGGTGCTGCTGCGGGGCGCCGGGGAGGACCTTCCGGTGGACCGGTGGCTGCACGAGGTCATGTGGCCGCGGGAGGCCCGTCTCACCCCCGAGGACGTGGAGATGGGAATGATGGCCGGCGCTGCGGAACTGCTGGCCGGTGGGGTAACCACTTCGATGGAGATGTATTTCTACGGCCAGGCAGTGGCGGCGGGTGCGGTGCGAGCCGGTTTGCGGTGCGTGGTAACCGCCCCTCTCATCGAAGACGCCCAGCTGAGCAGGTTCGGCGCCTGGCAGGACCAGTTGCATCAGATGACCGAAATGGCCAAGGATTGGCAGGGAAGCGACCTCATCCAGATAGGAATCGGCCCCCACGCCGTGTATTCCCTCTCGGAGCGGTGCATGCAGGGGGTGGCCGATGCGGCGGCCGCCAACGGAATGTTGATCCACATCCATGTCGACGAACAGGAATGGGAGGTGGAGGCGGTAAGGAAGCAGACCGGAATGTCGGCAACCGCCTACCTGGCGAAGGTGGGCATCCTGGATTCACCGACGATGGCCGCCCATTCGGTGTGGATCTCACCCGACGACATCGCCATCCTGGCCGAGGCGGGAGCGGGAGTGGCCCACTGTCCCTGCTCCAACGGCAAGCACGCCTCGGGCATCGCCCCGGTGGCCGAGATGCGAAAGGCCGGGATTCCGGTGGGCATCGCCACCGACGGACCGGCATCGCACCATCGCCTGGACATGTTCGAGGAGATGCGGATGGCCCTGCGCCTGGCCCGCATCCGTTCACATGACGCCGCTGCTCTCCTGCCCCATGACGCCCTGGCGATGGTCACCAAGGAAGCGGCCGCCGCCATAGACCGGCCCGACCTGGGCAGGCTTTCCCCCGGGAATCCGGCCGACATGATCGCCGTCTCCACCACCGACCCCGCCTTCGGCCCGGTGATCCCCGAAGAGGATGATCTCATCTCCCGCCTGGTCTGGTCGGGTTCTCCAGCCGCAGTTCACTCCTCGTGGGTGGGGGGAAGGCGGGTGATGTCGGAGGGCAAGGTGCTGACGGTGGACGTCGAAGCGTCCCCGGTAGATATCTCCCGGCGCGCCGCCCGCCTGGCGACGGGATGAACGCCGACAAAGTCATCACTTTATTGGGCTTGGAGCCCATGCCGGAAGAGGGTGGGATGTGGGCTCAAACCTGGCTCGACGAACACGGAAGCGCCATCTACTTTCTGATGCGACCCGGCGATTTCTCCGCCTTGCACCGCCTGGACGCGCCCGAGATCTGGCATCACTACCTGGGCGCCCCCGCCAGCATGCTGCTGCTCCATCCCAACGGCTCGGTCGACCGGCCCATCCTGGGAAAGGAACTGGCAGAAGGCCAGCGACCCTGCGTGACGGTGCCCGCAGGGGTATGGATGGGAGCCTCCACGCTGGGAGACTGGAGCCTGGTGGGAACCACCATGGCGCCGGCCTGGAATCCCGACGGCTTCGAACTGGGAGACAGCGCTCACCTGGCCCACCGGTACCCCGAGGCAGGGACCCGGATTTGCGAACTCACCCGCGACCGTCCCCTCCCATGACGCTTCCCTCACCCTCGGCCATGCTCGACCTCTCCGGGATGGTGGTGGCCGTCACCGGAGCGGGAGGGGGAATCGGCCAGGGTATAGCCCGTCGATTCTCCGAGGCCGGCGCATCGGTCGTGGCCCACACCCGCACCACCGATCTTGGGCCGCTGGTGCACTCCCTGCCCGGTCCTGCTTCAGAAATCACCGCTGATCTACGGGACCCTGAAGGACCGTGCCGGGTGATGGAGGCCGCCGTAGCCTCCTTCGGCAAACTCGACGCGGTGGTTAACAACGCCGCGGTCCAGACCTTGGCCTCCATGCCGGAGATGGACGAAGAGGAGTGGCGGGTGATGGTGGACACCAATCTGACCGCAGTGCATCGTCTCACCCAGGCCGTGGCGGACCATCTCATCTCGCGCGGCTCTCCGGGCTCGGTGATCCACATCGCCTCCATAGAAGGCAGCCAGCCAGCCGCCTTCCACGGCCATTATGCAGTCACCAAAGCCGGGTTGATCATGCACGCCCGGGCGGCCGCCCTGGAGTACGGGAGCCACGGAATTCGGGTCAACGCGGTGTCACCGGGGTTGATCCATCGCCAAGGGCTCGAAGAGCAGTGGCCCGAGGGAGTGGCCCGCTGGCAGGCCGCCGCTCCTCTGACCAGACTGGGAACCCCCGAGGACGTGGCGGACGCCTGTCTGTTTTTGGTGTCACCCCTGGCGCGGTGGATCACCGGCGCCAACCTGGTGGTGGACGGCGGCGTCCTGGCCCATCCCACCTGGTGAGAGGAACACAGCAATGAGACTTGCCGATCGTGTATATGTGGTGACCGGAGCGGGGGGAGGCATCGGCCGGGGCATCACTCAAGCCCTCTTGGAGGACGGCGCCCGGGGAGTGGCGATGGTGGACCTGCAGACTCCCTCGGAAGCGGCTTCACAGGTCGACCCCGACGGAGACCGGACACTGGCCCTGGCAACCGATGTCACCATCTCCACCGATGCCCGGCGGGTGGTGGCAGAGACCTTGGGGCGTTTCGAGCGGCTGGATGGACTGGTGAACTGCGCGGGGGTGGTGTTCCTTGACACCGCCTGGGACGCCTCTGCGTCTGATTGGAACCGCCAGTTGGAGGTGAACGTCACGGGCTCGTTCGTGTTCGCTCAGGCGGTAGGGGCCCACCTGCGGGAACACGGGGGCGGGGCGGTGGTCAACGTGAGTTCCAACTGCGGCAAGGCCGGATATCCGAATATGGCTGCCTACAACGCTTCAAAGGCAGCAGTTCTGGGACTCACTCGGTCCCTTTCCATGGAATGGGCAGAAGATCAAATCAATGTCAATGCGGTTTGCCCCGGTGGGGTGGACACCCCCATGCTGGCCGGAGTGGCGGAGTGGCTATCTCCCCGTTTGGGAGTACCCGCTGATGAACTGCTGGGACAGATGGGGCCTGCCCAACTGGGTCGGAAGATCAAGCCGGTGGAAGTGGGGCGGGTGATCGCCTTCCTGCTCTCCGACGATGCTGGGATCATCCGCGGTCAGGCGATCAGCATCGACGGCGGAGACACTCCCTACTAAATCCTGGAGGAGAAGGGTGATGAAGGACCTTTGGAACGACGAAATAGCCTCGGGTCATTCCGATCCCCTGGCCGAGTGTGTGTACGGCTCCCGGCTGATGGGGTCCGATCCGTTTTTGGTGTTGCACGGCGGGGGCAACACCTCGGTGAAAGCGCCATTTCGAGACATAACCGGCGCGCAGGTGGAAACCCTGTGGGTGAAAGGGTCGGGATGGGATCTGGCCAGCATCGAGAAGGCCGGGTTCGCTCCCCTGCCTCTTGATCGCCTGCGCCAACTTCTGGAACTGGAGAGTCTCTCGGACTCCGAGATGATGCGGGAATTGTCGGCGGCGCGGCTTGATCCGGCCGCTCCCCAGCCGTCGGTGGAGTCCTTGCTCCACGCCCTGATCCCCCACCGGGCGGTTCTTCACAGCCACGCCGATGTGATAGTCACCCTCACCAATCTCGCCGATGGCGTCGACCGCGTGCGAGAGGTGCTGGGAAAGGGAGTGATGATCGTGCCCTACGTGATGCCCGGCTTCGACCTGGCCCGAGAAGTACGGGACATGTGGCCAGATGGGGGGGATGCCTCGAGCGGTATGGTGCTCATGAACCACGGCCTGTTCACCTACGGGCCCACTACCAGACACGCCT
This sequence comes from Acidimicrobiia bacterium, assembly GCA_965248705.1. Classification (GTDB taxonomy): domain Bacteria; phylum Actinomycetota; class Acidimicrobiia; order Spongiisociales; family ZC4RG35; genus Bin76. The sequence goes on along the minus strand of CBDFJY010000002.1, from coordinate 1,323,552 downwards.
ATCAACGTCATCTGGACCTTATCTCCCGCGCCGCCCGGTGGCTGGACATCCACGCCCCGCACCGGGCCGCGGAAGGCGAGCCGCTCGGTTGGGTTGACCCGGTGGAGTTGGCCCGCCTGAGAGCAGGGATCTCCCGGGCGGTAGGACAACCTGTGATCTCGGTGCGCCATACCTGTCCGGAGGTGGCCCGCTTCGTCCGCCGTCCTGACCTCGCCTCCCTGGCCAGTCGAGGACCGCTCACCCCCGATCACATCATCCGAACCAAACGGACACCGATGGTGGGCAGAGATATTGCCCGATACGCCGATGACTACCGGAGCTACTACCAGCGCAACCTGGGCCGGGCGCGCGGCGAGACGACCATGCTGGATCCGGCGCCCCGGGTGGTGCTCGATCCCGAGATCGGGATGCTGGCGATCGGCGCCAACGCGTCGGCGGCGGGGATAGCTTCGGACATCTATCACCACACCATCACCACCCTGGTGCGGGCCGAGGATCATCTGGGCGGGTATGTCGCTCTACCCGAGGGGGACATGTTCGAGGTGGAGTACTGGGAACTGGAGCAAGCCAAGCTGAAACGCCAAAGCCAACCTCCCGAACTGACCGGCATGGCGGCGCTGGTGACGGGAGCGGCCTCAGGTATCGGTCGGGCATGTGCCGAGGAATTATTGAACCGGGGAGCGGCCGTCACCGGCTTGGACATCTCTGCGTCGGTAGCCACGACCTTCAACTCCCCCGCCTGGTTGGGCATTTCCTGCGACATAACCGAGCAAGCTGCCCAGGCGCAGGCGGTGGAGAGGGCCGTGGAGCGCTTCGGCGGGATCGACATCGTGGTGGTCTGCGCCGGGATTTTCGAGGCGTCCAGGGTCATTGCCGAACTGGACCGCTCCTTATGGCGGAAGGTGATGGCGGTGAACGTAGATGCGGCGGCGGATTTGCTTTCCGATGTGCACCCCTTCCTTCGGCTATCTCCGGCCGGCGGGCGGGTGGTAGTGATCTCCACCAAGAACGTGCCCGCTCCGGGCCCCGGGGCAGCCGCTTATTCGTCATCCAAAGCAGCCCTCACCCAGCTGGCCCGGGTGGCCGCCTTGGAGTGGGCGGCGGATGGAATCCGAGTCAACATAGTCAACCCCGACGCGGTGTTCGACACCGGAATCTGGAACGAAGAACTGTTGGCTGCTCGAGCCGCCCAGTACAACATGGATGTGGATTCTTACAAAAGACGGAACCTGTTGGGTACCGCGGTCACTTCCCAGCAAGTGGCGGCAGCGGTGGCCGAGTTGGTGAGCGACCGGTTCGCCGCCACCACCGGAGCGCAAATACCCATAGACGGTGGAAACGAAAGAGTGGTGTGAGGATGTCTCTTCCCATCTTGAACATTGAGGCCAAGGAAATCCCTGAACGGGTACTGGTGGTCGGTGACCCCGATCGCGCTCGCCGGGCGGCCGCCCATCTTGACGATTCTGTCCAGGTGGGAAGCAACCGGGAGTACGTCACCTTTGTCGGCCACCATCGGGGAGTTCCCGTGGGGGTGGTGTCCCACGGAGTGGGATCGGCGGGCGCGGCGGTGTGCTTCGAGGAACTTCTCAGGGCGGGCGCCCAGCGATTGATCCGGGCGGGGACCTGTGGAGGAATGCAGGACGACATCATCGACGGCCATCTGGTGATAGTCACGGGGGCGGTACGCAACGAGGGTTTCACCTCCCAGATTGTGCCGGATGGGTATCCGGCATTGGCCTCTGCAGATGTGGTCGCCGCCCTGCGCCGGGCCTCCTCAGGCGGGTCTGACATCCATGAGGGCTTGGCCCTGACCAGCGCCGTGTTCTACTCACATGACATTCTGGGCTCCGACTTGGCCCTTTGGCAGAAGACCGGAGTGAGGGCGGTCGAGATGGAATGTGCGGTGCTTTTTGTGCTGGCCGGACTGGCAGGAAGGGAAAGTGGCGCCATTCTGACGGTGGACGGGAACCCCCTGGCGGAACGTGATGAAGAGTTGGCCGGCTACAACCCCCATCGGGAAGTGGTCAGGGCGGCGGTTGACCGCATGATTGATATCGCGCTCGACGCGCTGGTAGACCCACCGGACTGAGCCTCCCGGTTGCCCGAAGCCGACCAGGCGCCGGGCGTCACCCCCTCCCCCGGAAGATCCTTAGCAAGCATCGTTTCGCGGATAGACCCATGATGCAGATGGGTTGCGGAAATTAACCGCAAAAGCCACCTGTTTCCGACAATACGATGCGTGCGGGCCTATGTACACATAAACAGTCCGGGACATCTACTAACAAGGGGAGGACCGATCCTCAGTGGAGGAGGTTGCTTAACGCCGAGGATGCGCCAATCTCGCCGGTACAGGGCCTTTCCTGCGGCTCAGCTAGCGGAAAGCAGGTCGGGAGGATGACGCTCGTGCCAGTCGGTGAACGACTGGTAGGCGCGGGCCACCGCGAGAATGGCGTTCTCCTCATAGGCTCTGCCCATGAACTGTATTCCCGTAGGCAGACCCTCTGCTGAGAAACCGCTCGGGACCGATATGGCTGGAAGTCCGGCCGCGTTTCCGACCGCCATCATGGTGTCTTTTCCTGAGTGCAGGGTCGCGCTGCGGAACTCCTGGTCGAGCGGCGTTGCCACGCCAGACCGCGATGGCGCGACCAGCGCGTCGAACGGCGACATCACCTCGTCGGCGTTCTCCGCCATGAACTTCCTCAGGCGCATCGCCTTGATGTAGTCTTTCGCCAGCACCGCCACCCGCGGATAGCAGCCGAAGCGGTCTTCCGGCGCGGTCAATTCCGCCAGCATCCCGCTGTCCACGATCTCATCGAAGGCGCTCGCCGCCTCCGCGAACAAGATCATCTGGAGGATTTCTTCGTGCGGCAGGTCGGAGAACTGCACCTCCTCTATGTCAGACACCTCTCCCAGCACATCCAGCGCCCGCTCGAAGTTGGAACGCGTCGTGTCGTCAACATTGGCGGCCACGTTCTTCAGAACACCGAGCCTGAAACGCCTCGACGACACGTCCGAGTCGTCGTAGCTGAAGCTGCGATGGGTCGTAGTCGGGTCCTTGGGGTCTGGACCGGCGATAGCCTCCAACACCAGGCCACAGTCGTCCGCGGTCAGGCACAGCGGCCCCAGCTTGTCCAGCGTCCAGGAAAGGGCCATCGCCCCGTACCGGCTAACCCGCCCATAGGTAGGACGCAGGCCGGCCACTCCGCAATTGCTGGCAGGCGAGATGATGGAACCGCCGGTCTCCGAGCCAATGGCGAACGGCGCCAGACCGGCCGCCGTCGCCGCGCCGGACCCGGTGGACGACCCGCCGCTCCATCTCGTCTTGTCCCAAGGTGTGATACCCGGGCCGGTGAACGAAGCGTTAGGTTGCCAATAACCTCCGCCGCCCGCAAGCTCCACCATTGCCAACTTGGCCGCAAGCACCGCTCCCGCTGCCTCGAGCCTCTGTATCACAGTGGCGTCGTAGTCGAAGACCTGATCGCGGAGCGGGGCGGCGCCCCATGTTGTGGGTATGCCGTCCGAGGTGGCCAACAAATCCTTTGCGCCGTAGGGAATGCCGTGCAGCGGACCCCTGTACCGGCCGGACGCGATCTCCTGCTCCGCGCGCCTTGCCTGCCGTAGCGCTCGCTCGCGCGTCACGGTGACTACCGCGTTGTAGTCCGGTCCCAACGTCTCCAGTCGAGCCAAAAAGAGCTCAGCAAGCTCTACCGGTGACACCTCCCGGTCGCGCACGAGACCGCCCAGTTGCCGAATGCTCCTGAAAACGAGACCGTCTGACAAGACGTCAGCCCTCCTCCCGGTAAGGCATGAACACCGAGAACGGTTCATCGCCATTATCAAGCTTGACGGCTCTCATAGCAGCTGACACTCGGACAATGGTCTCAATGCCCTTCCGCACCCCTTCCAACTGCTCATCGTCCAAGCGATCCCCGTAAAGACGCTTCACGATATTGAATCGTTCGTTCACTTCCCGTTCGGTAGCTTCGCCGTTCAAGATGCTCCTCCGCTATTCTCGCTGCGTGACATACCCCACTTCAGTCCTCCCCCAAGCCTGCGCCGCCAATCAGCATAGCAAGCGGTACGACCTCGTCACCCGCACGGCGACGTTGGAGCACCTCTCCAGTCCGACGCGGGAACTGGACAGGTTCGACGAGAGCCTGTGCCCAACTTGGGCAGAGCGACGTCACGAGTCGTTCCCTCGTCACCGCGAAGGCCTCATTCGGTGATATATGTGTGGGTGATGACCTCCCAGGCGTGTCCGTTTTCGCAGTCGAAGTAGAACCCGCGTCCCCGGTGCTTGTGGTTGATCTTGCCATCCGTCCGAGAGCGAGGGCCGCTCCCGAAGGGGACGCCCTCGTCCTTGACGCGCTGGAGCACCGCATCGAACTCTTCGTCCGAAGCCAGAAAGGCGTAGTGGTTGGAGCGTGGATCATCCGAGTCGTCGAAGTCGAGCGTCAGCGTGTCGTTGACCTCGACAGGGGCGAAATGTCCCCAGGTCCCTTTGTATTCCAGTCCGAAGATGCGGGCGATGAACTTCGCGGACTTCACCTTGTCGTAGGCGGGCACGATTGTATGGTCTAGCTGCAAAGCCATGGCGAACCTCCTTTGTGAACACTCTACACCCAGCCCGAGCGCCAATCCAGTGCGCTGGCCTAAGCACAGGTCGACAGCGCGCATCGACCACCAAACAGTTCCCACCGGGATAGCCTGAAGAGGAGGCTCCGCGATGGGACTCGACGGCGGACTGTGGTAGGGTCCACCCTCGTTGGCCCCGGCGCGGGGGAGATGCTCCAGGCCGCCACCTTCGCCCTCGTCGGAGAGGTCACTCCGGACCGACTCTGGCACGCTGTGCCTGCCTTCCCCATCGTCAGGGAGTTCTGGCTGGGGTCCCTGGATGCCTACGGAATGTAGTATCATGCCGGGGAGGCGCCAGCTACCGATTTAGCACTCAGGGGGAAACCGTGGGCAACGCACAGACGGTTATCCGGGCCAAGGCCCTCTTCGACGGCACAGGGTCTCCACCCGTCCAGAACGCCATCGTAATAGTGGAGGGGTCCCGCATTGTGGCCGCGGGCCCCGAAGCCGCCGTCGAGGCGCCCCGCGGACCCGAGGTCCGGGAGCTGGACTGTCGCGACGGGTACCTGCTGCCCGGTCTCATCGATGCCCACACACATCTCATGTTCGGCTCCGGGGACGCCACTTACGAGGAGGTCATAGAACGGGACTCCGACGAGATAATGCTGCTGCGCGCGGCGCGCAACGCCCACATCCACCTCAACGCCGGGGTCACGACCCTGCGGGACTGCGGCGCCCGCAACCAGGTGACCTTCGACCTGCGTCGGGGCGTCCGGCAGGGCCTGGCACTGGCGCCCCGGCTGCTCCTCAGCGGCCGCCCGGTGACGACCACCGGAGGCCACTTCTGGTGGTGCAACCAGGAGGCTGACGGAGTGGAGGGCGTGCGGAAAGCCGTGCGCCGGCTGGTCCGGGACGGCGCCGACTTCATCAAAATCATGGCCTCCGGCGGGGGAACCGCCGGCACCGACAACCGCCGGCCGTCCTACAGCGTGGAGGAGCTTTCAGCCATTGTGGACGAGGCCCACAACCTGGGCAAGCCCACCACGGCCCACTGCATAGCCACTCAAAGCATCGTCAACGCTCTGGACGCAGGCGTCGATTCCATCGAGCACGCCACCTTCATAGAACCCGACGGCTCCTACCGCTTCGACCCGCGGATTGCTGAACGCATTGCCCGGCAGGGGGTCCTGGTCAGCCCTACGGTGCAGACGGGCTACCGGCGCCGAGAAAAGCTGCTGGCGCGACGAGAGGAGGGGCATACCTTGACTCCGGAGGAGGACCGGGGCCTGGAAGACCTCCAGGTCAAGTGCGAGCGTCAGGTGGAGTTCCTGGGCAGGCTCTGGTCTGAATGGGAGATCTCCATCGTGGCCGGCACCGACGCGATCCAGACCTTCGGCGATTACTGCCTTGGGTTGGAGCTCCAAGTCCAGGCGGGCATGAGCCCTGCCGACGTCGTCCACTCCGCAACCGGGGTGGCGGCGCGCGCCGTTGGTCTGGGCCATCTGGTAGGGACCGTCGAGCCGGGCAAGGAGGCGGACCTCATCGTCGTGGACCAGGATCCCCTCCAGGACATCCGGGCCCTGCGGTCCATGCGGATGGTGATGCAGAGGGGAACTGTCGTGCCGCCGCCGTTAAGGACACCATAACACCGGAAGTCGGGCTGGCTTAGCCGCGACATGTGTGCCCTGCACCAGCTCCACCCAGCCGTTGGCCTGGGGGCGCCCGGCATGGGCCGACAACTACATCGGCAAGCCCTTCTCACCATGGAGGAGCCTCCAACACAGCGGGCCGGGGGCTCTTGGTGGCTTCATCCGGCGGAGCCTGTACGGCGCCGTTCGCAGCCATATCGCCGACGCTCTTGTGGTGGTCTACGCCACCAGCGAAGTCAAGTGCGCAACGTTCAACCTCGCTGATATCTCACTCAGGCGGAGATCTCCAACACCGGTTCGCCAAGCACATCAAAGACCGGCTCAATGCCCAGGCCTGGTCGGTTCGCAGCCTTCATCCTGCCCAACTCCCGTTGGGGAGCGCCTGTCGCGGTTGACACCGTCACGTAGGAGTTGAAGTCGGTTGCCGCGAAAGTGAACTCTTCGGGAGTCGATTGGGCCAGATGGGCCACGGTCGCGGTGGTGATATCGGACCCCCATGGATCCTCGATAATCATGGGTATTCCGGACTCGACGCAGACATCACGCATAATCCGCGCTCTTGTCAGTCCACCAACCTTTGAGATTTTGAGATTGATGACATCCATCGCATCCTCCGCCAAGCCTCTTGTCAGGGCTTCAATACCGTCGATGCTCTCATCAAGCACAAAAGGTCTGACGGTACGCCTCCGGATAGAGAGGCACTCGGCAAACGTCTTGCATGGTTGTTCGATGTACACGTCCAAATCCGCCACAGCATGGACAACCCGGGCAGCCTCATGCCGTGCCCAGCCGGTGTTCGCATCGGCCACGAGCACATCACTGTCATGAAGTATTTCACGGGCAGCACGAATGCGCGCAATATCGTCGCTTGCGTTCCCGCCGACCTTCAACTGGAACCGCCCGTACCCCTCCTCGCGATATCCCTTAACATTGGCCGCCATTTTGTCCGGCGGTTGCTGCGAGATCGCACGATAAAGCGCGACGTCATCCTGTGCTCGACCTCCCAGAAGCGTGAACAGCGGAAGGCCTGTCACTTTTCCGAGAATGTCCCAGCAGGCAACGTCCAGGGGCGCCTTGGCATGCGGGTGGCCGAGCAACGAGCCGTCCATGATTCTGTTGATCTCGTTGAGATCACGAGGGTCCCTCCCGATTAAATGGGGGGCAAGTTCCGCAATGCCTGCCCGCACCCCCGCGGCGTGAGCCGGCAAATAGGCCGAACCCAGAGGACAGCTTTCCGCATATCCCGAAATTCCGGCATTGGTTTGGATTTCAACAACCGTGTTATCGAAAACCTCAACGAACCGTCCGTCAGACCAGGTATAGCGCCCCTCAACCAGAGGGAGGTCGACGCGCCATGCACGAATGGCAGTGATCTCCATTGCCATCGGCTATCTTAGCGCCGACACCGCCAGGAACAGACCCAGCAGGCGAGCCACAGCGTTATCGGGTAATGAATAAGCCTTCAGCCGAGAGGCCATCCTATTCCGGTTCTCCCAAGTTGGACCTGATAGCCCAAGATCAGCAACTCGGTGGCGACATCCACCCTGCGGACGGTCACCTCCTGGGGAACGCGCAGCACCACCGGCACGAAGTTGAGAATGGAGGTCACCCCCACTTTCACCAACAGGTCGGCCACTCCCTGCGCCGCGAAAGTGGGAGTGGCGATGACCCCGATGGACACCCCCAACTCGGCGACATCCTCAAGCAGGTGATCGGGATGGCGGATGAAGATCTCCCCCACCTTCTCGCCGATCCTCCGGGGGTCGGTGTCGTACACACCCGCCAGGGTCAGCCCGCGATTGACAAATCCCTGGTAGCCGGCAAGGGCCGTGCCGAGGTTTCCCATTCCCACGATGACAGTGGTGAGGGGGAGATTGAGGCCGAGTGTGGACACGATCTGGGAAATAATCGACTGAATGTCATACCCCACGCCCCGACGTCCCTCACAATCCAGATACCACAAGTCCCGCCGCACCTGGGCAGCCTTGAGGCCGAGAGCGGTGGCTATGTCTTCCGACGACACCGTTTCCTGCTGGACGGGAAGGCGATCGAGGCAGCGCAAGTACAGCGGCAACCGCGATACGGTGGTATGAGGAATATCCCCCCTGGTCATGGTCAAAAATCCTACACCCCTCCGCGGAGCCCAAATCCGCGGCCCGCCAGCAGGAGTCTTGGTGGCGGGGACCGTCCGGGGGGCGGCTATCTTTGGGGATGATGAACGGCGCTGAAGTGTTGGTGGTGGGAGGAGGTCCCGCCGGGTCGGCTGCCGCCTATTGGCTGGGGAGAGACGGCCATGCCGTGACCTTGGTGGAGCGCAAGTCCTTTCCCCGTGACAAGACCTGCGGCGACGGACTCACCCCCCGGGCGATCTATCAACTCGCCGAGATGGGCTTCGATTTCTCGGTGCCCGGCTTTCACCGCATTACCGGGTTGCGTTCCTACGCCGGTGACGACTTGATGCTGGAGATGTCCTGGCCCGACCATTCCCGCTTTCCCGACTGGGGAGGAGTGATCCGCCGTCGGGAACTCGACCAGCAGGTGGCAGAAATGGCCCGCAGCCAAGGCGTGACCATCCGGGAAAAAACCGAGGCCCGCCCCCTGGTCGACAATGGGTCTCTGGAAGGTGTGGAACTGCGAGCCAACGGCACGGTGGAGACGGTGCGGCCCGAAGTGGTGATCGTGGCCGACGGAGCCCTCAACCGCTTCGGACGCCACCTCGGGGTCACCCGCCGAAAAGACTATCCCCTGGGGCTGGCCGCCCGCGGCTACTACTCCAGCCCCCGGTCCTCCGACCCGTTTCTGGAGAGCCAACTGGATATCCGCGACAGTGATGGCGCCACCATGCCCGGCTACGGCTGGGTGTTCCCACTGGGCGACGGGACGGTGAATGTCGGGGTGGGACTCCTGTCCACCTTCAAACGGTGGAAGCAGGTCAACACCACCAACATGATGGCCGACTGGGTGGAAGCCGCCCCCGGCTACTGGGGTCTCTCTGAAGACACCCGACTCAGCGATCCGGTGGGCGGGGCCCTCCAGATGTCCTTTTCGCGTTCACCCCTGGTGGGACCGAACTGGCTGGTGATAGGAGATGCGGCGGCAGCCATCAACCCATGGAACGGAGAAGGCATCGCCTACGCCTACGAAACCGGTCGCATCGCGGCAGGATTGGCAGGAAAGGCAGTGGCCAGAGACGATCTTTCGGTGCTACACCAATATCCCCAACAACTGGACCGCGAATACGGCCTCTATTACCGAACGGCGCGGTTGTTTGTAAAGTTGATCGGCCGACCGGCGGTCATGCGCACTCTGGCCCACACCGGACTTCGCAACCGACCGCTCATGGAATGGACCCTTAAAGTGATGGCCAACCTGCTCGATGAAGACGAAAGAGGAATCGGCGAACAAGTCTTCAGGGCGTTGCAGGGACTTACCCGCACCCTCCCCGTAGCCTGACTTTGGGCGCCACCTCTTGGAGGGTGATAAGAAACACCCCTGTAACAACCAAAAGCTTCGATGTCTGCTCGTCTGTTCACCGGCGAGTGCAGGGAGCTGCTCAAGGTGCTCAGCACAACCGCCACATAGCAAGAATCGCCCATAGGTCCGATCACACCTAAGGAAAGGAGCGGAATGTTCTCCAGCAAGAAATACCGACTGCAACCAGAAGAAGGTGGTTTGTGCAGGCTGATCGCCCTTTGGGACTTCAGCACTTCCCGCAGCAAAACCACGCCTGTCGGTAAAGGCGATGGCGGTGGACTGGTTTCTGGGCCTTACAATCTCTCGCAGCGGGGATGATCTTGGGTGGAAGAAGGGGCCCGGGTGCTGGACCGCGCCAAAGTGTAAGAAAGATGCCTGGTGCGCTCGCGTTCTAACCAAGAACATGCGCCGTCTGGTGGCCGACCGCGTGGAGCGGTCCCTGAACATGGCTCTCGGGAGAGGCAGCGGTATGGTGGCCCTGCTGGTGGGGTTGCTGATCACCATCTCGGTGCAGTCATCGAGCATCACCACGTCGTTGCTGATCCCGTTATCCGCCGCTGGGGTTCTGTCGCTGCGCAACGCTTACCCGGTCACCCTTGGCGCCAATGTCGGTACCACCATCACGGCATTGCTGGCGGCACTGGCGACGAATCGGCCCGAAGCGCTCACCATCGCGCTGGTCCACACGCTGTTCAATGTCGGTGGGATCCTGCTGCTCTACCCGATCACCGCCCTTCGGCAGATCCCCATCCGTGGGGCTGAAACCCTCGCCAAGGTGACAGTCGAGCGACGCTCGCTAGCCGTGGCCTATGTGCTGGGAATGTTCATCCTCGTGCCGCTCCTCGGCATCGTTCTGCTTCGCTGAAGAGTTGCGCCCCCGCACCGGGTTGGAGCATGTCCGCACCTTGCGGTTGTTGGCGTACTTCGCTAGTGCCGAGGAGTCGTCGGGACGGAAGCTCCGTATCTGATATTCACCGATGTCAATTCGCATGGCCGAAGAGTGCCTACAGGAACGGGGACGGGTTGGCTCGAGCAGAGTGGTTCTACCTACCGTCAAGAACGGTAATGCTTCCTTGGAGGTCCTTCTACCGTGCTCGGGTACCTAATCCTGGGGAAACCACCCTCGCTTCGCAGGTCAGGTCCGGCTCTCCTCTCACCGCCGCCCGCCCCCAGCGACGACAGACCGCGTGTGGCATCGAGATTGAAATCAAACCTATAGTCCCCGCCGACGCGGCTTCGGAACAGGGTTGTCGGCTAAGCCTGCCCTGGTTCAGCCGAACAGCTACAGATCCGGGGACCTTCTCACAATCAATTTGAACTCTGGGCGGCTAGACCGGCGATGTTTCTCCACCACCGAGGCCCGAGAAGTGTTTCCCACGACCTCGGCAATGCCGCAAAAGTAGCCCAATCCCCAGACCAACCACCAGCGAATCCCCGCCTGGGGGTTGTGGCTATCCCCCGGACCTGCGGATTACCCGGGGATTATGGAAGGACCCGCATTTTGGAGGAGTAAGACTCCACATTTGACAAACCCCGCGTTGGCCGCCACTCAAACAGCCACCGGCCATAACTGGCCTGCCTACAGTGTCATTACCGCGGTTGGAAAGTGCCCCTCATCCAATTGCCATGACAAAGTTGCTCATATTCCTGGTTTTACTGTGCTCTATCGCAGCGGCATGCGGTTCCTCGGACACGACCATGACAGTGTTGGAGCCGGTGGGTGATCGGGCGCCCGCTGATCCTGAAGCTCCAACCGAGGATTGGGTCACCGGAATCAACGCGGCCGGATGGGACTTCCATCGGCGCCTGATGGGCAACGCAGTCTCCAGCCCGGTGAGCATCGGTATCGCCTTCAGCCTGAGCCGGGCCGGGGCATCGGCTGACTCCGAGGCGGCGCTCGACGAGATCTTCGGATTCCCCAAGGTTGATCTCCACAACGCCGCCAACGCCGTCGATCTCACACTGGCCGAAGCCTCGGTGGCGCCCACCATCTTGGAGGTGGCCAACCGGCTTTTTCCTGACGACGGATTCTCAATGCGGCCTGAATTTCTCAACACCGCCTCTGCTCAATACGGGGCGGCTACCCAGCCAATTGACACCGCCGACGGCGCCGCCGCGGCCGACGTCATCAACCAATGGGTGTCGGAGAGCACCCGCGGTCTCATCCCCACAATCGTCACCGAGAATGTTGTCCAAGACCAGAAGCTGGTCCTGGCGAACACGGTGTACCTCAAGGCTGATTGGATCGAGCCATTCCTGCCTGAGTTAACCAGCGACGGCCGGTTTGCCACCGACGACAACCGGTCGGTAACGACGCCGTTCATGCGGGACAGGGAACCAGTCCATCGTCGCTTTGTTCGGCTCGAAGATGTCGACGCCGTTGAGTTGCCTTACCAAGGTGGCGAACTGGCCATGTGGCTCATCGTCCCCCACGACCCCGCCGGCCTCGCAGCAGTCGAGGAATCGCTCGACGCTGAGGCATTGACCGGACTGCAGAGCGCCGCAGAAGAGGGTCTTGTCGACCTCACCATGCCCAAGTGGGAACAGACTTTGCCTCCCACCGATCTATTCGAATGGCTCTGTCCGCTGGGGTTCTGTGCCGGCGCACCCTTCGACGGCATCGCCCCCGGCATTTTCATCACCGCCGCACTCCATGGCGCCAAGATCATCGTCGACGAGAAAGGTACCGAAGCAGCAGCAGCCACCGCCATGGCCTACACCGAGTCCGCACCGCCTCCGGCCGATCTCACGATTGTCGCCGACCGACCCTTCCTCTGGGTCATCGTCCACCAAGACACTGGTGCTGTTTTGTTCGTCGGTCGCCTGGTTGACCCCGCCGCGTAGCAAACTCCAACTCCGACTTCATGCCCTGCGAGCCCCACCGTTCCCCTTTCCAGTCTTCTTAACGAGGCGGAGTTCGGTCTCGACCTCCCTGCCAAGTGAAGGGTCGGTGCCCGATACATTCTTTGGGGTGGTGGGCAGGTACGTCGAGGCTATGCCATAGCAAGCCGCTACCGATTCGCCACCGAAACTGACCGGTGCTCCTCAACCCGGGCAGGAGGGCGCGGAGCCTGACTCGGTCAGAGCGGCGTCAACAGTTGCTCCTTCGTTAAGGCGATGGTCTTTTTCGGTGACTTGGACTACGGGCTTGATACCAGTTCGGTCTCGAATTGTTGCGCCACAACACAAATGGTGGCCCACGGTGGTCTCTCGCACATTGTTATTATTCCACGGGGCTGTTTCTCATAACAATTGCCACCGTGTTAATGGCGCCACAGGCATTTTTGGCTTCAAGTACAGTGATGTTTGGCGCGCCAACTCAGTTCGCAATTCTTAGGTTGTACCAGGCAAGGAAGCCACAGGATCTAGTGGATGCAGTTGAACTAGAAAAAAACCAAGAAACAAGGCGATGTAAGTCGGCCCGGTGTGGCTGATATCCCGCCCGAGGGCGCCTGTTGAAGCGACCCGCTCTTGTTCTCGTTGTGCTTTTGGCGGTTTTCGCCGCCATAGTGGTCGCGCCCCCCTCCGAGGAGTCGAGCGCGCAGACTGCGCCCCTCGGCTTTGACTCCACCGTAGTCGATCAGGAGTTCATAAGAGATGTCGCGGGTTCCGTCACCCTGCCGGCGGTGAGCGGCGGGGTGGAACCGTACACCTATTCCATCAGCCCGGATCGCTTCCCGAACGGTCTCTCCTGGGATGCGGACAACCGCACAATCTCGGGCACGCCCACCCAGGCCGTCACCACCGGCATTCCCTATACCTACACGGCCACGGACTCACAAACACCCGCCGCCACCATATCCCTGACGTTCACGCTCAAGGTCCTCCACCCGCCGGTGGTCTTGCCCGAGGTCGCCGACCAGGTGTACGACCAGGGAACCACCATCACGACGTTCGACCTGCCGACCGCGACCGGCGGCCAGGGAGATTACAACTACTCCTATGTCACCGACCAGGCGTCGAACGCCCTCCCCGACGGGCTGCGCATCGACTTGTCCTCCAACCCACCCCGGATCATCGGCACGCCCACCGCCGCCGGCGAAACCGTCGTCATGACCTACCGGGCCGAGGACGGCCAAACGCCGCCGGCCTCCGACACGACCCAGATCAAATTCATCATCCGGGGCGTGATCGTCAGCGCCACCACCGCCACCGTCACCGAGGCCAGCGGAGACACGCATACCGCCACCTACACCGTCAAACTCAACACGGCGCCCACCGCGGACGTCACCGTGGCCGTGGCCAGCACCGACACCGAAACGGCCACCGTCACGCCCGCGTCGCTCACCTTCACCACCACCAACTGGGAGAGGGCCCAAACCGTCACCGTCACCGCCGTCGACGACAGCCTGGACAACACCGACGACCGAACCACCGCCATCACCAACACGCCGTCGGGCGGCAGCTACACCAGCGCCGCCACCGCCGCCGTCACGGTCACCGTCACCGACGACGACAACAAGGGCGTGACCGTCTCCGAGTCGACAGTCACCGTCACCGAGGCCAGCGGCAACGACCACACAGCCACCTACACCGTCAAGCTGGACAGCCGGCCCACCGCGTCGGTCATCGTCAAGCCGTCCAGCGACAACACCGGCACCGCCACGGTGTCGCCGTCGGCGTTGATCTTCACGACCGCCAACTGGAGCACGGCGCAGACCGTCACCGTCACCGCCGTGGATGACAACCTCAGGGGCGACCGCACCGTCACGATCAGCCACGCGGCGGCCGGGGGGGACTACGGCAGCGGCGTGTCGGTCGCATCGGTGAGCGTCACGGTGACCGACGACGAGGCCACCGGGAAGGCACAGTTGGCCTATCCGCTTCTCGGTTCCTTCCTGAACCATATAGTGGCCCAATCCGAACCAGGCGAAGCGTCCGAAGCCGAGAACCAGGTGGTGGCCGTCGCGCCGATAAGCCTCGACGGGTCACCGCTGGTCACGGTGTATCTATCGGGCCAAGTCGACGCGGTGGCGGCATTCATCACCACTGAAGGGGGGGACGTTCGCAACACGGGCGAGGACTACCTCGAGGCCTACGTCCCCGTGGACAGTCTCGGCCCGCTCCGCCAGCAGTCCGGCGTGTTGAGCGTGGACGCCATCATCCCGCCAAAGATCGCCGCCGACCCGGTGATCAGCGAGGGCGTGGCCGCCCATCAGGCCACCGCCTGGCACGACGCCGGATACAAGGGGCAGGGCGTCAAGGTCGGAGTCATCGATCCCGGTTTCATCGGCTTCAGCGCTCTCCAGGGAACCGAACTGCCCGCAAACGTTACGGCGCGTTGCTACTCGGGGGTGGGCGTCCCCACGAACAGTATCGCCAACTGCGAATCCGGGACCGTACACGGCGCGGCCGTGGCCGAAGCGGTCTTGGACGTTGCGCCCGAAGCGACGCTGTTGATCTCCAATCCGCGAACGCGGGGCGATTTGAAGACGGCGGTTGACTGGATGGTCGCCCAGGGCGTGGACATCATCAACCACTCGGCGGGCTGGGTCTTTGACGGACCGGGCGACGGAACATCTCCCTACTCCAACAGCCCGCTGAAGAGCATTGACGCTGCCGCGGACGGAGGAATCCTGTGGGTAAACGCAGCCGGCAACGAGGCCCGGGAGATCTGGTATGGCGAGGACAACTTCAACACGGACGGATGGCACCAGTTCAGCGGCACCGATATCACCAACCAATTCGCAACCAAATTCACCAACACCACCCACGTTGTCAGTTTCCTGCGCTGGGATGACAGTTGGACAGCTGCCGACTGTGATCTCGACCTGTACTTGGTCTACTACGACGAGACGAGCAGCTCTTGGGTAGAGGTTAATGGTGCGTCCGGCACGAACTCACAGTCCGGAGTCACAGGGCAAACGCCGTTCGAAGGGTTTTCATTACTTGTGTCAGCCGAGCAGTGGGGTTTCAGGGTAAAGAAGGAGACCTGCGCCGTCCTTCCCGAATGGATCCAGTTGCAGTCGTGGAGCGGCGGCAGACTGAACCCATATTCCGCCGGCGGGCACATCGGCAGCCCGGCTGAGAGCAAGAACGCCGCAATGCTGGCCGTGGGCGCGGCCAGCCACTTCGCAACCAGCACGATCGAGTGGTTCAGCAGCAGGGGCCCCACCGTGGACGGCATGACAATTAAGCCCGACATCGTGGGCGCCGACTACGGCAAGTCGGTGTCGTTCAGCTCGCCGGGGAACTCCCAGGGCCGCTGGACCGGCACCAGCCAGGCTTCGCCGCACGTGGCGGGCATGGCCGCCCTGGTGCTCGGCAGGTACGCCGATTACACGCCCGTTCAGCTCGCCGACTACCTGAAGGAGACCGCCGAGCAGCGTACCGAGGCTTCTCCGAACAACACCGACCCCAACAACATCTGGGGTCACGGGTTCGCTCTGATGCCCGAGGTCGACCTGAACCTGTCGGCAAGCTCGGTGTCCGAAAACGGCGGCGTCAGCACGGTCACCGCCACGCTGCTCGAGGCCCGCAACACCGCGACCACGCTCACCGTGTCCGCCACACCGGGCGCCGGCGCCGTTGCGGGCGACTTCAACCTGAGCGCTAACAAGACCCTCACCATTCCGGCGAGCTCAACGACCAGCACAGGGATTGTGACCATCACGGGGGTCGACAACAACGTGAAAGCGGCGGACAAGAGCGTCAAGGTGTCCGCCACCGCGGCGGGAGTCAGCGGACCCGCGTCCGTAACTCTGGCCCTCCGCGACGACGAGGGGGTGATCGTCACCCCCGACCGCGTGACCGTCACCGAGGCCGGCGGCGCCGGCCAAACCGCCACCTACACCGTCAAGCTGGGCGCCGCACCCACCGGCACGGTCACCGTGACCGTCGCCAGCGACGACGCTAACGTAGCCACCGTCTCCGACGACCTGACCTTCACCACAAACGACTGGAGCATGGCGCAGACAGTCACCGTCACCGGCGTCGACAACAACATCGACAACGACAGCGTCAGCACCACCACCATCACCAACACGCCCTCCGGGGGTGGCTACACCAGCGGCCAAGCGGCCAACGTCGCCGTCACCGTCACCGACGACGACACCCGCGGCGTCACCATCTCCAAGCCAACGGTCAGCGTCGCCGAGAACGCCGGGACGGACACCTACACGGTGAAACTGAACACCCAACCCACCGACAACGTCACCATCACACCCACCAGCAACCCCGCCACCAACGCCACCGTCACCGACGCCCTCACCTTCACCCCTATGAACTGGAACACAACACAGCCCGTCACCGTCACCGGCGTAAACGACAACATCGACAGCGCCAACCGCACAGCCACCATCACCCACACCGTGTCCGGCGGCGACTACGCCGACACCACCGCCGGCAGCGTCACCGTCACCGTAGAAGACACCAAGGGCATCACCGTCTCCCAGTCAACGGTCACCGTCGCCGAGAACGCCGGGACGGACACCTACACGGTGAAACTGAACAGCAAACCCACCGCCGACGTCACCATCACGCCGTCCAGCAACCCCGCCACCAACGCCACCGTCTCCGACCCTCTGACCTTCACCGAGTCGAACTGGAACACGGAGCAGATCGTCACCGTCACCGGCGTGAACGACGACATCGACAACAGGACCGACCGCACAGCCACCATCACCCACACCGTGTCCGGCGGCTACTTTGCCAACGCCACCACCGACAGCGTCACCGTCACCGTAACCAACGACGACACCCGCGGCGTCACCATCTCCAAGTCAACGGTCACCGTCGGCGAGAACGCCGGGACGGAGGAGTACAAGGTGCGGCTGAACAGCGAGCCCACCGCCGAAGTCACTATCACGCCGTCCAGCGACAACCCCGGCAACGCCACCGTCTCCGACCCCCTCAAGTTCATCCCCGACAACTGGAACATAGAGCAGAGCGTGACCGTCACCGGCGTGAACGACGCCATCGTGAACGGGACCGACCGCACAGCCACCATCTCCCACACCGTATCCGGCGGCGACTACAACACCGGAGTCACCGCCGACAGCGTCACCGTCACTCTTGACGACGACGAGACTCCCGAGCTCACCCTCGATCCGACTTCCGTTACTGTCACCGAGGCCGACGGCAACGGAAATACTGCCACTTACACTGTCAAGCTCAACACCGAGCCGGACGCCGATGTGACCGTGACCGTCACCGTCACCGTCGTGGCGGGCGCTG
The DNA here is from genome assembly GCA_965248705.1 of Acidimicrobiia bacterium. Classification (GTDB taxonomy): domain Bacteria; phylum Actinomycetota; class Acidimicrobiia; order Spongiisociales; family ZC4RG35; genus Bin76. Next base: position 1,305,679 of record CBDFJY010000002.1, on the reverse strand, counting down.
TCACTGTTTCGTCCGCGTCGCTGACGTTCCCGAGGGCCGACTACAGCACGCCCCAGAGCGTGACCGTAACCGGCGTCGACGACTTTGTCGACAGCGACCGCACCGCCACCATCACCCACACGCCGTCCGGCGGCGGCTACGACTCCAGCCACGCCGCCAGCGTCACCGTCACCATCACCGACGACGACACCCGCGGCCTGAGCGTCTCCACGCCAAACCTGAACGTCTCCGAGAGCGGCGCGGCCACCTACACCATATGGCTGAACAGCGAGCCCACCGAGTCGGTCACTATCACGCCGTCCAGCAACGCCGCCACCAACGCCACCGTCTCCGGCGCCCTAACCTTCACCGATTCGAATTGGAACATGCCACAGACCGTGAACGTCACCGGCGTAAACGACGATATCGACAGCGCCGACCGCACAGCCACCATCACCCACACTGTTTCCGTCGGCGATTACACCGTGGTCACCCCCGCCAGCGTCACTGTCACCATCACCGATGACGACACCCGCGGCCTGACCGTCTCCACACCGGAGGTGACCGTAGAAGAGAACTCGACCGCCACCTACACGGTCAAACTGACCAGTCAACCCACCCATCCGGTCACCGTCACACCGGAAACCGGCGACAAGACGGTGGCCACGACCTTCCCACCGCTGACCTTCACCGCCACCACCTGGAACACAGCACAGACCGTCACGGTCACCGGCGTGAGCGACCGCGACGCCAACATTCCCAGCCGCACGGTCGTCATCACCAACACACCATCCGGAGGCGACTACGGCCCCAGTGAAGCCGAAACGAAGACCGTCACAGTCACCAACACCGACCAAGCGGGTGTGATCATCTCCCCCACCGCGCTCAACGTCTACGAAAACAGCGGAACAGGCGCCTACACCATGGTGCTTGACGCCCAACCGTCGGACACCGTCACCATCACACCAACCAGCGGAACCCCCGGCAACGCCACCGTCTCCGACCCGCTCAAGTTCACCCCCGACAACTGGAACAACGCCCAGACCGTCACCGTCACCGGCGTAAACGACACCAACACCACCACCGACCGCACCACCACCATCAGCCACACCGCAGACAGCACCGACACCACCTACAAAACTCCCACCCTCACCATCAGCGACGTCACCGTCACCGTGAAAGACGACGACGGCTCGAAAATGACCCTCACCCCGGCCAACCTGACTATGGCGGAAGCCGGCGGCAGGGCCAGCTACACGATCAAACTGAACAGCCCACCCACCGGGACCGTCACCGTCACCGTGGCCGGCGTGGCCGGCGTGGCCACCGTCTCCCCCACCACCCTCGAGTTCGACACCAACAACTACGGCGCCGCCCAGACCGTCACCGTCACCGGGGTAAACGACGACATCGACAACGCCGACGACCGCACCGCCACCATCACCCACACACCATCCGGCGGCGGCTACACCACACCCGCCACGATTGACATAGTCCTAACCGACGACGACACCCGCCAGGTGATCTCCACGAAGTCGGTGACCGTGGCGGAAGCCGGCGGCTCGGCCAGCTACACGATCAAACTGAACAGCCGGCCCACCGACGACGTCACCATCACGCCCAACAGCGGAGACCCGAATACGGTTACTGTCTCCGGCGCCCTGACCTTCACCCCCGACAACTGGTACAGATCACAGACCGTGAACGTCACCGGCGTGAACGACGATGTGGAAGGCAGCCGCTACATCACCATTACCCACACCGTGGCCGGCGGCGACTACGCCAACCTCACCGCCCCCTGGGTAACCGTCACCATCACCGACGACGACAGCCCACCACCCCCAGCCCGCGGCGGAGGAGGCGGAGGAGGCGGAGGAGGCGGAGGCGGCGGAGGCGTAGGCGGCGGAGGCGTAGACCCCGAGGAGAGTGGCGGCGGAGCGGGTGGCTGTCCGGCGGGAGTTCCCTTGTCATTCACAGACGTGACCACAGATCACTTCGCAGCGAACGACATTGCCTGCCTGGTAGCCCTGGGCATTCTGAAAGGCGTCTCAGCCGACAAGTTCGATCCGAACTCGACACTGACCCGCGCTCAAATGGCCGCCATTACAGCCCGACAATGGCGCGCCGCAGGCAAAACCTGCCCCGCGCCGGCGCTCTCGTTCGAAGACTTACCCGCCGACCACTGGGCCCGCGCCGACATCGCCTGCCTATACGGGCTAGGCATAATCGTTGGAGTAACACCCACATCATTCGACCCCGCCACACCCGTAACACGCGCGCAGCTAGCCGCCATAGCCACCCGACTGTGGACCGCCGCCGGCCGCATCTGCCCCACGTACCCGACACCATTCACCGACGTCCCCGCCACCCACTGGGCACACACCAACATTGCCTGCCTATACGGACTAGGCATAGTCAACGGCACAACACCCACCACCTTCGAACCCGCAGCACCGGTAACACGCGCACAAGCCGCCGCAATCGTCGCCCGCTTATGGCGCGCCGCCGGCATCGCCTAATGTTCGACCAGCCCGGCATCAACCCCACCCGTCGGTACAACTCAGAAACAGCATCAGGCTAGGCCGATGTTGAAGCCGGCGCCTTTGGGCGGCCATCAAAACACAATGGCGTTGATCCGTTGTTGATGGGACCTAGCCTTGCGGGCCCTGGGTGAGCACCCATCCCACAGCCGAGCCGAGCCGCCTTCGCCGCCTATGCAGGTGCGCCGCGGGTTAGACCGGGCCCGTGGCGACCGGGTCGATGTGTTGGCCATCCTTGGCGCCGGGATCATCGCCCAAGTGGGAGTATCCACCCCCGACGGACCGCTGGTACTGCCCATGGCCTACGGCTGCGACGAGTCGGCCCGAAAGCGCTCACCATCGCGCTGATCCACACGGTGTTCAATGTCGGCGGGATCCTGCTGCTGTACCCGATCACCGCCCTTCGGCAGATCCCCATCCATGGGGCTGAAACCCTCGCCAAGGTGGCAGTTGAGCGGCGCTGGCTAGCCGTAGCCTATGTACTGGGAATGTTCATCCTCGTGCCGCTCCTCGGCGTCGCCCTGCTTCGCTGAAGAGTTGCCCCCGAACCGGGTTGGACCCTGTCCGCGACCCAGGGCCGCCCTAGCAAACACACCCCCCGGTCAGCACCGACGGACACCGCACCTTCGGTTTCACCGTGGGGTGTTAGCGACCATCCCTGACCTGCGCCTTAGCAGAGGTTCCCGAGGGGGCTCCACATTAGAGGTGTCACTGCGCGGCTAGTTGTCTGGCCGCGTCTTCTTCGCGCTCTCTTTCGATTTGGGAGCGTATTGTCCGTAGCAGTTTTGAAGCAAAGCGGCGCACTGGTTGCTTAGGGTGTAGGCGCAGGGCGGCGAGGGGTTCTCGGCAACCTACAATGTGGCCAAAACCAACAGCCAACATCGCCCCCACCCCGAAATAGGACAGCTAGTGCGCAACTTCGACCTGATGATCATCGGTACCGGATCCGGCAATTCGGTGATCGGAGCTGAGCACGACGGCTGGAAGATTGCCGTCGTGGAGAGAGGTCGCTTCGGCGGCACCTGCCTCAACGTCGGCTGCATACCATCGAAGATGTTCGTTTACGCCGCCGAGATGGCCGAACTGGCCGCCGACAGCGAGCGCCTAGGGGTCCGCACCCGCTTCGACGGCGCTGACTGGCCCTCCATACGCGATCGCATATTCGGCCGGATCGACCCGATCGCCGAGGGAGGCCTTGCCTACCGGGAGGGATTTCCCAACGTAGCCGTCTATGCCGGTTCGGGCCGGTTCGTCGGACGTAGGCAAGTGGCCATTGGTGACGAGGTGATCACCGCCGACCGGATCGTGATAGCGGCGGGTGGACGACCCACTGTGCCCCCGGTGCCGGGCCTGGCGGATTGTGGATATCACACATCGGACACGATCATGCGCCTCGACGACCTGCCCGAGCGACTGCTGGTGATCGGCGCCGGTTACATAGCAGCCGAGCTGGGCGGGGTGATGGGAGCGTTCGGCTCGAAGGTGACCTTCCTGCTGCGGGGCGACACCTTCCTACGTCGGGAGGACCACGACATCAGCAGCCGGTTCACCGCCGCCTACGCCCGCCGGTTCGACCTGCGCATGCACACCCGGCTCCTTGAGGCCCGCCGAGACGGCGACGAAGTGGTGATCAGCATGGTCGGCCCCGATGGCGCCCCTTTCGAGTTGAGGGGCGACGAGTTGCTGGTGGCGACCGGCCGAAGACCGAACACCGACCAGCTCGACGTGGAGGCCGGAGGAATCGCCGTCGACAACCGGGGATTTGTGATCACCGACCCCCAACTCCGCACCAACGTGGAGGGTGTGTGGGCCCTGGGCGACATCACCAACCCGGTGCAGTTGAAGCATGTCGCCAACCATGAGGCTCGGGTGGTGCGCCACAACCTCACCAACCCGGACAACCCGGCCACCGTCGACCACCGGTTCATCCCTCACGCGGTGTTCGGATATCCCCAGATCGCCAGTGTCGGTCTCACCGAGCAGGAATGCCGCCGCCAGGACATACCCTACGTCAGCCACGTCCAACCCTACGCGTCCGCGGCCTATGGCTGGGCCATGGAGGACACCGAAAGCGTTGCGAAGGTCATCGCCCACGCCGAAACCCGCCGCCTCCTGGGAGCCCACATTATCGGCTCCCAGTCCCCCACCCTCATCCAGCAACTCATCCAAGGCATGCACTTCGATCTAACCGTCGACCAGATGGCCGCCGGGCAGTACTACATCCATCCCGCCCTACCGGAAGTTGTCGAGCAAGCCCTCCTGGAACTCTGAAACAGTTCCAGAGCTGTAAAACCTCTTAGCGAAGGAACTTTCTAACCGGACTGTCAATCGATGCCTGACCAGCTTGGAGGTGTGATAGCTAACCGAAGATTCGCCAAAGGAGCCCAACCACAGTACTGATGATGGTTGCGATCCACGCTATTAGTTCGATTCTTCGTCTTGCCGGACTCTTGTCCGACGGGTTGGGGCCGCTGTTTTGGGTATCCTTCACGGCGGTGCTGTTGGCATCGCCTCTTTGCACCACGTTGAAGGCCTGAGAACCCAATTCAGGCGACGGGGCCTTCTGGCCACTATCCCTTCCTGACCGCATCTCGCTTACCAGTCTGAGAATGTCTGTGCGGACCCTTTCGACCAAACCGTTGACGAGCACTGAGGGCACCTGCCAATAGAGTCTTTGGATTATGACTTGGTAGTCGCCAGACCGGTTCATATAGCTGACCAAGTCGGCGGCTCCGGGATGTGTCAGTTTGATTGGCTCGTCTTTCCGTTCCGCGGATTGCGCCATGTCTCGGAGTTGGGGAATCGAATAGGGCAGGTTCACCTTCGATGTCATGGTATCCCGGGCGAAATCAGGAAGATCGAAGCCAGAGATCTCTTGGCCTATGAATTTGGTGGTCAGCGTTTGGCCGTCGATACAAAGAGGTGCGACGATGCGCCGGTAGTTGGGCAGATCGTCTTCTGGACCATACCCTCCCAGTTCGAGGGATGCCCATTCCCTGAGTTCGGCGCTGCTGGAGGAGTTTCCCAGAGTCAAACAGAGCCGCAGCGCTTTGACGACGTCACCGCTCAATGCTTCTCTCTTAATCCGGTCTAAGAAGGGCTTGCCCATCGTAGTTTCCTGCGGGTAAGTGATCGCCTAGAGACACCGCAGCTCTCGCGGGACGCAACCCGCCGCACACTGGCTGGCCGAGCGGCTCGATCGGGCTTGATATCCGCCGCGCCAGCTTTGTAGAGCATCCTTCCATTTTAGGAGACTTTTCGCAGTAGCGGAGGTCCGCGGCCTTTAGCGGCAAAGTGACTCGAGGTCAATCGCCAAGGTGCCATTACAGCACTGCGACTTTCCCAACCTAGGACAAAGTGAGCCCAAACCGGGGAAGACACGCCACTGACGGTCCGAACCTCCCAAACCACCAAACCCTAAAAAGGGGCGCTAAATCGCTCCCATCATGATGGCACCATCGGAGAGGAAGACTGCTGCAAAGGACTCGTAACAAGTCCTTCACCGTCTTGTGAACGACGACGAATCACACCTCACAGTTTGTCGAACCCACGCCAACCTGGCAGAGCAGCGGCCTGCCTAACCCACTCCGCCAACTGCTCTTCTTCAAATCCGTCCTCGTGGATGTTGAACCAACGCGCGTTCTTGTCCTTGCCCGCGCCGGGCGGAACGGGTCGCAGCGACCTGCCTTGGAAGAAGGTCACCTTAACGTAGCGGGTAAAGACGTGGCAACCCAGGAACCAACCTTGCCCCTCAATGCCATAGAAGGGCGAGTTCCACCTCACCGCCTTGCGCACGTTAGGCACGTTGCGCACAATGAGCGCGTCGAGTCGGCGCCCGATGTCGCGTTTCCAACCTGGCATGGCCGCGATGTAGGCCTGCACGGGGGCGTCGCCGTCGGCTTTCGGGATTTGAGGGTTGCCGCCTGAAAGGAGGACCGGCTTCGTGTCGGCTTTCTTTGTGAACTCCGTTGACTTCTTAGACGCCTTGCCAGCCATTGCGCTCACTCCAATCCGCACTTCGCCCGACTGGAATTGGTCTATAACGGTAATCACGTCCTTGACTAGGACGTGGACGAGTTCTACAGCAAGACGCTACTGAGGTCTCCGAGAGAAGCCTAGATTCTCCACCCTGTCGGCACCGACGACGATTCCCATCGCCTCTACTATCCGTCCCTCTAACGACATGACTGACTCTCAACGCCCCGATACTAAATGCCGCCTTCTGAACACCGACCGCATCGTTCTAAACGGCACCACCGGCGCGGGCAAGACGGCAATGGCTGGGAGGATTGCTCAAGCGCTCAACATACCTCACATAGAGTTCGACGCCATTCGGCATGGGCCGAATTGGACAGAGACGCCGAACGACGTGTTCAGAGAACGATTAAGACTGGAACTGCAGGGCGACAGATGGGTCGGAGACGGTAACTATGGCATCGCCCGCGACGTCGTTTGGCCCAGGGCAACTATGTTGGTCTGGCTGGACTACCCGATACGCGTGGTCATGTGGAGGCTGTTTTGGAGAACGATGCGCCGTGGAGTCCTTCGACAGGAACTGTGGCACGGCAATAGGGAAAGGATTTGGTGGCACTTCTTCAGCCGTCAGTCGATCTTCCTATGGGCACTGCGGACTCATTGGCAACGTCGCCGGACGATGACGGCGGCCTTGGGTCATCTGGAGTACATTCATCTGGACTTGGTCCACCTGCGCTCGCCAAAGGCCGCACGACAGTGGCTCCTGACACTGACTCAATAACAAATGCCTTGGGATTGTGAATAGCCAGGTTGCGGCTCGATCTTTTTACGTCGCAGTCCTGAAAGCTGTTCCTTTCAACACCTTCTCCAGATTGGCCAGATACTCCGCAAATGCTTGTCGTCCTACGGGTGTGGCTTGTACCCAGGTTGACGGCTTTTCATCCCGGAACTCCTTGGTAATCGTGACGTAACCGGCGTCCCTGAGCTTGCGCAGGTGTATGGTGAGGTTCCCGCCTGTCAGATCAAGTGTTCTTTGAATGAATCTGTATGCAACCCGCGCCGCCTCCGGCTGGGAAACCAGCAGGGTCATTATCCGCAATCGGACCGACTGATGGATGATCTCGTCAAAAACAACGGGATCGTTGATCACGGAATTCCGATCTTGCGGAACCACATAACACCGAGACCCACGACCGCCAGGGTCGCCACCGCCGAGACAGCCAAAGCGGCATCACCGGCCAGATACCGAGGAAGATAGTAGGCGGCAGCTATCCCAACCCCTACCACCGCCAACGCCGGGTTGGTCATCAAGCCGAACAAGATGTACCCCAAAGAAACTATTCCTATGGCCACGACGGGTATTAGGGGCCCTCGTTCAACGTTCCACATCTCCGCGGCCGCCGGAATGAACCAAGCCGCCGACGCCACTGCCATCCAGAAAAGGAAAACCCGAATGCCGACCGCCCGGCTGATGCCCCTCGACACGTCCTTGGTTCCCTCCCGGCGCCCGATGATGGCGCTGCCGACTATCCCAACTACTATGAAAGCGCCGTAAAACGGTGCTCTCACCCATGGGCTTTGCTCCGCCACATCGGATCCCCCGGTTTGGAGCCAGTATTCGAAAAGGTAGCTAACCGCCGTGAAAGCTCCCCAGAGAAGCAGAATCATTGAAGACCCGGCGAGGTACATTGAACTCCTCGCTTTGTCCATTGTGGTGTGGATTGTTCCCCAACTCTCTTGAGGGGTAAGAGCAGCCCCTCCACTTTCTGCGCCTGACATTGTGAACTCCTTAGTTTGTATTACAAACTAGTTTATACACCTCAATCAGAGTATGTCAAATTGTGTCTGGAAGGAGAAGACCATCCGCTAATCCTCTCACAACGGCCTTTCCCGGCCTGCAACCCCTCCCCTCTGCCCGGCTAGGCCCCCTTGTAGTTGATCCGCGCCACCAGCCGGTGCTCGGCGGTCACCAGATCGTCCTGGTCCTGCATCACCCCTTCGATCGGTTTGTACGACCACGGGGACTCATCGACCAGCTTCCGGGCACGGTGGGCTTCCCATGCCTTTCCCTGCATCGCCTCGGTCAACTGTTCTGCCGTGAACAGCTTCCTGGCTCGGTTTCGGGAATGCACACGCCCGGCGCCGTGCGCAGCCGAGCAATAGGAAAGCGGGTTCCCTAATCCTCGCACGATGTATGAGTCGGTTCCCATCGAACCGGGTATGACGCCCCGGTCTCCCGAGCCCGCCCTGATAGCGCCTTTTCTCGTCACCCACACCATGCGGCCGTTATGTCTCTCCAGAGCAGCGTAGTTGTGATGGCAGTTGATCATCTCCAGCAGTTCTACGTTCCCCATGTGATTTCTCAACGCTCCCCAAACCACGTCCAGGATCAGTTCCCGGTTTCTCCAGGCGTAGGACTGTGCCCACAGCATCTGGGAGATGTACACATCGAACAGGTCATCGTCGGAGAGGTAGTAGGCCAGATCCCGAGTCGCTCTTCTCCCCTTGTGGGCGCAGACCCGGGCGGAGGAGGCGATGTGGTGAGTGGCTATTTGGTTGCCGATCCCCCGGCTTCCGGTGTGCAGCACTATCCAGAGCCGGTTGAGTTCATCCGAGGAGACCTCAACGAAGTGGTTTCCGCCACCCAAGGTGCCCAATTGCTTTCCCATCCTCTCGACGGCGCTTGTGGCTCTTGACAGCGTCTTCACGTGCGGGATTGGGTTTTCTTCCAGCCATCTTCGCGCAGTTGGAGTAGCAACTTGGTGCCAATCGAAACCGGCTGGCACCCCGCGCCGTATATCCCGGAGAATCTGCTGTGGATGTTCAAGGTCCTTCAACCGCCGGTTGGTGAGAGCGGCGATCATGCCGCAGCCAATGTCCACCCCCACCGCGGCGGGCAGGATGGCCCCTTCGGTAACAATCACCGACCCCACCGTGGCACCCTTCCCCAAATGGGCATCGGGCATCAGCGCCACGGGACCTGCCAGCATCGGGCTCAGCGAGGTTTCCAACGCCTGTTTCCTGGTCTGGGGATCCAGAATCGACGCCCAGTTGCGGACCCCCACACCGCCTTCCCGGCCAGAATCCACAAGCCGTCCCCGGGGACTCTCATTCGTAGTCACCATGGCCTTTGACCCTACCGACCGCGCCAGGGTTGACAGTTGCATTTTCGCACTGCATGGAGGGTGAGTCGCTTGGGGGGCCCGCGGGGAGTGGCTGGACGAAAACTGACAACCGGAGGCCGGTAACTCCCGCACCTGCAAGATGGCCCGCATCGTGGAAGGCGGGCACAAAACCACAGTTCCCCCCATCGGAGACTTCTCTAGGAGACACTCCTCCTCCCCTCGGTCAGCTCTCGCGGGCCAAAATTCTTATTATTGTGCATAGATCATGAAAGCCGAAAGGGGTTGTCAAGAGCCCACGCCCGTCGATTTGCCGAGTCCCCGGTTAGTGTGAAACGCTGAACTATGTCACGCATCAAAGTCATTCCCGACGACTCTTGGGACGGCGCACTCGGTGAGCTTCATCCGCGGGTTGTTGATCCGGCCTATGGCCGGGTCGACAACGTCCTCGCCGTGCACTCCCTCAACCCCCGCGGCATGGCGGCACACCAGGGTCTGTACGAATCGGCCATGGCTGGGACTGCAACGCTCCGCAAGGTCGAGCGCGAACTCATCGCCGTGGTCGTGAGTCTCGAGAACGACTGCCACTATTGAGTTGTCCACCACCGGCGCGGTCTGCGTCGGCTGCTCCACGACGACGAACTCGCCGCTGGGATTGAACACGACTGGACAACTGCAGCGCTGTCGCCAAAGCGGGTGGCGATGCTGAGTTTCGCGGTCAAACTGACGGTGACGCCGAGCGCGATGAATGACGCCGATGTCAATTCCCTACGAACCGCCAGCTTCTCTGATCGTGACATCCTCGACATAGTCGAGGTTGTCAGCTACTTTGCGTACGCCAATCGGATCGCCAATGGTCTGGGCCTTGAGACCGAAACGTGGATCCCCGATTGATCCACCAGCGGTAGAGCAAAAACCCCCAAAACCCGGCAAAACCAACCTTCTCCCATCCAAATCTGGGTTTTAACAGGGGTTCGCGAGAGAGTGTCACACCTAACGTGTGTTTCTGATAAGCCCAACTTGAGAAAACGGCCTTGCCGCATGGCACTCAAGGCTCGGCGGTGTGGGTCTTAGAAAAGGGTCGTCCGCAAGGTCCTAGCGGCTTAAAAGCGAAGGAACTGCCGCATCTCTTCGGGCGACAGCATCAAAATCGCCGAACGGATAGTCTCCCGGTACTCGGATTCCGCCCCTTGGGCATCAGGACTCCAGAGGGGGGTTAGGGGAGCGGAGAGGCTATGGCTTCGTGTTGTACGCCGGTTGGGGTGAAGCAGATTATTAGCCCTCCGTAGGGGAATTTGGTGGTGCGAAGGTAGGTGGTTGTTTGTGCCCGGTGGGAAGGGGCTACCTTGCTTCCGGTTTTCAGCTCGACCGCTAAATCACCATTGACGATGAAATCCAGGCGTTGCATTCCCACCGCGATGCCTTTGTAGAGAATCTCTACATGAGCTTCGACGGTGAAGTCGATCGGCGGGTTGAGTGACCGCATTTCATGGGCCATGGCTTTTTCGTAAACAGATTCGGCGTAGCCGAATCCGAGAACGTCGTATACGGTTTCCGCCACTGAGAGCACCGCCTGGACCATGTTGTTCATACCGCCCCGCCTTGGGGGTTAATTGAAAACCTCCGACATGCCTTCTGGATCGACATGACGATCACAGGAACAGCGGGAAAGGTCAGGTCGAGGGGCATCATTTGTTGGCACTTTACTTCATCGAGGAGCCCGACCAAAGTCAGACCCCCGACCACCAAAGCACGGCCCCGACTAGCCAAAACGACCGCCCGACACGGTTAGAACTCCCAGAATCAGGGAAAACACCGGCAAATTCGGCCTGTCAATACGTAAATCGCCAAACCTTTCGTGGCAGAGCGTGGTGAACGCCGTGGAGATATTGGATAGTTGATACGCCGGGAGTCCGTAGAACCTGAATGGCCGGCGGGTGGCTCCTTGCTGTCGGTTGGCGTCTAACAATGTCTACTGCGATGACGTATAGGTTATTGTGACTTCCAGGTCGATGTTGCGGTTGTATTCGCGAACCATTGACGGAATCAGGAACACGTCGATCAGCAGCCAAACTCCCAAGCCGCCGAGGGTGAACATTTGGAGGAGAGCGGTGCCAGTTTTGCCGAGGTAGAAACGATGTGCGCTGAACACTCCTAAGAAGAACCATAGAAGATAGGTAATACCAACGTCCTTTTTCACGGAATCTCCTTTGTTGAAAGAACCTCTGGCATGCTAGTACGGTGTCCTCTGAAGTAGCGATCCTATGGTCGGCTTCAGCGCGCCCCAAAAAAAGGACTTGACCGCTGGCCACCATCACACAGGCACCGACTAGCCCAAAACACCTCCCAAAACGGTCAGCAACCCCCAAGACCAAGAAAAAACAGGCAAATCGATTCTGTCGGAACCTAAATGGCCAACAGAATCGACCATAAGTCGCCAACACCCCTGGGTGGGGCCGGTGGGAATCGAACCCACGACCTCCGGGTTAAAAGCCCGTTGCTCTGCCAATTGAGCTACGGCCCCGCCCCACAGGATACGGCATTGCGCTCACCGTTGCCATTCGAATTTGCCTGGGGTTCCCCACCACTGTGGGAAGTCCTGGGTCTGGAGTAATGGGGCCGAGAAGCCCCCAAAAACCCGATACGCATCGTCAGGCTGCGATCAATCCCTGGAATCGAAATGCCTCACTCGAACCGTCCCCTGTGTCAGAAACAGGTAGGGTGTCTTTGATGCCAGAACCCAGAGAAGCACTGCCCGGTTCCGGAGACTGGAGAGGGGTGCTTAGCGCAGAGGACGCCGCCAGCCTATCGGTCTACTCCCGACAACGGGAGCCTTGGGGAGGGGTGTCACCCACGCTCTTGGTGGTGGATGTCACCGAGGCGTTCGTGGGTCCCAACCTGCCCGTCGCCGAGGCCCAGAAGACGTGGCGTCAAGCGTGCGGCGAGAAGGCCTGGGCGGCCGTTCCGGCCATTCGCAGGTTGGTGGAGGCGTTCCGAGCCGCCAATCGGCCGGTGATTTTCACCACACCCGACGGGGGTCAACGCTGGACGGGCCCGGTTACCCGAGGCACGACCACCGCAGATGTTCCCGCGGGCCGTGAGATCATTCCGGCCGTGGCGCCCCTTGAGGATGAGTGGGTGTTACGAAAACCCAAGGCCAGCGCCTTTTTCGGCACACCCCTGGTTTCCTCCCTGATCCACAGCGGATGCGACACCCTGGTGGTCGCCGGAGGGACCACCTCGGGCTGTGTCCGGGCCACGGCGGTGGACGGGTCCTCCCATGGATTTGAGATGCTGGTGGCCGAGGACGGATGCTTTGACCGGGCCACGCTCAATCACCTGGTCAACCTGGCCGATCTTGACGCCAAATACGCCCGCGTGCTGCCTGCCACCGAGATCTTGACCTTGCTGGGATTCGAGTGAAGCAGACTGAATCTCGCTGAACACAGCCTCGGCTCGATCCGAAAAGACCTCTTGTGAGTGACTAAGACAAGGTCTTCCCACATCTGTCTGCATGGGAAGGGCTTTGCGCGGATATTGCAAATGGGCTTACCGGATCGCCCTGACATCAGAAGGTATCCTCTTTTTGGGAATTGCGCTCTCTGATCCGTCTCCAACACCTCTTGATAGACCTACGGGCAATTGAGGATTTGCTGAGCACGCGGGCGGCCGCGGCAAACCGCAAGATGGAAGTCCCCGTTCTGTTCATGGCCTTGTGGGCGCTTCCCATGCTTCTGCTCGAAATGCTGGTCACAGAAGGTTGGTTGCTGCGGCTTTGGTCATCAACTGGGTGATATGGGCCGCCTTCATTCTGGAGTTCGTCTTGGTGTTCTCCCTCACCAACCAGCGCACCGCCTACGTCCGGAAGGCCTGGTTGTATCTCGCAGTGATTCTGTTCGCCTTCCCGCCTCTTGCCGATTTGATCAGCTACGGACCGCTGGCGGGGACAATTCGCATCCTTCGGGTGGTCTTCTTGGCCACCATTTTGGTGCAAAGCGCGATAGCCCTGCACACCCCTTTCAGGCGTTTCTTTTTCGATCTGCTGGCCGTAGCCCTCCATCCATGGATGTTCGCTTTCCGGCCCCTATTGAAAAGACGTGGTCTCGGGTTGGTCACGGTGGCGTTTTGCCTGCTGGCCGTAGCGGCCGGATTCCTGCATTCCCATTTCGAAAACCATTCCATCTCTGAAGGTCTTTGGTGGGCGCTGGTAACCCTCACCACGGTGGGGTACGGGGATGTGGCATCGGTAACCGCGGCCGGCCGGATTACCGGGGCCGTGCTCATGGTCTCGGGGGTGGGGGTGCTGGCGTTCATAACCGCCAGCATCGCCGCCTACTTTGTGGAGGGGGACTACAAGGCCGAACTACACGAGGAAGTACGCTCCATCAACAAGCGGTTGGATCGCATAGAAGAACTCCTGGCTGCACGCCAGTCGTCCAACAGCGACAACGATTAGCCATTTGACCGTTACTGCTTGGTGAGCACCTGGCGGGGGTTGTCCACGAAGATCCGGGTGATCAACTCCTCCTCGAATCCCTTGTAGCGCATCAGGTTCCTGACCGTTTCGGGGAGATGACGCCACCCGTGGCCGCCGTAGCGCCGCAGCCAGTGCTTGAGAGCTATGTCGGAGGAGACCAGCACCCGGTCGGGATACCCGGCGTCTGCCACATGCCGTAGCCAGTTGAGCCGAATGGCGTCGTTGGGCTGGTCGACCGGTGAGCGCTGCCGGAACGACCCTTCCCAGCCGAAGCAGTCGAACGCCAGGTAGACACCGGTCTTGGCCAACTCCAAGAGCGGTCCGCTGTCGAAGACGTTGGTGCCCGCCGAGGTATTGAAACGGGTGTCGCAGTGGTCAATGACGGTGCGGCTCAGATCGCCGCCGGCCTCGTCAACCACCCTGACTATGTCAAAGGGCGAGGCCGGATTAAAACCGGGATGTACCGACAGCGCCACTCCGGTGGCGACCGAAGCCTTGGCCGAGGCTCGCAGCACCTTCTCTTCGTTGGGATGCATGGGATGGTCCATCCCCACCTCCCCGATCATCCCCGCCTTCACTCCCCCGGCCACTCCCACCTCGATATCTCCGACCATCAACTCCACCAGCTGCTCCTCGGAGAGATCGTCCATGTCTGCAGGGTGATAATCGGCCAGGTACCAGGAGGTGGACATGACAATGTGCACCCCGGTGGCCCGGGAGATCTCCACCAGGCCGAGGGGATCGCGCCCCATGCCCCGGGTGGTTTGATCCACAATTGTGGAACCGCCCACCCGCCGGAACTGATCTATCTCATAGATGGCGTCATCTATGGAGTCGAGCTTCTGGTCGCCGTAGTAGACCCAGTGCTTCTGGCGGTCGTTGAGGTTCTCCAGGGTCACCGGCTGCCCCCACTTCGCCCCCCAGGTGGCGGCGGTCCCCGGGCCTTGCTGGCCGGGCTCCCAGCCGGCTTCGGGCCTGCGCATAATGGGAACATACTTCTTGGCGCCGGTCTTGTATTGCTCCACCCCTGTGATCCCCTTGGTCAGGTCCAGGAGCACATGCTCGTGGATCAAAGAGACCCCCGCCTGATCGGGAGTGATCGGCCCGAGGACCGTCTGGATGTAACCCCGCTCCGATGACATCAGAGCACCGCCACCGGGGTCACCAACGACCCTGTTCCTTTGGGCAGGTTGAGGGGGCCCACGGTCAGCAGAAAAGTGTCCCGGCCGGAAGCTGCGCACTCGGCGCCCAGGGACTCCAGGTCCATGTTGTGAATGAGCGGCAATCCGTAGAACACCTCCGCCAGAACATGAACCGGGCTGCGACAGTAACCCTCGTGCCGGTGAGGAAAGGTGTCGGCGGGCGAGTCGGTCGCCACCAGGCTGACGTCGCGGGTGGCCAGCACATCAATGCAGTCCGTGTCGAGGCCGGCCCAGGTGCCGTGATGCCAGGTGCCGTGCTCGCTATCTCCGGCGGCGGCCAATCCCACCCTGATGGTCCCGCCGATGCGGATCACCACCGCGTCGCCCGGCTCGATCCTCTCCAACGCGTACTCCAGTTCTTCGGGCCACACCGAATCTCCCGGATCCAGGGCCTCAATGGCGCGACGGCGGGCAACATCTATGAACACAGCACGGGTAGCAATAGCCGCCATCGGGGTGATGTCCATGTCCGCCTTCTTTACCCCCTCGGACATGGTCACCACGTCGGGAAAGTAATGACCGTTGAAGGTGCGACCCCGATAGCCCATGTGCGCCAGGGCGTCGATGTGAGTGTGGGTCATCCCGTGAACCCGGGTTGATAACCGATCGGCGGCCGACTGGGTGAGATCTCCCTCCTCGTATCCCCCCTCATCAGCCTTGATTATCTCGTGTACTACGAACGGGTCGGTGAAACGCTGGTGTGTCTCCTTCAGATCGAGCGGCCGGGACAGGGGAAGGGTCTTCCCACTTTGCACCGCTGCCGCGCCGCGCAAGGTGGTCTCGGGGGTGAGCAGGTTGAGGGTCCCCAAGTCGTTCGGCCAGCGACCCCAGTTGCCCGAGTGCCCGGGCCATTGATCAGCGGGCCATTCCTTCATCACGTCCATACGCTTATGACCTCCTAAAGGGGATTGGTGAGTGGGGGCCCATCGAAAGACTCTCGGCGGGCAAAGCTCTCTACGGGATGGCGGGATAGTCGGGTGGCTTTCCATTCCGGATACCCCATGGTCATCACCGCCGCCAGCCCATAGCCCTCGGGAACCGACATTAATTCCGACCACTCCGGCTCGGCAGGGATGGCCAGAGAGGTGATCCGGGATCCCACCCCCCGAGCGGAGAGGGCGAGTTGAAGATTCTGCACAAAGGGATAGATAGACCCTCCTCCCACAAAACTCACCCGGTCCAGGTTGCGGTCCATCAGCGCCAACGACCCCAGATCCGTCCAGATGAAAAGATGCACCGGCGCCTGATGCATGTTGGCGTGATATTCGGTGCCTTCCCGCAGCTTTTTGGCTTTGTCCTCGGTTATCTCTTCCGGAGAGGGATACCACTTGGCCGTGTATGCCCTCCACTCCCGGGAACTGATCTCGCTGACTTTTTTGCGCCGGTCGAGATCCCGGACCATTACCACTCTCCACGGCTGGCGGTTGCCACCGCTGGGAGCGAAACGGGCATCGTCCAAAGCTGCGTAGATCACCTCGTCAGGCACATCCCGGGGCTGATAGAGCCGCACTCCCGACATGGTGCGCATCACCTCGGACAGCTCCAATGTTGCTCCTTTTTGCCGAACATCTACGCCTGATCTTATGAGACTATCACCCTCCGCTCGGGGAACTACCGGCAGGCAACTGATGCTCAATACGTGGAGAAAGCCGGCTCGTTCTGCCACCTCCCTGTTCACTAATATGACAAATCAAAATGTGGCTTATATAATAAACACTATCACTGTTTAGCAAATGAAAGGAGTGGCAGTGTTTGGGCAACGTTCTAGTAGCAGTTTTTTCCGCTTTTCATTACCTGTGGCTTTGGCGGCCGCCCTGTTGATCGGCGCCTGCGGAGGCGCCGAAGATCCCCTTCTGATCTACTCGGGGAGGGGCGAGGAGTTGGTGGGTCCGCTGATCGAGCAGTTCCGTGAGTCAAGCGGCCTGGAAGTCGAGGTCAGATACGCAGGCAGTACCGAGCTGGCTTCCACCCTATTGGAAGAAGGATCCACAACCGACGCAGACATATTCCTCGCCCAGGATCCCGCCTCGCTCGGACTTGCGGCCCCGCTGATGGCAACCCTCCCCTCCGAGGTTGTTGCCACGGTCCCTGCCCGGTTCCGGGATCGGACCGGTCGCTGGGTCGGGGTCTCGGGACGGATAAGGGCGATCATCTATGACCGAGATCAGGTGCAGGTGAGCGAACTTCCCGACAGCATCGACGATCTGCTGAACCCCCGCTGGGCAAACATGATCGGAGTAGCCCCCACCAACGGTTCTTTCTTGGCCTTCGTAGCGGCAATGATCCTCGACCGGGGCGAAAGCGCCACCTTGGAGTGGTTGCAGGGTCTGGCTGCGCTGGAACCCCTGGACTACCCAAAGAACTCCCCGATCGTGGCGGCGGCCGACGCCGGAGAGGTGGGACTGGGCTTGGTCAACCACTACTACCTGTTGCGTCTTCAGGCTGAAGGGGGAGGAAAGCGGGCTGCCAACCATTTCCTCTCAGCCGGCGATCCGGGAAGCCTGGTAATGCCGTCAGGAGTGGCGGTGTTGTCCAACTCCGACCAGTCGGAGGACGCCCACCGGTTCATCGAATTCCTGCTGTCGGAGCAAAGCCAACGGTATTTCGCCGAACAAACCTATGAGTATCCCCTGGCGGCGGGGGTGAGGCCGGCGGCTAGCCTCCCGCCTATCGACTCCATTCCCAGCCCCGACATAGAACTCTCCGACCTCCACACGGCCCTGGAACGAGCCACCGACCTGGTGGCCGAGGCCGGACTGCTGTAACTTTTCCTGGCAATGATGGGGGTAGCGCGGCCGGTTCGACGACTCACCGCGTTACCCCCCAACACTTGGTGGTGGGTGCTGGCCGGAGTGGTGATGCTGCCCGCCGCGGCGCCCCTGGGCGTCCTGGCCTACGGGCTTTTGAGCGGCGTGGTCACCACCGTGCCCGTCGGGCGACTACTGGAATTGGCAGCCAACACCGGGGCGCTGGCCGCCGCCGTCACTTTGACCTCCTCACTAATCGGCGGGGCCAGCGCCTGGCTACTCTCTCGCACGGATCTGCCCGGAAAGAAGCTGGGGACCGTGCTGATCATCACTCCCTTCGCGGTTCCCTCCTTCGTGGGGGCTCTCACCCTCTTGGGGGCCACGGGAGCGGACGGGATCCTGTCGGCCGTGGCCATCTGGCTGGGGGGTGATCCCATTTCCTACCCCTCGGGATTCTGGGCGGCCTGGTTGGTGCTCACCCTCATTTCGGTGCCTTTGGTACATCTGGCCATCGCGCCGGCGATGCATTCTCTCAATCCCACCCTGGAGGAGGCGGCCCGAGGACTGGGCGCCGGGCGGGCCAAGGTCTTCTGGACGGTCACCCTTCCCCAACTCCGGCCCGCCCTGACCGCCGGGGCGCTGCTGGTGGGGCTCTACACCCTCTCTGACTTCGGAGCGGTCTCCCTGCTTCGCTACGACACCTTCACCCGCGCTATCTATTTGGAATATGCCGGACGCATAGATCGGCGACCGGCGCTGGGGCTGGCGGCGGTGCTTGCTGCGGCGGCGGTGCTCATCGTGTGGATAGAACGCAGCACCCGCCCCCGGGGAGTGTGGTTCACGGCCAAACCCCGCCGCGCCGCGCCCACAGTCCGGCTGGGTCGAGTTGGAAAGGTGATCGGGTGGGGATTCCTGGGAGGCTTGGTGGCAGCCTCCCTGCTGGTTCCGATAGCGGTGCTGGCCGCCTGGATGATGCGGGGCTTGATGTCGGGGACCCTGGTTAGCGCGCCTTGGGCTGAGATGGGCCGATCAGTCTGGGTGGCGCTGTTGACTGCCTTGGCGGCGGCGGGGGCTGTGATCCCCGTGGCGATGGTGATTACCCGGTATCGCAACCGATGGGCAGGTCTGTTGGAAGGAGGAGCCTGGTCGCTGTACGGCGTGCCACACATAGCCGTGGGCATGGCGATGATCGTCTTCTCCCTGCGCATGGCTCGCCCTATTTATCAGACTCTGGTTCTTTTGATCGGCGTCTACGTGATCATGTTCCTGCCTCAGATTCTGGGCCCCAGCCGGGACTCCTTGAGCCGGGTGTCCCCTTCCATGGAAGAGGCGTCTCGTAGTCTGGGGAAGTCGTCATTGGGCACCTTCATGAGCGTCACCCTTCCCCTCATGGCGCCCGGTCTGCTGTCGGGGGCCGCCTTGGTTTTCTTGACCACCCTGCGGGAACTCCCCGCCACCCTGCTGCTCCGTCCGGCCGGTTTCGAGACCCTGGCTATCCGGGTTTGGAGCGCTACGGGTGAGGGCTTTTACACTCAGGGTGCATTGGCCGGCCTGCTCTTGCTCTTGATAGCGGCCCTTCCCCTGGCCATCGTTACCCGCCATGAACTCATCCGCTAACCACCGTCTCCTCTCCGCCCATGCTCTGCACAAGAGCTTTTCGGGAACGGTCGCCTTGGATGACTTCACCCTGGAGGTCGAAAACGGAACCCTCCTGACCGTGTTGGGTCCCTCGGGAGTGGGAAAGACCACCGCCTTGCGGATCCTGGCCGGCTTCGAGCTACCGGACTCGGGGACGGTCAGGGTCAACGGTCAAACCGTTAACGGCCCGGGCATTTTCGTCCCTCCCGAACGCCGTCAAGTGGGGATGGTCTTCCAGGACTATGCCTTGTTTCCCCATCTCAATGTGGCTCGCAACGTGGCCTTCGGACTTGATGCACGTCAGCGTTCGGGCCGAGCATCAGAGGTGCTGGAGATGGTGGGCCTGTCCGGATTAGAGAACCGGATGCCACATGAACTCTCGGCCGGCCAACAGCAGCGTGTTGCTCTGGCCAGGGCGTTGGCGCCCCGGCCGCAGGTCATTTTGGCCGATGAGCCTTTCTCCAACCTTGACGCGGCGCTGCGCAAACGCCTCCGCGCCGAGGTGCGATCCATACTGCGGGAGGCCGAGACCACCGCCATCATGGTCACCCACGACCAGGAGGAGGCTCTGGCGGTCAGCGACCGCTTGGCCCTGATGAACGAAGGGCGGGTGGTGCAGACCGGGCCGCCCGATCATGTCTACCGCAACCCCGCTACTTCGTGGGTGGCCGAGTTCCTGGGAGACGCCGACTTCTTCGACGCCGAAGCACGGGGAGGCCGGATCGCCACTCCATTCGGCACTTTCCCCACCACTCGTTCAGGTCAGGTGAAGGTGATGGTCCGGCCCGAAGCGGTCACTGTTTTCCCCCACGCCCAAGGCACCGCGGTGGTGGTCTACCGGGAATTCTTCGGCCACGACCAATTGCTATCGGTGAAGCTGCCGGGAGATATCACACTGCGCGCCCGCTGCTGGCCCCAGCCGACGCTGGCCCCCGGCGACCGAGTGGCCGTGTCGGTGGACGGCATCCACATCTTCGACGAACCTCAAAAGCCCCCAACCCTGCCCGAGAGTCCGCCACCCGGAGCTCCCATCCCCCAACGGGTGGTCATCCCCCGCTAAGGCGTGCTGGGGAGTTGGGAGGTTGGCATCTCGCCGAAGCCCTCTAGCAACTCATCGACCTTCTCTGCCCAAGAATCGTCACCAGGGATCAGACCGGATCGGGGCTTGGGATGTGCCAACCGAATCCCGAACCGGCGTCCAACGACCTGGCGCTTCGGATCACGGCTCTGCAAGGCTTCGCGCGTCGATTCTCTCTGCAACGACTCCGCCAAATCGGCACTTTTCTTCATGCTTTGCCTCTTACTGGAGGTCTAAGAACTTCTCCAGTTCTTCAGTCACAAGAGAGTAACGAAACTGCCTGCCCGCCTTGCGGCGTCGCAACAGCCCCATTTCATACAATTCCAGCAGATCGCTGTGGGCGGTCGGATAAGCGACTCCGTGACTGGTTTTTTGCCACTGGATTGTGTAGAACATATCGGGGTGTCGCAAGGCGTGGCCCAGAAGAGCGATCTGTCGATAGTTAAACTTGGAGTCCCCGCGAAGCCCCCGCTCCACCTGACGCACCTCGGCGGCCTTGGCGTCCAGATAACTCCAAAGCTCTTCTATTGATCGGCGCAGGATATTGAGTTGGTGGAGCAGGAAGTAGGTGAAGTCTCCGCCGTCGGTCTCTGTGTTAAGGAAAGCCATTCCGTATTGCGCTGGAGCTCGACGCAGCAACCGAGAGATAGAGAGATACTCGGCCAACCAGTAACCCTGTTGTAATAGGGAACGATAAAACAACGCCCGCGCCGCCCTGCCGTTTCCATCGACGAACGGATGGATGTAGGCCAGATAGAAATGCAAAGCAATGGCCCGTACCAAAGGATGCACGAAAGGCTCTGACCCGACAGCATTGGCAAAGATCACCAGCGATTCCATCCGCTCAGGAAGTTCATCGGCAGGTGGTGGCACGTGGTATACGCGGTCCGGATCGATAATGTGACCGACATCAACCCTCTTCTCTCCGGGCTGTTGCATCCGACCTTCGTCCTCTGGTCGCTTCAAGGTCCCTTTAGTTACCGTCCGGTGAATATCCAGCACCATCTCAACCGTAAGTGGATCCTGGAAATCTTGGCTGATGCGCTGCATGGTCAGATAATTGTTGACCACCATACGCTCAGCTTCGGTGCGAGGAGACCTGCCTGAATGAAGAAGTTGCTTGGCGTCCCGCCGGGTGATTGCGGCATGCTCAAGTAGGCTGGAGGCGATCGCCTCCTCCATTAGGCCCGAAACCACATAGCGATGTCTATCCCTCGGGCTGGCTATGTCCTCCGGCAGCCCTATCCTCCCTGCGGCCTGTTGCTCTATCTGATGCAACAGAGAAAGCGCCTCGTCTGTCAGGACATAGCTGAAAGGCTGGTCAGCGGTGTCGGTGAACGGCAATGTCCGCCGTCCCTGTGACCGTGACATCTTGATTCCAAACCACCACTCCTCTGTAGAAAAGTCATCAGGAGGCCTTCGATAACGAAGTTCTTCCCAGTGGAAGTAACGGCCACCAACAGCAGGGCCTAACTGACCATCAATGAGAACCGCGGTTACTCGATCAGGTTCAAGGCGGTCTAGAAGGTCTCTGAGTTGGGGAGATGGACGTGGTCTTTTCATACATCCACCAATTTAACTATAGATTCTATACATCTTTGATACGTTTTTTATACGTCAAGGGTCGCCTCCCTGAAATTCCTCCAGCCAGTGGGGTGGATACTAACCCCAGCTGAGCATCACGACAACGACTGCCCAACTCACGTCTAACTATAGATTCTATACATCTTTGATACGTTTTTTATACGTAACAGTTGATAGGAGCCATCCGGTCCTTCTAACATCCCGCAACTACCCTGAGGCGGATGGATACCGCTGAGTTTCGCAAACACGGGTATCGGTTGATCGACTGGCTCGCCGACTATTGGGAAAACATCGAGAGCATGCGGATCCTGCCCGATGTCAAGCCGGGTGAGATCCGCTCACGGATGCCTTCGCATGCCCCTGAACACCCCGAGTCTTTCGATGCCATCATGGCCGACCTCGATGAGATCGTCATGCCCGGCATCGCCCACTGGCAGTCGCCCGGATGGTTTGCTTTTTTCCCCGCCAACTCTTCGCCGCCCGCGGTGTTGGGGGAGTTGGCGGCCGCCGGGCTGGGTGTGCAGGGAATGCTGTGGGCCACCAGCCCGGCCTGCACCGAAGTGGAATCGCAGATGATGGACTGGATGGTGGACCTGATGGGCCTTCCGCAGGAATGGAAAACAACCGGACCGGGCGGCGGGGTCATCCAGGGAAGCTCGTCGGAAGCGACCCATCTGGCGGTGGTGATAGCCCGGCATCTGAAGGCCAGCCAGGCATCAGCCGACGATCTGGTCGCCTACACCTCGGCCCAGGCGCACTCCTCGGTGGAAAAGGGCGTTCGAGTGGCGGGTGTGGGCCATCTGCGGCTGGTTGAGACCGACTCCGTCCAGGCCATGTCCCCTGCTGCTCTTTCCCGGACGATCGCCGCCGATCGGGCCGGAGGATTGACGCCGGCCTTTGTGGCCAGCACGGTGGGAACCACCGGAACCACCGCAGTGGATCCCCTGAGGGCCATAGGAGAGATCGCCCGTGCCGAAGGCATCTGGCACCATGTGGACGCCGCCTTTTCGGGCACGGCCATGATCTGTCCCGAATTCCGCCATTACCAGGACGGTCTTGAGTTGGTGGACAGCTACGTGTTCAACCCGCACAAGTGGATGTTCACCAACTTCGACTGCTCGGCTATGTACCTGGCGGACCGTCGACCGGTTGTCGACATGCTGAATATCACCCCTCCCTACCTTCGCAATCAAGCCTCAGAGGCAGGGGACGTTATCGATTACCGCGATTGGCAGGTGCCGCTGGGCAGGCGCTTTCGCTCCCTGAAGCTG
The DNA here is from genome assembly GCA_965248705.1 of Acidimicrobiia bacterium. Classification (GTDB taxonomy): domain Bacteria; phylum Actinomycetota; class Acidimicrobiia; order Spongiisociales; family ZC4RG35; genus Bin76. The sequence continues at coordinate 1,282,066 of CBDFJY010000002.1, read as the reverse complement.
TGGTTCGTGCTCCGTTCCTACGGCGCCGAAGGGATCCGGGCAGTGGTGCGGGAGCACGTCCGTCTCGCCCGCTGGCTGACCCGCAACATCGAGGCCCACCCCCATCTGGAAGTGGTGGCGCCCACCACGTTTTCACTGGTCTCTTTCCGTCACCGGGAAAGCGACCACCAAACGTCTCTACTGGCACAGGAGATCAACTCCTCCGGTTGGGCATATGTCACACCGTCGGTTCTCGAGGACCGGCCCTTTATCCGAGTGTCGATCGGGCAAACCAACACCGAGGCCCGCCATATCCATCGCCTCTGGGCACTGATCGACCGAATGACCAAGGAGGATGCATGACCCGCAAGGTGGTGATGATCAACCCCAACAGCACCGAGTACATCACCCGGCAGTTGGCCGAAGCTGCCTCTGAGTCGGTGGATTCCGACCTGCAGGTGGAGGTGCTTACCAACCGGAAGGGTCCGGCAGCCATCCAATCCGACCAGGATGTGCTGGACTGCGCCTCCTCCATGCTGGAGACCCTGCGCAACCACCCCGCCGACGCCTACGTGGTGGGCTGCTTCTCCGACCCTGGTCTGGCTCTGGCCCAGCAAGAGTTCGATGTGCCGGTATTCGGCATCGCCGAGTCCTCGATTCACATCGCCCTCGACATCTCCCCTGCAGTGGGGATCATCGCCGGATTGGAGAAGGCCATCCCCCGGCACCAGGTTTATTGGGAGAAGTTGGGAGCCATCGAGAACATCGTGGGAGAGATTGCCTGCGGACGGGGTGTGCTCGACCTGGAGAGCGAGGAGGCTTACCAGGACGTACTCTCCGCCGGGACGAGGCTTCGGAAAGCCGGTGCCGAGGTGCTGGTATTGGGATGCGCGGGCATGACCCAGATGGCGGACCGGTTGGCCCAAGACCTGGGGATTCCGGTGGTGGAGCCCTGCCGGGCCGCCCTCCAGAGAGCCGCAGATGCACTGTAACAGAAATAACCGTCGCTTGGTATTCTCGCACACATGACCCTCATTACCCACCCTCACCCCACCCGCATCAAGGCCGTTACCGTGGATGCGGCCGACCCCAACCGACTGGCTGAGTTCTGGGGCTTCGCCTTGGGATACATCCTCCAGCCCCCTCCCGAAGGATTCGAGACCTGGGAGCAATTTGCCGACGCTTTGGATCTGTCACCCGAGGACCGGGAACGTTATTCTGCCGTCATCGATCCACATGGAGTCGGCCCTCGGATCCTGTTCCAGAAAGTGCCGGAGGGAAAAGTCGTCAAGAACCGGTGGCATCTCGACATCGACATCATCAACCGCTCTCTTCCCGAGGATCAGCACGACCAGAGTCGGGAAGCCGGGATCGCAGCTTTGGTGGAGCGAGGCGCCACCGAAGTGGAACGTTTCGACGAAGCGGTGGGGAAGTGGGTGCTGATGACCGATCCCGAGGGCAACGAATTCTGCGTCCTATAGACCGAAGGATTAACTATCCCTCGAAGATAAGGCTTCGCCAATACAAACTGTCTCTTCCTGGTTGCCTGTCGGCCAACCTCGCCAACGCTATCGTGCCTAAATGGCGTTGGCCTCTACCGAGGTGGAGCGCAGCCGAACCGCTGCCACATACCTGCTCATCGAGGTATTGGTGCTGGGCTGTGCCGGCATGACCCAAATGGCAGACCGGCTAGCCGACGACCTCGGTATCCCCGTGGTAGAGCCTTGCCGGTCTGCCCTCCAAAGGGCCTCCAAAGCCCTTTCGAAGAGAAACGACCACTGATTGGATTTGAGCGATGACCCAGATGACTCACCCCCACCCCACCCGTATTGCGTCGATCGTCGTTGACGCCACCGACCCGGGCGCCTTGGCCGACTTCTGGGCGTTCTCCCTCGGGTATGTTCTGCAGCCGCCCCCCAAACGGTACGACACGTGGGAGGCTTTCGCCGACGCCCTGGACCTGTCGGCGGAAGAACGGGAACGCTACGCGTCGGTGGTCGATGCTTCCGGAGTGGGTACCCGGCTGTTGTTCCAAAAAGTGCCGGAGGGAAAGGTCGTCAAGAACCGGTGGCATCTCGACATCGACATCATCAGCCGCTCTCTTCCCGAGGATCAGCACGACCAGAGTCGGGAAGCCGGGATCGCAGCTTTGGTGGAGCGAGGCGCCACCGAAGTGGAACGTTTCGACGAAGCGGTGGGGAAGTGGGTGCTGATGACCGATCCCGAGGGCAACGAATTCTGCGTCCTGTAGACCGGAGGATTAACTATCCCTCGAAGATAAGGCTTCGCCAATACAAACTGTCTCTTCCTGGTTGCCTGTCGGCCAACCTCGCCAACGCTATCGTGCCCTAAATGGCGTTGGCCTCTACCGAGGTAGAGCGCAGCCGAACCGCTGCCACATTCCTGCTCATCTCGGTGACAGGAATCTCGGTGCTGCCTCTTGCCATGGTGGTGGTGGGGGCCCCTGACAGCCCGTTCCTCTTCGGCGCCTTCCTATCGGCGGGCACATCCGTGGGCGCTCTGGCGTTTCTGGCGGTTAGGTACGGATCACAACTGCGCCATCCGGACATTCGCGCCCTCATCCGACAGAACATGGTCACTTGGCCAATTTTCTTCATCTTGCTGAGTTCGTTCGAGTTCACCTTCTTTGCTTGGGGCACCCAGTTCATCGACGCCACCATTGCCACCATCCTGCGGGGTGGCTGGCCGATCATTTTCGTGTTCCTTCTCCAGCGGGTCTTCAGCGGCAGGACGACCCGGCCTGTCAGGTATCGCAAGATCACACCCTCGCTGGTGATGTTGATGGTTTTCAGCCTGATAGGCCTGGCGTACGTGGTGCTGGCCCAATCGAGCGGCCAGAGTGGATTGGATTGGACATCCGATTCGTCCTATTTGGGGTTCGCGCTGGCCTTGGCGAGCGGAGTGCTCATCACTTTCAACATCTTTACCTTCTCCTGGGCGGCGGACCTGGCGCGCAAGGCCAAGACCCTGAGCGTCTCCAGGGAGTCCCACAGCATGGAGTTGTTCTTCATCACCGTGGTGTTCTGCATCAGCAATGCCTTCACGGCTCCGATAAAGGCCGCCTTCAGCCTGGTCGCATCGGAACAAATCCAACTCGATGTAATACTGATGGGACTGGTTGTCGGCGGCACTATCCGGGTCGGCAGCTCGATCCTTTGGCGGAAAGCCAACCTGATGACCCATACTCTGGGAATCAATGCCCTGGGCTACGCGGAACCGTTGTTCGGCGTGTTGTGGCTTGCCCTTTTCTGGGAGGTGGACATATCACGGGTCGACTATCTGATCATCGGGACCTGCGCCATCATCTCTTCCAACATTCTCATCAATTCGGAAGTCGAGATCGGTCCCGTCGTCAAGTCAACCATTCTGTCCCTGTGGGCCACCGGAACCATCGTGTACCTCCGAGATGAAGGTCCTCTGTGGACAAATGGAAAGTACTTTGTGGCATTAGCCCTGATTGCTGCTCTTTACTCCTTGCTCCTAGGACTTCGCACCAAGAGCGCGTCGTTTGCCACGGTCGGCAGGCACGACAGGCATGATTCGCTTCCATCCAAGACAAAACCCCGGGCCGTCAAAGTTCGAATTCTCGATTCTGGCTTCCAATTCAGCCAACTCTTGACATTGGGGGTGTGCGGCGCGACAGCGGTGCTCCTAGCCATGTTTGTCCGACCTGTCCTGGCGGGATGGACGGGATGGCTGGTGGAGACGACGGCGGTGGTTCTGGTTACATCGGTGGTGTCTTCCGCGCTATATGCCTATGGCCTGCCTGGACGGTGTGAGAAGTCTGCCATAGCGAGCGGGAACGCAACGGCATGGCGATCAGCACCCGCATCTTCGGACCGAAGAGACCGACAAATCGCGGCCTGGACTTCGGTGGTGGTAACAGCCGGTGTTTTTGTCTCCTTTCTGTATTTGCTGTGGGACAAATGGCTCAATTGAGCCTTCGTCAATCTGACCTGAATTGAGGTTCCATCCTTGATTCGTGACTTATCATTGCAGGAATGTCGACATAGGGGAAGGCAGCACCACCATGGACTTTGAAGATCGTCTTGATGAAAAGAGCAGGGCTGTCTTGGAGATGATCCCCGAGGAGGCACTGGATCTCTCCGACATCCCGAGGGTTCGCGGAACGCTTGACGGCCTGATAGACGCCATGTTCGCCAACGCACCGGATGTGCCCGGCGTGGATGTGGAGAATCACTGGGCGCCGGGCCCGCCGGGAGACCCTGACGTGATGGTACGGGTCTACACGCCATCGGATCTCGACGCGCCGGCCCCCGGTTTCTACTGGATCCACGGAGGAGGAATAGTGATTGGGAACGCTTCCATGGAGGACCCCGCCTCCAAGGCAACAGCGGCCGAGATAGGCTGCGTGGTGGCGTCGGTGGAATACCGGCTTGCGCCTGAACATCCGCATCCGGCGCCGATCGAGGACTGCTACGCAGGGCTGAAGTGGTTTGCGGACAACTCCGAGAGGCTGGGAGTGGATCGAGGAAGGATCGCCGTCGGTGGCGGCTCGGCGGGCGGCGGTTTGGCGGCCGCGCTGGCCCTCTTGGCGAGAGACCGCGGAGAAGTGGAGATCATCTTCCAGCAACTTATCTATGCCATGCTGGACGACCGGAACATCACTCACGCCAGCCGTTACGTCCAGCATCCCAAGGTATGGAACCGCAAAGCCAACATCGCCGGGTGGAGCGCTCTGCTGGGAAAGCCGGCCGGCTCCGACGACGTTTCACCCTACGCCTCCCCGGCCCGCGCCGAGGACCTGTCGGGCCTGCCTCCCGCTTTCATCATCGTGGGGGAATTGGATCTGTTCGTGGATGAGGACATCGACTACGCCGTGCGCCATCCAGGCGGGCGTACCCACCGAGCTGCATGTCTTTCCCGGGGTTTTCCATGGCAGCGAACTGATGCTGCCGATGTCTGAAACCAGTCAGCGCTGGGCAGCGGTAACAAAGGCAGCGCTACGCCAGGCTCTTCACGGCTGATTTCCTGACCAGAACCTGGCAAAGATACTTGCGGAACACCACTGGGGGGCTGTGATTTCTTGATGTTCCTTCGTTCCCCTACCCGTGTCAAGTCGGTCATTTGTATGCCGCAATGTTGGCGAACTCCTTGGTTCGATATTTCCGGGTGGTAGTGATCGGACGCTCAAACCCGGCCTCTTTGAATAGTTCGAGCAGCGTGGATGTATCAAGAAAGGTGTTCCTTTGCTGGCTCGTCACAAAGTGTGATATGCGGCGGATCAATTCATCATGCGGTAAGCAGACCAGCTCCTGTAACCCACCCGCCCGGTATCACCCACCGATCTTTAGCTCTCAGATACAGAGCTATTGAGGAGTACCCCTCCTCTCCCCGGAGGCCAAACTGATCAGGGAATCAACCCTGCGGCAGCATCGCCGAAGTACGCGGCAATCCCGGGGAAGACTCCCACCACCAGTACCACCACCAGCGCCAAACCCATGGCCAGGGTGAGGGGTCCGGTGGGGCCGGTCTCGGTGTCTTCGGGAATCGATTCGGGCGCGGGATCGAACCAGGCGCTTTTCACCACCCGGGCGTAGTAGTAGAAGGCCAACACCGCGTTCACGGCGGCGATCACCGCCAGCCAGGTTCCCGCCGGACCGGTGGAGATAAGCACCGACCGGAACATCACGAACTTGGCGAACCACCCCGCCAGGGGAGGCAGGCCGGCCAGCGACAGGAAAAACACCGCCAGCATCACGCCCAAGCGTGGTGCATAGGAAGCCAGACCCCTCCAGTCGGCGATCTCATAGCTCCCGATGCGACGCCCGGCGGCGATCACCACTGCGAAGGCGCCCAGGTTCATCACCGCGTAGATAACCAGATAGACCACCGTGGCGCTCAATCCTTCCGCCAATCCGTCCTGGGCAATCGCCGCTCCGGCGAAGGGAACCAACATGAACCCGGCCTGCGCCACCGACGAATAGGCCAAAAGGCGGATCACATGGGTTTGGCGCAGAGCAGAGAGGTTGGCCACGGTCATGGAAGCGGCCGCCATCAACCACAAGGCCGGCCCCCAGAACTCGGTGGCGGCCGGTAACGCCAAGTAGACCACCACCAGCATGGCCACGAACCCGGCCAGCTTGGAGGAGACCGACAGGTACGCAGTGACCGGCGGCGGAGATCCCTGATAGGTATCCGGCGCCCAGAAGTGGAATGGCACGGCCGACACCTTGAAGCCGAATCCGACCAGGATCAGTAGCACCGCCAAGCCCAACACCGGTTCGGAAGCCATGCCGCCGGAAGCAATCGCCTCGCGGATGCCATCGAAAGAAACCTGCCCGGTGAGGCCGAACAGGAGAGACATGCCGTACAGCATCAGGCCGGTGGACAGCACGCCGATGATGAAAAACTTGAGCGAGGCCTCGTTGGAACGCAGGTCGCCTTTGCGCCACCCGGCTAGGAGAAACAGCGGCCCGGTGGTGAGTTCCAGTGCCACGAACAGCACCACCAGATCCCGCGCCGAGGTCAGGACCATGGAGCCCAACAGCGATGAGAGGAGCAATAGGTAGTACTCGCCCTGGTAGTAGCGGTCGGACTCGACATAGGACACCGAGATCAAAAGCACCAGGTAGGCCGCGACCAGGAACACTCCTTTGAGCACCAGAGCGAAGGGATCGACCACATAGGAGCCGTCGAACATGGAGAACCGGTCGCCCGAGACCGTGATCAGTATCACCGGCACCATGGCCAGGGTGGTCCCCACCACCGACAAGGCCGCAACCCAGTATTTGCGCTCCCGGGGCAAAAAGAGATCGACCCCCAGCACGATCAGCAGGGTCGCCGCCACCACCAGCTCGGGCGCGATGGCCAGGTAGTCGATGCGCGGCATCGCTCAGCTCCCGGAGGCTACCCGGAAGGCCGTCTCTACCAAGCCCACCACCGCGTCGGTGGACGCTCCCAGCACCAGCTTGGGATAGACTCCCACCGCCACGATCAGCACGATCAGGGGAACCCAGGCCGCCATCTCGTAGCGGTCGACATCTTGGAACTTTTTCCCCGCCCACTCGGCGGACGGCTCGCCCAGGTTGACCTTCTGCAGCATCCACAGCATGTACCCGGCGGTGAGCACCGTTCCGATGGCGCCGATCACCATGGCGGTGCGAAAGAAGCTGGTGGAAAGACCCGCCAAGGGCTGATAGGAACCCAACAGCGCCATGAATTCGCCCCAGAATCCGGCCAGGCCGGGCAGGCCCAGGCTGGCCATGGCCGTGAAACCGAGAATCCCACCCAGGACGGGCATCAGCTTTAGGTTGCCGCCCAGCCGGGACATCTCCCGGGTGTGATAGCGATGGTGCATCGACCCGGCCAAAAAGAACAGCAGCCCGGTGATCAGCCCGTGCGCCACCATGCCGATGATGGCGGCGTTGATCCCCACCTCGGTGAGGGTGGCGATGCCCAGCATCACAAATCCCATGTGTCCCACCGATGAGAAGGCGATCAGCCGTTTGACGTCGGTCTGGGCCAGGCACGCCAAAGACCCGTAGATGATGCCGATCACCGCCAGCACCGCAATGAAGGGCGCCCATTGGCGGGCGGTGTCGGGGAGGATGGGAATGGCGATCCGAATGAAGGCGTAAGAGCCCAGCTTTAGCAGGATGGCGGCCAGGAGCACCGATCCAACGGTGGGCGCGGCGGTGTGGGCGTCGGGAAGCCAGGTGTGGAACGGCCACATCGGCACTTTCACCGCGAATCCGAGGAACATCGCCCCGAACACCAGCCAGGCGAAGGTTCCCTGGAAAAGGAAGCCTCGTCCGATCAGCTCGGGAATGTCGAAGGTGGGCGCGAGTCCCCCCGTGCCCGAGCGGAAGTAGAGAGCCAGGAAGCCCAGCAGCATGAAGGCCGAGCCGAACAGGGTGAAGATGAAGAACTTTATGGCCGCGTAGAGGCGGGTCTCCACCTCTTTTCGGAATCCGGGAATCTTCCGCATGGATCGGTCTCCCCAGATGCCGATCATGAAATACATGGGAAGCAGCACCAACTCGAAGAAGATGAAGAACAACACCAAATCCAGAGCGACGAAGGTTCCGTTCATCCCGGTGGCGAGGATCATCATCAAAACCAGGAAGGCTCGTGGGTTGCGGGGCTCGTCCCAGTGCTTCCACGAGTAGATGACGCATAGCACCACCACCAGGGCGGAAAGCACCAAAAGCGGTAGGCTGATCCCATCCACCCCGATGTGATAGTTGGCGCCGATCTCCCCGATCCAGGGCACTTTCACCTCGAACTGGAACCGGGCGGCCGCCCCGAAGTTGAATCGGGCGGCCACCACCACCGCCAGCAGCAACGTCAAGCTGCTCACGAAAAGTATCCACAGCTTTACCGCCTCTTCCCGCTCCTTGGGGATGGCCAACGCCACCAGCCCTCCCACGATCGGGAGGAAGACAATCAGGCTCAGGGCCCAGCTTTCGAACCATTCCATGTAATCAGTCTCCCATACCGTATCTCATAGGACGAACAGAACTACGACCACCAACAACAACAGACCCGCCACCAGCAGGCCAGCATACTGCTGTACCCGGCCGCTCTGAATCCGGCGGACCAGGCCCCCCATTCCCGACGCTCCCCACGACACTCCGTGCACCACCCCATCGATGCCGCGCTGGTCAACACCGCCGTACACCAAAGCGGCCAGACCCTGGCAAAGGGCGCCCACCATGTTCACCACCCCATCGATCACATAGTCGTTCACCCAGTTCACCGCCCGGGCCGTCGGCGAGCGGATGGCCCATACCAGCCCCAGGGCGGCGTGATCCAGGTAGTACTTTTGGCGGAGCAGCGGATAAAGCAGGGGGATCTCCACCCGGTCGCGGTTGGCGCGCTCGGCGCCGGAAGGCCCGAAGGCCACCCATCCCAGCCACAGGCCGGCCGCCGCCGCGGCCAGGCCCGCCGCAGCCAGGCCCAGGTTGAGGGCCTCGGCGTGATGGTCGCCCATCGACACGCTCCGCACCGAAAGCCAAGAGGTGAAACTCCCCACCCAGGGGAGGGTGAGGCCGGGGATGTTCACCACCCCCACCAGCGCGGCGGGGACCGCCAACGCCCACAGGGGACGGGTCATTATCGCCGGCGACTCGTGGGGTTCCCCCGAGCCTCGGTATTCCCCGAAGAAGGTGAGCGAGACCGCCCTGGCCATGTAGAAGGCGGTCACGAACGCTCCCGCCACCGCGATCCACATCACCGTGGTGTAGCCCTCGTGTCCCAGGGTGGCCAGTATCTCGTCTTTCGACCAGAATCCTGCCAGGGGGAAGATGCCGGCCAGGGCCAGGGCGCCGATCACGAAGGTGCGGTAGGTGGAGGGCATGTAGCGACGCAGGCCGCCCATGTCGGACATGTAGTTGGAGTGGACGGCGTGGATCACCGAGCCCGCTCCCAGGAACAGGAGGGCCTTGAAGAAAGCGTGGGTGAAGAGGTGGAAGAGCCCGGCAGTGTATCCCCCGGCCGCCACCGCGGTCATCATGTAGCCGAGCTGGCTGACCGTCGAGTATGCCAGCACCTTCTTGATGTCCTTGGCCACCAGTGCCAGCAGTCCCATCCCGAAGAGGGTGATGGTCCCCGCCGCGATCATCCAAGGTCGGGCGGCGGTGGCCAGTTCCTGATAGAGGGGGAAGGTGCGGGCCATCAGATAAATGCCGGCGGTGACCATGGTGGCGGCGTGCATAAGGGCCGAAACCGGAGTGGGGCCGGCCATGGCGTCGGGCAGCCAGATGTGGAGGGGGAACTGGGCGCTTTTGCCCATCGCCCCGAAAAAGAGCAGCAGACCGGCGGTCACCGCCACCGGCCCCAGGGCGGCGCTGTGTTCCGCCGACGCCGCGGCGAGATCCCAAAAGTGAAAGGAGCCGAGCACGATTCCGATGATCACCACTCCGAGCACCAGGCCCACGTCGGCCACCTTGTTGGTGTAGAAGGCCTTCATGGCCGCCGAGGAGTTCTCCTTCACCTCCCAGTGGTGGCCAATCAGGAGATAAGAGGCCAGACCTACGCCCTCCCAGCCGATGATCAGCTGCACCAGGTTGGGGCTTCCCACCAGCACCAGCATCGACCCGGCAAAGAGCGACAGCGCGGCAAAGAAGAAGGTGACCCGGATCTCGCCTTTCATGTAGCCGTGCGCGTAGACGAACACCGCCAGCCCCACCGCCGCCACCACCCAGTACATCATGATCGACAGGCCGTCCACCATCCATCCCAGTTCGAAGACCAGTCCCCCGCCCACCGAAGCGATCTCGAAGCTCCGCTCATAGAGCACCCCTTTGGAACCCATGTTGAGGAAGAGCAGCACGCTGGACCAGACCAGGTTGAAGGCCATCACCGCAATGGCCACCTCCGCTCCCTGATATTTCATCCTCTTTCCGAATCCGACGATCACCACAAAGGCCAGCATGGGCCCAAGCAGCATCAGCCCGGCCCACTCCGCCCATATCCCGCCGGTTCCGGCCGCAACGGCGCCGCTCTCTTCGGCGGCCCAGTAGAGATTTTCGGTCAGACTCATGATTACCAGCGCATCAGGTTCAGCTCGTCAACGTTGGCCGAGCGGCGGTTGCGAAAGATCAGCAGGATGATGGCCAGCCCGATCCCCACTTCGGCGGCGGCCACCGTGATCACGAACACCGCCATGATCTGTCCCAGCGCCTCGGGCGTTCGCCAATAGGCCTCCATGGCCACCAGGTTGATGTTGACCCCGGCCAGCATCAGCTCCACCGATAAAAGCACCATCACCGCGTTTCGGCGCGCCAACAGTCCATACACTCCCATCACGAACAGGATCGCCGCCAGGATGAGGAACTGGTTGAGGATCACGCCGATTCCCGCTCCCTCTCCTCAGCGGGGCTGAGGTCGCGGCGGGCGATGGTTATGCCGCCCACCAGGGCGGCCAACAGTACAAATCCCACCACTTCGAAGGGGAAGACGAAGCGGCCCAAGAGGCCCTCGCCGATCACCGAAGTGGGGGTGCCAGCGGTGATCCTGTCTATGGTCACATCACCCCATTGGCTGATCAGGCCCCACATCAGCAGGGCGAAGAGGCCCACGGAGGCCAGCACCGCGGGCATCCGGCGGGGGTGGTCGACATCCGACTCGTCACGCCCGGTGGGAGCGCGGGTGATCATGATCCCGAACAGGAAAAGCACGATTACCGCCCCGATGTAGACCAACACCAGCACCCAGGCCAGGAATTCGGCCCCCAAGAGCAAGAAGATGGCCGCGGTCCCGGCCAGGGCCGCCACCAAAAAGAGTGCGGCGTGCACCATGTTGGGGGAGGTGACCACCCGAAAACCCGCAATCGCAGTGGGGAGCGCCACCGCCAGAAACACCCAGTTGAGCGGCTCGGCTATCCAGTCTTCAAAGCCCATCTACTTCTCCAGGGCAGGGGAGGGGGGAACCGTTCCCAGCCAGTCAAAGAGGCGCTCCTGGTCGTGGAGCATCGCTCCCATCTCCGTTTCGGAGTACTCGTAGTCGGGGCTCCAGAACAGAGCGTCGAAGGGACAAACCTCCACGCAGATTCCGCAGTACATGCACAGGGCGTAGTCGATGTCGAAACGATCCAGGGTGGCCCGCACCCGGGGTCGTCCGCCGGGTTTGGAGGGCGGACGCTCCTCCTTGTGTCCTTCTATGTAAATGCACCAGTCGGGACACTGTCGGGCGCACAGCATGCACACCGTGCAGGCCTCGGGGTCGAGAGCGATCACTCCCCGCGCCCGAGGGGTGGGGGTCTCCTTTTCCTTAGGGTAGTTGACGGTGACCGGGCGGGTGAAGAGGGTGTAAAGAGTCACCTTCAAACCCTTGAGGAGACCGATCCCGGGAACTGCAAGCTTCATCTAGATCACCACCTTAAATATTCCGGTGACGATGATGTTGGCCAAAGAGATCGGCACCAGCCATTTCCAGGCCAGTGTCTGCAGCTGATCTTCCCGAAAGCGCGGGAAGGTCCACCGAAACCAGATGGTCACGAACACCAGCAGGCCGACCTTGGCCATGAGCACCAACGGGCCCACCAGCACCAGCAGATCCTCGGGGACTCCGGGCACCCAGTAGCCGCCCAGGAACAGAGTGGCGGCGATGGCCGAAAGAGTGAACATGTTGGCGAACTCGGCCAGGAAAAAGAAGAGGAACCGAAAGCCCGAATACTCGGTGAGGTATCCCATCACCAACTCCGATTCGGCAATAGGCATGTCAAAGGGGATGCGGGACAGCTCGGCCAGGGTGGCGATGAAAAACACCCCTAGGCCCACGGCCTGCACCACCACGAACGGCATTCCCAGAGTCCACCCGGTCTCCGAAAACCACGAAATCTGGGCCTGCACTATCCCGTCCAGGCTCATAGTGCCCGCCAGGATCACCACCCCCACCACTGCCAGCACCAGCGGCAGCTCATAGGCGATCAACTGTCCGGCGGCCCGCAGCCCGCCCATCAACGAGTATTTGTTGCCCGACGACCAGCCGGCCATCAGGATGCCGATGGTGCCCACCGACGAGATGGCCAGCGCATAGAAGATACCCAGATCGAGGTTCTGGGGAGTCAGCCCCGGTCCGAAGGGAATCACCACGAACAGCCCCACCGTCCCCACCATCACCAGCACCGGCGCCATCTTGAATACCGGACGGTCGGCATTGTCGGGAATCAGGTCCTCTTTCTGGAAGAATTTGACCCCGTCGGCGATCAGCTGCGCCCAGCCCCAGCGGCCGCCCGCGAAATATGGGCCGATCCGACTTTGCATGTGGGCGGAGATCTTCAACTCCGCATAACCAATCGCCATCCCCACCGCCGGAATGATGGTGGCCACCACCACCAGCCAGATCGCCAAGGCAAGCCACGGACTCATTGGAGGCGGCCGCCTTCGAATTCTTCCAATCTCGGTCTCCGGAGCCCAAGTCGCGAAATTTTCCCGCCGATTCGAGAAAAAACCCGCCCGCCAGGGTTGAAACTGTCCCAGCCCCCACCCATATTGATATCAGTCACAAAAACCTTCCGGACCGCCCCGACGTCACCGGTCCGCAGACAGGTCATACCTCGAACCCGGTCCCCGGTCCCAACCCCGGTGACCCGCGTTCGAACCTCGGCAAGGCGGTGGCGGGGGAGGGCCCGAGCGGGCAAAGTGCCGCCACCGTTTCCGCGACTTAGCGACGCTTTTCGCGAGAAGACCAAACCTTCCGAAGTCCTCCCAACGCTCATCGGTCCACATCCCCCAGCACGAAGTCCAGCGAACCCATGATGGCGATGATGTCGGGCACCAGCGTCCCCTCCAACACCCAGGGCAGAATGGAGAGGTTGGAGAAAGAGGCGGAGCGGATCTTGAGCCGGTAAGGGCCCAGCCCCCCGTCGGAAACCACGTAATAGCCCATCTCCCCCTTGGGGTTCTCGGCCCGCACGTAAATCTCCCCGGCCGGCACCTTGATGATCCGGGGCACCTTGGCCTGAAGCGGCCCCGAGGGGATGGCGTCCACCGCTTGGCGAATAATGGAAGCCGACTGTCGAATCTCTTCGAGGCGCACCCACCACCGATCCCAACAGTCACCGTTCTGGCCGGTGGGGACGTCGAAGTCAAAGAGGTGATAAGGCAGATAGTCGGAGACCTTGCGTAGGTCGAACGGCACCCCCGAGGCCCGAAGAGTCGGCCCCGACACGCCAAAGGACATCGCAGTCTCCGGAGGGATAATCCCCACTCCCTTGGTGCGGGCCAGGATGATCTCGTTCCCCGCCACCAGGCTCTCCAACTCTCCAACCACCGATATCACCCGGTCCATGGCGGCCCGGGTCTCGGACAAAAACCCGGCGGGCAGGTCCTGGATGTCCTTGCGGGTGCTGGGCCCCGCCCCCACCGCCGGCTTCACTCCGCCAATCCGGTTGAAGTTGGGATGAAATCGCCCTCCTGTGACCGACTCGATCAAATCCAGCACCCGCTCGCGCTCGCGCAGGGCAAAAAACAGCGGAGTGGCCGCCCCCAATTCCAAGGGATAGGAAGCCTGAAACACCAGGTGCGAGGAGATACGAGCCATCTCGGTGAGAATCAGCCGGATGAACTGGGCGCGTTCGGGCGGCTCCACTCCCATAAGCCGCTCGGTGGCCACCATGAAGGGAATCTCGTTGGCGTAGCCCGACACCCAGTCGATCCGGTTGACGAGCGCGGTGATCTGGGGATAGGTGCGCACCTCCGACAACTTCTCGTAGCCGCGATGCATGTACCCGATCACCGGCTGCACATCGAAGGCCCGCTCTCCATCCACCTTGGCCACCAGCCGCAACACCCCGTGCGTGGAAGGATGCTGGGGGCCAATGTTGAGGGTCATATCGGGGGTCTCCAACTCCACGGAGACCGCCACCTCCGAGAGATGGCGCATCGCGTCGGGAGCCAGGGTCATCTCAGTTGCCTCCCTCGGATGGCATCTCCTCCACATCCACATCTCCCGGCCAGGGCTTCACCTCCCGGCTGAGCAATGGAAAGGACTTGAGCAGGGGACTCCCCACGAAGCCGTCGGGGAGGTAGAGATTCTGGGGAAGGGGATGGCCGACAAAAGTGATCCCGAACATCTCCCGCGCTTCCCGCTCGTGCCAGTTGGCGCCCGGGTAGACATCCACCAGGCTCTCCACCGTCGGGTCGGTAACCGGAAGGTCGGTGGAGAACACCACCAACTCTCCGCGGGTCACATCGGAGACTGCGCACAATAGCTCGAAGCGTTCGGACACCTCTTTTTTGAGCGAGTCGCCCACCTGGGGGTCATTTGCCCAGTGGATGGCGGACAGCCAGGAAAAGAACCCCAGTCCCAACTCGTCTCGGGCGATGCGCAGCGTCTCTGTCCACCGGTCGGCGGAGACTCCCACCTTGGCGGTGTCCAAGGCGCTCAGGGGCACCCCGCCCACCGCCTCGGCAGTCCGCTCCGCCAGGGAAAGCTCGTCCCCGGAAGCCCCGGCAGCCATCTCCACATCAGACGGGCTGGCGGTCACGCTCGTTCCACTTCTCTTTGATGTTCTCGTTCTTGATCTTTTGCTGCAGAAGGACAATCCCGTCCATAAGCGCTTCGGGCCGGGGAGGACAGCCCGGCACGTACACATCCACCGGAATGATCTGGTCCACTCCCTTGGTGACCGAATAGGAGTCCCAATAGGGGCCGCCGCAGTTGGAGCAGGACCCCATCGAGATCACGTATTTGGGCTCGGGCATCTGGTCGTACAGCCGCTTGACGGAGGGCGCCATCTTGTCGGTGACCGTCCCCGCCACCACCATCAGATCGGCCTGTCGGGGCGAGGCGGGCAGGGGGATGATCCCAAAGCGCATGAAGTCGTAGCGGGGGCCCGAGGCCGCCATCAGCTCGATGGCGCAGCAGGCCAAACCGAACTGAAACATCCACAACGAGTAGCGCCGCGACCAGTTGAGCAACCAACTGACCGGTTTGGGAGCACCGAAGCGCTGGATCACTCCCACCGCAGGACACCCTTTTTGATGGCATAGAACAGCCCCTCCACCAGGGTGAGCATAAAGATGATGATCGCTACCAATCCGAACACCCCCAGATCCTCGGCGAGGATCGCCCAGGGGAAGATGAACGCCGCCTCTACATCGAAGATCACAAACAGCAGGCCGAACACGTAGTAGCGCACATAGGTCTGGCTCCATCCCTCGCCCACCGGATCCACCCCGCACTCATAGGTGAGCTTCTTGGCGGCGGTGGGTTTGTAGGGCCGCAGGATGGACGCCACCCCCAGCATGACCAAGACCAATACCACCCCCAGAAGCGCGAAGGCAGCCACATACAGATAGTTCTCGAAATAAGAGGTCATGCGCAAAAATTTGGACCAGACACCCGATGGTCAAGTATAGAAAACCCAAACACCCCCCAAGATCACCCCCTCCGAGCCGCGCCGGGAGGTGGGAACAAATGGGCCAAAGAAAACCAGGAAAGGTGATCTCGCAGTCGGGAAAGGTACTCCTACCATTGCGGACCATGACCAGACCCAACATCGTCCTGATCATGGCCGACCAGTTGGCGCCCCACTTTCTGCCCAGCTACGGCCACCGGGTGGTGCTGGCGACCCACATCGCCCGCCTGGCCGACGAGGGCGTCACCTTCGACTGGGCATACACCAACTCGCCGCTGTGCGGACCATCTCGCTATGTGATGATGACCGGCTGTCTGCCGGCCCGGATCGGCGCCTGGGACAACGCCGCCGAGTGGGCGTCGGAGATCCCGACCTGGGGCCGACGCTGGTGGGGCTGGCCACTGACCGTACCGACATCGATTACCCGACCCGACTCGACGGGAGGTCCCTCCTCCCCCATCTCTACGGCGACAAGGGACACGACGAAGTGATCGGCGAGTACTACGCCGAAGGCGCTCTGACCCCCATGTTCATGATGCAGCGCAAGGGCGCCAAGTACGTGGTGGCAGAAGGCGATCCCGACCAGGTGTTCGACGTGAAAGACGACCCCGAAGAACTGGCCAACCTGGCCAAGAGCGATGCGGGCCTAGCCGAGGTCAAGAAGGAAATCAATGACAGATGGGACAGCGCGCAGCTCACCGACCAGGTCCTGGAGAGCCAGCGTCGCCGGGCGTTCGTGAGCCGGGTGATGCGCACCCAGGGAATTAGCTGGGATTTCACCCCGACAATCTTCCGAGGCCCCGACCTGTACGTTCGCAGCCACATGCCGATAGGCGAGTTTGAAGAGCGATCGCGATTTCCCCCCCCACAACAGCCAATCCACCGACTCCTCGAACTGATCCCACCGCGCCGCCGATAGCGATGGAAAAGTACGATTTTCTCATTATCGGGGGTGGTTCGGCCGGATGCGCGCTCGCCAATCGGCTGAGCGTCGATCCCTCCACCCGGGTCCTGGTGCTCGAAGCCGGCCGTCCCGACTATCGCTGGGACGTTCTCATCCACATGCCCGCCGCTCTCACCTACCCGATCGGGTCAAGGTTCTACGACTGGAAGTACGAGTCAGAGCCCGAGCCCCACATGGGGGGACGCCGCATCTACCATGCCCGCGGCAAGGTGCTGGGCGGATCGAGTTCCATAAACGGGATGATCTTTCAGCGCGGCAACCCCATGGACTTCGAAAAATGGGCGACCGAATCGGGCATGGAAGAGTGGAACTACGCCCATTGCCTTCCCTACTTCAAACGCCTGGAAACCACCCTGGCGGGCGCCGATGAGTACCGGGGAGACGAGGGGCCGCTGATCCTCGAACGAGGCCCCGCCGCCAATCCCCTGTTCCAAGCGTTCTTCAAGGCCGGCGAGCAGGCCGGGATCCCCAATACCACCGATGTGAACGGCTACCGACAGGAGGGCTTCGCCGCCTTCGACGCCAACCGCTACCGGGGACGCCGGCAGAGCGCGTCCCGAGCCTATCTCCACCCGGTGATGAACCGGCCCAACCTGTCGGTGATTACCCGGGCGCACGCCACTCGGATTCTCTTCCAGGGGAGGCGCGCGGTCGGCGTCGAATACCGCAAAGGACGCGACCTGCGCCGGGTGTCCGGAGAAGAACTGATCCTCTGCGGGGGGGCCATAAACTCACCGCAACTGCTCATGCTGTCGGGTATCGGCCCCCGGGAGCATCTCGAATCGCTGGGCATCGATGTGGTGGCCGACCTTCCCGGAGTTGGACAGAACCTCCAGGATCACCTTGAGGTGTACGTCCAGCACTCCTCCCTCCGTCCGGTGTCACTGCAGCCCTATCTCGCCAAGTGGCGGATGCCCTGGATCGGACTCCAGTGGCTGTTCCGCACCGGCCCCGCCACCAGCAACCACTTCGAGGGGGGCGGGTTCGTGCGGGGCAACGACCGGGTTGACTACCCGAACCTGATGCTCCACTTCCTGCCGGTGGCCATCCGCTACGACGGCTCGGTCCCGACCAAGGGCCACGGCTATCAGGTGCACATCGGCCCGATGTACTCCGATGTCCGGGGAAGCCTGTCGCTCCGCTCGGCGGATCCGTTCGACAAGCCGGCGCTGCGCTTCAACTACCTCTCCACTCCCGAGGACCGCTGCCAGTGGGTGGAAGCCGTGCGGACCGTCCGTCACATCCTCAGCCAACCGGCCTTCGAGGAGTTCGACGGAGGGGAACTCTCGCCCGGCCCCGGGGTCCAGACCGATGAAGAGATTCTCGACTGGGTGGCGAGCGACGCCGAAACCGCCCTCCACCCCTCCTGCACCCTGAAGATGGGAGTCGAAGAGATGGCGGTGGTGACACCAGGAGACCTGCGGGTGCACGGCATCGACGGACTGCGGGTGGTGGACGCCTCGGTGATGCCCACCATCACCAACGGAAACATCTACGCGCCGGTGATGATGATTGCCGAGCGGGCCGCCGACGCCATCCTGGGCAACACACTTCTACCGCCCGAACACGTCGAGTGGTACCGCCATGGATGAGCTGGGGGGTCCTTTTGGATGGAACCGGGGTAGCGTGAGGCCCCAATGGAGCGGATAACCCCTTCCTACGCGGGGAACAACCTGGTCAATCTGGTGGCGGCACTGGAGCGCCGACTCACCGGACTGTCCCCCACTCGTGGCCTGCGCTCCGATCTTGCCGAGTTGATTCCTCCTGCCCGCAACTATCTGCTGGTAATCATCGACGGGTTGGGGACCGGCCAACTCTCCCATCCCCACGCTCGGGTACTGAGGTCATCGCATCAAGGCAACCTGGAGGCGCCCTTTCCCACCACCACCACCGTGGGTCTCTCATCTGTGTGCACCGGGTTGACCCCCCGCCAGCACGGAGTGATCGGCTACCGCCAATGGTTTCCCGATCTGGGAAAGGTGGTCAGCCTGCTGCGCTGGACCGATCTGTCCGGGAACCAGGTGACATACGACACTGCCTCCTTCCTTCCCGCCCCCAACCTCTGGGAACGACTTGCGGCCCGGCAGGTGGGAGGTGTGATCGTTCAACCCTCGGCGTTCTTCGACACGCTCCTGAGCAAGATGCTCTATCGGGGAGCGGAGATACGAGGGTATTCGTCAGCATTCGAAGTCGACCCGGCCTATCTTGTTGCCCGCTCGGGGCGCACCCTGGCGATGGTCTATTACCACCGATTGGATGTCGCCGCCCACGAGAAGGGCCAGCGATCAGCGGAGTACGGCCAGGCGATGAGTGGCGCCGACCGGCTCTGGGAAAGGCTGGCCCGCCGACTCCCCCCGGACACGGTGCTGGTAGGAACCTCCGACCATGGGCATTGCGATATCCCGTCGGACGGCAAGATGAACCTGACCAAGGCCGACACGCTGGGTATACGCTGGTCGGGCGACAGCCGAGCTCTGATGCTCCATGGTCCTCCCGAGCGGATCGCAGCACTCGCCGCACAGACCGGCTCGGAAATCATCACCGGCGAAGAACTTCTCAAATGGCTGGGCCGGGGCAAACCCCATCCAGAACTGGAATCGCGGATGCCAGACGCCCTGCTGCTTGCCCCGGACAACACGGGAATATTCCCCAAGGGCATGGATGCCCGAAAAACTGGCCACCACGGTGGTCTTACTCCCGCCGAGGTTCGAATCCCCCTGCTAATAGCCTCCTGACAAGCACCGCATAAGTGTCTATTCTGTAAACGCTCCTAGCCTTTGTTGGACATCCACCTGAAAGGAGCAAGAAGATGCACGATTACAACTCTTGGAATCGGGAGGTCATCGAAGAATTCCGGGCCAATGGCGGATCGGCGGGCGGAAGACTGGAGGGATTGCCGTTGTTGCTCCTCTATAACGTCGGCGCCAAATCCGGAACATTGCGGATCAACCCCCTCGCCTACCAGGCTGTCGAGGATAGCTACGCCGTTTTCAGCTCCAAGGGTGGATCACCCACCAATCCTGACTGGTATCACAACCTGTTAGCCAATCCCGAGGTCACGGTGGAGATAGGTACAGAAACCTCTAAGGTCAGGGCGCGGGTGACCGAAGGGGAGGAGCGGGAGCGGATCTGGAGCAAACAGAAAGAGGACTTTCCTCAGTTCGCCGACTACGAGACCAAGACTTCCCGGCAGATCCCGGTCATACTGCTCGAACCCGTCTAACCCTCTTCCGTTGACCCTAACCCGGACTACTGACATGCACCGCTTTCCGATTCAGGTGGGAATCGAGGCGCTCGCCGAGTTGACCGGCCGGAGGTGATCCCCGCCGACCGACTGCGGGAACGGCTGGGTCGGGGCAGTCCCGTTAGCCGGCGATCAATCCGAGTCGCCAGGTTTGTCTATAGTTCGCGAAATGGAGCAATTGCCTTTACCCCAACCACTACCACAACTCGATCTGGCCATCACCCCCACCCCTCTTCAAGAGTTCCCCCGATTGAGGGAAACATGGGGTGGTCCCCATGTCTGGGTGAAGCGCGACGACCTGACCGGTTTCGGCCTGTCCGGCAACAAGGTCCGAAAATTGGAGTTTCACCTGGCGGCGGCTCGCGAGGCGGGCGTCGATACGGTGATCACATGCGGGGCGTTTCAGTCGAACCATTGCCGGGCGACCGCACTGGCTTGTGCCCGGTTCGGTCTCGACGTGCGGTTGGTGCTCCGCACCCCCGACGGAGAGAAACCGACCACGATGGCGCCCAACCTGTTTCTCGACTTGCTGGCCGGAGCCACGATCCGTTACATATCACAGGAAGAGTGGGAGGACCGCGATGCCATCATGGCCGATGAAGCGGCCGAGTTGGCCGCCGGGGGACGCACGGCTTGGGTGATTCCCCAGGGCGCGTCCGACAGGCTGGGGATGTGGGGGATGTCGCTGGGCTTTCAGGAGTTGGTGGAACAGATTCCCCGGGAGATCGGCGCCGAGGTCGCCGAGGTGTGGCACGCCGGCTCCTCGGGAGGCACTACCTCCGGCTTCGGCTGGGCGGCGGACCGGAACGGTTTCCAGACCCCGCTGGTAGCTCTCTGCATATCGGAGCCGGCCGAGTCCCTGGTGGCGCGTGTGAGGGGGATCTGGGAGTCGGGGGTGGAAGCCTTCGGAGGGGAGCTGCCGTCACCGCGCATCGAGTACATCGACCGCTACCTGACCGGTGGATACGGCATGGTCAGCAACGAGTTGGTTGAGGTACAGGCCGAGGCCACCCGGCTCACCGGTCTGCTGTTCGACTCTACATACACCGGCAAGGCGATCTATGGCCTGCGGAAGGAGATCGCCGCGGGCCGATTCAAAGATGACGACCATGTGGTCTTCTGGCACACCGGAGGGGGATTCGGCGCCTTGGTCGACCGGGGTTAGTGGAACAGACCGGGAGGGACTCCCGGTGCTCAGAGGCGAACCGTCGCCTGCTTCATCCAGGAGACGATCCGAGCCCCACCACACACCAACAAAGCTCTCCTCCAAGTTCGAGGGGTCGGCCCCCGCAAGCTTGATGAGAGAATGCGACCCTTCCATCTTTGTGGTGGTCGACATCGCTCCTTGGCGATGACCCGGCGGTATTGTGAGCAACTCCAGCGCCGATCCTTCTTGTTGGCCTTCATCCAGAACAGACGTCACATGGTGTTGATACAGTCCCCAAGGTGACATTTCCAGGGCCTGATGTGTTGGGGAGGGGGGTGGTGGTGTCGGCTGGTGGGCGGTCGCCGCTGGAAGGCGCCGAGCGGCTGGTGGTTGGACGGGCGGTGCTGGCTGACCCGGCGCGGCTTGAGAAGACAGTTGATCTGTTGCATCGGGCCTGGGCGGAGCGACGGCCGGTGACGGTGGAGCTCGGGGTGGAGGCGTCCGAGTTGCGTCAGCCGGTGGTGGAGCAGCGGGCGCCCTGGATGCTCGGTCCTGGGTACACCCCGTTGCTGGAGCGGCTCCACTTTCTGGTGTGGGCCAACAACTGGGACGCCCGGAACGGCGATCCGGTCTGGTGGTGGAGCCGCAAGGCCGAACGGCTGGGACTGGGAGCGAGGATCGGAGGGCGGGCCGACATCATCCTCTCCGGTGGGAGAGAAGCATGGGTGGACGGGGGACCGCGTGGTCCCCTGGATATACCAGTCGTCCACTCCCAGACGGTAGAGTTCGGGAGGCTCACCCTCCAATCCCCCATCACCTCTACCAAGGCCGATCTGGCCGACGATCAGCGAGCTGCGGTCGAGCATCCCTCCGGCCCCGTCCGGGTGATAGCTCCCGCCGGATCGGGAAAGACCCGCACCCTCAATGCCCGCCTGCTCCACTTGGTCGACGAGCGGCGCATCGAGTCGGGAATTGTTACGGCCGTTGCCTACAACAACCGCGCCGCCCTCGAGATGCGAGAACGGCTGCAAAGGAACGACCTGCATATCCGCACCATCCACTCTCTCGGGTGGGCAATCATGCGTGACATCCGACCTGACGCCACCCTCCTGGACGAGCGGGGAGTGCGGGCGAGGATCCGCAACATGATCCCCAAGACTCCGAGGCCCAACACCGACATAATCGGCCCCTACCTGGAGGGCCTGTCCGAGATTCGGATCGCCCTCCACAACCCGACCCAGATCGAGCAGAGTCGGGAAGACGTGGAGGGTTTGGCGAGAATATTCCACAAATACCGCTCCCTGATTGCCGACAGGAACGAAGTTGACTACGACGAGCAAATCTACGGGGCGGTCGAATTGCTGCTCTCCGATCCGGGCCTCCGGAACAAATGGCAGAAGCGTTGTCGCCACCTGCTGGTCGACGAGTTCCAAGACCTGACCCCGGCCTATCTCCTCTTGCTCCGGCTGCTGGCATCACCGGAACTCGATGTGTTCGGGGTGGGGGACGACGACCAGACCATCTACAGCTATGTGGGCGCCGACCCGAAATTTCTCATCGAATACGACCAGTTCTTCCCCGGCGCCGAGGCCAGCGCGCTCACCGTCAACTACCGGTGCCCCTCCGAAGTGGTGACCGCCGCCTCCCGCCTGCTGTCGCGCAACCAGCGACGGCTCCCCAAGACCATCCAGGCGGCGGCCGGCCCCCAGCAGGGCAGCTTTCGGATTATCAAACCCGGCCCACAGCAGATGGCGATCGAAGCGACCAAGATCATCACCGAATGGCGGAAAGAGGGGGTCCCCGCCGAAGAGATCGCGGTTCTGGCGAGGGTTAACTCGGCGTTGCTCCCGATCCTGGCGGCCCTGGACAAGGCCGGAACGCCGTTTCGTTCACAACTCGACACGGGGCTGCTGAACCGGACCACCATGCGGGCGACCATGGCCTGGATCCGACTGGCGCTCAACACCGAATCCATGAGTCGAACGGATCTCATGGAGGCAGTGCGCAGACCCGCCCGACGGATCAACCGACTGGCTTCCGACCTGATACCCCACAGAAACGACATTTCGCTGGATCGTCTGGCCGCCCTCGGCAAGAGGCTGGACGAACGGAAGACCGCAACCTGGAAGAGGTTCGTCATCGCTATCGAAGAAGCATCGAAGGTCGCAAAGCAAGGGGACTCCGGTGCTCTCCTGGACTTCTTATCCCAAGAAATCGGATTGGGAAAGGCGGCTCGCGCTCTTGATGCGGGGCGAAGCAAAGTCGATCGCTCCACACACACCGACGATCTGGTTGCGCTGCGCCGCACCGCGGCGATCTATCGGGACTTGCCAAGCTTCGAAACCCGGCTCCGCCAATTGCTGGGCCGGGAGGTTCTCCCCCAGCCGGGAGTGACCGTCACAACTATCCATCGGGTGAAAGGCCTGGAGTGGGACCGGGTGGTCGTATTCGGAGTGGATGAAGGACTGATGCCGCACCTGCTCAGCGACGACATCGAGGAAGAGCGGCGGGTGCTCCATGTGGCGATCACCAGATGCCGTCAACAAACCGTGGTGGTGGCGGAGATGGGAAGAGAGTCGCCTTTTCTCGCCGAGCTGACCAAAGCGGCCCGCGACGTACCAGATCGCACAGTTCGCCCGGTTGAATCGGACACGCAACTGCCGAGCGCGCCGGAGAGATCTGCGAGGTCTCTCGAATCGGCCACATACGAGCGGCTTCGAAAGTGGCGTGGCCGAACCGCGCGCCAAGAAGATGTGTCCCTCGACGCAGTTCTACCCCGCCGGGCCCTGAAACAAATCGCCCGGGTTCGACCCAGCACGGAAGAAGCTCTCTTTCAGATAGCCCCAACCGACTCCTACAAGCTGGAGAAATACGGACAAGCCATCCTCGAGCTGATCAACATCGCCAAACAGGACCATCCAGAAACAACCGACAGCCTGCAGACTGAAAGCTCCACCCACCCACACCCCCTCCCGCCTCGGGATATCGCCCTGTACGACGCGCTCAGGGAGTGGCGCCTCCGGGTGGCTCGTCAGAACCAGATATCTGCCTTCTTGGTCCTTTACAACCGGACATTGGAGGAGATCGTCCGCACCCGGCCCCGCACCGAAGCGGCTCTTCTTCAGATGCCCGGCATTGGGCCCCACAAGCTCGAGAGGTACGGAGAAGACATCCTCAAACTGGTCAAATCTCACAGCACAGAGTCGCCGGATCCCGGCAAGGCGCCCCATACCACAAAGCGGCAGGAGCGGCCCCCCCTACCGGACCGAGGGAAGAATCCACCGCTGCCTCGACCTATCCCGCCTCAGGACGCCGCCCTGTTCAACGCGCTCACGGAGTGGCGCCTCGGGGTGGCGCGTCAATCCGGCATACCCGCTTACACCGTCCTCAACAATCGAACAATGGAGGAGATCGCCCGGATCCGCCCCCACACCAACGCAACTCTTCTCCTGGTACACGGCATCGGCCCCCGCAAGCTGGAGAAGTATGGGCAAGAACTGCTCGCATTGGTGGAGACGCATCGATCCGAATAAACAGCGTCTTGGGCAACCGGAAGGCCCTAGCCTCATCACTCATAAGACCAACCGAGAGGAGTAATGGGAATGCACCACTGGAACGAGTGGAATCGACAGATCATCGAGGAATTCCGGACCGCCGGAGGGAAGGGCGCCGGGTCGTTCGAGGGAAGGCCGCTTTTTCTGCTCCATCATGTTGGGGCCAAAAGCGGAATCAAGCGGATAGCCCCGCTCCTATATCAGGATGTCGAGGGCGGCTACGCCATTTTTGCCTCCAAGGGCGGCTCTCCCACCCATCCCGACTGGTACCACAACTTGGTGGCGAACCCCGAGGTCGGTGTGGAGCTCGGTGGTCAGATCGTCCCAGCCCGGGCCCGGGTGACCGAGGGAGCCGAGCGTGAACGAATCTGGAGCCGACAGAAAGAAGAGTTTCCTTTTTTCGCCGAATACGAGGAAAAGACCTCCCGCGAGATACCCGTCATCGTGTTGGAGTCCACCTAAGCGCGCTCAGAACCCCCGCGTCCTCTCGACAGAACGCGCCCCTGGACAAACGGGATACCATCAGAGCACCCACTCATTCGGAGACACCTTGCAGCATCGCCCACAGCCTCCTCCGACCGCCGCACTTTCATCCAAGATCCCGGTGCCGTGGGGGCTGGTGCTGGCCGGGGCCGCCATCGCCTTTCTGGTGATGGGCACCCGCCAGACGTTCGGCATCTTTCTTCGACCCATAACCGAGGAACTGGGATCGGGGCGGGAGCCCTACAGCCTGGCGGTCGCCGTCCTCAGCCTGATCATGGGCGTGCCGGTCGGCGCCTACCTGGCCGATCGCTACGATCCCCGACGGGTGCTGCTGAGCGCCTCGGTTATCTACGGAGCGGCGATGCTGGGAGTTTCCCAGCTTTCCTCCTCGGCCGGGCTGCTGTTCTATATGGGGATCATGGGCGGGATCGGCTTCAGCGGCGTGTCCCTGGCGCTGGTGATAGGCGCGGTGGGCAGGTTGGTCCCGGCCGAGCGGCGTTCCTCAATGCTGGGGGTGATAACCGCCGGCGCCTCGGTGGGGATGTTCCTGATGGTGCCGGTGGCGCAGTTCGGGCTGGAAGAGATCGGATGGCGATGGAGCTACGCCTTGGTGGCGGTATCCGGGTTGTTGATAGGGGCTCTTGCCTTCGTGTTTCCCGGCCGGGGCGACAACCGAACACAGAGCGAAGACGCGATCGACGAGCCGTTCGTTGACACTCTCCGCAAGGCCCGCCGCAACCGGAGCTACCTGCTGCTCACCTCCGGGTTCTTCGTGTGCGGTTTCCATGTGAGCTTCATCGCGATCCATCTCCCCGCCTACCTGACCGACAGCGGGATCAGCGGCGGAGTGGCCTCCATCTCTCTGGCGATGATCGGACTGTTCAACATCTTCGGGTCTCCCTTCTTCGGGCGGCTGGGAGACACCTACCGCAAGCGCACCTTGCTCTCCCTGCTCTACGGCATCCGCGCAATACTGATGATCGGGCTGCTGCTGGCGCCCCTCACCCCGGTTACGGCCATCCTGTTCGGCGCCGCCATGGGGTCGGTATGGCTGGGGACGGTGCCGCTCACCTCAGCCACCGTCGCCCACCTGCTCGGCACCCGCTATTTGACGACCATGTTCGGAGTGGTGTTCCTCTCCCACCAGGTGGGGGGCTTTCTAGGAGTCTGGCTGGGCGGACGGGTGTTCGACGCCACCGGCTCCTACCGTCCGGTCTGGTTGATCGCGATCGGTCTGGCGGCGGCGGCGGTGATAATCCACCTTCCCATCCAGGATCAAAAGGAGACCGCGCCGGCCGAGGCCCCAGCCGGGGTGTCCGAAGAGACGGCGTGAACGGGTGACCAGCGCCCGATCCGGCCAAAACCACCACGGGACGCTCGGCGTGCCCTCTTCATCCCGGATTCCTTGGGCGATAGTGCTGGCCGGGGGGGCCATCGCTTTGTTGTCAATGGGCATCCGCCAGTCGTTGGGAGTGTTTCTGCTGGCCATCAGCGAAGACTTGGGGCCGGGGCGGGAGCCGTTCAGTCTGGCCGTGGCGGTTCTCAGCCTGCTCATGGGTTTACCCGTCGCCGGCTATCTGGCCGACCGCTACGACCACCGGAGAGTTCTCCTGATCAGCGCCCTCACCTACGGCATCGGTCTGGTGATGGTGTCTCGACTCCAAACCTCGGCCGGCCTGGTGCTGTATCTCGGAGTAGTGGCCGGCCTCGGCACCAGCGGCTTGTCGTTCGGCGTACTCATGGGGGCGATCGGGAGGCTGGTCCCTGCCGCACGACGTTCCTCGATGATGGGCCTCGTGGCCGCCGGTACTTCCATGGGAATGGTCATAGTGGCGCCTGCGGCTCAGTTCGGCTTGGAATCTTTTGGCTGGCGACCTTCCTTCGCGACAATGGGAGCGGCTGCCCTGGCGATGAGCGCACTGGCCTTTCTGTTTCCCCGCCAAGAAGCCATGCGGGCAAGAAGTGGAGGAGCGGCGGATGAGTCGTTCATGGACGCGGTCCGAAAGGCCCGCCGCAACCGGAGCTACCTGCTGCTCACTGCCGGTTTCTTCGTCAACGGCTTCCACATCGGGATGATCGTCACCCACCTCCCCGCCTATCTGATCGACGGCGGAGTCACCGGCGCCATAGCCTCTTTCACCCTGGCGGTGATCGGAGCGGTAAACATATTCAGCTCGCCCCTCTTCGGGCGACTGGGAGACAAACACCGCAAGCGCAACCTGCTTGTGGTGATTTACGGCGTCCGCGCACTGCTCATCGCCGGACTCCTGATCGTCCCTCTCACCCCAACAACGGCGCTCCTTTTTGGAGTCTGCATCGGAATGGTGTGGATGGGCGCAGTGCCGCTCACCTCGGCCACTGTCGCTCACCTGTTGGGCGCCCGCTACCTGTCGGCTCTGTTCGGCGTGGTGTTCTTCTCCCACCAGATCGGAGCCTCCCTGGGCGGCTGGCTTCCCGGCCGCGTGTTCGACGCCACCGGCTCATACCTCCCGATCTGGCTGCTGGCCATCGGATTGGCTGTGGCGGCCGTCTTCGTCCACCTCCCCATCCAAGATCGGGGCGCCGAAGTCGAGGACAATGCTGTGACGCAGAAGGCTGCTGAATAGCCGGGCACTAGTCGGAGCTGTCGGCAGCAAAGTCGGCTACTCGAACCTAGCCAAGGCAACCCAAAGCGCTAAAGGGCCTTTCGAAGTTTCTAAACGGAACCGGCGGAACTCGGCTAGAGGTCGACCCGGACGGGGCGGGCGGTGTCATGGGAGCGTTGGGCGGATTCGGCCAGTACCAGGGCGGCGTAGCCGTCCCGTCCGGTGGCGGCGAGCGACTCCTCCCCCCGGATCAATGCCAGGAACTCTCCCCATTGGTGGAGAAATGCCTCCTGGTAGCGGTCCATGAAAAAGCGGTAGAGGACCGGTGTGGAGTACCCCTCGGCGGTGGCGAGGCGGGTGTGGCGCAACGGTGGGTCCAGCGACGACAACTGGCCCTTCGAGCCGTTCACCTCGATGCGCTGCTCGTACCCGTAGCCGGATGCCCGGCAGTTGACGATCAGACCCAAAGCGCCGTTGGCATAACGCAAGGTGATGAACGCCACATCCACGTCACCCAGTTCCGCCGCCTCTTTTGTGACGAGGCTGGTGGCGGTGACGTGCACCTCCACCACTTCCTCGCCCAACAGATAGCGGGCCATGTCAAGGTCGTGGATGGTCATGTCCCGAAAAAGCCCGCCCGAAACCGGAAGGTAGTGGGCGGGGGGTGGTTCGGGGTCCCGGCTGATGATCAGCACCTGCCAAGGGTCGCCGATCTCGCCGCGGGCTATGCCGTCCCGGACCGCCCGGTGGGCAGGATCCAGGCGGCGGTTGAAGCCCACTACCAGAGGGATCCCGGCGGATTCAGCGGCTTCCACCGCCGAAGCCGCTTCGGCCAGATCGAGAGAGATGGGCTTCTCGCAGAAAGCGGCGAGACCCAACTGGGCGGCCATTTTGATGTAGCGGGGATGGGTGGGGGTAGAGGAACAGATCGCCACCGCGTCGATATCGGCCTCGAAGAGCGCGGCTTCCTCATCCACTGTCCGGAGTCCCGACTCCACCGCAGCTTGGCGGGCTCGTTGGGGATCGGGCTCATACACCGCCACTACCTCGGCGCCGTCCACGAACCGGGACAATAAGCCGGTGTGCATGGCGCCGATCCTCCCATAGCCGATCAGCCCCACTCGAAGGGTCATGGCCGCCCCTCTCCCCTGTCCCACCAGAAGGCTGTCAGGTTGGGGCTCCTAGCCAACTCTGACCTTGGTCAGTCCTCGGCCACCACCGGGTTGCGGAGGATGCCCAGCCCGTCGATATCCACCTCGGTTACATCACCGGGCCGTAGCCAGCGAGGAGGAGTCCGTGCCATCCCCACCCCCTGTGGAGTGCCGGTGGCGATCACATCCCCTGCCTGGAGGGTCATCACCGAACTCAACTCGGCGATAAGAGTGGGGATGTCGAAGATCATGTCCCCGGTGTTGGCGTCCTGGAGCGTCTCTCCGCTCACCCGGCAACGGATGCCCAGATTGTGCGGGTCGGGGACCTCATCGGAGGTCACCAGTGCCGGTCCCATCGCCGAGAAGGTGTCGAAGTTCTTTCCCAGGGTCCACTGGGAGGTGCGCAACTGGTAGTCGCGGGCGGAGACATCGTGGAAAGGCACATATCCGACCACATGTTCATAGGCCCGCTCGGGCGGGATGTGTCGTCCCGGGGCGCCGATCACCACTCCCAGCTCGGCCTCGTAGTCCACCTTTTGGCTGATCCTGGGCAGCACGATGGGCGCGTCGGGTCCGATGATGGTGGTGGAGTACTTGGCGAACACCACTACGTTCTCGGGAGGCTGGCTTCCGGTCTCCACAGCATGGGCGGCGTAGTTTTCCCCGATGCCGAACATCTTGGGAGGATTGAGAATGGGCGCCAAAAGCTCAATCTCCGAGTCCGACCATCTTCTACCCCCGAAACGTTCCACCGCCTGGGCGGCCCGCTCCAGGAGCTCTTGACCACCGGCCAAAAGCTCCACCATTTCGGTGGGAAGACCCGAGTCGGCCTGGTGGAGTTCCACCACTCCCTCATCGGTCATCGCCCCGATCCCGACCATCCCCTCTTGTTTGAATGTCACTAAACGCATAGCCACTCACTTTACCGCTCTGACGGACCGTTCCCGCCAGCCGTTGTCTCCCACCCGGGTCGCGGTCCCACAGTCTGATCTTCGGCGGGAGCGGATAAGATACCACCAAATGACTGCGATGCGAACCCTACTCTTTCACGGTCCAGAGCAAGCTCCCAACCGACGTTTCACCATTGAGCGACAATCCATTCCCGAGCCGGGACCTGACCAGGTCCGTATCCGGGTGGCCAGGGTAGGGATCTGCGGCAGCGACCTGCACGGCTACACCGGCGAATCGGGACGGCGGGTGGCGGGGATGGTGATGGGACACGAGGCCAGCGGCTGGATAGACGCACTGGGAACCGATGTGTCGGGCCCTCCTCCCGGGTCCCTGGTTACTTTTAACCCCTCCCTGACCTGCGACGGGTCATGTGGACATGTCACCGAGAGCCGCTGTGAGTTCCTGGAGGTGGTGGGGGTCACGCCCCACATTCCCGGGGCTTTCGCCGACTACCTGGTGATAAGAGCCGATCGGGTGATTCCCATCCCCGACCTGACCCCTGCCCAGGGTGCGGTGGTGGAGCCGATGGCGGTGGGCCTCCAGACCGCCTTGGCGCTCGGGGCCGGAGCGGACGACCGGGTGCTGGTGGTGGGAGGCGGCATGATTGGACAGTGCACGGCCCATGCGGTCCGGTCCCTGGGCGCGGGAAAGGTAGTGATTTCCGAACCCAATCCCCGGCGACGGGAGACCGCGGAGGCGGCCGGATTCGGCGCCCTTCATCCCACCCAAGTGCAAGCAGCCGCACCGTTTGACAAGGCGGTGGATGCAGTAGCGATCTCGGCCACTGTGGGAGCGGCTCTCGACGCCACTCCCAAGGGCGGCGTGGTGTGCATCGTCGGGCTGGGGATGGCCCAGGTGACCGTCCCCCTCTTCTCGATAGTGGTGGGAGAGCGGACCGTGGTCGGCTCCTACGCCTACTCCGATACGACCTTCGCCGAGGCCGCCCGGCTGATCTCGGTGGGAAGCCTCAACCTTGCGGCGCTGATCGGCCCCACCGTCGGCATGGAACAAATCCCGAAAGCCTTCGAGGACCTCGCCACCGGCGCCATCTCCGAGGTGAAAATGCTGATGACCACCGAAGAGATGGGCGGCTGAGGGAACCTTATGCCCTTTGTCTCCCTGGAAACCGGGATCGAGATGTTCTATCAGGTTGAGGGAGAGGGTGATCCGCTCCTTCTGATAATGGGCACGGCCGCAGATCACAGCCCCTGGGCTCGACAGGTGGAGGGCTATCGGGATCATTTCACGGTGATCACCTACGACGCCCGGGGAACGGGCCGTTCCACCCATCCGCCCGATCCCCGCTCCTACTCCATGCGGGTGCTGGCGGACGACGCCGCCGCGCTGTTGGACTATCTGGACTTGGGCCCCGCCCACGTCTCGGGACTGTCCCTGGGGAGCGCCACCGCCCAGGAGCTGGCTATCAACCATCAGGACAAAGTGAGGTCTCTTCAACTGCATTGCACCTGGGGACGCTCCGATGAGTGGTTTCGCCGGATGATCGAGTCCATGGAGTTCATGGTCGCCCACGATGATTTGGAGGCCTACATCCGCTGCACACTGATGTGGGTGGCCAGCCCTGACTTCGTCAACAATCGGCCCGATGAGGTGGCAGCCTTTGAGACCGGCTTCATCCTGGAAAACCCCTTTCCGCCCTCCAAGGAAGGGATGATGGGGCACTTCTGGGCGGACAAGACCCACGACGCCCTCGACCGGCTTTCGGCCATCACCGTCCCCACCCTGATCACCTCCGGGGAGGTGGACCATCAGGTCCCCACCCGCTACGGCCGGGAGGTACACAGCCGCATCCCCCATTCCATCTTGCATGTGTTCGGCGGTCCCCGCTCCAGCCACATTGCCTTCCATGAGATGACCGAAGAATGGAATGCTCTTACCATGGGGTGGATGAAAGGTCATAGGGGCCAATGAAATATCGGGGGCCGACTTCGGTCAGTGAAGCGGTGGAACTCTTGGCCGCCCATCCCGGCGCCACGGTGTTCGCCGGCGCCACCGATTTGATCCCCCAGATCCAGGGCGGCAGGCCCGAACCGTCCCTGGTGGTGGATCTCAAACGAATTCCCGAAACCGGCCGGCTGGAAGCCGACAACGGCTTCTGGCGAGTGGGAGCGGCGGTCCCCGCGGCTGTGCTGTGCGCCCACGCCGGTCTGGTCGCCGCTTTTCCCGGCCTGGTGGAGGCGGCCGGCCTAATCGGATCCGACCAGATCCAGGGGCGGGCCACCCTGGGCGGAAACCTGTGCAACGCCTCCCCCGCCGCCGACTCTGTCCCCGCTCTGGTGGCTCTGGGCGCCGAGGCGATCATCGTCGGGCCCGGCGGAGAGCGCTCCGCCCCGGTTTCGGAAGTGGTGATCGGGCCGGGCGCCACTTCTCTCGATCGGGCCGAGTTCATCACCGAATTCCGGATTCCCGCTCCCGCTCGGGGAGCGTCCGACGCCTATGAGCGGTTCATTCCCCGCACCGAGATGGACATCGCGGTGGTGGGTTCGGCGGCCCGCATCCGGGTCGACGCCGACGGGAGGTGCCGGGAGGCAACGGTGGTGCTGGCCGCGGTGGCCCCCACCGTAGTGGAGGTCAGCGCGGCATCCGGGATCCTGGCCGGGCGGGTAATCCCCGAGAACTCGCCACAGGACTCCCTTTGGGATGAGTTGAGGGAGGCGGCCGTTTCCTGCTGCAACCCGATCGACGACAAGCGCGGCACCGCTGAGTTCCGCCGCCGGCTAGCGAGAGTCCTGGCCTGTAGGACCGTGGTCACCGCCGCCCGACGCGCCGGGGAGACCCTATGAGCAGAACCCACGTCACCTGCGTGCTCAACGGTGACCCGATCGACTTTCTATGCAACGACTATCAGACTCTCCTCAGCGCCCTCCGCGACGAGTTGGGGATGACCGGCACCAAGGAGGGATGCGGGACAGGAGACTGCGGCGCCTGTTCGGTTATCCTGGACGGCCAACTGGTCTGTTCCTGTCTGGTGTTCGCACCCGAGGTGGAGGGCCGCCGGGTGGAGACCATCGAAGGACTGGCCGACGGAGAGCGGCTCCACCCACTCCAAGATAGCTTTCTGGAGGGGGCGGCTCTCCAATGCGGGGTCTGCACCCCCGGGTTCCTGATGGCCGCCAAGGCGCTGTTGGATCACAACCCCTCCCCCACCGAGACCGAGGTGCGCTACGGAGTGGCCGGCAACCTGTGCCGGTGCACCGGATATGACAAGATCGTCCGCTCCATCCTGGACGCCGCCGCCCGGATGAGCGACCCAGAGAACCAAAAGGAGGAGACATGACCACGACCCGGACCGGCTACAAATGGGTGGGGACCCGACCGGTACGTCACGACGGACTCGACAAGGTGACCGGACGGGCCCGCTTTGGAGCGGACTACGCCGCGCCGGGGATGCTGCAGGGAGCGGTGCTGCGCAGTCCCCACGCTCACGCCCGCATCCTCTCGATCGACCTTTCCGAAGCCTCCGCTGTTCCCGGAGTGAAGGCGATCATCACCGGCTCGGACCTGCCCGACGTTCCCGACGAGCAGGGGACAGGAGGAGAGGGTGGGATCAATTTCCGGGATCTCGCCCGCAACATCCTGGCGCGCGGAAAGGTTCTCTACGAGGGCCATCCGATCGCCGCGGTGGCGGCGGTGACGCTCCGGATCGCCCAAGAGGCCGCCGAAGCGATCCGGGTGGAATACGAGATACTGCCGCCGGTGCTGTCACTGGAACACGCCATGGAGGACGACGCTCCCCTACTTCACGACGACCTTTACACCTCCGGCCTCGAATCCCCGCCCGAGCGGGCTTCCAACATTGCCGGCCGCCGTGTCATCGCCCGCGGCGATCTCGACGCCGGTTGGGCGGAGGCCGAGGTGATAGTGGAAAGGGAGTATTCGACAAAAGCTGTGCATCAGGGTTATATCGAGCCTCACGCGGTGGTGGCCCAGACCGGAGAGGACGGGCGGTCGACGGTGTGGTGCTCCTCCCAGGGCCACTTCGGGATACGCACCTACACCACCAAGGTGCTGGGATGGGAGCCGGGGGACATGAAGGTGATCCCCGCCGAGATCGGAGGAGGCTTCGGAGGAAAGACCACTATCTACCTGGAGCCCCTTGCCGCGTTGCTGTCGCGGCGGGCGGGAAGGCCGGTGAAGATGGTGATGACCCGGGGGGAGGTGTTCCGGGCCACCGGCCCCACCTCCGGCGCCCTGATGCGAGTCAAAATGGGCGCTCGACGCGACGGGAAGATAGTGGCGGCCACCGCCTGGATGGCCTATGAGGCGGGCGCTTTCCCCGGATCGCCGATCGGACCGGGCGTCATGACCGTCTTTGCCCCCTATGACATCCCCAACGTGCTGATCGAAGGCTATGACGTAGTTCTAAACAAGCCCAAAGTCGCCGCCTATCGGGCCCCGGGCGCTCCCATGGCCGCCTACGCCGCCGAGTCGGTGGTGGACGAGTTGGCCGAAAAACTAGGAATTGATCCCTTGGAAATCCGGTTCCGAAACGCAGTCACCGAAGGGGTGCGGTCTGTTTATGGACCGAGATACCGCAAGATCGGGTTGGTGGAGACCTTGGAGGCGGCGCGGGATCATCCCCACTATTCGGCGCCGCTCGGTCCCTGGCAGGGCCGGGGCGTGGCTACCGGGTACTGGTTCAACTTCGGCGGGGAGACCACCGCCACAGTGAGCATCAACGAGGACGGGACCGCGGTGGTGATGTCGGGCTGTCCCGACATCGGCGGAACGCGGGCCTCCCTGGCCCAGATGGCCGCCGAGGAGTTGGGGATCGACGTGTATCGTATCGAGCCGGTCGTGGCCGACACCCACTCCATCGGGTACAACGACATGACCGGGGGTAGCCGGGTCACCTTCGCGGTGGGCATCGCGGTGGTTGAGGCCGCCCGCCATCTGATCGAGGACATGTGCACCCGAGCCGCCCGAATGTGGGATGTCCCCCGAGAGGAGGTGGAATGGGTGGATGGCCGCGCCCAGAGCGTCACCGGCGCGTCGGCGCCCCTCACCCTGGAAGAACTGGCAGCCGGGTCGGGGCGCACCGGGGGGCCGCTGTCGGCCACCAAAACCGTTAATCCCCGCGGAGTGGGAGCGGCGTTCTCCACCCAGATCTGCGACGTCGAGGTCGACCCCGACACCGGACGGGTGACCATCCTCCGCTACACGGTCGCCCAGGACGCCGGGCGGGCCATCCATCCCGACTATGTGGAGGGCCAGATGCAGGGGGGAGCGGTGCAGGGCATCGGCTGGGCTCTCAACGAGGAGTACATCTTCGATCAAGACGGGGTGATGGAAAACCCCGGGTTCCTGGATTATCGGATGCCGGTGGCGTCCGACCTGCCCATGATCGACACGGTGATCGTGGAGGTCCCCAATCCCGACCATCCCTACGGCGTGCGGGGGGTGGGAGAAGTGGGGATCGTCCCTCCCATGGCGGCGGTGGCCAACGCCGTCTACGCCGCCACCGGGAAACGTATGCGGGATCTTCCCATCTCCCCCCAACGGGTGCTGGAGGCGCTGTCTTCAGGCTGATGGCCTTGGTTATTTTCACGGCCGCCTTGCAACGGCTCACCGGAGGACGGGAGGAGTGTGAGGTAGAGGCCTCCACGGTGAGAGAGTTGCTCGCCCGGTTGGAGGACCGCTTCCCCGGCATTGGTGAACAACTGGCGTCGGCGGCGGTGGCCATCGACGGCGATGTCGTCCCGGACGCTTGGCTGGAGAGGCTGGAGCCGGATACCGAGATTCATTTCCTCCCGGCCATCAGCGGGGGCTGAGGACCCCAGTTTGGCCGCCCGCTCATTGCTGGTGTACGGAGACGCCTCGGTCGACATCAGCTTGCGGATCGAGAGTCTTCCCGCCGCCGGGTTGGACACAGCGGCCCGGGACCCACTGGTAACTGCCGGGGGGTCGGCCGCCAACTGTGCGGCGGCGGCGGCCGGGTTGGGCTCCAGAGTGGATCTGGTGGCGCGGCTGGGTGACGACCTCTTTTCACAGATTGTCATGGACTACCTCCTTGGGCATGGGGTCGGCACCTCCGGAGTACAGATCACCAAGGGACCCTCGACGATGGTGATTTCCCTGGTCGATCCCGAGGGGCAGCGCACCTTCGTCTCCTGCCGCGGACCGGCTTCGCTCCATATTCCCCCCGACGTATACCTTTCCCTGTTGGACAATGCTTCGATCGTGCATCTCAGCGGCTATTCGTTCCAAGATCTCGGCTCCCGGTCGACCGCACTCCATTTGCTGGAAGAAGCCCGGCGGCGGGGCATGGCGGTTTCCCTGGATCCCTCTCCCCTATTCGCCGAAAACTTCGACCCATCCAACGGATGGTTGAACGGGATTGACTTTTTCTTCCCCAACCTTCATGAGGCAACCGCTATCACCGGCGCCTCCTCACCCGAAGACGCGGCCCGGTCTCTGCGGAGTTTGGGAGTAGGGACAGTGGTGGTAACAATGGGAAACAGAGGTTGTATGGTCAGCAACCAAGACGGTCTGCTACAAATCCCCGCGGTTACTGAGTTTCCGGTGGTCGATACCACCGGGGCGGGTGACGGATTCGCGGGAGGGTTCCTGGCCGTGACTCTCTCCGGAGGATCGGCCCACCAAGCTTGTAGGGTCGGAAACCTGGTAGCCGCCCGGACAATCGCCCAGAGAGGAACCCATACCGGAGCCCCTTCCGTGGAGGAACTGCAACAACTTGCCGACCGTCTGGGAGATGCCCGACTCAGCGAAGCGGCCCACGGCCTGGCAGCCTCCCAGAAAAACGCCGCAAGTGGAGGCTGATAGTTGATGAAAGTTCCGATTCGTCTGGGAGATGAGGTGGGGGAGACGCTTGAGGCCGGCGGGCCGGTGGTGGCTCTTGAGACCAGCATTGTCACCCAGGGCATGCCATTTCCCACCAACCTGGAGACGGCTCGCGCCACCGAAGATGCCGTGCGCCATGCCGGAGCGGTCCCTGCCACCATCGGAGTGCTGGGTGGAGAGTTGGTGTGCGGGTTGACCCAGGGCGAGTTGGAACGCCTGGGAACTTCCCCCAAGGCAGCCAAGGTTCAAAAGAGGGACTTGCCCCGCATCATCGCCGAAGGGGGCGACGGTGGCGTTACGGTGGGCGCTTCCCTCTATGCGGCCACAAGCTGCGGGATCGAGGTGTTCGTGACCGGAGGCATTGGGGGGGTGTCCCCGGGAGCGGGGACCTCTTTCGATGTCTCCGCCGACTTGTGGGCCATCGCCGGCCATCGGTGTGTCACGGTGTGCGCAGGGACCAAGGCCTTCATGGATGTAGCAGCAACACTGGAGTACCTGGAGACAATCAGCGTGCCGGTGGCGGTGTGGAAGTCAAACCGCTTCCCCTGGTTCTACAGCACAGACAGCGGAGTGGAGGTGGAGTGGCGAGTGGACCAAGCCCGCCAACTGGCCAAGGCTTTCCAGGCGGCACAGCGGATGGGATGGGAAGGCGGGATGCTGTTGGGCGTGCCGATCCCCGCCGAGCAGGCGCTGGACGAACAGATCACCCGGGAAGCGGTGAGATACGCTCTGGCCGAGTTGGAGCGGCGAGGCATCGCCGGCAAGGACGCCACGCCATTTTTGCTGCAAGCTATCTTCGAACACACCGACGGCGCCTCCCTGGCCGCCAACACCGCACTCATCGAGCACAATGCCAAGGTGGGCGCCAAAGTAGCCTTAGCACTGATCAACTGCTGAAAGAGACTCTTTCATTCTCACGCCCGCGGAAGCTCCCCAATGTAACTTCCGCTGGGACAACTCACTGGCCACGGACCTACAGGACTGAACCCACCAGGTAGGGACCTGAGGCGCGTGCTGGACAATCAGGGAGAGATCTACCGGTGCCGGTCCGCTGACCCCCCTCGCCCCGAAAGCAACACAGCCCGGGGACGTTACGGGCTGGCTGGGCACCGTTGTTGTAGGGGCGGGAACCGGCATCCATTTGGGTCGTGGTGTTGGTTGCTGCCTATCCGGTTGCATTGGTGGTAGCGGGCGCCAGGGTAGTCGTGGTCTCAGCCGTCGCAGTCTTCCTAAGTGGCGCCGGGATTGGTGGAAGCGACGCTTTTTCGGGATCGTTGTATACGTAGCCTGTTTCTTCGTAATAGTCGCGTAGCTGGTTGGCGTCGGTGACCAGCATAGGAGAACTCGGGTCTTCTCCTTCTCGTCCGCCATTCCGCACCGCCCTGGCTTCCCCCTCAGCAACAACCTGCTGCTTGAAATCGGTCAAAGAAAAGTCCAACAGAGCGAGATTCTCCGGAGTTTGCGGGTAAAGCTCCTTACCAGGCGCAACCACTCTTACCTCTCCATCCACCTCCAAGACATAAAGAAAGTAACCTACAGCCCATACCTCCATAACAATATAATTCTGGGGATATAGAAATAGTATTGTTTCTGCGCCTTCGTATTTACTGACTGTTTCCGCCCGAAGGGCCGCGGTGGTTGCCGCCAATTCTTCCAGCTTCTCTTCCGTTATATCCGGATCAGTCGGGTCGATACCATGGGGATCAAAGCGTGTTCGCACCGTCAATCGTGGTGGGCCTGCTTCAATCACATAGTCGTTCACCCGCACATCGGTAAAACATGTCGTATGATGCAAACCCTCGAAACCATACTCCTTGTAAGGTTCGGTATTCACAGGGTACGCGCCGCATCGGGTGGTGTCAGGCAACATGGTTCCTCTTACAACTATGTGCCCGCCCTGTAGGTACTCCGCGATAGTCAACGGGAAAGGTCTCAAACCGTACAAGTCCTTAGGTTCTGTTACTTGGGAGACCTGTCTGGTACAAGGATCTCTGTCGGATCCTTCCACGGGCGTACAAGGAGGAATGACTTCTTCCAAATACAACACAGCAGTCTCCTGTGTCTCGCTTTGCGCAGTCACCAAAGGTTCCACACTGCTGGTCGACTCGCCGCACGCCTGTGATCCTAAAACCAACAACAGCAGCAAGACTATTATCGGGTTTCTAGGTTTTGGCATATCACATTGTCTTTCTTTTGCTTTAGCGAGACTGTATGGTGTCGTCTTCTCCCGGAGCCGGAGCTAGCGGGCCTGTTGGGAGATTTTCATTCGTTTGGATCGGCTCTTGTTGGAGGATCCTCCGCACCAGGGACAGGGGGCGGTAAGACTGTGGCTTGGTCCGTACCGTCAAAAACACCACCTACTGATTCATAATAATCTCGTAGGTAGTTAGCGTCGGTGACCAGCAGCGGCAACTCCGGAGCCTCTCCTATTCTGCCTTCGGTGCGAATCGAACGATTTTCTGCAGCTTCCCCCATTTTCATTTCAAACTCGTCTAGAGGAAGATCCAACAATGAGAGGTTTTCAGGAGTCTGCAGATACTCTTCTTTTACGGGTGAGACTGCTCTTACTCCATCCACGGTTCTTTGTATTTCCCACAAGTATAACCACGCCCACGCCTCCACCGCTATAGTGGAGGGTGTACCGAGAAAGACTATGGCCTCCATTCCTTCAGCTAGGTCAGCTACCTGAGTGCGGTATCCTTCTATACCCTCTTCGTATTCCTCATCTGTTACGCCTTCCAACGCTCCCAGTCGATAAGCCATTCCGCTAGCGACCACTGTAAGTTCCAGTGGGCCCTCCCCGATTATGTAGTCGTTTATTCTGAGATCAACAAGACAGTAAAGGTGCCGTAAATCCGGAGAGACTCTAGCTGCATCGCCAGAGTCGTCAACATAATCCGGATAAATAATAGGGTAGGAATCACATCTGGTGGTGTCTGGTTTAACTGTGGCTCTTACAACGATGTGAACCGTGTAAACCGTGCTTGCGGGACCGGGGCCTTGTAGTATTTCTTCAAAGGGATAAGGATGAATTATAGGATCTCCACTACTTTGTCCTCCTGAAAGTGATGAGGTTTGGAAAAGTTCTATAGGGCCACAGGGATCTCTGTCGGAGCCTTCGATTGGAGTGCAGGGAGGAATCACTTCCTCCAAATACGGGATTGCAGGAGCTTGGACGACCTCCTGTGTCTCCACGACCTCCTGTGTCTCCACGACCTCCTGTGTCTCCACGACCTCCTGTGTCTCCACGATCTCCGGTGTCTCCACGACCTCCTGTGTCTCCACGACCTCCGGTGTCTCCACGACCTCCTGTGTCTCAGCCATGGTAGAGCAGGCTGCCGAGACAACGATACTCAAAATGGCCACGTGTTTCGTCAAGCTTCGAGCCCTGAGCATTACGAAG
Source organism: Acidimicrobiia bacterium (assembly GCA_965248705.1). Taxonomy (GTDB): domain Bacteria; phylum Actinomycetota; class Acidimicrobiia; order Spongiisociales; family ZC4RG35; genus Bin76. Next base: position 1,241,936 of record CBDFJY010000002.1, on the reverse strand, counting down.
TTGTCCTTTCTATTCGGGTTCGTGTGATTGATAGAGCGCCTTTACAGCTACAACATCGTGTGCAGTAGGAGCGCAAAAGTCTTTTGGAACACTCTTGTTCATGAGGGATTTAGGTGTAAGTTTACTGTGGTCCAGACCAAAAAACGTGGCCTGCTTCATGCGCGGCAAATTGATGAAGTCTTGAACAAGAGGCACCGCCAACATCCTGGCCCGCATTCCAATATTTCCCCCCATCCTCGTCAAGAAAATACATATCCGTACTATTGATCCGTCGTGAAAACCAAGTGCCTAAGGATGGAGTGACCGAGTCCGAAAACATGACCTGCTTCATGGGCCGCAGTCTGATGTAGTCTATAGCAACCATCGGACAGAACATCATCCCAATGACCATGAACTGCATCGGGGGGTTTCTGGCTACCACGCTGGCCGGGGCCCTCCCTCGTTCTACAGCGGAGTGGCGAGTGGACCAAGCCCGCCAACTGGCCGAGGCTTTCCAGGGGGGACAGCGGATGGGATGGGAAGGCGGGATGCTGCTAGCCGTGCCGATCCCCGCCGAGCAGGCGCTGGACGAACAAATCACCCGGGAAGCCGTGAGATACGCTCTGGCCGAGTTGGAGCGACGGGGCATCGCCGGCAAGGACGCCACACCATTCCTGCTGCAAGCTATCTTCGAACACACCCACGGGGCCTCTCTGGCCGCCAACACCGCACTCATCGAGCACAATGCCAAGGTGGGCGCCGAACTATCCTTGGCGCTGGCCAATAGCTGAGGGGACACCGATGACCAGTCGACCTTGCGTAACGATTTGGATTGCTTTGGTCCTCCTTGCAGCCGCCTGCGGGGGAGGTGAGGACACAGTTTCTTCGACATCCACCACCGATTGGGGATCGGGCATGACGTTTGATGAGTGCGGGGATCAGGGTTTGACTGATTATGGTCTTCGCACCGGTCAGAAGTGGATCGGGGACTTCTACGCTGATCTGTATCATTGCACAGCTCCAACCACACCCACCGGTGCCACGCCACAGCCAACCACCGATTCCCTTCCAACACCCGCCACAAATCCCGGGACGATCACCTCCCAGACCTCGGCGACCACCACCAATCTGTCACCGTTGCGCGGTCTGCGCTACGAACCTGTCTTCACCGATGTCCGCACGATCTTGGGTGACGAATTCGCCATGCCTCTACAAATTGTGGGGCGCCCCGGTGGTCATTACAACTACATGATCACCCGCGAGGGAAGAGTTTGGTTAGTGGAGGAAGACACCTTCTCCAACCCGCCGGTGCTGGATTTGAGAGACTCCATTGCGATCGGATCGGAAACAGGAATGCTGGGTATAGCCCTCCACCCCATGGATCCGCAGCGAATGTTCCTTTACTACACCGATCTCGAATTTGACATCATTGTCGCTGAATACCGGCTTGATGACACGTTGAGGAGGGCGATCCCCTCCAGCGCCAAAACCATATTGAAAATCCCGACTCGAAGTGATTTCCACAAGGGGGGAATGATGTCATTCGGCCCCGACGGCTATTTGTACATCGGGGTCGGGGACGACGGACTCAACTACAACGGACAGGACCCCACTGCCTTTTTTGGCTCGATCCTCCGCATCGATGTTGACGGAGGAGACCCCTACAGCATCCCGACCGACCATCCTCCCTTGAGCCCCGATGCTCCGGAGGTATACCTTTACGGGATTCGCAACCCTTGGCGGTTTTGGATAGACCCGATGACAAATCTGATCTTCATAGGCGATGTCGGAGCTGCTTCCTTCGAAGAGATCGATATAACTTCGCTCGACACACCCGGCGCCAACTTCGGATGGTCGGTTCTGGAAGGACACCAATGGGGTCCTTTCAACGAAGGTACGGCCTGCAAGGAGAACCCGGAAACATGCGATACCAGTGGCTTCACTCCACCCGCCCTGGCCCTTCCCCACAGTCCCGAGGTCTGCGCTGTTATAGGCGGGATCGTGTACAGAGGGCAAGCGATTCCCGAGCTCAGCGGGCACTATTTCTACTCCGACGCGTGCGGCGGTTTTCTCCGCAGCTTCCGCTGGAACGGATCACTGGCTGTAGATCTTCAAGACTGGACCGAACAGGTAGAAGCTCAGAAGCGGGTGCTCTCCTTCGGGACGGACACCCAGGGAGAGATGTATGTGACGACCGCCGACGCTGTTTTTCGGGTAGCCCCGATACGCTGATCGTAAATCGCCGCCGCACCACCTACCGCTGAAACGTGATGCGCCACGAAGTTTCGACCAGATCGGCCGGACAGGACGCTCTCACAACGGTGGCGGGTGTCATCTCCAAATACCCGATGGAAACCCAGCCCTGATAGGGCGCGGTCTCACCACGCGCCATGTCTATATCACACCCATCTCCCTCGAAGTCCGCTTGCACCAAGAATTCACCAACCTGAACAACGAAACCCGAGGTGGTGATCACCGGATCGAGGTCGGGAGCCAGATGAAGGTTGGACTGCCAGCGAGAACTCGTTCTGTTGTAGAAACGGTCCCTGATAGTAAGAGAAGATCCGGGCATGTAGGAAAAGACTCTCTCGTGGCGAAACAGTTTGGGGCGATCGGCGAATCCCTCCACAACAAAACCAGAGTCGGTCGTTCTGATGGGTTGCAGGTGCGTTTCGTCGGGATCGAGTTCCTCAGGTCCGATAGGCCGGCCTAGGAGACTCGGAACGTTGTGAGCCCGAGCGCTGGTGACATAACGCCGCATCCGGTCGGAGTTATAACCGTACTTACCACTGTCGACAAAGATTTCACGGCCCCCCTCCATCAGCACGAACCCGAGATCATCGGCGTGCTTATGCCCTGTCAACCTTCCCATCGCGCTTATGAACAAAAGGCTGGACTCATCGCCAGCCTCAGGCAGAGAACGAATGATCCCATACCCTGATCTAGTGAGGTCTCGAACCGCCCAACAACCTTTATTTCCATCAAGACAGGATGGCTCGACCGGTTCGGAGAGTCGTGGTCCGCTCCCAGCGCTGTCTCCAACTGGAACCCATCTTCCGTTGGGATAGGTGAGCCAGGGCGCCACGGTGGTCGCGGTCTCAACAATGGTACGCACTTCGGGTTGCTGAATTCGCTCGGCAACGCGAAGCCTCCGGAGAGCAGCCAAAATGAACCCCTGATAGGCAGGCGAGTTCTCACGATGGACGCCCTCGACCGTGAACCATTCTTTCACCAGCTTGGCGAAGGACTGGCTGGCATAGGATCGGGCAACCTTGCAAACGCTTCGCCAACTAATAACTTCGCACAGCGCATTGAGCCCTACGAGCTGAAAGAGACCATGATTGCCGGATGAGAGAAACCATGGTTGCAGAAGCTTTTGGACGTGAAGCTCCGCCAAGCGCATGAGAGCTGTGAGGTCGGTGTCATCAACATGCAATTCGCCGGTGAAGGCCTTGTCGAGCAGAAAAGCGAGGCGGGACGCCCGAATCCCCGTAGCCATGTCATACCATTGGAATGCACTCTTGTGGTTCTCGTCGAAGTGGAACCGCCCCCAGTCGAGAGCTATTGCCACAGCGCCTTGAAGGACCGCCGCATCACCATCCTGGTAGGCATATAGCCAGTAGTCCATGTTCCGCCAGGAATGGAGATGAAATTGCCAATTGCGATCCTCGAACGGATCCGCAGCCCAATCTAATGGAAGAGCTGCGTTCCAAGCCGGAAGGTCAGAACGCGGTTGGAAAATATGGGCCATCGCAGGCCGACCATGCACAGATAGCTCGGTAACACGGATACCAGGGCTGGAATAGTTGTCCGGACGCAAGGCGCCAGCTCCGGCAGGCCCCGGGGAAGTCCTGACTACAGGCGCTTGGCAGTGATACAGATCGGCGTAGAAGTTCCCTATCCACTTCTGACCTGTCCTAGGACCGTAATTCGTTAGACCCGCCGACCCGCACTCAGAAAACGTCCTACCCGACCCCCAATCAGGCTGCGGATCGGTACTAGGCGCCGTGCAGTGATACAGATTCCTATAGACACCATCGAGCCACTTCTGACCTGTCTTAGGACCGTAATTGGTAAGACCCGCCCACCCGCACTCAGAAAACGTCCTACCCGACCCCCAATCAGGCTGCCGATCGGTAGTACTAGGCGCCGTGCAGTGATACAGATTCCTATGGACACCATTGATCCACTTCTGACCTGTCTTAGGACCGTAATTGGTAAGACCCGCCGAATTGCACTCAGAAAACGTCCTACCCGATCCCCAATCATGATCCGACGCCATCACATAAGACGCTCCAGCAACAGAAACAATCAGCCCCAACACCGCCCCCATCACCACCTTCGAGCTCCTTTTTAGGCTATCCACGGGGGATTGGCTCAATCAACGCGGGTACCTTCGCTGTCCTGGTTGGTTCCTGTGATGTCCCGCCCTCCCCGGGAGTAGTCGTAATAGTAGTCGTGGTCGTGGTGTCGGGTATTCTCGGCCTCCTCGCCGGGGGTGAAGGGTTGGCCGTCATCGTTGTATTCGGGAGTTTAGAGCAGTTCATCTTCTTCCGTGTTAGCCGGGGTTCCGAAGCGGTTCTTCCTCGCCAGGCATGGGCGGTGGTAAGGCCGGCGCGTCGGTTTCGTAGACCTACCCGGTACCGCGAGTGCGAGGCGCGTAGAAGGATCGGAGAGAAGCGGTGGCGGTAATACGCACTCCGGCCACTTCGATCTCATATTCCCCCGCCTCCAGCCAGGCCTTGTTGATGCCGTCCGGAGACACCAGATATCCCATGGCCAGACAGCGCTCCTCGACATAGCTCCACATGCCGGAGGTGGTGCGACCCAGGATCTCGCCGTCCCGGAAGATGGGCTCGTCGTGATAGAGCAGCCGGTCGGGGTCTTCCAGGCGAAACTGAACCAGTCGTTTGGGAAGGAGCCGGCCCCGCTGGGACTCCAATGCCTCCCGGCCGCAGAACCCACCGGGCTTGTCCCAGTCCACCGCGAACCCGAGGCCGGCTTCCAGAGGGGTGTCCTCGTCGGTGATGTCATGCCCCCAGTGGCGATAGCCCCCCTCCAGCCGGAGCGAGTTCATGGCGTGATAGCCGGCGTGCCTCAACCCATAACGGGCGCCCTCGGCCACCACCGCGTCGTAGAGCGCCACTGCCTCCTCCGCCGGCACGTACAGCTCCCAGCCCAGTTCGCCGACATAGCTCACCCTCATAGCCAGCACCCGCTGCCCTGCCACCGTGATCTCTTGCGTTGCGCCGAACGGAAACGCCTCGTCCGAGAGATCGGAGTCGGTGATTCCCGACAGGAGGGCTCTCGACCGGGGACCCATCACCCCCAACGTGATCAGAGAGGACGTGATGTCCCGGATCTTCACGTCGTGGCCCCGCGCCGTCCGGCGTAGGTGCGCCCAGTCCCGGGTGGGGGCCCCCGAGCCCGACACCACCAGGAAACGCTCCTTCGTGAGACGGGTGACCGTCAAATCCGCCTCTATTCCACCGCGGGGGTTGAGCCACTGGGTGTACACCACCTTGCCGATGGGACCGGGGACCCGACCGGCGGAGATCCACCCGAGAAGGCGAGCCGCGTCGGGACCCTCCACCTCGTACTTGACGAAGGAAGTCTGGTCGAAAAGTCCCACCGCCCGCCGCACCGCCAGGCATTCCTCTCCCGACGCCTCCCACCAGTTCTGTTTTCCGTAGGAGTACTCATAGCGCCGCTCCATCCCGTCGGTGGCGAACCAGTTGGGCCTCTCCCACCCCGACATCTCCCCGAACACCGCCCCGGCGGCGTCCAGCCGATCATGGAGGGGGGAGCGTTTGACGTCCCTGGCGCTCTCGTACTGATAGAACGGCCAGTGCATGGCGTACAGAAGACCCAGGCTCTCTGAGATACGCTCCTCCAAAAAACCCAACTCGGTCTGATGGGGCTGGGCCCGACGGATATCCACCGCCCACAGGTCGGTGGGAGGGTGACCGTCGATTATCCAATCGGCCAGCACCCAACCCACTCCGCCGGCCGATTGGATGCCCACCGAGTTGAAGCCGGCCGCTACGAAGCACCGGTCCACCTCGGGCGACTCTCCCAGGTAGTAAACCCCGTCGGGAGTGAAAGCCTCCGGGCCGTTGAAAAAGAGTTGTATCCCCACCTCGCCCAAGGCGGGAACCCGATGGATAGACCGCTCGAAGATGGGCCCGACATGTTCCCAATCCTCTGCAAGCCGCTCGAAGCTGAACTCACGGGGTATTCCTTCGAGCTTCCACACCTTGCCGCGCGGCTCGAAGAAACCGGTCATGATCTTGCCGGTCTCCTCCTTGAAATAGGTGTAGTTGGTCGGATCCCGCAAGGTAGGCATCCCCGGCGGCACCCCGTCCATAGGTTCGGTGACCAGATAAAAGTGCTCGCAGGCCTGCAGGGGCACCTGCACACCGACGGTTGCTGCCAACTGGCGAGTCCAGATGCCGGCCGCCAGCACCACCGTCTCGCACTCCACATACCCCTCTTCGGTCTCCACCCCCACCACCCGCTCGTCTCTCACCCGCAGCGACGTCACCGCTACTCCCTCCCTGATCCGCACCCCCCGATCCTTGGCGCCCTTGGCCAGGGAGATGGTGGTGTCCACCGGGCTGGTCTGCCCGTCCTGGGGAATCCAGGCCGCCCCCACCAGGTCGTCGATGCGGATCAGGGGCCAGCGTTCGGACAACTCGTCGAAGTCCATTTCGCGCATCTCCACCCCGACCGTCCGGGCCATGGACAAGCCCCGCATGATCTCCTCCCAGCGCTCGTGGTCGGAAGCCACCGAGATGGAACCCACCGCCCGATAGCCGGTGGCCTGTCCGGTCTCGGCCTCCAACTCTTCGAACAGCCGCGCCGAGTAGGTGGCCAACCGGGTGAGGCTGTGGGACGATTTGAGTTGGCTTACCAGCCCGGCCGCGTGCCAGGTGGTGCCGCCGGTGAGCCTGCCCTGTTCGAGCAGCAGCACATCGGTCACCCCCCGCCGGGCCAGGTGATAGGCGACGCTGCACCCAACGATCCCCCCACCCACCACCACCACTTGGGCCCGGTCGGGCAACTCCCCGGCGCCCGCCATGGGCTCCGGAACTGAAATCAGCCGCCCCTCACCGACTGGACAGGGAGGCGGATGGGAAACCGCTCTCGCAGCAGATCATCCACCTCGGGGGGAACATGTCCGGGAAAGTGTTCGGCCAGGGTCTGCACGACGTACTCGTGGGCCCGGTCAGCGGCCGACAACTCACCCGCGTCTTTCCAGTCCTCGGGGCTAAGCCGGTCCCCAATGTTCGGATAGAGGTACTCCTGCTGCATAACCCGGAGGGTCTGCTCGTGGCCGAGAAAATGGCCCTCGCCCGCGATAACATCCTTGATCACCTGGATGGCGAGACTGTCGTCATTGACTTCTATGCCGCGCACGGTGCGGTTGACCGCTCCCAGCAGGTCGTTGTCGATCACCATCATCTCGGGGGAACACGCCAGGATGGACGCCAGCATCCCCGCCGACTCATAGATCAGGTTGGCTCCGGCTTGCGCGGCCAGAGCCACGGTGAGACCCTTCTCGTGCCCAGCCTGAGCGTCGACGAGTTTGGAGTCGGACATGCCGGCGGGCACTCCAGAGGGAAGTCCCAGCCAGTTGGCGGTCTGCGCCGCTCCGGCGGTCAGCACTGCCTCCTCCGCGCTGCCACCGCTCATCGCTCCAGTGCGCAGATCGGAGACGAAAGGCCACAGTCCCATAACGCAGGGGTGTCCCGGAGACAACAGGTTGATACAGGTCAGAGCAGCCAGGCACTCCGCCACAGCCTGGGCCAGGGATCCGGCCAAGGTAGCGGGCGAAGTGGCCCCGGCCTGTCCGGCGGACAGCAGATTGGTGGGCATTCCGGTTCGCACCTGCGCCACCATGCTTTCCGCGGTCTCCTTGGCGAAGCGGAGCGGGGGCACCACGAAGGTGCTGTTGGCCACCACAAACGGGCGCTTTCGGAACTCACCGGGGCCGCCCAGCACCATGTCGAACATCTCGACCGCCTCATAAACGTGGGCGGCCTGGAAAAACGAGGTCCCGATCGGCTTGGTGGTGCCCATCATGGCGGCATAAGCGGTGTTGATGTCTACCTCGCGAGCCCCATCCACCTCGCGGGTGACCACCGGGCGCACAAAGAAGTGGATATTATCGAGTGTGTCGGCCAGCCGGGAGAGGTCGTACAGATCCTGGGTGGTGGAATGCCGATAGGCCTGTGTCTCATGGTCTAAGATGAGGACCGCCGCGCCGGCCGTTCCGAAATGCACCTGGCGGTCGGCCAGCTCGATGGAGCGGCTCTCGTCGATACCATGCCAAACCCACGATTTGGCGGCCATTTCGATCGCCCTTTTCACCACCGAGTTCGGAAAGCGGAGCCGTTCGTCATCGTCCAACCATCCACCGGCGGCCACCACCGCCTCGATGAACTCGGGGATCGGATCGCCCATCCCCACCTCCTCCAGAAGCTGAAGAGAGGCCTTATACACTTCTTCCATATCCGATTCGGACAGCGGCCGGTAAGCGCCACCCGAGAGCCCTGGCCTGACCGGACGTTCGCTCTCCTTAAGCCCCGCAGCCCGGGCGGCGACTCGGGCCGCTCTTCCACCCGCTCGTTTGCTCCGCCTGGCCATCAGACTCGAAGCCTTTCGCTGCGGGGATCCCAGGCCGGGGTGGCCCGCACCCGGGCCGGGCGGCGGTCGCCCATCACCTGGATTTCGAACTCCGAGCCCGGTGAGCGGTAGTCAGGATGTACATAAGCGAAAAATAGGCTCTTTCCCACCGAGTATCCGAAAGCGCCGGAGGTGGTGAGCCCGATCATCCTCCCGTTGGCGTGAACCGGTTCGTTGCCTCGGCAGTCGGCGTCAGCCGCGTCCATCTCGCCGTAAACGCACACCATGGAAAGCTCCGTGCCCCGGCGAGCCAGGGTGGCGGCCTTACCCAGGAACTCCTTTTCGTAGTTGACGAAACGCTCAATGTCGGCCTCCACCGGGGTGATCTCGGTGGTCAGATCCATACCGTGGGCCTTGTAGGCCTTCTCGATGCGCATCACGTTCATGGCGTAGCTCCCGAAGTCGATCAATCCTAGCCCCTCCCCTGCCTCTTCTGCCGCAGCGTACAGCTTCGTCATCTCCTCCAGTGGATGATGAAGCTCCCAGCCTAACTCACCGACATAGCTCACCCGCAGCGCCAGGCACCGAACGCCCGCCACTTCGATCTCCTGACCGGTGAGCCAGGGGAAGCTGTTGGTGGTCAGGTCGGTAGCGGTGAGCCGGCTCAAAAGCTCCCGGGACCGGGGTCCGGTCACGGCCAAAATGCCCCGCTGATTGGTAACATCGGTGACCGTCACCTGCTCTCCGGGGACAACGTGGTGACGGAGCCAATCCTGGTCGTGCTGTTCGGCCATGATCGATGAGTTGAGGTAGAAACGGTCGTCTCCCAGCCGGGTGATGGTCACTTCCCCCTCAATGCCGCCCAGGGAGGTGAGCATGTGCGCCAGCCGCACACCGCCGTCCCGACGGGGAAGGCGGTTGGCCGCCAGCCGGTCCAACAGCACCGCCGCGTCGGGGCCGACCACCTCCAGCTTGGTGAAGGCGGTCAGATCGGCCACTCCCACCCCGTTGCGCACCCCCCGCACTTCTTCTCCCACCGGCCCGAACGCCGAGGAGCGGCGGAAGGAATACTCCTCGGGAACGCCATCGGGGGAGAAGTATCGGGCCCGCTCCCATCCGAAGATCTCCTGGAACTGGGCGCCCTTGGCGGCGAGGGTGTCATAGAGCGGAGTTCGTTTGATGGGGCGGCCCGCCTCCCGGTATTCGCCCGGCATGCGCACCTGGTACATCTCGTGGTACTCATCGATAGCCTTGACCTCGGAGAAGTCGCCATGGGTGTGGGGGCCGAAGCGCCGGGGATCCATCTCGGCCACGTTGATCTCGGTCTGGCCATGCACCATCCACTGGGCCAGGTACTTGCCCGCCCCCGGACCCTGGCACACACCGATGGAAGACCCCACGCACATCCAGTAGTTCTTGAGATCTGGCGCAGGCCCCATCAGATATCCCGAGTCGGGGGTGTGGGTGATCGGTCCGCACACCACCTGCTTAATGCCGGCCTCCGAAAACACCGGAATGCGGCGGGCGGCGAGATCCAGCCAGGGAAGGAGCTTCTCCACATCGGGGGGAAGCAGATGGAAGGTCAGGTCCCAGTCGATCCCCTCCACTCCATAGGTCTGAGCGCCCTCCGTCTCGTAGGGGCCGATCAGCAGCCCGTCGTGCTCCTGGCGGTAGTAGCAGGACGCCCGGGGGTCGCGGAGCACGGGGAGTTCCCGATCCATGGCGGCCAGCGCCGGGATCGCCTCGGTGACGATGTATTGGTGGATGACCGAGATGATCGGTGTTTCCAGACCGACCATGGCCGCCAACTGCGGCCCGAAGTGACCGGCGGCGTTAACCACATGCTCGGAGACGATCCGTCCCTGCTCGGTGATGGTCTCCCAGCGGCCGTCCGGAAGCCGGTTCATGTCCAAGACCCGATTGCGCCGTACGATCTCAGCGCCCAGCTGGCGGGCGCCCGCCGCCATAGCGTTGGTAGCCGAGGAGGGGTCGGTCCACCCGTCGTGGGGAGTGTAGAGGCCCGCCACCACGTCCTCGGTGTCCACCAGGGGATGCAGTCGGCGGATCTCGTCGGGTCCGACCAGATGCGACTCAACCCCCACCAGCTCCAGTACTCCGTGGACATATCGGAACCAGTCGGCCTCATTGGAGTTGGTGGCCAGCCGAACCGCGCCGCACTCGTGCCAGCCACTGTGCAGTCCGGTCTCTTCCTCCAGTTGCCTGTACAACTGGGTGCCGTAGGCGTGGACCTTCGCCAAGTTGAGACTGCCGATGAAATGGGGTACCAGACCGGCCGCGTGCCATGTGGAACCAGACGCCAGTTCGTCTTTCTCCACGAGCACGGTGTCGGTCCATCCCTCGTGCGCCAAGTGGTAGAGCAACCCAACTCCCATCGCTCCCCCACCCACGATCACACAACGCGCTTCTTCTCTCACGCCGCGGCCTCCATAGTCACGCCTGGCAGTACGATGCGGGATTATACCTTCGGTTTAGCAGGCGGTTACCACTGTGAACAAAACCCCGACAAAGCGACAATATTCCCGAGAGGCTCATTGCTTGGAGACCAGAACATGAACAGCGACCTTGCAACTTGGGTGGGCGGAGGTACTTGGGCAGACGGAGAGGGCGTCTACGCCGGCGAGCCTTCCTTCGACAGCGCCGCTGAACTCCGCCTCCACCGTCAACGACAGACCGCTCTCTCCTACCGCCTGTTCGCAGCCTTCGGATGGGGCTCGCTGGGCGACGGACATATCACCGCCCGGGATCCCGAGCGGACCGACTGCTTCTGGCTGCTCCGATACGGAGTGGCGTTCGGCCAAGCCAGGGTGGACGACCTGGTGCTGGTGGGACCGGGAGGAAAAGTGGTGGAAGGTGAAGGTCCGATCAACATGACCGCCTATTACATCCACGGCCCGATCCACGATGCCCGGCCCGAGGCAGTTTGCGTGGCCCACACCCATACCCCCTACGCCACACCCTGGGCGGCCAATGTGAGGCCGTTCCGGATGATCTGCCAGGAAGCCACTGCCTTCTTCAGGTCCCAGGCGATCTTCGAGGGAGAAGAGGTGCAGGTGTCGGACGCCGATACCGGCAAGCACATCGCGGCGGCGCTGGAGGAGGCCAAGCTGGTGTTCCTGCGCAACCACGGGCCGGTGACGGTGGGGCGGTCGGTGGAAGAGACACTCGGCTGGTTTCTCTTGGCCGAGAGAGTGGCCGAGGTGCACATCAAGGCGCCGCAGGCCCAACCCATCTCCAACGAGGCCGCCTGGATCGCCGCCGACGAGATCGCCCATCCCACCAACGCCCTGTCCGTTTACCGGTATGCAATAATGTCGCATATCCCCGACCCCTCGGTGGTGGACAAGCCACGTTGAAGGGCGCATAGCAAACGGCCCGGCCTGATGCTGACCACCAGCCAGACACCGGAGCCGTTTGCAAATCTAAGAGAAACGAGCCTTTTAGGTGTTGACCTCTTCGTAGCTGGGACCGCCGGTACCTTCCACCCAGTAGCGTCGCGCCCAGGCCACGCCCTGCCAGGTACGAACCTTCTCGGGAACCACCTTGATCAGCCAGCGGGGCTGATTCAGGGTGGGAACCAGGTAGCTGGGACCGTTGGGACCCAGATAACGGAGGGACATCTCCTCAGCTACCCGCACCCACTTGCCGCCGATGTTGGGCTCTTCGGCCACCACCGCTTTGCCCTCGACGAACACCTTGGGGATCTGCGATGACCGGCCTTCCTCATCAGGAGGAGTATGGGCGGCGTCGATCACCACGCACACCCGTGGGTCGTTGACCACATAATCACACCACCGCGCCTTCTGCCGGCCCACGAACCACAGGGCTTGGCCATCCCACTGGTACCAGAGCGGAATCACATACGGAGCGCCGTCCGGCTTAAGACAGGCAAAGCGCGCCAACGCGTCCGTAGCCAAAAAGTCCTCAACTTCCTGATCGTTGAGAGCCCCGATCTTGCCGCGGAATTCCTCCGCCATAGTCCTACTCCTTTATCTCGACGACATCGCTTCTCACGATACCAAGAGGATCAACTGAGGCCGCAATCAGAGACGATAAGCTTTTCTCTAGGACTGTTACAGGACCTGCCTCGGCTAACTGGAGCCCCATGATCTCAACCGACTCGTCGACTGTTTCCATCCCCTCCGATTCGGCAATCTCCGTCCGTAACTTGGTGAAGACCTTCGAAATAGGTGGAGGAATTTCAGCACCCGACCGCGGGGAGTGGTCTCGGCGGTCTCCGGAGTCTCCTTTGACATCGCTCGGGGGACCACCCTGGGGCTGGTTGGAGAATCCGGTTGCGGCAAGTCCACCACCGCCCGGTGCGTGCTGCGGCTCATCGAACCCACCTCCGGGAACGTGCTATTGCGGAGGGAGATCGAAGGTGGCTGCGGATCGGAAGTGATTGACATCACCACCGCCGACCGCAACACCCTCCGTCACCTCCGCCGGGAGATGCAGATAGTTTTCCAGGACCCCTACGCCTCTCTCAACCCCCGGATGCGGATCGGCGACACCATCGGGGAACAACTGGCCGTCCACACCGACATGGACCGTGAGCAGCAGCGCCGGCGGGTGGGCGAGTTGCTGGAAATGGTGGGTCTCAACCCCCGCTATGCCCGCCGGTTTCCCCACGAGTTCTCCGGCGGCCAGCGCCAGCGGGTGGGAGTGGCCAGGGCTTTGTCGCTGCATCCCAGTTTCGTGGTGTGCGACGAGCCGGTTTCGGCTCTCGATGTCTCCATCCAGGCTCAGGTGCTCAATCTGCTGCGGGAACTGCAGGAGGACCTGGGGCTGACCTATCTGTTTATCGCCCACGACCTGGCGGTGGTTCGCCATATCTCTGAGAAGATCGCCGTGATGTATCTGGGCAAGGTGGTGGAGATGGCCGACTCCGAACAGCTTTTTGCCCGCCCGCTTCATCACTACACCAACGCCCTCCTGTCGGCCGCTCCCCTCCCCGACCCCGTACAGGAACGAGAGCGCACCCGCATTCTTCTGGAGGGAGAGGTGCCCTCTGCGATCAACCCGCCCACGGGGTGTCGTTTCCATCCCCGTTGCCCGGTGGGTCGAACCCGGGAGATCTGTCGCAGCGAGGAGCCGCTGCTCGAAGAGAAACAGCCCGGCCATCTGACCGCTTGCCACTTCCCCCTTATGTGATGCTCGGGCCTTCCAACACCATCTCATCCATGCCCCGTTCGGGCATCCGGGCGATCAACGACCTCGCCTCCCAGTACCCCTCTGTGATTCACCTGGAGATCGGGGAGCCCAATTTCGCCACCCCTGAGCACATCAGCCGGGCGGCGGGCGAGGCGGCCGTGGCCGGATTCACCGGTTACACGCCCAACGCCGGCATCACCGAACTCCGGGAAGAGGTGGCAAAGAAACTCAACAGATTCAATGGGATCGCGGCCGGTCCGGAGAATGTTGTCGTAACCACCGGCGGGTGCGGGGCGCTCTTCACCTCGCTTCTGACCCTTTGCGACCGCGGGGACGCGGTGGTGGTCTCCGACCCGACCTGGCCCAACTACGGGATGATGGCCGCTCTCCAGGGCCTCGAGATGCGCCGTTACCCGCTGCGCCCCGAGGACGGTTGGCTCCCCAACCCCGAGGAGATAGAGAAGGTGATCACTCCCAATTGCCGAGTGTTGCTGCTGGTCTCCCCTTCCAACCCCACCGGGACCCTGATTGGCGAGGAGTTGATGAGAGAGCTCTTGGAGGTGGCCCGCCGTCACAACTTGTGGGTGATCTCCGACGAAGTGTACGACGCCATCACTTTCGGAAAGCCTGCCTACTCGGCATATCACGTGGATCCCGACCGCGTGATCTCGATTTTCAGCTTTTCCAAGACTTATGCCATGACCGGCTGGCGGATTGGCTATACGCTGTCGCGGCCCGACATCGCCTCCCTAATCAGCAAGTCCCAGGAAGCGGTCACCTCCTGTGTGAACGCTCCCGCCCAGATGGGGGCGCTGACCGCCCTGCGCGGTCCCCAGGATGACGTATGGATGATGCGGGACGCCTATTGGGAACGCCGGGACCGGGTCATGGAGTTGCTCACCGCGGCGGACATCGCCTTCGCCCGACCCGAAGGCGCCTTCTACATGTGGATCGACATCTCCCAGAGTCGTCTGTCGGACACCGAATTCGCCCGCCGGATGGTCACCGAACACCGGGTGGCTTTAGTGCCGGGTACCACCTTCGGCCCCAGGGGAGGAAGCCATGTCCGCATCTCCCTGGCTACCGACACCGAACTGCTGCTGGAAGGCGTCTCTCGAATAATCAAGGCGATCCGATCAGGCGGTTAACCCCCGCGCACTTCCACAGCCTCCGTCGGGATAGCTCCAAACTCGGTTATTCCCGCGTCCTGTGCCGTTTGAGAAACACCACTGCGATGCCGATAAGTATCACCAGGGTACCCCCGGCCAGCACCGTCCGGACCCACGGCGACCCAACATCCTGAGAATCCGGTAACTCCAGGGCCAGCGTCTCATCCGGAAGAAAACCTTCGCCGAAGACTTCTTGGAGTTCAGCGATCGTGACGGGAGACCCGCACAGGAACACATAGAGACCCTCCGTGGAGCCAAACGCAGCAACACCTGTCACACCTTCCCCGCCGAAGTCGACGCCGCAGGATCCCCCGCCCCTAATTGTGAGGAGGGCGATTTGAGAAGCAGAACGGCCTTTGTATACCCGCTCCACCTCAAAGACCAAAGTAACCGGATCCTTACTTGACCACACTCCGTCGGGGCTCGGTTCCGGAAGGATTCGCTCGATTTGGCGTCCAGCGAAGGCTAGGGCCACATCATCGGCGTACTCGGACAGGTGAAGGTCCACACAACTGCAGGCATGAGCGGTGCGGGCAGGGACTGCCATGATGACAAAAAAGACCGCGGCTGCCAGTAAGAGTGCGCCGTACTTCTGCATTGCGTCGGAGGGTCGAGCCACCCCGCGTATCTCAGAGTCTTGATTCATCGCAACACCCGGTTTCTGCGTACGCCCAAGTGTAAGCCCCCCTCACAATATGCCCTTGAGCGGCGCCCGGCGGCTTCCGCCGAGTCATGCCCTCAGCGGCTCCTGGCCTTTCCCGCCGCCGCCCGAGACACCTTTATAATTTTGGGAATTCCCAACCCGATCCGCCTCCCCGATCCGCCTCCACCGATCCGTGTCCAAATCGCGGGCAGGACGCGGCCCACCCGACCGGAAACCGGTCTTTGGCAGAATGCCCGCCTTTCCCGGAGTTCATTGGAATCGCCCCAGAGACGAACTGATGACTGCCGGTGGCCCGGAACCGTCCGGCGATTTTTGGACTCTTCCAACATGCACCGCGGGTGGGACAATTTCAAGGATTCGCCATGGGATTCCGACAGGTTTTCTTCACAGCATTGGAGGCCGTACAGGGGATCAGCGGCTGCCAGAAACCCTCTGGTGATGCCAAGATGGCGTTTCTGTCCGGCGGGACAAACCTGCCGACGGAATGTTCCTGCGGGAGGCCTCCAGCCCTGACGGCCGGTCTCTTTACCCTCTGTCAGGATCGCTTGACAGCCTTCTTGTAACGGCGCACCGACAAGGGGGCAAAGATCAATACAATCACCATCGCCCACAGCAAGGCGTAGACAACGGGGTTCTGAAGCGGCCATGCGGTGGGTTCAGGGGAGCCGAAAGGGATGTTCCCGAATAATTCCCGTACCGCCTGGGCCACAGCCGAGATCGGATTCCACTCGGCGAACGCCCGCAGCACGGAAGGAAGGTTCTCCACCGGAACGAAGGTGTTGGCGACGAAGGTGAGGGGAAAGATCACGATGAAACCGGCATTGTTGATCACCTCGACGCTGGGTACCAGCAATCCGATGTAAGCCATGGTCCAAGAAAAGGCATAGGAGAATGCCAGCAGCAAACCGAATCCGGCCAGGCCACTCCAAAGACCGTTGTTGATGCGCCAACCCACCAACAAGCCGGTCAGACCCATGATCAAAAGGGTCAAGACGTTATAAACGACGTCGCTGGCCGTACGGCCCACCAGAACCGCAGCCTGGGACATGGGCAGCGAGCGAAACCGGTCAATGATCCCCTTTTGCATGTCGTCTGCGAGTCCTGCGCCGGTGAAGGTAGCGCCGAACATCACCGTTTGAGCGAAGATGCCAGCTATCAAATACTCCCGGTATGAACCGCCGGGGATGTCGATCGACCCGCCGAAAACGTATGCAAATAGCAGTACGAACATGATCGGCGATATCAGGACGAACACCAGGACATCGGGCACTCTCTTGATCTTGATCAGGTTTCGCTTGGCGATGACTAACGAATCGGCCAACAGGTAGAACGCTCCTCTCATGATCTCTTTGCCCCCTTGGTCTCCTGTCGGTCTCCCGCAGAGTCGTGATTCTCGCCCGCCTCGGCCGCGTGGCCGGTCAGGGTGAGGAACACATCGTTGAGAGTGGGACGCCGCAGACCTACATCGTGCAAGGCGACACCTGCCCGATCCAGAGCCCTAAGCGCCTCGGTGAGCACCGCGGCGCCTCCCGAGACAGGAACCGTTACTTTGCGGTTCCGCTCATCGGGGACCAAATCACCTACCGCAAATCGCTCCATCAACTCCAGGGCCCTGGGAAGCTCATGGGAGGAGACGACGGTAACTTCGATACGTTCGCCACCCACCATTGTTTTTAGTTCGTCAGGGGTCCCCTGGGCAATCTCCTTACCCCGGTCGATAACCATGATCCGGTCCGCCAGATGGTCTGCTTCCTCCAGGTACTGGGTGGATAGCAACAGAGTCGAACCGCTTGCCACCAAGTCCCGGATAACCCCCCACAACTCAATACGACTGCGGGGGTCGAGGCCCGTGGTGGGCTCGTCCAAGAACAACACCGGCGGGGATGCCACCAGGGCGCCCGCCAGGTCAAGCCGCCGCCTCATTCCGCCCGAATAGGTCTTGACCGGCCGGTTTGCCGCCTCGGTCAGATCGAAAATCTCCAAGAGTTCCCAAGCCCGGGTTCTCGACCGGGAACGGCCCAACCGGTAGAGCCGGCCGATCATGTCCAGGTTCTCGAATCCGGTCAGGTGCTCATCCAATGCCGCGTATTGGCCCGATAGTCCAATGCGTTTCCGCACCAGGCCGGGTTCCTTGAGCACATCGGCGCCAGCCACCCGCCCTGATCCCGAATCGGGAAGAATCAAGGTGGCGAGGATCGAAACCGCAGTGGTCTTTCCCGCTCCGTTGGGACCCAGAAGACCGTAGATCGACCCCTCTTCCACAGACAAATCCAACCCGTCCAGAGCAACCACATCGCCATATCGCTTCACCAGACCCGATGTCTCAATCACATTGCCCATAAGCCTCCGATTCGTCAACAGCGGGGACCCGGCCCTGCCGAAAGCCAAAGGCTATACCACTCCCGTGACCTACCCCAAAACGCCACCACGCTGGCGAAATATCAAGAAAGGGGGAAGATACGATGCAACATGGCCAACGACCCTGCTAACAGGCCTTCTGTTAAGAATCGGCTCGGCCAATTCTTGATTTGTAACGCTTGGTCAGGACAGGCGGGATATCCGGACTTGCGCCTCGGCCATATGAAGGGATGCGACCACCGGATCAATACAGAACGCATCAATCAGGTGAGCGACCTCCCAGACCATACCTCCCCAGAGGGTGCATCCGAAGAAGATCGCCTCCACACGGTCCCGTTCGATCATGGCTCGGGCGGTCGGAACCCCCTCGGCGTGAAGCTGGCGGCGGAACTGCTCCTCGACGATTTCCGCGGTGACCTCGGTGTTGCCAACCAGTGACGCCTCGCCCTCGGGGTGCATGGGCACGAACGCGACGGAACTGAAGGCTTCTGAAAGCCCGTAGGCTCGCAGCATGCGATGAGTCAAGTTGGCGATCCTGCGCCGGCCGTGTTCGTCGGGGGACAGCATGCCGACGTTGGCGCCCCGGGCGGCAGCCAATGCGACCGCGGCCTGTAGTGGACCGATCACCGGGATCTTGACGCATCGCTGCGCCTCCATTAACGCCGGATCCGCGCAGCATGCGATGATGGCGGCGTCCACGCCTTCACGTTCCGCCTGGAGAACCGCGCCGATCAATTCGTTCATGTAGAGGGGCTCGAGGGGAAGCATGGGTCCGGCGAGTTCGGGGGGTAGTTCCAAGTGGCGCACCTCAATGATCACACCGCTCGAGGCGTGCTTCTCGAGGACGGACAACATGCGTTTGGAGTGCAGGTCGCTCCCTACAGGTTCTATAAACCGGATTCTCATATGCTCCTCCTGGCCTCGGCGCCCCGCAAGTCGTCGACATGCGACGCTGGGCTCACCAAGTATATAGTCGGCGCCTCCGGTGGTCCCTTGGACAGCCGGTTTGCATGAGCGGAAACGTGCCCGGGGAACGAGATCGATGCGAGGAACGGATGGAGAATCTCCAGAGGAAGGTGACCCTCCTGACCAGGGCTTCCCGTGGCGTCTGGTCAGAGTCGACCCTCAGCGCAGGTGGGCGGGATACTCGCCGGGGGCAGATGCCTGTTGGGACGGCTGGGAAGAGGCTCGGATCAAAAGCATGGCCACCGTAGGTGTGCCGGTCTGGACTCCACCATGCCACACACCAGAGGGTCTATAGAAATATCCGTCCTTCGGAAACTCGGTGACCTCCACGCCATCCCGGCGGTGGGATGCCTGCCGCCAGGTTCCGTCCAACACAAACACTTCAGCGGGATCCTGATCCACATGCCAGCGGTCGAGATGCAGATCCACCCCGGCGGTCTGCCAGAATCGCCCACCCCGGAGAGATGGCGCCAAATCCCGCTGCCGGGAGTTGGGAGGAGCATCGGGCATCTGTATCCACTCCCTCTCACCAGCTATCACCGGTTCCGGGCGGTCGGGGTCCTCGGGGCCTTCGTCAGCCACGAATCGCAAGGGGGCGCCTGAGAAGAGCAGCAAGGTGGCGCCCTCCGTACTCCCCAGCCCCTTCACCATCGTCCCTGCGCGGGCGCCCCACAGGGTATCGGCGCCAAGCAGATGGCCATCCGCCTCCGCCTGGCCGGAGAGAA
The DNA here is from genome assembly GCA_965248705.1 of Acidimicrobiia bacterium. Taxonomy (GTDB): domain Bacteria; phylum Actinomycetota; class Acidimicrobiia; order Spongiisociales; family ZC4RG35; genus Bin76. The sequence continues at coordinate 1,222,275 of CBDFJY010000002.1, read as the reverse complement.
CGAACACCTCCACATCCCCGCTGAAAGACCCGCTCCGGGATGTCCCCCACCCCGGGGAAACCTCCAGGAGCCGGGTGGAAGGCCCCGATCCGTCCCGGCTCAGGATCCAGGTAGGGGGGCGACCATCCAGGCCGTGGATGGTCATCGGCCGGGATGGAAAACTCCTCGGGTCGGGGACGGTAACCGGCTGAAAGCGCCGATCGGCTACGCCGGGATCGTCCACTTCCTGGTGAGCCGTTGCCTAGGAGAAGTCGAACAGCCGCATGGCGTTCCCGCCCCGGATTGCATCCCGGTCGGCCGCCGAGAGGTCGGGCAGATAGTGATCCACCAGCGCCAGTTGTTCGGGATAGCCGGGCTCCACCGCGATCCACGGGTAGTCGGAGGCCCACATCATCCGGTCGGCCCCGAAAATCCCATGGATAGCGTCCACAGTCGACTGAACATCGGGATGGGGATACGGCTCCTGGGTGAAGGCGTACTGCCCGGAGAGGTGAACGAACACATTGGGGCGAGCGGCGATCACTTCTATGGTTCTCAGCGATTCGGGCGGGAGGTCGAGAGTGAATCGGGGGCGACCCCATTCATCCGCTCTGATCTCATCCCAGATGCTGGGGCAAAACCCCAGATGGTTGATGACCACTGATAGGTCGGGAAGCATCTCCAGCACCCGATCCAGCAACAGCGCCTGCTCCTCCGTGGCATAGAACCACAGCTTCACCCCATCGACGGCCATCTGCTCCAGCACGGGAAACATCTCGATCTGGTCGGCGGGCTGGGAAGGATCGGGATCGAGGTTGAACAGCCGGAACCCCTGGAACGGAGTCGCTTGGCGTCGCTCCCGATAGTTGGCGAGTTGATCGGAAGCGGTGACATCCTGCACTCCCACAATGGCGAACAGGTCAGGACGGGTGGCCACCACCTCCCGCAGGTACTCATCATGATGGGAGATCCCCACGATCACCGCCTTGTCCACTCCCGCCCGCTCCATGTAGCCGAAGTATTCGTCCATTGGCGCCCGGCGCTCGGGTGGGGTCAGACCTTCAAACACATCCCGCGGATATTGCTCGGAGATCGACTCGAAAAGATGGAGATGGGCATCGACCACCGTCATAGGACAACTCCTTTCAAAGACCGTTAGGAATATCGTAACCTCGGCGGAACCAACCCGCTTCCCACCCGGCGATTGGAGCGGTGGCCACTGATAGACTGAAATTGATCATGCTTATCTCCACCACTGCCGGGATAGCCGGACACACCATCATCGAACACAAGGGCCTCGTCCTCTCCCAGGTAACGGCAGGACGGCACGTCGGCAAGGATGTCCTGGCAGGGATGCGGGATGTCTTTGGAGGACGAAGCAAATCGCTCGAAAAGGACCTAGAAGCCTCCCGCCGAGCAGCCCTGTCGGAGTTGGCCTCCGAAGCCGGGAAGATAGGGGCCAACGCGGTGGTGGGCATGCGGCTCGACATGGAGAACGTATCCGGGTCGATGCTCCTCTTTGTAGGTCAAGGCACCGCGGTGGTGGTAGCAAGGGACTAAGTCCCTTCCTGAAGCCGCTCCCGTTAGGGGACGGACTCAGGTCCCCTTGACGGAGACCGTATTACCACTGGGTAGTATCTGCCGAGCGCAAACAACAATCCAAGAGTGGGAGACTCGTGCCCAGAAGGGAGAGGCTTTGCTCCGGTTGTTTGTAGCCCTATTTATCGTCATAGCCGTCTTTTTGTCTTTAGCCATGTTGAAACACATAGCTCTCCTTTTGCCTGCGGCGCCGGCGGTGGTTGCGGATGCTCTGTACGAAGCAGACCCGCTGAGGCTGATCGCCGGATACAATCTCACCACTCACTACACCCTGGACGAGGACCTCTGGGACGTATGGGTCTGCGAGGTGGCCGGAGGAAACTTGGATATCTCTCCCGAAGAAGTGGTCAACCTGGTGGAGTAAGAAATAAACCCCTACTTCGATTGGCTTTCGGGGGGCCCGCTATCGCCCGGTTTTCCGGGTGGGCGGGACAATAAAGGCAATGTCTTTCGATAACCCGGGCAACTGCATCCACCCGGTATGGAAAGCTTCCAACGGCAAATCACCAGAAGACAGAGCGGAGGCCACAATTTTGATCATCAACAAAGTGTCCTACGCAAGCTTTGGCAGCCTGGGAACCATATCCTACATCTCGCCGGCTGAGGCGGCTTTGAGCGCAACCACCTTCTCGGATAACACCCGCTTTCTATACCTCGATGGTAGGTCAGTGGCCGAACACGGCAGTTTGTCGTCATATCTAGTGGCAGGGTTCACACCGCCAAAATTGTCCACGGTTGCCCCACGAGCTCGGACACGCGGTCGGTTTTCCTCACTCTTACCGCTTCACTCGGTATGACAACCCGATGGAAATCATGGGCGACAACGATGCCGTGTCGGGCCTGCAAATAGGCACCATCGCTATCAACAGATACGCAGCCGGCTGGATGGACCCCACGGAGGTGGCGATTTACAGAGGAGGTGGGAGTTCCCGATACACACTCAGTCCACTTGGCGACAACCGTACCCAAATGCTGGTGCTCAGGTCGGATCATGGTGGCTTTGTCACACTAGGAGCACGGGTCAGAAAGGGATTCGACTCCGGGTTGCCCAAAGAAGGCGTTGAATCATATTTCATAGAACAGCAACCCCCGAACTGTTTCCACTACCCAGGCTACGAAGCTTGCGTTGGTACAGCAAGACCAACCCGAGCAATCATTGCCGACCTAACAAGCCCTATCGACGCGAACGATCCCGTTGGGCATGTGATGGGCATAGGCGATGGTTATACCTGGGGAGATATGACCGTAACTGTTATAGAGCGAATCGGTGACGACTTCGTAGTGGAAATAAACGACAATGGGTCCGCCGATGACGACTCCTCGGGAGCCAAGGATCCTCCCCGGTGATACACCCTAGAGAATGGCCCCCTTCTTCGCCTGAGCTTTGACGAAGTAGCAGAAGGAATCCCGCTATGAGCGGCGAAGCAGAGAAACACAGTAGAACAGGGCGATCAGGGGGATGATCGAAGAAATAAGGAGTAGAAACCAGTCGCCCTTCAAGAGGTCCGTCCCAATGGCGACAGAGAGGGCTACATCTGCGGCTACATTGAGCGCCAGCAGCGCGGTAGTCGCCTTGATCAGCTTCTTCGACTGCTTTCGGCTCATCACCAAGACGACGAGGAATATCGCCGCCGCCGGCTGAAGCGCCACCAAGATCAGCCGCACCCACCACTGGCCGCCATCCGCGAAGCTGCCGGCCACGGCCATAAGAGCAACGATTGGCAATTGCGCCAGAGCCAGAAGTCGAAGTGCGACCCGGAGTACGGTCACTTGCTTGTCATCGTAGAGGTCAACAGCACCCTGATCCTACCACTCCCCAGGTCAATGACGACCAGTTGACACCAACTTCCGTTGCACCGGCTTTTCGAAACACGCCCACTGAGGACCGAGATCCCAGCTGAGTTGGGCAACCCGCCGAATGTCACAGCTAGCGCAGTTCAGCGGTGGCGAAAATCACTTGGAAGGGTACGCAGTAGATCACTACGGTCAGTTCCTCGGGGACTTGGTAGTCGGCAGGGAAATCGTAGTTCTGTGAGCCGATGTTTCCCTTCAGCGATCCCAGATCTATGTAACCGGCCCCCTGCAGGGCTTCGCGGTTGGCTATCCCATACGCAGGAGCGACTATCACGTGGAGCTTGGGACCATTGGTCACCTGGATGTCTTCTAGTCGGAGGACATGGGTACCGTCTTCCAGACGGTACACGGTAACCTGGCCCGAGCCTTTGTGGAAGTCGTCGGCGTCCATGAGAGCGCCGGTGGCTACAGCCACCGGTCCCGTGACCTCGGGCTCTGCGGCCTGAGGCTCGGTCGTCTCGGTAGCGGTGGTCTCGGGGGCTGCCGTCGTGGTAGCGGGCGGTTCCGATTCGGACATGTCCGAATCGGGCATGTCTTCCTCGACCCGCGTGTCGATGACCTCTGCCTCCATCATCGCGTCTTCGACCTCCGAGGCGGTCATGTCGTTGGGAATAACCGCCATGGCCGCTCTGGGGAAAGGTTCGTCCACCACCTTGTCTATGAACAGGGGGGAAATCAGCCACCATGCCAGAGCAAGGCCTAGAACGGCCACGATCACCGCACCGATCCGCACGGATCTTCGCTTGTAAAAGGGGGGGCGATTAGTCATGCTTCTCCTCGGTCTTTCTACAAGCTAGCGGCTTCATCGTCTTGCTGCTCCCCAGCTTGGGCCGTCTCGGTTTCTCGGCGGCTTATCCAGGCCATGTTGATGGGGGCCAGGTATTGGCGAAAGAACTGGGCCATGTCCTCCAGTATGGAGGGGCGCAGGCCAGCCAGAGCCGCTCCCCGCTCGGTAGCGCCCGAGACGGTCATTAGCATCCGCTGGCCCGGGAGGTGATCATGAGCGCTCTTGGCGGCAGCGTGGCCTTCGGTGTCGCCTCCTCCCGCCATGATGATCCGCATCGCCTTCTCCCCGCCCCTCATAAATTCGACCGACATCTCCGGGGGAGAGATAAGTATGTGCACGGGCGCTCCGGCAGCGGCGCCTGCTCCTACCGATCCCCTGGCGCTCTCCCCACAGGTGACCAACCCCAGAGGACCCCACAAGCCGGAGGCTTGGGCAACCATTACCCCCACGTCACGGGAGATCGAGCCGGGATCGGGTTCCCCATCGGAAAGGCCGTGGCCGGAGAGTTCCAGGCTGATCACCCGAAATCCCGACGCCGCCAATCCACCGGTGAGCGAACCCCACTGGTCGAGATCAGCCCCGAGGTCGTGCACGAATAGGACGGGTGGTCCGGAGATGGGCCATTCCAATCCTGACAGCCTCACCTCGTCTTCCCCAACCACCTCCACCGGGATCGGAGTCTCGCTCACGCCGGAGTGAGTGTCTGGGGATTGAAGCAGCGGAGATCCCTCCCGTTGTCGGCCACCAACTCCGGGTGCTCTTCCCAGCAGCGGACCAGCGCCTGGGAGCAGCGGGGACTGAACGGACAGCCTGGGGGGATGAACTGCGGCGGGGGAACCCGGCCGGGGATGGTGTGTAGTGCGCCCCGCTGGTGACGGGTCTGGGGGACCGCCCGCAGGAGTCCTTGTGTGTAGGGATGCTGAGGGTCGGAGAAGAGCTGCTCGACAGTGGCCTGCTCCACGATTTCCCCCGAATACATAACCGCCACCCGATGCGCCACCGCCGCCACCACTCCCAGGTCGTGAGTGATCAGCAGCATCGACATATCCCGACGGCGTTGCTGGCCCACCAGTCGGTCGAGGATCTGGGCCTGCACGGTAACGTCCAAGGCGGTGGTGGGCTCATCAGCGATCAGGATGTCCGGGTCGAGCATGAGGGCCATGGCGATCATCACCCGCTGGCGCATTCCGCCCGACAACTGGTGGGGATATTGGTTCATCCGGGTCTCGGGATCGGACAACTCTACTTCCACCAGCGCCTGAAGGGCGATGGACCCAGCCTCCGAGCGGGAAACCGGCCGGTGGCGGCGGATCACCTCGGTGAGCAGATGGCCGACCGTAAACATCGGGTCGAGAGAGGTGAGCGGATCCTGGAAGATCATGGAGATGTCGTCCCCCCGCACCTCCCGTAGTTCTCGCTCGGAGAGGCCTACCAAATCTCTCCCGCCGAAACGCACCTCGCCGGCGGTGATGCGAGCGACCGGGGTGGGGATGAGCCCTATCACCGAAAGGGCGGTCATTGTCTTGCCGCATCCCGATTCTCCCACCAAACCCAGGATCTCATTGGGGTAAAGATCGAACGACACTCCCCTCACCACCTCGAACTCGATTCCCTCGGTGCGGATGACCGTGGTGAGGTCGCGTACGGAGAGAAGCGGCTCGGCCATCAAATCTTCCGCAGGCGGGGATTGGCGGCCAGATACCCCAGGTCGGCCAGCCAGTTGCCCATCACCACCATCACCACTAACACCAGCGAGAAGAACTGCGCCACCGGATAGTCACGGCGCAGCACCGCGTTGACCAGTACTTGTCCCAGTCCTGGCCAGCCGAAGATCACCTCTACGATCAGGGCATAGCCCACGATCTGGCCGATGCGCAAGCCCGCCAGGGAGATGATGGGAATCAGGGCGTTGCGGAACACATGCTTTCCGATCACCCTGGTTTCCGAGAGCCCTCCCGCCCGCAGAGTGCGTACCCAGTCGGAGTCAAGGTTCTCCAACATTGCGGAGCGGGTCATCCGCACGGTCAGGGCGGTCCCCTCGGCGGCCAGCACGATTGCCGGAAGAATGAGTTGTTTGGGTTCACAACACCCCGCCGAGGGGAACCATCCCAGCACGCTTGCGAAGAGCCAGATGGTCAGAAGAGCCAGCCAAAAGTTGGGGACAGCCATCCCCGCCACCGAAAGACTCATGACTCCCTGGTCCAAGAAGGTGTTTCGCCTCACCGAAGCCAGCATTCCCAGCGGCACTCCGACCAAGAAGACCAACAGGAAGGCGGCGGCGCCCAGGATCAGGCTGTTGCGTCCGTGTTCGATCACCATCTTGGAGATCAGAGCATTGTTGGTGAGGGAGTGGCCCAGATCTCCACTGAGCAGCTTCCCCATATAGGTGAAATACTGCTGATAGATGGGATCGTTGAGACCCAATACCTCCCGGAGCGTCTCCCGGTCGGCTGCGGTGGCCGAAGCCGGCAGGCGGGCGGCGGTGGCGTCCCCGCCCGAGAGCCGGATGGCATAGAAGACCGCCACCGAGGACAAGGCCAGGATCACCACCATGTAAACGGTGCGGTTGGCCAGGTATCTCATACCGAATCCACCCCCTTGGCCTCATGTCGGAGGCGAGGATCAAACACGTCTCGCAACCCATCGCCGATCAGGCTCACCGATAGCACCATCAGCACCAGGGTAAGACCGGGAACAGTGGTCTCCCAGTGATTGAGCTGCAGGAAGTTACGGCCCTCCGCAACCATCTGCCCCAGGCTGGGCAGGGGAGGCTGGGCGCCCAGCCCGATAAAAGAAAGCGCCGCCTCGGCGATGATGGCTACTGCTATGTAATAGGAGGAGAGCACCAGAGCGGGCGCGAGAATGTTGGGAAGAAGGTGCTTTCGGATGATCCTCCAGTTGGACAGCCCCCCGGCCCGGGCCGCTTCGATGAACTCCCGTTCTGAGAGCGCCATCACTTCTCCCCGCACCACCCGGGCGATAGCGGCCATGTTCACCAGTCCCACCGCCAAAATCACCGCCAGCAGTCCTTCGCCCAGACCTCCGGCGAACAGCACCGCCACCAGGATGAGGGGAAATCCCCATATGAAGTCCATCACCCCACTGAGCGACCGGTCGGTCCAGCCGCCCCTGAAGCCGGACAGGGTACCGATGGCCAGGCCGGCCAGCAGGGCTATTCCGGTCACCCCCACCGCCACCGCCAGGCTCACCCGAATGGCGACGAACAGCCTGATCGCCGTGTCCCGACCAAGATGATCGGTCCCCAACAGAGCGTCTTCGCTAAAGGGCGTGGCATGGATGTTGGAAAAGTTGATCAGCTCGTAGTCCCCCCCGGTGATGACCGGGCCCAGAATCCCGGCGCCCACCACCAGGACTCCCAGGACCACCCCCGACAAAAGCAGGCGATTTCGTACCAAATTGCGCATCGCCTGCCGGAACGGCGAAATGTGCTGGCTTTCTTCGAAGTCCAGCAGCCGCTGGTCCCACTCGGTGAGATAGGACTCGGGAGTAGAAGCCGTCATTACAGGGTCAGTGTAAAGGCTGACGCCAACGACGATACGTTCATAGGAGAAGCCCCGCTCCCGAGGACGGGAGCGGGGCGGTTCTCTCTCGGTCGGATCGGTTTCTAGGCCTCGATCCAGGTGTCGTTGTAGTACGGATAGAGAAGCCACACGAAAGGCGACCAACCGCGCACCCGGTTGTTCTTCACGAATGTGGAGTTCTGGTTGATGAAGGACATGTTGGGAAGTTGCTCCGCCCAGGCCAACTGGAAGTCGGACTGCGCCTTGGCCGCCGCCTCCTCGGTTCCCGCAGCCTGCCAATCAGCGATGGCCTGATCGATACGGGGCTCATTGGCATGGGACCAGTTCGGGCTGGGTATGGTGCCGCTGGCGCAGAACAGGGTCAACACGTCGATCGGAATCGGCCACAGCCACATGAAAAGACCGGCGGCTACTTCGGGGCCCCCGGCCCTTTCGAACCATACCGACCGGTCCACCACATTGACGTCCGCTTGGGCGCCCACTTGGGCGAACTGAGCGGCGGCGGCGGTGCCGATTGCGGTCTGCAGTGACTCGTTCTCCACCATGAACTCGAACTGGAGCGGAACCCCGTCACGTTCTCTCACCCCGTCGGAGCCCATCGACCAGCCGGCCGCGTCCAACACCCGGTTGCCCTCAGCCACATCGAAGTTGTTGAACTGCTCCACTGCCGGGTCGTAATAGCGATCAGTAGTGGGGAAAGGACCGTAGGTGGCCGCCCCGTTGCCAAACAGGAGCGCCTGCACCATACCCTCGCGGTCGACGGCGTGGGAGAGACCGCGGCGGGTCTCCACATCACCGAAAATCTCCGGGAAGTGCTCCCGGTTCATGAACATGAAGTAGCCCGACCATTCGGCATGGCGATAGACGGTCAGGTCCGGGTTGGACTCCAGCCGGGCCAGATCCTGGTGGGCGGGGTTCAACAGAGTGTCGATATCCCCGTTCTCCAACTGGGTGGCCCGCTGTCCGGCCTCGGTGATCACCGTCCACCGGATGGCATCGAGGTGAGCGGTTCCCTTGTTCTCGAAGTAGGGAACGTTGGAACCCGGGTAGTCATCCCAGCGGGTGACCTGAGAGTGGCTGCCGGGCACCCACTCGTCGTGTTGGAACGGGCCGGTGGCGTCCACGATCTCCGTCCCGTAGACGGAGGCCACCACGCCGTCACCAGCCAAGCCGGTCTCGTCGTCGTAGCTACCCACTTCTTTCCAGGTGTTGATGTTGGCCAAGCGCCAGTAGCCGGTGGCAAGCGGCCCCAGGGTGCCCACCCAGGCATTCTTCATCTTGGCCACCACCTGGTTTCCCTCCACCTCGTAGTGATCAATGGGAGAAGCCAGGCTGGCGATGAAGCTGAACTTCTGGATGCGGTAGAACTCGGCCACGTCGGCGGCGGTGATGGTGCCGCCCGAATGGGACTGGCGATCCTCCACCGTAAACCGGTACTCGAGGCCGTCGTCGGAGACGCTGAAATCGGTACAGAACTGAGGCACAATGTCACCGTCGGGGGAGACGGTCACGATCGCCTCATAGATGGCGAAGAAGGCCGGGTCGTACCAGTTGGTGGTGATCGGGTCAAGCTTGGAGAGATCCCGGTTGTAGCCCTCGCGCAATGTTCCGCCCTGGGTCGGACCGGCGGGCGCCGCGGTAGTGGCAGGCGCCGCAGTGGTAGCAGGCGCCGCAGTGGTAGCAGGCGCCGCAGTGGTAACGGCCGGCTCGTCGCCCCCGCAGGAGGCCAAGAGTGCGGCGGCAGCCGTAGCTCCCAGGCCGGCCACCCCTGCCTTCTTAAGGAACTGGCGGCGACTTAGCTGCTTCTGCTGGTATTCATCCAAGATATTCTGAATCTCGGGATTGTTCTCCGTCATCGGGTTTCTCCTTGATCGCGGCTTGGTTACCCAGGATAGGAGTTGGTCAGCACCAACTGCTGAAATGGATTCGTCTTTCCAGAATAGTGACTCTGTTCAAACGCCTTCACAAACCCGGATAGTAACCACTCTTATGGGGAGCCTGTCCTCCACGCCGGTGTTTTTTCGGCGTCACCCGGCGGTCATCCTCAAAACGACATCATTGCCAGAGCCCACCATCCGATATAAGCACGAAGCCCACGCCGATACCATAAAGAGAGGAAAAGGGAGCTTCTTCGAATGTGCACCACCGGCGCTCTACGAACCGCGAATCAATACCTTCTGTTCAAGAACAAGGACTTCGGGCGACCCACCTTCGAGGACCGCCTGGTCATAGAAGAGGAGGTGTTCGGCATAGCTGGAGTGGAAACCTGGGCAGGAACCGATCCCGACCTGGACCGTTTCTCGGGGTTCTCGCTGGGCGCCAACCGACACGGACTGCTGTGCTGTGACTCCAATGTGCGGACCATCCCCGGCCTGAACTACGACCGGCTGACGGAAATCGCCCTCCGAGAGGGGACCGACGTCAGGAGCGGGGTGGCGGCCGTGGAACAAGCGATGAGCCGAGAGCCCTACATGTGGGCAAACCTGGTGATGATCGACCAATCCGACCTGGCCACCGCGGAGGTTCGAGGACAACAGTTGAAGGTCACCTATCACTCCGACCGGATAGCCCGTTCCAACCACCATGTGGAGCTGGGCGCCACCACCGAAGACGACGACACCGTCACCACCGTTCCCCGACTGCGGTCTGCTGCCCACCGGCTCCGCGACGCCCGACAACTCTCGGACATTTTCGAGCTGCAGGAATCTCATGATGACGGAGACAGCGGCATCTGCAACCACACCTCATACGACACCGTTTACTCCTATGTGTTCGAGCGCCGAGGCCGGTCCACCACCCTTCATGTCACCCAAAGCAAGCCCTGCCATAAACCCGAAAGGCTGGCTCTACCCCTTCCCCTCGGATCGGAGTGGAGCCCCGCCGCCGTCACCGCGCTGTGGGATGCCTACCCGACTCGAAGAGTCCCCGCCCCCTCTTGAGCCGCGTTTTCCCGACACGGTTCGGGTTATTCCCAAGTCAAAGAGCCATATGGGGGGTAGTCAAGTCAGAGGAAAGAGCGGAAGGCCCGGCACTTTCGCTTTTCGAAGCTTAACAAATCAAGATATTGATATCTTTCGCCAATATTAGGGTATTTAAGCGATAATGCAGCAAAGATAACACTATCTTGATCGCGGGGTCGGTTCAGAGGTAGATCGCCGATTCGACCAGATTGAGGAGGGGTTGGGGGAAGATTCCCAGAATTATCGTGATTGCTGCCGCCGCGCCCAGGGCCCAGGAGGTGGGGCGATCGAAGCTCACCGGGGCGTCGGTCTCGGGAGGGTGCATGTACATGATCACGATCACCCGCAGATAGAGATAGATCGCCACCGCCGAGGCAATAACCGCCACCACCACCAGCCATTCCAAGCCTCCTCTCCAAGCCGCGAGAAAAACGCCCAGCTTGGCGACGAACCCGGTGGTGAGGGGCATCCCCGCCATCCCCAGCAGCGCCACCGACATGACCAACGCCAGGAAGGGCGAGCGACGATAGAGCCCTCGGTAGTCGGAGAGGGCCGACCCCGAAGAAACCGCTCCTCCCAATACCGAGATCACCGAAAAGGCCGCCACCAGCTGCACCGTGTAGACAGCCAGGTAGAACCAGACCGAGGATGAGCCCTGGGGACCGGAGGCGAGGCCGGCAAGGATGAATCCGGCGTGGGCCACCCCCGAGTAGGCCAGCAGGCGGCGGATATCCACAGAGATGATGGCCATCAACGCTCCCACCACCATCGACAGGGCGGCGATCCCCGCCACCACCGGCGCCCAGTCCGCCCGAAAGCTTTCGAAGCCGGTCAGAAGCGCCCTGGCCAGCGCGGCGAATCCGCCCACCTTCGCCACCGCCGCCATAAATCCCACTATCCCCGCCGGAGCGCCCTGGTAAACATCCGGGGCCCACACATGGAAAGGAGCGGCCGCTACCTTGAAGGAGAGCCCCACCGTAAAAAGGCCGATTCCTATCAGGAGAACCGCCGGGGAGAGCACTACATTGCGGGAGAGGAAAAAACCGATGGTCCCCAGATCCAGCGAACCGGTCCCCGCAAACACCAGGGCCGCTCCGTAGATGAACACTGCCGACGCTACTGCTCCCAATAGCAGATACTTGAGGGCCGCCTCGTCAGAACGCACTCCGTCCCCGGCAATCCCCGCCAGGATGTAGAGGGAGATCGACCCCATCTCCAGCCCCAGGAACATCATCACCAGGTTTTGGGAGGCGGCCATCAGGATGAATCCGACCGAGGCCAACAGCACCAATGCCAATCCCTCCGCCGCTCGGTTCTCCAACTTCGCAAACAGGCTACGGCCGGCCAAGATCGCCATGACAGCAACCACCAACACCACCAGGCGGGCCAGCGCCGCCGGACGATCGAAGATGAGCATCGCTCCGATGACCGGCTCTCCCACCGCGGCCGCCGCCGTCCACCGCCAAACGCCCAAGCCCAGGGCGATCACGATGATTACCAGGGAGGACCCCCACAAAACCTTCACCCCGGGCTTTTTCTGCACATCCAACAGCAATAGCGCCACAGCCCCGACCACCAGCACCAACTCGGGCGCCATGCCCGCCCAAGCGATCTCTGGGATGGAAATCACTGTGGACTGTCCTCATCCATAGAGACGAACACATCCGCCAGCCGCCCCGGAGAGGGCGCCTGGTAGTCGGTGGTCTGCTCGATACGATCAAGAATCGCCTCGACGGAGGGAGCGGTCCGTTCCAAAAGGATGCCGGGATAGAGTCCCAACAGCAGCACCAGGACCGCCAACGGCGCCAGCACCGCCGTCTCTTTAGCAGTCAGGTCCGCCAGCCCCCGGTTTTCGGCCCGCTCCACCGGCCCGGTAAACACCCGCTGGTAAGCCCACAACATGTAAATGGCGGCCAGCACCACCCCAAAAGCGGCCACCACCGCCAGCGCGGGAAGGGAGGGGAAGCTCCCCACCAGCACCAGGAACTCTCCCACAAACCCATTGAGACCGGGAAGACCGATGGAGGCGAACGCCATGAACAGAAAAAACCCGGCCATGTATGGCGCCGGAGTGGCCAGGCCACCAAAATCGCTGATCTGTTTGGTGTGGCGGCGGTCATAGAGCATTCCCACCAACAGGAAGAGCGCTCCGGTGGTCAGCCCGTGGTTGACGTTTTGGATGACCGCGCCCTGAAGTCCGGCCGAAGTGAGGGCAAAGATCCCCAGCACCACAAACCCGAGGTGGCTGACCGACGAGTACGCCACCAGCTTCTTCAGGTCGGGCTGGACGATTGCCACCACCGCCCCGTAGATGATTCCGATCACTGCCAGGACCGCCAGAACCGGAACCAAAGAGACCGTGGCCTCGGGAAAGAGGGTGAGATTGAACCGCAACAGTCCGTAGGTTCCCAGCTTCAGAAGCACCCCGGCCAGGAGCACCGAGCCGGCGGTGGGCGCTTCCACATGGGCGTCGGGGAGCCAGGTGTGGAAGGGAAAAAGTGGCACTTTTATCGCAAACGCCAGGGCGAAGGCGCCGAATAGCCACATCTGAGCGGTGGACGAGATGTCCAGGTCTAGCAGGGCGAGATAGTCGAAGCTGAGCGCCCCTCCGGGCGTCTGGGAAGAGTGCATGACGGCCAAAGCAATGATCGCCGCCAACAAGAGCGCCGAGCCGAAGGCGGTGTAGATGAAAAACTTGACAGCTGCATACACCCGGCGTTCCCCTCCCCACACTCCGATGATCAGGTACATGGGAATCAGGATCACCTCGAAAAAGACAAAGAACAACAGCAGGTCCAGTGCCAGGAAGCTTCCTATCAAACCCGTCTCCAAAAAGAGCATGGCCACCACGAACGCCTTGCGACGGTGGGAGATGGAATCGGAGACCGCCAGGCTGAGCGGGAACAAAAGGGCGGTGAGCGCAACCATTCCCAGGGAGATCCCGTCTACTCCCAGTTGCCATGACACTCCCCACGGCTCCCACCAAACCACCTTCTCCACCATCTGAAAGGAGGCCTCGCCCTTCTCGAAGGTAACAAAAACTGCGGCCGCCAGGCCCAGCGGCGCCACCGAGAGCGCCATCCCCAACGGCAGGAAGAGTTCTGAGCGACGGGATGGGATGAGAGAGATCACCACCGCACCCAAGAGCGGTGTCAGCACCAGTAAGGTCAGCATCTTTTGGCGCTCACGCTCCACCCCTCACCAATATCCACACCAACAGCGCCACCAGGCCCAGGCCGAACCACAGTCCATACTGGCGAATCAGGCCGCTTTGCGCCGGACGGATCATCTGCCCCGTAACCTTGACCAGCCGGGCCACGCCGTTCACCGCCCCGTCCACCACCTTCACATCCAACCAGAAGGCGGCCTGTTCGGAGAGACGGCGTCCGGGAGAAACCAGCATCGCCCTATAGGCGTCATCCACCCGATAGGCGTTCTCCCACCATCCCCATATCCTGCCGAATCCCAACTGGAAGCGACTCCAAGCCTCTGGTGGGCGGTGATAGGCGAAAAAGGCCATGACGGCGCCAGCCGCTCCGGCCGCCACCGACAGCACGGCCAATATCAGGACGAGGCCGATCCCTTGGGGGGGATGGGCAAGCTCCACTCCTTCGAAGGCGGGTTCCAGAAAATGCTCGAGGCCCAGCCGGAAGGGAGTGTTGATCAGACCCCCTGCCACCGACAGCACGGCCAGGATGATGAGGGGAATGGTCATGGAGCGGGGAGACTCGTGGGGGACAACCCCCTCGGGCCAGCGGGGCTTGCCCAAAAACACCATCACGAACTGGCGAACCATGTAAAAGGCGGTGAGCAGAGCGGTTATCAGCCCCATCAGCCACAACGCAGTGAACCATCCACCCCGGTTGAACACGACGCCGAGGATTTCATCCTTCGACCAGAAGCCCGCCAGGGGAGGGAACCCAGAAATCGCCACCACTCCGATCCCCATGGTCACGAAGGTAACCGGCATGGCCTTTCGCAGCCCCCCCATCTCCCCCATGTCTTGGCGGCCGCCCATGGAGTGGATCACCGAACCGGCGGCCAGGAACAGGAGAGCCTTGAAAAAGGCATGGGTCATCAGGTGAAATACGCCCGCCACATAGGCCGTGGCGCCCACCGCCAGGAACATGTAGCCCAACTGACTGATGGTGGAATAAGCCAGCACCCGTTTGATGTCCGACTGGGCGATGGCAATGGTCGCCGCCCATAAGGCGGTGACCGCCCCCACCGCGGCCACCACCCCCGAGGCGACCGGCGCCAACTCGAAGATCGGAGCAGAGCGGGCGATCACGTACACCCCGGCGGTGACCATGGTGGCGGCGTGAATGAGCGCCGAAACCGGAGTGGGGCCTTCCATGGCGTCGGGAAGCCACACATAAAGAGGAATCTGGGCCGATTTGCCTATCGCGCCGGCCGCCAGCATCAGCCCGATGGCCGTGGGCGCCCACCCGACCAACTCGTCGGCGGCCCGTTCGAACACACCGGCGTAGGACAACGTCCCAAAAACGCTGAAAATCAGCATAAGGGCGATGAGAAATCCGAAGTCTCCGATCCGGTTCACCACGAACGCCTTCTTTCCTGCCGAAGCGGCGGAAGGGCGGGTGAACCAAAATGAGATCAAGAGATAGGAGCAGAGGCCCACCATCTCCCAACCCACGAACAGCATGGCGTAGTTCCCGGCCAGCACCAGAGTGAGCATGGAAGCGGTGAACAGGTTGAGATAGGTGAAAAAGCGGGCGAAACGGGGATCTCCGTGCATGTATCCCACCGAATAGATGTGAATCAGCGAGCCCACCCCGGTAACCACCAGGGTCATCAGGGCCGACAACGGGTCCCAGATAATCTCGAAGGAGGCGCCCACCGCCGGCATCCACTCCCACAAGAGTGACTGGGAGGGATGTCCCTCCCCAATGAAAAAAGGCACGGCGGCCACAGCCGCCACCAAAAAAGCGGCCAACGAGGCGGCGCAGGCTAGATATCCGGCCCGGGGCTCGCCCAACCGCCGACCCGCGAAGTGGAGCAACATCGCCCCCCCGAGGGGAAGGGCAATCACCAGCCACAGCGCCTCGGCCGGAAGCTCGATCATCCCCGGAGCGCCGCTAACTCGTCAACCGAGGCGGTCTCCCGTCTCCTGAATATGGCGACGATGATCGCCAGCCCCACCACCACCTCGGCGGCGGCCACCACCAGCACGAAGAACACCGCCACCTGCCCGTCCAGGACTCCGGCCGCCCGGCCGGCGGCCACAAAGGTTAGGTTGACGGCGTTGAGCATCAACTCCACGCACATAAACATCACCAGCGCGTTGCGTCTGATCAAGACTCCGGTCATCCCCAGAATGAACAGGACGGCGGCCAGGGTCATGTACCAGCCGGGGGTAACGACTACCATCATTCCTCCGCCGCAGGATCACCAGACCGTCGGTGAAAGGCCAGAGTGATCGCCCCCACCGCCGCGATGGTCAACAACAAAGCGGTTATCTCCACTCCCAACACCCAGGTAGTAAAAAGCTCTCCCCCCAGGGCCTGAACCGTGCCGTTGGGAATCTCGGCCGGCGTCGACGAGGTGGGTGTCCAAGTGAACCTTCCTCTCGAAACCAGCGCCGCTGCCCCCACGGCCACGGCGGCCGCCATCCCGGCCACCAGCTTGCGTTGGAAGGGAATGGTCTCGGTGGTGTCCTCGGTGCGGTCCACGCCGATGAACATGATCACAAAGAGAAACAGGGTCAGCACCGCACCGGCATACACCACCACCTGCACCGCCGCCACCAGATGCGCCAGGTTAACCACATAAATCACCGCCAGGGACACCAAGGCGCCCAACAGCCCCAAGGCGGAGCGGACCGGGTTGCGGGCCAGGACCACTGTCAGGCCCCCTGCCAAAGCCCCCGTCCCCATCAGCACGAAGATCACCAGCTCAACCATCCGGAGAATCCCTGGTCTCCTGGCCTGGCTCGGGTTCCCAGGAAGCGGGGCCGGGGGTGGCCTGCCACATCGTCTCGCCCTGATAGGCGGCCACTCCACCCGTAGCGGTGGCGCGCAACCAGCCGTCGGCGGCATCCAACTCGGATAGGTCGGCGTAGGGGTCCTCCTCGTATATGTGGGGGACCGATCCGTCCTCGGCCATCAGAAGCTCTTCCTTGGTGTGGATGGCGTCATCGCGGTTGGTGACCGACATCTCGAAGAGGTGGGACATGGTGATAGCCTCGGTGGGACAGGCCTCCACACACAGCCCACAGAATATGCATCGCAACATGTTGATTTCATATATGTACCCGAAGCGCTCCCCCGGACTTTGGGGGTCTGTGGGCGGGTTGTCGGCGCCTCGCACATAGATGCACTGGGCAGGGCAGGCCCCGGCGCACAGCTCGCACCCTATGCACTTCTCCATCCCGTCGGGATAGCGGTTAAGAACGTGGCGACCGTGGAAGCGCACCGGTTTTTCCCGCATTTCGGAGGGATAGCGGGTGGTGACAATTCCCTTTCCGAACAGACCCCGCAGACCGATTGACCCGGTTACTTTGAAGCTCTTCCAGAATTCTCTCAGTATTCCCATCTAGTCCTCATCCCACAAAAGGCAGCCCGAATTGGCGGAAGCCGATCACCACCGTGGAGATCACCAACCATCCCATCGACAAGGGAATCATTCGCTTCCAACCCAGGGTCATCAACTGGTCGTAGCGCACCCGGGGAAGGGTGGCCCTTGTCCAGAAAAACACCACCATCAGCACGTAGCTCTTCACCATCAACCATACGACAGGAAGTATGGCCGAAACCCAGCCAGGCACCGCCCCTTCCCAGACCGGGCCGTTCCATCCCCCCAAAAAGAGGGTGGCGGTGATCGCGCACATGGAGAAAATGTTGATGTATTCGGCCAGGAAGAACATGGCAAAACGGATCCCGGAATACTCGGTGTGGAATCCACCCACCAGTTCCTGCTCGGCCTCCACCAGGTCGAAGGGAGCCCGGTTGGTCTCCGCCACCGCTGCCAAGAAAAAGATCACAAAGGCCACCACCTGGGGAAAAATGTTCCAGCGGGGAATGAGGCCGACCACCGGGTCGAAGGCGGAGATGGCGCCCGCCCAGGTTCCCGACTGTCTCTCCACGATCTCGGCCAAAGAAAGAGTTCCACTCTCCGCTCCTGGAGCGGTGGCCGAGAACATCACCACCGCCACCATTGCCAAGCCCATGGCGACCTCATAGGAAATCGCCTGTGCGGTGGCGCGCACTCCTCCCAGCAATGGATATTTGGAGCCCGACGACCATCCCGCCAGCACTACCGCGTACACCCCCATGGACGACATGGCCAGTATGAACAGGAGCCCAATGTTTAGGTCGGCCCCCTGGAGCGGCACCTGTCGGCCCGCGATCTCCAGGCCCGGGCCGAGCGGGACCATCATGAAAATCAGGAAGGCAGGAATCACCGCCAGGAAAGGCGCCAGGAGATAGGCGCCCAAATCCACCTTCCGGGGAGTCACCTGCTCCTTGAAGAACAGCTTTGTCCCATCCGCCAGCGTCTGGAGGATCCCCCACGGCCCCGCCCGGGCCGGGCCCACCCGGTTCTGCATATCCGCCAGAATTTTTCGCTCCAGCCAAATGTTGACGATGGTGAGCACCAGCAACAGAGCGAACACCCCCACCACGCGGGCGGCTATCAACAACAGATCTACCCAGTCCATCAGAGGGTTGTCACCAGGAAATAGAGCGCTGACACGGCCTAAGGGAGAGATTAGAAACGCACAACCTTATAACAAAAACCTCTACCCGCCGAAGCCGTCCAGCCCCCACCCGATGTCCAATCGGGCCGGCGCCGCCAGACAAGAACAGCTTTCCAACTCCAACATATCGCCGTTCCGGCGGTAACATTTACTCCGAGCCGCCCGGGCGGCGTTTTGCTTCATTCCACATCTCTTCAGCACCCAGGAGGCTTCCCTTGAATTCCGCCAGTATCCCCTCCGACCTGGATATTGCCCAAAGCGCCCAGGTCATCCCCATAACCGAGATAGCAGAACGGGTGGGGATCCAAACTGACGAACTGATCCCCTACGGCGCCGACAAGGCCAAGGTGCATCTCGACATTTTGAGCCGGATCCAGAACCGTCCCCGGGGTCGCTATGTGGACGTGACCGCCATCACCCCCACTCCCCTCGGCGAGGGCAAGACCACCACCACCATCGGCCTTACCCAGGGCCTGGGAGCGAGGGGCCACAACGCCATGGCGTGCATTCGCCAGCCCAGCATGGGCCCTACCTTTGGCATCAAGGGCGGCGCGGCGGGGGGAGGCTACAGCCAGGTCATACCCATGGAGGAGTTCAACCTCCATCTCACCGGAGACATCCACGCCATCGGGGTTGCTCACAACCTGGTGGCCGCCGCCATTGACGCCCGGTGGTATCACGAGGAGCGGCTCAGCGACGAACGGCTGGCCGAACGGGGACTGAAGCCCTTGCGAATCGACCCCCACCGCATCTTGTGGCGACGAGTGGTCGATATGAACGACCGGGCGCTGCGCAACGTGGTGGTGGGGCTGGGCGGATCAGCCGACGGGTACCCAAGGGAAAGCGGATTCGACATCACGGTGGCCAGCGAGTTGATGGCCATTCTCGCCCTGGTGGACGGAGACAACTACGCCTCCGCCCTTCGCAACCTGCGCCAACGCTGCGGAAGGGTGGTGTTTGGCGCCTCGCGGACCGGAGAGCCGCTCACTCTCGAAGACCTGGGGGTGGCGGGGGCGGTTACGGTGCTCCTGCGTGAAGCCCTGCATCCCACCCTGATGCAGACCCTGGAAGGACAGGGCGTGTTCGTCCACACCGGACCTTTCGCCAACATCGCCCACGGCAACTCGTCGGTGCTGGCCGACCGGATCGGCCTCCAACTGGCCGACTACGTGATCACCGAGTCAGGGTTTGGCGCCGACATGGGGATGGAGAAGTTTTTCAACATCAAGTGCCGAACCTCGGGACTGATACCGGACTGTGTGGTGTTGACCACCACGGTGCGCGCCCTCAAAACTCAGGGAGGGGGCCCGCCGGTAAGACCGGGGAGGCCTCTCCACCCCTCCTACATCGAGGAGAACCTGCCCCTACTGGGAGCAGGAGTGGTCAATCTCCAAGCCCACCTGCAAACCATTCAGCGGTTTGGCGTCCCGGCGGTGGTGGCGGTCAACATCTTCCCCACCGATTCTCAACGGGAGGTCGAATACATACAGTCGGCGGCGGTCGAAGCCGGTGCTCATTCGGCCGTCCCCACCACTCACTGGGCGGACGGCGGCCAGGGAGCGCGAGGGTTGGCCGAAGCGGTGGAGGATGCCTGCACCGTCCCTGGCAATTTCCGCTTTCTCTACTCGCTGGACCAATCTCTCAAAGAAAAGATCGTCCGGATCGCCCGCCAGGTGTACGGAGCGGAGGATGTCTCTTACTCCGCCCTCGCCAATCGCCAACTCGCCCAATACGAGCAGGCGGGGTTCGGAAACCTGCCGATCTGCATGGCCAAAACCCATCTCTCCATCAGTCACGACCCCGCGCTCCGCGGCGCTCCCCGGGGATATACCCTCCCCATCCGGGAAGTGCGCGCCTCAGTGGGCGCCGGATTCATCTATCCGTTGGTTGGCGCGGTTCGCACCATGCCCGGACTCTCGGTGACCCCCGCCTTCCTCAATGTGGATATCGACTCGGCAGGCGAGGTGGTGGGCCTCTTCTGAATCCGGCATCCAGAGGTTGGATCGGTTTCAGCCGGCGCTTGGCGTCGCCTCCACCACGCGCACCAGCCGGTAGTGCAATTAGATGCCATCGGCGGGTGGAGCCTCCACCTCCGCTACTTCCACCTCAAGGATGTAAGACAACCCTTCCGTGTGAATGAATCCCTTGATGCCGCTGTAGAAAGACTCCCAATAGGCATCCTCGGACTCCTTGATCTGCAGGCATCCCCGGAGATCGACACCCAAACAATCAACAACATCCGGGCGACCCACCTCCGGAAAACTTGGCTCGACGGTGGTTCTGGGGCGCATGCGCCGAAAACGGGGCGGATTACGATCAGCCCTATCGAAAAGATGCGAGGCGAGATCAAACGTATTTCCATAGGAGTGTTGCCCAATTGTTGTCCAAAAACCCTTTTACAAAACAGAAAGGTAAAGTAGGCCTGGACGGGAACTTTGGCCCGTACATTTCAAGGAGACTCAACTATGGGAAGAAAAACCCGGCTGACCCATCCACTGGTGCGCGACAACGGTGCGCTTCGTCAAGCTACCTGGGCCGAGGCGCTCGCCACGGCGGCCCGCGGCTTGGCTTCGGTGCGCAACGCTCATGGTGGAGAGGCACTAGGGATGTTTTCCTGCTCCAAAGCCACCAATGAGACCAACTTCTTGGCACAGAAGTTCGCCCGGGTGGTGATGGGTACCAACAACGTAGATTCCTGCAACCGGACCTGACACGCTCCCAGCGTCGCCGGTCTGGCGGCAGTATTCGGAGCGGGAGGGGGAACCAGTTCCTATCAGGAGATGGATAACGCCGATGTAGTGATCTTGTGGGGATCCAACGCCCGGGCCGCCCACCCCATCTTTTTTCACCGCGTAATCCGGGCCGTCCGCCGCGGCGCCCGTCTGTTCTGTGTGGATCCTCGCCGAAGCGAGTCGGCCCAGTGGGCCGATCTGTGGCTCGGAATCGATGTCGGATCCGACATTGCCCTATCCAACGCGGTGGCTCGGGAGATCATTGCATCCGGGCTGGAGAACCGCGAGTTCATCGAGCGCGCCACTCTCAGCTTTGACGAATACGCCCAGAGCGTGGAAGCCTGGACCCTGGAGCGAGGCGCCGAAATAACCGGGGTTCCCGCCCACGCCATCCGCTCCTTGGCCCATGCCTACGCCCAAGCCGACCACGCCCAACTGTGCTGGACGCTGGGGATCACCGAGCACCACACCGCTACCGACAATGTACTGGCCC
Organism: Acidimicrobiia bacterium; assembly: GCA_965248705.1. Classification (GTDB taxonomy): domain Bacteria; phylum Actinomycetota; class Acidimicrobiia; order Spongiisociales; family ZC4RG35; genus Bin76. The sequence continues at coordinate 1,200,612 of CBDFJY010000002.1, read as the reverse complement.
TTATCAACCTGGCGCTGCTCTGCGGCCATGTGGGCCGCTACGGATCGGGACTGGTGCCCCTCCGGGGCCAGAACAACGTGCAGGGAGGGGGCGACATGGGAGCAATCCCCAACAAGCTCCCTGGTTTCCAGGATGTGGAGTCGGACGAACTCCGCGCCCGGTTCGAGGCCGTCTGGAATGCCCCCATCCCGCCCCGCCAGGGCCTTCATCTCACCCAGATGTTCGAGGCGATGGAAGAGGGGACTTTGCGCGGCCTGTACGTGATCGGGGAGAACCCCGCCCAATCCGAGGCCGATGTCAAAAGGGCTCGCCGCCTGTTGGAGGGTCTGGAATTCATGATTGCCCAGGACATTTTCCTCACCCGTACGGCCCAGATGGCCGATGTGGTGTTCCCCGCCGCCGCCGACTGGTGCGAAGCGGAGGGAACCGTTACCTCCAGCGAGCGACGGGTGCAGCGGGTGCGTCCCGCTCTTCGTCCCCCCGGGGAGGCCCGCACCGACTCCGCCATCATCTGCTCCCTGGCGGCTGCCATGGGGTGGGACTGGGGTACCCCTTCCGCCGAGGAAGTGTGGGACGAACTGCGCAGCCTCTCTCCCATGCACGGGGGAATGGCCTATTCTCGCCTGGAAGAGAACGGTGGCCTGCAATGGCCCTGCTACGACGAGGATCATCCCGGGGAGCTGTTCCTCCACTCCCGCCTGTGGGAAGACCCGCCGGTCGGCCCGCTCGCCCCCTTCACCCCGGTGGAGTGGGCGCCTCCGGTCGACCGGTTGAACGAGGAGTACCCCACCCGGCTCACCACCGGACGCCACCTCGACTCTTACAACACCGGAGTGCAGAGCGGCGCCACCGACTCCCCGATCCGTATCGGGGGAACTATCGACATCTCGCCCGAGGACTCCTCGGCTTGGGCGATCTCGGAGGGAGAAAAGGTGCGGGTCACTTCCCGACGGGGATCGATCACCGTCCCCGTCCGGGTGGACGAGAGCCTCCGCCCCGGTTTGGTCTTCATGTCCGTCCACTTTCCCGAGCAGGCCGACGTCAACCAGTTGACCATCGAGGCCTGGGATCCCAAGAGCGGCACCGCGGAGTTCAAGGCCACCGCCGTGCGGGTGGAAAAAGTGCCGGCGCCGGTCGGGTAGCGCAAGCCGAACATGCCTGCCTGATGGACCTTCGCTTTACCGAAGCCCAGCCCACCGCCGCCGAGCGAGAGGCGGTGGAGTCGGTTACCGGACTGGTGGGCGCCGAAAGCCACAGCAGGGTGCGAACCGCCGCCAACCTGCGGATCTTCATGACCGGACGACAGAGCGTCGTGGAGCGGCGCCACCTCCTGCTGCCCGCCCTGGAAGCCGTGCAATCCCAGATAGGGTGGGTGTCGGAGGGCGCCCTGATGCACATCTGCCGGATCTTGTCCGTCCCCCCCGCCGAGGCCTGGGGGGTGGCCACCTTCTACTCCCTCATATCGGTCGATCCCTCCCCGTCGGTGGTGTGGCATATCTGTGACGACATCGTCTGTCGCCGCGCAGGCGCTCTGGAGTTGATCGAAGAATTGGAAGCCGGGGAATCGGAGACCACGAACGCCCGTTGGGCGCCCTCGCCCTGCCTCGGACAATGCGACCGGGCGCCGGCGGCCTACATTCAACGCGCCGGGTCGAACGACCTGGTAATGGTCGAAGTGGGCGCTTCGGAGCTCGACGGTTGGTCCAACGGAAAGGCCTTCTCCTTACCCAACGGACGTCCCGCCGGACCCGCCATCCCCCAGTCCGGTCAACCCCACCTTCGGCTGCTGCGGCGGGTAGAGGGGGTGGATCCCGCATCCCTCGACGCCTACCTGGCGGCCGGCGGATACCAAGCCCTGAAGAGGGCGGTGGAGATGGGACCGGAAGCGGTGATCGGAGAGATCAAGGCCTCGGGCCTGCGGGGTCGGGGAGGAGCGGCGTTTCCAGCCTGGATCAAGTGGGAAACAGTGGCCAACTCTCCCGACCCGGTTCGCTACCTGATCTGCAACGCCGACGAGTCGGAGCCGGGCACCTTCAAAGACCGGGTGTTGATGGAGGATGATCCCTTTTCGGTAGTAGAGGCCATGACCATTACCGGATACGCGATCGGCGCCCGCCGAGGCTATCTTTACATCCGAGGAGAGTATCCTCTGGCCACCGAACGGATCGAACACGCCATGGACTCAGCGCGTCGGAGGGGCCTGTTGGGAGACGCCGACGAAAACGGGGTGTCTTTCGACATTGAGCTTCGTCGGGGCCAGGGCGCCTACATCTGCGGTGAGGAAACCGCCCTGATGAACTCCATCGAAGGTTTCCGGGGAGAGCCGCGCAACAAGCCCCCCTTCCCCACCGTCTCGGGGCTGTTCGGTAAGCCGACCGTCATCAACAATGTGGAGACGCTGTGCAATGTCCTCGACATCGTCACCGAGGGCGGGGAGGCATTCGCTTCGCTGGGAACCCCCCAATCCACCGGGCCCAAGCTGTTCTGCCTGTCGGGATCGGTCAACCGACCCGGCGTCTACGAGGTGGAGTTCGGCGCCACTCTTGGGGAACTGATCGACCTGGCGGGAGGTTTGCCCGAGGGACTGGAGCTGTCGGCCATCCTCTTGGGAGGCGCGGCCGGCGCGTTCGTGCTTCCCGACCGCCTGGAAATGCCGCTCACCTTCGAGGCTGCCGCCGAGGCCGGGGTTTCTCTCGGATCGGGAGTGATAATGGTGTTCGACCAGTACACCGACTTCGGAGACATCCTTGGCCGCATCGCCGCCTTCTTCCGGGATGAGACTTGTGGGCAGTGCGTGCCGTGCCGGGTTGGTACTGTTCGCATCGAAGAAGCCTTGGCGAGAATCCGCCGCCGCCCCCAACCCGGAGACCTGAAAATGATCACCGAAATCGACCTGGCCATGCGGGACGCCTCCATCTGCGGTCTGGGACACACCGCTGCCATCGCCCTGCGCTCCGCACTCGACCTTGGACTGCTGAAATGACCCAAACCGAAGCCACAGCCCCTCCCAAGACCATCCAGTTGACCATCGACGGCGCTCCTGTGAAGGTCGAGGCGGGCACCACCCTTCTAAAAGCCTGTGAACAGATGGGGACCGATGTCCCCACCCTTTGTTATCTGGAAACCCTCACCCCCGTCAACGCATGCCGGGTCTGTGTGGTGGAGGTGGAACGGAACCGCACCCTGGTTCCCGCCTGCTCGCGGATCGCCGAGGAAGGAATGGTGGTCGACACCGATTCGGATCGGGTCAGACACAGCCGGAAGATGGTCCTGGAATTCCTGGGCTCCTCGGTGGACCTTTCGTTGGCCGACGCCGAGGTCGGAGAGTGGATGAAACAGTACGACGCCGACCCGACCCGCTACGGCGCCGCCGCCGAGCCCACCGCGGCCGGGGAGCGGGACGGGCGGCATCCGGGGCATCATCATCCCGTCAGCGGCGAAACCGCCGAAGGAGTACACCAGCCCACCAAGGTGGACAACACCCTCTATGTCCGCGACTACTCCCGCTGCATCCTCTGCTACAAGTGCGTGGAGGCGTGCGGGATCGACGCCCAGGGCACCTACGCCATTGCTGTGGCGGGCCGGGGTTTCGATGCCCGGATCTCCACCGAGATGGACCTTCCCCTGGGCGAAGGCGCCTGCGTGTTCTGCGGCAACTGCATAGGGGTATGCCCGACCGGCGCCCTGATGTTCCGCTCGGAGTGGGAACTCCGGCAGGCAGAACTATGGGATCCCGACGCGCAGTCCGTGACCCGGACGGTGTGCTCCTACTGCGGAGTGGGCTGCAATCTGGAATTGCATACCCAGGAGAATCGGATCGTCAAGGTCACCTCTCCCCAGGATCACGAGGTCACCAGCGGCCATCTGTGCATCAAGGGCCGGTTCGGCTACGACTACGTTCAAAACCTGGGCGACGTGGAACCAAGCTCCATAGACGAGGTGTTGGCCGCCGCCCGCCGCCCCCTCCCCGAATAGGCGCGGCGCTCACACCGGAGCAGGACTTCTCCGGCGGAGAGAATCACGCAGCCGCGATCCTGTCAGAACAACGAAAAACAAGGACACCGAGATCACGACGATGGTGGCCGACGCGGCCGTGGAATATCGATAGCTGATCACCAGGCCGGCGAACACCGAGAAGATCGACAAGGCAGAAGAGACCACCATCACCAGCACCACTCGCCGAACCAGGAGAATGGCGGTGGCCGGAGGCCCGATTAACAGACCGAAAACCAGGATGGCGCCTACTCCCTGAAAAAGGACGACCATCACTCCGGTGATGAGCGCCAACAATATCAAGTGCGCTACTCGAGGGCGAAGGTCCATCATCTCGGCTTTGGCCTCATTGAAGGCGAGAGCCAGAAAAGACCGATACATCACAAACGATAAGGCCAGAGCTATCACCAGGCCCAGCACTTCCAACAGGATACCGCCCCTGGTCACCCCCAGCAGGTCGCCGAAGAGAACCGCGGTGATCGAGACCGAGAAGGACGAGGTCAGTGAAATCACCACCACCCCCAGGGATAGCATGCCCACGAACAGGAGGCCTATCCCGATATCGGCGCTGAGTTTGGTATGCCGGTGAACCTGATTTATCCCCCATACCATCACCACCCCAGCCGCCAGCGCTCCCCACAACGGATTGGCTCCCGCCAGCAGGGCGAAAGCGACACCCGGAATTATCCCATGGGCAACTGCATCGCCCATAAAGGACATCCCCCGGATAACCACCCAGGTGCCCACCACCGAAGTGAGCACCCCGGCCAGTACCCCGGCCAGTAACGCCCGCTGCTGAAAATTGAGTTCAAAAGGCTCGATCAGCCAATCCATACTTCCCAAACAAAATAATATTGATTATCATTATATTCGGCTGCTGATAATCGCTCTCTACAGGACGGGTAATGCAAGGGCTCCACGCCAAAGTAGAAAAAAGTCTTCGCTCACAGGGCGTGCGCTATACCACCAACCGCCGGGAGCTTATTGAGACGTTGAACAACAACCCTGGCCCTCTTACCGTTGAGGAACTCTACCGAGCGACGGAGCCCCGGATCCCTCACTCCTCCATATACCGGGATGTCCGGGTGTTGATTGATTCGCAGGTGCTCACTCCCCACCACGGCGTAGATCGGTCCAACCGCTTTGAACTGGCGGAATGGCTAGCGGGACATCACCACCATCTTGTGTGTGTGGGATGCATGGCCATCTCCGACATCTCCCTGGCCCTGGAAACCGAGTTCCACCTCTCAGAGTTGGCGGAGAACGCCGCCGACGACACCGGGTATCGAGTAACCGGCCACACCCTGGAGATCGAGGGTTTGTGCCCGAATTGCCAATCATGAAACTACCCCGGCAACCTATCGAGAACGCCATCGAAGCCAAAGGATTGGAACTCCGCTACGGCTCGAACATAGTCTTGGAACCCTCATCTTTCACCGCGCCCATGGGCGGGATCACCGCCCTGATCGGACCGAACGGCGCTGGAAAATCCACCCTGCTTCACTGCATTGTCGGCTTGGTGAACCCCTCTGGCGGACAGATCACCGTCATGGATACCTCCCCTCAAAAATCCCGGAAACAGGTTGCCTATGTCATCCAGTCCAAGCAGATAAACCAGTCTTTGCCGCTCACCGTCGCCCAGGTTGTGGCCATGGGCCGCTATCCGAACCGGGGAATGGTCCGACCATTTAGGATCGATGACCGCGCCCGGGTCCAAGAAGCCATGGAGAGAATGGAGATCACTCATTTGTCCAACCGTCATCTCACTGAACTGTCAGGGGGACAACGACAGCGAGTATTCATGGCTCAGGGAATCGCGCAGGATCATCTCGTTTTGCTTTTGGACGAGCCTCTCGCCGGCCTTGACATCATCTCGGCGGAGGCAGTAGACAGGACCATTCACCAAGAGAAGGCCCACGGCTGCGCGGTGTTGGTGTCCACCCACGACCTGGGAGAAGCCGGGACCGCCGATCATGTTCTGCTGCTGGGAGAGAAGCGGGTGATCAGCGGGCCCCCTTCGGAGGTGCTTACCAATGAAAACCTCCTTGCGGCCTTCGGCGCCGGGCTGATGCATATCTGAGAGCCAGGATCGGACTGGACCCAAAGAGAAGGTAGAGAGGCCAACATCGCATGAGCATCAAAAGCGAGATGCGCACCGAGTTGGTGGACGCCATGAAATCGGGAGACCCCCGCCGGAGGGACGCCATCCGCTCCGTCGAGGCGGAGATACAAATGCGAAAAACCGCTCCGGGGTTTTCGGGGAAGGGCGAGGATGACGATTTCTATCGGCAGACAATCGGGAGCTACGTGAAGAAGATGCGCAAGGCAGCCACCGAATACGCCGGCTATGGGGAACGGGGCGAAGCAATGGCTCAGAAGCTCTCTTTCGAGGTGGACTACCTCTCCCAATGGCTGCCCGCCCACCTCGACGAGGAGCAAAGCCGCAAGCTGGTGCGAGAGACCATTGCCGACTTGGGGGTGGGTGGCCAACCCGGAACGCGGGGCCGAGTGATGGGACACATCATGAAAACCCACCGCCAAGAGGTGGACGGTGGTCTGGTCTCCCGACTGGTAGCCGAGGAACTGTCCACCGGATAGGCCGCCGCAACTCAGACCCCCTGAGCTTTTGCTAACTGCTGTCCCCCTGGGACGGACGGGCCAAAAGCTCCTCGGGGCTCCCGGCACCCGAACATAACACATGTACAATCAGTGAGCCTGATGCGTCCTGTATGGAAAGGCGCCATCTCCTTTGGCTTGGTGAACATCCCGGTGGTCCTCTACTCGGCCACCGAAGACCGGCGGCCCAAGTTCAAGCAGTTGCGCCAAAGCGATAACAGCCCGATCCGTTACAAACGAGTGGCGGAGGTCGATGGACAAGAGGTGTCCTGGAGCGAGATCGTCCGAGGCTATGAGGTGGAGAGCGGCGCCTATGTGGTGTTCAGCGAGTCAGAACTGTCCGCCGCCGGGATAGGCAAGAAGGGCCTTCCGCTGATCGACGTGCTCAAATTCGTGGAGGCAGAAGAGATCGACCCCGTCTACTACAAGTCCTCCTATTACCTGACACCGGAGCGAACCGGGTTGCGCGCCTATCGGATCCTCTTGGAGGCGCTCCGCTCGGCAGGCAGGGTAGGAGTCGCCCGCTTCGCCATGCGAGGAAAAGAGCACCTTTCCACTCTCCGCTTTCACCAGGAACACCTCTTGTTGGAAACCATGTTCTGGCCCGACGAAATCCGCGCCTTCCCCGCTGAGACCTCAGAAGAGGAGGTGGAGATTCGCTCCGAAGAGGTGGAGATGGCAAAGCTGCTCATCGAGACGATGAGCGGGCCCTTCGTCGGGGAGGACTACGCGGACAAAACCAGGGAGAACATTGAGGAAGCAGCCCGGCTCAAGGTGGAGGGAAAAGAGATGGTCTCCACCGATGGGGTGCCCGAGCCTGGCCAGGTGATCGATCTGCTGGCTGCTCTCAAGGCCAGCGTGGAGGCCACCAGGACGGCTGCAGAACGCCGCGAAACCCCCGACGCCCAAGCAGCAGTCGGCTAGCTGCCCTCCAAAGAAAGGCGATCGGCTTCTAGGAAGGCAAAGGGGACGCCGCGGAGTTCCCTACTCGTCTCAATCACTCCACTTCCAAACGAAACATGTCTTCGTACTCTTCGCGGCGCACTACCAGGCGTGATTGCCCGGCGGAGACGAAAACCACCGGAGGGCGGGGAACCTTTTGATAGTTGGATCCCATCGAGTGTCCGTAGGCGCCGGTCACCGGGGTGGCGATGATGTCTCCCACCTCGACACCCCGAGGAACCCAGCCCGAGGCAACCAGTCGGTCTCCGCTCTCGCAGTGCTTCCCCACCACGGTTACTTCCCACTCCCTGGGCGCGCCCACCGCTCGGGGCAGGAAGACCTCATAGCCGCTTCCGTACAGCACCGGGCGAGGATTGTCACTCATCCCCCCATCCACCGCCAGGAAAGTACGAACCACCTCCACCTGCTTGATAGTCCCCACCCGGTAGAGGGTGACCGCCGCCGCCGCCGCGATGGCCCTCCCCGGCTCGGCCATGATCGTCCCCCTGACTCCTTCTTCCCGGCAAGTCTCCACCAGCGCCTCCGCCCACTCTCCGATGGTCGGGGCCGACTCCCCCTCCACATAGGGGACCCCCAGCCCGCCCCCCAACGACAACTCCTCCAAACCGAAGGGCGCCGCCATTCTTGCCACGATCCGGGCTGCCTCCCGAAAAGAATCCAGCCGAAAAACCTGGCTGCCGATGTGGGCATGGACACCCCGCGCTCTCATGGAAGGAGACGCCTCGGCGCGTCGCACCGCCTGGGCAGCCGCGCCCGAAGATACCGTGAAACCAAATTTGGTGTCGTTATGGCCGGTGGCCACGAATTCGTGGGTGTGGGCATCCACCCCTGGGGTTATCCGGACCAGGACATCCACCGGAGCACCTCCCCTCCGGGAGTAAAGGCGGTCGATTCGATCCATCTCGTCAAAGGAATCCACCGCCACCCTGCCAACTCCCGCTTCGATCGCCATCGCCAGTTCTTCGGTGGACTTGTTGTTGCCATGAAAAACCAATCTCGAGGGCGGAAAACCCGCTCGAAGGGCCACCGCCAACTCTCCTCCGGTGGCCACATCCATACCGAGGCCCTCGGATTCCACCAGCTTCGCCATAGCCACACACAAAAAGGCCTTGGCTGCATATGACACCCCTCCTCCGAAAGCCGTCCACGCCTCCCGACAACGGCGGCGCAGATGGGATTCGTCGTAGACAAACAAAGGGGTGCCATACCGTTCCGCCAGTTCAACAAGGTCGCATCCGCCCACCGTCAGACGCCCGTCCACCACTTCGGAGGTAACGGGGAGAAGATGGAAAGGCAAGGGTCCGGCCATGGCTTTAATCCTGTGGAGTGATACGTAGGCCGAAGGCTACCTCTTGTCCTCTAGCATTCCAGCTATGGAAATAGGTGTAGGCATCCTGGGAGGAGGCACGGTCGGGGGAGAACTAGCCAGACGCCTGCTCGAAGACCGGGAAGCTATCCTCGCCAAGTCGGGAATCGAACTGCGACTGCGGGGGGTGGCGGTGCGCGAACTGGGCAAAGCCCGAGCCTTTCCCGCCCGATATGTCGTCAATCGAGCCGACCAACTCGTTTCCCTCCCCGAGGTGGACCTGGTAGTTGAACTGATGGGAGGGGTGGAGCCCGCCCGGGAACTGGTTCTCTCCGCCCTGGATCTGGGCAAGCCGGTGATCACCGCCAATAAGGAGCTTTTGTCGCTGCACGGACCCGATCTCTTTGCCCGGGCGGCTGCCAAAGGAGTCTCCCTACTCTTCGAGGCGGCCGTGGGAGGCGGAATACCCCTGATCCGTCCTCTCTCCGAATCTTTGGCGGGCGAGAAAATCGAGCGGGTGATGGGAATCGTCAACGGCACCACCAATTTCATCCTGACCGCTATGGACACCGAAGGGATCCCTTACCAAGAGGCCCTGGCCGAGGCGCAGCGACTTGGTTACGCCGAGGCTGACCCAAGCGCCGATGTGAGCGGAAGCGACGCCGCCGCCAAAGCCGCCATCCTGGCGGGGCTGGCTTTCGGCCGATGGGTGAGCATCGACCTTGTCCATCGAGAGGGAATCACAGATCTCGCCACCCAGGATCTCGAGTTCGCCCGCCAATTGGGGTATAACATCAAGTTGTTGGCGGTGGCCGACACCTCCCCGCAGGGCCCGGCGGTACGGGTCCACCCCGCCCTGGTGCCAACCGACCACCCCCTGGCGTTGATCCGGGGCGCCAACAACGGGGTCTTCCTGGAAGGACCTTCCATCGGCAAGCTTCTTTTCCTGGGGCCGGGCGCGGGAGGAAAGCCCACCGCAACTGCGGTGCTCGGAGACGTCATCCTTGCCTCCCGGGAGTTTCTGGCGGGTACCAAGGTCACCCCCCGGGTGCGCTTCGGAAACGGGGCAGTGCGGGACTTTTCGGAGGTGGAAACCCAGTGGTACCTGCGCCTGGAGGTAAAAGACGCCCCCGGGGTCCTGGCTCGGATCGCGGCAGTGTTCGGAGACCACCAGGTATCAATCATGTCGGTGTGGCAGGAAGGACGAGGAGACCACGCCACCCTGCTCCTGATCACCCACCATGCCCGGGAGACCAACCACCGGGCGGCGGTCGCGGAGTTGGATGGGCTGGAAGTTGTAAGACAAGTGGCCGCCACCATTCGCGTTATCAGCACGAGCCCCTGATGAATATCCCCGCCACCGCCCGGGGCCGGCTGTGAAATACATTTCAACCCGGGGAGGGACAGCGCCCGCCTTGTTCGACGACATTCTGTTGGCCGGACCGGCCCCCGACGGCGGGCTGTACGTCCCCACTCACTGGCCGGCCGCGCCGAACCTGTCCCCGGGGGCTTCCTACCACGAGATGGTGACCGCAGTCGCCGCCCCCTTCATGGCAGACAGCCTGTTGTTGGATCATCTCCCCCGACTGGCCGCCGAAGCCTACGCCGACTTCGGCCCCCAAGGCCCGGCGCCTCTGCGGGAGGTGACGGCGAACCGATGGCTGTTGGATCTCACTTCCGGGCCCACCCTCTCCTTCAAGGACTACGCTCTGCAGTTGCTGGGAAGGCTGTTCGATCAGTTGCTGGAACTGCAGGGCAAGCGGATTCTGGTGCTGGGCGCCACCTCCGGGGACACGGGTTCGGCCGCCATCGAAGCCTGCCGGGACCGTTCCGGCATCGACATCGTCATCCTCTACCCAAAAGGTCGGGTCTCCGATATCCAGCGTCGCCAGATGACCACCGTGGAGTCTGCCAATGTGCACACGGTGGAGGTAGAGGGAACATTCGACGATTGCCAGGATCTGGTCAAGGCCGCTTTCGGCGACGCCGCGGTGCGCCGCCGACTGGCCTTGGCGGCGGTCAACTCAATCAATTGGACCCGGATAGTCGCCCAAATCGCCTACTACCTGTGGGCGGGTCACCAGATCGGACGACCGGTCAGCTTCTCAGTCCCCACCGGCAATTTCGGCAACGTGCTGGCCGGATGGGCAGCACGCCGGATGGGCGGGCCGGTAAAACGACTGGTGGTGGCCAACAACCACAACCGCGGACTGGCCCGGCTCATCTCCGAAGGTCTCCTACCCATCGAAAAAGTGCGTCCCACCCTCGCCCCGGCCATGGATATCCAGATCCCCTCCAACCTGGAGAGATACCTGTTTGAGCTGGGCGCCCGGCGAGGCAAGTGGATGGCGCAGATGATGGACAACTACCGCCACAGTGGCGAACTGCGTCTCGGTGAAGACCTTCACTCCCGTCTCACAGATGACTTCGGAGCGGGATGGTTAGGCGACGAAGCGATCATCGAAGTGATCGCCACCGCTCATCGGGAGCACGGGTTGCTGCTCGATCCCCACAGCGCCTTGGGGTGGGCAATGGCAGAGCGTCTGGCAAAAACCGGTGAGGTAGTGGTGAGTATCGCCACCGCTCATCCCGCCAAATTCCCCGAAGCGGTGATCGAAGCAGTGGGGTTTTCTCCCGGTACGCCCTCCCGCCTCGCCGACCTCTCCGCTCGTCCGGAGCGAACCACGGTGATCCCGGCCCGGCTGGACCGGCTGCTGTCGTTCCTGGAAACGGCCCGCCGTTAACCGGCGCGCAGACGATTGCTTCCCCGGACCGGAGCATCGGCCGCTATTCGGTTTTGGCAGGCAGACACTTAACCTGTTATAGTCAAAGCTGTCTGGTTCCTTCGCCCTCTTAGCTCTGGCGGCGAACACCCACGAAACCTTTTCAAGGCGGTCTCGAATAGAGCGTTGAAGCCTTCGCATCCGCACAGGAAAAGTGAAAGGCAATTCGGAAACTCCGAGAAGATGAGGAATCCTCTATGACTAGTGCATCCGAAAACGGACAACTTCTTACCAAATCGGTGGATGACCTGCGACAAATCGCCTCGGCGGTAGGCATCGACTCCGGCGGGATGGGAAAAGAGCAGCTAATCAGCGCCATCACCGGTAGCAGCGCCAAAGGCAACCCCGGCGAGGGGAAAGCCGCTCAGGCGCCTAGAGCACGGGGAGGACGTCAGCAGGCGCCTCCGGCGCCCGTGCCTCCCTCCCCTGCCCCCCGCAGGACCACCGAGGGCGGGGACAACCGGCGATCGTCCGACAACTCCTCCCCCGACTTTGAATTCCATGCTACCGACGCCCTGGGCTCTTCCGGCGGAGCGCGGCGTCGACGCAGCCGTGGACGCAGGCCGTCGTCCCACTCCGACCTCCCCGAAGGCGAAATGGAGGTGCGGGAAGGGCTGTTGGATATTCTCCCCGAGGGCTACGGGTTCCTCCGGGTATCCGGATATGGCCCTGGCGAACAGGACGTTTACGTCCCCACCGGGCTGATCCGCCGCCTACAGCTTCGCAAGGGCGACTTGGTGGGCGGGCCGATCAGGCCTCCCCGCTCTCAAGAAAAATACCCGGGAATGATACGAGTCGAGCACGTCAACAAAGTTGATCCCGGTGAGGCGATGCGCCGGCCGAAATTTGGCAGGCTGACGCCGCTCTTTCCCGATCAGCGGCTCCGCCTGGAGCTGGAAGGGATGCCAAAGCGCACCCTGGCTCGCCTCATTGACCTCATCTCTCCCATAGGCAAGGGTCAGCGGGGATTGATCGTCTCTCCTCCCAAAGCAGGAAAAACCACTGTCCTCAAGGAGATCGCCCAGTCGATCACGATCAACAATCCCGAATGTCATCTGATGGTGGTGCTGGTGGACGAGCGTCCCGAAGAGGTAACCGACATGCAGAGGTCGGTCAAGGGAGATGTGGTCTACTCCACCTTCGATCGACCCGCAGAACAGCACACCCAAATCGCCGATCTGGCTTTGGAGAGGGCCAAGCGCATGGTGGAAACCGGAATGGATGTGGTGATCCTACTCGACTCCATAACCAGACTGGCCCGCGCCCACAACCTGGCCGCCCCCGCCTCGGGACGGATGCTGTCGGGAGGAATCGACGCCACCGCTCTCTACCCGCCCAAGCGGTTCTTCGGGGCGGCCCGCAACATAGAGGAAGGTGGCAGTCTGACCATCCTGGGCACCGCCCTGGTAGAGACTCGTTCCAAGATGGACGAGGTGATCTTTGAAGAGTTCAAGGGCACCGGCAATATGGAGTTGCGGCTGGACCGCAAGCTGGCTGACAAGCGGATCTATCCGGCGGTCGACATCGAGTTGTCGGGCACCCGTCGTGAGGAGCTGTTGTTCACCTTCGACGAGTTGCCTCAGGTCTGGAAGCTGCGGCGGGTTCTCCTCTCGCTGGAGCCGAGTGCCGCCATCGAATTGCTGATAGATAGACTGCAAAGTTCCCCTTCCAACAAGGTGTTTTTGGCTGAGGTGGCCAGAAACACCGGAGACCGAACCAGATAAATATGAAAACAGAGATACATCCCCAATACGAGCTGACCACAGTCACCTGCTCCTGCGGCGCCAAATTCGTCACCAGGACCACCCGGCCGCCCGCGATGATCTTGGAGTTGTGCAACGAATGCCACCCCTTCTACACAGGAGAGCAAAGGCTGGTCGACACAGGCGGTAGGGTTGAGCACTTTCAAAGGCGCTACGGAAAAGCCGCCGAAGTCCGCTCGAAGCGGTATGTCAAAACAACTACGACTTCCAAACCAGCGGCTTCGCCCGCGGAAAAGTCTGGCGCAGAGGGGTCTTCGACACCAGCCGTCGGAGGATCAGCTCCGGAATCAGGATCCGAGGGGCTGGAACCCAACGGCGCCTAGCCAACCCTGCTCGCGGTGAGCGCCGACCCCCAACCCGAGGTATCGCCCGGTTTCGATCCTCTGGCGGTGGGCGGGCAGGCCCTGATAGAAGGGGTAATGATCCGAGCGCCGGAGGCTTGGGCAGTGGCGGCCCGACGTATGGACGGGGTTATCGTGGCCGAACGGCGGCCTCTTCCTCGTCTCACCACCCGCACCAAGGCCGCCAAGATCCCGTTTCTGCGAGGCATCCTGGTGCTGGTCGAATCCCTCAATCTGGGATTCCGCTCCCTGGCCTGGTCGGCAGAGGTCGCTACTCGGGAACCTGGCGAAGACCCCGACGACATTGGGGGTCCCCAAGAATCGCTCGGCTGGAAGCTATGGCTGTGGATGGGGCTGGCCATGGCCTTTTTCGTCGCTTTTTTTATGGTGGTCCCCGCCAGTGTCGCTAGGTTGACCGCCGGCGAATCCGGTCTGCTCTTCGGGTTTTTGGAAGCTGTGATCCGCTTGAGCCTGTTCGTAGGCTATATATGGGGAATCGGACGGATGTCCGACATCAAACGGGTTTTCGCCTATCACGGAGCGGAACATATGACCATCCACGCCTACGAACATGAGAACTCCCTCTCCGTGGAATCCGTTTTCAAATATCCGCCCGAGCATCCCCGATGTGGAACCAACTTTCTCTTAATAGTGGTAATCCTCTCCATCGCGGCCTTCGCCGTGGTAGGCAACCCGGGATGGCTGACGCTGATACTGAGTCGGGTGGTCTTCATCCCCCTGATCGCCGCCGTCGCCTACGAGTTATTGAAATTCGCCGGCAGGCATCAGTCCCAAACTCTGGGCAGATGGCTGGCCACCCCCGGAATATGGTTGCAGAAGCTGACTACCAACCAGCCGACAGCCGACCAGATCGAGGTGGCGATAACCAGTCTGCTCTCGGCTGTGGATGTTTCCGAATCCGAACGCCTGCTGACCGCCGGAGTCATACCTTCCTCGGTGGCGAAAGCGATAGCGCGATGACTGCTCCGGTGTGGCGAAAGCGTATCCCCGAGTTGGAACGGCAACTGGCCGAGGTGGAGAAGGCCATGGTCGATCCGGCCACCTTTTCCGATCACCGGCGGCTGGCCGAGGCGGGCCGACGTCGGGCGGAGCTGCTACCCATTGTCAAGACCGCCCGCAGTTGGCTGGCCGCCGAGGCAGAGATCCGGGAAGCGGAAGAAATGGCCGAGGATGACCCCGACCTGCGGGCCGATCTGTTGGAGATGGCCGGAGAGCGCCGCCAGGAGGCCGCCCTGCTGGAAAAGGAGTTGGAGGTTTTGATGGTCCCCGACGATCCCGACGATCGTCGAGACGTGATCATGGAAATCAGGGCAGCGGCCGGGGGTGACGAGGCCGCGATCTGGGCCGGGGATCTGCTCCGCATGTACCAGAAGTTCGCCGACCGACGCGGCCTTCACACCGAGGACATAGAGGCTTCTCCCTCCGGGGTGGGCGGGTACAGCAAGGTTTCTTTTGCTGTCAAAGGTCACGGATCATATGGAATGCTGCGCTATGAGGGCGGTGTTCATCGCGTGCAGCGAGTGCCCAGGACCGAGTCGCAGGGTCGGGTCCACACTTCCACCGCCACCGTGGCGGTGCTGGCGGAAGCCGACGAAGTAGAGGTTGAGGTGACTCCCGATGAGGTGCGAGTGGATGTCTTCCGCTCATCCGGCCCGGGCGGACAGTCGGTCAACACCACCGATTCGGCGGTGCGCATCACCCATCTCCCCACCGGGCTGGTGGTCAGTTGCCAGGATCAAAAGAGCCAGTTCCAAAACAAGGAAAAGGCATTCCGGGTGCTGCGGGCCCGGCTTTACCAGATCGAGATCGAACGGCACCGGCAGGGCATCGCCGGGGAGCGGCGATCCCAAGTGGGCGGGGGGGACCGGTCGGAGAAGATCCGCACCTACAACTACCGGGAGAATCGGGTAACCGACCATCGGATCGGACTTACTCTCAAGTCGCTTGACCGGGTGCTGGAAGGAGAAATCGACCAGATGATCGATGCTCTGGCCGCCCAGGAGCGGTCCGAGAGACTGGTCTCTTCACTGGCCGCCTCTCCCTAACCCCCTCTTGCTCAAATGTCCACTGTCCCTCTTTCTCCTCTGCAGATCTCTCGCCGAAGCCGCCTTCCCTACCACGAGGTGCAGCGGCTGATAGCCACCCTCACCCAAGAAGATGTCGATCCCGGCCTGCCTCTGTCGCCCGGGATCGCAGCGGCAACCGAGCCCCTGATACGAAAACGCCAAGTGGGAATACCCCTCCAATACCTGGAAGGCCACATCGATTTCGGCCCCGTGCATCTGGCGACGGACAAGCGGGCGCTCATTCCCCGACCCGAGACCGAACAGCTCTGGGAACTGGCCACAGAGACCGTCCGGACCTCTCCCCCCGAAGTGATAGTGGACATCGGAACCGGCTCGGGCGCGCTGGCCCTGGCTCTGAGCCATTCCTTTCCCGGCGCACGGGTGGTGGCCACCGATATCAGCGCTGGAGCCCTGGAACTGGCCCGCCACAATCTCCTGGCAAACCGGTGGGCCCGGGACCGGATCAGTTTGCAGGAAGGCGATCTCTTCGAGGCGCTGTCGCTCCCGCTCCGGGGGAAGGTGAACCTGTTGGTCTCCAACCCCCCGTATGTGGCGGAGGGAGAGTGGCCCCATCTCCCTGCCGAGGTGCGGGCCGAGCCCTATCAGGCATTGGTGGCCGGGCCCAGAGGAACCGAGGTGCTGGAGAGGCTGGCCGCCGAGGTCCGATCCTGGCTGAGCCCCGCCGGTTTAGTGATCGCCGAGATGGGAGAAACCCAGGGCGAGACGGTCAAGAGTGCATTCCGGGCGGGGGGAATGGATGTGCGGATCCACTGCGACTTGGCCGATCGGCCCCGGTTCGTGGTGGGGCGTCTCCCGGCCCGGTGAGTTCCCCCCTGCTGGCGCGGGCCTGCGCCATCCTGGCCGAAGGGAAAGTGGTGGGAGTGCCCACCGATACCGTCTACGGCCTGGCCACCCGGCGCTCGGCCCGAAAGCAACTCTTTCAACTGAAAGGCCGCCCATCTGGAAAAGCCATCCCGGTGTTGGTGGGAACCATGGCCGACGCCGAAGGTCTCGCCGTCTTTCCTCCCATCGCGCGGCGACTTGCCCAATTCCATTGGCCGGGCCCCCTCACCCTGGTACTGGCCGTCCGACCCGAGGTAGGTACCGAGGCCCGCGGGACCATCGGCCTCCGCATGCCCAACCACCCCCTGACCCGGAAACTATTGACCCTCGGTGTTCCTCTCGCTGTCACTTCGGCAAACCCATCGGGAGGCGCCCCGGCGAGATCGGACGAGGAAGCCCGGGAGATGTTCGGCGATAACGTGGAGCTCTACCTGCCGGGAGTTTGTCCGGGAGGCGCCGCCTCGACGGTGATAGAAGTACTGACCAACCAGAATCCGCGGGTGCTCCGAGCAGGCCCCGTCACTCTCTGAACTTCGCCTGAGAACAGGGGCTCGTCTGCCCCATCATCCCAGGCTTCAGGTCAAAACCTCCAGGGAGGCCACACGCATGGGCGGACCACGAATCGAGGCGTCAGAGCGCGTGCTGAAGGGGCTCATGAAGCGACGTCTGGACCCATGGGACCTGCTCCTGATCTATGTCGATGGACCGCGTTGCCCGTTCCCGGCCCCTCCGGGGCCTCCACTGCAACCCCCGCCCTGGTGGGCCCAGATTCGCAACGCTCGAACGCTAGGCCGCATCCAGAGCGAGTCGGCTGCGCGACGCCTTCGAAAACAGCACGGCTGAGCCAACGAATAGCGCAACGAAGAACCCGTTGATCGTCAGGATCTCCAGCGGCCCGGTAGAGGGGGAACCCAACCGACCGACCAGCGCAATCGCGGCAACTACCGTCTGAGCGAGCGCCATCGCCAACAACGCCCGAGCCATTCCTCGGGGTTTGAAGCGCGCGATGATGGCACCGATCGCCCCGACGACCAACACCCCGCCATACATCAGGTTCGCGGCGTTGTCCTCGGACCCGATGATGCCGACGGCACCGTTCACCCAGCCGAGGAGCAACGTTGCGCAGAGTGCAAGACCGACGGCGACTCGGTATGCGGCTTCGCCGGTCTTCCTTGACGCGAGTTCAACAACGATACCTATCCCGATGAGCAGTGCCCCGGTCTGAGCGAGAACGCCCGCCCAGCTCGGTTCACCGATGAACTGGCTGGAGACCAGGGCCACAACCAGCACGAGCGCTCCGGCGGCCCAGGTGGCCATCCTCCAGCGGCTCCCGCGCCGTCTGCCACCCTTCTCCGCATTCCCTGCCACTCTTCTTGCCCCCTAAGCCATGTCGCAAACTCCAGGACTAAGAATACCTTCCCATGCAAAGGTATGCAGTCAAGCAGGTCGAAACCTTTGGCGCAAACACAGTTGCGGCGACGGGGCGATGAGTCTTCCTGTCTGCCGGGGTGGAATCCAATGAGAGTCGTGCAGCGCCCCGGACGAATCGACCGGATCGGATCGAAGCACACAAGGGTGTTCCTCGACTGCTTCTTCTCAGCCGCCAACCTCGACCAGCTGCACACCGTCTCCCTACGCCGCAGTGTTCGATGCATGGGACGCAGCCCTCCAGCACTTATACACCGAGTTTCAGCGTCTGGCCACGGTACCGCTCTACTGCCCGACGTGCTCCGAGCAGGCCCCGTCACTCTCTGGACTTCGCTTGAGAACGGGGGCTCATCTGCCCCATCATCCCAGGCTTCAGGCCAAAACCTCCAGCCACCGCTACCGGTCTTGTTGTAACGCGGATTCTCTCCGCTTTTCTTCCTGCGGTAGCCAGCGAGTCTTGCCCCTTCCCAGCGACGGGCTGCCTTTCGCGTGAGGGGGCGGGTTTCTACCCGCATCCGGCCTCGCTTGCCGGCTCGTCTATGCTGCGCTGCTCTCCGCCCGGGGTTATTGGATATCCCGATGTAGTTGATGCGCCCACCCCGACCCCGGAGCGTGTAACCGCGCACCCTCTTGGCCTTGGTGCTTCTTCTGCGGTATCTGCTACCGCTTCCGTATCGCCTTCTTTTGTTTCGTGGCATTGGTGTCGTACTCTATCTCAGCTAATTCCCCGATGGGCGGAGGGCGCGGCGCATGATTTTGCCGGTGGTGGTGCGGGGGAGATCTCGAAGAAAGGTCACCTGGCGCGGGGTTTCGTGGGCGGCCAGCCGGGTGCGGACATGGTTCTGGAGCTCCGCGGCGAGTCTCTCCGACGGCTCGGTCCCGGCCCGGAGCACCACGAACGCCGCTGGTACATGCCCATGGATCTCATCGGGGACGCCCACCACCGCGCACATCGCTACTGCCGGGTGGTTCATCAGGCTTTCTTCGATCTCCCCGGGACCGATCCGATACCCCCTTGAGGTGATGACGTCATCCTTCCGGCTGCGGAACCACAGGTAGCCATCGGAGTCCTCGGTTCCCAAGTCCCCGGTTAGAAGCCATCCGTCCCGGTACTTGCGAGCGGTGGCGTTCGGCCGGTTCCAGTAGCCGAGCATCATCACCGGGTCGGGAGACCGGACGCAGATCTCCCCCTCTTGGCCAATCAGCCGGTTGCCCTGCTCGTCCTGGATCACCACCTCATGTCCGGGCAGCGCTCGGCCCATCGATCCGGGGCGGATCGGCCACACCGAAGCGCAGTTGCCTATCACCAGGTTGGCCTCGGTCTGCCCATAACCCTCATTGATGTGGCATCCGAAGGTCGCCTTCGCCCACTCCAGCATCTCGGATCCCAGCGGCTCCCCTCCGGTGAAAATAGCCCGGAGTGACAGATCAGGCCGACTGGCCCCTGAGGCCCGCATCATTTTCAGGGCGGTGGGTGGGAGAAAGGCGAGGGTCACCCGCTGTTCCGCCATCAACTCGAAAGCGCCTCCGGGATCGAAATCGTCTTCGGAGGTGAGCACGGTGATCCCGTAATACCAGGCAGGGATCAGGACATCCATCAAACCGCCCATCCACGCCCAATCGGCCGGGGTCCAGATGACATCTCCGGACCGAGGCGCAAACTCGTAATAGCTCTCGAAGCCAGGCAGGTGCCCGAACAGGGAGCGGTGGGCGTGAAGTGCTCCCTTGGGCGGTCCGGTGGTGCCGGAGGTATAAATCAGATAGGCAGGGTCCTCCGCTCCGGTGTCGGGGGGCCGGTCCAAACCCGGACCGGAACAGAGAGCATCGAACTCCAGGCCCATCTCGATAGCCGGCAAATGGGGCGCTGCTTCATCCAGCTTGGCCCGGTTGTCCCGGTGTACCATGGCCGCTTTGGCGCCCGAGTCCTCCAGGCGATAGGAGATGGCGTCGGGACCGAACAGGGAGGCGAGAGGGAGCGAAACGGCGCCCAGCTTCCACAAAGCGAGATGGGCCAAACCGACCTCCACCGACTGCGGAGCGATAATGGCTACCCGGTCGCCTGCTCCGATCCCTCGCCGGGCCAGGCCACCGGCAAGCCGTGACGAGCGCTCGGCCAACTCCCCGAAGGTGTGTCCAACGACCACCCCCGACCGGGTCACCGCCACCAACGCCGCGGCCCCGGGGTCCTGTTGATCCGCACAGGCCGCGCCCAGGTTGAAGCGCTCGGGAATCTCCCATTGAAACTTCTCCCGGAGCGAATCGTAGGTCATCCCCTGGTGAGGAATCAACATCCTTCGCTCCGACGGATTCACACCCGTGCCTTACTTACGGTGTTTCCATCCCGACCGGTCCCCCCCGGGCATCACAACGAACTATCGGGGCCGGCCAGGCGAACTGCCCGAACCAGCTTCACAGGAGTCTCTTCCAAGCGCTCATCCCCCGCCTGCTCAATCCGAAAGCCCTCCTCCACCAGGATGCGCGACAGCCGATCGGTGTCTATCTCGTGAAAAAACCCAGGCTTGCCGTGCCGGTGGAGGTTGGAGGGCTTAAAGCGAGGATGGGTGGGGTCACCGAACTGCTCGTCCAAAAGCACCAGCCGACCGTCCGGGCGGAGCACCCGTCCGAACTCGGCGCAGGCCGCGCGATCATCAATCCAGTGGTGAACGCAGTTGATGGACCACGCCGCGTCGATGGAACCCTCTTCGGCGGGTATCTGCTCGGCCTTGCCTCCGACAATGACAATGCGCTCCGAGGAGGCTTGGGATCTCCGCCGGACTTTCATGATCCCCCTCATCAGGAGGGATGGCTCCACTGCGATGACCTGACCGTCGCCGATCCGGCGGGCGGCGGCCAGCACCGCCGGTCCCATCCCTGCCCCCACATCCAGCACCCTCTCTCCCTCGGCAGGGTCGATCAGTTCCACAACCGCCTCGTTGATGGGCGAACTCCATAGTTGGGGAGCATGTTTCAGATAGGTGAGTTGCCGCCACCAACTCTCATGCTGATGGCCGTGAACATGACCCCCATGATCCTGATCGGAATCGCGGTCGGGCGAGTGGCGGTCGGGCTGTTCGGGGGTATCCTGGTGGGCCTCCATATCGTCCTTTTCTCTCTTTCCTGTAGCTATCCGCCGATTTAGAGATCGGCTAGGGCTTCGGCTGCCACGGCCAGCGCCGTCTGCACATCCTCGATGGTGTGGGCCGCCGACAGGTACCAGAGACCCCGCCCGATCAGTCTGATTCCCCGGCGCTGCATCCCCGCCACCAAGCGACCGTACTTCGCAGTGTCATAGGCAAATGTATCCCGGTAATCCTGAATCTGCTCGGCGGTGGTGAATCCGGCATGGAACATGGGGCCCGGGCCTTCCACCCGCAGGGGATGTCCCGCCTCCGAAGAGACCCGACGCAGCCCTTCGATAAGCTCGGAGCCCAGCATGAAGAGGTGGTCATGCACCTGCTCTTTCTCCAGAATCGCCAGGGTGGCCGCCGCGGCCGCCACGGTGGGATTCGAAGAGTTCATGGTTCCGGCGTGCAATGCCTTTCCCTCCGCCACATGCGCCATCACCTCCGACCTTCCCACCAAGGCGCTGATCGGAAATCCGTTGGCCATCGCCTTCCCGAAAGTGGCCAGATCGGGAACCACTCCGAAGTAGCCCTGAGCCCCGGCCATTCCCAGCCGGAACCCGGTTATCACCTCGTCGAAGATCAGCATCGCCCCATAGAAGGAACAGAGAGAACGCAAGCCCTCCAAGAACCCCTCGGCGGGAAGGATGCAGCCGCTGTTGCACATCACCGGCTCGGTAATCACCGCCGCCACTCCGTCAGAGTCGGACGCCAGCGCCCTTTCCACTGCTTCCAGATCGTTCCAGCACGCCGTGGTCACTTCGGCGTCAGCGGAAGGGGGGCGGCCTTGTGTCCAAGGCAAAGACCGGGGCCGGAATCGAGATCCAAGCGCATCCGCCGAGGGTGCGGAAACACTGACCGCCACATTGTCGAACCAGCCGTGGTAGTGGCCCTCGAACTTCAGGAACCGATCCCTTCCGGTATGCACCCGCGCGGCGCGCAGGGCGGCATGTACCGCCTCCGAACCGCTCAGACTGAATCGCACCAGGTCGGCGCAGGGAATCAGCCGCTGGACGGTCTCCGCCAACTCCAGTTCGGCAAGGTGCTGCCCGGCGAATATCTGACCTGAGGCAGTCGCCCGGGCCACCGCCTCCACCACCTCGGGCCGGGAATGGCCGAGAATGAGCGGGCCTTGACTGAGAGTGAAGTCCAGAAAGGTGTTCCCATCCACATCGGTGATCCGGCTTCCCAGACCCGACTGGTAGAAGAGCGGATGGGGGTGTTCGTACGACCGGAACTGACTGGACACCCCTCCGGCCAACACTCCCTGGGACCGCTTGAAAAGCGCCGCCGACCTGTGATGCTCCATATCCGCTCCATCTTACGACCTCCACACCCACCGGCCTTTACCTGCGTCACCCGGCCACCATCCACAAGTCTCCCACATTGGCGCCGGTGGGCCCGGTGGTCACCAGATCCCCGGAGTAGGCCAGAAATGAGGAGGAGTCGTAACGACGGAGGTGGTCACGCCAATCCCGGCCGACGGCCGCGCCCCGCTCGACCGTTGCCGCGTCCACTAGCCCTCCCGCGGCTTCGCTCTCCCCATCTATCCCGTCGGTGGCGAACCCCCCGAAAATCCCCCGTCCGCGCGCGGCCAACCATCCGGCGGCAGCCAAGGCAGCGTGCTGGTTACGGCCCCCTTGACCCGGTGATGGGATATCGATCCTTACAGTGGTCTCTCCCCAGTAAATATGCACCAGATTGCCCACGGAACTCTCCACTGTCAACCGAGCCGCTGCTTCCGCATCCCCGCCCAACGGGTCGGCGGCCACTTGCGCGGCGAGCCCGTGCGCTTCCAATTCGGCCCGGGCTGCCCGGGCCGCGCCGACGCCATCGGCTATTACCTGATAGGGGTGTGGGCGGAGCATCGTTGTCGGGGGCCGGGAAGCCTCAAGGTATTTGACCACCGAGGAGGGAATTCTCGCTTCCAGCCGGTAGTCGGCCAGTACCGCCCGGGCGACCGCAGGGGTAGTGTCATCCGCCAGCGTGGGGCCGGAAGCAATAGCGGATGCAGGCCCATCCACCACATCGGAGATCAGCAACGTAGCCAAAGGTCGACCGCCGGCCATCCGGGCTATTCCCCCGTTTTTTACCGCGGAGAGATGTCGTCGGACGATGTTCATCTCCGAGATTGGGACCCCGCCGGTAACCAGCGCCCGACCAACCGCAGCCAGGTCTTGGAAGGTGATCCCCGGCACGGGGACCTCCATCAGAGACGATCCTCCGCCCGACACCAGCGCCAGCAACAGTTCATCGGAATGTCCATCGGATGCCAGATCGAGCGCCGCCCGGCCCGCCGCCCGGCTGGCTTGGCCCGGGTAGGGGTGATCTCCCACCATCACCTTCATCCGGGCGTGGGGGGAGGGCTGGTGATGATCGGAGATGATCAGACCAGCAACCAACCGGGAAGAAAGGGCCGCAACCGCGCCGCGAGCCATGCCATGCGCCGCCTTTCCCACCGCCAGGATGCGCACCCCTCCCTTCGAATCCACCCCGGCGCCGCCTATCTCCAGATGCTCTCCCGATTCTGACAGGTGCTTCCCGGTGACGTGGCGGGCGTCCATTGATCGGAGGGCCGCCCGGTAGGCGGCGAGAAAAGCCACCCTATTGGTGGGGTAGGCCGCCACCCTCAAGGTGTGACGATCTTGAAAGCCTCCGCCGCGGCCAGACCGGCAGGCACACCCGCGTCGACGGCCCGCTGGATGATCTTGGCCCCGAACCGCTTCCGGTGGGCCGCGGAAGCTTCCGCATCGTCCATCGTGGTTTCGGTCTGGCTGGAGTGGCAGAGGAGGGCGGCGACCTTTCGGTCGACAAAGCCGGCGATGTCCTCCCGGTGGTCGGGCTGGTCGGTCGACCAGTAGAGCACCGCGTCAGGCCGGTGCTTGCCCATCCCCCCAGTGAGTTGGTCCGGGAAAAAGAGATGGTCTCGGGCGGCGACTATCCCGTCGGTGGCGGCTATTCCCGTCACCCGATGGTCGGGATGTAGCATGTAACGCCGCCACGGGTCGTGGGTGATCACCACGTTTGGACGCAGCCGTCTGATCCACCAGCACAGCGTCTCCCGAAGCTCCATGGAGTACTCCAACTCCCCATCCACCCGATCCAGCATCACCACCTCGCCGGTGATACCCAGCGCGGACGCCGAGCGGAGTTGCTCGACCCGGCGGGTCTCGACCAACTCGGCGGGATCGGTGTGGGGATCCCAACTCCCCTTCGATCCGTCGGTCATCACCAGCATCGACGCTTCGCACCCTCTCTCCGACCACTTGGAAAGCACGCCCCCCGCCCCGAATTCGGCGTCGTCGGGATGCGCGCCGATCGTCAGCGCCCGATCTGGAGTAGGCAACTGCTCATTCACCGCAAGCCTTCCTCGATTCTTAGCCGCCGGTCCCGCGTTCCCGGTCGTATTCGAGCATGGTTCTGAACCCACCACTCATCAAATGCTTATAGGACGGCGGCCCAGCCAAAGATTCCTCGATCCCGGTCCAAAACCGCAACAGCAGAGCCACATTCTCATCGACAGTGAGATTCTTGTTAGTAGCTATGACGACGACTCGCACCCTGTACTCCTCCAGCACAGCCCGCTGTGGCGGGCGAGTGCGAATCCGCCTGTCCCGCAATATGACGCACCAATCACGTTCACCAACATATCCAAGCCAAACCTCGTCGGGAGCGTCTTGACCAAGAGGCCATTCGCGATGGCCGGGATAGATGATGCGCTCGTCATGTGACGCCAGAACGCGGGCAACTCCGATGAGATTCGCGTCGAAGAAAATGCGCCGATTCACGCCGCCCAGAGCGAAGTTTCAAAGCGAATCGCCTCTTCGATGTCTTTTTGTGTAATTCCGTAGTCACCATAGATCGTCCGCAGGGTGGAAACGGACTCGCCAGCCGCTCGGAGTTCGGCAATTGCTTCCGTGCGAACGCCATTGATATGCGGCAATCCAAAAGAAACACGGGGATCTAACACAATCCGTCGATGCTCCTGCCATGGATACCATTTGGCCGCAACGCCACTTTCATTGTCGGGCGGCTCAAACTCCACTCGTGCGAAGAATTCTTTCGCGATAGGCGCTAGGACGAGTTGATATGGATCATCGCGAGATCCCTCCACCACGAGAAACAACTCTCGGTCTATACCCAAGCTCTGTTGCTCACGCCACAGTAGTTGGAGACCATCGGAGTAGAGTGGCCGAGCTTGGGCAAGTGGGTACGGGGTCCGGAGTTCCTCGCGCAGAGCAAGGATCAGAGGACGAAGCCTTTCGATGGGAAGCCGCTTGTGCCGACATTCGCCCAGAAACCCCGCCTCGACGAACTCTCCCCAGGTGACATCCGTCTCCCCGGTACGCTCCAATCTGATAAGAGGCTCGATGACTCTTTCAAACCGGCGGTCCCCATCCAGCCACCTGCGCAGAGTCTTGTCTGGAATGTCAAGCAACCGGGCTGCTTCATTCATCTGGTAGACAGGACGATCTAGTGACGGTGGGTTTCCCAATACCGACTCCTTTAGCCCGGGAACGTTGGGTGCCAGCGAAGCTGGCCCTCCCCAACTCAGCTTACTTCTGTGCGGGTGTCCTCCCTCGGATCATCTCCGCGTCCGACATGAATCCCACCAACCAAGCACCCCGGGAATGGGACACTGCGGCTTGCAGGTCGGAGGGTCGGTCGAGGTCCAGGGCAAAGCCGAGGCGATAGATCACCTGGGGAGAAATGTGCCGGAGCCGGGAGAGATGCCGGTGAAAGCTGGCTTTCCCGTAGGCGAAGTCAAATCCGCAACCGCCCGTGCCGCCTATGAGTGAAGTTCCCCCGTCCGACGACGGCGCCAGCCCCCATTCACCCGATTCCACAATCTCTTTGGCAACCGTGACGTCCCCCGCTGACAGCAGGGGGAGGTCGGCATGGATCACCATCCAGGCCGCCTTTGACCGGGCAGCCATCTCTACTGCCCCGGCGGCCGCCGAGTTCAAAGACGGCTCCCGGTCCAAAACCGCCTCCCAGCCCCCCTTCTCGGCCCAATCCATCACTGGTCGGTCGGCGGCCAGGACCACGGGACGCGCCCCGGTCTCCGCAATGGCCCCCAAGACCCTCGCGGCCATTTTCAGACTCAGTAGCTGTCGGGTATCGGGCGAGAGAACAGAAGCCAGTCGGGATTTGGGCGAAATCGAATGTCTCACCGGAACCGCTGCCAGAACCTCCATCGTCGCGTTGCTAGGAGGAGTCGATTGACAGTCCGGCCAGCACCTCTTCCAACGTATACCCGACCCAAACATCCTCCTCCCATTGGGCGAGTTCCACCAGCACCCCATTCGTGGTGCGAGGATGCAAAAAAGCCTCGCTCCAATGCTCGCTGAAGTGGAGGCCGGTCACCCGAAATCCCCTCTCTTCCGCTTTGCCGACCGCCTCCGAAAGGTCTTCGACTTCGAATGTGAGATGATGCAGACCCTCCCCTCGTTGCTCGAGGAACTTGTGGAGAAAGGACTCCTCCCCCAGTGGAGCCATGACCTCCAGCATCCCCTGGGGAAGGTGGAACTGAACCCATCGAAACATGTTGCGGGGATTATCGGCGCCCTGATAGAAACGGCCTCCCAGTAGCTCAACCAACGAAAGGGCGCTTCGTATATCACGCACCGCCCAGGAGACATGGTCCAACCGCTTCACTATGCCCCCTAAACCCAAGGCCGTCTCGGCACTCATAGCAGCAGGAGGCTACCAGTCCAACCGAGCCCGGGAGCAGAGCGTATGAGCGCCGACCAACCAATCACCCGGCGGCGGGACCCCACCACTCGGCTAGAACCTCCGGGAAAGTTCGAGTGGGCACCAACACTTGGGCGCCGGCGGGTGAACGATAGTCCTCCACCTGGATTTTCAGTTGGGCCACCTGGGAAGGTTCGAGGTGGCGGTAACGCAATGCCCAGTCCACTGCCTCTTTCACAGACCATCCCACGTCTAAACGGAAAGTATGGGAGAGGTCCTGTAGGGTCCCAAGAAGGTCGTCGCGAGAGGAGTCCCGCAAGCTACCGGCAAGCCCGAGCAGCAACTCACGCTGGTGTGCTTGGCGTGTAAAGTCAGACGACCAGGCCGGCTGCCACTCCCCGTCCACCAGTTGACGAGCGTTGCGGGACCGGGCATAGGCGAGAGAAGTGGCGCCATCTGCGATAGGACAACCCTTCTCGCCGATGTCCAGCTGGGCCTCGCCGATGTCCAACTGGGCGTTGCGATCAAAAGTCGGATGATCGAAACAGATCTCTATTCCCCCCAAACCATCTACCAATTCCACAAACCCCTCGAAGTCGACCCGGGCGAAGTGGTCGACCTCCACCCCCGTGAAATCCGCGATAGCCAGGGCCAGCAGTTCAGGGCCGTTGGCATACCCGATACACCCACCCAAATTGGCGTTCACCCGGCGAAAGTCCTCTGAGCAAAAGTTGTACAGGTAGAGATCTCGAGGGATGGAAACTATCGCCGGAGCCAAACCCCCCTCCGGAAAGAGCACCAAAATGATGCTGTCGGCCAGGTAGCCGGTGGCGTCAGCGCCCATCATGAGCACTGTGTCGAACATCTCATCGGGAAACTTGGTTGGGCTGCGGGCATGAATCACCGGCTCGGCTGTGGGCTCCTCCACTACTCCCTCGGGGTCCTCATCCTCTTGCTGTGGGGGCTCCTCCACAGGTCCCAAAGGAGGGTCGGTAACCGGTGGCGGATCCTCGGGAGGGTCTTCGTCCCTCTTCTTTTCCTCCTCGTCTATTTTTGTGCGATTTTTCTCCACCTCGTCCTCAGTTCTTTCCCCCAACGTGCTACTGGCGTCGCCGGGTGAGAACGGTATATCTGCCACAGCTTTGAAACCCAGGTACAAACGCAACCCCACCAGCAAGAGTGCCAACAAGAAGACCAATCCCACGCCAATCCAGATGCGTCGTTGCATCCTACGGCGTTTCGATCTGAACTCAGCTCTGGTGGTCAAATGACTAAATCCCTATTCAAGGGTCTTGAATGCCCTAACCGAGGGAGGCTACCAGGCTACGGAACAACAGATCCGCCGCGCCCAGCCAAACCGTTCTCACCCCGCGACAGACCCCCGCCACTCGGCCAGAATCTCGTTGAACGGGCGGGTGGGGACCGCCACCAACCCCCCCGAGGGCGTCGTGTGGTCATCCACTGAAACTTTCAACTGGGTTATGAGAGATAAGTCCAAATCGCGGTACCGCCACGCCCATTCCACCGCCTCGGTGATGGACCAACCGCTATCCAAGCGGAAGGTGTGAGAGAGGCCTTGGAACTTTGAAAGCAGACCGGATTCTCGCAAACTACTTGCCAGCTTCAGCAACAACTCCCGCTGATGCTTTTGGCGCACCGAATCTGACGACCAGGCCGCCTGCCACTCCCCATCCACCAGTTGACGAGCGTTGCGGGACCGGGCGTAGGCGAGAGAAGTGGCGCCGTCTGCCATAGGACATCCCTCCTCGCCGATGTCCAACTGGGCCTCGCCGATGTCCAACTGGGCGTTGCGATCAAAAGTCGGATGATCGAAACAGATCTCTATTCCCCCCAATCCATCCACCAACTCAACGAAGCCCTCGAAATCAATCCGGACGTAGTGATCCACCGCCACTCCGGTGAAGTCCTCGACAACCACCGCCAACAGCTCGGCTCCGCTGACCCCGCCGCGACACCCCCCCAGGTTGGCGTTCACCCGCCGGTAGTCGTTGGTGCAAGGATTGGGGAGATACAGATCCCGCGGAATGGAGACCAGAGCCGGGGCCGAGCCGTCCTTGGGGAGAATCACCAGCATGATAGTGTCTGCCAGTTTTCCTCCGGCATCAGCGCCGATCAACAACACTGCATCAAACATCTCGTCGGGCAACGACGGGCTGGTGACATAGGGATTGGAAAAGGGTTCCGATTCTTCTTTCTCCAGGTGGAGATCCTGTTCCGAGGAGGTCGGCGACAGAGGTTCCGAGAACCAGGGAGGTTCCACCCCCGTAGTGGACCGAGTCTTCTTTTCAGACTGGGCGGTTGGCTCTTTGGCAAGGGCCGGAGAAGACCGGTTCGAGTCATCTCCGGGCCCAGAGATCTGGATTCGGTAGCCGGAGGAGGGTTCAACTGCCAATCTGGCCTCGGTGGGGCGGAAAGATGGGGGAACTGTGGAAACCAATATATCCCGGTTGTCGAAATCCTCGCGGGAACGCTGCACTTCGCCGGGGGTTTGGGTGTCCATGGTTTCGCGGGCATCCACGGTGGAGTACCGCTCATTTTCTTTGAACGACTCCAACCCGAAACTAACCAGTGTCAACACCACCAACAAGGAACCCAAAGTCCCCATCCAGACACGCCGCCGCTTCCATCGTCGTCTAAATCGCATCTCGTCTTCGAAAGTCACCTTGAATGAATCCTTTGAAAAACCCTCACCGCGCTCGTGCCGCGCGGTGTTCACTCCTGTGAAAGACGGTCCCGGTGAGCAGCCCGACGACTCGCCCGTCGCCTCGCTCCACCGTGATCTGATAAGTGGCCACGGATCGGGACCTGGTGGCGGGGCGAGCGGTGGCGGTTAGAAGATCACCTACCTGCGCCGAGGCGGCCTGCACCAGATGAGTATCGAGCGCCACTGCCTCCACCTGGGCATTGGAGATCAAAGACAGCGCTATGTCAGCCAGTGAGTACACGGCGCCCCCATGAACAGACCCCATGAAGTTGGTGTGACGAGGTTGGATCTCCAGCACCACCTTCAACCGGTCGGGGTCGGTGTTGATCAGCTTGGCCCCCAGGTGGACTGCATATGGATCGGAGGTCGCCATCTCCCGAAGGTGGGGGAGTGGTTCAGGCATCCAATCCAGCGATCCAGGTGTCGAACAGTTGATAGGCGCCCTCGGCCAGTTCTTCTTTAGCCTCCTCCAACTCCGCGGCGAACCCTTCGGGGGTCTTCCCCGCTCTCACCACCATCTCCCGGGCGTCGCGGCACGCCCACTGGTTGGCTTCGGCGTTGTGAGTTTCGGGATGAAACTGAATTGCCAACGCCGATCCCCGAACGAAAGCCTGCGGAAATCGGTTGGAGTAGGCCAACAGTTCGCTGCCCGGCGGCGCGTCGAATGTGTCCTGATGCATGGAGAACACCCGGCGTTCGGCGACCTTCGACACCACCGGATGCCGGGAGCCGGCCTCGGTGAGCTTGACAGATACCGCCCCCACCTCGGGCTGGTCGGCCAAATAGACGCGACCCCCCAAAGCCGCCGCCAAGAGCTGAGACCCCAAACAGATACCCAGCACCGGGACCTCCCTCTCCACCACTTTGCGGGCCATCCTCATCTCCTCGGCCAGAAAGGGATATTCCTCCGTCTGATATGCGCCCATCACCCCGCCCATCATCACCAAGGCCCCGATCTCTTCCGCCGGCGGGAGGGGCTCTCCCTCGGCGATGTTGATCTCATCCCACTCCACCCCGGAGTGGCCCAGCCGCTCCGCCAACCTGCCCACCGATCCACAGGAATGCTTGATGACCACTACTTTCCCCATGCCGGGCAGTTTACCTTTGGCCAAAACTATCGTAGGGCGTGTGGGCGGCAAGGGACTCCCAAACGTGACAGAAGGTACAAAGGTGATCCGATCTGCCGTTAGCGCTCGACGGGAGAAGAATCCTTCCTCCCGTCGAGCGGCTGGCTACGGAACACGGGCTGGCTACCAGCCATCGACGCCTCCCATCGACTCGTGGGCCTCACCGATCAAGAGCACGAGGCAATCTGCCATGACAAAGACAAATCCACTTTGGGGTTGTTGAAACAGTTCTGACCTGTGGCCAGCCACAGCCCTCTGGGAAACATTCCTACCGCCAAGTTGGTCAAAACCCTGTGAGGGAAAGATACAGAACGCCGGTAGGGAGAGATCGCTGCTTCTAAGGGCGGATCAGGGAGATGATCTCTTCCACGGAGAGACCATCAAGGCCCATGCGCTCCAGGGTGCGCCCCCCTGCTATGTTGTCCTCCAAACCGGCGGCGGCGGCCAGGTTCAGCAGCGCCGCGGCTACGGGAGTCGCCACTCCGGCCACTCTCGCCAACTCCACCAGCGGCAACAGGCCGTATCCGAAATCTTCGGTGTAGTAACGATGGCCGAGGGAGTCGGGCGCCATAATCCGTGCGTTGGCGCTGCCTGTCGCAATCGCGCCTCGCAAGTCGGTGGGATCGGCATCCTCCTCCACCGTGCCAATGGCCAACATCTCCTCCATCAGGGATCCCAGTTGGTATCCGAAGGCGGCAGCCACTGCCAGGCGTTCGTCGTCCAGGCGGGCCATCACCGACGCCACCCCCGAGGTCATCCCCTCCACATAGAAACGGAAGTCGCCGCTCGTGGCCTCCACCCAAACCGCTCCCAAGATCGCTCCCGGAGGATGGAGCACCATATTTAACTCCGCCAACCCGACCGCCAGCACATCGGGTTGGCGAACCGCCCCTGGGTAAAGATCGAAGGCCAGAGCCATAGCGTCCTCGCCTCCCGGTAAACACCCCACCCACATCCGAGCCGCCGCGCCTGTTATGTTCACTATCCATTGAGAGTGGCCATTCGGCTGCTGCTCTTCACTCACTGCGGGGAGAGCGGTTCGAACCGTATAGGGAAGGGTGGAGCACTCGGCCAGGGGAGGCAAGCGCGCCGCGCCGGCGTCACGCATCACTTTTGCAACCTCCAACGCCCCGCCCAGATGCCCAGGCGCCAGCACCACCGGCGCCTCGCACCCGACCCTCGCCAAATGACGGGCAATATCACGATGGGCGGTAGATGGCAGGCACACCAGCACACCGGCAGCCCCTTGCACTGCCGCTGACAGGTCGTCGGTACACCTAACGGGCATACTCCCCTCACCCAGCACTCCCCGATACTCGAGCCGCAATCCCTGTAGAGCACCCAGGGGAACCGTGCGACGCCACCAAACCACCTCGAATCCCCGCAGGGTCAAATCCACTGTGGCGGCCATGCCACCCGCACCGCCTCCCATCACCACTATCCGGGTCATCGGCTGCGCCACTCGCCCCCACCTAGCTCCAAACGGACCGCCTCGACCACCGAGTACTTCTCCACCTTGGCCACATTGACCTCGACTCCCAGGCCGGGACCCTCAGGAACCATTACCCGCCCATCTTCGAAGCCAAACGAGCCGGAGATCAAATCATCGGTGTAGTAGATGCCGGCTATCTCCGGTCGGGCGCTCCCCTCGGGGCCCGAAACCGGGCACACACTGGGCAGGATGGCGTTCTCGACCGCCGCTCCCAGCGCCAGGTTGGCGGCGTTGCCCACACCGGTCTCGATCGACCCGCCGATGTCGCACATCATCCCCACACGACGGGCGGTCTCAGCCTGCTGGCGGGCCCGAAACAGGCCTCCCGGTTTAGTGACGTAGCACGAGAAGTACTCGGCCGCTTCCAGGCGGGCCAACTCCCAGATGTCCTCGACCGTCCAGGCCGACTCGTCGGCCATCACCGGTACCTCCACCTGCTGGGCCACCGCCGCCAACCCCTCGGCGCCGGCCACCGGCTGCTCACACAGCATGATATCGTATTCCTCCTGGGCTCGGGTAACCCTCACCGCCTCCGCCACATGGGAATACCCCTCGTTCCCGTCCACCCTGATTCTGATCTCCGGCCCCACCAACTCCCGCAGCCGGCGAACCAGTTCCACGTCCCGGACCGGATCCAGCCCAGTCTTGCACTTGATGGTTAACGCCCCTTCAGCGACCGCCTGTTGTGCTTCTTCCAGACAGCGTTCAATGGGCATTATCCCCAACGAATGCGCCAACTCGATTCCCCGACGGTGTGCACCCCCCAGAAGGGTGGAGACCCCCACGCCCATCGCCCGGCCGGCCAGGTCATAGCAGGCCATGTCGATCATGGCTTTGGCATAGGGATGTCCCTTCACCGCCTTGTCCATCCGGGTATGAATCACCGCGATGTCACGAGGGTCGGTGGAGCCCATGGCGGGGAGCAGATAATCGGCCGCCACCACCCGCACTGTCTCCGGAGATTCGCCGTAATACCGCATCGCCGACCCGCCCCAGGTGATTCCGGCCGGCGCCTCCCCCCATCCCTCCACTCCCTGGTCGGTGCCCAGCCGGAGGATGGCATGGCGACCGATGGGTGCGGTCATCTTTGAAGCCCAGGTGTGCTCGCGACGGGTGGGCAAGGCCACTGTGTAGATGGTGGCGGTGGTTATCTTCACGCTCACTCCCGCTCGTAGAGCTCGATCTCGTTGCCGTCCGGGTCGGCTACATACACGGTAAGACCATAGGGACCGGGGCCCAGCGGGCGGACGATCCGACAACCGGCTACCGACAACCGACGCTCGAACTCGGCCACCCCCCGGACCTCGAAAGCGAGGTGATCCATCTGCCCACCCTTCCCTGTGCCTCCCTCGGTAAGTCCCAGGCCCTGTTCGGTGCTGATAAACCGCCGCCCGTCACGAAAAGGCGCCCTGGTGCGTACCCGAAATCCCAACAGGTCGACGTAAAAACGCTCGGCGGCGTCCAAGTCGGTGGTCTCCAGAAGCACATGCGCCAATCCGCTAACCACCGGCTGGCTGCTTTCCTCTAACCAATCCTCCACCTGCGAGACAGTGACCAGAGCGCCAAAGTAGTGCGACCATACTTCTAGGGCGGACGGTTCCCATTGGGGACGGACCCCGGCGATGCAGTCTGTCACCGCTATCACGTCGTAATCCCGCAGATAGGCCTCCCGGACGGTGGTCTCCACGCAGGCGTTGAGAGTCACCCCCGTAATGAACAGCGCCCGAACCCCCAGCATTCGCAACAACGCCTCCAGCCGCGTCTCATAGAAAGCCCCGAACCGATGCTTTTGGATCACCATGACCGGATCGTCGGCCAACTCGGCCAACTCGTCTACGATCTCCGCATCCCAGCTTCCGGCCAGGGCGGCCACTCGTGCGCGGCGCTCGGTGTGGGAGGGAAGGCGCTTTTGTTCCCTGCTCCGGTCGGGCTGAAGATGAGCCTGCACTGTCCAGATCACCGGCATCTCCGCCGCCTTGAATGTCTCGACCAGCCGCCGAATAGGCCCATGGACCACTTGGGCAGGGCCGACATCCACACCCGAATCGCCCAAAGTCCCCTCGGGGTGACAGAAAGCATTTTGCATGTCTATCACTAACAGCGCCGCCGATTCCGGACTCAGCGCTGAGAGCTCCACCGCCTGGTTCATACGTCGGTTCGATCCGGCCCCAGCACCCCGGCCAAGCCCCAACTCTCCCGAGGGACATCGTGAATGATCACATGTAGGGCATCGGGGCGGGCGCCGACGTGTTCCACCATTGCCTCGGTGATGGCTTTCACCAACCGACGCTTCTGCTCTGTGGTTCTTCCCTCCCACATTTCCACGGTCACGACCGGCAAAGCACTGCTCCTTCCTAGCGTCTATTTAGAGTTAAAGGCAGGCCATGGGTTCCGATAGCCTTCACAGCATTATCGAACCAAACGACACCGGAGTACCCGACTCGTCCTTTCTATGGGAAATCGTAGTGCTGGGCGACCGTCTGGCAGCATTGTCCCTGGCATCGGAGTCGGCCGCAAGCGGCCTCCGACGCGTGCTGGTCCTCTCCACCTCCGACCGACGAGTCTATCCCGACCCTTTCGATGCGCCGGGGACTACCGTCCGCTATGACACCGTCGTCCAACGGATACACCAGTCACCTGGCCCAAATCTGGTGATAGAGACTTCCACCGGCCCGGTGGCGGCCCGAGCAGTGGCATTGGGGTTGGCCCAACCCCCACCCGACCTGCGCTCCCCACCTATTTCTGTTGACCCCTCGGTCTCCTCGCGTACCTACACCCACCCTACCCAGATGAAAGAGCCGCCCGGCGATGTTCTGGTAGTGGGTGAGGGAGACCAGCCGGTGGAATGGACGCTCGACCTCATGGCGGCGGGAGGGCATGTGGTGCTTTGTATCCATGAGACCGGGTTCGGCCGGATGTCCTTTCTGGCCAGACGCACGGTGCGGCGCCTGGAGTCCCAAAGGCTGATCACCGTTTTCTGGAGGTCCTGGCCCACCCGGGTATACGACCTGGGCGGTTATCCCATGGTGGTTTTCAGCAACCGCCAAACACCTGACCTGCAGTTCGACCAGGTGTTGATCTCCGGGCCTAAGTCTTCCGCCGACCGGCTTTTGGAAAGCTCCGGTATCGAAGTGGAGAAGGGGCCTCTGCCCGTATATCTGCTTGCGCACCAAAATGGCGGAGAGGCGAGTCTCGACGGGGTGGTTGTCATCCCGGCCGACCAGGCTTGGGAAGCTATCCGATCTCGACACTTTCCTTCCCTGCCGTCACCTCAAAAAAGGACGTCTCCGGTCCCGGCCGGCCAACGTTTGTCCGACCTGGCCAAGCGCTATTACAACGCCACCATCACCTGGTTCCGGAGAGTCAACCCCGATCTGTGGATCCTGAGGGTGCGACCTGATCGGCGTGACTCTCCGCTGGTTCCCGGCCAGTACGCCACCTTGGGGATCGGCTACTGGGAACCAAGGATTGATGACGCCGCCGACCGGCGGGCCGGCTCGGAGACCCTGGTGAGGAGGTCCTATTCGATTTCTTCCCGCATCTTTGACGCTCAGGGCTTTCTCGCCGACCCCGCCTATGAGGAACACCTCGAGTTCTATATCGTGCGGGTTCCGCCCACCTTGGAGCGGCTGTCGGCCCTCACTCCCAGGCTGGCTCTCAAACAGGAGGGAGACCGGGTGTATCTCGGCCCTCGCATGGCCGGTCACTACACCCTCTCTACGGTGACCGACCCTTTCTCCGATGTTTTGTTCCTTTCCACCGGGACGGGGGAGGCGCCCCACAACGCCATGGTCGTGGAGCTGTTTCGCAAGGGACATCAGGGACGCGTGGTGTCGGTGGTGTCGGTTCGCTACGCTGCCGACCTGGGATATGTCGCTCGTCACCGGGCTTTGGAAGAGCGCTTCCCCAACTATCGCTATCTGCCCCTCGTCACCCGCCAAGAAGCCCACGGGGCGCTACGGATGCGCATCCAGCAGCTAATCGCCGACGATCTGCTCTCAGAGGAGACCGGACTGGAGCTCGATCCTTCCCGCCTGCAAGTTTTCCTGTGCGGCAATCCAGCCATGATCAGAGTACCTCAGTGGTCGAATGGACAACCTGTTTTCGACCAAGCCCCCGGAGTAGCCAAACTCCTGGCCGAGCGGGGGTTTACCCTCCCCCGTCGCGGGGGAATAGGTAACGTCCACTATGAGGAGTACTGGTAGAAGCATTACATGACTGTTCCCTGGAGCGAACGAGTGATCGCAGTGGTGGGAGGAGACCGCCGCGAACAGGAAATTGCCCGTCAGGCGGCGGCTATGGGAGCGGTGGTCCGAGCCCACGGGTTTCCCTGGCCGGAGGGGGGCATCTCCGGAGTGACGCGGTCTTCAACCCCAGATACGGCGCTGGAGGGCGCCCATTACGGGCTGTTGCCCATCCCCGGTATCGCCGAGGACGGCGCTCTCTTCGCCCCCGCCGCCCCACGACCCATCATCGTCGGCCCGGAACTGCTGGGACGAATGGCCCCAAACGCTCATCTGATTCTGGGCGTCGCCGATCATCGCCTCCGGGCGGCGGCCGAGGCGACCGGGGTGGGCGTCCGGGAATATGAGGATGACCGGGAGCTGATGCTCCGGCGCGGCCCGGCCATCGTGGAAGGCGCTCTTGGGAGAATCATCGAACTGACCGAGATCACCATCCACAACTCAACGGTGGGTGTGGTCGGCCAGGGAACCATCGGGTCGCTTCTCACCCGCACCCTGGTGCTCATGGGAGCCAACCCCCTGGTGGCGGCCCGCAATCCTGTCCAGCGGGCGGCCGCGGAAGCGATCGGCGCTTCGGCTATCCCGCTCGAAGAACTTCCCGGGCATGCTCACCGCCTGGATATGCTCTTGTCCACCGTCCCCGTGCAAGTGGTGGGAGAAGAGGTTTTGGGGCGGCTACCGCCGGGTTGTCTGGTAATGGACCTGGCGGCGCCACCGGGAGGAGTCGATCTGGACTGGGCCGCCGAACTGGGGCACGTCACCTGCTGGGCCAGGGGTTTGGGCAACCGGGCGCCCGTCACGGTGGGCGCCTCCCAGTGGGAGGGAATACGAAAGAGAATCGAACAGATCGAAGAGGCGGCGAATGAAGGTTGACCTGGTAATCAAAGGCGCCCGGGTGGTCACCCACACCGGAGAATTTCGGGGAGGAGTGGCCGTTCAGGGAGAACGAATCGCCTCCGTTGGCAAAAACGGAGAGTTGCCTGAAGGGCGGCGAGTCATCGACGCCCAAGGGCTGGCGCTGATGCCGGGAGTGATCGACCCCCACTGCCACCTGGGTGTTAATTATCCATATGACCAGGACATGGACACCGAAACGGCAGCTGCGGCCCGGGGCGGGATAACCACCGTCCTCTTGTACATCCGCAACCTCGAACCCTCCTATTTGCCGTTCTATCAGGACCGCCGGCGACGGGGAGAGGCGGTGGCGCACATCGACTTCGGCTTCCATTTCGGGATCCAACGCGAGGAGCACATCGCGGAGATACCCCGCATAGCCACAGAGACCGGTGTGCAGTCCTTCAAGTGCTACTTCGGCTATGAGCAAGTGAACCCGATCGGGATCGTACCCGCCGACGACGGGTGGGTGTACACCGCCATGACCAAGATCCGTGAACTGCCACGAGGGGTGATCTCTGTTCATTGCGAGAACACCGAGATCGCCCGGTGGATAAAACGCTCGGTGCAAGCCACCGGACGCCAGGATCTGGGCGCCTACACCGAGTCACGACCGGCCTTCTGTGAAGAAGAGACCATCGCCCGGATGATTTTCTTGGCCGAACTCACCGGATGTCCCCTCTATGTGGTGCACACCAGCGTGGCGGCTGGGCCCAAACTGGCCGCCCAGGCCCGCGCCCGGGGAGTAGACGTCACTATCGAGACCTGCCCTCACTATCTGGTGCGCACCGCCTACGATCCCGACCTGGACATGCGAGCCAAGATCTCTCCTCCCCTGCGAGACGCCGAACAACTGGAAGGCTTGTGGGAAGGGATATTCGCCGGACAGGTGGGATCGATCGGATCGGACCACGTTCCCTTCTTCCCCAAGAAGGGCGAAGACCTGTGGGAGGAAAAACCGGGAGTGGTCTCCTTTCCTTGGGAGCTGGCGCTCCTGATGGAACATGGCGTGCATCGCCGGGGACTGCCCCTCTCCCGGCTGGTGGAACTGAACTCCTATGGGCCCGCCCGACGATTCGGTCTCTACCCTCGAAAGGGCGCCATCATCCCCGGCGCCGACGCCGACCTGGTGCTGGTTGATACCGACCGAATGGACACGGTAAATCACACCGGTAACGGCACCTGCATATATGAGGGGATGGAACTGCGAGGATGGCCGGTCAAGACGGTGAGCCGCGGCCGGGTGGTTTTCGAAGACGGGGAGGTCGATCCCGACTCGCTTGGTCACGGCCTCTGCGTCACCCGGCCCGACTGAACATCGGTTGGACTCAAAAGGGTCAATACGGGAATAGGATTCGTTTTGACGGGTGAGCGGTCAAGGTAGGTGAGCGGTCAAGGTAAAGGAGCAACCCGATGAGAATCTTGGTGGTGTGGGCGCATCCTCTGGCGGAGAGCTTTTCGGCGGCCCTCAAAGACCGGACGGTAGCCGGCTTGGAAGCGGCCGGCCACCATATTGACCTCTTGGACCTCTACTCCGAGCAGTTCGACCCGGTTCTCTCAGCTCAGGAACGTCTGGACTATCACGAAATCGGGCCCAACCTCGCCCATGTCCGACCCTATGTGGAGCGGCTGCAAGCCGCCGAAGGGCTGCTGTTGATCTTTCCCACCTGGAGTTTCGGATACCCGGCCATCCTGACCGGATGGCTGCAGCGGGTGTGGATCCCGGGAGTGGCCTTCGGGCTCCGGGAGGAGGGAGGACCCATCATCCGGGGGATACTGGGTCTCCGGAGAGTGGCGGCGGTCACCACCACCGGATCGCCCTGGTGGTACGTGTTGGCGGTGGGCAACCCGGCCAAGCGGGTTTTGAAGCGGGGCCATCGGGCCATGTTCACCCGGGGGTGCCGGGTGAAATGGCTGGATCTCAACAACATGAACAAGGACTCCCCACGCAAACGGCAAAAATTCCTTGCCAAGCTGGAACGGAAACTCCCGGCCTTTTTCGCCGGCTAGCCGAAGGCCTCGCGGCCTCCTTCCAACCGCTCAGCCGATTGGAATCAGTTGGCGGTTGTCGGATACGTCCGATAACAGCTCGGCGCCCTGGGCTGTTACCGCCACCATGTCCTTGAGCTGCAGCCCGAAGCCATGCCCAGTGTCATAGACCAAGGGCTCGACACCGAACACCATGCCCTCTTCCAGCGGCTGATCATGACGGGCGCTCAGGTAAGGCTCCTCGTGCAGGGACAGTCCGATCCCGTGCCCCACAAAAGAAAAGAGCGGCAGACCAAGCGGAGCAAAGAAAGCTTCGAAGCGCTTCCACACCCGCCGACTCGAAACCCCGGGACGAATGGCGTCCAGCAAAATATTCCGGCATTCCACCAGCTTGGCCCAGATCTCGACAGCGGTCGGGGGTGGCGTCCCCACCACCGCGGTGCGACACACCCCGGCGTGATACCCCTCCGCCACGGCAAAGATCTCCACGCGGCACACATCACCATATCGAAGCACTCGCCCGGTAGGGCCGACGTTGGCCAGTTGGCTGCGGGGACCGGTGGCCACGATCATAAGCTGGAAGTCTTCTGCTCCCCCCCGATAGATGCCATCGGTGAGAGCGGCGGCGATATCCATCTCTGTGTCCCCCGCGCTCACCGACCGGAGCGCGGAACCGATCGCGGCGTCGGCGATTCTCGACAATCTGACCAGCAGTTCCAGCTCGCCGGTTGTTTTGACCTGCCGGAGCTTTCCGAGCCAGCGGTCGGCAGAAACCCACTCCACCAGGGGCGCCGCTTCCTGGAGACGGGCGAAGTCCGCCGTCGGCAGATAGCCGAGTTCCACACCCAGCCGACCGCGCTCCAGACCGAGCCGCCCCAACAGCTCGGCCAGACAGACCATCGGGTCGTCATCGAACTCGTCCCATACCGCCACCTCGGCCGCTTGCGCTCCCTGGCGGACCATTCCCTCCTCCACCCCGACACACATCACCGCCGGTTCGCCGGTGGCGGGCAACACCACCGCCGCATGCCGCCAGCGCATCAGCGGATGGGACGGCACCACAAACCCGGCCAGATAAGCGAAATTCTCCGGGGAAGAGACCACCAAACCGTCCCAACGCTGCTCGTCGAGGGC
The DNA here is from genome assembly GCA_965248705.1 of Acidimicrobiia bacterium. GTDB lineage: Bacteria > Actinomycetota > Acidimicrobiia > Spongiisociales > ZC4RG35 > Bin76. Next base: position 1,160,068 of record CBDFJY010000002.1, on the reverse strand, counting down.
GGAACGGAGACGAGCGATAACTTGCTCTCTCATTTTTTCAAAACCTTCGGGATCATTAACCGGAGGGTACCGGGCGGCATATGGTGGGCCATCAAGCGATCCGGTATCGTAGACCTCCTAGGATGGCTACCTAAGGAGACCCAGAAAAGTATGGAACAGCTTTCTCCCATCTCGGTTCGCGGCCCTGCCCTCCGGTTCGAAACCCTGTTCGATGTTGAATCCTCCAGCCAGGGTGAAGGGATGAGTCTCCATCCCGATTTCGCCGCCGTCTACGGCGGGCCGCTGCGGCTTCGGCCACCGGCGGACGGGCTTCCGCTGCTGGCCATGAACTTCGTGACCGCGCACGACGGCCGGGTGGCTTTCAATCATCCCGACCACCGGGGAGGAGGCCCGATCTCGGGGTTCGACGACAACGACATTTGGCTGATGGGACTGTTGCGGGCCCGGGCGGACGCGGTGGTAGTGGGGGAGGGAACGCTGTGGGCCGAACCCAACCACCTCAACACCCCCGAAGACATCTATCCCCGGGACGTGGAGGCTTTCACCGCCCTGCGTCGTCACGAAAAGCGCTCGGAACTGCCCATCTTTTCATATGTCACTTTTGCCGGGAACCTCCCACCTCAGGCACGGGCGTTTTCTCTGGAAGAGGCGCATGTGGTGGTGGCAACCACCTCGGCCGGCGCCCGGCGGGTCCGCGAGACCATCCGTCCGGCGGGCAGGATGGACATCCTGGAGCTGGGAGACAACGGGGTGGATCTGGAACATTACGCTCGGACAATGGCCGGCGACTACGGGGTGGGTTTCCTCCTGTGCGAGGGTGGGGCCACTCTGTACGGGTCGCTCCTTGGGGCCGGGCTGGTCAATGAACCGTTCATCACCCGCTCCCCGCTGGTGGTTGGCGAGAACCCCGACAACCCCCGTCCCAGCCTGGTGGAAGGCACCGGCTGGCTCCCCGATCAGGCGCCCAGGATGGAGATTCTCTCGGTTCGCAAAGCCGGCGATTATCTCTACATGCGCTATCGGACGAGATATCCCACCGCCGACGCCCGCGCCCGCGGTTAAGCAGCAGAAAGAGCACCGGTGGCAATCTCTGCCTCTTCGACCCTGATCGAGCACCTGGAGTTTGCCATCACCTGTGATGGCGGCAACCGGGTGATAAGCGATGCGGCGGTGTTGATCGAAGGCGACCGGATCCGCGACCTGGGGACCACGGCCGAGGTGAACAGCCGTCTCGGCCGCCAACCGCGAAACCGGCCGGTTGAGCGTTTAAGCGGGCGGCGGCGGGGACTCACCCCCGGGCTGATCGACTCCCATGTCCATCTTTCCGAAACCCTCTCCCGGGCGGTCTTCCCCGACATGATCGACACCCGCACCTGGGTGTTCCACTGGGCAAAGCCTTTCTATGCCCATGTCACCGCCGACGACGAGGAGGTGGGCGCGCTATTGGGAACCGCGGAGATGCTCCGGGGAGGGACAACCTGCTTTTTGGACATGGGCGCCCAGAACAATCCGGCGCCGGTGGCCGTGGCCGTGGAACAAACCGGAATCAGGGGGATCACCGGCCGCCACGCCGCCGATGTCAAACCGGAAAAGATCCCTCCCGGCTGGTCTCCGGAGATGGTCGATCATCACTTTTTCCCCGATGCCGACACCGCGCTGGAGGCCTTGGCGGAGACGGTGCGAACCTGGAACGGCGCGGCGGAAGGACGGCTGGGAGTGTGGGTGAACATTGAGGGCAAAGAGCCCTGCAGCCTGGAACTTCACGTCGGGGCGCGGGAGCTGGCTTCCCGGATGGGAGTGGGCACCACCTACCATCTCGCCACCTCTCTGCCCGAAGCCCGCATCTCCCAGCAGCGTTACGGAATGTGGCCGATCACCCGGATTGGCAAAGCGGGCGGACTGGGCGCCAACCTGGTAATCGCTCATGCAGTTGCGGTCTCTCCCGAAGAGGTGGATCTACTCTCCGACCATCAGACCAAAGTGGCGTTCTGCCCCTCTACCTCCCTGAAACTCGCCAAAGGCGCCACCGCCATCGGAAAATACCCCGAGATGCTGGAGGCGGGAATGACCGTGGGACTGGGAACCGATGGCGTCTCGGCCTCGGGCAACCTCAACCTGCACCGACAGATCCATCTGGCCGCCGGACTGTTCAAGGATGCCCGGATGGACGCCTCCCTCCTGGGCGCGGTCCGGGCGTTGCGGATGGCCACCATCGACGGGGCAACGGCGCTGGGAATGGCTGCCGAGATCGGCTCCCTGGAGGTGGGAAAGAAAGCGGATCTGGTGTTATGGGACCTCGAACATCCCGATTGGATCCCCTATGACGACGCTCTCGGGGCGCTGGTTTGGTCGGTGTCGACGGCATCGGTGCTTGAGACCTGGGTGGACGGACGCCCTTGCTACCGGAATGGCCGGGTGGTGGGGATAGACGAAGCCGCCCTCCACACCGAGGCGCGAGGTCGGGCCGCCTCCATACGGCACCGATCCGGGCTGAGCCGAAAAGACATCCCATTGACCACCGACCTCTACCAGTAATCACCTATCTTTCAAGTAGCCGACCAAGCGACCTTTGACTACCAATCCGCATCGATGATCATCCATCCTCACCAATTGACTACTGGGGTTCGGCCCGAAGCGATCGGCCCGGTCATGGTCCCCGGTTACGACCGGCCTCAGGTCGTCTCGTTCCGCCAGGGTCTTATCGAGCGGCTCACACCTGCCTCCCCTCACCCTGCATCCTCCACCCGCGCTTCCCATCTGGCCCTGCCTTCTTTCGCCGAACCACATCTCCACCCCGACCGCGCCTATGTCGGCTCTCCCCGACCGCCCCGCTCCCTGGACGACGCCATCGAGATGGGAGTCCGGCCGGAGGGGTACATAGCCGATACTGCCGCGATGCGCGCCCGACGTCTCTTCTCCACCCTGTCGGCCAACGGCGCCACCCGCGCCCGGGGCCACGTGCTGCACTATCCCAAGAACTTCGCCGCTCCCCGCTGGCCGGTGATGGGTGAGGTCCAAGAGGAAGTGGCGGAGCGTATGGAGATCGAACTGGTCGCCTTTGCGGTGGTGGACACCTTAACCGACCCCGAAGAAGTCGAACGCCTCCACCGGGACCTCACCCTCGGCAGATACCAACTGATCGGCGGATCGCCCAACCACGACACCCAGCCCCGACAGTCGGTCAGCGGCATAATGGAACTCGCTGCCCGAACCGGGGTCGAGGCGGATCTCCACATCGACGAAACGCTCGACCCCACCCACATGCTCATGGACTTCGCTCTCGATGAGGTAGAACGCTGTAACTTGGCGGGCCGGGTCTCTTTCAGCCACAGTTGCGTGCTCAGCGCCCTCCCCGAAACCCGATCCCGCGCCCTGGCCCGGCGCATAGCCGGATTGGGAATAACCGTTATTTGCCTGCCCCGCACCAATCTCATCCTGCACGAACACGACACTCATTCGCCCCGCCGAGCCCTGGCGCCCATCAACCTGCTCATCGAGGAAGGAGTAGAGGTGCGGCTGGGCGTGGACAATGTTGACGACACCTTTTGCCCCTTCCCCACCGCCGACACCTTGGAAGTCGGCTACCTGGCCCGACTGGCGGGCCACTTCTATGACGATGCGCGGCTGCTAGCCGCCCTCAGCGACGGCCGATCAACTCTCAAAGCCGGCGAGTCGGCCGACCTTACTCTGGTGGAAGCAAATACTCTCAACAAGGCGCTCTCCATTCGTCCCGGACGGATTACCATGAAGGGTGGCGCGGTGGTCGCCTCTGGAAGCCATCACTAAGAAAAGGATGGGGGCCGATAATTTCAAAAACCAAACCTTCTCACTATGAAGAGACCCGAGTTAGCGCTTCTTCCTCAACCCTCATCTCCTTCAGAAACGTCAGCAAGACCTTTCCCGACGGCACCCATGCGGTGGACAACGTGTCATTTTCGGTCAAACCGGGCCAGTTTGTGACGGTGGTCGGTCCCTCAGGGTGTGGGAAATCCACCTTGCTGCGGATGGGATCGGGACTCTTGTCAGCCAGTTCGGGCGAAATCCACCGGGCGGATGGCACTCTGGGATACGTTTTTCAGGACGCCACCCTGTTGCCTTGGAGGACCGTGCAAAAGAACGTGGAATTATTCTGCGAGCTGCGGGGATTGGGCCGCGGCGACCGCCGCCAAAGAGCCAAGGACGCCATCGAGTTGGTGGGGCTGGGCGGATTCAGTCATCACTACCCGGCAGCTCTGTCAGGCGGCATGAGGATGCGGGTCTCTTTGGCGAGGTCGCTCACCCTCGATCCACCCTTGTTCTTCTTCGACGAACCGTTCGGCGCTCTCGATGAGATCACCCGCGAATACCTAAACGCCGAGTTGCTCCGCATCTTCGCCCTGGCGGGATTCGGTGCGGTGTTCATCACCCACAATCTTTATGAGGCGGTGTTCCTCTCCACCGAAGTCCTGGTTATGTCTTCACGACCCGGGCGGATCCTCAAATCCTTCAAGGTCCCCTTTCCCTATCCCCGCCACCTGGATCTGCGCTTCGACCCGGCGTTCGCGGAGCTGACCGGTGAAGTCTCCGCGGTACTGAGAGAAGGGGAAGAGTAGATGACCGCGCCCCGCCACGCTTCCCGCTTGCGCTCTTCCACCTTCCGGATGGCGCCGCCCATCCTGGTTCTGCTGGCGGTACTCGGCGTCTGGTATGCCATCAGCCTGAACCTCCACCCCGATCGACAGTTCTTGCTTCCCACCCCCAACGAAGTCATCGATGTCGGCTTTGTCAACCAGCAAAACCTCCTCCAAGTGCTGGAGGGGCTGCTTTGGACCCTGGCGGTGTCGATGTCGGGGCTGCTCATAGCCATTGTGCTGGGAATGACCTCTGCCATTTTCATGAGTCAGGCCAAATGGGTAGAGACTTCCTTCTATCCCTATGCAGTGGTTATCCAGACCGTACCCATCTTGGCGATCGTCCCGCTGGTAGGCCTGTGGCTCGGGTTCGGCTTCACCAGCCGGGTGGTGGTGTGTGTGATTATTTCCATCTTCCCGATTATCACCAACACCCTCTTCGGGATGCAGTCGGCGCCCGCTTCTTTCCACGACCTCTTCACCCTTCACCGGGCAAACCGGTTCACCCGCCTGATCAAACTGCAGTTCCCCAACGCCCTTCCCGCCATCTTCGCCGGGTTTCGCATCTCCGCCGGACTGTCTGTGATCGGCGCCATAGTAGGTGAGTTTTTCTTCCGAAAGGGAATCCCCGGATTGGGAAGGCTGCTCGATCTATATCGGGCGCGGCTACTGACCGAGCAACTGTTCACAGCCCTGTTTTTCTCCTCCCTGCTGGGGATCCTAGTCTTTTGGGGGTTCGGGCTGCTCGGCAAACTGGCCGTTGGCAAATGGCACGAAACCACCTGACCTGCCTTGCGCAGAGCACCGTACATCGACAAAACCTACAAGAACCATTGGTTACGAACGAAAGGAGCCTCGCTCATGAAAACGACTCGAAAGGTACCTAGATGGCTGGCCGCCTTGGCCGTCCTGGCTTTGGTGGCCTCGGCCTGCGGCGACGATGAAGATGTCGTCACAGAGACCACTGCCGCTCCCACCACCGCTGCTCCCACCACCGAAGCGGCGATGCCGGATGTTGCTTTGGGTGATGTGTGTCCGAATCCGATTGTGGTGCAGACCGACTGGTTCCCCGAGGCTGAGCATTCGGAGGTCTATCAGTTGGCCGGTCCTGGTGGGGTGATCGACTCCGAGAACGGGACTTACACCGGCGAGATCGGTGACACCGGGGTGATGTTGGAAATCCGCGCCGGGGGTCCGTATATCGGTTTCCAGAATGACGTTTCGCTCTTGTATCAACACTCTGAAATTCATCTGGCGTACACCAACACCGACGAGCAGGTGAGACTGTCCGCTTCACAGCCGACCATCGGAATCGTTGCACCTCGTGACAAGAACCCCCAGATCGTGATGTGGGACCCCGCCGTCTACTCCTTTGACAGCTTTGCTGACATCGGAGCGTCGGGCGCCACGCTTCTGTATTTCGAGGGCGCTACCTATATCGACTATCTGTTGGGCAAGGGCTGGGTCGCACAAGACCAAATTGACTCCTCCTACGACGGGTCCCCGGCGAGGTTCATCGCCGAAGGGAACCTGGTGCAACAGGGCTTCGCGTCTGCCGAGCCGTTTCAGTACCAGAACGAGTTCGAGGATTGGGGCAAGCCGGTTGACTTTATGTTGATCCACGACTCGGGCTTGGAGATGTACCCACAGCTTCTAGCTGCCAAGCCTGACATAGTCGAGCTGGAACGTGACTGCTGGGAGTTGTTCGTGCCCATGGTGCAACAGGCCCAGGTGGACTATGCCGCCGATCCCGCCGCCACCAACGCCCAGATCGTGGAGATCGTGGCCGCTCTGAACAGTTTCTGGCAGTACAGCCCGGGTGTGGCCCAGTACTCCCATGACGCCCAGCTTGAGCTGGGGCTGATCGGCAACGGACCCAACGACACTATCGGTGACTTCGATATGGATCGGGTCAACGAAGTGATCGGGCTCCTCAACGAGATCTACGCCCCAACCGGGCTGGAAACCTGGGATCCCAACGTAACCGCCGCCGACATCGCCACCAACGAATTCATCGACCCCAGCATCGGACTGCCCGATATGGACATGGATATGGATATGCCAATGGCTGCTTTGGGTGATGTGTGTCCGAATCCGATTGTGGTGCAGACCGACTGGTTCCCCGAGGCTGAGCATTCGGAGGTCTATCAGTTGGCCGGTCCTGGTGGGGTGATCGACTCCGAGAACGGGACTTACACCGGCGAGATCGGTGACACCGGGGTGATGTTGGAAATCCGCGCCGGGGGTCCGTATATCGGTTTCCAGAATGACGTTTCGCTCTTGTATCAACACTCTGAAATTCATCTGGCGTACACCAACACCGACGAGCAGGTGAGACTGTCCGCTTCACAGCCGACCATCGGAATCGTTGCACCTCGTGACAAGAACCCCCAGATCGTGATGTGGGACCCCGCCGTCTACTCCTTTGACAGCTTTGCTGACATCGGAGCGTCGGGCGCCACGCTTCTGTATTTCGAGGGCGCTACCTATATCGACTATCTGTTGGGCAAGGGCTGGGTCGCACAAGACCAAATTGACTCCTCCTACGACGGGTCCCCGGCGAGGTTCATCGCCGAAGGGAACCTGGTGCAACAGGGCTTCGCGTCTGCCGAGCCGTTTCAGTACCAGAACGAGTTCGAGGACTGGGGCAAGCCGGTTGACTTTATGTTGATCCACGACTCGGGTCTGGAGATGTACCCACAGCTCCTGGCTGCCAAGCCTGACATAGTCGAGCTGGAACGTGACTGCTGGGAGTTGTTCGTGCCCATGGTGCAACAGGCCCAGGTGGACTATGCCGCCGATCCCGCCGCCACCAACGCCCAGATCGTGGAGATCGTGGCCGCTCTGAACAGTTTCTGGCAGTACAGCCCGGGTGTGGCCCAGTACTCCCATGACGCCCAGCTTGAGCTGGGGCTGATCGGCAACGGACCCAACGACACTATCGGTGACTTCGATATGGATCGGGTCAACGAAGTGATCGGGCTCCTCAACGAGATCTACGCCCCAACCGGGCTGGAAACCTGGGATCCCAACGTAACCGCCGCCGACATCGCCACCAACGAATTCATCGACCCCAGCATCGGACTCCCGTAGCCGGGAACGAAGAAGCGATAGAGAGAAGGGGCCCCGAACGGGGCCCCTTCTTCTTTGTGGAGTCTTGTTTTTTGAGTTGTGGCGACGGGTGAGGGTAAGGCCGCTAGCCGTTCCTTGAGTCGCGCCAAGCCACCCACTCCTTCAGAGTGGAGAGGTCGTAGTCCGGGCCATTGGCACTGACCACGAAGAAGGTGGCTCCAGCTGCCAGATAATCCTCTCCCTCCAAGACGGTAGCGTCCCGAACAGTACACGACCGCTCGATACTGGACGGATCCCGGCCCTCTATTTCGCACCACCGGTCGATCACCGAATTCTTGTGAGCAACGGTTTCGACATCACCGAAACCGTGCCAGATGTCAGCATGACGGGCCACCAGTCGGAGAGTTTTTTTCTCTCCCATGCCTCCGATCAGAATGGGTATCTTGCGGAGCGGCGGCGGGTTGAGCTTTTTCCAGCGGGCTTCGATACGGGGCAAGGCGACGGCAAGGTCGTCAAGCCGGCCTCCCGCGGTTCCGAACTCGTATCCATAGGATTCGTAGTCCCGTTGGAACCAGCCCGACCCGATCCCCAAAATGAAGCGTCCCCCGGAAATGTGGTCTACGGTGCGGGCCATATCCGCCAACAGATCCGGGTTGCGATAGGAATTGCAGACCACCAGAGAACCAATCTCCACCCGGCTGGTGGACTCTCCCCAACCCGCCACCATCGTCCAGCACTCGAAATGCCTGCCCTCCATATCACCATAGAGCGGGTAAAAGTGGTCCCAGTTGAAAACCACATCGGCCCCAATCTGTTCGGCCTCTCGGGCCGCGGCGCGGATAGTGGCGTAATCAGTGTGCTGGGGTTGGAGTTGCACACCGATCCTGACCGGATAGTTGTTCATATTTTCCTCTCGGGTTGGGAAATCAAACGGCCCTGGAGGCCGTACGTCAAGTTCGCTGCAGTGTTGTTTGTCAGCATATCCACCACCTGCACCAAGGCTTCCGACTGGCTGGCCCCGCTGTTCAACGCACGACGAAACACCCATAGCTGATGCTCAGCGGAAGTGCCGTCCATCACTATCTGCCGCACATGCTGAAGTTGGCGTACGCACCCCAACTCCTCCGCTTCAGGCATCAGGATGGTCATTAACTCCTCCGCCAACTCCGAAAAGGGCACCAACCGGCGTTGTCCGAAATCCATCAGCGAACCGGTGGAACCATACCGCTGCGCGCGCCAGACGTTCTCATCCAGTAGAAAGGTCGCGTAGGTGCGCCATTTCTGGTTGTTGGTTCTCAGTCGAAAGAGCATGCTGAGCAGACACATATATACCGCCGCCACCGCCAGGGCATCCTCGACTTTGGTGCATACATCGGTGATACGCATCTCCAAAGTGGGGTACCGGGCGCTGGGTCGGATGTCCCACCACACCTTGCTGGCGTCTTCAATTATTCCGGCCCCGACCAGGACCTCGATGTGCCGTTCGTAGGCGCTCCAGCTTTCAAATGCCTCTGGCAGGCCGGTGCGCGGCAGGCTGCGGAACACGTTGAGGCGATAGCTTTTCAACCCGGTGTTCTGTCCTCCCCAAAAGGGAGAAGAAGTACTGAGCGCCAGCAGGTGGGAAAGGAAATAGGTGACCTGCTCCATCAGATCGATCCGCATATCGGGATCCTCGATACCGACATGGACATGCATTCCCCCGGTGACCAGCCGATGGGCGAGAGTCTGCATGTCTCCGGCCAGCATCAGATAGCGTTCGTTGTCCACCACTTGCTGTTCCCACCACTGGGCAAAGGGGTGTGTAGAAGAGGCGATGATCTCCATCCCGTATTCCCGGGCGGCCGACACTACGGTTCTGCGGAGGTGGCGGAGGTCCTCACCCAAAGCGGTGATGGATGAATAGGGCCTGGTACAAACCTCGATCTGGGAGCGTAACAACTCATGTGTAACCCGGTCTCCCAATAGCTCCTGGCATCTGTCGAACATGGCGGGGTCGGGATCCGAAACCAGGTTCCTCGTCTGGGGATCGATAAGCATGTACTCTTCTTCGATTCCCACCGTAAAAGAAGGTCTTGGCAAAGCCATATGGTTTTCCTCTAGGTCAACTCTGACTATGGAGGATATCCGTTTCTCCCGATCCGTTACGCGAACATGTCGTTTTATAACAGTGAAGAAAAGTCTTTTCTTTTTTCTGTACCGGGTTCACGGTGAAGATTGGAACCTCAGGCCTCCCCAGATGGGTGTTTAGACTGTCGGGCGTGCCCAATCCCCGAAAGCGTCCCCCGCGCGGTCGTTCACCAAGCTTCGACCTGCCAACCAGCCCATGAGTTTTATCCCCTTTCTTGACAGAGCCACAGTGGCGAGGCTGACGCCCTACGGGAAACTGGTCGACCATCTGTATCGGAGCCATCTCGACCGGCCCGCCCATGTCCGACGAGTGGTGTATTCACCACCCGGATCAGAGCAGGTGTTCTTGGGTCTTCCCGCCTGGCAGCCGGGAGAATCCTTGGGTGTGAAGCTGGCAACCGTCTTCCCCAACAACCCTGTTGTCTACGGCATCCCCTCGGTGCAAGCAGTGTACGTGCTGTTCGACGGGAGCGACGGACGCCCTCTGGCGATAATGGACGGCACCGAACTCACCTACCGCAAGACCGCGGCCGACTCCGCCCTCGGTTCCCGGCTTTTGTCACGACCCGACAGCCACACTCTGTTGATGGTGGGCGCCGGTGGACTGGCCCTCCACCTGATTTCGGCTCATCGGGAGGTACGGCCTTCTCTGGAACGGGTGCTGATATGGAATCGGACCCGCTCCAAGGCGGAAGAACTGGCAACCGTAGTGGGGGGAGAGGTAGCTGTTGACCTGAATGAGGCAATGTCATCAGCCGACATCATCTCCACTGCCACCATGACCGTCGAACCACTCCTGTCCGGAAAGCTCCTCAAATCCGGAACGCACCTCGACTTGGTCGGGGCATTTCTACCTCATTGCCGGGAAGCCGACGACGAAGTCATTCGCCGATCCACAATTTTCGTTGACTCCCGCGATGCCGCGGTACATGAATGCGGTGATCTGGTAATTCCCCTCCAGGCGGGATTGCTTACCGAAGAGGACATTCAGGCCGACCTCTTCCAACTCTGCAGGGGAGAACACCTCGGACGCCAAGACTCCACCGAGATCACCCTGTACGAAAACGGCGGCGGAGGGCACCTCGATCTGATGACCGCCACCTTCATCCGCCAACACAGCCACGGATTCGGGAAGTAGCGGGACTTGCCGGCTGTTACGCGTTCGATTGCTCTTCAGTAGCTCCCGCTTCGAGCCTTTTGATTGTGGTGGGGATCACCCCTTTGGGGGCAGTCCCACGGATCGAGCCATAAACGAGGCCATTTGAGCACGGGTAACCAGATCATCGGGACAGAACCTCGTCCCATCCGCGCTACAACCCAAAGTAATACCCGCCTCGGCAACAGCCCCAATGGCCCCGGCGTGAACATTGTCAACCGCAACATCGGAGAACCGGTCGATTTTCTCGGAAGGACCCAACCCCAGCCCTCTCACCAAAAACGACGCCATCTCAGCACGGGTAACCAGATCATCGGGACAGAACCTCGTCCCATCCTCGCTACAACCCAAAGCAATACCCGCCTCGGCAACAGCCGCAATGGCCCCGGCGTGAACATTGTCAACCGCAACATCGGAGAACCGGTCGATTTTCTCGGAAGGACCCAACCCCAGCCCTCTCACCAAAAACGACGCCATCTCAGCACGGGTAACCAGATCATCGGGACAGAACCTCGTCCCATCCTCGCTACAACCCAAAATAATTCCCGCCTCGGCAACAGCCGCAATGGCCCCGGCGTGAACATTGTCAACCGCGACATCGGAAAACTCAAACCCTTTGGTTGAGTACAACCCGATAGCTGACGAACTGATCGTCACTTCCACCGTATCCGAAACGGAAGCCCCACCGGCGGTCACCGTCAAAGTAAACGTCAACGTCGCATCAGAGAGAAGGCTCGGAGCATTGAACCAAGCCGACGCCGAACCGGCGTTCCACAAGGTCACCGTCGGGCTTCCCCCGGTCTGCGACCACGAATACGTCACTGTTTGCCCCTCGGAGTCAGAACCCGAACCGGAAAGCCTAACCACAGCTCCCTTCGCGACTGTCTGATCCGCCCCCGCCCTAGCAACCGGATCACTATTCTGACCCCTGATCGTCACTTTCACCATAGCCGTAGCCGAAGTCGGATCCCCCGCCGCGGTCACCGTCAAAGTGAACGTCAACGTCGCAATCCCCGTCAGGTTAGGAGCAGTGAACGACGGCGTCGCCGAATCGGCGTTCAACAAATTCACCGTCGGAGTCCCAGCGGTCTGCACCCAATCATACGAAAGGTCTTCCTCCTCGGGATCAGAAGAACCGGTACCCGACAACGTGACCGTACTGGCTTCGGACACTGTCAGATCCGTTCCCGCATCAGCAGTCGGAGGATCATTATCAGCTGTGATCGTCACATCCACCGTATCGGTAACCGAAGCCCCACCCGCGGTCACCGTCAAAGTAAACGTCAACACCGTATTCCCCGTCAGGTTCGGAGCCTCGAACGTCGCCGTGGCCATATCGGCGTTCGTCAACGTAACCGTCGACCCAACGGGCGGCGACCACCCATACGTTAGGGTTTCATCCTCAGGATCAGAACCCGAACCCGACAACGTAACCGTCCCATCATCCTCTGACACCGTCTGCGCAGTCCCCGCTTCAGCAGTCGGATCATCATTGTCAGCCACGATCGTCACCTTCACCTCATCCGTAGCCTCCGGATCACTCGCATTCGACGAGGTCACCGTCAATTTAAACGTCAACGTCGCATTCGCCGTCAGGTTCGGAGCAAGAAACGACGGCGTCGTCGTAGTGGCGCCAGACAACGTAACCGTCGGAGAACCATCCGTCTGCTCCCACCCAAACGTCACGTTGTCCGTTGCGTCGGTATCATCACCGGAACCCGCAAACGTAGCCGTGTCTTCCTCGTTTACCGAAAAATCCGTCCCCGCATTAGCAGTGGGATCCGCAGCTCTGACGGGGCCGGATGCAACCGCCACTATTGAAAACACGAGCAAAACAGCACCAGCGATTAAGCCATGAGGCTTCGGTCGAGGTTGCATCAGCCTTGGAACAAACAAAGTCGAATCTCTTGAGTTACCAGGGACTTTCATTGACTTCCTCCAAAATACGCTCGATAAGGTGAATGTACCCTCGGCCCTATTATAACACGCTTCGGGAACGGCCCGCTGTGGTGTCCTGATGGTTTAAGCTTGGACACTGATCTATTTCGGCAACCCTAACCACGGACAACAACGTCGCTTTGGGGGTCCGGTTTCCGCACGGTAATTTGACGCCAGTGCTTGGCGACACCGGCCCGCCACCTCCCTAATCCTAAGCCAACTCAGCCTGGAGTTCGCCCCTTTTCAGCGGCCCGGCGGCGGGACCTTTCCGCCTGTTCACGCACCCAGCAGCCCTGCAGATGATCGTTGACCAGTCCCATGGCCTGCATGAAGGCGTAGCAGGTAGTGGCGCCTACGAACGTCCATCCCCGGCTACGGAGATCCTTGGCCAAGGCCGCTGATGCTTCGGTCATGGCGGGAGGCGCAGCACGGAGCGGCGCGGACCCGAACTCCGCCCACTCCCAGAAGTAGGAGGAGAGCGACCCGTGGCGGGCCTCCATCTCCAAGGCGCGGGCGGCGTTGTTGACCACCGACTGAATCTTTCCACGGTGGCGGATGATTCCTGCATTACCCATCAGCCGCTCCACATCACTCTCCCCGAACCTCGCCACCACCTCCGGATCGAATCCCAAGAACGCCTCGCGGAAATTTTCCCGCTTGCGAAGCACGGTCAGCCAGGAGAGGCCTGCCTGGAATCCTTCCAAACAGATCTTCTCAAAGAGCCGATGATCGGAAGTAACCCCAAAGCCCCATTCTCGGTCGTGATAGAGGCGGTATTCGGGCGGCTCGGCGCCCCACCAACAACGCGCCACTCCGTCCGGTCCCGGTTCAAGTACGCCAGCTTCCATCATTCAGCCGGTGGGCCGAGACTCTCAGCCCTAGACGGTCACCGTCACATCTATGGTGTGATAGCCGGTGGCGCCATCGGGAGCGGGAGGTTGGCGAAGATCAGTCTGGGTTACTCCATCACCATCCGTTGCCCGCACCCGGATCTTGTGCCGACCGGGGAGAGGATCCCAGTCCAGCTTCCACTGTCGCCAGGAGTTGTCAGAAATTTCCGTGGACAACTCCGCTTCGGTCCACGGCCCGTCTCCGATCTTTACCTCCACTCGGTCAATCCCCCGATGAGGCGCCCAGGCCACCCCGGCGATGGCTCGCGGGCCAGGTTCGATTCGGCCCTTCTGGGGAGTGTCGATCCGGGACTGGGTTTTGACCGGGGCCTCCTTGGCCCACCCTCTCGGCACCCAATAGGCGTCGAACCCGTCCCAGGTGGTCAACTGCAACTCCGACAGCCACTTGGTGGCCGACACATAGCCGTACAGTCCGGCCACCACCAGTCGAACCGGGAAGCCGTGCTCGATGGGGAGCGGCTCGTCATTCATGCCCACCGCCACCAAGGCGTCCCGCCCGTCATAGGGGATGCTGGTCGGGAACCCGACCGTGAAACCGTCCACCGAGCGCCCCACTATCTGCTGGGCCTCGGGAAGAATCCCGGCCTCGTCCAATATCAGTTTGAGTGGCACTCCCAGCCATTTGGCATGACCTACCAGGGGGCCTCCCACCGAGTTGGAGACACAGGATAGGGTTACATAGCGCTCCACCAGAGGCCGGGTCAACAACTCGTCGAAGTTGATCTCGATGGGCTTCTCCACCAGACCCGTCACCCGCAGGGTCCATTCCTCCAGGTTGACCTGCGGCTTGGTGAGGGCGGTATCGATCAGGTAGAAATCGTCGTTGGGAGTGATGATCGGGCTGATCCCCGCCACATCCAAAGAGGCGCCGGGGGGAAGAGGCCCTGCGCCCTGAACGGCGGCCTCGGTGGTGGTCGTAGAAGCGGCCTCGGTAGTGGTGGCCTGAGCCTCGGCCACCGTGCTCCCCGGACCGGTGGTGGTCGAGCTCACAGTGGTAGCCGGGCTCGCAGTGGTAGTCGTCTCGGTGGCTTGGGGCAGCACCACCTGATCCCGGTTGGACAACGCCTGCTTGGTGCGCTCCAGCATGATGCGGCCACCCGCGGCTATTGCCACCGCCGCACCGAAGACCGCACCGACCCTTACTAGAAAACCTCGCCTGGACATCCCGGCGGGTTGCGATGCCGACGCCGTAACTTGGTCCACGGGCTCGTCGGCAGCCTGCGGTTCATCACCACCCGTGTCAGCCTGGGCTGCCGTGACCTCGACTTTCTCCGAGGCTGCGACAAAACTGTAAAGGAATCTGAAAGCGACGAGGCCCAGCCCCACGGCGATCACCGCACTGATGATGGAAGCCAACCATCCGATCCCCGGCTCGCGGCTTAAGGCAAAGGCGCCCAACAGGCCAAACAGCCCAAACACCCACCGAGCCACCGACCATCGGCGAGCCGAGCGGATTCCGACCACCGCCCCCAGTACCACGGTGACCACCACCATTCCGATGATCAGAGCCAACTTGTCGTACACCCCGAACACCGCAATGGCGAAATCCTTGACAGGTGGGGGAACATAGTCGATCGCCAGGCCTCCCACTGCCTCGGTGAGAGAAACAGAGACCGGAGACACCCCGGCAATTAACTCGCCGGCCGCCAAGGCAACCACAGCTGCCAGCGCCCCGGCGATCCCATAGCGAGCACGAGATGAGGAAAACCGCATAGCTCAAAGAATACCGCACTTGCGGAATAAATGTTCAACGGGATTGCGGCAAAACGCCATCCACACAATGACCCCGCGTCTTCTCAAGCCGGAGGAGCTCCTCCCGGACTTGGGCCGATGGCCACCAATGGATCGGCCCGGCGGGACCAGTCGCTCCAGGATCCCTCATAAAGAAGCCCCGAGAACCCGGCGAGACGCATGGAAAACAGGTTGTGACAGGCAGAAACCCCGCTTCCGCAATAGGAAATCGAGTCGTCCCCGGATTGGTTCACGCCCAACCCCGTAAAGCGCCGCCGCAGGGCCTCCAGAGATAAAAACCGCCCATCGGGCGCCAGGTTCTTTCCGTAAAAGGCGCTTTGAGCGGTGGGGATGTGACCGGTCTGGGGATCGACTTCCTGGCTTTCTCCCCGGTAGCGCTCCTCGGAACGGGCGTCCAAGAGCAGCCGACGGCCCAACTGGGAACGCACCTCCTCGCCGTTCACCACTCCCCTCCATCCTTCCGGCGCAGGGTAGGCAACCGTGGAGGTGCGGGGAACCTCGGCCGTAAGAGGCAAGCCCGCCCTGGTCCACGCCTGAAATCCTCCATCCAACACCTTCGCCGAGCGATGCCCTATCGAGTCCAGCATCCACCACAGACGGGCGGCGATAGCGCCTCCTGACGAATCATAGGCCACCACCGTGTGATCGGGACCGATGCCTATCCGTCCCAGGTTGCGCGCGAAATCTTCCACCGGCGGCAAAGGGTGGCGCCCCGGCCCCTCGGTACCGCTCAGGTCGGTGTCCAGATCAACAAAGTGCGCTCCGGGCAGATGTTGCAGGGCAAACTCGATTTTGCCTTGCTGGGGGTCGGTGAGATACCACCGGACATCACATATCACCATCCGGGGTTCGTTAAGCCGCCCGGCCAGTTCCTCGACAGTCATCAAAGCCATCAGGGACTCCTCAGGAGCTTTCCGGAGGTTCGTCCGGAATTGCATCCTCGTCGACCGAGTCGTCGAGAACAGACTTGATCGAGTCGGCGGGGACAACTTCGGGATCGACGGCGGATTCGTCTTCCTGCCCGCATTTGTCTTGCAGACGGCTACGCAATTCGGCGGCCCAATCCGCGAGGAGTCCACTTATCGACGCGATGACGGAAAGCGTCGTCTTTTTGACTTGTTGTTTGACCTTGGGATCCTTCAGGGTGTTTCCGGCGCCCGCCACTATGTTGGAAATGGCCTCGCCCAGAGTGCGGAAGGCTCCAATCACCTCTTCCCGGGAAGGGCCCTCCGCCGATCCCTCCTGATAGCTGGAGCGGAACCTGTCCCGGAGGAAATCAAACTCTTCGCCGGGCTCCCGCCGGCCCGGTCCGTCCGCTCCGTCGCTCCGGTCGTCGCCAATCCCGGCTTCGTTCGTTTCCCCTTGCCCTTCTTGGGGATCACCCATACCATCATTGGTATGTTCGTTCATCTGCTTGATGGTACATACGAACTCTTTCGCGCCTACTTCGGGTTTCCGTTCCGCGCCTCGCCGGATGGCCAGGAAGTGGGAGCGGTCTACGGGTTGATCAACACCACCCTCTCGCTCCTGCGAGACCCACAGCTCACTCACATCGCGGCGGCAACCGACACCGTCATCGAGAGCTTTCGCAATGACCTCTATTCCGGATACAAGACGGGAGTGGGAGTCCCCGAAGATCTCATGTCCCAGTTCGGGTTGGCGGAGCGAGCCTTTTCCGCACTGGGGGTGACGGTGTGGAGGATGATCGAATTCGAAGCGGACGACGCTCTGGCCAGCGGCGCCCATCGCTTCTCTTCCCAAGTCGAGCGGGTGATCCTGGTCACCCCTGACAAGGATCTGACCCAGTGCGTGTCCGAGCGTCGGGTCGTCACCTTCGACCGCCGAAAAAACCAGATGCTGGACGCCGACGGAGTGGTGGCCAAATTCGGGGTGGCCCCGGCCTCCATCCCCGACTATCTGGCGCTGGTGGGAGACGCCGCCGACGGTATTCCCGGCATTCCCGGTTGGGGCGCCAAATCCTCATCGGCCGTGCTGGGACACTATGTTCATCTGGAGTTCATCCCGCCCGACGCCGCCGACTGGGACGTCACGGTGCGGGGAGCCGCCCGCCTGGCCAAAAACTTAGGAGAACGCCAAGACGACGCCCTCTTGTTCCGAGAGCTGACCACCCTCCGCCGGGACGCTCCCATTTCTGCGACTCTGGAAGAGATTGCCTGGCAGGGCGTTCGGCGCACCGAATACCATGCACTCTGCTCCGACCTCGGGTTTCGCAATCCCCCTTCGGTGCACCGCTGGGCCCCGGAGCCCCCGGTTTGAATCAGCTTCCGGTAAAACGGGGAGGCCGCCGGTCCATGAAGGCGGCCATCGCCTCGGCAAGGTCGTCCGACTCCAAAAAGGCGGTGTTCCACAGGGCTACGTAGTCCAAGGCTTCCCTCACCGACCGACCCTCCTCGGCAGAGAGCACCGCTTTAGCGCCCTGCACCGCCAAGGGAGAGTTGGAAGCAACCAGCTCCGCCCATTCCTTGGCGCCCGCCATCAGGGATTCTTGGTCGGAATACACCTGGTTGACCAGCCCCATCTGCTCGGCGCGGGCGGCGTCTATATCTTTTCCGGTGTAAACCAACTCCGCAACATGGCCCGCCGACACGACCTTGGGCAGCCGCTCCAGAGTCCCCATGTCGGCCACCATCGCCATACGGGTCTCGCGCACCGAAAACACGGCGTCGGCCGCGGCCAGGCGAATATCGCAGGCGGTGATCAGATCCATACCCGCCCCGATGCACCATCCGTGGACAGCGGCGATCACCGGAACGGGAGAACGCTCCAAAGCGGTAAAGGTCTCCTGCAACTGTTTAAGGCGGCGGAACAGAGCCTGTTTGATGGCGGCGGGGGAACCTCCCCTGGGCGCCAGTTCGCCCAGCATCTTCAAATCGATTCCCACCGTAAACGCCCGACCGCGGCCTGCCACCACTATCACCCGCACCTCGGGGCGGGCGCCCAACTCCGCCACCGCCCGAGGCAGGTCTTCCCACAGGTCGGGAGAGAAAGCATTCATCTTGTCGGGACGGTTCAGCCACAGCCAACCTATGTGCCCCTCCGTCTTGGTTTGGATGTGGTTGTAGTACACGTCCACAAAGGATAAAGACTCTTTCGGACGGTAGCCTTCCAAACGCAGATGCCAGTCCTGTCCACCAAGATCGACCGGTCCTCTCCGGAGTTCCAGGCCAACCGGGAGGCCATGCTTGCCACGCTGGAGGAGTTCGAGCAGTTGATGGCCCGAGCCCGAGAAGGCGGAGGCCGCAAATACGTCGAGCGTCACCTGTCCCGGGGAAAGCTTCTGGCTCGCCAGCGCATCGAACTGCTGTTAGATCGCGACTCTCCCTTTTTGGAGATGTCCACCCTGGCTTGCTGGGGAACCGAGAAGAACCTGGGGGCGAACCTGATCACCGGGATAGGGGTGGTGGAAGGAGTGGAGTGCGTAATCTCTGCCAGCGATCCCACCAGCCAGGCGGGGTCGATGCATCGGATCGGCGTGTTGAAGGGCCTGCGCGCCCAGGACATCGCCCGATCCAACCGGCTGCCTCTGATCAACCTGGTGGAGTCGGGCGGCGCCGTCCTTCCCGAGCAGGCCGAGGTGTTCGTGATGGCCGGGCGGACTTTCCGCAATCTCACCCAGCTTTCCCAACTGGGCATCCCCACCGTGGCACTGGTGTTCGGCAACTCCACGGCAGGTGGGGCCTACCTGCCGGGAATGGCCGACTACGCGGTGATGGTCCAAGAGCGGGCCAAAGTGTTTCTGGGCGGCCCTCCCCTGGTGAAGATGGCCACCGGCGAGGACTCCACCGACGAGGAGTTGGGCGGAGCGGAGATGCACTCGCGGACATCGGGGCTGTCCGACTACTTCGCGGTGGACGAGTTGGATGCCTTGCGGATCGGACGGGAGATCGTAGCCCACCTCAACTGGCGCAAGCAGGGATACGGTCCCACCCGAGCCGCCGCCGAGCCGGAGCACGATCCCGAGGACCTGCTGGGACTGATCCCCCAGGATCTGCGGATCCCCTTCGACATGCGAGAGCTTTTGGGAAGGGTGTTGGACGGCTCTCTCTTCGACGAATACAAGGCGCTCTATGGTCCTTCACTGGTGACCGGGTGGGGCTCGGTACACGGCTTCTCGGTGGGGGTGGTGGCCAACCAGCAGGGGGTGCTTTTCTCCGAGGAGGCCCAGAAGGCCACCGAGTTCATCATGCTGTGCAATCGCTACGACCTTCCCATCATCTTCATCCACAACACCACCGGCTACATGGTGGGGCGCGACTATGAGCAGCGGGGAATCATCAAGGACGGAGCGAAGATGATCAACGCGGTGGCCAACTCGACGGTTCCTCACATCTCCCTTCTGGCGGGAGTCTCCTATGGGGCAGGAAACTACGGGATGTCGGGGCGGGCATATGAGCCTCGCTTCATGTTCGGATGGCCCAACCACAAGATCGCGGTGATGGGACCCAAACAACTGGCCGGGGTAATGTCCATCATCCGCCGGGCGGCCGCCGAGAGCCGCGGGGAGCCCTACGACGAGGAGATGGACGCGGCGGTGCGCGCCGGCATCGAAGAACAGATCTCCGCCGAGGAACTGGCTTACTTCGCCACCTCCCGCCTCTGGGACGATGGGCTGGTGGACCCCCGCCACACCCGGACCGTGCTGGGCATCGCCCTGTCGGCGATCCACTCCGCTCCCGTCCAGGGAACCAGTTCCTTCGGCGTTTTCCGTATGTAGCCGGTCCGGGCGGGGAATCACAAAAAAGCAACGAGCATCCTGACCTGGGCGTCTGCCGCCCTTCAAGCCATTGTCCGGCTGTTTTGTGGCTCTTCGGATTTCAGTGGGGAGGGGCGGTGGTGGGGTGGTTCTAGTTGTGCTTCTCATGGACGTGGTTGGCAGTTCTTTGGTTGTGTGGGGCCTTTTTGTTGGTTTGGTGGTCGTTGCTTTGGTTGGGACTGGGTCGTTTGGTTTGTCCGGATGCCTGGGCGGGACCGGCGTCGGGTTACGCCGGCGAGGACTGGTTTCCGAGGAGTTTCGTGATTGTGTCTGGGTGGCTGTGGGAGACGGTCGGGGTGGTGGTCATTTTCTTTGTTTGGCGCGATATCGGCGGGGGTAGGGGTTTCGTGGGCGGGGTGGGCGTCCGTAGTGGATAGGCGGTGGCCGGAGAGAGTGTCGTCCTGTCGGGTTTTGGTGGATTCGCCACCCGTAGTCGTGCACCTTGTGGTGGCAGCGACTGCATAACAGACAAAGGTTGTCCAAGTCGGTGACCCCTTTGGCCGACCAGGGGATGATGTGGTGAGCCTGACACCAGTCCGCCGACGCTCCACATCCCACACATCCCCGGTCGCGGGCTATGAGCGCGATTCGTTGGGCGGGACTGGCCAACCGTCGGGTCCTTCCCACATCCAAGGGGAGGGAAGGACCTCGAAAGATGGCAGGGAGCACCTCGGCGTCACAGGCCATCTCCCGGACCTTTTGGGCGGGGATGGCAGTCCCGTCAGCAAGACGAGCCTTCCCCAGCTCACCGGTGATCACGTCATAATCAGCGATCAACAACAGCCTGGTCCCCCGAGAGGAACCGTCGTCTTCTCCGCCGGGGCGGGTGAGAAGCAGTGCAAGGGCGTCGGCCATCCGCTGCCCAGGGGTGGCCCGATTGCGGGGATCCTCTTCCCGCCACAGCTCATCCATCTTGCGCGACAGGACCGAGGTGATCCGAGCGCCCGTGATAGGATCGAACCGACCGTAAAGAACAGTCATTCCATCATCGGGATCGGTGCTGACCTTCGCGAACCGCCGAGTCCGCTGATGCTCCAGCTTCGCCATGCCGTCATCTTCGGAACGCTCTTGCTCATGTTTGCGGACCGTCCCCGCAAACTTATCCGGCGCTTGGGTCTTAGCCAGGTCCGCCAGTTCGCCCTCGTCGGTCTTGTCTATCTCACCTCGGCGGGAAGACCCGGCAATGATCCGAGCATTGTCGTAGGAGATCTCTCCCTTGCGCAAACCGTCAGCAGTCCGCGGCAACTTGGAGAGTTCGTCCGCGGTTTCCAGTTCCGAACGAGCCCGCCGGCGGGACAACAGAGCCTTCTTCCGCAACACCGCTTCGGTTAGCTCATCTCCTTCCCGGCGGCGCAGCTCCGCCACCGCCTCGGCGCGGACCGCCACTGCCTGGTTCTCCACCCGAACGGTGGACTGCACCCGCTCCTGCAACTGCTCCACAGTCGCCTCGGACACCGCCAAGGTAGGCAACAACACCCGCACCTCGTTGACCGAATGGCCGTTCATAGTTTCTTTGTTCATACCCAACACAATACGATAGGGGTGTGACAAAACACTATCACATATTACTAACCTGCTAAAACAAATACTAAATAACTTGAGGGCTATCCCGTTATGCCGCCACCCTCAAACAACAGACACCCACTCCCCACTCACTTTCCGAAGAGCCAGTTTTGTCACAGTCGGCTGGCATAGTTGGCTTATCAACAAACACCGCTCTCGGCAGGGTTCCACCGGGAGGCGGGATCATTCAGACGGTGCAATCTGTCCGGCGAGGTTCCACCGGCCGCGCGCATCGTCTTCAATGCCGAAAACGGCTTCATCAACACGAGGACGCCGACAAGGCCAGCGTTAGCTTGGCCGCTCCTCGTTCCAACCGGCATGGCGGTGGCGGGGGTGGGGCCCGTAGTACGGGCCGAAGTCCGCAAAAAGTCGCGAAAAAACTCCTGGACCGGGGTCTTGCGGCTGTTGCTCATTTCGGGGGAGGGGGCCACAGACGCTTTTGCGGGGCCGTGCGACGCTTCATTCCTGGGAATCGGATCAAGCTGGGTCCGGCGGGACGGGAACTGTCACAGGGGGACAACATGCTTTCGAGATGACCAAGACAAGTTTGACCAACCGTATTGTCAGAGGGTTTTTGTACAGGACTGTCCTCTTTGCCTTGGTTTTGGCAGTCCTGACTCCCACCGGTTATCGCCTGGCCCGCCCAGTTGTCAACTCGATCTCCGAGACGCTTATCGACCTGCTGAGATCGCTATCTGATCTTTGACCCCTCACTGATTCGAGGGAACACGGAGCGGGGATTCGGCCCGATCCGCGGGCCACACCACGCGGCGTTGGCCGTGCTGCCATTGGACGGTCACCACCCGGTGGCCTGCCTGGAGGCCGGTGGCCGGGTCAAGCCGGAACACTCCGAACAGGGTCCGTGTGTCCAGTCGACGAGCCTGTGCCATGAGCGTCTCGTCGTCCAGGGCTCCGGTGACCCGAACGCACTCCGACCAAATGAGCGCCGCGGCGAGGGCCTGGGCGGCGGGATAAGGAGGAGGCGCTCCGACCTCTCGGCGATAGGCCTCCACAAACCACTGTACATCCGGGCCGACATCGGGCCGGGGAGCGATGCCCGGCGTCCACTGCGCGGGGCCGATCATTCCCTCTCTGCGGTCACCCAGGGCGTCCAATACCTCGTCCACCCCGGCCGCCACCGACAATACCGCTCTCCACCGACGGCGATCCAGGGCCTGCGCCATCTCCAATTCGTCTTCGAATGATCCCACCATGGCCAGCACATCGGCGCTCGGAGCGCGGGATACGGACTCTCCGGCGTGCCCGGCCGGGAACACGACTTCCGTGCATGCCATCCCCAGCCCGACTGCGGCTCTCAGCGCTCCTCTAGCCACCTCTCCGGAAAAGCCCCTCCCCGAGTGGAGCGCAACCACCGAGGAAACCTGCGGATCGACCGAACGGATGGCCGCCAGTCCACCCTCCAGGTAGGAAGCCGCCGGAGCGGGGATGTTCACGACCTTTGTGAACCGGGGCAGAGCCAGGCGAGCGGTCGCACCGCCGCCGTTCCACACCAAGCGGGAGGAGGCCTGCGCCACCGCCAGAGCCGGGCCTCTCCCATAAGGTCCGAACAGCACATCGGGCCGCGAGGCTTCGGCTTGCCGCACCGCCGCGGCGGGATCGGGATGGGCGTCATACAGATCCAAGTCGACCGGTATATCTGCCGCGATCTCCCTAGCCCAGATTCTCATGGCCGCCCCAGTCGCCCGGCCGTACATCGCCAGAGGCCCCATGAGAGGGGTAACCATCGCCGCCCGGATCGCCTTCATAGTTCCTCTATCTTCGTCGCGCACCGTTTTCTAACAAACCTCCCACGGAGATAGTCTGCCAAGGTCAAACATTTTCTTTGGTGCGCCTAGGTAAAGATTTCTCAATAAATGCACGGCGACAAGACCCACATACACATCAAGAAGTTCCTGAGAGACTATCCCGACGGATATCTCTATGTTGTGGTGGGCTATGCCAGCGTATGGGGTTTGGCCTGGCTGCAAGAGAACACCGCTCGCCGGCCGGTGACTCTGGTCATCGGCGACACCAAACCCTTCCGCTTTGAGAAGGCAACCGACTCCGACCGGCGCAAGGCGCTCGCTCTCCTTCGGCGTCGGGATGTGGAGGTCCTCAACTGGTATCGCACTGCCAGGAGTTCACAGGGAGCGTCGATGCTTCACGCCAAGAGTTGGGTTGTCACCGATCAGGAATCCAAAGCCGCCCTAGCAGCGCTGATCGGTTCGGCCAACCTGACCAAAGAAGGGCTACAAAACAACTGGGAGATGATGGCGGTGGTGTCCGAGAGGGAGCTTCCCCGGATCTGGGCACAACTGGACGGATTTCTGACGGGCAAAAGCGGGAACAAACCGCCGTGGGATGCCGCGGAAAGAGTGATCGGAGCTATCGAGAATGGCAAGGAGGCCCGACAACAGCCCACCGCCCAGCCAGCCCATCGAACACCAAAACCTGCCGGTCGACCAAGACCATCCCCTTCAGAACTGCACCGGGAAAAGTACCGCCGGCCAAAACCAACACCGGCCCCACGAAAGACAACGGCCAAGAAGAAAGGCGGATGTTTGTCGCTGGCTGCGGTGCTCGGGGCAGTAACGGCGGCGATCATCACAACGTCTTTGCTGCTGCTTTTCTGAGCCTACGCCCTGACAGCCCGAAGAGCAATGTCAGCCGTTCACCAACCGCACCGGCAGGCGCTTGATGCCGTGGATAAAGTTCGACTGAAGACGTTCAACCGGCCCGGTCGGCCGAAAGTCGGCCAGGCGGGGCAACAGTTCCTCCATCGCCACTTTCACCTGCAAACGCCCCAGCGCCGCGCCCAGGCAGAAGTGAGGACCTCCCTTTCCGAAGCTGACCTGCGGATTGGGATGGCGTTCGATGTCGAACCGGTAGGGATCGTCGAACACCTCCTCATCGAAATTGGCTGATATATACCAGATGGTTACCTTGTCACCCTTGCCAATGAGCTGACCATCCAGTTCCACATCCCGGGTGGCGGTGCGGCGAAAGTGGTAGATGGGAGTCGCCCAGCGGATTATCTCCTCCACTGCTCGGTCCATCAGCGCCGGAGTCTTCCGCAGCCTCTCCAATTGGTCGGGATATTCCATCAAGGCCAGCACACCCTGGCTGATGGAATGGCGGGAGGCCTCCTGACCGGCGATCATCAACACCGCGAAGAAATTGTTGAACTCGACGTCGGTGAGGGGCTCTCCCCCCGGCTCGGCCCGGAGCACGCGGCTAATCATGTCGTCGCCCGGCCGGGCTCTCCGCTCGGCCGCCAAAGCCCCGGCGTACTGGAACGCCTCCAGACCCGCCGGGCTTCCGAAGGGAGCGAAGCGACAGCGGGGATCCGAGCGATCCTCCCAGTACTCGGGATCGGAGTCGCCCACCAACATTCGGTCGGTCCACTCGATCAGACGGTCCGACATGTAGCGGGGGATGCCCATGTGCTCACAAAGCCATAGCACGGGTACCTGTTTGGAGATCGCCTCCACCAGATCGAACTCGCCCCGAGCCAGCACCTCCGCCAGCACCTCGGCGGTCATCAGCCGGAAAGCGTTCTCGTAGGCAGCCACCACCCTGGGAGTGAAACCTCGCGACAACAGCCGCCGAATCCGGCTGTGCGCCGGTGGGTCGAGGTCCATCATGGAGCGACGCGCTGCCAACTCCTCGGAGGTCATCTCCTCCAGAGTGGACCCATGCGCCGAGGAAAAGGTCTTCCAGTCGCCCGAGACCGAGGCCAGGTCCTGATAGCGGACCACCGCCCAGAATCCTGCTCTCCCGTCCGATTCGTCGTGCCATGACACCGGAGCGTGGCGGCGCAGATACCGGAACTCGCGATGGGGAACCTTCCGCGCGTACAGTCGAGGATCTTGGATATCCACTTCTACCCGCATTTCACACCTGTCGCCCGACAGTACCGCCAACCCTCTGCCGTGTCCGAAGTGTAAGCTTTGAGGTCTATCAGTCGCCGATCCGGGAGACAACATCATTTCACCCTCCGGCTTCCTCTTTCCGCAGAGTCCCAGCGGACGGGCCTCCATCCTGGCCGCCCCGCCCTGGCACTACTCGGGTGAAATGCTGACCGTGGAATACCGCACCGACCCCGAAAACGTCCACGAACTCCTGCCCCCGCCCCTGGAGCCCGCCCTTGACGATCCCGGAGCAGTCGCCTTGATCTGGGCCGAGTGGCAGTCCTGTTCGGAATCGGGCGAAGAACTCCTGGATCCGGTCCGATCCCAGTACCGGGAATGCTTCTTTGTGGTGCGGTGCCGGTACCGGGACCAGACATGGTCACGCTGTGTCTACATCTGGGTGGACACCGACTTTTCGATGGTGCGCGGCCATCATCAGGGCTATCCGAAGCGATTGGGGGAGATACACATGACCCGCCCGGTTACGGTAGGAAGGGCCGGCCCGCGCCTGGTGGACGGCGGGAGGTTCGGCGCCACCCTTTCGTCGAACGGACGGCGACTGGCCGAGGCCCGGCTCACTCTCACCGAGCCCTGCGACCATGCCGGCTTTGTCAACGCCCTGCCCATGTTGCATTCCCGCCGCTTCCCCGCCATAGAATCGGACGGTTCTTCCTCCATGGACGAACTGGTAACCATGCGGGGCTTCGGTGTGGAGACCGCCGACGGATGGACGGGCGCCGGCGAGTTAACAGTATTCCCTTCTCCCGACGAGGAGCATCACCGTCTGGCCCCCCGGGAAATTATCGCCGGATACTGGCGGAGGGTGGGGATGTCCTGGAAAGGAGGGGAAACCCTTCGTCGCTGCGCCGCCCCACCCATCGGAGGGGGTGCCCGGTGACCCAGACCGCCGGAGAACGGCCGACCATCCGAAAACTCACCTCCAAGGACCGGGTCCCGGCGGTGGGGGTGATCAACACCGCCGCCGAGTGGTACCGGGAGTTTCTGCCGCCCGAAGAACTCCACGACCCGGAGATGGACGAGGCTGCATGGGAAGCCGAGCGACAGCGAATGACCTGGTGGGGGGCGTTCGTCGGCGACAAACTGGTAGGGGTGATGGGAAGCGAGCCGATCGGAGAAGTGGCCCTGCTGCGTCACGCTTACATCCTCCCCGGCTATCAAAGGCAAGGCGTGGCTTCGGCGTTGCGAGAGCACGTAGAGATGCGGCTTACAGGTATCGAGCGAGTCATCGTGGGAACGTACGCTGCCAACTACAAGGCGCGGGGCACTCTTGAAAAAGGCGGATATCTCCTTTCAACCGATTCTCAAGCTGTCTTGCGCACCTACTTCGACATCGGAGAGGACCGGCTCCTTACCTCGGTCACCTACGAAAAAATGCTATGAAACTGAGCCCTTTTCCTCTCGCTCACCGAGATAATTTTTCGAGCGCTTGAATCCTCTCGTCAGAAACAGGGAGGGTACCAATCCATGCCACTGCTCTGATACAGCGGCGCGGCGCCTTCGCTAAGCGAGCAACTCGTCGAGAGCCGCGAGCAGAAGCGTCACATTGCGGACCCGCGCGGTGTGCCCCATGCATCCAATACGCCAGCACTTGCCGGCCATGGCGCCGAGGCCCCCGCCGATCTCGACGCCGTAGCGGGTGAGCAACTCCCTGCGCACATCGGCTTCGCCCATTCCCGACGGGAGCCGGTCTTCGGGCACCCGCACCGATGTGATCTGGGGCAGGCGCGCACCGGCCGGGGCGACCAGCTCGAAACCGCGCGCATCGAGCCCGGCCTGGAGCCGATCTCCACATTCCTGGTGGCGAGCCTGGGCGGCTTCGAGACCCTCGGTGAGTACCACACCCAGTCCGGCGTGAAGTGCGTAGATCATCGAGATCGGCGCGGTGTGGTGGTAGGCGCGGGTGGAGCCGCCGGAGACATATTTGGCAATCATCTGGAGGTCGAAATACCAGGACTGCGGCCGGGTGCGCATGCGCTCGACGGCCCGAGCCGAAGCGCTCAGCGGCGCCAGTCCGGGTGGCGCGCCGAGGCATTTTTGGGTACCGCTGTAGGCGATGTCCACACCCCACTCATCGAGCCGCACGTCGATGCCGCCCAGCGAGGTGACGCAGTCGGCGAGCAACAGCGCGTCGCCCTTGCCCTTTCCCAACTCCACCAGGTCGTTTCGAACGCCGGTGGAGGTCTCGGCATGCACGACGGCAATCACGTCCGGCGCCGGATGGGCGTCGAGGATCCGCTGGGGGTCGATGGGCATGCCCCACTCGGTCTCGACCGGCACCACCTTGGCGCCGCAGCGATCCGCCACATCACACATGCGGACGCCGAAGACGCCGTTGACGCCCACTACCACGGTGTCTCCCGGGGAGACCACGTTGACGAATGCCGTCTCCATTCCCGCCGAACCCGTTCCCGAAACGGGGAAGGTGAGGGCATTGCCCGTGCGGAATACGGACCGGAGACGTTCACAGGTCTCGTCGAGCAACTCGATGAACTCGTCATCGAGATGGCTGAGAACCGGTCGGGCGAAGGCCTCGATCACCTCTGGATAAGGGTTGCTCGGGCCCGGACCCATGAGAATTGGTTCGCTATGAAGCATGGAGCCCATGATTGTATTCCTTGCTATTGGCGATACTGTCAGTGAGTTTGCTCACAGAACAGGTATTGAACAATGATGAATCTGCCGATAATATACTCGCCTGATGGCCTTGCGATCGAATGAGTTCCGATGAGCCACCACCGGGTGCGTGAAGCGCGGCGTCGACTACACCGCAGCGAGCTGGCCGTACCCGGCTCGGACCCACGGCTGTTCGAGAAGGCAGCCGCGAGCAACGCCGACTACGTCTTTTTGGATCTCGAGGACGCAGTTGCGCCCGACGACAAGGAAGCAGCTCGCCGCAACGTGATCGAGGCGCTGGGGGACATTGACTGGCGCGGCGCCGGCAAGACGATCTCCGTGCGGATCAACGGGCTCGACACCCAGTACATGTACCGCGATGTCGTGGACGTTGTGGAGCAGGTCGGCGCTCGGCTGGACACGATCCTGATCCCCAAGGTAGGCGTTCCGGGTGATGTCTATATGGTGGACGCCCTGGTCACTCAGATCGAACAGGCGATGGGACTCAAAAGTCGGATCGGTGTGGAAGCGCTGGTGGAAACCGCGCTGGGCATGGCCAATGTGGAGGCGGTGGCCGCTTCGAGCCTTCGCTTGGAAGCGCTGCACTTCGGCGTGGCCGACTACGCGGCCTCGTGCCGGGCCCGGACCATCACCATCGGCGGGCTCAATCCCGATTATCCCGGCGATCAGTGGCATGGGGCGCTGTCGCGGCTGCTGGTGGCCTGCCGCGCCAACGGGCTGCGAGCCATAGACGGCCCTTTCGGCGACTTCGGTGACCCCGCGGGCTTCCTGGAGGGGGCGCGTCGGGCCGCCGCGCTCGGCTACGACGGCAAATGGGCCATCCATCCTTCACAGATCGACTTGGCCAACCAGGTGTTCTCCCCGCCCGCCACCGAGGTGGCCATGGCCCGCCGGGTGCTGGAGGCGCTGGAAGCGGCGGCTGCCGATGGTCGAGGCGCGGCTCAACTCAACGGGCGCATGATCGATGCCGCGTCGGCCCGCATGGCCCAGAACGTGGTGGAGACAGCCGACGCCATTGCCGGCGTCGGCCACGTCGGACGAGAACACGAATCCGCCCCCCGCTGAGCAACCGCATCCCAAGACCGGCGAACCAAGGGGATTTCATGGATATTCACGAGTATCAAGCCAAGGCCATTCTCAACGATTACGGCGTGGCCACACCGGAGGGCGGCTTGGCCTACAGCCCCGAGCAGGCCACCTACCGAGCCCACGAGATCGGTGGTGAACAGTGGCTGGTAAAGGCGCAAATCCACTCGGGAGCTCGGGGCAAGGCGGGCGGCATCAGGTTGTGCCGGGACGAGCACGAGATCTGGGAAGCGGCCAACGACCTGCTGGGCAGGCGTCTTGTCACGGACCAAACCGGCGAACGGGGCAGGGGCGTATACCGACTCTATGTGGAGGCGGCCGTGGCCACAGAACTCGACATCTACCTTGGTTTCCTGTTCGATCGGTCGTCGGAGCGAGTGACGGTGGCGGTTTCGCCGGCGGGAGGCGCCGAGATCGAAGAGATCGCGGCCAACCACCCTTCCTCAATCGTGCGGGTGAATGTCGAACCGGCTGTCGGGTTACAGGCCTTCGAGGCGCGTGAGATATCCTTCGCCATCGGGCTCGACAAGACTCTCATCCCCCAGGCGGTCAGCACGATGACGGCCTGTTACCGTACTTTTCGTGACCTGGACGCCACCATGTTGGAGATCAACCCTCTAGGGGTTACCGCCGACGGGAGGTTGATGGCGTTGGACGCCAAAATGACTTTCGACGACAACGCCCTGTTCCGCCATCAAGATGTGTCGGAGCTACGGGACAAGTCGCAGGAGGATCCCCGCGAGAGGACCGCCGCCGACCGAGGCCTCAGCTACGTGGGGCTCGACGGCGACATTGGCTGCATTATCAATGGGGCCGGTTTGGCCATGGCCACGATGGATATGATCAAGCACTCCGGCGGTGAGGCCGCCAACTTTCTCGACATCGGCGGTGGCGCCTCTCCCGATCAGGTGCTGAAGGCGTTTCGGTTGGTCCTCTCCGACGAGAAGGTGAAGGCGGTGCTCGTGAACATCTTCGCCGGCATCAACCGCTGTGACTGGGTGGCCGAAGGCGTAGTGCAGGCCTTAGCGCAGCTTGAAGTGCAGGTGCCGGTGGTGGTGCGCCTGTCGGGCACCAATGTGGAGGAAGGCCTGCGCATACTGGCCGAAGCCGATGTGACGGTGATTACGGCCGGCACTTTGGCCGAGGCGGGCGAGCGGGCCGTGGAAGCCGTCGCCAGGAGCGTGGCCTGATGAGCATCATTCTTGACGAGACCACCGCAGTGCTGGTGCAGGGTATCACCGGCCGCATCGCCACGTTTCACACCGCCGAGATGATCGAATACGGCACCAACCTGGTGGGCGGCGTCACGCCGGGCCGCGGGGGCCGGATACACTGCGGTCTCCACGTGTACGACACCGTGAAGCTGGCCGTGGCAGCCACCGGCGCCACCGCCAGCATCGTGTTCGTGCCGCCGCCGTATGCGGCCGACGCCATCATGGAATCGGCCGATGCCGGGATCAAATACTGCGTGTGCATCACCGACGGCATCCCGGTACATGACATGATGAAGGTGAAACGTTACCTTCGACGCTACCGACACGCGAGCCGGACGCGCTTGATCGGCCCCAATTGCGCCGGAGTGATCAGCCCGGGCAAGGCATTGATGGGCATCATGCCGGGACACATCTACCAGCGAGGCCCGATCGGCATCATCAGCCGATCGGGAACGCTCGGGTACGAGGCGGCATCACAGCTCAAATCGGCAGGCATCGGGGTGAGCACCAGCGTCGGCATCGGCGGCGACCCCATCAACGGCAGTTCGTTCCTCGATCATCTGAAGCTGTTCGAAGCCGACGACGAGACCGAGGCCGTGGTGATGGTTGGCGAGATCGGTGGGCCTCAGGAAGCGGAGGCGGCTGCCTATGCGCGTGACCATATGCGAAAGCCCGTGGTCGCCTACATCGCCGGTCTCACCGCGCCGAAGGGCCGCACGATGGGCCACGCCGGCGCCATTGTGTCTACTGTCGGGGAGTCGGCGGCGGAAAAGGTGCAGATCATGCGCGAATGCGGCGTGACAGTGGTGAAGCGCCCGTCGGATTTCGGCAAGATCGTCAAAAATGTAGTGCGCAGCGGCGGACGCCCTTCCGGGTCATGAATCGAACGACGGTAACCGGGATGCGCTCCGGGGACCGCAGATCTTGCCTACCTTCGTCAAGCTGTCTTGCGCACCTACTTCGACATTCCCGACGACCGGTTGCTATTCCCGAGGACCGGTTGCTCACCTCGGTCACCTACGAGAAGGGTCTGATCCACTGACCCTGCGGGTTCTTTCGTCGCCGCTGCCGCACATGGTTCGTGGCCTCCAAGCGCATTTCCTCTGGGACTTTTCGTTCCCATGACTTAGGGAGGGGTTCGGAGTACGGGAAAGATCAGATCGCGGATGCGCCCACCAAGTGGCAGGAAACCAGACGACCTTCTCCCTTGTCTTCCAGGGGCGGATGGGGGGTGGTTCGGCAGATATCGACCGCTTGGGGACAGCGGTCGACAAACCGGCACTCGGGCGCCGGGTTGACAGCTTTGCCGATGCCTCCTTTGATCTGAACCTCCGGTGGGGGAAGGGCTGGGTCGGGAACCGGGACTGCCGACAGAAGGGCCTTCGTGTAGGGGTGCAGCGGGTTGGCCAGCAACTGCTCGGTCTCCCCTATCTCCACCACCTTCCCCAGATACATAACCGCGATGCGGTCGCACATGTAACGGGCCACCGCCAGGTCATGGGTGATATACAGGTAAGAAACCCCCATTTCCCGAGCAAGCCTGGACATCAGTTCCATGATCGAGATGCGGATGCTGACATCCAGCATCGAGGTTGGTTCGTCTGCGACCACCAGACGGGGTTCCAGAACGAGGGCTCGGGCGATGGCCACCCGCTGGCGCTGCCCACCCGACAGTTCGTGGGGATAGCGAAACATGAATGACTCCGGCGGGGCCAGTCCCACCTTTCCCAGCATCTCTCTGATCTGTTGTTCCCGGGTGCTAAGATCGCCGATCCCGTGAATCAGAAGCGGCTCGGCAATCGCCTCGTACACGGTGCGCCTGGGGTTTATCGATTCATAGGGGTCCTGGAAGATCATCTGCACCTGACGGCGAAAACTGGCCCGCTGATCAGCATGGAGATCGACGAGATCCATCTCCGTCCCATCGTCCTGCCTCAGAGAGATCTTCCCCTGGTCGGGCGTTTCCAATCGGACCAGCATGCGCCCGGTAGTAGTCTTTCCGCACCCCGACTCCCCGACCAGCCCAAGACTCTCCCCTGCCCCGATCTGCAATTCGACATCGTCCACCGCATGCACGAATCCGGTGTTACGACGGAACAGCCCCGGGGATACCGGGAACAACCTGCGAAGCCCTTCCACCTTTACCAGACTCATCGGAGTTGGGCTCCCATCTCGGGGACTTGCTCGGAATTCCAACACGCCGCCCATTGGGAAGGTCCGATCGGCATCATCGGCGGCTCCTCTTGGCGACACTGTTCCGTGGCCCACGGACAGCGGGGATGGAATCGGCAGCCCGACGGGGGCGCCAGCAGGTTGGGCGGCGTCCCCTCCAAGGAGACCGGCCGGCGGCGGGGACCGGTCACCGACGGAATAGAGGACAGAAGCAGATACGAGTATGGATGGCGGGGCCGGTGGAACACTTCCTCGGTCGACCCCAACTCAACTAACTTCCCCGCGTACATCACTCCGATAGTGTCGGTCACTTGGGCAATGACGGCCATGTCGTGACTGATGTAGAGGATCGAGAGTCCCAGATCCTTCTGTATTTTTTTCAACTCCTCAAGGATCTGGGCCTGAACGATCACATCCAATGCGGTAGTGGGCTCATCAGCGATGATCAATTTGGGCTCGCACGACAGAGCCATGGCGATCACCGCCCGCTGGCGCATTCCCCCCGACAACTCGTGGGGGTAACGATTCTGCACCGCCGGATCAAGCCCCACCAGCTTGAACAAGCTGTCAACCCGTTGATCCGTCTCCGAGGAACTGAGTGGGGGATCGAAGTGCTGGTACATCGCCTCCCGAATCTGGCGTCCCACCCGATACACGGGATTCCAGGCATTCATCGCCCCTTGGAAGACCATCGAGATCTCCGCCCACCGGTACCCTCGCATCCGCTGTTCAGATAGCTCCAGCAGATCCACACCCTCCCAACGAACCGACCCCGATTGGAACCGGGCGTTCTCGGGCGCCAGACGCAGAAGGGAGAGAGCCACGGAAGTCTTCCCGCAACCCGACTCCCCGACCAGCCCCATCGCCTCTCCCCGGCCCACCGAAAAGCTCACATTTTCCACCGCCGACACCTCCCCGGCCTCGGTGTCGTAACGCATCACCAAACCGTCGACCTCCAGCAGTCGTGCGCGACCGCCGGATGCCTCCAGGGGGAGCTTGCGGGTGGTCATCGTCTACGCAACCTCGGGTTAACGATCTCGTCCATCCCCCTTCCCACCAGGAAGAAGGCCATGGACAGATGCGTCACTGCCAGGCCCGCCGGGACTGTAAGCCACCAATAATTGGTCACCTGCAGCAGGTAACCCTGGGTCCTGGCCAGATTTATCATCAGGCCCCAGGAAGTGTCGGTGTTGAGGATTCCCAAAAAGGACAGGACTGCTTCGGATTGGATGGCGCCGGTAACCGTGAACATCATGTAGAGGACGCTGAGCGGCATCACGTTGGGAATCAGGTGATAGAAGATGATGTGACGGGCAGACCCTCCCGCCACCCGGGCGGCGTCGATGAACGGTTTGACCTTTACGGCCAGCGCCTGGGATTTGAGGACGATGGCCGTACCCCCAAAACCCGAAAGGATCCCGATCACCACCGCCAGGTGCCAGAGTTGGAAGGTGAAAATCGCTCCGATCACTATCAGCAGGGCCAGGCCGGGAATCATTATCAGCAGATCGGCAAACCGCATCAAAGCAGCGTCCACTATCCCTCCGAAATACGCCGCCATCGACCCGATCGTGGTGCCGATCACCACCGTCACCACCGCCGCCAGAATTCCCAGGAAGAACGAGGCGCGTGCCCCGTGCATCAACTGGGACATAATGTCCCGGCCCAGCGGATCGGTCCCCAGCCAATGCCGACCGTCGGGAGGCGCCGGCTGCAGGGGGAGATCGAACGTATCGCCAATTTGAAGGGTGTCGGGGATCCGTCCGTCCAGCAACGCCGCGCGGCCGTCGATCTCGGTGTTGGGATCGGTTATGCGCTCCACCATAATCATCGTGCGGGTGGGCGGATCGAGCTCCAGGCCGGTGACCGGGTCATAAACCACCGGGTTCCAGAACCCGGTGGCAAAAAACACCGTCGGCATGACCGCCATAATCGCCCAGAAGGCGATGATCACCAATCCCAACACACCGATCTTGTTACGGCGAAAGATCTTCCAGTTTTCCCGCAAGGACCGCCGCATGAGGGCCAGACGGATCTTCCACCAAGAGTCCACCTCCCCACCAATAACCTCCGAGATGAGGGGATCCTCGAAGAGAGCTTCCTCGGGAGCAATCATCATCTCATCCATGCTCGGTCACCCGGATGCGAGGATCGAGCACCCCATAGAGCATATCCACCACGAAGTGCCCGATCAACGCCAGTATTCCGATGAAGGAAAACGCCCCCACCGCCAGGGGAATGTCCTCACTCAACACCGAGGAGATCAGGAGCTCACCCATGCCCGGCCAGGAGAAAACCGCTTCGGTGACGACTCCCCCATCGATCACCGTGGCCACCGCCAGGACCAGGGAGGTGACCACCGGCAGCAGCGCGGTCCGCGCCGCGTGCCGATCCCGGACCGCTCCCTCTGATAGGCCCTTGGCCCGGGCGGTGAGGATGTAGTCCTCCCGCATTGTCTCCAGCATGGAGCTACGGGTCAAAAGCATCACTCCTGGAAAAAACAACAAGGCCAGGGTTGCCACAGGCAGGATCATGTGAAAGCCGATGTCCCCGGCATAAACTCGCATGTCCTGGCCCGACTGGGTCCCGAACCAGTAAAAGAGGAACCCGCCCACCGCCAAGGAGACGCCCCCCCACCGCAGGGTCCGTTCCAACCGCCGACTATTGGTCCGATGCGCTGCGAAACTCGCCGCGAACATCGCAATGGAAAAAATCAGAGTCACCCAGAAGAGACGCATAAACACCTGATTGGCCGCGAACGGAGCATCCCGCCACTGCTCGGGATTGAGAAACTTGGAGATGGGCAGCAGATCCAACTGGACACTGAACAACCAGATCAGCATCAATGCGAAAAACGGTAGGAACGTCGTGTAGAGTCCCACCCCGAACACCGTAATCAACATCTCCCCTCGATTTCCCCGGCGCCAGGCCAGATATTTGCCGGCCACAAACCCGGCCCAGTAGTAGGTGACCAGGGCGGTCAGAAACAGAACCAGGGTGCGAGGCAAACGCTCTAAGATGATCTCGGTAACCGGCCGCGGGTATTGATTGAAGGAGACTCCGAGGTCGCCCTGGAAAAAGTTGAACATGTAATCGCGAAACTGGATGAGCACCGGCTTGTCCAGACCCAGCCGTTCCAGCGCCACTACTCTGGCTTGGGGCGGGATGTTGGGGTTTCCCGCGTATTTCAGCGCCACCGAGTCGCCAGGAAGGATGTACAGCAGGAACCAGGTCACCGTCAGGAAGGCCAGAAACAGAAACACCATCTGGATCAACCGGCGAATCACGTATCGGAGCACGTTCCTATTCCTTCAACTTCTTGAACCCTTTTCTCTGCTGGGACCGTGGGGCGCCGTCATCATAAGTGACGGCGCCCCACGGTCAGGTTGTAATGATCAGCCGATGGTGACCACTCCCGTCAACGCCCCGAAGTTTTGCAAACCGTCCAGGATTGTCGTGTACGGGAAAGCGAGTTGATTCGAATATGCCTCGATGAGAGGCGTGGTGAACAGCACCACATAAGGCAGATCTTCGGCGATGATGGCGTCAGCCTGATGGATCAGATCACGGGCTTCTCCCAGTGTCTTCGCTTTCGCAAACCGGTCAGCCAACTCATCGAAGGTGGGATTGGAATATCCGGGGGTGTTGTACCCGCCCAAAGCCGAGTCGGCTGAGGACTTGAAGAAGTCGAAGACATAGTCCGGGAAGGGTGTGAGCCCCCACCCCAGAATGTACATGTCCCATCCGAGCGGGTCAGCGGGAGGAAACACTTTGTCCACAATGACTACAAACCCTGTGGGCTCCGCCGAGACTGGTATGCCCAGATCTGTGGCCCATTCCTCGATGAAGAGCGAATAGGTGGCCCGCATCGGATCGTAACCCGGTCCGGGAGCGAGCAGAGTGAGCGGATCTATGCTCTCCCCGCCGGGGCCCCGCAAGCCCTCGCCTTTGGGAATCACGTCACGGTGGTCCTCGGCCCAGGCTGGCTCCACATCCCAGGTCCAGCCCGCGTCCTTGAGGATCTGAACCGCTGACTCGAGTCTCTCCTGTGAACTCTGCCCACCGCACGGCGCGGTGATGTTGGGGTTGTACCAGTAGGCGTTACCGGGTGGGACCATCGAGTTAAGCGAGATGGCCGTGCCACCCAGCACCGTGTTGGCCATGAAATCCTTGTCGATCGTGCAGGCCAGTGCTTGGCGAAACGACGTCTCGCTCATCGGAAATTTGCGGGTGTTGTACGCCAGATACCGCAGACCGTTCTGGTCGTTGACCACCACCTCGAGGTTAGGTGCCGCTAGTACCTCATTGCGGAGACCGGCCTGTAAGCCGAGCGGGTTCAGCAGGAAATCCACATCCCCTTCGGTGAGCGCCAGCACCGCGGCGTTCTGGTCGGTGTAGATCGAATAGATGCTCTCGGAGATGAACGGGCCTTCTGTGTAGTCGGCCACCACGTCTCCGCCGGGATCGCCACCCCAGTTCTCGGTGACGCCGTCACTGGTGTATTCCACCGCTCCGGAACTGTAGACGGTGTACTGACTACCGGTGTCATAGTACGATCCGGTCGCCACGTTGCGCCAGAAGGCACCTGGTTCCCACTCGGCGGAGTTGAAGCCGGAAGCGTTGGGAGCGCCCAGACCGGAAGCCGCGTAAAGAGTCCCAGCGTCGGCAGAGGCGTCCACGATCGGTCCCCAGAACGCTTGTTGGAAGACCGATGCGAGACCCACCGAGAACGGCCAGATAGCCAAGCCCGGCTCAAAGTTAAAACTGATCTTGACAGTCAGATCATCCAAGGCCTCCACTGAAGAGACACCCTGGGAGGACTCGTCATCTTCGGTGGCGGGATCATCGTCCCGAGCCAAGGGCCAGATGCTGAGGAAGTTGCCGCCCAAACCGTCGTATTTGGCAACGGTGCTGTAGGTGAAAACAACATCGTGAGCGGTAATGGGAGAACCGTCCGACCAGGTGACCCCGGATCTCAGGTTCACCGTGACGGAGTAACCGTCTCCGTCAGCCTCGACCTGTGGGGGATCGACATCGGCGGCCAGCGCCGGGACCACCGTGTAAGTCGGACCCTGATAGGTGTAGAGCGATATCTGGCCGGGAATCACGTAGGAGTTCCAGACATCAGCCTCAGTATCGAGCGCCGCCCACGGGTTGTCGGTTGTTGGAGCGGAGAAGATACCCAGCCGGTAGGTGGCGCCCATCGGCATCTCTTCCTCCATGGCAGGCTCCTCCTCCTCCATGGCAGGCTCCTCCTCCTCCATGGCAGGCTCCTCCTCCTCCATGGCAGGCTCCTCCTCCTCCATGGCAGGCTCCTCCTCCTCGTCCATGTCGTCAGGAGCGGTCGTCGTCTCAGGGGCAGGTGCAGCGGTGGTTTCGGGCGCTGGGGCGGAAGTGGTCTCCGGAGCCCCCTCCTCCTCACCGCACGCCGCGACTACCAAAGCCAACGCCGCGAACAAACAAAGCAATCGTCTCATTTTCATCGCAGTCTCCTCTCTCAAGTTCCTTTGCTTTCCTTTACTTGTTGCAAAGATACCCTGTTGCGCGGATTAGTGGAGCCTGAAAGGCCCTTCGTTTGTTAGCGGAATTCTCCTAACCCGCAAGATGGGGCAGGTCGATCTAGTACGGACCACTCGCCCACCCATCCCAGGGGTGACACCTGACCTTCCCGCAAGGTTCGGGAAGTTCGCGAAAAACCCACTCAAACAGGGTTGACTCTTACCCTCTCGGTCGCTTCATACCGGCATTGCTGCACAAATACATCCGGTCTTGTTCCGAGCTCACCAGGCCGCAGAAATCCTGAGGTCAAACCAGCGAAGCCAACCTCGAGCCGAGCCGTGTTTCGCGACTTCACATCTGGACTGGTGGTGGTGGGGGAGGGTTCCCAAGCGGTGGAGAAACCCGGCACTTCTCGGGGGTTGGGTTATGTCTTTCTCTCTGGCAAAGATACCTGTACTGAGAGCAAATAAACACTGGATGAGAGACTGGATATATCAACCTGCCTAAGGAGATCCCAGCCCTCAGGGGTACAGTCTACGCCTCAGATGCCTTTACCTTCCCCGCTACGATATTGCCTCGCCAGTGGTGGGGCATTGGGGTCATCAGCCATCCTTCCTTTGGGCGCGACCGCTGAAGCTATGGACATCGCTTTCAACGGTACATCCGGAGCTATTAAGGTCATGATCGAGGTGGCCGATACCAACGGAAGGAGCGTCTGATGGCCCGTATGTACTTCGAGGAGGATTCCGACCTAACGTATCTGGCCGGTCAGACCATCTGCATCGTTGGGTATGGCAACCAGGGTCGCTCTCAGGCCCTCAACATGCGGGACAGCGGGCTCGGGGTCATTGTGGGGAGCCGTCGGGATGCGTCATACCAGACAGCCCTACAGGATGGCTTAGCGGTGTTCCCGGTTGATGAAGCGGTAGCGCGTTCCGATGTCATCTTCCTTCTGGTCCCCGACGAGGTGATGCCCCAGGTTTTCGAGCAGGATATCGCCCCGAACCTGGCATCGGGCAACATGTTGGTTTTCGCCAGCGGCTACAACATCACCTTCGGCCTTATCAAGACCCCCTCCGACGTGGACGTGGTTTTGATCGCTCCTCGAATGATCGGCGCAGGAGTCAGGGATACCTTCTTGAGCGGTGACGGCTTCCCTAGTCTCATCGCCGTTCACCACTCCGCCACCGAGACGGCATTCGAGCGGATGCTGGCACTTTGCGAAGGGATAGGATCCACAAGGATGGGGGTGATCGAATCCAGTTTCCTCGAGGAGACAACAGTGGATCTATTCGCCGAGCAGGTGGGTTATCTCTACGCGGTGCGTCGTTACTGCGAAGTGCTCGTGGAGGCCGGTTGCAGTCCCGAGGCGGCCATGCTGGAATTCTATGCCTCAGGTGAGGGCATCGAGACCGCCAAAGCATATCGTGACATCGGGCTCTGGGACCAGATTACGCTACATTCCCGTACCAGCCAGTACGGGCAGGAAGTCACCAGCCGGCTCTCTGCAGAGGAGGAGGCAACCGAGCGGGCTCGGCTGAGAGCGATCATCTCCCACATCCAAGACGGTTCTTTCGCCCGGGAGTGGACATCCGAACAACGAGCTGGATTCCCGGAGTTCAACCGGGTGAGGGCACTGAACATGGCCCATGAAATGCGATCCTCGGAAAGAAAACTTTACAGGGTGCTGGGACGGATACCGGACAACGGCTAGGACTACCCTGTCCAACCTCCAGAGGGGCGGTCGAACCAGACATGGACCTGGCCCGTTCCGGTGGCGTTCTCGTAGTCGGAGAATTGCCGGCCGGGAGCGCGGCATCGCTCTCCGCCTACCGAGGCCACCATGGCAAGGAAATGGCCAAACCCGGCCTCCGGTTCATGAGGCAGGTAATCGGGCATGGTCCTGATGATCCGAGCATGATCCCCGGCAGCCATCCATGCCAAGCGTTCCTCGTCGGCCGCCCGAGCCTCAGGCGTGAAAATGTGCACCGGATCCGAGGCCTCGTGGTCGACCAGTTGCCGAAGCGGCCAGAAACGATGGGTCATACCTCCCGAAGCCAGCACCACCACCCGTCGGTCCAAAGAGGCCACCGCCTTACCCAGCGACTCTCCAAGATGCAGGAAATCTTCGGTCTCCCCGGTCTGGATCATGCTCACCGACACCACTTTTTCATTGCGGCACAGGTAGTGGACCAGGTTGACGGTGCCATAGTGGACCGGCAGATAAGGATCGGAGATGGGAGTTCCTTTCACTCCTCCACCTGTCACCGCTTCGGCCGCCGCCTCAGCCAACTCCGGGTCTCCCCGGTAGTCGTAGGGAAGCTGGGAAATGCCTCGGGGAAGCTCCTCGGAGGTGTATTTGCCGCTACGCCGCTCATGTGAGGAAAACACATGCTCCACAGTGGTGTGCCAGTGCGTGTCGAAGATCACGATCGTATCCGGGGCGAGGGTATCCAACACCTCGGTTCGCAGCCTCCTCAAACCGGGCACCAGGCTTATCTCCTTGCCCTCGTTCAACTCGTAGCGCACCTCCCGGGGAAGCATCACCGTAGGGGCATGAGAAACCAGCCCTACTCCAACGATCTCACCCATGGTCCTTCTCCTCTCTCCAGCCTCGGGGACCGAGGACCGTGTTGTTCAAATCACAATAGAAGTCAAAACTCCAGGCGCCCCCCTCCCGGCCTATTCCCGACTGACGGCTACCGCCGAAGGGCGCTCGCAGATCGCGGACGTAGAAGCAATTCGCCCAGGTGGTACCGGATACAATCTGGTCCGACAACCGCTGCGCCCGGCCGGGATCACCGGTAACCAACGCCGCCGCCAAGCCATACCGGGTGGAGTTGGCAACTTCCACCACCTCGGCATCCGAACGGAACGACTGCAGGGTGAGGACCGGACCGAACACCTCCTCGGTAAGGATTTCCGAACCGGCGGCAGCGTCCAAGAAGAGGGTGGGACGATAGTAAAGGCTGCCCAAATCGCGGTTCGGGCCACCCCCCAACACGGCCCTCGCTCCGGCCCGGATGGCCCGACGCACGAATCCATCCACCCGCTCAAGATGCGGACGGGAAATGAGGGGACCCAAATCGGTCCCCGGCAAGCGGGGATCTCCCTGCACCAAGGCCCCGGCCTTTTCCACAAACCCGTGCAGGAAATCATCGAATACCCGCTCGGAGACTAAGAGCCGAGTGGCTGCCAGACACACCTGCCCGGCGTTGTCGTACTGTTCCACCGCCAAGGAGATCGCCATGTCCAGATCTGCGTCCTCCAAGATCACCAACGGCGACTTGCCTCCCAGTTCCAAGCTGACCGGCACCAGGTTGGCGCCCGCCGACGCGCCGATCAGCCGGGCCGTCTCCACCGAGCCCGTGAAGCTGATCCTCGCCACTCCGGGATCAGAAACCAGGGCGGCGCCTGCTTCCTCCCCATACCCCTGCACCACATTGAACACCCCGGCGGGAAGGCCGGCTTCGGTGGTGATGTCGGCCAGGAGCGAGGCGGTGAGCGGTGACCACTCAGCCGGCTTGAGCACCACGGTGTTCCCCGCCGCCAGGGCGGGCGCCGCCTTCCAAGTCTCGAGCATCAGCGGAGCGTTCCAGGGAGTGATCAGGAGAGTTACTCCCGCGGGCTGATGGGAAACCCGGTTGCGGTGGCCGCGGGTATCGAACTCGGGATAGCCCAGGTCCAGCAGGTAGTCGGCGAAAAACCGAAAATTGTAAGCCGAGCGGAGCATCAGCCCCCGAAGGTTGGATGAGAGCAGTGACCCGTTGTCCATGGTCTCCACCGCCGCCAGCTCCCCAACTCTCTTTTCGATCCCCTCGGCGATCCGATGAAGCGTCTCCGCCCGCTCCCGGCGCGAGGTCCGGCTCCAGGCGGGAAAAGCCTCGCGGGCCGCGGACACAGCCGCGGAGGCCTCCGTGGCTCCGCCCCGGGCCACAGAAGCCAGATGCGACTCGTCGATGGGGCTGAAGTCAGGAAAGGTCTCCGAAGAAAAAACTCTCCGGCCTCCTATCCAATGATCGAGGGCAACCTCCACCCCCGCCACCGTGGCGGTTCTCATCTACAACCCCGAACAGCCTGCAGGCCGGATCAAACCTGCGCCGCCTCCAGGGAAGAGCGAACCCTTTCGCCCGCCGCCTGCAGTGCGCGCCGTTCCTCTTCGGAGAGGGTCATTTCCACCACCTCGATCAACCCGCCCTTGCCCAAAAGGGCGGGGACGCCCAACACCATCCCTTCCATCCCGTACTCGCCCTCCAACAACACCGAGACGGGAATCGCCCCGGCCCTTTTGCCTCGCAGGCCGTCCAGCACCTCGCAGATGGCGTGTCCGGGCGCCAGATAGGCCGATCCGGTCCGACGGAGCGACACCACTGCCGCTCCACCCTCCACCGCCCCCTTTACGCACCGCTCGATCTGTTCGGGAGAGAGCACCCTGTTCACCGGGCGCCCCTTTATTGTCGCCCTAGATAGCACCGGCACCATCTCCGGGCCGTGGCGACCCAGACAGAAGGCCTGCACGTCGCGAGGAGACACCCCGGCTGCGCGGGCCAGCAGATAACGAAACCGACTCGAATCGAGCGTCCCGGCCATTCCCAGCACCTGTTTGCGCCCGAATCCCGAAGCAGAGAGCGCCTCGTGGGTCATTTCATCCAGTGGGTTGGTAACCACCACGATCACCGCTTCCGGAGCATGAGCAGCCACTTCCTCGGACACCGAACGAACCACCCTTCCATTGACGGCAATCAGCCCGGCTCGGTCCAT
Organism: Acidimicrobiia bacterium; assembly: GCA_965248705.1. Classification (GTDB taxonomy): domain Bacteria; phylum Actinomycetota; class Acidimicrobiia; order Spongiisociales; family ZC4RG35; genus Bin76. The sequence goes on along the minus strand of CBDFJY010000002.1, from coordinate 1,116,867 downwards.
CCCCGGCGACCGGGGGCGACCGGCGGTGATCACCACCACTTCGGCGTCGGTGAGCAGCCCCGATTCCGACCCGCCGCTCACCGTGGCGGTAGAGCCGGTTATCCCTGAGGCGTGCTCCACATCAAGCGCCACCGAGGCGGCCAGCCCGGACACCACATCCACCAGGGTGATCTCGCGGGCCATGTCGGCGGCCGCGGCCAGGTGCGCAACCGTGGTTCCCACGTTTCCCGCTCCCACCACCGCCAAACGGCCGAAACGGCGGGGACGTATCCCTACCGGGGGGTCGGGCGCCATCCACCGCGGCGCGCTGCGGTGCAACACCCGTCGGATAGCGGTGGCCGGATCGGCGGCCCGCGGCTCGGGTAGGGGTAGCGGGCCTTCCACCAGTTCCAGGCCGAATGTCCCGATCACCTCCCTGGCCTGTGGGGTGATAATGTCCCCAGGAAGAAAAACAATTTGACGACGACCCTTGGCCATTTCCTCCCGAACCAGGGCTTCGCCGATGACTTTCATGCTCGCGGCTAGTGGCCCTCCACCGCCTCCACCGCCTCCACGGCTGCTTCCAAAGCGGTGGCCACGTTCTCCTCGGACCCGCTGATAAACAGCCGCCCGTAGCGTCCCACCGCCCGCACCTGCACCATGCTGATCAGCGCCGCCTTCTCCGCGGCATTGGCTCCGATAGCGATATAGGCGGCCGGGGCGCATTCCAGGATGCCCAATGTCTCCCCCGGTACCACCAGGCTGCCCTGCCGCCATTTGTTGAGCAACTGTGCCTGGTAGGGCTCCACCGAATTGATGCGCTGGATACTCTCGATTCGGGGCTTGATGCGGTCGTAGAGCGATCTCCCCAAGTGGTTCAGGACGGCCTCGCGGGCCACGGTGATTTCCGAGGTGACCGGCGAGCGGAGAATGAAAAACCCGAACTCCCGCTCCACGATCTGGGAGGTGGCCTCCACATTGGCGGCCTTGAGGGCGATATCCACCAGCCGGAACACCTCATTGCCCGGCGCCAGTTCGGCCACCAGCACCGAGTCTCCGGCCAGGGGGATGGAACCCTGCACAGTGGCGCCGTTGTAGGCGGCGAATTTGGGCTGCAGCCCGTCCAGTTGAAAAAGCGCCCGGATGGTCAGGGCGTCGTTGCTCATCGGGACCTGCCCAACTCGTCCCACAGGTCACGCCAGGGACGGTTCTGGTAGGCGATTCGCTTGATGTTGATCAGATGGAGGGCGGTGATGTTGTCAGAGGATATCGAGCCCGACCAGGTGCCGGTGCCCAGCATGAAGCTCGGCTCCAGGTCCACCGAATATCCCATCCCCCCATAGAGGCAGGGAGTGTTTACCAGTATGCGACCGGCGGGGAGTCTTCCGAACTGAGCCACATCGTCGGGATCGTGGGAATGAACCGCCAGGGTGTGGCCGAGCCCGCCGAAGTTGAGTACTTCGTCGCAACGCTGGTAGCCGGCCGCCCGATCGGCAACCTCGTAGAAGGCCAAGACCGGGTTGAGCTTCTCGTGGGAGAGCAGATACTCCCGGCCCACCGCCTCCAGTTCGGCCAGCAGCACCCGGGTGCGGGGCGGAGTGTCGAAGCCGGCCAACTCGGCCAGGCGGACGGCGGACTGTCCCACGGTGGAGGGGATAATGCTCCCCCGTTGCCCGAAGATCACCCGGCCCAGCCGATCCGCCTCCCTCGGGGTGCAGAAGTAGCCACCGGCCAACCGTAGCTCGTTGCGCAAGGCCCTGGCTATATCCCGATGGGCAACTATCGCCTGCTCGGCGACACAGGCGGTGCCGTAGTCGAAAGACTTGGAGTTGATGATCTGCTCCGCTACCTCGTCCAGCTCGTTGACCATGGAGGGGGCCACATATACCGGGACATTGCCCGGCCCCACCGCCAGGGTGGGCTTTCCCGAGGAGTAGGCAGCTCTCACCATGGCGGTCCCGCCGGTGGCCATCACCACTGAGGTCTGCCGATGGCGCATCAGCTCCCCGCTTCCCTCCAAGGTCACTTCGGAGAGACAGCTGATCAGACCCTTGGGCGCCCCGGCCGCCTCGGCCGCCTCGGCCATGATGCGAGCCGTCTCCGTACAGCACCGCACGGAGCGGGGATGGGGGGCGCACACCACCGCATTGCCGGCTTTGACCGCCGAGAGCACCTTGAAGATTACGGTAGAGGTGGGGTTGGTAACCGGAATCAGGGCGGCCACCACTCCCATTGGCTCGCCCACCGCCATCACCTTGGTGGTTTGGTCATGCCATAACACCCCTACACAGCGGATGTTGCGCAGCCACTCCCATACCCCGAGGGCGTTGAAGAGGTTCTTGTACAGCTTGTCCTCGGCGTTTCCGTACCCGGTCTCGATCGCCGCCATTTCTCCCAGGCGACCGCATTCGGGCTCGATGGCGACCACCATGGCCTCCACTATCCGGTCGATGGTCTCCTGAGAAGTGCCCTTGAACTTGTCGAATGCCGCCCGGGCGGCAGTTACCGCCTGACGAGCTTGGGCGATGCTGCGGAGATCGGCGTCCATGTCCTATCCTGCCCTTCCCACCGCGCGACGCACCGCGTCGAGATCGGTGTCCGCCCATCCCAACGCCTCCAGCCGACGACCTTCCGCCCACAGGTCACGACCGCACATGGCCGATACCAGCGTCACCACCGAGGTGGTGACCGGCGTCGGAACCGAGGCCAGGGCCGCGGCCGAGCAGAGCGCCACCAGCGAGCCGGCCGTCCCGTCCAGCACCGACCGGCGGAGCGCTTCTCGATCGGACCCGGATGTCAAATCGCTGGGGGGAGCGAGGGGGGAGCGCACTCCCCATCGGGCAGCCACCGCCGCCCTCTCCTCCCGGAGCGATCCCAACAGGGACTCCATCTCCGGGGAGGGAACCGCCGGGCGGGTAAGCGGCGCCGCGCCGGGAAGCAGTTCTTCAGGCGCCTGGCGGGTGAGGGGGCCGTCCAGTATCCCCGCCGGCGCCACCGACCAGGAACTCTCGGTAAGACTGGTATGCAACACGGTCGGCAATAACTCCATAGCGGGAAAGAAACCGGCCAAAGACTCTCGGGCGCCCAAGCCCCGATCGGCGGGGTAGGCGGCCAGAGCGACTCCGGGGGGTGGCTCCGACCACTGCAGACGCCCCGTTCCCGCCGCCCTCACCGAGAAGGGACAGGCCTGCAATTCAACCAGGGTGACATCGCCAGACGCCCCTCCGGCCCGGAGCCACCAGGCCATCTCCAAGGCGCCGAAGGTCCGGCCGGGCGAGATCGCCACGGTCTGTCCCTCCACCAGTAGTCCCGCCAGCCGCATCCCCACCGCCCGCTGGTCGGAGAGAGATCCCACCACCACCACCAGATCGGCGCCGGCCACCGCCTGGTCTATCCAGGAGACGGAACGTATGGAGTTCTCGGCGTCCGAATCCACCCGATAGTTGCCCACCGGGCCACCACCCCGCACCGAAATTCCCGAACCCGTGACGCGAGCGGCCTCGTCTCCCCGCGACACCCACCAACGCACCTGGGCGCCACCGGCGTGAAACCCGGCCGCAAACGCCCACGCCTGAGAGCCCGAGCCCAGTACCGCCACTTCGTTCCAGTCGGGGGCGGGTACCGGATGTTCGGATGTAGCAGCGCTCAGGGCGGCGACGACTGCCTCGAAGTCAGACAACACTCAATGCCGATTGCGTTTTAGGATCCTCCGCCGAGCTGGGGCAGCATTTCGATCCCCGCATCGGGGCGGGCGATGACGTGCACCGCGATCACCTCACCTACCTTGTTGGCGGCGACGGATCCGGCGTCAGTGGCGGCTTTGACCGCACCCACTTCTCCTCGCACGAAGACCGACACCAGGCCTCCTCCGATTTTTTCCATAGCCACCAATTGGACATTGGCGGATTTCAACATGGCGTCAGCCGCTTCCACCGAAGCAACCATGCCCCGGGTCTCGACCATGCCTAAAGCAGTATTGTCCAAGGTTTCTCTCCTTAGTGTTCGGCTATTGGCGGAACCCCAGCGGGTCCCGGTTTCGGTCTTTCATTACTTAGGGGATCTGTACTTCATCGACGATCATCACCACCGCCGCGTCGGTGGGGAGGCCCCGGAGGGAGACAGTCTGTCGAGCCGCCGAGCCTTCGGCGATCAAGACGTATTCCCCGATTCCCGCTCCCACCGCGTCGGCCACCACAGTCTCTGTCCCGCCGTCCTCTTCGCCAACCGGCGTCACCAGCAGCAAGACTACCCCCAGCAACCCGGGATCCTTGACGGTCCCGGTTACTTTGCCCTTGACCCTGCAAAGGCGCATGTCTCTAAAAAGCTTCCAAGTAACGGTCCCTCTCGAGCTGGGTGACCGTGTCACGCCAACCCTCGGGGTGGGCCTCCACCATGAAGTTGTGCTCCCGCTCGGCCTGCTGGGCCAAGGTCTCGCGCAAGGGCTCGGAGAGGACCTCGGCGATCAGCTCGGAGCTTCGGAACAACCCCAGAGCGGTGGGAATGTCGTTGGGAAGTGGCTGATGGCGGGAATCCGAGTAGCCGTCGCTGAGTTCCTTTTCGGTGGGCTGAGCTCCGGTAGCTATCCCCTTCAGGCCGGAAGCCACCTGCACGGCGGTAAGCAGATAGGGGTTGGCGTCCGAGGACCCATCCCGTTGTTCGATACGCACCGCCTGCTCGCTCCCCTCGATCACCCTCAGCCCCACCGTCCGGTTGTCGCCGCCCCACGCGTTACTGGTGGGACAGAACGTGTAACCCTGACGACGTTTCATGGAGTTGGGGGTGGGGGCGGAAATCAGCGCGGTCTCCGCCATATGCTGCTGCAGACCTCCCAGATAGAAGAGCCCCAGCGCCGAGAGTCGTCCCCCGTCGGAAAAGGCATTCCTTCCGTCCTTCCACAACGACTGGTGGAGATGAAAACTGTTGCCGGACTCCTCGAAAAACGGCTTGGCCATGAAAGAAGCCAGCATCCCGTGGTTGTAGGCGATCTCTTTGACCGCGTTGCGGAACAGCATGGCGTTGTCGGCCGAAGAAAGGGCCTCTCTGTAGCGGAGATTGATCTCGATCTGCCCGGGAGCGTATTCGGGGTTGGACATCTCCACCTGGATGCCCATTTCGCTGCAGAGATTGCGAATCGGCCCCACCACATACTCGAACATCGCCCCCCGCGCCAGCCCGTAGACCGAGATTCCCGAGTCCACCAACTCCTTGGTCTCTAGGTCGAGCAGGTAGAACTCGAACTCCACCCCGGTCATGACCTCGTAGCCCAACGCGGCGGCCTCGGCGAGCTGCTCCACCAACACGTTGCGGGGATCACAGCACACCGGGCTGCCGTCCATTTCCTCCGCCCGCCCCAACACCAGCACCACCCCTTCCTCCCAGGGGACCGGCCTCATGGTCTCGGGCATGGGAATGACGTGGAAATCGGCGTAGCCGTTGGCGAAATTCGCATAGGGGGTGTCCCAGATGTCGTTGGTCACATCCATCTGGAAGATGGCGTTGCACATGCCCACCCCGTGCAGAAACTCATCCCACACCCCGGCCTGAACCCGCTTGCCCCGGGCGATGCCATTCAGGTCTCCCAGAGCCAAAACCACCGTGTGAGTGCCTTCCGGCAACGATCGCGACACGCAATTCTCCTCTCTCTTACCGTCTTGGTCTTTCAGTCTGTTTTAGTTGCTTCTACCTGTTATCCCAAAGCAGAACGGCGGTATACCATCATAGTGGAAGATATCTCAACCAGAGGCTGGAGAAGCGGCTTTTGAGCAGACCCCTCGAAGCGGTAGTGGTGGGCGCCGGGATCGCCGGCGCCATGACCGCCCTGTACCTGCGCCGCGCCGGGCTCTCGGTGAAGTTGGTCGACGCCTGGGACCCGGGTCACGCCCGAGCCGCCTCCGCCGGCACCCATCGCCTGATCCGCTCCACCCATGGAACCGATGAGCTCTACACCTTGTGGAGCCGGGAGGCCCGCTTGCGGTGGATGGAGATGTCCCGGGAGATAGGGCAGCGTCTCTACTACGAGTCGGGCGTGGTGATCCTGGCCGCGGAGGGCCACTCCGAATGGGAGGACGCCACCCAGATCACCCTTTCCCGGCTGGGAATACCTTTTTTTGTCGTTCCCCCCCGCGAACTCCCCATTCGGCTGCCGGTGGTGAACCCCCGGGGGATCGCCTACGGACTGTGGGAGCCCGAGGCCGGCTTCATACTCTCCAAGGATGCGCTGGTGGCGACGGTGGCGCTCTTCCGCTCCGAGGGAGGAGAGGTGATTAGGGCCAGGGTGGAGACCGACGAGAGCGAACGTCCGCTTCTGGGTGGAAAGCCCATCCGATCCGACCTGGTGGTAATGGCCTGCGGGGCGTGGATGGGCGGACTCTTCCCCCGCACCCTGGGCAGGCTCTTGGACATTGTCCGCCAGGATGTGATCCTGGTCTCCCCGTCCGCTGGGGATACCCGCTATGACTGGGAGCACATGCCGGGTTGGATCGATCACGGCTATCCCGCCTATGGCGTTCCTGCCGTCGGTGGCCACGGGTTCAAGGCTGCTTTTGCGTGGCATCACGGAGCGATGGACATCGACCGATCCGACCGGGTGACCGACCCCTCGACCGTGGCGCGCTGTCGACGCTATCTGGCCACCCGCTTTCCGGATCTGGCCGACTCGGTGATCACCGATCAAAAGGTGTGTCAAATCGTCAATACCCCCGACCGCCATTTCATCATCGACCGTCACCCCAACCACGAGAACATAGTGCTGGTGACGGGAGGATCGGGACATCTCTACAAGCACGGGCCGGTGGTGGGGGAATATGTGACCGGCTTCGCCTTGGGTCGGCACGGAACTGACCGACGCTTCCAAGTGGACCGTCCCCGCACCGGCTCCTCGCCCGCCGACGACCCGCAGTAAGGCCCTTTTCCCAGTTAGCCGGGCGGGGTTGTCACACCCCTGTTTTAGGCTGGAGTATGTGAAAAGACCTTCTGGCTCGCGAAAATTTCTGCCGGTTCTCGCGAAAACCTTTCCAGATCGAGAACAACCTGCTAGATCGAAAAAACCCTCATGAGCTCGCGAAAACATCGGCTAGTCCGCGAAACCACCTGCCTTACCTTAGGAGAACGCTTTCACAGCCCCTCCTCTACCCTGAAAGCCCCATCCGTATGACGTATGACCGCTACCCCGAAGATGAACATCTAGACCAGCCTCCTCCGGAACAACGTCGAGGTCGCGTGGGACGGGTGCCTCCTCATTCCCGGGAAGCGGAGCAATCGGTGCTTGGGGCCATTCTTTTGAGCAGGGACGCCACCAACAAGGTGATGGAAGTGCTGAAGACAGAGGACTTTTACGAGCCTCTCCACGGGTTGGTGTTCGATGCGGCTCGCCGACTCTTCGACGAGAGCCGGGCTATCGATGTCCTCACCTTGGCCGAGGAGCTTCGACGCACCGATTCCCTCGAGAAGATCGGCGGGCATGAGCGGCTGGCGGACCTGAGCCTGAGCGTACCCAACATCTCCCACGCCGACCGCTACGCCGCGATCGTGTCCGAGCATTCCCAGCGGAGACGACTGATCGAGGTAAGCCAGCGGGTCACCGATCTGGCTATGAATCTCGACAAGACCACGGACACGGTAATCGACCAGGCCGAGCGGATGATGTTGGAAGTCAACGACGAGACGTCCGAGGAAGGACTCCAGCCCGTAAAAGACCTGATGAGAATTGTCTTTGAAGGCATTGAGCGCCAAGGGGACCAACTTCCCGGCCTCCCCACTGGGCTCAGGGACCTCGACGAGCGGCTGATGGGGCTCCGCCCGGGGACTTTTGTGGTGGTGGCGGGGCGACCGTCCATGGGCAAGTCGGCGTTTGCCCAAACCCTCGCCTCACACACAGCCCAGCACGGCGGGGTGGTCGCCATGTTCTCTCTGGAGATGTCCAAAGAAGAAGTGCTTACCCGTCTGCTTTCGATGGTGGGCGAGGTGAACTCCGCTCGCATCCGATCGGGAGCAGCCAACAATGAGCATCTGTGGGACAAGCTTTTGGAAGCGGGAGGCAAAATCCACGACTGGAAGCTATATCTGGATGACTCTCCGGAGCCAACCGTAACCGAGATCCGGGCAAAATGCCGCAGATTGCGATATGAGGAGGGACTCGATCTGGTAATAGTCGACTATCTGCAGTTGATGCCCTCCGCGGGAGGCTTTTCGTCACGCCACCCCGAGAACCGCCAACAGGAAATCGCCGAGGTGTCGCGCTCCCTGAAAGGCCTGGCCAGGGAGATGGAGATCCCAGTGATTGGGATCTCCCAACTCAACCGGGCGGTTGAGCTTCGCAAGGACAAACGTCCAATGTTGTCCGATCTCCGAGAATCGGGCGCCATAGAACAAGACGCCGATATCGTGCTGTTCCTCTACCGGGACGAGTACTACAACCCCGACGACCGGGCAACCAAAAACCTCGCCGAGGTGCTCATCGCCAAAAACCGCTCCGGGCCGACCGGAAAGGTGCTAACCACCTTCTCCAAGGAATACACCATCTTCCGCAACCACGCCAGCCCCGCCCCACCCGACGTATACCAAACAGGCTATTAAGGCCTACTGAGAGAAGTGGGCCATGCTGAATAACGTGAACAATAAAACCCCCCGGAAAGGGAACTCAAGAAGGATCAGGCAAATAGGGCCGGGCATACCACCCCGGAGTTGAACGGCGCCCTAAGCAACGTCCCGCAAAGACTCAGTCCGGATTTGACGCCAATGGCCGCCAACCCCAAGGCCGGGGACACAACGGAAGCGCGAAAAATAATTCTGATAGTCGATGGAAAATCTTGACTTTTGTCCCACCGGGTTGACATAGTGAGAGTTACAAACATTGAGGCGGCCCGGACCGCCTCAATCATCATTAGCCTCGTTTCCGGAAAAGCGACTTCTCACAACGCCGCTGGGACGAGCATTTAGCCGGCGACCAAACTCCCCGGTTGTGGGCGTAGCTTGCGCCCATTGGGAAAATTTCAACCGGACTGGCGGCGGCGGGTCGGGAGGGAAACCCAAGAATTGGAATTAGGTGTGGGGGCCCGGGGGCCGGGCGGGCGGATGGAGATGGGGGGATACTTGTGGTCATGCTTCCTGTTCAGAGGAGATAGCCGTCCGGCTGGGCTGGGGAAGCCGTTTGGTTTTGCGGCGCTCTTGTCAACCGGCGGTGGTGGTAGTGGTCTCAGGCCCCTCGGAGACCACCACCACCACCTGATCCCCGGTAACCACCTTCTCACCCGCAACCGGTTCGGTACGGATCACCCCACCCACCGCCACCGTATCAGAAACCTCGGTCGTCTCAACCCACCCCAAATCCAAATCCGCCAAAACCGAGAACGCCTCACTACTGGGCAACCCCACCACATCGGGAACCTCCAACAACCCGGGCTCCGCAGAAATCACGACCACCACCTGACCATCAGCAGCAATCCCACCCCCCGCAACCGGTTCGGTACGGATCACCCCACCCACCGGAACCGTATCAGAAACCTCGGTCGTCTCAACCCACTCCAAACCCAAGTCCGCCAAAACCGAGAACGCCTCACTACTGGGCAACCCCACCACATCGGGAACCTCCAACAACTCGGGCTCCGCAGAAATCACGACCACCACCTGACCATCAGCAGCAATCCCACCCCCCGCAACCGGTTCGGTACGGATCACCTCACCCACCGGAACCGTATCAGAAACCTCAGTCGTCTCAACCCACCTCAGACCCGCCTGCGCCAAAACCACAAGCGCCTCACTGCTGGACAGCCCCACCACATCGGGAACCACCAACGACCCGACGCCCGTCCCTATGTTCTCGGGGCCGCCGGAGATCACCACCACCACCTGATCAGTGGCGGTGATCCCCCCGCCCGCACCCGGTTCGGTACGGACTACCTGACCTACCGTAACCGTATCTGAAGTCTCAATCGTCTCAGCCCACCTCAGACCCGTCTGCGCCAAAATCGAGAGCGCCTCACTGCCGGGCAAACCCACCACATCGGGAACTACCAGTAACCCGGGGCCGGTGGCCACCATCAGATCAATGGGAGTTCCCGAAGGGAAAAGTGGTCCCGGCAGAGGATCCTGGTCGATGACTGTCCCCACCTGCCGGCCGCTGTCCTCGACGAATTGGACCCCACCCACCGTGAATCCCTGGGCCAGGATGAGACTTTCGGCCGTACCCTGTGTTTGGCCGATCACCAGGGGAACAGCAAACTTCTCAAGACCGATGGAGACCACCACCTCCACCTCGGTACGGGACTCCACCCGCTCCCCCGCCGCAGGATTGGTCGCAATCACCCTCCCTTCGGGCATCTCCTGGCTGTTTTGACGGACGACCCGCACGATCAGCCCTGATTCCTGGATAGAGGCAAAGGCGTCGGTTTCCCACCTACCCACCACCTCGGGGATGGCAACCATCACCGAGGTGGGCTCCGGGTCGGGAGCTTGGAGCAGGTTCCAGACCACCCACCCCAGTCCAGCCAAGGCTGCCAGCAGCACCAATACCCCCGCCAAGAACGGCAGGGGCACGGAGCGGCGCTCCGCCATGTGCGGGTAGTAGCTCTGAGGTACGACCCTCCCTCCTCTCGGAGAGCCGCTGCCGCCCCCAGACAGGGCAACAGGCCGCCTCACCACCACCTGTGCGGGCGTCACCGACGGCTGGCCCGGCGTACCGTTGGCAATCTTCTCTCCTCTGAGCCAAGCTTCCAAATCCTGGATTAACGGTTCAGTGTCCTGATAACGGCTATCGGGATGCTTGGCGAGGGCACACATCACGATGGTGTCCAACTCGGGAGGAACATCCCGGTTGCGGGAAGAGGGAGGAGGAACTGCGGTGGAGACGTGCTGATAGGCAACCGCCATGGGAGTCTCGCCCTGAAAGGGGGGCCGGCCTACCAGCATCTCATAGAGAACCACCCCCAGCGAATAAATATCAGAGCGCATATCGGCCGGCCGGCCCTGCGCCTGTTCGGGGCTGAAGTAGGTGGCGGTTCCGATCACCGAGCCGGCTTGGGTCAGTTCAGTGGAGTGATTCCAAGCCCGGGCAATCCCGAAGTCGGCCACCTTCACCGTTCCATCGGGAGTAAGCATGATGTTGCCCGGTTTCACATCCCGGTGGATTACCCCCAAACGGTGAGCGGTGGCCAGGGCCAAAACCACCTGGCGGGTTATCTCGACCGCCCTCCGAGGATGAAGAGGCCTTCCCCCGCGGATGAGATCGCTCAGACAATCCCCCTCCACCAGTTCCATCACCATGAAATACGCCCCCTCCGCCTCTCCCCAGTCGTAAATGCTAACGATGTTGGGGTGATTCAGATTGGCGGCGGCTTGCGCTTCGCGGCGGAATCGCCGTATAAAGGACTCGTCCTCGCTGTGCGACTTGGGAAGAAGTTTGACGGCCACCCGTCTGCCCAGGGCCATGTCCACCGCCAGGTACACATCCGACATACCTCCTTTAGCCAGATGGCTTACCAACCGGTAACGATCGGCCAGGGTATAGGGGAGTTCCATCTCCTAGTCGATAATAGAGAACAGCCGACACCTATCAGATGCTCTTTCCCCCGCCACCAGCCTTTGGACTATCTCCGCTGCAGCCAGTAGGAGAGCAGCTCCGAAGCAACCCGAGCCGCAGCGGTCCCTCCGGTAACCGACTCCCCGAACTCCCCTCCCGGTTCGATCATCACCGCCAAGGCAATGGTAGGAGACTCCACGGGAGCGAACCCCACGAACCAGGCATGATTGCGACCTTCCACATTCCGGCCGGTGCCGGTCTTGCCGGCCACCCGGTATCCCGCCACCGTGGCTTCCCGACCGGTGCCCTCGGTAACCACCCGCTCCATCATTCGGGCAAGCGCAGCCGCAGTCTCCGGGGAGACCACCCGGATACCCGATCGGGTATCCGCCTGTTCGATCACTTCACCGTCCGCGTCCAACCAACGCGCCGTCAGATGTGGAGGGGCCATCTGTCCGCCATTCGCCACCGCCGCCGCCACCGCCGCCATATGAAGGGGGGACGAACGAGCCAGCCTGCCCGTACCGGCGGAGGCCAGCAGGGCGGGGTCCGAAGACCTCTCCGCCCCGAATACCGACGTCGGGGTGTACAGGGGGAACTCCATCGCCACGCCGAATCCGAAAGCTGTGGCATAGGTGTCCAGGATCTCCGAGCCCATCTCCAAAGCCAACTCGGCGAAGGCCAGGTTGCATGACAACACGAACGAGGTGAGCAAGCTGACTTGTGGCGACTCCCCACAGGGAACATTCCCGGGGTTGGCGATGATCAAAGAGGAACCGGGAATCTCCCATTCGGCGCGATCTTCGAACAGGCTTTGGGGCCCGGCTGTCTCCGTCTCCAGGGCGGTGGCGGCACTGACGATCTTGAACGCCGACCCCAGCGGATAGAGAGCTCCCGCGGCCCTTTCCGTAACCGGGGACCCCGGTGAGGAAACCAGCGCCAACACTTCCCCGGTGTCGGGACGAATTGCCGCCACCGCCCCCCGACGACGGGCCAGGATTTCATAGGCTCTTTGCTGGAAGTCGGCGTCCAGGGTTATCTGCAATCCGCGAGGACGAAGATCTTCCCCGGAAAAGGCCGCCATCAGATCGGAGACAGTGAGATCGCGACGGGAACGCAACTCGTCGGTATAGATCTCCTCCAGTCCGCCCGGCGAGGTTTCCGTTCCCAGCACCGACACAAAGGCTTCTCCCGCCGGATATTTTCTGAGGTAGGAACGGGAGCTTTCGGGATCCTGCTCGGAAAAAGCCAAAACCGTTCCTGAGGAGGTGATGATCAGACCCCGTTCTTTACCGGCCTGAAGGAGGGCAATCCGACGGTTGTCAGGATGCGCCCGGTAGCGGTCGGCGGCCACCCCCTGGTGCCAGGTGGCGCCCACCACCAGCACGGCCATCCCCACCAACAGCAGCAGGGTAACCGTGCGGATAGGACGATTCACAGTGGCCCTTGCTCCTCATGGCTGATCCTCAGCAGCAACGCCAGCGCCAACCAGCCTGCTATCAGGGGGACTCCTCCGTAGGCGAGGAAAGGCAGGCCCATCCTGGTGGGCGGCAGCAGACGCTCCAGCCCTCCGGCGCTGGCCAGGAACATCAGGCCGAGCACCACGGACAGAGCGGCGGCGGTCACCTTGCAGAAGAGATCACGGGAACCAATCGCCACTCCCATCCCCGCCCCGATAATCAGCGCATAGAGAGCTATCACCGCCACCGTTCCCGCCAGCCCCAGTTCCTCGCCCAGGGCAGCCAGGATCCAGTCACTGGTGGCGTGGGGCACCAAGCTGGGATCACCCATCCCCAATCCTGAACCCGACAAATTGCCGGTGCCCACCGCCAACAAGCTTTCTTTCAATCCGGCGCCTCCTTCACCGACGGCGAAAGGATCCAACCAAACCCCCACCGTCTCCCGAACCCGAGAGGAAGCCAGGCCCAAAACGACGCCGCCTCCCAAGAGCGCCAAGCCCGTCCAGGCCACCCGGCTCTGGCCGGTCGCCATAAAGGCGATGCTCGCCGAGAGGAGGAGCACCGTGGCCCAGGCGGTGAGATCACCGGTGGCCCAGAGCAGCGGCAGTGAAACCAGCCACACCGCGGCCATCAACAGGAGATCCCGCATAGACACCAGCCGGGCGTCGACTCCTGCTGGCGGCGGCGACCGCGCCCACCGAGAGTGGATACCGGCCAGACCAACCGCCAAAAGCACCAGCCCCAATCCGAAAGGCTGGATCAGAAAGGAGAGTTGACCCGGGCCCACAGCCAGCCAAAGGCCGGCGGCGGCGTCAGAAGAACCGCCCAGCAGGCGAGGCAGAAAGGGTAAGACGATTAGGCCCAGCCCACCGCCGGCCAGCCAATAGCCGACGGACATCAGCCTCCTCACTCCGCAACGAAACGCCAGCAGAACACCGATAGTGGCGACCACACCTGCCACAACCCACCACAGTTGGACGGGAGCCTGGGCGGGATCAATGCGATAGATCTCCACCAGCCCCAAGGCTATGAGAAGCGCAGTCGGAGGGAGCAAAAAAGGTGAAGCGTCGGGCGCCCAACGGCGCACCGCGGCCAACAGCCCCGCCAGACAGCAACCGAAAACGACGAAAAACACCGCTCCCGCCCATCCGATCTGCCCGGTTTGGCCGAAGTCGGCCAACGCCGCGCCAAGGCCGGCGGCGGCGGCCGAACCGGCCAGCAAGGCCGCTTCGGTTAGTCGTCTCATGAGGAGATGTCGGCCAGTACTGCCGTGACGTTATCCGAGGCGCCTCTGTCCAGCGCCATTTCCACCAAACCCCATACGCACTCCTCGGCGGCGGCGCTCTCCAATAGCTTTTTCACTTCTTGATCCGAGAACATCCTGTAGAGCCCGTCGGAGCAGACCAGCCATCGGTCGCCGTCCTCCAGAGGTGTCTCTGCTTCTTCCACCTCCAGCCGGGAGTCAAAACCCAACACCCTCACCAGGCTCCCCGCTCTAGGAAGACGGTATGCCAGCTGTGGGTCCATACCTTGTCGGATCCGCTGCCAGGCGGCGGTGTGATCGTTGGTCATCACCGTGATACGGTTCCTCCGGTACAAATAGGCCCGGGTGTCCCCTGCATGCGCCACTCGGGCCATCCCACCCGCGAACTCCACCAAGGTGAGCGTGGTGTAGGTGCCTTTCCAACGAGGCTCCTTCCGCACCAACTCCAAAATGGCCTGGTTGGCAGCCCTCACCCGATCGGCGGGCGACCCGACCGCGGCCTGGGCGGTGTTTACCGCCAACTCCGCGGATACGTGCCCAAACTTTTCTCCCCCCAATCCGTCGGCCACCATAATCACCACCGGTTCTGAAGAGCTGCCCGCTCCGCGGGGATACATGCGATCCTGGTTGATTTCGGGGCCGAATCCCAAGTGGGTGGCGGAAGCCCAGGTGCAAATCATCGAACCTCCAAGACCGTCCGTCCCACCTGCAAGGCATCTCCCCGAGCCAGGTCAACCGGGGTCCGCATTTTGCGGCCGTTGAGATAGGTGCCGTTGGCGCTTCCCAAATCACTGGCCAACAGTTTCCCCTGAAGACGGCTGATACGAAGATGAAACTCCGATGCATAAGGATCGTCTATCGGGATGTCAGCATCGGGGCTTTTGCCCAACACCACCGAATCGGGGACCGTGAAATGCATGCCGGCTTGAGATTCCGAGCGGATGAACACCAGCCTGGACCCGTATCGGGAAGCTCGAGTGGGGAACCGCAGCCCCAGATAATCGGTGAGCGCCCGGGCGACAAACCACACGAAAAGGTAGATCAGCGCCAGGAAAATGAACCGGAGAGCAGTGAGTACGAAGTCGGTCACGGATGGTCCCTCCCTGACGGGTCTCCACCATACATGGGGTATTAGTGTATGTCGGCCCCACCGCCTCGCGCCCACACTACATCTGATTTTTTCTCTTCCTCCCCAGCCAGGGTGGAGTACAATAAACACTCCCCGGGGGCGAGTGGCGAAATTGGCAGACGCGCAGGATTCAGGATCCTGTGGGCTTTAACACCCGTGGGGGTTCAAGTCCCCCCTCGCCCACCCTAACCAAGTCTGTTGGCGAGTTATGGCCCCACCAAGGTCCATTAGCGAGTTATGGACCTGCGCGTTAGGGACTTAGCCGCTTACGCGGTGTTTCCCCCGGTTTTTTGTGGTTTCGGGGTTTATTACCCGTTTGAGAAGGTGGTTTTTGCTGGATAGCGTAGCTTTTGGGGTGCCCCGCTGTCAGGGTGAGGTTTTCCGGGCGCGGCGAAACCGACAGTAGGGGTTACTGTCGGTTCAGGGGAGCGGTGGGGATGGTACAGGCTAGGGGATCATCGCCGGTTGAGAACGTCGTCTGGGTAGCGCAGTCGGCCGGGGCCGGACCAATGACCCGGGGGTGGCGAGTTCCGAACCAACCTTCATGGGGACCTACTATCGGGAGGAGGAACATGCCCTTGGGGAACTCCTGGAGGGAATGACTCTGGCCAGCAACAGGTTCGCCGTGACAATCCCCACGGCACCTATCAGCACATAGTCGATGTTCGCCACTTGTATGTCCGAGAACACCCACAACCACAGCAGGCCGAAAAGGGGAGTGGCATAGGAGAGGGCGCTGATGGACAGCGATCTGGTGCGGAGCATCGCAGTGCGGTGACATACGGCGGTGCCACATTGCACTATCAGCCCGTAAGCAAATGCGGCGGCAAGAGGCAGAATGCCCATGCGCTCTCCCGTGCCGAGAGCGATCACGAGTGTGGGCACCGACGCGCCGAGGCTGCCCACCCCAATCGCCAACAGCACGCACGCCGACTCGGTTCGCTGCCGGTCAGCGGCTGATGCATGGCCCATGGTGCACAGATCGGAGGCCATCTCGGATCCCCATCGGAATGCCCTGGCACCGAACGATATCAACACGGGGGCCAGCAACGCCAGGAGCAATCCGATAACCAAACCTCCGAGACGTGCAGGCCGAGTAGAGGAGGCCAGGTCGGTCGTTCCCAGCACGACCAACGTCAGACCCGCGAAAGCAAGCAACAGCACCCCAAAGGTACCCGCGGTCAGTTTGCGGTATCTGCCCACGGTACGATCCTGTCTTGACAACAGCACCACAAAGAGAATCGGCGCAGTGGCATTCAGTATGGCGGTGACGGCAGTATCCACATAGTTGGTGGACAACACATAAGGGATCATGCTGATCTGAGCGCAGATACACACCAAGCTCAAGCGGGACAGCAACATCTGGCGTTCCCGGTCGGCCGTGCCCTCGCCCCGTCCGATCCGCCAAGGGGCGGCCCTGCGGAGCAGCAACCGCAGTACGGTCCTGTCGGCCACCAGGTTCTTGTGGAAAAGGGCCAGATTCAACGCGACACCCGCGGAGTTGCCCACGAAAATCATTCCCGACAACAGAAAAGCGTCCTCATGGGGCATGACCTCCACGAATATGGGGAACAGGGAGGCCAACAACGCCGCGCCTAGTTGCCACCTCACCGGCGCGTACCGCCCCGGTTGGCGCGCAACGGATACGGAAGAGCCCTGACGGTTCATTAGGGCCTCTAGCCTATGCTGGGAGCCCGGCCATCTACGAACCGCCGAACAACCGGCTCGGCGCGTCAGGCGTTCAGTCAGGGGTACCAGCGGAGGACTTGCGTGAAGAATCCGCCAGATACCAGCACCTACGCCCGATATGAGGATCCATTTTGACATACTCCTTGGAGTGGCTCGCCGAACTCGCCGATGCCGCCCCGACAGTGCCCCAGGTTCCGCCCCCACGCGTCTATTGTTCCCAACGCCGCATGGCAACGCACGCCACTCTTGAAGAATCACTACAAGAGATAGTCTGTCGCACCCGCCTCTTAGTGCTAGAACTCCAGGAGGAAGGCTTCTTTGTCGAGACCTTCGGATTTTCCTGCATCGACGACTTCACCCCCCGTCGGGAAACCCAACCACACCTACTCTGCTGAAATGTGGAGCCCCACCCCCCTCAAATGTGGAACCCTCTGCGAGCCCTTTTCTAAGGCGCAGGTCAGAGGTGGTAGCTAACAGCCCACCCTGGGCCATTAGCGATTTAGGGTCCTGTGCGTTAGCGATTTAGCGACGGACGCGCTGTTTTTCCCTGTTTTTGGGGGTTTGTGACCGTTTCGGAGGGCGTTTGGGCTGGTCGGGAGCCGTGTTGTGGTTGCCCGGTGTCAGAGTTAGGGTTTTCCGGCGCGGTGAAACCGACAGTAGGGGTTTACTGTCGGCGCAGGTGAGCGGGCGGGTTGGTCAGGGCGGCGCTCGGAGACTCGTCCGACGCGGAGGTTGTTCCAACCTGGGGTGTGTCCGATTGTTCAGACTGGTCGGAGGTGTGGGCGGGGGTTTGTTGTTCGGTTTCGACCAGCCGCACGGCTTCTTTCATGTTGTGAGCTATGACTTTGGCGAGAACACCGATTGTGTGGGCGATCTGACCTAAAGCACGGCACCATCCGGGCTCAAGGTTGCGCTTGTCTCTGATCATTGAGTTCTTGGTCTCGCTGGTGTTGCGCTGGCCGTATTCCCTTTTCCATGCGCGGGTTTTGTAGGGGATGCGTTGGTAGCTGTCGAGTTGTTCGGATGGGACGCTTATTAGACCCTACAGCAGTATTCGTCGTCGATGGCAAGGTACGGGACCTGGCGTTTGCTGTCGGATTTGTCGGGGTTGCGGGTCTTTGCGGAGGTCTTGACTCGTCCCGCGCATTGGGGGCAGATGAGTTGCACAGCGCCGTCTTTGAGATAATTCTTGACTGTCCACCGCCAGCGGGATCGTTTGGCGTACCACTCGTCCAGTTTCTTACCGGTGGTGTCCGGTGGTGGCACTTGAAGGGATTCTGGCAGCCATGGTGGGAGGATGGTTCCACAGCGGATTAATAAACTGCTGCTCGCCGTTTCTTCCGGGCTGTATGGGTTTGGGTGTCGTGAGTTCATCGGGGTGGTCTAGTGGTCGGCGATATTTGGGGTCAACGGGTCAACCTGTGGGCAGGCGGATTAGGCAACTCCGGCGTAGAGGGAGCGCCTCACTAAGAAGGGAGTTTCAGCGATACGGAATACCAGAGTGGGAGGTGTTGAAGCACTGCGAGAGCGAAACCTATGCCGAGACAGCAAAGAACGCCTTAATACGCGAACGCCTAGAAACCCATGGACCGGGAGCGGTGCTCAATCAAGACCAGTCCGCTGATTTACGCTGGAAGGTATAAGAACTCCGTTGGCCTAATGGATGGCGATACGTTGGTCCAACGGGTCAACCTATGGGGAAGCGGATTGGGCAACACCGCCGGAAGGGTACCCCTGCCGTGCAGAAAGCCTTCCGTAGATGGGGCGAACCTGAGATGACCATCTTGGAGAGGCATCGCTCAAGACTGGCAGCTCAGCATGGGGAAGAAATCCATTTGCGTAAAGCGTCACGCACCCCGGCGTGGAGGATGTATTTGAACGGCAAACCACCGCCCTGAAGAAGATCGGTGTTCCCAGAGCCGCTTCTTCTCATGCTACGGTGTGTAGTCCCGCACAATCCCGCCATCGGCACCATCGACCCCAGGCCAGAGCGACGCTCCCTCTGGGCATGGCAATCGGATCCTATTTAACAATGCAAGTGGGAAGTGCCTACTGTTTAACAATGCAAGTGGGAAGTGCCTACTGGCAATCCACCTCAGAATCTCCGTCCTTACTCCAAGGGCACCCTTCGGAGTCCGCCTGCCTCGGTTACTGCGAACATCCATGGACCATCAGGCTCGTTTTGTATCTGCTCGAGGATCGACGTCCAGTGCTTCTTGAGGGTGAGGAGACTTTCGGTGCTTGTTTGGTTCCTTCTCCCGGTCAACACGAAGCCCCGTGTCTTGTAAGAGATCCACTTTGCTTTTTGTACGGGCCGCGTTCGTATACGTTTGTCACGAGTGATCACAACAAGTCGACGACGACTTACGAATTCTAACCATGTTTCGTCCGGGCACCCAAGAGGAATCTCTGGAAGGTCAGGATGACCGGGATAAACAATCTCTCCCGGCAGGAAATCGTCCAGTCGCTTGCCGAGTCCTAAGTCTGTCTCGTCTGCGAAGTACCGGTGCGGCATAGGCGTTGGCTACGCCGCGAAGACCCTTTGCATCTCCTCGAAGGCAACGCCTGCCTTCACCAGGTGCTCCTGCATCTCATAGTCTGCTGCGATCTCGCTCACCTCTTCTCCAGCTGCTCGGAGTTCCCAAAGTCGCTCAGTGGCCACGCCTCCGATGGCCGGGCGGCCAAAGCACACCAGTGGGTCGATGCTCACATACGCATCCACGCCTCCCGGGTATATGCGGCAGGCCTCGCCTAAGGCATCGCCATTGGGATCAAACTCTATTTTCTTGAAGAAACTGTTGGCCTCGTCAGCAAGCATCGTCCCTTGTCCCGACCGCACCACCATGGCGAGAGCGGAAGGCAGATTGTTTTCGACTTGCAGCCTCCAAACTATCTCGCGGCCATTGAGGTACAGGTTCCTTGTCGCCAGCGGATAGGGGAGTTCGAACACGTTACGCAACTCGTCTATGACCGGACGCAGATACTGGAGCGACACTCCTTTGCGACGGTACTCGCGGAGATAACCGAGTTCGACGAACTCTCCCCAAGTCACCGTGTCTTCGCCTGTGGCCTGTGGGCGAATTACCGGCGGATATGGCTTATCCCGCCGTGTGTAGCCATCAAGCCAAGCCCGAACACGGTCACGGCGAATGCCCAAGTGCCTGGCGGCTTCTGAAATCCCGTAGGTTGGGCGTTCAAGGATTGAGATATTCGTAGCTGTGACCACCATTCCCCGTGCTTAGGGCGGATAGTAACAGTAGCAGAAATACAGGGATGTCATTCTGGTTCACGAATCGCCTTCGGTGACGCATCGGGTACTATACGCCTCAATCGACTAGTAACTGCACAGCCAAAACCATGGAGGGGCAGCACAGGCCAGTTGCTTCATTGACCCCATCTGCGTTTCGGCCCATGAACGGCGTGCTATCAGCTAGTCCCGGTGGGGAGAAACCATCGGGAAGGGTCAACTTCGGTGCTGGTGTAAGTCCACAACCACCTCGATGCCACCCTTCGGCATAAATGGGAGTTCCCAAATGTGGAGCCCCCCCTTCAAATATGGAGCACTCCTGGCAACCTCCGCTAAGGTGCAGGTCAACGGTAGTGGCTAACAACCCACCCTTCAGGTGAAGCCTCGTGCACCTGCCCGGCCCCCGGGTAGCTAAGCTGAGCCGCGCCAACATCGCAAACCCGGAGATGGAAGGGACAGGCAAATGGAGACGACCCATACAAGGTACGGCACGGCTATTGGCTCGCTCGCCATGAGTCGGGGAACTGCCATCGGCACCGTTGCGTTGAGCTTCTTGAACTCGATCGGCGGCGTTGCGTTGAGTTTCTTGAACGCGATTGGTTTCGTCACGATCGGCGGCCTCAACTCTATGGGTCTGGTTGCCGTCGGCGCCGTGAATTCGGCCGGCCTCGTGGCTATCGGCGGCGTCAACGCAGTCGGCGTAGTCGCCATCGGCGGCGTCAACGCCACCGGTCTTATCGCTATCAGTTCCGGCAACGCCAACAGCGCATTCCCCCTTTAGTCAACAGTCCAACACCCCCCGGAAG
The DNA here is from genome assembly GCA_965248705.1 of Acidimicrobiia bacterium. Taxonomy (GTDB): domain Bacteria; phylum Actinomycetota; class Acidimicrobiia; order Spongiisociales; family ZC4RG35; genus Bin76. Next base: position 1,095,778 of record CBDFJY010000002.1, on the reverse strand, counting down.
GCCATTAGCGCGGCCCACTGTCGGGCCCGGGTCTTGGGCAGGCCTGCCCACAATGGCGGCTGAGGCCTAGAGTGTCCTATCGCGGTGTTGGGGCGACGCTTCCTGTTGGCTTGGGCCACATTTTAGGTTTCCCGAGGACTTGTTCGGGAGTGCGTCCCTGGTTCCACCGGCCGGTGTGTGCCCGGTCGGTGTTGTAATAGTCGAGGTACTGTTTGAGGTCGATACGCAGACCCGTGATTTTGGGGATCAGGTAGCGAGCGAACGCTGGTTTCCAGCATTCCTCCAGGATGGTCTGCTGGACCCGTTCCACACACCCATTCGTTTGGGGACGGCCAGCGCGGATCAGTCGGTGTTCGGCGCCGAGTCCTGCGATGGTGTCACGGAATTGGTTGGCGCGGTACTCCGACGCGTTATCTGACATCACCGCCTGTAGTTTCCATCCCCTCGCTGCGAGGTCTTCGGCTACGCGCCGGGCGAGTCGGCTGGTCCGCAGAGCGTTGGGATTACGAGGGGTGGTCCACAGCTCGGCCCAGGTGTACGAAGACGCCACATCTATAGCGGTGTACTGCCACACAGAACCCTTCACACCCCGCAGGCGCCCCACATAGAAACAGTCCATCTGTACCAGCTCACCAGGCACTTCGACCTGCAAGTGCCGCTGTGGCAGCATCGGCGGCTTCTCCGGAGCCGGCGGGGCGGCGTAGCCGGCCACCAGGCTCAACCGCTTCCCTCGAGTGTTCAAACCATGACGTTTCAACACCCGCCACACGCCGGAGGGGGAGATCAGAATCCCACCCCACTTCTCTCTCCGCATCTCAGCCGAGATACGAGCCGGACCAAACCCGGGATGGCCCAGCGCGAACGCCACCACCCGATGCTCCACAAACGGCCTGGTCGCGTTCGGCATCCTCGGCATGCGCCGCTCACGAGGACGCAGGATCTCCAAACCGTGCCGTTCCATCTGCTTTCTCCACCGATAAAACGTCGAATGATGAATCCCCATCATCCGACACGCAGCCCGAACATTCCCCAACTCTTTGGCTAGGGCAAATACCCCCAACCGAAACCGGTACAAGGCATCATCATTACCCACGGCGGTGCTCCTTTCACGTTGCTTTGTAGTTCAAGCAACAGGATGCACCGCCGCAACCGACCAGCCCGGCATTAACCCGACGTGTCGCTACATCTCAGAAACAGGACAGCCTAGAGGGGCAAGCCCACCGCTTTGGTAAGAGAATCCACATAATGGGATGGCCAGGCGGCACACGGCGGCAAACTCATCCAAAAGCCCGGCGAGGTCGCCTCTTTCTCATCGAAGTCGGCCCAGTTTGCTCCGGGGATGATGGGATTGGCAAAGACTTCGGCGTCGCTTTCAAATGCGCTCCTTCCAGCAGTAGTCGATACATAGGAATGGCTACGGACTACGCCAAATACGGTGATCTTTGACTGTCAACTCTGTATTCCCTCGAAGATCCTTCCTCAAGGAGAGGCATAATTCCGCCAGTGCTCGCTCCTTCTCTTCATCGGAAGATACGGTTTCCGTATCAACGGTAACGAGAAAAGCATTACCTGCCTTGATCACGTTATCGGGGCAGTACAACCAAGCTAGGCTCAACTCCTGAAGGAATTTTTCTTTCTTCTTCTGGTCTTGGCTAGAGGCGTAGAACCCGCTTATCGATTTGAGCAATCCCCTGTATCTGTCCTCTTTTCGTAGGTACCTTTTCCATTTCCGTTTGCTTCTTTCGTTAAGCCCCCATGCGATTATCCCGCCAGCTAGCGGAACAACGATGCTCGCCAATGGAATACCGATCTTCAGCCACTCGTCCATATGGTGCGGCCCTCCTTTCTGCTTTCGACAATCACTTTAGTTCTCGGAAATGAAGAAGCTTAGGGTGTCCTATCGCGGTGTTGGGGCGACGCTTCCTGTTGGCTTGGGCCACATTTTAGGTTTCCCGAGGACTTGTTCGGGAGTGCGTCCCTGGTTCCACCGGCCGGTGTGTGCCCGGTCGGTGTTGTAATAGTCGAGGTACTGTTTGAGGTCGATACGCAGACCCGTGATTTTGGGGATCAGGTAGCGAGCGAACGCTGGTTTCCAGCATTCCTCCAGGATGGTCTGCTGGACCCGTTCCACACACCCATTCGTTTGGGGACGGCCAGCGCGGATCAGTCGGTGTTCGGCGCCGAGTCCTGCGATGGTGTCACGGAATTGGTTGGCGCGGTACTCCGACGCGTTATCTGACATCACCGCCTGTAGTTTCCATCCCCTCGCTGCGAGGTCTTCGGCTACGCGCCGGGCGAGTCGGCTGGTCCGCAGAGCGTTGGGATTACGAGGGGTGGTCCACAGCTCGGCCCAGGTGTACGAAGACGCCACATCTATAGCGGTGTACTGCCACACAGAACCCTTCACACCCCGCAGGCGCCCCACATAGAAACAGTCCATCTGTACCAGCTCACCAGGCACTTCGACCTGCAAGTGCCGCTGTGGCAGCATCGGCGGCTTCTCCGGAGCCGGCGGGGCGGCGTAGCCGGCCACCAGGCTCAACCGCTTCCCTCGAGTGTTCAAACCATGACGTTTCAACACCCGCCACACGCCGGAGGGGGAGATCAGAATCCCACCCCACTTCTCTCTCCGCATCTCAGCCGAGATACGAGCCGGACCAAACCCGGGATGGCCCAGCGCGAACGCCACCACCCGATGCTCCACAAACGGCCTGGTCGCGTTCGGCATCCTCGGCATGCGCCGCTCACGAGGACGCAGGATCTCCAAACCGTGCCGTTCCATCTGCTTTCTCCACCGATAAAACGTCGAATGATGAATCCCCATCATCCGACACGCAGCCCGAACATTCCCCAACTCTTTGGCTAGGGCAAATACCCCCAACCGAAACCGGTACAAGGCATCATCATTACCCACGGCGGTGCTCCTTTCACGTTGCTTTGTAGTTCAAGCAACAGGATGCACCGCCGCAACCGACCAGCCCGGCATTAACCCGACGTGTCGCTACATCTCAGAAACAGGACAGCTTAGGGCCTGTGGGGGGGTGTCCAAGTTGGTGCGGATAGCTGCTCATGTGGGGAAACTCGGCCTACGACAGTTCATGAGGCCATCAAGACAACTGGGGATTTCCTGGCAGCAGCCGCCCAGTAGGCGACTACACGGGGCGACCGTGTCCCCCTATCCGTGCACCTTCCTATGAACCCTCGGGCCGGGCCGCAAAGTAGTCGAGTTGGACCGCGCAGGCCTCCTCAATCAGGTGGGGTCCGCTTACCTCGATGTGACGCTGGCCGGTTCGGAGGATGTTGCGGCAGCCGACTCCCCGCATGGTCGGGCAGTGGTCGCTGACTCCTGTGATGTCCAGCAGGTCGTGTTCGGACATCGCATACACCATCCGGTTTATTCCACCCCAGTACATGGCGCCGCTGCACATGGCACAGGGCTCGCAGCTGGTGTAGAGGGTGGCGGTGGCGATCTGCTCGGGATTGAGAGTGGTGACCGCCATGTTGATCAGGTTGGTCTCGGCGTGGTTGAGGGCGTTCCGTTCGGTGAACGTCGTGTTCTCGGCTTCGAGGAGGACGTTGCCTTCGGGGTCTGCGAGGAGGGCGCCGAACGCCATGTTCCCTTTGGCGGCTGCACTGGCCGAAAGTTCGATGGCTCGGCGGAGCAGCTGCTTGTCCAGTGCGCTCGGATCTCTTGTATCGGTTTCCGTCATGCCACCGATGCTAAACCGGAAGAGTCAGCGATAGCATCTCAGGAAACTTTTCCTTGAATCCCCAACCCTCACCCCATCAACCAAAACGGTGATCCAGGCGTCATAGCCGCCCCTTTAATCCCACGGGATGGTACCACACAGGGGAAATGCCTCGGTACGAATGGCGACCAACCACCCCCAACAGCCTGTCATGAGAGTTGGCGAAGGAGCCAGCGAGCGCATCTAGGCCCGGCAGTACCTTAACCTACGGGTGAGGAAATGACGTCGTATCAATCCCGGCCCCGGACATCCCGCGGGAAATGGTGGCTGTTGTCGCTTGCCCTGGTGCTGGGTCTGGGATGGGCGTTCAACTCGTTGATCAACACATCGCGCACCGAAACCACCCTCGCCGAAGAACTCCGCAGCCACAGCATCACCCTGGACCGAGCGGCCCGATCCTTTGTCAGGCTGATCGAGCAGATCGACTCGGCGGACCGATCGGAGTTGGCCTCGATCATTATCCAATCCAGGGATTCGATCAGCACGGTCTCCGCCGCCCTGGAGGATCCGGCCGAACCCGGTAACAGCCTGATAATCCTGCTGGAGACCTCCCTCGACTTGTGGGACGAGGGGCTGGAGCGCTTCGAGAACGCCTTCCTGTCAGCGGTGGACGACCCGTTCAACTACGTGGTGGAGGAACAGCTCACCGCGGCGTTGGTCAGCGTACGGAGCGGTGACCGCATATATCAGGCCTTTTTGGAGAAAGCCGCCACCGACCTCGACATCCCCTCCTTCTCCGACTTCCGAACGGTGGTCTTTTTGCCTCCCCAATACCCGGTGGTGGACACCGCCCAGTTCCTGGCCACCTTCGCCCGGTTGTCCCGACCAGCGCTGGAGTTCACCGCCGACCTGGCGATAGAGCAGGTCACCTCTTATCCAGAGTGGATCTCCGATCTGGAAGGCCGCCCGGTGATTATCCCCACCGACAGCTTCGACCTCCTGGTGGTAGTGGCCAACCGGGGCAATGTGGAGGTAGGAAGTGAAACTTCCCTGCAGGTGAGCATCTGGCCGCCGGGAGAGGCCATTCAATCCCGGGTACTGGCTGTACCGCCTCTGGCTCCGCAAGAAAAGACCACCATTGCCTTCTATGAACTGATGGTGACGCCCGCCACCTCCTATCAAGTGGAGATAAATCTGGGCTTTGCCGAAGGGGAGCAAAACCGGGAGGACAACAGGTACGGATTCACTTTGCGGGTTGGTGAGTGAGCTAATGGCGGGCGGCTGATTTTCTTCACCGGTAGCATTTCTTTTCGCAATGCTTGACGTCTCCCTGCTCCGCTCCTCCCCGGAAATAATTCGCCGATCCCTGGCTCGCCGAGGTTTGGAGATACCCCTGGAAGACTTGGCGGACACCGAGGCCCGGATCCGGCGACTGCGTCACGAAGCCGATCAACTCCGAGCCTCCCAACGCTCCCTGGGAAGGGAGATCGCCAGATTGGCGGGGGATGAAAAGAAACAAGCCATCGATCGAGCCGCCTCGCTGGCCGGCCGGATCAAGGAGATGAACGAACAGGCCGGGGCGCTTTCGGACCGGTTCTACCAGAAGTGGCACGCCTTTCCTAACCTGGTCGACCCCACCGCCGCCGAAGGGTTCACCGAAGAAGATTCTCAGGAGGTCAAGCGGGTGGGGGATATCCCACGATTCGGGTTCAAACCCGCCGATCACGAAACCCTGGGCGAGCGTTTGGATGTCATCGACACCAAGCGGGCAGCTAAGATGGCGGGATCCCGGTTCGGATACCTGAAGGGTAAGGGGGCGCTGCTGGAGTTCGGGCTGATCAAATGGTCCATGGACCACCTCGTTGAAGCCGGCCTGGTTCCCATGGTTACCCCGGTGCTGGTGCGGGAGATGGCGCTGTTCGGCACTGGATTCTTCCCCGGAGACCGCCAACAGGTCTACGAAATCCCCGCCGACGAGTTGTTCCTCGCCGCCACATCGGAGATCAGCCTGGCCGCCTATCACGCCGACGAAATACTGGATCCCGACGATCTTCCCATCCGCTACGCCGGCTTTTCCAGTTGTTTCCGTCGGGAAGCCGGAACGCACGGCAAGGACACCGGAGGGATTTTCAGGGTGCACCAGTTTGACAAGGTGGAGATGTTCTCGTTCACCCGTCCCGAGGACTCACCCGACGAACACGAGCGGATCTTGGCGCTGGAGGAGAAGCTGACCAAAGAGTTGGAGATTCCCTACCGGGTGGTGAATGTGGCGGCCGGTGACCTGGGGGCCTCGGCCGCCAAGAAATACGACATCGAAGCATGGTTCCCCTCCTGGAACACCTACCGGGAGATAACTTCCTGCTCAAACACCACCGACTACCAGGCCAGGCGACTCAAGATCCGCATGAAAGCGCCGGGGGGCAATCGATTGGTCCACACCCTGAACGGAACGGCGGTGGCAGTAGGAAGAGTGATCATCGCCCTGTTGGAGAACCATCAACAGAGCGACGGATCGGTGGTTATGCCCAAAGCGCTCCGGCCCTATCTGGGCTTTGATCGAATCGACCCGCAATAGAGGAAATCCCGCCTTGGCAGCAGCTTCTCCCGACCAGATTTTCTCGCGCATCTCGGGGCGGTATGACCGACTCAACCGGATCCTCTCCCTGGGTCAGGACCGGACTTGGAGAAAACGGGGTATCGCCTATCTTCCCGATGGCCTCATTCTGGATCTGGGAGCAGGGACCGGTGCGGCCATGCCGCTTTTCGGCGAGGGTCGGCAGGTGGTGGCGCTCGATCCGGTCTGGCCGATGCTGGCCATCAACCCCGCTTCCCAACGGGTAGTGGGAAAAGGCGAGTACCTCCCTTTTGAGGACAACACTTTTGACGGAATATGGTCCGCCTTCGTATTCCGCAATCTCCGGTCGGTGGAGAAAACCCTGGCCGAGGCGGCCCGGGTGCTTCGCCCGGGAGGGGTGATGGTCGTGGTGGACGCGGGAAGACCCGTCGGCCGCCTGGCAGCCGCGTTTCATCGGCTGGGAACCGCGATAGTGACCCCGCTGGCGGGAACACTGGCCGGCGCGGTGGGAGAATACTGGTATCTCCATCGCTCACTGGACAAGTACCCCCCTCCCGAAGAGATGTTTCGGGACCGGCCGCTCAGTGTCGAGAAGCTGTTGAGAATGGGGACATGGGGCTTCGTCTACGGAGTCGTGCTGAGCAAGTCCTAGCCCGCGCGGCGGATCATCCGCCGGCGTCCGCCAGAGCGTGCACCCCGCCTTCGAGCTCGATACCACCGGTTGGCAGACAAACCGCTTGCTCGGACCAGGCGCCCCCGTGGCGTCAGGACAACCCGCTTAGGGCTGCTTCCTTCCAGATCTGACCCGGTTCACGACTACCCCGACTCACGGGACCCAGCCGTCATCACCGCGCATTTTGCCTCCTACCGGAGCTCGGCCGCTCTCAGGCGGGGAGTTCGGCCCCGCATGTAGAGGATTTCAGGTTCAGGGAACCCCTAACGCCCCGCTTAGCACGCATCCCGACCTTAGCAACTCCAAAAGGCTATCTCACCCGTTGTAGCCGCCCCTTTTGCTGCCGAAAAACGCCCTGAGCAACTCGGCGCTCTGGGCAGCGCCCACCCCGGCAACTATCTCGCACTGATGATTGAGACGCCGATCGCCGGGAATGTTGTAGAGGCTCAACACCGCGCCGGCTTTGGGATCGGCGGCGCCGTAGACGATCCGGTCAATCCGGCCAGAGACCGCCGCGCCCGCACACATCGAACAAGGCTCCAGGGTCACATACAGGGTGTGCCCCAGCAGGCGCCAGGATCCCAGCCGGCGGGCGGCCTCGGCCAACACCAGCACCTCGGCATGAGCTGTGGGGTCTCCCCGCTCCTCCCGACGGTTATGGTCGGCGGCCACCACCTGTCCGGCGGAGTCAGCAATGACCGCCCCCACCGGCACATCGCCATGCGCGGGCGCCTTGGCCGCCTCGCGGAGAGCCAGTTCCATGAATCGGTGGTGATCTGCAGAGTTGGGCATATTCCTTGTTTATCTCCCTTGAGCGGCTTACTAAAGTTTGAGCGAACCAGCGTTTCTTAACTTATCCATGCTAATTGATGGATATTGGAGGGATCGCATAGTCTGGTCTAGTGCGCGGCACTGGAAATGCCGTTGGGGGTTACCCCCCTCGTGGGTTCAAATCCCACTCCCTCCGCTCGCGTTGGGAAACGTTTCGTTGCCCAACGCAACCCAAAAGGAGAGGTGGCCGAGCGGTCGAAGGCGCTCGCCTGCTAAGCGAGTAGGGGGTTTATAGCTCCCTCGAGGGTTCAAATCCCTCCCTCTCCGCAAACCTTTCCACTCTTTACCCTGGTTAGAGGGCATATTTGAGGAAGTACCAAGGTTTAATACCATTTCCAGTGTCCCATTTTAGTAGGGGTCGGGGGGATTGCTGCATGGGGAGTGTTTCTCCTCCTGTGGGCTGATCAGATGTTTAGGTAGTCTGCCCAGTCGTTCATGATGACAATCCTGGCTTGGAACAGGGTGGTTCTGAGGTATGGGTTTCTTGTCTTGTGGGCTAGGACGGCTTCTGCCGCTTCTTTGGTTATGCCGTTCTCCGATGCCCAGGTTCGAAAGGATGTTCTGGCCCCATGGACGTGCGCGTCGATACTGTTATCCGAGAGCAGGCTCTGCAGGCTGTTGGGGTGCATAATCCCGCCTCTGGTCGCGGGGAAGACCAGTCCGGTGCGGGTGCCTGTGAGTTGGGCGGCGTCTTCGAGCACTCGTATCGCCGCTTCGGAGAGGGGCACGTCGTGGACTTGGTAATTTTTGACATTGTCTTGTGGTATTGTCCAGACGCTGTTTTCGAGGTCGATCTGGTCCCAGGTGGCTTTTCGGGCTTCGCCGCTACGGACAGCAGTGAGGGTGAGGAACTTGAGGGCGTTAATAGCGACGGGGTTGGCGTCGGACGCCGCCACGATTCGGATGGCCTCTCCGAGGAGGCTGTAGTGGAGAGCTTTACGATGGTTGGTTGGGAGGTGGACCGGGGAAAGACCGTCTATAGCTTTCTCGGCGGGATCGGATTCACAGTGGCCCCAAGCCCTGGCATATTTCATCACCCGGCTGATCCGCTGCGCGATTTTTCTGGCTGTCGGGTTTATGGTGATCCATATCGGCTTCAAGAGTTGCATAATGTGGGCTCTGGTAATCTGGTCGGGTGGCAGATGCCCAATGTGGGGGAACACGTAGATGCGGAAGCCGTCTATCCAGGCTTGGCGGCTGCGGCTTCCCTTACGCCATTTACCGGATGAATCGACCAAATCGACGTATTCGATGGCGATTTCTTCGAAGGTGCGCTTTCCGCCGATTCGGGGGTCGCGGCCTTCCTGGACTGCCCGGGCGTTGAATGATGCCAGTTGGCGCGCCTCTCGCAGGGAGACTTTGGGATATGTGCCGAGGCCGAGTGTGGTGACCTTCCTTAAGATACGGATCCGCTGGCACCAGCTTATGGAGAGCTGGCCGGACTTGAGCCTTCTGGCGGTGGCGCTGAGGCCGTTGCTGCCGGGCCCGTCGGTGTACCGCCCGGGCTTTTTGATTTTCTTTCGAAGGAACAGGTCGGTGAGTCGTTTCGGTCGGTACTTAGCCATTGTTTCTTCCTTTCCTCGGGGTCGATGAGGTGTTGCGAGACGGTGGTGGGTGGTGGGGGTGCGGGCATGGTCAGTCGAGGAATGGTGCTGGTCATCAGGTACTGGGCCCACTGTTCCACAGCGGCCCGTCTCTGCTCGAGCAGATCGATACCGGCACCGATGCCGGGAACGGTGTGTCCGAGGGCCAGCTCTGCCACTTTGTCATCGATGGAGTGTTCGGCCGCCCAGGTGCGAAAGCTGCTGCGCAGCCCGTGGGGCACGCAAGCTACCTTGTAAGCCTTGAGGAGTTTGCGCAGTGTGCCGTTGGAGATGGGCCGACCTGTGCGGGAGGGGAACACCAGCCCGATCCCGCCGGTGCGCTCCCTGGCGTCGTTGAGAACAGCTAGCGCTGGTCCGCTGAGGGGGATTCGGTGACGTCGGCCCGACTTGGTCCGGTCGGCCGGCACGGAATGGATGGCGTTGTCCAAGTCGATTTCTTCCCAGCGGGCACCTCGGATCTCTTCTTGCCTGGCCCCGGTGTAGGCCATCATCTTGAACACGGCTTTGGTGGACCAGTGTGCACCCGAGTTTTCGACCTTCTGCAGTGCTTCGGCCACTTGGTCGTATGGCACGGACTGCATTGGTCGGTTTCGGGTTTTGATGGGTCCGAGAGCGGATCCGACCACCTCAGTGGGATCGTCACCTCGGAGGTTTTCCCCCCGGACCCTCCCGAAGATCACCCGCAGGTGGGACAGCACCTGGCGGGCAGTCTCGGGAGGTTTCCCCACGAGAGGTTGTACGCAGGCCATTATGTGCGCGCTGTTGACCTCGGTCACCCGTAGGTGACCGATCTTGGGGTACACGTGTGCTCTCAGGTTGTGTTCCCACCTTTTGCGGGTGCCGTCGCTCCGCCAGATGCGGGGGGACCCAGACCGCTCTTCGATCACCTGATCGCCTATGTCGCGGACGGTGGGACCGTTCCGAATACGGGGGTCCCGTTTGGCGGCGATTTCGTTCAGGGCGGCCCAGGCGCGCCGCCGGGCCTCTTCCAGGGTGACGGCTGGGTAGCAGCCGTGGCTGATGTGGGTAACCAGTTCGTCGATCTCGACCTTATGGACCCACGATTTGCTGATGCCCTTGCTTTTGGTGTGCTGCACCCGCAACTTCAGACCGGGCACCTCGTGGTCGGAGTAGTATCCAGGTTCGAGCGGCTTGGCCACGAACGTGGAGGAGAGTTTTCCCGTCCATTTGCTGTTCTTCTGCTGTTTGGTCATGTTCTTTTCCTTTCTTTTGCTCGGATCCACTCGACTGCTTCGGATTTGAGCCATCCGACTCGGTTGGGGCTTAGGCGGAGGCGTTTCGGGAAACGACCTGCGGCCTCCAGCCGGTAGATCGTGGAGTCGCCGAGGCCTACCATTTCTGCCACCTCGTGTATCCCCAAGATCTGCGGCACCTGTTCCGCCACGGCTGCGCATTGATGTGCGCAATGGCAGGTGTGGCCGACTGGTCGGGTCTCGTCTGGTGGCGGATCGGGCTGTTCACTACTCACGGTTATCTCTCTCCTATCTGTGGTTGTTCACCTGTGGAGAGAGGAAGGAGGCAAGGGAGCCCGGGGTTGCTGCCGAATAGTCGGCAAAGCAACTGGAAGGGCTCAAAACACGGGTCGAAATGCTCGTGTCGGCCCTGTATCATCGGAGGTACATAGCCTCCTTTCTGTAAGAGTGCGGCGGCTTTGTAAGGGCTAGGCCGCCATGCTTGTGGCGGCTTAGCCATATTGCGGAAGACGTTAGTGGGGTTCCGGCTTGGGGGGGTCTTCCATTAACCGGCGCCTCCGGAAGTTACGGTGTTCTTCATCTGGCTTGTCACCTCCAATTACGGGGTCGTATAAGGCTCGACCCTATCACCTGAGTCGCGAAACCTCCTTTTCATTTCCCGGCAACTTGTGTTCCTACGTAGGAACAGCTTCGACTTTGATTGTGGCCGGAGAATGCGCGGGTTGGAGGTTGGCATAGTTGTCCAATCTGTTTAAAGTCGTTTAAGAAACTCTTCGAGTGTTATCTCCGGGGAAAGCCCCGGCTTTGTGAGGCAGTAAAGAATGTTCAGGTCAACAGATAGCAGTGTTTTCGATTGTGGAAACATGGGAAAAAGGGGCTGCCATGTTACCCGTTTCGGGCGGATGTGGGTGGTCTTTGATACTGGTCAACGATCATCGCGAGAGACCGTGGGTCGGGCCTGCCACAGGCGGGTGTTGGTTGTTGGGTTTGGAGATGGTTTGGCGGGGTTTGGTGGCTTGTTCTGTCGGGTTAGGGGGGGTGTGTGAGTAGCGAAGGCGGTAAGACCGGTTCGGATGGGTGGGCCTTGGTTGTTGTGGTCGGGTTTTTGGGTTTGGGAGCGGCTAGCCTGGTGTGGTCCTGGTGGGTGGAGAACCGACTGATGGTGCTGAAGGGGTTGAAAGCTGGGGCGATTGTGGTTCTAGGTTTGTTCATAGTGGGTTCGTTGTTGCGGAGGTGGTGGTTGAGTCGGTCGTGTGGGACTGGGGGCAGAGCTGCAGGGAAGAAGTGGGCTCCTGGTGATCGTGTGGTGGTTGCGGTGGTGCCGACGGCCGGTGGTGGTCGGCCAAGACCTGCGGGGTTGGATCCTCGGCGAAGGACCAGTCCGGCGTTGGAGTTGTGGCCGGTCTTATTGCGGCAGGCGGGTCAATGGTCGGGTTCGTCTAGGGGCGTGGTCCTGGCGTTGTGGGTTTGGGACGGGAAGGGGTGGATGTGGGGTGTTTCGGTTGATCGCGACCTGGCACGTAGTGTGCGTAGGTCGGTGGGTTCGGTGTGGCGTAGGGCTCAGGTGGTGGAGTGGCCTGTCGATGCTGATGATGGAATGCGTGGTGTGTCGGCTGATGGGGGTGGGTCGGTAGTGCGCCGCTATTTGGTGCCCGAGAATTTGTCCCTGCCGCTTGACACGCCTTCGGGGCTGGTTGATCATCCTATGGGTCGGGTGTCCGATGTGTTGGCTGATCATCCGGATGTGGATGTTCATTTGCGCGTTGATTTGGTTCCTCTCTCTCCTGCTGAGCGGGATCGGGTGTGTGCTGATCGTTTGAAGAAGCTGGGCGAGGGTGACCGGGACCGGTCGGTTTGGGAGAGAGAAGACAAACGGGATTTGGTGTCAGGGGTGCGGGTGTTGTTGCGGGTCTCTCGGGCAGGAGCGGGCCATTTGGCGGAGTGCGAGAGGGTGGCTGATCGGGTCTGTGGGGTGTTGGATACGTTTTGGTCGACCGATTACAACCGGTTGACGGTTCGGAGGGTGGGCGATGGGTTGTTTGATCGGATTTGGGAGAGTGGGGTGTTGGAGCGTGATGTTCCGGCTTGGCATTGGGACTCGCTTCGGGTGTTGTTGGCGCCGCCGCCTGCCAAGATCGCCAAAGTCACTGCCGCGAGGCGACTGCCCGACCCGCCACGTTTGAAGACGTTCAATCCGTATTCTCCGGCAGAGACAATGCCCATCGGGATGGTGTCGGAACGGGCCAAGGAACGGCTGGTGGGTGTCGGTTGGGGTGGTAGCACCGACCCGTTGGTGGACTGGACCGTGGGAGCGACCGGTTCGGGAAAGACCTGGCATGCTTTGTCGCGGGTGATCGCTTTGGCCGAAACGGGAAGAGGGTTTCTGTTCTTGGATCCTCACCGCACTGCGGTAAGAGACATTAAGCAATTCGTGGCGGCCCGTCACGCTGACCGGATCTTGGAAATTGATCTGCAAGCCACCGACCGGGTGGGAGAACCAATCTCTGCAGGGTGGAACCCGCTTGATCTGACGGTGGTCCCTCCGGAGTTGCGCAAAGGGCGGATTGACAACCTCAAGGGCATGCTTCCAGGAGCGTTGTTTCCCACCTACCTCGGTCCGGACGGGAAAGCTCCGCAGACCGCCACCATCATCCGCAAAGCCATCGAATGCCTCCTGCAAATCAACTATCAGCTTCCTGCTCAGATACAGGCCAACATTTTCTGTATGGAGAACCTGCTCTTGAACGAGGCGTGGAGAAACCTGGCCATAGCCCAACTGAAACCCAGAGACCAACAATGGTGGCATCACACCTTCCCGATGATCGTTGGCGAAAAGGGTGCATCTGCGGCTGCGCTCAAACCGGCATTGAACGCCTTGGAGCAGTGGAAGGCCCAAGACCGTGTCCAAGCTCTGTTGGGCGCCAGTGTCAGTACGCTGCGCTGGCGAGAGATCATCGAAAAGGACAAGATCCTGTTGGTGGTGTTGAACAACGACGGATCCGAAACTGATAACCTGCTGGCCCGGCTGATGGTCGGGGAGATGGTCAACGCGTTCAAAGAACGGGGACTCTCCTACCAAAACGGAAAAGAGATGCGGCCGTTTCATCTGTTTTTGGACGAGTTCCAATCGTACGCAGCGGTGTTGGAATCACTGGCTGAGGTGTTCGTTCAGGAACTGCGGAAGTTCGGAGCGAAAGTGCACTTAATCAACCAGTCCCCCTCGGCAGTGCCGCGGAAAATGAGAGAGGTTCTTCTGTCCAACCGGACTCATCTGTTCATCGGACGTCTAGGCAATCCCGCAGACGCCGAAACCATAGCCAAAGCGATGGGAGGCCATCAACCCTCCCGCCACCGGGAGGAACAGCAAGATCCTGTTTCGGTGGAAAGCCGTGACCTGCTACAAATGCCCAAGTGGCATTTCATTTCCCAGGTCACCCAAAACGGGGAACTGTCGTCGGCGTTCCAACTGAAAGGGATCGACGCCAACCAAACCTGGGCACACCTGCGGTCTGATCAGAACATCACCCTACAAGTAGCTGACAACACCGGTTTGGAACCGGTCGACCAACGGCTTGAGCACTACGACACGCTACCCGCCCGGATAGCCCACTGGCTTCAACACCAGAAGCTGCTCACCATCCAGCAAGCCCTCAAGGACCACCACCGGGCTATCACCCAACCACAGCGAACCGTGACCCCAGCCCCATCCTCGGGCTCCAAAGGAGGAAGGATTCCGAAACAGCGGGTAAGGGTCGAGCAGTCGTCCCCGGCCAAGACGACCCAAGCCCAAATGTTCACTGCGTGGGCGAACGATTGCATCATCAATGATCCACATGCCGCTACTCCCACCGCTCACTTGAAAGTCTCCTACACACACTATTGCAACACACAGGGAATCGCACCCCTCCCGGACCGGGCCTTCCAACAGCTGCTAACCCGCCGGTACGGACCTTCTGAAACCGCACGTATGAGCGGGAAAGTCGCTCGGGTCCGCCGGGGAGTCAAACTACGCAAGACGTAACCGCAACAGGTAACAGAGACACCCACGCCTGTGACAGAACAAAACCCTACACGCGCGCTAAAGGACAGTGGAACTGTAACAAACACCCCGGCCTGTTAATCTGTTACACCATCAGACCGACTGGCAGCCTCTCCCGCAGGCATCCAAAGCAGCCGCTCAAACAGCCCTGTGGGGCTGACCTCCCGAAGCCTGCTCTTCCAAGTCCAACACCGCATGGGGCAACCGCCACTCCACCCATTCCCCACGGGGAGTGCCCGGAGACCGCGGCAAAAACCGCGGAAGGTGATGAGCATAAACCGTCCATCCTCCCGGATCGTCCGACACCGCTTGCCCTTCAACTAGCAAGGGCAGGCCATCCAACCACCACTCTCGTACCTGGGCACCCATGCTTGTACCCAGTCGGCCAGTCCTCTCCCGCACCACGTCCAACTCGGCACGGTGCGCCAACCAACTCACCCGTCGCTCACCACGCCGATTTCGAAAAGCAATCGCCGCCCGAACCCAAAAGGGATCCCACCCATCCAACAACAGTCCGGCAATATCGCCAGTGTTCACCAGCCGTCGGCGCACGTTTTCCACAGCACCAGAGAATTGTATGCCTACCTCTTTGAGATCCCACGGGCCGTTGTCTATAAGAGTTGCGGTCAAAAGCACAAGATCCTTGCGCTCGCCGCTCAACAAGCCGTGATATGGCTCTCTGCAATGTGGTGTCGGCCAGCTCACCGCATCTCACGGATCACTCTAGAAGCCGCAACAACGAAGAGTGAACCCCTTGTCCCGCCACCCCGACGAGACCGCGGTGACCAAACCGGGGTATCACCACAGTCTCCGACAAATCGCAGCGGTTCAATCGGGACAGACCGTAATCTTTTGGACGGTACCGGAGGACAACTTTTGATCAAAGGTGGCAGTCGGCATGTGATAGGGCTGCTGGGCTTGCCGATCACGTTTGGACCATGACCGATATCGTACGGCTCATCAACGATTCAAACTGAACCACTACCCCGCCCTTGTAACATGGGCATTTGAGGGGTTGTTCCCAAAAGGGAGGGCTCGCCCAAATAAATATAGGGAGGGGGCCATGGCTCACACGAAAAACAATTGCCTGTTTTGTCTAAAGCAGGACATCAAAATGTGGGGTAGAATTCGTGGCAGGATCAGGAATAGCCTCGTCAGATTAGGCTATCTGGTCTGCTGGCGCCGCTAGTTCGGATCAGTTTTAGCCCAGCGTGTTTTGACAGCATGACGGGCGATTTCCGAGTGCCGTTCTGGGCTTAGGGCCGTATTGGTTCCTTTCGGCCCTTCCGCAGATCGACGGCCTCCACTCTCCTGACCAAAAGGTTCCCCAACCATTCATACTGACCCACTTCCAGCCAGCAGGTTGCTGGGTGTTCCCTCAAGACGATCTGATGCCCACCTGACGGTTTTCCAGATATACCAACCGGTCTATATCCGAATTCGCCTAGGGACTTTTCTCCTGTAATACTTGGCGCATGACCTATTCGACCAAAAAAGCGGGTGTGAAGGGTTCGGTTGTGCGAGGTTACGTTTGGGTGGCGGTAGTGATCCTGTTGGTGTCGGTGACCCCGCAGGTCGTGGCCCAAGAGTCGTTGCCTTCCGAAGGTGGGGGAGGGTTTGTGGACATTGAGGGGAACGCCCATGAGGAGAACATTCGTTTCATCGTAGGTCGGGGTCTGACGGTGGGATGCGATTTGGATGGGCCTCGGTACTGTCCTGACGACCCGGTGACCAGGGCACAGATGGCCGCTTTCCTATCCCGGGCTCTTGGTTTGGACACGTCTTCGCCACATGTGGGGGTGTTTGCCGATGTTGCTGAGGGCGCCTGGCACGCGCCTTTTGTGGAAACGTTGGGGTTGTTCGGTTTGACCGACACGCAGGTGTCAGGAAGCTATCGGCCCAATGATGTGATGCTTCGTTCGGAGATGGCCATATTCTTGCAGAAAGCGTTCCGGCTCTCTTTGGACACAGAAACAGGGTCGTTGTTTGGGGACGTTTCCTCTGATGCTGGTTATGCGGGAGCGGTCGGGGCCATCTTGGGGGCGGGGATCACCCGTGGATGCGCGACTGATCCTCTTCGTTTCTGTCCCGACGACACCGTGAAGAGAGACACCATGGCCTCGTTTTTGGCCAGGGCAATCCGCTTTGTTGATATGCGAGAGGTGCTTGCTTTGGCGCCTGACCGGGAGGTCTTCACCAGTGTCTCCATGGGGGAAGACATCTGGGATGTGTGGATATGCGACGATGCCCCTACCGGCCAAGATGACGTGGTGGACTATCTCAACCGGGAAGTAGGCCCCTACTATCGGTGGCTGTCGGGAGGCGCCCATCAAATGAGATTCCAACATGGCGCCGACCCGTCTCCAGAGGTCACCGAGGTCCTCCAAAACTGCGACGACAAGAGCCTTCTGCATACGTTTCCGCCTGGCGCAAACATTTTCGTAGGGGGCAACCTGAAGGGGTTAGGTTATAGGGTCGTGGGTATCGGAGGGGGACGGCTGAGTCCTATTAGCAATGAATACAGCCGGAATGTTTGGTCAGACCGAAGGGGGGTGTACGACACCGTTCTGTACATCCACGAGTTGGGTCACACATTCGGATGGCCCCACAACTTCCCACAGAGATCATCGGAGGTCTTGCACACCGGGATGGATATCATGGCCAGCCGGGAACAAGTGGTGGGAACCAACGCCCACAATCTGTTCCACGTCGGATGGATAAGCGCCGACCAGGTCGAAGTTCACCGTGGAGGGAACGCAACCTACACGGTATCCCCACCCCACACTGACGCCACGGGTGTCGAGTTGGTTTTGCTGCCGTTGTCCCCCAAGCTGCTGATCAGTGTCGGAGCCCGAGCAAGGGAAGGCTTTGACCGCCACATCACCGCGGCGGGGATCGAAGTGTACGAAGTAGCCTTCTGCAACCAAAGTGTGGGTTGCAAAAAGGTGCATTTGCCGCCCGGAACCCGCTCCAAAGAGGCCGTGGTTCTGGGGGTGGGAGACTCTTGGACCGCCACCCTCACCAGAACCCTCGGGGACAACAGACCCCTAACCGTCGAAGTCACTCTGTCTGTGACTGCCCGACAAGAGGGTTCCTACAGGGTTGTGGTGGAAGAAACCCTCGTTTCAGCAGACCCGTCCACTATCGGGGTGGGCCGGGCCGGTGTGTGCGCGCTGTTGACCGACGGCACGGTTGATTGTTGGGACTGGTCAGGAGGGGACCCGATCCCCGAAGGTCAATTCGTGTCCATGAGCGTCGGGAACCGGGTTTGTGGAACCACGCTCGAGGGCAAGATCGAATGTTGGGGACGCAGTGGCTACGGAACCCCCGTACCGGAAGGACAATTCGCAACAGTCAGTCTCAGCGGATACCAAGGGTGCGGTCACCGCACCGACGGAACAGTGGAATGCTGGGGAGCCGGCGAGAACCGCAAACCTATCGGTGAACCGTCGCCAGACGGCGAGTTTCTGTCGGTCACCGCGGGATGGTCCCACGCATGTGGAATGCGCCCCGACCTGACCGTTGAGTGTTGGGGAAGCAACGAACAGGGACAGGCTACGCCCCCAGACGGCGAGTACCTCAAGGTCGCCGCCGGGGGAAGCTTCACTTGCGGACTCCGACCCGACGGAACAGTGGAATGCTGGGGCAACAACCACCATGGCAGAGCGACGCCACCGGAAGGATCCTTCACTCATGTAGAGGCGGGACTGAACCACGCATGCGGAATGCGTCCCGACGGCGCCGCGGTCTGTTGGGGAACCAACACTCACGGAGAAGCAAAAGCCCCGCAGGGTGTCTTCACCACTGTAAGCCTCGGCGATGCCCGAACTTGCGGACTCAGACTCGACGGCTCCGTCGAGTGCTGGGGCAGAAACCGCGCAGAAGAATAAACCGACACCACCAACAGCCCCTCCACAACAGACACGCTGATCACCAGAGTATCGGTAGGCACCTTGCCGTGCCTCCAAGCCCGGCAGGGAGTGACGCAGGGACACAAACGCATAGGCGCCCACCTTCGGAAAGTCCCACTGTGTCTGGTGGTACTCTGAAACGGTGATGCGTCCCCGGTCATGCGCCTGCCCGATGTTGGGAGAAGCCAGAGCTCCTCTCGGGTTCGTGTTCCCAGCACCCCCAGACAGTTGCCTGACCGCTTGGAGTCTGTGTTGCGCGACAGCGTTGGCGGTGATCAGGGCACATGCACCGGGAGCAGAACTGTCATACATCGCCACAGCGGCCCACTTGGACGAGGAGCACACGCTGCCAAGGTTCGCCTCCCCCATTCTGCTTCCCGCAACGGTTCACAAACGGTCCACCCGTTTAGGTGATGTGTAGATGGAGCCAGTGGTTACAGGACAGAACGTGCAGACGCTTCTACCCTATGGGGCCTTTTTCCCGGGGGACTGTACCATTCAGCATTGTCCCTGAGGGGCGGTGTCTGGCTCGCCGTCCAAAATCGGGTGTCATCAAGAATCATGACACAGCGGGGAGGAGAGCCTACTATCGGACACATGCGTACTCCCGTTTTCAACTCCGGAGCCGCGGAGGCGGTCGTGACTCTGCGATCGGACCAGAGCTCCCCTGGGGACTCAGGGAGAGGAGCACTTGAGCATCGCTTTGACCGGGCGTTTGTGACCCGCCTTGCCTTACGCGAAAAGCAGATTCAGCAGAACTACCGCCCGGTGATAGGCATTCACAAGTGGTTCGCTCGCCGACCCGGGAGTGTTTTCCGCTCGCTGCTTTTAGCCGAGTTCGCGGGCGGAGAGTTGGCCAATGCCTATTGGGAACCGCACGCACTGTCGGGCACGATTGCGGACCCTTTTATGGGCGGTGGAACCCCGCTATTCGAAGCTAACAGGCTGGGATTCGATGTCGTTGGGGGTGACGTCAATCCGATGTCCTTATGGATTGTCCGCCAATCGCTCACGCCTCTCGACGCGGAGTTGGTCCGCACGGAGGGAAAGCGCATCGCCGCCCTCGTGGAGCAGGCGATCGGCGAGTTCTACATTACGTCTTGCCTCGGCTGCGGACGCGACGCCCCGGCTAAGTACTTCCTCTGGGTCAAGACCGCAGTGTGCCCTGACTGCTCATTGCGGAATGACCTCTTCCCCGGATACCTTCTGGCCCGAGCAGGTCGTCACCCGCGCCACGTTGTTGCCTGTCGCTTCTGCGGCGTCTTGGGTGAGTTTCAAGATGTACCGACCCGTGATGAACCATCCACATGTCCCACCTGCGCGGCACCTGTCTACATCGAAGGGTCCGCTAGGCGTGGGTCCGTTGTGTGCGCGGGCTGTGAGGCTACGTTCGTCTACCCACAACCACAGGATGGACCACCACAGCATCGTCTGTGGGCGATTGAGTACCACTGCCCGGACTGCTACCCGAAGCACAAGGGTCGTCAGTTTAAGGCTCCCGATCGGGCCGATCTCCGACGGGTGGAACTGGCAGCATCGCTGCTTGCCGACGCTGAGCCGGAGTTGCCCATCCCCGGCGACCCCATCCCCGCTGGTGACGAAAGCGACCGTCTGCATCGCTGGGGATACCGGCATTATCGGGAGATGTTCTCTGCAAGGCAACTGCTTGGGCTCGGTCTGTTGCTCAATGCGATCCGCGAACATACCGATGGAGGGGTTCAAGACGCCCTCCTCACGGTTTTCTCAGACTTCTTGCGTTATCAGAACATGCTCTGCCGATACGACACGACCGCGCTCAAGTGCCAGGACATTTTCAGCGTCCACGGATTCCCGGTAGGTCTCATCCAGTGCGAGAACAACCTGCTGGGCATACCCGGCGTAGGCGGGGGCGCTTTCCGACACTTTGTTGAGAAGTACTCGCGTGCGAAGGAGTATTGCGCCGCGCCATTCGAGGTCAGGCGGGCTGGGCGGCGAAACGTCCGCGTTCCGATCCCGGGCGAGACGATTGCCGCGGACCTAGATGGCGATCGACTTGCTGGCAAATCTGCTCTGCTGTATTGCGGCCCGTCCCAGACCGCCTGGCTCGCACCAGCTTCACTTGACGGTGTCTTCACGGATCCGCCGTACTTTGATAACGTGCAGTACGCGGAGCTCATCGACTTTTGCTACGTGTGGCTGCGACGCGTCCTAGGTAGCGTGCATCCCGAGTTTCTCCCCGAGACGACCCGCACGGCTGGGGAACTCACTGGCAACGAGACTGCGGGCCGAGGATTGGAGGGCTTCACCGATGGGCTCTCCGCGGTCTTCACCACCTTTGCCGCCGCGCTCAAGCCGGGCGCGCCCTTCGTCTTCACCTTTCATCACAATGACCCGCACGCCTATGTCCCTCTCGTCGTTGCCATCCTTGATGCAGGTCTGACCTGCACCGCAGTTCTACCAGCGGCAGGGGAGATGGCGGCCTCGCTTCACATTGCAGGCACCTCATCATCGGTGCTCGACTCGGTCTTCGTGTGCCGCCGCCGAGGCGACCGAGTGGCGCACGCCAGTGACGCTGGCAACCGTGATATCCGGGCGGCGCTGTGCTCAGACCTCGATTCCATGAGCGACGCAGGCTTACCGCCACGTCAAGGCGACGTCCGCTGTCTCCTGGCCGGCCATATCGCGGCTCATGCCATCAGGGTGCTCGCGCCGGAGTGGGTCCGATCGGACCCACTAGAGCGGCGCATGGAGGCTGCGGCCACACAGCTCTCCAACACGCATCTTGAGATCGACGCAGACGGCACCATCCCCTCACTGACCCCCACCGAGCGGCGATGACCCACCCCTTCGAGATCGCTGCTGGCGACCTTGGTGGCCGCCTCGATGAAATGGTGGATGTCACCTTCCGGGATCTCCAGTCGCAGTTTCTCGTGCTTCCTCGCGGGCCAGGATTCGTTGAGTTCGCCGAATTTCAGCAGGCCTATGAGACGCTGAAAGGCAAGACACGCGGATTCACCGAGTTCACCATTGAGCGCATCTGGAGCGCTCTCGCTACTGACGCCTTGGTGCTTGTCGTGGTCCGCACCATCCTTGGTTTCTCACCGCCCGAGTGGGCAGATGTGGCGGGGTCACAGACGGGCAAGGTCATACCCCAGGCCTACGCTCGGAACTTGGACCGGCGAGTCAGGTTGAAACGCGGGATGTTCTCGGGGATCGGCAGCGGCAGCGGCCAGACAATGGCAGGTCGCCGCGCCCGCGCTCTCTTGGAAGTCGCGGTGCTCCTGCTCACAGACGGTGCTCCTTCCCAGCCGCCGGGAATGACCCACCGCCTCGCCAAGGCCGACACAGCAGAGGGCCTCTCCTCGCTGCAGAATGCTGCCAACCTGCACGTACCGTACGCAATGCTCCTTTATGAACGTTACCTCGGCAGGCCCTACGCAAGTCATCGCGACTCGGTGTCGGAACTCGTCGGCGACCTGATGGAGAACGCCATCGAGGAGCAGCTGGAGAGCCGCACCATTACCTACCGGAAGACCGGACGCGCCGAGCGCATTGAAGGATTCGACCAGGCACCCGACTTTCTCGTGCCGACCGAATTCGCGCCTGCTGTGATCATTGAGGCGAAGCTGACAAACGATGATGGGACCGCCCGAGACAAGGTAACCAGGCTCATCCACCTTGCTGAAATCCGCGACAAGCGCGAAAGGGCTGGCGGTCAATCCTTCGAAGTCGTAGCTTGCATCGACGGGCGAGGGTTCGGTGTGCGTCGTCAGGACATGCGGAGGCTGATCGTTGCTACCCGCGGTAAGGTCTTCACTCTCGCCACTCTTGATCGCCTCGTTCAGGCCACCCGCCTCTGCGACTTCGCTTCCTCCTGACCGTCTTCAAGCTACAAACCTGAAGTGACGCCGACAAGCAGCCTTTTCGCTTTGGACACGGTGGTGGGTCTGTTGGCTCACTTTCCCACCCCAACTCGGTGGTTCGGGGGGTGATGGGTTTAACGGAGGGCGCGTGTGATGAATGAGGCCATCTGTGCTCGGGTGACGGGCTGGTCGGGACAGTAGCGGAGGGGATCGGCGGAGCACCCGTGGGTAACTCCCGACCGGTAGAGACCCTCCACTGTCGCCCAGTCGTCTCGGGCCACATCATCGAAGAGCCCCCGTTGGGCGGGCACGGGTGTCAGGTGGGGGAAGAGACCGGTCAGCCATCGGGCCATCTCCAAGCGGGTGAGGGGTTCGGTGGGTCTCCACAGTCCGTTGTGCCCCAAGTCCACCCCGGTTTCGGCCAAGGCGTGGACATAGTTCGTGTACCACTTGCCCTCCGGCACGTCGGAAAAGGTGAGTGTTCTTTCGGGGGTGAGGTCTAGGTTGAGGGCGCGGAGGACGAAAGCGGCCATTTCGGCCCGGGTGACCGACCGGTCGGGACAGAACCGCGGGGGGTCGGCGGAACACCCTTGGGCGATCCCCAACTCGGCGAGGCGATTGATGTCCTGCTCGTGAGTGTTGCCATTGTCGTCATCGAACCAGTCCTGTCCGGTTGTGACGGTTGTGGTAGGGGCGGGTTCGGTTCCGTCCGTGATCGCCACGGTCCACCGGTCACCGGTCCGTTGGGTGACGGTGACGGTGATCCCGTTCCATTCAAGACTCTGACCGACACCCAGTACATGCATCAACGGGTTCCGCAACCGCAGGTAACCCGTTTCGTCAACGACTCCTTCGGTGTCATGTGGCCAGGGGATGTGCCGGCGGTTCGCTCCCCAGCAGTAACCGCCGTCGTCGCATTCGTGTTTGACAATGTAGGCTTCCACGCCTTCTTTGGGTATGCCCTGGTCGTGCCGTTTGGCTACCCGCGCTCCCAAGGACAAGAAGTGTCCCTGTTCGCCGGAGGGCAACACGATCATCTGAGCGCCCGGTTCCCAGTCCACATTCAACACCACCTGGTCAGCCCCGCCGTTGTAGATATGAACTTGCTCGGGGGTTATCCAGCCGGCGGCGTACCGATTGACGGCGATGGTGCCCACATGCAACGCTCCCTGGTTTCCGTCGCTGGTCATGTCCATCGGGTTGTCCGCATAGACGGTGCCTGTGACTTTGGGCAGCGCCCCGGTGAAAGAACTGCCCCAGCCGAGGGTTCGCCCCATGATCGCCGCGATTCCTACTACGTTCATGTCTTTGAGGCCGTCCCGGAATCCCGCCATGACGGCGCGGCGGTTGAGGGGATACGTTTGGGACACCCGTATCCAGTTGGGGGAGAACCCCCACCCATCGACGAGGTTGGGAACCGCCAACAGCGCGGCGGTGCTCTTGTCCCAGTTCTGGCCTCTGCAATGCAGGAGCGAACCGGCGGCGGTTGTCCCGCCCGGCACTAGACGCATTTGGTACCGCCCTGCCGACAGCGACTCGAAGTACTCGGCGATTCCCGCCCGGCTCAGGTTGTCGGTCAGTTGTTCAACGGTGAGGTTGGCCTGAGGCGTCTCCCCGGTTTCACAGATCCACACCTCAACGGTGTCCACGATGTTCGGGTAGTAACTGGTGGTGTCGTAGTGGGCGATCAGGCCCAACGGATCGGTTTGGTAGTCCTCGGAGTGGTCCTCCTGCGCAACGGCGGACACCGCCGGAAGGAAGGTAGCCAGTGCTGCCACGATCAGTGGAATGCGTGCTTTCAATACCCTTCTCACAACCACTCCTATTCTGACAGAACATCTTCCAATGTTGTTATCTGACTAAAAATACTACTTGGGCGTGGCGGTTCCTAAAACGGATGCCGTGCCGTGGTTGGTGGGGGTCTAGCCGGCGGGAACGGGTGAGATCTGCGCGCGCACTTCGGATACCTGCTGACCCCACCACGCCCACAGGTCGCCGGTGTCGGCGTTTCCCTGTCCGAACAGCTGATACCAAGAGGGGTCGGGGAGGGGGATGTGTTTGATGGGAAGGTCGCAATCGGGGTGGTCTTTGATGTCCACCTTCAAATCGGGGGGGTATTGGAGGGGCCGCACATGGGAGAGGAAGGTGCGGTGGCCGGCGTTGGCCGGGTGTTGGGTCATATTGTTCGGGTCAGCCTCGGTGGGGTTGTTGGTTTGAGGCGTGGCGACCGGTCTGCGGGAATCGACGGTCCAGGCGGAACCGAGTTGCAGGGACGAATCCGCCGGGGTGCGCCCACCGCCGAGGGTATGGGCCGGGACGAGGTGAACTCGTGCTGAACTCAACTCCCCGAATCATCGAAACCCCTTCCAAATACCGCCTACAAGGCGACCAGTTCGCCGTTGATCTGATCCCAGACAGGGCAACGCCCGGTTGGTGGTTCCCTGGCGAACCGTTTCCCGAGCAGAAACCACCAATGGTTTGAAGTGGCGTGGGCGGTGTCTGGGGGGGGCACCTGACCCGGTAACCTGTTGCCCTTCTGGGCTGCCAACCTTTTTTGGGGTTTGTGTTTTCCCATTTAGCCTTGCTCGCGCGGTACTCGGGTTGACAAGGCGAGAATGACAGGGAAGAACAGAGACAGGCGGCGCAGGTTCTACAAGTGGGCAACCGCGACAGCGGTGGTGGTTTCGTGGGTGGCCCTGCCGGTACTTGCCGGCACCTTGGATGATCCCTACCGGTCGGATCCTCTCGGACTGGTCGCCCACTATGACATGACCAGTGACATCGCCACCGGTTCGGACAGTTACGAGGTCTGGGTATGCGACCCGGTAGGGAGAGCGCCCGAGTCGGATGACGAGATCGTGGTGGGGGCGGTGCGGCTCTTGGACGACCTGACCGGTTCTTATTGGACGACGGTGTCAACCGGGAAATACCGGGTGTCTTTCGAACCGGGCGGGGTGGTGTCCGCCGGTCACCCTCGGGGATGCGTGGGAGCAGCAAGGGAACGGTCAGCGGGAGAACAGGCAGCCGCGTTGGTGTTCAGCCGGACGCTCTACCCGTCGGTGGGTTTCTCCGGTTGGGGCACAACAGGGGTTTGGTGTTACGACAGCACACGGCTTTGGTGGTGTCGGACCGCATTCCCCACTAACGGCAGGTATGCCATAGTCGAGATGAGCGTGACCTGGGGCCTGTCTCTCTCGGGTACGGTCCACGAGATGGGACACACTTTTGGTATGCCCCATTCGTTCACGGGTTTGTTGTCTGTGGGTGACCCGAGACGGGAGTACGACAACCTGATGGATGTGATGAGCGGCGGCGGACAGTTCGTTGCCGCGTTGGGCACTATCGCTCCTAATCGGTATGCGGCGGGCTGGTTTGGTGCTTCTTCGGTGCGGGTGTTCGGGGGTGGCACGGAGAGGGTGGTTCTTGATTCGGCTCCGTCGTCGGCTGGGGTTCAGATGCTGGTGGTTCCCAGTGGCACTGTGGGGGTGTGGCTGGGGTTGGGCGCCCGCACTTTCAGCGCTTTTGACCAAGTGCCGAAAGAAGGCGTAGAGGCATATGTGATAGACCAAACCGGTGAGGCGTGCGGACAGGCGGAGGGTGTGTGTTGGGGGCCGCACCGGCGTACGGCGCCTTTCCCGGTTTCGGAGGGGAATCGGTTGGCTCATGTGTTGGGACCGGGGGAGGGGCTGGTGTGGAACGGTGTAACGGTGACGGTCGAAGGCCGTTCGGGTGGGGAGTTCACCGTGTTGGTCACCGATGGAACCACCGACTGGTTCGTTGACGACAATGGCAACACTCACGAACAGGACATCAACCGCATCGCCCAGCTGGGGATCACCCAAGGGTGCTCCACCAACCCCCCACGCTTCTGTCCCGACCAGTCGGTCACCCGAGCCGAAATGGCCACTTTCATCCTCCGCACCCTCAACATGAACCCCACCGCCAACAGAACACTCACCTTCTCTGACGTGCCGGAGGGCAAGTGGTACGCCGACTATGTCCACGCCTTCGCCGAAACCGGGGTGGACATGGGACACAACGGCATGTGGAGACCCACCGAACCCCTCACCCGCTTGGAGATGGCCCAATGGCTCACCACCGCCTTCGGTCACATAAACCCCACAGCACCAACCGGGCTGTTCGCCGACGTCGAACAAGGACACTGGGCCACAGTAGAAGGCCTCTACCACACACAAATCACCCGAGGGTGCTCCACCAGCCCCCTCCGCTACTGTCCCGATCAACCCGTCACCCGAGCTCAAATGGCCTCGTTCCTAACCCGAACCCTCAACACCCGACCCAAGTAACCCCCAACCCCCGATGGAGCGAACCTGATCGGATGACCGAGGTGGCCATCACCGCCCCGTGATCCGCCTCCACCGTCGGGGACAGAGTGTCACCGCAGTCATCTACGACCTGTCCCTCCGGCGGGTTCTAAACGTCCGCACCATCTGGCAGGCCGCGTTGGAGATCGGCCGCGGCTCCGCCAGAAGGCCTCTGTTGGCGAGTCGGGTTGACACGCGGGATGTTCTCGGGGTAGGGCAGCGGCCCGACAATGGCAGGTCGCCGCGCCCGCGCTCTCTTGGAAGTCGTGGTACTCCTGCCCACAGACGGGGCTCCTCCCCAGCCGCCGGGAATGACCCACCGCCTCGCCAGGGCCGACACAGCGGAGGGCTCTCCTCGCTGCAGAATGCTGCCAACCTCCACATCCCGTTCGCCCTGCTCCTTTTATGAACGTTACCTCGGCAGGCCCTACGCAAGTCATCGCGACTCAGTGTCCGAACTCGTCGGCGACCTGATGGAGAACGCCATCGAGGAGCAGCTGGAAAGCCGCACCATCACCTACCGAAAGACCGGACGCGCCGAGCGCATCGAAGGATTCGACCAGGCACCCGACTTTCTCCTGCCGACCGAGTTCGCGCCGGCTGTGATCATTGAGGCGAAGCTGACCAACGATGATGCGGTTCGTAAAGGAACTCCGGTTTCCTTGGCCGCTGCTGTCAGGGTTGCTCCTTCCTCTAAGTGTGGCCGTAGTACTGCGAAGCGTTGCATGGCCTCAATCCGTTGTGTTTCAGAGAAACTGGCTAGCGGAGAGGGATCGATTCTCACCGTTTCACATGTCCTCCACATAGCCCGCCGCTACCTCTTCGGGAGGATTGGTGTAGCGAGCTATGTATCGCTGGGAACGGTGACCGAGACGCCGCTCCAGCTCGTAGGCGTCGGCACCCGTGGCTTCGGCCAGACCGAAAGCGAAGGTGTGACGAAGGTCATGGGGACGGAGCGGGCTGACATGCCGCGTCGTGTCAGCATATTCGGAGTCGTGAAGACGACCAATCCGCTCGAGGATCGAGTTGACACTACGCGCCGATAGCCGCCCGTCGGGACGGCGGCTGGCCACCGACCCGGCTGTGAGAAACACCGCCGTTGATGTTTCGGCAACGTCCTGTGGTCGTTCGCTCTCCAAATAGCCAGCAAGAGCTGCGCGAGCGTCAGCTGACAAGAAAACTGTACGCTGGGTACCGCCCTTACCACGCACGCCTACCAGCCGAGCCCGACGCGCACTTCGCAAATGAGAGGGCACCGAGGGAACCACCCCTTCCAGATCAAGATCTACCAGTTCCGACCGCCTAAGACCTGTAGACAACATAACAAAAACGATCGCCCGGTCTCGCCTCGGCCGAGCGTGCTTGTGAGTAGGCACAGCATCCCTAGCATCAGAATGCCGCCGCCCCTTCTGTTGGGCAAACCGCTCCAAACGATCACATAGGTTCTTCAAAGAACGAACCTGGTCTCTGTTCAGGCTGCGCGGTTCCAAAGCCGGAAGCGCCAGAGCAGGCACATCCGAAGTAGGATCACCGAGGGGGAAACCATCGGGGGTATGGGCCGCCACCCAGGAAGTGAAGCCGGATAGAGAAGCCAGGTGGCCGTTTACAGTGGACGGGGCGTACGACTTGGCAAGGTGTTGCTGCCACTCCACGACATCCCGCCGTACTAATGTTGAAATCCGGTCATGCGCATAAGCGCTTGCGAGAAACGACTGGAACCGCTCGAGATGCAACTCTATCTTGGCCGCCACCTCAGCAGACCGCACACCTTCGATCGCCAGCAATTGGTACCGGGACATCCAAACCTGGAGTTTGTCCTCCCCAACCCCGAACACCCCCATCTCTTTTCGTGAAGAGATTCTCGAAGATTGTGACCCCAGATAGGGCATGTTGTATCCTTCTAACCGACCGGTTCGTTTCACAGAAGGGCCATTCCGTGAACTCAATCATAAACCCCGTGAGCCCTGATCTTCGGCATGAGACCCGACCAGTGAGAACCAGCCTGTAATGCGGGTGGCGCAGTTGCACATTTCATCGGCATTCAAGCGGTTTGGATCCTTGGCGATTACGGGTATAGGAGCTGATGTCGAACTTGTAGTGATGCTCGGCCCCAACGGGTCGGGCAAATCGTCGGTGTTTGACGCGTTTCTGCAATGGGCCCGAAATACGGGTAGGCCACAGAGGAGGGGCATCCCGGGTGTCTACTTTGATGCTGATCATCCCAGAAACCACAGCGTAACTGGAGGGCCAGAAGTCACCATGCACCCCAGCAGCTTGGTTCAGACAACACAACCAGGTCGGCACTTGCATGTTCGCACCGCTCATAGGAACACACCAGACGTCTTAGCAGACTCGCTGCGTAAGCCTCAACAACTCGGTCAGACCAGCCGCTTTGACCGCATGGTTGACACGGACATCGCCCTTAGTGAGCACTACCAGCGATTGTCATCGCGATTCCTCCCGGTATTAGCGCGTCTTGACGGTGATCCCGCCAGTGACCTCGAACTGATAAGGAGGCAACTTGATCCACTGCGTCACGCACTTGCCCGAGTGCTACCGCATTTATGGTTCAAGGGCTTGGGAGATCCCACCTCAGAAGGATCATTCTACTTCAATAGAGACGGCGTTCGGGATTTCCGTTACGAAAACCTCTCAGGTGGTGAGAAAGCGGTCTTCGATCTCCTACTTGATATCCACATTGCAGGCATGGAACTAGTGTCGCCGTTGATATGCATTGACGAACCCGAACTCCACCTCAACCCCAACGTGCAAGCTGCTGTGTTGAGGGAGTTGCTGTGCCTTCTTCCAGCAGAATCTCAGTTGTGGATCGCTACGCATTCGATAGGGATGATCCGTCAAGCATTCGACCTTGGCAGCAAAGAACCTGACCGGGTGGCGTTCTTGAACTTCGGCCAGGTGGAAGGTCCAGCGCCAGATGTAATGCTAGAGCCAGTCAAACCTTCCCGGCGCCTCCTACAGGATGCACTCACGGTAGCGTTGGACGACTTGGCGAGTCTCCTTGCTCCTGCTGTCCTAGTAGTGTGCGAGGGGAATCAAGACAGCGACCGTGTTAACGCCTGGGATGAGCGCATCTACCGGCAGATATTCCAGCACTTTCACCAACGGGTAGATTTCCTTTCAAGCGGGGGAAAGGGAGAACTCGATGAGGCAGCCAGGATCGCAGCAGTGATCGCCCCGGGAACACAGGTACTCCGATTACGGGACCGTGATGACCTTACAGAGACACATCGATCTCGCATACTTGGGGAAGACCCGAACCTACGAATACTCAAACGTCGCTCCCTAGAATCGTACCTCGTCGATGACGAAGTGCTCGAGAAACTAGTGGAAGGACGTGGAGACAGCACCGACAATGCTCTCCAACAATTGAAGACCGCCCGCGAGGCAGCAACACAACCGAACGGATCCGCCAAAGGAGCCATAGGCAAAGTATTTAAAACCGCTAAGAAAGTCTTGAAGAACGCCGAGGGACTGGGAGAAAATAAAACGCAGTTCTCCGAGGTCCTTGCTCGGCTGATTGTCCCAGGCATGGCAGTTGCAGAAGAACTCACAGCCATCCTCAAACTCGACGACCGCTGAACCAACAAGAGAGTCATGGATACCTCCCTGAGGACCGTGCGGTGTACCACCAGCCATCCACCCTTCCACCTACGCCATCCACTCCTGCAAAGCATACGCCAAACAAAGAGAGCACTTACACCTTCCCTGGCCTATGCGTGTAAGTGTCACAGCGTGTGGCGGGTTTATCGCGAGGATAAGTAGCGGAGCAGTGGGGTGCTGAGTTGTGAGAGAGTTTCCAGTTGGCTGGTCAATAGATGGTTCGGGCTCGGATCAGTCTGTGTCCGGAAAGCGCCCACGGCCTTCTCTCGGAGAGCCTTGGCATCCGTTACAGGAGCAGCATATTCTGGGGGTTGACCAGGGAGGTTGTTTACCATCAGCCTTTGCCGCCCAGGTCGTCGGCGTAAGGGTTGCAGAGCGCCAAGCTGCCATCGTATAGCACACTCCAGGTGAGATAAGTTTGTTGTTCGCCAGCACACAGTTCCTCTGCCCGATGGGGGATCAAGATGGGTGACCGTTATGCCCAACGGCGGCGCGCCTGCTGTCCAAGGCTATGGACTGTTGGAATGGGGATCGCTGATGTTCAAGACCAGGGAGCCTGGTGGAACCCTGCTAAGGTGGCGCGCCCTCTCGACGGGCTGGTATTAGACTCGTTTTGCCGTTGTAGCACCACAATTGTGGGCGGCCCATAGCCTCGGCCGGCGGTGGGAACGGATCGACATTTCAGTGGCGGCAGTGGACACCGTGGCCCAGCAGTGCCTGCGCCAGCGGGCGTGCACCAAACCTATTAGGCATCCCCCACGCGATGGAAGAAGCCCACCGGTTTAGCCTAAGACCCACCTTTCGATTCTGAATCGTGGGCTATCACACGGGTACCGGGCCTAGCCTCTAACGAAACCCAAATTGCTGACGGGGAGTAGACGGACGCGGGCGTCTCTAGTGGTGACGGTTGCCAGAGGCGGGGATTATCGTAACCAAAAGCGCGCATCCCGCGCCCGGCGATAGCGGAGCGGCCGCCGCCGCCCGATTAGTGACCGACCAACGCCCAGGGAAAGGGAGGGTCGCCCTTTTCAATTAATTGGTTTGTTGTGGACATCCAGGCGGCAATTACATTGTTCAGGGGACTTGTGGCACCCTGAGCAGTGCAAGTCCGAAAAAAAACCGTATTCGATGATTCTCCTGCCGCATCGACCACAGGTGTCGTTACTCATCAAACTACAGCTTAGTTTACTGAAATGGTCTTCACCAACCACTGTTGGCAGTTCGTATTTGCGGGGGGATGGCGCCGCAGTCAAGCGTTCCAGGGCGTCGAAGATACCCTCCGCACAGGGAGTCGCCCTCCGTACGGACGTGCATTGATGTTCCGCTTCTACCGAAGGGCGATGCCGTCAGTCCTCGAGTTCCTTCGCCAGACGGTCGTAGGCTGGCAGGACGCTAAGCACGCCGCGGGCGGCTGCTCGCCGGGCGCGATCTATAGCGGCCTCATCGGGTGGTTTGTTGGTCTTCTCGACGTCCTTGCGGGTTTCAGCATCGAGGACTAGGAGGGCGACGCCGGCGCCTACAGCGTACCGCTCACGGGCTCTTTCCCTACCTTCATTGGTGAGGTCGGTGGCGGCGCGAGCCTGGATGTAGGACTTGAGCGGCGAGTACGTGCGGTTTAGGACGATTGTGGGAATCTCGGCGTCGACCTTGGCAAGGTCCTTGTACTCAGCCTGCTTGTCCGCAAGGTCGCTGCCGGACACTATCTCAATCTCGCCGACAGTTGCAGGGGTCCAGTCTACACCGTCATCGGTGTCGCTTTTCCAGATCAGTGCTACTAGCCCTCCCTTGTCGGGTCCTGATTTGCCTTGCTTCTTGCCCCCGCGGCGCTTCGGAGGCGGCTTCGGAGTGGAGTTTTCGACGATCTCAATCTTGGTCGTCCACTCGAAGCGAGGACCGAGCCCGCCAGAGGTCTTTAGCCAATTGTCCAGCTCGATCTCAAGCTTGTAGTTGCCCAAGTCGGCATTCTCGGGAACGGCGATCGCCACACGAAACAGCCCCTTGCGGAGTTTGCCGACGGTGATCTCCGAGGGTCCTATGTCGGGGTGGTCACAAGTGACCTGGGGGTTGGCGCGCTGGCTGATAAAGCCGTCCTTGGCGTTGAGCTTGAAGTAGATGCCTTTGACCTTGCCGAGGACCGCCTCTACCGTATCGGGTCCCTCAAGGTGGGTCGGATCGTTGTAGAGATCCTCCGCAGGCGTGGGGTCCGGGGGTTTGACGCCGCGACCACCTCCTTTGTTGCCAACTCCGCCAAGAGAGAATCCCCTGGCCTTGAAGGCGCGGGCGATTTGCTCCGCGATCGCGATGGTGGGACGGTCGTTGTTGTCTCCCGTGATAGCCTCACGGATGAGGGCCCTGTTGGCTGCGTCCAGCTCTGGCCACTCGTTGAGGAAGGCGGCGATCTCCTTCTCGAGCCGCATGGCGACGTTGCTACGAACGAGCTGGGCACGGTCGGCGGTGAAGAGCTCGGTGCGGATCTCGATGGGCAGGGCATCGCTTTGGACTTCGACGAGGACGCGGTCATACAGTTTTTTGAGATTGGTGCGCAGTTTGAAGTCTTGCGACGTCCAATGAGAGTGGACCTGTCCGTTGGAGGTTATAAGCAAGGCGTGGCCGTGTGCGACGAAGTTGCGGCGCTGGCCCCTGTCGCCGGGTTTGGCAAAGAGGTGAAACCGGATCGGCAGATGGTACGTCGTGCTGTTGTGGTTGAACGGGAGGGTGTCCTCCCCCTCTGTCCGGAGGTCGCTGGGGTTGTCCTCGAGCCGGCGTGCAAGCCCGTCTAGCACTTCGTCACGGTCTGGCCGGGTGATGTTGTTGCGGTACCGGATCGGCAGCACCGGTCGGAAGAGCCGTGTGTTAAGGACCGTATCAAATGATTTCTCATCGCCTGACCGGCGGCTGAATCCTGCGGTGTCGTAGGCGACGAGACCGAGGTGGGTCCCCGGCTCGAAGTCGGGGACGTCGCTCGCGAGTATCGAAAGGGGCAGGGCTCTTGCCCATGTCAAAGGATCGTCTTCATCCCATTCCTCCCTAACAAGGTAGTAGGCGTTGGTGGTGGTGCGGGGCCGCTCCCACAGCACGACGGCCACGGTGATGAGGTCACTCTGGTCGGGTTCGAGCAGATCCGGCTGGCGGCGGGTGACAAGCACAACTGCCTTAGCGTTCCTGTAGGTAGTGGCACCGCCGAGCCCGAAGGTGCCCTGCTGCCAATCAATGCCGTCTTTTTTCTTTGTTCCGACACGGAATATGCCTCGAGGAACGTCGCTGGCGCCGATTCCGCATCCGAAGTCGCGCATCACCAAGGTGACCCTCTTCTTGTCGGACCCGGCCCCGGCCCTGTCGATCGTTACCGTTGCCAACCCCGACTTCGAACTCCTGTCGAGGCCGGCGAAGAGGGATGTTGCGGCATCGTGGGGGCTCTTGTAGGGAGTGTCCTCCTTGGAGCCATACTCGCGGATTGCCGCCAGTTCCAGGACGGCGTCTTGCATGTTGGTGACCACTTCGAACGCCTTGTGGTCGTAGCTGGCACCCGATCCGGTCAAGATTCCCTGGTTGTTCGAGGTGTCGCCGAGCCAACGCTGGTGACGCGCCCCGATGGCCGAGGCGATGAGTTCCTGAACCGCAGTGGCTTCCTCCAGCGTGCGGACATCGAGTGCCTGCTCGATGATCTTCTTCTTGTTGGTAGTCAATGCTTTCCTCCCATTAGGAGTTCGATGCCAAACGGCGTGAGGTGGTATTGAGACTTGGATTGCTTGGGTTTGACGAGGCCCCACTCTCGGGCACGAGCGATGTAGCCGGCAGCGTTGGTGGAGACCTTGTTCTTGCTCCACTCGGGCCATTGTGTAGCTGCGTGATCGAGAACGTTCTGGCGTGTCACGCCGTCGGATCCGATCGCTCTCATGATCTCGGTGAAGCCCCTCCTGTCGGAAGGGGCGTGCTCCTGGAGGTGGGCGAGGAACGCGGCGGCAGAAGCTGGGGCGTGGGGTTCCTCGACCGAGAGACCGCGCAGCGTAGCAAGGAGATGCCACCCGGCTGCGGTGAGGCCGATCCGGAGTTCGTCAACCGAGCCGCTGAGGCCGACAGTCCGCCACTCGAAGAGTGGGCCGCTCGTGGTGATTGCGTTGTTCCCGCCGATCCGGAAGGTGCCGATTGCGAACGTCAAGAACCTTGCCTCCGCGGATTGCCGCTTGTCAGGATTGGTGGGGAACAATGCTGTGCACTTGGTTCCCGTGCGCTTCTCGATAGCGAGTAGGCGCTTACCGAAGTCCCATGCTTCTTGGAGAACCCGTTTGTGATAGTCCGTGACGGGGATCGGCTCTTCGTGGGCCATCTCGGCTAGGCGGCTCAGGGCCCACAGGGCCGGATAGTCCCGGTTGTGAAGACCGAACAATGTCTCGCCTTCAGGTTGGCTGAGGTCGTCGCTGGACCAGATGCTGAACCCGGCCTCTCGGGGCGCTAGCTCGGGCATCTCCATCGTCGCGGGCGGGCCCGTATCCGATGGCGGCGGTTGACTTGCCAGCGCTTCGGGTGGCCCCGGCTCACCCGGAGCGCTGCGCTGGGGCATGGGCGGGGGGCCAGCGTCCTCGATTCCTTCGATAGTCAGTTCCAAGATGCGCTCTTGGATGGCGTCAACGATGAACTCGGCACGAGTCGAATAGCCGCCAACACCGTTGATGATGACGGCGTCCATCTCGCGGATCAGAGGGACCGGTAGCGGGATCCTCATTATTCGCTTTCCTTGGAAGGCCACAATATACCTCTCGCTCTATTGGCCTTAGTGTTGCTATGCCCACTATATTAGCCGCTCACATGGGATTATACCACTTATAGAGTCCTACCCTACATTTATAGGGATTATATTTGCTAGAGAGGGCAGTGAGGTAGCCCGCGTTCGAGCTGACAGGCCGCAGTCCGCGCAAACCATCTAGGGGGCTACGGCGAGTTGCAGGTAACCAGAACCTGAAGATCCCGCCCAGGCGGGAACGAGACCGCATCGCGGGCCGAACGGCGATAGATGGTCGAACTGCAGAAAGCCCGAGACCAGAGGCGAGAGCCCGCTCTGCCCGACACCAGACCCTCGCAACGGCGACTGCTGCCCGGCCTGCGGGCGACCTAGGTGGACGGCGGTCCCGTCCGATGGTTCGTGCGGCTCTCCGCCTCGACCTGAATCCGAACCCGCCTAAGTTTCCAACGAAAACCGGCCTAACCCCGTTTAGATCGTTGCCAACGTAACATTGCAGACGGATAGGTGTTTTGAGGGCCGGGAAATCCGGCCCATGACCTTAATACCCAACGGACGCCGAATCGGCACAAAGAACCCAGGCGGGCCCAGTAGAGGAGTCGTCGAAGGCTGGTTCACCAACCTTCGGAGAGGCTGCCGGGGCTCCACAACCGAGCGGGACCGTCCGTTACCACCACCGGGATACAGCAAGGAGGCCTCCCCGCAAGCGGTTGTGATAGGGCAGACCATCAAAGGATCATATGTGCCCGACCGTTGGGAGTGGATATGCGCTGGGGCTATAGGCTGCGCACGGTCGCCTCGACACGGTCGGCTGCGGTGGTGGTGTCTTCGTGTTCCCAGATGCGTATCACCGTCCAGCCCGCCTCGGCCAGCGCTATGTCGGCTGTACGGTCGCGCTCTACGTTGGTGTCAAGTTTTCTGCGCCACCAGCCCGCGTTGGTTTTCGGTGAGGATCCGTGTTCGGGGCATCGGTGCCAGAAGCATCCGTCAACGAATACGGCTACCCGGACTCGGGTGAACACGATGTCAGGTCGGATTCTGCCGATCTTGGGGAGGGGCATGTTCACGCGGTATCGGAGTCCTCTGCGGTGGAGTTCGCGTCTGATGGCCATTTCGGGGGCTGTGTGCAGGTTCCTCACTCGGCTCATCTGAGCCGATTTGGCGGCCGAGGGTGGCACCGGCTGTGGCACGACCCCGACGGTACCCGTCGTGTCGGTGGCCCGCGCTATGTTTAACGTAATTGGGAATGACGTGAATGTGATTCTGTGTGGACGAGGTGGAGCCTGTGAGGCTAATTGATTTGTTCGCCGGGTGTGGTGGTCTCACCGAGGGTTTTCGCCGGGCCGGGTTCGACCCGGTTCTGGCGGTGGAGTGGGACCGCTCGGCGGCGGCTACCTACGCGGAGAACTTCGGCGACCATGTGATCTGTGACGACATAGCCATGGTCCCCGACGAGGTGTTCTCAGGGGCGGATGCGGTCGTAGGAGGCCCTCCATGTCAGGGTTTTTCGAATCTCGGCACACGAAACCCCGACGATCCCCGCAATCTGCTGTGGCGCGAGTATGCCCGGGTGGTTCGCCTCACCCGACCGGCGGTGTTCGTGTTGGAGAATGTGCCACAGTTCCTCAAGTCCGACCAGTTCAGGATGTTGGTGGACTGGTCCCAGGACGGCCCTTTGCGTGGGTACGAACTCTCGGCGGGGGTGCTGAACGCGGCGGACTACGGGGGCCCTCAGCGACGCCGGCGGGCCATCGTCGTCGGATCCCGACACGGCTCGCCCTCTCTTCCGCCGTTCTCCCACGGCAAAGACAACCCCGTTGCCCGGTGGGCGACGGTACGTGACGCCCTAGAAGGTATCCCCTTCGAGACCGGTCCTACGGTGCTACCGGCCCGCTGGCTGGAGTCCGGTATCGCCGGTCCGTTCAAGATACCCGAGTTGCACCTTTCGCGGAGACCACGGGAGTTGTCACTGAGGCGCTACGAACTCATACCGCCCGGAGGGGGACGATTCGACCTCCCGGATCATCTTCTCCCCAACTGCTGGAGGAACAAACCGACAGGAACTGTCGACGTGATGGGACGGATGGAATGGGACAAACCGTCGCTGACCATCCGCACCGAGTTCTTCAAGCCGGAGAAGGGCCGCTACCTCCACCCCCAATGGGACACCCATGATCCCGACAAGTGTGTGAACCGTTCGATAAGCCACTGGGAAGCAGCGCGGCTCCAGTCTTTCCCCGACGATTTCGTGTGGTGTGGCAGCAAGATCGAAATCGCCAAACAAATCGGCAACGCCGTACCCCCGCTCCTGGCAGAAGCGGTAGCACGCCACCTCACAGCCACGGTGTTGGCCTAGACGTGACGAACGCCGTACCCCAAACAATCCTCGACCTCCTCGGATGGCGCACCAACGGCAAGCCCAACATCGCGGACGGAGCCAGCAACCCCAGCGTGGATATCGCCACAGCGGTCTTCGAAGAACTCGGGGTCACCAGATCGACGACAGCTCCGGGCCAGACAGCCGGAAGCAAATTCGAGGCAGCGATCAAACAGATTCTGGCGGACCGCCTGCCTCAGCTAGACCCACTCCGCAACTGGGATGTCGGTAGTCGGGAGATCACCCACTTCGTGCAATACGCGCATCTGGCCCGCATCAAAGAAATAGCCGAAGACGACCCCACCCTCAGATCGTCACTGGGTACCGACTACCTCATCAGACCAGACATTACGATCGGCATCGAAACCGGTACCCGTCGACATCTCCATGCTGCGGTGTCGTGCAAATGGACCATTCGCTCGGACCGTGTCCAGAACATCCGCCACGAAGGTGTCGTGCTGACAAGACACAGACGAGGCCGCCAACCCCACTTCGTCGCCGTTACAGCAGAACCACTCCCCTCACGGCTCGCTGCCATTGCCAGAGGGACAGGCGAACTGGACTGTGTCTACCACATAGCACTACAACAGCTCCGCACCGCATGCAATAACAACTGCAGAGCATCAGACACCCTCGAGGAGCTAATCGAACAGGACCGGCTCCGCCCGCTCGGTGAGCTGCCCGACGTGATTGCCCGCTACTGAGGCCCGGAACCAGGTCAATGCGTATCTCTTGCTGTGGTCAGGGGCAAGGGTTGCCATCGCCGGAGGGTGTCCGATGCTGTTCGTTTCACGCTAAACTGAGTTGGTGAAAGACAACGACACTTACTGGCCGAACGGCTTCTTAGAAGAACTCGTTGCTTTGTTCACCGGGGATCCAGATGAAGAGTCACGGTCGGCGAAGCTGTCGGAGATGCACAGCCGCGCAGGCGAAGAGCTTGCGGCAGATGTAATCGCTCAGCCCCGTCGTGTGCATAGCGAATGGTCAGCCCAGCAGGCCGCTTTCGAAGCAGGCCTGGAAGCCGAAAGGGGACGTGGGCTTGATATGGCCGACCTGGTGGTTCATGAGGCTTCGAATCTGGCAGATGGATGATCGACCTTCTACGGCCCGCGGCTCCGACTCGTCTGGATCAGAACCTCGAGGCGCTGGTTCGACTTCACGGGAAGGCCATCATTACCGCCCGCGAGGTCTTGGTCCTGCTGCGGAGCGGGTACTGCAAAGACTGAGATTTCGATTTTCTCGAACACCCCAGGGCGTCGAAAGGGTGTCTGGTAACTGCTATACCGGGATATTATTCCGGCGGACAGTGGGAGGCCGGGACCTAACGTTCTGTTCCTTGACACACATCGCCTTGGGAGTGTCGATACCCGCGAGGGTGTTGCACAGCCTTCTTCAACATGCTACCAATCGAGCCGTCTGACCCAATCGGTGCGTATGGAAAAGGTTTTGCCCCTCAGGTGTCTAGGTAGCGGCTCCAGTTTTCCATTAGTTGGCGGCGTCGTTCTAGGAGGTCTGTTCTGGCGTAGGCTTTTTCTACTGTGTTTCGGATTTCGTGACCGAGGGCCCGTTCCGCGAGTTCACGGTTTACGCCGGTTTCTCCGCACCAATCCCGAAACGAGCTTCTCATCCCGTGCGGCACACAACCCACATTGTTCTCCTTGCACAGCTTGCTCATGGTGGCGTTACTGAGCGGCCGCCCGGTAGGTGACGGAAAAACCAGACCATCCCCGCCAGACATTTTGTGTGCTGAGTGCAGAGCCGCCAGAGCCCCGGTGCTCAGGGGCACCCGATGCTCTCGCCGTGTTTTGGTGCGCTCGGCAGGGATCGTCCAAAGCGCCGTGGGCAGGTCGATCTCGTCCCATGTAGCGTTTCTGATTTCACCGCTTCTGGTCGCGGTAAGAGTTAGGAACTTGAACGCGGCGATTGTTGCCCAGTGGGCATCTGTTGCTTCAACCGCCCGAACAGCAGCGCCAACCAGGTTGTGGTGCAGGGCCTTCATGTGTTGGGGTCGTTGAGTGTTGGAACCCAACGCGGCGGTGATACGGTCGTCAGCGGGATTGTCCTCTCGGAAACCCTGGGCGATGCACCACTTCATAACCGCGGAGATCCGCTGTTTCACCCGGTTAACGGTCTCCGGTTTTTCGTGCCATTGCGGTGCGAGACAGGCCATGATATCCGCGGTGGTGATTAGGTCTACCCGCTTGTTCCCAAACCGGGGATAAGCATAGGTCCGAAGGCTTGAGCGCCATTGCTCTTCAGACCTACCGCCCGTTTTCCATTTGGCAGCGTGAAGTCGGATCACCTTCTCAGTCGCCTGGCGAAAGGTAGGTGCCTTTTGAGCGCGGGGATTGCGGCCTTCTTCGACGACCTGGCGGTTTCGGAGAGCCCGCCGTCGGGCTTCCGCCAGGGTGACAGCCGGGTAGCTGCCCAGCCCGAGGTTGGTTTCCTTTCCGTTGACCCGGATTCTTTGCACCCAGGCTTTGGAAAACCGTCCCTCGATCTTGGTCGGCCTGACCATCAGGCTTAAGCCATGGCCTCCTCGACCGTCGCCATAGCGCCCAGGTCGGGTTATAGTCCTAACGAATGTGGCCGAAAGTGTTTTGGGTCGGTTCACCTTCCCGTTTCCCTTCGCTCTATGCCCTGAACTGACGGGTTGATTTTCAATGTTTTCCTGTAATTTGCCAGTGACCGATACCACTCAGCGTACCAATTTACATAGTGCGCTTCGGTGACGACTCCTGACACCGCCTGACACGACCGCACAACCAAAAATGGGCCACAACCTGGGCAAACACAGGCTTGGGAGACAGCCTGAACATGCATGAAACCCAAACGGCGCGAACTCCCTCTCCGCAATGGCCCGACGTCTTGTGGTATCGCCCTCGGGACCCAGAGTGCCCCGAGGGCGGACACCGGGTACCTGAGAGCCCGGCCCTGGGCAGACTCTCCGAACTCAAGTATCTACGACTCGGGTACTCATGGGCCCTGTATCATTTCTCAGCCTGACCATCAGGCTTAAACCATGGCCTCCTCGACCGTCACCATAGCGACCCGGACGGGTTACAGTTCTAACGTCCGATGCCTCTTAAGTCTGCGACCAATGTCCCGGCTGGGGGTGTGGGAGCGGGTTAGAGTGCTGAATGTGCAAAACGGAACCCGTGTCACCTGTTTCGAGCGGAACAACCATGAACACCGCTCTCGGGGGATTGGGCCCGCGGTCTGCGGTACCCCTCTTCCCATACTGGGAAAAGTGTGGGACAGAATGTGGGACAAATCTGTGAATTCCCCTATTAACCGGGGCAATGACAACGGGCTCATATCCGTTGGTTGCAGGTTCGAGTCCTGCCGGGCCCACACTGTTTCATACGGTTACCTCAGGTAGCAGGAGACTGGGGCAGGGTATCCGATCGGTTGACTTGGACGAAGACTGGCGGGGGTTGGACGCCATCGACCGCGGCCTCGAACCGGGTGGGCGGTTGCCTCTGTTTGGCCTGGGATTGCTGTCCGTTTGCTATGGCGCCGCAAAGTGCCCTGGGTAGAGTTAGATGAGTAACGACGCGGGTAGTCCTTCGGGGTTGCTCCCCGAATGCAGCGGTTGGGAACATCTAGCCCACCGGGGTGAGTAGGGTAAAGTCGCCTGACGCTTCTCGTGTTGATTGCACAGCAGTTCGAGGCGTGAGAAGATA
Organism: Acidimicrobiia bacterium; assembly: GCA_965248705.1. Lineage (GTDB taxonomy): Bacteria > Actinomycetota > Acidimicrobiia > Spongiisociales > ZC4RG35 > Bin76. The sequence continues at coordinate 1,054,653 of CBDFJY010000002.1, read as the reverse complement.
GGTTCGTGGTTGCTTTGCCGAGACAAAGAGTACGTCGAGTTCGTCATGGATGCGGTGCAACCGGTGGCGACTGCACTGGGTTCTCCAGCCGGTTAGGTTCGTCATGATCCTCAAAGGCAACCCAGTCATACTCGAGCTGGAGGGGAACGTTGCACTGGTGACAGGCGCTGGCAGAGGTCTCGGCAGCGGAATTGCCAAGGCCTTCGGACGAGCCGGTGTGAAGGTGTGCGCGACCGATGTGGATGAAGCGGAGATGAAAGCTTCTTTCAAGGGGATGAAGATGAGTGGAAACCAACTGCTCAATCTGCCTTTGGATGTAACCGACCCTGAAATGTTCGACAATGTCGTCCACAAAGTGGTTGATAAATGGGGCAGGTTAGATGTGTTGGTTCATGCTGCTGTGATAATGCCGGTGATCAGTTTTGAGAAAACATCTCATGCGGCTTGGTGGCATGAGGTCTTCATTAATCTGGGTGGTCTGTTTAATGGCACAAAAGCGGTGTGGGAGGTAATGAAGGCGCAAGGTGGTGGACACATCATGTCTGTGGCCAGCCTCTCCAGCTTTCACGGTTTTGCCAATGAGGTTGCATATTGTGTCGGAAAACACGGCCAAGAAGGGTTTGCCAAATCCCTGTCCATAGAGGCGGTGCCTCACAACATAGCTATCAACGCTGTGGGGCCTGGAAAGCGAATCAAGCCATCGGGGGTAACTGTTGCAGAGGCAGAGTTGGTGCCCGAAGATGTGAAATCAACCTGGACGGATCCTACCGAACTGGGTCAGGCCTTTGTCTGGCTGGCAAGCCAGCCTCCAAACAGATTCACTGGACTCTGCTTTAATGCGGGAAAGATAGTAGATACCATAGCAACCGAAGGATGGGGGTTCGACTTCGCTCCTGAAAAGGTCACGTCAGATCCAGAAGGCATGAAGTCGCGATGGGCGTGGTATACCCAACAATCAGGCCGAGGATACTGAGTGTCGTACCCTTGGATGGTCGGGAACCGAGGTTGTCGTGGCGGATACAGTTCCTAGGAGTGTCGTCTCGACCCCGGTTGCCCACTAACACCCCCTGTCTGGCGGGTGATGACAGGTATTCCACCCGTTTCACGACCGGATCCTAGCGTCGGAAGCCTGACCTGGACATCCGCTCGTCGACCTTGGTCGGTCTGACCATCAGGCCTGTCCCCCGGCCATAGCGAACGGCGTCGGCGTATGCTCCTCTCGAGTAACGGGACAAGGGAAGTCCGGTTTTAGCTACCCACCGGGGTGTCTGAAGAGAAATGAGGCGACGATGCGCACTGCTCTCATAGGAAGCCTACGGGTTTCGAAGGTCGGTTTGGGCTGCAACAACTTCGGTGCCCGACTCGATAAAAAGCAGACCGAGACAGTTGTCTTGACCGCGCTCGAACAAGGAATTACCTATTTCGACACGGCCGACATCTACGGGGGCAAAGGACTATCCGAGGAGTATCTGAGCGCAGCGCTACGAGGCAGACGCCACCAAGCGGTTGTGGGCACCAAGTTCGGGATGAAAATGTTGAACGACGCCCAGGCGGGCGGCAGCGCCCGATGGGTCGCCTTGGCCGTCGAGGACAGTCTCCAGCGTCTCGAGACCGATTACATCGATCTATACCAAATGCATGAGCCAGATCCCTCGGTTCCGATCGAGGAAACGCTGGATGCGTTGCATCGCCTGGTCGAACAAGGCAAAGTTCGCGAGATCGGATGCTCGAACTTCACTGGCGCCCAAATCGACCAAGCAACCGCGGTGAGCATGCACCGCGGAATCCCTCGCTTCGTCAGCGCCCAGAATCACTACAGTCTCTTCGCCCGTACGGTAGAACGAGACGTTATTCCCGCTTGCACACGCAACGGTCTTTCTGTGATGCCGTACTACCCACTCGCCAACGGCGTGCTGACTGGAAAGTACCGACGAGGGAAGGAACCCCCCAAGGGTTCACGGATGGAATGGATCCGGAACGATCCGGCGACAACCGACCGGGGCTTCTTGAGTGATCGGAACCTCGACATCGTGGAGAAACTCCAAGAGTACGCGGCCGACCACGGCCGGACCCTAATCGAACTGGCTATTAGCTGGCTGGCTGCACAACCAGATGTCTCGACAGTTATCCCCGGCGCAAGCTCACCCGAGCAGGTTCTCACTAACTCGAAGGGAGCCGACTGGCACCTGACCGACCGCGAACTGGTCGAGATCGGGATCATCACCGGTGGATGAATTTCTGCATCGTTAGTTCTGGCGTGAACCGTCCAGAGCCTCTTTGATGCTTCTTTTCAAAGCTCTGAGCATTCAGTCTGTCTCCATCTCTTGATTCCCGTATCCAGGGAGCCGCCCGGACCGGGAGCCACCGGCTACAACCGGGGATTGATTCGTTCCTCGAGCGAGAAGGCGATGAGGGCGAATCCGAGGGATGCCAGCATGATCAGCAGGCCGGGCGGCAGCACCCACCATTTCCATGCCGGGTCAGGAAGGCCCCCCGAGTCTGGGCCCAGTACAGCGTCGACTGTCTCGGTGGGCAACTCAAAGCGCACCACCAGGTTCTCGATGTCGAGCAGGTTGGGCCGGACGACCGCGGCGTCCCGTGAGGATCCGCGCCCGGCCACCGTAATCCCGGCGGTCATCTCACCGCCCGCCCTCCCCCGGTCCGTCGTCGATCGGCTGCAACGGAGGGGGTATCGGAACGGGCAATGCACCGGCCTCCCCGCCAAGCGTACGACCAGCCCGAGGCCGCAGCAGAAGAACGCTCTCATGCCTACTCATATGCATGAAGATACACCGGCCGACGGGAGCTACCGCCAGCCAGTCCCGATAGGCCATGGACACCAATAGCGGGATCAGGAAGGCGATCTGCCAGGTTATGAGGTGATTTACCGGCCGGCACTACCAAGGCTTGTGACCGACCCGGTTGTGTGGATCCCTCTCCGCTTCAACCCGAGGGCTGTCCCATCCGGATTCCGGTTAGGCTTATCCTTGCCACAAAGCCCTGCGCCCGTAGCTCAATTTGGACAGAGCGTCTGACTACGGATCAGAAGGTTGGGGGTTCGAGTCCCTCCGGGCGTGCCGAGTCTCACTGTTGTTATCAGGTGCTGTCTTCATCCACCCGCCAAAGCCCGCGTTCGGCGAGGCGGATCGGCCACGGAAAGGCCGACCACGTGTACGCAAATCTAAAGCTGTGAGCGAAGCAATGTCAGATAAGGTAAGCACCGAGCCTAAAGTGAAACCCGGCTATCCCGGCCGCGATCACAACTCCAAAGGAGAAATACATGCAGCACCCTCATGGCACTTTCTGTTGGATGGACATCTACCTCCCCGACCCGGAGCGGGGTAAGGCTTTCTATGGAGACATGTTCGGTTGGGAATGGACCGATGTGCCGATGGGCGATTCTGGGATGTCCTACACCATGTTCAACCTGGATGGGAAGACCGTGGCGGCCCTTGGACCGCAGATGCCTGGGATGTTCCCCGAAGGGGCGCCGCCTTGCTGGAACCCCTACATCGCCACCGACGACGTGGACGCCACCGTCGAACGGGCAAGAGCTTTGGGGGCGAACATCATCATGGGACCCGCCGGCGTCGGCAACGGGCGGGTGGCTTTGTTACAGGACCCGTGGGGCGCCATGTTCTTTCTCTGGCAGGCTCTCGAATTCGGTGGATCGGAGAGCATCCGCACCCCCGGCGCTTTGGCCTGGACCGAGCTCTACACCCGGGACCTGGCCGCCACCCAAAGCTTTTACAGTGATTTGTTCGGCTGGGAGTGGAACAGGACGCCCGTCCCCCAGGGCGGAATCTACCACTTGGCCAACCTGGGAGACTTCGATGTGGCCGGGCTATTGGTCATGGACGAGCAATGGGGCGAAATGCCGCCGCACTGGATGATCTACTTCCAAGTGGAGAACGCCGATGCCGCCGCCGCCAAAGTGACGAGCCTGGGCGGGGATGTCTGCGTCCCGGTCACCAATATCGCGGTAGGCCGGTTTGCAGTGGTCAACGACGACCAAAAAGGCACGTTCACCATCTTCGAGCCCATGGCATCCACCCCTCCCGGTTAGATGCCCGAGCAAATCTCAACTGCCCGGACCGTCTCAAGAATCACCGAAACTGTGAAAAATTCACCGGTTTGGAGGTTGACTCCTGTCACATCCCTGGCCCATACTCCCAATAGCTAAAAAACCTCCGGCCCGGTCCAGAGCTCGTCCAAGCCGTGAAACCCCGAGGTCATATCCGCAAAAACGGTCTCTCACGGAGCCCAGTTTTTCGCGATCTAACAACGGATAGGTGGTGGCTGGGGGAGGGCCCGAGGGCGAGGAACTCCGAGGCGGATTTCGCGCAATAGCATCAGATTTCGCGAGTTTTTCGCAGACTGATGCGTCTTCGAACCCCCCGGTAGGCCTCGTCGAGCGCGACCGACGAACAACTCAGTCAGGTCTTATCCAGCTCAGGGCGGCTCGGGCGGCGTGGTAGCCGCACATGCCGTGGACCCCTCCCCCCGGAGGTGTCGAGGAAGAGCACAGGTAGATCCCGTCGACTCCTGTCGCATAAGGCGACCATCCTCGGAATGGACCTCTCAGGGCTCGTCTCACTCCTAACACGCCGCCGCCGATATCGCCCCCCACGTAGTTGGGGTTGTAGCTCTCCCATTGGGAGGCAGACACGGTATGACAGGCCAGGATGGTTTGGCGAAAGCCCGGAGCGTGCCGTTCAATCTCGGCCTCCACCGCCGCCCGCATGTCGGTTGAACTGTAGGAGGGGACATGAGTGTAAGCCCACAGGGTGTGCTTGCCCTCCGGAGCGCGGGACGGGTCAAACCGGGAGGGTTGGGCGGCCACCACAAAAGGGCGATGGGGAGTCTCGCCACGCCACACCATCCGTTCCGTCGCGGCGATCTGCCGATAGTCACCCCCCAGATGGAGAACCCCGGCCATTGCCATCCGGGCATCGCTCCAGGGCACCGGCTCAGACAAGGCCCAATCCAGTTTGAACGCTCCCGGCCCGTGTCGGAACCCCCGCCCTATGCGAGGCGTCCGAGCCGAACCGTCCTCTCCGAGCATGCCGACCAGCGCCGAGGGCGCCACATCGGCCAGCACCACCCGGGAGGGAGGAAGCTCCGCCAGGGCGGTTACCCGACGCCCGGTTTCAATCTCGCCTCCCATTCCCCGAAAGTAGGAAGCCAGAGCATCCGCCAACGCCTGGGAGCCTCCCGCGACGAAGGGCCAACCGTACCGGTGGCCGCCCATCAACAAGAGCCACCCCGCCCCGGCAGTGAGCACCCTCTCCAGCGGCATCACCGTGTGTGCCGCGCAGCCGGCCAAAAGGGAGCGGGCAGCCGGGCTCTCGAATTTGCGGATATCCCAGGAGGCCGGACGGGTCAAGGTCGCCAGCTTCAGCCCGGCCCAGAGGTCAGGCCTCAACTTGAGCAAAGGACCGAGGAGCCGATCCTCTATTCGAGGCCACAACCGGTCAAGACGCTCGACTTTCTGTCGGTATCGTTCCGCGTCGACTCCCAGGCCCTCGGCGGTCTCCTCGGGCGAACGCTTCACCACCACCACCTCGCCGTCGTCGAGCGGATGGGCCAGTGCAACAGGCGGATGGATCCATCCCAGCCCGTGCTCCGCCAGGGGAAGTCGGCGAAAGATCGGGGAGCCCCGGCCGAGGGGATGAGCCGTCGCACAGACGTCATGACGAAACCCCGGAAGGGTCAGCTCCGAAGTCCGGCACCCGCCACCGATGGTCTCGGCGGCTTCCACCACCAGCGTGGAACACCCCGCCTCTGCCAGGGTGATCGCAGCCGCCAAGCCGTTTGGGCCTGCTCCAATCACCACCGCGTCGTAGGGCATACCTCTTTTCACTTTAGCAAAACATCACACTGCCAAGTATGGCAACCAGCCAAGCCCCCCGCCCAGGGAGCACAACCCCGAAAAGCGGGCGGCATGGGCCGCTATTTCGAACGCCGCCTCCCTCAGAGAGAAGCAGACCTCCTCGCTGTCAGGGGAACCCTCAGAACGAAGGTGGATCCCTCCCCCAGCAAGCTCTCCACTGTCACCGTGCCGCCGTGCCGCTCGGCCACATGCTTGACGATCGCCAAACCCAGGCCGGTGCCGCCCGTCCGCCGGGAGCGGGCCACGTCCACTCGGTAGAACCTCTCGAAAATCCGTCCCAGATCGCGGCCTGGGATCCCCACTCCGGTGTCGGTGACCGTCAAGGCCACCTCGCCATGGCCCTCAGAGAGCGCCACCTCGATCCTCCCACCCTCCTCGGTGTACCGGAGAGCATTGTCGCACAGGTTCCGGATGGCCAGACCGAGTTCGGCAGACGATCCTCTAACCGCCGCCGGCACGGTCCGCACCGTAAACTCAATGCGCTTTTGGCGGGCGGACTTCACAAACGGCTTCACCTCGGCGGTCACCACCTTCTCCAGATCGAAATCATCCGGAGCGGGCTCCTGTGCCTCCAGGCGGGAAAGATCCAACAGATCAGAGATCAGTCGGGACAGACGCAGCGCCGAAGACGAGATCTGCTCGGCGAACAGCCGGCTCGACTCCGGATCGCGCTCCAAGGCCATCTCCAAGGCCTCGGCGGAGGCAAGAATGGAAGCCACCGGAGTCTTGAGTTCGTGAGAGGCGTCGGTGACGAAATCCCGCCGCATGGTCTCCACCCGCCGAGTTTCGGTGAGGTCCAGAACGATGACCAGCACCCGGTCCTCGGCATCGATCGTGAAGGCTCTGGCCCCCAGGGTGCGTTGAGGATAGCCGCGCGTCAGGGTCTCCTCGTAGGTCTGATCACTTCCCCGGGCCCTTTTCACCAGCCTCCTGATCGGACGCAGCGCCAGACGGCCCGAAGGGTCTCCCGCCACCCCCAGCATCTGACGACAGGCCGAATTCGAATAGACCACTTGGTCGTCGGCCTCCACCAACAGGACCCCCCCGGGCAGAGCCTCCAACACCACCTCCAGAAGAGCCTGCTCCCTCCGGAGGGCGTCCTCGGTGTTCCTAAAATGGCGCCCCGCTTCTCGAAGGGCGGCAGCCAGGCGGTCCGCCTCTACGATTCCCACAGGGTGCGGGGCAGAATCGGGGTCCCCCTTCAAAAGGCCGGCCGCGGCCTCGCCCAACCCCACCAGAGCGTTGCGCAGTCGGAAAAGCACCCCGCTGTAGACGGTGAGACCCAAACTCCCACAAATCAAACCGGCCAGCCAAGAGGGCGTTCCCAGCGTTGCGCTCAACACCGCCCCCAGGATCGCCGAGGTCCCCGCCACCACCGCCAAGGTAACGACCAGACGACGGATCAGGCCCTGCCCCCGACGCCCACTAGGGCGCATCCACGAACTTGTAGCCGAGGCCCCGCACGGTAACCAGGTAACAGGGGTCCGAATAGTCCTCTTCGATCTTGTGGCGGAGTCGCTTGACATGAACGCCCAGTGTTCTGGTGTCTCCATAGAACGAGGCGCCCCACACCTCGCTCAGCAGCGTCTCCCGGGTAGCCAGCCGGCCTTTTCTGCGCATCAGCGTCTCCAAGAGATCGAATTCCTTGGGCCGGAGAGCAACCACCTCTCCTCTGACCCTCACCTCATGGGCGTCCACATCCAACTCCACTGAGCCGCCTCGCAGCACTTCGTTGGTTTCCGCCATCTGTCCCGAGCGCGCCGCCCGACGTATATGAGAGCGGACTCGGGCGATCAACTCTCGCATGGAAAAAGGCTTGGTTACATAGTCGTCAGCACCCAATTCCAGACCGGCCACCATGTCAGCCTCGGAGTCGCGGGCGCTCAGCACAACAATGGGAACATCGGAGAACGACCTGATCTCCCGGCAGACATCCAAGCCCGAGCCGCCGGGAAGCATCACATCCAGCAAAACCAGCGAAGGAGGACGCCTCCTTACCCGGGAAAGAGCCTCGGAGACGGTGTAGGCCGCCTCCACCGACATTCCCTCCCTTTCCAGCGCATAGGAGATGGCCTCCGAGATAGCGGGCTCATCCTCCACCACCAGAACTCGGTAGGTCACCTCAGTGTTCCGAGCCATTTTCGGGTATGCGAGCGAATTCCTGATGATCGCCGGTCATCAGGAAAGCAACCTGCTCTCCGATGTCGACCGCTTGGTCACCGACTCTCTCCAGGGCCCGCGCCACCAGGACCATCCGGGTCGCCCATTCCAGAAGCGGCTGGTCGTGGCCGCATTCCACCACATCCTTCCATATGCCGCGGTTTAGGACATCCACCGGAACGTCCATGGCCGGCAACAGCAGGCACTCATCGGCGTCCCGGCGCACGAACGCGTCGATGGCGGTGCGGATCATCGGATTCAGCAAATCGCCCATTTCTGCCAGCTTGGCCACGATGGTCTCCTCACGGGGCAGCCCGGCGGTGGCCCGAACTATGCGAGCGATGTTCTCCGCTTGGTCGCCCATGCGCTCCAAGGTGTTGTTGACCTCCAGAATAGCGGCCATCATCCGCAGGTCTCCTCCCACGGGCTGCTGGCGAGCCATGATCTGCATCCATTTGGCCCGGATGTCCATGTAGAGGTCGTCGACGATTTCATCGGAGGCGATCACCTCCGAGACCAGCTCATCGTCGGATGTCACCAGCGCCTTGACCGCCATGGCCACCATTCTCTCCACCCGGTCAGCCATGCTGAGAGTGGTCTCCTCGAGGCTGTTCAGCGCGGCGTGGAAATCAGGGCGCTGGTCGGTCGTCATCCAAACCTCCCGGTTATGTAGTCCTCGGTCTCCTTCTGGGAGGGGGCGGTGAAGACCTGGTCTGTGGAGTCGTACTCGACCAGCCGGCCGGTGCGCTGACCCTCTTCTCCCACGTTCACCGAGAAAAAGGCGGTGCGGTCGCTCACCCGGGCAGCCTGCTGCATGTTGTGGGTGACCACCACTATGGTGTATTGCTCTTTCAGCTCACTCATGAGAGTCTCGATCCGATAAGTGGCTATGGGGTCAAGCGACGAGCACGGCTCGTCCATCAAGACCACATCCGGGTTGGTGGCGATGGCCCGGGCTATGCACAGTCTCTGCTGCTGGCCCCCGCTGAGATCCAAGGCCGAGTCTCCCAGCTTGTCCTTCACCTCATCCCACAGGGCGGCCCGTGTCAGGGACTCTTCAACCAAAGTGTTGAGATCGCCCTTCCATCCCGCCACCTTCGGACCGAACACGATGTTCTCGTATATGGACTTGGGAAAGGGATTGGGCTTTTGGAACACCATCCCGATCCGACGGCGAACCTCGACGGCATCGACCGATGGCCCGTAGAGATTGATCCCGTGATAGAGAACCTCGCCCTCCACACGAGCCCCGTCAATCAGATCGTTCATCCGGTTCAGACAGCGCAGGACAGTGGATTTGCCGCATCCTGACGGGCCGATCAACGCGGTTATCTCGTTCTGATGAATATCCAGATCGGCATCGGACACCGCATGAAAATCCCGGTAGTAGACATTCAAGCCCTTGATGTCGAAGATGACGGAGGCGCCCTGTTCCGAGATGGAAGACCGCGGCGACAGGCGCGGGTCGACCGTGCTCTCTACCACGATAGAAGGCTCTTCCATGCGGATTGACACATTTTCTCCTTGTCCCAAAAATGTCTTGTGACTCTTGTGGCTTTCACATCCTGTTGCGTCGCTCCACCGCATCGCGAGCCAGTACCGCCCCGGCATTCACCACCAACAACACCACCAGCAACGTCACGATGGCGGCTGCCGTCAAGGCAACGTATTCCTGCTGGGGCTGGCGTGACCAGTTGTAAATAATGATAGGCAAAGCCGTGTACTTCTCCCCGAAGATCAACCCGGTTAGCGGGGTTCCCTCGGAAGCGGCGAAAAAGGTGGAAAGCACCGCGCCCGCCAAGAGCAACGGCGCCGACTCCCCGAAGGCGCGGGCCAAGGTCAGCACCGAGCCGGTGAGGATCGCGGGGCTGGCCACCGGCAGCACATGGTGGCGGATGGTCTGCCAGGGGGTGGCGCCCACCGCGAAGGAAGCCTCGCGAATGGCGAGCGGAACGGCGCGCAACGCCTCCTGGGTGGTGATCACCATTATCGCCAGCACCAGCATCGACAGGGTAAGCCCTCCGGCGATCAGGGTCCGACCGCTGACCTGCCCCATGAGCCCCTCCAAGATCAGCTTCACGAAAACGCTCAAGCCCAACAGCCCGTAGACGATGGAGGGGACCCCGGCCAGGTTGCGGATGTTGGCCACCAGGATCCGGGTGATCTTGGTGTCACGGGCATATTCCTCCAGATATATGGCGGCCGCCACTCCCAATGGGAAGGAAAGTATCACCACGATCACGGTCAGCATGACCGATCCGAAGATTCCCTGGATTATTCCCGTCTGGGCAGGTCGAGGCGAGAGATCGTTGGTGATAACCGAAAACCCCCGCTCCTGCCAGACGGGAAGCGACTTAGCCACCACGTCCCACAGCAGCACCACCAGAATCGCCAGGGACGCCAAAAGCGAGATCAGGAGCATCAGGGCGACCAGGGGGTTGACGATGTTGATCTTGCGGCCTTCCAGCGCCCGGCGGAGCATCTCCTGGGTAACGCCGGAACCAGAACCTATGGTGCGCGTGGCCATTCGTCCTCCTCCAACAGTCCTAGTACTTCTGTCGGAAACGACGCACCAGGCGCTCGCTTCCGATGTTGAGAACCAGGGTCATCAAAAACAGCAGCAGCCCCACGAAAAAGAGGCTCTGAAAAGCTGCCACCCCTCCTGCCACCTGGTCGGAGCCGATGGCGAGAGAAGCCATGGCGCCGGTCATGGTCTGCCCGCCGTACAGGGGATTGGGTTGCAGGAGCGACCCTCCCGTCGCCCCGGCGGCGATCGCCACCACCATGGTCTCCCCGACCGCTCGGGACAGCCCCAGAATCAGGGCGGCGACAATGCCCGACAGGGCAGCCGGGAACACCACCCGCAACGAGGTGTGCCACTTCTTGGCGCCCAGTCCGTAAGAAGCTTCCCGAAGAGCACGCGGCACCGCCTGCATGGCGTCCTCGGAAACCGACGACACCAGGGGAATTATCAGGATTCCCACACCGATCCCAGCCGCCATCAGGTTTGATTGCTGGGTGGTGTCCCAGAAGGAACGCAGTATTTCGGGGGTTATAAAACGAAGCGCGAAATAGCCCAGCACCACGCTGGGAATCCCTGCCAGCACTTCCAGGATCGGCTTCAGGACCCGCCTCAACCCCGGTTTGGCGTATTCGCTCAGGTATACCGCCGCGCCCAGTCCCAGCGGTGTGGCCACCACCATGGCAATGACCGACACCACCAAAGTGTGCCAGACGATGGTTCGCAGGTCGAAACGATCTCGGCGAGGGAACCACCCATCGGCGAACAGCGAACCGAGCCCTTCCTCCGTCTCGGCGGCGATGCTTTGCAGGAAGGCCGCCGCCTCCCCAACCAGGCTGAGCACGATAGTGATGCTCACCAAAACTGTGAAGACGGCGGCCGCCAGGAACACACAACGCACGTTGCGCTCGCGGCGCAACCGCCGCGGATCACCGGAGAGATCCAGTGCGCTCTCAGTTCCGAGCATTCTCCCTAAGTCCTACTCCAATTCAATCCTCGCCAGGGCTTACCCTACGCCATCCCAGGCGGCCTGAGTCTCTGCGATGATGTCGTCGGGGAGTGTTACGTAGCCGGCTTCGCTGACCGACGAGAAGCCCTCACCCAGGTAGAAGTCCACAAACGGACCCAACCCCGGGTTGTCGGCCAAACGGTTCAACGAAACATAGATATATAGAGCACGAGACAACGGATAGGAACCATCAGCGATCGACTGAATCGACGGCGCCACACAAGCGTCACCACCATCGATCTCGATCGCCTTCAACACATCACTGTTCTCCACAAAGAACGCAAACCCCACCCAACCGAACGAAGTCGGGTTGGAACCGATGTTGTCCACAATCACATTGTCATTGGCCGAAGCCTGATAGTCGGCACGAGTCGGTTCATCCTGACCACGTTCTTCAATAATGTCCTCCAACGCCAACTCAACGAAAGCGTCGAACGTGCCCGACTCTTCACCAGGAGCGGTAATCACCAACGAAGCATCCGGATACGGAGCACCCGAACCGCCCAAACCAGCCGCCGCCAACTCCGAAGCCAAACCATTGGCATCAGACCAAGAACTGAAACCCTCGGACTCAGGACCAACCAGCGCATACAAGTCACCAGAATCCAGGCAGTTCAGCTCCGTGTTCTCAGGCGAAGTCAAAACACTGATACCGTCGAAAGCGATCTTCAACTCGACAAACTCGATACCGCCCTCCGCGCAAGCATCAATCTCTATCTGCTTGATAGCCCGAGAAGCATCCGAGATATCGGTCTCACCAGCGCAGAACCGCTGGAAACCATCACCCGTGCCAGGACCCTCAACCGAGATACCCACCCCCGGATTCACAGCATTGAAATCCTCAGCCACCAAAGCCGTGATCGGCTCCACCGTCGAAGAACCCGACACCTCAATCGAACCCGACAAGCCCTCAGGCACCGGTGCGTCGTCAGAGCCGGACACGACGGTAGTGGGCGTCACGCTTTCATCATCTCCTCCACAGGCCGCCCCTACCAAAAGCAGGGCTGCCATCGCCGCCCCAAAGCGGAGAAGACGTTTGTTGGCAAAGTTCATCCGATATCCAGACTCCTGAATTAGTGAATACGTTCGTGGCCTGCTACGTGACAATGGCCTCGGGCGCGGGTCCGGCCCATGGCATCCAAAGTACGGCGGCTAAATGAACAGCGTTCCCGGCTTTATGTGAACGGAATGTGAATTCTTAGGATTATTCCGCCGGCTTAAAAGCGGATCTTCGACCTCGCCTCGGCCAAGTGCTGCAGCTCAAGGTGAGCTGTACGGCCCCGCTGGTCCTTCACCTTGACCCACTTCCCGTCCGCTCCCAGTTCCCAAGCGAGAGTGTCGTCAGCCATCAGTACCTCGAAGATCTCATCTATGCGGAACCGCAGATCGGGGTCCTCGATGGGCGCCATGGCCTCCACCCTCGTATCGAGGTTGCGGGGCATCAGGTCGGCGGATCCTATGTAGTAGACCCGATCCTCTCGACTGCCGAACCTATAGACCCGCGAGTGCTCCAGATACCTCCCCACCAGGGATCGCACTCTGATGTTCTCCGACATACCCTCCACCCCCGGCGCCAGGGCGCAAATGCCCCGGACAATCAGGTCGATCTTCGCTCCGGCGGCGGAAGCGGCGTAAAGAGCCTCAATAATCGCCGAGTCGACCAGTGAGTTCATCTTCATGGTGATGCGACCGTTCGGGTGGGCTTGTGAGGCTATGAGCTTGAGAATGCGGGGGCGGGTGAAAATGGGAGAGACCAAGAGCTTCCTATATAGGGGGTGAAGACTGTACCCGGTCAGATAGTTGAAGAGGAAGCTCAAGTCGGCGCCCACCCCTTCGTCACAGGTGAACAGCCCCAGATCCTCATAGATCCGGGCGGTCTGCTCGTTGTAATTGCCGGTGCCGATATGGGAATAGCGGCGGATGACTCCCCCCTCCCGCCGGACCACCAGCGTGACCTTGGTGTGGGTTTTCAAGCCCACCACCCCATAGACGACGTGCACGCCGGCCTCTTCCAGCCTCTGCGCCCAAGTGATGTTGCGGTCCTCGTCGAACCGGGCTTTCAATTCCACCAGCGCCACCACCTGCTTGCCCCGGGTGGCGGCTTCCATCAGGGCGTTCATGATCACGCTGTCACTGGAAGTGCGATAGAGGGTTTGTTTGATCGCCAGCACATGGGGATCGGCAGCCGCCTGAGCTATGAACTCCTCAACAGAAGAAGCAAAAGAGTCATAGGGATGGTGCACCAGGATGTCCCCTTCCCTGATCACCTCGAAAAAGTCCAGCTTATCGCTGATGCGGCCCGCCAGCCGCGGGTGGGGCACCCATGTCCAGGGCTGGTATTGGAGATCCGGTCGACGGATGGAGGACAGAAACATGAGGTCGGCCATGTTCAACACCCCATCCATGACGTAGACATCGGACTCTGATATCTCCATCTCGCGGGTGAGCAGATCCAGCACCTCACCGCTCATCGACCCGGTCACCTCCAGGCGAACCGCCCGGCCGAATCTCCTCCGAGTCAACTCCGACTCGACCGCGGCCAGGAGATCACCGCCCGCGTCTTCTTGCAACTCGAAGTCGGCGTTGCGGGTTACCCGGAAGAGGTGATAGCCCAGGATGCGCATACCGGGGAAGAGTTCGTCGAGATGAAACGCGATCACCTCATTGAGCGGAACAAACCATCCGCTGTCCGACAGGGGCACGAAGGCGGGGAGGATGGGAGGAATTTTGACCCGGGCGAACCTGGCAGCTTCGCTTTCTCTCTCTTGCACCTGTATCGCCAGATTGAGCGAGAGGCTGGAGATGTGAGGGAAGGGATGGGCGGGATCCACCGCCAAAGGCGTCAATACCGGGAAAACGGTGTCCTGGAAGTAATCATCGAGATAAGCAACGGCCTTCTCATCCAGTTCGGCATAGGTTTTGAGCCCGAGGCCGGCTTCGGCCAGTCCCGGGGCCAGCAGATCGCAGAATATTTTGGAGGCCCGCAGGTACTGTTCGGAGGTCTCGGCGCGGATCGCGGAGAGCTGGTGGCCGGGGGTGCGTGCATCGGCACTTTTCCCCACCACCCCGTGGGCAACCTGCTCCTTGAGTCCCGCCACCCTGATCTGGAAGAACTCATCCAGATTGGAGGCCCAAATGGAGAGAAACCGCACCTTCTCCAGAAGCGGGGTGTCCTCCTGCTCCACAAGTGCCAGCACCCGACTGTTGAAGTCCAGCCAGGAAAGTTCCCGGTTGAAATAGCGAGATACGTCCTTTTGGTTGGTCATCGACATCGGCGGGGCACTTTTCACGAGAAGCGTAGCTTCAATAAGGATACGTCGCTCGACTCTTCCCCGGAGAGGTTTCGGCCCGCTCATTCCGCCAGCCTTCCCAAGGCCATCCCGCCCCCGGGACGAGCGCCGGGCCAGGGCCGCGTTTTTCTCTTTACTCAAAACGCGGTGGTTTTGATATTCTCTGAATACCTGTGAGTGTTTATCAGCCGCCTCTCCGCGATATCGGCTTTGTACTCGAACACATCGTGGATTTGGAGTCCCTCTCCAAACTTGACGGATACCAACACGCCGACCCGGGCACGGTGAGCCATCTTCTGGAAGAGGCCGGGCGCTTTTTCTCCGAGGTAGTGGCCCCTCTCAACCCGGTAGGCGACGCCGAGGGCTCCCACCTTACCGCCGAGGGCACGGTGAAAACCCCTACCGGGTTCGCCGAGGCTTACCGGCTGTTGGTGGAAGCGGGTTGGCCGGGAATTTCCTTATCCGCCGACTGGGGCGGCGGGGGCATGCCCCAAGTGGTGGGATTCGCGGTGGATGAGATGCTGATCTCCTCGAGTTTGGCTTTCTCGCTGTGCTCCACTCTCACCACCGGAACGGTCCATCTGCTGGGCATGCACGGATCGCCCGAGCAGAAAAGCCTCTTTCTGGAAAAGCTGATCAGTGGCGAGTGGTCGGGAACCATGAACCTCACCGAGCCTCACGCCGGCTCCGATGTGGGAGCGCTCACCACCAAGGCCATCCCCCAGCCGGATGGGAGCTACCGGATCACGGGGACCAAGATCTTCATCACCTGGGGCGATCATGACATGTCTGACAACATCATCCACACCGTCCTGGCGCGGCTCCCCGGCGCTCCTCCCGGCACCAAGGGCATCTCGCTGTTCGTAGTGCCCAAGCGACTGTTGGGTCCGGATGGAGAACCCGGAGAGCTAAACGACATCCGTACCGTCTCCCTGGAGCACAAGCTGGGCATCCATGGCAGCCCCACCTGCATGCTCTCCTACGGTGAGCATGCAGGTGCGGTCGGCTATCTGGTAGGACCCGAACACGGGGGAATGGCCCGCATGTTTACCATGATGAACGCCGCAAGGATCGCGGTTGGACAGGGCGGGTTGGCGGTAGCAGAGCGCGCCTACCAAAAGGCGTTGGAGTTCTCCTGGCAACGTCGCCAAGGTAGAGCCGTGGGCGCCCCGCCGGGTGAGCAGTCCCTGATCGTGAATCACCCCGACATCCGCCGGATGCTGGCTTCCATGAAGGCCCGCATCGAGGCGATGAGGGCGCTGCTGTTCTACTGCGTGGCCAGCGTTGACCGGTCTCATGGCGCCGAAACGGAGGAGGAGCGATCCGGTCATGGGGAGTTGGTATCGCTCCTTACCCCCATCGCCAAGGCTTGGTGCAGCGACCTAGGAGTGGAGATAGCCTCGCTGGGCATCCAGATCCACGGTGGAATGGGATTCGTGGAAGAGACGGGCGCCGCCCAGTTTTTCCGGGACTCGCGGATCAGTCCCATCTATGAGGGCACAAACGGAATCCAAGCCATCGACCTGGTGATGAGAAAGCTCCCCATCCGATCGGGAGCGGTGGTGACAGAGCTGCTGGGTCAGATAAGAGCCACCGCTGAGGAGGCGTCTTCCATCGACGAACTACGGCAAGCCGGAGAAGAGCTGGCACGGTCGGTCCAGAGCCTCGGTCGGTCCAGCCGGTCCCTGGGCTCCTTACTGAGCAAGGGCGCATACCACGACGCCCTGGCAGGCGCCACTCCCTATCTGAGGATGTTCGGGACGGTCATGGGCGGATGGCTCATGGTCCGATCGGCTCAGGCCGCCCTCCACCAAATCGGAAGCACCGGCGGAGACGACGACTGGTTGCGCCAAAAGATCACCACCGCCCGCTTTTATTGCGAGCAGCTTCTCCCGGAAGCCGCTTCTCTCGAAACCCCGGCGTCGGCCGGATCCGATCTTCTCTATGAGTTGGATTTCAGCCTCGAGATGGCCGCCCACTAAAGGAAGCGACATGCCTATGCGACCGGTTCACTTCGAGTATCAGAGCCCCGACCCAGCCTCCAGCCGGGAATTTTTCGTGGCGGCGTTGGGCTGGACATTCGAGCAGTGGGGTGACTTCCCTTATTGGCTGGCCACCACCGGTCCCAACGACCAGCCGGGAATCAACGGGGCGCTGCTGCCTTCCCCCGACGACCAGGCTCGCACGGTAATTACAGTAGATGTGCCCGATATCTCCGAGGCCCTCAAAAGAGTCTCCACAGCCGGCGGAGAAATGGTGGTACCTATCCAGGACATCCCCGAAGTGGGGCAGGTCGCCTACTGCCGAGACCCTCAGGGAATCATCTTCGGCGTATTTGAAGCCGCCGCCATGGACACGCCCGAAGGCGAGTAGGGACGCAAACGTGACCCATCCGCCAGACAAGGCGCAGTGTGAAACTGCGTAGGGTCGCGGTGACCGGGGTGGGGGTGGTCACCGGTCCGGGCCTGGGGGTGGAGGCTTTCTGGGAAGGTCTGACCAAAGACCCGGGAAAAGGACCCTTCACCATCGAGAACTGGGATCCCTCGGCATGGATTCCTCGTCGCGAGGCCCGACGCCTGGACCTCTTCTCTCAGTATGCGCGGGTGGCAACCCACGAGGCGCTGGCCATGGCGGGACACCATCAGACGGACCCCTTGCGAGCGGGTGCTTGCGTCGGGACCGGAATCGGAGGGATGCGATCCTTCGAGGGCCTGTTGGAGGCCGTTAATAACCGTGAAAACCCGCGTCCATCTCCCCTGGCCATCCCCATGATGATGAGCAATGCCGCCGCGGCCGATGTCTCCATCACCTTCGGATTTCTCGGCCCGGCCACCACCCAGGTTCTGGCTTGCGCGGCAGGCGCACAGGCCATTAGCGACGCTCTCCGCCAAGTGCAATGGGGCTACGCCGACCTGATGGTGGCGGGTGGGTCCGAGGCAGCTATCCGGCCGGCTACCATCGCCGGATTCCGAATCGCCCGGGCGCTTTCTCCCACCGACGAGGCGCGCCCCTTCGATATCGACCGCAACGGATTCGTGGTAGGTGAAGGCGCCGGCATGATGGTTTTGGAGGAGTGGGATAAGGCGCAGGAGCGGGGCGCCGACATCCTGGCCGAGTTGCTGGGCGCGGGCACCTCCTCCGACGCACATCACATCACCGCTCCCCACCCCGAGGGCGAAGGCGCTCAGCGGGCCATCGAGTGGGCCTTGGAAGACGCCGGGGCCACTCTCGACCAGGTGGGCTACGTCAATGCTCACGGCACCGCCACTCCCCTCAACGACGCGGGCGAAGGGCGGGTGATCTCCAGGATGTGGGGTAAGCGCCAGCCGTGGGTCTCCTCCATCAAGGGGACCACCGGCCACGCCTTGGGCGCCAGCGGCGGGATAGAGGCAGTTGCTACCGTGCTGGCCATTAGTCGAAAACAGCTCCCTCCCAATGTCGGAATGCGGGAACAGGATCCCGAGATTCCCCTCCACCGGATTGTGACGGAACGACAGGGATGGGACCCCAGTCTGGCGATCTCCAATTCTTTCGGATTCGGGGGCCACAACACGGTGTTGGTGTTCGGTCCGGGGACCTGATCCCGGCCAGAGGCGGCCGTGTTCTCCATCGTCCTCTATCAACCGGAGATACCTCCCAACACCGGCGCCGCCATGCGGCTGGCCGCCAACACCGGATGCCGGCTCCATCTGATCGAGCCGTTGGGCTTTGAGATGTCCGACGCCCGTCTGCGGAGGGCGGGAATGGATTATCGGGACAAAGCCGTGACGGAGGTTCACGGGAGCCTTTCAGACTGGCTGACCAGCGCTCGCCCGGCCCGGGTGATCGCCTTTTCGCCCCATGTCCGCCGGTGGCATACGGCGTTTGAATACCGGGCGGGCGACACCTTGCTGTTCGGCCCCGAGTCGGTGGGTCTCCCCCCCGAAGTGCTGTCGGCGCCCTGGGTGGACGAGACCGTCCGCATCCCCATGCTGGCTGAGGTGCGGAGCCTCAACCTGGCCAACTCGGTGGCCATCGCCGTCTACGAAGCATGGCGTCAGCACCATCATCGGGGAGCAGTCTGAGCTTCCACTGGACTAGCAAGAAAGCCACAAAAGTTCCCCGTGTCAAGGAATAGCGCCAATGGCGACTCAGGGATCACAGTAGGAGTTTGGTGGTAGGTCTGCGGCGATGGTGGTGGTGTGGGGTTCTGATCGGTGGGGGGCGTCGACTGCCGCGGGGTGGTGCTTGGAGGAGGTGTTCTCCGTTGGGGGTTTGCTGGATTTGCCATCCGTCGTCATGCACCTGGTGGTGGCAGCGGCTACATAGCAGACAGAGGTTTTTCAGATCGGTGGGTCCCCCGGCCGCCCAGGGGGTGATGTGATGTGCCTGGCACCAGGTGGGATCGGCGCCACAGCCCACACACCCCCGGTCACGAGCGATGAGAACCATACGTTGCGCGGGGGTGGCGAGCCGTTTGGCTCGGCCTACCCAGAGAGGCTGTCCCCGGGTGTCGAAGATGGCAGGAAGTATTTTCGCTTCACAGGCCAGTTCTTTGAACACTTCCACCGGAACCGGAGTGCCGTCGCCGAGGCGGGCGTCCCGGATCTGTTGTGAAATGACGTCGTAATCGGCCATCAACAACAGCGTCGTCCCCTGAGACTTGCCATTGCTGTCACCTGTTCGGCACAACAACCCCGCCAAGGCGTCTGCCATACGCTGTTCAGGAGAGAGCCGGTTCTTGGGGTCCTCGGCTCTCCACAACTGGTTGACCCGATTGGACAACACGGTCTTGACCCTTGCTCCTGTGACCGGATCGAACCGGGCATACAAAACGGTCATACCATCGTCCGTGTCGGTCTTGATCCGGGCGACACGGTTCTGACGTTGCCGCTCCAAGAGAGACTTTCCATCGTCACCGGAGCGTTCCCTTTCGTGCTGGCGGGCCGTATGGGCGAACACATCCACCGGCTGAACAGTCGCCGCGTCCAGCAGTTTTTGTTCGTCTATCTCCACCCGCCCGGCGGTCTTGGCGATGATCCGGGTGTGACCATAACTGATCTGTCCGTCCTCGAAAGCCTTCCCGGTTTTCGGCAACTCTTTCAGCTTGATGGCGACTTCCATCTCCACCCGGGAGTTGCGGGTGGACTGACCCGACTGTTCCCGCAGGGTCTTCTCCGCGGCTTTTTGTCCCATGCGACGTTGGTACTCCGCCGCGGCTTTGGTTCTCACCGCGACCGCCTTGGCTTCCACCTCGCTGGCCGAGCTCATTTGTTCCTTCAGGCCCGCAAGCGTCTCCTTCTCGACCGGAACCGCGGGCAGCACCGCTCGCATCCGGCTGCCTGGTCGCCCGGTCACTGGTCTGTTTCCCATACTCATAAACATACCAAAGGGGTGTGACAAAACAACTCTAAACAATCTCAAATCACTCTTAGCAAGCTAACAAAACCCCAGGTCAGACCGCGTAAAAAATATGTTCCGAAAAGTTCGGGCGGCATCAAGCCACCCCGTAAGCGGCTTGTGGCAACCGGGGAAGCTGTTCTCGCCGGGCTACTTCA
The DNA here is from genome assembly GCA_965248705.1 of Acidimicrobiia bacterium. Classification (GTDB taxonomy): domain Bacteria; phylum Actinomycetota; class Acidimicrobiia; order Spongiisociales; family ZC4RG35; genus Bin76. Next base: position 1,034,243 of record CBDFJY010000002.1, on the reverse strand, counting down.
GGAGCGTTCCCTTGATCTGGTCCTGTGTCCAGAACCCCTCGATGGGGAAGTGGGACTCCTGTCCTCCGTAATGCCAGAGCCGTATCCTGTCCCGCTCTCTGTAAATCTCAATGGCGTCAAAAACGCTCTGGGGCCCGACCGCTTCCAGCGCCTTCCGACCCTCGCTTCCCGGCTTGGGGAGATTGGAGGTCATGACCAGCAGCGGCGTCCCGTCGCCCGCCATAAAGTGAACATGAGCGCGGCCCAGCGTCTTCCACAAGGTGTCCGTGCGGCGGAGTCCCGGCCGGACGGTGGTGAAGGCACCCGAGACATCCACATACCATCTCTGGCCGCGCCGGTTGCAGACGAGAAAGTTGAACTGGATGCCCAAACCGCTGATTCTGGGGTTCGTCCTGAGGATCTCGAATCCGGCATCTTCCAAGGCGGCCCGCGCCAAGCTCTGCGCCTTTTTTCCCTCCCGTACCGCCCGCGCCTGGAAGTGCTCTGCAGAATTGCCGTCCACCGCCAAAGCGTCGGCGACGCCGTCGGCTGACAATTCCTGCCCGATGTTCTCCTCCAGAAAAGGCCGGCGGTGGGCACGCTTCAGCCTTTCCCGGGCGATGTCCATGTATTCGCCATTGATGTCGTAGCCGACCCCTCTCCGCCCGGCTCGGTGCGCGGCCACCAATGTCGTCCCCGATCCCATGAAGGGGTCGAGCACCAAGTCGTCCCGATAGGTGTAGAGATCAATGAGCCTCAGGGGAAGCTCGATAGGAAAGGGCGCCGGGTGGCCAACCCGACGGGCGCTCTCGGCGGGAATCTCCCACACGTCCAGGGTGGCTTCCACGAACTCGTCATTGGCCACGCTGGGCCGATGTGGAAGGTCTTGTGCTCGGCGCTGGGCCGCAGTGAGAGCCCGATCGAACCGGCCCTTGGAGGCGATCACGATCCGCTCGGTCACATCCCTGAGCACCGGATTGGCCGGGCTCCGGAAAGAACCCCAGGCACACGAGCCGCCAGCCGCAGAGGCCTTCCGCCAGATGATCTCGCCCCGGAGGAGCAGACCGAGAGCCTCGAAGATCCCAATGACGTCAGCCGACAGGCTGCGATAGGGCTTTCGGCCCAGATTGGCCACATTGACGGCGATGCGGCCTCCCGGCTCCAGCACCCGAACGCATTCGGCGAAGACATCATGGAGCAGCCGGAGGTACTCACCGTAGCTCTTGGGTATCTCGGCTTCGAGATCATTCGACCGCGCCGCCTGGACCACCGCGTCCTCGTATTCCTTCCCCACGAAATAGGGAGGTGAGGTAACCACCAGAGAGACGGAGCGGTCGGGGAGTTCTTCCATTCTCCGGGCGTCCCCCAAGATCGGACCCTCCGTTTTCGGCCGGGGCCCGATCTCCTCGTCGTCGTCGATAGCCGGCGGACGGAAGCGGGCATAGAAAGCCGAAGAGTCGTGGCTTTCTCTGCGCCCCGCCCCGAAAACTAACGTGCTGGTAGAACGACGCGGCGGTAGGGGCGCTCGATCCTCCATGTCATTCCATCATATAGATAATTCCTCTCGGCTGAGCGGAGGCCCACCCGTGTATCACATCCCCTGTCCGGACCGGCGCATCGATCCCCCGATCCAGTAGGTTTCGGGTGGATCAAGAGGAGGTTGTCCATGAGAATTCAGGGGCCGATCAGAAGGTGGGCGGTTTGGTCAGCGATGGTGCTGATGGTCGCGGCGTGCTCTTCCGCTCCGGATAGGGTCTCCATCCCAGAGACATCCGTCCCCGACGTTTCGGCGCCGTCCCTCTCGACCTTGGCCACTTCTCCCGTCACTACCGAGTCGGCGTCCGCGGGGCCCGTCGAAGAAGGACCTCCTGATCAGCCCGACGAAACCTCTCCCACTGACGGTGACCAACCGGCTACAACTTCTGTGGCAACCACCTCACTCCCCTCCACCACCCTCCCCACCGAAACAGACCAGGATCCTCCCACCACGGCGGCGCTGCCTCCCGACAGTCTTCGGTTCGTCCAAGTTGCCCACGGAGCTCGAAATCCGATCTTTCTCACCGCCTCTCCGGGCGCCAGCCACTCCTATCTGGCCGAACAGAGGGGACGAATCCTGTACATGGCCAACGACGAAATAGCCGACCTTCCGGTGTTGGACATCACCGAACAGGTGACTTTCCGCGGCGAGCAGGGCCTCTTGGGCATAGCCCTCCACCCATCTCAACCCAATCGCCTGTTCGTCCACTACAGCGACCGGATCGGCCACACCGTAGTTTCCGAATTCTCACTCTCGGGCGACGGCAAAACCGCCGATCCCGACTCCGAGCGGATCATCTTTACTACCCAACAGCCCGCCACCAACCACAACGGCGGGATGGTCCAATTCGGACCCGACGGCTACTTGTACCTGGGACTGGGCGACGGCGGACGGGCTGGGGATTACTACGGCCATGGCCAGCGCCCGGACACTCCCTTGGCGGCGCTGGTGCGTATAGATCCCGATCAGGCAACTTCCGAAGTGTGGTGGTACGGCCTCCGCAACCCGTGGCGGTTCTGGATCGACGAGATCACCGGCTTGGCCTACGTCGCCGATGTCGGCCAGGACGCCTTCGAGGAGATAGATATAGCGCCAATCTCCCAGCAGGGCCTCAACTTCGGGTGGCCCATCACCGAAGGACTGCATTGCTACGACCCGCGCCAAGGGTGTGAAGCGGCGGGACTCACCCTGCCAGCGCTGGAGATCGCCCACGACGACGGCGGAACCTGTTCGGTAACCGGCGGAGTGGTCTACCGGGGCCCGCGAATGCCCGGCCTCTCCGGCCACTATTTCTATTCGGACTACTGCGGCGGCTATCTCCGCAGCTTCCGCTGGAACAGATCCCTGGCCACGGACCTACAGGAGTGGGCGTCCGACCTGGGCCCGGTGGTCTCTTTCGGAACAGACGGATCGGGAGAATTTTACGTCCTCACCACGGACATGGTCTATCGAATAGAACCCGGCTCCTGATTGTCCGAGCACGGACACGCAAGGACACACCCACTATTGACTGTCTAACAAAACTTACAGTAAGAAAAGTAAATCAGGTAGGAAACCACCTCTCAGGGCTTGACTGCTGTCGCATCCCTGTTCCATATTGCTAGAAGGCTCGCTGCGAACCCCGCGCCCTGGCTCGGGGCAACATCCAAAGATCCCACCGAGAGGCTTATAGTTGACCGAGAACCGGGAGAAGGAATTGGGAACCGAAAGGACAACATCCCCTGAGCACGAGTGGCTGCTTTACGGGGACTGCCTGGATGTGATGGGCGGATGGAAAGGCGAAAGCATTGATTTCATCTATCTGGATCCACCCTTCAACTCCAACCAAGACTACAACATGTTGTTCGGAGCAGCCGATGGTGTGCGGGCGCAGGTGCGGGCCTTTACGGATACCTGGTCTTGGACTGGCGAGGCGGTGGACAGGGTAGAAAGGCTGACTGGCGCCTTGGCGCATCCCGCTCACTCAGCCATCTTCGCCTTTGAGAAGCTGCTAGGGCCTTCCGGGATGCTTGCCTATCTGTCCTATATGGCCGAGCGGCTGGCGGAGATGCACCGCCTGCTGAAGCCTCAAGGCAGCATCTATCTCCACTGCGATGACACCGCTGTCCACTATCTGAAGATTCTGATGGATATCATCTTCGGTTCCCGGAACTTTCGCAATCACATAGTGTGGCGAAGGGCCACGGCCCACAGTGACGCTAAGCGCCACGGACGTATCCTCGACCACCTGCTCTTCTATAGCAAAACCAGCGACTTCTTCTGGGCAGGAGACGCTGTTCGTTCTCTCAAAACAGGACAGGAAATAAAGAAGGCCTACCCTTCCCGTGACAACCGCGGGCGCTACCGTACTCAAGATTTGACAGGCCCGCTGCACGGAGCGCCACTCGGCGCCCCGAGCACCTTGCCCTGGAAGGAATATGACGTACACTCCCGTAACCGTTGCTGGTCCGCTCCGAAGACCGGCGCCTACGCCGAGTTCATAGAGCAAGAGTTCATACCGGGATACAGGCAGATCAAAGGTATCCACGATCGACTGGACGCTTTGGACGAGGCCGGTCTCATATACCATCCGGAGTCAGGACAATGGCCGGGGCTGAAGCGCTACGCCCGAGCGGACCAGGGTACCGCTCCGCAAAACCTTGTCCTCAATCCCACCGGGTTCACCAACTACAACCGGGGTAGAAGCGGCAAGGAATACCTGAAGTACGACACTCAAAAGCCGCTCGACCTGCTGGAACCCCTGATTAAAGTCTCCTGTCCTCCCAAGGGGCTGGTGCTGGACCCGTTCTGCGGATGCGGAACCACAGTTCTCGCCGCTCACAACCTGGGACGCCGGTGGGTAGGGATAGACATCTCCCCTCTTGCGGTGGACGTCATGGAGAAACGCCTGATTGGCGCCGGCGCCCAACCAAGGCTGGGAGGGGTTCCTTACGATTTGGAGGCGGCGCGACGAATGGCCGCCAACAACCCTTTCCACTTCGAGACTTGGGCGATCACCCGCATCCCCGGGCTCATACCCAATGAAAGCCAACGCGGAGACCAGGGCATAGACGGGCGGGGCCGGTTGGTATCGGACAAAAACCAGATAGTGCTGGCTCAGGTTAAGGCGAGAGGAACAATTAGTGCGGTTCGGGATTTCACGGGGGTGTTGGCGAGGGAGAAGGCGTTGGGTGTGTTCATAACCCTGGAGCGGCCACCGAAGAGTTGGGCGGCGGAAGCGGCAAGAGCGGGAAAACACCCTTTGGGCGCCGAGTTATACCCTCGATGTCAATTGTGGTCGATAGAGGAGTTCTTCGACGGATCGCGCCCACACCTGCCAGCCATGCTTGATCCGTTCACCGGAAAACCTATTCAACTCGTCACCATGCGCCTGACACAGTAGGACTCCGTCGGCGCGAGCGCCGCTGGCCTTGGCGATAGCGCTGTTCAGGTGGAGGGGTGGCGGGGTTTGGAGAGGATGCGGCGCACCATGGGCTCGAAGAACTCGAGGGGCTCGGTGGGATAGTCGGGATCGAATGAAACTTGGTCGTAGTCGGCGCAGAAGCGCACGGTGGCCTCGTATAGCGGATGGTCCCGGTAGCGGTGGCGGGCGTCGGGGTCGCGGCCGTAGTGGTGGGCGTAGTACTTCTCCTGGAAGATCCCGTGGTACTTGACGATCCAGTAGTTCTCCTCCGACACGTAGGGGCGCAGCAGCGCGGCGGCCACCTCCGAATGATTGGCGGGACTCAGGACGTCTCCTATGTCGTGCAGAAGCGCCACCACAACCATCTCCTCGCCCTCCCCGGCCCGGTGTGCGCGGGTGGCGGCCTGCAGGGAGTGACCGAGGCGGGTGATCTTGTATCCGGTGTGCTCGTCCATGGACCGTAGCCACTCGAGCACCCGATCCGGGAACTCATCCAACTCCTCGCGTTCGTACTCGGATAGGAGTGCGTAGTCCTCGGCGGTGCCGTCTGACATTTTCGTGAAAGAGACCGTTCCGTCCATCAGATCACTTCCTTTACGAAGAGCCAAAAGTGGAGGCTGTCATCGAGCCGCCCGGTCCCTACCGTATTGTATTGCCAGGGACCTGAGCACCCCAGAGGGCAAATGTCTAGGGCCGTTCCCGGACGGGACTATTGAGTTTCGGGCGGTAGTGAAGCGTTAAACCTCCCACTACCACAACTCCGATACCCACGGTTTGCATCCAGCTCAGGTTCTGTCCCAACGCCAACCAGGCCACCACGGAGGCCATTACCGGCTGAGTGGTGAGGATCGTCCCTACCGTACCCGGACCGGCACGGGACACCGACCCGATTTCCAGCAGAATAGCCGCGGCGCTGGCCGCTGCAGCGAAGCCCAGGACCCACCATTTCGAGAAGGGCAGGTCGATGGGTCCGATCCCGGCAATTGGAAATATCAGCACCGCTCCCACGCCCCTCATCCACACGGCGGCAGTCACCGGCGAGAGACTGCCCAGGCGATCTACGAGCAGCAGATAGCCTCCCATGAACCCAGCCGCGGCGATTCCGGCGGTGATGCCCACCGGGTCAGCCCGTTCCCATGTCCAAGTCTCGGTCGCCAGGGAAACACCCAAGAACACGATTCCCGCCGCTGCCCACGCCGTGAAAGGCACGGGGATTCTCTGTTTCACCTGCGTCCAGATGAGCACTGTAGGGACGATGATGAACTGGAACGTAGCTGCCGGACCTGGGCCGAGACGGGACAAAGTCACGTAATACAGCACCGTCGCGGCCGCGACGCACCCCCCCAATAGCAAAAGTGTCCCCATACGCCCCCGCGGGTGCAAAGCCTTCCTCCACCACCCCACGACCATGAAAATCACCAAACCCGCCAGGTTCATCCGGAAGGCCATCTCCAAGGTCGTGTGGTGGGAGAACAAGTCGAACACGGCCACGGATACCACGGCGAACAGCAGGGTGGACAGGACCGCCATGGCCATTCCCCTCGCCGCGTGGGGACGGGCATAAGACTCGGTTGGTGGGGTGAATCCTGCGGCCTGGGCCGCCACGTCACTGGGTTTTCTGATGGCGTAGGCTCCTTGCCAACATGGCGTACGATGCCCGTTTGCCCGCTGGGCATTCAGGTATATAAGACCCTATCGCTAGGTGGATAGTTCCGCAGTGCGCAGCGGGAGGCCGCGTTCGCCGTTGAGCATGGCGGTGAGGGGCGTCACTTCCTTTTCCCAGCCGGGTCGGGCCAACACTCCCAGCCGGCCCGCGGTGGGCGTGAGGAAAAAGCCCTGCTCCTCGTCGGCCTCGAATCGGTCGCGGTCGACGAACAGCCGCGGCTTGATCACCGCCGGATCCCCCTCCTCGGGACAGAAGGTCAAACAGTTCCCGCACTCGTTGCAGAGTTCGGCCAGGATGAAATACTGCCAGCGGTCGGTCATCTCGTCCTGAAGCTCGGGCACGGTAGCCAAGCGGATCACCGCGTCGTTGGGGCAAACCGTCACGCAGAAGTTGCAAGCCACGCACCCCCACATTTCCAGCTCGTTGTCCACCACCCTCGGCAGCTTCTCATTCGCCGAAAGATGGTAAAAGTTAGTGTCCTCGCCGCCGGTCATGGCCATCATATGCGCCTCAATCGGACCTCGGTATCCGGCTTCTTGAGCGACTTGCCACTTGTGTCGATGCCAGGTGCCCAGGTCAGCCGCTCCCGCCAGTCGCATCTCGGCGGCCAGGCGGGTAAGCATCGGGGACAAACGGCCGTAGCCGCCCGGCTTGAGCAGATCCGAGCAGACCGTTATCGGCGCCACTCCCATTCCAACGGTGTCGGGAAGGTTCTCCTTGCTGACCCCGGCCGAGAAGCTGACCTGCACATCCCCACCGTGGCCGGCCAGGTTGAAAACCCCCGGCAGAGCACAAACCAGGTCGTCCAGCAAAGTCGAGGCCAACACATGCAGAGGAGGCCCGGAGAGGTACATGGGATCATCGGGCATCCACCCCTTATCGTTGGCCACCACCAGGGTGTTGCTCAGCTTGATCCCGAACCGGCGCCCATGGCGACGGGCGAATTCAGACAGCCCCTCGATCAACTCTAGGCCCTGATCGAACTGCAGGTCGTCCACAAAAGCCTGCGGCAGCAGTGGAACATGGTCATAGCCGAGCGTCTCGTGGAGGATCTCCTGCACTCTTCCGATGCCCAACAGAGTGGGGTTGAGTTTGACGATCACATCCACCTCGTGTCGGGTCATCAGATGCTTGGTGATCCCCTCGATCTCGTGGGGAGGGCACCCGTGGAAAGTGGAAAGAGTCACCGTATCGGCAATTTGGGATGGGAAGTCGAGATCCCGAAGGTGCGCAAAGGGCTCGGGAATCTGTGGCCGAAAGGAGTCGATCCGGTTTTTGGCGGTTTTCATCTCCACGATGAAGTCGGACACCTTGTCCGTGGAAATTCCCGCCAGGTCGTATCCCACCGACATGTCGAAGACGAAGGGTCCGGAATCGGTCCCTACCATCGCCACCACCGGCTCCCAGTTGCTCAGAATCTTGATCATCATCCAGGCTTTTACATACTCCACCAGAGATTCTTCCACCTGCAACTCCTGGCTCCATTCGATGTTGTAGCCGATGGTCTGCATGTCGATACAGGGCCGACCGATCTCCAACCGGTCTAACACCTGAACAGTTTTCAATTCGAAAAGCCGCGACCCGCCCAGCCAGGCCAGCACAATATTTTGGGTCATCTGACTGTGCGGCCCGGCGGCCGGACCCACCGGAGAGGCACATGGACGACCCATGAAAGAAAACCCCAGGTCGATGTCCGACGGCCTCTTCCAAACCCTTGCCGTGGGTAAATCGAAAATCCGCTGTCGGGAATCCCATTCAGAAGCCACTCTTCCCAACAGCAGGTCGAGGGGATATGGAGTCAACGGATCGGCGCCGGACATACTCTCATCTCCTTTTTTGATCTCTTACAACCGGGCATGGAGGCGATCCGCCTGCTCGCCGGCCTTGGCCCGCACTTCTTCGGGGTCGACCAGAACGGCCCGACCTTCTTTCAGCACCACTTGGCCGTCCACCTCCACCAAGAGAGGACGAACCCCCGGCGTGAAGGCCAGATGCCAGGGATCCATAGGATCGTAAGACCAAACCACCCGGTCTTCCGCCGCCTCGGGAAAGAGCTCCCAGCCGTTCTCCAACCACGACCAGGCCGTCTCGGGAGAGGCAGTTACATCCTCCTCCCGCAGCCGCAGGTAGGCGGCCCGGAAAGCGCCGAGCATGTCGCCCCCGATCCCGTCGGTGCCCAGCGCCACCCGGTTGGGGAACCTGGTTGGCCGAGCGTATCCCACCGAGTTGTTCAGGTTGGACTCGGGGTTGTGCAAAATCACGCCCTCCAGTTCCCGGTCGAGGTGGACACAGTGTCCCAACAGCCAGTCCTCCCGTGATCTCGATTCCAGCCGCCGACCGGCGTCCGGATCCTCGACTCCCTCCGCCACATGGATGTGCACACCCACCCCCAGATCTTCGGCCAGTCCACACACCGCCTCCAATGTCTCCTCGGAGAGCGTAAAGCAGGCATGAGCGCCCACCCATCCTCGTCCTCCCTCCGAAAGGAACCGGCGGTTCTCCTCCAAGCCGCGGCGGGCGCCGTCGGGGCCATGCCGATCGGTTACCTCATAGGCGCACGCCACCCGCACACCCACTTCCGCGCAGGCGTCAGCAATAAGGGTCAGGGATCCCTCGACGGCCTGCGGAGAAGCGTGGTGGTCGATGATGGCGGTGGTCCCCCGCTCCAACGCCTCCAAGGCGCCCAGCTTGGCCGACCAGTAAATCATCTCCGGATCCAGGGCGACATCCAACCGCCACCAGACCTGTTCCAGGATCTCCCCGAAGCTTCGAGGTGTGCAGGGCGGGGCGGGCATGCCCCGGGCCAGGGTGGAGTAGAGATGATGATGAGAACAGACCAGCCCGGGGGTCTCCCGGCTCATGTCAGCGCCCTGATCCCGGCGGGTAGTACTTGTTCATGGGCAGCCGGCTGCGCCAAACCCCATCCACCTGGTGGAGCGCGGCGGCCACCGCGCCGGCGGTGGGAACCAAGCCGATCTCGCCCACTCCCTTGATCCCGTAGGGGGCATCGGGTTGGGGGACCTCCACCAGGATCACCTCCACCTCGGGCATGTCCTTGGCGCGGATAATCCCCAGGCTGCGCAGGGTCATGTTGGTGGGCCGGCTGTCGGCGTCGCAGGGGAAGTCCTCAGAAAGGGCATACCCCAGTCCCATATGAACCGACCCTTCGATCTGTCCCTCGCACAAAACCGGGTTCACCGCCTTCCCCACATCGTGAGCAGCCACCACCTTTTCGACCTTTCCGGTCTCCCGGTCGACAATCACCAACTGGCTGGCGTAGCCGAAAGCCGAGTGGATCACCGGGTTTTCCACCCCCTCGGACAGGCTGTTCGTCCAGTCCACCGTCCACACCCCGTAATAGTCCACCCCCGGCTCGCATCCGCCCGCCAGAGCCTTCTGACAGGCGTCGGCCACCGAACCGGCGGCCATGAGCGTCCCCCGGGAGCCGGTGGTCTGCCCGGCGCCCAACTCGCGGGAGGTGTCGACCAAGACTTCTATTCGATCGGGGTCGACTCCCAACTCCTCGGCCGCCACTTGCAGGGCAACGGTGTGCACGCCCTGTCCCATCTCTGTCCAGCAATGCCGCACCTCCACCTTTCCGTTCGGACGGAATTGCACCACAGACCGGGATACCTCTATAAAGCCGTTGCCCAAACCCGAGTTTTTCAACCCAAGGCCCACCCCAACGGCCTTGCCTGCCTCGATAGCGCGGTCGTAATGGGGCCTGATGGCCTCCAAACAGCGCCGCGCTCCTCGCGATCCCTCGTCCATGATCTGCCCCGGCCCCCACACCGACCCCGGCTCGATTACATTGCGAGCCCGTATCTCCCAGCCGCTGATTCCGACCTTCTCGGCCAGGCGGTCCATTACCCCCTCCATGGCGAACTGCGCCTGGTTCGCCCCAAAGCCGCGGAAAGCGCCGCACACCGAGTTGTTGGTGCGCACGGCCAAGGCCTCCACATCTATGGCGTCCATCACATAAGGGCCGCTGGCGTGGCCCGCCGCTCGCTCCAATACCTTCATACCCACCGAGGCGTACGGACCGGAGTCCCCCAGCATGCGGGCCTTGAGGGCAGTGAGCTTCCCCTCGGAGTCGCAACCCGCCCACAGCTCGATCCGAATGGGATGGCGCTTGGGATGTATGTGCAGGGACTGCTCCCGGGTGAGGGTACACTTCACCGGCCTTCCCAGCACATGAGCGGCCAAGGCGGTCTGGGCCTGGTTGGCCATGTCCTCCTTCCCACCGAAGGCGCCCCCGTTGGAAACCAGTTCCACAGTGACCCGGGAAGAGTCCATCCCCAGCACCGAGGCGATTTGGTTGCGATCGTCCCACACTCCCTGGCCTCCCGAATAGACATGGAGATCACCGTTGGGGAAGGGGACCGCCACGGTCGACTCCGGCTCCAGGAAAGCGTGCTCTACCCGTTGGGTCCGGAAAGTCTCATAAACGGTGTGTGCCGAGCGGGAAAGGGCATCGTCCACATCTCCGCGTCGATAAACCGAGCGGGACAACAAGTTTCCGTCCAGCCCCCACACCGCATCCTCGGAGGAAAGCGCCTGTTCAGGGTCGCTGATGGGAGGAAGCACCCGGTACTCGGCCTCGATCAGATCAGCGGCCTCCCGGGCGGTCTGCACATCGGAGGCCACGACCATCGCCAAAACGTCCCCCGAATAGGAAGTGCGGCCTCCCACCGGGATGAACACCGGCCAATCCTTGTGAATCAGGCCCACCCGGAGCTCGCCGGGAACGTCGGCGGCGGTGATTACCTTCACCACCCCCGGATACGCCACGGCCGATGAGGCGTCGATCGCCAGCACGTCGGCTCGGGAATGATCGGTGAGCCGCAGGGCGGCATGCAGCATCATCGGAGACGCCAGGTCGTCGATGTAGGGCCGGTCGCCCAGAGACAACTCCATGGCCTCATACTTGATGCCGTTCTTACCGATCCCTCCGGGGCGGGCGACGGAGGGTATGGGCTCTCCCGACGCCAACAATTCGACAGCTTCCACAATTTTGGTGTAGCCGGTGCAGCGGCAGAGGTGAGCGCCCAAACGACCGTTGATCGTCTTTCGGTCGAGCGCCGCGCCTTTTTGGTCGATCAGCGCCTTGGCCCGGATCACTATGCCGGGAGTGCAAAATCCGCATTGCAAAGCGCCCGTGGCCGCAAAACCGCGGGCCAGGCGGTCTCTCTCCACCGGATCGAGCCCCTCCAGGGTTATGACCTCGCGTCCCTTCACCCGGGTGAGGGGTATCTGACAGCTCACCACGGCCCGGCCGTTGAGCAGCACGGTGCAACATCCGCATTGTCCGGAAGGAGCGCATCCGTCTTTGGGGGAGAAAACCTCCAACTCCTCGCGCAGGGCCGCCAGGAGATGAGGATGGTCAGCTCGAACTGAGACATCTTCTCCATTGAGATGGAAGGAAACGGTGGGTGGGGCTTCAATCAAGGTCATCATCTACTCCAAGTCGGGTGGGAGGATCGCTCCCCTGGTCTGGCTAATCAGCTGGTAGTGATGAGGCAGCCGGTAGCGATCGAATTTGAACACGGTGTTCTTGTAAAACGAGCAGAAGTCAAAATCCACTTTGGCCACCACCAACTCATCGCCGGTGGTGATGGCCTGGGCAACGATCTGGCCGGATGGAGCGATAATCGCGCTCTGCGCCAAAGAGTCCACTCCCTCCTCGATTCCTCCCTTGGCCACCCCCACCACCCAGGATCCGTTCTGGTAGGCGCCCGCCTGCATCACCAAGTGGTTGTGAAAGTGCTGCAGGGCGTTCTGTTGGGGATCGGGGGCGTAGTAGTAAGGGGTGTTGTAGCCGATCAGGATCAACTCCACTCCCTGCAGTCCCATCACCCGATAGGTCTCAGGCCACCGTCGATCGTTGCAGATAGCCATGCCCACTATCCCTCCAAACGCCCGCCATACTCCAAAGCCGTCCGGGCCGGGCTCAAAGAAGTACCGCTCGGCGTGCTGGAAAGGCCTCCAATCTTCGAGGACGGCATGTCCAGGGATGTGAATCTTGCGAAACCTGGCAACCACCGACCCGTCCCTTTCCACCAGTATCTGGGTGTTGTAGCGATGGAACCTGCCTTGCTCGTCGGTGTGCAACTCGGCATAGCCCAGACAGAAACCGATTCCCAGGCGGGCCGCCTCGTCGAACAGCGGCCGGGTGACGGCCGACGGCATCTCCTTTTCAAAAAAGGAGAGTATCTCATCCTCCTCATCGATGAACCAGCGCGGGAAAAAGGTGGTCAACGCCAACTCCGGGTAGACCACCAACTCCACTCCCCGATCAGCGGCCTCAGCCAAAAGCGCCATTAGTCGCTCCACCACTTCCTCGCGGGTGTCCTCCCGAGCGATGGGACCCAACTGGGCCGCTCCCAGCATTAAGTTGCGGCTCATGACAACTGACTGTACCATGTTGTTTTACAAAATGTCAAATAGCCAACCCGTCCCTGAAGAGCCCTACGTCCGTGAAGCCCCTATGACACCTGAGAAGTCTGTGGCCAACGAGTCGTGTCGACTTGAATTCCTGGTTGAGCCGTTTACTGAAGGAAACCCTGGACCGCACGTGCTCGGTTCCCTGCAAACCCTGCGCAACTCCGGATTGGAAGTGGTCCTGGGACCTTTTGGGAACATGATGGAGGGTGACTATGAGACGGTGACGTCGGTTCTGCCCATGTTTCTCAGGTCCGCGCTCGAAAAAGGGGCTACCCGGATCTTGATCAATTTGACCAAAGGAACCTCGGAGCGTTGGGAGAGCCCTGATTCCAAATCAGGACTAATCAGCTCTTTAGCGGGCAGGGCCCGGGACTCTGCCTCGGGCAGCGAAGCGGCGCCGGACGATCTGATGGTTGGGGAACAAGGGATGGTCGGCCCGACGCGTCCCGAAGATCTCCATGGAGCGGTGGATCGGATCATCGGTGCGGTAGAAAACCAACTGGGAGGCAGATTGGGTGAGTTGCCCAGGGAGAAAAAGCAGGCCGCAGTGCGTATTTTGGACGAACAAGGTGTTTTCCTGATCCGAAAATCAGTCGAAACGGTGGCCGCAGCTATGGGAGTGAGCCGAATAACCATCTACAACTACCTCAACGCCCTGCGCGGCGACTAGACAGACCCATTGTGATGGCTTTCTTCTCGCTCGCTCTTTGGGGAGTTAACCCGCGGCGTCAGGACATAGTGTGACTTCTCAAGAACCTTCAGAAGCTTCGGGATCGCGCCGCCGACTTAGTTCCCAACTGATCTCCTACAGCGTGCCCGTGCTGGCCGTGCTGGGAGCGTTGGCTATCGGTGCGGTGATGTTGGCGATGTTGGGCGCCAATCCCCTCACGAGTTTCTGGGCGATGGCCAAAGGCGCCTTCGGAAGCGGCAACGCCCTGGTGGAGACGGCTCTCAAGTCCACCCCCCTGTTGCTGGTGGGAGTAGGAATCACCATCGCCTTCCGGGCCAACGTGATCAACATCGGGGGAGAAGGCCAAATGGTGGCGGGGGCCCTGACCGCCACCATCACCGCCTTGCAGATGTCGGATGTGCCCGCATCGGTTGCCCTTCCCTTGACGCTCCTGGCAGGAGTGGTGGGGGGAGCGATCTGGGGCGCTATCCCCGGATCTTTGAAGGCCTATTACGGCGTCAACGAGATACTCAGCACCATCATGCTCAATGTGGTGGCGGTGCAAGTCATGAACTATCTCTTGCGCGCTCCCCTGATCGACCCCATGGAAATCGAACGCGGGACCCGGATTCCCCAAACCGCCCGCCTACCGGAAAGCACCGACCTGCCGCTTCTTTTCCAGGATGGACGACTTCACATCGGGCCGTTCATCGCGGTGCTGATTGCCGTTATGGTGTATGTGCTGTTGTGGCGGACCACCTCCGGCTATCGCTTGAGAGCGGTGGGGCTGTCCAGTGACGCCGCTCGCTATGCGGGAATGTCGGTGGAGAGAAACGTGACGTGGGCGCTGACCCTCAGCGGGGCGATGTGCGGACTGGGGGGAGCGATCCTGGTGCTGGGATCCGAAGGGCATAGGATGGTGACCGACGGCAGCACCATCGGGTTCACAGGCAGCGCCGGCTTCAACGGAATAGTCACGGCTCTCTTCGGGGGACTCCATCCGCTCTGGACCATCCCCTCGTCGTTCTTGTTCGGAGGGTTGCTGGTAGGAGCGGTCGCCCTGCAACGAGCTGCCCAGGTCCCCACCGCCCTGGTGCTGGCGCTCAACGGTCTGGTGGTGTTGTTCGTGGTCAGCCTCGATCGATACCGGCGCCAGTTGAAGAGCCGGGAACAACAGCGGGTGGCGGAGGAGGTCCCCGTTCCGGAGGTCGACCAATCGGCCCCCGCTCCTTCCCGGGGAGATGACGCAGATGGCTGACATTCTTAGCAGCGTGATCATCGTGGCCACCCTATCTTCGGGAATCCGTCTGGCCGTGCCTCTCTTGCTGGCCTCCCTGGGAGAAGCGTTCGGGCAGCGCAGCGGCGTGCTCAACCTGGGAGTGGACGGGATAATGCTGCTTGGGGCCTTCGGCGGCTATTACACGGCACTCCAAACACAGAGCCCCTGGCTGGGGCTGCTGGCCGGACTGGGGGTTGGACTGGTGCTGGGACTGATCTCGGCGGTGATCAGTGTTTCCCTCCTGGCGGAGCAAGGTATCAGCGGAATCGGCATTTACCTGTTCGGGCTGGGGATGAGTGACCTCCTGTTCCAAAGGCTGGTAGGAACTCCCCGGCCCGTCCAGCCTTTCCCCAAAGTTCCCATCCCGCTGCTCTCCGAGATTCCGGTGGTGGGCGATCTGCTGTTCAACCACAGCCTTCCGATCTATCTGGCCTTTCTGGCCATTCCGGTTTCCACCCTGATCATCAACCGTACCCGATTCGGGATGAACATCCGGGCAGTGGGAGAAAACCCGGAAGCGGCCGACTCGCAAGGAATCAGCGTGGTGAGGATTCGCTATGTGTCGGTAACCATAGGAGGGGTCCTGGCGGGCGCGTCGGGCGCGGTGCTGGCTCTTACCTTGGGGATATTTCAGCAAAACCTGACCAATGCCCAAGGCTTTATCGCCATCGCCCTGGTCTATTTCGGGGCGTGGAGACCCTTGGGAGTGATGGCCGGATCGCTGGTGTACGGAATGGTCACGGCCATCGTGCTGCTGCTCAAAACCCGGGGAATCATTCCACTGGGCGCCTCCGACCTGGCCGCCATGGTTCCCGCTCTTATTACCGTCTTGGCCTTGGTGGTGGCGGCGCGGCGGTTCCGCGCTCCCACCGCCCTCACCAAGCCCTTCATTCGAGGAGGAACATGACATCTTTTGTCTCGACAGACCGTAAAAGCCCTACAACCTAAGGAGCAAACCAATGCGTAGTTATAAGAAACCGGGCCTGTTCAAGCTGCTGGCCCTGGTGGCGGTCTTGGCCTTGACGGCCTCCGCCTGCGGTGGCGATGAGGAACCGGCCACCCCGACCACCGCCGCAACCCCCGAAACCACCGCCGCAACCCCCGAAACCACCGCCGCGCCCTCCGACGGAGAGGAAGCAACCCCCGAAACCACGGCTGCGCCTATGCCGATGGAGCCGTTGCGGATTGCGATTGTTGCGCCGAGCGCTTCCAATGACTTGGCGTTCACGCAGAGCATCGTGGACGCGGTCAATGTGATCGTGGCGGACAACCCGGGCACCGAGGTGGCCATCACCGACGGGACTTTCATCGTCGAGGACGCCGCGGCGGCGATCCGCGGCTACGCCGAGGAAGGCTATGACCTGGTCCTCGCGCACGGTTCCCAGTACGGAGGATCGTTGCAAGAAATCGCCGGTGACTTCCCCGACACCGCTTTCGCGTGGGGAACTTCCGCCGACACCTTTGGACTGTCTAACGTCAGCGCCTACACCGCCGCTTCCGAAGAGGGCGGCTATGTAATGGGCGTGATGGCCGCTCACCTCTCGGATTCGGGAGTGATCGGCGTGGTCGGTCCCATCGAAGTAGGCGACGCCAAACTGTATGTGGACGGTTTCCACAACGGCGCGGTGGCCACCAGTGATGTGACCGTGAACATCAACTACATCGGTTCCTTCAGCGACGTGGCTTTGGCTTCCGAAGCCGCCCAGGCGCATGTGGCGTCCGGCGCGGATGTGCTGACCGGTTCCGCCCAGATGGTGGTCGGAGCGGTGGGAGTCGCCCAAGCCAACGGCGCTCTCTGGTTCGGCACCCAGGCCAACCAGACCGACCTGGCGCCCAGCCAGGTGGTCGCGTCCCAGGTATACAAGTGGGAAGTGGTGTTACGCCAGATCATCTCCGACATCGGCTCAGGGAAACTGGGTGGTGAATCCCACGAGATCAACCTGGCCAACGGAGGACTGGTAGTCGAGTTCAACGACGGATTCTCCCTCCCCGACGAGGTACGCGCCGCCGCCGACGACACCATCGCCGGAATCACCAGCGGCAGCATCGACCCCATGAGCGCGGCTGCGCCTGTGCCGATGGAGCCGTTGCGGATTGCGATTGTTGCGCCGAGCGCTTCCAATGACTTGGCGTTCACGCAGAGCATCGTGGACGCGGTCAATGTAATCGTTGCGGAGAACCCGGGCACCGAGGTGGCTATCACCGACGGGACTTTCATTGTCGAGGACGCCGCTGCGGCGATCCGCGGCTATGCCGAGGAAGGCTATGACCTGGTCCTCGCGCACGGTTCCCAGTACGGAGGATCGTTGCAAGAGATCGCCGGGGACTTCCCCGACACCGCTTTCGCGTGGGGTACCGCGGCCGACACATTCGGACTTGCCAACGTCAGCGCCTACACCGCCGCCTCCGACGAGGGCGGATACGTGATGGGCGTGATAGCCGCGGCTCTGTCTGACTCAGGAGTTATCGGCGTGGTGGGTCCCATCGAAGTGGGCGACGCCAAGCTGTATGTGGACGGTTTCCACAACGGGGCGATTGTCTCCGGCGCCGGCACCGTCAACATCAACTACATCGGATCCTTCAGTGATGTGGCGTTGGCTTCCGAAGCCGCACAGGCGCACATCGCCTCCGGCGCGGACGTGCTGACCGGATCGGCGCAGATGGTGGTCGGAGCGGTGGGAGTCGCTCAGGCCAATGGCGCGCTGTGGTTCGGTACCCAGGCCAACCAGACCGCTCTGGCGCCCAGCCAGGTGGTTGCCTCCCAGGTGTACAAGTGGGAAGTGGTGCTGCGTCAAATCGTGGCCGACATCTCCGCTGGAACAATGGGCGGTAACTCCTATGAGATCAACCTGGCCAACGGCGGACTGGTGATCGAATACAACGACGACTTCGGCCTCCCCGCCGACGTACGAGGCACCGCCGACAACACCGTCGCCGCAATCATCGACGGAAGCGTAAGCACGGGCGCTAACTAGCCCAATAGACAAAGGACCAACAGGGTGACAAAACGATGACGCAGCTCTTGGAGATGCGGGGAATCGTCAAGCGCTTCCCCGGCGTGCTGGCCAATGATCGAGTCGATTTCGATCTGCGCGCCGGGGAGGTGCACACCCTGTTGGGAGAAAACGGCGCCGGAAAGAGCACCCTCATGAACATCCTCTACGGGCTCTACCAGCCCGATGAAGGAGAGCTTCTTCTCGACGGGTCCCCGACTCGAATTACCAGCCCCATCGACGCCATCAACCACGGGATCGGGATGGTCCACCAACATTTCATGCTGGTGCCCACCCTAACCGTGACAGAGAATGTGGCGATGGGCGCCGTCTCTTCGAAGAGAGGACGCATGAATCTGCGGAGGGTTGCCAACCGCATTCGAGAGTTGTCGGAATCTCATGGGCTGGCCGTCGATCCCGACGCTCATATCTGGCAACTGTCGGTGGGGGAACGCCAGAGAGTGGAGATCATCAGAGCTCTCTACCGTGACGTCAAACTCCTGGTGCTGGACGAACCCACCGCGGTGCTCACCCCCGGCGAAGTGGAACACCTGTTCAAGATCCTCCGGCAGATGGCCCAAGCCGGACGGGGTCTGGTGTTCATCTCCCACAAACTCCACGAAGTGCTGGCGCTGAGCGACCGGATCACGGTGCTTCGTCACGGTCGGGTAATGGGTGAAGTCAAAGCCCAAGAAGCCACCCGAGAATCGCTGGCTTCGATGATGGTGGGGCGCCCGGTGCGACTGGCGCCGGACAAACCACCCATGGCGCCCGGTGGCGCCCGGCTGACCATTCGCAACCTCAATGTGATGGGTGACCGGGGTCTTCCGGCCTTGGAAGATTTGAGCATTTCCGTTCGGGAAGGAGAGATCTTTGGGATCGCCGGCGTCTCCGGCAACGGTCAGCGGGAGTTGGCTGAAACCATCGCGGGTCTTCGTAAGCCGACTTCGGGCGTCATCAAAGTCAACGACGCCGAAATCACAGGTCGCAAACCCTCGGCGGTCCGGGATGCCGGGCTGGCATACGTTCCCGAAGAACGCCAACGAGACGGCGCCATAGGGGCCTTCTCCGTCTCCGAAAACCTCATTTTGGTGAACCACAACCAATCCCCCATGAGTCGCAGGGGCTTTTTGCGCAATGGTGAAATCCGTCAACGAAGCCAGAAACTGGTGGACGATTTCTCGGTGGCCACCCCGGGCCTTGATGTTCCGGCTTCCAACCTGTCGGGAGGCAACCTCCAAAAGTTGATCCTGGCTCGGGAGTTGTCAGGATCACCGTCAGTGCTGGTGGCCTCCCAGCCCACCCGAGGCGTTGACATCGGAGCGGCCGAATACATCCATGATCGGCTCATCGAACAGCGCGGCTCCAAATCGGTCGCCATCCTGCTCATCTCTGAAGACTTGGATGAAGTTCTGGGTTTGGCCGACCGGATCGCAGTCATCTACGAGGGTCACATTGTCGGTGAGGTCGATGCGGCCAACGCCGACCGGCAGCAGATCGGCTTGATGATGGCCGGAGTGTCCAGCGCAGGGGACTAATCGCTTAGACCCGAGTATGAATTTCAGCAGCACAGGAGGCATTTGATGTCCAACCAAGTAACCGCCGCCCTGATCCAGTCGAAATGGACCGGGGACAAAGAATCCATGGTGGAGAAGAACATCGGATATGCCCGCCAGGCGGCTGAGCAGGGAACGCAGGTGCTCTGCTTCCAGGAAATCTTCAACAGCCCCTATTTCTGCACCGTTCAGGACAGCGACTATTACTCCTATGCCGAACCGATACCCGATGGACCGACCATGCAGCGCATGATTGCCTTGGCCCGAGAGACCGGGATGGTGCTGGTGGTCCCCATCTACGAGGTGGTGGACGAGGGAACCTTCTTCAACACCGCGGCGGTGATAGACGCCGACGGGACCTACCTGGGCAAGTACCGGAAGACCCATATCCCCCAGGTGACAGGGTTCTGGGAGAAGTTCTACTTCCGGCCCGGCAACCTGGGATATCCGGTGTTCGACACCGCGGTGGGGAGAATCGGCGTCTACATCTGCTACGACCGCCACTTCCCCGAAGGTTGGAGAGTGCTGGGCCTGAAAGGCGCCCGGATCGTGTTCAACCCCTCCGCCACCACCCGCGGCCACTCCAAACACCTCTGGCAACTGGAGCAGCCGGCCGCGGCGGTCGCCAATGAGTTCTTCGTGGGGGCCATCAACCGGGTGGGGGCCGAGGATCTTGAGGGCACCGACTACTACGGTTCTTCCTATTTCGCTAACCCCCGCGGGGAGATAGTGGGCGAGACCGCCTCGGACACCGAAGACGAGGTGGTGGTCCGCCAACTCGACCTGGGCCTGGTGGAAGAGGTGCGCCGCTACTGGGCTTTCTACCGGGACCGCCGTCCCGAGGTCTATGAAGAGGTGGCGGCCGTATAACCCATCGGGGGTCTCCGAAGTCCCCCTCCTTCCCGCCATCCCCTTCCGAGACCGGTGTATCCGTGGTGATTCCCCACTTCTCCGAGGGCCTGCGAGTTCAGGATGTACTCGTGCCCGGTTACTGAATCAATCTGCCGCCGTCGATGACGAGCGGCAACCCTGTCACGAAGCGCGATTCGTCGCACGACAGGAACAGGATGGACTGCGCAACATCACGGGGAGTTCCCAGCCGCCCGAGGGGTGTGATTTCAAACCAGGAGCGCCGCATCGCTTCCGGATCTTCGGTCCGCGCGAGATTCCGCTCGTTCATCGGGGTGTCGATTACACCCGGACACACCGCGTTAACCCGGATTCCGTAGGAAGCGCCCTCAAGCGCCAGCCCTCGCGCCAGCGCCATCATCCCGGCCTTCGACGCCCCGTAGGCCGAAGTTCCGTTCGCCGCGATGAAGTTCCCCACCGACGAGTTCATCACGATCGCGCCGCTCCGCCGCTCCTTCATGCCGGGGACCACGCGGCGCGACATCAGGAACGCCGATGTCAGGTTCGTACGAAGGATCCGGTTCCACTCCTCAAGGCTCGTGTCCTCGACCAGCTTCTTCAGTTCGACGCCCGCGTTGTTCACCAGGACATCCACCGGGCCGAACCGGCGCTCCGCCGTCCCCACGACCGCCTCGACGCCTTCTTCCGTCGAAACATCCGCGACCACACCGATGGCCGACGCACCCGATTCCCGAATTGCGGCGGCGACCCGCTCCACTGCCTCGGCAGCGACATCCGCAAGCACCACGCGGGCGCCTTCTTCGGCGAAAAGTTCCGCGGTGGCGCGGCCGATCCCCGCCGCGGCCCCGGTCACGACCGCGACCCGGCCCGCCAGCCTGTTGTTTTTCGTCATGTCTTTTTGATTTTCCTTAACGTTTGGACGAACTCGGGTCGAGGATACCGGTGCCGGGAAGCCGAGGATCTAGGATGTCGACCCGTTAGCGGGCTGATCAGTCTTCATCCACACAGTACGTTGGGGGAACGGTATCTCGATACCCGCCTCGTCGAACGCGTTCTTGAGACGACCGCGCAACTCCCGAGCGGCGGCGAAGTGCTCGCCAGGCTCGGTCTTGGCCATCAGTCGAATCGCTATGCCGCTCTCGCCAAGACTTTGGACACCCGCGATGGTGGGCTCTTCGATTATCGTGGCATTCGGTAATTGCTCGCGCCATACCCCGTCGGCCACCTCCTTGATGACGGCCATGGCCGCGGCGATATCGGTGTCGTACGCCACCTCGATGTCCAGCACCGTCCGCCCCCAGTCCTGTGATAGGTTGGCTACGCGCCGGATCTCCCCGTTGGGTACGTGCCACAGGGTTCCATTGATATCCCGGACTTGGGTAGTGCGAAGCTTCACTTCTTCCACCACCCCGATCGTTTCGCCGAGGTTCACGACATCGCCCACACCATACTGGTCTTCGAGCAGCATGAACACTCCTGACAGGAAGTCCTTGACGAGACTCTGGGCGCCGAAGCCCACCGCCACACCCACGATGCCGGCGCCGGCTATGAGAGGTCCCAGATTCACGTCGAACTCTCCGAGGGACATCATCACAGCCATGCCGTAGATGACCATGGAAGCAATCGATCGGAGTACTGCTCCTAGGGTTCTGGTCCGCTGGCTGCTCCGTTCCTGCCGTTCGACCATCAGCCCGGCCCGGCGAACCGCTGCTTCACGTAGCCCTTCAATCCGACCGGGAGCCTCGGCCGATTTCTCCTGGGCTTTCTGGGCCACCGCCGCACGCCGTTCCAACCAACCCGCCACAGCCTGGTCCAACCACCGCCGTACGATCCGGTTGATCATCCAGGCCGCCAGAAGAATGATCACAACCTTGATCGGGCGGGCCGCGAATTCAGAGATACGCGCCGCGCTGGCGTTGCCGGTCAGGTCGAAAACGAGGCTGCACGCGGCCCCCGGATCGGCGCCGCACGCGTCTGTCACTGTCTGGGCAATCTGAAAGAAAGACATCACACCACCTTTACCATTTCTTACCCTCAGTTTAATATGGCGATCCGGAGCGATAGCTCTCCAGCCCGCGGGGAGGGCCTAAGTGGCAGAATCGGTCAGGTAGAGAGTAGGGAATTGTGAAATTCATGAACCGGGCCCACGCCGGACGGAAACTGGCCCGCCTCCTCGACCACCTGCGTTACGAGCCCACCGTGGTGCTCGGCCTTCCCCGCGGCGGCATTCCGGTGGGTTTCGAGGTAGCCCGCCGGCTATCGGCGCCTCTGGCGGTGTTGCTGGTGCGAAAGCTCGGCGCACCTTCCCAGCCGGAACTCGCCATAGGCGCCCTGGGTGAAGGGGGTATACGGATTATTGACGAGGACATGGTGAAACGACTCGGTGTCAGCGCCGACCAGATAGACCGTCTAGTGCACCGGGAACGCAAGGAAATGGCCCGGCAATCGGAGTTGTTCCGGCCAGGCCGCCCAGCCGCCGACCTGGCGGGGAAAACGGCTGTGATCGTCGACGACGGGATCGCCACCGGATCCACCGCCCTGGCCGCCTGCGGAATCGCCCGCCGACTCGGCGCTGATCGGATAGTCATGGCCACCCCGGTCGCCCCCCATGACGCTCCCGCTGTTTTCAAGGACGCCACTGACGAGTTCGTGGCCGTTTCCACCCCGCGACGATTCTCCGCCATTGGCCTTTTCTACGCCGACTACCGAGCCACGCCGGACGGTAAGGTGATCGAGTTGCTCGAACGCGCCCGCCGGAGGTAGTCCGGCCTCGCCAACCACGAGGCCCCACCACAGAAGAGACCGGCCGACCGCCGGCTGGCCACTTGCCTTCCAAGAGCCGCTATTCCAGAATGTGAACCCGCCTGGCTTTGCCGACCTCCTGACGGGGAAGATCGCCTGGGTTGCAGACAGTGACCCTGACCCGCAGCCGGATGGTCTCCATCAATCGTTTCTGCAGCCGCGCCGCAATGGCCTCCCGGCGGGGACTCAACTCCGGACTTCGCAACTCCACCTTGGCCTCGATCTCGGTGAGAGCGCTCCGCTTGTCCACAACAATGGCGAACTGACCGCCCAAGTCGCGATCCTCGAGAAGCACCTCCTCGATCTCACGGGGATACACATTGATCCCCCGCACGATCAGCATGTCGTCGACTCGGCCCCACAGCCGATCCATGCACCTGAACGGAAGGTCGCCCACCGAAGGCAAGAGCCGGGTAATATCACCCGTCCGATACCGGATCACCGGCTGGGCCTGTTTGGTGAGGGTGGTGAGCACCAACTCCCCCGGCTCTCCCTCCGCCAGACCCCTCCCGGTGTCGGGATCGATGATCTCCGGATAAAAATGGTCTTCCATGATGACCAGGCGGCCCTTGTGGTCGCTCCATTCGGACGCCACCCCCGGACCGATGATCTCTGTCAGACCGTAGATGTCACAAGCGCTGAAGCCACTGCCCCACGCATCCTCTATCTTCTGGCGCATGCCCTCCGACCATGGTTCGGCGCCATGAATACCCCACTGAAGAGAGATCGACTCCAACAAACCCTCCTCCGCGGCCCGCTCGGCGAGCAAGAGCGAGTATGAGGGAGTGCATGCCAATCCGGTGGCGCCCAGATCGGCGAGCATCTGCACCTGAAACCCGGAGTTGCCCCCGGAGGCGGGAATCGCGGTGGCGCCCAGAGCCTCCACACCGTAATGAAGACCCAGCCCTCCGGTGAAGAGTCCGTATCCATAGGCGATGTGCACTACCGATTCCGAGGTGGCGCCGGCCAGCGCGATAGCTCTGGCGTTCAATTCGGCGAACAGTCGCACATCGGCGGCCGTATAGGCGCCAATGGTGGGCTTTCCCGATGTCCCCGACGAAGCATGGACGCGCACCACCTCTTCCATCGGCACCGCCAGCATTCCGGTGGGATAGCACTGTCGAAACTCGGCCTTGGTGGTCATGGGCAACTGCTCGAGGTCGGCCAGAGACCCGACCGATCCGGTGTCGGCCAGTTTGTTGCGCCAGTAGGGAGCATCCACTTCTTGGAGACCCTTGATAAGCGCCGCCAGCTTCTCCGACTGGACCTTCCGCAGCCTCTCTTGAGTGAGCGAAGCAAAGCCCGATGGATAAAAGTTGCTCCCCATTTGTGCTCTTCCTCCGTTTTGCCAAGTGTTTGTTGTGACGTTCTCGATGGGACTGCGTTTTTGCCTATTCACAGCGTGGTGAGGGACCCGCGACTCCGCCAGGTGGTGGGAAAGCATATGCCACCAACCACCCCAGATAACTAAACGTTGGGAAGCATCCGTCTCTCCGGCCGCCAATGAGATCATTCAACGGACCGGACTTTTTGACAGTTACCATCGCCTGGCCGGCGAACTGTCGCACGGAAAAAAGCAGTGGCTTGAAATAGCCATGGCTATGAGCCAAAACTGCCGGCTTCTCCTTCTGGATGAACCTACCGCCGGGTTGACGCCGTCGGAAAGTCAGTACGCCGCCACCCTGTTGCGAGAAGTCCACCGGCAGTACCACTTGCCGGTGGTGATCGTCGAACACGACATGGCGTTCATCCGGTCGGTAGCCGATCGGGTAACCGTCCTGGCCCGAGGGGCACTGTTGGCCGACGGCGCCGTCTCGGAGATAGAAGCGCACCCTGGCGTTCGGGCCGTCTACATCGGCAAGGAACGTCGCAGATGACAGGTCTCACAGCATGCCGTCGACCCGGCCCCACAACCGGTCCATACAACGAAACGGCAGGCCACCCACCGGAGGCAAAAACCGGGTGATGTCACCAGTCCGGTACCGGATCACCGGCTGGGCCTGTTTAGTGAGAGTGGTGAGCACCAACTCCCTCGGGCAGCCCCCTCCCACAGTCGGGATCGATTCAGTAGGCAAGGAATTGAGGTGCTCTATGGTGGTGGCATCACATCCGGTTCAGGACGATGTCGCCGAAGGCGCCCATCGGTTCTTTTCCCAAGGATGGGAAGCCGCTCCTTTGCCTTCTCCTCGGGGAACCCGATCCCCTTCCAGGATGTGCTGGACGCGGCCGTGGCATCCTTCGGAGGTAGTAAACTCCAACGCCGACATGTTGATCGATGCCATTCCTGACCGGGCCACCACCATCTCCTGCGACAAGGCCCGCGCCGAACTCGGCTGGAATCCGGTGGGTATAGCGGAAGGTATGCAACGCTACGCCGACCTGATGCGCCGCGGCTCGTTCTTCGTCAACACCGCCCGCGGGCGGTTGGTGGACGAGGACGCCCTGATGGCCGCTTTGCACAGCCGGCATCTGGCCGGCACCGCACTGGATGTCTTCTGGTGGGAGCCCATCCTTCCGGACAATCCCCTGCGCAGCACCCCCAACCTCCTGATGACCCCCCATAACGCCGGGACACCCGCCGGCGAGACAGTGGCCCTGGAACTGGGCTCCGCCGGAAGAGTCATCCGCCGACGGAATGGAGCGATGAGATGAGCGAGCAGACCTTTGTCGGCAGGCAGGTGGGAGGGATCAGCTTCATCGACGAGGGCATTGAGGAAACCCTCGACATCTTCGTGGAACTGGCCGGGGTGAATGCCAGTTTCATCTCGGCCCTCTCATGGGCGCGGGGTGACGCCGGGCGCTCCGGCAGCGGTGACTACCCAGACCACGGCGGGCAGGAGCCCGACAACCTGCAGGGCGGAGCTTTCTTCCCACCCGATCCCAAGTACTACCACGCAACCACGATCAAGGACCTCACCGCTCCCGACCCCCTCTATGAAGGCTGGGACATCCTGGGAGATGTGATTCCCGCCGGCCGGGCACCGGGCATGGAGGTCTTCCCCTACTACTGCGAGACCGCCCACGTCAATCCCAAGCCGCTCTGGCAGCCGGGATCGCCCAGGTGCTGGAGATCGACCCGTGGGGCCGCAAGGCCAGCCGTCCTTGTCTCTACAACCCCAACTACCGGAACTGGTGGTTCGGGGTAATGGACAATTGGCTGAACGAGTACGACCTGAACGGAATGCTGTGGGGCATAGAGCGCGAGGACCCACTGTCGTCGATGATTGTCAGCGACGAGGTCCCCACCTGCTTCTGCGTCCATTGTCGATCCGAGGCCCATCGCCGCAACATCGACGCCGGGCGGGCAGCCAGGGCTACCGAAAGATCAGTGACTACCTCAAATCGGTGCGGGCCGGCTACCAGCCTCGCGACGGGAAGCTGATCACCTTCCTCCGCCATCTCTTCGAATACCCGAAGTATCACAGTGGCAGAAGCTGTGGTGGGACGGCCACAAGGATCTCTACCGGGAGATCTCCGGCTTGATCCGCTTCTTTGGCAACGACTACCAAGTGGGCTTCGGAATCTGGGAGATGATCAACACCTTCAACCCGCTGCTGCGAGCAGCCCACGATCCCGCCGAGTACAAGCTGTACGCCGACTGGCTCAAGCCGGTGTTCTACAACGCCCCCGGTGGCACACGTTTTGCCAAATTCGTGACCAACCTTTGCCAAACCATCCTGGGCGATGCCAGCCCTGCCGAGTGGACACCGATCCTCTACAAGATTCTCGGCTTGAATGAAGCGCCCTTCGAGGATCTGCCCCCCACCGGGTTCAGTCCCAAGTACGTCGCTGACTTCACCCGCCGCTACGTGGACGCGGTGGGACCCGAGGTGGCTGTGTACCCCGGCATCGGGCTGGGAGTGGAGACGGTGGCTCGGGACATCTCTCCCGCCGACTGCGAGGCCATGGTTGAAGCCTCGTTCGAAGGCGGGGCCGAAGGGGTGATGATCTCTCGCAACTACTCGGAATTGACCCTACCCAACCTGGCGGCGGTGGGAACCGCCCTACGCCGCCTCGGAAAACTCTGATCCGCAACAAGAAAGGAAACCAACCCGTGCACACAATTCTCAAAGGCGGAGTCGTCGTAAACCTGGACGGCGGACCCTCGGAGCAACAAGACCTGGTCATTGAAGGCGAGCAAATCGCCTCGGTGGGCACCGCCGAAGCCCAGGCGGGCGACAACGTCGTGGACGTCTCCGGCATGTACCTCTTGCCAGGTTTGTCCAACTGCCACGTCCATCTGGGATGGGACGGAACCCACGACCTGGAGGATCAGGCCAACGAGTCCGCGGGTATGGCGCCAGTTGAAGTCGCCGATCTGGCGGTACTCACGTATAGCTCCGGCTTAGGACTTTCGCCCTCTATTCCGGCCCGGATGCCAAGCCCAGGGCTAACCTTCGGGGTAGCCCAACCCAACAGAGGAGCACGCCTTGCCAGTCCCTGCGAACAACCTGGCCGCCGAGTACCAGTCCCTGAAACCCGAGATCGACGAGGCCATAATGCGGGTACTGGCGAGCGGTAATTACGTCCTCGGCGAAGAGTTGGAGGCGTTCGAGGAAGCGTTCGCCGATTATCAGAACGCCCGGTACGCCATGGGAGTGGGGTCGGGCACAGCTTCCCTTCACCTCGCCCTGGAGGCGATGGATCTGGAGCCCGGGGACGAGGTGATCACCGTACCCAACACCGACAATCCGACCGCCTCAGTCGTGACCCATGCCGGTGCGAAGGTGGTGCTGGCGGACACAACCCCAGACACCTTCAACATGGATCCTGAGAAGCTGGAGCAATACATCACCCCCCGCACCAAGGTGATCCTCCCCGTGCACCTGTTCGGCCACCCCGCCGACATGGATCCCATCATGGAGATCGCCGACCACCACGGCATAACGGTTATCGAAGATGCGTGTCTTGCGATCGGAGCCGAGTACAAAGGGCGGCGGATGGGGACGTTCGGCCCGCTCGGGTGCTTCAGCGTGGCGCCCGGAAAGATCCTGGGGGGATATGGGGACGGAGGGATGATCGTCTCCAACGACCCCGACCTGGCCGAGAGAATCCGGGTACTCCGCAACTACGGCCACGCGCCCCGTAAGCCGCGTTTCCAAGGTGACTTGACAGGAGGCGATTGGACGGTGCTGGAGGAAGGCTTCAACCAGCGTCTCGACACCATCCAGGCCGCGATCCTCAGAGCCAAGCTCCCCACCCTGGACGACCGGATCAACGGCCGTCGCCGGGCTGCGGCTATCTACCGGAAGATATTCGAGGGAACGCCGGTGACCGCTGCCTACGAAGCGCCCTGGGCCAAGCACGTTTATTTCGCTTACAACGCGATGCTCGACAATCGCGATGAGGCTATAAAGTACCTGTCCTCAAGGGGTATCCCCGGCCGTCTGATCTACAACCCGCCCCTCCATCTCCATCCTGCCTACAAGTGGATGGGACTCGGACCGGGCTCGTTGCCGGTAGCGGAAGAGACCGCATCGCGGATGCTGGGACTACCCTGTTTCCCTCAGATCACCGAATCCCAAGCCGAGGAAGTCGCAACCACCCTTGTGAAGTTCGCCGAAGGCGCCTAGTCAGCCTGACATATCCGGCTTCCCTTTGGCTCAGGTTGTGCTACAATGTAGAACATGCCTGAAATAGGGATTCGAGCCTTGAAGCAGAACGCGTCGGCGGTCGTGGCCGAAGTTGCAGCCGGCGCCTTGGTCACGATCACCGATCGAGGTCGTCCGGTCGCCCAGATGACGCCTCTCACGACCAGCCGAATTGAGGCATTGATCCTGGCCAATCGGGCTCGACCGGCCCTCCGCCGACTGAGCGAGTTGCCAGGTCCCTCTCGCCGACACCGAAGTCGCCCAGCCTTATCGACCGAACTGGAGGAGATGCGTCAGGCCGAGCGGTACTGACCGTGTACTACCTCGACACCTCCGCGGCCGTGAAGCTGCTGATCGTGGAGAAGGGCTCCACAGCCTTGCGCAGGTGGTTGGAGTCTCATGAGGAAGAGATATTCTCAAGCGACCTCTTGCGGACCGAACTTCTGAGGGTGACCCGACGAGCCGCGCCCGAACTGATGGTGCAAGCGCGGATCATTCTTGACACCCTGATCATGGTGACACTCTCCACCACGGTATTCGAGCGAGCGGTCATGATCGAACCAGGCATACTTCGCAGCTTGGACGCGCTCCACTTGGCGGCCGCTCTGGAGTTGGGCGACGATCTCCAAGGCCTGATCACCTACGATCAACGTTTGGCCGACAGCGCCAAAACCTTAGGTATTGATGTCGTCACCCCGTAGATCGAATAATCCGCTTGTCTGCGCGGGCTCCCGCTCGCCCTGCAATCCCTTTGTCACATCATGATGGCGCTCCGGCCATAGTGTCCCGCCCGATTAACAAGGGGGCTCGGATTCAGGAGGTGGAGGTAAGTTCTTCAATAAGGATGTCGGAACTGAGGTCTTCTGATCTCGCCCGAAGATCCAGGTAGAGCACGGTTCCGATCACCGATGAGAAAGGCAGCGTCAACAAACCGCCGACCAAAACCGCCAAGTAGTAGGGGAGCAACCAATAGAGGAAGACAACGGGCGGCACAATAACCGCTGCGGATAAGAAAAAAACCTTGGTGGTTCTCCACAGGTGCGGCAAGACCAGCCTCCAAGAGCGGCCCAGACTGGAGATAGCCCCTGTTCCTTCGACCATCACCGCCATGGGCGCCACCCACCACATTATCGCCAGAGCAATAGCAGGCAGGACCATGACGAAGGTCCAAATCATGAAGGGCAAGAGGGTCCCTAAAGGCGTTGCAAAAGGGTCATCCGCATCGAGACTGAGTTCCTCCGACATTCCAGGGGCGACACCGGCCAAGATCGCCGAACCGATCGTGATCATCATCATCGCCACCGTTGCAACTCCGAGACCAAGAACCAACGACATCACCACCATCTTGCCGAACCTACTCCAAGCCCTCCGGATGGATTCGAAGGCAGAGAACCGCAGATCAACACAATGGGAAGCGGCGATCCTGATAAACGCCGCCATGGCCAGCAGATCGGTAAGCAACAGCACAATACCAAAAAACCATCCGATGCCGGGCAGCCACTGAAGAAGCGAGGGAACCCCGACCAAAGCAAGGCTCACCGCCATCAGCGTCCCGAACCGAGTCTTGTAAAGGGTCCAGGAGAAACCGACAACCTCTCCAACCCCCAACGGGCGGAAACCGGGAGTGTCTCCCAGGTGGTGGGACACCTAACTGGCCGTTCCGCCGACTGCTATCGGCGGAGTGAGGGCCAAGCCAACCGTGTCGTGGTAGGCCTGTCCGATGCGGGCAACCTCGGTCTCCTGCAGAGGTCGGCCCATGATTTGAAGCCCTATGGGAAGTCCCGAGGAATCGAAACCGCACGGAACAGAGAGGGCGGGCTGACCGGTTAGGTTGGCGGGAGCGGTGGTCCGTACGTAGGCCGGGTTAACCACCTCACTTGTCCCACCGTAATCAAAGAAAGCCTGGTCCTTGCGGGCTGCCACAGCAGGAAGAGTGGGCAGGAGCGCAGCGTTAAGACGGTTCTCTTGAAAGGAGTTTCTCACCCCTTGGCGGATCCTCTCCCGCCCGCGTAGGGCTGTCAGGTAGTGCTCATTCGGCATCATCAGCCCGGTAGCGAAAAGCGTCCTAATGGAGGGCTCGATCAGATGCGGCGCCTCCACCAAAAGCCGTTGGTGATAGGCGGCGCCCTCGGAGCGGACCAGGGCGAATTCCACTTCCATCACCATGTCCAGCTCGCTGATCTCGATCGGCACAACCTCGGCGCCCAAATCCGCGAGCATTCCCACCGCCTTCTCGAATGCGTCCGACACAGAAGCCTGGATAAGCGGACCCCGGTAACGCTCAATCACCCCGAGCCTCACTCCTTCCAAGCCGTTTTCGGCAGACAGATAGCCATCCGGAGGGAGTTCGGTCAGGGTGGTTGGATCGGAGGGATGGAACCCCGATATCACCGATTGGACGAGAATGCAGTCGGCGGGAGTGGGCGCCAAGGGGCCGATGTGGTCGAGCGACCAGCTGAGGGCCGCCACTCCGCTGCGGGGGACCCTTCCATAGGTCCCTTTCAGGCCGGCCGTCCCGCACACCGCGGCCGGGATGCGAATCGAGCCGCCGGTGTCGCTTCCCAGCGCCGCAGCGGTGATCCCTGCCGACACCGCCGCTCCCGAGCCACCACTGGACCCGCCCGGGATACGTTTTATATCCCAGGGGTTGCAAGCCGGAGGAGACTCCACCCCGCAGGCCAGCTCGTGGGTGACAGTCTTGCCCACGATCACAGCTCCGGCTTCCCGCAGCCGCTCCACCACCGGAGCGTCCCGTGTGGCAGGAGTGTCGGGATAAGCGGGAGAGCCGCACAGGGTGGGGTGCCCGGCCATGTCGATGATGTCTTTCACCCCCACCGGGATCCCGGCCAACGGACCCGGATCGATCCCTTGGGAGAGCTGGCGGTCCACCCGGTCGGCCGCCTCCCGCGCTCCCTGGTGATCGATTATCACAAAGGCCTGCAACCGAGGATTGAGTTCCTCGGCGGCGGCCAGGGAGCGGTCGGCCAACTCCCGGGCGGAGACCTCTCCGGAGCGGAGGCTTTTGCCCAGCGCGGCGATTACTCCCCCGGCGGCGTTCATTCCCATCGCGGGTCGAATCTCAAGGCCGGCTCGTCGGTTTGAGCCAGACGGTTTCGCACCGAGTCGATCTCGGCCCATTGAGCCTCCAAGAGCCCCGCCAATTCCGCCGGATCCCAATCCTCGACCTTCAACCCGGCTGCGGAGAGCAATGTGCGGACCTCTTCGGGCCCGAGGGCGCTCACTGGGGGATCACCGCCACTACGTCCACTTCCAATTTGAGGCCGGGAAGCCCCAGGGCGGCCGCCTGGCAGGCGGTGACCGCCGGATAGGGGCCCCCTCCGAACACCCGCCGCCGCACCGCCATCTCCTCTCCGAGCTCCCGGATGTCCTGGCAGAAGTAGGTGATCTTCACGATGTTGGCGACCGAACCCCCGCAGGCCTCCAAGACCTCTGCGATATTCCGCCAGATCTGTTCGGCCTGGGATCCCGTGGTGTCACCGACGATCTCCCCAGCCGCGTCGAATGCCACCTGCCCGGCCAGATAGACGGTGTCGCCTGCCCGAACCGCGTAGGAGTAGGGCTCGGGAGGCTCGCAAAGGCCGTCGGGGTTGATCGCCTCGATGTTCACTTCGGAGCCTCCTTCGTATCAGGACAAGCCGTGAGTCGGGGCCTTCTCGGTGATCTCAACCCGGCCGGACCACAGGACCACGGCCGCTCTGTCAAGCATCCAGGTCGACCAGTTCGTCGTACTCGTAGGTGAGCCGCTCGCCGCCGGTGGGAGTCACCCGTACGTTGTCGGCAAGCGAGAGAGCAGACACCGGTTGGGCCGCGGCAGGATCGCTGAAGGTGAGGTGCGGATGGAGATTGATCACCATGTCAGTCTCCATGATCCGCTCCTTCCCCGGCGCCCACGGGGGCTCCAGGGAGTCGAGGCCGAGACCGTGAGCGGTGTAGGACACCAACTCCCGGCCGCCGTAGCCGTATTTGTCATTCACCCGATCGCGGGCAGCCAATATGTCGTTGGAGGAGGCGCCGGTCTTCATCGCCGCTACGCAGGCCTCGAAGACCTCAACTCGAACATCCCAGAAGCGCCTGGCCTGGTCGGAGGGCTTCCCGAAGCAGTAATTGCGTCGCAGTTCCAACCAGTAGCCGGATGGGCCCGCCCACTCCAGGTCTATGGAAAGGAATTCGTCGCGCTCGATCTCGGCGTGCATCCCGAGAGTGAGGGCATTGAGGGAAGTACGGCCCGTCTGGGCGATCCCGCTCAGACAGCCGTACTGGCGAACCAGCCGATGAGCCTCGGCCATGACGTCGATCTCGAGAGCCCCCGGACGAATGTGGGCTTCAAGGCTGCGGAAAACCTGGCGGAGGATCGTCGAGGTCTCCCGGTGGTTTTCCATCTCCTCGGGGCTCTTAATGGTGCGGATATCGTCGAAAAGGTCGGTCGCGTCCACCAGGGTGGAACCAGGGACAGTCTTTTGCAAACCACTCATGAGCGCATAGGTGGTGATGTCGGCCAGCCCCACCATCCCGATCGTCCCCTTCGAGTAACCGTGGTCGGAGAGAATCCCGGCGATCTCCACTTCGGGAGTTTGCGTGTGCCGAATATCATGGATCCAGTTCACCAACGCCACTCGTTTCCCTCCCCACAGAGGATCGCCTATGTAGGAGGGCTCCCCTTGGGCGGGAAGCACCACAATCCCCCATCCAGCCGCCTGCCAGATGTCGCTCACATACTGGACGCGGCCTCGCATGAAGTCCTCGCCGCGACAAAAGACGACCAGGGCATCCATCCCTGCTCCAGCCATTGCCTCGCGCAGCACTCGATAACGTCTCGCCCGCTCAGCGGGAGAGGAAATGTGGGTAATAGGTCCTTTTGCCATGGTTATTCAGCTCCTTTGGTTGCCGGGCGTCGAAACCGACGCCGACCGATAGGCGGCGGATGATTACGGACGCTCAACGGCCAGGTAGACCGTGTCGCCTGCCCGAACCGCGTAGGAGTAAGGCTCGGGACTCGCATGAGCCGTCGGGATTGATCGCCTCGATCTCGATGCCGCTACTCCTATCGGTTGGTGGGAGGCTCAGTCGGGGACAACCACGGTGCGGACCGCCGACCCCGCCTCCAGGTTGCGGAAACCCTGCGCCGCCTCCGACAGCGGGACGGTTTGGGTGACCATGCCGTCCAGATCAAGGCTTCCCTGCTGATAGAGGGAATCCAGCACCGGAAAGTCATGGGCGGGTATTCCGCCGCCGCCGGCGGTGACCTGGAGCGTCAAGCTGCTGCGGGAAAAAGCCGCCGGATCGAAAGATGCCATGACACCGGGTTTCTGGCCACCGATCAGGGTGGCGACGCCCCCATAGGCCAGCATCTCCAGACACTGCTCCACACAGACCTTCGCGCCCACTGCTTCGAAGGAGAAGTCCACTCCGACGCCGCCGGTGATCCGCCGCACCGCTTCCACCGGGTCTTCGGAGGACGAGTTCACCACATGGGTCGCGCCGACCGCCCGCGCCCACTCGAGTTTCTGGTCGGAGAGATCCACCGCGATTACTTTGGAGGCGTTGGCAATCCGGGCGCCCTGCACGGCCGAAAGGCCGATGCCGCCGCACCCGATCACCGCCGTGGTAGCCCCCGGCCACACCTTGGCGATGTTGAAAACCGCGCCCGTTCCGGTCATTACCGCGCATCCGAGAAGCGAGGCCAAGGTCATGGGCATCCCGTCGGAGATTCGGAATGTGGCCAGCGCATCAACTCCAATCCGCTCGGCGTACATCCCGAGGCCCATGGGGACCTCGACCGGCGACCCGTCCGAGACCAGGGAGACCTGCGGGGCGCGAGGGGAGGAATCCCGGCACCGTCGCGGCTCGTTCCGTCGGCACATCGAGCATGCGCCGCACGGAACCCGACACCCCACCGCAACCCGGTCGCCTTCCTTCAGGTGGGTCACCCCTGGACCCACTTCCTCCACAACGCCCGCTCCTTCGTGGCCCAAGAGCATCGGATAGCGGGACTTCAGCCCGCCATGTCCCCCTGCCGCTACCTTGTAGTCGGTGGCACAGACCCCGGCCGCCTCCATCCGGAGGATCACTTCCCCCTCGCGGGGAGGGCCGATCTCGACCTCGGTGATCTCGATCCGGCCGGGTGACACCACCAGTGCCGCTTTGTTAGGCATTTAGGTCCACCAATTCATCTGTCCAGTCGGTCATCCGCTCGCCGCCGGTGGGAGTCACCCGGATGTTGTCGGAGAGCGAGATACCCGAAACCGCCAGGGCCTCGGCCGGATCGCTGAAGCTGAGGTGGGGATGGAGATTGATCACCATATCGGTCTCCATGATCCGGTCCTTCCCCGGCGCCCATGGGGGCTCGAGGGAGTCGAGGCCGATGCCGTGGGCGGTGTAGCCCACCGACTCCCGTCCGCCGTAGCCGTACTTGTCATTCACCCGGTCGCGGGCCGCCACTATGTCCATCGAGTGGCCGCCGGTCTTCATCGCCGCTATGCAGGCTTCCAGGGTCTCCAACCGGATCTCGAAGAAGCGCTTGACCTGGTCGGACGGCTTGCCGAAGCTGTAGTTGCGTCGCAGTTCCAACCAGTAGCCGGACGGGCCTCCCCACTCCAGGTCTATGGAGATGATGTCGTGGCGCTCGATCTCGGCGAACATCCCGAAGGTGTAGGACTTGAAGGGTGGGCGAGCAATCTGGGCGATCCCGGTCAGACAGCCGTACTGGCGAACCAGCCGCTCGGCCTCGGCCATCGCGTCGATCTCGAGGACTCCGGGACGCAAGTGGGCTTCAAGGCTGCGGAACACCTGCTTGAGGATCCGCGAAGTCTCCCGGAGGTTTTCCATCTCCTCGGGGCTCTTGATGGCGCGGATATCGTCGAAGAGGTCGGTCGCGTCGACCAGGGTGTTACCGGAGAGAGTCTTCTGGAAAGCGCGCATGTGCGCATAGGTGACGATGTCAGCCAGCCCCACTATCCCGATTTTCGAGTTCGAGTAGCCGTGGTCGGAGAGAATGCCGGCGATCTCGATGTCGGGAGTTTGCGTGGCCCGAAGATCATCGACCCAACCGGGCAGAGCCACTCGTCCCGCTCCCCACAGGGGATCGCCGACGTAAGTGGCATCCCCCTTGGCGGGAAGCACGATTATCCCCCATCCGGCCCACTGGAAGGCGTCGCTCACGTACTGGATGCGGCCTCTCATGAATTCATCGGCGCGGCTATAGATGATCAACGCATCCATGCCTTCTGCGGCCATGGCCTCGCGCAGCACTCGATAACGTCTTGCCCGCTCAGCGGGAGAGGAGATATGGGTTACGGTTCCTTCTGCCATGGTTATTCAGCTCCTTTGTTGCCGGGCGTCGGAACCGACGTCGGCTGACAGGCGGCGGATGGTTGCGGGTCTTGTAGCTCTTCACATATCTCGTCGGTGGTTCGGGAGGCGATGAATCCGCCGTCCGTCATCCTGACGAGAGCATTCTCGTGAAGATCCTGGGTGGAAGAGGTGCAGGCATCGGATACCAGCGACACCGTGTAGCCCCGGTCGGCCGCGTCGCGGGCGGAGAGTTCCACGCACCCCTCAGTCACGATTCCGGTGATGACCAGGTTGGTGATGCCCATGCGCTTGAGGACCTTGTCGATAGCGGTGGAATTGAAGACACTCGCGGAGGTCTTGGAGAAGATCATCTCATCGCCCTGCTCCACCACCTCCGGCAAGAGATCGTCATCGCGGAGGTCGCGGGGCACCGGCTCGAGGTCGGCCGACGGCATGAAAGCCTTCCCGGCATCCCGGCCGTCATCGGTGCGATACGCCACCCTGACATGGATGACCTCCTCCCCCGCCGCCCGGAAGGCGTCCTGGCACCTTCTGACGTTGGGCAGGATGGCGTTGATGTTGTCCCATCTCTCCTGCATTTTCTCGGGCTGACCGGCGGCCGTGGCGATCCGCCCTATCCACCCGTCGGCATGGGCGTCCAGATACTGAAGGTCGATGGTGAGCAAGGCGGTTCTCCCCGGCGCGATGGAAGGGAAAGAGGGCCGGGGGAAAAGGTCATAAAAGGGATCGTGCAAATTCAAGTCTCTGGCCTTCCTGGAAATATCCGGTTTCGTAATAAAGAAGTCTGCCCGCCGCAATAGCGCGACCTCCGGTTTTGCTAAGTATATTTAGCATGGTTCCGGCAATTCGTGGCCCCAGGCTCGTATTTCCGGCAAAAAGCCTGACTAGCCTGGGCATCAGCGTAGGAGAAGGGAAGAACACAGAGAGATGAGAGTTTTGGTGACGGGAGCGGGAGGGTTCTTCGGCAGAGGGCTGGTCCGGGCCTTTGCCCAGGGAGGAGACGATGTGGTGGCGGCGGACATTCTTCCCCCCGATCAGTTCGTCCCCCGATCGGATACCCCCAGCGACCGAGTCGAATATGTAGTGCTGGACGTGGCCGACCCGGCCGCTTGGTCCACCGAGGTCACCGGACCCGTGGACGGGATAGTCCACGCCGCGGCGCTGACTCCCAGTGTCCAGGAGGCCATGGGAAATCCGGGCAACCTGGTGCGAGTCAACCTGATCGGAGCCCTCAACGCCCTGGAGTTCGCCCGCAAGGAGCAACTCGGTAAGTTTCTCTTCATCTCCTCTGCCGGCGTCTACAACCAGTCCGAGGAGGAAGTTCTCACCGAGGACGACGCGGACGGCGGCTTCTCGCTCTACGGCTCGGCCAAGCTGGCCGCCGAGATCATGCTGTACCGCTACGCGGCGATGTTCGGGTTCGACGCCGGCGCCATCCGTCCCACCTCGATGTACGGCCCGGCCGAGGAGTTCCGCGATACCCGCCCGTTCGTCACCCAGGCCAAACAGTTGGTCGACGCCGCCTTGGAAGGGACGCCGGTGCGGGTGATCGGCTTGGACGACCGCTGCGACTGGGTGTTTGTGGACGATGTGGCCGAAGGCGCCCACCGCTTCTACTCGGGAACTATGGGAAGCCGCTCATTCGCCTTCTCCTCTGCAGACCCGATACCGTTCCGAGATGTGCTGGAAGCAGCCCAGGCCGCCTTCGGCGTGGTGGTGGACGAAGGGGCCGAGACGCTGGTGGACGCCACCCCCGACCGACCCACCACTGTCTCCTGCGACAAGGCCCGGGCAGAACTCGGCTGGAACCCGATGGGCATAGCGGACGGCATGCGCCGCTACGCCGAGTTGGGGGGCTGAGCACCCACAGACATCCGAATCCGATAAAACGTCAACCCATACCCGAAAGTACCCCAAACCCGACAGCATTAGAGATGGAGTACCAATGAGCCAAACGAAACTAAGAGCCGCGGTGGCCGAACGCATCCTCCGAATCCGAGAGGGCCAAGAGTCTCCCTATCTCAAGATAATCCGGAAGCTGGCAGAACGCGACGACGTCATCCGCCTGGTGAGAGGGGAGCCGGACATCCCAACTCCCGCCCATATCGTCGAAGCCGCCAAGCGCTGCCTTGACACGGGCCACATCGGCTACACACCGCCGGGGGGAATGATCGAACTGCGAGAGGCCATTGCCCGCAAGTTCAAAAGGGACAACGGCCTGCAATACGACGCGGACACCGAGATCCTGGTCACCGCCGGCGCTCAGGAGTCGATGGCCGTCAGCCTTCAGACCCTCCTCGACCCCGGCGACGAGGTTCTCCTCGCCAACCCCCATTACATGGCCTACCCCACGAACATCATCATGGCCGGAGGCAAGCCCGTCTTCGTGCCCACCGTGGAGGAAGAGAACTTCGAGGTGAAGCCCGAGGCCATCGAGGCGTCCATCACCGACCGCACCAAGGTGCTGGTGCTGGTGACCCCCAACAACCCCACCGCCGGAGTGCTCACCCGCGAGACACTGGAACAGATCGCCGAAGTGGTGCGGGCCCATCCGGATCTGGTGGTGATCTCCGACGAACTGTATGAAAAGGTGGTCTACGACGGCTTCGAGCACGTCAGCTTCGCCTCCCTGCCGGATATGTGGGAGCGGACCATCACTATCAACGGTTTCTCCAAGGCCTACAGCATGACCGGCTTCCGGGTGGGATACATGGCCGGGCCGGCCGACTACATCCTGGCCGCCACCGAGCCGCGCCACTCGTTCAGCATCTCCACCAACCTTCCCTCCCAGCACGCCGCCCTGGCTGCCCTGGACGGGCCCCAGGACTTTCTTGTGGAGATGATGGAGGAGTATCACCACCGCCGGGCGATCATGCGAGCCACCTTCGACAAGTTGGGCGTCACCTACGGAGAGCCCCAGGGCGGGTTCTATTTCTTCGCCAACGTCTCCGGATCGGGAATGGACGCGGGCGCCTTCGCCGCAAAGGCAGGCGACTACGGAATCCTCTTCTCGCCCGGAAGGGCCTTCTCCGAGGGGGCGGCCAAGTACATCCGCATCTCCTACCTAGCCCCGCGTGATCAGTTGCACGATGCCATGGAACGCTTCACGCAGCTGTGGAACGACTGTCTGAGCGGCAAGTGAGCGGCCCCACAGTAGCCCTCGTCGAAGAGTTCACGCCCGCCCAGGTGGCGGCCCTCCAGAGTGCCCTCCCCGACGGCGCCACGGTGCTTACCGACGCCCTCGGTTCTGGCGCCATCGGACAGGCCAACTACGTGGTGCTCCGGCAAAAGAGCCTCGACAACGACCAACTCGGCGCCCTTTCCTCCCTCCGGGGAGTGATCACCATCGACTCGGGGGGCGCCACTGTCTCCCGAGAGATCTGCGACTCCGTGGGAGCGTGGACCGAAGCCGTCCAGTCCCCCGGGCCGACCAGCGTGGCCGAGCACGCCGTAATGCTGATCCTGGCGCTCTTCAAACGCCTGCCAACTGGATACCAGCGTCTCATGGACGGGGTGATCGTGGAAGGAATGGAACCCTTCGTCACCGACCAGGTGAACTACTCCTACAACTGGGTGGGCCTGGATCTATTCGAGGCCGTGTTGGGTAAGACAGTGGGCTTGGTCGGTGTCGGCTCGATCGGAAGCGTGGCGGCCAAGCTCCTGGTGGCGTTCGGGGTGGATGTCGTCTACACCAAGCGCAACCGTTTCACTCCCGAAAAGGAGCAGGAGATGGGTATCCGCTATCTCCCCTTCGAGGAGCTCCTTGCGGAGTCGCACTGCGTCTCGCTCCACAACCGGTTCACACCGGAGACCGAGAAGATGATGGGCGCCCGGGAATTCGCAATGATGCCCCGCGGCTCGTTCTTCGTCAACACCGCCCGCGGGCGGCTGGTGGACGAGGACGCCCTGATGGCTGCACTGCGGAGCGGGCAACTGGCCGGCGCCGCCCTGGATGTCTTCTGGTGGGAGCCGATCCTTCCGGACAGTCCTCTCCGGAACACCCCCAACCTGCTGATGACCCCCCACACCGCCGGGACACCCGCCGGCGACACGGTTGCCTTGGAACTGGGCTCCGCCGGAAGAGTCATCCGCCGACGGAATGGAGTAACGAGATGAGCGAACAGACTTTTGTCGGCATGCAGGTGGGAGGAATCAGCTTCATCGACGAAGGAATAGATGAGACCCTCGACGTCTTCGCGGAGCTGGCCGGAGTGAACGCCATATTCATCTCCGCCCTCTCCTGGGCGCGGGGCAACGCCGGGCGCTCAGGCAGCGGCGACTATCCCGACCACGGTGGCCAGGAACCCGACAACCTGCAGGGCGGGGCCTTTTTCCCGCCCGACCCCAAGTACTACCACGCCACCTCCATAAAGGATTTCACCGCTCCCGATCCCCTCTACGAGGGCTGGGACATCCTGGGAGACGTGATCCCCGCAGCTCGGGAACGAGGCATGGAGGTCTTTACCTACTACTGCGAAACCGCCCATGGCAGACCCAAGCCCCTCTGGCAGCCGGGATTCTCCCAGGTGCTGGAGATCGACCCGTGGGGTCGCAAGGCCACCCGTCCCTGCTTCCACAACCCCAACTATCGGAACTGGTGGTTCGGGGTGATCGACAACTGGCTGAACGAGTACGACCTGAACGGGATGATGTGGGGAATCGAGCGCGAGGATCCGCTCTCGTCGATGATCGTCTCTGCCGACGTCCCCACCTGCTTCTGCGTCTATTGCCGCTCGGAAGCTCACCGCCGGGGCATCGACGCCGGAAGGGCCGCCGAGGGATATCGGCAGATCTATGACTATCTCACCGCGGTGCGAGGTGGTCATCAGCCACGCGACGGCAAGCTGATCACCTTCCTCCGTCATCTCTTCGAATACCCCGAGGTTATGCAGTGGCAGAAGCTTTGGTGGGACGGACACAAGGACCTCTCGCGGGCGATCTCCGGGCAGATCCGGTTTTTCGGCGACAACTACCAGGTGGGCTTTGGAATCTGGCAAATGATCAACACCTTCAACCCGCTTCTGCGGGCCGCCCATGACCCCGCCGAGTACCGCCTGTACGCCGACTGGCTGAAACCGGTGTTTTACAACGCGCCGGGTGGTGCGCGGTTCGCCAGTTTCGTCACCAAGATGTGCCAAACCATCTTCGGCGACGCCTCGCCCTCGGAGTGGACTCCGATCCTCTACAAGATCCTCGGCTTGGACGAAGCAGCCTTCGAGGACCTCCCGGCTGCCGGGTTCCGGCCTCAATACATCACCGAGTTCACCAGGCGCCATGTTGAGGCGGTCGGTCCGGAGGTGGAGGTCTATCCCGGCATCGGACTGGGTGTGGAGACCGTGGACCGCGACATCACTCCCGCCGACGTCGAGGATATGGTGGATGCTTCGCTGGAAGGCGGAGCAGGAGGAGTGATGATCTCCCGCAACTACTCGGAATTGACCCTCCCCAACCTGGCCGCAGTGGGCACCGCCCTACGCCGCCATGGAAGAATCTGACCCCGACAACGAAAGGAACTTACCCGTGCGCACAATTCTCAAAGGTGGCGTCGTCGTCAATCTGGACGACAACGGACCCTCCCAGCAGCAAGACCTGGTTATCGAAGCCGAGAGGATCGTCTCGATAGGAATGGCCGACGCCCAGCCGGGCGACAATGTGGTAGACGTGTCCGGTATGTGGCTCATACCGGGCTTGGCGAACCTCCACGTTCACCTGGGTTGGGACGGAACCCACGACCTGGAGGCTCAGGGTTACGAGTCCCCGGCCGTCAACGCCATGAAGGCGTTGATGAATATCCACCGCACCCTCTCGGCCGGAGTCACAACCATCCGCGACTTGGGCATGAACAACGCGAACATCGACGCAAAGATCGCCATCGACAATGGCTGGGCGCCCTGGATCCGCCTGTTCCCC
Source organism: Acidimicrobiia bacterium (assembly GCA_965248705.1). Classification (GTDB taxonomy): domain Bacteria; phylum Actinomycetota; class Acidimicrobiia; order Spongiisociales; family ZC4RG35; genus Bin76. Next base: position 992,211 of record CBDFJY010000002.1, on the reverse strand, counting down.
AACGGACGGGCGATCTGCACCACCGGCGGCCACACCTGGTGGGTCTGTCGGGAGGCCGACGGAATCTACGGGGTTCGCAAGGCCATCAGGGAGCAGTACAAGGTCGGCGCCAAATGGATCAAGATCATGGGCTCCCACGTAAGAGAGCAGTTCACCTTCGAAGAGTTGCAAGCCATGTGCGAAGAAGCTCATCAAAACAACATGAAGGTAACCGCTCACGCTACCTTCGACCATGCCATCGACCGGGTCGTGGAGGCCGGGGTGGACTGCGTGGAACACGGCGGCCAGATGACTCAGAAGACCATCGAAAAGCTGGTGGAGAGGGACATTCCCATCGTCACCACTTACTCCCCCAATGTGCAACAGGCCCTGTTCGGCCATCTGTACGGGATGAGCGAGACCGACCTGAAGGCCCGCAAGGCGAGCATGCATGACACGGCCCGATTCCAAGGCAACATAAACTTTGCCAAGGCCGGAGGGCGGATCATCTTCGGCACGGACGCCGGAAGCCCGGCGGTGCCCCACTACGCCATCGCCGAAGAAATGAAGTTCATGGTGAAGATCGGGGTCTGCCCCGACAACCGGGACGTTCTCAACGCCGCCACCCGCCGCGCTATGAAGGTGCTGGGCATCGACGACGACTTGGGCGTCCTGGAGCCGGGCAAGATCGCCGATGTGGTGGCTGTGGGAGGCGATCCGCTGGCCGACCTGGATGCCATGTCCGACGTTCGTAAGGTCTATGTCCGGGGTATGTTGGCGGTCTCCTCTGAAGGCGGCTACACCCAGTTCGGCCAGGATGTGGGCGACATGAAGAGCCACTGGGGGCCCAGCCCGACGCTCGAATATCGACTGGCCTAGTCCACACTGGCACAGAGACAACATATAAAACAGATCAGTGCTTGATCTGAGAATCGTCGGGGGGACGGTGGTGAGCCACGGTTGCTCTCGTCCGGCTGATGTCGGCGTAGAGGGCGAACTCATCACCGAGGTCTCCCCGACCGGCGGTTTGGGAGCGGCGCGGCGCGAGATCGACGCCTCGGGGTTGCTGGTGATTCCCGGCGGGGTGGATGCCCACTTCCACTGTCGGGCGCCCAGCCACCCCGAGCGAGCCACCTTCGCTTCCGAGTCCCGGGCGGCAGCCTCTTCGGGAATCACCACCCTCTTCGAGATGCCGATCTCCAACCCCCCGTGCAGCACGCCTGAGGCGTTCGAGGCCCGGCGGGAGTGGGGAGAGGCCGAGAGCCTGGTGGACTTTGCCCTCTACTCGGGAGCCGGTATCACCGATCCTGCCCGGGCGGAGGCGATGGCCGACGCCGGGGCGATCGGATTCAAGCTGTTCACCCACCACCCCCCACCTGAGCGTCTCAACGAATTCGAGGGTCTGTGGGCCTCAGAGCCTGATCAGATCTACGACTGTCTGCGCACGGTGGCCGCCACCGGTCTTCGCTGCGCGGCGCATGCCGAAAGCCAACAGTTCATCGAGCGGTTCCGCGTCGACCCGGACCGGTTTGGCAATCCCTCCCGGCCCTCGTTGGTGGAGGCGGCGGCAGTGGGGCTGGTGGCCACCATCGCCCGGGAGATCCGGTTTCCCGCCCATATCGTCCACATCACCTCCCGACTGGCTACAGAAGAGGTGCAGGCCGCCCAGGCGCTGGGAGTGGATCTTTCCGCCGAATCCTGCCCACATTATCTGCTATTAGACGAGTCCTACATTCCCCGCTTCGGCAATTTCGTGAAAGTGGCCCCCCCGCTCCGCCCCGCCGAAGACGTGGCTTTCTTGTGGGAGGCGCTCGCCGACGGGTCCCTGTCGGTGGTGGCCTCAGACCACGCTCCCTTCACACCCGAAGAAAAAGCAGCCGCCGACTTCGCTACCTCCGGACAGGGGATTCCCTCCCTGGAGATGCTGGTCCCGACCATGCTGGACGCCGGCCTAACCGGACGGCTTCCGCTGGCCCGGGCCGTGGAGTTGATGACCGCCAATCCGGCCAAGCTGTTCGGCATCTACCCCCGCAAGGGGGCGATCTCCCCCGGATCGGACGCCGACCTGCTGCTAGTGGATCCGAATGCCCGCTTGACCGTCGACTCGGCCCGGTTCCTGAGCCGATCGGGAGGAAGCGGCAAGGTCTACGACGGAATGGAACTGGCAGGCCGGGTTCTGACCACCCTTTCCCGAGGTCGCATCGTGTACACCCAGGGCAGGGTCGTCGGAGACTCGGGCGGGAGATTCATCTCCCCCGATGGCCCTCCCTTCCCGGTTTCGGAGACCTCCGCAGCAAGAGGTCGCCCAGAAGAGAATCGCAAAGTCCGCGGATAGGAGCATTCGACCGCCCACCGAGCCGCCAAACCAAGGCAATCCCTCTACGGGTGTAATTGGTGCACCTGTAAAATGGCCCCTACATAAGGCGGCTGTGGTCACTTGCAGCTTGCTCGTTCCGACCGGAGGGCACCCGGGGAAGGTACCACAGTGGAGCCAAAACACAGGATTGCGGAATTGGTGGAAATGCTCGAAGAGCGCCTCCGTGATCACCCTATCCAGCCAGACTTAAACCCCGACAATGTCAACCTGCAGGCGTGGTGGCACCTCACAGCCACCTACCCCGTTGTCGAGATGGCCCTGAAGGTCTTGACCGAGACGGTGGGTAAACCGACCCACAACATCAGCTGTCTCTATAGGGAATTCGCAAAGAGGAATCCCGAGCAAGCCGAGAAGATTGAAACGGCGGTAGGGGACTATGTCAACTTCTACCAGGTTGACACAGAAGAGTTTCCCGAGTTTCAGTCGGCCACAGCCTTTCTGGAAAAGATTGGAGGAGGTCGGGAGTACATCAACTTGCGCTATTGGCCGATTGAAGATGCGGATCTCCATCTCACATGGCCGGAGCTGTTTGTAGAGATTGCCTCGGCGCTGGGCTCTATTCTTCTGGACAAAGACCCTTATACAGTATCGCAAAGGATTCATCGCCATATCAATAAGGCCATCTTCCAGCCTCAACGATGGTCAGACATCCTTGAACAACCCGAAACAGACGGCGGTCCCCTGATAAACGAATTGAAAGACTGGATGTCGCAACACGGTGGATGGGAAACCGCATTCCAGACTTTCCTGAATGAGGGATTGGACCCAAGGTGGTCAAGAGCCCTGCAAAGCGTTCTCGACGGAGCGCTACAAAAACTTACCCATGTGGATGACCGCGAGATCCAACACTTTATCTCAAAGCCCAAGAGCAAAGAGGCCCGCTCCAGCCCAAAAGAGCATCCCTGACGGGCGGTGGTCACCTACAGATTCAGGCCGCCCTTCCGCCAGGCGGTGATGTAGTTCATGCAGAACTCGTCCCGGCCCAGCAAGGCGTCTTCGGCAATTCGATAGGGCGTCGAGTTCCGGTCCGCGGCGAACATCTCGGAGAGTGGGTTCATGACCGGGTCGATGATGCCGCTGTCGGCGCCGGCATCGACAGCCAGGTTGATGAACACGGTGTTCATCAACTTCCGGGCCGGGATGCCGAAAGAGACGTTGCTCATACCTCCGGTGATGTTGATCTCGGCGCCGAAACGGTGGCGGATCGCGCGGATGGCGTCCAGGGTGTGCATCCCGAAGGATCCATCCACCGATATGGGGAACACCAGAGGGTCCACGAAAATGCCCTCCGGCTCGATTCCCGCCCCGAGGGCCGCCTCCACCATCCGGGATGCGTTGTCGATCCGCGCGGCGGCATCCGACGGCATACCGGCTCCGCCGGCGGCCGTGACTATCACCCGCGCTCCATACTCGACAGCCAGGTCGACCGCTTCCGTCCGTTCCAGAGAGGCGGAGTTGAGCAACGGTCTCCGATCTCCGAGGCCGCGGGCTGTGGCCAAGCCGGTTTCGAGGACGGTGATGTCAGAGGAATCGACCGAGATCGGAAGTGTTCTCAGCGACCGTACGTAGCCGACCAGCCACGCCATCGCCTGGCGCTGCTCCTCGGTCTTGAGGGATATCTCGTCGACGTTCACGTCGAGGTAGTGGGCGCCTGCCCGTTCCTGGTCGACCACCACCCGCCGCAGATACTCACATCCGTGTGCCGCTTCGACGCCCCCGGCCATCGCTGTCTCCACAGCCAACGCGATGTGCTTGATACGTCCCTCTTGGTAAGCCTGGCTGCTGCGCATGGTCTCCGATATAGCTAAGTGACCCGGCGCGCCGTCCACCGACACGAACTTGACCCCCTCGACTCCCCCGTTAGTGGCGAACCGCCGGCCTTTTTTAAGAACGATCCGACTGGTGTGAACGTTCTCGCCGATGACCGTGAACCGCCGGTGGGTCATGAACCCACCAGTTGCGCCACCGGCCCCGGATCCACAAGGATGGCGGGCATCGGTTTGAGCTGGCAGCCCTCGACAAAGATTTCGAAGAAGTCCGGGGTGGTCTCCAACTCGATGTGGGTCACCCCCTCGGTCAGCTTCTCCGCCCAACGGCGTTTCCTCTTCGACAGCAACAGGGCACGAGCACCTTCCACCGCCGCGTTGCCCACCTTGACCACCCGCTCCTCCTCTACCGGCGCAATCAGCCCGATTTCGATGGCGTTGCCGACGTCGAGATAGGTTGCGAAACCTCCCGCCAGATACAGCCGGTCGATCTCGGCCGGTTGCACCCCGGCGTTGCGCATCACGATGTACTGTCCGCAGTAGTTGGCGGCCTTGGCCTGAGCGAGGTTGCTGGCATCCTCCCGCGAGAAGGTGATACCCCGATCCGGCACCACATCGATGGAAAAACGTTTGCGATCATCGGTGAAAACCCCTCTCTCCGACATCAGACCCTTTTGACGGAGGTCGGCCAAAAGGTCAACCAGTCCCGAGCCGCAGATCCCCACCGCAGGTTCCCCCCCGATGGTCTCAAAGGAAGAGGCTGTTCCGTCTGATGACAGCGTGATCGACTCGATGGCGCCGTCGTAAGCACGCATCCCATAGGTGACCAGGCCTCCCTCAAATGCGGGACCAGCTGGACAGGAAGCCGCCCACATCCGGCCTTCATGGCTGAGGACCACCTCGGTGTTGGTGCCCATATCGACCAGCATCTCGGTTCGTCCCTCCTCTCCGAGCCGAACCGTCTCCAGGCATGCCACCGCATCGGCCCCAACATGGCTGGCCACTAACGGTATTCCGTACACCTTGGCCTGGCGGTTGGCTCGTAAACCGAGCGTGAGACTGTCGGCCAAGAGCGCCGTGTGAGGGCGCCGCCCGGCCAGATAATCGTGCTCGGTAAGGGACTTGTACGGCATTTCACCAATGCTCTGCACGCTCAGACCAAACAGAATGTCCCGCATGGTGGAGTTGCCCGCCACCACGATCTCGTATACCTGGGGCGGGCGCCTGCGACGACCCGCCCGCTGAACCAGATCCCGGGTGCCCTGGTTGATGGCCGCCACCACCGCCTTGCGGAGTTCGTTCGCCACCCCGGGGCGGGCTTCGTAGGAAATCCGGCGCATTACATCGCTCCCACCGAACTGCTGGGGATTCTCGAAGCTGACCACTCCCAAGGTGACTCCAGACTCCAGGTCCACCAACTCCATGACCACGGTGGTAGTGCCGAGATCAATCGCCAAACCCAATATGGCGCCTCGGTACCTATCAACCACCGTGTCTCCGTATTTGACCTCGTCACCGGCTCGGGTCACAGCCGGATGAAACTGCGTGGGCCGCTCGTGACCGAAGCGGCCGCCTTCAAGGATTCTCGGATGTCTCCGCAGTGGAGCGAATCTGATGGAGGGACCGTCCTCCACCACCAGGGCCTGGCATGCCAGGCGGTAGTTGCCCCGGAGGAACCGCTCGGTTTCGGTGCGTTCCACCAAGGCTTCCATCCCCTCGGTGACCTCCACCACACATTCGTGGCACTCCCCGTTCCGCAGACAGGAGGTGGGTACCTCAACCTCCAGTTCGTCGGCGTAGTCGAAAATGGTCTTACCGACTTCGAGGGGGCGTGTTTCAGTGCCGTGGGAAACGGCGCTCACCGGTCCAGATCCTCCCCGGAACGGCCTCTCCGACGCTGTTCGGCGTCTCGTCTGATCCTGACGATCTTCTCCCGGGTCCGATCCACGGCTCGGGGGTTGGACTCCCAGGCGCTGCGGTAGTCGAAGACGCCGTCGTGGCCACAGGTGAGCTCGTCTGAATCGATGTCGGCTGTGGGGCGCTGGTTGCGGCATCGGAACAAGGCTGTGCAAAGGTCGTGGCGGTTCCGGTACGGGCAGCGGGTGAGGGACGACACCTCGGCGTGGGCGACGATATCCGAGAAGATCGCGGATAAGCGGTCGAGCCGCTCCTGGTAGGCCTTCATGTCGAAGTCGGACATGTGTGCTTCTCAGCGAACTTCGACGGCTAGTTTCTTGGCTAGCTCCACGCAGGCGAGCGCGTCCTTGCCGTAACCGTCGGCGCCTACGTCCTTGCCGAACTCGGGAGTAACCGGCGCGCCGCCAACCATGAACCGCACCGAGTCTCGCAGGCCGGCGTCCTTGAAAGCCTCCACCGTTTTGGCCATGTTCGGCATGGTCGTGGTCAGCAAAGCAGACATGCCGATCAGGTAAGCGTTGTGCTCTTCCACCGCGGCGAGGAATTCGGCCGGCGAGGTGTTGACCCCGAGGTCGATCACCGCGAACCCCCCACCACGCAGCAGCATGATGCAAAGGTTTTTGCCGATGTCGTGCAGGTCTCCTTGCACCGTGCCCATGATCACCGTGCCGACGGGTTTCACTCCGGACGCGGCCAGGATCGGCTCGATGTGGGCCATCCCGGCTTTCATCGCCCGTGCAGACACGAGAACTTCCGGAACGAACACGTACCCCTCACGGAACTTGATACCGACTATCCCCATCCCGGCGATGAGCCCGTCGTCCATTATCTCAAAGGCTTCCACCCCCCTGTCGAGGGCTTCTCTCGTGAGTTGATCGACGGTGATATTGTCCCCATCGATAAGAGCGGCGGCGATGTCCTGCATAGCCGGCGACACCCGGCTGAAGAGCGCTATGTTTCTTTCGATCTCCTCAGGGCGTTCGAGGAACTCCTCGATTTCAGCGCGGATGAACTCGTTGGCTATGTCGGATAGTTCAGCCATGGAAAAATAACGGGTTGATAGTCGATGTGTGTGGTTGCAACGGGCTCATCATCCCTCTCTTTCAGCCGCCGGTGTCTGCCGGAGGGGGATCGTGAACGACGAGCCGACCGTCGGGTCGGTGCGTGTTGGAGTAGTCCCGGGCCGAGTCCGTCAGCGCCTGGAGCACCTTCATCTTGGTTCCGAGCGGCACCGAACCCTCGGGGGCGAGACCGTTCACGCCGGATTCGAGCACTTTCATACACGCCTCATAGGTGTCCTCATATGTGCCGCTGAACAGGATGGTTGGGTTGTTGATGTTGCCCATCAGCGACATGCGATCCCCGGCGATCTCCTTGGCGACGTAGGGATCGACCTGCGACTCGAAATGAAAACAGTCCCAACCCGCCTCGGCGAAGTAGTCGATCCGGTCGGTCGTCTCCCCACAGCAGTGAAAGATACTTGGCCCGCCCATTTCGACGGTCACGCCTTTGTGCATCTCGAGAAGGAAATCTCGATAGGTTTCAGGACTGACCAGCTCCCGGTTGGCGTGGTCAGCCCACATCACCGCGTCGGCGCCGGCTTCCAGTTGAGCGTGGGCCGACATCATGGATGCGGGGAGCAGCACCTCCAGGTAGCGACGGATCTTGTCCGGGTCAAGGATCGTATCCATGAGAAAATTCTCGATCCCGACCAGGTGATACCCGACCGACCAGGGACCGTACACCTTCCCGACGATACCGACATCGGGGTAGCGCTTCCGGAGCAGTCTGATCGCTCCGAGCGCCGCTTCGAACGATGGCCGCTTCAAATAGTCGGATGGGACTTTGAAGTCTTCGGGGTCATTGAGTACGTGGGCGCTGGTAGCCGGCCAGTTGTCCACGGTCCCCCACCAAGTGGCCGCGTCGAGAGCGTCGGCTTCCAACTGGGAATGGAAAACCGGCATGATCGTGTCGAGACCGAGCTCTTCGTGGGCGGTGGCCGCCAAGCGGGCCATCTTCTCCGCGTCCAGATGCGCCTCGGGGAACCACGCATCGACGATTTCCATTGAATCCAGGGTTACCACCGAACTGAGGGTCATGGCAGGCACCTTGTCGACCCGTCCGCCGTACAGCGCGGAGAGGAAACGACGACGTGGCGTCATCCACTCACCGGTGAGCCGGGTGAAATTCTCACCCCTTGTCTTTATTATCGCAGGAGAGATAGCCAATCCTTTCCACCGGCTGGCCTCACCCAGGTGAGAGGACAGGGTTTTTTCTGGAAATGCTTACCACGTATGAGGATACAGCCGAACCCGTTGCTGGATCGCCAATGGGCAGGAGAAAGTCAGAGCTTCAACCACGGTCTGGGGGGATCGCGGCGCTCGGCCTAACTACTATCCAATAAGAAGCGCTTGCCCAGAGACAAGGAGCATCACCATGACACATGTCCCCGTAACCCACATCACTTCGGATGCCGAGCGCGCCCGACGGTACGCGGCCCTTCGGGAAGTCATGGCCGGGGCCGGACAGGATGCCTGGGTTATCTGCAGCCGCGGCGACGAGTTCGTGCGCGGACGGGTGCAGTACGTAAGCGACATTTTCCAATGGGCGGGTCGTGGCTTCGTGGTGTTCCCCTCGTCGGGCGAAGCCATTTTCGTGGTCGACCCGCTTTGGGGTACCGGCTACGCCATGCAGGGCAGATGGCTAAACGAATACCGCCAGCCCGACAACGCCGGAGCGGAAATCGGAGCGATCCTTTCCGATCTTGGGGTGGCCAACGGAACCATAGGAGTAGTGGGACTGGCCGACATCACCGCGGTTGCGGACTACAACGACATGCGCAAGGCCCTCCCCAACGCCAACTGGCAGGACGCCACCGACCTCTTCGATGACGTGCGAATGATCAAGAGCCAGGAGGAGATCGACGCCACATACGAGACCGGCAAGATCGTGCGCCAGGTGTTCAGGGGGATCGAGGCGGAAATACGCCCCGGAGTCCAAGAGCTCGATGTCCTCTCCGAGGCGCACCGACTGGCGCGTCAACTGGGCTGCATGGAGGGTATCGCCCTGATGGGCCGCGCCCCCTTCGATTGCTTCGGGCCGGGAACCCGCGGAGTGATCGAGCCGGACGACATAATGGTGTTCGACCTGGAGTGGGGAGGCCCTTCAGGCTATTGGGTGGAGGTTCGCAGGGTGTACAGCTTCAAGCCTCCAACCGCTGAACAGCAGGCGTTCTGGGAGATGCGGGTGGAGAGCTTCGATGCCGTTGTGCAGGCAATGAAAGCCGGAGAGTCATCCAACACCGTCCTCGACGCTCGCGATCGGGTCTACGAAGCCTGGGGATATCCTTCGGCGAAGGGCATCAACTCCTACACTGCCCACGGCATTGGCGTCGACTCCTTGGAACCGCCGTGGATACCGGGGAAAGAGCGGATCATGGCCGAGAACATGATCATCAACACCCATCCGGCGGTCCGAATCGACGACCCCGTGAAGGGCTCCATGCTGGGCGGGATCAGCATCGCCGACAACGTCCTGGTCACCGCGGACGGCCCAACCCGGATGGTCGACCAAGTCGACGAATGGATCGTGCTCGACTGCTGATCGCGCTCCTCTAACTCAAAGAACAACCTTGAACGACGCGAGGCCGGGGCCCAGCGCTCCGGCCTCGCGTCGCGTTCGGGCCGGGTAAGGGGGCGTGGGTATCAGAGGTCAGATTGCCTCCGGTACTCAGCCGAATCAGCAGTTCGCGGCGAACCGCCACGTGCCGTGGGGTTCGATGCACAATAGTGGTACATAGACTCTGTGCGCCCACAGGGCGATCACCGCCCGCTTCAGTCCGAATAGTGGTAATAGCTCCCTCGGAAATACCCCAGCGCAGGTCGGTCGGTATCACCCATCTCCACCTTCTCCACCGCTCCCAGGTAGATCACATGGTCGCCGCCGTCATAGCCGGCGATCACCCGGCACTCGAACCGCACCATGTAGTCAGAGAGGAGAGGAACCCCTTCAAAACCCGGTGACCAGGGAACTCCATCGAGCTTTTCTGCTCCGGATAGGTCGCTCCGAGTGAATAGTCTCGACACCGACTCCTGATCCGCCGAGAGAACATGCACCGCATAGCGGGTGGCAGTGGACATGACGCGGTAGCTGTTCGTGTCCCGATCGATGCATACCAGCACCAAGGGCGGATCGAGAGAAACCGATGTAAAGGAATTGACGATCAGCGCGGCCGGGACAGACTCCTGATCGACAGCGGTGACCGCGTTCACTCCGGTCATGAACTGTCCGCAGGCCTTGCGAAACTGGTTGGTGTCAATGGTGTCTTGAACCCGATCCGGCTCATCACCCTCCACACTATGACCCAGCTTACGAACCAGGTGCCCGACCCGGCGAGCCGAAACCAGGACTCGCTCTTCTACCCCTATGGCGTCGCCAAGCTTGCGAACCAGACGGCGAACGTAGCGCGTCGAAGACGGAGATTCCTTATCCGACTCCATTGGGCTGCCCATTTATTCCTCTCTACTCAGAGTAACAGTAGACAAATCGCTGGCGACAGTCAGATTCCCGTCGTATCCGCCGTTTCGGATGTCGTCCACGAAGGCCTGGCGATCCCCTTTGTTGGCGGGCTCGGGGACGAGGTGGGTCAGTATGAGGTGTTTCACCCCCAGCTTTTGGGCTTGGACGCCGATCAGCCGAGTATCTGCGTGGTAGCCGAGTATGAAGTGCACATTTTTCGGCATGGCCTCGACCAATTCGAAACGCATTGCCTCATACACCAACACATCAGCGCCGACAGCCAGGCTCGCCACTTCCTCACACACCAGAGTGTCACCGGTGATGGCCACAACCCCATCGGGAGTCTCGATGCGGTATCCCACCGCGGGAGTCACCGGCTCGTGGCGCACCGGACCAGCTTTCACCCGTATCTCTCCCTGCGACCACACTTCGCCCAAGGAGTCTTCGATCTCAAAGGGCTTCACCTCGAATCCCGGGTAGGTTCCCCGACCGGTATGAACGCTCCGCACCGCCAAGTCATGCTCCCACGGGTCGAGCATCCGCTTCAGGAAGTCCGTGGCCGGACCGAAGGGCGCCAAGATCGGAAGTGGCGCCAACTCGTCGAGCCGATCCATTATCCACCGGGACATCACCAGATCCTCCAACCCACTGAGGTGATCACTGTGGTGATGTGTGACAAACACCGCATCGAGGTCAACCGGCGTCAAGCCACAGGCCGCCAGTCGCATGGAAGTCGCCCGGCCCGCATCGAACTGCAACGCCAATCCCTCCGAGCGCACCAGCACGCCCGGTCCGGCTCGCGTGATGGACGGCAGCGGCATGCCCGTTCCTGTGATGGTTACCGATGTGCCCACAACCTGGTCCCTATGCCGTCACAATTTCAGAAGCCAGGGGTTCGTCGGGTGCTGAATTGCACCACCGCCACACCTAGAACGGTTAGTGCGACTCCCATCACCTGGGGAAGAGAAAGCGTTTGGCCCAACGCCACCCAGGCCACCAGGGCCCCCACTATGGGCTCGGATGTGGCAGCCACCCCCGCCGGTCCGGGGCTGATGTGACGGAGGGAGCTCATCAGCAGCAGAAACGGGATCCCCATTCCCATAATTGTCACCCAGGCGATCCCCACCCAGCCCACCACCGAAAGATGGGGAGTGCTCACCGGCAGCGCCGCCGCCCAGATCAGAGCGGCGATGGTCAATCCATAGGCCGTATAGGTGATGGGATGGAGGGTCTTGCCCAGCTTCTCGGCCACGATGGTCAGCGCGGCAAAGGAGAAAGCCGCCCCCAGACCGGCCAGCATGCCCACCGAATCTGCATACTCGGCCGAGAAGGCGCCGGTGACCAAACCTACCCCGATCACCGCGCCCGCGGCGCCCGTCCAGGCGGTGGACGGTACTGCTAAATGCTGGACGAACCGTCTCCACAACAACATCAGGACCGGGGCCACGAACTGAATGGTTGTTCCCGGGCCCACCCCCAATCGCTCGACGGCCACGTAATAGAGATAGGTAACGGTGGCGGTTATCAGACCGAGCAACGCCAGCCAACCCAGGTTTCCTTCGTGGCGCACCAGACCCTTGCGCGCCGCCATCCCGGAAACGATCGCCGCCCCCGCGACCAGCCGGTACTGATTGAGTTCGGCCGGAGTGATGGAGGAGAACAGGCCGGCGGCCACCGTACCCGAAACGCCGAACAAGACTCCCCCTGTCAATGCCATTGCAAATCCCAAACCGGGTCGTCGGGCAAACCCGGCCGAGTTCGGGGGTGACGTCATGCCCATCCCAGACTATGCTCCACCGCCCGGCGCTGATCCGGATTTGGGAAGGGCGCAGGGCAATTCCCGAGAGCGTCATTGATCCCAACCGGTAGTCTGGATTCTGTTCAGAGACACAACGGGATCGGCCAAAGCGTTCCATGAAAACTTCCGGCTCGCCAGTGGCCGCCTATCGCATCGGGGTGGATATCGGAGGCACTTTCACCGATTTGCTGTTGGTCGACGACCGCTCGGGGAAAACAGTGGTGGGAAAGGTGCTAACCACGCCCGGCGACCCTTCCCTGGGGGTGGAGGAGGTGCTAACCCAAACTCTGGCCCGGTCCGGTCTGGAGACATCGCAGATCAGACATCTGGTGCATGGAACCACCCTGGTAACCAACACCATCATCGAGCGCACGGGCGCCCGCACCGCCCTGTTGGCCACCGAGGGGTTTCGGGATTCGGTCGAGATAGGGCGGGAGCATCGCTACGAGCTCTACGACCTGTTTCTGGAGTTGCCCCGTCCCCTGACCCCCCGCCATCTTCGCTTCGATGTTCCCGAGCGGACCGCGGCGGGTGGCGAGTTGCTGGCAGAAGTGGACGAGGGGATGGTGGAAACGCTGGCTGCCGAGCTGGCCGAGCGGGGAATCGAGGCGGTGGCGATCAGCTTTCTTCACAGCTTCGCCAATCCCGCCAACGAACAGGCCGCCCGCCGGGCGGTGGCTCGCGCCGCGCCAAGCCTGCGGGTCTCCATCTCCTCCGAAGTTGCCCCCGAGATCAGAGAATACGAACGCGCCTCCACCACGATCGCCAACGTCTACGTCCAGCCCCTGGCCGAGCAATACCTGCAAGGCCTGGAAGACCGTCTGGCCGATATGGGATTCGGAGGGTCATTTTTTGCGATGCTGTCCTCGGGGGGTATCGCCACGGTGGAGACCGCCACCCGCTTTCCCATCCGGCTTCTCGAATCCGGCCCGGCGGCCGGGGCGCTGGCCGCGGCAACCCTCGGTGCGGACGCCGGAGTTGACGACCTTCTCTCCTTCGATATGGGTGGCACCACCGCCAAGCTGTGCGTCATTGCGGAGCAGCGTCCGTCGGTCACATACGACTTCGAGGTCGACCGGCGGTACCGGTTCCGAAAAGGCTCCGGCCTTCCGGTGAAGGTACCGGTGATCGAGATGATCGAGATCGGGGCGGGAGGAGGCTCGATCGCCCGGATCAACCAACTCGGGCTGCTCAAGATCGGGCCGCAGTCGGCCGGATCGGATCCCGGCCCGGTCTGCTATGCCTTGGGCGGCACCCAGCCGACCGTTACCGACGCCGATCTAACCCTCGGCTATCTTGATCCCGACTACTTCCTGGGCGGCCGAATGACGCTCGACACCGAATCCGCCCGCCGGGCCATCGAATCCCAGATCGCCGGACCGATGGGGCTGTCGGTGACCGAAGCGGCCTGGGGCATCCACCAGTTGGTGAACGAAAACATGGCCAACGCCGCGCGTGTTCATGTGGTGGAGCGGGGGAAGAATCCCCGCTCGCTGCCGTTGATCGCCTTCGGAGGGGCGGGGCCGGTGCACGGGTACCGGGTCGCCGAACTGACCGGCAGCGCCAGCCTGATTCTCCCTCCCTCCGCCGGGGTCACCTCGGCATTGGGGTTCCTGGTCGCCCCTCTGGCCTTCGACTTTGTCCAGTCCCACTATGCCCAACTGGACAACCTCGACTGGGACTTCCTCAACGGCATGTTCTCCAACCTCGAGCAGCAGGGAACCGCACTGCTGGCGGATTCGGGAGCGAAGGCGGATGACATAACCCATACCCGCAGCGTTGACATCCGCTACATAGGACAGGGCCACGAGGTAAGAGTCCCGGTTCCCGGAGAGGTTCTGGGGGAAAAGGATTACCAGACCCTGCAGCAGGGCTTCGATCGGGTCTATCGGGATCTCTACGGCCGCTCCGGTCCCGAGGTCGGGCTGGAAGCCCTTACTTGGAGAGTCGTGAGCGCCGGGCCGGCACCGGTGGTCCACCGACAGACCGGCGACCGGCCTCCTGCGGACGGGGCGGCCCTCAAGGGAAGGAGACCGGCCTATTTCCCCGAGAATGCCGCCTTCCGGGACACTCCCGTCTACGACCGATACCGACTGAGAGAAGGTGACGAGATGGCGGGCCCGGCCATCATCGAAGAACAGGAGTCGACGGCAGTTATCGGCCCGGGCGGCCACATCCGGGTGGATTCCCAACTCAACCTGGTGGTGACCTTGAACGGGAAGACGGGCGGGAAATGAGCGGGATGGATTCCATTCTTCTGGAGGTGCTGTGGAACCGACTCTTGTCGGTGGTGAATGAGCAGCAGGTGGCCTTGATACGCACCGCCTTCAGCACCATTGTTCGTGAAACCCAGGATCTGGCCTGCGGGGTGTTCAACACCGAGGGCGCCATGGTCGCCCAGTCGCTCACCGGCACTCCCGGCCATATCAACGCCATGGCCACCGGAATGCGCCACCTGCTGGCCGAATATCCGCCCGAGAGGCTGTCGGAAGGCGACGTTCTGGCAACCAACGACCCGTGGATGACCGCCGGCCAGATCAACGACATAACAGTTGCCACTCCGGTGTTCAGAGCCGGGCAGATCGTGGGTTACTTTGCCAACACCTGCCACGCGGCCGACATCGGCGGCAGGATCCTCTCTGCTGAAGCCAGGGAGGTCTACGAAGAGGGCCTGCGGCTGCCCATCATGAAGCTCTTCCGAAGAGGAGAGATCAACCGGGATCTCATCAAGCTGATCAGAGCCAATGTGCGTACCCCCGACGAGACGGTGGGCGACCTCTACGCCCAGACCACCAGCAACGAGGTAGGCGCTCGGGCGCTCCTCAAGTTCATGGACGAGTTCGATCTCGACTCCATCGATCCGGTTGCCCGCGAGATTATGAACCGCTCCGAGGAAGCCATGCGCCAATCGATTGGCACGATTCCCAACGGTCGGTACGAGCACGAAACCTGGAGTGACGGGTTCGAGGAGCCCATCAAGATCAAGGTGGCGGTGAACGTCGAAGACCGCGACATCCATATCGACTTCGCCGGCTCCTCACCCCAGAGCCAGAGAGGGATCAACGTGGTGTTCAACTACACCCACGCCTACGCCTCCTTCGCCATGAAGGCGGCGGTGAGCCCCGAGGTGCCCCACAACGAAGGGGCCTTCCGGCCAGTGCATGTTTCCGCTCCCCCCGGCTCCATTCTCAACTGCCGTCCGCCGGCCGCGGTGGCCTCGCGGCACATTTTGGGACATTTTCTGCCGGGCGTGATATTCGGAGCCCTGGCTGAAGCGCTGCCCCTGATGGCCGCAGGATCCGACCCGATCTGGATCAGCGTCTGGCGGGGACAACCCCCGGGCAAGAGGAGCTTCTTCACCTTCAGCCTTTTCCAGTGCGGAGGAGGAGGCGCCCGGGCCGGAAAGGACGGCCTCAGTGCCACCGGATTCCCCAGCGGGGTGGCGGGGGTGCCGGCCGAGGCGATCGAGACCTTGTCTTCTTTGATCCAACACCGCCGGGAGCTTCGACCCGACTCCGGGGGGCCTGGCCGTTTCCGGGGAGGCCTCGGGCAGAACACCGAGATGGGATGTCGAACCGAGGCGGCATGGACGGTCTCGGCCATGGTGGACCGGATCAACCATCCCCCGGAGGGAATCCTGGGAGGAGGCCCCGGAGCTCGGGGTGAACTGCTTCTAGACGGCCAGAGGAAGGGCCAGCCCAAGGCCTTGCTCACCCTTGATCCGTTCCAGCGGGTGCAACTCAATCTTCCCGGCGGCGGCGGCTTCGGCGACCCGCTGGAGCGGGATCCGGCGATGGTGCTGGCCGATGTGGTCGAGGGCTACGTTTCTATAACCGGAGCGGAGCGGGACTACGGAGTGATTATCCGCTATACCGGCTCCCCGAACCGGATGGTTCGCCTGCCCGAGGACTATCAACTCGACCACCAAGCCACCGAACAGCTGCGAGCGGAGCGCCATGGTGTCGGATAAGTCGGCTCGGCGGTAACTTTAGAAGTGTTACAGCGATCGCCATCAGATGGTGGTGAAACCACCCGTCTCCTAGTTGGCTTGGCGACAAACGTGGAAAGGGGCATTTTATGAGTAACCGTGATCCGGTACGAGTGGGAGTGATGGGCGCCAGCCCGCCCGGCTTCGGTGACCGGGCTCACTTGCCGGCGGTGCGAGCCGCCCCTGGACTGACCTTGGAGGCGGTCTGCACCACCCGCCCGGAGACAGCCAAGGCCGCCGCCCAAAAGTGGGGAGCTCGCAAGTGGTACGCCGGCGTAGAGGATCTGTGCAACGACCCCGAAGTGGACCTGGTGACGGTGGCGGTCCGGCCCCGCCTTCACCATCCGCTGGCCATGGCGGCTCTACGAGCCGGCAAACCGGTCTTCTGCGAGTGGCCTCTAGCTTTGGACACCACTCAGGCCCGGGAGATGGCGGCCGCGGCCGCGGCCGGGGGGATCCCCACTGCGGTGGGTCTGCAGGGCCGCTTCGCCCCTGCGATCGGCTGGGCGCGACAACTGTTGGCCGACGGTGCCATCGGCCGGCCTCTTTCCTTCCTGGCCTCCCAGATGCTCTCGAAGTTCGAAGTGGACTCCGACCGGTCCTGGCTGGTGCGTCACTCCGAAGCAAGCGGCGCGCTGTTCGTAGCCTTCGGGCATGTGATGGATTCGGTTCGTTTCATCCTGGGAGACGTGAAGAACATCTCCGCCCGCCAACTGACCCTCTCCCCGGCAGGGGTGTTCAGCGAAGGGGGAACCTTCGAGTGGAAGACCGCCGACACGGTGATGGCCATCGCCGAAATGACCGGAGGTGTGGTCGGGACGGCCTACGCCTCCAACACCACCTCACCTCCCCTGGGGTACTCTCTGCGAATCCTCGGAGAGGAGGGACAGATCCTCCTGGGGGCGCCCTCCTACTACCAATTCAGCCCTGTCAGGTTGTCGGTAGGCCCCCTGAAAGTTTCGGTGGGCCGAAGGGAAACAGACATTCTGGAGCAGGTGGAGATCCCCGGCGAGTACTTCTCGGAGACGCCGCTGACCGAGAGCCACTCCGGCTACAACGTGGCGAGAGCCCTGACAGATTTCGCCGATTCCATCCGGGAAGGACGACGTTTCCGACCCGACTTCGATGACGGAGTGGAGCTCCATCGAATCCTCGACGCAGTAATGACCTCGAGCCGAGAGGGTCGGAGGGTGTCCATTGGTGCTTGATGCTTCAAGTACACCAAAACAGAGGGTCTTCTCCTTTGTCTATATAATCGATTGTTAGTGTTGGTTTTACTAACTTAGTGATATGGGGTGGTGTTTTATCACACCCCTAGTTCATACTGGTAGGCATGAACAAAACAACTATCAACCGACAGGTGGTGAACGAAGCCCGGGTGTTGGCGCCCAACCTGGCGGTCTCGGAGGCCACGGTGGAACAACTCCACGATCGGGTGCAGTCCACCATCCGCTCAGAGAACCAACTGGCCGGGATCCGCGCCGATGCGGTTGCCGAGCTTGCAGCGGCGGGAAGGAACCGAACTGACCGAAACGGTGCTACGAGAGGGTGGTTTGCGGTCCCGCCGCCGGGCACGCTCGGAAGTGGAGACCGCAGTGGAACTTCAGGGACTGTCGGAGACTTCCAAGGGGTTACGGAACGGAGAGATCCCTTACGACAATGCGCGGATCATTGCGGGTGCTTCTCAGCGGGGAGAGATAAACGAGAACGAACTAGGGGACGCGGCCCGTACCCAGTCACCGGACAAGTTCGCGGGAACCGTCCGGAGGCATGAACAGCAACGTTCCCGAGATGACGGCATGGGAAGGTTGGAGCATCAGCGGTCCCGGCGGTTCGCCAACGTCAAGACCGATCCTGACGATGGGATGGCAGTCTTGTTTGGGCGGTTCGATCCCATCACGGGCGCGCGGATCGAGACAGCGTTGTCACAGAAGATGGACGAGTTGTGGCGAGAAGAGGACCCCCGCAACCGGGCCACTGCGGGTCAGCGGATGGCCGACGCTCTCGCACTGCTGCTCACTAAAGCAGGCGGGTACAGCAACGAGGATGATCGGTCCCGGGGGGCTAGGTTGTTGCTGATCGCCGACTACGACGTCATCGCCGGAGAACTCCGCAACGGTCGCCTTTCTGATGGGACTCCCATCCCCGTCCAGAAGGCCCGGGAGTTGGCGTGTGACGCCGCGATCCTCCCCGCCATCTTCCGGGGTGCATCCCAGCCGCTGGATCTGGGAAGATCGCGGCGGATCGCCAGTCCGGCCCAACGCATCGCCCTGGTGGCACGGGACCGAAAGTGCGTGGGATGTGGCGCCTCGGCCGCTTGGTGTCAGGCGCACCACATCACCCCCTGGGCCGCCGAAGGCAAAAGCGACCTGAACAACCTAGTCCTGTTATGCAGCCGCTGCCACCACAAAGTACATGACGACGGATGGCAAGTGCGCCAGACCCCCACCGGACAGCACCTACTCCACCCACCACCCACCCGTTACGGACACCCACCACCTCGGCGCCACCCCCACCGCCGCCGGTACCTGGCCAAACAAAGAAAATAGTCCACATCCTTACCCGCTGCCCAAAGGTCGATTGCTGGTGGGACCTTGCCAACGGACGAGGAAACTGTCTAGGTCGATGCCAAGAGATTCTTCTCCTGCGGTTTTGGTGGCCCCGCAGGGGTGACCTGGTGATTTGATCGCCTATCGAGCGACCCGTTCCGCCCTCCACGGCTAAACTGACATGCCAAATGACTACAAAATGGTTTACCACTGCAGCCGGCGAACGGCTCGCTTACCACGACATGGGTGCAGGTGATCCGGCGCTGATCTTTATCCACGGCGTATACGGTAGCCGAGGAGGCTTCGGCCTCCAGGAGGAGTACTTTTCTCCCAGTCACCGGCGCCTGGCCGTCGATCTGATAGGTCACACCGGTGAAAGCGATAGACCCGATCGGATCATCACCATGGCGGAACATGCCGACCATGTCGCCGAATTGATCCGTCACCTTGGTTTGAACCGACCTGTTCTGATCGGCCAGAGCATGGGAGGACAGGTCGTCATAAGCGTCGCCGCCCGGCATCCCGACTTGGTGGGAGCGATAGCCAGTCTCGATTCACCCAGCAACGCTCCGGGGTGGACCAAGAGCTACATCGGCCCATTCGATCATTTGATGACTTCGGACGGCCCCATTCGGGAAGCGCTGCAGATGTTCATCGGCGCCGCCTATCTCTCCACCGACCCGGATCATGCGGGTAGCTTCATGGAAAGAATGGCCCCGATCCCCGATTATGTGCTCGTCAATGGCTGGCAGACCATGACCTTATTCGACCCTGTCCCGGTGCTGGCCAAGGTGAAAGCGCCTTACCTGTACATCGATTGTGGCCAGCCTGGTCTGGATTTTGGTTGGCTCAGAGAGCTTTGTCCCCAGGTTGTGATCGGAAAGACAGTGGGCTCCGGACATAAGGCCCTACAGGATGTTCCCGACCAGGTCAACGCCATGCTCAGGCGGTTCATCGAAAACGCCGACGCCCTGGCCGCCGAAATGATCCGCACCGGCGGGGTATTCCAGTACAGCTTCCCGCCGACTGGATCCTGAGGCCCTCCTCGGGATGGCCGCCTGCGCCCCTTTAGACTAAGAATTCCTAGCCGGCGGGTGTAGTTCAATGGTAGAACACGAGCTTCCCAAGCTCGGAGTGGGGGTTCGATTCCCCTCACCCGCTCTCCATCGGAGCCGCCTTCGGTATGCTCCGTGGCGGTGACTACGCTATGTATCGCCAATCCTGACCCCTTCCCTGGAGGATGACTGTGGCTGTTCGACTGTCCCGGTTTGTAACCCTGTTCGTGGCTCTAGCGATGCTTGCAACGCTCCTCGCCACCCCCATAGCTGCTGCCGACGATGGGGCCTACGAGGATGTTTCCTCTCAGAGTGTCCACGCTCCGGCAATTGAGGCCCTGCACGCCTTAGGACTCTTTACCGAGACGGATTGCGCCGAAGGCAGCTTCTGTCCCGACGAGCCTGCACAACGCTGGGTGATGGCGGTTTGGCTCGCCAGGGCGGTCTTCGGGTTCAACCCTGGGCAGGAGGCGCCGTCGACACGATTCGCCGACCTGGACAATGAAATAATGTGGGCAGCTCCCCACATTGAACAACTGGTGGACCAGGGCATCATCGAGGGATGCGGTGGTGATCCGCTCAGGTTCTGCCCCGAGGACGGCCTGACCCGTGCGGAGATTGCGACTGTCCTTACCCGTGCCTTCAAACTCCCCCCGGCGGGCTACATCGGGTTCGGAGATCTGGCAGGCGTCGAAAACGCCGGCGACATCAATGCTCTGGCCGCCGCTCGCCTGACCGTTGGTTGTTCCGCCGACGCTTTCCTCTACTGCCCCTCCGCTGATGTAACACGCGGTCAGATGGCAGCCTTCCTGGCGCGTGCAGTGGAACTGGTGCCGCTACTCGGCTACCAGCCGGCCGTGGACTCGACTCCCCTGCCCAACGACCCGGCGGTGCGCATCGGAACACTCGACAACGGCTTCACCTATTACGTGCGACAAAACGATAAGCCTGGAAAGAGCGTGACTCTTCGACTGGTCGTGAAGGCGGGATCGATCAACGAACCCGAACCGGGCCGGGGTATCGCTCACTTCCTGGAGCACATCCTGTTTGAGGGAACCGAGGCGTACACGGCCGAATCTTTCAACGCCACCATTCGATCCCTGGGCGCCGAACTCGGTCCTGACATAAATGCCGGGGTCTGGTACGACCAAACTGTCTACGAATTGACGGTGACGGCCGATCCGATAGAAAATGTGAGCACGGCGCTGCATGTCCTGTCGCAGATGGCCCATGCCGCCCTCATTGACCCCGAGGGGGTTATCGCAGAGCGAGGGGTGGTTCTGGACGAGTTGCGTTTCCGGACCGAGACCAGTGGTGGTCAGATCGGCGCGGAGTTCGATCGTATATACACCCAGGGCACGCCCTATGAGGGGTATTACCCGGGCGGTACGGCGCCGTCTCTGGAGTCGATGACCGCCGCGGACCTGCGGGGGTTCTACGAGACCTGGTACGTCCCGTCAAACATGGCCATCGTGGCGGTGGGCGACGTACCTGAAGACGACCTCTATGCCCTGGTGGAGGAGCACTTCGGATCGATAGAGCCAGGTACCGCCCCACCCTTCTCACTTCCCGAAGTGACACCCGATCCGGCGCCGTCCTACCACGTAGTCACTGACGAAGCACAGGGTTACACATTCATTTCCTTCGACATCCCCATTCCATCGTTCAATGCCGGCACGTTTGGCGCAGAGCGCCTCCTGCTGTTGGACAGCCTCGCGGAATTGATGATCGCCAATCGGCTCGAAGACGCCTACTACCGCGGGGAACTGGCACAGGTGGATCGCCCTCACTTTGACACCTTCAACCACAACCGAGGATTGCGCTACTTCGGCACCAACTGGCAGGGCGAAAACCTCGACACGGCTTCCAGTGCTTACTTGTCGGTGTTGCAGACCGTGCAGAAGTATGGCTTCACCGATGCCGACCTGGTCCGCGTCAGAGAGGAACTTGCCACCGCACTGGAGCACCGGCTTGAAACGGCCGGTACGACCACGGACCCGCGGTACGCGGGAAACTACGTAGCCCACTTCCTGTACGGCGCTGACATCAGTGCCCCTCAGGATCGGTTCGACCGGGTTTCGGCCCTTCTCGAAGAGGTGACGGCCGAGAAGTTGACCGATCACTACCGGTGGCTAATGAGCCGGGCCGGGCCGATTCTGATCGCAGTCGGTCCCAACGCTGCCAGCCTCCCATCCACCGCCGACCTGGAAGCTGCGGTGGTGGCCGCATCGCCGCGCAGCGAGCCTCCACCAGTCGAGCCGGAGATCGATCAGTTGATGGCGGTTCCCGAGCCGGTGGAGCCGGTTTCCAGTGGCCCCCTCCCCGTACTGGAAGGCACTCAGTGGGAGTTCGCCAACGGGGCCCGGGTGGTGTTCGTGTACTCCGACATCACCGAGGCGACTGTCCACCTCCGCACCCGTTCGCTGGGGGGATGGTCCCAACTGGAACCGGGCGCGCGGGCGCTCGCTCCCCGAGCGGTCGAAGCGGTGCTGCGTAGTGGCTTCGGTGACCTGACGCAGTTGCAGATCAACCGTTTCCTCGGGGAGAGCACCGCCTCCTTGAGCGCGTCGATCGGCGAGACCACAGAAGGTTTCGATGGCGGCGCCAACAGTGAAGATGTGGAAACCCTGTTCCAACTCCTGCACCTGCTCGTCACCGCTCCCCGGGTGGACGACATCGCCTTCGATCAAGCACTGAACAGTGCCGCCATCCGCACTCAACTGGCGGAGGTGCATCCCTCCTGGCAGGCGTTGGTGGCCTACAACGAAGCCCGCTTCGATCCCGCCTGGCACCGACCGGTGGCAACCCCCGAACAACTCGCCACGATGACCGCCGAATCGCTACTCGACCTCTACCAGCGCCGCCTGGGTGATGTGGACGACATGGTGGTGGCGGTGGTGGGTGACACCGATGCCGAGGTCATCGAACGACTCGCCCGCCATTACATCGGGACCCTCCCCGCCGGTGAGTCCGACACCTACGTTGACCGCCATCCGGCGCCACCTGATGGCTTGGTGAGGCGAGAGATACCGATCGGCGAGAATATGAGCGCCGTTCTGCAGATGTACCACGAGGCCGAGGGGGCCGTCACCCCATCGGCGAGAGTCAACGCTCACCTACTTCGAGTGATTCTGGACGACCGTCTCACCCAGTTGGTCCGGGAAGAGTTGGGCGCCTCTTACATTGCGGGGGTCTCGATCGAACCGGCCCTCACGCCACGGCCCACGATCTACTCGAATCTGTTTTTCACCGTCGATGCCGACGGCTACCAAGACGCCTACGACAGGGTCCTTGCGATCCTGGCCGATATGGTGGCCAACGGACCCACCAGCGAGGAACTCCAACAGGCCAAGGCCGTTGCCCAAGCCGACTTCGACAAGGTCAACAACGCCGGGCTGCTCAATGTCATCACCAGCCGGTTACACCTTGACGACAAAAGCGTTTCCACGTCGGCGCGTTCTCTGCAAGAACTCCAGAATGCCACCGCGGCAACGGTGCAGTCTCTTGCAGCCGAACTCTATGACAAAGAGACTCGTGTCGAGATCGTCCGGGTACCGACCCCCAGCCGGTAACGTTCGTGCGGCTACAGTGCTGGCGGAAGAGTCCTGTTCGCCCCAGAGGTGGACAGCGGCAATGGCTTGAGACGAGGACATAGTGATCTTTTCTGACCGATCCATAAAGGAAGCCTTGGAGGAGGGCCGGATCGAAATCGAGCCTTACGAAGAGTCACACGTGCAACCTTCCAGCGTGGACCTGCGGGTGGCGGCCACCTTCCGGGTCTTCGCCAATCACCTCTATCCCTACATAGACCCCCGCCGGCTCCAGGAGAAACTCACTTCCCTCCACGAGGTGGAACCCGACAATCACTTCATTCTTCACCCCGGCGAATTCGCCTTGGGCGCCACCCTGGAGCGAGTCCGGCTGGGAGACGATGTGGTAGCCCGACTGGAGGGCAAATCCAGTCTGGGGCGGCTGGGTCTGATGATCCACTCCACGGCCGGATTCGTCGACCCGGGCTTCAACGGCCACCTCACCCTGGAACTCTCCAACGTCGCCCAGCTCCCCATCGCTATTTATCCCGGCATGCGGATCGGACAGATCAGCTTCTATCAGATGTCGACCCCGGCCGAAAACCCCTACGGGAGTGGGATCACCGGCTCCAAATACCAGGATCAGACCGGCCCGACCCCCAGCCGCAGCCACCGGGACTTTCAAAAGCGTCAGAAATAGCGGCCCGTTTCGACCCCCCGGGACGCGGAATCAGTATTCGTGGTCTGCGCGGCGCTGGCGGGAAGGTTGCACCCGGGGAGGCTCACCGGGCTGCTTTGGATAGTGGGGGGGCCAGGGCGCGTCGCCCAAGCCGTACTCCTCCTCGTCACGCACCACCCATTCCAACAGGGTATGAATCTCTCCCGTCGACTGATCGATCCCGTCTGTCAAGTCACCCACCGCCTGATAACGGTCGGCGAATCGGTTCATTGGAAAGTCCTCGATCTCGACAGCAGGCAACTCATCCCAGGTGAGGGGAGCCGAGACGTATCCGGTGGGCCGGACCCCGTAGGCGGAGGAGACGGTTTTGTCCCGGGCGTTCTGGTTGTAATCCACGAAGATTCCTCGCCGCTCCTCCTTCCACCATTTGGTGGTTACCAGGCCCGGCAGCCGTCTCTCCAGCTCTCTGGCGAAAGCCAGCACCGCCCGGCGGGTGTGGTGGAAGTCGTAGCAGCGCACTATTCGCACATACACATGGATCCCGCGGCTCCCCGAAGTCTTGGGCCATCCCCGAAGCCCGACCTCCTTTAGCAAGGCGCCGGCCCCCAGGGCCGCCTCTTTTACATGGTCAAACCCAAAACCGGGGGTGGGATCGAAGTCGAGCCGCAGTTCATCGGGGTGGTCGATGTCGTCCGCCCGGACCGGCCAGGGGTGAAAGTCCAGACAGCCCAGCTGCGCCAGCCGGATGATGTCCGCCCGAGAGGTGGGGACATTCATCACCCCCGGACGCTGAGAGGGGAAGCGAATGGAGATGGTTTGGAAGGGACTGCCCGGCTTGGCCCGCTTTTGATAGATGGGAGGCTGGTCCACTCCTTTCATAAAGCGCTTGAGCATGGTGGGGCGGTTGGCCACCCCCCGAAGAGCCCCCTCCGCACACACCACGAAATGTTTGACGACATCCAGCTTGGTCCATCCCCATTTCGGAAACACCACCCGGGAGGGACTAGAAATCCGCACCTCCTCCCCGGCGATCTCCACGGTGGTGACTTCTTTGGCCATCACCGAACCACGGTAGCTTATCTTGCAGCTTGATTCGTCTCTCTACAAGATCGCCGCTTCCCACCCGCGAAGAAATCCCGGCCCTAATGCAACGCAACCGGGCAGATTCGGGTTCTTTTAAGTAGATGGATAACTTGGCGAGGTCCCTGGCATCCGATTTGGACAACAGTTTTCCGCAGTTGGTGTCCCTGCTGCAGCACGGTGTGTTCAGTGGGCTTCGCCAGCTCACTGGAGATCACCATCGCGCCGAGGACCTCACCCAAGAGGCGTTCATCCGGGCCTATCGAGCCTTGCAGACCTATCCGCCCAAACGCATCCACAACATGAAACTTCGGGGATGGGTCTGGACTATCGCACTCAACCTCCTGCGCAATGAAGTTCGAGCAGAGTCAATACGACCGGTACCGCTACAGTTGGAGGATGCCGGGTACTTACCGGCAGAGCCACCCGACTCTCATCTGTGGCGCCAACGATGGGCGCTTCTGCCGATGACCCAACGTCGGGCGGTGATTCTGAGACATGTGGCCGGGCTTTCCTACGAGGAGATTTCCGAGACGACAGGCCGTCCCCACAACACTGCCAGAAGCGATGTCCGCCGAGGGCTGGCCCGGTTACGGTCGATTATCGATAAAGAAATAGCAGGAGCAGTCAATGAATATTGAAAAGAAGTTGGGACGACTGGCAATCCCTGCCCCCAGGGGCGTAAAGGACGGGGTGGCGCTTGGAACCGGGTTGTCGGATGGTTTCTCGGTGTTCGAATCTCCCCTGGGGCCGGTTGTGGTGGCATTCAATCCCCTGGGCGTTTCGGCTGTGGACCTGCTCGACGATGGGTTCCAGCAGCGATTCGAGCAACGTTTCCGAAGACGACTGTTGGAAGCTCGGCCGCCCCAAACGTGGAACGATCTGATCCTCCAAGCCTTGGCGGAGGGCACGCCCGGTGCTCTTCCGGTCGATTTTCGCTCGGTAACCGATTTCCAGCGACAGGTTCTGAATGAAACTGCTGCCATCCCCCGCGGTGAGACGCGCTCCTACGGATGGCTGGCCCGGCGCACCGGACGCCCCAAAGCCGCCCGGGCGGTGGGACAGACCATGGCCCGTAACCCGGTTCCCCTGGTGATCCCCTGCCACCGGGTGGTACGCTCCAACGGCCTGATCGGCCACTACGGGTTGGGCGGGACCGAGCGCAAACGCACATTGCTCCAAGTCGAAGGCGCCATCGGGTAGACAACTCCCAATCTGGCCCTGTCACAGACGCCAGGGGTGAGTTAGGCTGACCACATGGCTTACCGTTCCCTGAAATAGTTGGCCGTCACGGTGGGGTTTCTCGAGTGGTTCAGGAGTTTTGGCTGGGCTGGTGATGCTGGCCCCACCGGGGTCTGCGGTCCCCGACGTGGGGGAGTATTCCGACGAAACAGACCCAGCGGGCATCGTCTTTGCCCGCAATGTCGGGAAAGACGATCTGGGCGTTGGATGCCAGCGGGGCCAATCAACGGCAACTCACCACAGACCGCAGCGGCTATCCGGTGTGGTCACCCGACAGCACCAGGATCGCCTACAACCTTGAGCACCGTTCACAGATTAATGAAAAGGGCCTCGCGCTATTGTGTCGGAAAGCTTCATGAAATAAAGCCCGGCCGACTTTTAAACCTGCACAAACCCAGGGTGTCATCTTGACCAACGACCAACCCCCTACAAGTCTTCCGATCCCCAACGGGCTGGTGGTGGTGATCAAAGAGGATTGCGAAACCTGCCATTTGGTGATACCCGTCCTCACCGAGTTGTCCCGAGGAGGACACACTCCGGCATTGGTGTCCCAGGACCAAGCCGACTTTCCTCCGGGATTGGAAGTTATTCACGACCGAGAACTGGAAATCTCCTGGCAACTTCAAACCGAGACCACCCCCACCATCTATCGCATTGAGAGCGGCAAGGTGGTCGATCAGCAGGCAGGCTGGCTGAGAAGCGGGTGGGAGCGGGTGACCGCAACCCAAGGCCTGGGGAAAGGACTACCGGACCAACGCCCCGGGTGCGGCTCGGACACCATGCTGCCCGATGTTCACCAGCGAATGCTACGGCGACATTCCCCTCACCGCCTGGCATCTCGTCGAATAGAGATGGGAAGCTCGGAGGACCCCATCGAAGCGGCTTTCGCCCGCGGATGGACCGATGGCTTGCCGGTAACACCCCCCACCGAGAGACGAGTGGCGAGAATGCTGGAAGGCACGCCCCTGTCCCCCGAAGAGGTGGTCTGTGTCCTTCCTCCCGACCTGGCGGAATGCACAGTTGAAAAAGTGGCCATCAACGCAGTGATGGCGGGCTGTTTGCCCGAGTATCTGCCGGTGGTGCTGTCGGCGGTAAAAGCAGCAGCTGGGAAGCGTTTTAACATCCATGGCATCGCCGCCACCACCTACTTCACGGGTCCCGTGCTGGTGGTAAACGGCCCGATCCGGCGACGGATCGGGATGAATTCGGGGATCAACGCCCTCGGCCAAGGCAACCGAGCCAACATGACCATCGGGCGGGCCCTCAACCTGGTGGTCCGCAATGTGGGCGGCGCCCGGCCCGGCGGAGTGGACCGGGCCGCGCTGGGCAGCCCCGGAAAGCTGTCCTTTTGTTTTCCCGAGGATGAGGAAGGATCACCATGGGAGTCTTTGTCAGTAGAGCGGGGATACTCCTCCCAGGATTCCACCGTCACCCTCTTCGCCGGACACGGGCCGATCGAGATAGTTGATCAGCGGTCCCGCCACCCCGAATCCCTGGCCCGCACTTTCGCATTGCAGCTGCGCATGATAGGTCATCCCAAGTTTGCCGGATTGTCCGAGGCCATAGTGGTGGTTTCTCCCGAGCATGCCCGAGTCTTCCGGGAAGCGGGTTGGTCCAAGGCCCGGCTTCGCCAAGAAATCTCTGCCCTTCTCACGCTCCCCACCGACGAGATGGTGGCCGGCGCCGGTGGAGTCGCGGAGGGCCTGCCGCCCGCAGTGGCTGCCAAGAAGAAGGAAGTATTGAAGTTCACTCCCGAAGGCCTTTGGTTTGTTCACGCCGGCGGGGACGCCGGAATGTTCTCCGCGATAATCTCAGGTTGGATCGGTGGAGCATCCAGTTCGCAAATGACCACCGCCGCTATCGACTACTAAAAGGGGGCGCCAGATGACTGCCTTGTTGGACCCGACCAGCGAAAGAACTACCCATAAGCGGCCCCTCAGTCCTCGAATCGCCGATCTTGCCGGTCAGACCGTTGCCCTGCTGGACATCTCCAAACCGCGCGGCGATGTCTTCATAAAGAGGCTGGAAGAGCTGTTCTCCCAAAGGGGGGTGTCGGTAAGGCACTACCGCAAGCCCACCTTCTCCAAACCGGCCCCCCTCGATCTGCGCCAGCAGATCGCCGCCGAGTGCACGGCAGTGGTGGAAGCCCTGGCCGACTGAGGATCGTGCGCGTCGTGCAGTGTGCACGACCTCGTTGATTTGGAAGACCGGGGTGTAGCAGGGGTGTTCGTCGCATCGGACCGATTCGCCCAGGCGGCCGATGCCCAGGGAGAGGCCCTGGGCATGTATCCCCGCAGGGTGCTGACGTCCCACCCCATCCAGGACCGGACCGACGAAGAGATGCAAGCCCTCGCCGAAGCTGCCTTTCCCGAGGTCCTAGCCGCCCTCTCACGCTGAAACGGGGTGCGCGCCATCGTCCGGTTGGGGAGCGCCCGCGCGGGCAGGTGACCGGCTTCGGCAATCTCCTGACCAAAGAAAAATTGCAGACGCTTGGTCGCACCACGCGGCGGAATATCAAACCCGCGAAAAAAAAATGTAACCTTTATCCACGATATAGAGTCTCAGTTCCTTTAGTATGGGCTTAAAGGCGAATCGCGTTTCGCCTTCCCAAAAACACCCAAACAATGAAAAAAGGAACCTAACCATGAAACTCATTAGACCAAAGGCCTGTTTGGCATTACGGCGATTACCGAAGGGCCAACCGACTCTTGATCAAGTCCGGTCAGGAGTCGTGGGCCGGTAGGCAAGTCCCAAGGGGAGTTCGATCCCGACTGTCTCGACTAGTGGCGCCTGACGGCTACCCAATCCAGCAGTTCGGATCGCAGCGCCGAGAAGGCCGGTTGGTTGGATGCTAAACGGTTGCCAGGTGCTTTAACCACCGCTCCTCGATTGCTTTTCACTAGTTGAAACGCCCGCACCCCGGCGGGCGCAGTAGGTCTTCCCTACGGCCGAGTATCAAACCATCCTCGGCGCCGGCTTACCCGGCGTATTAGGTCGAAAACAGCGGGTAGCAACCCCTACCCCTAGGACATCCACACCCCGGAGGCGTTTTCCATGCCTTCTGCCGAAACTTGGGCTACCTGTACCCAGACGAGGGTAAGCCGTCCCCACAGAGTCTGGAACCAGGTACCGCGAACGGGACGAGACACCCAAACGCCGAGGGCCCCGACC
Organism: Acidimicrobiia bacterium; assembly: GCA_965248705.1. GTDB lineage: Bacteria > Actinomycetota > Acidimicrobiia > Spongiisociales > ZC4RG35 > Bin76. The sequence continues at coordinate 962,562 of CBDFJY010000002.1, read as the reverse complement.
TAGACAACATCAGACAAGAAGAAACCATGAAAAGAGGGTTCACCCCACCCACGATGTCTTGTTTTCAAAAGACACCGAGGGCTAGTGGCCTTCCATCTCCCAACACAACCCAACAACATGAAAAGGAAATGACCATGAAACGTATTTGGCTGAAAACAGCCATTGTGGCCTTATCGGCCCTAACAGTGGCCGCCTGTGGAAGCGACGCAGACGACTCTGAGGCAATCATCACCAACGCTGCTCCGGCTACTACTGCCGCCCCAGCCGAGCAACGAGCTGCCGAAGCCGAGGCTGCGGCATCAAGTTCGTCGGGTGCGCCGGCGCCGACTACTACCACGCCAGCGGCGGCACTCTCAGGTGCCGCCAGCGAGGAAGCGGCGAAGGAAACAACCTCCTCCAGACCGGCTCCCACGGAATTTCCGCTGGTGTTTTATCAGGGCTACGGTGTGAATCCTCAGATCCCTGCCGATGAGCAACCTTTCTCGACTTTTGGTCTTGATGCCGATACGGCCAGTTGGTATCGCCAGTTCGTGTATCTGGATCAGGGCGCTCGACCCAATCCCGATGCGATCAGAGCCGAGGAGATGATCAACGCTTTCGATGCCCGCTGTGATGAATCGGTGAGCGACGGAACCATAAGAATGTGCGTGCAGGGCACACAGAACCCATTTTATCTTCGCGACGAGTACCGCCTGGTGCGAATCGCGGTAGAGACCGGGCGAGGATCCAATCAGCCGGTGAGCTATATCGTGGTGCTGGACCAGTCCGGCTCCATGGCAGACGGCGACCGCTGGAACGTGGCCACCACCATATTGCAACAATTGCTGGACAGCCTCAATCCCGATGACCGGTTCGGGCTGGTCACCTTTCACGATCATGCCCATGTGATTGTTCATCCAGAGCATGGCGAGCGTGCCCGACGCCGGTACCGGGAAGCCAATCTGTATCCCGATGGCTCCACCAACGCCGGAGAAGGTCTCAGAATGGGCTACGAACTCGCCGCCGATGAGGCCCGTGACTCCGACCGTCAGGTGATGGTGCTGTTCTTGTCCGATGGAGTGGCCAACACCGGTCCCGCTACCGGACCTGACAGCATCCTGGAATTGGTGGAAAGAGCCAAGAGAGACTCCGACATCAGCATGGCCGCCGGTGGAGTGGGCGAGGGCAACTACAACGATGTGTTGTTGGAACAGATCGCCGACCAGGCCCAGGGCTGGTATCAGTACATATACGACTACCAAAGCGGCGATCGGTTCCTGGACAAGGTCCTATCGGGAATCGTGGGTTGGGAAGCAAAAGCCCAGGTGGAGTTCAATCCCGAATCGGTCGAGCTGTGGCGTCTGATCGGTTACGAAAACCGCAAGATCGACTCGGAGTTGTTCCGAGAGGACGAGTTGGTGAAGAGTCAATCCGCTCCACTGCTGGGCGGAGTCGCCACTGCTGCCTTCTTCGAGGTGAAACTGGCCGACGAGACCAGGAGAAACGACTGGCTGGTGTCGGCTACCGTGCGGTACCGACCCTGCCTGGACTGCTTTTTCAAGGAGTTGCACACCCGCACCCCGGTGGGAGCCGTGGATCTGCCCTTCAGCGACGGCGCCTGCGACTATCGGGTCCAGTCCTACGTGATGCAATATGCCGAGTTCGCTCGGAATAGCTTCTACGCCTGGGACCGCAACACCCCTGAGGCGTTGATGGATGCCCTTTACCGAGACTTGGACTCCCTGTATCGGGACGAGCGAGGATCTTGCGAACAGGACTTGGAAACGGTAGCGGGAACCGTAAGCAAGTACCTCAACGCCCAGCCTCTCGATCTTGGCGACAACAGATAGCCACTTACCAAAAGGGGGGCGGAGCCAACCAGCCCCGCCCCCTTACTCCACCACCGGCTGGACTTCCTCCGGAAAGTAGTAAAATTCAAGGTAAGCCGGTTGCGAAAAGGATCATGGCTTCACAACACCCCCGAGCAGAGAACTACCGCGTCCTCACATTCGATTGCTACGGCACCCTGGTGGACTGGAGTTCGGGAATCGTCGACCACTTACAACCGGTGCTGAGGGGCCACAACCGGGAAGCCTCAGACATGTACCTGTTGGAATTCTTTGCCCGCACCGAACCGGAAGTCCAATCTGACGGAGGTCGGTACGCGGATGTGTTGCGAGAAGTGCTGCGCCGCCTGGGCAGCGATTTGGCCTTTACACCGTCTGCAGGCGACCTCGATTATTTCGCCCGCAGTGTCGGTGACTGGAGGCCTTTCCCGGACACCGTTGAGGCCTTGACCAGGTTGGCGCAAAGATTCGACCTGGCCATCATCTCCAACGTGGACAACGATCTCTTTGCCCGCACCAACCGGCAGTTAGGGGTTTCGTTCAGTCACATCATCACGGCCGAGGACGTGGGTCTTTACAAACCGAACCGGGCTATGTTCGACGCCGCCTTCGCAACCTTGGGCGACAGATCCCGAGTGCTGCACGTCGCGCAAAGCTTGTTTCATGACATCGCTCCCGCCGGGGCCTTGGGGATCGATACCGTGTGGATCCGCCGGGATCACAACGCCGCCCGAGTGGTGGACGCACAACCCACCTGGAGTTATGCCACCCTGGGAGCATTCGCGCAAGCCATATTGGGGAACTCGGTTTGACCGTCCTTCCCTCAGCCTGAAGCGAATCGTCATTGTGCCTCCCCGGATAAGTGCCGGCCTATTGATCTATCGCTTAAGCCCAAACCAGTCTCTCGAAGTACTCCTCGGACATTACGGCGGGCCCTTTTGGTCCCGAGTCGACCAAGGTGGCTGGACCGTATTCAAGGGCGCTGCCCACAATGGCGAAACTCTCCACGAAACGGCCACTCGCGAATTCGAGGAGGAGACTGGCTGGCCGGCGCCGCCTGCACCCTGGCTGCCACTCCCTCAAGTCAAGACATCGCACCAGGTAATGAACATCTGGGCGGTGGAAGCCGATTTCGATTCGGCCGCACTTGCCCCAGGGCTCTTCTCAATGGAGTGGCCGCCCCGCTCCGGAAAGACCCAAGAGTTTCCTGAAATCGACCGGGCCGAGTGGTTTTCCATCACCGAAGCCCGGGCCAAGATGTCCTCCGGCCAGATAGTGCTGTTGGACCACCTGATCTGTCTCCTCCAATAATCTCTTTTGTATCCGAACCCTGCCTCGAAGCGACAAGCTTGGCCCAGCCGGCCCGCCCCAGGCGGGGTCAGGCGAAACATCGTCTCGCCCAGGGTCACGACATCATAAAGGGCCATTTCTTCGTTGGGTCTCTCTGGCCGCGGCGGCCTATTCCATCCTATCGAAAATGGGGGACTGGCATGCCACCCACCGAGGCACGGATATGAGGAGCGTTCGCTCCCTCCGCCGCCCGACCGAACGGCGCGGGACCAGATCGCAAGAGAAATTGCAACGACCGCAACAACCTAAACCTCTTTCTGTAGAGTCCATGCATTATGAGCGAAAAGACTGCCCTACCCCAAACCGAATCCGAGTGGCAGGAACGCCTCGACCCGATGCAATACCAGGTGTTGCGGGAAGGTGGTACGGAACACCCCTTCACTGGCGCTTACTGGAACACCAAGGACCCCGGAATCTACGCCTGCGCGGGATGCGGAATGGAACTGTTCGATTCCAACACCAAATACGACTCGGGCACCGGGTGGCCCTCCTTTTGGGAGGCCATGGATTCGGAGCGAATCGAGACCCGCACCGACACCTCCCACGGCATGGCCCGCACCGAGGTGCTGTGCAAGGGATGCGGAGGACATCTCGGACATCTGTTCCCGGACGGACCCGGACCCACCGGGAAGCGCTACTGCCTTAACTCCTGTTCGTTGGAGCTAAACCCCGCCGACTAGCACAAACCGCCCTTGCGGCCTTCAACGTGGGTCAATTTGATAATTAGTCGTGGTGGAAATATGATAGCCCTATTGTTAGGTTATACTAGATAGACAACCAAAGGCGGTTCCCGGCCCCCCGGCTTGGGGATCGCACCTCACATCGAAAAACGGAGGAAAAACGATATGGCATCCGCAGTCGGAATAGACCTCGGAACCACCAACAGTGTGATAGCCGCCCTGGACGGCGCCGATCCGGTCATCATCGCCAACGCCGAGGGGTCCCGCACCACCCCGTCGGTGGTGGCTTTCAAGGACGGAGAAATCCTGGTGGGAGAGGTGGCCAAGCGACAGGCCATCACCAATCCCGACCTCACCGTCCGCTCGGTAAAAAGGCAAATGGGCACCAGTTGGTCCATCAATGCTGATCAGAAAACCTACCGGGCGCAGGAAATATCGGCTCGGGTGCTGCTCAAGCTCAAGCGTGACGCTGAGGCGTACCTGGGCGGTCCGGTGACCGAGGCGGTGATCACCGTCCCCGCATACTTCAACGACGCTCAGCGGCAGGCTACCAAGGAGGCGGGAGTCATCGCCGGGTTGAATGTGCTTCGCATAATCAACGAGCCGACCGCCGCCTCGCTCGCCTACGGCTTGGACAAGGAAAGCGACCAGACCATCCTGGTGTTCGATCTGGGCGGCGGGACCTTCGATGTCTCCATCCTGGAGATCGGCGACGGCGTTTTCGAGGTGAAGTCCACCAGCGGCGACACCAACTTGGGCGGCGACGACTGGGATCAGGCCATCATCGACTGGCTGGCCAGGCGGTTCCGGGATGAGCACGGAGTGGATCTTTCCTCCGACCGGATGGCTGTCCAGCGGCTCCGGGAGGCTGCCGAAAAAGCCAAGATCGAACTTTCCACCGTGGCCGAAACCGAGATCAACCTTCCTTTCGTAACCGCCACCTCGGCGGGACCGCTCCACCTCCAGTACAAACTGACCCGCTCTGAGTTCCAAAAGCTGTCCGAATCTCTCCTCAAGCGTCTGGAGAGGCCGTTTCTCTCGGCTGTGAAAGACGCCGGGGTAAAAACGGGAGACATCGACCATGTGGTGCTGGTGGGAGGATCCACCCGCATGCCCGCCGTTCAGGAACTGCTGCAGAAGCTGTCCGGCCGCCAGCCTCACAGGGGAGTCAATCCCGACGAAGTGGTGGCCGCCGGAGCGGCCATTCAGGCCGGAGTGCTCAAGGGAGACGTGAAAGATGTCTTGTTGCTGGATGTCACCCCCCTGACCCTGGGCGTGGAGACCAAGGGGTCGCTGATGACCAAGATGATTGAGCGCAACACCACTATCCCCACCCGCCGCTCGGAGATATTCACCACTGCCGATAGCAACCAGCCCTCGGTAGAGATTCATGTGCTGCAGGGAGAGCGCACCATGGCCAACGACAACAAAAGCCTTGGCAAGTTCCTCCTGACCGGGATTCCTCCCGCGCCCATGGGAATTCCCCAAATCGAGGTCACTTTCGACATCGACGCCAACGGGATAGTCAACGTGTCCGCCAAAGACCTGGCCACCGGCAAACAGCAGGCCATGACCATCACCGGTGGGACCGCCCTGGATGGAAAAGAGATTGACCAGATGGTCAGCGACGCCGAGCATTACGCGGAAGAGGACCGCCAGAAACGGGAAGCCGTCGAAACTCGAAACCAGGCCGACCAGTTGGTGCATCAGACCGAAAAGCTCATGGCGGAGCAGAGCGAGCAACTGACCGAGGAGGAGAAAAGCGCGCTGGAGACCGCTCTGTCCGACCTTCGGGCGGTGCTGGAAAACCAAAATGCCGACTCTGTCGCAGTACGCGAGAAGATGGAAGCGCTCATCGCGGCCAGCCAGCAGATGGCGACCCGTCTCTACCAGGAGGCGGCGGCCCGGGCTGAGCAGGACCAGGACGCAGCCGGTGACGAAGATGACGATGTGGTGGAGGCCGAGATCGTCGAGGACGAGGACGAGGACGAGTAATCGTGGACTCATCCCAGGACACCGGTGACTCCGTGGACTCGCTGTCGGAGAAAGTTTTGGCTGAAAAAGTAGAGGTGGAGTCGGAGCTGGAGCCTTTCCTCCCCGCGGGGATGGATGAACTCCCCGAAGACCCCGCCGAAGCTCTGGGGATGGCATTAGAGGCCCTACGAGAGACAGAGCAACGAGCCGACGACGCCCATCAGTCCCACCTGCGGGCGGTGGCCGACTTGGACAACTACCGGAAGCGAATGCGCCGGGAGCAGTCGACGGTGGCCTCCCAGGCGGCGGGACGGACAGTGGCGTCCCTCTTGCCCGTCCTGGACAGTTTCGACGCCGCCTTGGGGCTGGAAGTCTCCTCCGAAGAGGAGCAAAGTGTCCTCACCGGGATAAAGGCCACCTATGAGCTGATGCTGGGAACCCTGCAGAGCCAGGGCCTGGAAATCATCCCCACCACCGACCAGAGTTTTTCCCCCGATGCCCACCAGCCGATCAACGCCCCCCCGTCGGGAGACGGGGAGATGATGGTCTCCAACGAGGTGCGCCGCGGGTATCGATTGGGGGGCCGACTCCTGCGACCTGCCTTGGTGGTGGTAACCAGAAAGAACCAATCCGAATAAGAAAGAGCCAATCCGAATAGATGAACCGCGACTGGGTAGATAAGGACTTCTATCAGACCTTGGGAGTTGGAAAATCCACTACTCCCGAGGAGATCAAGCACGCCTATCGGAAGCTCGCCCGGCTCTATCACCCCGACGCCAACCCCGGCGATCCGACCAAGTCGGAAAAGTTCAAGGAAGTTTCGGAGGCCTACTCCGTGCTCTCCGATCCCGAGCGGCGCCAAGAGTACAACGAGGTCCGCCGATTGGTGGAGTCGGGAGGATATCAGCACTTCCCGGGTGCGGGAAGGGGCGGCGGCGCCCCCTTCGGGGGACAGGTAAACCTGGAAGACCTGCTGGGAGGGATGGGCGGCTTCGGCGACCTGTTCGGACGCCCCGGACAGCAGGGGAGAGCAAGCCGGGGCGCCGACCTCAACGCCGAACTCCTGCTCACATTTGAAGAGTCTCTCGGAGGCGTCACCAAGTCGATTGCAGTAAAGGGCCTGGCTTCCTGTAGCGAATGTCGGGGAACCGGGGCCCAGGCAGGCACCCAAGCCGAGATCTGTCCGGCCTGCTCAGGACAGGGAATGAGCGTCCAGAACCAAGGCTTCTTCTCCTTCAGCCGACCCTGCCCACAGTGCCAAGGGTCGGGAAAGATGATCAAAGAGCACTGTACGGGATGTCGGGGAAGAGGCGCCCGCCACCGCACCCGCCAGGTGCGGGTCAAAGTCCCGGCCGGAGTCAAGGATGGAAGCCGGATAAAGGTCAGAGGGAAAGGCGCTCCGGACCGTTTGGGCGGACCTCCCGGTGATCTGGTGGTGCAAATCGAAGTGGAAAACCACCCGCTGTTCGAGCGCAACGGTAATCACCTAAACCTGGTGCTGCCTCTCACTTACGCCGAAGCGGCCTTGGGCGCCACCCTGGAGATTCCCACTCTCAACGGACCCGTCAAGCTGCGAATCCCGGCCGGCACGCACAACGGGAAGACCTTTCGGCTCAGAGGCAGAGGGGCTCCCGCACGGAAAGGCAAAACCGGGGACTTGCTGGTGGAAGCCAGGGTGGAAATCCCCAAGCGTCTCTCCAAACAGCAGCGGCGACTGCTGGAAAGTCTGGCCGATCTGGACAGTGAAGATATACGATCTCACTTTGTGGTGGAGACATGAGCAGCTATCAGGAAGCCGTGTTTGTGATATCGGTGGCGGCCCGGCTGTCGGGCATGCACCCCCAGACCTTGCGCATCTACGAGCGGCGCGGCTTGGTGGCGCCCTATCGCACCGAGGGAGGCACCCGTCGTTATTCCCAACAGGACATCGAACGGCTTCTACTCATCGGCGAACTTACCTCCGCCGGGCTCAACCTGGAGGGCGTGAGAATGGTGATCGAACTTCAGAACGAGCTCTCGGCAGTGCACCGTGAGCAGCAAAGGCGGCGGCGTCAACAGGAGCTTTTGGCCAGCTCCGCTGGTCGGGCGGCCCAACTGGAATCAGAAAACGTACGACTGCGAGCCAAGATCCGAGATCTGGACGACCGGCTGGGGGCCGTCTCCGGAGAACTGGAAGGCCTTCGCCGCATCTACTACCAAGGCTTGCCCGGCCATGGCGCGGCGGGCTCCGACTAGTCTGGCCGTCTCATGAGCGACTTCTACCAAGGAATACTCCGAGTGATGGACCCGGCCGGTTTCCTGTTGGATATCGGGACTGCGGAATTGCGGATAACTGATCCTGTGCGGAGAACCTGGAATGGAACACTCACCGTGTCGAAGGGCTCGTGCGTGGACCAAAAGAGCCTGACCGCTTTGGTCGAGACCACCGACAGAACCCGTTCCCTGGCCCAGATCAGCCCATCAACCGGATCGGACCGGGGCCGCTTCATCAAGATGAACGTAGTGGGCTTGGGAGAATCGCCCTTCTAACCGAGGAGGGCCGGGGGGAGCAACAGCAAGGGGATCCATCCCGAGCCCCCACCCTGACTTTTCCAAAGCCCATCAGGCGACCACACCGGAGCCCCATCCCAGGCGTCATTGTCGGTGAGCAGTTCGACATTGGAGCCGCCCTCATCCACCACCCGCCCATCTTAAACCAGCCGAAGCTATCCAAGCCATAGCCCAAACAATTGCAACTTAGGTCTTCGACAGAAACCGGGCGTATCCTCTGGGAGGGAATGGCCGATCATGTGGTATGGGACTGGAACGGGACCCTTTGGGATGATCTTCCGCAGGTGCATTTCGCCGTCAACACCGCCCTCGAGGAATTGGGCGCCGACCCACTCAACCTCTCCGAATACATCAAACTGTTCGTCCGTCCCCTTCCGTTGTTCTATCGGCGGGTGCTGGGGCGGGACCTCACAGACTCGGAGTGGGAACGGGTCAACCGCCACTTTCTGATGGCATATGAGAGCAACCTGCACCTCGTTCGACTGGCTGCAGAAACCACCCCAGCACTGGAGATGGTGGCCCGGAGCGGGGCCACCCAGTCGATTCTCTCACTATATCCCCATGCTCCCTTGAACTCGTTGGTCAGAAAGCTGGGTATCGCCCGTTACTTCACCCGCATCGAAGGTCTGCGCGGGTTTGCAGGCCGAAGCAAAGTTGGGCTGCTTAGCAATCATCTGCGGGAGGCGGCGGCAGATACCCCCCTGCACCGAGTGGTGATGATCGGCGACACCGACGACGACATGGCCGCGGCCCAGGAGGCCGGAACCGCTTTCATTCTGGTCAACCATCACGGAAACCACCCACTCGGAGATACCGGGCTGGACCGCTATTTCGCAGACGGACTGCTAGCGGCGCTCAGAAAAGCGGGCTTGGGCGCCCAGAACAGTCAGGTTGCGCTACCTTTGGGCCCGGCCGCCGCCACGGTCGCGGAAACCGTGGGGAATGCCGGTTAAACAGACGGGATACCAACTCTTATGGACACAGCGGAATACCGAAGCATCCGATACCAGGTCTCTGACCGGATAGCCACCATTACCCTCAACCGCCCCGAGCGGCTCAACGCCATCGACCAGTGGATGCCGAGCGAGATTCGAGAGGCGGTGGAAACGGCCGACGACGACCCCCGTGTTCATGTGGTGGTCTTAACCGGAGCGGGACGGGCGTTCTGCTCTGGATACGACCTCGCGGCATTCGCCGAGCGGGCCGACGAGCCCCACACCCAGGAGATGCCCTGGGATCCCACCGTGGACTTTCGGATGATGAGCCGCAACACCAAAGACTTTATGTCGCTGTGGAGATGCTCCAAGCCCACCATCGCCAAGGTGAGGGGTTACGCGGTGGCGGGAGGATCCGACATCGCTCTCTCCTGCGACCTGGTAGTGATGGCCTCCGATGCCAAGATCGGATACCCGCCCGCCAGGGTGTGGGGATGTCCCACCACCGCCATGTGGGTCTATCGGGTGGGCGCCGAACAAGCCAAGCGGATGCTCCTGACCGGCGACCTGATAGACGGCGCCGAGGCAAAGCGAATCGGGTTGGTGGTCGACGCAGTACCCGAACACCGTCTGGACGCAAGGGTGGCGGAGTTAGCCGACCGCATCAAGGGTGTCCCGCGCAATCAGTTGATAATGAACAAAATGGTGGTCAACCAGGCATTGGAGAACATGGGATTGGCCAGCACCCAAATGTTTGCCACGCTGTTTGACGGAATCGCCCGCCATTCACCCGAGGGACTGTGGTTCAAACGCCGGGCCGAGCAGGTCGGATTCGCCCAGGCTGTTCAGGAACGCGACTCCGGCGATCCGATCGCTCCCGGTGTCTCTCGCTGACTGACAACACACGGCTCAGGCGTTTCGCGCCTCCAGTTCTTCCAAACGAGCCAGGTTGTGGTGGGTATTCATGTAGCGGATAGTCCCCGTGCTGGCTTGCATCGTAACGCTGTGGGTAACCGCTCGGTCATGGCCGAATTCCACGCCTCGCAGGAACTCGCCAGTGGTTACTCCGGTAGCGGCCAAGTACGCCTCGTCTCCCCCCACCAGATCGACAGTGATCATCACCCGCTTGAGGTCCAAGCCGTGGACAGTCGCGTACTCCCGCTGTCGGTCGTTACCCGCCCACAGTCGGGTCTGGATCTCCCCACCCACACAGCGCATGGCGGCCGCGGCGATCACCGCCTCGGGCGAACCACCAATTCCCATCAGGACATCGATTCCCGTTTCGGAACGGGCGGTGGCGATCGCGGCGGAGACATCCCCATCGCCGATCAACCGAATCCGGGCCCCGACCGCCCGTATCTCTTTGATGCAAACCTCATTGCGGGGACGATCCAACACGATCACCGTCAACTGATCAAGGTCGAGGCCTTTTGCCTTGGCGACCCGAGTCAGGTTGTGGCGGACCGGGGCCTCCAGGTCGATTACCCCCGCCGCTTCCGCTCCCACCGCCAGCTTGTCCATATAGACCAGGCCTCCGGGCGCAAACATGGTTCCCCGCTCTGCCACGGCGATCACCGACAATGCCCCCGGCCCTCCGCGGGCGGTCAGCGCCGTCCCGTCCACCGGGTCGACGGCTATATCCACCTGTATACCCCGGCCGCTCCCCACCCGTTCCCCATTGTGAAGCATGGGCGCCCGATCCTTTTCGCCCTCACCAATCACCACCACTCCATCGAAACGGATGGTGCTGAGACGTTCGCGCATCCCGTCCACCGCGGCCTGATCAACTGCATCCTTATCGGCCCTTCCCTGCCAATGAGCAGCGGCGATGGCGGCCTGCTCCGTTACCTGGGTCAGATCAAGGGCATAGTTGTGGCCCGATCCCGACGCCATCACTCCACCCTGCCGACCGGGTTTGAAACACTCATCACAGCCGAAGGATAGTTGACCGGTCCGGTTTCTCTTTTGGGAAATGTTCCAGCTTTGCGTAACCCGTTGGCCTTCTCGCATGTCTAATAAAGCTCACGACCCGACAGGACGCTTTGATCAAACTGCTCAACCTCGACCATGTAGGCATCGCCGTTCATGATCTCGACCAAGCCTTGGTCGAGTACCGGGTCAAATACGGGATAACGCCCCTGTATCGGGAAACTGTCTCCTCCCAGGGGGTGGAAGAAGCGATGATTCCCTTGGGCGGATCGTTCATCCAGTTGCTCCGGCCGCTCGGACCGGACACTCCGGTGGGCCGGTTCCTGGTCAAAAAGGGAGAAGGGGTCCATCATCTGGCCTGGGCGGTGGCCGACATCGACGCCGCCTTGGAACACCTCCAGGGGCAGGGCGCAAGGCTGATCGACCACGAGCCTCGTCCGGGAGGCGGGGGAACCCGGATCGCCTTCGTTCATCCCCGTGACTTGGCCGGAACGTTGATCGAGCTGGTGGAGCCGTCTGATGATTGAACGGTTCGAGATAAAAGGCGGGGCCGGTGAATACGAGGCGGCGGCGCTCTCGGCGGTGATAGAGCAGATGCGGCGACGACGGCGGGCGGCCCAGGCCCGCCGGCCTCGCATCTCCAATCAGCTTTCTGCCTGGATGCGAGCAGGTCGGCTGACCGCCGTGGATCAACTGCCGCGTCCCGATCCAGGCCTGAACGGCGACTCGGCCCCCACCCGACCATCCTCCCAGCCCTGGCTGAGATCATCTACGCGACAGGGAGTGCTTCGCTGAGCGCCTTCGCACTGAGGTTCAGAGTCAGCAGGTAGACTGAGACGCTCCGAACCCCTTGGAGTGACAGTCGGGCCGCGCCCGGCAAGGCGCTGGGCGAGCGCGTTATAGGAAGGACCGGCATATGCTGAGATTCGTCGAGGAAATCCTCCTGCTCCTGCTCCGTGATCAAGACGGGCGGTTTGTATACGTGCCCAACTGGTCACTGGACTATGCCATCGCCGGCGGTGTGTTGATGGACTTGGCGATGGAGAACCGCATCGACACCGACCTTGAGAATCTGATCCTCGTTGACGCCACGCCGGTGGGCGACAGTCTTCTCGACCCGACGTTAGCCGGGATAGCAGCGGGAGAGAGGCGCCCTACCCGTTACTGGGTGGAACACACTGTGGAGAGCGCCGCCGCGATCCGCGAGGACGCGCTCTCCAGGCTGGTTACCCGCGGCATCCTGGAACGTCAGGACAAACGTTTTCTGTGGGCGTTCCGGTCCAGGCGCTACCCGACCATTGACGGTAAGGCCGAACGGGAGGTGAAGCTGCGCATCATGGAGGTGCTGTTCAACGACGAAATCCCGGGCCCCCGCGACGTGATGCTCATCTGCCTGGCCGACGCATGCGATATCTTTAACGAACTACTGTCCAGGAGTGAGTTCAACAAAGCGTCTGACCGAATCGCGCAGGTGCGCAGGCTGGACCTCATCGGTCAGGCTATGTCGCAGGCGATCCACGACATCGAGGTATCGATCACCATCTCGGTACAGTCGCATATGCCCTGACCGCGTTGGAGATGCAGGGAAAGTACCGTCCGTAAGTGATGGCGGGACTAATCAAACAGGTTGCGCATGTCTTCACTCAACCAAGACTGTCAAGCGACATTTGTGGGAAGTACAGCTAAGCGTTTTCGGGAGAACTCGCAGTGTCGCCTCCCCTGCGGGCCGCCCACAAAGATTGCAGCTCCCTGCTTCCCAGCAGCCGGGCCACAGCCGCGAAAACCAAAGCGACAACCACCCCTCCCACCACAAAGGCGCCCAGCGCTTCGGTGACTTTCCAGGCTCCGTCTTGGGAAAACCAGCGGGCGACCAACCACCCGGCCCCAGCCGCCGCCACACCGGCCACCACCGAGCGCGCCAGCCCTAAAGCCAGACCTTTACCCGCCGCGCCCCGACCCCGCAACCAAAAGAGGGTCAGCGTCACCGTATAGGCAGCCATGGAGATCACGCTCGCCCATACCAATCCTTCGGCGTCCCACGCCGACACCAGCCCCAAAGAAAGGGGAACCGCGACCGCGGCGGCCAGGGTACCGATCACCACCGGCGGCCACATCCGCCGCTCGGCGTAAAAGGACCGGGCAATCACCTGATGAAGACCCCAGGCGGGAATTGCCAGCGCGTAGACGGCCAGCAGTTGGGCCACCAGCGCCGAATCCGCTGAACTGAACGCTCCCCACTGGAAGACAAGCCTCACGCCAGGTCCTCCCACTGCCAATACCGCGGCCGCCGCGCCGGTTCCCAAAAAGAGCGTCATCCGAGCGGTGCGCAAGGTGGTTTCGGCCAACTCGGAGCGACGACCCTCCGCGGCCAAAGAGGCCAGGAAGGGAAAGGCCGCCACCCCGGCCGCCTGGGCCACCATTCCCACCGGAACCATATTCAGCGCCCGCGCAAAGGAAAGAGCCGAAATCCCTCCCTCCGCTGTCAACTGACCGAAAAACCGGACGAACTGCTCATCGAGTACCGCCACCGACTGGCCCACCATCAACGGAATAGCCAAAGCCAAATAGGTTCGGACCGACGGGTGTTTCCAAGCCACCTCCTTCACCAGGCGCAGGCCCACCCGGCGTGCACCCCACCACTGTACGCAGAAATTGCCGATTACGGCGCCCGCCAGCGCCCCCCACACGAATCCGTCGGCGGGAGGTGGGTTGGCAAGGAGCCCACCGGCCAGCCCTCCGGCGATAATGGCCAGGTTGTAGACAATGGGAGCGACGACGGGAACCAGGAACCGCCTGTGAGCGTACTGGTAGGCCATCAGCAGCGATCCCCCCACGAAAAAGACCTGGGCGGGCAGGGCAATCCTGGTGAGTCGGATCACCTCTCCGAGCTGGGCCGGAGACAGTTCGGGATAGATCAGATCCATGAGGGGCGCCGTCCAAATCATCAGCGCCACGGTCAGGAGGGCGGTCAAACCGGTGACCACCCGAAAGACAGCCACAAAGGCCTGATTGCCGCCTTGGGGATCGTTCGCCGCTATACGAGAGGCGAGAATGGGCACGAATGTGATGGTCAGATAACCCCCGGCCAGCAGATAGTTGAGCAGGTCTGGGACCAAAAACGCGGCCCGGTAGACATCTCCCACGGCGTTGACCCCGATCAGCGCGGCCAGCATCGTCTCTCTAGCCAATCCCAACACTCTGGAAAGCAACACTCCTCCCGATACCACCAGGGCGGCGGCGCCCATGCCCATCGCCTTTCCTTTCATGATCGAGATCCCAGGAGACGCTTCGACCATGAAACGGCCGCCACCCGCAGTTCGGCCAGCACCTCGTCGGGGACCACCAGGTCGCCCCGCCCCACTCCCAGCCTGGTGTCCGGCTTGAAGCGCCCGTGGTAGTCGGAACCTCCCGAGGGGATAAGACCGTGCCGTCGGGCCACCGTGGCCAACGAGCGACGGGTAGTCGGGCCGTACGCTCCGTAGTGAGCCTCCAGTCCGTCCAAACCTTGCGCGGCGAGTTCCTCCAGCAAGGCGGAGAGCTCGCCGCCCTCCACTCCCAACGTGAGAGGATGGGCCAAAACCGCCGCTCCCCCCACCGCGTGGGCAAGCTCGATGGCCTCGGCGGGAGCGAGGCGATATCTTTCCACATAGGCGGGACATCCCCTGGCCAGATAACGATCAAAAGCCGCGGGAATGTCGGGGACGTAGCCTTTCTTCACCAAGAGGGAGGCGAAATGCGGCCTTCCGATGGTTCCCTCCCCACCTTCCCGCCTCACCTCTTCCATGGTTATATCCACGTCTTGGGAACGGAGACGCTCCGCTATCAGCAGGTTGCGCCGAACCCTGCCATTGCGAACCTTCTCCAGCCGAAAGGGCAGGGAATCGGGGTCATCGATCATCAGCACCAGCAAATGCATAGCCCCTCGACTCCACTCCAGGGAAAGCTCCAGTCCCCCGACCAGTTCGATTCCGGCACCGGCGGCCGCGGCCGCGGCCTCTTTCAGGCCTTCGGTGGTGTCGTGGTCGGTGACGGCCACCGCTGACAATCCCAATGCGGCGGCCGCGGCAACCAGTTCGGTGGGAGAGTCGGCGCCGTCAGAGGCGGTCGTGTGAGTGTGAAGGTCGACCCCCATTGCCGGGGCCTGGTCAGGATTCGACGGTGATCTCCACCGACTCGATATAGATGGCCTCCAGGGGAAGGCTTTGCTCGTTGCTGGAGGAGGACCGAGCGGTGGGGATTTGGGCGATGAGGTCCAGGACTTCCAAGCCGTCGGTTATTCGACCCAACACGTTGAACTGCGGATTGAGGAACGGGGCGTCCTTCAGCATCCAGAAGAACTGGCTGCCGGTGGTGTTCTTACCGGCGTTGGCCATTGCCACCACCCCCCGGGTGTATTTGAAGTCTTCGGGCGGGAACTCGTCGGCGATGTCGTATCCGGGACCTCCCCGTCCCGTGGCGGTGGGATCGCCTCCCTGGACCACGAACACCTCCGCTATCCGGTGAAAGACCGTGCCATCGTAATACCCTTCCCTGGCTAAAAAGACAAAGGAGTTGACGGTTTCGGGGTAATTCGTGTCCAGTGCTATCACCACCTCCCCGCAGGAGGTTTTGACCTTGGCGGTCACTAACGCCCCATCCGGTATCTCCTGGGGAACAAAACCCGCGAAGTTCATCATCCGCAACGCGGGCGGCGCCTCCCCTCCGCAGGCGGTTGGCTTCTCTCGGTATTCCTGGTAGGTGGATGACAATTCGATGAGTCTTTCCTCCTGTTCTTTTCCGCTGCGCAAATTACAGGTGACCAGTACCCCCACCAAGACCAGAGCCATCACCACCCCGATTCCCAGTCGTTTCAGGCTTTCGCGCCGGGAGCGCTTCTTTTGCTCTGCTTGGATACGCGCCGCCTTGGCGGCCTTCTGACGCTGTCGTTTTTCTTTAACCACCTAAACGGCGCCTCCCGTGCAGTCGGCTCGCCATAGGTTCTTCGCTGGACAGCGCCACACCATTCGTACTACGGATCATCATTTGAATCTCTGCGAATGATTGTACGCATCTCATTGGGACTTGTCGGCGGGTCTCCACAACCTGTTTTGGCAACGATCCGGCGCCCGCACCGGTTAGCCGGCTTACGTTGGCGCTCGCCCCGATGGCCTTTAGCCGAACCGGCGTGGGCAAAAGAGCGTCAAGCCGTAACATTGGGTTGGACTTCCCCCTCTCCCCCTTGAATATGTCGCGGATCGTACAGAAATTCGGCGGATCTTCCCTCGCCACCCCCGAGCGAATCAAAAACGTCGCCGCCCGGGTGGTGAACGCCCGCCGGACCGGCGCGCAGGTGGTGGTGGTGGTCTCCGCCATGGGAGACACCACCGACAACCTGGTTAACCTGGCCCGGGAAGTGAACGCCAGCCCGCCGGCCCGAGAGATGGACATGCTGCTTTCTGCCGGGGAACGCATTTCCATTGCCCTGACTGCCATGGCCATCGCCGCCCATGGCGTGGAGGCGGTGAGCCTCACCGGCAGCCAGGCCGGAATTCTCACCGACGACACTCATGGGGCGGCCAAGATCCAGGGGATAACGGGTGTTCGGGTAACCGACAATCTCGCCGAGGGGAAGGTGGTGATCGTGGCGGGGTTCCAGGGGGTGAACCCCCGATCGAAGGAGATCACCACCCTGGGCAGGGGAGGCTCCGATACCAGCGCGGTGGCGCTGGCTGCGGCTCTGGGAGGCGATGTAGCCGAGATATACACAGATGTTTCCGGGGTGATGACTGCCGATCCCCGGATAGTCCCCGAAGCCCAGAAGCTGGAAGAGGTCTCCTACGAGGTAATGATGGAATTGGCCGCCGGGGGAGCGGGCGTGCTCATTCCCCGGGCGGTGGAGGTGGGGCGTCGATACGGCGTCCCCATCCACGTACGATCCTCTTTTACCGGCCTGCCCGGCACTTGGATAAGAAAGGCGACCGATATGGAGCGCATGGAACAAGCCATAATCAGCGGAATAGCCCACGACGCCTCGGAGGCGAAGGTCACCTTGCGGGAAGTCCCCGACCAGCCCGGTGTGGCGGCTTCCGTCTTCGAGCCCCTGGCGACGGCAGGCGTGAACGTTGACATGATCGTGCAGAACGTCTCCCGAGAGGGTCTGTCCGACATCAGCTTCACCATTCCCAAAGATTCCACGGAATGGGCGGGAGAGGTGGTCAGGTTGATCGGGCGGCAGGTGAAGGCCTCCGGGGTGGAGATTCGCCACGACATCGCCAAGGTGTCGCTGATAGGAGCAGGCATGAAAACCGAGCCGGGCGTGGCGGCCCGGGTGTTTCGGACATTGGGCAGGGCCGGGATCAACATCGAGATGATCTCCACCTCCACTATCAGAATCTCCTGTGTGGTAGATCAATCCCAGATGAACAAGGCCGTCCAGGCGCTTCACCGCGAGTTCAGGCCCCCCCTGATCCGAGAGGAGCGGGGGGCATGAGCGTCGACCTGGCCTTGGTGGGCGCCACCGGAGCGGTGGGCCGGACGGCGTTGGATATCCTGGCCGACCGGGATTTCCTCGTCGGCCGGCTGCGGCTTATGGCCTCGGCGCGCTCGGCCGGACAGAAGATCTCCACCGCTTGGGGAGAAGTCGAGGTGGAAGATTTGCATGAGGCCGATCCCGAGGGAATCGAATTGGCGATCTTCTCAGCCGGCGCCTCCCGATCACGTGCACACGCCCCCCGCTTTGTCTCCGCTGGGGCGGTAGTAGTCGACAATTCGTCCTGTTTCCGGATGGATCCGACAGTTCCGCTGGTGGTGGCGGATGTGAACGACCATGCCCTGGGGTCACATCGGGGAATTGTGGCCAACCCCAACTGCACCACCATGGTGTTGATGATGGCGGTCGCCCCTCTCCATCGGGAGGCGGGGCTCCGTTCGATGGTGGCCACCTCCTATCAGTCGGTTTCGGGCTCGGGCCAGAAGGGGATGACCGAGCTATCTGCCCAGATCGACCACTTCCGGAGTGATCGCTCCGGCCTGGTGCAAGGAAAATGGATTGACCCGGGAGGCGAGGTCTACAGCCGCCCCATCGGCTTCAACGTGCTGCCCATGGCCGGCTCGGAGACTGGGCAGGGCTATACCGACGAGGAGTGGAAGCTGATACACGAGTCCCGCAAAATTCTTGATTTGGCGGAGTTGGCCGTGGAGCCGACCTGCGTGAGGGTGCCGGTGATGGTCGGCCACGGTCTAGCCGCCTCGGTGTGGTTCGACCGTGCGCTGGGCCGAGAGGAGGCGCTGGAAATCCTCTCCGCCGCCCCCGGGGTGGAGGTCTGGGAGGACATCCCGCCCACTCCTCTGGACAGCGCCGGGACGGACCGTGCCCTGGTGGGCCGGGTGCGGGAAACGGTGGGGACACCCGGGGGCATCAACCTGTGGGTCGTGGGCGACAACCTCCGCAAGGGCGCGGCGCTCAACGCCGTCCAACTGGCCGAGCGATTGGCGCTCTAGCCACCCGGGCTGCCGGGAATTGACTGTCTGCGGGGTTGATCACCCGGATACCTAAGCTCGGCGACATGACTGAATGGATCACCACCCCCGACGGTGTACGCATCGCCTACCACCAAGTGGGCGCCGGGGATCCACCCATTGTTTTCATCCACGGTATCTACGGCAATCGGGGAGGCTTCGGCTTCCAGGAGGAGTACTTCTCGCCCAATCACCGGTGCGTGGCGGTCGACCTGCGCGGCAACGGCGACAGCGAAAAACCCGACGAGGTCTATTCGATGGCCAAACACGCCGACGACGTGGCCGAGCTGATCCGCCAACTCGGTCTCCGCCGATCCATCCTGGTGGGTCACAGCATGGGCGGACAGGTGGTCATCTCCGCGGCTGCCCGCCATCCCGAACTGGTGGGGGCGATCGCCAGCCTGGACTCGCCCAGCAATATCCCCGGATGGCAGAGACGCTTTAGTGGCCCCTTCGACCACCTGATGACCAGGGACGGTCCCTTCCGGGAAGCAGCGGAAACTTTCCTCGGCGCCGCCTATCTGCCCACCGACGACCCATCGCGAGTCGCGGGAATCACGGAGCGGCTGGCCGGGTTTCCCGACCATGTAATCACCAGAGCGTGGTGGGCATTGAGCTCCTTCGATCCGGCTCCAGTACTGCGCCAGGTGAAATGCCCCTATCTCTACATCGACTGCGGCCAGCCGTATCTCGACTTCGATCTGCTCCGTGAGCTGTGCCCCCAGGTGGTGGTCGGCAAAACGGTGGGCTCCGGTCACGCCGCCACCAAGGACGTGCCGGATCAGATCAACGCCATGCTCCGCAGATTCATCGAACACGCCGACGCCATAGCCGCTGAAATGATCCGCACCGGCGGAGTATTCCAATACACCTTCCCCTCGACATAAGAGGCCCCAGCGCCGAACGCCGTTCGTTCGGACCGGCCATCCGGCAGTCCAGTGTTTCACGCCGACTCGGAGATCAACATGGCGCAGCCGCTCACCTTCCCTTCCAGGCTGACACCCTAAGCTCGGTGACATGACTGAATGGATCACCACCTCCGACGGCGTACGCCTCGCCTACCACCAGGCGGGCGCCGGCGATCCGCCCATCGTCTTCATCCACGGCGGGTTCGGCAACCGGACTGGTTTCACATTCCAGGAGGAATACTTCTCGCCCAATCACCGGTGTCTGGCTATCGACCTGCGTGGCCACGGCGACAGCGACAAGCCCGATGAACTCTACACCATGGACAAATACGCCGATGAGGCTGCCGAATGGCTTCGCCATCTGGGGATACGGCGGCCTATCCTGGTTGGTCACAGCATGGGCGGACAGGTGGTCATCTCCGTAGCCGCCCGCCATCCCGAACTGGTGGGGGCGATCGCCAGCCTGGACTCGCCCAGCAACATCCCCGGATGGCACCGGCGCTTTCATGGTCCGTTCGACCACCTGATGACCAAGGACGGCCCCTTCCGGGAGGCGCTGCAAACCTTCCTCAGCGCCGCCTATCTGCCCACCGACGACCCGTCGCGGGTCGGGGAAATGCCAGACTGGCTGGCCGAGGTTCCAGGGCATGTGATCGTGAACGGCTGGCAGGGAATGAGCGCCTTTGATCCGGCGCCGGTACTGCGCCAGGTGAAGTGCCCCTATCTCTACATCGACTGCGGCCAACCCGGTCTCGACTTCGATCTGCTCCGCGAGCTCTGCCCCCAGGTGGTGATCGGCAAAACGGTGGGCGCCGGTCATCAGGCCACCAAGGACGTGCCGGACCAGATCAACGCCATGCTCAACCGCTTCATCCAACACGCCGACGGCATCGCCGCCGAAATGATCCGCACCGGCGGGGTATTCCAATACACCTTCCCCTCCACATGAGAACCCGCGCGGCAACGCCGATCCGTTCGACCCGGCGACCGGCACTCCGGTGCTTCACGCCAACTCAGGCACCAATAAGCTGTCGCCGTTCACCCTCGTCCCGGGCGGACACCCTAAGCTCAGTTGTTTCTGAGATGTAGCGACCGGGTGGGTGGTCTGGGGTGCCTGGTTATGCGAACGGCAGTCGTTGATCATGGCAGAAAAGTCGCGAAAAAGCTTCCCTGGGCCCTCCCCCACCACCACCTTGCCATGGGTCGAACAGACTCGTCCAGCCCGGAACAGGGCTGGTTGAATAAGGACATTTGATCCCTCGACGCGGCCCGAACGACGCCTGGGCGGACCGTCTTGGTGTTTGGCTTGTATCAATATGAACTCCCCGGGGAACAGAATCAACCCCCCAACAGCGATTTGTTTCACAACCTTTGACAAAAACAGACGAAAAGTGTTGGTGCCACACCGCGACACGACACCCTAAGCTCAGTGACATGACTGAATGGATTACCACCTCCGACGGGGTGCGCATTGCCTACCACGAGGTGGGCGCCGGCGACCCGGCCATCCTCTTCATCCACGGCGCTTACGGCAAGCGGGGAGGATTCGGCTTCCAGGAGGAGTACTTCTCGCCCAATCACCGGTGCGTGTCGGTCGACCTGCGTGGCCACGGCGACAGCGCCAAGCCCGATGAGCCCTACACCATGGACAAACACGGGGATGACGTGGCAGATCTCATCCGCCACCTGGGGCTGCATCGGCCCGTGCTGGTGGGCCAGAGCATGGGCGGACAGGTGGTGATCGCTGCCGCCGCCCGCCACTCCGAACTGGTGGGGGCGATCGTCAGCTTGGACTCGCCCAGCAACATCCCCGGGTGGCACCAGCGTTTTCACGGTCCCTACCAACCCCTGATGAGCAAGGACGGCCCCCCTATCCGCGAAACACTCTACACGTTCCTCAAAGCCGCCTATCTGCCTACCGACGACCCCTCCCGGGTGGGCACCATGGCCGCACGGCTCGCCGAAGTTTCCGACAAGTTGATCCTCAACACTTGGCGGGGCAAGGCCGATTACGACCCCACACCCACGCTGCGCGGGGTGAAGTGTCCCTACCTGTACATCGACTGCGGTCAGCCGGATCTCGACCTGGATCTGCTCCGTGAGCTGTGCCCCCAGGTGGTGATCGGAAAGCCGGTCGGCGCTGGACATCGGGCCCTCCAGGACGTGCCGGACCAGATCAACGCCATGCTCCGCCGATTCGTCGAACACGCCGACGGCATCGCCGCCGAAATGATCCGCACCGGCGGAGTATTCCAATACACCTTCCCCTCCACATAAGGACCCGCGGCGAACACCGCTCACTTGGGACCGGCGAACGCCGGACGGGCGTATAACGCCAACTGGAGCACCAATTTCCTGGCGCCGTTTCGCCCTCCCCTGCCGGGCTGACAACCTAAGCTGAGTGACATGACTGAATGGATCACCACCTCCGATGACGTCCGCATCGCCTACCACGAACTGGGCGCTGGCGACCCGGCCATCATCCTTATCCACGGCGGCTTCGGCGATCGGGGAGGCTTCGGCCTCCAGGAGGAGTACTTCTCCCCCAATCACCGCTGCATCGCCGTCGATCTGCGCGGGCACGGCGAAAGCGACAAACCCGATGAGCTCTACACCATGGAACAACACGGCGACGATGTGGCCGAACTTATCCGCCAACTGGATCTGGATCGGCCAGTCCTCGTGGGACAAAGCATGGGGGGACAGGTGATCATCTCGGCCGCCGCCCGCCATCCCGAACTGGTGGGCGCCATCGCCAGCCTCGACTCGCCCAGCAACATCCCCGGATGGCACGCCTACCATCACGGACCCTTCGATCACCTCATGCGAAAGGACCAAGACTTCCGGAAGGCGCTGGAACTCTTCCTCAGCGCCGCCCATCTGCCCACCGACGACCCGACCCGCGCCAAGAACACAGCGGCGCGGCTGGCCCGGCTTGACGACCATGTGATCCTCAACGGCTGGCAGGGGATGATGGCCTTTGATCCCGCGCCGTTGCTGGCTGGGGTGAAGTGCCCTTATCTGTACGTCGACTGCGGACAGCCGCGCGTCGATCTGGACTTGCTCCGCGAACTGTGCCCCCAAGTGGTGGTCGGCAAACCGGTCGGCGCCGGACATGGGGCCCTCCGGGTGGTGCCGGACCAAATCAACGCCATGCTTCGGCGGTTCATCGAACACGCCGACGCCATCGCCGCCGAGATGATCCGCACCGGCGGCGTCTTCCAATACACCTTCCCCTCCACATAGGGATTGCACCCGAAGCCGTCATAGTGACCTGTCCCTAGCCGTCTATGAGACCCCGACAACTACGCTACGGCACATGACCGAATGGATCACCACCTCCGACGGCGTCCGCATTGCATACCACGAGGTGGGTGCAGGCGATCCGGCCATCATCCTTATCCACGGCGGCTTCGGCAATCGGGAAGGATTCGGCCTCCAGGAGGAGTACTTCTCCCCCAATCACCGCTGCATCGCGGTCGATCTGCGCGGCCACGGGGAAAGCGACAAGCCCGATCATCTCTACACCATGGAACAGCACGGCGATGATGTTGCCGAACTCATCCGCCAACTGGAACTGAACCGGCCGGTGCTGGTCGGCCAGAGCATGGGAGGACAGGTAATCATCTCCGCCGCCGCCCGCCATCCCCACCTCGTCGGAGCGATCGCCAGCCTGGACTCTCCCAGCAACATCCCCGGGTGGACCGCGTACCATCACGGACCCTTCGATCACCTGATGCAAAAGGACCTACCCTTCCGGGACACGCTGGTCGGGTTTCTCAGCGCCTCCCACCTGCCCACCGACGACCCGACCCGCGCCAAGAACACAGCCGAGCGGCTGGCCCAAGTTCCCGACCACGTGATCCTCAGCGACTGGCACGGGTTGAGCGCCTTCGATCCCGCGCCGATACTGGCAGGCATAGAGTGCCCTTATCTATATGTTGACTGCGGACAGCCTCGCATCGACCTGGACCTGCTCCGCGAACTGTGCCCCCAAGTGGTGTTCGGCAAACCGGTCGGCGCCGGACATGGAGCCCTCCAGGTAGTGCCGGACCAGATCAACGCCATGCTGCGCCGATTCATCGAACACGCCGACGCCATCGCCGCCGAGATGATCCGTACCGGCGGAGTATTCCAATACACCTTTCCCGGGAACTGAGGACCAACTCCAACCACCGCCGCCCCCAGCTCACGATTCAGAAACTATCGCCAATCTTTGTGAGAAGTCGCGAAAAGTTGCCTCTGGGTCCACAGGCGATCCCACTGCCTTGCGGCAGTGGCCCGCCACCACCTTGCCACGGGTCGAACACACTCGGTCCAGCCAGGTACAGAGCATTCAGCAGGGTTATTTGATCCCTCTACGAGGTCCGAACGACGCCGGAGCAGACCGCTTCGGTGTTTGGCTCATATCACTATGAACCCTCCATGAGACAGAATCAACCCTCCCAATGCGGTTCCTTTCACAACCTCCCACCGCGGATGGAAAAGGCGGTATTAGCCGACGAGGGACATCATCACGCCGACCATTATCAGCCCCACGCCGGTCCACTGAAGTCGGTGGAGTCGTTCCTTGAAGAAGATCACCCCGCCGATTACGGCTATCACCTTTCCGCTTTGGGAGATGATCGCGATCAACCAGGCCGGTGCGTAGGCCAATCCGTATCCGAATGATATGAAAGAGACGCCGTCGATCAGTCCCACCAGGCCCAAGAGCCATCCTGTCTTCCAGGTGATCCTCATCGGGTACTGAGGGTCATCTCCCTCTCGCCGACGCCGTAATCCCAGCCGGGAGAAAACCACCAACGCCAACAGGACGAAGGCCACTGTGAAGACCCGTTGGGTGATTACGGTCAGGTTGGAGTCGACTCCGTCCCTGATGGGGATCTTCAGGCCGGCGTTGGAGATCGATCCTACGAATACGCCGATCAACGCGAAGACCGGTCCCCAGGTGACCAGTCGAACCCTGGTCCCGCGTTTGATTACAAGCGATACCAGTACTGCTCCCAGCACGGCGATCGGTATTCCCGCCCACTGCAAGGCACCGGGTCTTTCCCCCAGCAGCCAAAAGGAGTAGACCACTGTCATCGCGGTCCCCAGAGAGCCGATCGGTGTTACCACGGAGATCGGGCCCAGTCGGAGGGCCATATAGGAGCCCAGAAAGGAGGCGCCGACGCAGGTGCCCAGAAAGGTCAAGAGGATCAGATGGTCGGTGGTCATCTCGAGCGGCACGTCGATGAGGATTGCCCAGGCGACCATCACCAAGAGAGCCAGCGTCAGCGTGGCGGCAGCAGAGCGCAGCACGCCGAAGCGCCGCGCCACTACGGCAGTGAGCAGACTGTTGATCCCCAGCGTCACCGCGGTTATAAACCCGAAGATGACGCCGGTCAGCACCCCGTGGACAGCTTCATAAACGGAAAGAGGCCATGGCGCCTAGGTCCCGACGCACCGCCCAACTGCAAGCGGGTCCTATCTGTCTTCCAGGGTTTCGACGGGGCCTGCCGCTCCTGCCGCCCCGGCCACCTTAGCGATGTCCGGCCCCCTGGTGGTACGCTGGGGCATCCAGCTAACGGCCTTTTTGAATCCCTCGTTGAGCAAGAAGAAAGTCGTGAGAGAATAAAGAGCCACGATGAACGCCACTATCAACAGCCGGGCGGTGTTGGTTTCCTGCACCGCCCCGTTGGCCATGTACCCCAGCCCGGCGGAGAAACCCAGGAACTCGGCGGCGATCGCCAGCGACCAGCTCCCTCCCATGGCGAGCAGCATGGCGGTGCGCAGTTCTGGAATCGACCCCGGCACTATCACTTTGAAATAGGTGCGCGGCCGGGAGGCGCCCAGGGTACGGGCGCTTTCGATGTACCGGTCGGGCACGTTGGCTACCGCATTCATGGTGGCCACCACCAGCGTCGTCCACACCCCGAAGGCGATATAGAGGGTGATACCAGTGAGGCTGGAGCCCACGGCGAACTGCAACCAGGGAATCGCCACTAGGAGGGGGATCATCCGCAGGAAGTTCATGGGCGCCCACGCGGTCTGGCGCACCGCCGGCCAGTAGGGAAGGCCCAGACCGGTCAGGAGACCGAGCGTCACGCCGACCACCATGCCACACAACAGCCTGAAAAGGGTCGTACCGGAGTGATAAGCGATTGCGAGGAACACGGCCGGCCAGGTCTCCTCCCCACCATAGATGGGAAGCGGCGCCAGTCCGTCGAGATGGAAGGTCGCGAACCCAAGGTCCAACACGCGGACGGTCCAGTACCCGGACAATCCGAAGAAGGTGTCACCGAACACGTAGTCCCATCCGGGAACCAGGGGATGCTCGAGAATTCCCGGAGGCGCAACATAAGACGCCACCTGCCACGCCACCAGCAACACCACCCAAGAGACGAAGAAGAGCGGGCTACGGCGCATACCAGCCCACAGCATCGGCGGCCCCGCCGCTATCCCCCGCCCCGCCCTGACCAGACGGTCCTTGAACCGGGTCGTGCGGAACACAACCGGCCAAGCCCAGAACAACACCAACCCGGAAACGATATAAGACCACGTGACGTTGATCACACCCTCACCATGCGTCCAGGTAACGAAAGGAAGGCTTTCCGGCAACTGAATAAGCAACCACGGAATCAGGACAGCCCAGATCAGCCACCCAACCCAGAACAGACGTCGGAAGAGGGCTGGTTGGTTCAAGCTTTCGTCGCCTCCTCCTCGGTGATTTGGCGGCGCCGTTTCTGGCGATGCGCCGCCGCTCTCTCTTCCTCGCAGTCCTGCTTACAGGCCGGAGCGGCGCTTTTTTTTGCCACTAGGCAATCGAACCGGAAGCCTACCCGATAAGGGCAGCCTCCAAGAAGCGGAGAGCGTCGTAGAAGTTATAGATGTCATAGTGGAACTGCGCCTGGGCGATTAAAGCGGCCTGGGCCGGGGAAAGATCTCTTCCCGAAGCTCTCTCGAATAGTGCGTCGGAGCGCGTCTCGAATTCCTTCATCTCATAGTAGAGGTCCTGGGCCAACAAGAACTCTTTCAGCCCGGCCTGCGTGTCATAGTCCTCGGACAACACCCCCTTGGCCTTCAGCTTCTCGATCTGAGTGACGAACACTATCTCGGGGTGGTAGCTCGGGAGGTTCAAGTCCCACAGCGCCGCCTGCTCCTCCCAGTTAAAGGAGGGATCGATGGTCGACCAGATGATCCCGATGTCCTCAGGCTCCATGCTCAACTGGCGCTTCTCGTTGATGAGATTGGCCTCGATCTCCCACCCCTGGTACTGGGTCTCAGGATCATCGAGGAACTCAAAGGTACGATAGGCGGCAGAGAGAACCCTGTAGGCCAGGTCCTTGTTGTTATTGACCCATTCGCGGTTCGCTAGCAGGCCTATACCGCCGACAGTGGAGTTGGCGATCGCCGTCTGCTGGGAGACCGGATCATTCTCGAACATCATCCCGAAGTTGATCAGCGGATCCCAACCGTTGCGCATCATCTGCACCAGGGTCGGAGCGCTATAAGGCATGGCGTACTCGATCCGGCCCGGAACAGCCGAAAGCGCCAGGATCGTGGGGTCATGGACGTACTGCGGGTTGGCATAGTTACGCCAGTCGTTGGTCGTGATCCGAATCGGCTGAACGCTGCCGTCCTCGTCCAGAAG
The DNA here is from genome assembly GCA_965248705.1 of Acidimicrobiia bacterium. Classification (GTDB taxonomy): domain Bacteria; phylum Actinomycetota; class Acidimicrobiia; order Spongiisociales; family ZC4RG35; genus Bin76. Next base: position 935,280 of record CBDFJY010000002.1, on the reverse strand, counting down.
TGGCTCGCCGTCGCGGCCCAACAACACCAGAGGGTTGCCATCCTCGTCCAAAGCGGGAATGTCCTCCTGATAAGCCTCCCACCACTCGGGCAGATAAGCGAAGAACGCATCCATGTACTGAGCCTGCTGGGTGCTGGGCGAAATGTAAATATCCGCCCCTACCAACTGCTGGACGGCCGCCAAGGCGGCTTCCGGGAAAGACATCCCTTCCTCCACGAACTCAAGCACAGTCTTGGAGGGACTATCCGGCGCAACCAGGACCGCATAGCCGACATAGATGTCCGCGAAGAAAATCGGCGGGACTTCCTGAGCAAAGGTCTCCAACGACCCGAACAGTCCCGGCACCCACCCAGGGGCCACGGCGCCTTCACCGCTCCGCAACCAGGCGATGGCCTCGGCGCCGGCGGCGAAATAGTAATAGGTGGACGAATTGGGAACGATGGTGATATTCAAATCATCCCACCAGCCCAACTCGACGGGAATCTGCCAAAAAGCCATATCGGCACAACAGGCGTTGAAACCCATCGCAACCTCGGCTTCCCGAATCTCGGGGGCCTCCACCATCATCGACCCTTCCAGAGCCTTCTGGGCCTCGTCGGCTTCCTTGGCAGCAGCCTCAGCCTCAGCGGCTTCGGCCTGAGCAACAGCCGCGTCCGCAGCAGCCGTATCCGCCGCGCCGTCGCCGCAGGCCGCAGCCAACAACGCCAAGATAGCCACCAGAGAAATAGCTGATATGAATTTCCTCGTTTGCGCTTTCCTTCCGCTCGCTTGCTCGTCGGGCCAACGGCTGTCGACCAAAAGCGGCTAAGCCAGCAATTCAGCCGACCTTGACGCTCCAAAATATACTCAAGCCCAGCGATGAACGTAGAATGATGGATTCCCATCATTCGGTTATGCAGCACACGCACGATTCCCAACTCTTCTGCTAGAGCAAATACCCCCAACCTAAAGCGATACAAGGCATCATCATTACCCACGGCGGTGCTTCCTTTCTGCTCGACGTGGTGATCAAGCAACAGGATGCACCGCCGAACCCCACTAACCCGGTATTGACCCGAGTGTCGCTACAACCCAGAAATAGGACAAACTAGGCTGGGTCCCATGACTGAATGGATTACTACCCCCGACGGCGACCGCATTGCGTACCACGAATTAGGCTCCGGCGATCCGGCCATCATTTTCATCCACGGGGGCTTCGGCAATCGGGAAGGCTTCGGCTTCCAGGAGGAGTACTTCTCCCCCAATCACCGGTGCGTGGCGGTCGATCTGCGCGGCCACGGGGAAAGCGACAAGCCCGATGAGACCTACACCATGGCCCAACACGGCGATGACGTGGCCGAACTCATCCGCCAACTGGAACTGAATCGGCCCGTGCTGGTGGGCCAGAGCATGGGAGGACAGGTGATCATCTCGGCCGCCGCCCGCCATCCCGAACTGGTGAGCGCCATCGCCAGCCTCGACTCGCCCAGCAACATCCCCGGATGGCAGAAGTACCATCACGGACCCTTCGATCACCTCATGCAAAAGGATCTCCCCTTCCGGGAGACATTGCGCGGATTTCTTCGCGCCTCCTATCTGCCCACCGACGACCCCTCCCGGGTAGGAACCATGGCCGCGCGGCTCGCGCAAGTTCCCGACCACGTGATCCTCAACGGCTGGCATGGAATGAGCAGCTTCGATCCCGCGCCGGTGCTGGCCGGAGTGAAATGCCCGTATCTGTACATTGACTGCGGCCAACCCCGCCTCGACTTGGACCTGCTCCGCGAGCTGTGCCCCCAAGTGGTGATCGGCAGACCGGTCGGCGCCGGACATCGCGCACTCCAAGACGTGCCGGACCAAATCAACGCCATGCTCCGCCGATTCATCGACCACGCCGACGCCATCGCTGCCGAGATGATCCGCACCGGCGGGGTATTCCAGTACACCTTCCCCGAGAACTGAGCACCGACTCCACCCAGCTCTGGCCCCAGCCCACGGAGGCGGGTTCTGTTGCCAATCACCGCGGAAAGGCGCAAAAACCACTTCCCTGCCGGGCCCTCAGGCAAGCCCACTGCCTAGCGGCAGTGACCCGCTACCACCTTGCCACGGTTCGAACACGCGTCCGCCCAGCCCGGAACAGGGCGTGCAAGAGGTCAGTTTGATCCCTTGACGAAGTCCGAACGATGCCAAGACAGACCGTCTCGGTGTTTGGTACATCTCAATGTGAACCCCCGTGGGACAAGAATCAATCCTCCACCCACGATTTCTTTCACAGCTCTTCATAACCAACGGCTAGCGGCAGTGCTAACCGACGATGGACATCACCACTCCAACGCTTATTAGAGCTACGCCTGTCCACTGCAGGCTGTGGAGTCGTTCGTTGAAGAACATCACCCCGCCGATCACGGCTATAACCCGTCCGGTTTGGGAGATAACCGAGATCAGCCAAGCAGGTGCATGCGCCAGAGCATATCCGAAGGATATGAAGGAGGCGCCGTCGATCAGTCCCACCAAACCCAGCAGCCATCCCGTCCGCCAGGTGATCTTCACCGGGTGGCTCCCCTCGTACCGGGGATCTCCCCTTCGTCGTCGTTGTTCTATCACCCGGGAGAAGATCACAAACACCAAGAGGACGACAGCCACCGTGAAGACCCGTTGGGTGATGACGGTGAGGTTGGAATCCACCCCATCCCTTATGGGGATCTTCAGGCCGGCGTTGGAGATCGATCCCACCAGCACGCCGGTCAAGGCAAAGACCGGCCCCAAAGTGACCAGTCGAATCTTGGTCCCCCGCTGGATAACCAGGGACGCCAACACCGCTCCCAGTACCGCGACCGGTATTCCCGCCCACTGCACCGCGCCGGGTCTCTCTCCCAGCAGCCAAAAGGAGTAGACCACCGTCATGGCGCCTCCCAGAGCGCCGATCGGACTCACCACCGAGATCGGACCGACCCGGAGAGCCATGTAACCGCACAGAAAGGCCCCGCCGACACAGGAGCCCAACAGGACCAGGAGGATCAGGTGGTCGGCATTCATCTCGACTCGCACACCGATCAGCGCCGCCCAGGCCATCATCAAAAAGCAAGCCAGAGTCACAGTGACGGAGACAGAGCGCAGCACGCCGAAACGCCGTACCACCACAGCAGTGAGCAGGCGGTTGATCCCCAGCGTCACCGCGGTGATAAACCCGAAGATGATGCCGGTCAACACCTGGTTGACAGCTTCACATACAGGGAAAAGCCAGGCTGACCAATCCCGATTGGCCGCTCGACCGCGAACGCCGATTCCGCGTCCGAAGCCCTATCCGTCGTCGAGAGTTTCACCGCGGCCTCCTGCTCCTTCCGCCCCGGCCACCCTGCTGACATCTGTTCACTTTCCCGTGCATTGTGGCATCCGACCAACGACCTTCTTGAATCCCTCAACGAGTACCTCCTCGGGCCGCGGTGCTAGCCGGCGATGGACATTGCCACCCCGACCATTACCAAGGCTACGCCTGTCCATTGCAGTTGGTGGAGTCGTTCGTTGAAGAACATCACCCCGCCGATCACGGCTATTACCCGTCCGCTTTGGGAGATAATTCCGATTAGCCAGGCCGGTGCGTACGCCAGGCCGTATCCGAATGATATGAAGGAGACGGCGTCGATCAATCCCACCAAGCCCAGCAGCCATCCTGTCCTCCAGGTGATCTTCACCGGATCTCTCCCCCCGTGCCGGGCGTCTCTTCTTCGTCGACGTTCTGTCACCCTGGGGACAATTACCAACACCAAAAGAACGACAGCCACCGTGAAGACCCGTTGGGTGATGACGGTGAGGTTAGAATCCACCCCATCCCTGATGGGGATCTTCAGGCCGGCGTTGGAGATCGACCCGACCAGGACGCCGATCAAGGCGAAGACCGGCCCCAAAGTGACCAGTCGAATCTTGGTCCCGCGTTCGATCACCAGGGATGCCAACACTGCTCCCAGTACCGCGACCGGTATTCCCGCCCACTGCACCGCGCCGGGTCTTTCCCCCAACAACCAGAACGAGTAAACCACTGTCATGGCGCCTCCCAGAGCGCCGATCGGGCTCACCACCGAGATCGGACCGAGTCGGAGAGCCGTGTACCCACACAGAAAGGTCCCGCCGACACAGGAACCCAACAGGACCAAGAGGATCACATGGTCGGCGGTGATCTCGAGCGGCACCTGAATGATGATTGCCCAGGCGACCATCACCAAGAGGGCAAGGGTCACAGTGATGGCAGTGGAGCGCAGCACGCCGAAGCGCCGGGCCACCACTGCAGTGAGCAGCTGGTTGATGCCCAGCGTCACCGCGGTGATAAACCCGAAGATGATGCCGGTCAGCAACTGGTTGACAGCTTCTTATACGGAAAGAACCCAGGATGGTCAATCCCGACGCGGCACCTGTCGCGGACGTTATTCCGCGGCGCGGGCCTTATCCGCCCTCGAGGGTTTCCGCGCGACCCGCCGCTCCTGCCGCCCCGGCCACCTTGCTGATATCCGTCGTGCCGGTGGTGCGCTGTGGCATCCAACTAACGGCCTTTTTGAATCCCTCGTTGAGCAAGAAGAAGGTGGCGAGAGAATAAAAAGCCACGATAAACGCCACTATCACCAGCCGGGCGGTGTTGGTTTCCTGCACCGCCACGTTGGCCATGTACCCGAGCCCGGTGGGGAAACCCAGGAACTCGGCGGCAATGGCCAGCGACCAGCTCCCTCCCATGGAGAGCAACATGGCGGTGCGCAACTCGGGAATCGATCCCGGCACTATCACCTTGTAATAGGTCCACGGCCGGGACGCGCCCAGGGTACGGGCGCTTTCGATGTACCGGTCAGGTACGTTGGCCACCGAGTTCATGGTGGCCACCACCATCGTCGTCCACACCCCGAATCCAATATAGATGGTGATACCAAACAGGGTGGAGCCCACGGCAAACTGCAACCAGGGTATCGCCGCCAGGAGGGGGATCATCCGCAGAAAGTTCATAGGCGCCCAAGCGGACTTGCGCAGCGGCGGCCAATAGGGAATGGCCAGACCGGTCAGGAGACCGAGGCTCATACCGACCGCCATGCCACACAACAGCCTGAAAAGGGTCGTGCCGGAGTGGAAAGCGATGGCGAGGAACACAGCCGGCCAAGTCGCCTCCCCGCCATAGATGGGAAGGGGTGCCAGTTCCACGACATCGAGGACCACAAACTCCAGGTCAAACCCGCGGACGCTCCAGTCTCCGGACATTCTGAAGAAGGTGTCGCCGAACACGTAGTCCCATCCGGGGACCAGGGGGTGCTCGAGGGCTCCCGGAGGCGCCAGGTAAGACGCCAGTTGCCACGCTACCAGCAACACCGCCCAGGAGACGAAGAAGAGCGGGCTGCGGCGCATACCGGCCAACAGCAGGGGCGGCCCCGCCGCTATCCCCTGTCCCATCTTGACCAGGCGGTTCTTGACCCCACTCGGGCGGAACACAACCGGCCAGACCAGCAAGAAAACCAGCCAAGAAAGGATGAGCGACCACGTCACGACGATCACGCCATCGATATATGTCCAGGTAACGAGGGGAAGACTTTCAGGCAGTTGAACGAGCAACCAAGGAGCCAGAAAGACAGCCCAGATCAGCCCTCCAATCCAATAAAGGCTTCGGAAGCGGGCAGGCTGGTTCAAGCCTTCGTCGCCTCCTCTTCGGTGATGCCCAGATGCGCGAGGATCAGCTTGAACACACTCACCGCCTCGGGGGTAGCCCGGACATCCTCGTTACGAGGACGAGGGAGAGAAACCGCGATATCGTCCACCAGCTTGCCCTCGGCCAAGAGGATCACCCGGTCAGCAAGAATCAGCGCCTCCTCAATGTCATGGGTGACAAAAAAGATGGTCTTGCGGGTCTCAAACCACAGGTTCAAAAGAACCTCATGAAGATTGCGGCGCGTGAAATAATCAACAGACCCAAAAGGCTCATCCATAAGGACAACATCCGAGCCCACCGCCATCGCCGCCGCCAAGGCCACCCGCTTTCTCATACCCCCAGAAAGCTCCCGCGGCCAAGAGTCGGCGAAATCCTCCAATCCCACCGCCTCCAACCAGTAATCGGCGATCTCGTTCCGCTCCTTATCCGGAACCTTGTTGGCCCTGAGGCCAAACTCAACATTCTCGCGGACATGCAACCAGGGGAACACCGTGTCCTGCTGAAAAACCATGGCCCGGTCGCTACCCGGCCCCGTCACCGCGGTGTCGCCCAGCTTGGCATAGCCGGCGGTGGGAGGCTGAAGCCCGGCCAACACCCTCAGCAGGGTGGTCTTACCATGCCCGGACCTCCCCACCACGCACACAAACTCCCCGGGATCGACCTGGAAAGTGACGTCTTCAAGGGCATGCACCAATTGCCCGGATCGGTGCTCGAATACACACCACAGGTTCTCAAAGTTCACAACAGTTGACATGGTTCCTCCTTGCCTACAAACCCAGCCGGCGACCGGCCTCGGACCACTTGGTGATGAAACGGATAAACAGCACCAGGATACCGTCGACTACCACAGCCAACACACCGAAGAAAAGAATCAGAGAGACCACCGCGGACGGCCCCTCCACAAGGCCCATGGCGAAGCTCCACATACGAATAAGAAACCCTCCTCCCATCTGGGGTCCCAGCACCTCCACCAACGTACCCAGCCCCCAAGCGCCGGCCAATGCGATACGAAAACCGCCCGCGATCTCGGGTATCGTCCCCGGCAAATACACCCACCGGAAAATAGTGCGGCGGTCTCCTCCCAGAGTAAGAGCTGATTCTATAACACCCACCGGTATGTTGTCCGCCGCCCGGCGGCTGAAGAAATACATGAGGAGGGTGGTGTAAAAGACAACCACCCCCACGGTGGTCATCAGGGGATACTCGATCCCGAACCAGATCACAAAAAAAGGCGCCGCTATGAAAATCGGGGTAGTCCCGAAAAAACCGGCGATCGGTGTCACCACATCCGCGATCTTCGGGAACACCAGACTGCTCAGCCCCACCGACAAACCGAACACCGTCCCCAGCGTAACCGCAATCATGATATTGCGGGTGGTCCGCACCAAATGCAGGACATACCCAAAACAGTAATCGGGAAGATCGAACATCCTTCCCCCCGTCAACTCCAACTCATCCAACAGATCCGGACAAGCATGAACATACCGCTCCAACATCCTCTGACTGAAGAACAGGTTCTCCCCGAAATGCCTGACGGCATCGAGGGGCGGCGGTATGAGATAGAAAAGGGGCGAGAAGGGCGAGGCGATCAACTGCCAAATCAGCAGAAAGAGAATTAACCCGACTGTCAGATAGATGAAATAGGCAATCTTGCTTCGCCGTCTGGCGCGGTGCGCCGCCGCTCTCACATCAAGAACATCGGTGTCCGTGGTGGTCACTGTATCTCTCTTCCTCGCCCTCGCGGTCCTTTACCTACAGGCCGAAGCGCGGGGCAGGACGACAAACCCGTCCTGCCCGCGCTCGGAGCCTCTCTTTTACCTACTAGGCAATCGCTACCGGAAGCCTACCCAATAAGGGCAGCCTCAAGCCAGCGCTCAGCGTCGTAGAAGTTATAGATGTCGTACCAGTGGCGCGCCTGCTCGACCAAAGCAGCCTGGCTATCGGAAAGATCCATTCCTTCAGCCCTGGCGAAGAGCTCGTCGGAACGTTCCTGCATGCCCTTCATGTCGTAATAGAGCTCCTGGGCCAACAAGAACCTTTCGAGTCCTGCCTGCGTGTCATAGGTCGCAGACAATTCTCCCTTGGCCTTACGCTCCTCGACCTGGTTCCTGAACACCGTCTCTGGGTGGTAGCTGGGCAGGTTCAAGTCCCAAAGCGCCTCCTGGTCCTCCCAGTTAAAGGAGGGGTCGATCTGTTCCCATATGACTCCGATGTCCTCGGGATCCATGGTCAACTGGCGCTTCTCGTTGATGAGATTGGCCTCGATCTCCCACCCAATTCGCTGGGTCTCGGGATCATCGAGCAAAGCGAAGGTCCGGTGGGCAACGGAGAGTATCCGGTAGACCGCGTCCTTGTTCGCCTCCACCCACTCGCGGTTGGCAATCAGGCCGGTGCCGCCTGTGGTGGAGCTGGCGATCGCCGTCTGCTGGGAGAACGCGTCGTGCTCGAACATCATCGCGAAGTTGATCAGCGGATCCCAGCCGTTACGAATCATCTGCACCAGGGTTGGAGCCTGGAAGGGCATGGCGTAATCGATCCGGCCCGGAACAGCCGAAAGCTCCACGATAATGGGGTCCTCGACGTACTTCGGATTGGCATAATTGCGCCAGTCGTTGGTCGTAATGCGAATCGGCTGAACGTTGCCGTCATCATCCAGGAGTGGCTGGCCGTCGCGGCCCAGCAACACCAAGGGGTTGCCTTCCTCGTCAATTACGGAAATGTCTTCCTGCACATCCTCCCACCACTCGGGCAGATAGGCGAAAAACGCGTTCGCATACTGGGCCTGTGTAGTGCTATTCGGCGTAATGTAGATGTCCTCGCCTACCAACTGCTCCACGGCCGCCGTGGCCGCCTCCGAGAAGGACATCCCTTCCTCCACGAACTCCAGGGCAGTCTTCGAATCGCTGTCGGGCGATACCAGGACCGCATAGCCGATAAAGATATCCGCGAAGTGAATCACTGGAATCTCCTGAGCGAAGGTCTCCAGAGCTATGAACAGTGAGGGCACCCAGCCATTGGCCATGTGAAGCTCTTGACGCTGCAATTTGGCGTTGGTCTCGGTGCTATTGGTGAGATACCAATAAGTAGGCGTATTGGGGACGATGGTTATACCCAATTCGTCATACCAGTCCAATTCCAAGGGAATCTGCCAATAGGCAAAGTCGGCGCAACAGAAACCTATACCCATAGCCACTTCGAGTTCCCGGATCTCGGGCGCCGTCGCCATCATCGACGCTTCCAGCGTCATTTGCGCGTCTTCCGCAACAGCCTCAGCCGCGTCCGCAGCAGCCTGAGCCGCAGCAGCTTCGGCTTCAGCAGCCGCCAACTCCGCCTGCGCTTCCGCATCGCCGGCTTCAGCAGCAGCTTGGGTGGCCGCCAGTTCAGCCTGGGCGGCTTCCAACTCGGCCTGCGCCGCGGCAGCATCCGCAGCCGCCGCGTCCGCAGCAGCCTGAGCCGTGGCAGCAGCAGCCTGAGCCTGAGCGGCTTCGGCTTCAGCAACAGCCGCCGCGTCCGCAGCAGCCGTATCGTCGCCATCGCCGCAGGCCGCAGCCAACAACGCCAAGACAGCCATCAGAGCAATGGCTAATTTCAGTTTTCTCATTCGATCTTCCTTCCGCTCGCTTGTAACCTCAAATATATACTTAGCCTTGGTGTCTTGTTATCAAAAGGGCATTATTTTTCTAACAGCAGTGGTCGGGGGCGTGGGTCGTCATGGAGGAGGGGACCACATGGCGGAGGGACGAAATAGCGTTCGCCCTCTTCGGAGCGGCGGTCCTAGCCGGCGATGGACATGGCCACGCCGACCGTTACCAGGGCTACGCCTGTCCACTGCAGGGATTGGAGTCGTTCGTTGAAGAACATCACCCCGCCGACCACTGCTATTACCCGTCCGCTTTGGGAGATAATCCCAATCAGCCAAGCCGGAGCATACGCCAAACCGTATCCGAATGATATGAAGGAGACGGCGTCGATCACTCCCACCACGCCCAGCAGCCATCCTGTCCTCCAGGTAATTCTCACCGGGCACGGGGGATCATCTCCCCTTCGTCGACGCCGTTCTGTCACCCGGGAGACAATCACCAACACCAGAGCGACGTAGGCCACCGTGTAGACCCGCTGGGTGATGACGGTCAGGTTGGAGTCGAGTCCATCCCTGATGGGGATCTTCAGGCCGGCGTTGGAGAGCGATCCCACAACCACGCCGATCATGGCGAAGACCGGCCCCCAGGTGACCAGTCGAATCTTGGCTCCGCGCTCGATCACCACGGATGCCAACACCGCTCCCAGTACCGCGACCGGTATCCCCGCCCACTGCACCGCGCCGGGTCTTTCCCCCAGCAACCAGAATGAGAAGACCACCGTCATGGCGCCACTCAGAGCGCCGATCGGGCTCACCACCGAGATCGGACCGAGTCGGAGGGCCGTGTAGGAGCCCAGAAAGGCCCCGCCGGCGCAGGAGCCCAAGAAGGCCAGTAAAACAAGTTGGTCAGTGGTGATTTCGAACGGCACGTCGATGAGGATTGCCCAGGCGACCATCACCAAGAGGGCCAGGCTCAAAGTGGTGGTAGTGGAGCGCAGCACGCCGAAGCGCCGGGCCACCACTGCAGTGAGCAAATGATTGATCCCCAGCGTCACCGCCGTGATAAACCCGAAGACGATGCCGGTCAGCACCGCGCCGGTAACCTCATATGCAGGGAGAAACCAGGATGGTCAATCCCGACGCGGCGCCCGTCGCGGACGCTGATTCTGCGGCGCGGCCTATCCGCCCTCGATGCTTTCCACGCGACCCCCCGCTCCTGCCGCCCCGGCCATCTTGCTGATATCCGTCTTCCCGGTGGTGCGCTGTGGCATCCAACTCACGGCCTTTTTGAATCCCTCGTTGAGCAAGTAGAAGGTCGTGAGAGAATAACCAGCCACGATGAACGCCACTATCACCAGCCGGGCGGTGTTGGTTTCCTGCACCGCCACCGCTGCCATATATCCCAGCCCGGTGGGGAAACCCAGGAACTCGGCGGCAATGGCCAGCGACCAGCTCCCTCCCATGGCGAGCAACATGGCGGTGCGCAACTCGGGAATCGCCCCCGGCACTATCACCTTGAAATAGGTCCACGGCCGGGACGCGCCCAGGGTACGGGCGCTTTCGATGTACCGGTCAGGCACGTTGGCCACCGAGTTCATGGTGGCCACCACCAGCGTCGTCCACACCCCGAATGCAATATAGATGGTGATACCAAAGAGGGTGGAGCCCAGGGCAAACTGCAACCAGGGAATTGCCGCCAGGAGGGGGATCATCCGCAGAAAGTTCATGGGCGCCCAAGCGGACTGGCGCAACGCCGGCCAATAGGGAATGGCCAATCCGGTCAGGAGACCGAGCGTGAAACCAATCGTCATGCCACACAACAGCCTGAAAAGGGTCACGCCCGAGTGAAAAGCGATGGCGAGGAAAATGGCCGGCACGGTCCTCTCTCCGCCATAGGCGGGATAAGGCGCCAGGTCAGCGACCTGGAAATTTACAAACCCGAGCTGGTCAAACCCAAGGACGGTCCAGTCTCCGGACATTCTGGAGAGGGATTCGCCGAACACGTAGTCCCATCCGGGGACCAGGGGGTGCTCGAGGGCTCCCGAAGGCGCAATGTAAGACGCCAGTTGCCACGCTACCAGCAACACCGCCCAGGAGACGAAGAAGAGCGGGCTGCGGCGCATACCGGCCAACAGCATCGGCGGCCCCCCCGCTATCCCCCGTCCCATCTTGACCAGGCGGTTCTTGACCCCACTCGGGCGGAACACAACCGGCCAGGCCAGCAACAAAACCAGCCAAGAAACAAGGAGCGACCACGTAACGTTGATCACGCCCTCGCCAGATGTCCAAGAAACGAAGAGAAAGCCTTCAGGCAGTTGAACGAGCAACCAAGGAGCCAGAAAGACAGCCCAGATCAGCCCTCCAATCCAATAAAGGCTTCGGAAGCGGGCAGGCTGGTTCAAGCCTTCGTCGCCTCCTCTTCGGTGATGCCCAGATGCGCGAGGATCAGCTTGAACACACTCACCGCCTCGGGGGTAGCCCGGACATCCTCGTTACGAGGACGAGGGAGAGAAACCGCGATATCGTCCACCAGCTTGCCCTCGGCCAAGAGGATCACCCGGTCAGCAAGAATCAGCGCCTCCTCAATGTCATGGGTGACAAAAAAGATGGTCTTGCGGGTCTCAAACCACAGGTTCAAAAGAACCTCATGAAGATTGCGGCGCGTGAAATAATCAACAGACCCAAAAGGCTCATCCATAAGGACAACATCCGAGCCCACCGCCATCGCCGCCGCCAAGGCCACCCGCTTTCTCATACCCCCAGAAAGCTCCCGCGGCCAAGAGTCGGCGAAATCCTCCAATCCCACCGCCTCCAACCAGTAATCGGCGATCTCGTTCCGCTCCTTATCCGGAACCTTGTTGGCCCTGAGGCCAAACTCAACATTCTCGCGGACATGCAACCAGGGGAACACCGTGTCCTGCTGAAAAACCATGGCCCGGTCGCTACCCGGCCCCGTCACCGCGGTGTCGCCCAGCTTGGCATAGCCGGCGGTGGGAGGCTGAAGCCCGGCCAACACCCTCAGCAGGGTGGTCTTACCATGCCCGGACCTCCCCACCACGCACACAAACTCCCCGGGATCGACCTGGAAAGTGACGTCTTCAAGGGCATGCACCAATTGCCCGGATCGGTGCTCGAATACACACCACAGGTTCTCAAAGTTCACAACAGTTGACATGGTTCCTCCTTGCCTACAAACCCAGCCGGCGACCGGCCTCGGACCACTTGGTGATGAAACGGATAAACAGCACCAGGATACCGTCGACTACCACAGCCAACACACCGAAGAAAAGAATCAGAGAGACCACCGCGGACGGCCCCTCCACAAGGCCCATGGCGAAGCTCCACATACGAATAAGAAACCCTCCTCCCATCTGTATCCCCAGCACCTCCACCAACGTACCCAATCCCCAAGCGCCGGCCAATGCAATACGAAAACCGCCCGCGATCTCGGGTATCGTCCCCGGCAAATACACCCACCGGAAAATAGCACGGCTGTCTCCTCCCAGAGTAAGAGCCGACTCAATGATCCCCACCGGTATATTTTCCGCCGCCCGGCGGCTGAAGAAATACATGAGGAGGGTGGTGTAAAAGACAACCACCCCCACGGTGGTCATCAGGGGATACTCGATCCCGAACCAGATCACAAAAAAAGGCGCCGCTATGAAAATCGGGGTAGTCCCGAAAAAACCAGCGATCGGTGTCACCACATCCGCGATCTTCGGGAACACCAAACTGCTCAGCCCCACCGACAAACCGAACACCGTCCCCAGCGTAACCGCAATCATGATATTGCGGGTGGTCCGCACCAAATGCAGAATATACCCAAAACAGCGATCAGGGAGATCGAACATTCCTCCCCCCGTCAACTCCAACTCATCCAACAGATCCGGACAAGCATGAACATACCGCTCCAACATCCGCTCACTGAAAAACAGATTCTCCCCGAAATGCCTGACGGCATCAAGGGGCGGCGGTATCAGATAGAAAAAAGGCGAAAAAGGCGAGGCCAACAACTGCCAAAACAACAAAAAAAGAATCAACCCGAGGACCAGATAAATGCTATAGGCAACCTGACGGCGCCGCTTTTCACGATGCGCCGCCGCTCTCACATCAAGAACATCGGTGCTTGTGGTGGTCACTGTATCTCTCTTCCTCGCCCTCGCGGTCCTTTACCTACAGGCCCGAGCGCGGGGCCGGACGACAAAACCGTCCGGCCCCGCGCTCGGAGCCTCTCTTTTACCTACTAGGCAATCGCTACCGAAAGCCTACCCAATAAGGGCAGCCTCCAAGAAGCGGAGAGCGTCGTAGAAGTTATAGATGTCATAGTGGGCCTGCGCCTGCTCGACCAAAGCGGCCTGGCTGTCGGAAAGATCCATTCCCTCAGCCGTAGCGAACAGACCATCGGAACGGTCCTGCATGCCCTTCATGTCGTAATAGAGATCCTGGGCCAACAAGAACTGCTCGAGCCCAGCCTGCGTGTCATAGGTCGCAGACAGGACTCCCTTGGCCTTCAGAGCCTCTACCTGGGTCCTGAACACCGTCTCTGGGTGGTAGCTGGGCAGGTTCAAGTCCCACACAGCTGCCTGGTCCTCCCAGGTGAACGACGGGTCGATGGTCGTCCAGATGATCCCGATGTCCTCGGGATCCATGCTCAACTGGCGCTTCTCGTTGATGAGATTGGCCTCGATCTCCCACCCCTGGTACTGGGTCTCGGGATCCTCGAGGAACTCGAAGGTCCGAAAGCCGATAGAGAGGACTCGGTAGGTCAGGTCCTTGTTTGCCTCCACCCACTCGCGGTTGGCCAACAGGCCGATGCCGCCGACAGTGGCGCTGGCGATCGCCGTCGGCTGGGAGAACGGGTCGTTCTCGATCATCATCCCGAAGTTGATCAGCGGATCCCAACCGTTGCGCATCATCTGCACCAGGGTCGGAGCGCCATAGGGCATGGCGTACTCGATCCGGCCCGGAACCGCCGAAAGCTGCACAATCGTGGGATCATCGACGTACTGAGGATTGGCGTAGTTGCGCCAGTCGTTGGTCGTAATGCGAATCGGCTGAACGTTGCCGTCATCGTCCAGGAGTGGCTCGCCGTCGCGGCCCAGCAACACCAAGGGGTTGCCTTCACCGTCCAAAGCGGGAATGTCTTCCTGGTAAGCCTCCCACCACTCGGGCAGATAGGCGAAAAACGCGTTCGTGTACTGGGCCTGCTGTGTGCTGTGCGGCGGAATGTGGATAACCGAGCCTACCAGCTGCTGCACGGCCGCCAAGGCCGCGTCCGGGAAGGACATACCTTCCTCCACAAACTCCATAGCAGTCTTCGAGGGGCTGTCAGGCGCTACCAGGACGGCATAGCCGACATAGATGTCCGCGAAGAAGATCGGTGGGATGTCCTGAGCGAAGGTCTCCAAGGACCCGAACAGTCCCGGCACCCAGCCGGGGGCCACGGCGCCTTCACCGTTTCGCAACCAGGCGATGGCGTCGGCGCTGGCGGTGAAGTAGTGATAGGTAGGCGAGTTGGGGACGATGGTTATGTTCAAATCATCCCACCAGCCCAAATCGACGGGAATCTGCCAAAAGGCCGAATCGGCGCAGCAGGCGTTGAAACCCATCGCCACCTCGGCTTCCCGGATCTCGGGCGCCGTCACCATCATCGACGCTTCCAGCGTCATTTGCGCGTCTTCCGCAGCAGCCTCAGCCGCGTCCGCAGCAGCCTGAGCCGCAGCAGCTTCGGCTTCAGCAGCAGCCAACGCCGCCTGAGCCTCCGCATCGCCGGCTTCAGCAGCAGCGCGGGTATCTTCCAACTCGGCCTGCGCGGCTTCCAACTCGGCCTGCGCCGCGGCAACATCCGCAGCCGCCGCGTCCGCAGCAGCCTGAGCCGTGGCAGCAGCAGCCTGAGCCTGAGCGGCTTCGGCTTCAGCAACAGCAGCCGTATCGTCGCCATCGCCGCAGGCCGCAGCCAACAACGCCAAGACAGCCATCAGAGCAATGGCTAATTTCAGTTTTCTCATTCGATCTTCCTTCCGCTCGCTTGCTCGTCGGGCCAAGGGCACACGACTAAAAAGTGGCTTTGCCGGTATACCTACCGACCTCGTCCCTAAATATATACCAGCTTTGGCGCTTTTTCGCCAAAACAGCCATTCATTTTTGGCACCGCAACCCCGCTGATACTCTCCCGGGGGTGAGGGGAAGCTCGTCGAACCACACACCGACCGCGTCGAACAGGGCTGCGGAAACGGCGGGTGCCAGCGGGATGAAGGGCATTTCCGCCATTCCCCGCACCCCCCAAGGCCCTCTCGGGTCGGGGATCTCCAGGATCACGCTCTCCACCCGCTCGGGAATGTCCCCAATCCCGGGAATGAGGTAAGTACTCAGGTGGGGATTGAGGATCTTCCCATTCTCTGTCACCAGCCGCTCGGTGACCGCGTAGCCATGAGCCTGCGCTACCGCTCCCTCTATCTGTCCCTTCACCAACCCCGGGTTGACAGCCTTTCCCACATCCACCGCGCAGACCACCGACTCCACCTTCAGGTGTCCGGTGTCCAGATCCACGATCACTTCCACCGCCTCCGCCATCCACCCGTAAGCGAAGTTGAGCTCCCCCGCGCCGGTCTGGGGATCGAAGGTCTCGGTGGGCGGCGGAACGAACCGGAAGCTGCCGAGGGCGGGCCGATCTCCCTCCAGCCACCGCTTCTGGGCTTCTTCGGTGGCGCCCAGGATGGAGTTGCCTGCCATCCAAGTCAGCCGGGAAGCGGAAGCCGATCCCGAGTCGCCGGTGTGGGCCGTATCGGAGTAGTGGGTCTCCACCATCCCGACATCCACTCCGGCCGCCTCGGCAGCCATCTGCGCGAGGGCGGTGTGAGCGCCCTGTCCCACCTCCGCTCCCCCGTGATACAGCACCACCCGCCCCACTTCCTCCTCCCCCCACAACTCGACATCCGCCTCGCATAGCTCCGGAAATCCGAAAGAGAACCCGACATTCTTCAATCCGCAGGCAAACCCCCGTCCCCGGCGCTGGCGGGAGGGATCGGGGGGCAGGGATCGAAACACGGGGAACGGGGAGAGCTCAGGCTTCCGAGAATCTCCCCAACCTGCCCGATCGGCGCAGGCCTCGATGACGTCGGGAATGCTCACTACCGACGGAACAACCGTTCCCCAGGCGCCCACATCACCTTCCTGGTAGCAGTTGAGAAGGCGCAGGGCGACCGGGTCCATGCCCAGTTCCGCGGCCAGGCGGTTCATCTGTCCCTCGGCAGCCATCGCCCCCTGCGGCGCTCCGAAGCCCCGGAAGGCTCCGCCGGGCACCGAGTGGGTGTAAACCACTCGGGAATCCACCCGTATGTTGGGAACCCGATAGGGACCCACCGTGCACAGGTGCATGTTGCCCATCACTTTGTCGGAGGTGTAGTTGTATGCCCCGGCATCCAGCCACCCCTCGGCTTCCACCACCGTCAGCCTGCCGTCGCGGGTGGCGCCCCAGCGGGCGTGGATAACCGCTCGGTGTCGCTTGTGGTGGCCAACGATGCTCTCCTCCCGCGACCAAACCGTCCGCACCGGGCGGCGGATGCCCCGGCCGGCCAGCTTCCGGACCGCCAGGGCCAACACGATCTGCAGCGACATGTCCTCCCGGCCTCCGAACGCTCCCCCGATCGCCGGGTAGATCACCCTGATCCGCTCGGGATCGACATCCAGGGCATGGGCGATCTGCTCCCGGTCTTCATAAGTCCACTGTCCGGCGATCTCCACGGTGATGCGGCCCTCGGAATCGAGATAGGCCAGGGCCGCCTCGGGCTGCAGGTAGGCGTGCTCCTGATGGGGAAGCACATAGGTTCCGCTCACTTCCACGTCGGCCGCTCGCCACCCCTCTTCCATGTCGCCCACCCGAAACTTGAGATGCTTGTAAGTGTTGGTGTTCAGTCCGTTCTCCGGATGCACCAGCGTCGAATCGGTGCGAGCCGCGTCCAGGTCGGGAACCAGAGGGAGATCCTCCCACGAGACCGCCAGCCGTTTCGCCCCCTCATCGGCCGCCTGGCGGGTCTCGGCCACCACCACTGCGATCTGGTCTGCTTCCCAACGGCTTATTTCCGAGGGAACCGCGCTGCGACCCGTTCCTCCCATCCCCACCAGCACCGGCTGATCGAAGCGGGTCAGCCCGTATTCGTTGACAGGCACGTCGGCGGCGGTCACCACCTCCACCACTCCTGGCGCGGCGAGGGCGGAAGAGACGTCCATCGCCAGCATCCGGGCATGGGGACGACCGCTGAACACCACCTTGGCGTGGAGGACATCGGGCCGGTGGAGGTCAGCGGGGTAGAGCGTCTCACCCGTGGCCTTGGAAAGGGCGTCGCGGCGCGGCGCCGACCGCCCAACGCTCATCGCCGCTCTCCGGAAGCCACTCGGCGCCGAGCCGCGGAGACCGCCTCAATAATCGGGTAGTAGCCGGTGCAGCGACACAGGTTGCCGCTCAAGGCGGTTTTTATCTCCTCGGTGGTGGGATCAGGAATCTTCTCCAAGAGCTTGGTGGCCGCCATTATGAAACCGGGGGTGCAGTAGCCGCATTGGACGGCTCCTGTCTGGCAGAAGGCGGCTTGAACCGGGTTGGGTCCATCTGCTGCCAACCCTTCCACGGTGACGATCTCCGCTCGGTGGGCACGGGGGGCGGGAGTCAGACATGAGAGGGTCACCTCGGAGTCCAAGAAAACGAGACACGCCCCACACTCTCCCTCCGCGCATCCCTCCTTGGTCCCGGTCAGGGGCGTGCCAAGCGCGGGACCGGCCACCTCCCGCAGCCAATCGAGGAGGGTAAGGGCGGCGCCGCTCCGGGTGATGACCGACTTCCCGTTGACCACCGCCTCGATGGGGTCATTTCCCCGGTGGGAACGCGACTCGGCCAGGGTCGCCCGGCAAGGGGATCCCAAATGGACCGGACGGGAGGGAATCGCCCGCCGTTCGTCGCCGTTCCGCAGAGAAGTCAGGGCTCGACGGACCATTACTTCGGTCACCCATTGTCGGTAGTCCGCCGTTCCCCGTAGGTCGTCAATGGGATTGATCCCCTCGGCGGCCGCCAGCGCCGCGGCGGCGATGGTCCCATCGTCCAGTTCACGACCCGACAGCACCTGCTCGGCCCCGGTTGCCCGGACGATCACCGGCGCCACGCTTCCCAAGGCGATACGGACCCGGTTGGTCACTCCGTCGGGGTCCCTTTCGATCACCAACGCCATATGCACCACCGAGATAGCCTGCGCCATCCGCAGTCCCAACTTGACGAACACACCGGATTGGCCATCGGTCAACCCCGGAAAGCTCACGCCGGTCACCATCTCGTCGGCGGCGAGGACCGTGCGGCGGATTCCGAGATAGAAGTCGGCCAGCGCCACCCTGCGCTCTCCCCGCTCGGAGCGGATGGTCAGCCAGGCGTCCAAGGCGGTGAGAGCGGAGATGGTGTCGTTGGCGGGGCTGGCGGTGACCAGGTTTCCCACCACCGTGGCGCGGGCCTGAAGGGAAGGGGCCCCCACCTCCAGCGAAGCCTGCGCCAAGGGAAGGGCCCGGCTCCAAGCCAGCTCGGAGGAGACCACATCGGCATGGGTCACCAGTGGTCCCAGGTGAATAACGCCTCCCGAGTCCTGCTCGACCAGATCGAGACCCCCCACCCGGGTGATATCCACCAACATCTCCACCCCCGACCGCACGCCGCGGCGCATCTCCAGCACCAGATCGGTTCCCCCCGCGATCAACCTGGCTCGCTCACGGTGACGGGCCAAGAGCGCCAGCGCCTCCCCCACCGTGGAAGGCGACTCGTAGCGGTCGGTCAGGTCGGCCCGGTGCTGAACCTCGTGCAAGTGGTCATTCCTCCGTCATGGAGCTGTTGTAGATAACCCCTCCGCTCTTCACATAATCCTGCAGCACTGCTACCGCCTCGGTCCGCAGCACATCTTCGGTGACCGAAATCCCCCGCCGCCTCAAACCCTCCACCCAGTCGGCTGGCCGATTGCCCTCGTCGAACCCCACCGCCCGGGCATCGGCCTCGCGGGCGGCGATCACCAGGCTGGAAACTCCCGACCAGGGCACTGCCCCCAGGCACATGGCGCATGGGGCGCAACTGGTCACCAGCTCGGTGGGCCCACCGTTTCCCACTGTCAGGTCGTAGTTTCCCACCGCCTGGCCGGCCAGACAGACGACCACGATCTCGGCGTGAGCGGCTGCGGAGGCGGTGGGCGTCACCAGGTTGACCCCCAGCGCCAGGAGACGGAAGGTGGAAAGATCGAAGACCGCCGCCCCGAACGGGCCACCCGTCCTCTCGACCACGTTGCGGCGAGAAAGCTCGACAGCCAACTCCATCCGTTCCGAAACGGTTGGAAAGCGTTGTTCAGGTTGCACCAGATCGTGCGCCCAGGGGGGCAGATCCCAACGCATGGTGAGGGGGAGGGGCAAGACGATACTCAGTCGTAGATACCCCCTCCCCCACCCACAAACTCCCGGAGCACCCCCACCGCCTCGGCCCGCAGGACATCCTCTGTAACCGCGATTCCCCGCCGCCTCAAGCCCTCCACCCAGTCGGGGGGCCGACTGCTCCCGCCCAATCCAAGCGACCGGGTGTCATCGGGGCGGGCGGCGATCACCAGGCTGGACACCCCGGACCCCATTATCGCACCCTGGCACATCATGCAAGGGGCGCAACTGGTGACCACCTCGACGGGACCCCCACTCCCCACCCCCAGATCGTAGTTCCCCACCGCTACACCGGCCAGGCAGAGAGCCACGACCTCGGCATGGGCGGCGACGGTAGCGGTCGGCGCCACCAGGTTGACTCCCAGCGCCAGGGGACGAAAGGTGGAAAGATCGAAGACCGCCGCCCCGAACGGATCGCCCGTCCTCTCGACCACGTTGCGGCGAGAAAGCTCGACAGCCAACTCCATCCGTTCCGAAACGGTTGGAAAGCGTTGTTCAGGTTGCACCAGATCGTGCGCCCAGGGGGGCAGATCCCAACGCATGGTGAGGGGGAGGGGCAAGACCATACTCAGACGCCGGAGGCCGCTAGCTGGTTGAATTCGTCGATCAGCGGATCGATCCGGTCTCCCGCTCGGCGGATCTGCTCCCAGTATTCGGGGTCGTACCACTGGCGTTCCAGTTCAGAGGCGGATTTGCCTTGCTGCTCCACCCAGGTGAAGTACTTGAGGCTGTGAATGCGGCGTCGGTCGGGATAGGTCAACTCCGCCATGTGATCGGTCGAGGCGCCCAAAAGGTGGCGATGATAAATCCCGGCCGCATCGGCGGTGGTCAACTCCCCCTGGGCGGCGGTGAGTTCCTCCAGGCGGCTGCGGTATAGATCCATGGAGTCGGTGAGAACGGTGAGCACCAGGTCGTGGGGACCCAGCTCGTACCATTTGGCCATCTTGATGGCGGACAGCAGGTTGGCCGCCCCCGATATGCCCAACAGGTCGAGGTTCTCCACCATCTCGGGCGACACTCCCTGCGTGGCCAGGTAGTCCCGGCCGGCGGGCTCGTTAAAAAGCCGGATCAGCCCCAAGGGAGCGGCGTCGTCGATGGCTACCACCATATCGGTGTTGCGAACGTTGTGTATCCAGGGAATGTGCTTGTCGCCGATCCCCTCTATCCGGTGTTCCCCGAACCCGCCTTGGAGCATTGTGGGGCACTGCAGGGCCTCGGCGGCGGCGATCCGGTTATTGGGGTGTCGTTCCTTCAGGTAGTCGCCCGACGCCAGGGTCCCTGACGAGCCGGTGGTGAGGGCCACCCCGGCCAAGCGATCGCCGGGGCCCATCAGTTCCTCGGCCAACTCGGCAAAAGCCGGGCCGGTGACCGAGTAGTGCCACAGGTAGTTGCCGAATTCGTCAAACTGGTTGAAAATGACTATGTCCCGACCCGAGCGCCGGAGTTCCCAGCATTTGTCGAAGATCTCTTTGACGTTGCTCTCCGAGCCAGGGGTAGCGATTACCTCGTCGGCGACGGCGTCCAGCCAGTCGAACCGCTCGCGGCTCATCCCCTCGGGCAAGATGGCGATGGAACGACACGACAACACTCGGGAGTCGTATGCCCCTCCCCGACAATAGTTGCCTGTGGATGGCCAGGCCGCCAACTGACGGGTGGGGTCGAACTGACCGGTAACCAACCGGGGCGCCAGGCAACCGAAAGCTGCCCCCACCTTGTGGGCGCCGGTGGGAAACCATTTGCCCACCAGCGCCGCCACCCGGGCCTCGACGCCGGTCAGTTCCGGGGGAAACTCCAGGTAGTTCAGCCCTCCGAACCCGCCGCCCTGGGAGACCGGCTGGTTCCGCCAGGTAACCCTGAACAGGTTAGCCGGGTGCAGGTCCCACAAGCCGATTCGGGTGAGCTGTTCCCGGATGGAGTCGGGAACCAACTCGGGGGAGCGCATCTGGGCGAAGGTGGGTATAACCAACCCCAACTCGGCCGCCCGGCGTGCAGCCCGTTCCCTCACCTCCGGAACGATATTTAGGTCAATCACTGTTCTTTACCTTTTGTATAGTTAGCGGCAAGCTTACCTTTAAATAGAGCTACTTTCCTATCCGGGAACCGCCGAGGCGCAAAGGAAAGCGGTCCGGGGAACCAGCCACGTAGCGAGTTCCTATGTCACAGACCTCAAAGGAAATAGAGAAGGGATGCCGGCAGGGGGTGGTTTGGGGACAAGACAAGCCCCCTTTTCACCGCTATCCGCCCAGAAAACGGCCAGCCAGCTTTTCAGCCAAAGCTTCTATCTCGGGGTCAACCGAAAGCGGACCCTCCCCACTCTCGGTCACCGCCCGCATAGCAGCATCAATGTCCTTGAGCCCGTTCCCGGTGCTGATCACCACCACCCGCTCGCCTTCTTCTACTATTCCCTTTCTCCGGGCCTCCGTCAATCCCGCCAAGGAGGCCGCCGCCGCCGGCTCGGCGAACACCCCCAAGCGCTGCCCCAAGGTGACCAGCGCCGAAAGTATCTGTGAGTCGGAGACCTCCACGAAGGCTCCATCTGTCTCGGTCACCGCCGCCATCGCCTTGAATCGGTCCCGAGGGAGATCCGCGGAGATACTGTCGGCCACCGTCTCCGCTTGAATGGGCGGTTGATGGTAAGGTCTTCACCCCGTTTCCACGCCCTGGCCAGATAGGAACTACCCACCGCCTGCGCGCCGATGAGTCTTGGAATTCGGTCTGTCCACCCCAGCCGACGGAGATCCTCAAAGCCCTTGTGGACCCCGCCGATGATGGACCCATCTCCCACGCTCACCACCACCACATCGGGGACCCGATACCCCAACTGCTCCCATATCTCGTATGAGACGGTCTTCTTTCCCTCCGTCATATACGGGTTGAAGCCGGTGTTGCGGTTGTACCAGCCGAACTCGCCGGAAGCCCATTGGGACAGGTCATAAGCCTGGTGATAGGAGCCATTCACCAGCACCACCGTGGCACCGAATGCGAGGAGCTGCGCCACCTTCGGCTGGGGGGCGGCGGCCGGCACGAATATGACACTGGGGAACTCGGCAGCCGCGCACAGAGCGGCCAGGGCCGCTCCGGCGTTGCCGGTGCTTGCGGTGGTGATAACCTGCGCGCCTTGCTCTTTTGCCTTCAGAACCGCCAGCGCCGAGGCCCGGTCTTTGAGCGAGGCGGTGGGCTGGCGTCCCTCGTCTTTCACCCACAGCCGGACACCCAGCTCTCTTTCCAATATCTTCCCTCTCAAGAGAGGGGTGCCGCCCACCTGGAGCGGAGGAGGATCAGCATCCGGGTGAACGGGAAGGAGCCGGCGGTAACGCCAGATCGACCGGTCGGGATCGGAGGCGATCTGGTCAGGACTGGTCAGTCCGGCAAGGTATTCGTAGTCGTAGACGACCGACAAGGTAGCCGCCCCGCCGTGGTGAGGACAGACGTAGTCCACTTCGTGGGTTTGATAGAGTCGTCCGCATAAAAGACAAGAAAGCCCCAAGACGGAACGAATAGATCTCTTCACCCGCAATATTCCGAGTACATTTTGTCTATTCGGACCCGACGTCCCAGACCAACAACTCAGTCATCTCATTATGGAGTATGGGACAACCGGTGTTCATGTTGCTCCTGTCTACGCCCCCGGGGACGATCCCCTGTTCCGGTGGGTTGCGCCATCCGATGATATCGACTGGCCAATACCTTGAACGAAAAGCGCGACAGGCCGTTAAGATGGAGCGTTGGCGGGACGTGGCGCAGTTTGGCAGCGCGCAGCGTTCGGGACGCTGAGGTCGCCGGTTCAAATCCGGCCGTCCCGACCAATCAGGCGACCACTTGGGGCCAAGCGGGCGCCTGTTTCTCATCGGATGGGGAATCTACCCACACCGCCAGGCGAGAGATACGCAGGCGATCCATGGTCAGCACCTTGAAATTAACCCCGTCAACAGAGGTGGTGTCGTCGGGCCGGGGAATCTTGCCCGCCAGGTAAAGATAAAGCCCGGCCACCGTGTCATAGGGGCCGGAAGGAAGCGGACGGGGGATCATCTCGCCCAGGTCCTCCATCTGCAGCCGGCCTTCCACCACCCATCGGCCGGGACCGGTGGGGAACGCGATGGGCGCCGCAGGGTCGTGCTCGTCCTGAATGCCTCCCACCAACTCAGAGACCAGGTCCTTGGCCGTGACCACCCCTTCCACCCCACCGTGCTCGTCGATCACCACCGCCAGGCTGATCCGGTTGCGCCGCATGACCATCACCGTCGACAAAATCGGGTAGCTCTCCGGAATCACCAGCGGATCACGGATCAACTCCCCGGAGGAGACGCTTCCCACTACGGCGGGATCTTCGTTTCGCAGCCAGTCCTTCACATAAAGAATCCCTATCAGATCATCGAGGTTGCCTCCTGCTTTTACCACCGGGTAGCGGGAATGGCTGGTTTGCGCCACGGCTTGGCGAACCCGTTCGAAGTTGACCGGCGCCTCGAGAGAAATAACCTCCATCCGGGGAGTCATTACCTCCCGCACCGGCCGGTCAGCCAACTCAAAAAGCTTCTCGATGATCTCCCGCTCGGCGACGTCGATCTCTCCGGCCTCGGCGCTGAGCACCGCCAGGGCGCGGATATCTTCCTCGGTGGCGGGGCTGAGACTGTCGGAGCTGGCTCCTATGAGCCGCAGGAGGCCGGTGCTCACCCCCGAAAACACCTTAGCGATTGGGCCAAGCCCGCGGGACATCGCCCACAAGATGGGCGCCATCTTCAATGCATATTTTTCCGGGTGGCGAGCGGCGATGGTCTTGGGGGTGATCTCACCCACCACCAGGATGACCGAGGTGAGCACCCCGGTGGCCAACCAGGGTCCCCACAATTCTCCCGACTGGGGACTGCTCAGTTCAGAAAGGAAATCCACTGCCAGGATGGTGGCCAAAGACGCCGCCAGAATGTTGACGAAGTTGTTGGCCACCAACATCATGGCCAGGGTTTTTTCCAGGCTCTGAACCAAAAACATCACCTTTTCTCCCCCCTTGCCTTCCCGGGCCAGTTGTGGGCCGCGTTCGCGCGGGAGCGCCAGCAGCGCCGTTTCTGAACCGGAAAAGAAACCCGAGGCAACGATGCACAGGGAGATTCCCACCACCGCTGTGATATGAAAAGAGGTCACAACGCCGGTTCGGACTCCACCCCGGAAGAGATCAGCCCGCCCACCTCGTTCAGCGCCGAGCGGAGCTGATGGGCGGTGAACGGCTTCAACACCCATCTCGCCGCTCCCGCCCGGCGAGCCAGGAAGGCGTCGGCCTGGCGGTCCAACAGCAGGATTACGGGGAGGGGCGAGGCGGAAAGAGTCATTCTTGCTTCTCGGATTGCCCGGCAAATGGCCATCCCGCCCATGCTCCCCACCTGCATGTCTACTATCGCCGCCGCATAATCCCGACCGGCTGCCACCCCCTCGACGGCCTCTCGGGGCGTCTCGACAACCGAGACCTCCCGACCGGGATGCTCCAAAGCCGACAGGACGTTGTTACGTACCCAAGGGGCGTCGGCAACAAGAAGCAGGGTAGTCATTCCGGATATCCAAGGGTACCGCGCCATGCGATATCCGGGGCCTCGTATTCGGGTAGCGTTAGAGCCGGTGTTGTACCGTAGGACTGTCGGACGTCGACCCTGGGCGGTGTTGGTGCTGGGCGCCGCGCTATGGGCGACCTTGGCGATATCGGCTTCCGTGTCGGCTGCTGGGGATCGTACCGTGGAGTTGGTGGCAATAGAGGGCGCCGTCCACAATTCCACGGTCCGTTTCGTTCTCGATGCGGTGGATGAAGCGGCCCGGTCCGGGGAGGTCGAGATGCTGATCCTGATGATCGACTCCCCTGGAGTAGTTGCCGATCCCGACCTTTTCGGAGAATTGGTGGAGGTGGTCCGCGACCCGCCCCTTCCACTGGGCGTGTGGGTGGGACCCGCTCCGGCGGTGGCCTTTGGCGGGGTTGCTCAACTGGTTTCCCTGGCCGCCATCCGAGCAGCCGCCCCCGGAGTGCAGATCGGGCATTGGCAGCCAACCGTGATCGGCGAGGTGGCCGGCTCTCCTCCCTTGGAGGGGGCTTATACAGCCGGATCCGGGGTGATGGAGGTAAACGGTCCCGTCCCTGGGCTGATCGATTTGTCCTCCGCCGAGACGGCGTCGCCGCGCCAACTCCTGCAGCTTTTGGATGAGAGCACCCTGGAGTTTGGGGAAGAGACGATAACCCTCGCCACTACCCGTCCTTTCCTCGACGAGGATGGCGCCGAGGGGATAACCGTCCTCCAGACCGTGCTCCGTCGTCCGGGTCTCTGGACACAGTTGGTGGGGTTGTCCACTCGGCCCGAGGTGGCCTTCTTTTTCTTGATGGCCGGGCTGACGGTTGCGGTTTTCGAGTTCTACGCGGTAGGCCCGGGCATGGCGGCCGTGGTGGCCGCCCTCTCCCTGGGCTTGGGCGCCTACGGACCTGCCGCTCTCCCTCTCCGCTGGTGGGCCCTGGCGCTGATGCTGGGGGGAGTGGGGTTGCTTGCCTTCTCTTATCAGCGGGGAGGGGTTCTGTTCCTATCGACCATGGGTATGGCGGCCGCCGCGGTTTCGGGGATATTTCTCTTTGGAGGCGCCCCTCAGATCACCTTGGGTTGGCCGGGGTGGATGCTGACGGTTGCGTCAGTGGCGTTTTTCTTCCTTCTGGCCATGCCGACTGTGGCCCGGGTGCGGTTTAGCGCGCCCGCCTTGGGAAGAGAAGAGTTGATCGGAGAACTTGGAAACGCTCTTACCGACCTTCGCCCCGATGGGGTGGTGGAAGTAGGCGGAGGCAAATGGAAGGCCACTTCTCACCGGGCGGCGGCGCTTCGCGTTGGGGATCCGATAAAAGTAGAAGGGGTGGAAGGGGACACACTGGAAGTGTCCCCGGCTGGCGATCGTTCAACTTTTTCTTGACATCGCTTGACAAGAGGCCTATTTTCTACAGTTAACTCGGAAGCTGATGGAGGTCCCCCATGGCTGGCATGAATACCAACTGGCAAGGTCAGGCCCTGTGCAAAGGCGTTAGATCAAGCCTTTTCTTTCCACCAAGCACTTCGGAGAAAAAGGATGAGAAAGAGCGGCGCGAAAGCCGGGCCAAAGCTATCTGCGGACGATGCCGGGTCGTAACGCCCTGCCGTCAATACGCCTTGGCCCTCAAAGAGCCGTACGGCATATGGGGCGGACTCAACGAGTCGGAACGCAACCTGATCCTGGCCCGGTTGGCCAGCTAGGAGTTCCTTGTCGAGGGAGGGGTTACCAGGGAGGCGGACCACACCCCAGGCGACAGATCACCGAATATTCGTATCCAAAGTCTTGGCGATTTGCTTGAACCAATCCCAGGGGCGTTACACGGTGATTAGACACAAGTAGCGCAGTGGCCGGACCACCTCGATCATCACCAAGTCTCTTCCCCAAGGGCGCCAGTGCTTGCCGGCAACTTCCATCCCCGGTTCGGGCAGGCTACCCTACCTAAATTTTTCGACCGGAAGGAGGCGGGCCGGGAGGGCAAACCCAAGAATTAACGAGGTGCGGTTGGCGGCGGCGATCCGGGCCGAAGGTGATCGGGTTGTCATCGGGTGCCCATTGCGCCAGACCCCGACACTATCCCCGCCCGACAACGGATAATCGACCCGAAGGGTGGGTCGGGCCGGGTAACCAGCCTCGTCCTCCGTGTGCCGGGTCCATTGTTACTATGGTAATCCCGCGTCCCAACGACAAAGGTGGAAGAATGCTCTCTTTCGGTGATCTGAACTGGCTGGCGATAGTGGTGGCCGCATTGGCGTTTTTCGCAGTAGGCGCCCTGTGGTAC
Organism: Acidimicrobiia bacterium; assembly: GCA_965248705.1. Classification (GTDB taxonomy): domain Bacteria; phylum Actinomycetota; class Acidimicrobiia; order Spongiisociales; family ZC4RG35; genus Bin76. Next base: position 907,779 of record CBDFJY010000002.1, on the reverse strand, counting down.
CAGCAGAAGGTGATGGGTACAAGGTGGATGAAAGCCGCCGGGGTGGACCCGTCGAAGAACTCGCCGCATCCAATGATCTTCGTCGGGACACTGGCCGCCTATTTTCTGATGGCGATGGTCCTGGCGATGATCGCCCGGGGAATCGGCGCATCTTCTTTCGGCGACGGGCTGGTGCTTGGCCTTCTCACCGGTGTGGTGTTCGTCGGCGCCCAAGCATGGGTCAATGTCACTTTTGAAGGCAGGTCCATGGACCTGGTGCTAGTCAATGGAGGAATCGGCGTGCTCGGTCATGTGATAGTGGCGGTCATTGTCACGATATGGACATGAAGGAACCCAAATAGGGAGAGGATGCGGTCGGCGGTCACCAGGACCGGAACCGTCCGCCCGCCGGGCTAACCGCAGCAACCGTCCATAGATTGATCGGACCAGGGGTGATGGGAGTCGGACACCTCGCCCACCGGCAGGGCGCCCCGCCCCCCGCACTTTGAGCACACCCAAACCCCCGGCGTCTTGGCGCCTGCTATCACCAACGACCGATATTCGTGGTCGCAATCAAGACATCTGATCTGTAACACCGGCATGGCTACTCCTTCGCCATTGTAGAAGCGTCGGCCAGAAGTCGGGTGAGGGCGCTGTCGGCCCGAGAAAAGGCGCCGGCCGACCATTCTCTGGACTGAGCCACCCGTTTCTCCACCGACCGGCAGTGCTCCTCCACCCGTAAAGGAGCACAAGACCCGAGCGCCTCCCGACCGGACAACAATTCCCTGGGACTACCGAGCACAGCCAGGGACTCATCCAGATTCGCTCCCAGGTCGTCAATACCAAGTTCCTGCGCGGCGCGCCCACGGCAGGCCATTGGCGTCCCGAACCGGCGGCCTCAGCCACTGCCCGGCTTACGATGCGATAGGCGCTCCGGTAATCCATCCCCTGGCTGAGCACCACAAGTTCGGTCAGATCGGTCGCCATCGCAAAGTGGGCGCCCGCCGACTCGGCCAGAGCGTCGAGATCCACCTCCAAGGTGCTCAACACCTCCTCGCCCAACTTCACCAGGCGGGTGGCTGTCTCCACCGCTCCGATCACCTCTCCATAGGCATACAACCAGTTGTCGGTCCGCGCGGATGGGGTGCGCTGGGTGGCCATCAGTCCCACAGCTTTCCCGATAAGAGTTCCGGCGCCGCCGCGTAACACCGCCAGGGCGTATGGGTTGCGTTTCTGCGGCAACAGCACCGAAGCCCGAGAAGAAGAACCGGCGAGCCTCACATAACCAAACTGGGGGCTGGCCGAAATCTCCAGGTCCTCCGCCAGCCGATCAACGGTCAGCGCCGCCTGCATCGAGGCCACCCCCGCGTCAATCAGAATGACCGCAGACCACATGCCGTCCCGAATGTGGGCGAGTGGCCCGTAAAAACCCAGGCGAGCGGCCAGACGTTCCCTGTCCAAGGGAATGGTCGTCCCACCCACGCCGCCGGAACCGGCGGGCGGCAGGTTCGTCCAACGGTGGCACGACCGGAGGCGTTCGAGGTCGCGAGTGGCCTGCTCCCCGAACCCCGCCAGGTAGTAGCCGAAACTCGAAGGCTGAGCAGGCTGTAGATATGTGGTGTCGTTCCAGATGGCCTCCGCCAAATCCCTTCCCCTTCCCGCCAGGGTGATAGCCAAGTCGGCCACCGCCTCATGAAGATGCAAAAGGCGTTCCCGGAGGGCCAGCCGCAGGGCGATCCGGCCCGCCTCCCGACGGGTGCGACCGGTCGGCAACCAGCCGGCTATCCCGCTCAGACGCCGCTCCAATTCCCGCTCCCGACTGTTGTAGGCATCGCCATAGGCGGGGTCATAGGGAAAGTCCTCCACGGGTGTTGGCAAGAAATCCGGCAACTGGCGACACAGGGTGCCGGCCACCCCTTCCGGCAGCACTCCGATCTCCCCCAACTCCAGAACATGAGTCAGGTCGGCCAGACACAGACCTCGATGGAGAAATCGGGCGTCGGGTACCTCCAAGGCATAACCGGCCTCGAAGCCGGGTTCAGGACACAGCAGACCGCCCGCGCCGACGGCCAGGATTAGGCGCCGCCAGCCCGGTGGGATGGGGGTGGAGTGTTCTCTCCGACCCTTTGGAAATCATCGAGCGAGTTCCGCCAAGAAATCCACGGTGGCGGCTGTTCCATTACCGGTGTCAAACGGTATTGCCCACACATCGGTAGCGCCCGCCTCGAAGAAGGACTGCAAACCCGAACGCACCGTCCCCTCATCCCCGACAATCACCACATCGGCAGGCCCGGCCGCCCCTTCCCGCTCGAAGAGGCGCTGATAGTTGGGCAACCATCTATACATGGCAAAAATGGAGGAAGCGGCCTCCCGAGCACGGTTGTGATCGGAGTCGAGGGCCACCGGGATTCCAGCCACTATCCGTGGCGAAGAACGGCCGGAGACGTCGGCCCCTTTGGCAGCCATCGGGGCAACCACTCTCTCGATATAGTGAGGACCGGCCATCCAGGTGTTCACCCCGTCGGCCAGTTCCCCACCCAATCGGCACATAACGGGGCCCACCGCTCCCACTATCAGGGGAACAGGGCTTGTTCCGGGAAACTGAATAGCAGCCTGCACCCGATAATGCTCCCCTTGGAAAGAACAACTTCCTTTGGTGAGCAGTGCGCCCAGAACCGTCAGATACTCGCGCAGATGGCCGACCTGACTGGAGTAATCCAGCCCATGCATACCTTCGATCACCACTCGATGCGATACTCCCACCCCCAACACCAACCGACCCGAAGCCAATTCCTGAACCGTCGCCGCCGATTGCGCCAGAGCCACCGGGTGCCTTGGATAGGTCGGTATAACTCCCACTCCCAGCTCGATCCGAGAGGTGGCGCAGGCCGCGGCCGCCAGCATGGTCAACGAGTCCATATGTCGACTGAAGTGGTTGCACCAAGCCGATTCGAACCCTGCCTTTTCCGCCTCCACGGCATCCGTCACCACATCGCTGGGAGAACGGGCATTGCCCAGCCCTTCCGAGCCGATAGTTGCCACAATACGCATGTACAAATCTCCTCTCGGTCGAACCGATCCGAAAACTGTTCCAGCCGCCAAGCGTACCGATTTGGTTGATACTCCTGTTCGTCACCTCGGATAGGGACTTATCTGCACATCAGACCCGTCAGCCGGGCAAGTGGCGAAGAATCGTTGCGAAATCCTGGCAAGGGGACGAGCAGTAGCTGGCCAACTTCAATCCCCGATGCCGACGGGCCTGCTCTGCCCAAGAACATTCGACCGAAGGCGGCGGTTGGGAGAGAACCCAAGCTTTGAAGAAGGTGGAGGCAAACGGCGGCGATCCGGGATGAAGGGGTGCAAGCCGTCTTATAGGTTCGCTCAATAGTCAGCTAGTCGGCCAAATAGCGGAGATCGCCGCGGCGGCGGGTTATTCCTCGGACATCTGTCCATTCCAAGAAGGGAACCGCGTACTTGCGGGACAGTCCCGCCGCCTCCCGAAACGCACTGACGGTAAAAGGCTGGGACAGGTTCTCGGCAAAGCGCAGCAGCTCTTCCACCTGCTCTGGCAGATAGCAGATCGAGGGGCTGATTCTCACCAGCAGGCCGGCTCGACCGAGAGCATGGGCCAAATCTTCGTCCAGGTCAAGCCCCGCCGGGTCAGGCGTCAACAGTCCTCCTCCCGAAAGCCGGGCGCGGGCGGCGATCCAGGCCGGCGCCTGGGCGGGATCGACGCCCGACGCCGACTCCGGGTCCCGTATCACCGTTCCCTCCAACACCAGCCGAGGGTGGAAGTCCGCCAGCTTCGCCAAAAGCGCCTGTTCTATCCCCATCTCCGAGGCGGCTCGGGCGGCAGGCACTCCCAAGCGGAACGGGTTCTCCCGGTGATGGCGCCCCACGATGGCTTCCAACTCTGCGGTGAGTGATCCGGCCAACTCTTCGGAAACAACCACGCCCGCCGCTGCCACACCCCTGCTCGGAACGCCTCCCCTGGTATGGGCAGCCAACTCGTTGAGCGATGTCCGTCCACGCACCGCCAACAGTCCGTCCGCCTGCTCCCCGGCCGGTGCGTCGGCCAGTTCCGCCAACCACCGTCCATACTTGCGACGCCGGGCGGCGGCTGGAGGCGGAGCGGGATCGACCACTCGACCGCCACCCACCACCATCCGTCGTCCCGTTTCTCGCAGCACGAATCGATCTCCCACCGCCAGACAAAGGGGCGCCGCCGGCTGCAGGTGGGCCAACACCGGATCGGAGCCTTTCTCCAAGGGGATGAATCTGACCGGCCAGGCGCCGCTGCCGACATGAAGGTGGTAGGCCCCTTTGCTGGACAATTCCTTCATATAGCGGGCCCGGCGTACGATGGCCAACATCGAATCCGTGCAACTCCACTGCCCTGGCGAGGTCAGCATATGCCCTCTTGCCGGCGTGTGACGACCCAGACCGGTGAGGTTGGCAGCCACCCTCCATCCCGGGCCTACCCGCGGAAGCGGCTCTCCGTGAGATTCCAAGCCCCGGATCCTGGCCGATGCCCGGTCGGGCCATATCTCTACCTTGTCTCCCACCGCCAGCCCGCCATCCAACAACGTGCCGGTGACCACGGTTCCGGCTCCTTTGATACTGAAAACTCGGTCGATCCACAGTCGGGGCCTCCCCCGGTCCTCCGGCAAGTGGCCGACCAGCGCTTGCTCCAATCCTTTGGCGACCTCCGCAAGTCCCAAGCCTTGCAGAGCTGCAACTCTGATCACCGGCCAACCGGCGGCGACGGTGCCCGACAACTTTTCGGTGATCTCCATCTCCATCAAGGAAGCCAGCTCTTCATCAACCAGATCCACTTTGGTGAGAGCCACCACTCCCCGAGGTGTCTCCAGCAGGTCGAGCACGGCCAGGTGCTCCTCTGACTGGGGCATCCAGCCCTCGTTGGCAGCTACCAGGAACAACGCGGCGTCGATGGCCTCTATCCCAGCCAGCATATTTTTGATAAAGCGCTCATGGCCGGGTACATCCACAAAGGAAACCTCCCGGCCCCCGGGCAGATGCGCCCACGCAAACCCCAGATCGATGGTGAGGCCGCGCCGGCGTTCCTCGGCCCATCGATCGGGATTGATGCCGGTGAGGGCGGATATCAGGGTGGACTTGCCATGATCAACATGGCCGGCCGTTCCTATTACCGGCATGCCGCCCGCAGCGCCCTGGCCACCGCCTCGTCGTCGGAGGGCGCCACCGTGCGCAGATCCATTTTCAGCCGACCCCGTTCCCGGCGGGACACCACCGGAGGATCCGCATTCAACAACCTGCGAAATATCTGGTCGGCGCGCCCTCCGATGGCCATCACCGGCCCGGGAATGACAGCCCCGGGTACACTCCCCGCCCCCGGAGCAGCGCCTCCCTCTTCGATAACGGCCTCCACCTGTCCTTCCTCGATCACCCGTCTGGTCCGTTCCTCCAGCACCATGCGATCAAGCCCGGCCATCTCCCAGAAGGGAAGCTGCCCCGCCCGGCCGTCGGCGTAAGCCTCGGCAGTGGCCACCAAAGCGGCGGCGGTCGCCCCGTCGATCCGAAGGGCGCGGGCCGCCGGATGGCCGCGCAATCGAGCCACCAGTTCGCCCCGGCCCACGATAATTCCCGCCTGTGGGCCGCCGAACAGCTTGTCGCCGGAGAAAAGAACCAGGTCGGCCCCGGCTTCCAAACTTTGGACCACCCCCGGCTCTTCGGCCAGCCACGAAGGGGGCGGACCCGCCCACCAAGGCACCCGCGCGTCCACCAAGCCGCTCCCCGCATCAAAAACCAGTGGCGCTCCCACTGACGAAGCGATCAGGGAAAGCTCCTCGAGAGTTGCTTCTTCCGAAAAACCCACGATTCGGTAGTTGGAGGGATGAACCTTCAGCAATAGCGCCGTGTCCGGGCCGAGAACCCGCCGGTAGTCGTCTGATCGGGTGCGATTGGTGGTGCCTACCTCCACCATCCGGGCGCCTGAGGCCGCCATAAGATCCGGAAGCCGATAGGCGCCCCCGATCTCGATCAGCTCCGAACGGGAGACCGGGACTTCTTTCCCCGCCGCCAGCGCCATCAGGGCCAGAAGCAGACCCCCGGCGTTGTTGTTCACCACCAAAGCCGCCTCGGCCCCGGTTATCAGGGAGAGGAGCCGATGAAGATACCCGGCGCGCCTTCCCCGGTCACCGCCGGTTAGATCCAACTCGGTGTTGGAAAAGCCGACCGCCGTTTCCATACCTAGCTGGGCAGAGAGGGGATGCCACGGAGCGCGGCCCAAATTGGTGTGCAATAGCACACCGGTGGCGTTGATGACCCGAACGGGACGGTTCCGCTTCAACTTGGCAAGGACGAGTTTCGCGTCTTCTTCGACTCCAACGCCTTCTTCTCCACTCTCCTCCCGATGGCGGGCATCCCCTATCACCTGTTGCGCCACCTCTATAACCAGGCTGCGCGGCAGGGATCCGTCATACAAGGAACCGGCCAAACGGTCCACTGACGGAAACCTCCGCTTCTGCATACCGGGAAGGCTACCGGCCCCTGACCTCTGCATTCGGGTGGTCTATCCATCCCACAAAAGGGGTATCGTTAGCCTCGATGTGGCGCTGGCTGGTTTTCGTAGGGGTTCCCTTGGTGGAACTCTATGTGTTGTCCGTCGTGGAGAACCGAATAGGGCTGGGAAACACCCTGGGCCTGGTTATCGCCACCGGCATGCTGGGGGCGATAATAATGAAAAGACAGGGGGCGGAGGTGTGGAGATCGGCACAGATACGAATGGCTCGAGGGGAGATACCCACCGAGGAGATTCTTGGGGGGATGATGGTGCTGGTGGGCGGCGCCCTGATGATTACCCCGGGAATTCTCACCGATGCGGTAGGCCTCTTGCTTATGGTCCCCGCGGTGAGAAGCCTGTTGATTCCCTCTTGGTCCCGGAAGAGGTTTTTTATGACCTTCACCAACCGTGACGAGGGAGTCTATGACATCGGGCCTTCCTAGCCAGGCTGCTCACCACCCCGCACTGCCCCTACCCAGCTCAACCGTCTTGCTGTTGCGAGACCGGGCCGGGGGGATGGAGGTGCTGATGGTGCGGAGATCCCGGTCGGCAGTGTTCGGCGGGATGTTCGTTTTCCCCGGAGGAGTGGTTGATCCGGTGGACAGCAGCCGACTGGCCAAAGAGGCCCTGGGAGGAGAGTGGCCGGAGGAGACCGGGTGGCGGGCGGCGGCACTGCGGGAGACGGCCGAGGAGGTGGGTGTCTACTTGACCGACCGATCAATCATCCCTCCTCCCCGGCCGTTGGGAGGCGAGGAAATCTATCGATGGGTGTTGGGGCAGGAGGCCCACTTTGACGCCGGGCGGCTTCGCTACCTTTCAAACTGGGTAACTCCCCACCAGGCGCCCCAACGCTTCGATGCCCGTTTTTACCTGGCCAGGGTGGAGGGGGACGAGACGCTCGCACTGGCGGAGAATGAGCTGACCGAGTTGGTATGGGTCCGGCCATCTGAAGCTTTGCAGCGCTTCCGGATGAGGGACTGGGATATGATCCTCCCCACCGAGAAAACCCTGGAGCGCCTGCTGGGGTTCGCTACTTCCCGGGAGGCTTGGGAATCAGTGGATGAAAACCATGAGGTGACGCCGGTTCTCCCCAAAATGGTGATCCGCCCGGGAGGATTTGACGCTTTGTTGCCCAACGATCCCGGCTACGAGGAGGCCGAATGAGGGTGCAGCGGGTCTTGGCGCCCAATCCCAGCCTGTTCACCGGACCCGGCACCAACACTTACCTTATAGATGAGGGGGACGAAGCGGTGATTCTTGATCCGGGACCGATAGACGCTGCTCATCGACGCGCTATCATCGCGGCCGCCGACGGCCTGTCCGTCCGAGCGGTGGTCGTTACCCACACTCACCCTGACCATGCCCCCCTGGCCAACCCCCTGGCGCGATGGTTTGAGGTCCCCGCCCTGGGGTATGAGCCCGGACCGGAGTTCCAACCCGATCATCGTCTCTCGGACGGAGAGGTGATAGAGGTGGGCGCCGCCACCCTGGAGGCGATCCACACCCCTGGCCACTCCGACGACCACCTTTGTTTCCGCAGCGGTGATGTGCTCTTCACCGGCGACCACATTATGGGAGGCTCCTCGGTGATAATCACTGATGCCGCGGCTTATATGGCCTCTTTACAAAGGCTGGCCCGCTTGAAGCTGGCTCGCCTTTATCCCGGGCATGGAGAGCAGATAGAGAGTCCCACGGAGGCTATTTCGTGGTACATTGCCCATCGTCAGGCACGCGAACGGGAGATAATGGCGGCGGTCGCCTCCGGATGCCGGACAGTGGGCGAGGTAGTGGAAGAGGTCTATCGCCAAGTAAACCCGGCTCTTCACGATTTGGCCATCTACTCGGTGGCGGCTCATCTCAAAAAGCTGGCCGCTGAAGGTGCGGTTCGGTTCGAAGGCCGAACCCAACGGGATGCGCCGGTGGAGTTGAGCGAAGACTCATGATCACAAGCGGGCAGCAGGCAAGGCTGGTGGTGGGGGTGTTGGGAGTGGTATTCATGGCGATGCTTCACATCCCGGATGTCGGCGCCCAAACCGACGACGTGGATGACGCCGGCCAACGAGTGGTCGAAATCAAAACCCAACAGGAGGAACTGGCCCGGGCACTTGAGGAAACCTGGGTATCGCAGGTGCTGGCCGAAGAACGGCTGGCGGAGATCGAGAGCGCTCTCAGGAAGGCCGAATCGGATCTCTGGGTGGCCCGGTCCTCCCTGGAGCAGTTGGCGGTGCGCCTCTACATGGATGTGACGACCGGAAGAGCGGTGAGTCTCCTGATGGTGGAGGGACCCGAAGGATTCGAGGCCGGAGTCGGCTACCTGGAGTCTGTGGGGGGAGACGAGGAGGCAGCCTTCAACAGCTACCGCATCGTCACTGGCCAACTGGCCGAACAACAGTCCGAGTACGGGTCGCAGATCTCGCGGTTGGAAGAGATCAGAGCCGAACAGGAAGAGCTCTTCTCGCAGTTGCTTCAAAACCTGGAGGCGGCTCAGCAGGAACTCGCCTTGCTGGAATCGTTGAACATCGAGCCGTCTGAAACCACCACCACAACCGCACCCACCACCACCACAACCGCACCCACCACCACCACAACCGCACCCACCACCACCACAACCGCACCCACCACCACCACAACCGCACCCACCACCACAACCGCACCCACCACCACCACAACCGCACCCACCACCACAACCGCACCCACCACCACAACCGCACCCACCACCACCACAACCGCACCCACCACCACCACAACCGCACCCACCACCACCACTCAGCCGCTTGGAGACGGCTATGACTATCAGGGAGTCTGCCCGGTTGATCAGCCCAACACCTTCGTCGACACCTGGGGCGCTCCCCGTTCCGGAGGACGCACCCACCAGGGAGTTGACCTCCTGGCTGCCCGGGGAACCCCGGTCAGAGCCATCCACGAGGGAGTCCTTTTCCGAGTTGGCGAGGGGGGCTTGGGTGGCCTGTATATATGGCTGCGCTCCCCCTGGGGGGACGAGTACTACTACGCCCACCTCAATGGGTTCGCCCCCGGGGTTACTGTCGGCAGACAGGTATCCCAGGGAGACCTGATAGGTTACGTCGGCACCTCCGGCAACTCTCCCGACTACATCCCCCATCTCCATTTCGAATATCACCCTGAAGATAGAAGGGCTGTCAACCCCTACAATCTCGCCGTCGAGGCCTGCGAGTAGGACACCCTTCGGTTTCCCTCCAATCCCGGAGCTGCCCTCAAAGCACGTTGCCGGCAACCATGTATACCCTCCGCTAAGACCGTGAGCGAAGAGTGCTGGTGAGACTGATCTCGTTGAAGAAAACCCTGGTTCGTCGTCTGGCGGGTGGGCTGAGCGTAGTCTTAATCGCCGGAGGAATGGTGGGATTGGGACCGGTCGCTCCCGCCGCTGCCACCGAACCTAACTTCTGGGCTGGCGACCGCGAAGGCGTCTTCAAGTGGCGGGGGAGGAATTCTCGGACATGGCCGATGCCGCGGGACACAGAGCGAACGTGGAGACCTTGGCAGAGAAAGGCATCCTGGAGGGGACGGAGTGTGGGCCAGGGCAGTTCTGCCCGAAAGAACCCATCCAACGTTTGGTGATGGCGGTCTGGCTGGTAAGGGCAGTAGACGGCAGCGATCCGGCGGACCGGGGCTCCTCGCGGTTCGAAGATGTGGATGTCTCCCAGTGGTGGTCTCCCTTCGTGGAACGCCTCGCCGATCTGGGTATCACTCGGGGGTGCTCCACGGAACCGGCCCGGTTCTGTCCCACCGATCCGGTAACCCGCCAGCAGATGGCCTCGTTCCTGGTCAGAGCTTTCCAATTGGAACCGGAGCCGGAGAACAAGTTCACCGATGTCGAAGATGACAACTCCCATCTTGTTGACATCAACGGTCTGGCCGCGGCGGGGATCACCGCCGGTTGCGCCACCGAACCGGCCCGCTTTTGCCCAGGAGAGGACACGACCCGCGCTGAGATGGCCACCTTCTTGGCCCGAGCCCTCGGTATCGCCACCACTCCGCCGACGGAACCCGAACCGCAGCCTAAGGAGGGAGATTTCACGGCCATCGCAGCGGGATCTTCCCACACTTGCGGGATCAAAGCCGACGGAACGATTGTTTGTTGGGGTGAAAACGACCGGGGTCAGGCAGATCCACCACCAGGAGAGTTCACCACTCTGGCAGGGGGAGACCGGCACTCTTGCGGTATTCGCATCGATCAAACGGTTACTTGCTGGGGAGCCAATTGGGCTGGCCAGCTCGATGCGCCGGAGGGAGCATTCTCTGCCGTTTCCGCTGGGTGGAACCATTCTTGTGGGCTGCGCACCAACGGATCCGTCACCTGCTGGGGAGCCAACAATGATGGCCAGCTCAATACACCAGAAGGCGCCTTCACCACGGTCGTATCCGGCAGTACGGCTTCTTGTGGGTTACGTACCGATGGCCAGGCCCTCTGCTGGGGCGCCAACGGCTACGGCCAGACCGACGCACCCACAGACGAGTTCACTTCGATTGCTACGGGAGGCCAGCACTCGTGCGGAGTGCGCACCAACGGAACAGTCCTCTGCTGGGGTGAAAACAGCTGGGGTCAGGCCGATCCCCCAGCCAGGCGATTTGCGACTGTCGCAGCGGGCACAAACCACACTTGCGGGGTGCATTCCGATCAGACCGTCACCTGCTGGGGTGCAAATGGCTATGGACAAGCTGACCCGCCAGAAGACGCATTCCACTCCATAGCAGTTGGTTACCGACACTCCTGCGGGCTACGAACCAACGGAACGGTCCTTTGCTGGGGGCTGGATTACAATGACCGAACCGATCCAACGCAAGACAAATTCTCCTCCCTGACCGCCGGGAGAACACATTTGTGTGGGCTGCGCACCGATCAAACCATCACCTGCTGGGGCCACCACTGGGAGGTGGGATGGGGAGGGACGGTGCCTCCACAAGGGACATTCACCGCTGTGGCCACAGGGAACAACTTCGCATGTGCCGTTCGCTCAAAGGGCACAGTTACCTGTTGGGGTGAGAACCAGACCGGTCAGGCAGATCCACCATCAGGCGCCTTCGCCGGCATAACCACAGGCTCTGCGCATTCTTGTGGGATCCGCACTGATAAAACCATCACCTGCTGGGGCAGCAACGAGGATGGTCAGGCCAGCCCGCCGGAAGGAGAGTTCACCGCCATCGCGGCGGGAGCGTCGCACACCTGCGGGTTGCGCGGTACCGACCAGGCTCTGGTCTGTTGGGGTCGCAACGAGTTTGGTCAGGCCAGCCCGCCGGAAGGAGAGTTCACCGCCGTTTCTACCGGCGACTGGCACTCGTGCGGACTGCGGTTTGACGGCGTCGCCACCTGCTGGGGATACAACGGGAATGGCCGGGATGACCCGCCGACAGGCGACTTCACTGCTATCGCGGCGGGGGGGGATCATTCGTGTGGGCTGCGCATTGACCAGACCGTTGTCTGTTGGGGCGCTGACGACCATGGCGAATCCGAACCACCCGAAGAGGTTTTCGTTGATATAGCTGCCGGCAACGGTTACTCGTGCGGTCTGGTACCAGACCGCACCGTAATCTGTTGGGGCCGCCTGCTGGTAGTCCCAACCCCCGTAGACGTCGAACACTTACTTGGTCTCAGTGGCCCCGATCCTGCCATGTGCCGACCACCCGGCTCAAGCGGTAGTACGGCGGGGTTTCCTCTACGCTCTGGGGCTGCTCCTTCTTTGGGCACTTTACGAGTAGCGGTGCTGTTCGTGGACTTCCCCGATGCTCCCGCAACCCATACCACCCAACGGGAGGCAGAATTGGGGCTGTCTGACGCGGAAAAGTATGTGGAGACAGTCAGTTACAAAAACCTTGATCTCCAGTTCGTACCCCTTCACAGATGGCTGCGAGCCCCACACAACTATGAGCAATATCTGGACACCTCTGTGCTGGGAGGCCTCCGCGTTGGAGGGGAGATAGACACTGAGGCCGTACATCTTGCCGATCCCGAGTTCGACTTCACCGACATTGACGCGGTGATGGTGGTCATGCCCAGTTCACAGTTTGCAGGCGGAACTGCCAGTGGAACAGTCCCAACAGAAGAAGGGACCATATGGAACACCTCCCGAATCAACAACAATCCCCGTGATGAGGCAGGACAACCCACCCGATGGGGTTTTACCGCAGCTCATGAACTTATGCACAACCTGGGACTTGCCGATCTTTACCCCTACGACCAAGATCTCTTCGAACGCCCCGACGCCTCCGACGACCAAATATGGGTACGCGCCGGATTTGGTCTCATGGGGTTACGGGTTTTCTTCCCGGCTTCCCACAAAGACCCGCGGCTCGCCTTTCCTGTGCCCCATCCGGACGGCCGCCTATACACCGCTTACGCCAATTTCCTTAAGGCCGGGGAGATGCTGGCATGGAGTCGCTGGCAGCTCGGCTGGCTCGAACCAACCCAAATACACTGCCTCCCTGAACTCGAAACGGAGACAACCCTCACTCTCAGTCCTGTCGCCGCGCCCGGAAACGGGCCGGCTATGATCGCCCTTCCGCTGTCTGATACCAAAGTGCTCGTCATCGAAAGCCGCCGCAAACTCGGCTACGACGCCGGCATAGAAGAGCGGTATTCTGGCCAACCAACCACCGTCCCTGCTCTGGCGGAAGAGGGCGTGCTGGTTTACACCGTCGATGCCGCCCTGGGATCAGGACAATTGCCTCTCAAGATAGCTGGCGACCCCGGTAGCGGACAGGTCGATTCATATCCGCTTTTGACCGATGGCCAAAGCGTCACCATCGGTGACTACACCATCACCGTCAAGGCCTCCTACTACGAAAGCGACACCGTAACCATCAGCCGAACCGCCAGCCCTAACTAGTGAAGAACCGGCGGTACTGAAGACCTTACGGGAGATCAGGCGTCGGAGAGAGGAAGCACCAGAGTCAGATGGTTGGCGTCGTCTGTCCGTCGGTAGCTCATGTCCTGCACCATGGAGCGCACCAAGTGAATGCCCAGACCGCCGATCGCCATATCTTCCAAAGACGGGGAGTCCCCTGGGGGAGAGGAGGGTACTTCGGTCGGGTCAAACGGCATCCCCCGGTCAATGATCTCGATCTCGGCCTCATTGTGGCGAGATGCCATTCTCATCACCACCGGATCGGTGGCGCCGGAGTGGGTAATGACATTGAGCATCATCTCTTCGAGAACCAACTGGGCCTGGAGCACGAACTCCATAGGCCAACCCGCCCGTTCTCCGAAATCCTCAACCGCCTGAAAAACCATGCCCAATTTGCCGAGATCGGGTGGTATTTCCCAGGTGGCGCCCACCTCTGAAGACGTAACAAAGTCGCTTCTGTGGCCGCTTTGGGAATCCTCGTGGACGGGGCTCATCTCCCTCGTTCAGCCTTGCAAGAGCATCTCGCCCATTGGGAGCGAAAATGAATTCGTATGGGCCATTTCCCATGCATCAGGGTTCGGCGATCGCAGGTTGAGTGAATCCCACCACCGTTGACAACAAAAGCATCCACTGCCGCTCGGGTTACCAAAACCCTCTTAGGGAACGGCCACGGTCATGAGATCTTGATCCTGTCCGGCTTGGGCGAGGCCTTCGAGGAGTTTCGCCAGACGACCGGTGCAGGTTTCGTCTTGGGCGGGCGGCACCAACCGAACAAGCAGCTCGGCGATCTCCGCAAATGCCCGGCCGGCGCCTGTGAGTGGAGCCTCTGATGCAACCGGTTGCCCGGAATCTCCCCCCTGCACCACTCTGACATCGAAAGGAACCCGACTCAGAAGCGGTATCCCTATGTCGTTTGCCAGTTCCTCTCCACCGCCCTCTCCAAAGAGGTGGTGAACGGTCCCGTGCCCGCAGTCGAAACCCGACATGTTTTCAATCACGCCCACTATCGGCATATGCGATCGACGAGCCATGTCCGCAATGCGGGCGGCCACCTTTTGGGAAGCCCGCTGCGGGGTGGTGACTACCACCATCTCGGCTTGGGGAAGCATCCTGGAAAGCGCCATCTGTATGTCGCCGGTGCCCGGTGGCATATCTATCACCAAGTAGTCCAGATCTCCCCAATCCACCTGCTTGAGGAACTGCTCCAAAGCTTTGGCCAGCATCAAACCTCTCCACATCAGTGCCGTTTCCTCCGAGTCGATGATCAGCCCGGTAGAGACCACTTTCAACCCATGAGCTTCCACCGGAATGATCAATCGGGAGTCGTCATCAGCCACCATCCGCGCGGTTATGCCCAACAGGCGGGGAACCGAGAACCCCCAAATGTCAGCGTCCATCAAACCCACTCCGAAGCCGAGATTCTTGATGGCGATGGCCAGGTTGACGCTCACCGACGATTTCCCCACTCCCCCCTTCCCCGAGCTGACGGCTATCACCCGGGTGGTGGGCGACACCTGGGTCGGCTCGGCTCGCTGGCGGGCTTTATCCCTGGCTCTGGACATCAGGCCAGCGCGTTGACGTTTAGTCATAGCCGTGGTGTTGACAATCACCTCATTTACTCCCGGCAAGGAGAGGGTCCTCCGCCGGGTGTCTCCCTCGATCTGGCCACGCAAAGGGCACTCGGCGATGGTCAAAGCCAGCCCGATAATCACTGTCCCCTCCGGAGTAGCCTCCACCGAAGCGATCATGCCCAGATCAACTACATTGTCGCCCAGTTCGGGGTCGATCACCCCACGCAGGGCGGCCCACACATGGTCGGTGATGGGGGATATTAGCTTGTCAGACACGGACTTCTCTCCCTGTCCTTCCGAGAGCTAGATAGTAGGCACTTCCCACGTATGGTCTGCAATATATATGACTTGCCCTTGCTTTGGGCCGGCCTACAATAGACACAAGTGGTTATCACTGCTCCGGACACGGAAGCCCCTGAAGCAACAGTTCCCCGCCTGGAATGGGACTCGGGAATGTACCTGGAGGCTGTTGCCCAGTTTGACAGGGTGGCGGCGTACATGGACCTCGACAGAAATGTCTCCGATCGATTGCGAACCCCTCAAAGGTCCTTGGTTACCACCTTTCCGTTCCGCACAGATGACGGGCAGGTCGAAACGGTCTTCGGCTATCGGGTCCAGCATATCCTGACTATGGGTCCCACCAAAGGCGGCATCCGCTATGCGCCCACCGTCAACTTGGGTGAAGTGACGGCGCTGGCCATGAACATGACATGGAAATGCTCTCTGATAGGGCTTCCATTCGGAGGCGCCAAGGGCGGCGTTCGGGTGGCGCCCGAAAAACTCAGCCGGACGGAAACCCAACGCCTCACCCGTCGCTATACCGCCGAGATCGTTGGCTTTATCGGGCCGCAGACCGATATACCGGCCCCGGACCTGGGAACCGACTCCCAAGTTATGGCCTGGATTATGGACACCTACAGCCAGCAGGCCGGACACTCCGTGCCGGGGGTGGTAACCGGCAAGCCTGTGGAGCTCGGTGGCACCGAGGTACGCAAGGAATCCACCGGCCTGGGGTTGGCCTATTTGCTACCCCTGGCCCTGGAAATGGTCGATCTGCCTTTGAAGGGAACCAGAGTGGCCATACAAGGCTTTGGCAAGGTGGGAAAAAGTGTCGCCCGCGCGGTGACTGAACTCGGCGCCCGGGTGGTGGCGGTCAGCGATCTAGCAGGAGCTATATATCGCCCGGATGGCATAGATGTCGCGGCGTTGACGCGGTGGACAGACCGGAACCTGTGGGTGAGCGGCTTTCCCGGCGCCGACAGCATTAGCGGCGACCAATTGTTTGAAGTGGACTGCGAGGTGCTCGTCCCGGCCGCTGTCCAAGAAGTCATTCACGCCGGCAACGCCGCCGATATCACTGCCGCGGTGGTGTTGGAGGGCGCCAACACGCCCACCACCGTGGAAGGCGACCTCATCCTCCAGGAAAAGGGGGTGCTGGTGGTCCCCGATATCTTGGCCAACGCCGGAGGAGTAACCGTCTCCTACTTCGAGTGGCTGCAGGGATTGCAATACTATTTCTGGACCGACGAGGAGACCCGCCAGCGCTTGCGCGAGATAATGACGGGGGCCTTCAAGGAAATCCAAAAACTGGCCGCCGATGAGAAGGTCGACCTGCGTACTGCCGCCCTGATCAAGGGTATCTCGCGGGTAACCAAGGCCAAACTGCTGAGAGGCGTCTTCCCCTGATCGGAAAGTCCCCGCTTTTCTCTTTATGTAATTTCAATCACGCTTTATATTATTGGGCGTAGACGATCTGGGGTAACCATATGCAACTCCTCACCATCAAGAAGTCCACACCGCAACAACCCATCCTCCTGACCAACTCGGCGGTGGCCAAGATCAAATCCTTGCTGTCTTCAGAGGGAGAGGATGATCTCGGTTTGCGGGTAGCGGTGAGACCAGGCGGATGCTCGGGATTTTCATATGACATGTTCTTCGACGCCGACGTGGCGAACGAAGATATCATCACCGACTTCGAAGGCTTGCGGGTAGTGGTCGACCCGCAAAGCGCCAAGCGCATCACGGGCGCCACCCTCGACTATCGGGAGGGCCTGATGGATTCCGGCTTCTCCATTGACAATCCCAACGTAACCCGCTCCTGTGGGTGCGGCAACAGCTTCGCCTAACATCCCGGCCGTGCCAAAACAAGTTCCACAGATCAAAGGGGCGCCCGCTCCCCTCGCCCCCTACTCGGTGGCGACCGAGGCGCGGGGATTGGTCTTCATCTCCGGCCAGGTGGCCATCCATCCACAGAGTGGGGAAATTCCCGAAACAGTTACCGGGCAAGCCGGGCTTATCCTCCAAAACATCGGCAACATCCTCGAAGGGCTGGGCCTTGGTTATTCGGACATCGTCAAGACCACCGTCTTTTTGACGGACATCCGCGACTTTGGGGCAGTGAACGAGGTCTACGGCAGCTTTTTTGACGATCAGCCTCCCGCCCGCTCGGCAGTGGGAGTGGCGGCCCTTCCCCTCCCCGGCCTGAGCATCGAGATCGAGGCCATCGCCGCCCGCTGATCCCTCGTCAGAAAACTTCCTGACACCAGGGCTGGGGATCCCAATCGAACATGGCGTCAGCCAAAGCCCGGGCCTCAGGGTCGCCCCGCAGGCGCCCCAGTGCTCCCAGCCGGCGAAACCGGGGACGGCCCAGGTAACTTGCCCCCAGGTCCTTCCATATCGAGGGTCAGGTCCGGGGAAGTGGAAACCGCCCGACACCACCCCACGCCTTCCACAACCTCCAAGCCATACCGAGAGGCCCTTTCCTCCTTGGGATCGAAAACCTCGAATGTCAATGCCCCGTCGGCCGAATAGCGCCGAGCGGAAAGCGCGGCTTCCACATCCAAGAGCCTCACCCATAGGCCATCACTTAGGGTCTGGGACTCCCGGAAGTTGGCAAACATCTGGTGCAAGGCCGTTTCGGCGGGGATGTTCCAGGCTGTGAGTCGGCGGAGTGAGATCATGGTTCACCAAAAAGCTCCACAGTCCGGATGACGCCTCCGGGGTTAGAGCGATTATTTCCTCCAGTTGAATGGCTAAATCGACGGAAAGGCCCTCCCATTTACCCTCGGTGCGGTATTGGACATACCCGATGGGATCCCCAGCCGAGTCGTGCGCAAGGGCATAGCGGTATGTGGTGGCGCCTTTTCGATGCCTGGGGTAGTCCCCGAACACTTCCAGTTCCCACCATTCGGGCGAGCGGGCAAACATCCCCGGAACCTCCTTGCGCTTGCGCTCGAAAAGCGGCGGCAGGGCCTCTTTCGCCTCGGCGGGATCAATCAGGACCACCGGCGCGGACCGAGGCGCCAGTCGGTGCGGAACCAAGGGAAAGCGATCGATCACAAGGTGGGTGGTTACCCCGGCCATCCCGTACCCGAACCGGCCATACAGGGGGATTTCCGATGCCCACAGCACGGACAACATATCCCCCCGAAGGCGGGCGTCGGCCAACAGTTCGGTCATCATCCTGCGCATCAGGCCGCGCCGACGATGGCTGGGAAGGACGGTTACGTTGCTAACTCCCGCCGCCGCCGCCGCACCACCAGGGATGGTCAAGTCGAGGCTGTACGCGCCGGAGGCGCCTACCAACCGTCCGCCTTCAAAGGCGCCGCGGTTGCGGCCAAGCTCCACCAGCCGCCGGTCTCTCTCCTCCTCGGCGGGATCCGGATCCTCCCCGAAGGAGATGGCGATCGTCCGACGCAGCGTATCCAACTCTTCGGGAACGACGACTCGTATCTCTACAGCCATCGTTTTCGAGTTGTCAGGAGTCGATCGTGTTCTGGGCTCGGGTCACCGCTGAGACAAATGCGGTCGTCGCCGCATTAAAGTCGGCTGCAGCCACCCGGCGAGCCTCGCCGGTATCGGCGCTACGCAGCCCTTCCACAACGGAGGTGGCCGCCGCCGCCGCCTGGGTGGAGGCGGACCGCATGTCCTGATGCGACGCGGCCAACACTGATGGAGCGCTCAACCTGACCACATTCTCCTGCCAGCCGATGACACCCTCCATCACGGCCACCAGTCGCTCTTCGGTCTCGGCGTAGCTGATCGACTTCTCGTCCCAGGCTGTGTTGACCTCTTTTGCCTCGGTCGCCAGAGCGGTGAGCTGTTCCCCGAGCGCCTCGATGGAGGCCAGATAAGAGACAACCGGGGCCGGAAGGGAGGTGGTGCTAGACGTGTCTTCGGTAGAGCCCTCGTCTTCCTCGGCGTTGCCCTCTACGGTGGTAACGGTCTCCCCCGTAGCAGGCTCCAGGGTGGTGGAGGAGGGAAGGGTGGTAACCGGCTGGGTCTCAACCTCAGCCCTGGGCAGGGTGCGCACGAACATAAAGGTGAAGGCAAACATGGCAAGGATGGCCAGAGGAAGCAGCCAACGGCCAGGCTTGGGATCGGGATTGACCACCATTGCCCTAGGAGCTTAGTTGAGATGCTTTCTCATTGACGACAAACGCGTTAAGCGTCGCGACTCAATGTTTTCTTTCGCGTTCCGGCCAACAACCCTTGAAATAGTGCGCCGAACCACACCACAATGACACATGAGCGATTCCAAATCATCCGATCAAGAAATCTTTGAATCCATCCCCTGGGAGGAACTGCGCGACCTGGGAGATACCTCTCGTCGACGCCGAGGTTGGTTTCTGGTGGGGGGCACCGCGGCGGTGGCGGTGCTGGTGTTCAGCGTGGTCCGCACCTTCTCGGGCCCCGATCCCCAGATGGTTGCCCCCCAAATCACGATTCCACCGGCGACCGCCGTCCCGGATTCTGCCGCTTTCTCACCGCTGCCCGAGGTATCTGTCCCTCTTCCCCCGCCACCCGACCCTTTGCCAGCGGCCCCGCCGCCCATGACCGAGGCAGACCTTCGGGCGGGCGGAGACAGCTGGGACGAGCGGCGGGCAGCTTCCTACTCGGAGTGGTTCGTCCTGGAGTTTTTCACCTTGGACGGACCTGGGCGGTCCGCGTCGCTGCAGCGGTGGCTTCCCAACATCACCCAACTGGGGGTGTCCGACGCTTCGGATACCGCCCTTTCTTATGTTGAGTGGGCCAGAACACTGTGGGTTGAGCCCTTGGCTGATGAGCGATGGCGGGCAGTAGTCGCCCTCCGCCGGCTGGTTTCCACGGACGGCGCCGCCTATAGCCGCCTCCCCACTCAGTCAGTTGAGGTAGTGGTGGATTTGGGAGCAGGGATCCCGGCCATCGTCGATCTGCCCCGGTTCATCCCCCTGCCGGAAGCCACCCCCGCTCAGTGGTGGGTGGGTGAGCAGTGGGAAATCCCTCCCGCCGCAGTGGTGAGAACCGCCCGCGACGAGATGCTCCTCACCGAGGCGGGGAATATCGCCGGCAAACCGGCGGTCAGTCAGGTGGGAGAGGCTTGGCGGGTGGAGTGGGCCGTGATCGATCCAGCCGGAATATCCTGGCCGGTCAGCATATGGCTCAGTTCCGAAGGGGCGCCTCTCCCCTCCGGCGGCTAATGCTTTTCGTGACTATCCCTTTTCGAAATGCTCTTCCAGAACCGCTTCCAACGCAGGTTGTATCGAAGCCCAGTCCCCTTCTGCACCTTTGCTTACCGTAACGAAATCGGCGGTCCAGAACACCGAAACCACCCCGTCTATTTCTAGAAGAGCCGCCGCCAGCGGATGGTCGACGTCCTGACCTGCCCGGTAGGTGACAGGGCCGCCCACCGGGCCGCCCACCGTGAATTTCATGGCATTGGGGTTGGGGGTGAGCTGAGCGATCACCGACATGTATTCCTGCCTTATAGGGTTGACTGTCGACCGCAACCCGTGAAGGTCCGGACTGCAGGCGGTTGTTATTCTACCTGGATATGGCTACCACCCTCACTGGGACCAATGCCAGGCTCCGCGATGAACTCGTCCGGTCCCTCGGGGCGGATCGGGTAATGGATTCGGCTTTGGAACGCCATCTCTATGCCAAGGACGCCGGGGTTTATCAGGGCAGCCCCACCGTGGTGGTGATGATCGAAACCACCGAGGAAGTAGCAGAGGTGGTTAAGACCGCCCGGCGGCATGGCGTCCCGGTGGTGGCCCGAGGGGCAGGGACCGGCCTGTCAGCGGGGGCGGTACCCGAGTTGGGTGGAGTGGTGCTGGTAACCACCCGCATGAACCGGATAGAAGAGATCGACGCTGAGAATCGCACCGCCTGGGTCGGCCCGGGAGTCATAAACCTGGACCTGTCCCGGGCGACTTTCCCCCTTGGGC
Organism: Acidimicrobiia bacterium; assembly: GCA_965248705.1. Lineage (GTDB taxonomy): Bacteria > Actinomycetota > Acidimicrobiia > Spongiisociales > ZC4RG35 > Bin76. The sequence goes on along the minus strand of CBDFJY010000002.1, from coordinate 886,598 downwards.
TGCATTTCGCACCCGACCCTTCCTCCCAGTCGGCATGCACCGTGGGCGGAAATATCGCCTGCAACTCGGGCGGCCCCCACTGCCTGGCGGAAGGAAGCACTGTCAACCACATTCTTGCCCTGGAAATTGTCACCGACACCGGGGATGTATTGATGGTGGGGGGAGGCGCCCCCGATCCCATCGGACTGGACCTGCGGGGAATACTGGTCGGCTCGGAAGGCACCCTGGGGATTGTCACCCGCGCTCTGGTGAAGCTCACTCCCAACCCCCCGGACGTGCGAACCATGGGCATCGCCTTTCCCACCATCGAAGACGCCGCCTCCACCGTTTCGGGGATCATCGCCTCGGGGGTGATCCCTGCGGCTCTGGAGATGATGGACCAGCGAATGATGCAAGCCATCGAAAACTGGTTGCACGCTGGTCTCCCCACCCATGCCGGCGCCCTGCTGCTGGCGGAGGTCACCGGGGTAACAGAGGCAGTAAAGGCGGAGGCGGAGATCGTCACCAGGATTGCCCGTCGCAATAACGCAGTGTCCATACAGGAGGCGACTACTCCCGAAGAACGGGACCTCTTGTGGAAGAGCCGCAAGTCGGCCTTCGGCGCCGTGGCGCAGGCCGCGCCCGATTATTACCTGCATGACACGGTGGTGCCCCGCACCCGCCTGGTGGAAGCCATGCGAAAGGTGTATGAAATCGGGGAACGCTATCAAATAACCATGATGAACGTCTTCCACGCCGGAGACGGCAACCTCCATCCCCTGATGGCATTTGACGCCTCGCAACCCGGCGAACTGGATAAAGTGAAAGCCGCCGCCGACGAGTTGGTGCAGCTCTGCGTAAAACAGGGCGGAGTGCTCTCGGGGGAGCATGGTATCGGAATCGAGAAACGCCATCTGATGCCGCTGCTCTTTACGGAGATAGACCTCGACGCCCAAGCCCGCGTGAAAGAGGCGTTCGATGCCGACGGCGTGTTCAACCCCGGCAAAATCCTTCCGGAGGGATCCCGCTGTTTCGATTTTGGGCGGCCGGTGCCCGAGGGCGCCTGGGTGTGAAAACCCGGTTCGGCGCCATCCCTCTCGCCGACCCCGCCGCCCATCAGGCCCTGCCTCCGTCCGAGATCGCGTTGGCGCCCACCACCCTCCAAGAAGCCGCGCAAGCTCTCCGCATAGCCACCGACCACCGGATGAAAATGCTCATCTGGGGGGGCGGCAACCATCAGGGCTACGGACATCGGGTATTTCCCGACGTGGTGCTGGCCACCACTTCCCTCAACCGGGTAGAGGCGTGGGAACCTGGAGACCTGACCATGGTGGCAGAGGCAGGCGCCCGGATAGCAGAGGTGGAAGAGATGCTGGCCCAACAAAACCAGACCACGCTTCTGCCTCAACACTCGCCAACCGCCACCATCGGGGGGACGCTGGCCGTCGGGCTCAGCGGTTACCAGCGTTTCCGCTACGGGCCCAGCCGGGACCGCGTTCTGGAGACCAGGGTGATAACCGGCGACGGCCGCTTGGTTCGCAGCGGAGGACGGGTGGTCAAAAACGTAACCGGATACGATCTCCCCCGCCTTACGGTGGGAGCCCTAGGCAGAATGGGCCTGATCGGTTCGGTCTGTCTGAAGCTCATCCCCAGGCCGGTCACCGCCGTTACGGTAACCGTGGACGATCCGGTTGCCGCCCTGGCCGCTCTATATCGACCTTTGGCGGTGCTGTCCACCCCCGCCGGGCATCAGGCCTTTTTGTGGGGAACGTCCGCCGAAGTGGAGTCGCAAGCCGACTTGGTGGGAAAAGAGATGAACGCCGGGCATGCCTGGCCGACCAGGCCTGTGGGGTCTATGACCTGGTCACTGCGGACACCCCCCTCCCGACTGTCGGAGGCCGTAAGTCGCCTTCCCAACTCCTGGGACTACGTGGCCCAGCACGGGGTGGGTATTGTGGAATGCGCCACCGACGACATTGATCTCGGACCGGTGGAAGAACTCCGGGAATGGGCCGAGTCGATAGGAGGGGCGATGGTTCTCACCGGTGGCCCCGAGATCCTCTACGAAAGAATCGACCCTTGGGGGACTCCCCCGCTCGGCCTCGACTATCAACGCAGACTGTCTGCGGGATGCGACCCCTATCGGGTACTTAACCCCGGTCGGCTGCCGGGGGGCATCTGATGGGCTATCAAACACGCTATGCCCCAACCCGATCCGAGCTCTCCCGCTGTGTCCAGTGTGGCCTGTGTCTGCCTCATTGTCCAACATTCCGCCTCACCGGCAAGGAGACCGACTCTCCCCGGGGCCGACTGACCGCCATGACGGCGGTGCTGGACGGGATCATCGAAATGGACGCGGTCTTCACCGAGACCATCTCCTTTTGTCTGGGTTGTCGCGCCTGCGAGCCGGTCTGCCCGAGCATGGTTCCCTTCGGAAGAACCCTGGAAGGCGCCCGAGCGGAGATCTTCGCCCAGCAGAGAGGGCCGGCGCGACGGTTGAGGGGCTGGATTCTGGAGTCGTGGCTGGGAAGCCGGGCAATCATTCAGCTAATCACCTCGGTAACCGCCTTTGCCCAACGCGCCAAGCTGGCCCGGATAGCGCCCCGGCGACTTCGAACCGGACTGTCGGGCCTGAGGTCCATCCCTTGGAAGACGCCATCCCTTCGGGGAAAGACGTTCGACCCCGGCCAGGCCCCTCTCGCCACTGTGGGGCTTCTGAACGGGTGCATCATGGCCCCCTGGTTTGGGGATGTCCACAAGGCGAGCATCGCCTTGTTGGTGCGCGCCGGCTATCGGGTGGTGATCCCTCCTGCCCAAACCTGCTGTGGCGCTCTGGCCGCTCACGACGGCGCCGCCGACGGGGCCCGGCGCCTGGCTACTCGCAACGCCGCGGCTTTCCGGGACGTGGATTATGTGGTAGCCGACGCGGCGGGTTGCTCCGCCCATCTCAAGGACTACCGCCACTGGGTTTCCGATTATGCCCTGGGAGATCGCTGGGAGGTCCGGGACATAACCGAACTGATAGCCGACGCCATCAGAGACGGACGACTACCCCGACTGACAGAAAACCAGGGAACGGTGGCGCTGCAGCATCCCTGCCATCTCCGCAACGCCCAGCGGATCACCGCCCAGCCTCAGATCATTCTGGCGGCGGCCGGATACCAGACCCTGGATGTCGACCCTCTTTGCTGTGGAGCAGCCGGGTTCTACTCCATTCTTCGGCCGGAGACCTCGTCCCGTCTTGGAATGGACAAGGCCGCGGACATTCACCGCACCGGGGCTACGCTGGTAGCCAGCGCCAATCCTGGCTGCGAGATGCAGCTTCGGTCGTACCTCGGCAGCGAATACCGTGTGCTCCATCCGGTGGAGTTGTACCAGCAGGCGCTGTCTGATTCTTCGGACGGACAGGCATGACCCACTCCGATTCGGTGTCCGGCCCGGCTTCTGACTGGCGCGACTGGTATCGCCTGGCGGCCGGTTCTTTCCGCTCCATGCTCCGCGTGGGGTTCTCGGCCGCCGGAGTGGCCCTCTTGGGCTTGGCCCTGGCCTCTCTCCTCTTGGCGTTGGGCATAGTGGAAGGCGGACCGGAAATAACCGTCATGGAAGCGATGGGCGCCATCGCGGCGGTAGGGGCGGCCGGGGGGGTGATCCTGGGCCTGGGAGCGGAGGCTTCCTATGGCGCCGCCGCTCTGGAAGCCGAACAAGACGTCTGGCGGCGGGCGGCGGGAAGAACGCTAGCCGGGCTGGCGGTATCCACAATCCTGATCGTCCTGGGCGCCTATCTGCCCCTTCCCGAAGATCTGCCTGTCACTATCGAATACGGACGAGCCACACTCCAGGCCGCGGGAGGAGCGGGAGTTATCTCTTCTTGTCTTATCCCTCCCCTGACCGGCTGGCTGGCGGGCCGGGCCGCGCTATGGAAGCCCCAGTGGGATCCGTATCTGCTGTTCGGCGCGTGGACCATCCTGACTCTGACGCTGTTCGCTCCTCCGGGCTGACGCCTGACTCACATCCGCTCGGGAATATCGATTCCCAATAGCTCCAAGAGCATCGATAGCACTTCTCCCGTGTAGCGGGCCAAGGTAAGCCAGGCGCACCGACGGTCCGGGTCGGGCTCGCTGAGTATGTGGCACTGGTCGTAGAAGCGGGTGAAGTCAGCCGCCACCCGGTAGGAGTATTCCGCCAGATGATGGGGGGCACGCTCGGAAGCGGACCGGCTGATGGCCTCGGGCATGAGGGTCAAGGTGATCATCAGGGCCCGCTCGGCGGGTTGACTGGGCGGGAGGAGGGCGCCATGTGCCAGGTTTCCCGCCGCCGCCTTCGCCAGGAGCGACCGGATCCGCACTGCCCCATATTGCAGATAGGGGCCGGTCTTGCCGGAAAAGGAGACAAATCGGTCGGGCTCGAAAACGTAGTTGGAGGCGCGGTGCGTCGACAAATCCCCGAACTTGAGAGCAGCCAACCCCACCGCCTCGGCGATGGCTTCCCGCTCTTCGGGCGGATAGGCCTTGGCCAAGTCATTCTCCTCCAAGCGAAGCCGCGCCGCCTCGGTAACTGTCTCGATCAGGTCGCCCAATCGGACCACTCCTCCCTGCCTGGTGCGGAAAGGTCGGCCGTCGGGACCGTTCATGGTGCCAAAACCGATATGTTCCAAGCCCACCCGCCGGGGCGCCAGCCCGGTAAGCCGGGCCGCCCGAAAAACTCCCCGGAAATGGTCGGCCTGCCGGGAGTCCACCACATAGAGAATCAAGTCGGCCGCCAGATCATCCACCCGCATCTCGATGGTGGCCAGGTCGGTGGTGGCGTAGAGCGCCGCTCCATCGGATTTGCGCAGCAGGAGGGGCGGCAGAAGCGCTTGGTCGTCGGGAGTCACAACTTCCACCACTGTCGCCCCCTCGCTCTCCGTCACCCGTCCACTTTTCTCCATTCTCCGGATCATCTTTTCCACCCGGTCGGCCACCGTGCTCTCCCCGTACCAAAGATCAAACTCCACTCCCAGCCGGGCGAAATCGGCTCGCTGGCTTTCCATGGAAACCCGAACCATCTGCTCCCACAAAGCCCGATATCCCGCTCTTCCTTCTTGCAACTCCAGAGTGGCCCGACGGGCCTGTGCCGCCAATTCCGGATCGGTGGCACAGGCGGCGGCGATCTCCGGATATATCTCGGACAACTCGGCCAGGCTCACCGGAGATTGGGATGGATAGCGCGCCTCTCCCCCCTCCTCGAAGTACGCCAATCCGGGAAACCGCTCCCGCACCCCGACGATCAGCATCCCCATCTGGGTGCCCCAGTCGCCAAAATGCGGGTCGCGGGTGACCCGATGCCCGAGATGGGCGAAAATCCGAGCCAAGGCATCCCCGATGATGGCGGAACGGAGATGTCCCACATGCATGGGCTTGGCCACATTCGGCCCGCCATAGTCCACCACGACATGTTGGATCGCATCGGCGATCGGCGCTCCCAGGTGCGGGTCGGCGGCCATCTCCGCCACCCACTCGGCCAAGAACCGGTCGGCGAGCCGGATGTTGACAAAGCCGGGTCCGGCCGGGGTCACCTCCGCGAACCGCTCGTTCGGACCCGCCAATTCGGCCACCGCCACCGCCAGTTGAGGAGCGGCCCGGTCCGCCGACTTGGCGGCAGCCAGGGCTCCGTTGCACTGAAAGTCCCCCAGTTCGGGACGCTGGGACGGAAAAACCTTACCGAAGCCGCCGGCCAGCCCCAACTCTTCGAAGACCGAACCGAATATCTCCCCCAAGCGGGAAATCAACGACATCCGGCCCCCCTCCGAAGATGGCCGCGTTTGTCCATCCTGAGGCTCAGGGGTGTACCCAGGCAAAGTTCTCCACGAAGAAGTAGCCGACGAAGACTATCCCCATCAACAGTGCAGTTACCAGGATCGCCAACTGGGCTTTCCCCCAAACCGCGGTAAGGTTTATCTTCAAACCGCCCCCCTCGCGACCGAGAGAAACCCGAACCGTTCCCAACACCAGCATCGCCGCCGCCAGATAGGGACCCAGCACGATGATCGGCGCCATCCCGGAAGCAGTTAGCCTCTCCCCGAGGTAGAGACCTCTCCATTCGGTGGAGAGCCATATCCCCGTAGCCGTCAAGAACCAAAGCGCAGGCGCCAGAAGCGCCAAGGCCACACACGTTGTGCGGCGCGAATATCTCAACTTTTCTCCATTCCGCGGGGCGCATCGAATACTACAAGCGCGGCGGGCCTGCCATCATTGGCTTGATGAACGAAGCAGAATATCGAAGCCACGACGCGCTGGGATTGGCCACGCTTATCGCCGATGGAGAGATCTCGGCGCAAGAAGCTCTGGAAACCGCCATTCGCCAGACAGAAGCCCTCAACCCGGCGCTCAACGCCGTGGTCCACACCACGTACGATCGGGCTGCTCAGATAGTGGAAGCAGGACTTCCCGCCACTCCTCTGGCGGGTGTGCCCTTTTTCCTCAAAGATCTCGGCCAGCTTTGGGAGGGAGTGCCCACCACCTCCGGATCGAGGGCGCTTTTGGGCTTTATAGCCCCTCTCACCACCACTCTCACCTCCCGCTATCTGGCAGGGGGCCTGGTCATCCTCGGAAAAACCTCCACCCCCGAGTTCGGGATGGCGTCGGTAACCGAGCCGGCCGTGCATGGCGTAACAAAAAACCCATGGCATCCGCAGATAACCGCGGGCGGATCTTCGGGGGGATCGGCCTCGGTAGTGGCGGCGGGAATAGTTCCGGCGGCCCACGCCAGTGACGGCGGTGGCTCGATACGCATACCCGGCGCCGCCTGTGGCCTGGTTGGATTGAAGCCCACCCGGGGAAGGAATCCGGTGGGTCCCGTCATGAGCGAAGGATGGTACGGCTTGGCCGCCTCTCATGTGGTTACCCGGACAGTGCGGGATTCAGCGGCCTTTCTTGATCTCAGTCACGGACCCGAACCGGGAGACCCCTATGCGGCCCCACCCCCGAACGGGCCCTACCTGGAAGAAGTAAACGGCCCCCCTCGCCGGTTGCGAATCGGCGTGGTCGAGGGCGCCGCGACCGGGGATGTGGTCCTCGCTCCCGAATGCCGGAGGGCCGTCGACCGAACCGCCTCTCTCCTGGAAGAGCTGGGCCATAGGGTCGAGCCGGTCTCGATCGGCATCGGCCCCGGGCCGGGAAGACGGGCGATGCTGACCCTTTCTGCGGTTGATACAGCCTGGATGGTCGGAACGTTCAACGTCGACCTCACCAAGATGGAGCCGGCCAACCAGGTTGTGGTGCGGGCCGGAAAAACGGTCTCGGCCACCGAATTCGCCACAAATCTGTATCTGGTTCGCAGCTATGGGCGATTGTTGGGCAGGATAATGGAAAGTCACGACGTGCTGGTCACCTCCACTCTGGCCAGTCCACCCTGGCCCCACCGGATCCTCCAGCCCGGGGCGGAGCAGGAAGAGCGGATAGCAGCCTTGCTGGAAGGCCGCTACGCCGGGTCGGCGTTCGAATTGATGGAGGAGTTGGCAACGAAGTCCATGGATCGGATTCCCAACACCTGGTTGTTCAATATGACAGGCCAGCCGGCCATGACTCTTCCCCTTCACCGAACAGAAACCGGGCATCCGGTGGGCGTCCAGTTGGTGGGCCGCTTCGGAAGAGAAGACGACCTGTTCAACCTGGCCGGGCAACTGGAAAAGGCCCGGCCCTGGATCGGTGACTATCCCTTCATGGATCCGGAGCGCCCCCAGTGGGCAAGGCTCACCCCCTGACCCGGGGTAGGCTTAGGTCGTGTCGCAAGTCAACTGGCGTCCGTACAAGCCGCTAGGACCGCCGACCGCCCTGGTCGCCTATCGGGGCTGGGGAGACGCCGGAGAAGCCTCCAGTCAGGCGGTGGAACATGTGCTTGCCATCCACCCCTCGGTACTGCTGACCGAGATCGACGCCGAGGAATACTTTGATTTCCAGGTGCGGCGACCAGAGATCTCCTTTGAGCAGAACGGCGCCACTTCCCTGAGCTGGCCGAGCACCAAGGTCTACCTGACCACCCCGCCCGAGGAGAGTCCTCTGCTGGTGATAACCGGTGATGAGCCCCACGCCCGCTGGAAGTCCTACGTCCGCCAAATCATGGACCTGTGCCGGGCGGCGGGAGTGGAGAAGGCGCTCACCATGGGCGCCTTCATGGGACAGATCGCACACACTTTCCCGGTGCCCATGGTGGGCCGGGCCGCATATCCCGATCAGCTTGACCGTCACGGTCTCTTCGGGTCGACCTACCAGGGCCCAACCGGAATCGTGGGGGTCTTGCATCAGGCCTTCATACAGGAAGGATGGAACGCCCTGACCCTGTGGGCTGCGGTCCCCCATTATCTTTCCACCCAGGAATATCCCCCCGCTTGCCTGGCGCTGGTAAAAAAGGCATCCCAAATCCTGGAAATAAACCTTGAAACCTCTCCGCTGGAAGTGGGGGTCTCCGAGTTCCACAAAAAGCTGGAGGCGGTAATCGCCGAATCCGAAGACTTGGCCGGGTATATAAAACATCTGGAAGAGGAAGTGGCGAAAGAGTCGGATCTTGATCCGGAACACCTGGAGGACGCCCGCGATCAAATGATCTCCGAGATCGAAGACTTCCTGCGACGCACCGAATACTGAGGGCTACAGTCCACACGCCGGATGGTGGGCGCCAAGCCCGACCCAACTGCCGTCCCCCATCGCAATGGTTCCCTGCATACTCAGGATCACCAAGGTACGTTCGATAAACGACTCGCCTCCCCTCCAAGTAAAGGGGGCCTTAAGAAAACAAAGAAGCGTGTTGGGAACGAAGCACAGTCTTTTGAACCTTCCCCATGGCATTTCGGGGCAGGCTCTCGGTTATGAGAATGCGCTTGGGCAGTTTGTACCCGGCAAGCCGGGAAACGAGTAACCGCCTGAGTTGAGGGGGAGAGGGCGGGTGATCGCCTTTACAAACCACCGAGGCGACTACTCCCTCCCCGAAGTCGGGGTGGGGAACTCCGAACACCGCTGACTCCACCACTCCTGGCAGGGAATTCAAGACCCCCTCCACCTGCAGGGGGTGAACATTGAGGCCGCCGGTGATTATCAGCTCCTTCGACCTGCCCTCCAACGCAACTCGGCCGTAGGTATCGAGAACCGCCAGGTCCCCGGTGGCCACCCAGCCTTCGGAGTTGATCGCCTTGGCAGTCTCTACGGGGTTGTCCCAATACCCCTGGAACGCCCCAGCGCTGCGGGCGCACAGCTCCCCTGTCACCCCCGGCCCCACCTCAGCTCCGATTTCGTCCACCACTTTGATCTCCACACCTTCCAGAGGAAAGCCCACTGTCCCTGGAACCTGCTCACCACCAAAGGGGTTGGAAGTGATTATTCCTACCTCGGTCATTCCATAACGCTCCACGATCCGATGTCCGCAGCGCTTCCGGAACGCTTCCCAAACTTGTGGAAGAAGCGGTGCCGACCCGCAGGTAAAAAGCCGCATACCCGAAGCAGCTCGCTGGGAAAGAGCCGGATGGGCCAAGAGCCGCGTGTAGTAGGTGGGCACTCCCATGAACACCGTAGCCCTGCTGAAAAGCTCGATGGCTGCCGCGGCGTCAAAAGTGCGCATGAAGAGAATCGAGGATCCAGCCAATAGAGCACAGTGGAGCGCTACCAGCAATCCGTGGGTGTGAAAGAGCGGCAGAGCGTGAACCAGGATGTCTTCTGATCGGAATCCCCATACTCTGCAGAGCGCCAGCGCATTGGCGGCCAACGCCCGGTGGGTGAGAACCGCGCCCCGCGGACTGCCGGTGGTGCCGGAGGTGTAGAGAATCACCGCCGGGTCACCGCCGTTCAGCCGGCTGATCTGCCGATAGCCTTTCGGTTTTGGTGGCGTTCCTTGAGAAACGATCGTTCCATCGGGATGGAGAGCCGCCAAGGCGACCGACTCTTGGCGTTCGCCAACCGGCTCCACCTGAGTGGATTCGTGCACCACCAACAGAGGCCGGGCATCTTTGATCAGATCACCCAGTTCCACCCGGGTGTAGCCCGGGTTGGCCGGAATGTAAACCGCCCCGTGGCTAAGGCAGGCCAAATACAAGAAGACGTTGGCCGGGGATTTCTCAACGTAGCCCAACACCCGATCCCCTTGAGCCACTCCGCAGGCAGCCAAACCTTTCCGGCAACGCTCCACCGCTGCAGCCAACTCCTCATAACTCCATACAATCCCGTCGATAGTCTCCAGGACAACCTTGGTGGGATGGCGGACAGAGACCTCCCGCAAAAGCGAATAGAGCCCGCCGCGAAGAACAGGTGGGTCGACCCTCCAGCGAGCCAGATCAGGATGGTCAAAGAGTCCGGACATGCCAAATTACTTCCGCAACCGTGGCCAGGGGCAGAATCGAACTGCCGACCCTCGGTTTTTCAGACCGATACTCTGCCAACTGAGCTACCTGGCCTCTCAGACCCGTGGCGGGGACGACGGGATTTGAACCCGCGACCTCTGGCTTGACAGGCCAGCGAACACTCCAGACTGTTCTACGCCCCCAAAAACAAGGGTGGAGTCGGCCCAAGCCGACCCGTTTGTGTCAGTATATCCCCTCATTTGGCCACCATCCCCCAGTTGCCGACGCTCTGGGTGACATCCGGTTCCCAGTCTCGCCGGATTCTCCCGGCACTGCTAAGAGGGGCTGCCAGCACTTTGTTTTATCAGACCCAGGGTTTCCAGCAACTCGGTTACCGTCCCTGGAATCTGTTGAGTCGATTTCGTCGCCAGAACCAAGACTCAGTCCAAAGAGAGGGCGACCTTCCCCATTTGGCGAGCCGAGTCCAGTCTGGCCATCGCGGCCGGCAGCTCCTCAAAGGGAAACACTCGATCCACCGGAGGCGGCGTAGCCTTGCCTGTAGCCAACAGGCTTAGCAAATCCTGGTATTCGGCGGGGGTGTACATGGTGGAGCCGATGATCTCCAGCTGTCGGAAAAACAACGCCGGGATGTGGATCTGCGCCTTGGCGCCACTTGTGGCTCCGCAGACCACCATCCGCCCCCCCGGCCTGAGCGCACGAAGGGACTGGCCCCAAGTAGCCGGACCAACATTTTCCACCACCACATCCGCCAAGCCGCCCGCTTTTGCCTTCAGTTCCTTCGAAAACGGTCCACTGGAGTCGAAACCCGCCTCCGCGCCGTTGGCAACCGCCCACGCGATCTTTTCCGGATCTCGGGAAGTAACGAACACCTGAGCGCCCAGGGACACCCCCAAGAGCGCGGCTGCACTGGAGACTCCACCTCCCACTCCTACCACCACCAGCGTCTCGCCCTCCTGAATACGAGCTCGTCTCAGCATCCGGAAGGCGGTTCCTGCCGCCAATGAAAACGATCCGGCGGTCTCCCAGGACAGGTTGGGCGGTTTCGGCGCGGCGTTGGCGGCTGGTAACACCACCCTCTCTGCCAAGGTCCCCTGGCTGTGCTCTCCCAGCACAGCGAACGACCGACAGTACACCGTGTCTCCACTGGCGCACACCGCGCACGCCCCACACGAAAGCGACGGGTTGATGACTACCTCGTCACCCTCGGCCAAATGGTCTACCCCCGGTCCAATCGCGTCCACCACCCCGGCGCCGTCTCCCCCAAGAATGTGCGGGAGGCTGGGCGGAGCGGGAAGCCCGTGCGTCACCCAGATGTCGAGATGGTTGAGGGCAATAACCCGTGGCCTGATTCGCACCTGTCCCGCTCCGGGCTGGGGTACGGGCACCTCATCCAATGAGAGGCCTTCAGGACCGGTAAGTTGATGTAGACGCCAAGCTCGCATCTGTCTGGGGATATGCTTTTCTGCTAGAGGACAGTGGGCCCGTTGCCCATGACAAGTTTTAATGGTAGTTGAAATAGGTGAGGGTTTGCGAATGGCTGACCACAACAGGTACACCGTATCGGCTTACGGTTATCGGGACTGGTTGGCAGTAGGTCCGTCGGCTGGTGTATCTTCATGCGAATGAGTCGGCATGGGCGCGTTCTTCTGCTGAGGCCTCGGGCTGATCGTACGCCCTGGCGGGGAGGCCGGTGGACGGCCCGCTCCGAATACCCCTTCTTTGCAGCTGATCGATGGCGGACCGAGGGCGGGCGGGCGGTGAGATGACCGCCGGAACCGCGGTGGCCGGGCACGGACCCCCACGGGACGCCGCGGCCGGCCGGCCGAACCTACTCGAGATCGAGAACCTGGCGGTGCGCTTTGAGTTGCCCGCCGAGACGGTCCGTGCGGTCAGCGGCGTGAGCCTCACCGTGGCGCCGAGCGAGACGTTCGCCCTGGTGGGTGAGTCCGGATCCGGCAAAAGCGTATCGATGCTGTCCGTCATGGGTCTCCTTGCTTCACCGCCGGCGGTGGTGTCGGGGTCCATCCGGCTGGAAGGCCGGGAAGTCCTGGGCATGTCCGGACGCCGACTGAAAAGGTTCCGCGGTCGGGACGTGGCGATGGTCTTCCAAGAGCCCATGTCGTCATTGAATCCTGTCCACCGCGTCGGTCGGCAGATCGGCGAGAGCCTCCGGATACATCGCGGTGTTACCCGGGCCGAGGCACGTCGGCACGCCATCCGCCTCCTGGACCGGGTTGGGATACCGTCGGCGACAGCCAGGGTTGACGACTACCCGCACGAGTTCTCGGGAGGTATGCGCCAGCGCGCCATGATCGCCATGGCGTTGGCGTGCGAGCCGAAACTGCTGATCGCCGACGAACCGACCACGGCCCTTGACGTGACCGTCCAGGCCCAGATCGTGGATCTGGTCCGTGAACTGCAAGCCGAATACCGCTTGGCGGTGGTCTGGATTACGCATGACCTCGGGGTGGTGGCCGAGATAGCTGATCGGGTGGCGGTTATGTACGCAGGGCGAATACTCGAGACCGGCCAGGCGTCCGACCTCTACCGGGCGACCCGCCACCCCTACACATCCGGATTGCTCCGCTCCATACCCCGACTGGACCGCCCTGTCACCACCCGCCTGGCAGAGATACCGGGTGCGCCCTTCCGGGTCGTCAGGGAGTTGGAGGCGTGCCCCTTCGACGACCGCTGTCCGCTAGCCGGAGAGGGCTGCCAGGATGCTCTCCCGGAGTTGGACACGGTTGGGCCCGGCGGGCACCGGTCGGCGTGTATTCACCACCACCAGATGGGACCCGCCTCCACGCTCTGGCCGGAAGGAGCAGCAGCCCGTGGCCAGACGCCCGCCGACCAAGCCGGCGATGTAGTCATCTCCGTGCGGGATCTGCGGGTCCATTTCCCGGTTGTCCGCGGCTTGAGGCAGTCCCGCAAGGGGGCTATTCGGGCCGTGGACGGCGTCTCCCTCGACGTGGCCCGGGGACAGACCTTGGGGATTGTCGGCGAGAGCGGGTGTGGAAAAACCACCCTGGGTCGGGCTCTGGTAGCGTTGGTGCGGCCCACCGGAGGAACGATCGAGATCAACGGGGAGCCGATCAACCACCGCAGCGGAAGGCATCGGCGGGTGGTGCAAATGATCTTCCAGGATCCCTTCTCGGCCATGAACCCCGGGATGCGGGTAGAGGATGTCGTCGCCGAGCCCCTCCGAATCCACCGACTCGCAGACGCCGCGGCCGTTCGGGACCGAGTGGCCCAACTGCTCACCCAGGTGGGTCTACCTCCCGACTCGGGTGAGCGCTATCCGCATGAGTTCAGTGGAGGGCAGAGGCAGCGGATCGCCGTCGCCCGCGCTCTGGCGGCCGACCCCGAAGTCGTGGTGTGCGACGAACCCGTATCGTCCCTGGATGTATCGGTGCAGGCCCAGGTAGTGAACCTGCTGGCCGATCTGCAGACACGAACCGGCATGGCGATGGTTTTCATAGCGCATGACCTGGCGGTGGTGCGCCACGTCTCACACGAAGTGGCGGTGATGTATTTGGGAGAGATCGTGGAGAGGGCCCCGCGTGACCAGCTGTACGAAGCTCCCCTTCACCCCTACACCAAGGCGCTTCTGGAAGCGGTGCCGGTGCCCGAGCCCGACAACGACACAGCCACGCGGACCAGGCTGGTAGGGGATGTACCGAGCCCGGCCGATCCCCCGTCCGGCTGCCGTTTCCACACCCGTTGCCCGGTGGCTGTCGAAGGACTGTGTTCGACGGTCAAGCCGTTGCTGGAAGAGGTCGCGCCGGGCCGATGGGTCTCGTGCCACCTCGTCAGCCCACCCGCTAGGCTCAGCAAGTCACGCGGGGCCTAGGAGCAAACGCCCGGACTCTCGGTGGCGGTGGTTCTTTTGCCAAGGACAGCCACAGTCGAGTGGTTTCAAAGGCCCAGAGGCTCAGGATGTTGCGGCCTCTAGCAGACGCCATGCCGTTGCTTTGGCTAGGATGATATCAGTTGAGGGACAAGTCCCTCGCAAATCGTGGTTTCCGCTACCTGTTGGCGGGGAAGAGAAAAGAGGAACAAACAATGCAACGCTTGACGAAGTTCAAGACAACTCTCCTTCTCGTCGTTCTCGCGCTGGTTATCGGTGCTTGTGGCGACAACGAAGCCGAACCCGACGAACCCGCAACCACTACGGCCGCAGAGGCGCCGACTACCACGGAAGCGCCGTCCGACACGGACGAGGCGCCCGAGACCACAACCACCACTGCCGCGCCGCCCCCCCCACCGGAACCAGTCACGGTTCGGGCTGCGGTCACAGGGGATGAAGGAACCCTTACCCCCTACACGTACATCAGCGGCTTCCCCGGGTGGAACATCATGATGCTCCAGTACGACTCTCTGATGCAGCTTGACTCGGCCGGCGTTCCCCAGCCCTGGCTGGCCTCGAGCGTCACCGTCAGCGACGACCTCACCGAGTGGTCGGTAACTCTGGTCGAGGGCGTAACTTTCCATGACGGGGAGCCCTTGACCTCCGATGACGTGTCCTTCAGTGTCGACTACTACGTGAACAACCCCGAGGCGAGCCGTTTCGCACGCGACTTCAGCGGCGTGGCGGACGTAGTGGTACACGATGACTACAATATCACCTTCGTTCTCAACGGGCCCAGCGCCGGATTCGACGTGGGAGCGCTGGCCGATGCACCCATTATCCCGCGCCACATCTGGGAGTCGGTGGAACTCCCGTCGGAGCACCAGTTCGAGGGCGGTACCAACATCGGGTCGGGTCCGTACAAGTTGGTCGAATACGTCGAAGGCCAGAGTTACCGATTCGAGGCCAACCCCGACTTCTTCCGGGGCGCCCCGGCGGTTGCCGAACTGGTAGTCATCGTCTTTGCCGACGACGCAGGCGCTCAAGCCGCCATCCGTACCGGCGAAGTCGATGTCATCTTCGAACGCATACCCCCCGAGCAGATTGATCTGTTGGACGCCCAGGACCCGCTGGACATCGCCCTGGGACCCGAGTTCTCCACCCAGATGATCAACTACGACGCCTCAAAGCGCCCGTTCGACGACGTTGCCGTTCGTCAGGCCATCAACCTGGCAATGAACCGCCAGGACAT
The DNA here is from genome assembly GCA_965248705.1 of Acidimicrobiia bacterium. Taxonomy (GTDB): domain Bacteria; phylum Actinomycetota; class Acidimicrobiia; order Spongiisociales; family ZC4RG35; genus Bin76. The sequence goes on along the minus strand of CBDFJY010000002.1, from coordinate 871,196 downwards.
CGTCGACACCGTGTACCTGGGGGCCGCCACAGTGGGGAGCCCCGGCTGGATACATCCGGGACATTCGTCCTACAACCCCGCCATCGTCCCCGTGTACGACGTGGCCGCGGCCAACGCCCTTTTGGACGGCGCCGGCTACGCCGACAGCGATGGCGATGGCGTGCGGGAGTTCGACGGGCAACCGATGTCGTTCGAGATCATCACCAACTCCCCCGACTCGCTACGTCTGCGGATCGCCGAGTTGACCGCGGAGATGCTGGCTGCGATCGGGATCGAGACCCAGGTCGTACCGGTCGACACCGGAGTCTGGGAGCAAGCCGTATGGCCGAGTTTCGATGTCAACAACGGTCGCAACTACGAAATCGCCATGTGGGGATGGTCGGCGCCCGTGCAGGCCGACACGCTGCGACTTCCTTGGTTGGTCCACAGCTCAACGGCCTCAGGATTCCTCAACCTGACCGGCTACGCCAACGCCGAGATGGATGAGCTTTCCGACGCGCTGTCTGTCGAGCCCGATCCGGCGGAGCGCGTCGCGATCTTGGGTCGAATGCAGGAGATAATCGCCGAGGACCTGCCGTTCGTGCTGCTGCTGTATCCGGACGGAGCATATGTGTACGACTCGAGCGTCTACTCGGATTGGGAGTTCATCGCCGGCCAGGGCATCGTAAGCAAGCTGTCGCTGCTCCCACCTTCCGCCCGCCCGTAGGAGAAAACTGAAATAGTGACGGTTAGTGGCGGCCTGCCGCTCGCTCGGACATCGCGTGTTTGAGTTGGTGCCCGATAGGGACTGCTCAGCACGCTCCGAGGATGGCGGCAGGCCGCGGGTCAGGTCGAGCTGATGGTTTGAGAAGGAGCATCGACCTCCGTCGGGTGACCCAGTACGCGGTCGTGGTAGTGGTGGCGGTGACGCTCAACTTTCTGTTGCCCCGGCTCATGCCGGGAAATCCGCTGGCGCTGATCGCCGGAGTGGATGTCGGCCTCCTAGACCCGGACCAGCGGGCCGAGATCGTTGCCCGGGTCGGTCTGGACGCGCCTCTCTGGAAGCAGTATCTACGGTATTGGGGCGATATCCTCACCGGTGATTTCGGGTACTCGTTCCGGGCCAGTCGTCCCATCGTCGAGATGATCTGGGACCGGCTCCCCTGGACGCTGTTGATCACAGGCCTGTCGCTGGTGGTATCGGCAATCACAGGTGTGGTGCTGGGCGCCCTCTCGGCTTGGCGGAGAGGCACGAAGGGCGACTTGAGCCTGCTTTCGGGGATGATCTCGATCGAGTCGTTGCCCTCCTTTTGGTTGGGTATGGTTCTGATCTCGATCTTCGCCGTCCAGTGGGGTCTGCTGCCGTCGTTCGGCGCGGTGACCCCCGCGTCCGATCTGGAGGGTTGGGCCCACGCCTGGGACATCGTTCGCCACACCATCATGCCCGTGACCGCCCTGTCGATCGTCGGGACGCCGGGCGTTTACATGACCATGCGCTATTCGATGCTCGAAACGCTGGGAGAGGACTACATCCGAACCGCTCGGGCGAAAGGCGCCGGCGAGCGCAGGGTGCTGTTCGGGCATGTTGCCCGCAACGCCATCGCTCCGGTGATCACGGTTCTCGCCATCCGTCTGGGGTTTGCGTTCGGGGGCACGGTGATCATCGAGACGGTGTTTTCCTATCCGGGTCTCGGTCGCCTGGTGTTCGAAGCGGTCTCCGGGCGTGACTATCCCGTGATGCAGGCGGCTTTCCTGGTCTTCACGGGGGCGGTGTTGGTGGCGAACCTGGCGGCCGACCTCCTGTATCCGCTGATAGACCCCAGGACCAGAGCATCATGACGGCTACCGGGGCCGAAGACAGGACGCTGAGGCGGACTTTACGGCGGCGCTCGCGGCTCCCCACCATCCTCGGGCTGGCAGGGGCGGCGATCGTTGGGGCTCTGCTGTTCACGGCGGTGCTGGCCCCATGGTTGGCGCCGTACGACCCCAAGGAGCGGGTAGCCAGACCCTTTCTGCCGCCCAGCGCCGAACATCTGCTGGGTACCAACGATATCGGCCAGGATCTCCTCTCGGAGATCATCTTCGGATCGCGGGTGTCTCTGTTGGTGGGGCTCGTGGCGGCGACTGTGGCCCTGCTGATCGGGACGACTGTGGGCGTGGTGGCCGGCTATTACCCCAAACGTCTGGGGTCGACTCTGATGCGCGGGGTCGACGTGATATTGATCCTGCCGTTCCTCCCGCTGCTCATAGTGTTGGCTGCCTACTTGGGCAGGAGCCTTCTGAACACCATCCTGGTCATCGGGGTGCTCATTTGGGCGGAGCCTGCCCGGATCATCCGATCACAGGTCCTATCCCTCCGCTCGCGAGAATACGTGCTGGCGGCCCGTTCGATGGGCGCTCCTGACCGTTGGACGATCCTGCGGCACATCGTTCCTCGGACAGCCCTGCTCGCGACTGGCTCGTTCGTCCGGGCCGTGTCCGGGGCGATTCTTCTGGAGGCCGCGCTTAGCTTCCTGGGTCTGGGCGACCCGATCCAGAAGAGCTGGGGCTCGACGCTGTACTGGGCCCAGAACCGGGGGGCCTTCCTGACCCCGGCATGGAAATGGTGGGTGCTGCCGCCCGGCCTGCTGATCATGCTTGCATCCCTGGGATTCGCCCTCATCGCCTTCTCGCTCGAGGAACGAATCAATCCCCGCTTGTAGCCGGTTGCCCCCGGTCGAGCGGTGTTGGTATTCTTCCGCCCAGACAGGTCCAACCGATGAAAGGCAACCGGCATGAACAGGTGGGAACATCGAATCGAGGGAGCGCATCTGATAAAGCTGCTGGTGGGACCCTTCGAAAATAACGTCTACGTAGTGGGTTGCGCCAATACCGGGAAAGCGGTCATCGTGGACGCCGCCGCCGAGCCTGACGTCATTCTCGACGCGGTCGGGGATTATGACGTGCAGGCCATCCTCACCACTCACGGTCACATGGACCATCTCCAGGCCGTGGACAGGGTTAGCGACAAGCTGGGCGTTCCATTTCTGTTGAACCCCGAGGACATTTTCCTGCTTGGGGAGGCGGGCATCGAAAAGACAGCTCCGGATGGGTTGATCTCAGACCGGCAAGAGATCGAGGTGGGAGATCTTCTCCTTCATGCCATCCACACCCCCGGGCACACGCCTGGCTCAACCTCGTTCGTTCTCGAACCTTGGCTGATCACCGGAGACACCCTCTTTCCGGGAGGCCCCGGCGCAACCCAATGGGATTACTCCTCCTTTGGTCAGATCATGGACTCGGTGGAAGGACTATTGGCGAGGTACCCCGATCCGACCCTGATTTTTCCGGGTCACGGCGCCAACGACACCACTGTGGCCACAGAAAAGCCCCACACCGAGGAGTGGCGGGCGCGGGGTTGGTAACCAACCTCGCCGCACATTAGGCAAAGCCAACCTAAAAGAGCCTGGCCCGGCCAGGTTTTCTCGTGATCTTCGCGCCTATCACGCCGATTCTCCAGCAGCCCTCTGCCTAAAAGGCGGCCCCACCCATCCACTGTTCTGGAGCAGACCGCCGGGCCAGTAGGCCCCTCGGCTAGGGCCGGTTCTTTGTCTTGGCCCAAGGGACCAGGCAATCTGGGTAAGCTCGGGACCCGGTCTCTCCGATGTTCTGTCGTAGCTCTGCCTTTTGGCGCGACCGGCTTTCTTGCCAAACCAAGCGGGGACCCGTGAGACCCGCCGGGTCTGGGTCAGTCGAAGACCACCACCGAGCGCAACACCTCTCCCCGTTCCATACGATCAAAGGCGTCTTCGACTTCTCCAACGCCGATGGTCTCGCTCACGAAGCCATCAAGGTCCAGGCGTCCCTGCAGATAGAGGTCGATGAGCATCGGGAAGTCCCGTTCCGGGAGGCAGTCCCCATACCAAGAGGACTTCAACGCCCCGCCGCGGCCGAAAACCTCGATGAAAGGCAACTCGATTTTCATGTCCGGGGTAGGGACCCCCACCAGCACTACCACCCCGGCCAGGTCGCGGGCGTAGAAAGCCTGCTCGTAGGTCTCGGGCAGACCTATCGCCTCAACCACTACATCCGCACCATTGCCACCTGTTATCTCCCGAATCCGTTCCACCGGATCTTGCATGCGGGAGTTGATGGTGTGGGTTGCTCCGAATCCCTTTGCCCATTCCAGCTTGCGGTCGTCGATGTCCACCGCAATGATCACGTCGGCTCCCGCCAAGCGGGACCCGACTATGGAACCGGATCCGACCCCTCCACAGCCGATCACCGCCACCGAGTCGCCCCGGCCCACCCCTCCGGTGTTGATAGCGGCGCCGATCCCCGCCATCACCCCACAGCCCAGCAGGCCCGCCGCTTCGGGCCGCGCCCGGCTGTCCACCTTGGTGGCCTGTCCTGCAGCGACCAGAGTCAACTCCGCGAAAGCGCCGATGCCCAGGGCAGGAGAGAGTTCTGTGCCGTCGGCCAGTGTCATCTTCTGGGTGGCGTTGTGGGTGGCGAAACAATACCAGGGGCGACCCCGATTGCAGGCCCTGCAATCCCCACAGATCGCCCGCCAGTTGAGAATGACGAAGTCACCCGGAGCGATCTTGGTCACATCCGATCCCACCGACTCCACTATCCCGGCCGCCTCATGACCCAGGAAGAACGGATAATCGTTGCTTATTCCACCCTCCCGGTAGTGCAGATCGGTGTGACAAACCCCACAAGCCTTCACCGCCACCCGGGCTTCACCCGGACCCGGATCAGGGACTATCACCGTCTCCAGGGATACCGGAGCGCCCTTCTCCAGGGAGACTATTCCCCTTACCTGTTCCGCCATTTTGCTTACCTCCGTCTCTCTTAGGCCGACCCTCCCAGATTAGCCATCGAACCCGGCTCGTCCAGCGCCAGAACGCCACCTGTTCGGACCTGCCCCGAAGCTGCCCGCTCCCGGAGGCGCCCTTGGCCCCTGGATTGCCTGCCCCCACCTCCCGCCGAGGTGCCACGGCTGTATCCTTGAGGGGGCGTTCGCCCACTCGGCGTCCCGCGGAGGAACATGGTAGACAAAAGGCCGGATGGCCCCACATACCCGGTGCGGTTTGTAACCGCAACCACGCTCTTTGACGGTCACGACGCCTCCATCAACCTCTTTCGGCGCATTCTGGCCTCCTCGGGCGCCGAGGTGATCCACCTCGGACACAACCGCTCGGCCACAGAAATAGTGGACACCGCTGTCCAAGAGGATGCCCAGGCCATCGCAGTCACCTGCTATCAGGGCGGCCACATGGAATTCTTTCGTTATCTCCATCAACTTGCCACCGAGCGGGGCGATGGACGGATTCGCATTTTTGGCGGCGGGGGCGGGACCATCCTTCCCGAAGAGGGACGCCAACTCCAGGCGGAGGGAATCACCCGTATCTACTCACCCGACGACGGACGGGCCCTGGGGCTGCAGGGGATGGTGAACGACATGATCGCGCAAGCCGATTACCCCACCGGGGAACTGGACCACTTCGACATCGACCGGCTTTCCGTCTCCAATCACCTTCTGCTGGCAGGACTTGTCTCGGCCGCCGAAAACTATCCGGACAAATACGCCGATATTTTCGAGGAACTGGCCGCCGCGTCGAGCCTGCGACCCGTGCCGCCCGTGGTTGGCGTAACCGGAACCGGGGGGTCGGGCAAATCCTCGGTGGTGGACGAACTGCTCCGCCGGTATCTCGCGGATTTCCCGGACCATCGGGTGGCGGTTCTCTCGGTGGATCCCTCCCAGCGGCGAACGGGAGGTGCTCTGTTGGGAGACCGGATCCGCATGAACTCCATCCCTCACCCCCGGGTGTACATGCGTTCCCTCGCTACCCGACAAAGCGCCTCCGCCCTCCCCGAAGCGGCCCGGACGGCACTGGAGGTGTTCCGGGCGGCCCGATTCGATCTGATCGTCCTGGAAACCTCCGGCATCGGACAGGCCGACACCGCCGTAGTGGACCTTTCCAACTTGTCCCTGTACGTGATGACTCCCGAATACGGGGCGTCCACCCAGTTGGAGAAGATCGGAATGCTCGACTACGCAGACCTGGTAGCGGTGAACAAAGGAGACAAGCAGGGCGCCGAGGACGCCCTTCGCGATGTCCGCCGTCAGGTGCGACGCAACCGGCTTGCATTCCATGATCCCGATCCCATCCAAGATGTCTATCTGACGGTGGCCTCCGACTTCAACGACCCGGGGATCAGCCGCCTTTATCGGGCTATGGTCGCCGCGCTGGGACGCGACTGCAGCGCATCCCGAGAAATCGCCTCGGCAGGCGCCAGGCAGATGGTGATCCCACCGGAGCGCTCCGGCTACCTGGCGGAGGTCGCCGAAACCGTCCACCAGTACAACCGGATGGTTGTCGAGCAGTCCTCGACCGCCCGGGAACTCTATCAGTTGGAGGGCGCCCGTCGCCTGATGGAGCGAGCCGATCCCGACGGCCGGGCATCCCAGGACCTTTCGAAAGCCGCCCGCTTGACTGCCGAACAACTGGCGTCCGAACACCGAGAGGCGCTGGAGGGTTGGGACGATTTGGTAGCCACCTATCGCGCCGGGCAATTCTCCTACCGGGTGCGCGACCGGGAAATAACGGTCCCCCTGTCTTTCCAAAGCCTTAGCGAAACCACTGTTCCCAAAGTGTCGCTGCCCCGCTACCGGGAATGGGGAGATCGGCTGAGGTGGCTACTGCAGGAGAACCTACCCGGGCGCTTCCCCTATACGGCGGGGGTGTATCCCTTCAAGCGCACCTCCGAGGATCCGACCCGGATGTTCGCGGGGGAGGGACCCCCTGAGCAAACCAACCGCCGTTTCCACTACCTGGCCCGGGGGACCCGCCTGCGGCGGCTCTCCACTGCTTTCGATTCGGTGACCCTCTACGGGCAAGACCCCGGGGAACGGCCCGACATATACGGGAAGGTGGGCAACTCCGGGGTGTCCGTCTCTACTCTCGATGACATAAAGCGCCTCTATTCGGGTTTCGACCTGTGCGAGCCGTCCACCTCGGTGTCGATGACCATCAACGGTCCCGCTCCCATGATCCTGGCCATGTTCATGAATGCCGCGATAGATCAACAATGCGAGCTGTACATCCGCCGTCAGGGGCTGACGGAGCGGGTGGAAAAACGGCTCGACGCAATGTATGCGGGCCGTCCCCGCCCCCGCTATCAGGAAACCCTGCCCGAAGGCAACGACGGCTTAGGACTATTGCTGTTGGGGACCACCGGCGACCAGGTGCTGGAGCCGGGTGTCTACCAGAAGATCGGCGCCGAGACCCTCTCCCAGGTGAGAGGAACGGTGCAAGCCGACATCCTCAAGGAGGACCAGGCCCAGAACACCTGCATATTCTCGGTCGACTTCGCCCTCAAGATGATGGGCGACATCCAGCAGTTCTTCGTGGACAACCGGGTGCGCAACTTTTACTCGGTCTCCGTGTCCGGCTATCACATGGCCGAGGCGGGCGCCAATCCCATCACCCAACTAGCCTTCACCCTCGCCAACGGGTTCACCTATGTGGAGCACTATCTGGCCCGGGGGATGGACATTGACGATTTCGCCCCCAACCTTTCTTTTTTCTTCTCCAACGGCCTCGACCCCGAGTACGCGGTGATCGGAAGGGTGGCCCGTCGCATCTGGGCCAAGGTGATGCGCCACCGTTATGGGGCTAATCCCCGCTCACAGTTGCTCAAATACCACATCCAGACCTCCGGGCGCTCCCTCCATGCTCAGGAGGTGGGGTTCAACGACATTCGCACCACTCTCCAAGCCCTTTACGCCGTCTATGACAACTGCAATTCTCTCCACACCAACGCCTACGACGAGGCCCTCACCACTCCCACCGAGGAATCGGTGCGGCGGGCGGTGGCTATCCAGTTGATCGTCAACCGGGAACTAGGCCTTGCCAAAAACGAGAACCCGCTCCAAGGGGCCTTCATTATCGAGGAGCTAACCGATTTAGTTGAAGAGGCGGTGCTGGTGGAATTCGCGCGGCTGAACCGCAGTGGGGGAGTGCTGGGAGCAATGGAGCGGCAGTACCAGCGCTCCAAGATCCAAGAAGAGTCCCTCTTATACGAGCAGGTCAAAGAATCGGGCGAGTATCCCCTCATCGGGGTCAACACTTTTCTGTCCGAAGCCAGTTCGCCTTTCGTCACCCCCGACCGGCTGGTGCGATCCACCGATCCGGAGAAGGATCGACGGATTGGGGCGGTCGCCGCCTTCCAAGCTGCCCACGCCGAGCGCGCCCGTCCGGCCCTGAAGACCCTTGCCTCGGGAGCCCGGGCGGGAGGCAACGTTTTTGCGGATCTGATGGAGACCGCCAAAGTAGCCACCCTGGGACAGATGGTCAACGCCCTCTACGAAGTCGGTGGGCGCTACCGGCGTAACATGTGAGCCAGGACCTACCCGTGAGCCGCACCGACCCTCCTAAACAGGCCCGGGAGGCCGAGGAGCCAACTTCGGTCCCCTACCGGCCTCATTTGAGCGAGCAGCGCCCGTATCTGCGGGACATGATCCTGGGAGTTAACGACGGCCTGGTCTCCATTTTCCTCCTGGTAGCGGGGCTGGTGGGAGGACAGCTCAGCCTCGCCAGGGTATTGCTTGGCGGGGTGGTGGGAACGCTGGCGGGCGCGGTCTCCATGGCTTTGGGGGAGTATCTGGCCACCAAGTCCCAGGACGAGGTGTGGCAGGCCGAGCTGGCGCTGGAAGCAGAGCACATCCGTTTTCACCGGGAAAAGGAGACAGAACAGCTCTATGACCTGTTGGGACGGTTCGGGATAGAGGGAGATGATCTCACCGATGCGGTACGCATTTTCTCAGCCGACGACCATCGACTCATGCAGGCCATGGCGGTGCTCGAATTCGGGGTGGTGGAATCCGAACGACGCTCACCCTATCGGGCGGGTTTGTTGTCGGGAGGCATGTTCCTGCTCGGCGCCCTTTTCCCGATCTTCCCCTTCCTGGTGTCGCTAGACCCTCAAACCGGTTTGCTCTGGTCGTTCATATTGACCTTCGTGGGCCTGTTTGGCGTGGGGTGGGGAAAAACCTGGATCACCAACACTCCGGGCATCCTCTCCGGGCTGGAAAACATGCTGATCGCCGGAGCGGGAGCGGTCATCGCTTGGTGGGTGGGCCACCTTCTCAACATCGGGCTCTCCTGACCGGCGGTTAGCTTTCTGGCCAACCGAAAGCTTTGTTTCCGCTCCGAACTACGCGGCGGGGACTACTTCTCAACCGCAAAGCCCGGCTCGGAGGCCTGAATAACCCATAACCGGACATCCTGGGGACTGGGGAGGCGGCGGACTATCCGATTTTCGTGATTGACGGCTAAAAGAGCTTCCATCACTTCCTGGGGTGACAACTCCCCGAGCTCCGCCAGGGAATGGATGTCGGCGGCTCTCAGCAACGCACAGTATCTGCCGCCCATCCCTTCCAAACGCATGAAATCGGCAGAAGTCACCAAATCCGAAAGCGTTTCACAATCGATGCCGGTCTGCTCGGAAAGCAATCGGCGGTGATTTGCCGCCCGCGCCCTCTCCAGGAAAGCCTCGACGGTTCTGATTCCCGCCTTGCGCAGCCGCGCGGCGCAGAGATGATCGATTCCCGCGATTTGCCCGATAGTCACGATTCGTCCAACGACTGACCGGGGCCGCGGGGCTTGAGTCTTTCAACATCCTGTTGGTCGTCCACATCCTCGGGAGGAAGCTCGGGAAACCAGACTTCGGTAACCCACTCGGGATGGGCCTTGAAAAGCTGCATAGCGCCGCGGTCTCCTTCCAGCATCATCAGTCGGCGCCACAAAACTCTATCAACCAGCACCGGATTGGAAACTATGTAGCGGTATCTGGGAACCACTGCCGGAGTGATCCCCGGCCGGTAAGCTTCTCGCAGCGCGGCGGCGGTACTGGGCGCGACGCCGGGCTGGTCACCCAGCAGAATCAGCGCGGCCGACGCCGTCGACCCCCGCTCCAGGGCATCCAGTCCCGCTCGCAGGGAGCCGGCTATCCCGGTTTCCCATTCATGGTTGACAACCACTTGACACTGAGAAAAATCTGTCTTCTCCAATATCTGCTCATGCTCGGCGCCCAACACCACCCAGGTCTCCTCCATTCCCATTCCGAGCGCCGCCTCCAAAACCTCATCCAGCAAGGTCCCTTTACCCCAGGGTTCCAGTTGTTTGGGTCGCCCAAGACGAGAGGAGCTTCCCGCCGCCAGCACCAAATTGGCGATCATGATCTTCTCTGCCCGGAGGGTCGGCGCGGGCGGCCAACCAACTCGAAAGGCGTTTGTGGCCGCCGTCGCGTCGAGATGATCTCTCCCAGAATCGCCACGGCCACCTCCGCTGGGGAGTCCGCTCCGATCTCGATTCCGATCGGACCCCTGATCCGGTTGATCTCCTCTTCGGAATACCCGGCTTCCGCCAGCCGCGCCCGCCGGGCGGCGACCGTGCGTCGGCTGCCCATCGCCCCTATGTACCGCACCGGGGCTCTGAGCACCAACGGCCATAGCGGCGCCTCGAACCGGTCATCGTGACTAAGCACCACCACATAGGAACGATGATCGAACGAGAGGCGATCGGAAAGCTGGTCCGGCCACCCAATCAGAAGACGGTGGGCGTGGGGAAAGCGCTCGGAGGTGAGAAAGGCCGGCCGAGCGTCGGAAACGGTGATGTCAAAATCGAGATGGCGCGCCAGCGCGCACAATGCCTGAGCAATGTGCACCGCCCCAAAGATGATGAGATGTGGACGGGGAACGATCACATCGACGAACACATCATGGTCACCGTAGGAAATGGTCATGGGCTTTTCCCGGTCCATCAGGGTACGCACATCGGCCATCACCGATGCGGTCAATTCGGCGGGGAGAGCGCCGGCCACCACGCCTCTTTCGGAGTCCACCGCCGCCGAAGCGCCCGTTCCCGCGCCTTGCACTACGGTGACCCGGGCCCCCAACCGTCGTTCTCCGATCAGTCGGGAACAAGCCGCCAACACCTCGCTGGTCTCTTGGGGGGCGCTCACCACGGTTCGATAAAAACCTGTATCGTTCCCCCGCAGGACAGCCCCACCAAGAAGGCGTCTTCATCGGTGATCCCGTAGGTAACCAGCCGCGGGCGACCCTCTGCCATTACTCCCCGGGCATGTTCATAGACATCGTTCTCCACACAGCCTCCGGACACCGACCCTGCCATGTCGCCTGCCGAAGAGACCAGGAATTTAGCCCCAACCGGACGCGGAGAGGGTCCCGCAGTGGCCACCACCGTGGCGACGGCCACTTCCTTTCCTTCCGCCAGCCAGCGATCGCGGGTTTCCAAAGCCTCTTCCATTTATTTCTTCCGTTCCGGCAATGACTCCAAGAGTGATACCAGAGTAGCGAGATCGGAAAGCCGCCCTCCCGCCAGAAAGTCGTCCACATGAGGCAAGGCGGCCTGCATTCCCCTGGTTTCGGGGGAAAAGCCCTTCCGGGACGCCAGGGGATTGACCCAGATCAGCCGGTGAACGGTCCGGCGGAGGCGCTCCATCTCCCTCGAGAGCATCGCCGGGGATCCTCGATCCCACCCGTCGGAAATGATCAGGGCCACCGGGCCACCCCGGGTAACCCGCCTGCTCCATTCATAATTGAACGAGCGGAGGCACTCTCCGATTCTCGTTCCCCCCGACCAGTCTTCCACCGATTGTGAAACCTGGGCGAGCGCCTCGATGGGGTTGCGGCGCACCAACTGGCGGGTAATGCGGGTCAGGCGGGTGGAGAACACGAACGTCTCCATTTTTCCCAGCCGGGCGCGAGCCGCATGCGCAAAGTAGAGCAACATCTCGGTGTAGCGTTCCATAGAACCGGACACGTCGGCGATGAACAGGATGGGACGCGGTCGGCTTTGGCGTTGGCTGCTTTCCAGGTCGATCAGATCCCCTTCCGGCCCCACGCACTTGCGCAGGGTGCGCCGCAGGTCGGGGCGGTCTCCCGCGCGGGACGGGCGTCGGCGCCGGCTCCTTACCGGGGCCGGGCGCCACATCATCTGGGCGATAAGGGTACGCACTTGGGCCTGCTCGGTCTTGGTGAGCTCGGAAAAATCCTTTTGGGCAAGCCGCTCCGCCCAGGAGGCGCCGGTAAAAGTCTCCAACTCGGGGCCGCTCTCCTCACCGTCCCCTTCCGCGCCTCCCCTCTGGACCTGGCTGATCGTCCACAGGCGGGGGCGAGGCGGTGAAGCCATGGCTACTCCGCTCGACAGGTTGCGGCCGAAAAACCGCACGAACACCCGGTCAAAAATATCCAATTGCCAAGGTGAGGAGACGGTCAGGCAGCGGAAAGCGGCATGAACGTCGGCCGCTGAGGAAAGCCCCACCTTTTCCACGGCGGTCATCAGATCCACGGCGGTGGTCGACCCCACCGACAGGCCCTCGGAGCGCAGCTCACGGGTGAACTCCACCAAAGTTTCGGCGCCGGCCATTTCCTCGACTCAGCCGCCCGCCCGTATCAGGCTCTCCACGCCCCTTTGGGTAACAGCCTCCACATCTTCACGGTATTTCAGAACCACTCCTAGCGTGTCCACCACCGCCTCGGGAGTCAACTCGCCAGCGCCCAATACCCTGAGGGCGCGCGCCCAGTCCAGCGTCTCGGCCACCCCGGGGGGCTTGAAGAGCTCCAAGGAGCGAAGATCGGACATCGCTTGAGCGAGTTGGCGAGCCAGCAGCAGGTCGATGTCCGGTACTTTCGCCCTGACGATCTCCACCTCCCGATCCAGGTCGGGAAAGTCCAACCAGTGATAAATGCATCTTCTCTTCAAGGCATCGTGTATCTCCCGGGTGCGGTTGGAGGTGATCACCACCACCGGCGGGATGGCGGCGCGAATGACGCCTATCTCGGGGATGGTTACCTGAAAGTCGGAGAGTATCTCCAGCAAAAACGCCTCGAACTCCTCATCGGCCCGATCCAGTTCGTCTATCAACAACACCGGGGGATTCCCATTCGAGGAGAATTCCACTGCCTGGAGAAGCGGGCGCGCCAGCAGATATTCGCGACTCATGATGCTCTCCACCGATGCCTGGGCATCCCCGCGACCCGCTTCGATGAGGCGGATGGCCAGCATTTGCCGAGCGTAGTCCCACTCATAGAGAGCGTGATTGGCGTCGAGTCCCTCATAGCACTGCAGTCTGATGAGTTCTGTCTCCAGCACCTGGGACAGCACCTTGGCCACCTCGGTTTTTCCTACTCCGGCCTCTCCTTCCAGAAACAGGGGGCGCCCGAGACTGCGGGAGAGAAAAATGGCCATCGCCAACGGCCGGTCGGCCAGATAGCGACAGCCGGCAAAGGCCGCGGCTACCTCATCGGCGGAACTGAATGTCACGTTGTAAACCTTACTAATCAGATGAGACCCGAGCTCCGAGCACGGGCCTCATCTTCTCTTCAGTTAGTGGGTAGGACTAGCGGGCGGGTGGGGCGTAGAGGATGCCGCCGTCGGTGTAGAGGGCGTTCAAGCCTCGCTCCAGGCCCAACGGGGTGAGGTGCCGGTCGTAGACCTCAGCATAGTTGCCGACTTGTTTAATCACCTGATAGAAGGCGTCAGCAGGCAGGCCCATCTTGGTCTGAAGCTCGTCTTCGGTGGCGCCGAACAGCCGACTGGTCTCTCCGTCCAGGTTCATCATGTCATCGACGTTGGAAGAACTGATGCCCTTCTCCTCGGCGATAATCATGGCATACACTGTCCAGGTAACCACATCGCCGAAGCGGGACTGGTTCTGGATCCAGCCCGGACCCAGCGGTTCCTTGGAGATGGGTACCGCCGGGAAGATCACCCAGTCCTCGCCTCCGGCGTCCTCGCCGGCCTTGCGGGACACCAATCCTGATCCATCGGCTGTTACCACATCACAGGCGCCGGACTTGAAGTTTTCCAGCACCACATTGAAATCTTCAAAGGTGTTCAGGGTGATGTTGATTCCCATCGCGGCGGCGGTCTCGCTGATGTTCTTCTCGGTGGTGGTGCCGGCGCTGGCGCACACCAAAGCGCCCTCTATCTCGTCCAGGGTGGACATCGAGTTGAACCCGTCGGCCCCTCTTGCCATCAACTGCTGGCCGTCGTAGTAAGTGGTGGGGCCAAAATCGAGACCCAAGTCGGTGTCGCGGCTCTGCGTCCAGGTGGTATTGCGACTCAATAGGTCGATCAGGCCCGAGTTCACCGCCTCGAATCGGGCAGCGGCAGTCAACGACTCATATCTCACTGCATCGGCGTCGCCAAAGATGGCGGCGGCGACGGCTCGACACAGATCCACGTCAAAGCCCGTGAAAGCGCCCGCAGAGTCCTTGTAGCCGAATCCCGGCAGGGTCTCGTTGACTCCACAGTTCAACTCGCCACGGGCGATCACTATGTCGAGAAGGTCTTGCGCCTCCATGGGCGCCGGCGCCGGGGCTTGGGTGGTGGCAACCGCGGACGCACCTGTGGTGGTGGTCTCCTCGGCCTCTCCCCCGCAGGCCGCTGCAATCAGCGCAATTGCCACAAGCGCGATCCGAATTCTTCTCATGTCTACCTCCTATTAGAAATCGGGCCGACACAGCCGACCTTAAAAAGTTGGCGGCTGTCAGCCTAACTCAAACAATTATACATAGAGGCGCGCTATTAGTTCACCGCAGCACACTAAGCCGCGTTTCATGGGGTGTTGGTCCGGCTCCCCGCTTCTTCCGACGGACTTTCGGGGCTTTCGACCGGCGATCCCACTCTTCTAAACAACCAATACCCCAGTATCCCGGCCAAAAACGACCCGATCAATATCCCGAGTTTGGCCTGATCTACCAGGGCTGGGTCGGCAAAGGCCAGGTTGGACACGAAGATGGCCACCGTAAAGCCGATTCCGGCTACTGCCGCCAGGGCTATCACATGTCGACCTTCCATGTCTTCGGGAAGCCGTCCCCATCCCAGCCTCACCGCCAGCCATGCGAAAAAGCTGATGCCTAAAATTTTTCCAACCAATAGACCCAGGGCGGTCCCCAACGCCACCGGTTGAATCAGCTGGCCGAGATCTCCTTCCAATCGCACGCCGGCGTTGGCAAGTGCGAAAATGGGGAGCACCACAAAAGAGCTCCAAGCAAGCAGTCGGTGATCGTTCCTGGTGAGAGGCGCCACCGATTCCCGCGCCACCTCGGCGAGCGTCAATATCTGATGGTCGGCTCTTTCCCGCTGGCGGTGGCTAACTATGTAGCGGGGGAAGGAACCCAGAATCGCCTGCCCCTTGGCGTAGAGTTCCTCCGCTGAATACATCGGGCGGGCCGGCGTTATGAAAGCCAACGCCACCCCCACCAAAGTGGGATGCACCCCTGATTCATGGATACAAAACCAGACAACCAGGGCCATGGGGACATAAAATGTTCGCGCCCGGATTCCCACGCGGCTCGCCATCCCCACCACTACCAGCCCGATCAATCCCCAGGTCAGCCAGTTCCACCTCAGGCTCCCCGAATAGAAAAAGGCGATGATGATTATCGCCCCGACATCGTCAGCGATGGCCAGCGCCAAGAGGAAAAGTTTGGCGCTGGACGGGACCCGACTCCCCAACAGGGAGACCACTCCCAGAGAAAAGGCGATGTCGGTGGCGGTGGGAACCGCCCAGCCGTTCAAGGCCGCGCCTCCTTCTCCCATCACGATCAACACATAGACGAGAGCCGGCACCAGCATCCCGCCCGCGGCCGCCATCACCGGGAGAGCCGCGGCGCGGGGATCACGCAGCCGTCCCAGCACGACTTCCCGCTTTATCTCCGAGCCCACCACGAAAAAGAAGATGGCCATCAGGGCGTCATTGACGAAGCGCTGGAGGGACATCGACAAATGAAGAGGGCCGAACGTCACTTCTACATGGGTTTGCCAAAGAGCGAAATAGCTGTCTGACAGCCCCGAGTTGGCCCACACCAACGCCACCACCGCCATCACCAGCAAGACAGCGCCGGCGGAGGCTTCCACTTGCATAAACTTGTGAATAGGGTGGGCGAAACGGCGGGGTACGAACCGGTTGGAATCGATCCAGGTTTCGTGGAGAGGTTCCCTGGTCATGACATCCTCGCTAACCGCTGAGGGAGCGGCCCGCGGATCCCAACTCTACACAGGCCCGCACCACCCGGTCGGCCATTGCCTGCTGCGCCTTCTTCATGTAGGAACGAGGGTCGTATACCTTTTTGTTCCCCATTTCTCCATCCACTTTCAACACTCCTGAATAGTTGGTGAGCATATGGTCGGCCACCGGCCGGGTGAATGCGTATTGAGTGTCGGTATCTATGTTCATTTTCACCACTCCATAGCCCAGCGTCTCCCGGATCTCTTCGAGGGTTGACCCGCTTCCTCCGTGGAATACCAGGTAGTGGCGATAGCCGAACCTTTCCTCGGTGGCGATCTGCCCATCCCGGAGGATGGTGGGACGAAGCTGTACCTTGCCCGGCTTATAGACCCCGTGCACATTCCCGAACACGGCAGCAAGCAGGTAACGGCCCCGCTCCCCCACGCCCAGCCGCTGGGCCACCGCCATCATGTCCTCGGGGGTCGTGTAGAGCTTTTGGAGGTCCACTCCGGAATGATCCATAGTGTCCTCCACTCCCCCCACGATTCCGATCTCGAGTTCCAGCAGCACCTCCTGGGAGGCGCATTCGTCCAAAAGCCGGGAGGCCAGGGCCAGGTTCTCCTCCAACCCCAGCGAGGAAGCGTCCAGCATGTGGCTTTGAAAGAGGGGTCCCAAGCCGGTCGCCCGCCGCCGGGCGGCCTCGGCCAGCAGGGGCCGGATCAGGTCATCCACCCGGTCGGGCGGGCAGTGGTCGGTGTGGAGGGCGATCAGCATCGGGTAGCGACCTGCTAAGGAATGGGCAAACTCCCCCAATGCCTGGGCTCCCACCGCCATGTCACCCACCGCGCTCCCGGAAAGAAACTGGCCGCCACCGGTGGATACCTGGATAATCCCGTCCGAACCCGCCTCGGCGAATCCGGCCAGGGCGGCGTTGAGCGTATCGCTGGAAGTAACGTTGATCGCTGGAAAGGCGTAGCCCCCCCGGCGGGCCTCCTCCAGCATCTCAAGGTACTGGGAGGGATTAGCGATCGGCATGTGCGGCCTCCGGTGATGACAGGTGCCACCTCAAAATAGTGTCCACCGCAGACTACCCCTGCATCCCGGTGCGGTCCTGGTCGAGAAAGTTGGCGAGCAGGCGTTTACCTTCGTTGGTAAGGATGCTTTCGGGGTGGAACTGCACACCTGTTACAGGCAGGGAGCGATGGCGCACTCCCTGAATGACTCCATCTTCGCTCCAGGCGCAGGCTTCCAGATCAGGAGGCAGCGCCGTGATGGCCAATGAGTGATACCGGGTGGCCACAAACGGGTTGTCGCAGCCGCGGAAAACCCCTTTCCGGTCGTGGCGGATCGGAGAGGTCTTGCCGTGGCGAGGCTCGGGCGCCGGGCCTACCTCTCCACCGTATGCCACCACCACGGCCTGATGTCCGAGGCAAACCCCCAAAGTGGGGATGCGGGGGCCGAAGGTTTTGACGTAGTCGATCGAGAATCCCGCGTTTTCGGGACGCCCCGGACCCGGAGAGATCACCAGTCGGTCCACTTTCCAGCCTACTGCCTCCGCCGCCGCGGTCACGTCGCTTCTCACCACCTGAGGTTCGGCGCCCAACTCCCCCAGGTATTGAACCAGATTGAAGGTGAACGAATCGTAGTTGTCCAAAATCAAAACCCGCATGACTATCTGTCAGGTTAATAAGCCGCAACCCTTGGTTTTCCCAAACGCTCCCCGTTCGGGGATTCGATGGTCTTTGGAAGCTGCCTAGTCGACAACGGGGGCGCTCATCCGCTACTCTCTAGGATGGAAATATGCCGACCTCAAAGAAACGCAAGGGCGCCCGACCCCGTCAGCCCACGCCTCCCCGCAATCCGATCAAGGCCGCCGCCCCTTCCCCCCGCTGGTATGTGATCACCATGGCCGGCTTGATGGGAGTGGGGCTCATCCTGGTGCTGCTACGCTTTGTCCTGGGTCTTGATCAGCTATGGCTGGTGGGGGGACTGGCTCTGATCGCGGTCGGCTTCCTCATGACTACCGGATACCGCTAGCCCGACCCCTCCGGTCGCCACACCGCAACCATCTCCTCCCGGCAATGGCGGGGAGCGGAAGTCTCCGACAAGCTGGCCACCTTTACGGTCAGTTCCGTCCCGCACAAAGTGCACCGGTAGTCCTGGATAGCCGCCACCACCAAGTCAGGATCAGGCTGGTCGGGCGCTACCGCCAAAGCGCGAAGGAACCATATGCATAATCGCCACACCGCCACCCCGATCAGCAGGGCGATGCCCAGGTTGAGCAGGCTGATCAACGCGGAGTGCTGCTCTGG
Organism: Acidimicrobiia bacterium; assembly: GCA_965248705.1. Classification (GTDB taxonomy): domain Bacteria; phylum Actinomycetota; class Acidimicrobiia; order Spongiisociales; family ZC4RG35; genus Bin76. Next base: position 852,876 of record CBDFJY010000002.1, on the reverse strand, counting down.
TTTCTCAAAGTTTTTCGATGATGGCGGCGTTGGCCATCCCACCGCCTTCGCACATTGCCAACAGTCCGTAGCGAATGTCGGTTCTGACCATCTCGTGAACCAGAGTGGTCAGAAGCTTTGCCCCCGACGCTCCCAGCGGGTGACCAAGGGCGATGGCGCCCCCGTTGACGTTGGTCCGTTCCCACAGAGCGTCCACATCACTGCCGCCAAACTCGGTCCGCCAAGCCCCCACCACTGAGGCGAAAGCTTCGTTTATCTCGAACAGCCCAATGTCGTCTATATCGAGACCGGCGCGCGCCAGCGCTTTGGAGGTGGCCGGAATCGGCCCGGTGAGCATCATCACCGGATCCACTCCCGCCAAGGCAAAGGAGACAAACCGCGCCATGGGTGTCAAGTTGAGCTGGGAGGCCCGCTCCTCGCTCATTATCAGCACCGCCGCCGCCCCATCCGAGATTTGGGAAGAGTTCCCGGCCGTCACTTTGCCGTCCGCCTTGAAAGCGGGGGGAAGCCCTGCCAACACCTCCAGGCTCGTGTTCCGGCGTATACCTTCATCGACGCTCATTATCTCTTCGGCGCCTCCAACTGAAACCGTCACCGGATGGATTTGGGATTTGAACCGTCCTTCGTCGGTGGCCCGCGCGGCTCTCTGGTGGGAAAGCAAAGAAATCTGGTCGAGTTCTGCGCGGCTCAGGCCCCATTTGTCGGCAACCATCTCGGCAGAGATCCCCTGGGGAACCAGCCCGTTGGCATAGCGTTCCATCACCCGGGGTCCGAAGGGGAGGCCAGGGCCCAACTCGGCGGTGATCCCCATCGGGACCCGGGTCATGGACTCCACCCCGGCGGCGATCGCCACCTCATACGCTCCCGCCATGACGCCCTGGGCCGCGAAGTGTGCAGCCTGCTGGGACGATCCGCACTGACGATCGATGGTTACCCCCACCACATCTTCGGGGAACCCCGCCGCCAACGCCGAGTTGCGAGCGATGTTCACCCCTTGCTCGCCGGTTTGGGAGACGCAACCGCTTATCACGTCTTCCACCATCCCCGGATCAAAGTCGTTGCGCTCCACGAGTGCGGCCAGGGGAATGGACGCCAGGTCGACCGCATGGATTGCGGACAGCTTTCCCTTGCGCCTCCCTGCCGGAGTGCGGACCGCGTCTACGATTACAGCCGATTTCATCTTTGCTTGCTCCTCTCGGGTTATTCGTCCACTGGACGGGCGTGGAGACGATGGGACTTGAACCCACGACCTCCTGCTTGCAAAGCAGGCGCTCTTCCAGGCTGAGCTACGTCCCCCGGAAACAAGGATACTCTCCCCACCGTTTCCGCGTCCTGTGTAGCATCTCATCCGTCGGGCTCATAGCTCAGGTTGGTTAGAGCGCATCTCTGATAAGGATGAGGTCCCTGGTTCAAATCCAGGTGGGCCCACCACCCATGGTCCTGTAGGGCGGGACTACGGCTGCAACAGCCTTTTCCCGATCCATCCGAGCACAAACTTCCCGCGCCACAGGTCCCGAAGTCGAGTCCCCATGTCCATATTGGGGAAGCAGGTTGTTTGTTGTTGGTGGCGAGACCGGATATGGGTCGCCGAGGTAGGCTAGTCCGTCTCCACCAAAATGGTCGGCTGGTCATGATCGACCAAGCCAGGTTGTTCAAGTGCGGAAAACGGCGAAACCGGAGCGGGGGCGGAAGGAGGGGCGGCCACCATCACCGGCACCACGTTCTCCTCCAACAGCACTAGCTCCACCCCGCCCACGACATCGGCCACCAGGTTGTACATGATGGCCGCCAAGGTGGTGAGGCCGCTGGACATAACCGCCCAGGCCACCGCCAGGATCGCCGAGAGGCGGATGAACTGCTCGGTGTTGGAAAACGGCGCCTCGCCTTCATCCAGCAGGGTGATCTGGATCAGGAAATCAGTGATCTTTTGTGGTATCCCCGATCTTTCCACTACTTCCCAGAACATCACCGAGGCCAGCATGAACGCGAAAGCCGCCACCAGATAGACGATGAAAGAGACCTTAAGGACCGTCCAGGGATCCACCCGGCGGATGATCCTCCGTACCCGGTGAACCGCGTGGGTGGGCTGAGTGTTTAGCACCAACTAGAGACTACCGGCAGGCCGTTTGTCATACCACCGCCCGGTCAGCCAGCTTCACTCTCTGGGGGAACGATTTCAAACGCGGACAGTGTCTCGTCCTCTCCCACCTGCATCGCCTTCACTCCGGTGGCGTAACGGCCCTGCGTACTCACCGAGGACACCTCGGTGCGGATGGCAATTCCCCGAGAGGAGATCAGCATCACTTCGGTTTCGGGGCCCACTGCCCTGGCGCCCACCAACACCCCTCTGGCCTTGGACAGCTTGATCGCGATCACGCCTTGTCCGCCCCTCTTGCGCAACGGGAACAGGCTCATCTTGGTTCGTTTGGCGAACCCCCGAGAGGTAACCAACAGCACCTCTTCGCCCTCCATATCCGAGCAGGCGCCCACCACCCGGTCGTCCTCCAGCAGCCGGATCCCTATAACCCCGCGCGTGGCTCTTCCCGTCGAGCGGATGCCCCCTTCCTGGAAGCGTAGGCCCTGGCCCTTCTTAGTAAAGAGCAGCAGGTCATTGTGGCCGTTGGTGGTGCGCACCGCCACCAGCTCATCGCCGGGCGAGAGGTTGATGGCCCGGAGGGTTTTCTGGCGGGAGTCGTAGGCCTTGAGGTCGGTCTTTTTCACCATCCCCTTGCGGGTGAACATCGCCAGGGATTTCACCGTCTCATAGTCGCGGGTGTCGATTATCGCCTCGATCCGCTCCTCCGCATCGATGGGCAGGACGGCATGGGCCAGCACCCCCTTGCCGGTCCGAGACTGGCGAGGGATCTCGTGGGCGCGCAGCCGGTGCACCACTCCCCGGTTGGTGAAGAACAAGAGATAGGAATGGGCGGTGGTGTGGACCAGGTGGGAGATGACATCGTCCTCGGCCAACCCGGCGGCCTTCACTCCCCGACCACCCCGACCCTGGGTGCGATAGGACGTGGCGTTCACCGACTTCACATAGCCGGTTCGCGATACGGTAATGATCAGCTCCTCGTCGGCGATCAGATCCTCGATGGACATCTCACCCAGGTCGTCAACCAGCCGGCTCCGGCGGGCAATCGCGAACTTCTTGCGGTTCTCGCCCAGGGCGGTTCGGATGATTGTCCGGCGGCGAGACGGGTTGGCCAGAATGTCCCGCAAGTCAGCGATCACCTCCCGCAGCCGGGCAAGCTCGGTGACCAGCTTCTCCGACTCCAAGGCGGTGAGGCGACGAAGTGGCATCTCCAGGATGGCGTTGGCCTGGATTTCGGAGAGCTCGAACCGGCTCATCAGGCGCGACCGGGCTTCGGGGGTGTTGGCCGAAGAGCGAATTGTCTCGATCACCTCGAGGATGTTGTCCACCGCTATGCAGAGACCCTCAAGAATGTGGGCGCGAGCCGTGGCCTTGTTCAGCCGGAAACGAGTCCTCCGCTCCACCACTTCCATCTGTTGGTCCAGGTAGTGGCCGAGCGCTTCGGCGACGCCCATAGTGCGGGGAACGCCGTCCACCAATGCCACCATGTTCACCCCGAAGGTGCTTTGAAGCTGGGTCCGCTTATAGAGTTGGTTCTGCACCACCTCAGGCGCTGCACCCCTTTTCAACTCGATGACCAGCCGGGTACCCACCCGCGAAGAGGACTCGTTGCGGAGGTCGGAGATGCCGCTGATCTCCTTTTGGTTCACCAGATCGGCGATCTTTTCCAACACCCGGTCCTGGGAGACCTGATAGGGAAGCTCGGTAACCACTATGGCGATGCGACCCGGCCGAATCTCCCTCGGCTCGGCCACCGCCCTCATCTTGATCGAGCCCCGGCCGGTCATGAGCGCCTGGGAGACCGCTTCGTCAGCCACGATCTCCCCCCCGGTGGGGAAATCGGGGCCCTTGATGTACTTCAGCAGGTCGGCGGGCGGGCAGTCGGGATTGTCCAAGAGGTAAACACAGGCGTCGATCACCTCTCCCAGGTTGTGGGGCGGAATGTTGGTAGCCATGCCCACCGCAATGCCCTGGGCGCCGTTCACCAATAGGTTGGGGAAACGGGCAGGAAGCACCACCGGCTCTCGGTGTTCCCCGTCGTAGTTCTCCACGAAGTCCACGGTGTCCTCGTCAATGCCCTCCAAGACGGACAGGGCGATCTCGGAAAGTCGGCACTCGGTGTAACGCATCTGGGCCGGGGGGTCTTCGATGCTGCCGAAGTTTCCCTGCGGGTCCACCAGCGGATGGCCCAGGCTGAAGTTCTGGCCCAGGCGGATCAGCGCGTCGTAGATAGCCTGATCGCCGTGGGGATGGAACCGGGCCATAACATCCCCCACCACCGTGGCGCACTTGCGATGACGACCACCGGGAGCCAGGTTGGCCTGGTTCATGGAGTAGATGATTCTTCGTTGCACCGGCTTCAACCCGTCCCGCACATCGGGAAGCGCCCGGGAGACGATCACCGACATGGCGTAGTCCATAAAGGACTGCGACATTTCATCGGTCAGGTCGATCTCCGGCCCCGCATACAGCGTGGGATTCAGGGGAGGTTTCTCTTCGGTCATACGTCGAGAAAGCGGATATCGGAGGCGTGGGTCCTGATGTACTCCCGGCGGGCCGGGACGTTGTCACCCATCAGGGTGCTGAACAGTTCCCCTGCTTCCATAATGGCGGCCAGGTTGTTTATCTGCACCTTCAAGAGCGTGCGGGTTTCGGGGTTCATAGTGGTGTCCCACAGCTCGTTGGGGTTCATCTCTCCCAGCCCCTTGAAGCGGGTGGGGTTGATCTTGGGATACTTTCGGCGCATGGCCTCCAGCTCCTCGTCGTTCTTCAGATAAACCACCTTGGCGCCGCGCTTGACCCGATAGAGGGGAGGCTGGGCGATATAGACGTAGCCCCGTTCCAGCAATCCCCGCATATTGCGAAAGAGCAGGGTGAGCAGCAGGGTGCGGATGTGTGAGCCATCCACATCGGCGTCGGTGAGCAGCACGACCTTGTGGTAGCGGCATTTGTCGATGTCGAATTCCTCTCCGATGCCAGTGCCCACCGCGGTGATGACCGCTCGCACTTCCTTGTTCATCAAGGCCTTGGCCAGCCGGGCCCGTTCCACGTTCAGAATTTTTCCCCGGATGGGCAAAATAGCCTGCACTCTGGAGTTGCGGGCCTGCTTGGCCGGCCCGGCAGCCGAGTCTCCCTCTACGATGAACAACTCGCTTTCCGAGGGGTCCCGGCTGGAGCAGTCCACCAGTTTTCCGGGGAGACTGGTGGACTCGAGGAGTGATTTGCGGCGAGTCAGCTCGCGGGCCTTACGGGCCGCCTCCCGGGCCTTGGCCGCCCCCAGCGCCTTGTTCACAATCGCCTTGGCCTCGGATGAATGTTTTTCCATCCACTCGGGTAAGGCCTTGTTGAGGGCCTTCTCCACATAGGAGCGGATCTCGGTGTTGCCCAGTTTGGTTTTAGTCTGCCCTTCGAACTGCGGGTTCTTCACCCGTACCGACAGCACCGCGGTCAGCCCCTCCCGGGCGTCCTCGCCGGTCAGGTTGGACTCCTTTTCCTTAATGAGGTTCTTGGCCCGGCCGAACTCGTTGGCCACCTTGGTAAGAGCGCGGCGAAAACCCTCCTCGTGAGTCCCGCCCTCGGTGGTGCTGATGTTGTTGACGAACGAAAGCACATTCTCCTGATAGCCGGTGGTCCACTGCAAGGCCACTTCCAACTCGGCCTCCTCATCCTGGTCCTCCACCACGATCTGGCGGACGTTCACCACATCGTTGTTGCGGTTGAGATGGGCCACGAAGTCACGGATGCCCCCCTTGTACTGGAACGATTCGGTATGGGCCGGACTTTCCCTGGCGTCGGTGAAGCGGATTTGGAGATTGCGGTTCAGATAGGCCAACTCCCGCAGTCGGGAACCCACCGTTGCATAGGAAAGCTTTTGCGTCTCCAGGAAGATTTCGGGATCAGGGAGGAAGGTAATGGTGGTTCCCGTCCGAGTCACCCTGCGCCCTTTCTCTACGTTTCCCACGGGCAGGCCCCTCTCGAAGCTCTGGGTCCATATCCGGCCTTCCCGCCGCACCTCGGCGTCCAGTCGCGCGGAAAGGGCGTTGACGACCGACACCCCCACTCCATGGAGACCGCCCGACACCTGATATGACCCCGTCTCGAACTTTCCCCCGGCGTGCAGCACGGTAAGCACGGTGGTCAGAGCAGACATTCTGGTCTGGGCATGAAGGCCCACCGGGATCCCCCGCCCGTTGTCGGCAACCCGCACCCACCCGTCTGCCAGAAGGGTCACCTCTATCAGGGTGCAGTGCCCCGCCATCGCTTCGTCGATGGCGTTGTCGACCACCTCCCACACCAGGTGGTGAAGCCCCCGCGGGCCGGTGGAGCCGATATACATACTGGGTCGGCGACGTACTGCTTCCAGGCCTTCCAGAACAACGATGTCCTTGGCGGAGTAACGCTGGGTAATGGTCACTTGCTCACTGCCTTCTCTTAAAACTTGCCTCTTGGATCGCGGGGCGAGGAGTGTTCAGCGACCCTGGTCTGTATTCCCAATATTTTAGCAGAAGCCTGTGACATTTCCACATTATTCCAAGCCCTCTCCATAGCTCTTAACCGCCTGTGACCTGGTTATTTATCTTTCCGGGGGACGTCGTGTTTTTATTTTTATCTCTGAGACCACTTGAGACCCGAGCGCGGCATTGAGATGCTCCACCAAGCCGGCGGTTCCGTAGCGGAGTAAAGCCGCGTCCATCTGGGAACGGACCTCCACCACCAGGCATCCTTCTTCCAGGACCAGGGGCCGGGCTTTGTCACGCCACTGTCCCGACACCAGCTCTTTCCACTCCCGGCGGATGCGAAGATTGGCGGCAACCCGAGGCACCCCCATCTTCACCAACGTCCCTTCCACCTGGGCGCCGACTCGGATGGGGTGGGTGGGCAGACGGCTCATTTCACCGACCCGGGCGATACTCTCCACACCTTGCCTCCGATCGGCGCCTTTCTCTCATCCACCGCGGAAATAAAGGTTTGGGTGACCGGCAGCCACTCCACCAGCGCCTCGGCCCGGCCCTGGTCCAGCTCGCTGAACACATCATCCAGCACCAGGACGGGCTGGGTGCCCGCCGCCTGCTTCACGGCCTCGAAGACGCCCAACCGGAGAGCAAGCGCCATAGTCCGCTGCTCACCCTGGCTGGTGTAGAGACGCGCGTCGTAGTCATTTAGGGTAAGAACAGGTTCGTCACGGTGAAGGCCCATGGTGGTGACGCCCAGCAGCAAATCGCGCTGGTGGGAACCGGCGAGCGCCTCCTGCAGACGCTGCTCCCAATCCGCGCTGGCCACGGCGGGATCGAGCGTTCCTCCCCAATCCGACCGGTAGTCGATCGAGATCTGTTCATCCACTCCGGCGATGGCCGAGACCGCCCGCGACACCGGATCGGCCACCTCCCGGAAAGCTCGGGCGCGGGCTGCCATCACTTTCCCCCCCGACATCGACAACCGCTGATCCCATACTGACAATGTCACGCTGTCTTCTCGGTCTCCCCTTTTCAAGAAGGCGTTGCGTTGACGAAGCGCCTTCTGGTAGTCGGTCTGATCGGCCCGGGCCAAGGGCCACAGCAGACCCGCCGTCTCGTCCAACCACTGCCTCCGCAGGGAAGGTCCACCCTTCACCAACTCCAGATGTTCGGGGATGAACACCAGAACTCGTCCGACACGAGCCAGGTCACTGACACGGGAGGGACGTGATCCGTTGAGGAGCAGCCGACGACGTTCGGATCGGTGCATTACCAACTCTATGGTGTGGGGAGCATCATCATCGGTCTCCCCCCTGACGGCTGCTATATCCTTTCCGGACATCACCAATGCCCGGTCGGGCGCCCCACGGAAAGAGACAGCCGTGAACAAGACTCCCACCGCCTCCAATAGGTTGGTCTTGCCCACTCCGTTGTCGCCGACCACCAGATTGATCCCTCCCGACGGCGTCCAACGCAACTCCGGGTAGGACCGAAACCCGGCTAATGCCAGCCAGGCCAGCGCCATCCTACACGTTGACCGGCATCAACAGATAGAGAAACTCTTTTCGGTTGGGATCGTCTATCACGCTGGGCTTCATTCCATCGATTATCTGCAGCCGCACCTTTTCGGCGCCCGTGGCCGCCACGCCATCGGCCAGATACCTGGGGTTGAAGGCAACCGTCAGGCTGCTGCTCTCCCCAAGAAACTCCCCTTCCACATGGTCGGTGGCCTTACCAACGTCCTGGCGTATTACATTGACTTCCGCTCCCCCCTCGGAAATGGTCAACCTGATTGGATAGTGGTCCTCGGCGACCAGCTCCATACGACGAATTGTCTCCAGCAAGGTCTCGCGGTCACAAATCAACTGATTTGGGTATTCACTGGGCAACAACGTCTCGTACTTGGGGAAGTTTCCCTCGATCATCCGCAACCGCATGGTGCCGGCTGTTGAACTGAACATCCCCTCACGATCCGTAAATCCTACCTTCACCTTGCTGGCCCCCACCGTGTTGGGTAATTCGCGCAAACCCCGAGCCGGTAACAGCCCAATGGTCTCCAAGCCTATGGCCGGCAGGTCACGGAGCGCTAGACGATAAGAGTCGGTGGCTACCATCCGCAGCCGCTCTGCGGTGGATTCCAACAGGACGCCGGTCAATACGGCTCTGCCCAGATCGGTGGAAGCTGCCGGAGCAACCTGCTTAATGGCCTCGGTCAAACCTTCCCCTTCCACCTCTATCTCCGCGGCCCCGGCTGTGCTAAGTTTCGGAAAGTCGTCAGAAAGCTGCCTCAACGTGTACACAGGCTGGGGATGTTCCCCCGAAATCTCCAACTCGGCCTGATCGCCTGCTTGAAGGATTACCATCCCCGGCGGCATCCGTCGTACGGCCTGGGTGAGTAACCTGCCGGGAACAATCGCCTTGCCCCACTCTTCCACCTCGGCTGTTATCTCGCTTCGTATTGTTACCTCAAGATCGGTCCCGGTCACGGCCAGCTTGCCCTCGGACGCTTCGCACAAGAGCCCCTGCAACACAGGGAGCGAGCTCCGCGAACCGACCGCCCGTTGCGCACGCCCCAACGCGTCAGCAAGTTGCTCCCGGTTGGCTCGGATCTTCACAAAGGTACCCCTTTCTTCAAAAGTTTGTTTTTAAAAATACTCGTTTGTGGAAGTAATAGCTGTGTTCTGTGGACAGTTTGCGAAAATAGCCTGGTAGCTGGGCGAACTACAAATCTGTTTGTATACCGATTGGATGTGTTCTCCCCAGGTCGGGTCAATGGGGATGAGAGATTGGTGGAATACATCACGAGCTGTGGAGGGAGTTGTGGATAGCGGTTACACGATCGGCAAACCGTTTGTCACGAGATATCTGGGAGAGAATTCCACGATGGGCGGAGATTACGGTGGAATGGTCCCGGTCGAAGGCCTTTCCAATCTTGGGAAAGGAAAGCCCCGTGAGTTCGCGGGTGAGGTACATTGCTATTCGGCGGGCCAGGGATGGGATTGGACGTCGGGTGCGGTCGAGAATCTCATTGGCGTCGATTCCGTAATCCTGTGCGCAGACCGCGATGATTTTTTCGGGCGTGTGGGTGATGGAAGTAAGATCCGAGATCGGCGCGAGCAACCGGGCGGCGTGTTCCAAGGTGAGCCGGCCGGTGGTGAGACTCGAGTAGGCGGAGAGTCGTTGGAGGGCGCTCGCCAGGTCGCGGGTGTTGTCTGTGACCCGTTCCGCAATCATCGAGATGATCTCGTCGGCGAGAGGGTGGGGGTTGTTCTCCTTCAAGCGGCGGAGAATGGACAGGCGGGTTTCGAATTCGGGAGGAGTCATGTCGGCAAGAAGCCCGCCGGTGACGCGGCTTCGGATACGATCTTCGACCGCGGTCAAGTCCCGGGGTCGGCGATCACAGCTTAGGACGATCTGCTTTCCTTGTTGGTGGAGAGTGTTGAAAGTCCAAAAGAACTCTTCCAGGGTTTGTTCCTTGCCCTCCAAAAACTGGAAGTCGTCCAACAAGAGCATGTCCACTTTGCGGAAACGGCGCCTGAAATTCTCCATTTGTCGCTTGGCGATGCTGGTGGTGAACTCATGCAGGAACTTCTCGGAGGTGCAGTAGCGAACCACAAGACCAGGATGACGCTTTCTGGTGTGGTTGGCGATGGCATGCAGCAAATGGCTTTTGCCCAACCCCGAAGCGGCGTAGATGAATAAGGGGTTGTAGCGGTCACCAGGCGCCTCGGCTACAGCCGAGGCGGCGGCATATGCGAAATGGTTGGAGGGCCCCACCACAAAGGTGTCAAAACGGTGAGAGTTGGAAGGATGGCGCGCATCCGGGGGCTGTGAACGCTTTTCTTTGGGCAAGGGATACGCAGGGGGTGGTAGGTCGTTGGAAGGCCGACACGAGTCAGTGTTCATGTGGATGCCGACTGCGCTGGGCGAAGAGGTCGGGGGGTTGTGGTTCACAGTCACACGCACCTCTCGGGGGAAGGTTCCATTACCTGCCGTCCGGGCCGCGGTCTCCACCTCGTGGAGGAATCTTGTGACTACCTGGTTTGCCACAAACCGGCTGGGCGCCTCTATGAGGATCTCCGAGGGCGTCAGAGAAACATGGAGGTCCTTGAACCAGCGGGCCCAGTCGTCTGCCGAGGTGCGGGCGGTGAGGACTTCGCGAAAAAGGTTTTGGTCGAGGCGGGGAAAGGGTGGGTTCAAAGCAGGAGATTCTCCACTTCCTGCGGTTGCGGGCGCTGTCCACAGCTATGAACGGCGCCTGCGTCGGGGCTGCAGGTTGTCTTTTGATTCAGGGGGCTGAAGGGGGTCAAGGAGCGGGGTCTGGGGATTGCCGGGGACTCAGCGGGGAAAATCCCTCGGCATAGGTAGTGTAAAAGGCCGGAGAACGATCCCGTGATCGGCCTCCTCTCCTCGGCCAAATTGACGCTTGATAACCACTCTGACCTGCAGAAAGGTAGTAGCCAAGAGGAGAAGGCCAGGATTATGGAATGTGGTTTGACCTGCGAAAGGACACATATGAGATTTCTTAGAGGATTCTTCGCGATTTAGCCCTTTTTTTACTAAGAAGTCATTTTCTGTTTCCTGAGGTGTTGCGCTTTTCGTTTCCATCTTGACTTTGGAGCGTGCTTGCTTTAGCCTGGGGGTAATCCTTTCCCGACTCTCCCAGGTGCGTAAAAATGAAAAGGACCTACCAACCAAAGGTTCGCCGTCGCAAACGTCGGCACGGATTCCGTCACCGGATGCGCACCCGCGCCGGCCGGGCGGTGATCCGGGCCCGGAGGCAGAAGGGTCGCAAGCGTCTGGCCGCCTGAAGATATACCGACATTACGAGCCTCTACGAACCTCTAGACATTTTCGCTTGGTATTCTCACAAGGCAGACGATGCCGGGTGGGCGGCGTAACGGTCGTCTCGGCGACGGGCGCCGTGGGTCGGATCAGAATCGGCCTGGTAGCCAGTCGCCGGGTTGGAACGGCCGTTATACGCAATCGCGTAAAGCGGCGCCTACGCGCCGCTTTGGTGGAAGCTGACCCGGCAGTGGGCCGTGATTATGTGATCGTGGCCACCCGGCAAGTGGCGGATGTCCCTTTCCGGACGGTGGTGAAATGGCTGAAAACCGCGCTTGGAGAACGGGATTGAAGATGAACGGACAACCTGAGCAGACCCTGGGCAGCCCAGCAGGAAAGGCCTTGCTGAGGGTGCTGAAGTTCTATCAAGAGCTGGTCAGTCCTGCCTGGGGACGCCGTTGCCGGTACCTTCCCACTTGTTCGGCTTACGCCAAGACGTCCATTGAGCGGTTTGGCGCCCTAAAGGGAGTGATACTGGCAGGTCGTCGTCTGTTGCGTTGCCATCCCTTCGGGGCAAGCGGGTTTGATCCGGCGCCAGAACGGGAGCATGGAGCGGAATCGTGTTAGAGCCCTGGTGGATTTTATGGGACTGGATGAAAGAGGGGCTGGGCTGGGGTTTTGCCACCTCATATGCCTTCATCCCTAACTTTGGGATAGCGATCATCCTGGTGACGTTCATGATCAACACCTTGCTGTTTCCACTTACCCTGAAGCAAACCCGGTCCAGTCGGGCGATGATGTCCATCCAGCCCGAACTCCAGCGCATTCGCAAGGTCTACAAAGACCAGCGCGAGGAGATGCAGCGTCGCATGACGGAATTGCAACGGGAGCATGGGGCTTCGCCGCTGGGGTGCCTAGGTCCGATGCTGGTCCAGTCGCCTATCTTGTTCGCCATCTTTCGGGTGCTGAACGATCCGACCGGTCTGGTGAACGACTTGTCTCCGGTTCCGCCCGGGAGCGCCCTTTGGGAGGCCATCCGGGCCGACCAGGCGGGTTTTGTGGGAATGGACTTGGCTGCGACGCCCTCGCAGGCGATCGGCAGCGGAGTGTTGACTGCGCTGCCCTACCTGGTCACCATGATTGCCATGATCACCATTCAATACATTCAGCAGTGGTACACACAGCGTGATCAGACATCCCAGGCGGGAGACCGCCAGAAGCGGCAAATGCAGATGTTTACTCGCATTATGCCTCTCTTTTTGGGATTCATCTCGTGGAACTTTCCTGCCGGGCTGCTGCTGTATTGGACAACTTCCAACCTGGTCCGCCTGGGCCAGCAAATCGCCATTAACTGGATGGACGGACGGCCGGAGCCGCCATCTGCGCTCGGCGTGGACGAAAAACCGGATGCGGGAGATTCTCCATCCTCCGCCCCGCCACATTCCCATTCGGCCAAGAAATCAAGGAGGAGGAGGAGGAACTGATATGGAACTAGTAGAAGTGCGCGCCCGAACGGTGGAGTTGGCCGAGCAGGCCGCTTTGGAAGAGCTGGGCCTCAAGGATCGCGACCGTGTGGAATGGGAGATATTGCAAGAGCCGGCCCGGGGATTTCTGGGAGTTGGCCGACAGGACGCCATTGTGCGGGCCAAGCGCAAGCCGGCCAAGCGTCGTCGGGACCGGGGCGGCAGAGGCGACAAGTCTCCTGCCAGGAGGGCCAAAGGCAGGTCAGGACGAGAGTCGGACGGCCGATCGAGAAGACAAAAGGACTCCCGCGCCTCTGCCGGGCGAAGTTCCGAGCGCCAGCCGGCTCAAAAGGGGCCGGCGAGCCGTACGCAATCTCCCAAGAACAACGGTTCTATTTCTCTGGATGGACAGGCGGAGGTGGCCAAGAGCTTTTTGGTCGGCCTTCTGGAAGCGGTGGATATCGAAGGAGAAGTCGAGACGAGAATGGAAGAGGATCTGGTTACATTGGAGGTCCAGGGCGAAGAGACCGAAGCTCTGGTGGGGCCGCGGGGAAGTGGAATCGAGGCTCTGCATACCATCGCCAAATCGGTGATCAAGCGCAAGACGGATGGGGGGGCCCGACTGCGGCTGGACATCGCCGGCTACGGGAGACGCCGCAGCGAGGCTCTGGCAATCTACGCCGCCGGCCTGATAGAACAGGTGGCTTCCGAGGGCGGGGAGTTGATGCTTGAGCCGATGAATGCTGCCGACCGCAAGGTCATTCATGACACAGTGTCTAGACACGACAATATGAGATCGTTTTCAGAAGGCGAAGCTCCACAACGATATGTAGTGATCTCCTACGTTGAGGAAGATTTGGACAAAGAGGAGTAACGCAGCGGATGCGGGGCCAACCCGAACGGGCTTAGCGGGCGGTCAGCCTGGAGAAAACCTGTTGCAGATCGTCGATCGAGTTGAATCCGATCTTCAGACTGCCCTTTTGATTGCGATAGCTGATTGAAACGGGAAGGCCCAACTGATCGGTGAGTCGTGTCTCCAACTCCATAATCTGAGCCGGCCGGGCGCTCTTGGGTGAGCGCGGGGCCCGCCTGCGCGGAGTCCGGGCGTGGGCCGCTTCCTCGACCTGGCGCACCGTCCACCCCTCGGCCACCGCTCGCTTGGCGATGTGGGTGGCGTATTTGGGATCGGAGACGGCTAAAAGCGCCCGGGCATGTCCTGCCGTCAGTTGGGCGGTTTCCAACAACTCAAGAATGGACGGAGGAAGGCGAAGCAACCGGACGCTGTTGGCCACGGTTGCCCGCCCTTTTCCTACCCGATAGGCGACCTCTTGTTGAGTCAGCCCGTGCTGATTGATGAGGTCCCGATAGGCAGAAGCCTCTTCCAGGGGAGTCAAGTCCTCGCGCTGCAGGTTCTCGATTAGCGCCTGGGTCAGGGATCCGGTCTCATCCGCCTTGCGGAGCATGGCGGGAATATTCTGAAGTCCCGCCAGTTGGGCGGCCCGCCAGCGGCGCTCCCCGGAAATGAGCGTGTAGCCGTCGTCGGTCTCTTGAACCACTACCGGCTGCAGCAAGCCCACCTCGACGATGGAGCGGGCCAGGCCGCGCAGCGTATTTTCGTCGTAACGAGAACGGGGCTGGGAGGGATTGGGCCGGATTTTGTTAATAGGGATTTCCCGATAGGGCAATCCTGATGGCGGTTCGCTGGGAGGGATCAGAGTGCTCAAACCCCTACCGAGTCCTCCTCGACGGCTAGTCATTGGCGAGTTGCCCCCTTTGCTTGAAGACGGTCACGAAGCTCTTCGGCCAGTCTCCGATAGGCGATAGCGCCCGTGTTCATATGATCGTAAATATCGATGGGCTCCCCATAAGAAGATGCCTCAGCCAGCCGGATTCTCCGGGGGATAGAACTTCGGAAGACTATTTCGCCGTAATGTTCTTTTACCTGTTGAGACACCTCTCTGGAGAGGCGCGTTCTATTTTCCAGCATGGTTAACAGCACGCCGAGCAGCTCCAGAGATGGATTGAGGGTGGAGCGAACCATTGCTATGGTGTTCTGCAATTCGACCAACCCGTCCAGGGCATATTGTTCGCATTGCATCGGGATCAGCACATAGCGCGCCGCGGTGAGAGCATTGACGGTGAGGAGCCCCAACGAGGGGGGGCAGTCGATCAAGATATAAGAATACTGATCCTCAAGTCCCCTCAAAGCGTTGCGCAACATCTGCTCCCGAGCCATCAGGGGTACTAGTTCAATTGTGGCGCCCACCAGATCGCGAGTAGCTGGCAGCAGATAGAGGTTTCGCACCGCGGTCGGCTCTATTGCGTCTTCGACATCCGCGCCTTTGAGCAGCACGTCATAGATGGACAGGCGGACTTCCTGCCTGTCCAGTCCCAGCCCGGAGGTGGCGTTGGCTTGTGGATCCAGGTCCAGGACCAGCACAGGCTCGTTCAATCCGGCTAGCGCGGCAGCCAGGTTAACGGAGGTGGTGGTTTTTCCTACCCCGCCTTTTTGGTTGGTGACTGCGATCAATGCGGAGGGGGTCATGCATTGTCCATGATAAGTAGCCACACCGGTTTTCCAAGGATATTGGCCGGGGCTTCGCAGGTTCGGTAGCCACGAAAGCCGGGCGGGGAGCGATGTGAGCCTCCAATTACCGCGATACCCGTAGGGGAGAGGAGGCGCAGCAGGTCCTTTCGGAGCTCGTCGGGCGAACTCACCGCCCGGCACACGATCAACTCAACGGGCTCTCTCCATTCTCGTATTTGAACCGCCGCCACTTCAACATTGTCCAAACCCAATAGCAGAATCGCGCGCCGCGCCAGGTCGGCTCGGCGGGATGACCTTTCCAGCAGGATGACCTCACTGGTGGGCCAGGCGATAGCCAAGGGCAGGCCGGGAAGCCCTACGCCGGCGCCTACGTCCAGTACGGAGCGCGGCGAGTAAGCTGAACGGTTCCACGCCGAGGCAAACAGCAGGGAGTCGGCGAGATGCCGGGTATACACCACCGGCCCCTCGGCTGGACCGAGTCCTCCCGCGGGAATGGCCTCCGCGACAAGCCAATCGGCAAGTTGTTGAAAGAGTTCCAGTTGACGCCGGTCCAGAGCCAGTCCCGCCCACCGCGCGGCCCGTTTCACGGTCTCCATCCCGGGGTGTTCGGTCATGAAGGGGAATGTTTCATGTGAAACAAGAGTCAGCCCTGGCCGAGCCGGGGGGAAAGGTCCGCATGGACTTGACCCCAGAGGTTCCACATGAAACATCTGTCAGGGACAGCTCCTCGCTCCCGTCTCCTCACGGAAGAAGGGAACAGACTTCCAAAGAGAGGGAAATATATAGCCATGTAACTTTTAAAACTACATGAATGATATTTTATCGACTTACCAGGGCCAAACCTTGCTGTTTAGAAAACCCGAGTCCCGAAGAAGCGCTTAAGGCCCAGCACTGCCGCCTCCCCGGTGGCGGCCCCCAAGTCGGGAACGGCCACCACTACTGCCGGCGATCGGGTTTCTTTCAACATTGCTGTGGCTTGACCCTCCATTTGCAGCGCCATTGCCTCGGCCAGACAGGAGGCGATTAGCTTTCCCGCCACGCTGTGGCTCTGGGAGGTGGCGAAATAGCTGATCACCCCGGTCGGGCGGTCCGAGAGTTGGAAGGAGATGATCAGGTCCGCCCCCATGCGATTGGCGCGCCGCGCTCGCACTCGTTCAGGAAAAGTGCTGTCGACTCCCCGGGACAAGATGGGCGTCCCGCCTCCTTGTTGAAGCGCTATCGAGGCAGCGGTGGCCGCCTCCCAGCTGCCGGAGGCCTCCTCCGCGGTCCGGCAGGCCGGATCAAAGTAGATGCGGGCGCCCACCAGAGTGGCGGGCCGGGAACGGAGCCATTCCCGTTCCCGAAGGGTTACTCGACCGGCCCGCATCTCTCCCCGGGCCACCAGCCGCAATTCGGTGATGACCTCCGGTCCGGAGATGCCGTCAATGGCCAAGCCCCGGTTGAGCTGAAAATCCCGAACGCCGCGCTCGGTCTGGGGGCCGAAGATGCCGTCGGGCTTGCCGGTGTCGAACCCCAGCGCGTCGAGACGGCTCTGCAACTCGGCTACGTCATCTCCCCGAAGCATGGGGCGTCGCAAGAAGAGCAGGCGGTCCCCCAGCCGGTATCCGGCTTCATACAAGGCCCGCCAACAGTCTTGTCCCACCACGCCGTTGCTCGGCAGTCCTCTTTCGTTCTGGAAAGCCCGCACCGCCGCCAAGGTGGCGTCTCCGAATTCTCCTGGTCGGTCTCGGTCGCAGCTGTGGCCGAGGGCGGAGAGACGTTCTTGGATCTCTCTCACGCCCTCTCCGGAGCTACCTTGCTGATAGCGGCGCATCAAATACCTGGTGGTTGCGGAAGATTGGCTTTCTTCCGATCAGGATAGAGCGGAGCCCCCGAGGTGAACGGCGACCGCGGAGAGACGAGTCAGAGATGCTCTCGGATGTTCTTATACAGCCACTCTTTGGGTCGCGCGCCAACTATCCGCTGCACTTCCTCGCCACTCTTGAACAGAATCAGGGTGGGTATGCTCATCACACCGTAGCTGGCAGGCGATTGGGGATTATCGTCGATGTTCAATTTGGCGACAGTTAGCTCGTTGGGATACTCCACCGCCAGCGCCTCGAGATGGGGAGCGACCAACCGGCAGGGCCCGCACCACTCGGCCCAGAAGTCGACCAGCACCGGGCGGTCCCCCGAGATGATGTCCTGAAAAGTCAGGTCGGTGATAGTAAGCAGATTTTCTGCCATTGGTTGATCCTTTCTTGACCGGGCCGACTACAGCCCGGGAGTGTTTTGAAGATAGTGATCCGCATCCAGGGCGGCTTGGCAGCCGGTGCCCGCCGCAGTAACGGCCTGACGATAGATCGGATCGGCCACATCCCCGGCGGCGAACACTCCCGGAACGGAAGTGACTGTGCCACCTTCGTTTTCGAGGGCGATATAGCCGCGTTCGTCCAATGCTAACCATCCCCTGAACAGCTCGGTGTTGGGCCGATGGCCGATCGCCACGAATACTCCGTTGATAGGTCGGTGACTGGTTTCACCGGTGACAGCATCTGTCAGGGTAACCCCGGTTACCTGCTCCTCGCCGTGTATTTCTTGGACAACGGTGTTCCATTCCACCCGAATCTTGGGATTCTCCATGGCGCGACGGGACATAATGGCCGAGGCGCGGAAGGCGTCTCTCCGGTGGGCGATAGTAACCGAGGAAGCGAATTTGGTGAGGAAAAGCGACTCTTCCATAGCCGAGTCGCCCCCTCCCACCACCACCAGGTCCTTTTTCCTAAAGAAGAACCCGTCACAGGTGGCGCAGGCCGAGACCCCCCGGCCGGTGAGCCGCTCCTCGCCGGGGACCCCCAGCCATTTGGCGCTGGCGCCGGTGGCGATGATCACGGTATGGGAGAGGTGGACTTGTCCATTTGCCGTCACCTGCAGCGGGGTGGAGGAGAAGTCGACGGCAGCAGCGTCCTCGGTCAGGAGCCGGGCGCCGAAGCGCTCAGCCTGGGCCCGGAACTTGTCCATGATCTCGGGACCCAGTATCCCCTCGGGGAAGCCCGGGTAGTTTTCCACATCGGTGGTGATCATCAGTTGGCCTCCGGGCGCGCTGCCCTCCAGCACCAACGGGGCCAGTTCGGCGCGGGCGGCGTATAGCGCGGCGGTGTAGCCGGCCGGCCCCCCGCCGATAATCAAGACCTTGTGTACGTCGTTCATTCGCGATCTCCAAGGTGTGTGGATCCCCTGTTCCATAAAAACAATCCGGCGGCCAGAAATAGTCCTCCCAGCGTTGCCAAAGAACCGGCGGGCCCCAATCCGACCGACAACGCCCGGTGGGCGGTAATCAGCAAAAAGACCAGGCCAATAGAGAAGAACACCGCCAAAACCGCGAAGAACATGGCGGTCCGAATCCAGCCTTCCACCCGGTCGGCGGTCATGGACCGTACCCGGGCGGCGGTTGATTCCAGGGCGTCGGCGAATCGAGCGGGAAGGTTGTCCATTTGCACGGCGCAAAAGAGGCTAGCGCGTTCCAGTGCCTTGCCGCGCCGTGCCGACCGGGTTCTGCACAGCTAATCTATCGCTAAAAGCCCCTATATATTGTTGATGGGCTCTTTATCCCCAGAAGCGGACCTCTGCGATAGAAGTCGAATAATTTTCGGGGCCGACATAGGGCAACTCGGTGAACCAGATCAGCCAGGCGCCGCCTGGTCGGCGAGGCAAGGTGAGGAAGAATGCGCTGGAAGTGGTTCGCCCGGCGGCCACCGGGTTCCATTCCCTGAGGGAGGCGTTCGGCGTCTCTGCCCAGGACAAGGTGTAGGCGGTTCCCGGCGTGATACCCCACAGCTCGATCCGGCGAGCGTCGCCAGGGGATGTCATCACCAGCCCGACCCCGGCCTTGATCAGCGACAGCGGGTCGTAGTAACGCTCGGTTCGCCAGGTGGTGTCGCGGTCCCCGTCAACCAAAAACCCCAAGCGGTGGTCCATTTCCCCCCCTCCCCCATAGGGGTCGAGAGTAAAGACGGCAGGGGTGTCCAACAGGACGGGCGGCGCGGCTGCCAGGATCGGCGCGGCCGGAAGGACCGGCACGGTGGCGGCTAGAGTCGTGCTGGGCGAAGAGAAGCTGGAAGTAGGCTGCTGGGGGGTGGTTGTCTGTGTGGTTGTGGATTCGATAATGGGAGGGGAAGAGGCCGACCCGGCAGACAGCACCGTTCCCACCCCCACCAGTCCCACCGCGGTCGTTATCAAGGCGGTGGCCATCCAGCGCGAAACGCGGGAAGCGCCGGACCCTTCGGTGAAGGAGGGAGATAGCGCCGGCGCCGAAGCAAGGAGAGTGGCCAGCTCTGAAGAGAAGAGGTCTCCGGCGGCGGCCTCGGTGAGGATGTCATCGATTGCGGGGTGGATCCCGTCCACCAATTCGGAGAGGGGCAGACCTCGGGAAGGCCTGCCGATTGCCCATTGCTCCAGAGTGTTCACCAACTGCACCACATCGGTGGTGAAAGTGCTTTCCTTGATGGGTGGTCCCACTCCTCCCAGCTTGGCCGGGTGGTCCACGGAGTAGTAGATCGTGTTGAGACCGATGCGGGCGTGAACCACGCCGGCATCGTGCAGGGCGGACAGCGCCTCGGCCAGCCCGGCGGCGTTGGGTTGGAACTCGGCGGGCCCCGGCTTGGCGCCCGCCGCCAGCCGGTGGGAGAGGGCCGTTCCTCCCGTCCATTCGTAGGCCGCGAAAACCCCACCGGGGACAGTCCCGGCGTCAAAAACCGAGAGAAGGTGGGGATGGGCCGCCGCCGTTGACCTTCGTACAGCCTCCAGGTACTCCTCCCGAAGGGAAGGAGGCGTCTCCGGTCCGAGGACGCGAAGCTGCACCGGCCGGTCCAACACCGTGTCGGTGGCCAGCCACTCTTCGACGCCCTCGGTCCTGCCCAGGCGAACCTCAAGGCGATAACGGTCGGGGAGGGGAGGCGGCATCGGCTTGATACCGAAGAATATCTCCCTCACGGTTCGAAGAGAAGGCGCTCCACGCCAAACTACCTAACGGACAATGAGAGTTTTCTATTTGACCCACCCTGCGTTTTACCGACATCAGGCTGGGCGTCACCACCCCGAACGACCTGCCCGGCTGCAGGCCGTCCAGCGCGGGGTGGACGCCTCGGGCCTGCCCATAGAGACGGTGGAGGCGCCGGAAGCGGATCATGACCTCCTGGCCTTGGCGCATACGCCCTCCTATATTTCCTATGTCAGGGAGTTCATTGCCGCGGGGGGCGGACAACTTGACCACGACACCGCCGCCGGCCCGGAATCATGGGAGGCGGCTTGTCGAGCGGTGGGGGCGGGCCCCCGCGCGGTGCAGCTTCTGGAGAGCGCGCCGGACGCGGTTGCGCTTTTGGCGGTCAGGCCTCCCGGCCATCATGCCCTGGTCGATCGGGCGATGGGGTTTTGCCTGTTCAACAACGCGGCTATCACCGCCCGCTACCTGCAGGGTCGGGGAGAAAGAGTGGCGATCATCGACTGGGATGTGCATCACGGCAATGGGACGGCCGCCGAGTTCTACCGCGATCCTGGGGTCTTTTATATAAGCGCTCATCAGTGGCCCTACTACCCGGGGACCGGCGCTCTCGACGAGATAGGGTCGGGCCGAGGCAGGGGGTACACCATCAATGCCGCCTGGCCGGCCGGCGCAGGCGGCGATGTGTATCGGCGACTCTTTATAGAGATGGTCGTCCCCCGCCTGCGACGATTCGCTCCTCATTGGATACTGGTCAGTTGCGGGTTCGATGCCCATCATTTGGATCCCCTGGCCGGGCTGCGGCTAACCGAAGGCGACTACCACTTTATGGCCGCTCGGCTTTTGGAGGTGGTTCCGCCCAACCGGGTATTGCTCTTTCTGGAGGGCGGATATAACCTCGACGCGATAGCCGAATCCACGCGGGCGACGCTACTGGGGTTGGCTGACAGACCCTATGAGTATCCGATTCCATCCTTTCCTTCCCCGCTTCAAGCCCATCACATCCTGGACACGCTGTTGGATATCCACGACCAGGCGGCGGAATGAAGAACCAAAACCCCGATCCATCCCTTGTCGACGCAGACCAACATTGAGCCGGTGATTCCCGAAAGGCTTACCTGGCTGTTGGACGCCGAGCAGGTTCCTGGTCGGCTGGGCCGCCGCTTTGCCGAGTCCGGCTACCTTCTCTATCTGGTGGGGGGTACGGTGCGAGATGCATTCATGACGAATAGCCATCCTGGCGCGGGCGGCGAATTCGACTTCGCAACCGACGCCCGACCGCCGGCTATCAAAGCCATTCTGGAGGACTGGGCAGACAAGGTCTACACCACCGGGGAGGCCTTTGGGACAGTGGCAGGAATCAAGGGCGGGAACACTTTTGAGATAACCACCTTCCGAAGAGATGTGTATCGCAGCCACAGCCGCAAGCCGGAGGTTTCCTTCTCCGACACCATCGAAGAAGACCTTGAGCGGCGGGATTTCACGGTGAACGCCCTGGCCATCAAGATGCCTGAGGCCCAGATGGTGGATCCGTTCGGGGGACTGGCCGACCTTGCCCAGCGTATCTTGACCACCCCCACCTCGCCGGAGAAGACTTTCAGCGATGATCCGCTGCGAATGCTTCGCCTGTTTCGGTTCTGGGGGTCTTTGGAGTTTCAACCCGCGGCGCCAACGCTCCAGGCAGTAGCCGGGATGGCGGGTCGCCTCCAGATAGTGTCGGCAGAGCGGATCCGGGACGAGCTCAGCAAGCTGATAACCGCCCCCCGTCCCGCCGCCGCCTTGTTGGGGATGGTGAAGTCCGGTCTGGCCGAGCACTTTTTGCCAGAGCTTTCTGCCTTGGAGATGGAACAGGATCCCCAGCATCGTCACAAGGATGTGCTGGCGCACAGCTTGGCGGTGGTGGAGAAGGCCTCCCCCCGACTGGTGCTGAGGCTGGCCTGTTTGCTTCATGACATAGGTAAACCCGACACCCGTAGCTACGGGCCCAAGGGGGTCAGCTTTCACCATCACGAGATGGCGGGCGCCCGTTTGGCTCGCCGTCGCCTGGAAGAGCTTCGCTTTCCACGAGGGGTAGTAGACGATGTAGTCAACCTGGTGGAATTGCATCTGCGCCCTCACACCCTCAAGATGGGCTGGACGGATTCGGCGGTGCGCCGGTATGTACGGGATGCCGGGCCGCTCTTGGAGGACCTCAACGAACTGGTTCGTTGTGATGTCACTACGGTAAACCGGCGTCGGGCCAACGCTATTCAGAATCGGATCGATCAGTTGGAGATGCGTATCGTCGAACTCAAGAAGAACGAGGACCTTGATCGTCTCCGTGCGCCGGTCGACGGCCATCGGATCATGTCCTATCTGGGTATCCCTCCCGGCCCGCCGGTGGGCGAGATAATGAAGATTCTCCTGGAACGACGCATAGAAGAGGGCCCCTATTCGGAAGAGGAGGCGTTGGAAATCGCCAGGGAGTGGGCAATGGGCAAGGGCTGGGAAGATCCAGGCCCTCTCTCGTGAAAGCAAGAAAAGCCATGGCGGTTGTGGCGATGGCCGGAGGGCTGGCGCTTCTTGCCTCCTGCGGCGCCGGTTCCGAACAGACCTCTCCCCCCACAACTGATGAAGCTACCACCACCACGACCTCTCCAACCACTACCACAACGACCATCCCCCCAACGACGACGACCCTTCCCCCGACCACTACGACTACCACCACGATCCCTCCGGCCACTACAACGACGACCATCCCCTCAACCACCACGACCACGACCGAGCCGGCGCCGTCTTTGTGGGATCGTCTCCAGGCATCGGGAAGAGAAGGGATAGGGGACTCCTTGTATCCGACCCTCGGCTCTTCCGGCTACGACGTGGAAAGCTATCTGATTGAGATGCGCTTCGATCCGATCACCAGATGGCTGGCTGCTTCCGCGACCATCATGGCCGAGGCCACCGCCGACGTCGAGCTGTTCAGCTTGGACTTCTTCGGCATGGAGACCAGCGGGGTCACGGTCAACGGCGCCGCGGCGGACTACGACCAGGTTTCCGAAGAGCTGATCATCGAGCCCTCCCAGTCGCTCGGACCGGGAGATCTGATGACGGTGGTGGTCTCCTATGAAGGAGTGGTTGCTTCCCGCCCGGCCCAGGCGATAAAGGGCCACACTTCCGGTGGCCACTGGTCAACCGACGGCGAGACCTTCTTCGTGCTGAACGAGCCGGACGGCTCCGCCGCATGGGCGCCGTTCAACGACCATCCCCTGGACAAGGCGCTGCTAACCCTGGAGGTGGAGGTTCCCGCCGGTTGGACGGCGGTGTCAGGCGGAAGGCTTGTCGAGTTGCGGGAAGACGAGCAAACCGCGGTTTTCCGATGGTCGATGGAGTATCCCGTGGCGCCTTATCTGGTTCCACTGGCTATCGGGCAGTTCGCTTCCCGGTCCGAGCCCGATCCCCTGGGTCTGGAGATCACCACCTGGTATCCGGATGACCTGGATCCCGAGTTGCTCGATCCCTTCACCCGCCAGCACGAATATGTGCGATTCCTGTCCGAGCTGTTCGGGCCATATCCCTTCGAAACCGTGGGCGCGATAGTGGTTGACGCCGGAGTGGGTTTGGCGTTGGAGCATCAGACCCTCCCCACTTACGATCTTTCTTTGCTGTGGGAGGAGGTGGTGATACACGAGCTTGCCCACCAGTGGTTCGGGAACTCGGTGTCGGTGGCGGATTGGAGCGATATCTGGCTCAACGAAGGACCCGCCACCCTTTCGCAGTGGCTCTGGACAGAAGATACCTTGGGAGCGGCCGACTACGACCGGGAGGTGGCCAATCACTACCGGCTGTTCTCCGGCGAGTTGTTTCTCGATGGGAGCGGCTCTTCCGAAGAGGCGGCGGCCGACGCGGCCCGCCGGTTCTATCCCCCCGGCCTGCCGACTGCCGATGACCTTTTTAACTTCTCGGTGTATGCGCGGGGAGCGCTGACCCTGGTCGCCCTCCGAGACGAACTGGGCGACGCCGCCTTTTTCGGGATGCTCAGAACCTGGCTCGACACCCATCGCTACGGAAACGCCACCACCGCCGAATTCCTGTCCCTGACTGAGGAGACAGGGGGACCCTCAGCGCGCAAGCTGGTGGAATCCTGGCTTTACGACCCACTGCCGCCCGCCATGCCGGAGCGTGGTCTCTACCCACTGGACCAAGAGAAGGACACTGACAGCGCATAAGGGGCCTGAAAGAGGGGTTACCAACTGCCGCGCCTATCGACGCCGAGCATCAGCGCCACCCCCCCGCGCCGCTATCTCCTGGGCGACCAGTCGCCCTATCAGGTCGTGGAGGGACAGCTCTTCGTAATTAAAGCGGAGGCATGGAAACCCATTTGGCTGTATGCGCATATTCGTATATAGTCGTCCTGATGCGAATCGGAGACAGCAGATGAAACTGAAGGCGGCGGTGATTGGAGCGTCCGGATATGCGGGTGGGGAGTTGATTCGGCTGCTGGACGCTCACCCGCTCTTCGACCTGATATGGCTCGGTGCCCACTCTCGGGCGGGTGCCGTCTTGCGGGAAGTGCATCCGCATCTCTCCGAGGGTGATCGGCGCCTGGCGCCCACCACACTCGAGGAAATACCCCTGGTGGACGCGGCGTTTCTGGCCTTACCGCACGGGGCGTCCCACAAGTTGGGGCACGAGTTGGCGGAGCGAGGCGCGGCCGTGTTCGACCTGGGGTCCGACTATCGTTTCGACACCCCGGACCGCTATGAGACGGCCTACGGGGCCCCCCACCCGGCCGGCCATCGCCTGGGGGAGTGGCGATACGGCCTCCCGGAGTTGTTCGGCTTGGAAGGGGCGCGGAGGGTGGCCCTGCCGGGCTGCTATCCCACCGCGGTGCTGTTGGCGGCTGTTCCACTGCTGGTGGGGGGATTGACTTCGGGCCCGGTGGTCGCCGACTGCCTCTCGGGCGTCTCGGGAGCGGGAAGATCCCTCCGGTCCGATTTGCTGTTCGGGCAGGTCGCGGAAGGAGTGCAAGCCTATGGGGTTACCACCCATCGGCACCGGCCCGAGATCGAGATGGGCATGG
Organism: Acidimicrobiia bacterium; assembly: GCA_965248705.1. Classification (GTDB taxonomy): domain Bacteria; phylum Actinomycetota; class Acidimicrobiia; order Spongiisociales; family ZC4RG35; genus Bin76. Next base: position 827,494 of record CBDFJY010000002.1, on the reverse strand, counting down.
AGATGGCCGGGGTTTCCGCCCGGGTCACATTCACGCCCCATCTCCTTCCCATCCAGCGGGGCTTGCTGGCCACCGTGACCATGCCTGCGGTAGACCCTTCGGTGGACCGACAGGACCTCTTGGGCGTCCTTGGCAAGGTCTATGAGGGCCGTCCTCTGGTGGAAGTGGTGGATCGTCCCCCCCAGACCCGATGGGTGGCCGGTTCCAGCCGGGCGCTGGTCACCGCCTTCTTCGACTCCCACACCGGGATGGTGATCGCCCAGGCTGCTTTGGACAATCTCTTGAAAGGCGCCGCCGGGCAGGCCGTACAAGCCGCCAACCTGGTATTTGGCCTGGAAGAGGCGACCGGCTTGGACATAACGGGGTGGATGCCATGAGCGTTACTTTTCCAAAAGGATTTTGGGCCTCGGCCGCCGCAGCAGGGATCAAGCCCTCCGGAGCGCCCGACTTGAGTCTGGTGATGGCCGCAGAAGGGGTGCCCGCGGCGGCGGTGTTTACCCAGAACGCGGTGGCGGCGCCACCGGTGCATCTCTCCCGGCGCCATATGGAGATGACGGGAGGATGGGTCCGGGGAGTGGCGCTCAGCTCGGGCTGCGCCAACGCCGCCACCGGCGAGCGCGGCGCCCAAGCCGCCCAGGACTTGGCCGCCGCGGTCGCCAAGGCGTTGGACTGCGCTATCGCCGAAGTGTTGGTCTGCTCTACGGGACCGATCGGCCCGCAGTTGCCCATGGACAAGATCATCCCCGTGGTCCCGCTCCTCGCTCTCCAAGCGGCCGATACCCCCGCCGCGGGACTGCAAGCCGCGACGGGGATCATCACCACCGACACCTTCGTAAAAGAGGCCGTGGTCGCCACCCCCGAGGGATTCAGGGTGGGAGGGATGGCCAAAGGGGCAGGAATGATTCGCCCGAAGATGGCCACCATGTTGGCGGTCATCACCACCGACGCGGTCGCCTCGCCCCAGCGACTTCGCGAGGCGCTCGGCCGGGCGGCGGACGAGACCTTCAACAGCATCAACATTGACGGTTGCGAGTCCACCAACGACACGGTGATACTCATGGCTTCCGGGGCTTCGGGGGTGGAACCGTCTGTGGAGGAACTGACCCGGGGGGTCCGCTCGGTATGCGCCCGGCTGGCGCGCGACATCGTGGTGGATGCGGAGGAGTCCACCCGGGTGGTGACCATCCGTGTCAGCGGCGCTTCGGACAACGGGTCCGCCCGCCGCATGGGGATGGCGATAGCTGACTCCGACCTGGTGCGATGCTCTTTTTACGGGGGAGACCCCAACTGGGGGAGGCTCGTGGCCGCGCTCGGCGCCTGTGGGGAGGATATGGACGCCGATCGGATCGGAATCACCTACCAGGGAGCACCGGTGGCAAGGGGCGGGATGTTCACGGGCGTGGACCTGGCCGCGGTGGGGAACCTGTTGGTTGGCGACTTCAAGGTCGGGGTGACGGTTGGGGACGGTCCGGGAACCGCCGAGATCCTCACTTGCGACCTCACCCCCGGGTATGTGACTTACAACGGGGAGCCATCATGACCACCGGCCACAGCCCTCCCACCCGGCTCAAGCCTCGCATTGCCTCTTCGATGGGGAAGGCGGCCATTCTCATGGAAGCGCTGCCTTACATCCGCCGCTTTTCCGGGACCATCGTGTTGGTCAAGTACGGAGGCTCGGCGATGGATGATCCAGCTTTTTCCGAGTCCTTCGCCAGGGACGTAACCCTTCTTTCCCAGGTGGGGATCAAGGTGGTGGTGGTCCACGGCGGCGGGCCGCAGATCACTGCAGCCATGAAGAGGGAGGGAATCGCGCCCACCTGGGTGGACGGACTGCGGGTGACCAATGCCCGCACCATGGAGTTGGTGCGGAGGGTGCTGGGAGGGGAGGTCAACGGGGAGATAACCCGCCTCTTGGCGGCTAGCGGGGCCAAGGCGGTGGGTTTGAACGGCGTGGACGCCGCCCTGTTCCGTTGTGGACGGTTGGACGGCCGCCTGGGAAGGGTGGGAGATCTGGTCGGAGTCGACCCGACCCTGGTGAAGGTCCTCTTGGAAGGGGGGATGACGCCAGTGGTGGCGCCCCTGGGATTGGGCTTGGACGACGAGGTCTACAACCTGAACGCTGATACCGTGGCTGGCGCCCTGGCCGCGGCTTTGGGAGCGCAGAAGCTGGTGTTTCTCACCGATGTGGAGGGGGTGTACCGCGTTGCGGACGAGACGGCGTCGCTCATTTCCAAGATGACCGTGGCCGAGTTGGCTTTTATGATCGACCGATTCCGGGGAGGAATGCTTCCCAAGCTGCGGGCGGTGGTGGAAGCCATGAAGGGCGGGGTTTCCCAAGCCCACATCCTGGACGGCCGGGTGCAACACGCCCTGCTGTTGGAGATGTTCACTCCTGAGGGAATAGGAACCATGATTGTCCATCAGGAAGGAGAGCGAGAGTGAACTCTTGGATCGAGGCGGCTGACCGGATGCTCATCCCCGCCTATGGGCGAACGCCGGTGATATTCACCCGGGGTGAGGGCGTCTGGCTTTACGACCACGAGGAGCGGCCCTACCTGGATTGCCTGACCGGCCTGGCGGTGGTGGCGGTTGGACACGCCAACCCGCGGGTGGCGGCGGCCGCCAGCGCCCAGATGTCCGAGTTGGTTCACGTCTCTAACCTCTTTTACACCGAGCCGATGGTGGCACTGGCGGGACGGCTGACCGAGCTTTCCGGGCTGGATCGGGTGTTTTTCGTCAACTGTGGGGCTACGGCCAATGAGACCGCCATCAAGTTGGCTCGCCGGTTCGCCCAGGAAAGGCACGGCGCGCATCGCTATGAGGTGATCTCTCTGGCGGACTCCTTCCATGGACGCACCCTGGCCACTCTGGCCGCTACCGGCCAGCCCGGCAAACAGAAGACGTTCGAGCCGCTCCCGCCCGGGTTTCATCAGGTTCCTCCCGGGGATATCGAGGCCCTGAGAGAAGCAGTCTCCAACCGCACCGCGGCAGTGATGATGGAGACCACCCAGGGCGAAGGGGGCGTGGTTCCGCTTTCCGCCCGCTACCTGCGACAAGTTCGGGAAATGTGCAACCGGAGGGATGTACTGATGATCATCGACGATGTCCAGGCGGGCATGGGTCGCACCGGACACATGTTCTCTTGGCAGGGTCTGGGGTTCGAGCCGGACATAGCCACGGTTGCCAAGGCGTTGGCCAACGGACTGGCGGTGGGCGCCTGTCTCGCCCGCGAGGAGGTCGCCACAGCCTTTCGTCCCGGCGATCACGGCACCACCTTCGGCGGCGGGCCGGTTCCCTGCGCAGCGGCCTTGGCGGTTTTGGACGAGATCGCCGAGCGCGACCTCCTCGCCAACTGCCGGGCGCGTTCACGCCAACTGACCGAGGGTCTGGGGGCCTTGGGCGGGGTGAAGGAAGTTCGGGGGCGAGGGTTGTTGCTGGCAGCCGTCCTGGAGGGAGAGTGGGCGGCGGCGGTCACACAGCGGGCGTTGGAGCTGGGGCTGGTGGTCAACAATGTGCGATCAGACGCGGTGCGTTTTGCCCCTCCGCTCACCATCACCTCCGAGGAGACGGCGGAAGCGATAGCCCGATTCGGCGCTGCGCTATCGGATTCGGTCCACCCGGAGTCTTGAATGAGTTCGGCCGGCGCCCGGCGGCGGGCATTGCGTGATCTGCTTGCGCAGGGAGACGCCGCGGACCAGTCAGCATTGGTGGAAGGATTGGCTGCGGAAGGTTTTGTGGTCAGCCAGTCCACCATCTCGCGGGATCTGCGCTTTTTGGGGGTGATCAAAGACCGGCGGGGCCGCTACCGACTGGCCGCCGCCGAACCGGACAGACCCAAAGATCCGGAACGAAGACTGGGCAGGGTAATCAACTCATATACGGTGTCGATAGAGGCCTCCGCCAATCTGGTGGTGATGAAAACCTTTCCGGGCGCCGCCTCGATGGTGGCCTCGGCTTTGGACGATGCCCAGGAGAGGGGAGAGGTCGCGGATGTTTTGGGGACCGTGGCCGGAGATGACACCATCCTGGTGGTGGCGCGGTCTTCCGACGGCCAGAATGTAAAGAAACGATTGGAGCGAATAGGGGAAATGGTATGACCAAAGTGGTTCTTGCCTACTCAGGCGGCCTCGACACTTCGGTGATCCTGGCCTGGCTCAGAGAGGTGTACGGGGCGGAAGTGATTGCCTACACCGCCGACATCGGTCAGGGCGAGGAGGTAGCCGAGGCGCGCCAAAAAGCGCTCGAAACCGGAGCTGTCGAGGCGGTTGTTTCCGACCTTCGTCACGAATTCGTCACCGAGGCGGTGTTTCCCGCCTTTCGGGCGGGGGCGCTTTATGAGGGCTACTACCTGTTGGGGACTTCCCTGGCCCGACCGATCATCACCCAGGGGATGATCGAAGTCGCCCAGCGGTTCGGCGCCGACGCCATCTCCCACGGCGCCACCGGCAAGGGCAATGATCAGGTGCGCTTTGAACTGTCCGCCTATGCCCTGCAACCCGACATCCGAGTGATAGCTCCCTGGCGGGAGTGGGATATGAAAGGGCGCGCCGACTTGGTGGAATACGCCCGCAAACGGGGGATCAGTGTCCCCGTCTCTCCCGAAAAGCCTTATTCAACCGATGCCAACCTGCTGCATATCTCCTATGAGGGAGGGGTGCTGGAAGACCCCTGGGTTTCCCCGCCCGACAATATGTTCGCGCTGACCGTCGATCCGCGCCTGGCGCCCGATCGGCCCGAGGAGGTGACGGTTGCTTTCGAAAAGGGGGATCCGGTGGCCGTGAACGGAAAAAGGCTGGCGCCGGTTTCGCTCTTGGAGGAGTTGAACCGTCTGGGTGGTCGCCACGGGGTGGGCCGGGTTGACATCGTGGAGAACAGGTTCGTGGGGATCAAAAGCCGGGGAGTCTATGAGACGCCGGGAGGGACCATCCTCTACCACGCCCGGCGGGCGGTGGAGTCGATCACCCTGGATCGTCAGGTGGCCCATCTTCGGGATGAGCTCTCTCCCCGCTATGCCGAGATGGTCTACAACGGGTTCTGGTTCGCTCCCGAGCGCCAAGCCCTCCAGACGCTCTTCGATGACATGGCCCGGGCGGTGACAGGCGAGGCGCGGCTCTCTCTTTACAAAGGGTCCGCAACCGTGCTTGGTCGCCGTTCCGCCGAAAGCCTTTACGATCCCGAGCGCGCCACCTTCGAGGAAGACGATGTGTACGATCAAGCCGACGCCGGCGGGTTCATCCGGGTCAACTCTCTCCGGCTGCGTCCTCCCGTCTCTTCGGGGCCGGGAGAGGGAGAGTCATGACTCTCTGGAAAGGGAGGCTGGCCAACGCGCCCGCCTCCGAGCTGTGGGAGTTCACTGTCTCGCCTGCTGATCGGCGCCTGCTTTCTGATGATGTCGAGGGCTCCTTGGCCCATGTGGGGATGCTCGGAGATGTGGAAATATTGTCAAAAGCGGAAACCGAGACCATCACCGAAGGCCTGTGGGTTATCGCCGAGGAGGCCCGGACCGGCGCTTTTGTATTCACCGAGACCGACGAGGATGTCCACTCGGCGGTGGAACGTCGCCTGATCGAGTTGGTGGGATCGGTGGGAGGAAAGCTACACACCGGCAGGTCCCGCAACGACCAGGTAGCGCTGGATCTTGTCTTGTACATGCGGCGAGGGTCCGTTGGGCATGCCTATGGCCTGGCCCGGCTGGCGCTGGTCCTGGTGGATGTGGCCGCCCGGCTGGGCTCGGAGGTGGTGGTTCCCTCCTATACACACCTCCAGCAGGCCCAGCCGACCCTCTTTGCCCATCATCTCTTGGCTTATGCGCATATGGTGGCCCGCGACCGGCGGCGTTTCGGAGACCTGAGTACCCGGCTGGACTGTTCACCGCTGGGGGCGGGCGCCTCGGCAGGATCGTCTCTTCCCCTGTCGCCGGAGAAGACCGCTGCCCGGTTGGGGATGTCCAACGCCTTTGCCAACTCCCTGGAGGCGGTGGGCTCACGGGACCGGGCCGCCGAGTACGTGTGGTGCTGCGCTCGCGCGCTGGTATCCCTATCCCGCCTGGGAGAAGACCTGATCTTGTGGTCCACTCGGGAATTCGGGTGGATGACCTTGGCTGACGAGTTCGCCACCGGCTCGTCGGCTCTGCCACAGAAAAAGAATCCCGATGTCGCCGAGTTGGTACGAGGCAAGGCAGCCGGGGCAATCGGGTCTTTGACGGCTGTTTTGGCTTTGGAAAAAGGTTTACCGATGTCCTATAACCGCGACCTGCAAGAAGACAAAGAGCATCTGTTCCGCGTGGATGACGACCTGAGGGGCGCCGAGTCCGCCTTGGCCGGGCTGGTGGCCTCCGCCCGATTTCATCCCCCTTTGCCCGCCTCGGAAACGGCTGCTTTGGATCTGGCCGAGGCGCTGGTGGGCAGGGGGACGCCTTTTCGGGAGGCGCATCGGGCCACCGCCAAGTTGGCGGCCAGCCTCTCGGCAGCGGGCCGCGAGTTCTCGTCACTCGCCTATTCTGACCTGACCGCGGCGCATTCCGGTTTCATCCCCTCCGACCTCGACCTGCTGGATCCGGTCATCTCGGTGAAGCGGAGAGCCACCCGTGGTGGGGGCGGCCCCGAAAGTGTGGCTACCCAGATCGCGGAGCTGCGCGCCGAGCTTTTGGACAAAACCGGCCCATGATCAACCCTGGACGGGTCGCGCCTACCCGACCGCCGTTTTGGCGGAACGCCACCTTTCTGAAATGGGCTGCGCAGATCGGAGTGCTTCTGGGCGTGGTCGCCATGGGATATGTGCTGATTAGCCAGGCGGCCGCCAACATGAGAGCCCAGGGGCTGTCGCTGGACTGGGATTTCTTGACCGACCCGCCCGGCATCCAGTTGGGAGAAGGGGTCTTCATTCGTCCCGAAACCGGTTTGGAGGCGTTCTATACCGGGGCGGTCAACATGCTGAGAATCGCTCTGTCGGGAATCGTTGTGGCCACTGTGGTGGGGGTGGTGGTGGGCATCGCCCGCCTCTCCTCCAACTGGTTGGCCTCCAAGTTGGCCACGGTTTTCGTGGAGACTCTCCGCAACATTCCGGTTCTGGTGCAGGTGGTTTTCTGGTTCTTCTTGGCTTCCTCCCTATTTCCCCTCCTGGAGGCGGATAGCTCCGGTCCCATCCCGGGACTCCTGCTGATGAGCCGCAAAGGGGTTTCTTTCGCGTGGCCCTTCCCCCAGGAGACCTTTTGGCAGTGGGGGACGTTCTTGGTGTTGGGCCTTTTGGCCGCCCGCTGGACCTATCGCAGCCGGATGCGCCGCGCCGAAGAGATGGGAGAGCACACCCGGCCGCTCACTTGGGCGTTGGCGGCTCTGGGGGCCTGGGCGCTGGTGGGCTGGTTCGCCCATCCTCTGGCGGGGGCCCTGGGATGGCTGTTCGTGGTGTTGGCCGCTCAGGTGGGAGCAATCCCCGTCTTGGTCTACCAGGTGCTTTTGGCGGTAGCCTCCCTCTATTTGGGGTGGCGATGGATTCACCGTTTTCTGGACTCCCGTCGCAGTCCGGCCGGGCTGGCCAAACTCACCGACGACGACTATTTCCGGATGGCGTTAGCCGGACTGATGGGCGCGGGTGGGGCGGCGGCGCTGCTGCTGTTCCCGGCCTTAACCGAATTGGGCGCCGGCGGCCTGCAGGGTCTTTTGGAGTTCTTCGACCAGAAGTTCGATTTCCTTCGCACAGGGGCTCCCGTAGCGATTGGCCAGCCCTCCGTAGAGCTGCCCGGCCGGTTCCCGCAGATCGCCGACACGGGTATGACCATGACCCCCTCCTTTTTCGGAATCTGGATGGGAATAACTCTATATACCGCCTCGTTTATCGCCGAGATCGTGCGAGGAGGCATTCTTTCGGTGGCCAAGGGCCAGAGTGAGGCAGGATACGCCCTGGGCCTGAGGCGGGGACAACTCCTCCGTATGGTTATCCTTCCACAGGCCTTTCGGGTGATTCTTCCTCCGCTGGGGAACCAATATCTGAACTTGGCGAAGAACACCTCGCTGGGCATCGCCGTGGCTTTTCCCGAGATGGTGCAAGTCGGTCAGACCATGTTCAATCAGACCGGCGACACTATCCAGGTGATCTTGTTGTGGATGGGTTTCTACCTGAGCATCAGCCTGTTGGTGTCGTTGATGGTCAACTACTACAACCGACGCGCCCAGTTGGTGGAGCGATAGATGGACAGCGAATCCTTCGAGCTTCCCCTCCCCCCTGAGCCGCCGCCCAAAGCGCTTCGCCTGGGCTGGCTGGAATGGGTCAGGAGGAACCTTTTCAACTCGGTGTTCAACGGGACTTTGACCGTGCTCCTGGCAGCCGGTCTGTTGCTGGCGGTGGGAGCGGTGCTCCGCTTTGTCTTCGACCCGGAGCGTCGCTGGGAGGTGATTCCTCCCAACTCCGCCAACTACGCGGTGGAGACCTATCCCCGCGAGGACCTGGCCAACATCTGGTTTTCGCTGTGGGTCATCGCCGCTTTGGCGGGGATTTCCACCGCTTCCTGGGGAATGGGGGGCAGGGTTTCGGTGGTGAGGGTTTTGGCGGCGGTGAGAGGCGTTGGAGCCACTGCGCTGGTGGTGGGAGTGTTGTCACTGTGGTCTCCGGCGGGAACGGTTACCCAGTCTCTTCTGGTCTGGGGCGGGGCGGTGCTCGTCGTGGCGGGGTCGGTGATGATACGACTGCTGCAGGAAGAAAGGGAGGTTTCCGTGGCGAGGGTGCTGGTCGTCTTGGGAGTATTGCTGGTGGCCCTGCTGTGGTACCTGCCACTGGAGGCCACCACCCGCTGGCCCCTGACCGTCACCGCCTTGGTGGTCGTCACCTTCCATTGGCTGGGCAGGCTGGCCCGAGCATGGGTTTCGGAGCGGATTATGAAGAGGCTGATCACCCTCTTGTGGGTGGCCTCTTTTCCGGTTATCTACCTCCAGATTCAGCGCAGCCCCTCACTGGTTTGGGAAGAGGTCGTTCCCTGGCTTCCCTGGGCAGGGCTCCTGGTCGCAGCCGGACCGGCGGTGATCGGGGTCGTGAGCCGCTCTGGCCGGGAGTGGGCGGCGGCGGCGAACTTCCTGTTGGGAGGGATCGCCATTTTTTCCTGGGTGGTGCAGTGGCCGATGGCCATCCGGATCCTGCTGCTGCTGCTGACGCTGTTCTCTCTTGCCACGCCCACCTTTGCCGCCGGCCGCTCGGCGCGAAAGATCTTTTATTGGTCGTGGCTGGGGGGAGGGGCTTGCACACTCTATTTCTTCTTGTTGGGTATCGGTTCGACCGACCTCGCCACCCGCGGGCACTTCCTGGGCGGGTTCAATCTCACCATCCTGCTGGCGCTGGGCGGGACCGCCCTTTCCTTCCCATTGGGCTTGATCCTGGCTCTGGGGCGCACCTCGACCATGCCCATTTTCCGACTCCTGTCGATCGCCTACATAGAGGTGGTCCGAGGAGTCCCCCTGATCACCGTGCTCTTCTTCGGCGACAAGGTGATTCCCCGCTTCCTGCCGCCCGGACTGGATTTTGCCGGAGAGGCGAAGGCGCTTTTGGCCATCACCGCCTTCGCCGCCGCCTACCTGGCCGAGAACGTGCGAGGGGGTTTGCAATCGGTGTCCAAGGGGCAGTCGGAGGCGGCTCGGGCGCTGGGTATGTCCACTGCCCAGATGACAATGCTCATCACCCTTCCCCAGGCCCTGCGGGCGGTCCTTCCCGCGCTGGTGGGCCAGACCATTTCCCTCTTCAAGGACACCTCGCTGGTAGCCATAATCGGGTTGGCGGACTTTTTGAGAGTGGCGCGCGACATCGTGCCCAACCAGCCCGACTCTTTGGGGAGCATTCTGGAAAACTTGCTCCTGGCGGCGGTGGTCTATTGGATTTTTGCCTTCAGCTTCAGTCGCGCCAGCCTACGACTGGAGCGACGATTGGGCTTAGGTACCCGCTAGCGTGATGGAGCATTGATGAAGAACGAATCGACCAACCAGATCATCGTTTGCGAGAATGTCAAGAAATGGTTCGGGGACTTCCAGGCCCTGCGAGGCGTGACCACGTCGGTGGGGGAGGGAGAGACGGTGGTGATCATCGGACCCTCCGGGTCGGGCAAGTCCACTTTCATCCGCTGCATCAATCGCCTGGAACAACATCAGGAGGGCCGAATCGTGGTGAGCGGAACCGAACTCACTTCCGATGTGCGCAACATTGGGCGGATCCGCTCGGAGGTGGGGATGGTATTTCAGCAGTTCAACCTGTTTCCCCATCTAACCGTTCTGCAGAACATCACCCTGGCCCAGATTTGGGTCCGCAAGCGGACCAGGGCGGAGGCCGAGGAGCGGTCGAACGCCCTTTTGGAACTAATGGGGATACCCGAGCAAGCCTCCAAGTATCCGGGACAGCTCTCCGGCGGCCAGCAGCAGCGGGTGGCCATTGCCCGCTCCCTGGCGATGGACCCCAAGATCATGCTGTTCGACGAGCCGACTTCGGCTCTAGACCCCGAGATGATCAAAGAAGTGCTGGAAGTTATGCGGGAGCTGGCCCAGACCGGGATGACCATCCTGGCCGTCACCCACGAGATGGGCTTCGCCCGCGAAGTGGCCAACCGCATTCTGTTGTTCGACGAGGGACAGATAGTCGAAGAGGGTCCTCCGGCGGAGTTTTTCGACAACCCCCGCCATCCCCGCACCAAGATGTTCCTGAGCCAGATCCTCCACTGAGACCCGAATTCCCAAACCGGTGCCCGGGGTGGAGCGGTGGCAAGGGCGTCTCGCTGGTGCCGGGCGCCAACTCTCGAAGAGCACAGAAGCAAGCACGACGCTGGCTACTTCTTGGTAGTGGGGAGCTTTATGCCGTCTTTATCCGTTGGGCGCCAAACTGTTGGCAAGCCCAGGCAGAGAGTATAAACCGGGAAACATAACCGTAGGGGCTGTAGTAAAATCACTAAATCAACAAGACGAGGAGGAGGGAAAGTGAGCGAACCTATCAAAGGCCATATAGTCCGGGGAAAGAAACGGGCGCCCAAAACCTATCCGGCGGGGCGGGTTTGCGTTGAGAAGGAATGCAAGGTGAAGCTGAGTCGCTATAACCGTCGCGAGTACTGCTACAACCACGCTCCGGTTCTTTACCCGCGAGTCCGGGGAAGGGTCCTTCCCGAGCAAGCCTAGGCGGAGTAGCGACCCCTGTCTGCCTCCTGGCTGGCAAAGGTCCGGGGCGGATCCCCCGGCGATGCCACAGGAAGGGACGGGGGCCTCAGCGGCCTCCCAGACTCAGAGCGTCTATTCGTCGCCGCCCGCGGCCGCTTTTTCGGCGATTTCTCGCACCACGTCCGCGTTGGCCAGGGTGGTGACATCCCCCAGTTGCCGCTGTTCGGAGATGTCCTGGAGAAGGCGGCGCATGATCTTCCCCGACCGGGTCTTGGGCAGGTCGTCGGTGAACACGATCGACGCCGGCCGGGCGATGGGGCCGATCACCTTTCTCACATGGTTCCGCAGCTCCTCCAGCAATTGGTTGTCGCCGCTGTGGGTTGCCCTCAGGGTGACGAAGGCGGCGATGGCCTGCCCGGTTAGCTCGTCCTTGCGCCCCACCACTGCCGCTTCGGCCACCGACGGATGGGAAACCAGGGCCGATTCGACCTCGGTGGTGGAGATGTTGTGTCCAGAGACCAACATGATGTCGTCCACCCGTCCCAACAGCCAGTAGTAGCCCTCGTCGTCTCGCTTGCAGCCATCCCCGGGGAAGTAGCGGCCTGGAAACCGCGACCAGTAAGTGTCGATGTAGCGCTCCGGATCTCCGTAGATGGTGCGCGCCATGGACGGCCAGGGCCGATTGATCACCAGGTAGCCGCCCCCGCCCCACGGGACGGAGTTGCCCTCGTCGTCCACCACGTCGGCGGAGATGCCCGGGAAGGGCAGGGTGGCCGAACCGGGCTTGGTGGTAACCACCCCCGGCAGGGGAGTGATCATGATGGCGCCGGTCTCGGTCTGCCACCAGGTGTCGACTATCGGACAGGTCTCCGCGCCGATGTTTTCGTGATACCACATCCAGGCTTCGGGGTTGATGGGCTCACCCACCGTGCCCAGCACCCGGAGGGATGAAAGGTCGTGGCGAGCCGGGTACTCGTCTCCCCACTTCATGAAGGCCCGGATGGCGGTGGGGGCGGTATAGAAGATTGTGACCCCGTATTCGGCCACGATCGACCACAGTCTGTCCAAGTCGGGATGGTTTGGCGCCCCCTCGTACATGACGCTGGTGGCCCGGTTGGCCAGCGGCCCGTAGACGATGTAGGAATGCCCTGTCACCCAGCCGATATCCGCCGCGCACCAATAGATGTCTTGGTCCGGCTTGAGGTCAAAAACGGTCGAGTGGGTGGTCATCACCGAGGTCAGATAACCCCCCTGGGTGTGGACTATCCCCTTGGGGCGCCCGGTAGTCCCCGAGGTGTAGAGGATGTAAAGGGGATGCTCGGCCTCCAGTCGGGCCGGCGCCAACTCATCGGGTTGGCCCTCGGTGACATCGTGCCACCAGTGGTCTCGTCCCTCGACCATGGTCACCGGGGTGTCGGTCCTTTTCACCACCACCACCGAGGCCACGTCGGGGCAGCGCTCCAGGGACACGTCGGTGTTGTCCTTAAGTGGCACTACGTTTCCTCCCCGCCATGATCCGTCCTGGGTGATCACCACCCGTGCGTCGGCGTCCAGGATCCGGTCGGCCAACGAGTCGGAGGAGAACCCGCCGAACACCACCGAATGGACGGCGCCGATCCGGGCACAGGCCAGCATCGCCACGGGCAGTTCAGGGACCATCCCCATATAGATGGCCACCCGGTCCCCCTTCTCGACGCCCAATCCCAGCAGGGCGTTGGCGAACCGGCAAACCTGGTGGTGCAAGTCCCGGTAGGTGAGAGTGAGGGTGTCTCCCGGCTCTCCGATCCAGTGATAGGCCACTTGGTCACCGTGCTCGGCCAGATGGCGATCAAGACAGTTATAGGAAAGATTGAGTTCCCCGTCCTCAAACCACTTGTAAAAAGGAGGGTTGTCGTCGTTGAGCGCGCGAGTGGGCTTGGTGAACCAGTCAATGCGCTCGGTGGCTTGGGTTAGCCAGAAACCAAGCCAGTCGGCGTCGGCTGCGGCGTGCACGCCCTCCTGGGCGTTGGCCTGGACGACGAATTCGGCGGAGGGAGGAAAGGTCCTCTTCTCGATCAGCAGGTTCTCCAGGGTTTCCGCCATGGTGCGCTCCTTCGTTTATCTACGACGCCTTCCCGAATTTAGGGGCTTTAATGAGGGGTCGGCGCGGGCCTCCGATATGAACATGGTAGATGCATATCCCCAGGCGGGTGGCGTCCCGGACGGTTTTCCGGGCGGCCGGCGCGGTGAAAGGGAAACTAGCGGCGGCGGGGAGGCTTTAGGTAGTGGCGACGGTATAGAGCATTAACCCTTTCCCAGACCAGGGCGGCCATCGCCGCGATCTGCACCCAGTCTCCGAGCCGTACATAGAGGGTTGGTCCCGCGGTGCGCACTTTCACCTCGCCCACCAGCAGGGCCTCTTCAGCCAGGGCGGTGGGGGGGCCGGCCTCGCCCGAGGCGCTGATGAGGGCAGAGCGGCCGGTCACCGCGCTGTGGATCACCGGCATGCCCAACTCGGCTGCTCGCATGCGGGTGATCCCGATGAACTGGTCGGCGGCCACCGAGTAGGGGTAGCTCTCCTGGCTGGTGGCCAGGATCAGCAGCCCGGCTCCTTGTTTCACGGTCTCCCTGCCGTAGCGGGCAAACGATCCCTCGAAGGAGATGATCGATCCAAACGGGCCAAATCCCAGGTCCCAAAGGCGGGGACCATCGCCCCGAATCATGTCCCGGGGCACGGCTTGCAGTTCTTCCACCCACCCGAACCAGGATCGGGCGGGAATGTACTCTCCGAAAGGAACCGGGTGCTGTTTGTGGTATTCGCCGACGATCTTCCCCGTCTGGTCGAATACCACGTTGGCGTTGACCCAGTGGGTGTCGTTGAGAGGGCGGTCCCCTCCGGCCAGCAGGACCGCGCCAATCCTAGCCGCCTCGGCGCCTATCGCCTCAGCCACCTCGGGGGCGTTGATGGGATCGGCTGTCCATGAGCCGGTAGAACCCTCAGGCCACACCACCAGGTCGACGCTACCCGGCGGCAAGGTCCGGGTTATCCGCAAATGGCTTTGATAGGTTTGGTAGCGCTCGTTGGGACAATGCTCTCCCGGACAGGGATTGTTCCCCTGCACCACGGCCACCCGGACTACCTCTCCTTCGACTTGGGATGGCCATAGGGCGCCGCCCACCAACAGCACCGTCAACACCACGGCCACCCCGCCCACCAAGCGGAAGGAGACGGAATTACGAGTCCGACGGACGGCCAGCAGGGTCAGGGCAGCCGCGGCGGCCACCAACAGCACCGTCCAGCCCGAAGCGCCGATCCATCTCGCCGCAGCGCGGGGCGGGGCTAATTCGCTTAAGGAATAGCCGGGCATTCCCCATCCAAATCCTCCGAAGGGCAACCGCACTCTCATCCATTCCATTAGCGCCCATCCTCCCACGGCTCGGACGAACCACCGGGAGGCGGACAACTCGGCGCTGCGGGCCATTAAAACGGCGTAGAGAGCCGGGTAGAGCGAGAGCACCACCACGGGGGGGAGAAAAGCGATCACTCCCAGCTCCGCAAGCCAAGGGATCAACAACCCGAAGAAGGATCCACCGAAGGCCAGACCGGCCACCGCGGCCACGAAAAGAGTTTCGAGCCGCCTGGTCTGCAGCAGGAAAAGGGCGATAGCCGGGACGGTTGTCCACCACCAACCCCGGGGCGGGAAGGCCATCGCCAAACCGGCGCCGGCAACAGCCGAAAGCAGGATGGGGGCGACTTTGTTGGTCATCGGTCCACCTTCCTTAGCCAGGCTACCCAAAAGCTTGGTGCAGGTAGTCTCTGTCGAGTGAACAGCGTCCGCATTAAGAGCGATCTGGAGTTGGCGGTCACGGCTGCCCGCCGGGCGGCCGCGCGGCTGAGGGAGGCGTTGGGGACAAACACCGAGGTGGAGTTCAAAGGGGAGGTGGACCCGGTCACCGAGGTGGATCGCCAGGTGGAGGCCGAGATACGCCGGATGCTGACTTCTCACCGGCCCGCCGATGGGATAGTGGGAGAGGAGGAGGGCGGATGTCTCCCCGCACAGGGTCGGGTATGGATCATCGATCCCCTGGACGGAACGGTCAACTTCATCCACGGATTGGCGCCGGTAAGCGTCTCGGTGGCGCTCTGGGAGGACCGAGCGCCCCTGGTGGGAGTGGTTATCGAGGCCGTACACGGCGAGGAGTTCACCGCCGCGCGCGGGGAGGGCGCCCGGCTTGATTCCCGTCCTATAGCGGTCAGTTCACATGCGTTTCTCTCGCAAGCCCTGGTGGCCACCGGCTTCCCCTACGACCGGAGGGAGCGGGCGGGTGAATACGCCGCCTTGATGGGAGCGGTGCTGGCCGAATGCCAGGGGGTGCGGCGGAGGGGCTCGGCGGCTTTGGATCTCTGCTATGTGGCCGCGGGACGATTCGACGCTTATTGGGAGCAGGGCTTGGCGGTTTGGGACATGGCGGCGGGCATCCTGATGGTGGAGGAGGCGGGAGGAAAAGTAACCGGTCTGGGCGGTGGACGGGTTCCACTGGACGGGTCGCTGGTGATAGCCACCAACGGCGCTGTTCATCGCCGGTTTGGAAAAGTGCTGGCCAAGGCGGTCGGCTGAGCGATCGTTGGAGAAATAATGGGAAGCCACACAGAAGAGATATTCGACTACACGGTTATCGACGTTGCGTTCGTCGAAGAGATCGCCTCGCGGGCCATCGCGGAGGCCGAAGGCATGCTGTCCGAGGCGTTGGACACAGACCTTTCCCGCATCTATGACAACACATTGGCGCCGCTGGAGGAGGCGGGGGAGGCACTGGGAAGAGCCTTTGGGACCGCCGGTTTCATGGGATATGTCCATACCGACCAAGAGGTGAGAGGTGCGGGCCGCGCTTGTGCCGAGCGGCTCTCCAAATGGCATACGGAACTCGCCTTCAACCCCGCGCTGTACAGCTCGGTGAAGGCGTTTTCCGCCACCGCGGAGGCCGCCGCGCTCTCTGGAGAGCGGGCCAGGCTGTTGAAGTTCGTCCGCCGGGACCTGAAACGGGCAGGACACCACCTTCCCGCCGAATCCCAGGCCCGGGTCAAGGAGTTGACCGGACGGCTGATCGAGTTGGGGGTGGCATTCGGGCAGAACATCGCCGAGTACGACGACGCCCTGGAGGTGACCCGAGAGGAACTGGACGGCTTGCCGGAGTCCTACATCGCCTCCCTTCCCCTCGCCGATGGTGAGGGGCGCCTGCGGGTGACCATGGCTTATCCCCATGTGATGCCCTTCATGGAGAACGCCCATCGCCGTGACCTGCGTCGACGCCTGATGGAGAAGTTCAACAGCCGGGCGGTGGAGACCAATCGGCCGCTCTTGGAGGAAGCGGTGGCTATTCGCATGGAGATCGCCTCCCTATTCGGGGTGCCGTCTTGGGCCCACCACCGGCTTTCCGACCGAATGGCCAAGACGCCCGAGGCGGTTGAGAACTTTTACGAATTGATGCTGGAACCACTTCAAGCCACCGGCCGCCGAGAAGTGGCTCGCATCACCAGAATGCTGGAGGCTGACGGGGAGGAGGGACCCACGCAGGTTTGGGACTGGCGGTATTACGACAACCAGATCCGCCGCACCGAATACGGGGTGGACCAGATGGAAGTAGCGGGCTATTTTCCGCTCCCCCGGGTGGTGGAGGGGATGCTGGATCTGACCGGGGAAGTGTTCGGACTGGAATACCGGGAAGTGGAGGCGCCGGTCTGGCATGAGGACGTGATCACCTACGAGGTCGTCGACCGGGCTTCAGGAGAACGCATCGCTCATTTTCACATGGATCTCTTTCCCCGGGAAGGAAAGTTCAGCCATGCCGCCGCCTTCCCGCTGGTGGGTGGCCGTCGCCTTCAGGACGGGTCGTATCAGCAGCCCCGCTCGGCGATAGTTGCCAACTTCACCCCGCCCTCGGAGGGAAGACCGGCGCTCTTGCAGCATTCGGAGGTGTTGACCCTGTTTCATGAGTTCGGGCACATTCTCCATCAGGTTCTCACTCGCACCGAACTGGGCCGGTTTTCGGGAACCAGTACCGAAGGGGATTTCGTGGAGGCGCCCAGCCAGATCATGGAGAACTGGACCTGGCGTCCCGAAGTCCTGGCCCGGTTCGCGTTCCACCACGAGACCGGGGAGCCCCTGCCCGCCGAACTGTTGGAAAAGCTCACCGGCGCCAAGCTGCTGAACATCGCCATATCCAAACTCCGCCAGGCCAGCTTCGGGCTGCTGGACATGGCTTTGCACGGCCCCGGGCCCCACAAAGGCCTCGACGAGATATTGGAGCGCACCACCGAGGTGTCGCTGTTCCCTCTTCAGGAAGGGACCTTTTCCCCGGCCAGCTTCGGCCACCTGCTGGCCGGCTACGATGCCGGCTACTACGGCTATCTGTGGTCGGAGGTCTATGGGGATGACATGTGGCGGCGCTTCGAGGAAGAGGGTGTCACCAACCCGGTGGTTGGTATGGAATACCGCCGGGAGGTGCTGGAAGTGGGCGGTTCCCGCGACGCATTTGACACGCTCCGCGCCTTTCTGGGAAGAGAGCCCGACAACGGGGCCTTCCTCCGCAAACTGGGAATCACACCCTAAGACAGGCGCTTCAGGCCAATCGCGTCGGGCACTGATCCCGCGGTGGTACCATTCCGGTGGAAGCCGGTTGATCTTGGTGTTCCGTCGAAATGGGAATAGTGTTTCCCTTACGTGGAAAACCAGACACTGACGAACTAGGGGGCTTCAAGGCCGCACTGTCACTGTCTTCCGAGGTGTGAATCGCAATGACTTCTAGGAACTATCCAGCTTCTCATAGAACTCTGGTTTTCTTGCTAGTTGTAGCCTTTACGCTGAACGGTTTTACAGCGGTGTTGCTGGCTGCGGCTGGTGTGACTGGTGTCACTGTGTCGGCTATTTCCCAGAGTGGCGCTACGGCGACGGTGGCGGTCACGGGAGCAGATGGGAGCAGGCTTTATTTGCGGTATCGCACGGGTGGTGGGTCGTGGGTCGAGCATTCGTCGGTGGTCTTCTCGGGTGTGGTGTTGGTCGGTTTCACGTTGACGGGTTTGACGTCGGGCGAGTATGAGGTGGAGGCGTCTTTTGATAGTGGTTTTCCCGCGGTGGGGACTGTGTCTGCGACGTTTACGACGTTGTCACCGGTTTTGACTGGTGTCACTGTGTCGGCTATTTCCCAGAGTGGCGCTACGGCGACGGTGGCGGTCACGGGAGCGAATGGGAGCAGGCTTTATTTGCGGTATCGCACGGGTGGTGGGTCGTGGGTCGAGGATTCGTCGGTGGTCTTTTCGGGTGTGGTGTTGGTCGGTTTCACGTTGACGGGTTTGACGTCGGGTTCGGGGTATGAGGTGGAGGCGTCTTTTGATAGTGGTTTTCCCGCGGTGGGGACTGTGTCTGCGACGTTTACGACGTTGTCACCGGTTTTGACTGGTGTCACTGTGTCGGCTATTTCCCAGAGTGGCGCTACGGCGACGGTGGCGGTCACGGGAGCGAATGGGAGCAGGCTTTATTTGCGGTATCGCACGGGTGGTGGGTCGTGGGTCGAGGATTCGTCGGTGGTCTTCTCGGGTGTGGTGTTGGTCGGTTTCACGTTGACGGGTTTGACGTCGGGTTCGGGGTATGAGGTGGAGGCGTCTTTTGATAGTGGTTTTCCCGCGGTGGGGACTGTGTCTGCGACGTTTACGACGTTGTCACCGGTTTTGACTGGTGTCACTGTGTCGGCTATTTCCCAGAGTGGCGCTACGGCGACGGTGGCGGTCACGGGAGCGAATGGGAGCAGGCTTTATTTGCGGTATCGCACGGGTGGTGGGTCGTGGGTCGAGGATTCGTCGGTGGTCTTCTCGGGTGTGGTGTTGGTCGGTTTCACGTTGACGGGTTTGACGTCGGGTTCGGGGTATGAGGTGGAGGCGTCTTTTGATAGTGGTTTTCCCGCGGTGGGGACTGTGTCTGCGACGTTTACGACGTTGTCACCGGTTTTGACTGGTGTCACTGTGTCGGCTATTTCCCAGAGTGGCGCTACGGCGACGGTGGCGGTCACGGGAGCGAATGGGAGCAGGCTTTATTTGCGGTATCGCACGGGTGGTGGGTCGTGGGTCGAGGATTCGTCGGTGGTCTTCTCGGGTGTGGTGTTGGTCGGTTTCACGTTGACGGGTTTGACGTCGGGTTCGGGGTATGAGGTGGAGGCGTCTTTTGATAGTGGTTTTCCCGCGGTGGGGACTGTGTCTGCGACGTTTACGACGTTGGGTTATCGGAGGGTGAAACGCGTCACCGCACCGGATATCTCCGAAACCGACCCAAATAGGTCTGATATCTTTGGTTGTGGAGAGGTTTTGTCCTGTCCGAATCGGAACGTAACCCGTGAGGAGTTCGTGACGTTCTTGTGGAAAGCAACTGGTAAGCCCCTGGTTCCCTATTCCGGCTCGGAGGCTTTTGTTGATGTGGAGGAGGGTGGTTATGCAGACGCCTCAATAGGATGGGCTGTTTCAACAGGGGTCACTGTTGGATGCTCGTCGGGTTCGTTCGGAGATGAGGATTGGCGGTTCTGTCCTGAAGAGTTGGTTACCCGGGCGCAAATGGCCACGTTTCTGTACCGATTTGTGGATGCTGTTTATGTTGGACAACCGGGTTTTGTTGATGTGGAAGCTGATAGTTCTCACGCAACGGGAGTGGCTTGGATATCCCATTTCCAGATAACTTCCGGGTGCAATACTGATATGTTCTGCCCGCACCGGAGTGCTACCCGTGCGGAAGCAGCGACGTTTATTTATGCGGTGGCTGTTCGTTCCAACAGTTGGGGGCCAGGAAACACTTCCTTTCTTTCTCTTCTAGGAGACCAGAATTGATTGGGTGTGTCTGAGAGGAGCACGGCAAGAGAGCCCGACAAGGGGGCCCTTCTCCGTAACTGGGAAGCGAGCCGTAGAGAAGCGTTCCCGAGAGGCGCTTTGGAGCCACCGAAAACCGACGACTGCTGACGGCCCTTGGTCCGCCTCGACTGACTTAGCTCAGGACTCCAGCTCGATCCCCCCGAACAGGCAAGTGCCAGTGAGGATGAGCAGGCCTTCGGTGGCGCTGGAAGAAGGTTGGGGGCGCCCGTCCTCCACGCTCCCGAGGAGGTTCGCGATTCGGATATCAACTGTCCAGTTATCGGGGACGCGGACCTTGGCGCCGCCGAACACCACCGTGATGTCCAATGTGGCTTCGCGGTCGGCGAGGACCGCGTGGCGAAGGTTTATCTCGGCGGCGCCGAATACGACGGTAATCCGCCCGCCCGTAAAGCTCCGGTCAGTTACACGTCGCTGACTCGTCCCGAAAACGGAGGTGATGTTCAGTTCGCCAGGATGGGTCTCATCAGCCGTGGGCTGCTCACTAGGGCGTCGAGAGCGCCCTCTTCTCCGGCCGAAAAGCATTTTTGCCCCGACGAGGATCAGAATCACCGGCCAGAACCGCCAGATATCCCCGATGGAATACTCCCAGACGTCCAGCGTATCCAAGAGGAAGAGCACGCCTAGGGCAGTGATTACTGCGCCCCCCACCCAGGAGGAGTCTTTTCGCACGAGATTCCGGATGCCGACGACGATGAGGATGACGGGCCACCAGCTCCCCCAGGGAACATCCCAATCGGTGAGGTTTTCCAAAAGGAACAACCCCCCGACGGCAAGGAATGCCAAGCCGGACAACACGCTGTGGCCCCGATCGGATCTCGCCATCTCTTCTCCTTTGGCTTAGAGGCGTGGGGGCCGATGCTAGGGCAACACGCGCCATAGCTGAAACAGGCGACTCGCTGACGGGCTTTAACTGAAGGTCTCTCCTGACTGCCTGACAAGACCTTTGGTGAGCGCCGGGCCAACCAGCCACAGCCTTTAGTAAAAGTGTTTGACAAATAGGAGCGACACCCTTACACTTTCCTGCACACCAGCAAGAGGCTCCTGTTGCGGAGCCCTTTTGAATATCGACCGACTGGAAGCGAAGGAGAAGCCAGGTAAGTGATTGAAGAGTCGGGATCCGGGATGCTTCGGTTGCACAACGGCCAACTGGTTTTTGATCGGTTCATGAAAGCCGGGAAGCAACCTATCTCCCGCGCCGAGATCGCCCGCTGGACCGGATTGTCCAAGCCCACTGTGAACACACTGGTGTTCGATCTGGAGAAAGCAGGAGTGGTCAGGCGCATCCCCTCGGTTCAGCCCCATGGTCGGATCGGCCGGCCGGCGGCCTCCTATGAGCTGGTGACCGACTCGGCGATCGTTGTGGGGGTTGACATGGGAGCCACTAAAACCATGGTGGGCATCGCCGATCTGCTGGGAGATGTGATGGCTGTGGAACGGATCGAGACCCCGCCCCACGCCTTGGCGGCTGTCAACGCCGTTGTGGTCACCGCGCAGCGTCTGTTGGAAGGCCTCGGCGAGCGGGGATTGAGGCTGGAAGGCGCGTGTGTGGGGGTGCCGGGGGTTTATCGGCCCTTGCTCGACAGGGTGGAAATGGCCCCCAACCTTCCCGGATTTTTCGACTTGGCGATCGGGGCCGAGTTCTCGGAGCGGCTTGGAGTCCCGGTAACCATCGAGAACGATGTCAACCTGGCGACGGTGGGAGAGGCGAACGCCATGGCGGGCGAAGGGGTTGATAACTTCGCGGCCATTTCGATCGGGACGGGAATCGGTATGGGGATGGTGATGGACGGCGCTCTCTACCGGGGTGCTCATGGCGCGGCCGGTGAGATCGGATCGGTGAAGCTCCCGCGGCTGGGTGGTGAGGTATTCCACGCTCTCACATTGGAGGATGTCGCCTCGGCGCCTGCCATTCGCAAGTTGTTTCATCGCTCCGTCGAATCCGGTTGTCGTACCGGCCTGGAAGGCGACGCCGATGTGCCCGCCATCTTCGCCGCGTCAGCGCAGGGTGATGAGGCAGCCGCTTCGGCTCTGCGCATCGCTGCAGATGCCGTGGCCTTTGCCACCTCCTATCTCTGCTGGGTGAATGACCCCGCCATGGTGGTGTTCGGCGGTGGGGTAGGCGCCAATGCCATCTTCGTGGACGCGGTGCGCGCCAGGATCGGCCACTACCTCACCGTAGTCCCAAAACTGGTTCCATCCACGCTCGGCGGTCAGGCGGCGTTCCTGGGCGCGGTCTCCACCGCGCTCTCCTCGGTGCAGAGTTGTCTGGTGTCGAAGCGATTGGGACGGAAGGGTGCGGGATGAAGAGCCCGGCGGCGTCCATTGCAGCCGCAGTCGACGGTGGCGCTTTGGTCGCCTTGGCGCGGGACGCGGTGAGGATTCCGAGCATCACTCCCAATGAGAGGCCCTTCGCCGATTGGGTCAAGACCCAGTTGGAAGAGAGCGGCTGGAACGAGGTGGACCTGGTGGAGGTGGCGCCAGGAAGGCCGAATGTTTATTCGAGGACCGGAGAAGGGGAAGGCCGGTCGTTGGTGCTGGCGGGACACCTAGACACGGTTCACGCGGATGACTGGACGCAGGAGTGGGCGGGCGCCGATCGGGCCGATCCCTTTGTGGGGCACCTTATCGACGGGGAAATCTGGGCGCGGGGGGTGACGGATCAAAAAGGAGGGATCTGTACCATCATCGAGGCCATCCGGGCGGTGGATCGCGCCGGGTTTCGCCTGCGGGGACCGGTGACGGGACTGTTCGTATGCGACGAGGAGTCGGGTCAGCCCGGGAGCGGGCTATCCCTGGGGATGCGGGCCGCGGTGGGAGATCTCTTCGAGAAACGGCGAGTGTCACCTGACTTCGCGGTCTATACCGAGCCGACCACCGGCGCCATCTACACCGCGCAAATGGGGTTTCTGATCGCAGACATCACCCTGGTGGGGAAGTCCGCTTACTTCGGGACCCCCCAACTCGGGGTGGATGCCCTCAGAGCAGGCCACGCCCTGCTCGGCGCCTTGTGGGACTACGACGAGAGACTTAGTTCCGGGGCGGTTCATGATCTCTTGGGCAGGCGCTTCCTGTTGGTCACGAAGGTCGGGTCGGGCGGAAACATCGCTGTGCCCGGGAGGTTCGGGCTGTCGCTCATCCAAAAGCTCCTACCCGGCGACGATCTTGACGCCGCGGCCTTGGCCCTTAGCGAAATCACGGAGAGGGTTTCCGAGCAGTTCGGGGTCTCGGGGGAAGTGGTCTTTTCCGCTCCGAGGGATCACCCGGTGGGGGGCACGCCGGACGAGATAGCGGCTGATCATCCGGCCGTGTCCCAGTTGGCACGCGCCATTGAGGAGACCACGGGGCAGTCCGCCCGGATCGAGGGAGCTCCCTACTGGTCGGAGAAGCCGCTTCTCCGCGCGGCGGGGATTCCCGGCGTTTACTTCGCAGCGGGTGACATCGCCACCTGCCACACACCTTTGGAACGACTGCCGATAGAACAGTTCGTCTCTCTCACCCGGACTCTGGCGTTCTTCGTGGCGTCATGGTGCGGGGTGGAGAAGGCAACAATATAGGAGGAATCATGAACAAAGGAACTATGAACCCGAAACGCAAGATGTCCGCAATATGGCTCATAACCGGTCTGGTGGCAGTACTCGGCTTGGTTGTGGCGGCTTGCGGCGATGCCGAGGAGGATTCGACTACTACCCAGGCAACCGCCGAAGCCACCACTACCCAGGCACCTGCTACGACGGAAGCTCCTGCTGAGCCGATGGCGCCGGTTACTCAGGGGCCGGGTGGTGAGGAGGCTACTCCTTCTGGTGAGATTGTTTTGAGTGGTGATGAGATTGGTGAGGTGCAGGCTGGGGGGTATACGGCGGCTTTGTTGTGGCATACGGCTGGTGCGTTTACCGATGCGGTGAGCCAGGGTGCGCGTGATGCTTTCGCTGAGTTGGGTATTGAGGTGATTGCTGAGACGAATGCTCAGTTTGATGCTGCTCAGCAGGCCAATGATGTGGAGACGGTGATGGCGCAGGATCCTGACATCATTATCAGTCTGGTTCTCGATCCGGTGTCGGGCGCGGAGGCGTTCCGTCCGGCGGTCGAGGCGGGGGTGCAGTTGGTGTTTTTGAGCAATGTGCCTGAGGGGTATGTGCACGGTGTGGACTATGTGGGGGTGGTCACCGATGACTTGGCGGCGATGGGTATCGCGGCTGCGGATTTGTTGGCTGATGCTTTGGGTGGTGAGGGGAAGGTGGGTTTCATCTTCCATGACGCTGCCTATTACGTCACTAATCAGCGGGATCAGGCTTTCAAGACCTGGATCGGGGAGCGTTATCCGGGGATTGAGATCGTTTCTGAGCAGGGGTTGGCTGATCCGGCTGCTGCTGAGGAGATCGCGGCTGCTTTGTTGACCCGTAATCCTGATTTGGATGGTATTTATGCGCCGTGGTCGGCTGGTCCGGCCGATGGGGTGTTGGCTGCTTTGCGGGCGGCGGGTGCTTCTGATGTGGCGGTGGTGACTTTGGATCTGGATACCAATGTTTCGTTGGACTTGGTGGAAGGTGGGAACATTGTGGGTATCGCCGCGGATGAGGCGTATGCGTTGGGGCGGACCATGGCGTTGGAAGGCGCTTATGGGTTGCTTGGTAAAGAGGCGCCTGCGTTCACGGTTGTTCCGGCGATCGCGGTGACCGCCGACAACATCGTGGACGCCTACCGGCAGTCGCTCGCATCCGACCCACCCTCAGAAGTCATGGCGGCACTCGGTGAGTCGGTGCCGATGGCGCCGGTTACTCAGGGGCCGGGTGGTGAGGAGGCTACTCCTTCTGGTGAGATTGTTTTGAGTGGTGATGAGATTGGTGAGGTGCAGGCTGGGGGGTATACGGCGGCTTTGTTGTGGCATACGGCTGGTGCGTTTACCGATGCGGTGAGCCAGGGTGCGCGTGATGCTTTCGCTGAGTTGGGTATTGAGGTGATTGCTGAGACGAATGCTCAGTTTGATGCTGCTCAGCAGGCCAATGATGTGGAGACGGTGATGGCGCAGGATCCTGACATCATTATCAGTCTGGTTCTCGATCCGGTGTCGGGCGCGGAGGCGTTCCGTCCGGCGGTCGAGGCGGGGGTGCAGTTGGTGTTTTTGAGCAATGTGCCTGAGGGGTATGTGCACGGTGTGGACTATGTGGGGGTGGTCACCGATGACTTGGCGGCGATGGGTATCGCGGCTGCGGATTTGTTGGCTGATGCTTTGGGTGGTGAGGGGAAGGTGGGTTTCATCTTCCATGACGCTGCCTATTACGTCACTAATCAGCGGGATCAGGCTTTCAAGACCTGGATCGGGGAGCGTTATCCGGGGATTGAGATCGTTTCTGAGCAGGGGTTGGCTGATCCGGCTGCTGCTGAGGAGATCGCGGCTGCTTTGTTGACCCGTAATCCTGATTTGGATGGTATTTATGCGCCGTGGTCGGCTGGTCCGGCCGATGGGGTGTTGGCTGCTTTGCGGGCGGCGGGTGCTTCTGATGTGGCGGTGGTGACTTTGGATCTGGATACCAATGTTTCGTTGGACTTGGTGGAAGGTGGGAACATTGTGGGTATCGCCGCGGATGAGGCGTATGCGTTGGGGCGGACCATGGCGTTGGAAGGCGCTTATGGGTTGCTTGGTAAAGAGGCGCCTGCGTTCACGGTTGTTCCGGCGATCGCGGTGACCGCCGACAACATCGTGGACGCCTACCGGCAGTCGCTCGCATCCGACCCACCCTCAGAAGTCATGGCGGCACTCGGTGGATAAGCTTTGACGTAACCCTAAACACACAAAGGAATTGTCCGGAGTGAAGGAGGTCCATCCCTTGGCGCGCGCCGGCTCTCGGTTGAGGCGGCCATGGACAAAGCAAGGCGACGACGGCGGGTATCGGCAATACGTGGTCTATCTGGCCTTCGTCTCGATTCTCGCGGTCTTCGCCTTGATACTTTGGGATGACGGTTTCCTGAGTTGGTCGAACCTTTTGAACATCGGCCGCCAGGCGGCGCCCATCGCGGTGATGGCCGTGGGCATGGCATTTGCGCTGGCGTCGGCAGAGATCGATCTGTCGATCGGGTCCACCGTGGCCCTCTCGTCGCTCGTGGCCGCAGTGGTGGTCTCCGACTACGGTTTTTTGCTCGGAGCGCTGGCCGCGGTTGCCACGGGGGCGCTCATCGGACTCGTCAACGGCCTCATCACGGTCAAGATACGTATTCCGTCCTTCCTGGTGACACTGGGAATGTTGGGCATTATCAGCGGGATTGCTCGAAACATGAACAACCTTCAATCGATGCCGATTCGCAACGACACATTCTCTGCACTGTTCGGCGCCGGATCATTGGGTCCCATCTCATCGCTGTTGATCTGGACGATCGTTGCGCTCGCCTTGGGTCACTTCGCACTCCACCACCTGCGCTGGGGGAGACATGTCCTCGCCACCGGCGCCAATCGGGCGTCTTCCAAAGCGGCCGGTCTCAACACCGACCGCATCCGGGTCAGCGCCCTGATGGTCAGCGCCACCGCGGCTTCTTTCGCCGGGGTGCTTTTGGCCGGACGATTGGCCATCGGTCGCCACGATCTGGGCGAGAACGACCTGCTTACCGTGATCGCCGCGGTAGTGATCGGAGGCACCAGTTTGTTCGGCGGCCGCGCCTCGATCGCCGGCGCAGTGACCGGAGCGCTGATCATGGCGATGCTCAACAACGGGCTAATTCTGATGGGGCTCGAAGTGGCGGATCAGTTGATCGCCCGAGGCTTCATCATCATCGTGGCGGTGGCCCTGAGCATGCGGGCGCCCTCCGAAAGCATGGGTGACGATGTTCCTTAATTCCCTTCTCGCCCGGAACCGGGTCTTCGTCGAGGCGGCAGTCAGGCTACACCAGGACAATCTGATCCCGGCCAACAGCTATGTGCTTGACCTTGACACCCTGGAGTCGAATACCCGCCTCTTGACTACCGAGGCCCACCGCCGACGGTTGAAGGTATATGCGATGACCAAACAGTTCGGGCGCGCCCCCGGCGCATTGGAGGCGATCACCAGGGCCGGAGTGGACGGGTACGTGGCGGTCGACCTGGCCTGCGCGCGTCCTATCGCAGCCAACGGCCACAAGTTGAGTCATCTTGGACACCTGGTGCAGGTGCCTCGCGCCGAAGCAAACGAAGCGGCGCGCCTCGCGCCGGAGTACTGGACGGTCTTTTCTCGCCGGAAGGCGGTCGAGGCGTCCCGGGCGGTGTCTTCCCAAGGCCGCACCCAACAGGTGCTCCTCCGGGTGTGGGATCACGGTGATCTCTTCTATCCGGGACATGAGGGCGGGTTCAAACTCGACGAACTTCCCGAGACAATCGACTTCGTCAACGGTCTCGATGGATTGCGGTTCGCCGGGCTTACGACATTCCCGGCGCTTTTGTACGACTCGGCGGCCCGGAAGGTGACCACCACCGCCAATGTGGAAACCCTGGCCCGGGGCGTGGAGGCCGCCCTTTCTCACCTTGGACCCGGCACCCAAATCGAGGTGAACGCTCCCGGCACCACCTCCACCGCCGTGCTGGACATGTTGGCGGACATTGGCGCCACGCAGGTGGAGCCGGGACACGGGCTAACCGGCACCACTCCGCTGCATGCCGTCGAGGATCTTCTCGAACAGCCCGCGGTTCTCTATCTGACGGAGGTCGCCCACATCCATCAAGGCGTGCCCCTGTGCTTCGGTGGTGGGTTTTATGTGGATCCGGTCTTCGATCCATACCCGACGCGGGCGGTGGTGGCGGCCCACCCCGAAGATGTGTTTGTTGCGCCCGTCCGGATCGACATGCCGGATCCGGCAGGTATCGACTACTACGCCCGGCTTCACTCGCCGGAAGGCCGGCGCCTCCGGGAGGGCGATACCGTGATCTGCGGCTTCCGCATTCAGGCCTTCGTAACGCGGGCCTTCGTGGTGGGGGTGACCGGGGTCGGCGCCGGCAACCCCGTGGTGTCGGGTATCTGGAATGTCGAAGGCGCTCCGGTTCCCTGGGGTGACGGATGACGGCGCCGGCGCTTTCGGTGCTTAACATGTCCAAGGCGTTTCGCGCCGTGCAAGCATTGGACGGTGTTTCTCTGGACGTTCACCGAGGCCGGGTAACGGCGCTTTTGGGGGACAACGGCGCTGGAAAGTCCACCCTGGTCAAGTGCATCGCCGGGGTGTATCAACCCGACTCGGGGACTATCAGAATCGACGGCGCCACCCATCGCATCTCTTCTCCGGATGTGGCCCGTACCCTGGGCGTGGAGACGGTCCACCAGAACCTTTCTCTCATCGACACCCTGGATGTGGTTGAGAACCTGTTTCTCAATCGGGAGTACACCCGCGGTGGCCGGATGGGATCTCGGATGGGGCTTTTGAACAAGAGGCGAATGCACATTGAGTGCCAGTCAACCCTGGCGCGGCTCAACATCGCCATCCCCTCGCTGCGCAGACCGGTGGGCCTGCTCTCGGGAGGGCAGCGCCAAGCCATCGCCATCGGCCGGGCCGTGGCATGGGGTCAGCGGATTGTCCTCTTGGACGAGCCGGCGGCGGCCCTCGGGGTTGAGCAGGCCCAAAGGGTGGTTGACCTGATTCTCGCCCTCAGGGCCGCCGATGTTGCGGTTCTGCTGATCACCCACAACATGGACCGGGTGACCGCCGTTTGCGACAACGCGGTCATTTTGCGTCAGGGACGCAAGGCCGCCGAGGTAGAGGTCAGCGGGGTAACCAAGGATGACCTGGTGGCGTTCATCACGGGCGCCAAGACCACCGATCCCGCCGCTTGACGAGACCTGTCGGCCCCATATCGACACGAGCGAGGTTTGACGCCGAACATGCGGATCATGCATGAAGACCGGCGGTGACATCCATAGCTAGAGATAGAGCCTTATGAAAGTGATCGTGGAGGAGAGCCCGACCGGCCTGGCTTTCAGGGCGGCCGATGTGGTTCAGGAGTACCTTGGTTCCACGCCGGCGCCGGTGTTGGGGCTCGCCACCGGAGCGTCGGTGCGGTCTCTGTACCGCGAACTGATCCGTCGCCGTCGCCAGAAGCAGTTGAGCTTTGCCGGCGTACGGACCCTCCTGCTAGACGAGTACATCGGGCTCGGGCCGGAGCACCCCCAGCGGTTTGGCAAAGTCATCAACGCCGAGTTCGCAAGACATGTGGACGTCGACCCTGACCACTTGCATGCGCCGGATGGCGACGCTCCCGATCTGGATCTGGAATGCGCCCGGTACGATCGACTGGTGACCCGAGCTCGGGTGGGATTGCAGATCCTCGGAATAGGACGCAACGGCCATCTGGCGTTCAACGAACCCGGCTCCTCCTTCGAGTCTCGCACACGGGTCGTACGGCTGGCGGCTGCCACCCGCGCCGACAACGCCCGGTATTTCAACGGTCCCGACCAGACGCCGTCCCAGGCGATAACCCAGGGCATCGCCACCATAGGACAAGCCGCCCATCTCCTGGTATTGGCGGCGGGATCCTCCAAGTCCGAGGCTGTGCGGGCGGCGCTGGAAGGTCCGATCACTTCGGCGGTCCCGGCTTCGGCTCTCCAACTCCATCCCCGGGTCACGGTCCTCTTGGACCCCCTGGCCGCCCGGATGACCGGCTTTCGGATTTCCTGAACCTCTCAGTTCGACTCTGTGGTGGTAGTGGTATCGGAACCGGTAGGGCGGGGTACGGTCAGGTTTCTGCTTACGATGAGCGCTGTTATTTCCTCATCTCCGATGAACTCCGCGATGACCCGATCCATGGCTTCCACAAATACCCCGAAGGCCGCAACCAGCCCCACCTGCGCCGCTTGGCGCTGCTGGCCGGCGTCGGACGACCGCAACCCCGCGAGCATCTCCGAGGCTGCGTCTGCGACCTGGCCGGCCGCAGCCCTCACCCACCGATGTTCTTCCGGAAACCCGTTCGTCGGTGGTGGTTGGATCAGCTCGAAATCAGCGCGGAGTGACTGCGCTCTTTCCTCTGCAGCATCCATGGCCTCTTCGGTTTCCGTAAAGGTGACATCGGTCTCCGACCTGTTGTCCCAGTCGTTGCTGATCGTGATCATCTCCTCCACCACCTGGCCGATGCTCGCCTCGGCGGTGAGCGCCGTTTGGAGGTAGTTGACGATTACCTGAGTCGGGAAGGTCGTCGATGTCGTCGGCGGGGGGGTAGTGGTTGTCACGGACACGGCGGCGGTGGTGACCGGCGTCGATGTCGTCGGCGGGGGGGTAGTGGTTGTCACGGACGCGGCGGCGGTTGTGACCGCCGCCAAAGTCGACGAGGGCGATTCCTCGGAATCGAACAGGCATGCCGCGCCACCCAGAGCCATTAGCAGGGCCAGAAGAGAGACCGAGACTCTGCGTGCGCCCAGCATGATTACTGAAGCGGGAAGGCCCAATCGGCGCCTTTCCCGACGGGTCTTCTTCTCGAACGTATAAAGCGATTCCATGACCTTGAAATGGTACCCCGTTGCGTATTCCGACAGATGGATTCTCCTCAGGGGCCCTCCCCGCAAGGATGGGATTGGTAGCGGGGAGTTCTATGAAGAGCCGCTACGGGCGGCTTTGCGCTTCCAGACTTTGGCCAGGTAGGGGATGGCTTCCGGGGTTTTGCAAGAGGTCTGGCCGTGATCTACTTCGACCTTGCCGATGCGGGCGGCGGCCTGTTCCGCTGCTTGGCGCATCTCCGGGCTACGGCAGCCGATGGCGATCAGGGAGCCGTTCATGGAGTGCCTGACCCGGTTGGCCGCTCTTGCGATATACTTTTCTATATAGGAAAGGCGCTCGGCAAAATAGCTTTCGGGCAGAGAACTCTTTGTATCCAGGGCTTGGGCGGCCACCAGCGACCAGCCGGTGGTCCCGGCCCATTCGTTCTGGAGGTCGGCGGTCCACTCTGCAGCAAGATCGTCACTTAGGGAGGTTCGACCGACGAGGGAAGCCAGAGCGTCAGCTAAAACGTAGCTGTCCACATCCGCCAGCCACCCGCGGAGGATTTGCGCTGAGACCCGGGAGGGCTCGTCCACCATGGTGGCCAGCACCCGGGCGTCATGATTGCCCGAGGACCACAGGTCCAGAGCCAGTTGATGGTCGGGAGCCAGCCTCTTGGCCAGCTTGCGCAGGTTGGCGTAACTCACCCCGAACATCGGCTTGCCCACCCCATGACGACCATATACCTTGCGGTTCTGGGCAGTTCCCAGCGCCTCCAGTTCAGCTAGCGTCTCCGCGCAAAGGGCGGGCGACAAAGCAATGTCAGACACGAGAGCCTCCCCTTTTTTGTGATGGTTGAATACGACCCGACCCCCAGTCTAAGATCGAATCGGAACCATGGGACGGCGTCGGGGGAATAAGCGTTGGTTCTGGAGAGTTACGGCATGGAGGGTCCATGAACTCGGAGCTCACTCGGGCTTTCGGCGACATCAATAACCCGGCTAAGTTATGCTCAACCACACATTTCCTTGTGCGAGATCAGGGAAGCGGCTGAAAAGGAGCATCATTATGAGCAACTTGGCGAAAGCGGCCGACGCGGTCCTCGATGGCGTGGTGTCCGGGAGCCCGCGGGTACCCGGAGTGACCGCAATGGCAACCAACCGTGAGGGCAACATTTACGAGGGCGCGGCTGGCGTCCGGTCACTCGGCAACGGCGCGGCGATGACTACCGACACGGTGTGTGCGATCTTCTCGACGACCAAGGCCATTGCGGGTACCGCCTGTCTGCAGTTGGTCGAGGACGGCCGGCTTGACCTTGACGCGCCGGCGAAGAACTACACGCCCGACATCGGTCAACTGCAGGTGCTGGACGGTTTCGATGACAACGGAGATCCTATGCTCCGCCCACCCAAGCGCGATGTGACTACCAGGATGCTCCTCCTGCACACCGCAGGCCTGGCCTACGACTTCTTCAACGAGAAGTACAATCGGTTGGCGCAGGATCACGGTCAGCCCAGCCCCGTCACGTCTTCGAAGGCATCGCTTATGACGCCCCTTCTGTTTGATCCCGGTGACGAGTGGGAGTACGGAACGAACATCGACTGGGCCGGCCAGGTGGTCGAAGGCATCACCGGTAAGCGCCTTGGCGAGGTGATGGAAGAGCGGATACTCGATCCTCTGGGTATGACGGCCACGTCTTTTGACTTGAACGACGAAATGCGAAGCCGTATGGCGTTGATACATCAGCGGGACGAAGACGGGTCGCTGACGCCTCTCGACTTCGAGTTGCCGCCGGACCCCGAGGTCCACATGGCCGGTCACGGTTTGTACTCGACCGCCGAGGACTACTGCAAGTTCATCCGGATGTGGCTGAACGATGGCATGGGGCCGGGCGGGCAGGTGCTCACCAAAGAAACTGTGCAGATGGCGGAGCAGAACGGGTTGGGAGAACTGAAGATCAAGGGTCTTCCCGGCGTCAATCCTATACTCTCCAACTACGCGGAGTTCTTTCCCGGTATGCCGAAGTCCTGGGCGTTGACCTTCATGATCAACGACGAGGACGCACCCACCGGGCGTCCGGCGGGATCACTCGCCTGGGCCGGTTTGGCCAACCTCTATTACTGGATCGACCGCGCAAACGGAGTCGGAGGCTTCTGGGCCACCCAAATTTTCCCGTTCGTCGATCCTACGTCGGTCGTCGGCTACCTCGACTTCGAGACGGCGGTGTACAGCAACTTGGGCTGAGAGAGACGCTTGAGGCTGGTGGGCGATTCGTCGTAGCACCTGGAAGGGAGCGCCCCGTGGGCGACCCCGACGGGGCGCTCCAGTGTGTTCGCCTCGAATAGCTACACACCACCTGATTTACCAGCCGTTCCGCCGAGCCGTTGGGGACGCGAGGGCGTCGCCTGAGCCTCTCTTTGTGAATACGACCCGATCCATTCTTTGCTCGACGCGGAACTATCGGTAGCCGCCTCCTCGTCGAATGCTGTCCAGAGTGACGGCGATGATCAGAATTAAGCCCCGCACCACCGACTGCCAGTAGATCTGCACTCCGGTGAGGATCGGACCGTTTTTGATCACCCCGATGATCAGCAACCCCCGCAGAGTGCCCAACAGGCCTCCCCGGCCTCCGGTCAGGGCTATCCCACCCAACAAAACGGCCGTGATGATATCTAGGTCCGCCCCATTCAAGGCGCTGGGCAGGGCGGTGCCGCTTTGGGACATGAGCATCAGCCCTGCCAGCCCCGCCAGGGACGCTTGGGCGACATATGTCCAGCCTCGTAGGCGGTCCACCCTGATTCCGACCTTGCGACACGCCTCGCTCTTCCCCCCTATGGCGTAGAGGTGGCTGCCCGAAACTGAGAAGCGCATGAACAACATCCCCAACACCATGACTATCAGGAACAACCAGACCGTGATAGGCACTCCGAGCCAGGATCCCCTACCAAGATCACTCCATGTGTTGATCCCGATCACGACATTGTCGCCGCCGCTGACCACGAAGGCCAAACCTCGATAGACCGAAGTTTGGGGATGTAGGGGTGACATTTATGTCAGTTGGGCGTGTGCCTCCACGTAGGTGATCAGAACCCGGTTTATGGGATCGTCGGGTTGGAATAACCCGGGTTGCAGTCCAGCCACATCCACCCGCCGGCCAGCGCCGAAAACCTCGCGTACCCGGCCGATGTGGCTTATTTCGGAGGTGGGGTCGCCTTCTACCACGAGGAGGTCGGCGGCCTTTCCTTCGTCCAGAGTTCCGGTCAGATGATCCACCTCCAGCCGTCTGCTGGCCTCCAGGGTGGCCGCGGTCAGGGCTTCGGTGGGCGTTAAGCCCGATTCTCCCAACATGAGCAGTTCGTCGTGAAGGCTGAAACCGGGGACCAGATATGGCCAGGGAGTATCGGTGCCGACGATGACCGACGCCCCGGCCCGGTACAGGGGCGCGATGGTCCTCTTCATGGTTTCCACGGCTGCTATTCGGCCCTGGGAACCCTCTGGGTCGCGTCGATGCGGAAACGCATCCCATGCCTCCCGAATCTCTCGGGGAACCCAACGAAGCCGCGGGTCGGGCCGGGAAGCGAATTGGTTGATGCGTCCCAACCGATCCCAGACCACCAGGGTGGGGCACTAGGCGGTGTTCATCTCTGTCAATCCCTCCGCCAGTTTCTCCAAGTCGACCAGATGAGCGCCGTCAAAAGGATCGATGATCCCGCTCAGATGTTGGATTTCGGCCACGCCCGCCCGGGCTGCCGCCAGTCCGTTCACCTCTCCCAGATGGGCCAGCACCGCCACACCCTCCTGTTGGCCGGCCGCCACCGCCGCCTGCACCTGTTCTAAATCGAGGTGAACATAAAGCTTGATCGCGTCCACTCCCGCGGCTGCCAGCTGACCTACCTTTTTGGCTACCGACGCCGCATCGGCATGGCGCTCTCCGATCAAGGGCCAGTGGACAGTCTTGCCGTCCAATACCGGACCACAGCAGCGAATCCGAGGGGTTGGACGTTCCTCGGTGGTCAACCGGCGCCGTAATCCAAGTATCCAGTCGAGGTTGTTACCGATATCCCGGACGGTGGTTACCCCCGCGGCCAGGAAAGCGGGGATCATCCACGAGGCCAGGTGAACATGGCCGTCGATCAAGCCTGGCAGCAGGGTGCATCCCTCAAAGCGCATCCGGTCGAGGTGGCTCGGTAGGGCCTTGGCGTCCACCACACCACCAATCCGGCCTTCCCTGATCACCAGTGCCTTTCCGGTCTGGGCTTCGGGGTCCGGTGGATTCCATAGACGGTCGGGGATGAGCGCCAGCGGCTCAGGGCGAGGGTTTTTGGGGGTTGAGGGTTGGTATTCCATAAGAAAGGAACCCCGGTCGGATGGCGAGAGTTACCCTACCGGAATCATGAGCGCTTCACCCTTGGGTCGTCAACACTGCTTTTCCGGAACATGAGAGAAGATGATCTCTCCATCGGTGCCGGGCTGGCCGACCGGGGGGTGATCGTCACAGGCGCCGCGCGCGGGATCGGTCAAGTAACCGCGCGGTTGGCGGCGGCTTGCGGCGCTCGGGTGTGCGGGGTCGACCGGAATGGTCCGGCCTTACGCAAGGCAATGGCGGCGCTGGATGATCCTGCGCGCCATGTTGCCTTGGAGATCGACCTTACCGATGCGGATGCTCCCCAAACGATTGTTGATACCACCTTGAAGAAGCTCGACGACCTCTGGGGATTAGTCCATTGCGCGGGAGTTTTGATCCGCCGGGCGACCACGGCCGAGGTCACCACCGAGGATTGGGACATCCAGCACGGAGTGAACCTGCGGGCGGCTTTCTTTCTCAACCAGGCGGTGGGAGAGGCGCTCAAAGCCGGGGGCGGAGGCGGGCGCATGGTCAATCTCAGTTCTCAAGCATGGTGGACGGGCGGAAGCCACGGTTCAGTGGTTTACGCCGCCTCCAAGGGGGGGATCGTCTCCATGTCGCGTGGTCTTTCCACCGCCTACGCTCCGCAGGGGATACTGGTGAACTCCATTGCCCCGGGGGTGGTCGACACGCCCATGCTGGGGGTGGGACTTACCCCTTCTGACCTGCAGGCTATGGCCGAGTCCTGCCCGCTGGGCCGACTGGCCGGGCCCGTGGAGATCGCCCGGGTGGCGGTATTCCTGCTTTCCACCCATGCCAGCTACATCTCGGGCGCCACCATTAACGTAAGCGGCGGCCTCCTTCTCTACTGATCACCTCAAGGAGGGGGCGGGGCATTACCAAAGCGTTAAGCCCCCGTACGCCGCCCATCACCCCAGCACAGGAGTCAACTTGAAGGACTCATCCCGCGAAGTCCAACACTATCTCGCGATTTTATCGCAACTTTATCTCCCTTCAAGGGTCCCCTCCCCCGCCACCAACCTGCCGTTGTGAAATCGCGAATATCCAGGCCCGGGCGAGGCCGGCCTTCGTAAACATATGACCTTGGCATTGCTTGCGGCCCGGTGAGCTCTTGAGCCGGGTCGAAGGTTTTTGCA
The DNA here is from genome assembly GCA_965248705.1 of Acidimicrobiia bacterium. Taxonomy (GTDB): domain Bacteria; phylum Actinomycetota; class Acidimicrobiia; order Spongiisociales; family ZC4RG35; genus Bin76. The sequence continues at coordinate 791,569 of CBDFJY010000002.1, read as the reverse complement.
GCTTCGGTCAGCATGGTTCAGGGGTAGGACAGAGGTCAACCTTTTTAGGTGGATTCTTTTCGCGATTTCTGGAAAGAGGTGGTATGAAAAGATTGGCAGGGGAACGGGAGTCTTTTCCGGTGTCTTCTATAGTTTCGTAGGAGCACCGATGATCAGTCACCTGAGGAGGGCGCCTTATCACCTCCGAAAACCCGAGCTTGCGAGGAGGGGTAGGCCGAACCGACATCACACCGCCCGTTCCAGCCGATTTGGTGGGGTATGTGCGCCGCCACCGGCCCGCCCTTGAGGTGCGGGCCCCGCTCTCCGCCACCGCTCTGGTGCTCGACTCCGGAACCGAACGTGTGGCGATTCTTGGAATCGATCTGGCGATTCTCAATCCCGACTTCGCCACCATGGTCCGGGAGCAGGTGGCCGAAGCCATCTCCACTCGCCCCGAGGCGGTGCTTCTCAATGTGAGCCACACCCACGCCGGGCCGCACACCCCCGGACGGGTCAAGTTGGGGGGACGGCTGGACGAGATAAGCCCTGTCGAGAAGTCTTACAGCGAACACCTTCCCCACCAGTTGGTTTCCGCCGCCCGGCTGGCCGCCGAGAACCTGACGCCGGTGAGGGTGGGCTCGACCACCGCCGAGGTGACCGGGCTGTCGGTGAACCGCCGGGAGCGGGTGCCGGGGGTGGAGGGGACCACCGGCGTGCTCAACACCATCCTGGGATGGAATCCGGACGGCCCGATCGACCGGGATGTGGGCGTCATCCGGGTCGATCGATCCAATGGGTCGCCCCTGGCGGTGGTAGTGAGCTTCGGATGTCACCCGGTGGTGGTGGGACCCGAGGACCCGGCCATCAACCCCGACTTCCCGGGCCCGCTTCGGGAGGCGGTGGAGAAGGCCACCGGGGCTATGTGTCTCTTCCTGCAGGGCGCGGGAGGAAACATCCTTCCCTTACAGGCGTTCATCCCCGAGCCGGGCCCCGAGGAGGCGTTCGGCGAGAAGCTGGCGGCCGAAGCGCTACATGCGCTGGGCAGCATCGAGACCCACCGGACCCGGATCGAACGCAGCTCCTATGGGTCGGTAACGCCCATCGCCCTCTACCGGGTGGTGCGGACCGAGACCCAGCCGCTCCAGGAACTGGCGGTGGCGTCCACCGTGGTGGACCTGCCGCTCAAGCGGGTCCCCACCATTGCCGAAGTACAAGCGGAGAGGGATCGCTACCAAAAGAACTTGGAGGAGGCCCGCCGGGCGGGGGCCGGTCCCGAGGACATCAACCCTATCCAATACCACATCAACTGGGCGGATTCGGCCCTCGCCCAGTTGAGGGAAGCGCCCTATGACCGGGTTCCGGCTTTCATACAAGCGATCAGGATCGGTGACACGGCGATCGTGGCCATTCCCGGGGAGGCCTTCGCCGAGATTTCCCTGGCTATTAGAGAGCGATCCCCCGCCGGCTGGGCCCACACCGTCTTCGCCGGCTATTCCAATGGAGTTATCTCCTATCTGCCCAGCGCCGCTGAGTACCCTCATGGTGGATACGAAGTGGACTATGCCCACCACAGTTATGGTTTGATCGAGCAGGTTGCCCCCGAATCGGAGGCGATTCTGGTTGAAGCGGGTGTCGAAATACTCAAGGAGTTGTGGTAAATGGCCCGGATGCGGATGAACCAGGCGGTGGCCGCCGCCCTCGCCGACGAGATGCGAGAAGACCCCGATGTGGTGGTGTTCGGGGAGGATGTGGCTGCCGCCGGTGGGCCTTTCAAGACTTCTGACGGGCTCTTGGCGGAGTTCGGGCCTTCCCGGGTGAGGGACACCCCCATCTCGGAGATGGGATTTCTGGGGATGGCGGTGGGAGCGGCCGCTTCCGGCCTTCGTCCGGTGGCTGAAATCATGTTCATTGAGTTTCTGGGGGTGGCGCTCGACCAGTTGGTAACCGAAGCCGCCAAATTTCATTTTCTGTCCAAAGGAGTGTTCACCTGCCCGATGACTGTTAGAGCTTCGATCGGGGCCGGCTTGGGCTTTGGGTGCCAGCACTCTCAGACTCTGGAGAACTGGATGAGCCATGCTCCCGGCCTGAAGCTGGCGATGGTCTCCGGTCCCCAGTCCGCCTACGGTCTTCTGCGGTCGGCGGTCCGTGACCCCAATCCGGTGGTGGTGCTGGAGCCTCGGGCGCTTTACGGTGGCCGCGGCGAGGTGACTACCGGTTCAGAAGGAGTCATCCCACTGGGCGAAGCCCGTCGCCTTCGTGAAGGCGCGGATGTGACCATCGTCTCGGCAGGAGCGATGGTGAGGGTGGCTGTGGCCGCCGCGCAAGCCTCCGATGACTGGTCGGCGGAGGTAATCGATCTCCAAACCCTTATCCCCTGGGATCGGGAGAGCATCATCTCGGCGGTACGGCGGACCGGTCGGCTGGTGATTGTGGAGGAAAGTCCCTACACCTCCGGGTGGGGGACCGAGATATCGGCCTACGTGAGTGCCCGACTGTTCGGGGAGCTGCGCGCCCCGGTGCTGCGGGTAACCTGTCCCGACGCTCCGGTTCCCTTCGGGCGAGAACTGGAACAGCGCTACTTGCCCAACCCCGAGTATGTAACCGGTCAGATCAATCAACTGTTGGCCACTGGCCGGCTGCCCGACCCGTGGTGGGCGGGGGCAGGGAGGAGCGCATGATTAACAACACGGTAGGAATGGAACGCCGCCGAGCGGTCGCCGATGACCGGGTGGCCCGCTATGAGCGGATGGTGGAGATACGCGCCTTTGAGGACCGGGTGCAGGGACTGTTTGCCGAGGGGGTGGTGCATGGCACTACCCATACCGCCCAGGGCCAAGAGGCGGTGGCGGTGGGGATCGCCGCCGTAGCACGGACCACTGACTTCGTTACCTGCACTTATCGGGGTCACGGTGTGGGCCTGGCGCTCGGTATGACCCCCGAGGTGATCCTGGGAGAGATCATGGGACGGGAGATCGGCTGCATCGGTGGGATCGCCGGCTCCATGCATCTCTGCGACCGAGAGTTGGGCCTTCTGCCCACCTTCGCCATCATCGGGGCGGGCATCCCGGTGGCGGCCGGCGCGGCGCTCACCGCGCAGGTGCGGGGAACCGACGATGTGGCGATCGGAGTGTTCGGGGACGGGGCTTCCAACATCGGCGCCTTCCACGAGGGCCTCAACCTGGCGGCTATCTGGAAGCTGCCGGTGGTGTTCATATGCGAGAACAACCAATACGGGGAGTACAGCCGAATCAACCTGACCACTCCCATCGAGGATCTGGCCGACCGGGCCTTCTCCTATGGCATTCCGGGGATCATCGTCGATGGACAGGACCCCGACCAGACCGTCGAGGCGATAGGCGCGGCTTTGGCCACGGCCCGCTCCGGCGGGGGCCCCACTCTCTTGGAGATGAAGACCTACCGCTACGCCGGGCACTCCCGGGCCGACAAGGCCGAGTACCGCCCCGAGGGAGAGTTCGAGCGTTGGTTCGAGCGGGATCCCATCAACACCTTCCGGGCAAGGCTGGAATCCGAAGGGCTGTTGGCCGAGGGGGAGGCCGACGAGATAGCCCGGCGGGTGGCCGACCGCCTCGATGCGGCGGTGGAGACGGTTAAGGAAAGCCCCCCAGCGAGCACCGACGCCATGTTCCGCCACATCTACGCTCCGGTGTAGAAAGGCGGCAGACGTTGCGCTTTGAGGTGAAGATGCCCAGATTGGGCGAGACCGTGGACGAGGTGGTACTTCTGGAGTGGTTGGTAGCGGTGGGCGATCAGGTAGCAGAAGGCGCCGAACTGGCCCTGGTGGAAACCGACAAGGTGGAAACCGAAGTCCCCTCCCCCGTTTCAGGAACCGTCACCGAAATCACGGCAGAAGAGGACGCCGAAGTAACCACCGGCGAGGTGATTTGCGTCATAGAGACGTAGCGATCTGGACTTCTTCGGTGGTAGCAGAAACACTGTCGCCAGGGGGTTCACCGTGAACGGTGATCTGTTGGAGATCGGCTTGCGTCTCGACGGCCGCCGAGACCCTGAACAGTGCATCCTGTTCCATGCCTTCTACCGTCCCGAGTAGGTGTCCTGCGTGCGCGCTTTGTATGCGATCCAGCCAGCGATGCCATGTCCGCTGATCCGGCACGAGGCTTGCCATCCCGATTAAGGGTAAAAGTTTTGCAGGTGTTCTCAGCCAGGTTGGCAAGGTACTTTCCTAAAACCGAGAGGGGGCGCTCCGCCGAGTTCGGATTGGAAAGCACGGTCACGGGCGCCGCCGTCTAAGGCGTTGTAGCATTTTGCCAATGAACACCAAACAATCCCCCTTACGGGTGGCCGTGATTGGTGCGGGATGGTGGGCGGTGGAGAACCATCTTCCGGTGCTTTCTTCCCGTTCGGATGTGGAGGTTCGGGCCGTGTGTCGCAAGGGCGCGACCGAGGTGGAGCGGGTGGGACAGCGGTTTGGCGTACCCGTAGCCACCGAGGATTTCGAGTTGTTGCCCTGGGACGAACTGGACGCGGTGGTGGTCTCCTCGCCACACAGGTTTCACCACCATCACGCAGTCGCCGCCCTGAATCGGGGGCTACATGTGATGTGCGAGAAGCCGTTGGCTATCACCGCCGCCGATGCTTTTGACATGGTGGAGCGGGCATCGGAACGAGGGGTGGTGCTGCTGGTTCCTCACGGATGGCAGTTTCTTCCCCAGGCCGCGGCTGCCCGGCAGTGGATAAGGCATGGGCGGATCGGTCGAGTGGAGCATGTCGTCGCTCAGATGGCCTCCCCCGCTCGTGGACTGTTCTCCGGCGAGGAAGACTCCATTCCCGGGGCGGAGAGCCCGCCGGAGCCTTCCACCTGGGTAGGGGAAGAGGGCGGATATGCCTACGGGCAGCTGAGTCACCTGTTTTCTTTAGTCTTTTGGCTAACCGGCCTGACGCCTGCCGAGGTGATGGGCGCCGTTACTCCCGGTCCGGCCGGGAGCGACCTCTACGACGCCTTTCTAACCACTACTCGCCAGGGACCGCTGGTGTCGGTCTCGGGAGGGGCGGGGGTGCCAACCTCCCAGCGTCACCATATGGAAGTCCGGGTATTCGGAACCGAGGGAGTGGTGATTGTGGATCTGGAACGGGACCGCATCGAGCTGGTCCGCCAGGACGGAGACGACTACTCCTTCCCGCTGATGAGAGGCGCCGCTATCTATCCGGCGACCCTCCCGGTGCACACCTTTTGCGATTTAGCCTTGGGCCATGCCGCAGCCGTTAACCACGGTGACCCGATCGCATCTGCCTTGGGAGTGGCAGTGATCGAAGCTGCTCTCCGCTCAGCGGTGACCCGCCGCGCCGAATCGGTTTCCCCCGCGGTGGAGGAAGCAGAGGCCCGAGGTATCAAACTGGACTAACCCACCCGAATCGACCAGTGAGACAAAAGAGGAAACGAATGATCACCACACGAGAGCTTCATATGTTTCTCCCTTCTGGACGGGGCTGATGTTGCTCCGCTGTCCGCGCTTGGGCTTCCCAATATAAGGCGCCAAAAGGCGTGGCGCCAGAAAAAGGAGCCACTTGCAGCTACCGGCGCCCGGAAGAAAAATCCCCGACTATGACCGAATCGGGCATGGTTCCCAAACTACTATCGTTTGTCAAGTGACTTAATGTCAAGTCGCGGTTGAGAGAAAGCAGAAAAAGAATGCCCAGGGTGATTCCTCCCGACGAGCGCCCGCTTTTGCTCTGCCGAGTTGACTGTCCGCCCTCTCTGCAAGAAGAGCTTGACGGTTGGACCATCGAACATTTCGACGACTTCGGTCGTCACTATGCCGTGATTGGTGCATCCAGCTTCAAGGTTATTCGCGACTTCGATCCTGAGAGTGGGCTACCCGCGCCATTCAATGCTTCGCAAGCCACCCGTTTCATTCCATATGTAGCAACGAATATCCCGGATATGCATGCGTGGATCGGAAGTGAAGTCGTCACGGGAGGTTTGGATGAGCCCACATTGGCGCGGGAGTCGAAGTACCCGGCAATAGAGCAGGAACCGTTCAATGGAACGATGATGACGGTCTCCAAGGTGAGGGGAGCATTGGGTAGGGAACAGGCTGGCAGCGGTGGCTGTGTTGCAGAACGCTTCGAGGTTGGTCCCGAGCAAGAGGGGGAGTTCGACGCGTGGTTGGATGGCCCCCATCTCGAAAGCTACGCCGCGCTGGAGGGGTGGGTGAGAATCCGCACATTCGGAGGCGATCGCACCGCCGAATACGCCTTTCCCTGGAACCGATATCTGGGCAAGGGCAACCGAATGATTTGGTGCGAGTTGGAGGAAGATGTAGACCCCAGGGAGTTCGTGCGACGGCCGGAATACAACGAGATACTGCGAAGCTCGCTCAGTTGGGATGCGCGGTTGCCGTATGTCACGCGAGAGGTTTGTGAGGGCTTTATCGTCCGTGATCTGTCGCAGATCCCTTCAGCAGTCTGACCTGGGAGGCCTTAACCGCAGACGCGTGCGCGATCACCAGAAACCTACCCCCTTAACGACCAGATAGGAAAGAAACCGGATTATGAACAGGAGTTTTAGATAATGAATGTGGGTAAGGAAAGAGAAATCATTCGCAGGGCAAGACAGGCCGGAATGTCCCGACGAGAGTTCATCAGGCTGGGCGGGACCGTGGCGGCGGCCGCGGCGTTCCTGGCCGCGTGCGGTGGCGACACAAGTCCAACCACAACTGCTGCCGACCACGGCGGCGCCGACCACGGCCGCCCCCGACTCTGACGAGATTGGTGGCGAGATCACCCTTTGGGCCTGGGGCGCCGGCCTCGAGGGAGAGGTGATTCAGCAACGCATTGACTATTTCACCAGCAAATATCCCAATGTCACGGTCAACTGGGAGCCGCTGGCTGCCAACGGTTATGAGGAGTATCCACAACTACTGGCCAGGTTTGCGGCAGGAAACGCGCCGGACGTCATGCGGATGCTCAACTTCCAGTTGACTCAGCTGACCGCCGAAGGCGAAGCGCTTCTGCAAATCGACGACTATATCGCACGGGACGCCGAAGAACTCGACATGGGCGACTTCATCCCCACCACGGTCGAGGGCACCAAGGTCAACGGAAAGGCGTACGGAATGCCCGATAACACGGAACCGTATGTCATTTACTACAACCGGGATGCCTTCACTGCGGCGGGATTGGAAGACCCGCAGGTGCTCTTCCAAGCAGGCGAGTGGAACGAAGAGGCCTTCACCAATTCAATCGACGCTCTGATCGCCAACGGCATGCGTTTCGGGGTCTCCTTCGAGTCGTGGAACTACGACACCTTCTGCTTCATGGGTGGCGGGACCATCATCAACGAGGCTCTCGAGCCAACCATTCATCAGGGCGCCAGCCCCCAGATGCTTGGCTATTTCGCCAAGCTCATCGAGGACGGCAAGTCTCCCAACCCGGTGGTGGCCGGAGGAACTCACCTGGAGGCCTTCCGCAACCAGCAAACCGGCATGTACCTGATGGGTCCGTGGTGGTACGGAGCTCTGGCGGGCACCGTCGATTTCGACTACGACGTGACCGCTCTTCCCAGCTTCAACGGCGTTCGGGCTGGAAAACTCGAGTTGGGAACCATCTCGATTTCCTCCCAGTCAAAGAATCCCGAAGCTGCTTGGGCATTCACCAAGACCATTACGGACACCAGGGGTCTTGAAATATGGAGCCAGGTTGCCACACCGACTCGCCGCAGTTCCCTGGAGATTGCCGGGTTCAACGACGTCCAGTGGAAAAAGGACGCGGTTGCCATGGTCGAGGCAGGGACGTGGACTCCGTTCACGACCAAGGGTTTCGCGGTGGACACCGCCGCCGGGGCAGCCTTGGATCTGCTGTGGGCCGGTGAGGCTAATGCAGAGGAAGCGACCCAGGACGCGGCAACCAGAATCGCGGAAGCCCTGGATAACTGACCCGCCTAGGTGGCGACATCACCGAAATAGGAGCAACACGATCAGATGTGGGGGGCTCGCCCTTGCAGTCCCCCACATTCAAGAAACCGAGACTGCGCTGGAGACGCAAGAGCACTCTGGTGGCCTATGCCTTTCTGGCGCCATGGATTATCGGCCTGGCGGTGTTCTACCTGGGGCCGGTGGTCACCTCGGCGGTGCTGTCGTTTACTGATTACAATATCATCTCTCCGGCGGAGTTCACCGGTTTCGATAACTACGCGAAGATGATCACCGATGGGGAATTCGTGCAAGCACTCAAGGTGACTCTTTACTACACGGCCTTCTTCTTGTTGATGTACGTCGTCCTATCGTTGTTCGTTGCGATGCTGGCCAACCGGCCGGGAAGAGGATCGGGCCTGTTCAGGCTGATCGTCTTCCTGCCGTCTCTGATTCCTCTGTTCGCGGCCGCCGTTCTGTGGGGATGGATATTCAACACCGACTTCGGCCTGATCAACTATGTGCTGGAGGAGCTGGGTCTCCCCCGGCAAGGGTTCTTTCAAAGTCCGCAGCAGGCATTGCCTTTGGTGGGAATGCTGACCTTCTGGTCGATCGGATCAGCCTTCTTGGTCTATCTGTCGGGACTGCAATCGATCCCCATTCACCTGTATGAGGCGATTACGGTCGATGGGGCGTCGAGCGTTCGCAGGTTCTGGCATGTAACTCTTCCGATGCTGAGCCCGGTCATTTTGTTCAATCTCATAATTGGCATCGTGCTCTCTTTCCAGGTGTTCGATATTGCCTGGGTGCTGACCGACGGGGGTCCCGCCAATCGCACTCTCTTCTGGGTGCTGCTGATTTTCCGTCGCGCATTCCAAGACTTCCAGATGGGATATGCCTCGGCACTGTCCTGGGTGTTGTTCATCGTGGTCGCCGGGATAACCGGGCTGATTTTCCGCACCTCAAGATGGTGGGTTCACTACGAAGGCAGATCCCGATGACGGCCTCCAGAACCGCGCCGCGCCCGGTTCCCACCGGAAACCTTGCTCAACGGTTGCAGCAGCGACGCAAGGCCTTGTGGTACCTGAGCATGCTTTTCATAGCCCTGGTCATGATTCTCCCCGTCTATTACATGATCTATCTGGCGTTTTCCGAGCTCGGGAAGGAATTTGTGTTTCCACCCGGATTCATACCGGATCCCATCAAATTCGAGAACATAGCGCGGGCGCCCGAAGGGACCGCCACTCCCCTGTGGGGTTTTGCCAAAAACAGCCTTTTGTATGCGGGGTTGGGCACGCTGGGAGCGTTGGTAGCCGAATCAATGGCAGGCTTCGCTCTGGCGCGGATGCGCTTTCCCGGGCGAAACGTCATTTTCGCTCTCACGGTGGGCATGTTGATCATGCCGTTCGTGGCGACCATCATCCCCAAGTTCTTGCTGTTCAGCAAGATCGGCCTGGTCGACACTTACTGGGCGCTGATCCTTCCATGGTGGTTCGGAGGGTCACCCTACGGGATATTCCTCATGCGCCAATTCTTTCTGACTATTCCCAGAGAGTTCGACGAGGCCGCCATCATCGACGGCGCCGGTCCGTGGAGAACGATGTGGTTGGTGCTCATGCCCCAGGCGGTCCCGGTGCTGGTGGCTTTGGGCATGCTGCATTTCGCTTACTTCTGGAATGATCTGCTGGGCCCACTGGTGTTCTGCCAGACACGGGTTTGCAAGACTTTGCCCCAGGGCATTCTGTCCAACTACCAGTCGACCTGGGATCCTCAATGGGCGCTGTTCATGATGTCCACTGTCTTGATGGTGCTGCCGGTAGCGGTCGTATTCGTTCTGGCTCAGAGGCGATTCAAGCAGGGGTTCCTGTTCTCGGGACTGGGTGGACGCTGATGCCGCTGCATCTTGGCGCCGTCCTAATCGCTCGGGCATGGCCACAAGAACACGCCCTCTTGGAATTTGATCGGTGGCAGCGGACGAAGCATCTTGTGGAACTCGTGGCGTTGCCGGGCGTGCGGCGGGTTAGCTACTACGCCACCCGGACTTCCGACGTTCCCCAAGCCTGGCAGGGAAGCGGAAATCGGATGGCTGCCTACTGGGCGGAGGATCTCGACGGGCTCAAGCGCTGGATGTCCGACCCTGGTTTGGCGCTGGCTATCGAGGATGGGAGCCGCTTCTTCGATTCGTTCAATGAATTGGACGACAGCACCTACACGGGAAATGTTTACCAGCTTGGACCCAGGTGGCCGGGGGACCCGGAACCCTCCTTGGAGGGGTGTCTTCTGATGCAGCGATTCGAGGTGGCCGACCATCAGAAACAAGAGTTCGATGATTGGATTATTCGGGAGCACCTGCCGGCTCTGCGCAGCATTCGGGGATGGCGGTGGGTCCAATGGGGGAAGGCGGTGAGGGGACTGCCCGTGCAGTACTACAACTCTCCGGGGAATCGGGTGGTGCTGGCGGAGTTGGACCAACCGAAGGCCCCTACCCTGACTACGCGATCCGTCGACCGCGTCTTGGCCGATTCTCTCAAGTGGGATCGTCGCCTCAACTATGTCCGGCGGGAGGTTGACGAGCCTGTCGCGTTTTTCGATAAGCCTCTGGGGGTATCCGCATGACCTTTGTAACGCTGGACAACGTATGGAAGGTGTATCTAGACGGTACGGTGGCGGTCAACAGCCTCGACCTCACTGTCGAAGAGGGCGAACTGATGGTATTAGTGGGGCCATCGGGTTGTGGAAAGTCGTCCATTCTTAGGATGGTTGCCGGTCTCGAGGAAATATCGGAGGGGTCTCTCTATATCGGAGGGGACCGGGTGAATGACATCTCGCCCGACAAGCGCAATATCGCCATGGTTTTCCAGAACTACGCCCTATATCCGCATATGACCGTAGCCGAGAACATGGGATTCAGCCTGAGGCTGCAGCATGTGGCCAGGGCCATCCGGGACCGGATCGTCGGCGAAACCGCCAACGTGCTGAGCTTGAGTGAACTCTTGAAGCGACAACCGGCTCAACTGAGTGGCGGTCAGCGACAACGGGTGGCGATGGGACGCGCCATGGTGCGAGACCCGCGGGTCTTCCTCTTGGATGAACCTCTGTCGAACCTGGACGCCAAGTTGCGCACCCAGATGCGTTCGGAGGTGCGGCAACTGCAGCGCCGTCTCGGTTCGACCATGATCTACGTCACGCACGACCAGGTGGAAGCCATGACCATGGCCGATCGGATCGCTGTCCTGAGGAGGGGCATCCTACAGCAGGTCGGCACGCCAAGACAACTCTATTGGGCGCCGGCCAACCTGTTCGTGGCCGATTTCATCGGATCTCCTGCTATGAACCTGCTCCAGGGACAGCTGGAAGTGGAGGGCAACCGGGTGCAAATGGTGTACGGCGAGGGTAAGAGATTCGAATTGCCATCCCGGTTGCTGACCGGTCCCCCTCGTTCTGATGCTCACGGGAAAGAGTTGATCCTCGGTGTTCGGCCCGAACACTTTATATTTGCCGACAACGGATCGAGACAGGGAATACCCGTAAAGGTGCGGTTCTCCGAGGTACTGGGATCGGAGACTCTGGTGCATGTCGATGTGTCAACGCCCACAGTCGTGACAGAGGGTCTTCGGGAAATCGCTCAGGATATCGACGAGACCGTGTTGAGCCAGTTGGAGACGGCTAAGGAGAGTAGGTTCGTAATCAAGCTAAATGGCGACCGTCCGTTCAGGTCAGGCGAGAATCTTCACATTGTCCCCAACGAGGACAGCCGTCTCTATTTCTTCGATCCGGAGTCTGCGTTGACGCCCGCCTGGTCGTTGAATCTCAAGGAGAAAGATAATGAGTGACCCGAGACTATCGAAGCTCGCCCTTGGCTGTTATCCGCTGGGCGGTGGGTACGGGAATCTGGACTTGGAGACGGCACGCGCCACCGTGGACGCGGCCTTGGATGCAGGCTGGACATTTTTCGACACGGCCGAGGGGTATCTCGATTCGGAAGTGAGGTTGGGGAGTTTTTTGGCGGGTCGCCGCGATCAGGTGTTCCTGGCCACCAAAGTGTTCCCCAACGAGCCGTACACGTTTGAGAACATGCGGGTCGCTGTGAACAACAGTCTGAGAAAACTACGTACCGATCGAGTCGATCTCCTCCAGTTGCACGGTCCACCGGATTGGGTGATCACGTTCGACGACGCGCCTTCCATGGCCGAGGTAGGAGAGTCTCTGGCACGATTGGTGGAGAGCGGGGATGTGCTGAACGTGGGTGTCTGCAACCTGCCGGTTTCCCTGATGGAGGAGTTGTCAAACATCGTGTCGCTGTTCTCCACTCAGAACCTGTGGTCTCTCTACGATCAGGTCGGTACGGACGACGGTATACATCTGCCGGTGGGCGAGTCGATCATCCCCTGGTCGCATGAGCACAACGTGCATGTTTTCGCCTTCAGTCCACTCGCCCGGGGCCTGCTGGCCGACGGATTGTCTCCCGACCGCACCTTCCCGACGCACGACGAGCGCTTCTATCTGCCCCGTTTCCAGCCCGATGTCTATCCTGATTGGGCGCGCTTGTCCAACCGACTCGAGGGGTGGGCGCGCGACCATGGGCGGACCCTGGTCCAGTTGGCGGTGGCATGGACTCTGGCCACTCCCGGCGTCACCGCCACTCTGATCGGTGCCAAGACGCCGCGACACATCGCAGCCATGGCCGGGGCCGACGAATGGGAACTGTCAGAAAACGAGCTTCAGGAGATAGACGACATCATTGCCACGCTCCCACCCAAGGCGGCCGCCGCCCTGTCCATCGTCTGGGATCACTTCCCCGAGGATGCGGTCCGGGCAATGGCCGACCGCCGCCACGGGCGTTAGTCAGACGAGCGGAACGACCCTATTGTCGACTAACCCAGAAAGGCGCCGTTCTATGTCGAACCCAGGGTTGCCAGGGCTTGGCGGATTTGGTCTCGAACGTAGATGGTCTCCGACAAGTTATCCACCCGGTCGCAGTCCCACTTTTGCATCCGCACGTATTCGGTGGCAATGAACCCGTTGTAATCCATGGCGGCCAACTGTTGTACGAGTCGTTGGATGTCGATGATCCCCTCATAGGAGATTGCCTGCATAACCTCCGGCGCTGCTTGACGGACCTGGTGATGCCTCGAGATAGGCAGAAGCGTCTCGATGCGTTCTTGGGGGATCCCCTGGTAGATGAAATGGGCGAAATCAAGGCACACCTTCAGGCCAGGGACCTGCCCAACGAACCGGGCGGTGGTCTCGGGGGTCTCGGTGATGGAACCTATGTGGGGCTCGAAACCAAGTTCCAAGCCGGCTTCTTGGGCTACTTCCACCCGCCAATTCAGTTCTTCGACGGCAAGTCCCCAATCCCGGGTGGGATCGTTGTCGTCGAAAGGGCAGCCGGGCAGGGTGGTAAGTCCGGGAGAACCTAAGACAAGGGTGAACTCCACGAAACGCCGGAAGTCGTGGCGGGCGGTGGTGCGTACCTGCGCCGAAGGGTTATTGGGCGCTGCCGACTGCACGTCGAACACGGGCCGAAAGTCGGTAATCACTATGGGAAACACATCCGCCACCACCAGTCCGGCGCTGTCGACCATTGCCTTCACCCGCCGGCCAACCCCGGTCGGGTCGGTGATCACCTCCTCGGCGGAGTTGTTGGGGTTTCCCGAGAAGACCGCCACGTCCACCGCGTCGAATTCCAATCCTTTGATAAGAGCCAGGTTCACGTCGTAGGGCAGCAGCGGGAAGGAATAGTCGGCGCAGGAAAGCCGCATAGGGGTCGTTCCTTTCATTGGTGGGATGGGCGTTGTCATTAAAGTTAGGCCAACCGATGAGCAGCACCTCCCTACACCGATTACCTCGTATCGGCCAATTGTCGGTGTATTTCGGACTGTTCGACGAGGCGATGCCTCCCGAGTTCCGCCTTGACCGGGAAGCCCTGGCCCATCGCTTCACCGAGTTTCTATCTGCTGGGGGGGAGGTCGTCTATCCGGGTCTGGTGGACTCCGAGGAGGCTGGGCGCAGAGCAAACGAAGTCTTCGCGGCTGAGCAGGTCGAGGTGGTGGTCTTCGTTCCTGCGATGGCCGCTCCTCCAAGTTACGGGTGGGAAGCTATCTGCGGTCTGGATGTTCCGGTCATCTCGGTGGCGGCCCAGGAACTCTCTTCGATACCCGATGTGTACACCACCGAAGAGGGAACCCAGCGGAGCACACTGGTGGGTCTGGTGATGTTCACCAACGTGCTCGCAAGAGAAGGCAAACCCATGGTCACCATGGTGGGGAGGCTGGAGTCGGAGGAATTCGCGACCGAGGTGGCGCAGACGGTACGGGCGGCGGCATTGGCAAACCGTCTGCGGGGATCGCGGGTGGGGGCGATCGGAGCGCCGATCGGCGGGTATCTGGATGTGGAGGCCACCCCTGACGAGGTAAGCCGGCTGGGTCTGGAGATGGTCGCGGTGTCCCGGGAGGAACTTAACTCGGCTTTTGCGGGGGCATCCGAGGAGAGTATCCAACAACTGGCCGACGATCTACGTAGTAGGTTCGAGACAGAGAAGACCCCCGATGAGGTACTTAACCGCTCGGCCCGCCTGGCTGTGGCGCTCCGAGATCTATGCGAGGGCAAGGACCTGGTGGGGGGGACGGTGAACTGTCATGGGGACATGTTCCGCTGGAATCCCGAGGTGGGGATCACCGCCTGCTTGGGGGTAACTTGTCAAACCGAAGCTGGAACACCCCTTTCTTGCACCGGTGATCTTCCCGCCGGGATTGCCCTGGTGATCGGAAAGGCTGTAGCGGGAGGGTCTCTGTATTGCGAGGCCTACGGAGTGGATTTCGAGGGTGACTGGGTGTTACTTGCCAACGGCGGAGAGAGCGATGTGTCGATGGCCGATCCCTCCCGTCCCATAACGCTTCTACCCGAGGACCATTACATGGGGGTGGGCGGTCCAGGCACCGCCATCGTCTTCTCTCTTCCCACCGGACCTGCCACTTTGCTCAGCATGTCACCCATCGCGGGGGCAGACGGCGGATGGGCGCTGGTGGTGGGCGAGGGGGAGATCATCGGCTCTCGGCACGAGGCCATCGAGGGGCCCAACGGGATGTTCCGTTTCTCCTCCGGTCCGGCGCCAGAGGCTTTCCAGCGATTCTGCAATGCCGGGGCAACCCACCACAGCGTCTTGACTCCCGGGCATCACCGCCGCACTCTGGAGTTGATGTCAAAATGGATGGGCTTTGAGGTCCGAGCGGTTTGATAATCTGAGATCCCTGCGGGAGTGACTAAACCCTGTCTCCCACCAGACACCCTTTCTCTCCGCCCCCTACCATCATTCTCATAGGGCTTTCTGCAGAAAGGGGCTGAGTGGTCCCGGAAAAGGAGAAGTGATGCGCATAGCCAAGGTAACTCCCATTTCGGTTGCCTACCCAGAGCCCAACGACTCGGGCGCCACCCGGCACTTGACTTTCTGCCGGATAGAGTCGACCGACGGAACCGTGGGATGGGGAGAGTCGGTGACCATGTGGCCGGAAGCGTGCCGGGCCACCGAAAAGATCATCGAGGGGATGGGGGAACTGATTGTGGGGCGGGACGTGGCCGACAACCGTGCTATCTGGCGGCAACTGCGCGATCACATCTGGTGGTACGGATATCGGGGCGGGGTTTCTTACTTCGCCCTCTCCGCTATCGACCTGGCGCTATGGGACTTGAAAGGAAAAGATCTGGGCCGGTCCGTCTTGCAGATGCTGGGCGGCGCGGTGCAGGAGTCTCTTCCCGCCATCGCCAGCACCCACGCCTTCCTCACCATGGATGAGGAGATCGAAAAGCACGGCCGCTGGGTGCAGGAGGACGGGTACCGGGGGGTCAAGATCGGGTTGGGCAAAGCGGGAGTCACCCGCCTGGGTTACGAAGCCAAGCGAGACATCGAATTCGTGCGCCAACTTCGTGATGCGGTGGGCCCTGACGCCTGGATCATGCTGGACCGTGGCGTCAAATGCACTTGGGATTTGGAACACGCCATCCGGTTGATCCGTAAATTCGAGGAGTATGGGTTGCGGTGGATGGAAGAGCCGTTCGAGCCCCGCGAGATCATCAACTACAAGAAACTGCGCGGGGCGGTGAACACCATGCTGGCCTGGGGAGAGCGTGAGTGGGACGAGTATGGCTATCGGGAGGTGATCGCCACCGGCACCGCCGATGTGGTGGGATGCGATCCGGGTCGAGTGGGAGGCATTACCGGCGCTCTGCAGACGATCCGCTTGGTGGAAGAGGCAGGAGTGTGGTTCAACGCTCACGCCTGGAGCAGCGCGGTGGTGACCTCGGCCAGTCTGGCGCTGTCGTTGAGCACCGACCGGTGTCTCCTGTTCGAGTTCAAACCCATCGAGAATCCCATGCAGCACGAGTTGGTCACCAACCCCATCGTCCATGATCGGGGAACCGTCGGGATTCCACCGGAACGCCCCGGTCTGGGCATCGACCTGCAGGAGAGCGTGATCCAAAAGTACAAGATGTGACGTTCTAGGTATTGCACGTCGGGTTCCGGGACGTTCCTCCGGAGACCAAAACAACCGCAGTTCGCGAAAGACTTCTCGGCTTGGGGTTTGCCCTCTGTCCCAGCGATGTCGCAGACTGGGTAAGAAGCCAAACACCTAACGGTCCGTTCCGGCGTCGCTCGGATCGTTTCCAGGGATCAAACAATGCGGAACCAGGCTCAGAACTGGCTGGACGGAATTCGGTTCTGACGATGGAGAGGTGGAGGTGGGGGTGGGCCCGCAAAGGGACATTTGATCGGAGGTTTTTTCGCGAGATAGTTTTGTGGTCTCGGTTCGGGGGGACCGTCATCCGGTTCGCTCGTTAGGCCGGACCCAGGATCCCGTCGACTTGATTAGCGGTCGGTTCGATAGGGGTTGAGTAGGTCGGTGAGGGTGTCGCCCAGCAGGGTGAAAATCAGCACGGTTAGGAATATGGCGCTTCCCGCTCCCACCGCCAGCCACGGGTTGGTTGAGATCAGGGTCTTTCCCGTGTTGAGCATGGCGCCCCAGGATGGTGCCGGGGGCTGAGCGCCAAGACCAAGGAAACTAAGGGCTGCTTCGGTCAGCACCGCGGTGGCGAAAGTGAGGGTGAACTGCACCAGGAGGATCGAGGTCAGGTTGGGCAGAAGAGACCGTCGCATCAGATAGACGGGGCTGGCGCCCAACGCCCTGCCGGCAGTTATGAACTCGCTTTCCCTGAGTGAGAGGGTCATTCCCCGCACCAGGCGGGCGAAGCGCGGTATCTGGACAATCCCGATGGCGATGATGGTGTTTCTGAGGTTGGTTCCCAGCACGGCCACTGTTGCCATGGCCAGGATGATGGGGGGAAATGCCAGCAGGCCGTCGGTGGTCCGCATCATTATGGTGTCGGTGAGCTTTCCGAAGTACCCGCTGATGACCCCCATCGGCACCCCGAAGATCACGGCGATGGCGGTGGAGGCAAAGCCGACATACAGGGAAACGCGGGACCCGTAGATGACCCTGCTGAAGATGTCCCTGCCAATTTCGTCGGTTCCCAGCCAGAACTGGGCGGAAGGCAACTCGAATGGAAAGGCGACGGGTTCGATAGACCCGTAGGGTGCCAGGAGATCAGCGAACACCGCAACCAGCACCAATGCCGCCACCATGCTGAGACTGAAGAGATGAACGGGGTTGCGGACGATCCTTCTCCAGATCTTGCGTCTCTCCGAGAACTGCGCCTGCGAGGTCATTTCCGGGTTGGCCTTTCTCTGCTCATGAACGGGAGATCCTTGGGTCGAGCCAGGAATAGGTCAGGTCAACCAGCAGGTTGATGATCACGAACGTGGCGGCCGAGACCAGTACCGCTATCTGAACCACGTCGAAGGCCCGGTTGAGAATGGACTGGATCATCAACCACCCCAACCCCGGCCAGGTGAAAATCTGTTCAATCACCACCATTCCTCCCACCAGCAACCCGAAGTTGACTCCCACTTCGGTGATCAATGGAATGGCGGCGTTCCGAAACGCATGCCAGTAGTTGACTCTTCGCTCGGTCAGACCCTTGGCGCGGGCGGTACGCACGGAGTCGGCGCTGAGTACCTCCAGCATCCCCGCTCTCATGAATCGGGTTAGCCGGGCAGCCGTTACCGACCCGATGGTGACCACCGGCATTATCAGTTGGCTGAGATGCTTGACGGGATCCTCCCCGAAGGGCACGTAGCCACCGGGGGGTAGGAGAGGGAAGACCTCTACCAACAGAATTAGCAATCCGATGCCCATGACATAAGTAGGCATGCTGAAACCAAGGGTGGTGAGGACCCGGGCGACATGATCAACCCAGGTCCCCTCCCGGATGGCGGAGATCATTCCCAGGGGGAGCGCCACTAGGACTGCCAGGAGGATGGAGATCGTTGTCAACTCCAAGGTGCGTCCCAGAGCGGGAAAGACCAGACTGGAGACTTCGGCGTTTCCGTGGGTAATGGACTTTCCAAAGTCCCCACGGGCCAGATTCCCCATCCACCGAAAGTACTGGATGTGGAGGGGATCGTTGAGTCCCATCTCCTCTCGCAGCGCTTCGTAGGCCTCAGGAGGGGCGTCGAGGCCGAGGGTCATGGCGGCGGGATCGCCGGGAACCAGACGGAAGATCACGAACACGGCGGTGGAGACGATCCACATCACTAGCAGGCCGTGCAGCAGGCGCCGGACTAGGTATAGGGTCAAACCTGACCGACCTCGTTTTTCTCCCCGCCGGGGTAGTGACATGCCACGATGGTGTCCGAGATGGAAACCCGGGGGGATCCAGGTCTACGCAGCGTTGGTCGCCGCGCCAACATCTGGTGCGGAAGCGGCAGCCCGAGGGCGGGTCCAGGGGATTGGGTAGATCGCCGGTAAGGATTATCCGCTGCCGGGTCTGTCCACCCAGAGCCGCGGAGATATCGGGGATCGCCGACAGGAGGGCAATCGTGTAGGGATGCTGGGGAGAGTTGAAAACCGCGTCCCGGGGGCCCTCTTCCACTATCCGGCCGAGGTACATGACAGCCACCCGATCGGAGACCTGACCCACAACCGACAGATCGTGGGCAATGAACAGATACGCCAGGCCGAGTTCGTTCTGCAGGTCTTCCAGCAAGTTGAGAATCTGGGCCTGGATGGAGACATCCAAAGCGGAAACCGGCTCGTCCAGCACCAAAAGGGAAGGCTCCAGGGCCAGGGCGCGGGCGATGGCGATACGCTGCCGCTGCCCACCAGAAAACTCGTGAGGAAATCGGCGCAGGGAGTCGGGCGGCAACTGCACCAAGGAGAGCAGTTCCGGGATTCGTTGCCGGGCCACCTCTCGGGAGATGCCATGAATGCGGAAAGGCTCGTACAGTATCTGCCGCACTCTGAAACGGGGATTGAGGGAAGCGTAGGGATCCTGGAAAACGATCTGCATCTCGTGGCGCAGTGGACGCATCTGCGGGTGGTTGAAGTGGGTGATGTCCTGTCCCGCGAAGGTCACCGTTCCGGCCGAGGGTTCCAGTAGTCGGATGATGGTTCTTCCCAGCGTGGATTTACCGCATCCCGACTCTCCCACCAGCCCCAGAGTCTCGCCAGGCTTGATGGACAGGGTGACTTCCTCCACCGCCACCAAGGTGGTGGCTTTCTGAGCGCCACTACGGCGGATGTGGTAACTGGTGGTGATATCCCGGATGTCCAGGATCGGCGTCTGGGCGGGGTCGAGGCTCATGTTCCCCTTTCCGCGGCCCAGAAGGCAGCTTCCTCTGTGAAGTGGCAGGCTGCCTCCTGGCTGGTTCCCACCTCCAGCAGTAGAGGGGACACGGATCGGCACACCGAGCGATCCTTTCCGATGGCGCACCGGGGATGAAAGGGACAGCCTGGGGGCGCGTTGGCCATGTCAGGGGGCTGGCCAGGGATCGAATAGAGCCTGGTTCTCCTTTCCTGTATTGAGGGGATGGAGGCCAAGAGCCCGATGGTGTAGGGGTGGCGGGGCCGGGAGAAGATGTCGCCGATCCGCCCTTCCTCGACGATGCGACCGGCGTATATCACTATCACCCGGTCGGCTATCTGAGAAACCAGCCCCAAATCGTGGGTGATGAGGATGGAAGCTGCTCCCGTCTCCTCACGTGCCGCCTTGAGGGTTTCGATGACCTGTGCCTGGATGGTCACGTCCAGGGCGGTGGTGGGTTCGTCGGCGATCAGCAGCTTGGGCCGGTTGGCCATGGCCATGGCGATCATGGCCCGTTGCCGCATGCCACCCGAATACTCGTGGGGGAACTGGTTGTAGCGCCGCTGTGGTTGGGGGATTCCGACCAAGCGCAGCAGGTCGACACCGCGGCGACGATGGGTTGGTTTTGAGTGGGAGGGATCATGAGTCCAGAGGGCGTGGGAGAACCCCACCCGGAACTGGCCGATTTCCCAGCCGCCGCCCTAATGGCCCCACCAAACACGGTGATCCTCCCCGGCGGGATAGGCGCACACCTGGTCGGCTATCACGGCGGCATCACCCCCCAAGAACTACTCATACCCCTGCTCGTCGCCGACTAAACCTCTTTCCAGAGGAAGAGGCGAAAGTCCTTGCTGTGAGTGTGGAGGTCTGTGGGAATGTCACAAGGTGGGATTACAGTAAAACGGGTGTTGACTGATTTCTTGGTTCCTGCCCCACACGAGTTCGGTTGCCCGGTTGAAGGGATGCTGTGCCGAACCTAGACGCTGCGCTGGAGAGGATACGTTCAACGGCTCTGTCCACATTCGTTCAGGGTCGCCGTTTCGAGCGAATGTTCAGAACGGCGATTCTGAACCATCCCAGGGAATTCCGTGACAAGTTCGTTCAAGTGTGGTCGTGGAAAGACTATCCCAACAAAGACGGCCCTGATGTTGGGATTGATCTGGTCGCCGAGGACAGCGACGGCAACGAGTGGGCCATCCAATGCAAGAACTACTCCAACACAGCGGTCACCACCCGGGACATAAACGGGTTCTTGGGAGCCGCCGCCCGGTTCCACAGTCGCCTGTTCGTCTCCACTTCAAGGCATCCGCTTCCCAAGGTCGGCGCGGGGAACCTGGCTAAGGCGCCCAACTGTCGGGTGCTCACCCATGGTGACCTAGATGGGTGAAAGGTTGACTGGGCACAATTCGTGGAGGAACCGGAAACTCTCACCTTTGCCGAACCTGTCCACCAACCTCACCCTTACCAACAGGAAGCCGTCGACGCGATAGCCGACGGGTTCCAGCAGCATGAGCGGGGCAAACTGATCCTTCCATGTGGCACCGGCAAATCCGTAGTGGCGTTGTGGGCAGCAGAACAAATAGTCGGACAGAGCGGGCGTGTGTTATATGTAGTGCCTTCCATCTCGCTGATGGGGCAAACCATGCGAGAGTGGTCTGCCCACAGACAAACCGACCAGCGATACATCGGGGTGTGTTCCGACAGCAGCGCTGGCCGGGGCGGTTCCGAGGACGCCAACCTGACAGAACTTTCAATCCCTGTAACAACTAACCCGGAGGCGATCCGCAAGGCTCTCAGAGAGACCATCCCCGACAAGATGACGGTGGTGTTCAGTACCTACCAGTCGCTGCAGGTCATCGTCGACGCCCAAGCAGACGGCGCCGAACCGTTTGATTTGATGATCTGCGACGTAGCCCATCGAACCACCGGGGTTCATAAGAAAGCCCGGATCACGGTGTCTTCGTGGTTGTTGCCCCACGACCAGACGATTCTCCAAGCCGACCGGCGGCTGTACATGACCGCCACGCCTCGGCTTTACAGCGCCAATGTCAAAGAAAAAGCCAAAGAGCGGCAGGCGGCTATCTATTCGATGGACGACGAAGCCACCTACGGGCCTGAGATTTACAAGATGAGCTTCAAAAAAGCCGTAGACGACGGTTTCTTGTCGGACTATGAAGTAGCCGTCGTCGCGGTGTCTGACAGTCTGTTCGCCAATCTGGCGGGCGACTTTGTCAAGGAGCATGAAGAAACCGGGGTGAACGTCGAGGATGTGGTGAAACTCCTCGGGTGTTGGGACGCTCTGGCCGATCCGACCACCCGTGGCACGAATGGTCGGGTCACCGGGCAGGTCAACACTCCCCACGCCGCCCAGCGGGCCATCACCTTCTCCAACACCATCAAGAGTTCGATGAATTTGGAGAAGTGGTGGCCGGACATCATCAGCCGACTAGGGCGGCTGGGCGCTGGTGGTGGGGGAAGGCGAGATCATCGGGTCCAAGCACGAATCGATCGAGGGACCCAACGGAATGTTCCGCTTCTCCTCGGGTCCGGCGCCCCAGGCCTTCCAGCGATTCTGCAACGCCGGTGCCACCCACCACAGCGTGCTGACCCCCGGCCACCACCTCCGGACGCTTCAACTGATGGCGGAGTGGATGGGCTTCGAGGTCCGGGCGGTCTGATACCGGCCTCGGCCCGGGGATTCTCCCCGCCAATTAACTCTCTCTCTCTCTCTCTCTCTCTCTCTCTCCCACCGGAGCGCCGGAGGGTCTGTGCTCTACCATTACCTCATAGGGCTTTCTTGCAGAAGTAGGGGCTGAGTGGTCCCGGAACAGGAGAAGTGATGCGCATAGCCAAAGTAACTCCAATCTCGGTCGCCTATCCCGAGCCCAACGACTCGGGCGCCACCCGGCACCTCACCTTTTGCCGGATCGAGACCACCGATGGGACCGTGGGCTGGGGAGAGTCGGTGACCATGTGGCCGGAGGCGTGCCGAGCAACCGAGCAGGTCATCTCAGGGATGGGGGAACTCATTCTGGGACGGGACGTGGCTGACAACATCGCCATCTGGCGGGAGTTGCGCAATCACGCCTGGTGGTATGGATATCGCGGCGGGATTTCTCACTTTGCTCTCTCGGCGATCGACCTGGCCCTGTGGGATCTGAAGGGAAAGGACCTGGGCCAGTCGGTTCTCAGGATGCTGGGCGGCGCCGTCCGAGAGTCGCTGCCGGCCATTGCCAGCACCCACGCCTTTCTGACCATGGACGAGGAGATCGATAAACACGGACGGTGGGTGCAGGAAGACGGTTACCGGGGGGTGAAGATCGGATTGGGCAAGGCGGGGATAACCCGTCTGGGTTTCGACGCCAACCGGGATATCGAATTCATGCGCCGTCTCCGGGAGGCGGTGGGCCCCGACGCCTGGATCATGCTGGACCGCGGCGTCAAGTGCACCTGGGACCTGGAACACGCCATCCGACTGATCCGCGAATGGGAAAAGTACGGATTGCGGTGGATGGAGGAGCCCTTCGAGCCCCGCGAATACATCAACTACCAGAGACTCCGAGGCGCGGTGAACACCATGCTGGCTTGGGGAGAGCGGGAGTGGGACGAGGACGGCTACCGCGAGGTGATCGCCACCGGCAACGCCGACGTGTTGGGAGTCGACCCCGGTCGCGTCGGGGGGATCACCGGCGCCCTGCGGATCATTCGCCTGGTGGAAGACGCAGGAGTGTGGTTCAACGCCCATGCGTGGAGCGGCGCACCGGTGACCGCCGCCAGCCTGGCGCTGTCGTTTACCACGAACCGATGCCTGCTGTTCGAGTTCAAGCCCATCGAGAATCCGATGCAGCATGAACTGGTCACCAATCCCTTCGTCCATGATCGGGGCACCGTCGGCATCCCGCCGGAGCGACCCGGTCTGGGCATTGACGTGCAGGAGAGCGTCCTCCAGAAGTACAAGCTGTGATCATCGATCGCTCCGGGAGTCTCTCCGTGACAGGGAGACCCCTGACCCTCTAACGGTCGGTCTAACGGTCGGTGCGGTAGGGGTTGAGGAGGTCGGTGAGGGTGTCGCCCAGGAGGGTGAAGACCAGCACCGTTATGAATATGGCGCTTCCCGCTCCCAACGCCAGGTAGGGATTGGTGGAGATCAGGGTCTTTCCGGTGAGGAGCATGGCGCCCCAGGACGGGGCGGGAGGCTGGGCGCCCAGACCCAGGAAACTGAGGGCGGCCTCGGTTAGCACCGCGGTGGCGAAGGTGAGGGTGAACTGCACCATGATGATCGAGGTGAGGTTGGGCAGGAGCGACCGCTGCATCAGATAAACGTGACTGGCGCCCAATGCTCGGCCGGCTGTGATGAATTCACTCTCTTTGAGGGAGAGGGCCATTCCTCGCACGAGACGGGCGAAGCGGGGGATCTGCACTATCCCGATGGCGATGATGGTATTCCGCAGGTTGGTTCCCAACACCGCCACCATGGCCATGGCCAGGATGATGGGAGGGAAAGCCAGCAGGCCGTCGGTGGTGCGCATCATTATGGTGTCGGTGAGCTTGCCGAAGTACCCGCTGACAACGCCCATCGGCACCCCGAATACCACCGCGATGGCGGTGGAGGCAAAGCCCACGTACAGTGAGACGCGTGATCCGTGGATGATCCGGCTGAAGATGTCCCTTCCTATCTCGTCGGTGCCCAGCCAGAACTGTGCGGTAGGCAACTCGAAGGGATAGGCGACCACTTCGGTGGCGCCGTAAGGCGCCAGGAGGTCGGCAAACACCGCCGTCAGCACCAGCAGCGCCACCATGCTGAGCGTGAAGAGGTGAAGGGGATTGCGGGTTATCCTCCTCCAGATCTTGCGTCTCTCCGAGAACATTGCGGCAGAGGTCATATCCGGGTTGGTCCTTGTGCGCTCATGAACGGGCGATCCTCGGGTCGAGCCAGGTATAGGTCAGGTCCACCAGCAGGTTGACGATCACGAAGGTGGCGGCGGAGACCAGCACGGCTATCTGAACCACGTCGAACGCCCGGGTGAGGATGGACTGGATCATAAGCCATCCCAACCCCGGCCAGGTGAAGATCTGTTCGATAACCACCATCCCTCCCACCAGCAATCCGAAGTTGACGCCCACCTCGGTGATCAGCGGGATGGCGGCGTTCCGGAAGGCATGCCAGTAGTTGACCCGACGCTCCGTCAGACCCTTGGCGCGGGCGGTGCGCACGTAGTCGGCGCTGAGCACTTCCAGCATCCCCGCTCTCATGAACCGGGTCAGCCGGGCGGCGGTCACCGAACCGATGGTGACCACCGGCATTATGAGTTGACTGAGGTGCTTGACGGGATCTTCTCCAAAGGGAACGTACCCCCCGGGAGGTAGAAGGGGGAACACTTCCGCCAGCAGGATGAGCAAGCCGATTCCCATCACATAGGTGGGCATGCTGAATCCCAGGGTGGTGAACACCCGGGCGATGTGGTCCACCCATGTCCCTTCCCGGATGGCCGAGATCATCCCCAGGGGCACGGCCACAATCACGGCCAGGAGTATGGAGAGAGCAGCCAGTTCCAAGGTTTTGCCCAAGGCGGGAAAGACCAGACCGGACACCTCGGCGTAGCCGTGAGTGATCGACTTCCCGAAGTCGCCGCGGGCCAGGTTCCCCATCCAGCGCAGGTATTGGACGTGGGTGGGGTCGTTGAGGCCCAACTCCTCTCGGAGTGCTTCGTAGTCCTCCGGTGTGGCGTCGAGGCCGAGTGTCATGGCGGCGGGGTCGCCCGGGACCAGCCGGAAGATCACGAACACGGCGGTTGAGACGATCCACATGACCAGGATCCCGTGCAACAGGCGGCGGGCAACGTATCTGGTCATGATCGAGCGCCGGAGTGGTTTTCGGCGCCCGGGTAATGGCAGGCCACCAAGCTGTCGGCGACAAGCGCCAATGGGGGGTCCTGTTCGACGCAGAGTTGGTCGCCTCGCCAGCACCGGGTTCTGAACCGGCAGCCGGAGGGCGGATCGAGGGGATTGGGCAGGTCGCCAGCGAGAATTATCCGCTCCTGGGTCTGTCGACCCTGGGCGGCGGAGATGTCGGGGATCGCCGACAGGAGGGCGATCGTGTAGGGATGCTGGGGGGAGTTGAAAACCGCGTCCCGGGGGCCTTCTTCCACGATGCGGCCGAGGTACATGACCGCCACGCGATCGGAGACCTGGCCCACCACGGAGAGATCGTGGGCGATGAACAGATACGCCAGGCCGAGTTCGGTTTGCAGGTCTTCCAGCAAGTTGAGAATCTGGGCCTGGATGGAGACGTCCAGCGCCGACACCGGTTCGTCCAGCACCAGAAGAGAGGGCTCCAGAGCCAGGGCTCGGGCGATGGCGATCCGCTGTCGCTGCCCGCCGGAGAACTCGTGGGGGAACCGGCGCAGGGAGTCGGGTGGCAACTGAACCAGGGAGAGCAGTTCCGGGATCTTTTGCCGGGCCACCGCCCGGGGTATGCCATGGATGCGGAAGGGCTCGTACAGGATCTGCCGGACTCTGAACCGGGGATTGAGGGAGGCGTAGGGATCCTGGAAGACGATCTGCATCTCCTGGCGCAACGGACGCATCTGTTGGTGGTTGTAGTGGGTGATGTCCTGTCCCGCAAAGTTGACCGTTCCCGCCGCGGGTTCCAGCAGTCGGATGATGGTCCTCCCCAGGGTGGACTTGCCGCATCCCGACTCTCCCACCAGCCCCAGAGTCTCACCGGGCTTGATGGACAGGGTGACGTCCTCCACCGCCACCAGGGTGGTGGCCTTCTGGGCGCCGCTGCGGCGGATGTGGTAACTGGTGGTGATGTCCCGGATATCGAGAATCGGTCTCTGGGCGGTGTCGGTGTTCATGTTGCTCTCTCGGTGAGCCAGGATGCCGCTTCCTCGGTGAAGTGACAGGCTGCCTGCTGGTCGGTCCCCACCTCCATCAGCCGCGGGGAGTCGGATCGGCAGGCCGAACGCTGCGCTCCGATGGCGCACCGGGGATGGAAGGGGCACCCCGGGGGGACGTTGGCCATGTCGGGAGGCTGGCCGGGAATGGAGTAGAGTTTCGTCCTCCTTTGCGTGATCGAAGGAATGGAAGCCAACAGTCCGATCGTGTACGGGTGCCGTGGCCGGGAGAAGATGTCGCCGATGCGCCCTTCCTCCACGATCCGACCGGCGTACATCACTATCACCCGGTCGGCGATCTGGGAGACCAGTCCCAGGTCGTGGGTGATCAGGATGGAAGCCGCCCCCGTCTCCTCGCGGGCCGCCTTGAGAGTCTCGATCACCTGCGCCTGGATGGTCACGTCCAAGGCCGTGGTGGGCTCGTCGGCGATCAGCAGCTTGGGCCGGTTGGCCATGGCCATGGCGATCATGGCGCGCTGGCGCATTCCGCCCGAATACTCGTGGGGAAACTGGTTGTAGCGTCGTTCCGGTTGCGGGATCCCCACCATGTCCAGCAATTCGATGCCACGCCGTCTGTGGTTTGACTTCGATTCGGAAGGATTGTGGGTCCACAGAGCTTCCCGCAGTTGTTCCCCCACCTTGATAACCGGGTTCAGCGAGGTCATGGGATCCTGGAACACCATGGAGATCTCCTGTCCCCGGATCGAGCGGAGCGCTTCCGTGGACAGGGGCAGCAAGTCCTGCCCTTCGAAGAGAGCCCTTCCACCGGTTATCTCCCCGGGGGGTTTGGGGATGAGCCCCAGGATGCTCAGCACCGTCACCGTCTTGCCGGATCCGGACTCGCCGACTATTCCGAGGGTCTCCCCGGTGTTGAGGGAGAAACTCACGCCATTGACGGCATTGATCACCTGATCAGGGGTCTTGAACCGGACCGAAAGGTTTTCGACGGTTAGCAACGGAATTGGCATCGAGATAGAAGATACCTTGCTGGGGGAGGTTTGGGCGGGAGGAGAGGAGGGGCGGGGACGCCGAAGCGCCCCCGCCCCTCCTCAGTTTGCGTTAGCGGAACCTAGTTGTCTGTCAGGTAGACGTCGGTGAGGTACAGGGTTCCTTGAGTATGCGAGATGAAGCCGTGGACGTTGGGACTGTGGGGTATGGGGTTCAATCGCCCTCCGAGGACGATCTGGGGTTGTTCCTCCATGGCCCACGCCTGCAACTGGTGGATGGCTTCCTTGTACTCGATGTTGGAGGCGATGGATCGGGCACTGGACAGCAGTTCGAAGAACTCGGGCTTGTGGTCGATCCATCCCATGGTCTCAACGAAGAGTTTGTTGTAGGGATGATTCAGCAAGTCGTACTCGTCCGGCTTGGGCACCATTGCGCACGCGGCCAGGTCGTACAGGCCAAGCTGGTCAGGGTCATTCGTATGCGTGGGGAGCGTTCTGTCAATATAGGTCGCCACGTCCATGATGTTCAGCTCGATCTGGATGTTCAAGCCGGTTCTCAGTTGCTCCTGAACGGCCTGGGCCAGCCAGGTGTGCTCGGGGTCAGTATCGCAAACTATCATCTCCCCGCCGTCGAAGCCGTCGGCGTACCCCGCACTCTCGAGAACGGCCTTCGCTCCGGCGACGTCAGGAGCGTTGTATGAGGCCGCGTCCGGGTTGAAGAACTGCGCGTTGTTCTCCATGGGGTTGGAAAGAATCTGCATGTGGCCCAGCAGGGTTCGTTGCAGCGCAGGGCGATCAATCGCCATGCTGGTGGCCTGGCGCACCAACGGATTCGACCAGATGTCCCTGCGGGTGTTGACGTGGAAGTGATACAGGCCGGTGTTCCCTGATGGAGGACTGGCGATTACGATGCCCGCTTCGCTGAGGGTTTTCAACTCGGCCAACGGACCCTGGGCCAGCATGTGGACCTCGCCGGTTCGCATCTGAAGCGACATGACGCTGGTATCAGGAACGGTAACGTACTCGATCCTGTCCAGGTAAGCGTCGCCCCAGTAGTCGGGGTTGCGCTCTATGACAACCCGTTGGTTTCTCTCCCAGGACACGAACCTGTACGGGCCGGTGCCGGTAGGCGTCTGGTTCAAGTCGATGTCCTCGGCAGGCGATATATACACGTCGATCAGCGTGCTGTGCAATATGCGATCCGGCTCTGAGAGTCGAACCTCCACGGTGAGGTCGTCAATCGCTACGACTTCTGCGACTCGAGTCAGCAAGGAAGCTGTCCTTCCGGACCCGGGCTCCTGCGCGCGTTCGATTGAGCGAACAACGTCAACGGCGTCCAGATCCGAGCCGTCGTGAAAAACCACGTCCGGACGAATGCTGAAGACATGCGACAGTCCGTCTTCTGAGACATTCCAATGAGTGGCCAGCAAAGGCCTGATCTCGTAGGTGTTCAGGTTGAACTCAACCAGGGTTTCATACATGTTGGTGACGACGTTGCGGCCAGCTGTGGATCCGTACCGGTTGGGATGCAATTGGTGTGGATCGGCCGTTTGGGCGATGATGAGCGTCCCACCACGGGGAATCGTCGCCGCCATGGCGGCCTCTTCCAACTCCTTCTCGGCCATGGCGGCTGCCGCCTCGGCTTCGGCTACCATCGCTTCGGCTTCGGCTGCCATTGCTTCGGCTTCGGCTGCCTTCGCTTCGGCCTCAGCCAATGCTTCCATGGCTGCTTCGTCCCCTTCTTCGGCGGCCATCTTGGTGTCTTCCAGTTCCGCCATGGCCTCATCCAGGGCAGCTTGTGCTGCGGCAGCTTCCGCGGACGCGGACGCGGCTTCGGCTGAGGCGGCTTCGGCTGCTGCTTCGGCTTCGGCTGCCTGCGCTTCGGCGGCAGCGCGGGCTTCGGCTGCAGCTGCGGCTGCGGCCTCAGCTTCCGAAGTGTCCTCTCCACAGGCCGTTGCAACCAAGGCCAGAATGGCCAGCAGTGCGAGTAGTTTCTTCATCTTGATCGCTCCTTTGTTTGTCGGACATGTCCATACTGCGATAAGACCTATGAGAGTCAGAATAACCAGTATGTAGGTCATGCTTCCAGAAAAAGGGAAAAGAAATTACGAAAGTGGTAATTCCCCAGAAAAAGGGAGATCCGCCAAGGATGTATACCATGGGAGGGCAAGAGATGTCCGACTTTCTGAAACGCCCCAGACTTCCTGCCGGCATCGATGGTTCCCGCCGCGATCTGTGGGAGGAATTCCGGCGACAGCCGTTTGGCAAGCACTCTCCTGATCTGCAGGCGCTGCTGGAATACATGCGGGGTGGTCCCATCACCGGCAAGTACTTCCTGAGGCTGACCGGCCCTCATTCGGAGTGGACGCTGGCTCGGTTTAGCACCACGTACCCATTGACCACCGAGACTCTGCCCGAGCATGTCTTCACCACCATCGAAGACGCCGAATACTTCGTGTTCCGCCGCCGCTGGGAGGAGATGTTCGGCGCCGACCCTGGAGCGGAGTCGTGAGCGTCAAGGCCGCGGTCATGGGATATGCGGACCGCCAGAGCGTGCGGCCGGGAGAGCGCATCGAGTTCAAGGTGAGCGCGCTGGGTCCGGAAACCTACCGGGCGGACATTGTGCGGTTGATCACGCCGGAAGTGGGTCTGGGAGACGACTGTCCGGACTTCTGCGAGATCGAACTCGATACCGAGGTCTGCGGTGACTATCCCACGGAGTGGCAGCCCATTCATCCCGGTTCGGCGGTGCGGGTGCCGCTGCCGGGGGGTCTTCCCCTGGATAAGGGAGTAACCCTCAGCGCCAACATCTTTCCCACCTTGGCCGATGCGGGTCGGCAGGGCATCCTGGGCACCCACAGTCCCACCGACGATTCGGGCCTCAGCCTGATCCTGGAGGACGGGGCTCTCGCTCTGGCGGTGGGAAGTGGGGGGTCCACGGCCATCGTGACCAGTTCGATTACCCCGGTGGAGCACCGTTGGACGGCGGTGGCCGTCACCTATGAGCCTGGCGTCGGCACTGTGGAGTTCCATGCTCGGGGAATGGAGGGCCATCGCCTGGAAGGTGCGCTGTCATCGCGGGAGAGACACGAAGGAGCGGCGCACGGAGCATCGGGAGGAAGCCACTTTTACATAGGTGCCGCTCGAGCCGTGGATGACCGCGGGGTGGAGCACACCACACTCTGTTTCAACGGCCGGATCGAACGGCCCCGGGTCTACGCCCGGCTGCTGGATCATGAAGACATCTCCCGTCTGTCGGAGGTGGGCGGTCCGGGCGTGGTAGAGGATGCCTATGGAGATTGGGATCTCTCGATCGGAATCGACACCGACTCGGTCACCGACGTGTCTGGCAACGACCACCACGGGGAAACGGTCAACCTGCCCGCCCGCGGTGTAGGTGGCTCCAACTGGGCGGGGGAGACCGACAACTGGCAGCAGAAGACCGAACAGTACGGCGCCATCCACTTCCACGACGACGACGTCGATGACGCCCGGTGGCGGACCACCTTCACGCTGGTGGTACCCGAGGACTGGAAGAGCGGATGCTATGCGGCTCGCCTTCGGGCCGACGACGCCGAGTTCTACGTTCCGTTCGTGGTGCGGCCCGCGCCGGGCAAGGAATCGGATGTGGTGTTGCTGCTGGCCACCGCTACCTACGGGGCCTACGCCAACCTGCGGCTGCGGGTCGTCTTCCCATGGAACGAGTTGATCCACGGTCGCTTGACGGTGCTGGACGACACCGATCTGCTGATGCTCCGGTTTCCCGAGATCGGCTCCTCCACCTACGACAGCCACACCGACGGGAGCACCGTTGTCTATGCCTCGATGCGGCGCCCGGTCACCAATTTCCGCCCCAAGGGCCGCATCTACAAGTTCTGCCAGGACATGCTGCTGGTCTCCTGGCTCAAGGAGGACGGATACGACTACGACGTGATCACCGACGAGGACGTGCACCGGGAGGGCCTGTCTGCTCTGACGCCTTATCGGGTGGTCATCTCCAGTTCCCATCCCGAATACATCAGCACCCAGATGTTCGACGCCACCGAAGACCATGTCAGGCAGGGAGGACGGATGATGTACCTGGGAGGCAACGGCTGGTACTGGCGGATCGCCTATCACCCCACCCGCTCGGGAATCGTGGAGGTCCGCCGGCCCGACGCTCCCAGCCTGTGGGCGGCCGACGTCAGCCAGGGGCATCTCTCGTTCTCCGGAGAGCGGGCCGGTACCTGGTCTTGGGCGGGCCGTCCCCCCGAGACCTTCCTGGGGGTGGGTTTCATAACCCAGGGATTCGACGAGTGCTCCTACTACCGGCGCACTTCTGCCTCCCGGGACGAGCGGGCCGCTTTCATCTTCGAGGGTGTGGACGACGAACTCATCGGCGACTTCGGCTTGCTGATGGGCGGAGCGGCCGGATACGAGATCGACCGTGCCGACCCGCTGATGGGCACTCCCCGGCACGCATTGGTGGTGGCATCCTCGGAGGGCCATTCCAACCTCTACGACCTAATGGTCACCTCTCTGGTCGATACGTTGCCCCCCGCCAATCCGGACGATCCCGACCGTATCCGGGCCGACATGGTGTTCTACGAGAGCCCCGGAGGCGGCGCGGTGTTCTCGGTGGGCTCAATTGCCTGGTCAGGAAGTCTCAGCGCCGCACGGTACGACAACAATGTGGCGGCGGTCAGCCGCAACGTCCTCAACCGCTTCCTGGATCCCGAGCCCTTCCAGATGCCCGATGAATGATCCCGGGCCTGTTCCTAAGAGTCATGGGAAGACTCGCCAGGTGGTTGTGAAGCAGCGGGACTGGAGTCTTGGGGCCGGATTGGGAGGCCAAGCCGTGATTGTGACGGGGGCTGCCAGCGGCATCGGCAAGGCAACTGCTCAGACCATGGCTGCCTTGGGCGCCCGGGTGGCTGCGGTGGACCGGCAGGAGACCGTCGCAGACGTGGTATCGGAACTGGATGGCCCCGGTTCACACCTGCCGGTGGTCTTTGATCTCGGTGAAATCGGTTCGATCACGTCGATGGTGGCCGAGGTGGAGAGGCAATTGGGTCCTCTCTGGGCTCTCGCCCATGTGGCGGCTTATCTGCGGCGCAAGGAACTGGCGGATGTGACCGAAGAGGACTGGGACGCGCAGTTGGATGTGAATCTGAAAGCTTCTTTCTTTCTCAACAAGGCGGTGGGTGAGGCGATGATCGCCACCGGAAGGGGGGGACGCATCATCAATTTCACTTCGGGTGCGTGGCTCAGCGGACCGGTGTATAGGAGTCATGTCTATGTGGCAAGCAAGGGAGGGGTGGTTTCCATGACCCGCGGTTTCGCCAGGGCCTACGGGCCGCATGACATCTTGGTGAACTGCGTATCACCCGGGCAGATAGACACTCCCATGCAATACATCGACAATCTCCCCGAAATCGTGGCCGCGGGTATCGAGCAATGCCCGTTGGGCAGGATGGGACAGCCCGAGGAACTGGCTCGGGTGGTGGCGTTCCTGGCATCCGAACACGCCAGTTTCGTGAGCGGCGCCACCATCAACGTAAGCGGCGCCTTGGTCATGTACTAGGGACGGCGGACCATTGGACGCCATTCAGACCGTTCTGGGACCTGTCTCTCCGGATGAGTTGGGTTTGACCCTGCCCCACGAGCACGTGTTCTCGGATCTTTACGAGATAACCATGAATTCCCATCTCATCCTGAGTGATCCGGAGGTGGCCCGGTACGAGTTGGGCTTCTTCAAGGAATGCGGTGGCACCACCATCGTCGATCAAACGGTTCACGGGCTGGGGCCGGATCCGGTGGCGCTGAGAGAGGTAGCCCGGGATGTGGGCATCAATATCGTTGCCGGGACCGGTTTCTATTGGGAGAAGTTCCATCCACCCTGGCTGAAGGACATGACCGACCGGGACATCGTGGCCATGTTGGTGAAAGATCTCACCGATGGCTTCTACGGAACCGACATCAGAGCTGGCATCCTGGGCGAGATCGGGACTCACCACCGAAGGGTCTCCGCAGCCGAAGAGCGCGTTATCAGAGCCTGTGCCGTGGCCCAGCGGGAGACGGGAGTGCCCATCTCGACCCATGCGCTCTTTACCCGGATTGGCATGGAGCAAGTGCGGCTGTTCGAGGATGCCGGGGCCAATCTCGACAAGCTGGTGATCGGACATGTCGACACCACTCCGGATGTCGACTATCACATCGAGTTGCTGAAGCGGGGAGTCTGGATCGCCTATGACGCTATCGGCCAACTCGACAAGCAGACGGATGAGAGAAGGGCCGATGCCATAGTCCGGCTGATCCGGGCAGGCTATCGGGACCGGATCCTGCTCTCCACCGATGTGGGAAAGCGGGGCGCAATGAGATCATATGGAGGAACGGGCTATGACCACGTGATCACTCGTTTCCTGCCGCTGTTATGGGAACGTAGAATCCCAGAGGAAGACACAACGACGCTCACCGTGGACAACCCTCGTCGCCTATTCACCGGATGACAAGCGGACTGTGCCGGGACAAGCAGCCCAGTTGAGAAAGGAGCCGATCGAATTGAGCGAACACAATTTGGAATCTCCGGTGGAAGTCGTTCACTTCGGTCTGGGGACCGTGGGCCGGGCCGCGTTGCGTCTTTGTGGCACCCGTAGGTGGATTCGCTCCGTGGGGGCGGTGGTAGGCGGCAACTCCTCTGTGGAGGAGCGAATCGAGTCTGGAGAGATCCCTGCTGGCATGCTCATCACGACCGATCCCGACCGGCTGCTCGATCAAGTCCGCCCGGAGGTGGCCCTGATTGCCACCCGGTCTCCCGTGGCTGAAGTAAAAGAGGACGTCATGAGATGTGTGCGGCGCGGAGTGAGCGTTGTCACCTCCAGTGAGGAGTTGGCCTACCCGGATGTGAATGACCCGGCGGCGGCCCCGGAGATCGATGCTTCCTGCCGTCGCTCCGGCGCGGCGGTGGTGGCTACCGGCATCAATCCCGGATTTGTGTTCGACGTCTTACCGGTGGTGGTCGCGGGCGCCTCTTGGGACGTCAATCGGGTTTCTGTCACTCGGGCGCTTGACTGCTCGGTCTTCGCGCAGACAGTCCATCGGTCGCTGGGAGTGGGATACAGCCCGGCGGGGTTCGAAGAAGCCCAGGAGGCGGGAATCATCCGGGGTCACATCGGCTTTGAGGAAAGCGCTCGAGTCATCGCTGAGGTGTTGGGTCGAAGACTTGACCGCTTTGAGGAGAGAGTCCGGCCGCTGGTCGCTGACCGGCCCTATCAACTAGCCGAATACCTGGTATCTCCCGGCGAGACCGCCGGCGTGGTGCAGGATGCAACAGGCTGGGTGGATGGAAAGCCGTGGCTGCAGTTTGATTTGTCTCTCCACGTCAATCCGGGCTCAGTGGGGATCCAAACCCGGGATCACATCCGGATTGAGGGAGAGAACACCATCGACGTGACCATCCAGCCCGGAACACAATCAATACTCACCACATCGGCGCGCCTGGTCAACAGTATCCCCGCGGTTCTTTCGGCAGCCCCCGGTCTGTACACCGCTGCCCAGTTGTTGCCATCGGCGCCCTGGCTAGGAGAGTTTCTCCCGCCCGGCCTTCGGAGACGCCATCGAGCCTGAGAGAGTCGAAGCATCCTCTCCCTGCGGTGCAGGTACTATCCGCTCGTCTCAAGGGGACTGGCAAAAAAACCGAGGCGATGACCGCGTTTGTGGACGAACACCGCGACGTCTATGGGGTCGAGCCGATCTGTGCCGAGTTGCCGATCGCCCCTTCCACCTACTACGCGTATCGGTCCCGCCCGCCGTCGGCGCGGTCGCAGCGCGACGGGTGGCTGATCGAACAGATCCGCAGTGTCCATCAGGGCAACTATGGGGTGTACGGCGCTTCGAAGGTGTGGGCACAGCTCAACCGGCAAGGACCACCAGTAGCGCGGTGCACTGTGGAACGTTTGATGCGAAACACCGGTCTACGTGGTGTTACTCGAGGTCGGCGCAAGATCTGCACCACCCAATCGGACACGGTTACTGATTATCCGGTTGACCTGGTGGAACGGAACTTCACCGCTTCGGCGCCCGATCGCCTATGGGTGGCGGATCTTGAGCGCCACGAGGCGCTTTCTAACCGTGCGGTGGTGAAAGGACACCGCCTCGTGCTCGTCGCAGCGAGCATGTTGAAGCTGAGGGCAGCCTGAACCCTGGAACAGGGGTGAGGGTGGACAGCAGCCCTGACAACGACGGAACGGACTAGTGCTGCCAAATGGTCCGGGTCCGGCTAGCAAGACAGAAAGGTGTACGTGAGGAACCAGCGACCGAACGCTTCTCAAGAGACCCAGCGGCTCGCGCCGTACCGGGTGGTCATCTCCAGCTCCCACCCCGAATACATCAGCACCGCCATTTTTGACGCCACCGAAGAGCATGTGAGAAGGGGAGGGCGGATGATGTACCTGGGCGGCAACGGGTGGTACTGGAGGATCGGCTACCACCCCACCCGTTCTGGGATTGTCGAGGTTCGCCGACCCGATGCTCCCCGGCTGTGGGCCGCAGATGTCAGTCAGGGTCATCTGTCGTTCTCCGGCGAGCGAGCCGGTACCTGGTCGTGGGCAGGCCGTCCCCCTCACACCTTTTTGGGGGTGGGTTTCATCACGCAAGGTTTGACGAGTGCTCCTACTACCGGCGCACCGAGGCCTCTAACGACGAGCGGGCCGCCTTCATTTTCGATGGTGTGGACGGCGAACTCATCGGCGACTTCGGTTTGCTGATGGGAGGGGCGGCCGGATACGAGATCGACCGGGCAGACCCTTTCATGGGCACTCCTCGCCATGCTCTGGTTCTCGCCTCTTCGGAGGGGCACTCCAACCTATATGACCTGATGGTCACCTCCCTTGTTGATACGCTGCCTCCAACCAACCCCGATGACCCCGACCGCATCCGCGCCGACATGGTGTTCTACGAGACGCCCGGCGGCGGGGCGGTGTTCTCGGTGGGCTCCATTGCCTGGTCCGGGAGCCTCAGCCACGCCCTTTACGACAACAACGTGGCGACCGTCAGCCGTAACGTTCTCAACCGTTTCTTGGATCCGGAGCCGTTCCAGATGCCCACCGAATGATTCACGGTACTCCAAAAAGCGTCAATACAAAGGTGACACGAAGATGGGCAAAAAGGACTGGAGCTTGGGGGCCGGTATCCGAGATCAAGCGGTGCTGGTGACCGGGGCGGCGAGCGGGATCGGAAAGGCGACTGCGCAAGCCATGGCGTCGTTGGGCGCCCGGGTGGCTGCCTTGGATCGGCAGGAGACGGTGAGAGACGTTGTGTCGGAACTGGATGGCCCCGGTCCGCACCTGCCGGTGGTTTTCGATCTGGCTGACTCCGGGCCGATGCCTGGGATGGTGGCCGATGTGGAGGCGCGGTTGGGTCCTTTGTGGGCTCTTGCTCATGTGGCGGCGTATCTGCGGAGGAGACAGTTGGGGGACGTGACGGAGGAGGACTGGGATGCTCAGCATGACGTGAACCTGAAAGGCTCCTTCTTTTTGAACAAGGCAGTCGGAGAAGCAATGATCGCCACCGGGAGGGGGGGACGGATCATCAATTTCACTTCCGGAGCCTGGCTTAGCGGGCCGGTGCATGGAAGTCATGTCTACGTGGCCAGCAAGGGTGGGGTGGTCTCCATGACCCGTGGGTTCGCTCGCGCTTACGGACCTCACAACATTCTGGTGAACTGCATATCGCCCGGCCAGATCGGCACCCCGATGCAGCACATTGACAATCCCCCTGAGATTGTGGCAGCCGGCATTGCTCAGTGCCCGTTGGGGCGGATGGGTGATCCCGAGGAATTGGCGGCGGTGGTTGCCTTTCTGACTTCCGAACACGCCAGCTTCGTGAGCGGCGCCACCGTCAACGTAAGCGGCGCTCTGCTGATGTATTAGCTGGGTTGGATCGTTTGTGAACACTATCCAGACCGTTCTGGGACCGATAACCCCAGACGAGTTAGGTCTGACTCTGCCCCATGAGCATGTGTTCTTGGATGTGTATGAGATAACCATGAACTCTCATCTGATCCTCAGCGACCCCGAAGTGGCCCGCTACGAATTGAGCTTCTTCAAAGAGAGCGGCGGCAGCACCATTGTGGACCAGACCGTGCATGGGCTCGGGCCTGATCCGGTGGCCCTCCGCGAGGTCGCCCGGGATGTAGGCACTAACATCATCGCCGGGACCGGGTTTTACTGGGAGAAGTTCCACCCTCCCTGGCTGAAGGACATGACCGACCGGGACATCGTGGCCATGCTGGTGAAGGATCTGACCGAAGGGTTCTACGGAACTGAGATAAGGGCGGGGATCCTGGGAGAGATCGGAACTCACCATCGAAGAATCTCCGCTGCCGAGGAGCGGGTGATCAGGGCCTGCGCCACCGCCCAACGGGAGACGGGGGTACCCATCTCCACCCATGCGCTCTTCACCCGCATAGGCCTGGAGCAGGCGCGGCTGTTCGAGGACGCCGGGGCCAATCTCGACAAATTGGTGATAGGCCACGTCGACACGACCCCTGACGTGGACTACCACATCGAGCTGCTCCAGCGAGGAGTGTGGATCGCCTATGACGCCATCGGCCAACTCGACAAGCAGTCGGACGAGAGGAGAGCGGACGCCATCATTGGGCTGATCCACGCCGGATATCGAGATCGGATTCTTCTCTCCACCGATGTCGGAAAACGGGGCGCTCTTCGGTCATATGGAGGAACAGGCTATGACCATGTGATCACTCGCTTCTTACCGTTGTTGAGGGAGCGCGGGGTTGGAGAGGAAGACATAAGGGCGCTTACCGTTGCCAATCCCCGGCGTCTCTTTGCCGCATGATGTACCGGACGGGGCAACTTCCCACCGTTGTCGGGGAAGAGAGTAATCGACAATGAGCACGCCCGGGCGTACCCGTTCAGTAACAGTGGTCGTTTTTGGCCTGGGCACCGTTGGTCGGGCGGCTTTGCGGCTGTGTCTGACCAGGCCATGGCTCCGACCGGTAGGGGCGGTGATCGGGGGCTCGGGTTTTGTTCAGGAACGAATCGATTCCGGGAAGATCCCTGCTGATCTTCCGCTGTCAACCGACCCCGACCATATGCTGGAGAGGTTCCAACCGGACGTGGCCCTGATCGCCACCCGGTCTCCCATCGCCGAAGTGAAGGACGACATCCTCAGATGTTTGCGCCGGGGGGTCAATGTGGTCACCTCCAGCGAAGAGTTGGCCTTTCCGGATGTCACGGATCCGTTAGCAGGCAACGAGATCGCGGCCGCCTGCCGCCGCTTCGGGGCGGCGGTGGTAGCTACTGGTATCAATCCCGGTTTCGTGTTTGATGTGCTGCCGGTGGTTGCCTCCGGCGCCTGCTGGGATATCGATCAGATTTCGGTTTCCCGGGCGCTGGACGCCTCGGTCTTCGGGCAACGGGTCCATCGGTCGCTGGGGGTCGGATATGGCCCGGTGGGATTCGAGGAAGCCCGTCGGGCGGGAATCATCCGCGGGCACATCGGCTTTGAGGAAAGTGCCCGGGTCATCGCGGAAACGCTGGGCAGGACTCTCGACGCCTTTGAAGAAAACGTCCAACCATTGATCGCCGATCAGTCCTATCAACTCACCGAGTATGTGATTTCTCCAGGCCAGACTGCCGGTGTTGTGCAGGAGGCGACCGGGTGGGTCGACAGTCGACCGTGGTTGCGGTTCGATCTCTCGTTGCATATTGATCCGGCATCGGTTGGTATGGAAACCTTGGATCGCATCCGGATCGACGGCGAAAACACCATCGACCTCACCATCCGACCCGGCACACAGGCTGTGCTGACCACTTCGGCCCGTTTGGTCAATAGCATTGCCTCGGTCTTGTCGGCCCCACCGGGTTTGTACACAGCCGCCGAACTGCTGCCTGCCGCTCCCTGGCTGGGAGACAGCCCTCCGCGGGTCTATCCGCACCGCGCGCTGGACACGGGGTGGTAGGGGTAAATGAGAACCCAGCGCGTTGGGCCTCACTGTGAGAGGAGTTCTTGGCCTACACCCCGGTGGTGGACTCCGCGCCCGGGCAGGGCGGGGGGATTGTGGTTACGGCTCGCTTGGAGCGTTAAGGTTGAAAGACCGGTAGGGCGTTCAGGACGCCAGCTTTGCCAGGCGCTCTTGGACCGTGGCATGGTCGGTGGGCTCGACCGGGTTGGGGAGCTTCTTGAGTTCAGGCACAACCAGTTCGTGGAGGGTCTGAGCCTCCTGGGGAGTGAGGTCTGAGCCCTCGACGACATCATCGGTGCCCCACATGACAGCAAGACGGAACCCATAGTCGGCCACCGCCCGGTTGATGATCTCTCGAAGAGCCTGCTGGGACATGGGTCTTTCTCCCTCTTTGTCGTCTTACACTGGGCCGCCACCGTCGATATTGAAGGCGGCGCCGCTGATGAAGGAGGACTCGTCGCAGGCCAGAAACAGCATGAGGTTGGCGATGTCCTGGGGAGTCCCCACGCGCCCCAAGGCGACGCGTGAGGTGATCTGCTCAAACTCCTCGGCGCTGCCGGTGCTGCCCCGGGCCTGGGGGGTGTCGATGGGCCCCGGGACGATGACGTTGCAGCGTACTCCCTGGGGGGCGTACTGGTGGCTGGTGGTCATGGTGAGCTGGATGACTCCCGCCTTACTAACGCCGTAGGGGATGGCGTGGGGGGTGGGGCTTATCCCGGCGCCCGAGGAGACGTTGACGATGGCGCCCCCGCGCCCAAGCATATGGGGGATTGCGTACTTGGTGCAGAGAAACACCCCCCGTAGGTTGGTGTTGAGGGTCAGGTCCCAGTCCAGTTCCGAAACCTCCGCAAGTGGCGGCGTACGGATGAGGACCCCGGCGTTGTTCACCAGTACGTCCAGCTTCCCGAAGCGCTGGACCGTCTGCTCCACCATGTCATTCACATGGGCTGCCTTGGAGACGTCTGTTTCGACGAATAAGGCATCACCGCCCATCTCGCCCACCAGCGCCACCGTTTTCTGGCTCTCCGGCACGTTGCGATCAGCTACCACCACCTTTGCTCCTTCGTGAGCGAAGAGGAGAGAGGCAGCTCGGCCCATGCCAGTGGCGCCACCGGTGATGATAGCTACCTTATCTTGGAGACGGCCTGGCATCGCTCCTCCTTGCCTCCTTCCCCGAAGGAGGTCATAGGGGACCTCTCCCCTGAATGCGCTCCAAGTATATAGCCGCACCGCTGTACGGAGAGTCCGTAACCACGCCCTTCTTCGGGCCTCTGGGAATCGCAGCAGGAGGAGGCCGTCCCGCTCCCCAAGGAGATGGGGAGCGGTAGAGGGGGGCCATCTCTAGCATCACCGAAGCGTCGCCACAACCCCGCGATAGGCCAAGCTAATCGCAGACGGCGGTGGCTTCGGTCTCGATTAGGTATCCGGGGTCCAAGAAGCTCGATACCTCGACCATTGTGGAAGCAGGCTTGATCACGCCGAACACTTCGGCGTGAGCCCTTCCGGCCTCCTCCCATCGGGAGATGTCGGTCAGGAACATCCTGGTCCGGATCACATTTTCGGGTGTCGCTCCCAACTCGGCCAGCGCGGAGACCATTATCTCCAAACAGGCCTTGGCCTGCCCGTACATGTCGCCGGGGGCGATCACCGACCCGTCGGGCGCGCCGGCGGTAGTGCCGGCCACCTCGATCAGGTTGCCCACCCGGACCGCCCGGGAGTAGCCCACCGGATCCCAGGGGCGGTTAGACGGCACTTGCTGTCGTTTACTGGTCGGCATGGGCCGCCCTATTTGTCTTCGGCGGGGTAAACATCCACCGAGATGGGGAACTGGACATCCTCGTGGGGGCGAATGGTGACAGAAAAAGCGCCGATCATTCGGATAGGCGATTCCATAATCACATGGTCAATCTCGAGATTGAAGCCGGTGTCCCGACGAACCGCCTCCACCACATCTTTTGCAGTTACCGAGCCGTAGAGGGTTCCGGCTTCGGAGGCGCGGGCGGCGATCACCACCATCTTGCCCACCAGCCGGGTGGCGATCTGCTCGGCGTCGGACTTGAGCCGGGTGTACTCGGCCAGTTTCGCCTGCTTGAGAGCCTGGATATGAGCCATGGCCCGAGGGGTGGCCTTCACTGCCTTTTTGCGGGGGATGAGGTAGTTCCGGGCGTATCCCGGCGCTACCTCCACCACTTCGCCTTTGTACCCCAACCCGGCTATGTCCTCAGTGAGGATCAGCCGGGCGCTCATGCGTTGGTATAAGGCAAGAGCGCCATCTCACGGGCGTTCTTGATGGCGCGGGCCACCGCATTTTGATGCCGTTGGCAGTTTCCAGTGGATCGCCTGCCGCGGATTTTGGAGCGTGCGTCGGAGATGTATCTGCGCAGCAACGTGATGTCCTTGTAGTCCACATAGCGGATATGGGTGTCACAGAAGTGACAGGACCGCTTTTTGAGGCGCCGATAGCCCGGTCCCGACCGGGGGCGTCTCCTGGGTGAAGCTTTGCGTGCCATAGGATTCCTTTCTTAGAAGGGCTCTTCGTCGTGGCCGGTGTAGGATCCCGTAGGCTTCGTCGGGCTGGCAGGCGGGGGCGACGATCTCTGACCACCTTCGTAGTAGCCACCTCCACTTTCGCGGGCAGTGCGTCTTACATCTGCGGTGGCCCACCGCAGGGACGGCCCGATTTCATCGATCCTCACCTCTACCACCGAGCGCCGGTCTCCGTCCGGGGATTCCCAACTGCGTTGCTGCAAACGACCGGTGATGATGACTCGCGACCCCTTCTGCAGGGATTCGGCGACGTTTTCGGCGTACTGGCGCCATACGGTTCCACTGAAAAAGCTGGTCTCTTCCTGCCATTCGTCGTTGGCACCGCGCCAGCGGTGGTTGACGGCCAGACGGATATTGGCTCGGGGTATTCCCGAAGTGGTAAAGCGGAGTTCGGGATCCTCGACCAGGTTCCCGACCAACGTCACAGAGTTAAGGGCCATTTCTATTCTTCCTCTCGTTCCTTGGGGCCTCGATCAGTTCTCAGGACGGACAACTTTATGACGCAGCACCTCGTCGGCCAAGGAAAGGACCCGTCGGAGCGCATCCACCGTTGTCGGTTCCGACTCGAACCGGTTGACGGTGTAGTACCCCTCGGAAACATGGTCGATCTTGTAGGCCAATCGCCGCTTTCCCCATGGGTCGGTCTTTTGGTTGACGGCCCCTTGGTTGGCAAGAAACTCACTCAACTCTGAAAC
Organism: Acidimicrobiia bacterium; assembly: GCA_965248705.1. Lineage (GTDB taxonomy): Bacteria > Actinomycetota > Acidimicrobiia > Spongiisociales > ZC4RG35 > Bin76. The sequence continues at coordinate 748,951 of CBDFJY010000002.1, read as the reverse complement.
CTTCATCCGGTATTCATCCTCGGACAACTCCGGACGATAGATCGTCATTAACTCGTACTGACGCAAAATAGCGTTACCTCCTTTGGTCATCTGCCTGACATACAGAAGGCCCCATTGACTGGGGCAGGACAGGCACCCGTAGGCGCGTATTTGGGGGACTTGTGGGACCCATGATAACACAAGCAAAACCCCATACAATCTCCGCCAACCTCAAGAATTACGGAAAGGCGCCGTTTTCTCCGAGGGTAAGAGATTCCCCCAAAGCTATGGGGTCGAAGAACCCGGGAAGAGCTTCCAAGGCATGGCGGATGGGTGTGACCGATGGATATTTGGGACACGGATCGGCTACGCACGGAACCATGTCCACTACCAGGGAGAGCGCCCCGCTCTCGTCGAAGTAGCCGATATGCAGGGGAATAAGCGTGTTCTTCATCCAGAAGGAAACATGGAGGGGATCGTCCCAGGCGAAGAGCATCCCGTCCAGATCGCCCAGTGATGTCACCCCCATCAGACCACGGCTGCGAAGAGTGGGTGTGTCGGCCAAGGCCAGTTTGAGCGGCCGGTCGCCCAGCCGGACACTGATGATCTCGAACCCGGATACGTCTCCGGTGTCGAGTTGGGCGGAGGTGGTGGTTGTTGTGGTGGTGGTTGTTGTGGTGGTGGTGGTGACGGAAGGTACCGTGTCGGTGGTCAGGGGGGCGTTGGCGGGGGTTGGCTCCGCAGATGTGGTGGAAGTGGGCAAGTTTCCACCTTCCAGCTCGCTTTCAGCCGGAGCCTCCCCACAAGCCCCGACCCAAAGCGTTACACAAACTAGAAGGAGGAAGCACTTGCGGTTGAAGTTGTTTCCTCCAATAATGCTTCCTCAAGGCCGGCGTCCACGCTGTAGGTCTCTTTCGTGTCGGGAAACCTGCCGGCTCGCACATCCTCGCGGTAGCGGCGGAGCGCATCAGTGGCGATGGTGCGCAGATCCGCATATTGACGGACGAACTTCGGGTAGCGTCCGAACCCCATCCCCAACAAGTCATGGAAGACCAAGACCTGTCCGTCCACGGAGCGACCGGCGCCGATGCCGATGGTGGGTATTGAAAGACGTTTGGTGACCACCGAGGCCAAAACATCGGGTATGCCTTCCAGGACCAGGGCAAACACCCCCGCCTCTTCCAAGGCTTGGGCATCTCGGATGATCCGGCGGGCGGTGTCCAGCCGACGGCCTTGTACGCGATAGCCACCCTCGGCGTGGATAGATTGGGGGGTGAGCCCCAAGTGGCCCATCACCGGGATCTCAGCGGCTATCAGTCGCTTGATGTGGGGAATGCGGTCGGCTCCACCTTCTACTTTTACCGCCTCCGCGCCCGCCCTGATAAGAACGGCGGCGTTGCGCACGGTCTCCTCGGGGGATATGTGAAAGCTCATCCAGGGCATGTCTCCCACTACCAGCGAGTGAGGTTTGGCTCGGGAGACCGCCGCCACATGAAGGGTCATCATCTCCAGGCTCATCGAAAGAGTGTTGTCGAAGCCGTGGACGACATTGGCTGCAGAATCTCCAACCAGGATGATGTCGATGCCCGCTTCCGAGGCCAGCTTGGCGCCGGGGAAGTCGTAGGCGGTTACCATGGCGATTTTTTCAGTGTCCTTCCGTTTTCGGATTACTGGGACAGTCACCTTTGCCATGTTTTTTCTCCTCTCTCCCCACCATCAAGGGTTGGGGGATCGGGTTCTGGGTTGACTAGCCCCGTATTGGGGGTCGCGCGCTACGTGAGTCGACCGCCCCCAAGGGCTTGTTTTTTCAATAATAAACCCTCTGCTTCTGGCAAGAAGGCGGATAAGCGGACCCGTTGTTCTCTCCGCGGGGGCTCCTTTGGTGTTTATCCGTGCTCGGGTGGTAGGAAGTAGAGAAAAACTTCGGTCACTTCGTGGTGCCTATTTCACCGACGAGGTCGCTGATGTCCAAGACGGGTTGGGCGCCGGACGTGTCCCCTGTCCAGAAAAACACGCCGCCGCCGTCAGCTATGGCTTGGAGCGAACGTAGTGTCAATATGGGGGGCGTCAACGATGCGTCTAGCAGGCGGTTGCCTTCAGCTTGTCCTCGTGCTCGTTCAATGGTGGCCTCGGCTTCGCCGGTTGCTTTTATCCGGGCCGTTTCAGCGTCGACCCTGGCTTGGTCTCTACGGAACTCGGCTTCGCGGGCGGCTTGTTCGGCTGATAGTTTTCGGTCAATGCTGGCTTGCAGTTCTGCGCTTTGGGCGGTCATACCGCGAATTTGAACAGCGGAGACCAAGACGCCGCCTTGTTCGGTTTCGGATTGGATGCCTTCTTCTGCGCATAGGGCTATGGCGGCTCTTCCGGTTGTCCGGGCTTCTTCAAAGGCGTATAGCGCCATACAGTCGCGGATTACGTTTCGACTGGTGGGCCGCACGAGGCGGGAGCGCACCGTTTCGAGATCGCGGTATTGCCGGTAGATTTCTTCGGCTAAGTTGAGGTCGAGGTTCCACAGTAGAGTGGCGTCCACTTCTACGACAGCGTTGTCGGCTGTGACTGCGGACACGGCGTCGAAGCCGCCTTTTTCCCCTTCTGATACTCGTGCCGAATAGGTGGATTCCTGCTGCACGCCGGAGATGTGCACGATTTTGGACAGAGGGTTTTTGAAGTGCAGCCCCTCCCTCCAGGAGTTCGTTGGTTTCCCGAATAGCACTTCCACGCCGACGGTGTTGGCGTCGACGGTGAAAACGGATACCAGGCTAACTGCCAGCACGGCGGCGGCGATGCCACCGACCAGCATCGCTGGGTTCGAGTCGGGGGATTTCCGGGTACTTGCCCATGCGAGCATTAGCCCAGCGGCTGCCAGTGTTAAAAGGATGGCGAAGATGAAAAAAATCAATGGTGGTTCCCTTTTTGTCGCGCTGGCTTGCGTCGGAGAGGCGTCACCAGGGGATGACGGCCAGGATCAGTCCCAGTGTGAGGAGGGTGGTTACCGTCAGGATACGACCAGATAACGGCTGTTCGGCCCGCCGGGACCGGCCTCTGCCGATATGGAGCACCACCAAGGCGACCAACATTACGGCGGGATGGATTATCCCATAGAAGGTGTCGTCCCAGCGCTGGTTGCTGATCAGCAGCACTATCCCCGCCAACACCTGGACGTCCATGGCGATGACCGTTACTCTCACCAGGACGGGAGGATGGGAGGACTCCTTCCGCCACCCGGTGAGACCCATCACCGACACGACAATCAGGGTGGCCAATACCACCCACCGCAGTCCCGAGTGAAACTCAACCAGAAAATCCATAGTCCTGATGATATCCCCTTTTGTCCCAGTCATTTCCGCCAAATTCCACGGCTGGGTTCACCAAATCACGACCCAGGCCGCCCCCGCCCACACCTATTAATTTATGGGTTTCCCTCCCGACCCGCCTCCGCCGTTCCGGTCAAAATTGTTCGGACGGACGTAGGCCTATCTATCCGAACCGGGGATGGTCGCCGGCTTGGCTCTCTCCCGGTCGGGCGTTGTAACTAGGGCCGCCCTTGGGGAACAAGACTTGATAAGTGATCGAGCGGTCCGGACCGCAAGCGATGTTTGTGTCTCTTCACTATGTATTCCCCATGTGACAGGAGTCAAGGTTTGGGGCGGGTTTTCTAAACGATTTCTTCGCGATCTGGTTCCCTCCCGACCCGAACACGGTAACGACGATGTCCTTTCGGATGCCATCCGTAGCCATCACCCTTAGGGCCGCACTCAGGGAGAGTCGAGAAGTTGCTCCCTGAGCCAGGCGATGTCGGCTTGCTGGCCGGCGGATGGGGTTTCCACCACCATCGGCGCCCGGGCTTTCCGGATCACATCGGCCAATAGCTTTGGGGGGATCTCCCCCGTCTCGAGGTTGGCGTGACGGTCCCGTCGGGAGTCGAAAGGGTCGCGGGAGTTGTTGACATGCACCAAGTCGATTCTTCCGGTCACATCCATCACCCGCTCCACCAGCCCGTCAAGCGGCTCTCCTCCCGCCCAGGCGTGGCAGGTGTCAAGCACGAACCCCACATCCAGGTCGCCGATTTCCTCCCACAGCCGGCGCACGTCCTCCAGCCGCCGGGCGGCGGCGAACTGCCCGGAGGCGGTGTTCTCGATCAGCACCGGCACTTTGGTGTCGAGCTGGACGAGCGCCTTCCGCCAACGTCCGGTCGCCTCCCTCAGATCGCCGCCGCCGGTTACATGGCCGCCGTGAACCACCACGCCCGCGGCTCCGATCTCGGCTGCCGCGTCGCAAGTATCGGACAGGATCCGCCGGCTCGGTATCCGTATCCTGCTTTGGTTCGCCACCAGGTTTACCAAATAGGGAGCATGCACATAGATGGGAACAGGAGATGACGCCAACTCCTCCGCATCAGATCGGGGCAGCGGTTTTTTCCAGCTTTGCGGGTTGGACAAGAACATCTGTACCGCCTCGGCGCCTATCGCCTGGGCATCGGCCAAGGGATTCTTGTTGGAGAGGTGCGCTCCGATCATCATGAGCTATCCGCTGCCATTTCCTTTTCCGATATACGGTCGAAATAGTGGTTGCTCACCGTTTCCACTACTTCGGCGCGCACTAGCCAGTCCGAGGCCAAAACTCGCAAAACACGCTTGCCCACCCATCTCGCTCCCCAAGGGCGGGCGGGAAGATCAAGCTCTTGGTCGGTCGGCTGCAGAACGACGGTCAGGCTGGACAGCAGACTTCCGTCGTCGGCCACCGGTTGAGAGAAAACCTCGCTGATCGATTCCCATGCCAGGAGGTCAAGAGGTCGAAAGGGACCTCGCAGGCAAAGAGAGAGCCCTTCTGGTCCCACCGTCAGGACTGGACGATGCCGGGCAGCCGAGACCACCCCCCAAACCAGCAGAATGGCGCCCGTGGCCAACAGCATCCCGGCCCACACCCTTTCCCGGTCTTCCAGTACCTCCTCTCCCTGGTAAATCTTTTCCGCCAGCCCGGCCACCAACCAGTCCCACAGCAGCAGGTCCAACGCAGCGCCAATCAGCACCACTCCCAACAACACCGCTATCCAGCTTCGCCGGGACGAGTTGTAGACGGTGAGGGTCTCCATGTTCTCCTTTAAGTCCGGCGAGGTACACGATACCGGGCCAAGGCCAACAAGCCATGATGAACAAACAGAATTGGAGCAACCGATTGGCAAAAGAGACGGTCGGGCCGTTAGTTTGGAGAAGATGCGACTGATCCTGGTCCGTCACGCCCAGCCCGCCTGGATACAGAGAGGACGAATGGTGGGCAATCCGGTGCTCACCGAACTGGGAAGACGCCAAGCTCTACAGTTGGCCGAACGCCGGTGGCCCGAAGTCGACGAGTTGTGGGTTTCGGAGTTGAAACGCGCCCAGGAGACGGCCGATCCCCTGGCCGAGGCGCTCGGTTTGACACCACAGGTGCGCCCGTGGATGAATGAGATCGGGGATCCCGTGGAATGGGACGGGATGCTCGAAAAACAAGTGGAGGCCCAGATCGCGGAGTTTCATAGGTTGCCGTCGCTCGAAAAGCTGTGGAGAGGCATGCGAAGGGGTGAGTCGTACCGAAGATTTCAGGCGAGAATCACTACCGGGCTGCTTCAGACACTGGGCGACTACGGCACGGAAATGTTCGCTCCCGACCAACCTGGCCTATGGAAGGTCGGCGAGCGAAAATCCATTGTGCTGGTGGCCCATGGCGGCACCAACGCGGTGATTTACGAGATGCTCCTGGGATGTGGAGCGACACCCATAGCGTGGCACAAGTTCCGTTCCCTCCACACCGCGGTCTCCGTAATCGAGACCTATCCGCTGGCTAACGCGGCGATGTTTTCCCTAAAGAGCTTCGGGGATGTGACCCATCTGGCGCCCGAGCAGGTAACCGAATAGGTTTACTGGCCATAGCGACGGTCCCGACGCGAAAAGTCGCGCAGGGCCCGCAGGTAGTCAACCCGACGAAAAGCCGGCCAGTAGACATCCGCGAACACAAATTCGGCGTAAGCCGACTGCCACAGCATAAATCCCGACAATCGGGACTCTCCCGAAGTGCGAATCAACAGATCAGGATCCGGGGTGTCAGCGGAGTACATATGACGGGCCAGCCCGGCGTGGTCGATCCGCTCCGCCAACTGGACGGGGTTGTCAACCTCCGCGCCCAGTTCGGCCACCAGGTTGCGACAAGCGTCCACGATCTCCTGGCGGCCGCCGTAGCCCATGGCGATGGTCAGCTTGCGGTCCCCCTCACCCGGTCCGGTCCGTTCCATGGCGGTCTTGGCGGCGGTGACAAGTCCGGTGGGCAGAAGATCCAAGCTTCCTATGAAGTGCAGTCCCATTCCATGCTTTCGGCATCGCTGGGGGAGACGTTCGAACAGGCTGACCAGCACCTCGTATATGGGGTCGAGTTCCTCGGGCGAGCGGTTGAGGTTCTCCTTTGACAGAACCCAGGAAGTAATGGCCGGTATGCCCAGTTCCGCCGACCAGTCCACGAACTCCTCGAAGCGGTGCATCCCCTCCCAATAGCTGTCGATATAGGTGGGCAGTCCGTTTTGGCGGGCGTAGCGGCGATGACCATCGAGGATCACTCCCACATGCCGGGGGAAGCGGGACGCGTCCATCCCGCTGAGCAGTCGCCTCTCATAGAGGCGGTAGAGGAGGCTGGTAAAGGGAGTGGACATCGATCGTTGGGCGAACGGTTCTTTAAAAGCCTATCTCGAACCTCGGGGATCCCAGTTGAAGAACCGGGTGGTGACCACCAGTCCGAGCACGAACCAGGCACCCAGGATCGCCAGGTTCTCCCAACCGAGAACCTGCCCGGACTGGAATGGGTCAAAGGCGTTACCGAACGGTGCGGCAAAGTGTTTGAGCGGGAAGATGTCCCCGAGGAATACCAGCCACTGCGGGGCGTCATCGAGTGGAATGAAGATGCCCGAGATAAAGGCCATCGGCAGGAATACGGCGTTGGCCACCGCCGGCACCGCGTCTGCGTTCTTGATGACCGCGCAGACCGACAGCCCGAGGGCCGAGAAGGTGGCCATGCCGAGTACGAACACCAGCACGGCCGTCAAAATATCGCCCCACAGCATGTGAAAGCCGAAGAACGCCCAGCCGATGGCGAACATTATTACCACCGAGATAAAAGCGATCCACACTCCCGAACCGATTCGCCCCGCCATATAGATCCACGGTGGGAGCGGAGTACCGCGTACCCGCTTGAGGATGCCTTGATCACGGGCCAGGGCGGTACCGATCGATAAGTTGGTGAAGGTGGCCGAAACCGACGCGAATACGGCCATCGCCGGGACAAAGAACTGGGAAATTCGGTACCCGTCGGTCACTTCCTCGCTAAAGATCACACTGAACAGCACCAGGAAAAAGACCGGAAGGGCCAGAGTGAAGAATGCCGCGATCGGGGTTCTCCAGAACGTGCGGTTCTGGCTGCGAAACTGTCGCCAGAGGAGGGGAAGGTCGGGGCTGACGCCGTTCATCCCGCCCGCTCCGCGCCGGCTGATTCACTCACGATGTCAAGATAGATATCTTCCAGGCTGGGCCGCGTCACTTCGAGACCGGCCAGTTCCACCCCACTCTGAGTGGCCCACCCGGTCAGCGTGTACAGGTCGGCGGTCGGGTCGGAGGTTCGGTATGTCACCTTGTCTTTGTCCACCTTGGGGCCTTCCCCGATGGCAGGCAGATCTCGGGGGTCGGCAACGCTGAACCGGATAGTCGTAACCGGTCGGGCTGCGCCCAGCGATGCGGGCGTGCCTTCGGCCACGATCCTCCCCTCCATCAGCACGATAATCCGATCAGCCAGATGCTGGGCCTCGTCGAGGTAGTGGGTGGTGAGGAGAATCGTCTTGCCCAAGGCGGTGAGTCCCTCCACCAATTCCCATGATTTACGGCGGGCGGCCGGGTCGAACCCGGTGGTGGGCTCGTCCAGGAAAACGAGATCGGGATCGCCGACCAAACCCAAGGCAAGGTCGAGGCGGCGGCGCTGGCCACCCGACAGGGTCTTGATACGAGAGTCCGCCTTCTCGTCCAGCCCCACCAGGGAGATCAACTCGTCCGTCGGGCGCCGGCGGGAATAACACGCCCCATACCCCTCGATCGCCTCCCGAACAGTCGTCACCTGTTCGATGCCGGTTTCCTGGAGCACGATGCCGATCCGATCGCGGAATGCCCGACCGCCCGTATCCGGGTGGTAGCCGAGCACGTCGATCTCGCCCTCATCAGCCCGGCGGTAGCCCTCCAGTATCTCGACCGCAGTTGTCTTCCCCGCTCCGTTGGGGCCCAATAGCGCCAGCACCTCGCCTTCGGTCACCGTGAAGCTCACCCCGTCGAGGGCTGCAACCGCGCCATAGTGTTTGACGAGGTCTTTGACGGTTATGACGGCGGACACTATCGAACAGGTTACCGCCGCCATGCTGCTCTAAATCGGGCGTTCTCCCAGGAGTGAGACGGGTAGGGGGACCAGTTTGGCCCGCAGATACTCGCCCAGGCTCTTGCCTTGAGGGTCGGTGCGGGTGTTGGATGAGACGCCCTCTCCCAGGAGTCCCCGCACCACGAAGTTGATGGCCGACAGGTTGGAGAGGACATGGCGTTCCACCTCCAGGCGGGCGGCTTCGGGCACCAACTCCCGAAAGCGGGCCACGGACAAGAACTCGACCATCCACGAGTATGCCTCTCGGTTCTGCGCCCAGACCCCGACATTGGCGTCTCCGCCCTTGTCGCCGGAGCGGGCCCCGACTATCCGGCCCAACGGCGTCATCACCGTTTCGGCCCCCTCCCACCGCCCGGGCTCGGTCTCCTCCTTACCCTGTGGAGGGTCACCGCCCGGATCGGCGGCCGCGCCCGGCGGTGCGGCAACAATCTCGCTTTCCCGGTCTCCCATCCGAACCCGCTGGACAACCTGAGCGGCGTCCACCATGGTCGGCCAATAGACGGCATAGGGAGTGGAATCCTGGGGTGGGGCGGTCATGAAAAACCCCGGATAGTGGGCCAGAGCCATTTCCACCGCCGCCCGAGAGAATCGCTTTCCCACCTTCTTGGGATCGGAGTCTTTGACCGTGATCCGCAGCTGAGACATGGCTGCCTCGTTGGTGGCCGGGTCGGAATCGCCGGTTTCCGCAAACGAGACCACCGCCTCGTCGAACTGGTCGGCGCCTCCCAGACTGTCCCAGAGCGCTTGGGTGGCCAACTCTGCTTTGCGGGCGGCGTCCAGGCCGGTGATCATCATGGTGACCGTGTTACGGTATCCCCCCAGGTAGTTGAGGGCCACCTTCAGGGTGGGCGGGGGCGGCTCTCCCTGGACCCCGGTGACGGCTACCCGATCGGGCCCCTCCTGGGAAAGCCGGATGGTGTCGAGGCGGGCGGTTACATCGGGATTGTGATAGCGTGCTCCGCCCACTTCATAAAGGAGCTGCGCGGTAACGGTCCCCACCGACACCAGCCCGCCGGTTCCCGGATGCTTGGTGATCACCGCCGAGCCGTCCTCGGAAAGCTCGGCGATCGGAAACCCCACCCGTTCCAGCCCCGGCACCTGGTCGAAAAAGGAGTAGTTGCCCCCCGTGCACTGGGCGCCGCATTCGATGATGTGTCCAGCCACCAAGGCGCCCGCCAGAGAGTGATAATCGTCCGCCGCCCAGTTGAAAGCCCACATCCCCGGCCCGATCACCACCGCCGCGTCCGTGACCCGTCCCGTCACCACCACATCCGCTCCCCAGGAAAGAGCCTCGGCGATCCCCGCCCCACCCAGGTAGGCATGGGCGGTCAGAGGTGTGGTTTCTGGGGGAAGCGGCCTCCTGGTGTCGAAGTGGGGAAGTCCGTTGGCCGTTTGCAACTCGGCCACCCGCCCGGTGAGGTCGTCGCCTCCCACCCAGGCTACGCGCGGCTTCAGGCCGAGCCGATCCGCCAGTTCCTCCAATCGCTCGGCCAAACCCTGGGGATTCAGTCCGCCGGCGTTGGCCACCACCTTGATGCCCCGATCCAGACAGGCGCCCATCACCTCTTCCATCTGGGTCAGAAAAGTGCGAACAAACCCACCCTGGAGATCGCGACGGCGCATTCGCCAGAGAATCGCCATGGTCAGCTCGGCCAGATAGTCACCGGTGAGCACGTCAATGGGTCCCCCCTCCACCATCTCTTGGGCTGCCGCCAGCCGATCCCCGAAAAACCCGGAGCAGTTGGCGATGCGAAGAGTCTTCAATCCTTCCTTCACTGCAAGTCCCGGCTGTGCCGCGGCTCTTCCCGACACAGCGCCTCCACCTCGTCGGGCGCCCTGGGCAGTTCGGCAGTGAGCACTTCGCACCCCCCGCTGGTTATCAAAACGTCGTCTTCGATCCGCACTCCGATCCCCAACAGCTCGGGGGGGATGGGATGTGAGACCTTAGGGGCATTTTCCCGCAGTTCTTTTTGACGGGCGGCGGCGGAGGGGTCCAGCATGCGCTCTTTTGCCCACTGGTCGGCGTCGTGTTCTAACAGAGTGAACTCCACCTCCGGTCGGGAGGGATCCACGTACAGCCCGGGCTCTACGGTCAGCGCCATTCCCTGCTCTAGGATGCGATGCGACCCGTCGAGGCGGTAGGCGCCCACGTCGTGCACATCCATTCCCAGCCAGTGAGAGGTACCGTGCATGAAGAACTCCTGGTAGAGATGCATGCCTCTCGCCTCCGAGGCGTCGGTGGGCAAAAGCCCCATCTCCCCCATTTCCTCCACCAGCGTCTCCAGTGCCGCATCGTGCGGAGCGCGGATGTGTGCGCCCGGCCGACAAGCGGCGATCGCCGCCTCTTGGGCGTCCAGCACCACCTGATAGACCCGGCGCTGTGCAGGGGTGTATGTACCCGAGACCGGATAGGTGCGGGTGATGTCGGAAGAGAAATAATGGATTTCACAGGCGGCGTCCACCAACAGCAAGTCCCCCTCTTGCATCTGGCGGCGGTTTTCGACATAGTGGAGGATGCAGGCGTTGGGTCCGGAGGCGACGATGGAGGGGTATCCGTCGCGGGGAGACCCTCCCATCCGCCACACGTATTCCATAGCCGCCTGCACCTGGAATTCCCAGCGGCCCGGCTCGGCAAAACGCATGGCCTCCCGATGGCCTTCCATGGTCAACTCACAGGCCTCTCTCAGCCATTGGATCTCGGGGGGAGACTTGTACAGACGAAGCTCGGACAAGAGCGGGCGCAGATCGGAGAGACGCCGGGGCAGCGTGGTTCCCAGTCGGGTGTGCAGGTTATGGGCCTTTGCCAAGAGGTCCATAACCCGCTGGGGACGGGCGTCGGCGGCCAGGGAATGCCAGATAACCGAGCGCCTCCGTGCCAGTCCCAGCAGCCGGTTGTCCAACTCGGCTAGCGGATAGGCGGCGTCGGCGCCGTAAGTCTCTTTCGCCCCTTCCACTCCCGCTCGGGGACCGTCCCATATCTCTGTTTGGCGGTCCCTGGGGCGCACGAAGAGCGTGAACTCCCCTTCGGGGTGATCGGGGGCGATCACCGCCACCGCATGGGGTTCGCCGAATCCGGTGAGGTAGAAGAAGTCCGAGTCCTGGCGAAAGGGATGATCGACATCGGGGTTGCGGAGGCTCGGAACTCCGGCCGCCACCACGGCCAGGCCGTCGGGGCCTACCAGTTCAGCCAGTCGCTGCCGGTTATGGGCGAAAGTACTTTCCACGGAAGTCCTTTGGTGGTCGGGGAAGGCGTGGCATGAAGAAGGATAAGAAGATCAGAGGGTCGGGCGGGGCTGAACCGAATGGCCGATGACTAGCCAGGCGGAGAAGAGAGCGCCAAGTCCACCACCAGCGGGAAATGGTCCGACCCAATGTCTGGTCCCAGCCACCGGTCGGCCACCAGCAGATGAGAGGAGTGAAGCAGGTGGTCGATAGAGACGCTGGTGAGAAAACTGCCCCCCACGGGAAAGCTGGTGGACAGTCCATACCCACGCTGTGAATTGCGAAGCCCGGCGTCGGCGAGAGGACCGAACACATGGGACCAGGGAGTGGCGTTGAAATCTCCCGTAACCACGGTCGGGCCGGTCGTCTCCCCCGCCCAGTCGGACACGAATTCGAATTGGGCGTCTCGCAGCGCCGCCCGCCGTCTGTTGGTGGGCGCCAGGGGATGGATGCCGAGCAGCGTTACCTTCGTGTCGCCCAGGTCGGCAATGACTTCGACTGCCCTCGCTTCGCTCTCTGCCCAGCCATGGCTGATCACTTCGGAAAGCGGTTGACTCGCCAGCACCAAAGTGGCAAAGATCAGATGATCCGGACGTGAGCGGAACAGTTGGTAGCCAATTCGTCCCCCGCCGATCGCCTCGGATAGGGCGTTCTCCCAGAGCCGGTTGGCTTCATGAATAAACACCACATCCGCATCCACCTGCTCAAGGAATCCCATCACCTTCTCATATTCCTGGTTTTGACCCAGAATGTTGACCGAAACCACCCGCAGCAGCGGCGATTCCGGAGGAACGTCCTGTTTTCCCCAGAACAGAGGAGCGACAAAAAAGGCGTTCACCAATCCGATCATCAAAATCGCCCAGCCCAGCCGCCGCCACTTCCTCCAAACCAGCACCGCTCCCGCCACCAGCAATCCCACCGCATACTGTGGACGGAAGCTGGTAGCCAGATCCATCGGCCAAAACCACCTGCCAAAAAACCCACCCAAGCTGACCACGCCGATCAGCAAAGCGGGGATGGCTACCAGAATCAACCGCCCAAACCCTACACCTCTCCTGGTCTTCCACCCGGCTACCCCAGGGGAAGCAAACACTCGGTCTTCCTGAGGCGTTGGCGGCGATCTTTGACGTCTGGTATAAAGTCGGAGACCAAATCCCAGAAGAGGGCCGAGTGATTCATGACGATCAGGTGTGTGAGTTCGTGCACCACCAGGTAGTCGATGAGTGAAGGATCGAGCATCATTATCCGCCAGTTGAACCGCAAGGTTCCGTCACTGGCGCAGCTTGCCCAGCGCCGCCGCTGATCCCCAATCAAGATCCGATTCTCGATACCGTTCCCCGCCAAAGGCCTCCAGTATTCAACGCGCTCCGACAGATACTCGGCTGCGCGTGCCCGGTACCACTCCATGAAAGTGATACGGATCAACTCTCTGTGCGCGTCCTCACCCAACCCAGGGGGTGCATCGACCAGAAAGCGTCCCTGGTCGTAGCGAACCCAGGGTCTCAAGGACTGATAGGTGTCCACGGTCAATGGAACATCCAGACCGAGGTACGGCAGGGTTTCACCGGTTAGGAATTTCTTCGGTGCGGGCCTGCGTTTCAGTTTTTTACGACGGTCCAGGATGCGGGGCGCCTGTTTGCGAATCAGGTCCTCCAGCTCGCCGTCAGAGGTATGGGTGGGCGCCAGCACCCTGACTCTGTCCAGGCTCACCATGGTTGAAATCGTTTTCTTACGCCGTTCGCTGCGAGTTACTTCATATGTGATGGTGGTGTCACCGAATTGGATACGGCTCTTGTTGCTCATTGGACCTCCCTTCTGATCACTCCTAACGATCTGGAGCGTCAGTTCGTTCAGTTGCCGTCTGCTGTAACTGTCTTGTCTGTAACGCACGCTCAATGTCGCGGTGCAGTCCCCGCCGTGCTTTTCTCCCTCGGCAAGGTGACTTACGCTGGCATTAGATGCTCGCCAGCCAGTCGGCGAGGAGTTGACCGATCTCGGGGCCGGAGTCTTCTTGGATGAAGTGGGTTCCCCGCACGGTCTTCTCGGTTTGATTGGGCCAAGAGCGACAGGTTTCCCGTTGCTTTCCGATCAGGATGGTTCCCGGCTCGGCGTTGATGAACAGCTTGGGGACATCGCTTCCCGCCAGCCAGGCGGCGTAGTCGGCGGCGATTGCCGCTACGTCCTCTGGTTGGCCGTCAATGGGAATCTCCCGCGGCCAGGTGAGGGTGGGTCGCCGGCTCTCGCCTGCTTCGGTGTAGGGGCGGCGATACTCCTCCATCACCTCCTCCGACAGTGGGTCGATCACCGAGGCGGGGAGAATCCTCTCTACGAACACGTTCTTTTCCAGGACGATCTCCTCGCCGGCCGGAGAGCGCATGGCTCCGAAGATGCGCCGGGCGGACTCCGGCCAGTCGTCCAATGTAACCGGACAGACGATCGTCTCCATATAGACCAGTCCCCGAACCGCGCCCCGGTTCCGGTTGGCCCAATCAAAGGCCAGTGCCCCGCCCCAGTCGTGCCCCACCAGAGTCACATTGTGGGTGGCGCCCACCGCTTCCAGCCATCCGTCCACGTACTGGCGGTGCTCCACAAAGCGGTAAGAGCCCGCTCCCGAGGAGTCCAGCTTGTCGGAGTCACCCATCCCGATCAGATCGGGCGCCAGGCAGCGACCCTGACCAGCCACCGGAGGGATGACCTTCCGCCACAGATATGAGGAAGTGGGGTTGCCGTGTAGGAACACAATCGGATCGCCCTCGCCGGCCTCGATGTAGGCCATGCGCTTGCCGAGGACTTCCACGTATTTTTTGGAAGATGTGGTTTTGTTCATGGGACAGAGCTTAGAAGGTGGGTGCGACAACCTCACCCGGCGGCTGGCGTGAACTCTTTTCCGTTTACCCTGGGGAGCATGGAACTTACACAGGCTCTCTATACCACCCGGGCCATGCGCCGGGTACTACCCGATCCGATTCCCGTCGAGGTGGTGCAAGCCATGTTGGACGCGGCGGTGCGCTCCCCCTCGGGCGGCAACACCCAAAACTGGCGTTTTGTGGTGGTTGCCGACCCTGAGATGCGAGCCGGGGTGGGCGCTCTCTATCAGGAAGCGTTTACCGTCCTTTTGGACAAGGTCTACGGCAAGGTCTTGGATCAGGCGCGTCAGGGTGGCGACGTAAAAACACTGCGTGTCTTCAGTTCTGCCCAGTGGTTGGCGGACAACGCCGCCGAAGTGCCGCTGTGGCTGCTTTTCTACGCAAGGGGAGATCAGTCGGGAGCATCCATCTACCCGGCGGTGTGGAGCGCCATGCTCGCGGCCCGCGGGCATGGGGTGGGCACTTGTCTCACCACCATCCTGGGAGAATTCAAGGCGGGGGAAACCGACAAGTTGCTGGGAGTCCCCGCCGAGCGGGGCTGGAAGCAGGCAGCGGCCGTCTCCTGTGGATACCCGAAAGGGCGGTGGGGTGTGGCCAGCCGTCGTCCCGTCCACGAAGTCACCTACGCCGACCGTTGGGGCGCTCCTGTTCCATGGCGTGTGAACGAGCCTCTTTGGAGTGAAAGCTAGCCGCCGGTTTCGGCTACCGGGCGAGCCGGACCAAAAGGATCTGGGCGTGTTGCTACGCCGATAAGAGCTAGCTGGGCGGCTCGCCGAACAGCTTCCGGTAAGAGGAAATCGAGGCGCGGTCGGTGAATCCCGCCACATAGTCAACGGCTCGCACTTGGGGGGGATCGTCCTCTTGGCCAAAGCCGGCCGGCACATCCTCGGGGCGTTGGATGTAATGTTCCACCAGCCGGGTGATAACACTGATCGCCCATTTGTGTTCGCGGCGACGGGCCGGGCTTTCGTACACCCTTTGGAACATCATCGTCCGAAAATGGGTCATCGCCGATAGCGCCTCCGACGCTATGGATACCGCGCCCGTTCGGGCGGATTCGTCGATTACGGCCCGGCACATGCCGTATATCCATTGGTCAGGCTCGCCGAACAGCCGGGCCATGTCGGCTGGGATGTCCCGGAGGGAGAGGGCATCATGGCGAAGAGCGTCGGCCAGGTCGTGAGTGAGATAGGCGATGCGATCCGCAAACCGGCACAGCATTCCCTCGGGGGTGGCCGGGGGAGGGTTGATCCTCCAGGTATGGGCTCGGATTCCGTCCAGGGTCTCCCAGGTGAGGTTGAGCGGCTCCAAAAGGGTCAACAGCCGCACCCCGTGGGCAGCGTGGTGCCAAGCGCCGCCGTCGACATAGGGAGAGAGGGCGTCCTCGCCGATGTGACCGAAAGGCGAATGGCCGATATCGTGGCCCAAGCAGATCGCCTCGGTGAGGCTTTCATTTAGTCCCAGGGCCACTGCCAGGGATCTTCCTATTTGAGCGACGTGAATGGTGTGGGTGAGACGGGTGATTACGTGGTCGCCGGGAGGGTCGGGGAACACTTGGGTCTTGTTGCGCAGCCGTCGGAAGGCCTTGGAAAATAACAGACGGTCCCGGTCTGCCTGGAAGGGAGTCAGCAACTCGTCGGGCGGCTCGGGTCGGTTTCTTCCCCGGGTGTCAGCCGACCGGGTGGCAAGGGGGGAAAGCGCCGCTTCGGCCTGCTGACGGTGGCTGCGGTCCCGTATGCGAAGCGCCGGCTCGTCCGGGCGGGCCGTCACGCCCTGCCTTCGCTGTGAGGCCACCTTTGGAGATGTATTTGAATTGGATCCTCAGGCATGAATGTCCTGGGCCGAATATACCATTCGTAGCACATGGAATACCGGGCGCTATATCGCAAGTACCGGCCGCAGATTTTTGGGGAAGTTATCGGCCAGGAGCATGTAACCACCACGCTGGTTCGCGAAGCGCGGGAAAAGAGAGTGGCCCACGCCTATCTCTTCGCCGGCCCGCGGGGAACGGGAAAGACCTCCACCGCTCGCATCCTGGCCAAGGCGATCAACTGTGAAGATCCCCGTCCCGATGGTGAGCCCTGCAATGAATGCGCCACTTGCCAGGCCATCTCCGACGGCAGCTCGCTGGATGTCCAGGAGTTGGACGCCGCCTCGCACAACTCGGTGGAGAACATTCGGGAGATTCGAGTGCAGGTGACCATGGTGGCGGCGGGGCCCTCCGCTCACCGGGTTTTCATTCTCGACGAAGCGCACATGCTGTCCACCGCAGCCTGCAACGCCCTACTCAAAACGTTGGAGGAGCCGCCACCCAATGTCCACTTCATCCTGGCCACCACCGAGCCCTACAAGCTGTTGGACACCATCCGCTCCCGAAGCCAGCGCTTCGACTTCCATCCCGTCCCGGCGGAGGTTCTGACCCGCCATCTTCGCTGGGTGGCCACCCAGGAGGGCTACGAAGTGGCCGAGGGCGGTTTGGAGACGGTGGCTCGGCATGCGGATGGGAGTGTCCGCGACTCCCTGAGCCTCCTGGAGCAGGTGGCTGCTCTGGGTGACGGGCGGGTCGATCCCGAAGGCGTGGAGCGGGCCTTGGGGGTGGCGGACCGAGAGACCATGACCATCTTGGTGCGAGCGGTGGCAGACAAAGACGCGCCGACGGTGTTGTCAATGGTGGCGCGTTTGGAGCGCCTGGGGGTCAACCTTCGCTCCTTCATATCCGAGGGGATCGGGTTTTTCCGAGGGGCATTCCTGGCCCACCACCTTTCCGATCCGGCCTCGGTTTCCGACGAACCTCCCGAAGTCATTGCAGACTGGAAAGAAACAGCCAAAATCTTGCCGGTATCCACCGTCAATCGGGTGATCGATCAGTTGGGAGACGCGCTGATCAAAATACGCGAAGGGCGAGAAGAGCGCCTCATGGTGGAGCTGGCGCTTCTGTGGGTAGTCCGCCCCGAGTTATCCACCCATCCCGCCGCCCTGCTGACCAGGATCGAAGCGCTGGAAGCCCGGATGGGGGAAGGGATTCGGCCAGAAGCGGACGCCAGACCTTCCGTGTCCACCGCGTCGCCCCCTGCCGCCGCTACCGAACGAGCGGAGACCCCACCCGAGCCTGCCGCCTCGCCCGCACCCTCCCGACCTCCTCCCGACCGCAAAGAGCCTACCGCCCCGGCTGCTTCCCGTCCCGCTGCCCCTCCCTCCCCGCCATCCGATGGTCCACCCGCCGACGGCCCCCTCACTTTGGAAGGGATTCAGGTCATGTGGCAAGAGATCACGGGAACCTTCGGTGGGATGGTCGGAGCCCTCTTGCGTCCCACCAGCCCCATCGCCCTGGAGGGCAAGCGCCTGGTGGTCGATTGCGCCAACCATTTTCGCTTGGTCCGTTTGGAAGACAGCGACTCGGCAACTCGAATCAGCGATGAGATCAAAAAGCGTACCGGCCAAAAGATCAAGGTTGAGTATGTCGACCAAAGCACGCAGGGCGCCTCTTTGCCCGCCTTGGATCAGTCGATCCCGATTTCTCGTCCCTCCCCCTCCCCGGCGCCGGCCACCTCCGACCCGAAAGAGCCGGAAGGAGCAGATGATGAAAGGCCGTTTTCTCCCGCCGAGTCGGATCCCGACGCCACCGCACCGGTGGAGGAAGCGGAGGTTGAGGACGACGGGACAGCCAACGGTGGCGAACCGGATTCCGACGCCACAGCTTTTTTGGAGGCGGCAGGAGTTTCGGTGACCGGGGTGAAGAGCCCTTCTGGTCCGAGCCTCTTTACTTAGCGAGCGCGGAACCAGAGCCCATTTCTGTTCGCTTCTCCACATGACGTGTCGGGGAAGACGGTAACTTGGCGGATGCTTTGTGGCTCGTCAGCTGGGGATGGAGGAAGGGACGGTTGTTAGGTTATGTCCTCTTCGATAGTCCTCATTACTTCTTCAGCGATGAAACGCCGCTGACGCCGCGGCCCCGGCTCGATCTCAGTGAGTATTCCCAAATCCTTCAGCAAGTCCAGCAACCGGAGGGCAGTGGACCGCTTCACTTGGAGCATCGTCCTGACGCGATGTGCGTTGATGATCGGGTTGGCGATCAAGAAGTCAACGAGGCTCACAGCCTGACTCCGAGTTGATTCCATGACCCGAGTTCGGTATTTCTCGCGTAGATCGACCAGGCGCTCGACCCGACCCACTGCGTCATTTGCCTGGATCTTGACCCCATTCAGATAGAAGCAAAGCCAGGCGTCGAAATCACCCCGCTCTCGCACTCCTTGGAGTTTTACATAGTATTCGTCGCGATGCCTCTCGAAATAGGAGGACAGGTAGAGCAAGGGTTTGGGAAGCCGGTCCCGGATCATCAAGTGAAACACAATCAGCAGCCGACCCATCCGCCCATTGCCATCGAGGAACGGATGGATGGTCTCGAACTGGTAGTGCAGCAACCCGCTCTGAATCAATGCCGAGATGGTATGGTTCTCGTGAACGAATCGCTCCCAGTCCGAAAGTAAGTAGCCGAGTTCGCCGGGGGGCGGGGGAACGAACGAAGCAGTCTTGAGTGTTGATCCAGTGGGTCCAATCCAGTTCTGAGAGGTTCGGATTTCTCCCGGTTGGCGTTCTCTCCCACGCACACCCCTCAGTAGGATCGCATGCATTTCGCGGACTAGACGGAGACTGAAAGGAAGGTTGCTAAGACGGGCAAGGCCTTGCTCCATAGCCAGGACGTAGTTGAATACTTCCTCGATGTCTGGGCTGTATTCCTTTTCATCCGCTTCGGCCTCCAGTATGCCCAGCAGGCTTGCTTGAGTTCCTTCGATCCTCGCCGAGGACAACGCCTCCCGTAGAAGATACGGTCGGATCAGAAGATGCGGATTGGGAAGCAGTCGACCCGCTCCGGCCAGACGCCCTAAGGCCGCCTCTGCGTCGGCCAGGCAAGTGACGGTGTCGGACGCCAACTCGACCGATTGGGGCAAGGGGCGCGAAAAAAAAGCCTGGTACCCCTGACCCGGAACCCAACGCACCTCGCCATAGGTAGCGTCTACATACAGCTTTGCATCCATCTCGCATCACATTAACGGACTGTCGCAGAAACTGAGGGTTTGTGAAACGGTGGGGACTTCACCGTTTCATTTTTGCAATGGTGGGGTGTTGACTGTCGCAGAAACTGGGGGTTTGTGAAACAGTGGAGCACCCACTGTTCTATTTGTGTTATGGTCAGGCGCCGTTTGGGAGTGGTCCTACAAGAAAGGGGCATATGCGGGGAGATTCCCGCAGGTTGTCGCATCCCGCCAATACCCTGAGGCTCATATGCAATTCGAGCCGCCCGTCCAAAAAGTGATAGATGAATTCGCCAGGCTGCCGGGGATAGGCGCCAAGACTGCCCAGCGGCTGGCTTTTCATCTCATGTCCCTTCCCAAAGCCGCCGCCGAACGCTTGGGAGAGGCGATCCTGGAAATGACGGAAAAGGTGGGGAACTGTTTTCGGTGTTTCAACCTCACCTCCGAGGAGTTCTGCACCATATGCCAAGACACCCGGCGAGACCACACCATGGTCTGTGTGGTGGAACGGCCCCAGGACATCTCGGTGATCGAGCGCACCAACGAGTTTCGAGGGGGATATCATGTTTTGGGCGGCGCCCTGTCGCCTTTGCGGGGAATAGGTCCCGAGCAACTCCGCATCCCCGAACTGGAGAAGCGGATGGAAACGGAGGGGATCGTCGAATTGGTGATGGCCACCAATCCCACTTTGGAAGGAGACGCCACCGCTCTTTATCTGGCGCGCGTCTTCAATTCGCGGAACATCAGGATCACCCGCTTGGCCTCGGGGCTGCCGGTGGGGGGAGACCTCGACTATGCCGACGAAATAACCCTGGGACGCGCCCTGGTGGGCCGCCAGCAAATGTAAGCCCGCACCGTCGGCTGCGGGCTCTGGTTTTGATGGGTGCTGGCTAGCTGAGGCGAGCGGCCATCATGCGTCGCAGTCGGGCGGCCAATGCGAAGGCGTCGGCGGTTTGAAGCTCTCCGTCTCGTACCACCACCTGTCCGGCGACCACCACATGCCGGGGACGACGACCCGGGTTGGCCCACAAAAGCCCGGCAAGCTGGTCACCCACTCCTGCGTCGTCCGGTCCCGTTAGGTCGTAGCAGCACAGGTCGGCTGCGGCGCCAGGTTCCAGGTGTCCGAGTTCGGGTCTTCCCAGCCCCAGGGCTGATCCAGTGGTGGCCATACTCAGCACCTCCACCGCGGTAGGTGACCGCTCCGTCAGTCCCCCCACCTGCAAGGCGAGACGGGCATCGGCCAAAAGGTTTCCGGCGTCGTTGTAGCCCCCACCGCTGGTGCCCAGGCCTACGTTTACCCCCGCATCGATCAAGGCGCCCACCTCACAAATCCCCAGTCCCATCGGCACGTCGAATCCGGGAGCGTGAGTGGCCGAGGATCCCGCATCCGCGATGCGGGATCGCTCTGATCCGGTTATCCCGCACAGGTGAGCGATGGTGGCATCGGGCGCCAGCCATCCCCATTCCTCCAGCAGCTCCAGGGGACGTCTACCGTAACGAGCCGCGGCGCGCTCCACGTCTATAGCCTCGTTGGCCTGAGTGCGGCGGCGAAGACCCCACTGGGTGGCGGCCTCCGCGAAGACCGAGAAGGTCTCCGGACTGTCGGAATGAACGCCGGCCGGTCCGCACGCCATCTGCAGCATCCCGTCGGTGCTGGTCGCGCGGTAACGGCCCATTACCGACTCCAGCCCTGCGGCAACCGCCTGGGGATCATCTCCTGCCGAGCCGTACACGAAAACCAGCCTTGTTCCAAGTCTGCGGCCCGTCTCGACCGTGGCCTCCACCATTTCCAGGGCATCCACGCCGGCCGGCCAGTTGAAGTGATGATCCGCCACGGTGGTGACTCCCGCCAACAATCCTTCCGCCACGCCCACCTCGGCGGCTGCGGCAGCCAGGTCGGGATCTACCGCCGCCCGGCGGTAGTAGCCGGCCATGGCAGCCAGCCACTCACCCATCCGCAAATGTCTGGTGCCCGGAAGGGTGCGGAAAGCCGTCTGCAGCAGGTGGTGATGGGCGTTAACCAGACCGGGGATCACCAGACATCCGGAGGCATCCAGACTCTCGCCGCCGGCTGGGCTTTCGAGGGCGAGTGGATCGGAGGTCACCTTCTCCACCCGGCCCGCCCGACAGACTATGGAGGCGTCCGCCAGTCTTCTGTTCCCGGTCCAAACTTTCTGTGCGTCCCTGACGATGAGCATCGAGAGGATGCTAAGCATGGTCTACCATATCTCCAATGGTGGCTCCCCCTTCCCGCCGACTGGAAGACCTGACCCTTCCCCAGGTTAAGGAAATGGTCGGCCCCTCCTCGGTGCTGGTTTTGCCGATCGGGTCGGTGGAGCAACACGGACCGCACCTTCCCCTCTCGACGGATCATCTGGTTGTCTCGAAGGCGGCCGAGGCGGTGGCAAGCCGTTGTGGTGAGGAGCTCGACTTATGGCTGTTGCCCACCCTGGCGGTCTCCAAAGCCAACGAGCATGCCTGGGCGCCGGGCACTCTGTGGCTTCGGGCGACCACGCTCCTGTCGGTGGTGGACGACATCGCCTCCTCGGCGGCGGCTACCGGCGCCCGGCGGCTGGTGTTTCTCAACTCTCACGGCGGGAACACCGCTCTGTTGGTGGTGGCTTGTCGGGAGGTGAGGCTCGCCCAAGGCTTGCAGACCTTCCTGCTCCATCCCTTCCTTCCTCCCGATCACGGCGGGAGATCGGCCACCGCTCCGGCTGGAGAGCTGGGCATGGGAATCCACGGAGGCTATGACGAGACCTCGATGATGCTCCATCTCCGTCCGGACTTGGTGGATATGACCCTGGCTACCCGGCGGGTGCCGGACCGACTGGCCGACAATCAGCATGTGCGCTTCGGCGGGTCGGTCCCTTTTGGCTGGACTTCGGACGATTTCGGCCCGGACGGACATATTGGCGACCCGGTCGGGGCCACTGCTGAGCAGGGCGAGGAACTATTCGAGGCGGCAGTTGAGATGTTGTGCGAACAATTGGCCGAGATTTCCCGGTTTGACTTCGGTGGCCACTCGCCGGCCTAGGACGGGGAAAGAAACTGGTGGTCAGGTGAACCGGGCCGCCTAATTTTGGACCGTTTTGTGAGTTCGTCCGGCCCGCCGGGCCTTTTCATCTAGACCGGAAAAGCGCGTAAGCTAAAGCCCATGGAAACCGGAGTTTTTCTGTTTGGCGTGGTGGAGATGGACGACGCGGGGTCGGGTCCTCCCCTCCCTACCGACCGCCGCTACAGCCAAGACCAGATGTGGTATGCAGCCGAGCGGATGCTGGATATGGGCGTGGTTACCGAGCAGAGCGGATTTGATATCTTTTGGTTCACCGAGCATCACTTCCAGTACGAGGGATACGAAGTGATCCCCAACGCGGTGTTGTTCGGAGCGGTGCTGGCGGAGCGAACCGAGCGTCTCCGGATCGGGGCGCTGTTCAACATCGTCCCCCAATGGCATCCCCTGCGGTTCGCGGAGGACTTTGCCGCTATGCACAACCTTTCAGGAGGTCGGGGAGTGTTGGGAGTGGGCCGAGGAACCGTGCCGCGGGAGGCCCAGCCGCTGGGCGCCATGGTCGGCAGCCACGACAATCCCGACAAAGCCGACGCCGACCGAATCAACCGAGAGTTGTTCGACGAGTCGATGAATGTGATCATGGCCGCCTTCGAGAACGAGAATTTTTCCTATCATGGCCGCCACTTCCAGTTCCCCCCGCCCGGCATTCCCGATCGAGGCGGAACGGTGCAAACACTCACTCTGGTGCCCCGCCCGCGCTACCCCTTTGACACATGGCAGGCTGTTACCTCGCCACCCACCCTGGAGTACGTGCCCAAGCAGGGCTGGGGCGGGGTGTTCTGGCTGAAACATTATGGATTCACCGCTCAATGGTGGGAACGCTTCGCGGAACTCTATGAAAGTGAACAGGGAAAGGCGCTGGAGCCCGGCCAAAAGCGGATGCTGGTGTTGAACGTGCGGGTGGACGACACCCATGAAAATGCATGGGTGAACGCCCGGCCGGGACACGACGAGTTCTGGAAGTTCCTGGGGCCTTACGGGTGGAGCCGGGGTTACATGGGCGAAGACGGAAGGCCTTCTCCGGCGGGGCTGATTCCCACCCTGGAGCAGTCGGTGGAGCAAAAGACCTGGGTGATCGGGACGGCCGAAGAAGTAGCCGAGGGCGTCTCCTTTTACGCCGATGCGCTGGGCGGCTTGGAGCACCTCACCTTCTTCCCCCATTTCCCCGGAGATACCTATGAGCAGGCTGCTGAACAGATCCAGCGCCTAGGGGAAGAAGTTCTTCCTCTCATTTAGTATGTGATTCGATAAGAGGACGAACCCTTGCCGAAGCACACCTCGGATAGATGAGTACACATGGCGTCGGCGCGCCTGCCCCGGTGGTGGCGGTGGTGAACTACACCGATCAGGTGCCTGAAGAGTTGTTGTCGCTGGTTGGGGAGGAGGCGACGCTTCGAGCGGCTTCCACCAAAGAACGGCTCGACGCCATATTGCCCGAGGCTGAGATCGCTCTGATCTGGGCTTATAAATCGGATCTGTTGGAAGGATCGTGGGAGCTTGCCCGAAAAGTGAAATGGGTGCATATCGCCGCGGCTGGAGTCGACAGACCCCTGTTCCCCAAGCTGGTGGAGAGCCCGGCGGTACTCACCAACGCAGCCAGGGTGTTCGATCGTCCCATGGCCGAATGGGTCTTGATGTGCATCCTGGCTTTCGTCAAAGAGCTTTTCGACAATGTGGAGCACCAACGGCAGCGGCGGTGGGTCAACCGGGAGGTGGGGGTGTTGGAGGGCGAACAGGTGCTGATTCTGGGGGCGGGGGGTGTAGGCCGGGATGTGGCCCAGGTGTTGGGAATGATGGGGATGGAGGTACGGGGGGTGGCCCGCAGCCGCCGCGAGGGCGCGCCGGATTTCGTAGCGGTCCATCCACTGTGCGACTTGGCCGAATTGCTTCCCCGGGCCGATTTCGTGATTTGTGCGCTTCCCCTTACCGCCGAGACCCGAGGACTGTTCGGGGCGGAGGAGTTCTCACTTATGAAGAAGAGCGCCCGATTCATAAACGTGGGCCGGGGGGCATCGGTGGATCAGGAAGCGATGATCGCTGCCTTGGAGGCGGGGGAGATAGCCGGGGCGGCCCTGGATGTGTTTGTCGAGGAGCCCCTTCCGCCCGACAGTCCGCTGTGGGGGATGCCGCAGGTGTACGTGTCGCCCCACATGTCGGGCAGCGGATTCGAAGAGCGCCTGGCCGTGCTGTTCCTCGACAACTTGCGCCGCTGGAAAGAAGGCCGTCCCCTCCGCAACGTGGTCGACAAACGCCTCGGCTTCGTCCCCTACCGCGGCTGACGATCAAGTACGGATTTGAGGCTTCGATAGATATAACAGGTGACGCCCTCTGAGTGAGAAAGCCCTAGCCGTCGAAGTGGCTCACAGGCTGCGGCCGCCGTCGATGATCATCACCTGGCCGGTGATGAAAGCTGATCGGCCCGAGCAGAGGAAGGCGACCAGATCGGCGATCTCTTCGGGTTGGGCGGCTCTTCCCAAGACGGCGGTATTGACCAGTCTTTCTCTCAACTCGGGACGCATGGATCGGCTCAATACGGATTCGGTGAATCCGGGCGCCACGATGTTGAACCGGACCTTCGGCGCCAGTTCTCGGGCCAGAGCTCTGGTCATTCCCACCAGACCTCCCTTGGACATGGTGTAGTTGAACTGGCCGAAGCTTCCCAGATAGGCGCGCGACGAGATACTCACCACCGCCGATCCCTCTCCCAGGAAGGGTATCAATCGCCGGGTGAGTAGATAGGCGGCGCCCAGGTTCACCCCGATCACTACCGCGAATTCCTTCTGGGTCATGTTCACCAGCCGGACGTCTCTGATGATCCCGGCGTTGTTGACCAGCGCGGCCAGGGTGCCTCTCCGTTCCTCCACTGCATTCACAACTGCTTCCCGGCCCTCTTCGGTGGAGACATCGGCTACTACCCCCGTCGCCTCTTGCTCATCGCCCAGAGCAGCGGCCGTTTCCGACACTGTCGGGTCGAGGTCCACCATCAAGGCGTGGTATCCCTCCTCGACGAGGCGGGAGGAAGTCGCCAATCCTATGCCCCGTCCGGCGCCGGTAACCACCGCGGTGGGCCTGGTCACGGGAGCGCCTTCCCCAGATGGAGGGAACCGAGGCGAATCAGCTCACCGGTGGTGCCAGGATGGTCTAGAAGCCGGGCTATCCAGGTTGCGACCGTTTCTGGCTCGGCGTGTTCGACGGTGGCCAGGACATTGGCCGGTATCGCTGCTCGAGCGGTTTCCTGGGCCAGGTCGCGGGCCGCCGACAAGAGACCAGTGGCCACCATGGCCTTTCCCGCCCCCCGTTTCCCCAGGAGATCGACGCTGTCCACGACGTAGACCACCGGCGCTCCCGCCCGGGCCGCTTCCCGGGAGAGGATGAACGCCTCGGTCATCTCCTCTGACACACCCTCCCATTCGTCCCCGAGCGCGGGGTCGGCCCAGAACACCAGGCCCTGGGCAGTCGAGCCGGGCTCTATCCCCGCGTCGGCCAACCTCTTCAGCCACTCCGGCGGCACTCTCAGATAGCTACGCATGACGCCTAAAACTACCGTCCAATGAGGTTCGCTCCGCGATCATTGCGGCTTTGTTTTTCTCGCAACCACTGCCCCTTGCGCGGCCAGTTCGGCGATCGTACGAGTGTGGGGGCAAGAAAGGCCACCCCACATTTGCCCGTCCCGGCGGTTTCCATTTCTTACAATCCTCCAGATCATGTGGTGGATATTCGATTTGCTGGACCTTTTCCCTGACGTCCCTGACGTCTTATCCGGTCGTAACCGCAAAGGGAGAAAAAGAAGAGGTACTGCTAAGCGAGGGAGACTGTCCCAGGAAGAGGTCACCGGTCTTGACCGCAAGGGGCGGAACCGACAAGGTGTCCATAAGATGACCCGTAACCCATTTGATTCAGACGGTTTTAACCGAAAAGGCCTTCATTGGAAAACCGGTACCCACTACGGCCCAGATGAGTATGACCGCGATGGATATGACCGCCATGGGCGGAATCACGACGGATGGAACCGCAGGGGATTTGACCGGTATGGTCTTCACCGAAAAACAGGCACCGCGTATGATCGAAAAGGGTATGACTCGCAGGGATACGACAACGAGGGTTATGACCGCCAGGGATACGACCTTCAGGGGTACAACCGTCGCGGGTCCCGGCTCACGTAAACCCTGACGATGATCATTCCGGCGGAATCCCTCCGATGACCGCCGCCCCCAGAGCCGCCAGTTCGGCGATCTCCGATGGAGTGGCGCCCAACTCGGCCAGCACCTCGGCGGTGTGTTCGCCCAGCGCCGGAGCGGGATCTTCGGAGCGGGCCGATTGGGAGTTCACCCGGAAGGGCGAGCCGGTGAGGGTCAAGTTACCGAGGCGAGGGTGGGACTCCTCATAGAACATCTGTTGGTGGATAACCTGAGGGTCTTCCATGACCTCGGGGAGGGTCAGCACTTTTCCCACCGGCACTCCGACCGCATTGATCTCTTCCACCCAGGCGTCCACGGCCCTGGCTGAAAAGACCACATTCAACTCTTCGGCCAGTTCTTCCCGATGGGAAACCCGGTCGGAATTGGTGGGGTAGCGTTCCGCCAGGTCGGGTCGGTCGATCACCTCACACAATTTCCGGAAATGGGCGTCCGCCACTATCGCCACGGCCAGGAATCCGTCCGTTGTTTCGAAAAGCTGGTTGGGTGCGGTGAAGGGAGAGGCGGTCCCCAGCCGGGGAGGCTGTCCTCCTTCGGCCACGGCGATGGCGTTCCAAGCGGATTGGGCGGCGATTAGCCCGTCTCGGAGCGACACCTCCACCTTCTTTCCCTTCCCGGTTCGGGCCCGCTCCACCAGAGCGGCGCAGATCAGGAGGCAGATGTTGGTTCCCGCCAGGAAGTCGCCGATGGTGGTGGCGGTCTTCTGGGGGCGGTCGTCGGGATGGCCGGCGACCGAGATCATCCCCGACTCGGCCTGGAAGATCAGATCGATTCCCGTCCGCGCCGCGTCCGGACCCTCCGTCCCAAAGGCGGAAACCACTGCGTAGATCAACCCGGGATTGATCTCTTGCACTGCGGATTCACCCAAACCGAGACGCTCCATCGCCCCATGCCGGAGATTGTGCAACAGCACATCGGCCGTGCGCACCAGTTCGGTCAGCCAGCGCCGGGCCTCGGGGCGGCGCGGCGCAAGCGCCACCGACCGCTTGCCGCGGTTCATGGCTATAAAGAAGGCGGATTCTTCTGCTATGAGGGGTGGGAAAACCCGGGACAGATCACCGGACGGCGGCTCTACTTTTATCACTTCCGCGCCCAAGTCGGCCAGGGCCATTCCCGCGTAGGGGGCGCCCACCAGATTGCCGATCTCCACCACTCTCGTGCCCGAGAGGGGGCCGGACGGGAGCCTCACGCCCTTTCCACCACCAGGGAGATGCCCTGCCCTACCCCGATGCACATACTGGCCAGCCCAAAACGCCCCTCCCGTCGGGAAAGCTCATGAACCAGGGTGGTAAGAATACGCGCTCCCGAACATCCCAGGGGATGGCCCAGGGCGATCGCCCCACCGTTCACATTGAGTGTCTGTGGGTCCACACCCAGCTCGTCTCGGCAAGCCACCGCTTGGGCGGCGAAAGCTTCGTTCAGTTCCACCAGGTCCAGAGCGGCGACATCCAAGCCGGCCCGGGCCAGCGCTTTTTGGGAAGCGGGAACCGGACCGATTCCCATCAGGTCGGGATGGACTCCGGCTACCCCGGAGGAAACGAACCGGGCCACGGGCGTCAACCCGGCCTTTCTCAACCCGTCGGTGGTGGCCAGAATCACTCCGGCGGCGCCGTCGTTCATGGGTGAGGAGTTCCCCGCGGTGACGGTTCCTCCTTCCCGGAAGACCGGGCGGAGGCGCCCCAGGGCTTCCATGGAGGTGT
The DNA here is from genome assembly GCA_965248705.1 of Acidimicrobiia bacterium. Taxonomy (GTDB): domain Bacteria; phylum Actinomycetota; class Acidimicrobiia; order Spongiisociales; family ZC4RG35; genus Bin76. Next base: position 720,442 of record CBDFJY010000002.1, on the reverse strand, counting down.
TTGACCGAGGGCCTTCATCGGCGGTGACCAGGGCGGTGGCGCGTTTTTTGGGTCCGACCGGAGCTTGGATGGGCACAATCTCGTCCTCGAACCGTCCGGCCTGTTGGGCGGCGACCGCCCGTTGATGGCTGGTGAGAGCGAACTCGTCCTGCTCGATGCGTGAGACTCCGTATTTGGCGGCCACCTCTTCGGCGGTCTCCCCCAGGCCGATGGGTGGATACATCTCCTGCATGCGCGGGTTGGTAAGTCTCCAGCCCAGCACGGTGTCCACCATCTGCGGCGCTCCCACCGCGTAAGCCCGCTCCGGCTTGGTAACCACAAAGGGGGCGCGGCTCATTGCCTCCGACCCGCCGGCGATCATCACTTCTCCCCATCCCGCAGCCAGGGCTTGAGCGGCGGTGATGATGGCTTGCAGCCCCGATCCACACAGCCGGTTTACGGTTTGGCCGGGCGTTTCGATTCCCAGTCCGGCCAACAGAGCAGCCATCCGCGCCACGTTGCGGTTGTCCTCTCCCGCTTGGTTGGCGGCGCCCCACACCACGTCTTCGACGGACATCCCGTCAAGGGTGGGGTTGCGCTCCATCAGGGCGCCGATCACATGGGCTGCCAAGTCGTCGGGTCGGACTCCCGCCAACTGTCCTCCGATCCGACCCATGGGGGTTCGGCAGGCGTCGGCGATGAAGATATCAGTCACGGCAAAGCATCTGGTTGTGTGCTACCCAAATGTATAGGGCCGGTCGGTCGTGCCGGTGGCGGTTATGTCGCGGTCGAGAATGCCGGCCAAGAGCTGCGCCCAGTCGGCATCCTTCGGCCACGCCTTATAAGCTTTTACCAAAAGGTAGGCCAGTTCGCTTTTGGTGACTTCCCGGGGCAGGAATTCCTGGATGGGTTCCCATAGGTATTCTGCATACCAGATAGGCCATTCAGGATCCCAGCCGTCGATTTCCAGGAAGGCTTGGTGGTGAGCGGGGCCCGACCGATTGATCAAATCGAGTAATCGGGGGTCAGGGTTTGACATTGGGTGGGCGCCTTTCTTGGTCGGGACGGTTCCTTTTTGAGATTATGGCGGGAAGAGGATAGAAACGGAACGCTCCGAGCGAACAAAAAGCGATTTTTTCATCATGAGCAAGGATCACACCGAAATCAGGGCCGACAACCAGAAGACAGGTCTGGAGTTGGCGGATTTAACCGTCGCCTATCCAGACGCCACCCAGCCGGCGGTTGACTCCCTTAACTTGGTGGTGGAGCCGGGCGAACTTGTTTGCCTGCTGGGGCCTTCGGGCTGCGGGAAAACCACCATCCTGAAGGCTATTGCCGGGTTGTTGACGCCTACCGGCGGCGATGTCCGCATGAACGGCCAGTCGGTGGTGGGGGTTTCTTCGGAGAAGCGGTCCATCGGCATGGTGTTTCAAAAGCCCTTGTTGTTTCCCCACCTCAATGTGGGAGCCAACGTGGCCTTCGGTCTGAGGATGCGTCGACTGGACCCCGGGTTGATACAGGCCCGGGTGGAGGAGATGTTGAAGCTGGTGCAACTGGAAGGAATGGGGGAGCGCCGCATCACCGAGATTTCGGGAGGGCAGAGTCAGCGGGTGGCGTTGGCCAGAGCGTTGATTATCGAGCCGGCGATCTGGTTGTTGGACGAGCCACTCAGCCAGTTGGACGCCAACCTTCGAGAAGAGATGCGCGAGCTGATCCGCTCAATACAAAAACAGTTGGGGATTACCACGCTCTTTGTCACTCACGACCAGGAAGAAGCGGTGGTGCTGGCCGACCGGATTGGATTGGTCCTGGAGGGCCGGCTTCAGCAGATCGGCCCACCCGCTCAACTCTTCGAGGCCCCCGCCACGGTGGAGGTTGCTCGGTTCTTCGGTGGCCATAACCAGGTTCATGGAATCGTGGACGGTGACCGGTTCAGTTGCGGCTTGGGGACGTTCCGGCTCCGGCGTCCCGTTCTCTCCGGGCCGGCGGTCTTGGTGATCCGCCAAGAAGCGGTGGAACTGGGCAACGGGGAGATTACCTTTCCCGCCCGGGTGGAGAGCGCCAGATACATGGGAACCCATCAACAGGTGAGATTGTCGTCAGGGAAACTTTCTCTGGGTGTGAACACCTCTTCCGGCCGCTTTTTCCAACCCGGGCAAACCGTCGAAGTGCACTTTCCCCCCGATCGAATCTGGGTTATTCCGCTCCAGGACCTTTAGCTCAGGGCAGCTTCCCCACTCTGGACCCGGCTACTGGCGCCATTTGTCCCACATGTGTACATTGGAAGCGCCGGTCCATGGCAACGTGTGGACTATGAGGCGGTCGGCTCGCCGCGCAAAATGGTTGTGCTCACCGCCGCGGGCAACCACAGCTTGAACGGAGGGACGGGGTTGCGGTTGTTCCGACCACGACACTCGGCCCGCGAAGGGGACTGGTGGCGTGGGTGACAACCGCCGAGACTAAGCGGGGCTGGTCCCGTTTTTCAGCTTGGGAGCCTGACGGTACCCAAGAGCGGTTGGTAGGCTTATCCAAGAACCCTTTCATCTTCAGCACCGGAGGAACCAAAATGACCGACTGGAGAGACCTTTCTCTACAGCTAACCGACTTGCTCGGTCTGGAGCATGCGCCCATAGCCATTACGTTTTCCGAGGCTCCGGTCTCGCCCGACAGCGGAATTGCTCCCTTCGGAGGTCCGTTGTCCGCACCCACCCCGGACGGAAGGTCGGGCGCCGTTCCCGCTCCCTGCGTCTTTTGGATGCAAGCTCACACCCGTACTTTCGCCACCTCTCCCGCCGATCACGGCAACTGCTCGGTGGGCGAGTACACCCACGGTCTGGTGGATGCCGCTGACATCCTGGAGAGGGAAGACGTAGGCGCCCTTCTGGAGGTCGGTTGGGTCACCATGGAGGCTTTTGCCGGGGTGGCCGCTTTGGGACGCCGGCCCCAGTCGATCATCTACGGCCCGCTGAGCGAAACTAGTGATGCTCCGGATGTCGTGCTGCTCAGGCTCAGCCCTCGCCAAGCCATGGAGTTGGGCGACGCGGTGTCATTGGAGTTAAGCGGGAAGCCGCAATGTCAGATCCTCCCCATCGCCGCTGATCAAGGCAAAGTGGCGCTGTCTATGGGATGTGCTCTTTCCCGGGCTCGCACCGGGATGAGTGACGATGAACTCACCTGCGCTATTCCCTCGGGAAGGCTGGCGGAGATTGTGGTGGATCTGGAAGGAGTGGTTGGCGCCGACCGGCAGGTGGTGGGCTACGCTCAGGCCGACGCCGCCCGCTTTTAAACCACAAGTCCGCTCAGCCCCCTACGGATTAGGGAGGCGTCGGACCTCATTCTGGAGGCCGCGCGCCAAGCGTTGACGGCTAGCGCGACAGCTCCCGAAAGAGCGGGGTGGGAAAGCGTGGGGTTACCCGAGTGCCGCCCAGCCAAAACTCCAGAGCCTGGGCGCGCTCGGCCACCTGTGTCTTTGCATCTTCGCCGATATCCTTGGTAAGCCGGTAGACCACCTTTGCGTCCGGTCGCTGGCCCCAGCCGCCTACCACTTGGCCACACCACCAGATGGTGGGCCCGGCGTTGCCGTTGCGGTCGAACAGTCCGTCCCACCGCTCCCCGAGGTACCAGAGGCGTTCCCGCCACCCCATCACGGTCGGGTCGAGGGCGGGCAGGAAAGCTGCCCACGGCGGAGGTGACGGAACAGGCTCGAAGTCGTCGGCCATGACCAAGGCCGGGCCGGTCTCCACTTCCACTCCGGCGACATCCAACGACCCCAGCGCCTCTCGCAATTTGCGGAGCGTCCAACCGGTCCACCATCTCAGATCGGCTTCGGATCCAGGTCCGTAGGTACGGAGCCAACGCTCGACCAGACCGGCCCGGGCGGTGGCCGGGTCCAGGTCGGGGACGCCGCCCGGAAGTCGTGAATCCATCGCCGCCCACCGGTATTGGCCGCTCAGCCAAGATCCCCGGGGGCGCCCCCGGACAATCCGTCCCTCGGTGGCCAGCAGAAACAACACCCGGGTCGAGATCCCGACCTTTCCGCCCCACTTTTTCCCCTCGCCGAAGGTGAGGGTCTTCTTTAGCTCCGGCACATCCTCCCGCAGTTCCATGGCCAGCGCCTCCCCCCGTCGGACGATCGCCTCCAGGGTGGCGTTTTTCACTCCATCCAGCCACTTTTCGCCGTCGTCGGTGATGTCCTGCCCTTCCAGGTAACCCACCAGCCGACGTTGCTCGGCGGCCGCCAGGGGCTGGGCACATCCGTGGTGGAGCAGGGGGATCAGGTCGGTGGGGACCGCAAAGAGGGTCCGGCGCATCCCCAAGATCCGGAAGAGCGAGGGCTGTTCGTAGAGACAGGCTTCGATATCGGAGATGGTTATGTCTGCCACCCGCGCCCAGGCAGACAAAAACACCGTGGCCGGGTCGCTCGTGTGGAAACCCACCTGTTGGCGAGCCGCTTCCACAGGCGAGGCCGCCGGATGCTCGGGATGAAGGTGATGGCGTCGGGCGAGGCGGGCGCGCCGTTCTTCGACGTATATCCGTCTGATCACCATCGGCAAGTCACTCTATGAACGGGCGCGCCGTCGAAAAGAGATGGCAGCTCCGTGGAGAGGGACAGGCCGCCCCGGCCGGATGTTCATCCGTTGCCGGGACGGGCCTTCTCATCGATGGTTTGTTACGCCACCACCGGGACCTGCTGCATGGCCTCGGCTACCTGCTCCTCGGGGTATTCGAAATCGACCAAATTGCCGGAGAGATAGTTGTCATAGGCGCTGAGATCGAAAGAACCGTGTCCGCACAGGGCGGTGAGGATCACCTTTTCCTCGCCGCTCTCCCGGCACTGGTTCGCTACCCGGATCGCCGAGGCCAGAGCATGAGCGGGCTCCGGCGCGGGGACGATTCCCTCGGTGCGGGCGAACTGGACGCCCGCTGCGAAGCATTCGTTCTGTCCGATGGCTTCCGCCTCTATCAGACCCAGTTCGTAGATGTGGGAAAGCAGAGGAGACATGCCGTGGTAGCGGAGCCCGCCGGCGTGGATCGGATCGGGGACGAACGAGTGTCCGAGCGTGTGCATTTTGACAAGGGGGGTCATCCCGATGGCGTCGCCGAAGTCGTACCGGTACTCCCCCTTGGTGAAGGAGGGGCAGGAGGCCGGCTCAGATGCCCGAATCACGGGATTGATCCTTCCGGCCAGCTTCTCCCGAAGGAAGGGGAAGGCCAGGCCCGAGAAGTTGGATCCGCCTCCCGTGCAGCCCACGATCACATCGGGAGTATCTCCCGCCATGGCCATCTGTTCCAATGCCTCTTCGCCGATGACGGTCTGATGCAACAAGACATGGTTGAGCACGCTGCCCAGCGAGTACTTGACATCGGGAAAGCCGGCGGCCATCTCCACCGCCTCGGAGATAGCAATCCCCAGGCTTCCTGGAGACTTCGGGTCGGAGGCAAGGATGGTCCGCCCGGAGTTGGTGACCTCCGAGGGTGAAGGATGGACTTTTGCGCCCCATACTTCCATCAGCGACTTGCGGTAGGGCTTTTGGTCATACGAGGAGCGCACCTGCCACACCTCGCATTCCATTCCAAAGACCGAGCAGGCAAAAGCCAGGGCCGACCCCCATTGTCCGGCGCCGGTCTCGGTGGTCAGCTTCCGCACCCCTTCCTGGGCGTTGTAGAACGCCTGGGCCACGGCGGTGTTGGGTTTGTGCGAGCCGGCCGGACTTCCTCCCTCGTACTTGTAATAAATGCGAGCGGGGGTGTCGAGAGCTTTTTCCAAACCGGTGGCCCGATAGAGAGGAGTGGGTCTCCACATTCGGTAAATATCTATGATCTCCCCAGGAATGTCGATCCGGGAATCCCCCGACACCTCTTGGAGGATGAGCGCCATAGGAAAGAGCGGAGCGAGATCTCCCGGTCCTACCGGCTGATGGGTTCCGGGATGAAGAACCGGCGGGGGTGGGGCCGGCAGGTCGGGGATTACGTTGTACCAACTGCTGGGAATCTGGGACTCGGCAAGAGTAAACTTTCTTTGTGCCATTGTCGATCCTCGTTTCTTTCGGCTTGTGTTCGGCTGTGGCTGATAATAGAGAGCCCATTTAATGTAGGTAGACAGATGACTGCCAGTTCTCCTTCTTCCCTTCCCTGGACAAATAATCCTGACGCCGACCGGCTCCTGGCCACCGATAGCCTGGCGCTGCTGATCGGCATGCTGTTGGATCAGCAGTTTCCCATGGAACGGGCGTTTGTCGGCCCGTACCTTCTTCAGGAACGCCTGGGCCGCCCCCTGGAAGCGGGGGAGATCGCTGATTGGAATCCAGAGGAGTTTGCGGACATCTTCCGCGGCCCGCCGGCCATACATCGTTATCCGGCTTCCATGGCCAAGCGCACCCAGGCGTTGTGCCGCTCCCTGGTCGACCAATACGATGGAGAAACCGAGCGCCTGTGGGCCGGGGCGGAGAACGGTCGGGAGCTGTACAAGCGGCTGAAAAACCTGCCCGGTTTCGGGGAGTACAAGTCCCGCATATTCGTGGGAGTGCTGGGCAAGCGAATGGGAGTCCGCCCGCCGGGCTGGGAAGAGGAAGCCACCCAGCATCCCTCCATAGCCGATGTCGCCCACTGGGAGGATGTGGCGTCGCTCCGGGAGGCCAAGCGGCGCATGAAGGAAGCCGCCAAGGCCAAGAGGTAACCACGGGCCTGTCCGGCCTGGGAACGACCTATCCTCCCGAAGAATGAAAATTGATTTCTATTTTGACCCCACCTGTCCCTGGTGTTGGATCACCAGCCGGTGGCTGACGGAAGTGGCGCCGCAAAGACCGGTGGAGGTCTACTGGCGTACCTTCAGCCTGTATATCAAAAACCAGGGGCTTGACCGTCCCGAAGAGTATTGGACCACTGCCGACTGGGGAAGGGGAGCATTGCGGATAGCCGAGGCGGCGCGCGCTGCCGGAGAAGAGCAGTTGGTAGGCGATCTGTACACAGAACTAGGAAGCCGCTATCACCACGACCGCGAGTACCTGCCCAACTTCGCCGCCAGCCTGAAAGCTATCGGGCGCTCCTCGGACTGGGCCGCTGCCGCCGACGATCCGAAGTGGGACGATGCCATCGAAAATTCTATGTCGGTGGTGTTGGACCTGCTGGGAGACGACATCGGGGTACCGGCCATCGTGTTCGACGACCAATACGGATATTTTGGCCCGGTTATTTCCCCGGCGCCCACCGGCGAGCAAGCCCTTGAACTCTTCGACAGCTTCACTACCTTGGCCGCCCAGCCCGGAATCTGGGAGGTAAAGCGAATCCGCACCGTCGGTCCCGTTTTCGGTCCCCGCCCCTGAACCGGAAAGGGCTGTTACAACCCTCGTAAATCACCCATGTCACAAAGGACACTTAGGTGCGGATGGTGAAGGCCTGATGTCTGCCGGGACCTCCTTACGGCCGCTCCGGAGTTCCTAAGGATGCCAAAACCGACCCACGTTGCTCGTAAGCCCCAATCTAAATCTTCCGTGCGGTCTGTGCCCGTTGACGGCGGGCTGTGCGCCGCAGGTTTTCGGATCCCGCTTTTAGACTATTAAACCCAAATGTCGTCTCCTCCCACTATCGCGGTTCTCGGAGCCGGGGCGATGGGGTCTGCCTTGGCCAGGGGTCTTTTGGGCAACGGATGGCGCCCGGGGGATCTGATCCTGGCCGAGCAAATGCCCGACCGCGCCGCTCAGGTGAGCGCCGAACTCGGATGCGAGTGCGTGTCTGATCCTGTTGAGGCGGTGAGGGACCGGGAGGCGGTAGTGGTGGCGGTGAAACCCCAGGACATAGCGACTCTGCTGGAGCAAGTGGCGGGCTCGCTCACTCCCCGCCAGGTGCTTATCACGCTGGCCGCCGGGGTCCGCATCCAGACTTTCGAGGACGCCCTGGGGGAGACCCCGGTGGTGCGGGTGATGCCCAACACTCCCGCCCTGTTGGGAAAGGGGATAGCCGGGCTGGCCGGCGGCGCCCACGCCGGGCCTCGGCACATGGCGCTGGCCAGGATGGTGATGGAAGCCGTGGGAGAGGTGGTGGAACTGGCCGAGTCCGATCTGGATGCGGTCACCGCCGTCTCCGGTTCCGGTCCGGCTTATGTCTTCGCGCTGGCCGAGTCGATGACCGCCGCCGCCCTGGCTCTTGGGCTGTCCGCCGAGGTAGCTGCCGAGTTGGTGAACCACACCGTTTTGGGAGCGGGAGCGATGCTCACCGGGACCGGTCAGACCGCTGCCGAACTTCGTCGACAGGTGGCCTCTCCGGGGGGTACGACCGCCGCCGCTCTCGAGGTCATGAAACAAGGCGGGTTTTCCGACCTGGTCACACGAGCGGTCGAGGCTGCTCATCATCGCTCCGTAGAGCTGGGCGGATAGAGGCCCGAAACCACCAGGAGGTATCCATGGACGCTCCCGAATTCACCCTTTTGGACCAGGACCGGAACCCGGTCTCGGTCTCCGACTTCTCCGGACAGAGGTTGGTGGTGTTCTTCTATCCCAGGGCCATGACTCCCGGATGCACCGTCGAGGCCTGTGACTTTCGGGACAGCCACCAAGAACTCTTGGCGGCCGGGATGGCGGTGGTGGGCATTAGCCCCGACCCGCCGGAGACCCTTGCCCGGTTTCGCCAAAAGGAAGATTTGTCCTTCCCGCTGTTGTCCGATGAGGATCACGCGGTGGCCGAGGCGTTCGGCGCATGGGGAATGAAGAAGCTGTACGGAAAGGAGATGGTGGGGCTGATTCGCTCCACCTTCGTGGTGGGCCCGGACGGTGAGATGGAAAGGGAATACCGGAATGTCCGCGCCAAGGGGCATGTCGACCGTCTCAAGCGCGATCTGCTGGGCGCCTGACGCCGACTGCTGCGTTGTCGCACCCAGCATGGAGAGGCGCGGCTGAGCGGATAGCTCGTTTAGCCGAAGAAGCGTGTCGAGTATCCTTCGATTCGCACGAAACGGAGAACGCTCCCCAAAGCGCCTGTTGATACCGAAACTAAGGAGTAAGGCCCAAGCATGAAAGCCTCGAAGGTGTTGTTTGCCTTGGGGGTGGTTTCGGCGGTGGGGGTGTTGGCGGCGTGGTGGCTTGGCTCGATCATGCACTCCGATGCGCCCCGCGAGGTGGGTCGGGAGGTCTTTGGCAACATCCCGAGCGGCCTGGAAGCGGCTTTCTACACCTCGACAGCCGCCTTTCTGTGGCTGGCCTTCTATCTCTTCTCCCTGCGCGCCCGCAACTGGTCAAGGGGGAGTTCGGAAAAGCGGCTCGGCCAATGGAAAGAACGGGTTCGCAATCTGGCGGATGGCCTTCGTATGAAGACTCTTCTGCAGGACACCGCCTCCGGGCTCATGCATGCCATGATCTACTTCGGGTTCTTGGCGCTTCTGGCCGGGACCATCACCCTCGAGATAGACCACTTGATGCCCGAGTCCTTCAAATTCCTGTATGGACCCTTCTACCTGGGATACTCGGCAGTGCTGGACTTTTTCGCCCTGGTCTTTTTGGGAGGACTGGCCTGGGCGGTGTTCCGCCGCTATGTTCGGCCTCCGGCCCGCATAGCTTCCAAGACTCGTCCTGAGGATGCGCTGGTGCTGGGGCTTTTGATTCTGGTGGGGGTCACAGGACTGGTAACCGAGGCGGCCCGGATCGCGGTGGACGGCCAGCCCGACTTCGAGAAATGGTCTTTCGTGGGTTATCCGCTCTCCTTTTTGGTCCCGTCGTCACCGGAGCTTTTTCATCAGGTGGTATGGGGGATTCACGCCGGTTCCTTCCTGGCATTTTTGGTGGTGCTTCCCATGACCAAGCTGCGTCACGCGGTCACCTCTCCCGTCAACATGTTCCTGTCGCCGAAGAAACGGGTAAAAGGGGCGATGAAGGCTATGCCCAACCTCATGGAGGCCGAAGACTTAGAGACGGTCGGAGCGGGGACGGTGGGCGACTTGTCCTGGAAACAGTTGTTCGACACCGATGCCTGCACCATCTGCGGCCGCTGCACCTCGGTGTGCCCGGCCAATATCACCGGCAAGCTGCTCGATCCACGGGAGATCGTGTTAAAAGCAGGCGAGGTGCTGGTGGCCTCCGGCAACCCGGTGGTGACCGCCCCGGTGGCTCTTCCATCCACCATAACCATCGACACCGACAGTCTATTTGAGCGGATCTCGTCCGAGGAAGTGTGGTCGTGCACCTCTTGTCGGGCCTGTGACGATGTCTGTCCGGTCAACATCGAGATACTCGACAAGATTCTGGACATGCGGCGCTACCTGACCCTGATGGAGGCCGAGTTCCCCCCCGAACTGGCCAAGGCCTTTGTGGCGATGGAAAACCAGGGCAACCCCTGGGGGTTGGGGAAGGAGCAGCGGATCGAGTGGATGAAGCAGTTGGACTTTCCTGTCAAGATTCTGGGCGCTGAAGGGGTGGATTCCGCCGAGTATCTGTGGTTTGTGGGCTGTGCGGGCTCTTTCGACGACCGCAACCGGGCGGTCACCCTGTCGCTGGCTCGCCTGATGCACGCCGCCGGAATCGATTTCGCGGTGCTAGGTCCCCGAGAGACGTGCAACGGAGACCCCGCTCGCCGGAGCGGAAACGAGTTCGTCTACCAACAGCTGGCCTTCCAGAACATCGAGACCCTTGACTCCCTGGGAGTCAAGAAGGTGATCACCCAATGCCCCCATTGTTTCAACACCCTGGCCAATGAGTACCCCCAGTTGGGTGGGGACTACCAGGTAATCCATCACACGCAACTGCTGGCCGAGCTGCTGCGGATGGGGGCGCTGACCACGTCCAACGGGGCCGCCAACGGTGCCTCGGAACCCCGGCGGGTCACCTATCACGACCCCTGCTATCTCGGTCGACACAACGACATATACCTTGCGCCCCGGGAAGTGGTATCCGCTTCGGGAAATATCGAAATGGTGGAGATGCCCCGGCATGGAACCAAGGCGCTGTGCTGTGGGGCGGGAGGCGCCCGGTTCTGGATGGAGGAGCGGGTCGGGAAGAAGATCAACATCGAACGCACCTCCGAGGCGCTGGCCACAGGAGCCTCGGAGGTGGCGGTTTCCTGTCCCTTCTGCTACGTGATGTTGGATGACGGCGTAAAGGAGCTGGGCAAGGAGTCCTCGGTGGTGGTGAGAGATGTGGCGGAGATGCTGGCCGAGGTGGCCTTGGCGCGGGAGGACGGCAAGTGAGCGGGGCGCCGCATCAAAAGGTGACGGCCTACTTCAACGGGTTGAGATCTTGATGAGAGTCGGCTATCAAGGAGAGGTCTATTCCTACAGCCAGCAGGTGGCTGCTGAGCTCTTTGCGGCCGAAGAACTGTGCGGTTACCCCAGCTTTGCGGCGGCGTTTTGGGCGATTCGGGAAGGAGAGGTAGACCGGTTGGTGCTGCCCATCGAGAATTCCACCACGGGCAGTGTGCTACCGGTGCTCAACAGATTGGTGGCCGACGATCTCCACATCACGGCCGAATACAAGAAGATCGCCAGTCACAGCTTGCTGGGGCTGGCGGGCGCCAAGCTATCCGACATCCGTCGGGTGATTTCCCATCCTGAGGCCCTGTCTCAAGCGGAGTTGGCCATCGCCGCGCGGGGTTGGGAAGTAGTTCCCGTGCATGACACCGCCGGGGCGGTGCGGATCGTTGCCTCCCAGGGAGATCCTCAACAGGCCGCTCTTGCCCACCGCAGCTCCGCCGCTCTGGGCCTGGAGGTTCTTATGGAAGACATGGTGGATCGGGTCGACAACACCACCCGATTCGTGGTGCTTGCCTCCGGGGAGCCAACCGTGCCCGAGGACGCCAACAAGACGTCAGTGGTCTTTGAAGTCCTTCACCGGCCCGGTTCGCTGGCCCTGGCGCTCACCGAGCTAGCCGCCCGGGGGGCCAACCTGACCCGGATCGAGTCCCGTCCCTCCACCGAAGCATGGCGTTACCGCTTCTTTGTCGACCTGATCCACTCGCCCGGACCCGAGGGGGTGTACACGGTGTTCCAGCCGGACCTGGTTACCGTGAGTAACTTGCGCAGGCTGGGAAGCTACCCAGCCGCCCAGTGATTCCTTGCCGGTCTGGCTGAACCGGGCAGCAAGCGGCTCAAGCGCGGCTTGAATGGAGGCGGGAGGGGGCATTCCCCATTGCAGGTCGTCAAGCTCGCCGATCAGCGCGTCGGGTTGTCTTCCCGTCCAGGTAGACAGATGAGAGGGAACTTCCCGGCGGAGATGCTCGTTGGCCGCCAGACGGTTTATCACCATCCAGGAGTACCGACCTTTGCCCAACGTCGCCAAGAGGGAGGCGGCCCGCACGATCCCCGAGGGGCTGGCGCGACATACCAGCACCCTCTCGCCGGGCCATTTCTCGAAGGCGCGGTGTCCCGGCCCGAGGTCCACCACCACGGTCCGGTAGTCCCATAGCCGCGACCAGCCGCTGTGTAATACTCCGCCGGAAGATCCCCGTGGATCCCAAAGCAACAGGTCGATTCCATCAACGGTTACCGGCTCGTGTAGACGAGTGGGCGGAGAAAGTCCCAGCCGCAGTCCCAGAGCGGGAGAAGTATCGGCCTCCACCAGCAGGCAAGGGCCATTCCGGGCAGCCAGCCAGGCCAGGCCCAGCGCCACTTCGGTTCGCCCCGGAGCGCCGCGCGGTCCTCCCACCGCCACCACTTTCGGGCCCGCCCTCCCCACGGGGGCAGCGTCCGGGGCAGGCGATGCGACCCGGAGCGCGGCCACTGCCCATTCGGGATCAGGCTCTTCCAACACGAAGTGACACCCCCAGTCTTCCAGGAGGCGAGAACTCGGGGGGTGGTGGGGATCGTTTACCCCGATTACCGCCGCTCCCATCTTCCGCCATGCGCCCACCAGGCCGGGGGACAACCAGGGAATCTCCGCGCCCACCAGCACCGCCCGTGCTCTTTGTTCTTCCAGCGCCCGGTGGACTTGGGTCGGATGGAAGGCGCGTTCTGTGATCCGAAGAGTTCCGGTCATTCTTGCCCTCTCCACCAGTTCCGACTCCCAGAGCGGCCCCGCCGTGGTGACTATGCGCGGGATCATGTCAGTTCCACCATCTCTATGGCGGAGAAGGGGATGATTAAGCGGCGAGCGTCTCCCAACTCCACATGGTCTTGGCCCACTGCTGAAGGCGCGCCCTCGCACAGGTGACCGCCTCGTACCCATAATCTGATTGTGCGTTCCGCGTCTTCAGCGTCCAACAGGCGATCCCGGAAGGTGGCCATGCGCTGAATTTGCAGCATGGCGGCCTCTTGTTCGTACTCCAGCGCCTCATCGAATCGCTGTCGAGCCAGCCTCTCGAAATCCGCCAGGTCCGGGTGTTCGGGTTCTTTTGGAGCCATTCTCCACCTCGAATAGGTGCTTTGAGGACAATCTGGTATCCCTGAACCCGCCAAGTCAACCCTGGAAAGAGGTTTTTTACATAAACTTTTCCCACCCTGGCTTAACTATTGGCGAAAAACCTGATAGCGTGGGTGAACAATTCGAGTTAGGAGGTCTATGCACGTATCACTAACGGTTAACGGTCAGCGGGCGGTGACCGATGTCGAGCCCCGTACGCTGTTGGTGCACCTGTTGCGAGAGGAGCTGGGCCTGACCGGCACTCACGTAGGCTGCGACACGTCATATTGCGGGGCCTGCACGGTGATCCTCAACGGGAAGACCGTCAAATCATGCACCATGCTGGCCGTACAGGCGCAGGGCGCCGAGGTGACCACCATCGAAGGTTTGGCCGCCAACGGCGATCTCCATCCCATCCAAGAAGGATTTTGGGAACGACATGGTCTCCAGTGTGGATTCTGCACGCCGGGGATGATCATGTCGGCAGTGGGCCTGCTGTCTGAAAACGAGTCTCCCACAGAAGGCGAAATCCGCCATGGGCTGGAAGGCAATCTGTGTCGATGCACCGGGTATCACAATATCGTTCGGGCCGTGGAGTACGCCGCCGCCAAGATGCGGGGCGAGGAACCACCTCCCGCCGAGTGGGAGGAGGCATCGTCATGAGTACCACCAGTGTTTTGGGTGGGGTGGTCAAGCGCAGGGAAGACCCGGCCCTGATCAGGGGGACCGGCCTCTTTGTGGACGACCTCCGGTTGCCAGGGATGTTGCACGCCGCCTTTGTGCGCAGCCCCTACGCCCACGCCCGGGTGGAGTCGGTGGACACCTCTGCCGCCCTGGCAATGGAAGGGGTCCGGGCGGTGTACACCGCTTCGGATGTCGTTCATCTTGGCGATCTGGTTACCCAGGTGGCGGTAGGAAAGCTCCGACCGCTCCTGGCGGGCGCCAAGGTCAACCATCTGGGTGAGGCGGTGGCAATGGTGGTGGCCACCAGCCGCTACGCGGCTCGGGACGGCGCTGATGCGGTCGAAGTGGAATACGATCCACTCGATCCGGTGATCGACCTCAAGGCAGCTGCCTCCGACGCCGCTCTGGTTCATGAAGGTATGGAATCCAATGTCCTGCTGGCCTGGGAAGGTGGTCCCTGGGGTGACGAAGCGGGTATAGCCGCTACTCAGGTAACTATTGCCGAAGCCAAGGCGCGGGACGACACCGTAAGCGTCTCGTTGGAGGCGGTGAACCAGCGGTTGCTTCCCATGCCGATGGAGCCGCGCTCGGTGGTGGCGGACTGGAACGTCGGCTATGGCCGGTTCACGGTCCATTCCTCCACCCAGATCCCTCATGCGCTGGCGGGGGGGATTGCCCAGACTTTCGGCCTTTCCCTGACCGATGTCCGGTGCATCGCCCCCGAAGTGGGCGGAGGCTTCGGATGCAAACTCAATGTCTATAACGACGAGATCCTGGTCTGCTTCGCTTCCCAGCAACTGGGTGGCCCGGTCAAGTTCACCGAGACCCGGCGGGATGCGGCAGGCTCCACCATTCATGGTCGGGGCTGGGTGGCGACCGCCACTATAACCGGGACCCGCGACGGACAAATCCTGGGATATGAGTTGGATGGCATCGCCGATATGGGCGCTTACAGTCAGAACTTCACGGTGGCCATCCCCTTCCTGGGGCTGTTCGTAGGGGCCGGCCAATACGAGTTCCCCACCCACTGGAGGGTGGCCTGTGTGCATACGCACACCATGACCACCGACGCCTACCGTGGCGCGGGACGGCCCGAAGCCGCCTACTACCTGGAGCGGGCCATTGATGCCTTCTCACGGGAGATCGGTGTCGATCCGGCGGAGGTACGGAGAAAGAACTATATCCCCGCCTCGAAGTTCCCTGGCGCTGCGACTCATATCGGGTTCCCCATGGACACCGGCGACTACGAAGTCAACCTCGACGCCCTGTTGGACACCGCCGACTATGAAGGCCTCAAAGCCGAGCGGGACCGACTGAGGGCCGAGGGACGGCTGGTGGGCCTGGGCCTGGCCACCTATGTGGAAGTGTGCGGATTCGGCCCTTCCGCTCTGGTGGACTTGGGATTCTCCTGGGCGGCTTACAAGATACCTTCCGGATTCAGCGGATCGGGCCTGGTTCGAGTACAAGCCGACGGCAGCGCTTCAGTGATCATCGGCACCGGCCCTTCCGGGCAAGGCCATCAGACCACCTGGGCGCAGATTGTCTCCAACCAGTTGGGGATCCCCGTGGAGAACATCAGGGTGAGCCACGGTGACACCGCCGAATCGCCGCTGGGAATCGGAACCTTCGGGTCCCGTTCGGCGGCGGTGGACGGATCGGCCACCTATGAGGCGGCCAACAAGGTGCGCCGAAAGGCCGCCGATCTCGCCGCTCATCTGCTGGAGGCCTCTTCAGAGGACATCGTGTTTGCCGACGGCGGCGCCCATGTGGCCGGCTCGCCCGATCAGCAGGTGTCCTGGTCCGACATTGCCACCTTGGCTTATCAGCCTCATCGTCTGCCCGAAGGCATGGAGGGAGGCTTGGAGGCCCACGCCGTGTTCAGCCCCGCCAATGCCACCTGGCCGTTTGGTTCCCACCTGGCCCTGGTGGAGGTGGATGGCGACACCGGCGACGTCTCCCTGCTTCGTTACATCGCCATGGATGACTGCGGCAACGTCATCAACCCGATGATCGTGGACGGACAGATCCACGGCGGTTTGGCGCAGGGAATCGGACAGGCGATGTTCGAGGACGGCGAATACGAGGCGGACGGAAACCTGCTCAAGTGGTCGTTAGTGGAGTATCCACTGCCCACTGCGGTGGACCTGCCTTCCTTCGAGTTGCATCGCACCGTGACCCCCACCGATATCAACCCGTTGGGAGTGAAGGGGATCGGTGAGGCGGGGACCATTGGCTCGGCGCAGACCGTCGTCAACGCGGTGGTGGATGCCCTCTCACCCCTCGGGGTGACCCATGTGGATATGCCTCTCCGCCCCAAACGGGTGTGGGAGGCGATCCAGGCGGCCAAGACGAACGGGAGTGTGAACTGATGTATCCCAGATCATTCGAGTATGTATCCCCGGGGTCGCTGGATGAGGCGACCGCGGTTCTGGCTTCCACGGAAGGCGCCAAGGTGCTGGCAGGAGGGATGAGTCTCCTTCCTCTCATGAAGCTGCGGCTTTTCTCTCCGGAAGTGTTGGTGGACATCGGACGTATTCCCGGGCTTTCTTCCATTGAGGACCGCGGTGATCACCTGGCGATAGGAGCATTGGTTCGCCACGCCGACACCGCCTCTGATCCGATGATCGCCGAGCACGCCGCCGCTCTGGCTAGCGCCGCCTCCTGGACAGGAGATGTTCAGGTGCGTAATCAGGGAACTACCTGCGGTTCGGTCGCCCATGCGGATATCGCTGCCGATCAGCCTTCGGCGGCCCTGGCTTTGGGCGCCACTATGGTGGCGGCCTCGACGGGGGGCGTTCGCGAGATCGCGGCCGCCGACTTCTTCGTGGACACGCTCACCACTGCCCTGGAGCCGGGGGAGATTCTCACCGAGATCCGCATCCCCAAACAGGGCGGAGGCTCCGCGTATGAGAAGCTAGGTCGCCGCGGCGGCCACACCGACTACGCGGTGGCGGGCGCCTCGGCGTGGGTTGAACTCGCCGACGGCGCGGTCTGCTGCGCGCGGGTGGCGCTCACCGGGGTAGGCGCCATGCCCACCCTGGCGGAAGGAGTGGTAGAAGCTTTGGTCGGCACCGACGGATCAGCCGGAGCGGTCGCGGTCGCCTCCGAGCGGGCAATCGAGGGCGTGAACGTCCTCGAGGATCTGTTCGGGACAGTCGAGTACAAGACCCATCTGGCTAAAGTGATGACCCGCCGGGCTCTCCAACAGGCAATTTCCGCCGCCATGTAACAAAATCCCTCCTGCCGGAAGCGGGCGGAGGACCAAAACAAAGGGGTCGGGCTCCCAATAGGAGTCCCGACCCCTTATTTCATTTGCTGTGCCCCCGGACCTTCTTCGTCGTGGCGTTTGCCAAGCGTGTTCTCTATGTAGCGGGTTTGTTGCTCCCGGTCTCTTTGAGCAGCTCTCCGATAGCCGCTACGCTGCCCAGCACTCCGCTGGTGTCAAGGGGGAGGAACACCTTGGTGGCCTGGCCGTTGGCGATTCCCTGCAACGCTTCGAGGTAGCGGATGGCGATCAGGTCGGGAGTGGGATCTCCCTGGTGGATGGCCGCGAACACCTTCTCGATCGCCTGGGCTTCACCTTCGGCCACCGTCAGTAGCTTGAATCGCTCGGCGGCGGCCACGGTTTGGATAGCTTGCGCCTCGCCTTCGGCCTCCAAAATCTGGCTTTCCCTCACCCCTTCAGCCTTGAGAATTCGGGAGCGTTTGTCACCTTGTGCCTCGGTCACCACCGCTCTTCTCTCTCGCTCTGCTTTCATCTGTCGGTGCATGGCCTGGGTGACGTCGGCGGGGGGTTCGATTCGCTGAAGCTCCACTCGCACCACCCGGGTTCCCCACTTGTCGGTGGCGTCGTCGAGAATCTGACGCAGCTTGGAGTTGATCACCTCCCGGGAGGTGAGGGCGGAGTCGAGGTCCAAGTCGCCTACTACGTTTCTCAGGTTGGTCTGGGCCAGTTTGGTGGCCGCCACTATGAAGCGCCCCACGTTGTACTTGAGCTTGACGGGATCGGTGGCCTCGTAGTAGATCACCGCATCCACGGTTACCACCACATTGTCCTTGGTGATCACCTCCTGGGGGGGCACATCCACCACCTGCTCCCGCATGTCGACCTTGATAATCCGCTTGACGAAGGGCATCACCCACCGGAGCCCCGACTCGACCGTGTACTGGTAGCGACCCAACAACTCGATCAGTCCCTTTTCATAGGGCCTGACCACCTTCAGTCCGGCCGCGGCGTACAAGATCAGCGCGAGCGCCACTACGCCGAACAGCCCAAATACAGCTACATCCTCCATCAAGTCACTTCCTTCCTAAGTCCAAGCGGACTCTCATGACCGGGGAACCACAATCAGTTTGGTTCCTTCCACTCTGATCACTTCTATCGTGTCTCCGGTAGCGATATTTTCCTGTCCGGCTTCGACGATGGCCCTCCACTCCTCGCCGAAGATCCGCACCATCCCTTTACCACTTATCTGGTCGACTTCCTCCAGGACCAGCCCGGTGGCGCCCGTCCAGCGGTTGGCGCCCAACTGTGGCTGCCCACCGGAGTCCTGGGTCTTGATATACCTGTGCAGCACTGCCCATGACAAGAGGGAAACGCCGAAAAACACCAGCCACTGGGCCAGGAGGGATAGGCCCAACCAGGATATGAGCGCAGCCATGCCCCCGCCGACGACAAAGGGCAGCAGAAAGAACCCGGCGGTAAGCACCTCGCCGACTCCCAACAAGACGGCCAGTCCCAGCCAAAGCCATCTCCACAGCTCGCTGTCCATGTTTTCTCCTTGCCCGGTCCGAGAAGATGATGATTTCTCTGGGGACCGCTTCCTCACCGATTTGTTCGGATGTTACGGACTTCAATTCTAGGCCCCTCCCGCTTTTTATGCTATTGCCGGGACGGTCAGTTGGATGTAAAAGTATTATCGAGGTTTGAACGGACTGTAAATGGCCAACAAAAAAGCTCAATACGTTTTTAGTTTCGACGAGGCCGATCCCGCGGATCGAGACCTCTTGGGAGGCAAGGGGTCCGGTCTGGCGCGGATGATGGAGATGGGGCTGGCGGTCCCACACGGGTTCGTCATCACCACCGCCGCCTGCCGACACTTTTTGGAAAAAGAGCGGATGCCCCCCGGGTTTTGGACCGAGGTGAAATCGGCGCTGGCCAAGATCGAAAACCAGACCGGCCGCAGTCTGGGAGGGGTGGGAGGTCCCCCGCTGCTCTTGTCGGCCCGTTCGGGAGCGAAGGTTTCCATGCCGGGAATGATGGACACGGTGCTCAACCTGGGCGCCAACCAGGCGGTGGTTTCGGAGTTGAGTCGGTGGTCCGGTGATCAGCGCTTTGCCTGGGACGCCTACCGACGATTGCTTCAGACCTATGGGCAAGTGGTGCTGGGCGCCAACCGGGACGATTTCGAACAGGTGATGGCCAGTCTCCGAGAGCGCAGAAACGTGACCGAGGACTCCCGGCTTCCCACTTCCGACTTGGTGTCCGCAGTCCGCCAGTTTCGGATGTTGCTCGACGCCCAGAACTGCGAGGTGCCGGTGGACCCCATGGAGCAGGTGCGGAGGGCAATCGAGTCGGTGTTCGAGTCCTGGAACTCTCCGCGGGCCTATAGCTACCGTCGCCTCAACGACATTCCGCACCATCTCGGAACGGCGTGCAATATCCAGATGATGGTCTTTGGGAACCTGGGCGTCGACTCGGGCACGGGGGTGTTTTTCACCCGCGACCCGGCCACCGGCCAGCGGGAGATGTTCGGGGACTACCTGCCCAACGCCCAGGGGGAAGACGTGGTGGCGGGAATTCGACAGACCTTTCCTATCTCTGCCCTGGCCGAATCCCACCCCGAGATCCACGCCGAGTTGAACGCAGTGGGGTCCTCTCTCGAGACGTCATATTCGGATATCTGTGACATCGAGTTCACCATCGAGAAGGGGAAGCTTTGGATCTTGCAGACCCGGGTGGGAAAGAGGTCGGGGGCGGCAGCGGTGAGAGCCGCGGTGGAGATGGCTGACGAAGGGTTGATCGACCGTCAAACCGCCCTGATGCGTGTGGAGCCCGGCCAGTTGGAACAACTGCTCGTGTACGGCATCAATGAGGAGAAATCTCCCCCGCCGGCTTTCTTCGGGCTGGACGCCTCTCCGGGAGCGGCGGTGGGGAAGGCGGTATTCGATGTCCACCGGGCGGTGGAGATGGCCGGCGAAGGGACACCGGTGATACTGGTTCGATGGGAGACCACTCCCGACGATATAGAGGCGCTGTTCGCCTCCGAAGGGATCCTGACCAGCCACGGCGGAAAAACCAGCCATGCGGCGGTGGTGGCCCGCGCCATGGGAACTCCGGCGGTAACCGGCGCCACAGAGATTTCCATCGATGCCCATCAGAGACTCTTCACCGCGCCGGGCGGGCTCAGGGTACGGGAGGGGGATACGATCGCCATCGACGGCACCACCGGTCGGGTCTTTATCGGGGAGGTGGAGTTGGTGGAGCCTTCCCCGCCCGCTGAACTGGAAACCCTGTTGGGCTGGGCGGATCAGATGCGGCGTCTGGGGGTGTGGGCCAACGCCGACACCGGCAAGGACGCGGCCCGCGCCGCGGAACTGGGGGCGGAGGGCATCGGGCTGGCTCGCACCGAGCATATGTTCATGGGCGACCGGCTGCCGGTGGTGCGGCGGATCATCATGGACCAGGAACCGGAGAAGGCCCTTTTGCAGTTGCAACAGTTGCAAGCCGACGACTTCACCGCCCTGCTGGAGGCGATGGACGGCAAGCCCGTGGTGGTTCGCCTGCTGGATCCTCCTCTTCATGAGTTCCTTCCCGACCGTTGGGATCTTCGTGACCAATATGATCAACTCCGAGCGGCGGGAGAGTCCACTGCTGAGGTGGAGCGGATCATCGAGGTGGTTAAGAGCTGGGAGGAGACCAATCCCATGCTGGGGCTGCGGGGGGTTCGCCTGGGACTGATCCGCCCCTCGCTCTACCGCGTGCAGATCCGGGCGGCGCTTCAGGCCATCCGCCGCCGGTTGGAGGCGGGAGGAGATCCGCGGCTGGAAATAATGGTCCCCCTGGTGTCCGATCCCGCCGAGATGGAGCGGGTGGCGGCGATGCTCTCTGAGGAACAGGCCGCCTTCGGAGTGGACCGGGAAGTGAAGTTGGGCAACATGGTGGAGATTCCCCGCGCCGCCCTGCTGGCAGGAGAACTCGCCCGAATCTCCGAGTTCTTTTCTTTCGGCACCAACGATCTCACCCAAACCACCTTCGGGCTGAGCCGTGACGACGCCGAGGTACGTTTTTTGAACACCTATCTGGCCGACGGGGTGCTATCCCACAATCCCTTCCAGTCGCTTGATGAGAAAGGTGTGGGCCAACTGATGAAGTGGGCGACCGCGGAGGGAAAGGCCGCCCGGCCGGACCTGTGGGTGGGACTGTGCGGGGAGCACGGAGGGGACCCGGCCAGCATAGATTTTTGCCACCGGATAGGTCTCGACTATGTCTCGATGAGCCCTCCCCGTATTCCGGGCGCCCGGCTGGCAGCCGCCCAGGCGGCTATCCGTAACGGCGATATTCCCCTTCCCAAAGCCTGACCGGTGGCCGAAGTCCGCCTTACGCCCGGAGGAGCGCCCGAGACGGTGTTGCCTGAACCGGCGCCGGAGGTGACGGCGGCTTTGGCCGCCGCCGGGAATGACCGTGACAGGATGGTCGAGACGGCGGCCGCCCATCCCGAGTTACCCGAGGTGTGGGCTGTCCTGGGGGAGCTGTGCGAGTCGGAGGCAAACGTTCTGGCGAATCGTTTGGAGGCCTACGCCTACTACCGGATCGGCTATCACCGCGGCTTGGACGCGCTTCGTCAGAATGGCTGGCGCGGATCGGGATATGTGCGCTGGTCGCACCCCTCCAATCGTGGGTTTTTGGCCTGTCTGGATGGTCTCGGGCGGATGGCCGAAGAGATCGGCGAAACCGCCGAGGCCGAACGCTGCGCGGATTTCATGGCCATGCTCGACCCCGCTTATCCGCCCTCGCCGCAGCCGTAACTCAGGACAGTTCACACCATTGGGGGCGGGTCATCCGGTCGAGATCGCGGAGGCTGATGGGGAAAACGGTGGTGGGTGTACCCGCCGCCGCCCACACCGGATCATGGCGACGCAGGGCCTGGTCGGCGAAGACCCGGAGCGGGCGGGTGTGACCGAAGGGAGGCGTTCCTCCGGCCGCGAACCCGGTGGCCTCCTTCACCCGGTCGAGCGAAGCCCGGCGGGCCTTGCGCCCTCCCGCCGCCTCGGCCAGTCTGACCGGTTGCAGGTTCCGGTCGCCGGGCACCAGCGCCAGCACCGCCTCGCCGTCCACCTCGAACACCAGGGACTTGACAATCTCGCTCGGCCGGCATCCCACTGCCCGGGCCGCTTCGATAGCAGTTTTGGTCCCATCGGGGAAGATTCTGATCTTCGGGGCCAGGTCGAAGTCCCCACACCCCTCCAGCCATCGCCGGGTGGCGGAGGGCAGGTTGTCAGCGCTGGCATTGTCCATACCCTGGTGGTGGTTCATTTTCGTTGTTTGACGGCGCTTCGGCGGTGTCGGTAGTTCGGGTTTTGGCGGATGGATGTTCGCCGGTCGTGGTTTAATGGTGGTTTGAGGTAGTACTTGCCGGTTGCCGATATGCGTACCTGCCATCGGTCGTCGTGGACCCGGTGGTGACAGCGGGAGCAAAGGAGACACATATCGGCTAGGTCGGTATTACCTTGCACTGCCCAGGGGATGATGTGATGCGCCTGACACCAGTTGGCGGTGGCACCGCATCCAACACACGCCTTGTCCCTCGCAACCAGAGCCACACGCTGGGCCGGGCTGGCGATCCGCCTAGCCCTCCCCAAGTCCAATGGCTGAGAAACCCCTTTGAAGATGGCAGGGAGGATATCCGACTGACATGCCAGGTCCCGTACCTTCTCAACCGGTATGGGGGTCCCGTCACCAAGACGACCGTCGCGAAGCTCCCCGCTGATCACGTCGTAGTCGGCGATCAGCAACAGCCTGGGTCCCCGAACCCTGCCACCATCCTCGTCGGTGTCTTCTCTGGTGACCAACCCAACTAGAGCATCAGCCATCCTCTGACCCGCCGTGGCACGATCACGCGGGTCTTCCTCCCGCCAGAGTTCGTCCATCTTCTGCGACAACGCGGTCTCCAAGAGAGCACCGGTGACCGGGTCGAACCGACCGTACAACACCGTCATCCCATCATCCACGGAGGTCTTGATCTTGGCGAACCTCCGGGAACGTTGGTGCTCCAACCGGGACATCCCATCATCTTGGGAGCGTTCCTGCTCATACTTTCGGACCGTTCCTGCGAACTTGTCCGGCGACTCAGTACGGGCTTTGTGCACCAGATCGGTCTCGTCAATCTCTCCTTGTTGGGAGGCCTTGGCCAGAATCCGGGCGTTGTCGTAGGGGATCTGTCCTTTCCGTAGACCCTCCGACGTTTGGGGTAGTTCCTCCAGTTCCACCGCGGTTTCCACTTCCGAGCGGGCTTTGCGGCGGGGTCGCAAACCTGTCTCTCGCAGGTTGTTCTCGGTCAGGTGGGTGCCTTCTCTGCGGGTCATCTCCGCCAGGGTCTCAGCGCGCACCGCTGCGGCCTGGTTCTCCACCCGGATGGTGGACTGTAACCGATCCTGGAGCTGTTCCAGGGTTGCGTCGCCCGTCGCCAGATTGGGTAAAACCACCTCGATCTCGTTGATGATCCGTCGGTCATTAGCTGTCTTATCCATGTTTACAGTATGCCCAGGCGGGTGTGACAAAACACCCCCTAATATCACTAAGTTGGTAAAACAAACACTACATATGCTGTCTTTCAAATATCCATCTGGTCTCCACATTCGAAAACTGAACCACTACCCATACCTTATCGGTCGGGGGCCATGGGTATTCTCAGATGATCTCCCAAGCTTGGCAACGGGAAGGAGCACCAATGAGGCGAACCATTGAGCATGTGAGGAGGTTTGCCGCCGCCGACCAGGGCTTGGCGTTCGTCTCCTTTGCCCGGGCCGACGGGACCGTGCACTCCACACTGATCAACGCCGGAGTGATGAAACATGCTGTCAGCGGGGAAGAGGTTGTGGCCTTTGTGGTTCGGGGCGACACGGTGAAGCTCCGTCACTGGCGAAATACTCCACAGGCCACCATCACCTTCCGGGCGGGATGGTCATGGATCGGCGTGGAAGGCTTGGTGACCCAGGTCGGCCCCGATGATTCCATGGAAGGATTCGATCCCGCCGATCTGTCGGGGCTGCTTCGAGGCATTTTCACGGCCGCGGGAGGCACGCACTCGAATTGGGAAGAATACGATCGGGTGATGGCGACCGAACGCCGGGCAGGAGTGTTCATTCACCCCACCAAGATCAGAGGCACGAACCTGGGGCGGTGACAAGCGCGCCGTCCCAAATCCGTTGTACTTGGACTGAGGAGGGTCAGAGTAGCCGCAGTTTGGGTTCCATCCCTAAAGAGTGGGATACTCGGATCTTGGCTAGTAATTTGGGACCGTATATGAATCCGAATCCAGCCCAATCTGGGGGCAAGCGTCCAAGACGGCTGGCGTCAAAGGAGGGCTAGTTGCCACGGCTCCACTTTAAGGGGAAAGTCTTCGTCGAGAACCATCACTTGGCCGTGCCCTTCCACGAACTGCTGCCGGTGCGGGAGAAGGGAACGAGCGAGAAGGCGAGCCTGCACGACAACCTGATCGTCCACGGCGACAACCTGGCCGCTCTGAAATCTCTGCTGCCCACCTACCACGGCAAGGTGAAGTGCATCTACATCGATCCGCCCTACAACACGGGCAAGGAAGGCTGGGCGTACAACGACAAGGTGAACTCACCCCTCATGCAGGACTGGCTGGGGCGCGTGGTGGACCGCGACGATCTTACTCGCCACGATAAGTGGTGCTGCATGATGTTGCCCCGCCTCAAGCTCCTGCGCGAGCTGCTTCGAGAAGACGGCGTGATCTTCGCGTCGATCGACGACAACGAGGTGCATCACCTGCGCTGTCTGATGGACGAAGTGTTCGGGGAGCACAACCGTGTTGGGCAGATCATCTGGCACGGCTCCACTGACAACAACCCGACGAACATCGCTACTGAGCACGAGTACATCGCCTGCTACGCCGCCAACAAGCAGGAGCTCGAGGAAATGTGGAAAGCGGCGAGTTTTGGGCCGAAGGCGGCGCTTCAGCGCATCGAAGCCGATCTCTTAGACGCTCATCAGGAGCCCGATGAGCGCCAGCGGAAGTACTCACGCTGGCTCAAGGAACACCGAGCTCAAGTAAAGCCTCTCGACGGCTACAAGTTCATCGACGAGGCGGGCGTCTTCGCGGGCAGTCGGAGCGTCCACAACCCGGGCCGTGAGGGCTACCGGTATGACGTACACCATCCAATGACCGGCAAGCCATGCCGGCAGCCCCTGATGGGCTATCGCTTTCCGCAGTCCACCATGGAGCGACTGCTGGCGGAAGACCGAGTGATATTCGGAACTGACGAATCGAAGATCGTCGAAATAAAGGTGTACGTCAACGATTACAAGGCCAAGCTAGGCAGCATCATCCAAGGCATCGACTCACGGCGTGGGGCGAACGAGATTCGGGGAATCTTCCCCAACAACCCGCACATCTTCAAAAACCCCAAGCCTTCGACGCTGATTCGTGAGTTGATTTCCTTCGCCACCGACTCCGATTCCATCGTCCTCGACTCCTTCGCTGGCTCCGGCACTACAGCACACGCCGTTCTGGCGCAGAACAAGGAAGACGGCGGCACCCGGCGCTTCATCCTCGTTGAGTGCGAGGACTACGCCGACACAGTAACGGCCGAGCGGGTCCGGCGTGTCATCAGGGGCGTCCCGGGCGCCAGGGACGATGCCCTCAAAGCCGGCCTCGGCGGCACCTTCAGCTACTTTGAGCTTGGGCGCCCTATGCGCCAGGAGTCGCTCCTCGACGGCTCCCACCTGCCGCCCTGGGAGGAACTCGCGGGTTACATTTTCTTCACTGTGACCGGACAGGAGTTCGACCCGGCCGAGACTGACCGTCACACCGGGTTCATCGGGCGTACCGCGTCCCATGATGTCTTCCTCCTCTACGAGCCGGATGTCGAAAAGCTCAAGGATCTAGCGCTTACCCTGCCCTTAGCCCGCACACTGCCCACCGGATCGAGGAAGAAGCTCGTTTTCGCTCCCACCAAGTATCTTGATCGTGAGTTCCTTCACAAGTACAGAATCGACTTCCAGCAGTTGCCCTTCCAGATCTACGAAGCGATCGGGAAGCTGGAACAATGATCCTGAAGGAGTACCAGAAGCGGACGCTGGGCACGGTGCGCAGCTTTTTCCAGCAACTTGCGGAGTGGCGGGAGACGGACAAGTCAGCGCGCAGCCAGGATCCCGATTGGGGGTTCGACTGGGTCCAACGGGCGTGGGGGAAGACCGTGGCCGGACGGCCCTACCACCCCCGCCGCAACGGACTCGGGGAGAATCTGCCTGCCTTCTGCCTAAAGATCCCGACGGGGGGTGGCAAGACACTACTCGCCACCCGGGTGATTGATCTCGCCAACGCGTACTTCCGGCAGAGTCGGCGCGGGCTGGTGCTGTGGATCGTGCCTACGACGCAGATATACAACCAGACACTCAAGGCGCTCAAGGACCGCGATCACCCTTACCGTCAGCAACTCGATCTGTCCTCCGGGCAGCGCACGCGCATCTTCGAGAAAACCGCGGCATTCGGCCCGCGTGATGTGGCCGAGAATCTCTGCATTCTCCTGCTCATGCTGCCGTCCGCTAACCGGCAGACTAAGGACACACTCCGTATGTTCCGCGACAGCGGTGGCTTTGACCGGTTCTTTCCCGCGGATGACGACCCAGGCGCCCATGCCGCACTGCTCGGGACCAACCCCAATCTGGACACCTTCGAGCAGACCGGTGGCTTCTGGGGCCGCTACGTCAAGTCTTCACTCGGGAATACGGTGCGTCTTCTCCAGCCGCTGATCATTCTCGATGAGGGACACAAGGCGTACAGCGTTAACGCGAAGGCGACACTCGAAGGGTTCAACCCCTGCATGATCGTCGAGTTGTCGGCCACTCCAGCCAGGGGCGCCAATATCCTCGTCGAGATCCTGGGCCAAGAACTAAACGCCGAAGAGATGATCAAGCTTGATTTGCACATCCGCAACAAGGCAAGCGGCGATTGGCGCGACACGCTGTTGGCGTCGGTCGAACACCGGGATCGCCTTGAGGCCGAGGCGCGGCGTCACGAAGCCGAGTCCGGGACCTACATCCGGCCCATTTGCGTCATCCAGGTTGAGAGAACCGGTAGAGAGCAGAGAAAGCCTGGGTATGTCCACACTGACGATGTGCGCGAGTACCTGCTTCAGCATCCGGGAATCGGCCAAGAGCACATCGCAATCAAGACCAGCGCGAAGGACGAACTCAAGGAGGTGGATGACGTAGGCGGCCTGATGTCTCGCAACTGCTCTATCCGGTTCATCATCACCAAACAGGCGCTGCAGGAGGGCTGGGACTGCCCGTTCGCCTACATCCTCACGATCCTCACCAACCCTATGTCCCGGACAGGGATCACCCAGCTTGTAGGCCGGATCCTGCGGCAGCCCTACGCGCGGAAGACAGGAGTTCCATGGCTTGACGAGAGCTACGTCTACTGCTTCAGCCGCCGGGGCCGCGAGCTACTGGAAGAGGTCAGGAAGGGATTCGGGCTGGAAGGGCTACAGGGCCTTGAAGGGAGGGTTGTTTCCGAAGACGGCCCGGCCCGGCCAACGGAGAAGCTGGCGACCAAGCAGCGGGCGCGATATCGAGCGGCTGCGCGCGAATTCGTCCTTCCCGCCTTCATGATCCGGGACGTAGACGGTTGGCGTCTGGTCCACTACGAGGCAGACATCCTTTCTCGGGTGTGCTGGGATGACATTGACCTTTCGGCGCTCGTCAATCTGGAGCTAGGCGAGGGGAGAGGGGGAGATGTCCTGCTACGGACGAACCTCACCGAGGGTGTGCGTGTTCAGGAGCCGGAGGTCGCGAGCAGGACCGATCCCGGGGACCACGAAGCCTCTGACGATGCTGGTACGGACGACGGTCGCGACCCGGTGGACTACTTTTTCGCGGCCAGCCACCTCCTGGACCTGGTTCCCAACCCTTGGCGGGGACGGGATCTGGCTCGGCGCACTTTCGAGGTCCTGCTCGACCGTAATTCAGCGAGGCGCGTCGAGGCCAATTACAGCCTCGTCCTCGAAGCGCTGCGCCGACAGATCGAGATGGAACGCGACCGCTTGTCGCGCGGGGTTTTCCGGACCCTTTTGGAGTCGGGTGTGATGCGGTTTCTGGTCGTAGCGGAGGCTCTCGACTTCAATCGCCTTCCGACTGAGATCGAGGTTCCGAAGACGAAGCAGGCCAACCGGGAGGACGGCAGCCCTTACCAGCTCAACCTCTTCGACATAACCACGGAGGAAGATCTCAACCAATTCGAGAACAAGGTCGCGACTTGCTTGGACCAGCAGGCGCGGCTCTTCTTCTGGTACCGCAACCGGGCCCGCAAGGACTATTACCTGCAGGGATGGAAACCGCGCCGGATATATGCCGACTTCATCGTGACACTCCGGGAGGACGAGACCGGGACAAACGACGATTTCCACCAAGTATTCGTAGTCGAAACCAAAGGGGTTCACCTGAAGGGGTCGGAGGACACCGAATACAAACGGTCCGTGTTCGACATCTGCAGCGAGCACGCCCGCAAGGCCGATTGGGCCGAGTTCGTGCCCGCGATGCGGAACAAGGTAATGCGCTTTGAGGTCGTGGACGAGGAGGAGTGGCAAGAGAGGCTGAATGGGCTGCTGTTCGGGGGAGAGAGTAAAAGGGATAGGCGAGCGAGCGCGTCGGCGCCGGGTTCTTATGGGAGTTCACGCTAAGGCTTGCGAAACGCGTTAAGAAGGGTTTGCGGTCCTTAGCGCCGGTCCTGCTACCCAGCGGTCACCGAGTAGGAGAATCGACCCCCGGTTAGGAGATCGACCAGGTTCCTTCCCTTCCGGCAACCGTCCAGCCGTCCGGTCCCTCGGTGACACGGTACGTAACCCATAGGCCGCAAGTACCACCGCACCACAGGTTGGCTCCGACTATTGCCCCATCATCATCGAACTCCACGGGCGCCAGAGTGATGATGACGCTACGAGGTATGACGGGAGCAAGGTCATCCCCTCTTATGAACTGGCGCTGGCTCTTGATGAAGCTAACCGGCGCCAGATGTTCGATGGCAGCGAGGATCTCGGATCGTTGATCCTCGCTGAGTTGACGACCGGATTGGTCCTCCCGCACGGCATCCCCGGCATCCGGGTCGAGTTGGTCGACGATCAGTATCTCCCTGAATCGATGGTCAGGACCGAACGTATTGTCAAACTCAACCAGTTGCCGCGCCACAGCGGCGTAGATCGACGCCTGCGCGGAAGAACGCTCCGCTTCTCTGAGAGAACCACTCCCACACGCCGATAGAAGAAAGAAACCAACCAGGACAGCGACTGCCGCCCACACCAGTGGGGATCCCGACCGGCTCCCCACTTTCGTCGAGTTCGGAATGGCCTGCGGCTCCGGGATTGACTCTTGTACGAGAACGGCTTCAACCATGGACGCGCCCATATCCGGCCAGTATGGCGGCAAGTAAGGAAGTTTGACCTTGGGTTCCTGTACGATGTGACTTGTCTTTGGCGCCGTGCATTACCGATCAGGTATCTTTAGTTCCGATGGCTCTGTTCGTGTCGCGCCGGGAGCGTTGGCTGTGGCTATGGACACTCGCCATAGTGGTGGCGATCTACTCGACCCTGGGACTGGCAGGGGCTCTGGCCGAAAAGCTCTCTGAGACCGGCCTGACCACTGTGGGCTTTGCCGCAGCGATGCTCTTGGTCGGGATCACCGTAGTTATTCAGGGGCTGAGGACCAAGCCGAGCGGCGCCGAGATCGGCGTCGCTCTGGGGGTGGTAGTGGTCTATCTCATGGTTTTGCTCCGCATGGCGCTTGCCGAACGCAGCCACCTCATTGAATATGGGGTGGTGGCTTCCTTTATCTACGAAGCGCTCAAGGAGCGAGCCGGTCAGGGTCGCAGGGTCCCCGCACCCGCCGCGCTCGCCGTTTTGGCGACTGGCGCGGTGGGGGTGCTCGACGAAGGCATTCAGGTCTTTCTGCCCAGCCGGGTTTTCGATCCGGTCGATATGCTGTTCAATGCCCTGGCCGGCGTAATGGCGGTGTTGGCGCGGGTGGCGCTGGCCCGGGTGAGGCGTCGAAGGGTTTCCATCCCGCCCGGATCACCGCAAGCTCCGCCCGATACATCGGGAGGTTAGGGAGCCCCTGCTTGATACCCTGACGGGCTATGGGTATCCGTTTGGACTCGCAACGGGCGGTCGTGACAGGAGGCGCGGGTGGCTTGGGATTGGTGGTGGCCAGAACTTTGGCCGACGCCGGCGCTTCCACTTTTGTTTGCGACATCGACCGGGCCGCTTTGGAGGCACTTCCTGTCCATATCCGCGGGGCCAGGGTGGATGTGGCCGACGCCGAGGCGGTGGCCGCCTGGCTCGATCCGATTGCGGCGGAAGGGGCGGATATCCTGGTCAACAACGCCGGCTCATCGGGACCCACCGCCCCCACAGAGAACATCGAACCCTCGGAGTGGCGAAGATGTGTTGAGGTAAGCCTCTCGGGGCAGTTTTACTGCGCCCGCCGAGTGATCCCCGCTATGAAGTCACAGGGTGGCGGAGTGATCATCAACATAACCTCCACCGCCGGGCAGATGGGGATGCCGAATCGCTCCCCCTATGTGGCAGCCAAGTTCGGGGTGGTCGGGTTGACCAAGACCTTGGCGATGGAGTTGGGTCGGGACAACATCCGGGTGAACGCCATCGCTCCTGGAGGGCTCACAGGCAAGAGAAGGGACCGGATGATAGCTGCGCGCGCTGAAGCCGAAGGCATCACCGTAGAGGCGGCCAGATCGATTTCCGCGCAGGGCACATCCATGGGCACATCAATCTCTCCTGAGGAGGTGGCGGACTTGGTGCTCTACCTGGCCGGCCCCTCGGGTCGGCATATCAGCGGGCAGGTGATCGCGGTGGACGGCCATACCGAGACGCTCTACCGCCGCTCACTCAGCAGAGGGGGGTAGCCGTTCACACTCGGGTTTCGGAGGGCTCCCGGGTGCGTTTGAGTTCGGCGAATGGCCCATCCCTCGGCCAGCCAGATTTTCGTAGGTTCCGTCCTCCACCACCCGGCCGCCTTCCATAGCCAGCACCCGGTCGGCCCGCCGGGCGGTGCGGAGCCGATGAGCCACCACGATGGAGGTGCGTGCCGCCAACAGCGTTTCCTGCGCCGCCTCGACTTCGCTTTCCGTCCCGGGATCGAGATTGGAGGTGGCCTTTACTTCCATTGATACCCTGCTAGTGCGTGGACATCCGTTTGGACTCGAAAAGGGCAGTGGTGACGGCGGGAGCGGGCGGTTTGGGGCTGGTGGCGGCCAGAACTTTGGCCGAAGCCGGCGCCACGACCTTCGTATGCGATATCGACCAAGCCGCAGTGGAGGCGCTCCCCACCCATCTCGACGGGGCCGTGGTGGATGTGGCCGATGCCGGAGCGGTGGACGCCTGGCTCGAACCCATTGCGGCGGAGGGGGTGGACATCCTGGTGAACAACGCCGGCTCGGCGGGGCCCACCGCCCCCACGGAGGAGATAGACCCTTCGGAGTGGCGAAAATGTTTGGAGGTATGTCTGTCGGGGCAGTTTTACTGCGCCCGCCGGGTGATCCCCACCATGAAGGCGCGGGGCGGGGGAGCGATCATCAACATAACCTCCACCGCCGGGCTGATGGGTATGCCGAATCGCGCTCCCTATGTGGCCGCCAAGTTTGGGGTGGTGGGATTGACCAAGACCCTGGCGATGGAGTTGGGTCGGGACAACATTCGGGTGAACGCCATCGCTCCCGGATCGCTCACCGGCCAGCGGATGGAGCGGGTGATCGCCGCCCATGCCGCCACGGAAGCCCTCACCACCGAGGAGGTGAGAGCCTTGTATGTGGAGGGGACATCCATGGCCACCTTCGTCTCTCCCGAGGAGGTGGCGGATCTGGTGCTCTACCTGGTTAGTTCCTCGGCCCGTCACATCAGCGGCCAAGTGATCTCGGTCGACGGCCACACCGAGACTCTCCACCCCCGCCCCCTCGCCTGAGGGGAGCGGCAATCGCGTTCACACTGGGTGTTCCGAGGACTCCCAGGTGCGGATTAGTTCGGCGAACGGCCCTCCTCGGTTGGCCAGATCCTCGTATGTGCCATCCTCCACTACCCGGCCGCCTTCCATAACCAGCACCCGGTCGGCCCGCCGGGCGGTGCGGAGCCGGTGAGCCACCACGATGGAGGTGCGACCCGCCAACAGCGTTTCCAGCGCCGCCTCGACTTCGCCTTCCGTCCCGGGATCGAGATTGGAGGTGGCCTCGTCGAGGATGACGATCGCCGGATCGACAGCCAGCGCCCGAACTAGGGCGACAAGTTGACGTTCTCCCGATGAGAGCCGGTTCCCTCTCTCCCGCATGGGAGTGTCCAGTCCTTCCGGCAGGTTTTCTACCCACTCGGCTATACCCATCGCCCGGCATGCTTCCCACACTTGCTCATCGCTCATCTCCTCCCGTCCGAAGGACAGATTGAAGCGCAGCGAATCCTCGAACAAAAACCCTTCCTGGGGAACCAAAGCCACAGTCCGGCGAAGGTCCTCGAAGCTGATGTGTCGCAGGTCGATCCCGTCCAGAGAGACCCCGCCGGCTTGCGGATCGTAGAAGCGGGCGATCAGTTTCACCAGGGTGCTCTTTCCCGATCCCGTGGCGCCCACCACCGCCACCCGCTGGCCGGCGGGGATCGAGAGGTTCAAGTCGGAGAGGACCGGTTCGTCGGGGTGATAGCCGAAGGTCATCCGGTTTACCAGGATCTCGCCTTCCACCTGCGGGCCGAGAGGCGTGGTTTCCTCCGCCTCCCGAATGGACGGCTCTTCGTCGGCCAGTCCGTACAGCTTGTAGAGAGCGGCCAGTGCGCTCTGCAGCAGGTTGTAGACGTTGGCAAGCTGCACGATGGGCTCGAAAAACCAGTTGAGGTAGAGCAGGAAAGCAATCATCGAACCGAGGCTCATCTCGCCGTCCAGCACCCGGTTACCCCCTATGAACAGGACCAATACCAGTCCCACCGCCCGCAGCACCTCAACCCCGGGGAAGTAGGTGACGACGGTCTTGGCGGCGGCCATTCCTTTTTGGTAGAAAGCCTCGTCTATCTTGGCGAAGCGCTCCTCCTGGCGCGTTTCCTGAGCATTGGCCTGGACTTCCCGCACTCCGGATATGTTTTCGGAGAGGGCGGCCATCACCCTCCCCACCTGGCTGCGCCACCGGCGATAGGCCCGTGCCGATCGACGGCCGAAGTGATATGAAATAGCCAACAGAAAAGGCATGAGCAGCATCACGATCAAGGCCAGAAACGGATCAACCACGAACAGGGCGGCGGATACTCCTGCCACCATGACGGTGCTTCCCACCACCTGGACGGCGCCCTCGGTGGCGAAGACCTGCAAAGACTCGATGTCGGAAGTGAGCCTCGCCACCAGAACTCCCGTCTTGGTCCTTCCGAAAAAGGCCATGTCCATCCCCAGCACATGGGAGTAGACGCCATTCCGCAGGTCCATCATGAATCTCTCGCCTAGCCAGGCCACCGTGTACAGAGTGATTCTGGTTGCCGCGTATTGCACAACCAGAATGCCAGCGAAAACCAGAGCCGCGTTGGTGATAACCGAAGTGTTCTGGGGAATAATGCCCCGGTCAACCCCTTCCCGGATCACCAGCGGCCCCGCCACCCTGGACATAGCCGATACCATGGCCGCGACCCCGGCCCCCGAGGCCGGGAGGGCCATGTACCGGACCGACTTGGCGGCCCGGCGGATAAGGTTCATCCGGTGAGGGATCGGGTCGCCGCTTCCGTAACGGGAGTACATTATCTGGCCGGGCTCGCTTCGGCAAGAAGTTGGCGGTAGCGGGGCACATTCTCCCAGAGCTCCTGGTGTTCTCCGACCGCCAGCACACGGCCTCCCTCCAGCAGGATGATCCGGTCGGCCAACAGCAGGGTGGAAGTGCGGTGAGCGATCATGATGGTGGTACGGCCCACCATCATCTCCACCAGCTCGGCATGGATACGCGTTTCGGTGATGGCGTCCACTGCCGAGGTGGCGTCATCCAGAATGAGGATGCGGGGATTGCCGACGATAGCCCGTGCAAGGGCCAGACGCTGGCGCTGGCCTCCAGAGAGGCTCATCCCTCTTTCGCCCACCACCGTTTCGTATCCGTCGGGGAGTGTTCGGATGAACTCGTCGGCGTCGGCGATCCGGGCGGCGGCCACTATCTCGGATCGGTCGGCACGGGGGGCGCCGAACCCGATGTTCTCGGCAACGGTCGCCGAAAAGAGAAAAGGCTCTTCGAAGGCGACCGCCACTTCCCGGCGAAGTTCGGTCAGATCGAGTTGGCGGACATCTATTCCGTCGATTGAGATGGCGCCGGCCTGGGGATCGTAGAAACGGGGAATTAGTTGGGCTAGAGTGGTCTTGCCACAGCCAGTAGCGCCAAATAACGCCACGCTGCTTCCCGCCGGGATATGCAAGTCCAGTTCCCGGAGCACATCCACCCCCTCGTAGGCGAAAGAGACACCCTTGAAGCGGATCTCCCCACCTCCCGGTTGCAGCGCACGAGGGCTATCAGGGCTGGCTACAGATGCCGCGGTTTCGACCAGTTCCACTACTCGGGACGCCGCTACCGAGGCGCGGGGGAGTTCTGCAAAGAACCAGCCGGTCATACGGATGGGGAAGGCCAGCACCACCAGGTACTGGGTGAAGGCGACCAGATCGCCGATACTCATATCGCCGTTCGCCACCCTCATTCCGCCCAGCCACAGGGCGCCCAGGGTCGTCAGGGTAGGAATCAGCTCGAGCCAGGGCAGGTAGACGGAGCGAAAGCGGGCCAGATGCATCGACTTGGAGAAGATGTCCATCGCCGCCCATTGTGCTCTCCTGGCTTCCCTGGCCTCCCGGCCGAACGCCTTGGTGACCGCAATCCCCGAAATTCCCTCCTGGGTCAGTCTGCTCATCTCGGCCAGCGCCTGTTGCACCTGAAAGGAGGCCCCGATGGTTCGGCGGGCATACATCACTGCAAAGACCAACATCGCCGGCAGGGTGATAGCGGCCACCATTCCCAGCACCGGGTCGAGCACGAAAGCCATCACTCCCACCATGGCCATGGTGAGGAGGTTGGCCACGGTGATCGGCAGCATCATGTAGACCAACCGGACCTGGGTGACGTCGGTTGAGGCCCGGGCCATCAACTCCCCGGCCGAGGCGTGGTCGTGGAAGTCGAATCCCAGCCGCTGAATGGTGGAGAAGATGCGGCCCCGCAGATCCACCTCGAACCGGTAGGCGAGCTTGAAGGCGTTCCAGCGCCGCCAAATGATGCTGGCGGCCCTCAGCACCCCGACGAGCAGCACCATCATCACCAGGGGCGGCAGCAGATTCGGCTGGTTCGCTTCGACGGCGTTGTCCACCACCAGCTTCTGCAGGTACGGGTTGACGACCGTGACCACCATCCACGAGAGCGCTCCCAGGGTGGAGATCACCGTCAGGCGCGGGTAGCGCCGTATTCCCGAGAAGATCAGCCGCAGTCCGACCCACAGATCTGACCATTCTTTCTGGGAACTCATCAGTTAAGAAGAGTAATAATCGGTGTTGGAAGGGTAATAATCGGTGGTGGGAGATCGGTTTGTGTTCCCACCGGGGGGCGTTGTTAAGGTCAAGATGCCAGGTGGAAGTTCACCATGCCGTCTTCGGCGTATGCCGTTACCACCGAGTCCGACGGCCACTCTCCCTCCAGCAGCCTGATGGCCAGGGGATCGGCCAGGCGACGCTGAATCGCCCGTTTGAGGGGGCGGGCGCCATAGACGGGGTCGTACCCTTCTTCGGCCAAGATACCCTTGACCTCATCGGCTACCTGGAGTCCGAACCCGCGTCCGGCCAGACGCCGCCGCAGCCGGCCCAGCTGCAGGTCGACTATCTCTGTCAACTCTGCTCGGCTCAGCTGCCCGAACACCACGATGTCGTCCACTCGGTTCAGGAATTCGGGACGGAAATGGCTGCGCACCGCTCCCATCACCCGGCTTTCGATCACTTCGGGTCCCAGGCCGGGATCAATCAGCTCCGATCCCAGGTTGGAGGTCATGATCAGCACCGAGTTGGTGAAGTCGACTGTGCGGCCTTGGCCGTCGGTGAGGCGCCCGTCGTCCAGCAGCTGCAACAGGGTGTTGAAGATCTCCGGATGGGCTTTCTCCACCTCGTCCAACAGGATCACCGTGTAAGGACGCCTCCGCACCGACTCGGTGAGCTGTCCACCCTGGTCGTATCCGACATAGCCCGGCGGGGCGCCGATCAGTCGGCTCACGGAGTGCTTTTCGGAGTATTCGGACATGTCGATCCGCACCATGGCCCGCTCGTCGTCGAAGAGGAAGTTGGCCAGGGTTCGGGCGAGTTCGGTCTTGCCCACCCCGGTGGGGCCCAGGAATAGGAAAGAACCGATCGGCCGATTGGGGTCCGACAGGCCCGAGCGGCTGCGCCGAATGGCGTTGGAGATCGCTTGCACGGCTTGGTGCTGTCCAACCACCCGGGCGTGGAGGTGGCTCTCCAGGTTGATGAGCTTGGCCACCTCGCCCTCCAGCATCCGGGCGACCGGCACTCCCGTCCAGTGGGAGACCACCTCGGCGATGTCCTCTCCGGTTACCTCTTCTGACAGCATCCGTCCGGTCACCGCCAGTTTCTCCAGGTGTTCTTCCTTTTCTTCCAGCTCGGTTTGAAGCCCCACCAATACCCCGTAGCGGAGTTCGGCGGCCCGTTGGAGATCGCCCCGTCGTTCAGCCATCTCCGCCTCGGCTCTCGCCGCTTCGATCTTTTCCCGGATGCCGTGGATGGAGGCAATCGCCTCTTTCTCCTGTTGCCAGCGGGCGGTCAGCCCGTCCAGGGTTTCCCGGATGTCGGCCAGTTTCTGCTCGAGTTCCGAAAGTCGGGCGCGGGCGGTCTTGTCCGACTCCATCCGCAGGGCTTCCCGCTCGATCTCGATCCTGGTTACCACGCGTACCAGCTTGTCGATCTCCTCGGGCATGGAGTCGATTCCGATCCTCAGCCGGGAGGCGGCTTCGTCGATCAGGTCGATCGCCTTGTCGGGGAGATGACGTCCGGTTATATAGCGGTCGGAGAGGTTGGCCGCAGCCATCAGGGCCGAATCGGTGATGCGCACCCCGTGGTGCACCTCATAGCGCTCCTTCAGACCGCGCAGGATGGCCACCGAGTCGGCAACCGAAGGCGCGGATACCAGAATGGGCTGGAAACGGCGCTCCAGGGCGGCGTCTTTCTCGATGTGCAGGCGGTGCTCCTCGGTGGTGGTGGCCCCGATCATGTGGAGTTCGCCTCGGGCCAGCATCGGTTTCAGTAGGTTGGAGGCGTCCATTGCTCCCTCCGCAGCGCCGGCGCCGACCAGGGTATGTATCTCGTCGACAAAGGTGATGATCTCGCCGTCGGAGGCACTGATCTCGGTCAACACCGCCTTCAGTCGCTCTTCGAACTCTCCCCGATATTTGGCGCCCGCCACCATCGCTCCCAGATCGAGAGCGACGATACGTTTGCGCTTGAGACCCTCCGGGACGTCTCCGTCGGCTATCCGTCGGGCCAGCCCTTCCACAATGGCGGTTTTACCCACTCCGGGATCGCCGATCAGAATCGGATTGTTCTTGGTGCGGCGCGACAGCACCTGGATCACTCTTCGGATTTCGTCGTCTCGCCCGATCACCGGATCCAGCTTCTGGCGGTGGGCCAGGGCGGTGAGATCTCGCCCGTAGCGCTCCAGGGCGCCGAAAGTGGCATCCGGATCGGGGCTGGTGATACGGTGTGCTCCCCGCAGTTTGGCCAGGGCCTCGAGTACGTTCTGCCGATTGACGCCGTGACTGCGCAGCAGGTCTCCCACTGCACCCTTTTCCTCCACCAGAGCCAGCAGCAGGTGTTCGACCGACAAATAGTCGTCTTTGAAGTCAGCTCGAACCTGGTCGGCCCTCTTCAGGGTCTTAGAGAGTTCCCTGCTCGGAGTAAGGCCGGTCCCGCCATATGCACTGGGGAGTGAGTTCAGTAGCTGTTCCGTATCGGCTTTGAGGATGGCGGGCTGCGCTTCCACCGCATCCACCAATGGCAGCATCAACCCCTCGGCCTGGCTCAACAAGGCGGCCAGCAAATGAGCCGGGGTGATCTCGGGATGCCGCTGTTGGCGGGCAAACGACTCCGCGTCGGCAATCGCTTGGCGGCTCTTGGCGGTGAGACGGTCGGACATCTCGGACATTTGGTAGTTATCCCTTTCTGTATAAGAAAATCTTAGTCTATCTATATCAACTATGGTCAAGAGTGGAATTATTCCCGCCACGAGAACCCACGCTGTCTGTGTCGCAATCAACATGGCGATTGATGGCCATTGATCCAAAGGCCGATCGATCGGCTCAGATCCTCAGAAGACCGAGTAGCGATTTGATCAATTTGCTCGAATCAGATGCAAGTTGGGGATGCCGTCGAAGTCCCTGTCTTCGGAGGCGAGTGGAGAATGCAGGAGTAGGGCTGTCCCGGCAATCCAGGCATCAGCGATCTGCAAGCTTCGGCCTGCGGACCTGCTAGCACTGCGCAGGCTGGCGCAAATGTCCACCAGTTCCTCGGTAGACCAAATGACTTCATATTGATTGAGGTGCTGTTTGAGTTTGTTCTTTCGCTTTCCACCCCAGCCTCCCGAATGTGCTCCGTACCAGAGTTCTTCCAACGTTTGGAAGGAGATACACACACGGTGTCCTTGAAACTATTTCTTGTAAAACTCGGCCTCAGCATCACCGTTGAAGATACGTGAAACAACATTGGCGTCCGCGACTATCACCCTGAGGATTCCTTGGGCTCTACGTTGCGGGCATCGTAGATGGTTTGAAGGAACTCCTCCACATCGAAAGGTTCACTAGCCGTCACCACCTCGTCAGGATCGAATGTCTTGGGATGCGGGTCGTTCATGAACGCTTCAAGGTCGAACGGTTCGCGGTGCGAGCGGGTTGCAGTCACCTGCTTAACTTGAACTGAGGTCCATTCACCCGCTGCGTTGAATTGACCCTGGCCCGTCACCTCAACATATCGGGTAGCCAGCAATAGCATTTGCTCATCTTGTTCCGCACTGAATCGCAACTGAACGTAGTCCCCCACATAGTCGTACAGCCGAGCGGTGTGTCTATCCCAACTGACTTCCTTGAGCCAGCCCTGCAGATGCGCTTCTTGCTTATCCGGTTCAGGATGCACCTGGCGAAATCCCGGTTTGATTTCTACTTTGCGAGGGTCGTCTGTGCTACCTAGCCACACTCCCGTGTCTGCGGGTAAAGCGGATGACATTGCGAATAGTTTCTCTGTTATGACGCCAGGCAAAGTGGAATTCTCGGTGCCGTCCCATGCCAGGATGGCATCCACCGCCTGTGGTCCGTGATTGATGAGATAGTCTTGAC
Source organism: Acidimicrobiia bacterium (assembly GCA_965248705.1). GTDB lineage: Bacteria > Actinomycetota > Acidimicrobiia > Spongiisociales > ZC4RG35 > Bin76. The sequence goes on along the minus strand of CBDFJY010000002.1, from coordinate 680,846 downwards.
CGTCTGGAGGGGGCGTTAACGACAATTGAGCTGCAAAGGAGCCCGGACTAGTAGCCATTAACCGCAAGGCACTCTGGTCGTGAACCCACTTTGGAGTTCTTCCGCTCCTAGGTGGCCGACCTCCCAGGTGGCCCACCATGGCCCTTATGGCGGCTTGAAGACACTCAAGCGCGGCGGTGAAGCTATCCACAGACACGCCCTGGCTTGCTTCCGGCCCTTCGAAGGTAACAGTTATGTGGTCAATGGCTACAACATCTCCCTGCTGTTAACTAGCCTAAACATCCTTCACATTATGTCCTCTAAGCTGTGATACCTAACTATTCAGGACGTGGAATTTCTCTCATACTGACTAGATTGTCCAGACTAATAAGAGTCTTCCCCTCCTGCCCGGTCTCTTGGTTGGCTCTATTACCCTGTCGCAACCCACTCTATGTTTCTAAGGACTTTGCGTATCACGGGCGGCGCTAAGCAAGAACCGGGTTATCCAGTCTCGGAGGAGGACGGCATCGGGGGAGTGTTCAAGGGAGGCCAGACCGGAGTCTGCGGTCTGTTCGGGGATGCGGTCCCCCCGACGTGATTGGATTAGGGCTCTTATGTAGGGAATGGGGATCTCGGGGTGGCCGCCTATGCCCAGAAAGTGGTCGCCCATGGTGAACATGGAGATCGGACAATGGTCGGTTGACGCCAACACCCGAGAGTCGGGCGGAAGCTTGGTGATCTGGTCCTGATAGCTGACCACCACCTGGAAGGAGTCCTGGTGGGGGACCATCCACTCCGCCGTTTGGATGACCTCCGTTTCCGCCATTCCCACACCCCATCCATCGGTTTGTACGGTTACCTCTCCCTCTAGTACGTGGGCAATCATCTGGGAGCCGAAACACACCCCCACATGGGGCCGTCGGTGCTCATAAAGCCGGCGCACGAAGCCGGCCAGCCACCGGATCCAGGGTTCATCATCTAACACCGACCACTTGGAACCGGTGGAAATCCAACCGTCGCACTCGCCTGGTTCGTCGGGGTATTCACCGCGGAGCAGGTCGTAGGAATACAGCCGTATTTCGGGCCGTCCGGCAAAGAGCGCAGTGAACATGTCCTGATAACTCCCGGCTATCGACAGGAGCTCGGGTTGGACATGGTCACACACCAGCAACCCGATCCGCAGTGGTTCGGGGGTGTGGGCGGGCGGCACGGAGGTACGAAGTCAGCCGGGGGGAGAGTCGGGCTGGTGGGATCGGTCTCCCAGACCTTCGGGGAACCACAGCACCCGCTGCGGGAAGGGGATCTCGATGCCGGCCGCGTCCAGTGCTCTTTTTATGGCTCGTCCAGCCTGGTCTCTCACCGCCCACAGCGACGCGATGTCGGCCGCGTGCCAATATCGCACATGGAAGTTAATGGAAGAGTTGGCAAATTCCACCATCTGCACCAGCGCCGGAGGGTCCTTCAACACTCCGGGAACCTCACTGATCGCCTGGGTCAGCACCCGTTGCGCCTCGTCGAGGTCGGTGCGGTAAGCCACCCCTACTACCAGGGCCGTACGGCGGACGGCAGTCTCCGTGAAGTTGACCAGCGGGCTTTTCCACACCATGGCGTTCGGAATGTAGACGCGGTCGCCTTCGAAGGTGTCCAAAGAGATGGCGCGCAGGCTCATGTCGTGCACTATCCCCTGATAGCCGTTGGATTCCATTTCGTCACCCACCTTGATCGGCCGGCGCATCAGCATCAGCACTCCGGCGATGAAGTTTTCCAGGATGTCCTGGAAGGCGAAGGCCACTGCCAGTCCGGCCAAGCCCAAGGCGCCGATGAGGGGGCCGACTTCCAGGCGGAGAATGGTCAGGGAAAAATACAGTCCTATCACGACTGCCAGATAGACCACCGTCTTGCCGAGAACTATGACGGCGAATGGAGTTACCGGGGTCCGCGCCAGTACTCTGCTCAGTGTCCGCCGAAGCATTCGTCCGACGATGAGCCCCGCCGCCAGAGCAAGGACGGCCTGCAGCCATTCGATCCATCCGATATCGGTGAGGAGTTCGACTACTTCCTCGTCCGGTGCCTCTTGGGCAAGAATCGTTACAAACATCACGGCTTAGGTTAAAGCAATCGCGGCGAAAAAGGTGTTAACTGGGCGCTCCGCCTCTTGCTCAGGCCTAGTTGGACTGGCAAGTGGTCAGACCGGCCGAATCCTCGAAGATGCCGTTGGCGTGCTGCAGTTCCCGAACGTAGCACACTAATTTGTACACATCATCGGTGGATACGCCGTCGACAGGATCCATGTCGCCGAATTGCCAGTGGTGTTGCCGGACTCCTTGTCGCACCGCAAGGTGAAAGCTGAAATCGGCGTGATGGCTCGGCTCGTAGATTCTGTCGATCAAAGGTGGCCCTTCGGGGGATCCCGCAGCATTGACGCCGTGGCACTCCGAACAATTGGTGTTGAAAAGCGATTCGCCCAAAAGAGCTGTGTCGGACAATATGGGAATCTCAACTGAGACGGGTTCAAAGCCGTTGGATTGGGAGGCCGAATACTCTGCCCCACTTCCCTCACCACACGCCACGGCCAGAAGCAGGGTAGATGCCAAGGCGAGGCCGGCTACCGGCCGCAGTGCCCCACTACTCATCACCGGTTGACTGCTGTTGGCGCCGGCGTCTGCTTCTCGCTGCTCGCTCCTTGAAATATCTGACCAACCCGAAGCCGAACAGGACGATCCCGATTTCCGCAGAGATGATGCTCAGTTGGCTGGCAAGTTCCATCCCGGGACTCCTTGCGATGGGCCGGTTGGACCAATCCTACGAGAATTCGTCCCAGCAGGCTATTGCAGGACGGCCACAACCGAAGAGAACCCTGGTCCCGAGGGCCTCTCCAACTGATCCATGGTGCATTCTCGGGCCGGCTTGTCGGGCCGCCATCGATGAAACCGGGTGGCGTGGCGGAATCGGTCGTTTTGGAGTTGGTCGTAGCTGACCTCCACCACCACTCCCGGCTGGACCGGTGTCCACTGCATGCTCTTGGCGGTCGACCAGCGGCTGAGGCTTCCCGGGGATCTGGCGTCTTCGCCAAAGGAGTCGGGAGAGCGGAGGGTCTCGAACATGGTGAGCATCTGAACCCGGTCGGCGTCGGGGAAACCCGAGCAGTGGCCTATGAAATGCAACGACCCTTCGGTGTTGTAGAGACCCAAAAGCAGCGAGCCGATCTTGTCGCCATCTTTGTGGACCCGGTATCCCCCCACTACGCAGTCCACATGACGACGGTGCTTGATCTTGATCATCTTTCTCTTGCCGCTGATGTACCCCTCATCGAGCCGCTTAGCCACCACGCCGTCGCATCCCGCCGCCTCATACTCGCTGAACCAGCGTTGGGCGACTGACCGGTCTGTGGTGCTCGGTGTGAGATGCCAGGGTGGGCTCAGTCTGGCAGCCACCCCCTCCAGCCGCTTCCGCCGCGCCGAGAAAGGGTGCTCTCTGAGATCCTCTCCCTCGGCAGCGATCAGGTCGAACGCCACCAGTTGGGCCGGCATCTCCTCAGACAGGCGAGTTATACGGCTGCGGGCGGGATGGATTCGCATCTGGAGGGCGTCGAAGTGGGTCGCGTTGTCGTAAACCACAACCACCTCCCCGTCCACCACCGTGCCTGGTGGAAGCTGCTCTAAAGCGGGGTGAAGTTCGGGAAAGTAGCGCAGCAGCGGGCGTTGGTTGCGGGAATCGAGACGGGGTTCGGGACCGCTCCAAGCCAAGATCCGGAAGCCGTCCCACTTTGGTTCATAGGCGAAAGATCCTCTTGGCCACCGCTCCGAGAGGCGGGCTTCCATGGTGGCCAACGGGGGTGGGAAGGGCCAAAGGGTCATGACCGGAGATTAGGCCGCTCCAAACGCCGATTGGAGATGGGTCGGTTGCTCACCCAAATATCAGGAAAGCAAGGAAGCAAGGCTCCAAATGACCATCAGTATCCCCGCCACGATCAGAAACCCTGCCCGGCGGGGTCGAAAGTCGCCGCGCTGGCCGGGAGGGGGTCGCCCTCTCAGGTGTCGGATGATGGCCCACGAATTGCCCGCCACCAAGGCCAGTCCTATGGCTAGGATCATCTGTGCAATCAGGGAATCCAATCCAAGTATCTCCGCCATGACCTTTCTCCGGCAAATCGGCTTGCCCCCCATGATGGCAGGCCGATCCAAGGTGCAGTGAGCAATGGCTCGTCCGGCACAGATACTTCGGGTATTCACCGACGGTGAAGCAGGCGGAAACCATCTGGGGGTGGTAGCCGACACTGTGAGACTGGACGACGAGCGGATGCAGGCCATCGCTACGGAACTGGGTTTCAGCGAGACCGTGTTCATCGAATGGCAGATGGGAGGAATGCCCAATGTCCGCATTTTTACTCCCGTGTCGGAGTTGCCTTTTGCCGGGCACCCACTGGTGGGCGCCGCTTGGTTACTGTTGCGGCCCGGTCCCGGCGGCGTGGATCGCGTGACCTGTGGAGTGGGAGAGGTGAAGATCGCCGCCGAAGGGGACCAGGTATGGATCGAGCCTCCCTTTGACCAACCCGTCCGACCGTTAGAGACACCCTTGAGTCAGGGTTGGTGCTCTCCGGCCCGGGCGTGGGAGGTGGAAATGCCCTTAACCTATTCGGTCTGGCAGATGGAGACCCCCGACCAGGTTGGCGCCCTCGGACCGCCGCCCGCTGACTTGGGGATGACGATGGTTTGGGCGTGGGAATCCTCCCCTGACCGGGTGAGAGCTCGCTTTTTTGCACCGGGTCTGGGTGTGGTGGAAGATCCGGCCACCGGCAGCGCCGCGGTGGCCTTGGCCGCGGTTCTTCGCCGGGAAGGGATGGCGGCGGGGAGGTTGCGAATCTCGCAGGGAAGAGAGATGGGACGGCCCTCGCGGATCGACTTGAGTTGGGAGGGGAGCCGGTGTCGGGTAGGCGGGACGGTTATCAGGGATGGAGTCCGCGAGATGGAATGGTGAAACACTCCTCGAAAGTCGCTGACTGTGGCGTTTCTCCCTAGACGACATAGACTTCCCGATCGTGGCTAGTGGAGGATCACGACTGGCGGTGCTCGCCGCCTTGGTGGCTAATTTCACCATCGCGGTTGCCAAACTCTTTGTCTTTTTTGTGACCGGCTCGGCCGCCATGCTGGCCGAATGCATCCACTCGGTGGCCGACTCCTCCAATCAGGGAATGCTGTTGTACGGGTCGCGGGCGGCTCGCCAGCCAGCCGATGCCAGTCATCCCTTCGGGCGGGGAAAAGAGATCTATTTCTGGAGCTTCCTGGTGGCGGTGATGCTGTTTTTTGGTGGCGGCGTCTGGGCCTTCCTGCACGGATGGGAGGCTGTAATCCATCCGGAGGAGCTTGGCAACCTGACCCCTAGTTTCATCGTGTTGGCGGTTGCCCTGGTGTTGGAGAGTCTCAGTTTCGGGGTGGCGTTCCGAGAGTTCAATCGCCACCGGGGAGGCGCTTCCATCTGGCGAGGGGTGCGGGACTCGAAGGATGCTTCCTTGATAGTGATTCTGTTGGAAGACACTGCAGCCATGTTGGGTCTCATCTTTGCTCTGGCCGGAACTACCGCAGCATGGGCGACAGGAGATTCTCGTTGGGATGGGGCCGCCTCGCTTCTCATCGGCGTCATGTTGGGAGTGGTGGCGGTGCTGTTGGCGGCGGAGATCAAGGCGTTGCTGATCGGAGAGGCGGCCGGTCGACAGGATCGAGCCATGATCCAGGCGACCGTGCTGGGGATGGATGAGGTGATCGGAGTGAGGCGTTTGCTCACCATGCATCTCGGGCCTGACGACCTGCTGGTCAACGTGGAGGTCGATTTCGTGGGATCGCTTACCGCCGCCGAGATTCCCGAGGCCATTGCCAAAGTGGAGCAAGCGATAAGGGAGAAAATACCCGCTGCCCTCAATATTTTTGTGGAGCCCTATGACCAGGGTTGAGGCTGAGGCTTCGGCGCCTGCTTCCTCGGCCAATCTGGGCCCGGGATTTGATTGCCTGGCGGTGGCGCTGGAAATCAGGTGCCAGGTCAGGGCACGGCGCAGCAACCGGTGGGAGGTGAAACATGTTGGCAGTTACCAACCACTCCCGGGATCTTCGGATGCGGTGTTGGCCGGCGCCCGGTCGGCGGTGGGTCCCGAATGCCCGCTTCATTTGGAGGTGGACAACCAGGTTCCCATCGGAAGCGGCCTCGGGTCATCAGCCGCCGCCTATACGGCCGGGGCGGTGGCGGCTTTCCGGTGTGCGGACCGCCCGGTTGATTCCCAGCAGGTGTTCAAGCTGGTAACCACCCTCGAAGGTCATCCCGACAACGCCGCCGCGGCGGTCTTCGGTGGGATGGTGCTGGCCGGCGCCGACGGACGGGTAATCAAGCTGACGATGAGTGATGCCTACGGTCTGCTGGTACTGGTTCCCGGGGTCCGGCTGTTGACCAGTGAGTCCCGGCGCGTCGTTGCGGAGAGGTTCGAGTTGGCTACGGTGGTCAACAGCCTGGCCAGGGTGGCCGCGCTGGTGGCCGGCTTGCTTTCAGGAGAAGCGGATATGCTCCAATCCGCTTTGGGAGACGAACTTCACGAAACCAGTCGCAACCGGTTGCAGCCCCAGGCAGGTGAATGGATTGAAGAGGCACTGAGGGTGGGCGCTGTCTATGCCGCCTGGTCGGGCAGCGGCCCTTCCGTACTGGTGTTTACCAAGTCGTCGGAGACCGACCAGGTGTCGGAATCTCTCCGTTCCTCTCTGGGCGATCAGGTCGAAATAATCCGCCCCAGGGTGGCGGAACAGGGCTTTCTCTGATCAGAGTATCGCTGTATCAGCCCAGTCGGCTGTAGGCCTACGCGGTGATTTAACCAAAAAGATTCTACGACGGGTTTTCGGATGTGTACAAGGGCTGTTATCCTTCCGTAAGTCTTGTCGGACAGGGCGGGCCGGCGGGATATATCGATCAACGAGAAAGCCAGTTATGGGTTCGCTTATCAAAAAGCGTCGCAAAAAGATGTCGCGACACAAATATCGCAAGCGGCGCAAGGCGAATCGTCATAAGAACAAGAAGTAGTCGTCTTACCCGCCGAGTCAGGATGTCGATGATTCAGCCACTTGGCCTCGGTGAGTGCTAATCGATTCATTATGGCGCCTGACCCTCTTGACTTTCTCGACATCGCCGGGTTGCTCACCGATTCCGAGCGCCTGGTTGCAAAGACCGTGCGGGAGTTCGTTGCGAAAAGCGTGCTGGATGGGATCGGTGGGTGGTGGGAGGCGGGAGAGTTCCCCGCTCATCTGATACCCGGAATGGCCCGGTTGGGTATGTTCGGAATGAACCTGGAGGGCTATGGCTGTGCCGGTCTGGGGCCGGTTGAATACGGGGTGGCCGCTTTGGAGTTGGAGGTGGGTGATTCCGGATTGCGCAGCTTCGTCTCGGTGCAGGGGTCGTTGTGCATGTTTCCCATCTGGAAATACGGATCAGAGGACCAGAAGCAGGAGTGGCTTCCCCGCATGGCGAAGGGTGAGGTGATCGGATGTTTCGGCCTGACCGAACCCGACGCGGGGAGCGATCCGAGTGCGATGCGCACCACCGCTCGTCGAGTGGGAAGCGATTGGGTTATAGACGGAACAAAAACATGGATCACCAATGGGGGGATCGCCGACTTGGCGGTAATTTGGGCCAAAACGGCCGAAGGCGTGCGTGGGTTTTTGGTACCCGCCGATGCTCGGGGATTTTCGGCGCATCCCATTGATCGCAAGGCCAGCATGCGGGCCTCGGTTACCTCCGCGCTTGTCCTTGACGGGGTGCGGCTGCCTGAGGAGATGATGCTGCCGGGGGTGGCGTCGATGAGAGGACCGCTTTCCTGTCTGACCGAGGCGCGTCTGGGGATCGTGTTCGGCGCCATGGGGGCGGCCCGCTCCTGTTATGAAGCCGCGTTGGGTTACGCCTCGGAGCGGTCACAATTCGGCGTTCCGATCGCTTCCTTCCAGTTGACCCAGTCGAAGCTGGTGGAGATGATGGTGGCCGTTCAACGGGGAACCCTGTTGGCGATCCGGATCGGACGGCTGCGCGAAGAAGGAAAGCTGACCCCCGAGCAAGTCTCGGTCGGCAAGTACAACAACGTAGGTGATGCCCTGGCGGTGGCGCGGACGGCCCGGAGCATCCTCGGCGCCAACGGTATAACGCATGATTATCCGGTGATGCGACATATGGCGAATCTGGAGACGGTGTACACCTATGAGGGAACCCATGAGATCCACACCTTGATCCTGGGTAACGCACTCACCGGGATCCCCGCCTTCCAGGCGCCCCGCTCTGTGGGAAGGAGTTGAAGATATGAACGACAAAGCCGTCACCGTCGCGGAGCTGATGGAGCGGGTGGGCAGCGAGATCGGCGTCTCGGAGTGGTTCACGGTAACCCAGGATCGCATTGACGCCTTTGCCGACGCCACTTTGGATCATCAGTTCATCCACGTCGACCCGGCGCGGGCCGCCGTCGAGTCGCCTTTCGGGGTGACCATCGCCCACGGGTTTTTGACGCTTTCGCTTCTGCCCCACCTCGGCTCGGGGGTGAAGCTGACGCCCGAGGGAACCAAGGTTGAGATCAACTACGGCACCGAAAAGGTGCGTTTTCTTGCTCCTGTCCCGTCAGGAAGCGAAATCCGCGCCCGGGTGGCGCTAGCCGACATAACCGAGCGGCGCCCCGGTCAATATCTCATCAAGCGAGTTATCACGGTGGAGATCAAGGGAGGAGATCGGCCCGCCCTGGTGGCTGAGACCCTGACTCTCGTCATCATCTGACGCCGGAACGGCCCACGCGGATGTCTTCCAGGAGGGACTAGGTCGCCTCGGAGATCCGCATTCTCTCGGTGTAGAACTTCGTGTGAACGGTGAGAGGCGTCAGACTTCAAACACGGGCAACATGTCGGTGACGATTCGAGAGATCGTGTCCCACTATTCCCCGATGGGCTACAGTGCCGGCGACGTTCTCTCCACTGGCACGGTATCCGGGGTTGCCGGCTTCAGCGAGGATGCTGAGTCTCTGTATCTCAGACCTGGCGATGTCATGGAAGCCGAAATCGAACGTATCGGTGTGCTTCGCAACCCCATTATCTCGTGGGAGGAAGCCCACGGTTCGTAAACCGGTCTTTCCATAAGTTCCATCCTCTCTAGAACCAAACCCTCCGGGAAATCGCAGCGGTTCGCATCACCACCCTCCACAACTTCCCCGAAGAGCGCACCTGACGTTCACATCCTGTGCGGGGCTACCTGACTATGACAGATGCCCTGGTCCTAGATGGCGGTCGTGCCAGGCGAGGATGTGCTCGAAACGCTCTACACGGTGGCGGGGCGCTCCGCTGCGGCTCAGTTCGTGGCCCTCATCGGGGAAGCGAACCATTTCCACATCGATCCCGTTGCGCAGCAGAGCCGTGAAGAACTGCTCGGCTTGACCGATCGGGCAGCGCAAGTCGTTCTCGGAGTGGATGATGAGGGTGGGTGTGGTGATCCGGCCGGCCGCGGGGAGGGGGCTGGCCTCCCATAGCGCCTGATGGTCGCCGGCCGTGGCCGGATGCAGGTACAGCCCCGAAAAGTCACGATTGATGTCCGAGGTTCCCCCGAACGATTCCCAGTCGATCAGGGCCCGCTCCACCACCGCCGAGTGGTAACGACCATCACGGGCCATTGCCCAAGCCGTGAGGAACCCTCCATAGGAGCCCCCCATGATCCCGGCGCGGGTCGAATCGAGGCGAGCGTCACGCCGAATAGCCTCGTCGATGACTGCGGTGACGTCTTCCATGTCGACCACGCCCCAGCCGGCGCCGGTCACCGCCCGGAGCCACTCGCGGCCTCGTCCCTCCGAGCCGCGGGGGTTGGCGGCCACCACTGCGTAACCTGCCGACGCGTATACCTGGAACTCGTCGAAGAAGTAGAAGCCGTACTGGGAAGCCGGTCCTCCGTGGATGTTGACGAGTACCGGGAAGGGTCCTTCACCATCGGGCACGTATACCCAGGCATCCACCTCGACTCCGGGAGCGCTCTCCACTTGGAAGAACCCGGGACGCACCAATCCGCCTCGAGAGCGGAACTCCCGGTTGAAACCGGTAAGGACCCGCTCCTCCCCATCGGGGGTCCGCTCGTACACCTCACCCGGACAGGTGGGATCGGTGGCGGTGAAGGCCAACCTTCCCGATGATGACCTTGATAACCCGGTGATGTACCGGTCGCCACCCAGCACGGTCGCGGTATTCCCGTCATTGTCAAGGGCGACTATGTGAGCGCGGCCTCGGTCCACCACGCCGCAAAGGAAACCCTCATCCAGCCAAATGGGTCTTTCCATCCCGGTTGCGACGGCGAGACCATTGATACTCCGGTCAATGTGACCTGTAAGGTCCACCGGCGGTTCGCCGAGACGCCACAACGAGAAGACGTACGGGTAGTCGGGGGTGGGGTTACCTATCCCGTAGAGGGCGCCGGAAGGGTCGTAATCGGTCTGGTAATAGCCGGAACCCTGCGCCCGCCGGGTCTCGGCGCCGCTCTTCAGATCCACTTCCACCACCTCGAGGCCGGGCTTGAGAAACCGCGGGTTGTCCCGGCTGGTAACCATGGCCACTGTGGCGCCGTCCGGCGACCAGGCCAGACCCGACTCGTCCTCGTCGCAGCTTCCCACCCGCCGGGGCGCGGTCTCACCACCTGGCTCGACCAGGTAGGCGTAGCTCCGGCGGTCATGCAGCCAGCCCCGGTTGTCCAATCGAGCATCGAAGCCGGTGATGCGCCGCGGGCGCCGGGCCCGCTCATCTTGGTCGAGGTCCGCCCATTCCCCGAACCACTCCGTCGCCAACACCAGTAGGTGCGAGCCGTCCGGCGACCAGAGAGGCGCCTGCACCCCAAGCTCGAATGAGGTGGCGATTCGGGCCTCCCCACCGTCGGAGGGCATGATCGCCAACTGGGAAGGGTCGGTGCGCTCCGTTCCCTTTCGCAAGAAGGCCAGGAACCTACCGTCCGGTGACCAGCGGGGCGCCGAATCTCCATGTCCGAAGGTCATCTGCCGCACCTCACCGTCCCAGAGCCACATCGACGACCGGTACCGATCCTCGTCGAGGTCGATGGTGGTCACGACAAACACGATCCGCCAGCCGTCCGGATGTATCTGAGGATCGGACACCGAAGTGAGGAGGGAAAGATCGGCCGGTTGCATCACATCTGAGCGTAGCAACCGTCGGAGGATGGCTCCCCCAGTGGATGGCCAGGCTTGTAGCTGCGCGGTTCGGTTGCCGATTTCTCCTCCGTCGCCTTAGGGGGACGGAAAATCAGCCGGAAACCTTGAACCCGGTTCGCGTGGTCATGTGCCCACCCGGCATTGTTCGTCGGCCAGGGGGGCGGCTGCGTCCGACGAGTGGGGGAGGGCGGTCACCGCCAGTCTCTGGTCAGTCCGACTTAGGGAAACCTAGATCCACACCCCGGTGGATAGGGTCCGGCCAGCGGGAGGTCACCACCTTTTGGCGGGTATAGAAGTTGATCCCTTCCGGTCCGTAGATGGCGTGAGCCCCGAAGAGCGAGTCTTTCCATCCCCCGAAGGAGTAGAAGCTGAGCGGAACGGGGATGGGCAGGTTGATGCCCACCATTCCCACCGTGATCTCTCTTTGGAACTTGCGAGCCGCTCCGCCGTCGTTGGTGAACACCGCGGTCCCGTTTCCGTAGGGGTTGGTGTTAACCAGATCGATCGCCTCTGCGTAGCTGTTCGCCCGCACCACCGACAAAACCGGCCCGAAGATCTCGTCCTGGTAGATGGACATCTCCGGGCGGACCCGGTCGAACAGGCACGGTCCCAGGAAGAAGCCGTCCTCGTATCCGTCCACCATCAGACTTCGCCCGTCGGCTACCAGTTCGGCGCCTTCTGAAAGGCCCTTCTCCACATATCCGGCCACCCGGTTGCGGTGCTGAGCGGTCACCAAAGGACCCATCTCGCTCTGGTCGTTGGCTCCCGGCCCCACCCGCAGCCGGTCGATCCGCTCGGTGATGCGCGGGATGATCCGATCGGCGGCGTCGCCCACCGCTACCACCACCGAGATGGCCATGCAACGTTCCCCGGCCGACCCGTAACCGGCGGAAACGGCCGCGTCGGCGGCCAGGTCGAGGTCGGCGTCGGGCAGCACCACCATGTGGTTCTTGGCTCCACCCAAGGCTTGCACGCGCTTTCCCTTGCGAGCCGCGTTTTCATATATGTAACGGGCGATGGGAGTGGAACCCACGAAACTGATCGCTGCTACACCCGGATGTTCCAACAGTCCGTCCACCGCTACCTTGTCTCCGTGCAAGACGTTCAGCACTCCATCGGGCAGCCCTGCCTCCGAAAACAGCTCGGCAGACAGGAGGGAGGGGGAGGGGTCTTTTTCCGAGGGCTTGAGGATGAAAGTGTTGCCGCAGGCGATGGCCACCGGGTACATCCACATGGGAACCATCACCGGAAAGTTAAAAGGGGTGATGCCCGCCACCACTCCCAGCGGCTGGCGGAAGGAATAGGTGTCCACCCCGGTGGAGACCTGCTCGGAGATCTCTCCCTTTAGCAACTGGGGAATACCGCATACATACTCGATAACCTCCAGCCCCCGTTGCACCTCTCCCAAGGCGTCATCCATGGTCTTGCCGTGCTCGGCGGTGATCAGCTTGGCCAAGTCGTGGCGGTGGTCATACACCAACTGTCGGAAGGAGAAAAGTATCCGTTGGCGACGTACCACCGGAGTATCTCTCCACCCCGGGAAAGCTGCTTGGGCGGCGTTTACCGCTTGGTCCACCTCGGCGGCGCCGGCCATGGCGACTTCGGCGGTCTTTTGGCCCCGCGCCGGATCGAAGATTGGACCGGTCCGCTCCGGTACATCCTCCACCGCTTGTCCGTCGATCCAGTGTCTGACAAGAGACATAGACATTTTCTTCTCCCTTCGCCTGCCAATATCGACCCTATGATATTCCTTGGTTTAGCTGGGAGTGTTGGCGATAGACAAACAGGAGAGACTAAAGGCCATCGCGTGTGGACTTTCCATCGGTGGCGCCCAGCGTCACATTTTTCTCTGCGCTGGCCAGTCCAATCCCCGCTGTGCTCCCCGGGACGAGACGAATAAGGTGTGGCTCCACCTCAAAAGACGCTGCAAGGAGCTCGGGCTCACCACCGCCCCGCCCCGCTGGTCTCGAAATACCAACCTGGAAGCCCAGCCTGAGCAGCCGGGCGATGGAGTGGTGCTGAGGAGTAAGGTGGACTGTCTGCGAGTATGCGAACAAGGTCCGGTGGCGGTGGTCTATCCCGAGGGGGTTTGGTATCGGGGCGTCACTCCCGAGGTATTGGACCTGATCGTCGATCAGCATCTGATCGGAGGCGAGATCGTGAAGGAATACGCATTCGCTGGGGGGCCGTTGGGGAAATAGGCGATTATTGCCGTCGGTAGCGACTGGCTTTGTATTCGTCTACCCATTGGCGTGAGCTGCGCCACTGACCATCAGGCCCGCGTGTTGCCGGGAGACGGCCCCTTCTTATTGCCATCCGAAGCGCAGTGGCCCCAAGTTCCGGCGTCGCAAGCGCCGCGAGCGGTACAAGACGGACTGGCCCGGCGATCGCAGGGAAAATAAACCTATGCAGACTGTCGAGAAGGGCCCGTGCGATCATTAAACCGAGGGGTTTCGGATCACCATTGTCAGCTCGCCGTAAGGCACGCAGATACCTGTTCCGGTCACGTTTGTAGATCAAGGCCGGCGGGTAGCCGAGGCGAACCAGGATCAAGTTGAGTACCAGCCGACCCGTGCGCCCGTTGCCGTCCAGAAAGGGATGAATTTGCTCGAATCGGCAGTGTAAGACGGCAAGGGCCTCTGGGATGACCGGGGGTTCGCTACTGACCGCGTTTACATCTTCGATCCAACCTTCCATCTCGGGCTGTATCCATGGCCAGGTACTGGGAGCCATTCCACCTGGAAAGGGACGGATATCATGCCGACGGAAGCTGCCGGGCGCCTCATGGATGGTTGCGGCGGAATGGGGAGCCATATCCCAAACTGGTGTCATGGCACGATGATGAACCTCGCGCACTTCTGCCAAGGTAAGGATGTGGCCGGGTTTAGTAAGACCTGTGGGGTTCATTGCCTGTTTGTATACCCAGGTTGCGGCATTGGCATATCCTTGAACCTCCAGATACTCCCGTAACTCCTTGTCGCCGACGGCGCGGCCTTCGCTGAGTAACTGCTTAACCTGCTTTAAAACCAGCGTATTGCCTTCAATGGCGGTGGAGTGGTGGGCTTCCTCATGCCAAATGTCCTCCCAGATGCCACTGGCCTCGTCAGGACTGGGCAGTCCGCCCATGCGACTGTGCAACTCGGTTATTTGTGTCGCGAGGCGGTAGTACACCTCCAAGCGGCTCGGTCGACCCGGTTGAGGGATCTTAACTGGATTTTGTTCACTTCTAGCCATTTTTATTGTACAGAACACTTTCGACGTGGGGCGGCTACATCCAAAGGCATCCCTCCGTGGATGATCCAATGGATTTTGTTCACTTCTAGCCATTTTTATTGTACAGAACACTTTCGACGTGGGGCGGGCTTTTTCCTTCGTATGCGCTCCGACCGTCACCCTTGCTATGGGAAGAGACTGCCTCCACGCGTTGGCTGGTTCGGGCTCGGCGTGAAGATCATGGGGTCTGTACGGCTGGGGCTGGCGGCACCGTCGGGCCGTGTGGTCCCTCCCCTTTGCATATGGGTACGTTGCCATGGTGTCCGGCACTTTCCTCCCATAGTCTTTGGCATTCTCGTCTCGGAAGTGATCTCTTCTGTGAGCATTGAGCGGTGGCAGGTGGGGACGCGATGACGTTGCCACATTGAGCGGAGCGGTGTTTCGCTCCCTGCTGGGGCAAGTGGGTTGACATGGTTGGTGGCCAGCGAGTGGACATAATCATCGATCATCATCCGATAGGGGGCCAGATCGTGGAGGCATACGCCTTCGGCGGGGGCCGCTCGACATTTAGGTGTTATCGCCGCTGGGAGCGGGTGGCCCCACATTGCGCCACTCGGTACGCCAGGTGAACTTCCTACCACCAGACCGAAGGTCGGTTACCAGCCGTCGGGAGCGCGGTCATGAGGGAGCCGGACTGTCCACTCGTCCCCATGGGGTCCGAGCAGGCATTCCGCTTCTCTGGGACCCCACGAACCGGCCGGATAGGGCACGGGGTTGATCCCGGCCTCGAGAATCGGCGTGTAGAGCCGCCAAGCCTGCTCCACCTCATCGGAGCGGACGAACAGAGTCCGGTCGCCGGTCATGACATCGTATAGCAGCGTCTCGTAGGCGTCGGGAAGACTCCCGAAGGCCTCTTCGTACGCGAACGCCAAAGATTTAGTACCCAACTGGGGATGATCGGAAGGCACCTGGACATCGAACAAGAGGTCGAACCCCTCGTTCGGCTGGAGTCTGAAATAGAGGATGTTGCCTTGGTGACGATGCCGCTCGAAGGACTTGAACAGCGTTACCGGAGGCTCGCGGAACGTCACCGCCACCTGGGTGAGGCGGTCAGAAAGCCGCTTGCCGGTGCGCAGGTAGAAGGGAACCCCCTGCCAGCGCCAGCTGTCGATGAACACTCGTAGGGCGGCGTAGGTAGCGGTGATCGTGCCTTCGCGCACTCCCTGCTCTTCCAGATAGCCTCGTATTGGCCTTCCGTTGTTTCGACCCGCTGTGTATTGACCCAATACCACATCATCGGAGACCAAAGGCCGGATCGATTGGAGAACCTTCACCTTCTCGTCCCGGATGGCTTCGGCATCGAAGGAGACCGGCGGTTCCATCGCCACCAGGCTAAGTACCTGGGTCAGGTGGTTCTGGACCATATCCCTCAACGCTCCCGACCGGTCGTAGTAGTTGGCCCTATCGCCAATTCCATCATCTTCGGCCACCGTGATCTGAACATTGTCGATCCGATCCCGGTTCCAGACCGACTCGAAAAGCGGGTTGGCGAACCGAAACACCAGCAGGTTCTGCACCGTCGCCTTCCCGAGGTAGTGATCGATCCGGTAGATCTGGCGCTCATCAAAACTCTCGTGGAGGATCGCGTTCAGTGCTACGGCCGAGTCGAGGTCGGCGCCGAAGGGCTTCTCGACCACAAGGCGGGTCCATCCCGCGCTGCGGGCTAGACCCGATGCTCCCAAGCCCCTTACCGAGGGGCCAAAGGCCGCGGGCGGCAGGGCTAGGTAGAAAATCCGGTTGCCGGAGAGATTGTGTGCCGCCTCGATATGCTCAATCCGACTGTGGAGGGCTTTGAACGCTGTCGCTCCACCGTCAGCGATCGTCTGGTAGTGCATCACATCGTCGCACCACTCACCGGGATCGGCACACGCCTCGCCTAGTTGTGCTTGTCCAAGGGCGAAACTTTCGACAGAGGCTCGGGAGAACGCCCTGAAGCTCTCGCTGTCCAACCGCGACCGACCTACTCCCAGGATCACGAAGCGGTCGGCCAGTTCGTACTGTCGGACCAGGTTGTAAAGGGCGGGGGCCAGCTTCTGACGGTAGAGATCACCTGTGGCGCCAAACACGACCAACAGGTGGCGGTCCACCGCCCCGGCCCCGGCGACCGGTAGCGATTCCACTAGTTGCACTTCCTATGGAGGTCATTGCTATTTGAGGCCTACCTGGTTGAGCCGTGGATGGAAAGGACTTCACGACTCGAAAGATAGACCCTTGCTGCACATGGTAGAGCCCGTTTGACACCGTTCGGTAGTCGCCTGTTGGGGAAAGGGATCACGGCGGAGCAGTGGCCGGTTGGGCTTGTTGCCCTGGGTTGGCCCCTTTGTGCGAGGTTTAGCCATTTGTGGAGCGGAGCCACTCCTATTGGTATAGAACCTTCAGCTGGCTTCTTCTGGAGGACTGGACTCTGGTTGCTACCTTTCGGAGGGTGCCTTCCCCTCGTCTGCTTTTGGGAACGGTGTTGGCCGTTGCCATGGCGGCCGCCACCTTCGTGCCCATCGTTTTCGGCGTTCTAGCCTCCGAACTGATCTCTTCTCTGGGTATTGAGCGCTGGCAGGTGGGGATTCTGGTAACCGCCGCTACTTTGGGCGGAGCGTTGTTATCACCCCTACTGGGCAAGTGGGCGGATGTGGTGGGCGGTCGGCGAGCCACTGCCGCCACCCTGGTGGTCGCCGGGGTCGCCTTGCTTTGTGTGGGAATGGCGCCGGGATTTCTCCTGATGGTGGGGGCGGCTTTTCTCGCCGGGATAGCATCTGGAACCTCCAATCCGTCCACCAACAAGCTCATCTCCGTAGAGTTCGCACCCGGTCGCCAGGGGATCATCGTCGGGGTGAAACAATCAGGTGTGCAGGTGGGGGTTTTCTTGGGGGGTTGGCTGCTACCGGTTTTCACTGGTTGGTGGGGCTGGCGATGGGCAGTAATAGCGTTCGCCATAGCTCCGCTGGCGTTGGCGAGTCTCTACTTGGTGATGACGACGCACGTGTCCGTGGTCGGGAGCGGTGTCGCCGGGATACCATCTGGCCGCCTTCCAAGGCTGATCTATCGTTTGGCGATCTACGGGCTCTTGTTGGGGGCAGGCATCTCTGCTGTGCTCACTTATCTGCCCCTTTATGCCGAGGAGGTGTTCGGGATGAGCCGGGGGCAAGCTGGCCTGGCCCTGGCGATGACTGGGCTGGTTGGGATTCCCGCTCGGATCGGATGGGCGCGTTTGGCGGAAGGTCGTCTCGGGCCGGTGCGGAGCTTGATGATCATCGCGCTGCTGGCAGTGGTTATGGGTTTGGTTATGGCGTTCGGATATCAGTTGGGGGTTTGGACGATTTGGCTGGCGGCGGTATTGGCTGGTCTCAGCGGCAGCGCCTGGAACTCGGTGGGCATGTTGGCCATTATTCAGATCCTTCCGGCTGCCCTGGCAGGCAGAGGCTCAGGGGTGGTGCTTTTCGGTTTCCTGAGCGGTCTGGGCGTCGGCGCCCCCTTGCTTGGCTGGTCGGTGGATGTCCTTGGTGTCTACACGCCGGGTTGGTTGGCGGTCGTCGCCCTTTTTGCGGCCGGGTTTTGGGTCATGTACAAGGCCGGAGGGGACAGTGGCCTCCCAACACCCGCCAGCAGCGGCACATAGACCCCTACCCGGTCTGCCCAGGGAGCAACCCTGCTTCTGGCTGGATGAAGCCGGTGGTTAGCCCGTCCGGGCCGGTAGTAGGGTTTTGCCCGTTGTGACGACTTCGCGTCTTCTTTTGGGCACGGTGCTGGCTATGACGATGGCGTTCTCCACCTTGATGCTCACCGTTTTTGGTGTTTTTGCCTCTGAGTTGATCTTCTCTTTGGGTATTGAGCGCTGGCAGGTGGGGATACTGGTGGCCGCTTCCACTTTTGGAGGAGCGTTGTTATCGCTTCCATTGGGAAAGTGGGCCGATAAGGTCGGCGGTCGGCGAGCCACCACTCTTACCCTCTTAATAGCCGGGTTTGCCTTGCTTGGTGTGGGAGTGGCGCCCGGATACTCCCTGATGGTGGGCGCGGCGGTTCTTACCGGGATCCCCGCGGCGACCTCCAATCCTTCCACCAATAAGTTGATTTCAGAAGAGATGCCGCCTGGTCGTCAGGGACTCATCGTGGGAGTTAAACAGTCAGGAATGCCGGTTGGTATTTTCTTGGGTGGCTGGCTGTTGCCGGTCTTCGCCTTGTGGTGGGGGTGGCGATGGGCAGTTATGGTGTTCGCCGTGGTTCCGGTGGTAGTGGCGGTGTTCTATTGGATGAGATCAGCGCCGGCCCCTGTCACACCTCTCCTGGTTTCAGCGGTTCGGGAAGAGGGGGTCGCCGGGATGCCAACCGGCCGCCTTCCCCGATTGATCTACCGCTTGGCGATTTACGGATTCTTGCTGGGGCTGGGCGCCACAACCGTGCTCACTTATCTGCCGCTATATGCCGAGGAGGCGTTGGGGATGAGCCGTGGGCAATCCGGTCTGGTGCTGGCTTTTAGCGGTTTGATTGGGATCCTTGGCCGGATCGGATGGGGGCATCTGGCTGAAGGTCGTCTCGGGTGGGCGCGGAGCTTGATGACCATCGCTTTACTGTCGGCGCTGCTTGGTGTTGTGCTGGCATTCGGGCCGCTGTTGGGCACTTGGGCTATCTGGCTGGCGGGAATGCTGTTCGGAATCAGCGGCAGTTCCTGGACCTCGGTGGGGATGTTGGCCGTCATCCAGATCCTCCCAACGTCTCTGGCGGGCAGGGGCTCGGGGGTGGTGTTCTTCGGGTTCCTGAGCGGCGCCGCAGTGGGCCCTCCCCTCCTTGGCTGGTCGGTGGATGTCCTTGGTGTATACACGCCGGGTTGGTTGGCGGTCGCCGCCCTATTCGGGGTCGGTTTTTGGATCATCTACACGATTCGGAAGGAGAGCGGTATCGCCACGCCGCTCATCAGCGGCGCATAGCTGTTGTCCCGTCTGCCGAGAGAGCAGTACTTAAAGGGCGATAGGAGCACCTATTTGAGTCGCCTGGAGGCGTGGTATGGTTGTCTGGTCGTGCCATCCCGTCACCTGCGTTTGGTAACGGTGTTGGTTGTTACCATGGCGGCCGCCACCCTCTCGCTTACTGTCTTTGGTGTTCTCGCTTCTGAGTTGATCTCCTATATGGGTATTGAGCGGTGGCAGGTGGGGATGCTGGCCACCACCAGCACTTTGGGTGGGGCGTTGTTCTCGTCCCGAATGGGTAAGTGGGTCGATGGGGTCGGCGGTCGGCGAGCTACCGTCACCACTTTGATAGTCGCCGGAGTTTCCCTGTTTTGTGTGGGCATAGCGCCCGAATTCTCCCTGATGGTGGGAGCGGGGTTTCTCACCGGGATAGCGTCGGCGATCTCCAATCCGGCTACTAACAAGCTCATTTCCGTGGAGATCGAACCTGGTCAGCGGGGGTTAATCGTCGGTGTGAAACAGTCGGGTGTGCAGATCAGCATTTTCTTCGGGGGTTGGCTGTTGCCGGTATTTACCGGTTGGTGGGGATGGCGATGGGCAGTATTGGCTTTCGCCGCGGTCCCCTTGGCAGTCGGCATTTTCTATATGGGGAAGGGCGCGGCGGCGGACCCCGCCCGCGCGGTTGGGGGTGATGATGAGGCTATCCGGAGGAGGGATACAGCCGGGACGTCTGCTGGTCGGCTTCCCCGATTGGTTTACCGTTTAGCGATCTATGGGTTTTTGTTAGGGGCAGGCGGCGTTGCAGTGGTCGTGTATTTGCCGCTTTACGCCGAGGAGGTGCTGGGGATGAGCCGGGGGCAAGCCGGTCTGGTGTTGGCTGTTACCGGGCCGGTTGGAATTCTCGCCCGGATTGGGTGGGCGCGGGTGGCTGAAGGACGTCTGGGGATGGTGCGAAGTTTGAAGATTATCGCCTTCTTGGGGGTGATTTCGGGTGTTGCTTTTGCGTTCGGGAATCTGTTGGGGACTTGGGCCATCTGGTTGGCGGCCGTGCTGATCGGCCTCAGTGTTTTTGCTTGGACTTCGGTGGGCATGCTCAGCGTTATACAGATCCTTCCGGCGTCCTTGGCCGGCAGGGGCTCGGGGGCGGTGTTTTTCGGCTTTATGAGCGGTTTTGGAGTGGGTGCTCCCCTCTTTGGTTGGTCGGTGGATGTCCTTGGTGTCTACACACCGGGTTGGTTGGCGGTCGCCGCCCTTTTTCTTGTCGGGTTTTGGGTTATGTACACGATCCGGGGCGACCGCGGTCTCCCAAAGCCGATCACCCGCACCGCCTAACTTTTACCTCGTCCCCGAAGGAAAGCACCGCTACCTCTTCTGGGTCTGATCTAGCGGCGGCCTTTTCGTGGAATTGGCGGATCATTCCTGTGTCTCTCGAAGGCGGGGGGTCGGAGCGAACAGTACCGTTTTGCGTGTGGTTCCCCCTCGTCTGCTTTTCGGCACGGTGCTGGTCGTTACCATGGCGTCGGCGACTTTCGCTTTCACTGTTTTTAGCGTTCTCGCTTCTGAGTTGATTGCTGCAATGAGGATTGAGCGGTGGCAGGTCGGGATGTTGGTAACCGCGGCCACTTTGGGTGGAGCCCTGTTCTCCCCCATGCTGGGCAAGTGGACGGATGCGGTGGGCGGACGGCGAGCAATAAACACGACCCTGGTGATCGCCGGGGTGGTCCTGTTTTGTGTGGGCATAGCGCCGGAGTTCTCTCTGATTGTGGGAGCGGCGTTTCTTACCGGGCTGGCGATGGCCATCTCCAATCCCGCCACCAATAAGCTCATTTCCGCAGAGATCGAGCCCGGTGAGCGGGGATTCATTGTCGGGGTGAAACAGTCGGGGGCGCTGTTCAACGTTGCCATTGGAGGTTTGCTGTTGCCGCTTTTCACCATTTGGTGGGGCTGGCGATGGGCAGTGATAGCGTTCGCAGTGATTCCGCTGGCTGTAGCGGCTCCTTACATGGTGAAGAGGACGGGACCGGATCCGGTAGTCGCGGCGTCAGATGGTGCCATGCGAAAGAAGGTCGCCAAGTCGCCCGTTGGTCGACTTCCCCGGTGGATCCGCCGTTTGATGGTCTACGGGTTCCTGATGGGGGCTGGTATCACCGCCGTGCTCACCTATTTGTCGCTTTTTGCCCAGGAGGTGTTGGGGATGAGCCAGGGACAAGCCGGTCTGGCGGTGTCCGTTTCCGGGTGGGTCGGGATTCTCAGTCTGATTGGGTGGGTGCGTCTGGCCGAAGGTCGTCTGGGGGCGGTGCGGAGTTTGATGATCATCGCTTGGTTGGGGGCAGTTTTAGGGATTGTCCTGGCTTATGGGCACTTATGGGGGACTTGGACGATCTGGCTGGCGTCGGTATTGACCGGCCTCAGCGGTAGCGCCTGGAACGCGGTAAGCATGCTGGTCGTAATTCAGGGCCTCTCGGAGTCCCTGACCGGCAGAGGCTCGGGGGTAATTCTCGCCGGTGCGCTGGGCGGCTCCGGATTGGGCGCTCCCCTCTTTGGTTGGTCGGTGGATGTCCTTGGTGTCTACACGCCGGGTTGGCTGGTGGTCGCCGCCCTATTCGCGGCCGGTTTTGGGGTTATGTGTACGGTGAGAGGCGAATTTGGTCTCCCAACGCCGATTAGCAGCGGCGTATAACCGTTACTCCGTCTGCCAAGGGAAGCAGCACTGCTTCCAGGTCGGAAGAAGCGGCGACTATTTGGTTGAAGCGGCGAATCCCTTCGGTAGCAGGGGTTTGATCGGCGGGGTCCACTACCCGCCCCGACCAGAGGGTGTTGTCGGCCACGATCACTCCGCCGGGCCTCACCAGTTGGGTCAGTTTCCCGAGATAGAGGGGATAACTCGGCTTGTCGGCATCGAGAAAAGCCATGTCGAAGGGGCCCTCCAGCGACGCCAGGGTCTCGAGGGCCGGTCCCAGTCGGAGGGTGATCCGATCCGCCACCCCGGCTTCCGCCCAGGCCCGTCGGGCGTGGGCGGTGAACTCTTCGGAGAGGTCACAGCAGACCATCTCGCCTCCAGCGGGGAGGGCACCCGCCATCCAAAGCGATGACAAGCCGGTGAACGTGCCGATTTCGAGAACCCTTGCCGCGCCGATCAGCTTCATCAGCAACGCCAGAAAAGGCCCTTGGAGCGGATTGATCTGCATCCTCGACAGGTCGGGGTAGCGCCGCGATGTTTCTTCGATCACCTTCTCAGCAACCGGACTCCCCACCATGGAGTGGGCGATTGCATATTCGATGATGGCCTCGACCGCCCCAAGATTCTTCGACACAGACTTTAGGTTAGGTGTACTGCTCCCAGGTTCTACCGGTGTGGCGATGTGGGTTTAAGGGCGGGATGGCGGTGGGTGGCGATCAGGGAGAGGAGGACCAGCAGCGGCGCCGTCCGAGGAGAACAGCGCCACTGCGGAAAAGCCATCCGGGTCGGCGATCAGGCCGAGGGCGCACCGTCGGAAGGCGGCGTTGCCCCACCGCGACCGCGTCCGCAATGGGTTTGTCTTTGGGAGCGGATTTCGTCGAATTCGTCTTGGGTGATTTGGCCGTCGGTGAGGTATTCGGCGAAGGGTCCGTCGGGGTCGGTGAGGGGATTGCCCTCGGGGAGTTGGGAGAGTTCTTCGGCGGTGATGACGCCGTCTTCGAGGAAGGATTGGATCTGTTCTCTCAGTTCGTGGTGTTCGGCCTGGTTGTGGTGGCCTCTTCTGCGGTTGTCAGAGGAGATATCGTCATCGGTAGGTGTGGCGCCCGCTACGGCCGTCACGCCCAGAACCATGGTTCCGATGATTGCTACTGCAATCCATTTGCGCATCTTTTCTTCGGTTCCTTTCCACTTTTCCACAAGACGGGCTGTCTTGTCAGGTATCAGGATGGAAAGGTCGGGGTAAAGGAAAAGTAAAGGCTCCCTTGACCCAAGTTTGGTGTTCGTCTCAGTCCCAGCCGGCTAGGCCTGAGAAGTACGCCGAGGAAAATATTCGGAGTCCCAGAACGGGCTGTCAACTACCTTGGTGTCTCCCGCCGCGGTCTGGTACATCCAACTGGCTGCGGTGATCGCCGGCCATGTTGGTGGGGTGATCCTGGCACATGACCGAGCATTGGTCGACTTCCGCGGTCCCAAGGCGGTGCGGTCCCAGCACGCGATGTTGGCGCTGATGGTGGTCTCGATGATGATCGCCCTCTTTATACTTACCACCGGATAAAAGATGACTCTTGCTCACATTCTGGGAGAGGGCTCTGCCGATGAAATTGTCGTTTCCGGTTTAGTCTTACTGGGTCTGGTGATGTTTTTGCGCCGGTTGGAGCGCTTGGCGCGCCAACGCCATCAGGAGAGGGAAGACGCGGCTTCTTCCAAGACGCAATAGCCTGTCATATGGGCGTCTTGTGGGACTGTAGAGAAGGAGGGCCCTATCAGGATGTGTATCCTCGGTGTCGCATATGAGTGAGTACTTGGCGGCGGCCGCGGCAGTTCTCAACGCGCCGGAGGAACTGGTCCTACGGTCGGCCGAAGCGAAGGCAAATGCGTTGGGGGGAACCGCCGATGATTACCTGGCGGCATGGGGAGGCGGGAAGGCGGCGCCCCCCGCTCCGACCCCTGCCCAGCCCGCTCCGGTGGAGAAAACAACTCCGGTGGAGCAAACTCCCGAGCCTCCTCCCCCGCAAATAGCCACTGTGCCGGCGGAGGCGCCCATTGCGGCGGCCGTCGACGTCCAGCCGGAGATCGCCACCCCGGTGGCCGAGGAAATGCCTCCTACGCTCATAGAACCTGCGCCGCTGCGAGTTCGCCGGCGGCTGGGAGGGCGGCTGGGAGCGATCACCGGAGGAGTGATGGGGCTGGTCACCCTGGTGGCGCTCACTCCCTGGCTGGCTGCCCGCGCCGACACTCTTGGTGAAGAAGGAACTTTTTCTCCCTCGCTGATGTTGACGCCTAAATGGGCGATAGGGACGCTGGTTGTCCTGTTCGGGCTGTATGGAATGCTTCTGGCTTCGTTCTCGGCGTCGGCAGTGGGCTGGCACGGTCCAGGAATGCGTCTCCTAGAGGGACGGATGCCCAGATTGGTGGGAGGCGCGTTGGCCGGCTTTTTGATTGGGGCAGCGGCAGGTGGGGCAGCGGTGGGAATGTTCGGGACGGAGGTGCCCGGGGCCGAAGAGGTGGAGGTGTCGGTGGTGGCCGCCATGGTGGTGGTTGTGGCGGCCGTCGCCGTTCTGGGCTGGTCGGTGGGACAGCTCGCGCAGGTGCTGGGCATTCCCGAGGGTATGGCCGGCGCCGAGGGCGAGGAAGCGGTGCTGGTGCGTCTCCGGTTGGGCTCCGCCCTTGCTCTGACCGTAACGGGGTTGGCCACTATCGCGGTGCTGGTGCTGCCCGCCGCCTATCTCTTCTTGAGCTTTCCAGGTTGGGCGCCGATTATGGGAGCGGTGGTGGCGGCCAGCATTCTCGCCTTTGCCGGGCTTTCCGCCTCCCGGCCGGGGATGCGCATCACCCGGGGAGAGTTTCTGCTGGCGGCGGCAGGTATAGGGGTGGTCGTCTTCATCCTGGTGGCGGTGCTCAACACCCAAGGGGCGGGGCATGCCGATCCGGAAGCCGACCATGAGGGAGAAGCCGAAGCTTCCGAGCTGGTCATCTCTCCCTAAGCCACTCTGCGTCGAGAGAACTTCGGTGAATCAGGGGGCGGGACGAAGAATCAGGGTGGATTCGGCCAGTGACTCCACCGTCTTCCGATCCCAAGGAAAGGGTTGGGTTGCCCCGGCCGCCCACGGTTCCAGAAGGTTGTCGTATTGGCGGTGGTAGGCATGGCCGGACTGGCCGGGGGTATGGATGGAGACCGAGGAGTCGGGGTCCGCCAGGTCGATCACCATCCGAAACGACGGTATGGCCTGGGTCTGGTAGCCGTCGGATGCCACCCACTGGGTGGCGTTGACGATCGCCGGCCCCCCCGACACATTGTCGGAACGGCGATTGAACACGGCTTCGATCAGGGAGACGCCCGATTCGCCCAGGCTGGAGTTGTTGAAGACACCGGTGTGGATATCGCCCCATCGCCATCGCTGTGGGTCGTCGCCCATCAACTCGACCAGCTCGGTATGGGCCTCTTCCAGAGCCTGATGGAGCACGAGGTCGCGCGTTTCCCGGCGCTCGGTTCCCGCACGGTCCCACCAGGGATCTTCAGGAGATTCCAGCAGGGTCTTCATCACCTCCACGAACCGGCTCCCCCCGTGCGCCTCACGGCCTTCGGGAAGCTCGTCGAAGGTGAGAGCCAGCAGATGGCGCCAGGTGGCGGCATAGGCGGCGGCCGCCGCGCGGTCGGAGTCCATCTGCCCGGGTCGCTCCCCCCGCATCCATCCGGTCAGTAGTTCCTGCATCGCCGCTACCTCTTCGCTGCGGGCCGGCAGGGCCGCCAAGGCCGGAACCAGGAAACCGGCGGCCGGATCCTGGTGGTCGAACTGGATTGCGCTCATCCCGGCGGTATCCAGCGGGAGGGAGTCGGCCAGCAGTTCGTGGATACGCCGGGCCCGGTGGCCGTAGTCGAAGTCACTGCCGATATGGCGGATCAGGTCAGGCCGGGCGAGGGGTTGGTTGGCGGCCACCACCATCCCCGAGGGGGGATTGAGCGACCAGGGAAGGGTCTCGAAGGGCCAGAAGCCCTGCCAGTCGTATTCGCTCGACCACCCGGGCGCCGGGTAGCGTCCGTCGCCTGCTCCTCGGATCGGGATCAGCCCCGTGGACTGGTAACCGATGTTGCCATCCGCATCGGCGTAGACCATGTTCTGGGGCGCCATGTCGAAGAGCGCGGCCGCCGCCCGGAACTCCTCCCAGCTCCGAGCGAGGACCATCCCCAGCACCGCATCCAGGTTGCGGGTGGTTTGAAGAGCGGTCCAGGCCAGCGAGACGGCGTGAGGATCGGGTACCTCCACCACCCCGTTTCCTCCCAACTCGTCAACGGGGCCGTATATCCCCGAGATCACCGGTCCGTGGTGGGTTTCCCTGATCGTGATTTCCACCGGATCGGCCTTGGCTACCTCGATGGTCTCGGTGCGGGTGGATATGGGCAGCCACTTGTGGTCCACCTCGTACAGGAGTGGGTCTTCGGGGTGAATACGCTCGATGAAGAGATCGGAGATGTCACCTCCCAGGTTGGTGAAACCCCAGGCCAGGAAGCCATTGTGTCCGATGGTGACCAGCGGTGTGCCCGGCAGGCTGAATCCCGCCGCCTCCAGCGGGCAAGAAGCGCCCAACGGCTGGCAGTGGAGACCCACCCGGTACCAGATGGAGGGGATCTGGCTCCCCAGATGGGGATCGTTGGCCAGGAGCGGTGCTCCCGAGACGGTGTGCTCGCCCGACACCACCCAGGAGTTGGAACCTCGGCCCCGGTTGTCCTCCAAGAGCCCGATGCCGTCCAAACCCACGGAGAGGACTTCCGTTCTCCGCAAAGCGTTGGAGGCTTCCCGAACCGATGGGGAAGGCAGAGTTCCGCCAGTCGTCTGCGGCGACGGAGGAGGTCGATCCCATTCGGGGACGATCACCGGGTGACCCTCGGGGTATTCCGGCCAGAGCTGGGAGACCCATTCCACGGGTATCGACTCCGAAAGCACTGCTCGCTCGAGTTCCGAGACGATGTTGGTGCGAAGGTCCCAGGCCACCACCTTGGCGAAGGCCAGTGTGTCGGTGGGTTTCCACGGCGCCGGGCGGTAGTCGGGGTTCTGGATTCCCAAGAAGACGTACTCCAGGCTGATCTCCCATTCCCCTCGCTCGGCCAGGTAGGCGTTGACTCCCCGGGCGTAGGCGTCCAGTAGGGTCTGCATGAGGGGCGACAGCACCCGGTATTCACGGGCCGCCACCCGCTCCCATCCCAGGGTTCGCAGGAAGATGTCGGTCTCCAGTTGGGCCTCGCCGAACATCTCAGCGGTGCGCCCGGTGGCCACGTGCCGGTAGAAGTCCATCTGCCAGAAGCGGTCCTGGGCCTCCACGAAACCCTGCGCCATCACCAGGTCCGAAAGGGTGGATGCGTAAATGTGCGGTGTCCCGTGGCGGTCCCGGATCACGGTGGCCTCCCCGGCCAAGCCTGGCACCACCATTTCCCCTTCTACCTGGGGAAACGATTGGCGGACCACCAGCAGTGCGGCGACGGCAACCAGCACTATCAGGAGCGCAGCCCATGGGCCGATGAGTCTCAGCAGGCGAAGCAGGAGCGGGCGGCGTTCTCCTGGAGGGGGCGGGGGGTCGTCGGGGGGCCGGGGGCCCCTCAACTTTCGGCTCCCGGGGCGGGGGAGCGGCGCAGGCGGTGCTCTATTGAGTCCCTGGCCCGCTCGGCGCCGATCCATTTGAACCAGATCACCACAATCGTTCCCCACAGGATCAAGCCGCCGCCCAGTTTCATTATCAACCCCGCCACCTGCAGATCGGTAACGCTCGAAATCCCGAAGTGGGCCGCCGAATCGACATAGGAGGGATACAACGGCGTGCGGCTGAACGTCAAGAAAGAAGCTGGAACGGTAGGGATAATGGAATGCAGGAAAAGGACAAACATCCGCAAGGGCGGGTTCAGGCGGGGAATCAGAGGAGTGGGACTCACCACCGGGAGCCACACCAGTACCGCTATGCCGAACAGCCAGAAGTGGGCCAGGAAGTGGAACACGTTCGAGGCGACCATCGCTTCAACGATGGGTCGCCAGTGGAGTCCGGCCAGGCTCAGGTGGAAGAGGAAAAAGGCGGGCAGTGGTCTGCACAGTCGGAACAGCACTGCCAGGACCCTGGGAGAGTGGACAAGGTGTTCGGCCATCCACCGGGGGGTTCCCATCAGCATCAGGGGCGGGATGACCAGCGCCACCAGCATGTGCTCGATCATGTGGAGACTGAAGAAGACCTGCTCCGCCAAGTCGTGGAAAGGCCAGCTGGAACTGGCGGCCAGGATTGCCAAGGCTCCGAACCACAACCAGCGTTGGCGGGAGGTGGCGGACGGCATATTTGGTGCGACCAGGGGGCGGATGCGCCATTCAGCGTGGAGGTAGAACACTCCCAGCGCCGCCACCGCCGCCAAGACATCCCAGTGAGGGTGCCAGGGCGGCAAGGTTCAGGTTCCCAGTGCGATAACGCCGAAAGTTGTCAGCAGCACCGCATAAAGAGTGAGCGCCAGCGCAAACCCTGAAGTGAAAAACCGGGAAAGGGTGGAGCTTTCAAAACGCAGATGCATGAACCAGCCCACCACGATTACGAACTTGAAGAAGGCCAGGATGATCAGGAGCGGCGCATCCCAACCCCCCATGTCGGCGCTGGCGTTGACGTAGAACAAAGCCACTTCGACGACGGTGAGCACTGCCAGCAGGACGGCGATCTTCACGTATTGGAGGGGCGTGGGATGGTGGTGATGTCCGGCAGGGTTACCAGCCATGGTCAACCTCCCACAGGCGCTTTGGACAACAGGTAGACCACGGTGAAGATGACGATCCAGATGATGTCGACGAAGTGCCAGTAGAGACCCACCAACTCCAGGTTCAAACCGGAGCCTTCCGAGAGAGCGCCTTGCCGGCGGGAAATCCCATAGAGGGTGAGCAGCATCAGAACTCCCAACAGCACGTGCATCCCGTGGAAACCGGTGAGGAGAAAGAACGCGGAGGCAGCCGGGTTGGTGGTCAGCGTCATCCCGAAGGTGGTGATGAACTCCGTGAACTCGAAGACCTGTCCCCCCAAAAACACCGAGCCCAGCATGGCGGTGGCCAAAAGCCAGGTGCGGGTGGCGTGCTGGTCGCGGCGGGCGAGCGCATTGTGGGCCAGAACCATGGTTAGAGAGCTCATCAGCAGGGCAAAGGAGGAGAACGAGGTGAAGGGGATGTCGTAGATCTCGGCCGGGTAGGGCCGGGCGAAACCCGGTCGCCCCTGATATAGGAGATAGTTGGTGATGAGGGCGCCGAAGAACAGAAACTCGGAGCTGAGAAACACCCACATTCCCAGCTTGCGGTGGTCAATGCCGGTCGACTCGTGCTGGTCGTGATGGTCCGCTGTGGCGGTTGCCTCCATCAGGCGTCCACACCCGGGGATGAATAGCCGCCGCCCGACAAGCCGTTGGTGTGGGAATGGTCGTCATGGGACTCCTCGAGGGGTTCCATGCTCCAGCCGAAGGCGGCGGAGGCTATCACCACCGCTCCCACCGCGATCAGGAGTTTCCCCACCAGCGAAGTGTGGAAGATGATCCCCCAGCCCACCAGTGGTATTCCTGACGCAAACAAGATCGGGTAGTAAGAGGGAGCGGGGAGATGGATGGGTCGAGGAGGGTTGATTCCGGTTTCCACCAACTCGGTGAGTGTCTCCTCGGCATCCGCTCTTCGCACCGGACGCCCTTCGGCGTCCTCGTCGTATTTTCTGTGCCAGAAATCATCGAGAGAAGTGATGGTGGGCGCCACCCCGAAGTTGTATTCAGGAGTCGGGTTGGGAGTCGTCCACTCCACGGTGCGTGCATCCCACGGGTCGATTCCGGAGGGTTCGCCGCGTCGGCGGGACCGCCACCAGTTGTACATGAAGAGCAGAACTCCCGCCGCGATGACAAACGCCCCCACCGTGGCCACAAGGTTCCAGAAGTCAAACCCCGCCTCGGGCGGATAGTAGGCGGTGCGTCTCACCATGCCCTGCAGCCCCAGCCAGTGCATAGGCGCAAAGGTGAGGTTGAAGCCGGCGAACTGGGTCCAGAAGTGGATCTTGCCCAGGCGCTCGTCGAGCAGTCGGCCGGTCATCTTGGGGAACCAGTAGTAGAGGCCGGAGAACAGACCGAACACCGATCCTCCGAACAGCACGTAATGGAAGTGGGCCACGATGTAGTAGGTGTCGGTCTGCTGCCAGTCGGAGGGAACGACGGCGTGGGTCACCCCTGAAAGCCCGCCGATAACGAACATCGCCACGAATCCGATCGCGAACAGCATTGGGGTGGTAAAACGTATTCGACCTCCCCACATGGTGGCCATCCAGTTGAAGATCTTGACACCGGTGGGCACAGCAATGGTCATGGTGGAGATACCAAAAGCGGCCTGCGCCACCGGGCTGATTCCCGAGGAGAACATGTGATGCGCCCAGACCCCAAATCCCATAAAGGCGATGGCAGATCCGGCGAGCACCACCGCCGCATAGCCGAACAGGGGTTTTCGGCTGAACACCGGCAGAACCTCGGAGACGATACCCATCGCCGGCAGGATCAGGATATAAACCTCGGGGTGGCCGAATAGCCAGAACAGATGCTGCCACAGGATGGGGTCGCCTCCCGCCTCGGCCACAAAGAACAGGCTTCCGAACTGACGGTCGAAAGTAACCATGAACAGGGCGATGGCGATGATGGGAAGCGAGAAGAGCAACAGAAGCGCCACCACCAGGGTCATCCACACGAACACCGGCATTCGCAAAAGACGCATGCCCACCGCTCGCATGTTGAAGATGGTGACAATGAAGTTGACTGCTGAAATGAGCGAGGCCAGTCCCAGGAATTGGATGCCCAAAGCCCAAAAGTCCATGGCTCTGCCTGGTGAATAGAACGGCCCGGCGTTGGGTTGATACCCGAACCATCCCCCGTCGGGCATCCCGCCCAGGATGGTGTTGTCACCTGGGTCGAGGTTCCCCGCCACCCCCTCCACGCCCACCGGCGCCGCCGGGTCGCTAAACAGGAGGACCGAATAAAGAAATATCCCTCCAAAGAGGAAGACCCACCATGAAAGGGCGTTCATGCGGGGGAAAGCGACATCGCGGGCGCCGATCAGCAGCGGGAGAAGGTAATTCATGAAGGCGGCCGAGATGGGCATCACGAACAGGAACACCATGGTGGTGCCATGCATGGTGAAGGCCGCGTTGTATTCCGCGGCAGTCAGAAAGGTGTTGTCGGCCCCCGACAGTTGGATGCGCAGTAGAAGGGCTTCCACTCCGCCGACCAGAAAGAAAGCAAAGGCGGCATAGCCGTACATGATTCCGATCTTTTTGTGATCGGCAGTCGTAACCCACCCCCAGAATCCGGTCGTGGACCGGGGTCTGCGGAAGATGGTTACCGCGGGACGGCGTTCAGCGGTGGTTGTCATCGGGAGGGCTCTGGCCTGACAGCAGATCGAAAAGTGTATATCCCTACGATATTTCCGCTGATAGCTTCTTTCTGCCCGCTGGACATGAATTTGTCCTTGCTCAACGAATGCGTTTGCTGAAAGACATACCCGGCATGTTCGAGGCGCCAACCTTCTGATTCGACTGTTTCGATATCTGTTGCTGTATCAGACTGCTTCTCGAGACGAGCGGTGGGGTCTCCGATATCCGAAAAGGACCTGATTCTGGCGGTCGTTTGGGAAACGTTCGCCATGAACTGGAAGAATTGCCGGCCCTCTTCTTTGGCCAGCCGAGCCTGCCCTCGGGGAGTGCGAAGGAAAGCCTCTCGTTCGGCTTGCTCTGCCTTTTTACGCTCCTCTTCCTGTAGCCGCAACGCCTCCGCCTCTTTCTGGAATCTTTTCTCATCCTTCGTGAGTCTGGCCACGTCACTGGCTCCTTCGGGCAGGTTGGGCAAAAAGCAAGTTTACGTTCATTGCAGGGTATCCAGCCAGACGATCAGATCTTCGATCTCTTGGTAGGTGAGGTCCAGATTGGGCATGAAGGATCCGGGCTTGACCCCCGGCGGGTTGGTCAGCCATTCCCGCAGCCCGTCGGATCGGCTTTGCCCCTCCCGCGGCAATACGGCGCCGGCGAATACTCCCCGGGAGGCGAAATGGGTTAGATTCGGCCCGTTGTAGAGATCTTCGGCCACCAGGTTGGTGTTCTGAGAGTCCGGCCCGTAGTCCACGGTGTGACATTGCGTGCACCCTTGTTCCTGGTAGACCCTGAATCCGGCGGCGGCAGGGGTGTCCGTCGGCGGCGGCGTGGCATGCTGCTGTTGGGCGGCCGCCCAGGTATCGAAGTCGGCTTGGGACATCGAGATCACCCTGGCCCGCATCAGCGAATGGGAAAGCCCACAGAACTCGGCGCAGTGGCCCCAGTACTCGTCGGGCTCATTCGCCTGCAGCCTCAAGGTGGTCTCCTGGCCCGGAACCAAGTAGCGCTTGCCCATCAGATGGGGAACCCAAAAGTTGTGGAGCACGTCGGCCGAGGTCATGTAGGCGCAGACCTCCCGGTCGACAGGGATCACCAGGACGCTGGCCGACTCGATCCCGTGGTCGGGATATCGATACTCGAACCACCACTGATGTGCGATTATCTCCACTGCCATGGCGTCGTCGCCGCATTCGGTCAGTTCGAACACTCCCTTGACGGTCGGCACGGCGATCACTGTCAGTATCAGGGCGGGGATAATGGTCCAGGTGATCTCCAGTTTGTTGTTGCCATGGATTTGGCGGGGCTCTTTGCGTCCTTCCCGATCCCGGAAGAAGAGAACGATGAGAAGAATCCCCCCCTCCACCACCACGAATATCACCACCGCGATCCAAAACACCTGCCAGAAAAGTGCGTCGATCTTTTCGGCGAAGGGACCGGCGGGTTCGAAGGTGGTAAGGGGAGCATCCTCGATCTCCACCAGGCTGCAGGCAACCAGGCTGAAAACCGTTAAAGCAACCAACGACCCCCATTTGATTAAAGGTCGTATGAGCCGCGTCACGTGCCGCCAGATCATATACGCCAGATGATACGATCCCGCCCTTCTCTTCCCAATCTGACCGGATGGAGGGATGGCTCGGAGGCGGCTCGGCCAGCGTCGGCTGAGCCCGGCGCGCTACTCTCAAAAAGGATGTCGAATGGCGTTGCCGAGGCTCTGGTGAAGGTGGAGAATGTCGTCATGCACTACCCCGTCAGGATGGAAGGGGTGATGGGTAGTCGCCGACACCTTAGAGCAGTGGATGGGGTCAGCTTTTCGATCTCCGAGGGCGAGGCCTTGGGGCTGGTCGGGGAATCGGGGTGCGGGAAGTCCACGCTCGCCAAGCTGATGATGCGATTGCTGACTCCCACCAGCGGACGGGTGGTCTTTATGGGACGGGATATCACCGAACTGGGGAGACGGGAGATGCGTCCCATTCGCCGAAATATGCAGATCGTCTTCCAGGACCCTTTCGCTTCTCTCAATCCCGGCATGAAAGCGGGGGACATCGTCTCCGAGCCCCTGGTCATCCACGAAGGCCGCCGCCCCGATTCCGACCAGGTAAAGGAACTCTTGGAACTGGTGGGTCTCCATCCCGGTGACGCCAAGAAATACCCCCACGAGTTCTCCGGTGGACAGCGGCAGCGGATCAGCATCGCCCGGGCCTTGGCGCTCCGCCCCAAGCTGCTGGTGCTGGACGAACCGGTCTCGGCGCTGGATGTCTCGATTCAGGCCCAGATCATCAACCTGCTGATCCAACTGAAAAATGATCTGGGGCTGGCCTATCTGTTCATTGCCCATGATCTGTCGGTGGTCCGGCATGTGTGCGAACGAGTGGCGGTTATGTACCTGGGCAAGATCGTCGAATGGGGAGATCGGGAAGATCCGGATTCGCCCACCACGCCCAGGATGGCGTCGGCGCTCGCACTCCAGTGGGTGGCCAATCCGGGATGGATCTGCATCCCCTGGCCCAAGATGACCAGCGTTGACCCTTATCTGTGGCTTGCGGTCGGGAAGCGGCTCATCTACCCAAATACCCAATGGAGCCCCCGATTCGACGATGCCGGCGAACCTTCTGCGGGTGGGTCGGGTGCGGATGCCGGTGAAGACTTTGGCGGCCTCGGCCCCCAGCATGGTCCCCATCCGCTCGGCCGCTCCCAGGTCTCCGGTGAGAGCCTCGATGGTCATGATGTTCCCCGCACACCCCTGCAGGTAGAGACAGGCCGCGCCGGTCAGATCTTCCACCACCCGTTTGGCGACCCCGGGAAAGTCAGGACTGAGCAGGCGATTCTGATAGGCCAAAATGATCGGATGAGCGGCGTAGCAGACCAAAGCGGCCAGCGGATTCTCGTCGAGGTCGTCGAATCGCACCACCAGTACCCGGTGGTCGGCGAAGCCTTCGAAGTTCTGACCCACCACCAACTCGCCGGTGGGTGCCCGTAATCTGCGGTTTACCGCGATATTGCTCTCTCCCCATCCCGCCGCCAGCCGGGCGGGACGAAGCGCTCCCTTGGCCTGGTGGGTAGCGCCGAGGGTCTGCGACCAGATCGTCTCCCGGTAGCCCGGAACCAACTCTTGACCCTCCCGTCCCGAACGGGAACTCGCTAAGTCCGACCACACCGGTCCGGCGTGGGTGTGGGTGAAGGAGACACGTACATTCTGTGGGTCGATGCCCAACACGCCGGCCACGTCTTCCCGGATGCGGTCGGAGTCTTCCACCGTAACCACCATCAGGTCGTAGTCCAGGATGGCAAAGGTCTCGGTCTCTCCCTCCACCACCAGAACGGTGACCCAAAGGTCCAGATGCACCCCCTCCGCCCGATGGTGGACCTGCGCCCCCCATCCGGCGTGTTCGATCCCGATCGGCGGGGTGATGACCGCCCGGCCTACTCCTGCTCTCATAAACACTCTCTCAATCGATTGGAGCTAATACCCAACGGGCCTTGGCATCCCTGGAGTCGGGGTGGGAGAGAGCATACCGAAGGGGGTCTTGTCTTTCCTGCGGTGGCCAATCGAGTTTCTTGGCAGTCAACCCCCCATCCACCTTGAGGGTCTCCCCCGTTATGAAACTTGCCCCGGGGGAGAGCAGGAAAGCAATTGCCGAAGCCAATTCGGTGGTGGCGCCGAACCGCAGTTGGGCATGGAGGGCGTCTATGTCGGGCTTGGATAGCCGTCCGCTCTCTATGGCCTCCTTGACCAGAGAGGTGTCGATGAAGCCGGGCGCCACCGCATTGACCCGGATCCCCAAGTGCGCCCACTCGGTGGCCAGAGTTCTGGTCAAGGCGCTCACCCCCGCCTTGGCGGCCGCGTAAGGGACCCGAAGTGGCCAGCCGAAGAACTCTGCCACCGAAGAAAGATTGACCATTGCCCCACCCTCGTGAGCCATCATATGTCTACCGGCCGCTTGGCACCAGTAGAAGGTCCCTGACAGGTTGATGTCGAGTACTTTCTTCCAGTCTTCGGGACGGAAGTCCGCACTGGGGCAAGCCAGTTGGATCCCGGCGCAATTCACCAGGCTCCGCACCGGCGTGTTCCAGTTCTCGATCTCGTCCATTGCCCGGCGAACGCTCTCGGGCTGGGAGACGTCGCACAGCACCTCCCGTACCCGATGGGAACCGAACCGCCGGATCAGCGACGAAGCGTGATCGGGATTGAGGTCGACCGCTGCGCAAAGAGCGCCGGGATTCTCTTCCAACAGTGTGGTCGCCACCTCAGAACCGATCCCTCCGGCTGATCCGGTAACGATGGCCACTCCGGAGGAGAGGTGGTTGATCACGGCTTGGTGGTCTCGTCAGCCAGCCAACGAACCTCCGAGCCGGGAGGGGCGTAAAACCAGAGCACGGTGAGGCCGTCGGGTCCCGAATGGGTCTGATGGGGAAGGTTGGAAGGTGCGAAAAGAATGGTTCCTTCCTCCATGGGGTGTGGCTCTCCGTCGATGTCCACCCAGCCCGAGCCGGACAGCGCCACGGCCACCTCCTCCGCCTCGTGGGAGTGGGGAACGGTCGAAAAGTTGGGTGGCAGGGCCGAGGTCCCCATCACTATCTTGGCGGAGTTTCCCAGTTCGGGAGAGGCTTTCACCGCCATCGCCCGCCCCTCTATCAGCCTCCCATCACCCCCACCCCCGCCGGCCAAGGTCTGCTCTATCTCCGCGGCCAACTCCGAGAGCGTCCAGTTGGGGGCCTGGGTCATGTCATCTCTCCGTCTTACGGCTAAAGCGTCTAACCAAAGGCTAGTTAGCGATATGTGGCTAAGGACCTTTGGCTGGCGGTGGAAGGGAAGCTGGTGCGGCTGCCAGGTTGACCCCCCGGCCCGGAGTCTGCTCAAATCGCCGACCGCGTGCACACTGACGCGGTGGCCGGCCCAGCGAAGTTGGTGGTGGTTACCGCCATGGGATAGGGCTACGAACGCCCGGACGGCGTGACGGTGGTTCCCCTTTCGGGCGCTCGGGCTATAGCCGCGTCGGGAGGTGATAGCTCAGGGCCGGCCCAAGTAGGCTTGCAGGTTGATGGCGACCATCGTTTATCCCCCTATTCCGGTGTGGGAAATCGGGCCATTGCGGTTTTCTCTGCACGGATTGTTCGCTGCTGTGGGGTTCTTTGTCGGCTTTTGGTTAGTGGCCCGCCTGCTGGAGCGGAGAGGGTTTAATCCGGCGGGGTTTCATTCTTTGGCGGCCTGGGCGTTGATCGGCGCCCTTCTGGGTGCCCGTTATCTGACCGCCCCTGCTGCTTTGCTGGACGGGGGAGGATGGGCGGCGCTCAACCCGGTGGTCGGCAACTTCTCCATCCTGGGGGGGTTCGCGGGGGGAATCGGGGTGGGCGTTTGGAGGATGCGCCGTCTTGGGCTGCCTCTTCTGACCCATTTGGATTTGGCTGCCTTCGGTTTGGCGCTAGGCACGGTGGTTGGGAGGATCGGGGATCTTGCCATAGTCGAACACTTGGGTCGGGCTACCAACGCGGCGTGGGGATATGGGGTGCGTCCTGGCTACGACCTGGCGCCCCAGCACAACAGACTGGAGTGCACTCTTGCCCAAGTGGGTCCGGACGGGTTCTGCGGGATTTACCACCATGTCGCCCTCTATGACATGCTGGGCGCCGGGGTGCTGCTGGCGGTGTTGTGGGCGATATCCCGCCGGGCGCCGCTGAGATACGGGCAGCTCTTTTCGATTTGGGTGGTGGGGTACGGCCTGCAGCGGTTCTGGTTGGACTCCCTACGGTTCGGGATGGGAGACGCCACCATCGGCGGATTCACCTGGAATCAGGTGAGCGCCTTGGGTGGGTCGGTGCTGGGAGTTGCTCTCTTGTGGTGGTTCGGCAAGAGACAACCGAAGGTCTCATCCAAGGTGGATGAGAGTTTGGGAGCGATGTTCCCGGCCGCCGCCATGAACGATCCGCCGGCCGAGGATCATTTTGACCAGCCGCCGGGAATGGAGTAGCCTTTCCCAATAGTGTTGGAAGAAAGGTTCGACCGCTTTTTCGTCTTTACCGGGCTCCGGTGGGCGTAGCGCGGACAGTAACCGACCGACTTGCCTGACCCGGAGCCCGGCTCCGGGTTTTCTTTTGCCCGAAGCCGTTGTTTTTACAGCAGCAATTAATGAGGTGTGTCAGTGGAGAGACAAGCAACCAAAGAAAACCGATCCAAGCGAACCGTGGTACGGGTGGGGGACACCAAATTCGGGCGGGACCCTTTTCCGGTGATCGCCGGCCCGTGCGGGGTTGAGAGCGAAAAACAGATCAACGCGGCGGCCGAGGGGGTGGCAGATGGTGGGGCTTCCATCCTGCGAGGGGGGGCCTACAAGTCGGGCAACTCCCCGTATTCATTCCGCGGCTTGCAACTGGAGGGTGCGAAGTTGCTGGCGAAGGCCGGGAAACGGGTGGAATTGCCGGTGGCGATGCAGGTTTTGGAGACCCGTGACTTGGAGGAGTCGGGTGATCTGGTGGACCTTCTGGAAATCCACTCGGGGTCAATGCAGAATTTCGAGTTGCTGAGAGAAGCCGGTCGCGCCCAAAAACCGGTGATGCTCCGCCGTGGTCCGTCGGCCACGCTCGACGAGTTCCTGTGGTCGGTGGAGTATCTGATGGCGGAGGGAAATGATCAGATCATCCTGGTGGAGCGAGGTATCCGCACCTTTGGCAGCGGCCATCGCGATACCTTGGACATCACCGCCGTGCCCAACCTGAAAGAGACGTCACATTTGCCGGTGCTGGTAGACCCCAGTCATGCCTCGGGTGGCGCGGAGCGGGTACCGCCTCTTGCTCTCGCCGCCCAGGCAGTGGGCTCGGACGGACTGATCGTAGAGGTTCATCCTCAACCCGAAGCGGCCAAAACCGAAGGCCCCCGTCAGTTGGACTTGACGGAGTATGCCGAATTGATGATGCAGTTGGGAATCAGCCGGCTCCGTTCCCACATCGACCTTGTCGATCGGGAAATCGTCCGGCTGCTGGCCCGTAGGCGGGGGCTCACTCTGGAGATCGGACGCGCCAAGGCCGACCGCGGCTGGCCGGTGCATATTCCCGCCCGGGAAGCGGAGTTGTTGGAGATAGTGCGTGAGGAGGCGATCCTCAACCAGCTCGAGCCGTGGTACATAGAGAGGTTGTTCAATGTGGTGCTGGAGGGTTCTCGCCAAGCGCAGAAAAAGATGCGCGCCGACACCGGCGAAGCGGGTTAAAAAAGCCGGCCTCCCAGCAGGACGCCGGAAGAGGAGGTCAGTCGCTCCGGATCGCGGACCGGGCGGGGTTTCTCCCGTGCATGAGGTGGGGTGGGTCCCCAAATGGGGGCTAAAGCTATTCTGGGAACTGCTGATGTTGGCTAGCATCTTGGCGAAGCCGCTTTCAGACGCGGCCGAGACAGGGCCCCGTCGTCCAGCGGCCTAGGACGCCGGCCTTTCAAGCCGGTAACGCGGGTTCGAATCCCGTCGGGGCTACTTTCTTCCAGTTGAGATAGATGTCAGCACAGCTTTACAACCGTTTTTTGGCGCTGTTGGTGTTGATGGCCTTGGTGGCCGTGGTGGCGTTGGCGTTCCGGCCGGTGCGGCGGGCCGCGGTTGGTTTTGGTCTGGACAGGTCGTGGCAATGGTTGGCTTTCGGGGTGGCCGTCATCGCCACGGCGGGGAGTCTGGTCTTTTCAGAGGCGATCGGCTATGAACCATGTGAGCTGTGCTGGTACCAACGGATTGCTATGTATCCCCTGGTAGTGGTTTTTGGGGTGGATCTGGTAGGAGGCGGTTTACAGACCCGGCGGTACGCTCTGCCTCTGGCTGTGGTGGGGTTTTTGGTCAGTGTTTACCACTATCTGGTGCAGGTTTTCCCGGATGCCGGTGGCGGGGTGTGCGGGACCGGGGTGTCATGCTCCGCCCGATACGTGGAAGAATTCGGTTTTGTCTCCATTCCGTTCATGGCCGGGGCGGGATTTGCCCTGGTTATCGCTATCCTTCTTGCCTTCGGGCGACCTGTTCCCACAGGAGAACCAAACTGATGGCGGCTAAGAGCCAAAAGAAAACGATATTCATCGGGGCGGCGGCGGCGGTGATCATCGCCGGGTTAATTGCCTACTTCACGGTGGCTACGGCCGATCCGGAAGCGGAGGAGATCACGGTGAGCGGAGAACCCATTCCTGTTCTATCGGGGAACGTGCCACTCGGCCAGGATATCGCCTTTGGTTGGGATGCTCCTCTGATCAGCGGGTCGGACTGGAATGGCAATCCGGTGACTATCGATCCCGGCGACGGGCGTCCCAAACTGATCGTGTTCCTGGCGCACTGGTGTCCCCACTGTCAGGAGGAAGTGCCGGAAATACAGGCATGGCTCAACGAGACCGGCGGCAATCCCGATGTTGATCTCTACGGTGTGGCCACCTCCATCGACCGTTCCCGTCCCAACTGGCCTCCCGGCGGCTGGCTGGAGAGTGAGGGATGGACTCCACCCACCATCATCGACAAAAACAACAAAGCCGCCAGGTCCTATGGCCTGTGGGCCTTTCCTTATTGGGTGGCGGTGAATGCCGAGGGCAAATTGGTGTTCCGGGCGGCGGCTGGGATCGGTGTAGGGGGAATGTTGAATTTTC
Organism: Acidimicrobiia bacterium; assembly: GCA_965248705.1. Classification (GTDB taxonomy): domain Bacteria; phylum Actinomycetota; class Acidimicrobiia; order Spongiisociales; family ZC4RG35; genus Bin76. Next base: position 640,830 of record CBDFJY010000002.1, on the reverse strand, counting down.
AGCAGTTGGCCACTCAAAGCATTGCGGAACTGGAAGAGTTGCTCCCCCAGACCCAGAGCTGATCGCTGTCAACTCCTACCGTTGGTTGTCCAAGCTATTGAGCTTGGCCAGCCGTCGCAGGTAGGACTCTTTCCGTATCAGCCGGGCATCCAGGAAGGCCTTAACGAGTTCTTCGGCGAGAGCCGATCCGATCACCCTGCTCCCCAGGCACAACAGGTTCATGTCGTCGTGTTCCACCGCCTGGTGGGCGGAGTAGGTGTCGTGAGCAATCGAGGCCCTTACCCCTTTGACCTTGTTGGCGACCATGGAGGCGCCCACCCCGGTGCCACAGATCATGATCCCGCGATCGGCTCGCCCCTCCGTGACCGCATAGGCCACCGCCACCGTATAGTCGGGATAGTCGACCGGTTCGGCGGCGTGGGCGCCGAGGTCGAACACGGTGTGTCCTTGGCTGGTAAGAAACCCGGTGAGATGCTGCTTTAGGGGAAAACCCGCATGGTCGGAGCCGATGGCCACCCTCATTTGTCTCTCCTGTCGGGGAAGATGCCTAAAAAAGGCTAACGCATGGAGGACGGACATTTGAGCAACTTGGGCGGCGTTTGAAGTGTGTTCTGTTCCCCGGAGTCTGGTTCGTACAATCAGAGTGGAAGTGAGCGAGATAATTCTGGAAGGCGGGGTTCCCCTTCGGGGGACGGTGGGGGTGGCGGGCGCCAAAAACGCTGTGTTACAGCAGATGATCAGCACGCTGCTCTGTCCCGGGTGGCATCGCCTTTCCAATGTGCCCGACATTGCCGATGTGCGAGCGATGATGATGGTGGTGGAGCATCTGGGGGTGAGGTGTGACCTGGTCGGAAAAGAACTGGCCATGGTGGTGCCCGAACGGATGAGTGTGGAGGCGCCATTGGAACTGGTGCGCTCCATGCGGGCTTCCATCTTGCTGCTCGGTCCCCTGTTGACTCGTTTTGGCGAAGCGCAAATCCCTCTGCCGGGTGGGGACGACCTGGGCGCCCGCCCGGTGGATATGCATCTGAACGGTTTACGGCAAATGGGCGCTGAGTTGGAGTTGGTGCACGGGGTGTTGGTGGGAAAGGCGCCCCGGGGACTTTCGGGGGCCGAGATAGAGCTTCCTTTTCCCAGTGTGGGCGCCACCCAGAATCTGTTGATGGCGGCGGTGCTGGCCGACGGAGATTCAGCCATCATCAATGCGGCCCGCGAGCCGGAGATCGAGGATCTGGGTCGGCAGTTGGAGAGGATGGGCGCTCGCCTTGCGGGGGTGGGGAGTCCCATCATCCGCATCAAAGGGACAGGGGAGCTGCGGCCGGTGGCTCATCGGGTGGTTCCCGACCGGATCGCGGCCGGTACCTACGCCATGGCAACGGCTATCACCGGGGGCGAGGTAACTATCACCGGGTGCGAACCTGCCCACCTTCGCATGGAGCTCGCCAAGCTGGACGCGGTGGGCTGTGAGGTCGAGAGGGGCGAGGGCTGGTTGAGGCTGGCTGGTCCGGATCGTCCCGAGGCGGTGGATTTCGCCACTCTCCCTTATCCGGGATTTCACACTGATCTTCATCCCCTGATGGTGTCGGTGCTGTCGGTCGCCAAGGGGACCTCGGTGATTACCGAGAACCTCTACGACGGACGGTTTCGTTATGTGGGGGAGCTGGCCCGAATGGGCGCCGACATCTATACCGAGTGGCAGCACGCCATAGTGCGGGGAGTGGAGAGGCTTTCGGGCTGTCCGGTAGTGGCCACCGACATCAGGGCCGGGGCGGCGCTGGTGATCGCCGGGCTGGTAGCCGAAGGGGTCACTTCCATAGGAGGGGTGGAGCACATTGACCGGGGCTATGCCGATCTGGTAGCCAATCTGGCAGGGTTGGGCGCCCGGATTACGCGCAAGGACTTGAACAGCGGTGACGGACGGCGGCTATCCGGGTGGTAACTTGAGGAATGATCCGCTTACGACGCGGGTTTTAAGTATTAAAGAGAGATAGAGATGACCGAGACAATCCTGGAACTTCCCAAACGTCCGGCGGGGAACTCAGAAGGAGGGTCGACGTACGAGGTCGATTTGAAGTTGCTCGAGGCGGCGCTTGACTATATCCGTCCGGCGGTGCAGATGGACGGTGGCGATCTCATTTTGCTGGGAGTCGAAGAGGGGGTGGTGAATATCCAGATGGTGGGAGCTTGTGGAGGGTGCCCTTTGTCGATGATGACCCTCAAGGCGGGGATCGAGCGGATCCTCAAAGCCAAGGTGCCGGGAGTGGTCTCGGTCGAAGCCGAAGCCTAGGCTCCGATTGGTTTCGGAGTGGGCAGTCATCGCCCGGAATTTTCTCGTCTTTTGGACGGTCTTCGCCGTGGCGATCGCCGTGCCCTGGCCAGAGCGATAACCCTGGTGGAAAACAATCTTCCCACCGATCCCGCGTTGGGCGAGCTATGGGAATCGGCGGTGGCGGACCCTTGTCCTGCGCGGCTGGTGGGTATCACCGGCCCTCCAGGAGCGGGCAAAAGCACACTGGTAACTGCCTTGACGGGTTACATTCGGGAGGCGAACCTGACGGTGGGAGTGGTGGCGGTGGATCCGGCCAGTCCCCTCACCGGTGGGGCCATGCTGGGAGATCGGATTCGCATGCAGCCCCATTTCACCGACCCGGGGGTGTTCATCCGCTCCATGTCCAACCGCGGTCATCTGGGAGGAGTGTCCAGGGCCACGCGCGCGGTTACCGAACTGCTGACCATCGCTGGATTCGAGGTGGTGTTGGTGGAGACGGTGGGAGTGGGGCAGTCGGAAGTGGAGGTTATGAGAGTTACTCCGACCGTGGTGGTGGTGGTCAATCCCGGCATGGGAGATTCGGTGCAGGCCGACAAGGCGGGCCTGTTCGAGATAGGCGGAGTGTTTTGTGTCAACAAAGCCGATCAGGAGGGAGCCGATCAGGCGGTGCGGGTTCTCCGTCAGATGATTTCTTTGGGTCATCGACCGGGGCCCGCGCCTGAGGTTCTCACCACGGTCGCCACCGAGGGGAAGGGGGTCGCCCAACTCTGGGAGGCCATCCTTGCCCACGGCGATTGCGCTCTGTCCGACCAGCAGTCGTCGACGCGCTAGCCCGAGATCCAGTGTTCTCCTCCGCGCAGCCGTCCTGTACCCCTTTTATCCCCATACTGCGGTGGTGATGGCCAGAATCAAAGCCACTCCCATCTGCAGCCGAGAGGTGGATTTGAGCACCTTGATCAGAACGGGACCTTGGGCGGAGCCCAACACGGTTCGCGCCGGGCCCAAGGCGAAGGGCGCCAACCCCAACGTTGCGAGGGTGGGGAGCGAGGTGATGCCTGCCGCGGCGAAGATCGCTACCGCTGCGAAAGACCCACCCACCAAACCTACGTAAAGCATTCTGCAGCCGGCCGCGCCCATTATCACCGCCAGGGTGCGTTTTCCCGCTCGGGCGTCGGTCTCTATATCTCTCAGATTGTTGGCCACCAGGATGGCGGAGGCCAGCGTCCCCATCGGGATGGCCAGCGCCCAGGCCTGGGCGGGGGCGGTGATGTCGTGGACGAAGCGGGTCCCCACCGTGGCGACCAGCCCAAAGAAAACAAAAACGAACAGCTCCCCCATTCCCCGATATCCATATGGCCAGGGGCCCCCTACGTAAGTGAGCATCGCCAGCACCGACAAGACGCCCACCCAGGCCAGCACCCATCCGGAGATGAAGACGAGATACAAACCCGCGCCCCCCGCCACGCTCGCCGCCGCCCAGGTGGCAATCCACATTTGACGGGGAGAGATGACCCCCTCGGCGACCATCCGGCGAGGGCCTATCCGGTCCGAAGTGTCGGCGGCGCGGGCCGCGTCGGAGACATCGTTGGCGAAGTTGGCCGCCACCTGGATTGCCACTCCGACGATAAGCGTCATCCAGAAGGCATCCCATCGGAAAACTCCGTCCCCAATCGCCAGTCCGGTCCCCACCGTGACCGGCGCCACCGAGGCCCACAGGGTATGGGGCCGGGCGGCGATCTTCCAGGCTCGGAAACGGGTGAGCCGGGGAGAAGAGTTCTTAATAGTGCCAGGGAAAACGGTCGAAACGGGGGGGCCGCTTTTCCAAGAAGGCGTCCCGACCCTCGGCTGCCTCATCGGTGCCATAGCCCAGCCGGGTGGCCTCGCCGGCGAAGATCTGCTGCCCCACCAGGCCGTCGTCCACCATATTGAAAGCGAATTTGAGCATCCGCTGGGCGGTGGGGCTCTTGGAGGTGATGGTCCGCGCCCATTCCAGGGCGACCTCTTCCAGCCGGTTGTGGGCGACCACCTCGTTGACCATCCCCATCTGCTTGGCCTCGTCGGCACCATAGTCCCTGCCCAGAAAGAAAAGCTCGCGGGCCCGTTTCTGGCCGATCATTCTGGCCAGATAGGCTGATCCGTAGCCGGCGTCGTAGCTGGCTACGTCCGGATCGGTTTGTTTGAAGATGGCGTGCTCGCTACACGCCAGAGTCAGATCACACACCACATGAAGGCTGTGACCGCCGCCCACCGCCCATCCGGGCACTACCGCGACTACCACCTTGGGCATGAAACGGATGATGCGCTGCGCCTCCAGGATATGCAGTCTCCCCAGCCGGGCCGGATCAATGGAGGGCCCGTCGGCCCCGGCGGCATATCGGTACCCGTCCCTGCCCCTGATCCGCTGGTCGCCACCCGAGCAGAAGGCCCAGCCTCCGTCACGGGGAGAGGGGCCGTTTCCGGTGAGCAAAACGCATCCGATTCGGCTCCATTGCCGGGCGTGCTCCAAGGCGGTGATCAGCTCGTCCACGGTGTGGGGGCGAAAGGCGTTGCGCACCCCGGGGCGGTCAAAGGCGATCCGCACCGCTCCTACACTCACGGCCTGGTGATAGGTGATATCAGTAAAGGCGAAATCGGGTACAATTTGCCAGGCAGAGGGGTCATAATGTTCCGAGACCACGTTCAGAATGAGGTTACTCCGGAATATGGCCTTCAATCAACTTAGACACAACCCCCGCGAGGAGAGCCTCAATGCGAGTTTTAGTGGCGGACAAGTTCCCTGAACAGTTTCTGTCTGAAATAGGGAAGCTCGGATACCAATGCGATTATCGGCCCGATCTCAAAGGCGCCGAACTTCGCGGGGCGCTTGCCGGCGTGCAGGTGTTGTTGGTGCGTTCCACCCAGATTGGGGCCAGAACGATAGACGCGGCGGCTGATCTGGGGTGGATTATCCGGGCAGGCGCCGGACACAACACCATCGACTGTCAGGCTGCCGCCTGCCGGGCGATCTGGGTATCAAACGTTCCTCGCCAAAACGCGATTGCCGTGGCGGAGCTGACGATGGGGCTGATTCTGGCTATCGACCGGCGTATACCCGACAACGTGATCACTATCCGCCAAAGAGAGTGGGACAAAAAAGAGTTCTCCAAAGCTCGTGGGCTCCATGGCCGGACTCTGGGCATAGTGGGGATGGGCCAAATCGGCTTCGAGGTGGCCATACGCGCTCGCGCCTTCGGATTGAAGATCCTGGCCGTCGAGAAGCCCAGAACGTTCGAGGCCGATGATCAGATGAGGAATCTGGGCGTCGAGACCCTGCCCCGGCTGGAGGATCTCTTCGCCGCATCGGACATTGTCAGCCTCCACACGCCATGCTCACCGGAGACTGTCGGTCTGGTCTCGGCCGACTTATTGGCCCAGATGAGACCAGGCGCCTGGTTGATAAACACTGCCCGCGCCGAGCTGGTGGACGAAGCGGCGTTGCTGGAGGCGGTCGATCGACAGAACCTGTGGGTGGGAATCGATGTCTTCTCCGACGAACCGGAGTCGACCGCGGAGATTTGGGACTCGAAGCTGGTAAGCCACCCTCGTGTATACGCCACCCACCATATCGGCGCCTCAACTCGTCAGGCACAGCATGCCATAGCTGCCGAAGTCGTGAGAATGCTGGCTGACTATTCCCGGGGGGGCAGGGTGCGCAATGTGGTGAACCTCGGTACGCTTCCCCCAACCGGGATTTACCTCACCATCCGTCACATCGACCGGGTGGGAGTCCTGTCTGGCGTCTTGATGGCGATCAAGTCGTCGGGGCTCAACGTGCAGCACATGACCAACCGGGTTTTCAGCGGAGCGGGAACCGCGGTAGCGGTGGTACAGATGCAAGGAAAAGCAACGGACGCCTTGATATCGGAGTTGGAGAGTCTGCCCAACATTTTGGGGGTTACCTCCCACCAGAGCGGGGACACAGGATGAAAGGCTGGCTGAGATCAACCCAGGTTCGGATAGTCTCCCCCGAGTATGCATGGCGGGTGGTTTCGCCCGACTATGACTCTTTGACCCCCTATGAGCGGTATCGCTGGGCTTCGGAGAACCCCGACTCGTTCTTTAACGCCTTCACGCCTTCTGAAAGTTGGCCCAACAGGTCATTTCGTCAATTGGTGGACCAGGCGGCCGGCTATCTGGACCGCCAACTCCGAAGGGGCGCTTTTGGACCGCTGCGGGAGGGGTTGTTTGTGTATCGGATAACCAACAACGAGCATCGACAAACCGGTGTGGTGGGAGATGTGCCGGTGTCGGCGGTGCCGGAACGGCTGGTGCCTCATGAGACCACTCGCACCGATCGGGAAGAAGATCTCTACAACTACATGGCGGAAGTGCCGTACAGCTCTAATCCCATGGGGTTGGGCTACCCTCCCCGGGCGGTGATCGACCAAGCGGTGGAGGAGATTTGCCAGGCTTCGCCCGATGTATCGGTGACCCTTGAAGACGGCGCCCTTCATCAGATCTGGGTGGTTCCCCAAGAGGTGGTCCCGGCGCTGTTGAGAGAATTCGCCGAGGTTCCCAAGGCTTACATCGTGGACGGCCATCATCGGGCGGCCGCCTCGATTCGTCACGCCGCCCGGTGCGGCGCCGATGACACGCATCCGGCGGGAAGGATGCTGGTGGCGGCATTTCCGACGGATCAGCTTCGTATTGATCCCTATCACCGATGGGTAGATGGGGAGATAGCCGTCGAGCGGTTGGAACAGGCGGTGGGGGCGGGCAGCGCGCCGGCTCGTCCGCCCCTCAGAGGGGAGGCGGTGTTGGTTACCAGAGAGGGCTGCTGGACAATCGATTTGTTTCCTCATGAAGATGAAATGGATGCTGCGGCCCTCCATCGCACCGTGCTGCAGCCCCTGTTGGGAGTGATGGACGAGCGCACTTACACTCGAATCGAGTTCATCCCTGACCGGGAGGGCCTGAAGACGATAGTCGACCGGGTGGCCGAACATGGAGGGGTCGGGTTTATGCTGGCTCCGGCCACCATGCAACAGGTGATTCACGCTGCCGACAACCAACTGACCCTTCCTCCCAAAGCGACCCTTTTTGTGCCCAAGCCGCGCTCCGGCTTCTTCTTGGCGCCCCGCAACGGAGACCACTCTCCCGCCTAGCGGTTTGAGGGCTAGGCGTCTCCCAGCTGGTCCCAGAGATTTCCGGCGGCCAGATCTATAGCGGTCCAGGCCATTCCCACCGCACCGTCGAAAATGGCCTGGTGCCCGTCGGGCGTGATTGTTTGGCGGGTGAAAGCGGGCTGATGATTCCCGATGGGAGCGCAATAGAGGGAGAGCATGGGGTGGATAGTGGGAACAACCAGGGAGACATTACCCATATCGGTGGAGCCGGCTTCGGATGGCGACAGCTCGGCGCCTCTAGTGAGGGGCCGCCCCAAGGCTGCGGAGTTGGCGGCGTACAGCTCTGTCAAAAGCGGGTTGCTAATCAGTTCGGTGTATCCGTGTCCGAAGGTTTCTATCTCCCCCCGACATCCGGTGGCCATCGCGGCCGCCTCAAAACAGGATCGGACCCGCTCTGTCAGCGTCTCGAGCCGGGCAGAATCCAGAGATCTCACATACCACTTTGATCGGGTCAGGGCGGGGATGATGTTGGGTGCTTTCCCGCCTTCGGTGATTATCCCGTGGATTTTGTCGGTGGGCAGTATGTGCTGGCGAAGGGTGGAGAGGTTGACGTAGGACTGCACGAAGGCGTCCAGGGCGTTGAGGCCTTGGTCGGGAAAGGCGGAGGCGTGGGCCTCCTTGCCGTGGAACGCCACTTCCAACTGGGTAATCGCGAGGAAAGGCGCGTCGACCACATCGCGGGGGGAAGGGTGGATCATCATGGCCGCGGCCGCTCCGGCGAAGGCTTGGGCGTTGATCAGATCTACTTTTCCTCCATAGCTCTCTTCGGCGGGTGTGCCCAGCACGGTGAGTCGGAAGCCGAGTGACTCGACGAGGGGCTGGAGCGCCAATCCGGCGCCCACGGCGGCTGAGGCGATGATGTTGTGGCCGCAGGCGTGGCCGATATCGGGAAGGGCGTCGTACTCACAGCAGATAATTAACTCAGGGCCCTCACTGCCGGCCCGGGCTGAGAAGGCGGTTTCCAAGCCGTAGGCGGGGTATTCCACCACAAACCCGTATCCTTCCAGGGTTTGGGCGAGCCGCTCGGAGGAGCGGTGCTCCTGATGGGCAATTTCCGGATGGTCATAGAGCCAGCCATTCAACTCCTCCAGGCGGGGTTGCTCATGGGCGATCCGTTCTTTGGCCCGGGATTTCAGCGCAACATGAGTCGGCTCGGACATGGGCGGAGGCTTCCTCTCTGGGGTAGGTGATAGGCGGTTGGTCGGCGGCGGGTTCCTGAAGACAAGATTACCAAGGTGCAGCGTTCGCCGTCTGTGACAACACCGGGGGTTGGCTAACCTCCGCGCTGGTGGCTGTGTAACCATGGACTTGTCGGAGATGGGACTTTCCGGACTGAAGCCGTCTGTGGATTTCGCCTTTCTGGCCGACGCCGTGCAAGTGGTGGGGGGAAAACTGTTTGCTTTGGGAGGGGGCTGGGACCAGTTGTTGGTGAGAGGCCTTCCCACCCGGCACTCCTCCATGGGGATAGGCATGAGGATCACTTTTCCCTGGGGATGGGACAAGTCTCCGGTGAACATGGGCGTGGATCTCCAAGACCAGGACGGCAAAAGCATTCTGGGGCCCAGGATGCCCCAGCGAAGGCTGCCCGTGAAGCCGCCTTCCGGTTTCTCGCCCGGATCAGTGTTCGGGTACCCGATGGCTTTCACTTTCAACTCGCTGCCTTTTGAGTCGGCGGGTGACTACTCCTTCGTGATCCATCTCGATGGGGAGCCCGTCCATCGGCTGCGTTTCACGGTGCGCGAGCGCAAGAGGCGCTGAGAGAGGTTTTGTGCGTCCGGCCGGGTTGACACCGATCAAAGCGGCTCTCTTCGACTTGGGAGGAGTGGTTTTCGAATCGCCGCTTCACTCAATCTCCTCGTTCGAGGCCGATCAGGGCCTTCCACCCGGGACGGTGGCGCGGATAGTGACCGGTGCGGGCGGAGATGGCGCCTGGGCCCGCCATGAACGGGGAGAGGTCAGCGCCGAGACTTTCGAACGAGGCCTGAGGGAAGAAGCCCGGCAAGGGGGGGTGGATCTGGATGTGGCCGAAATGATGAGAAGAATCGAAGCCGATTTTGCGATTCGTCCCCGGATGCTGGAGGCGGTGCGCCGGTTACGCGGGGAGGGGATCGCAGCGGCGGCGGTTACCAACAATTGGAAAGGGCTGGAGGCGCCTTCGGTAGAAGACCACTTCGAGATAGTGGTGGAGTCCTGCGTGGAAGGGGTTCGCAAGCCCGAGCCGGAGATATACCGCAGGACGCTTTCCCGCCTGGGAGTGGAACCTGGCCAGGCGGTGATGCTGGACGACATTGGCGCCAACCTCAAAACCGCCCTTAACATGGGCATGAACACAATCAAGGTGATCGATCCCACCGACGCCCTCAGAGAACTGGGCGCGTTGATAGGGCTTTCGCTTCTATAGAGAAGGAGGCGCCCGTCAGATGACTCTTCCTCCGCTTCCCTCCGCCTATTGGGAGCAGTTTTGCGAGCCTTTGGGGTTTATGAACTCCGCGGCCATCTCTCCGGTCTCCCGGCTGGTGCAAAGCCGGGTGGCCGAGTACGTGGCGGAATTTTGCTCCGCCACCAAAAACCTGAGCACGCTCTTGGAGAGGGCAATGGACCAGAGCCGACAGGCACTCGCCGCTCTTTTGGATACAGTGGTGGACCGGGTGGGCGTCACCCACACCACCGGGGCCGCCCTTCTCCATGTCGCCTTCGGTTTGCGGGGCGGGAACGTGGTAGTCCCCGAGGCGGAGTTCCCCACCAATCTCTATCCGTGGATTCGGGCCCAACAAGCGGGTTTGATCGATGAGGTGCGGCGGGTGCCCCTGCCGGATCATCGCCTCACCCCCGACCGTCTTCGCCCTTTCGTCGACTCCTCCACACGGGTGGTGGCAGTCAGCCATGTCGATTTCGCCACCGGCTTCCGCACGGATTTGGGAAAGCTCCGGGAAGCCTTTCCCGCTCCGCTGCTGGTGGTGGACGCCATTCAGTCCCTGGGGGCCTTCCCGGTGGATACTGCGGTGTCGGACGTGGTGGCGGCAGGCAGCCACAAGTGGCTGAGAGCCGGATTCGGAGGGGCGGCGATGATGGTCTCCGATCGCGCCATCGAGTGCCTGGCGCCCACTCTCACCGGATGGATGGGTGTGGCCGAGCCCATGGACTTTCTTGCCCCTCCTCCGCATCCACCCTCGGCAACCGCCTCCCGCTTTCAGATGAGCAGCGATCCTGTGATGGGAGCGGTGGCGTTGTCGGCCGCCTGTGAAGTGATCCAGATGGCCGGTCTGGGGGTGATCAGCCAACGTATCTCGGGGGCGATGGACCGGCTGGAGGAGGAGTTGGAAAGGATGGGATGTGAGCTGCGGCGGCCCTGGAGGGACCTGAGCGAAAGGGCGGGAATCCTTACTTTCCGGATAGCGGGCCGGGACTCGGGGCAGGTGGTGGAGCATATGCGGAATAGAGGGGTGGTGCTGGCTGATCGAGCCGGCTGGGTGAGGGTCTCCCCCCCGGCCACCACCACCGAGGAGTCCATCGGCCTGCTCTTGGAGGGCCTTGCTCCCCTTTTGGTTTAGGACGCCGTAAGAGGGGGACGGACAGTGCTTGGCGCGATCTTCATCACCGGCTCTGACGGATATGAGTGTGGGTGGTGGTTATTTTCTTTGTTTGGCGCGGTAGCGGTAGGTGTGTCGTGGGCGGGGTGGGCGTCCGTAGTGGGTGGGTGGTGGGCGGAGGGAATGCTGTCCGGTGGGGGTCCGGCGTACTCTCCAGCCGTTGTCGTGCACTTTGTGGTGACAGCGGGAGCATAGGAGGCAGAGGTTGTCGAGATCGGTGGGCCCTCCGGGCTGCCAGGGGATTATGTGATGGGCTTGACACCACGCGGCCGATGCGCCGCATCCGACGCATTTTCGGTCCCGTGCGATGAGGGCGATTCGTTGGGCGGGACTGGCGAGTCGTCTGGCTCTTCCCAGGTCGAGGGGTTGGGAAGCTCCCCGGAAGATGGCGGGGAGCACCTCGGCGTCACAGGCCAGCTCGCGGACTTTGTCGGTGGGGATCGGAGTCCCATCAGAAAGACGGCCTTTTCCTAGTTCTTTGGTGATGACGTCGTATTCGGCGATCAGCAACAGCCTGGTCCCCTGAGAGGGTCCGTCTTCGTAAACACCGGGGCGGGTGAGGAGCATCTGGAGGGCGTCGGCCATCCGCTGCCCAGGGGTGGCCCGGTTGCGGGGGTCCTCCGCCCGCCACAACTCGTCCATCTTCTGTGACAGCGCAGTCTCCATCCGAGCGCCGGTGATGGGATCGAACCGCCCATAGAGGACGGTCATTCCATCGTCGGAGTCGGTGCTGACCTTGGCGTACCGCCGGGACCGCTGGTGCTCCAACTTTGACATGCCGTCGTCTTTGGAGCGTTGGTGTTCGTGTTTTCGGACGGTTCCCGCGAACTTGTCCGGGGACTGGGTCTTGGCGACCTCTGCCAACTTGCCCTCGTCGATCTTTCCCCGGTGGGAAGCCCCCGCGATGATCCGCGCATTGTCATAAGAGATCTCCCCTTTACGCAGACCCTCAGCAGTCCGTGGCAACTTGGAGAGTTCATCGGCGGTCTCCACCTCGGAACGGGCCCGACGGCGGGACAAAAGACCGTCTTTTTGCAGCACTGTTTCTGTCAGTTCGGTTCCTTCCCGACGGCGCAGTTCCGCCACCGCCTCGACGCGGACCGCCACTGCCTGGTTCTGCGCTCGGATGGTGGACTGTACCCGTTCCTGCAACTGCTCGACCGTTGCTTCCGATACCGCCAAAGTAGGCGCCAACAGGCGCGCCTCGTTGGTGATCCGCCCGTTCATAGTTTCTTTGTTCATGCTTATCACTATACGGCAGGGGTGTGACAAAACAACCCTGTATATCACTAAGTTGGTAAAACGAACGCTAAAAAACTACACTTCTATCTCTTTTGGTTTCGGACGCCGAAAGAGGGGGAAGGGACGATCAGTCCGATGTGGATGGATCGTCAACATCGGCACTGTGCTGTGATCGCTGAATCTTCGGAGCCGGGGGTGTCCAAGGGGACAGGTTCTGGACTACGCTCTCGTAGAAATCCGTGACAAGACTCAGGACAGAGTCGATAAACCCCTTCTTGCCGGCCTTGCGGGCGGTGCCCATCTCCCGATTTGTAACCAGCCGGAAACGATGTGGTTCTCTTTTCTCTTGGCCGATCAGAGCGTTTGGGTTGTCCCGAGCCTCATTTAGCGTAGCTGTGTAAGGGAGACGCGTATTCTTGGGGTAACTCTCCACAAGCAAACCGGAATCAACATCCCTTAATTGTCGGATTAGCCAGGTGCATCGTGCCCGTGCGCCTCGATCACCGGGAGCGCCCACCGTCACCTCTGCTGAAATTTGTCTTGCCCGTAGATCTGCCCGAATCGTGATGTCGCCTACCGTGTTGGGGATACGGAGAGATCCTTCCACGGTTCCGTCTTCGGCAAGCGACTGGCTGAGGCTAGCGATTCTTCTACTAGGGTTTCTTCGTTCAGTGCGTGTCAACACATGCATCACGTCCTCGCCGATCTCTGACCCGAGGCGTAGGGATGCGAATCGAAGAAGTTGATCCCACCGGTTGGCAGTATCGATGACACCCGTATCGCTTCGATGAAGGTTATTTATTCGTGCTTCGTCGCGAACTTTGACCCACTGCGATCCCATGTCGTCGAATGTCATCGCTCCTGATGCCGGATGTTCAAGGTAACGGATAAGTTCACCGAGGATCCATGCCTGGTCGGGATCTTCCACCCCTTGATGCACTTTAACCATCACCGCTTTCGTAAGCACTTCGGCCCACGAGTAGTGATGGACCTTGACTCTTGAGTTAGCTTTGACTTTCAAACCCGTAGTGGGATGGTCGTCTGCCGAAGGTGCAATTTCGTTGGAGATTGTCACTACGGCATCAAAGTCATTGTGACGGGCAATATCCCAATAGGCGTTTATTTGCTCGGCTAGGAGTGGGTTGGGGCCTGATTTGACCTCAATTATCGCTGTCCAGGTTTTCTTACCGTAAGAGATACGTAGGACGCCATCAGGCCTGATTGTCCTCTCAGTGGTTTTGAAGGGCGCTTCAACGAAAGCCTGAACTGTGGCATTACGTGCTTTGGAGGCCCCCAGAGGAGCGAACATTTCGATTGAAAATTCACGCACTGCTTCAACTACGGCTAGCAGTGCGGAGGTGGCCCGTTTCTCCGCTTCGCGGGCTGAACCTATACCGCTGATTGGGAGTTAGTCGCGCCCGTTGCCACTTCGTCATTTATCTGTCTCCGGTAGTGTTGTGATTATTGTATAGCTGGGTTTAGGGCAGGGTGGGAGGAACTCTAAAGGGACGAGGCGTCGTCAAGTTCGGCGACTTGCTGGGCGATTTCTTCGGAAGCCAGGGTGCTGTCCACTGTCGCTTGTTCCGGTACCTCAGCGGCGGGGACCGGGTGGTCGGCTACCCATATAACCCTCCGCACCCCCGCCTCGGAGACTGCCTGCGCCCATTGGGCGAACAACTCCCGGGCGTTGGCGGCAAAGGAGATTTCTCGGCCGTCCCGGGCTGCTTCGCACACCAAAACCGCGGTATGACACCGAAGACAGGCACTGGACACATGCGAGGTGTCGGAGACATCACCCAGTGCCACCTTCACGCCTGCTTCTTTGAAGCGCACCCCGCAGGAAGGATCGGAGACAAACGCCCGCACCTCTCGGTCGGGGTCGACTAACTCTCCAATGATCACCTCTCCCACCGGAGTGTCCGCGCCCACCACCATCACCGGCACCGTTTCGCCTCCCTTCGACAAGTTTTCTCCCGGTGGTTCAAGCCGAAACTCCCATTTTTGGCGTAAGCGACTTCCGGTAGGTTAATCGGTTCCTTCCAGTGGGGAGTTGCAGTGACCAGGCCTCTCATGGCGCGCTCTCCAAAGAAGCCCAGGAGGCGTTGGCCGAGGCCATGACCCCTATTGGGGGACATTCCAACTCCGGCGAGGGCGCCGAGCGCTACGGCGCCTCCCGAAACTCCTCCATAAAAGCAGGTGGTGAGCGGCTGCTTTGGTGTGACTTTCACTCCAGTACACCCAAAGCAGCATCGCGGAGCGGATTTTGAGTGTATAGTCACGGGAGTCGGCCCGTTTTGGGTGCTGGAGTCGGCCCGGCGGGTTCCGCTGGAGCCGACCCCGCCCCTTTTGGCCTCGGTCGCTCCCTGAACGGGGAAACGGGGATGCGTAGTTTCCCGGTTGGTGGTAACATAAAGAACAGCAGCCTTTGGCAAAAAAGAGGTGAGTGATGGCAACTGTTGATATTGATTTAGGCGCCTACAAGCTGGGATGGCACGATTCCGAGGACGACTACGTCTTCAAGCCGGAGAAGGGGCTGTCGGAAGAGATCATCCGACAGATGTCGGCCATGAAAGAAGAACCGGAGTGGATGCTCTCCTTTCGGCTCCGCGCCTATAAGCACTTTTTGGCCAGGCCCATTCCCACCTGGGGAGGGGGAGGGCTGCTCAACGAAATCGATTTCGAGAACATCTACTACTACGTCAAGCCCACCGAGTCCCAGGCTCATACCTGGGACATGGTTCCCGATGAGATCAAGGACACCTATGAGAAGCTGGGCATCCCCGAGGCGGAACGCAAATTCCTGGCGGGAGTGACCGCCCAGTACGAATCGGAGGTGGTGTATCACCGCAACCGGGACGACCTTGAGGAAATGGGGGTGCTGTTCTGCGATATGGACACCGCGGTCCGGGATTATCCTGACCTGGTCAGAAAGTACTTCGGGAAGATTATCCCGCCCAACGACAATAAGTTCGCCGCCCTCAATTCGTCGGTCTGGTCGGGCGGCTCTTTCATCTACGTTCCTCCCGGTGTGCATGTCGACCAGCCTCTTCAGGCCTATTTCCGGATCAACTCCGAGAATATGGGCCAGTTCGAGCGCACCCTGATCATCGTTGACGAGGGCGCCTACTGCCATTATGTGGAAGGTTGCTCAGCGCCTGTCTACACCACCGATTCGCTTCATTCGGCGGTGGTGGAGATAGTTGTTCTCCGAGGTGGCCGTTGTCGCTACACCACCATCCAAAACTGGTCCAACAACGTTTTCAACCTGGTTACCAAGCGGGCGGCCGCCTATGCGGACGCCACGATGGAGTGGGTAGACGGCAACATCGGCTCCAAGCTGACCATGAAATATCCGGCGGTGTGGCTGATGGAGCCGGGTGCTCACGGCGAGGTGTTGTCCATTGCCTTCGCCAACTCGGGACAGCATCAGGACGCCGGGGCCAAGATGGTGCATGTCGCCCCCGATACCACCTCCACCATCGTCTCCAAGTCCATTTCGCGGGCGGGGGGTCGAGCGGGGTACCGGGGACTGGTGAGGGTGGAGCCGGGCGCAGAGCGCTCCAAGAGCTTTGTCCGCTGCGATGCCCTGATTCTCGATGAGGAATCCCGTTCCGACACTTATCCCTATATGGAGATTGAAGAGAACGATGCCGAGATCGGCCACGAGGCGACCGTTTCCAAGGTGGGAGAGGAACAGCTCTTCTATCTGATGAGCCGGGGTCTCACCGAGGATCAGGCCACATCCATGGTGGTGGCCGGGTTCATAGAGCCAATCGTGAAAGAGCTCCCCATGGAGTATGCGGTGGAGATGAACCGGCTTATCGAGTTGAACATGGCCGAGTCCGGCGCGATCGGCTGAGTTGCCCCGGCGCCGTCCGGGGTTCAGGCCAGGGGCTGTTGGCGGGGAGGCCGCTGGTTGCGGTGCCCGCTTATCAAGTTGAGCAGGGCTACGAACAAGGCTGCTCCGATTATTGCCCACACCACCGGAAACCCCGCTATTGACCAAAGGGTGGGCCAACCCAGGAGATCGGCCAACCAGGAACCCAGCAGGGAACCCACCCAGCCCAGGGCGATAGATCCCCAACAACCTCGGGGTCGGCCGCCTGCCAGTCGGGCGCCGATCGTCCCGGCCAGGGCGGCGATCACCACCGACAGCAGGAAGCCAAACATGGGATATACCTTAATGACGGGGATTATCTAATCTCAGATGACAGGTATGTCATGGCGGAGACTCTGGACACGCAGGTTGTTGACCCTGCTAACCCTCGGCTGGGTGATATGGATGGCTTGGCTGTTTTTCAACGATGACCACCTTTTCCGTCTCCATGTGCTGGATGGGGATGGGCTGGCAATAGGGGACGTAACGGTTCTCCACGACGGGGAGGTGGTGAGTGTCACCGACCTGGAGGGATCAACCGCACTGGAGTGGGCCGCGGATGGGCGCAGTTATGTGTTGATCTCCCCCGGCTACCTCCCAAAAACGGTTACCGTCGCCGGACCGCCTCAGGCCTCAATGGTGGTACACCTAAGGTCGAAGACGCTGCGGGGAAGAGTGACCGACCTAAGTCAGGTTCCGGTCGAAGGAGCGCTGGTGAGTTCGGGGTCGGTGAGCACGTTTACCGGCATCGACGGCAGGTTCCTTTTGGAGGGCGTGCAAGAGGGTGAGATCAAAGTGACGCGTCCGGCCTGGATCGGCGCCGAATATGAATGGGACGGAGGTCCGGGAGACGCGGATCTGACCATCGCTCCCTTGGTGGTGAGAGCGGTGCACGTATCAGGAAAGGTGGCTGGGGATCGACTGCAATGGGACTCCATGGTCAAGCTGGTGCAGGAAACAGAGCTGAACGGGATAATGCTGGACCTCAAGGACGAATCGGGACAGATCTTTTACGACTCTCAAGTAGAGATGGCCCGGGAAGTGGGAGCGGTGTTTCCCCTATATAACCTGGCGGGACTGGCCGACTCCCTGGAACAGCAGGGGATATATCTGATTGGCAGGATCGTGGCTTTCGCTGATCCGACTGCTTCCGTGAGACATCCCACCATGGCGGTGTGGGATACCTATTACGATCAGCCTTACCGGCAGGGCTATCAGTACTTTTTGGATCCAACCGATCAGGAAGCCCGCTCCTACGCCTTGGATCTGGCGGTGGAGGCTTGCACTTTGGGAGTGGATGAAATCCAGTTCGATTACATACGTTTTCCTGACTCGCGCAGGCCATCAGCCACTTTCGACGGACCGATCACCGCCGCCGCCCGAGTGGAAACCATCACCTCATTCTTGAAAGAAGCCCGAACCTTGCTGTGGCCGCCGGGTTGCGCGGTGGCGGCCGACATCTTCGGGTTTTTGACAACCGTTCCCGATGACGGTGGGATCGGCCAGCAATGGGAGAAGATCACCGAAGTGTTGGATGTCGTCTCCCCCATGCTGTACCCCAGTCACTACGACAACGGGTGGTTCGGCTACGAACGACCCAACAACCATCCCGGCGAGGTCGTGAACGGGGCCTTGGCAGACGCTTTCGGACGGATACGAACCGGGGTGGTAATCCGTCCCTGGCTGCAGGACTTCGGATATAGAGACGAGCAGGTGCGGTCTTCCATCGACGCCGCAGAAGAGTTTGATCTGGGCTGGATGCTGTGGAACCCGGTTAGCCAAGTGTCGGTGGGAGCGCTTAAACCCGATGAGGCACTCGATAACTGAGCAAAAGCCGCACTGACGTTACGGCCGCAAGCCTCTGCGTTATAGGTTCATGACGGCGGGCATGACATGATTTGCATCTGAAGCGGTTCTGGGCGTGTACATGTGCTTTCGATTACAACGTGAGTGCCGGATTCGGCCGCCTCAGCAACACAGAGGGCGATATCCAGCACGTGATAAGCAACTTCCGCCGCTACCCGATGGGGCCGATCTGCAATGATGGCCCGGGCAAGATCGGCGACGCCGATGCCTCTCATCCCGGCAATGGGCCGCGAGGACCGAAAAGCCGTCCATGGAACATTTCGCTCCAAGTCCAGCATGGCCTTCTCCTCCTCACCGTATTGGCGAATCTCGGGGTTTCCGCTCCATATGTCGGGGTCTGTCGCGCTGAGCGAGCCTTTCGTTCCGTACACCTCGATGAAAGGCAGCCGAGTGGCCTGCACGTCAAACGTGGCGAGCAGCGGGCTGATGATTCCGGACTCGAATTCGAGGATCGAAGAGATATATGTCGGCGTCTCCACCTTGATTCGGGAACCGTACTGTTCCGGTGAGGTGATCATCCGCTCGGGAGAGGTGATCCGGGAACTGGCCGCCACTCGCGCCACCGGACCGAGCAGGTTGATAAGGGCGGTGAGGTAATACGGCCCCACATCCAGCAGGGGTCCTCCTGCCGGACCATAGAAAAACGCCGGGCTGGGGTGAAAGTGTTCGACGCCATTGGAAAGGAAAAAGGCGCTAGCCCCCACCGGCGTTCCGATCCACCCATCATCCAGGAGCTTGCGTGAGGTTTGAAGCCCGCTCCCCAGGAAAGTATCCGGAGCGCACGCCAGCCGGGCGTTGTTGGCGGCGGCGATATCAAGAAGATGTCGCGCCTCCTCTCGGGTCGGCGCCAGGGGCTTTTCCGAAAAAACGTGCTTGCCGGCCCCGAGCGCGGCCTCGGAGATTCCAAAATGGACCAATGGGGGAGTGATGTTCAGAACAATCTCCACCGCGGGATCGGCGAGCAACTCCTCCAAGTGTCTGTATATGTAGGGAATGTCGAATTCCACGGCGCGGGTTTGCGCTTGGCTCCGATCGACGTCGAAACACCCCACCACTTCGAGGGAGGGCATGTTCTTGAACCCCTCCAGGTATTGGCGACTTACATGGCCGCAGCCCACCACCCCGACTCCGACCCTCCGGCTCATCCTCCTCCCTCTCTCGAGCGTGACAGGAAGTTGTTCAGGACATTGCGGGTGACCTTCGCCACATTGCTGTTCCCGTCCTGGGTAGCCAGGAATGGGATCCAGTTCATCGAACCAACGGAGAAGACGCATCCGTCCTTGGGCCGTTCGATCAGCACCATGTCCGCCCGCACATCCGGGTCTCGGGGCGAGCCGAAGAAGTTGTTCGTCTGCATGAGATCCTCGATGGCGCGCTGGAACTGTCCATGGCGGCCTGAAGAAGTGGCCAGCAATTTGGCCTGGATCGGGGTACCCAATGCATAGTCCATTCGGTCAATTTCATCGCCGGCCGCTCCCATCAATGCCCCGCCGAGTCCGCTGTCGAACTCACCGATTATCTCATCCTTCCCTATCCCTTCGAAGACGAAGGCGACGTCGTTGTCGAACGAGTCGGGACATCGCCGGTAGCCGGCGGAAGTGCCCCAACCCATGGCGGTGAATCCCACGCCCACCAGCCTTTGCGGGGCGGTGCCCTGGTGCCGCCAGAGTCCTCCGACTCTGTCCTCGAAACTGAGCCACTCCTCCCCGACCTCCGACGTCCAGTCCCGTGATCCGGCAAAGCCGCGTCGCAATTCGATGACCCCCGGCATATCGGGATGGGTGGCTGTTACCCAAAAGAGACCGTTTCCTCCCAGGTACATCAGGCGCCCCCCGCACTCCAGCCAGTCTTCCACTGCTGCCATCCAATTGGGAGATACGTATTCAGGGTGGCTTCCGGTGATCACCACCGAGTAGGAGGAGAGCAGATCGACTCCGTATGTATCCACGTCCTCATCGGTGATGACGTCGAATCGATGGCCTTCGGACCGTAGCCACCGCAGCAGGATGATGTCGGTGGAGAAGTGCCTCGGGCCTTTGGTTCCCCACCAGTGGTACTCGGAGGCGAAGGTTACGAGGGGGCGGTTGCGGGTGGCGTAGCATATCCCGCTGGCGTCGGCATGCAGGTTGTACACCGCAGCGCCCAGATCCGGACGTTCGGCCAAGAAGCTGTCGAAGGGATTGGAAGGGTCGAAACTGTGCATGCCTACGTCGGCGTGTGCCTCCTCAATCGCCACCGAATCGGGATTGGGGTCCGGCCGCAGGTTCCCGTAAGCCAGATACGTGAAGGTGGGCATCAATACGGCTATATCAGGGCGGTGAGTTCTGCTGTGGACAAAGAAGGGCAGTTCTGCTGAAGCCCCTTTGCTTTCGATCTGCATGGCATAAGCGCCGGGCGCCAGATTTTCGGGAAGAACGGCGACAGCCGATACGTCCCAGTTCTTATCACCCACATCATCGTGATGGAAGTGGATGGCGTTTCGATTCTCCGCCTGCTCTTTCAGGGACTGGCGCCAATTCCAGGCGTGCCCTTTCATCCGCAGGGCCGGAAGGTTGACGGTCCGACCGGGGCGTGCACCGCGACCGCAGTCCGGAACCCGGGTGGTGGCCTGCATCCGGGCGAAGTCCCAGCATCCGATCACAGCATCGGGTGGGACCATGGATTGGTCTTCGCCAGCATCGGGTGATCCTTCGACCCAGGACCGGTAGATGGCAGGATGTTCGATCTTGCCGTCGTAGCAGCGATCAATGGAATAACTACCGGTCGCCTCCTGAACTCCTGCCGCCGCGATGGTGATCGGACCATCAATAACAAGCGGTTTGTCATCGGGGACCTGGTGGGTCACTGCCTTTTGTTCGCAAGACCATCTGCCGGGCTCCTCGACAGCGATAGCCTGCCGACCGGCGCCCATGTCGAATCCGGCGAAGATTCGATACCAAATCCTTTCCGCGAGAGCGACTTGGGAGACGACTTTCCATTGGCGTCGAGCCCAAGATAGGTTGAAACAAAGACGGCCATAACCATCAAGGGCTAGGGTTGCGCCTTCGTTGGTGTTTGGGTCCCGCCAGCTCACCAGCGTCTGCTCGTCTCCTCGCTGCGGAAGGGTGGGCCAAACCCAAAGCCGCAGGCTCACTTGCGTCAAGCGTTCAGGACCGGTGGAGGGGATGAAAACCATAGATCCGACCGGTGATGGCGGTTGGCTTCCCGGTATCTCACCCTGACCGATTGACGGCACGCTTTCTGTCGGTGAATCAAGGGAAATCAGATCGAAGGAGAACGGATGGCCTTCGGTGTCCAGATGCATGCGAACCTCGTCACCCGGCAGGTAGGACCATTGGTCAAGATACCCGCAAACTGCCACGGTCTTCTCTCCTCTCAGAGGTGTTTCAACCTGCCGCCAAAGTGGTTCACTCCCGGTCAGAATCGGGGGCGTTGGAGTCGGCGGCGCCCGCTTCTTCCTCCTCCTCTTCCAAGGCTTCCGCCAGCGCCGATCTGGTTACGGCTCTTTCCCTCCTCTCCTCCGAGAATTGATTGAGGGCCACCGCGCCGATCAGCAGAGCCCCTATGACGACGTTGGTCCAGGTCACCTCGAATCCGATGGCTATCAGGCCTGATCGGATCGTACCGATCAGGAATACGGCCAACAGGACCCCCCCAATGGGAGCCACCCCCCCGGTGAACAGCACACCACCCAACAGGACAGCTGTCAACACCTGCAATTCATAACCGATGCCGGCGGTGGGAGCGGCGGTCCCAAATCGGCTGGCGCTCAACGTGGAGGCCAGGCCCACCAGGATGCCGTTGACGATGAACACGCCGATCACATACTTTCGGATCGGAATTCCCACTGACGCGGCCGCCCTGACGTTGGAGCCCACTGCCAGCAAACGACGGCCGATGTCAATCCGATTTGCAAAGGCGAAGGCCAGCAAAGCTAGACCGATGAAAATCAGGACGTTGACCGGAATGGCGAAGAACTGACCCCGACCCACCGTCCGGAATTCCAGTGGAACCCCTGCCACCGTTCTGCCTCTGGTGATCAGTATGACCATCCCGGCATACAGAGTCAGGGCGCCCAGGGTCACGACGATGGGAGACACCGCCAAACGGTGGACCATCACACCATTGATCCCGCCCAGGACGGCCCCCATCAGTGGTCCCAGCAAGAGCGCCAACGGCCAGGGCACACCGGCGGCGGCCGCCATGGATGCCACCACCCCGCATAGGGAAAACATCGAGCCGATCGAGATATCGATATTGCCCGAGGCCACCACGAAGGCGGATCCCAACGCTCCGATGCCCAATGACACCAATTGAATTGCTAGCACCCGGATGTTGGAAGGGGTTAGATAATGGCTGGCCTGTAACTGCACGACGGTGACCACAATGATCAACCCCACTGCGAGCGCGCTACTCCGACTTACCCTGGTAGGCACTGTTCCCTCATTCTTTATGACCCATCATGGCGGCCAGAAGTTTATCTCTGCGAATGGCGCTGGCCGGTTCATCGAGCGTGATCCTTCCCTGGAACATGGTTACCAGGCGATCGCTGACGTTGAGAACGTGATCGAGGTTGTGGGAGATGATCACCACCCCGATCCCGCGTTCGACCATCCGCCTTATGCTGGCCAGAATGGTGTTCGCCTGACGGATTCCCAGTGCCGCGGTCGGTTCGTCCATCAGCACCAGGCGGGGGTCTCCCCGCAGAGACCGTGCAATGGCAATGGCCTGCCGCTGCCCGCCGGAAAGCCGTTCGACCTTGGTTGCGCTGTGCGGTACGGATGCGCCCATACTTGCCAAGAGGTCCTTGGTTTCATTGCGGATCCGGCGGCGATCCATCCAACCGATCGGCCCGAAACGCCACTTGTGCATTTCGGCGTTTAGGAAGACATTGCCAGGGACATCCAGTTCATCGCACAGATCCAGGTTCTGGGCGACCGTGGCGATTCCGACTCGGCGAGCATCACGAACCGACCACTCTTTCACCCGGTCGCCATGCACGCGGATCTCACCGATGTCGGGCACCAACTCTCCGTTCATGACCCGCAGCAGCGTGGTCTTTCCCGCTCCGTTGTCTCCTACCAGCCCTAAGCATTCTCCGGCTCTCAACGAGAGGCTCACCCCGTGGAGTGCCCGTACTCGCTCGTAGAATTTTGATATACCGGAGACACCGATGATGGTGGACCCGCGGTCTGCCGAATCCACCATCATCGTAAGCTATCCGTCCTTTCGGGTTCTCTAATTACTCGGGGTGGTTTGGGGTTCGTCCTGGTAGTCGATCACGCTGTCGATCAGATCCTCAAGATACTGGGGGTACTCGCCGGAACTGTCCAGATCCTGGAGCATCTGTTGGATGTCTGCCAGGTTGTTGGTGTCCACCACTTTGCCGAGCATGTACACGGTGGGTGGTCTGGTCTCGCCTCTGGCGCAAGCTAGGGCATCCCGGAACATCTGGATCGAGGCCAGGTTGTTCTTGGAGTACATGTAGGCGGCCTGCAGTGGGGTGTCGCCTCGGGCCAGCACCTCGAGGCCGGCTTCGGAGACGTTGGTCACCGCTAGGAAGACCTGGTCCGGGTCGTTCAGGCCCTGTTCATCCAAGGCTGCAAGTCCGGCCACCCCCGAGTCGATCTCTGGAGCGAACCAGATCCGGGCGTCAGGGTTGGCGGCTGCCATGTTGGCGAAGGCGGCGGCAATCGCCTCAGGACCCATCGCCTGAGCTTCGGCCACCACCTCGGCGCCGGGGACGACGCTTTTCACACCATCCACGAACCCGTTGCTCCGGGCCAGGATTGGTGGGTTGTCAGGACGTGCGATCAAGGCAATCTTGGGCGAGTCGAATCCGTGGGCCAGCGCCCATTCGCCGGCGTGAACGCCTACCCCGTAGCCGCCCTGGTAGTTGTCCTCGTTCCAGTTCTGCGCTCCGGTCAGAGGGGTCTGAGACTCGTTGAGCACGCAAACGCCTCTCGATGCCGCTTCCACCTGGAAGTCGAGGAAGGGCTCAGGGTTGATGTACTCCATGATGATCGCGTCAACGCCCGATTCCAGCAAGGAGTAGGCGTCATCGAGCATCTGTACCTCATTGACTTCCTTGGTGGGGGCGCTGTCCACTATCACCAGTTCGGCGCCCTGCCGGTCGGCCTCATGCTGGAAGTAGCGATACTGCTCCACATAGAACGGATGGGTAGCGATAAGCGCCGGCACCCCCACCACAATCGGATCCTCGGGTGCGTCAGTAGGCGCGGGCGCAGCAACCGCAGTGGTGGTGGTGGCTTCCTCCGCCTCACCGCAGGCCGCGGCCACCAACCCCAAGACTAGGAGTCCCGTCAACAGGACATTCTTACGCGTTCTCATTAAATTCTCCAATCAATCTTGCTCTCTAAAAACTTCGGAGGCGGTTCTCGTGTTGAGCAGGAGATTACATCATTCCAACGCCGACGGTCCCCTGAAGAGCCTTAAGACTTCGTAACGGGGTCTTGGCTTCACAGGAGCATTTGACCCGGTTGATCTAAGATAAGTTGTCTAATCATCGCATCTAGGTGGTGGCCTTTGACTGGAATCGGAATGATCGGGATGGGTCTGATGGGATCCAAACACTGCCAGGCAATCCTGAGCGCCGCCACTCGTTTTGATGAATTGCGTTCTGATCCTCCCCGCCTGGTTGTTTGTGTGGATGAGTCCCTCGATCAGGTGGAAAGAGCCAGAGCTCTATACGGGTTCGAGCGGGGCGCCACTTCCTGGCAGGAGGTGATCGAGGCCGATGATGTGGACCTGGTGATGATCTGTTCCCCAAACGCCACCCACGCCCGGTTTGCTCAAGCCGCCGGCGAGGCGGGAAAAAACGTTTTCTGCGAAAAACCGGTGGGCCGCTCACCTGAGGAGACCCGTCGCATTGCCGAATCGGCGTCCCGAAACGGTGTCCGGTCCATGGTGGGCTATGTCTATCGATGGGCGCCGATGGCGAGATATGCTCAACAGTTGGTGGCGGAGGGCGCGATCGGCGAGGTGACCCATTATCGAGGTCGTTTTCTAGTGGGATACGGCAAAGACCCGGCCACGCCCCTGTCCTGGCGGTTCGATGGAGACGCGGCGGGGTTCGGGGCGCTGGGCGACCTGATGTCTCATGTGCTGGACATGTCCCACTTCATCGCCGGGAAGATCAGCGAGGTAGTGTCCGACACCCACACCTTCATCACCGAGCGCCCCATCCCTCTCCGCTCCGACAGCGATGTCTTTGGCGCCCAGGCCGCCGACACCAAGGGTCCGGTCACCAACGACGACTACGCAACAGCTCTGATCCGTCTTCGCAACGGAGGTCGGGGGCATCTCGAGGCGTGCCGGATAATCAATGGTCCGGTTTGCCGGATGGCCTTTGATGTTCACGGAACCGAAGGGGCGATCTCGTGGAATCTGGAGCGGATGAACGAACTGGTGATCATGCACGATTCCCATCCAGACAGTGAGCGGACGGTCTTGAGCGGCCCTGGCCACCCCGGGCAGGCGACTTTCTGGCCCGGCCCCGGCGTCGGGATCGGCTATGAGGACATAGTTAGCATTCAGGCGGCTGCCATGATTCGCCATATGGCGACCGGGCAGGGCCGGGTTCCCACCTTCGAGGATGCCCGGTATGTGGCCAACGCCCAGGAAGCAATAATGAACTCCTCAACCAAGGGGGGATGGGAGCGAATCGGGAACTGACCTATGTCTATTAGTGAACAGCCACTGCGATGGGGCCTGCTTAGCACGGCCCGCATCAATGACCGCATTGTCGAGGCGGTGGCCAGTTCGGAGCGGTCCCGGATCACGGCGGTGGCCAGCAGAGATGAGGACCGGGCTCGTTCCTACGCCTCATCCCGGGGGATCCCCATCTCCTACGGCAGCTACGACGAACTCGTCTCATCGGCGGAGGTGGATGTCGTTTATGTTTCCCTCCCCAATTGGCTTCATGTTCCCTGGGGTGTGGAACTCGCTCGGGCAGGAAAACACGCCCTGATCGAAAAGCCCATCGCTATCTATCCCGGTGAGATCGAGCAACTGGAGCGGTCGGTTGAGGAGAACAGGGTGATCATTCAGGAGGCATCGATGATGCGCTTCCACCCTCAGACGGCTCTTCTCCGTAGGTTGGTATCCGAAGGAGCGATAGGCGTTCCTCGCTGGGTACAGGGCACTTTCAGCTCCACCCTGCTGTACAGCGATGACATAAGGCTCGATCCGCGGGGTGGTGGTTCCATATGGGATCTGGGTTGCTACCCGGTCACTTTGTTCCACGCCGTCCTACAGAGACGGCCGATCAAGGTGGCGGGGTTCATCAGATCGGCAGGGGAGGCAGTGGATATGACCTTCGGCGCCCAGATTCTCTACGAAGGAGAAGCCGTTGGCCAGTTCACCACCAGCATGGAGGCGTTCCCTTCCTGGTCGGCCGAATTCGTTGGCTCAAAGGGACGCATTCGTATCTCCTACCCGTGGTTGAGTCAGGTGGAACTGGTCTCCACGGTGGAGGTGGTTACCCAGGAAGCTGAGCCGACCCGATCCACCCTTAGTGAAGGAACCGACAATCCCTTTGGTGACGAGGAGGGCGATCAGGCAGTTGCCTCTTACACCTTCGAGAACTCCAACGCCTATTTGGAAGAGGTAAGAGCCATGGAGAAGATGATTCTCGACGGTGCGCCGATCGAGTTTCCCCTCTCCGAGAGCGCCGTGAACATGGCTACCATTCGCGCCCTGATCGAATCGGCCACCCATGGAAAGTTGGTGACAGTCGATGCCTGACCACGGTCTTTTCGGACATCTCACGGCGCTTCAGCATGTGAACCTCCCGTCAACCGATCTTGGTAGGTCCAGAGAGTTCTATCTCGACAAGCTCGGCTTGCCCGAACTCCCCCGACCACCGTTCGAATCACCGGGAGTCTGGGTCGGCGCCGGACCGAATAATGCTATTCACATCAGCCAGGTTCCGGCGCTGGGGCCGAACCCCAACAATCACTTTGCCTTGGAGGTTGACGAGCTGGATGCGCTCTTGGACCTGCTAACCGCCCGGGGAGTGAAGTATCGCCGATCGGTCTATGTACCCGCCGCCGGACATCAGGCGTTCATCCGTGACCCGGATGGGAACATTATCGAATTGATTCAGCCGCCCTCCTAGAAAGAGCAGTCAGCCGCGGTGATTGACTACGCGCCTGGGGAGGTTCGCCTCGATATCCCCACCGAAGCGCCTGCCGAGGTAGTCGCTTTCAACGCCGAACTCGAAAGGACCACTCGTGATCTTCCCAAGATCTGGGACGTGGGACCGGTGGTTGCCCGTCAGGCGCGGGAGCAGGGAAAGTCGGTGTTCGGGGCTTTGGTCTACTCGAATCGGGCATTCGAGCAAGTAGTGGATGGGCCATCGGGGCCGCTCCGCTTCCGGGTGATGCCACCCGCCGGCAAACCCCGGGGGATTCTCCTTCACATTCACGGTGGAGGGTGGGTGGTGGGTGGCGCCCATCACCATGACCCGATGTTGGAACGGCTGGCCGACGCCACCGGGCTGATGGTGGTCTCCACCTATTATCGATTGGCGCCTGAAAACCCCTACCCGGCCGGACCGGACGACTGCGAGGCGACGGCTCTCTGGCTGCACCAAAATGCTCCCGAGAGTCTCGGAGCGGAGTTGTTGGCCATAGGAGGCGAGTCGGCGGGCGCCCACCTGAGCGCCGTAACCTGCTTTCGGCTCAGAGACCGTCATGGACTCACCCCTTTCCGGGCCGCCTTGCTCACCTACGGGGCCTATGACTTGAGAGGAACGCCATCGGTGGTGGACGCGGGAGAGCAGACCCTGATTCTCACCACCACCAGCATCCGGTGGTTCACCGACCAGTTCGCCGGCGAACATGATCTGTGCGATCCTGATATCTCTCCGATTTTCGCCGATCTGCAGGGCTTGCCGCCCGCGTTGTTCACCGTGGGAACAATCGACCCGTTATTGGACGATTCCCTCTTTATGTTTAGCCGGTGGCGGGCGGACGCCAACCATGCTGAGCTAACTATTTGGCCGGAGGGTATCCACGCTTTCGACTATTTCGACAATGAATACGGCCGGGCCGCCCGGGATCGGATGCACAGCTTTCTGAACAGGATTCTTAGCTGAAGGTCACCTTCTAATATGCGGAGGGCGTCGAAACATCGAGGAGAACGGCATGGACCTTTAAGCGGAGTGCGGTCCCAGACAATCAGCACTGATCGTCTTAACACCTTTGTATACGAATCGGGACCGGAAGACGGAATCCCGGTGATGATGATCCACGGCAACCTGTCCACGGGGCGGTTTTATGAACATCTCTGGCCGGGGGCGCCCGAGCGATACAGGTTCATTGCTCCCGACATGAGGTCATTCGGGCGTTCGGAGCCCAAACCGATCGATGCCACCGGAGGCCTCCAAGACTGGGCGGATGACACGTTTGCACTGGTGGCAGCGCTGGGCATCGAACGTCCTATTCACTTGGTAGGCTGGTCGACCGGCGGGGCCGCCATCGCCGCTTATGCGATGGATCGGGAGGTTGCTTCCCTAACGCTGATAGATCCGGTATCCCCATTCGGATTCGGCGGTACCCAACGGGACGGCGCCCCTTGCTACTCGGACTGGGCAGGTTCGGGCGGGGGGACCGGCAACCCCGATTTCACCGCTCGTCTCGCCGAGGGAGACCGGTCGTCGGACGACATGGTGTCTCCTCGCAACATCATCAATTCTTCTTATTGGGCCCCCAGTCATCGGGAGCCCTCCGACCGGGAAGATTTGTTGCTCGACGAGGTGTTGCTGTCGGTTACCGGCGACGATGGGTATCCCGGTGACTTCACAGCCTCGGGGAACTGGCCGGGAGTTGCGCCCGGGACCCGGGGGATACTCAACGCCCTTTCCGGTAAATACTGTGATTGGTCGAACATTGTTGACATCGACTCAAAGCCTCCTGTGCTGTGGACTCATGGCAGCGCCGACATCGTGGTGGCCGATGGATCAGCCTGGGAGATGGGCACTTTGGGACAGGCTGGATTGGTGCCCGGCTGGCCGGGCGCCGAGGTGTTTCCTCCCCAGCAGATGGTGTCTCAGATCCGCGATGTTCTCGAGCGGTATCAAGCGGCCGGAGGCCGGGTGGAGATGGAGATGTTCGAAGGCTCGGGCCATGGACCGCAGTTCGATGCCGCCGAGCGGTGGTCGGAGTTGTTCTTTGAGTTCCTGGGGTCGGTGGAGTAGGGGTTTTGAGCTTTTCGCTATTCGGTGCCGCGGAACTGGCTTTCGTCCACCTGACCGCTCACCACCCAAATGACCCTGGTCAGTATGGCCGGATCGACCTCCGTGCGGTGTTTGGCCAACTGCTTTGAGAAGCGATGTTTATCCACCGCCGCCTCGTCGGCGTAAAGCTCGAAAAGCGCATAGCGATTGGGATTCCTGGCGTCCACGAACACATCGAAGACCAGACAGCCTTTTTCGCCCTTGAGCGTCGCTTCTGAGTGAGTCATCATGTTTACGTGGAACTCCTCGCGCTGGGCGGGATCAATGTCCAACTCGACGTAGTAGCCGATTTCCGTCATTGTCCTTTCTTCCTTGTCTTGTCGTTGTCTCCGAATCCGGCGCCGACGGCCCGGGACTCCCAAGAGCCGATCGATGCCTTGGTCTTGGTCAGAGTTTGTCGGAGGAGAAATCGAAGGCGCCCATGTCGGGGCCGAGACCGAGCATGGACCAACCACCGTCCACATAGATGATCTCCCCGGTGATCATGGCGGCGGCGTCGCTGGTCAAAAAGTTCACTATCCCCACATAGTCATTGGGCATCATCACCCGACCGAGAGGCGTCACCTTTGACCAGTCATCTCCGTAGCCCTTGCTGTAACGGAGGTTACGGGCGGTGAGGGTGGCGCCGGGGGCCACGGCGTTTACCCTGACATCGGGCGCCAGGTCAAGGGCCATCTGCCTGGTCATGGACTCCAATCCGCCTTTCGCCATGGTGTATGCTCCGTGGAAAGGCATGATGGCCTCCACCGCGATGCTTGATATGTTGACTATCGCGCCCCATTCGTTGGCGTTCATGACCTCCGCAGCTTTCAGTGACAAGAAGAAGGGCCCCTTCAGCACGGTGTTGACCACATCGTCGAAGTCCACCTCGGTGGTCTCTTGAACAGGGCCGAAGCGGGTGCGGGCGGCATTGTTCACCAGTATGTCGAGCCTTCCGAAGTGCTCTGCGACCTCATCGACCGCGGCGAGGCAGTTGTCGATACTGGCCAGATCGAGTTGCACGGCATGAGCGTCGCCGCCGGCCTGGGCTATCAACTCCACGGTCTCGGCCGCACCCTCCCCGTCCTTGTGGTATCCAACGGCTACCGATGCCCCGTGTTGGGCTAAGCCGAGGGCGAGTCCTTGTCCTATTCCTTTGCTCGCCCCCGTTACGAAAGCCACTTTTCCTGCATGGCTTCGTGTGCTCATGAAGAAATTACATTACCGGACAACCGGCGAGCTAGTTGGTTCGGGTGGATTCCAAATATGCGAGGGAAGTGGCCAGGTGCTCTTCCATCGCCGCCCGTGCACCCTCCACATCACGGTTGGTGACAGTCTTCATAATCCGTTCATGCTCCGGAAGGCTTCGGAAAATACGGTGGTCGGGGCGGGCCAGGGGCCGCATGGCGGTCTGAAGCGCCTTCTGCAGCGGCTCGACCATCTTCCCGAGGATGATGTTCCCCGTTGCCTTGAGGATCGCCGAATGGAATTCAGCGTCCGTTCTCAGATAATGCGCGTCGTCCAAGGGGTTGGCCACCGCGGCTTTGGCGGCGGCCTCCAAACGGCCGAACGCCTCTTCTATGGCTTGTAGTTCCTCGTCCGATGCCCGCTGGGCGGCCAGCCCCACGGCTTCCACTTCAAGAATCCGCCGCGTCTCCAAGAAAGCCTCCAACACTTCATTGCTTCGGGTTGTGGCCAGGGTTATGTCCAGGACATCGGCGTCGAATATGTCCCAGCGGTCGGACGGTTGCACCACCGCCCCGACGCCGTGCGTGACTTTGACCAACTCACGTTCCTTGAGGGCCCGCACCGATTCTCGGATTGTGCCCCTGCTTGCCTCGAAACGTTCCGTGAGATCGCTTTCCTTGGGAAGGCGCTCACCTTCCGAGTATCTGCCCGAGATGATGTCCCCCATGAGGACGCGCATCGCTTCTCTGCTCAGCCTCGACATCTGCATCCTCTCCTTCCGACGCCGTCAACCGGCTGTAATGCTAGATAGTGAGAATTGCCCACTAGCCGCGGGGATCCACCGCCCCGGCATAGTAGAACCGCTGGGACTCGCGACCCTTCAGGTGTAGCTCTGCGATCAGGCGCATCTCAGCTTGCTCGGACGCTTCGGCGATGCCGACATCCCACCAGGCCCCCCCACCGGGGAGCATCCGGTAGGGCTCGACCGGGCAGACTATCACCACCGGTAAGGTGCTGTGGCGGGCATCGGCCAGGGCCTCTTCGAAGACATCGATATCGGGAGCATGGAACACCCGACAGCCCAGACTCCGGGCGTTGGCGACGAAGTCGACCGGGAGCACGTCGCCGCTGAGACGTCGGGTGTCCTCCTCCCTATAACGCAACTCGGTGCCGAACAAGACGCCGGTCGCCCGTTCCTGAAGGTCTCTGATCGACTGGTACCCGTCGTTGGTGACGAGAACCACCGTAACTTTGATGCCCTCCTGAACGGCCGAGACGATCTCCGGATTGGACAGCAGCCACCCGCCTTCACCCTGCACCACATACACCTCCGTGTCACCGGGACGGGCCATTTTGTAACCCATCCCCGCCGGTACCTCATGGCCCATGCAGGAATAGCCAAACTCCAGGTGAACCTCTGTGTCATCCGAGTGATCCCACATCTTGTGAATGTCAGCCGGTGGCGATCCGGCCGCCGCGACAACCACATCCCCTGGTTGAGCGTGGCGGTTCAGGGCGCGGATCACTTCACCTTGGCTCATGCGTTGACCCGGTGGGCGTTCCAGGTGACGATCCATCAGATCGGCCCAGTCGCGTTGGTTCTCTGCCGTTGCTTGCTGGTAATCGTCTGATGTCGACCAACCGGCGGCGGCAAGCTCTTGGCTCAGAGCCTCGACAGAAAGGCGGGCATCGGACACGATCGGCGTCGCTCCCAGCTTGTAGGCGTCACGGCCGGCAACGTTGATACCGACGAATTGCACACCCCGGTTCTGAAACAGCGAATTGGAAGCAGTGGTGAAGTCCTGGAGCCGGGTGCCGACACAGATCACCAGATCGGCGCGGGTGGCCAGGGCGTTGGCGGCGCCGGTGCCTGTTACCCCCACTGCGCCGAGGTGGTAGGGTCCGGCCGGAACCGCCCCTTTTCCGGCGAAGGTCTCACCCACGGGCACGCCGAAGCGGGCAGCAAACTCAGCCACCACCGATCCT
Organism: Acidimicrobiia bacterium; assembly: GCA_965248705.1. Lineage (GTDB taxonomy): Bacteria > Actinomycetota > Acidimicrobiia > Spongiisociales > ZC4RG35 > Bin76. The sequence goes on along the minus strand of CBDFJY010000002.1, from coordinate 608,408 downwards.
GCTTTCGAATAGCGCACTCCACCTCCGGCGATCAAAAACGGCCTGGTGGAGGATTTGATCAGGGCAATGGCTCTGGCGATTTCGTCGGTGGCAGGGGGGCGACGGGTCACGTGCCAGGTTCTGGGGGAGAAGAAGGCCCGGGGAAAGTCCCAGACCTCTCCCTCCGTGTCCTGGTGAAATCCAATAGTTACGGCGCCGGTTTCGGCCTGATCGGTTAGAACCCGGCAGGCTTCAGGCAGAGCGTGGAGAAGTTGTTCGGGATAGCTGATCCGATCAAAGAACCGGGACACGGATCGAAAGGAGTCGTTAACCGTGGTGGCCGCCGAAATCGGGTCTTCAATCTGTTGGAGGACCGGGCCCTGAAGCCGTCTGACGAACGTGTCAGCCGGTAGCAGCAGCACCGGCAGCCGATTGGAGGTGGCTGTGGCTGCGCCAGTGACCATGTTGGTGGATCCCGGGCCAACCGATGCCGCACACACAAAGGTTGAGAGCCGGTTGTTCGCCTTGGCAAACCCGAGGGCCTGGTGGACGGCCGACTGTTCGTTCTTGGCCTGATAGAAGGCCAAATCGTGCCCGTATTCCTCGAGGGCTTGTCCTAGTCCCACCACATTGCCGTGCCCGAAGAGTCCGAATACGCCGGCGAAGAGACGTTGGCGATGACCGTCGAATTCCGTCCATTGTGCCTGTAGGAATTTCACCATTGCCTGGGAGGTAGTGAGTCGAATGGTCTCTTCTGTTCCACTTCTGTCTGTCATCGTTGCCTCTCCTCTCTCGCTTCCGAGGGGTGGACTATCAAATTCCTAGTGATTAATCGGGATGAATCACAACTGTCTTGAACTCGGTCATCTCTTCTATGGCGTACTTGGGCCCTTCTTTGCCGATTCCACTCCCTTTCAGGCCGCCATATGGCATGGGATCGACCCGCCACAGCGGACCCCAGTTGATGTGCACATTTCCTGCGTCCACCTCTCGAGCGAAACGGATGGCAGTGGAGATGTCGCCGGTGAACACTCCTGCTCCCAGTCCATAGGCGGTTTGGTTGCAGAGAAAAATGGCTTCCTCCACGCTGTCAATCGGGGTTACCCCCACCGCCGGGCCGAAGAGCTCCTCGCGAAACAACTGCGTGTCACTTGGTACATCCGCCACCACGGTTGGCTCGTGGAGAGCGCCGTTAACCTCTCCTCCTACCAGAACCCTTGCTCCCTGCGAGGTGGCGTCTTCAATGACCCAGCGGACTCTATCTGCCTCGTCCGGGCTGATCATTGGTCCCATGTGGGTGTTCTCATCAGTCGGATCCCCGGTGTTGATCGCCGAGAATTGGTTGGCCAGAACGTCCAGAAACGACGAGTAAGCTCGTCGATCCACCAGTATCCGCTGCGCCGAAATACACACCTGGCCGGCGTTCACCGTACCTGCCTTGGCGGTGGCGTTGCCGGCCAGATCGAAGTTGGCATCCGGGAGGACAACCACCGGGCAGTTGGCCCCCAACTCAAGCAGGAGCCGTTTGACACCGGCCACCTCCGTGATTTTCTTCCCCACCGCCGCACTTCCCGTGAAACTGACTACTCGAACCCGCTCATCACTGCATAGCTGGGCACCCAGCGCCGCGCCGGAACCTGCGACACATTGAATGGCTCCTTCGGGAAAACCGGCCTCGGCCAACAACGACATGAAGGCGAAGGCGCTCAGTGGCGTATAGGAGGATGGCTTGACCACCACGGGATTCCCGGCCGCCAGAGCCGGGCCGACCTTATGGGCTACGAGTAGCAGCGGATAGTTGAAGGGGGTGATGGCGACCACCACCCCGGCAGGTTGGGGAAGCGTGAACCCGAGGCGACCCTCGCCGCCCGGGCTCCCGTTGAGGGGAAGTACCTCTCCAGAGATCCGGCGAGCCTCGCCCGCGCAGTAACGAAGTAGATCGCCCAGCCGCCCGGCCTCACCCCGCGCCTCGTTGATGGTTTTCCCCTGCTCTGCCACCACCAGCCCGGCCAGGTACTCGGTGGCCTCGTCGCACTTGAGTGCGGCTTGCTCCAACAGTGCGGCCCGCTCGTGAGCGCTTAGGGATCTCATCGGCTTGGCCGCGGCAGTCGCCGCGGCCAGAGTGCTTTCGATGTTCTGTTCCGACGCCGCGGCAATCTGGCCGATGCTCTCTCCGTTATAGGGATTCACCACCTCAAAAGGGGTGCCCTTCGGCGCCAGGCCGGCGGACAGACGAGGATCCTGGAGGGATTCAATCATCATCCGTCAAGCCTATTCGATAGGGGGTGCTTGACAGGCGATTACGGGATCGCGCTTGGGAGATGAAAGCCCGATCTGCATATCCATCACTCCGAGCCGTTCCGAGTGATAAGTTGGCATGGCGCGACAGAAAACTGTTGCGCCATGCTGTATCGAGGCATGAAGCCGTGTTCTGAGCGATAGGAGTTGGTATGGCACGACTAGGAGCTTCAATAACCGATTACCTGGGTCCAGTCGACCCCGACGAATATCTGCGGGAATGCCGGGATCAGGGATACCGGTCCGCACCCTGCCCGGTCATCGACCCCGAGGACACCGAGGCGGCGCAATATGTCCGCCGGGAATTCGCAAAGGCGGACATAGTTATCTCCGAAGTTGCGGCCTGGGTGAATCCCATGGACCCCGATCCCCTGCTGAGAAGCCAGGCTCGGAACGAGATCACTCGCTCCCTCGCCCTGGCAGATGAGCTCGGCGCGGCTTGTTGCACGACCGTTTCCGGATCGTTGGCGTCTTCGGACACCCCCGATTCCCATGTAGGTCATCATCCCGACAACTTCACTCCCGACGCCATCGACGCCGTGATCGAGTGGATCCGCGATGTCCTGGGAGAGGTGCGGCCCACCCGGAGTTTTCTGACTTTGGAGATGTGCCCTTGGGCAATCGTGGATTGCCCCGAGGTCTACCGCCAGATCCTGGACCGGGTGGATGATCCGGGTTTGGCCGTGCACATCGATCCCGCCAACTCAATGGTCTCCCCTCGCGCCTTGTTCAACTCCGCAGCAGTGATCGAGGATCTTTTCGATCAGCTGGGCCAGTGGACCAAGGCCTGTCATGCCAAGGACGTCACCTTCGTGGGGAGCCCGTCAATCGTGGCGATGGAAGAGGTACCGCCCGGTACGGGATACCTGGACTACAACGCCTTTCTTCGCTGTATGACCCGGCTCGACTCCGACATTCCCCTGATAATGGAGCATCTCCCCGACCGGAAGACATACGCACAGAGCGCCAAGCGAATCAGAAAAGTAGCCGCCGCACAGGGCGTTCCTCTTTGAGGACGTGCCCGAACGCGCCCACTTCTATCTGAGCAGGAAAAGACTCACCCGCCCCACGGGAGAGAAATAAAGGTGGGTTGGAAAGTGGTGACCCCGGTGGCACCCAGGGCTGCGCCGGCTCTTTGGTAACCTGCCGCATCGGTTTGGGAAAAGCCCACTCCCGCAAATCCATTCACCTGAAGATCGGTGTACCCCGCCACTGCCAGGTGGCCGCTTCCGTCTGGCGCAAGCCCCACTTCGGCGATCCTCCCATCGGAGATGCTTACATCACCGCTGACTATTTCTCCGCGCACCAACGCCGAATCAACTCCCAGTCGCCGGTTGTTCATGAGGGGGGTTTGCATGTTGAAAAACCTTACCCTTGGTTAGGAAAATGCTCGGAGAGACAGCTTTCTTTTGCGGAGTAGGGGACTCCAGCCCAATGGGCTGGCCGGTGGGACCAGGTTTCGGCGGAGGACGCCGGGCTGCTCGTGTCCCCAGGAGCTGAAGAGAATGAATCCTTTGGAGGAACTGGGCGCGGCCATAGCCGACTGTCGCAGGTGTGAGCGGCTGGTGGCGTGGCGGGAGGAGGTGGCGAGGGAAAAGAGAGCCGCTTATCGTGACGAGACCTACTGGGGTCGTCCGGTGGCGGGATTTGGGGATCCCGGGGCTCGGCTGGTGCTGGTGGGTCTGGCGCCTGCCGCCCACGGCGCCAACCGCACAGGGCGTATGTTCACCGGTGACCGATCCGGAGAGTGGCTCTACCGGGCGCTCCATCGAGCGGGTTTCGCCAACCAGGCCCACTCGACGGGGTGGGATGACGGCCTGCGGCTCCGGGACTGCTGGGTTACGGCCTCGGTGCGGTGCGCTCCACCCCAAAACCGTCCTCTCGGCGCGGAGACTGCCAACTGCTCGGACTGGCTGACAGAGGAGCTGAGTCGTCTGGAGCGGATGGAGGTGTTGATGGCTTTGGGCGGATTTTCCCATACCAATCTGCTGCGGCTCGCCCCTCGTTTGGGCTGGTCGGCGCCTCGTCCGCGACCCGCCTTCCGTCACGGCGCGGTTACCGGGCTGAAAGATGGCCCGATTTTGGTCTCCTCCTATCATCCCAGCCAGCAGAACACTTTCACTGGTCGGCTCACCGAGGAAATGTTCGACGGCGTCTTTGTTGTTGCCCGGAAGTTACTTGAGGGTTCTTCAACGATGAAGCCGGTATGAAAGGGTCTCTTGCGGAGCGCCCGGACCTGCTGGCGATGGGGCGTTTTCTGCTAATCACCGTGTCACCGATAGCATCTATAACCTGAACTCTTGGAAACGAATTCGTCCATGCTGAGCCTCGATACCGACACCTTGGAGCGGTTCAACGCCGCGGTGCCAGCATCTCTGGCCTCTCGCCGCCGGGCGGCCCTTCGGGAGTACCGTCGCTTGGAGATGCCGTCTCCGAAGGAGGAGAACTGGAAATATGTGACTCTCGGGTTCGATCTGGACGAGATGCGGATTCCCAGCGTACCGGGGGATCCGCTTCCCGAGGAGAATTTTCTGGCCGCGCTGGGGAACCGGGCGGGCTCGGTGGTGATGGTGGACGGAAAGCTGATGGGAGTGGAAAACGATTCGGAGGCCTGGCTGGGCTCGACCGTTGAAGCTTGGGAAACCGATCCTTTGCCCGACCTTCTGACTCCGGACGCCGACAAGTTCGCCGCCGCTGCCTTGGCCTTTTCATCCGACGGGATCACCTTGCGCATCCCCCGCAACCGGGCGGTGGACGCCCCGTTCGTGATTGATGCCCAATCCACTCTTGCGGGTACCGTCGTCTTCCCCGACCTGACTATCTATGCGGAGGAGAATTCGGAGGCCACGGTGGTAGTGCTCTTTCGCTCGCCCGACGGGATGCAAAGCGTGATGGTTCCCAACATTCAGACCACGGTGGGATACGGGGCTCGTCTTTCGGTGACCACCGTTGGAATCATGGGAACGGAGGGAGTAAGCGTCATGCATCAGCGCTCCCGGATAGGTCGGGACGCCACCTTGAGGGTGGGAGAGATCGGCCTGGGTGGCCGGTTGGCCCGGATGGATTTGCGCACCACCCTCCAGGGAGCAGGAGGGAGCGTCGAGGTGGTGGGCCTTTATTTTGGGGAGATGGAGCAGGTGTTGGATTATCGGCTGGTGGTGAACCATGTGGGTCGCTCCACCAGTTCGGATGTTTTTTTGAAGGGAGCGGTGGAGGATCATGCGCAGTCGATCTTCACCGGCCTGCTGCGAATCGAAGAGGGTGCGGCTGGCACCTCCGCTTTCGAGACCAATCGCAACCTGGTGCTTTCCGAGGGAGCCAAGGCCAACTCGGTACCCAACCTGGAGATTCTGTGCAACGATGTCATCTGTGGACACGGGTCGAGCGTCGGGCCGCTGGATACCGAGCCCATGTACTACCTGATGAGTCGGGGTCTCAGCCGGGCCCGGGCGGAGCGGGTGATGGTGCGGGGCTTTTTCGAGGAGGCGATCGACCGACTGCCTCTCGATGACCTGGATGACCCGGCCCGCCAAGCCGTAAACCGACGCTTCGCCCAGGCGCAGGAAGAGGGAAGGGTCTAATGCCCTGGGTGGAGGTGGCAACCTTGGCCGACCTGGATGAAGGACAGGGCCAACAAATTTGCCATGGTGGCCATGTGGCGGCGATGTTCTTGGCCGAAGGGAGGGTGTACGTCGTTGGGGATCGATGCAGTCACGCCAAGGCGTCCCTGTCGGAGGGAGAAGTGTTCGGCGCCGAGGTGGAGTGTCCCCTTCACGGGGCAGTGTTTGACCTGACCAGCGGAGAGGCCTTGACTCTTCCCGCTACTCGACCGGTTGCCTCCTACCCGACCCGGGTGAAGGAGGGAAAAGTGCTGGTTGAGTTTCCCGACGATGAGATGGAGGCAACCTGATGATCGCGGCTCTGAAAGTGCGGGGGCTGCGCGCCTCGGTGGGCTCGGTGGAGATCCTCCGCGGGGTCGATCTGGAGGTGCCATTCGGAGAGATGCACGCTCTGATGGGACCAAACGGATCGGGCAAGAGCACCTTGTGTCATGTCCTTTCCGGTCATCCTGATTTCACGGCGGAGGGAGAAGCCTGGGTGGGCGGTCAGGCAATAATGGGCCTGGAGGCGGATGAGCGGGCTCGGCTGGGGTTGACGCAGGCTTTTCAGAGTCCCGTAGCGGTTCCCGGGGTGGATCTCGTGGAGGTCATGAGAGAGGCGGCGGAGGAGAGAGGAATAGATCCCGAGGAGGCGGATCAGCGGATAGCCGAGGCCTCTCGGCGCTTTGAAATGGACCAGTTTTTGGAACGCTCGGTCAACGACGACCTGTCCGGGGGAGAAAAGAAGCGCTCGGAGATCTTCCAGATCTCGGTGCTCTCTCCTAAGGCGGCGCTTTTGGATGAGACCGATTCGGGGCTGGATATCGACATGGTGCGCAAGGTGGCCGCCGCGGTGGAGGATATGCGCCGCCCTGACATGGGTGTGTTGATGATTACCCACCACTCGCGGATTCTCGGCTATGTGGAGCCCGACCGGGTGCATGTGATGATGGGAGGAAAAATCGTTACCTCAGGAGGGCCGGATCTGGCCCAGGAACTGGAAAAGGAGGGCTATGAGGGGCTGCGGAAGCGACTGGGCATCCCGGCCCCGGCATCCGCGGCGGCGTCCAAGCGGTCTTCCGACTTCTTCACCGATCTGCCCTTCGACAACTAGCCGATCTCTCTCGGCAGGTGATGGTGGGGAAGGGAGCATGACGGGACTCCGCCACTTGGAGCGAGGTTGGGGGATGATTGGGAAACGGTGTTCCTGGCGGAATGGTTCTTTGGTTAGCCCTTGTTTCTCATAAGGAAGCGGGCGACGATTCGCCAGCCAATTCCCACCATGATGACGACCGCGCCTATCACCCACACCGTGGGCGGCACCCAAAAGGACAGAATCAAACAGGAGATCAGGCCGGGCCATGCTGTCCAGCGGATTGAGCGGCGGCCCTCCCGGCGTGGCAAGCGGAGCGCCGCCAAGTTGGTGATGGCATAGTAGAAGAGCACCATCATGGCCGAGAAAGACCAGGTGGTGCGCACATCCCCGATCAATGTCAGCCCGGCGGCTACCACTCCCGCCATGATTACGGCCGGGGTGGGGGAACCCTTAGGGGAGATACGAGCCAGCGCCCGGGGCGCATCGGCTCGTCGGGCCATCGCCAGCCATACCCGCGACAGCCCAAGGATCAGGTTCACCAATACTCCCAGCATCGCCACCACCGCTCCCGCGCCGACCACCCTGGAGATATCGCCGTCCAACAGGGCGGCCAGTGATTGGCGCGGTTCCCCGTCGTCGAGTCTCCAGGTTGTGAAGGCCACTGCCGTGTAGAGCAGCCCGGTAGCCAACAGGGTCACCACCACCGCCGGGGGGATGACCCGCTCGGGGCGACGAACTTCCTCGCCCAGGGTGGCGATCCGTCCATACCCGGTGTAGGCGACGAACAGGAAAGCGGAAGCAGTGGCGGTAGCTTCCCACCAGGACGGCTCGCTGAGCTCTGTGACCGGTACGGTTTCTCGATTCAGGCCCGTCACCATGAATACCCCGAGGGAGAGCAAGGTGATTGCCACCAGCGCCGTGTTCACTGCCGTGGTTCGACGGATGCCCGAGATCACCAGGATGGTGACGATGGCCACCGCTCCCAGAGCGAGAAGCGTCTCCGGACCCTTGCTGAAACCCCCGAGCGCCAGCCCGTATTCGGCCAATCCCAGGGCGGCGGCGGCCGCCGAGGCCGACTTGGCAACTACGAAGAGCCATCCCGCCAGGAACCCCATCCAGGGTCCGAGCAGGCGATATCCGTATTCGTAGGTTCCGCCCGCCACCGGGTAGGTGGTGGCCAGGCGAGCTGACGAAAGACCGTTGAAGATCGCCACCAGGGCGGCGGCCGCGGCCCCGACGATCGCCCACCGGCCGGCGAATCCGACCGCGATGGGAAGGGAGACGAACACCCCGGTGCCGAGGATGGAACCTAAGCCCACCACCACTGCTCCCCCCATTCCCAACTGGCGGATAAGACGGTCTCCGGTCATAGAGTCAGTTGCGGGGTGAAAGGGTGATCCTCGACCAGGTAGGAATCACTGGCAGTGGCGCCTTCGCAAAGAAGACCGACGTCTCCGGTCGGCTGTTGGGGAAGGATATGTCCGCCAAAGTGAGTGCGGCCTGGTCGATAAGAGATACCCTAGAGAATGACAGAGAGGTGTGATATCGAACAAACCGAGATCCACTGCGGGGGCACATCCGGCGATCATCCGGCGGCCTGGTGATGGAGTACCGGTCCGAGAGAGATTCGATGGGGGAGGTGCTGGTTCCGGCCCATGCCTACTACGGGGCTTCTACCCAGCGGGCGGTGGACAATTTCCCCATCTCGGGAGCAGGCTTCGAACGACGGTTCATTTGGGCGTTGGGACTGATCAAAAGCTCGGTGGCGGAGGCGGCCGGGCGGGCGGGGCATCTGGATGCCCGGATCGCCGAGGCGGTGCGCCAGGCCGCCTCCGAGGTGATGGAAGGGCGTTGGGACGAGCACTTTCCGGTGGACATCTTCCAGACCGGTTCGGGTACCTCCACCAACACCAACGCCAATGAGGTGATCGCCAACCGGGCATCCGAACTGCTGGGCGCCGAGCGGGATTCGAAGCTGGTGCATCCCAACGATCACGTCAACTTCGGGCAGTCGTCCAACGATGTCATCCCCACCGCCATCCATGTGGCGGCCGCGGCCGCGGTTCGAGGATCGCTCCTGCCGGCTTTGGAAGCCCTTTCCCACTCCTTGGCGGGCAAGGCAGAGGAGTTCTCGGAGCTGGTCAAGTCGGGTCGTACGCATCTGATGGACGCCACTCCGGTTACCTTGGGACAGGAATTCTCTGGCTACGCGGCGGCTGTGAGCAAAGGGACCGAGAGGATGGGAAAGATCTTGGGGGAGCTCGAGGAGCTGGCCTTGGGCGGCACGGCGGTGGGGACCGGTATCAACTGTCCCCAGGGTCTGGCCCAGGCGGCCATCTCGATCATCGCTGAAAAAACGGGAATCCCTTTTGCCGAGGCGGTGGATCACTTCGAGGCGCAAGCAGGAAAAGACGCAACGGTCAACGCCTCGGGGTCGCTCAAGACGGTGGCGGTCTCCTTGTTCAAGATCGCCAACGACCTGCGCTGGCTCTCGTCGGGCCCGGTTACCGGGATTGCCGAGATTCGTCTGCCTGCTCTACAGCCCGGCTCTTCGATCATGCCCGCCAAGGTCAACCCGGTGATTCCCGAGATGGTCATGCAGGTGGCCGCCCAAGTGATCGGCAACGACGCCGCGGTCACCTGGGCGGGAGCCAATGGCAATTTCGAGTTGAACGTGATGATGCCGGTCATTGCCCGCAACCTCTTGGAGTCTGTCCGGCTTTTGGCCAACGCCGCTCGCGTCCTGGCCGAAAAATGCGTGGACGGGATAGAGGCGGACGCCGAGCGGGCCCGGAAGCTGGTTGAACACAACGTAATAGTGGTAACCGCTCTCAATCCCCACATCGGATACGACGCGGGAGCCTCGGTGGCCAAGGAAGCCTTCGCCAGCGGCCGCACCGTCCGGGAAGTGGCGCTGGAGCGGGGCCTTCTGACCGAAGAGGAACTGGACGAAATACTCGACCTGAAGAAGATGACCGAGGGAGGTCTTTCCTAGCTTCTCCCCAAGGTGGAAGCCGGTAGGGGGAGGCGGGGTAAAAGACGCCTATCCGCGGTTTGATGTCGAGCCGGTTTGGGGGGCGCGTTGTTCGCCCAAGGCCAGTTCCAGAGTGATCCAAGGCAGAGTGGCGCATTTGATCCTTACCGGGTAGCGCCTCACTCCCGCCAGGGCAATCAGGTCGCCGAGGTCGGAGAAACCGTTTTCGTTGGAGTCGGCGGGCACTTGCATTAGCCCTTGGAAGCGGCTCGACAGGCCGAGAACTGCGGCGATCAGGTTTCCGGAGACTGCCTCGCTCATCAGGGAGGCGCTGGATTGGATTATGGAACATCCCTTCCCAGTAACCGAAATTGCGCGGATCCGGTCATCCTGCAATTGCAGTTCGACTTTTACTTCATCTCCGCACAGCGGATTGGCGCCTTCCGAGGAGACATCGGGGTCGGAGAGAGGCGCCCGATGGCGCGGATTGCGATAGTGATCCAGGATCACCTGGCGGTACACCTCTTGGAGAGACATTGTACCTATAGGTTAGAAAGCTGGTGATCAGAGTGGGGCCGGGGGTGGTTAGGGCTTGCCCCGGAAAGACTCATATCCTTCCGATTCCAGTTGGGCGGTGAGTTCGGCGCCTCCTGTCTTCACCAGCTTTCCTCCTACCAGCACATGCACGTAATGAGGAGTGATGTAATCCAGCAAGCGCTGGAAGTGGGTGATAATCAGAAACCCTCGTTCAGGGCCGACCATACGTTGCACCCCGTCGGACACGGTGCGCAAAGCGTCGATATCCAATCCGGAATCCGTTTCGTCAAGGATGGCCAGCTTCGGTTCGAGGACGGCCATCTGCAAGATCTCATTTCTTTTGCGCTCCCCACCCGAGAACCCCTCGTTGAGGTAGCGATCGGCGAAGTGGCCGGGGATGCCCAGTTCTTCCATGGCGTCCATGACTTTGAGCCGCAATTCGATAATCGAGTAGTCGATGCCGGTGCGGTTGGAGAGAGCCTGACGCAAAAACTGCACAACCGGCACTCCCGGGATCTCGGCGGGATGCTGAAAGGCCATGAAGATTCCCCGGTTGGCCCGTTTGTTGGGAAGATCCGCGGTGATGTCTTCTCCCAGAAAGTAGATAGCCCCTTCGGTTATCACCAATCCGGGGTGGCCCATCAACACCGAGGCGAGCGTGGTTTTTCCTGATCCGTTGGGTCCCATTACCGCATGGATTTCGTTGTGGCGAACGGTCAGGTCGATACCGTGAAGTATTTTCGTGGTTTTGGCCGACACATGGAGATTTTCGACACGGAGAAGAGGCGGGGTGGTCACCAGCCATCACACTAATGAAGAGAAGGAGAGGATAAAAAACCGGTTGATAGGTCGCAAAATGTTCCAAACGAACCGGTTTGGCAGTATTGTCTCGACTTATGTCTGATTTATCCCGTTGGGATCCAGGGAAAGAATCCGACTCTCCCGAGTTTCCGCCCGCCTTCTTTGGCTACCAGCGTAAAGCCGTTGATCGGTACCTGAGTCAGATCTTCGAATCCAGGGCGACGAGCTTGGAAGGCCCCGTGCTTTACTCCGGCTCGCCAGTCTCAGCTGGTCATTTGGATCGGTATCGGGATATGGGGAGGGAAATAGGAGACCTCCTCTCCGCTATTCAGGAGACGGCCGCCAGAATCAGGGAGCAGGCGGAGTTGGATGCCGCGCAGTGGCGTGGAGAGGCCACAACCGAAGCGGAGGAAAGGATTGCCGAGGCGCAAGCTGTCGCCGGAGAGCTTCGGGCTGCCGCCTGGGAAGTGGCCACCGGGATGATTGCTCAGATCCAGAACTTGGAGATCGAGTCTTACCGCGATATCGAAAAGCATTCACAGGAAGCCATCGCCGAGGCGGAGAGCGAGTCCCACCGTATCCGGGAGGGCGCTCGCCGGAGAGCGGAGTCGATCCGAAGCGACGCCAATGTGGAGTCACTGGAGGTGGAGGAAAAGACGAGGGCTCTGTGCGATCAGATGATCGACTCCGCCGAGCAGCAAGTCTCCGCTATCCAGGAAAGAGTCTTGGCCTTGGAGCGTCATCGTGACCAGTTGCTGGAGGAAATCGGGGGAATCCGTTCAGGGGCGGCGCCTATCGGCGTGAAGCTGATTGACCAGACCGGGGCGTTGATTTACCGAACTACTCCTTCGGAAGAAGAGGTTTCCCATGTAACTCCCCACCACGAGATGTCGGGGTTGGTGAGGGTGATCTCCCAAGACAGTCCGGCCGAGGCGCGCAAAGAAGATTTCCCGCGGCCGGCTTTGGCTATGCCCGCCTCTGTGGAGGCGGGACCGCCTGAAGAGACGGCGCCGGCTGCACCCTTCAAAGATGAAGTCGTCGAGGCAGGACCGTCCGGGGATGGCGAAGAGCATCCGACGGCCAAGATCGAGAGAGGCCACTCCCCAAGCGTTGGAGGGGAATTCGAAGATATATTTGACTCTCTCCGCCAAGCGGCGCCTGTCCCCTCTTCCACCTCTTCGGCGTCGGCGGTCAGACGCCGGGACGGTTCTGCTGGGCAAGCGTCTTCGACGCCCCCTCCCCACCCGGTCGCTTCCCGGATGGGAGAGGCCGAGGCTCGGGAACTAGAGGAGGAGATGCTGCTGCCGGTAGCCAGCCATTTTCTCCGTCTGTTCAAAAGGCTCTTGAGCGAGGAGCAGAACCGGGTTCTGGAGGGAATACGGACCAGGGATTTGGCATGGGATTCGGAGGCGGTGGACAGTCGGTTGCGGTCCCATCTGGAGATGCTTTTGGAACAGAGCTGGCAGGCAGGACATGGTGCTGCCGAACGGCTGGCTGGACGTGACCTTCCCAAGCCGGAGTTGGATATGGGAGAGGAGGCAGGGTTCGCCCGGCAACTGGTCGCCGATGTGACCGAGGCCATGGACTTTGCGTCTTCAGGAGATGTCTCGCAACGGAGCACGGTTACCTCCCGGGTGTTCCGGGTATGGAGAAGCCACACGTTGGAACGCCACTTGCAGGAACTGGGTTCAAAGTACTACCAGCAAAGCCTGCTCAAGTCGCTTCGGGAGGCGGGTGTTTCCGAGGCGCTGGCGGTCTCGACAAGCGAAGCTGGTTAACTGCCCTAAGCCGGACGAATACCCGTGCGGTGCCCGGGATCCCGCGTGGACCTTTCCCCCGGGTCCCTTTAGCCTTGCTGCGGAAGGCCAATAGCTGCCCAGATCGGCTAAGGTCGGAAGCGGGTTGATCCGTAAACTGGCTTCCGGCGTCTTGGTGGTGATGATGCTGGTTGCCTGCGGCGGGACGGGAGACAAAGAGGAGACCGCACCAAAGGGCGGGGACGCGATCCCGCCGGTTGCCGAGGACACCGTCTCGGTCGATCCGGTGGACGAAGAGGCTGTTGGCCCTCCGAGGGAACCGGTGTCGGAATCTCCGGATGTCCTCGATCTTTTGCTGGTCACCGGTTCGGGCGGGGAAGTGACGGTGATCAACCCCGATGGAACGGGGGCGCGGGAACTACGGAGCCGGGTGGGCAATGGCGAGGAGACCCTGCAGTCCACCTGGGCGCCGGTTTCTGTCGATGGTCGTCGTCGGGTGGTTTGGACGGAGATCGGCAGAGATGGGACTGCTCGGATCGCGGTAGGCGATGTGAAGAGCGAGGAGGTGACGAGATACCCTTCTCCGGTGGCGCCCTTCTACTACTACTGGAGCCCCGATGCCGCCTTGTTGGCGTTTTTGGGCCAAAACATTTCTTCCCCATTGCAGATGGGGGTGGTGGACTATCAGCGGGACGAGGTGGAGATAGTAGGTCAGGGTTCGCCTTTTTACTTTGCTTGGCGACCCGATTCGAGGGGGATGGTTACCCATGTCAGCGGCGTCCTGTCCATCTTCACACGGACCAGCGGAGGCTGGGCTTCGGTGGCCGTTCCCCTGACGCCGGGACTGTTCCAAGCGCCGGCCTGGCTTCCCGAAGACCGGATTCTCATCACCGCGCCGATACAGCCGGGCGCCGTGCAGGTGAGTTTGAAGGTGGCGCCCAGTGCGCAGGACGACCTCTCCGCGCAGCGGCTGGTATCGAGTGATCTGGAGGGTCAGTCCGTCAGAACCTTGGCTGATTTGGAGGGGGCGGCCAGCTTCGAGCCGGATCCCACGGGGAGATGGGTAGCGTTCACCGACTTCTCCGGTCCGCTGCGGGTGGTTGATCTCATCGAGGGCGGGGAGTTGACGGTTTCCGAGGGCGAGGTGGCGGCTTACCAGTGGAGCCCTTCGGGGAGAAAGCTTTTGTTCATGGAGGTGGACAGCGAGGCCCCGGCGCTGGTGCCCAAGGTGTGGGACGGGAACGAAACCCTGGTGTTTCCCTCGTTTTACCCCACGCGCGTGTTCCTTGCCCAGTACCTGCCATATTGGGATCAGTTCTCGCGCAGTCTCACCCTGTGGTCGCCGACCGGGGATGCGTTCACCTATCCGGCGGGATCCCGCGGAGGCGGCGAGGATCGGATTTTCGTCCAGTATCTCGACGATTCCCAGCCGGTCGAGGTACGAGCCGGCGTGTTTGCTAGCTGGTCGCCCGAGCCACGAGATCTTTCGACGGTTTCCTAATTAGCCCCTGACCTCTAATCTGGGCGGATGATTGCGGGTGGCCGCCTTCTGATACGACGGCGGGGAGGGGGGGTCCTGTCAAGGACGGGACGTGGGTCGGTCGGCTAATCCCACCCGAGCTGGTGGAGGCGTCGTTCGGAGAAGCCCAGGTAATGTCCGAGTTCGTGCAACAGGGTGCGGCGGATCTCCTGTTCGGTCTCGGGGCGGGAAAGACCCAACTCGAGGTGGGCAAGACGGTAGAGCCGGATTTCATCGGGAAGCACCCCCCAATAGTCGGCGGCCCGTTCCAGGAGTGACACCCCGACATATTCGCCTAGCACCGCCTCCTGGGAGTCCCGCTCTCTCTCCTCGGGGGGCGGTGAGTCCATCGCCACCACCAATACGTTGTCCATAAGAGCAGTGATCCAGTCGGGAAGCTCTGCGAGCGTCTGACCTACTACCGCCTCAAACTCTTCGGTGCGCATGATCACATGATCCGCATGCCCTGTTTCAGGGCAGGGCAAGAACTGCCTCGACTTCCACCAGGGCGCGAGGGTCGGCCAACCCACTTATTTCCAGCAAGGTGTTGGCCGGATAGGCGCCGTCCGGGTACCACTGCGAAAAGACCTGGTCGCGCCCGCGGTAAAAACCTTCCCGGGCGTTCGGCGTCAAATAGGTGCGAAGGCAAGCGATGTTGGAAGGCGTCGCTCCTATCGAGCCCATTAGCACCCCGAGGTTGGCGAAGGCATCCCGGGTCTGGGCAGCCGGGTCCTCGGCCATAGTCCCGTCTTCCCGACGTCCGGTCTGTCCGGACAGCCAGGCCAGGGAGGTCCCGGCCGGCGCCCGGGAAACCAACGAATAGGGGCCGGTAGGCGGGTTTACCCCCGGCGGATTACTTCTTGATAACATAACGGCGTTTCCAGTGTTGAAATCTACCAGGAGGGCGTCCAATGGGGACTCGGCTCATCTGTTTAGAAACGCTTCTGCTAAGATTGGATCCAATTTGTAGAAGACTCCGAGAGAGGGGGTACCCGCAAATATGACGACACGTACACGGACCGCCACTAGTCACTATGAGGTCCAGAAAAAACGCAGATCCGACGAGATGGAGTTCTGGAGACAGAACCGTCTGAATCTCGTTCGGGGCGCGGAGGTGGTGATGCATCAGACTCCCCGGGGGATCGACCGCGGGGTGCTGGTGGGGACGGATGGTGACCGGCCCAGCCTGGTGCTCGACGCGCACCGTCATGAGATCCCACCGGGCGCGGCGTCAACGGTGCATCGTCATTCATGGGACGCCATTATGTTTGTCACCGGCGGCCGGGGATGGACCGAGGTCAACGGGCGGAGATACGACTGGCGGGCATGGGACACGGTGTATCTCCCGGCATGGGCCTGGCATCGTCATGGAAACGAGGGGGATTCCCCGGCTACCTACGTAACTTTCGGCTCCGAACCCTTGGCGGAACTGGTAGGGATGGCCATCATCGAAGACGGTGGAGAAACTCCCTTCGGAGAACTTCCTCCGGCGCCTTCGGTGACTTCCCCGGGGATGGGCTCGGATCCCTACACACGGCGCATCCAGCGCCTGGCGCATCGTCAGCAGGCCTTTGCCGAGACACGGATTATGACCGCCTTTGACGATATCAACTTTCGGGTGACCCCCCGCGGCGCCCGGAGCGGCTTTTTGGTGGACCGGAGCATCGGTTACCGTACCGGCGGCCTGACGGCGGTAATGCACCAGCTCGCACCGGGTCTATACCAGTCCCGGCACCGGCACGGGGGAGAAGCCTGGCTCTATTGCACGACCGGGCGGGGCTACAGCATCATCGACGAGGAACGCCACGACTGGGGGCCGGGCGATATGGCGGTGGTGGACCACTGGGCATGGCACCAGCATTTCAACGCTTCCGATTCGGAGGTAGCGGCCATAATCCGGGTCCACAATTTCGACAGCCTCTATATGGGGATGCGGGCATTGCTGGACCCGATGCCCCTTTTCGAGGAGCCGGAGCGATTGGACTCGCCCGATTTGACCGGAATGGAATGGCCCCCTCCCGACGCGGGAAGACCCCGTGACTGAAGTGGGTGGCGCCAAGGCGGAACCGCTTCGCCAGGATCGATACGGGTTTCTTCGGTGGCGACTGCTCCCCCAACCGGGGTGGGAGCAATGGTGGAACCGCATCGTGGTTCCCCAAAAGATCAAACAGAGGCTGTACGGCTACTCCCGTCTGGCCTTGCTGAGCCGAGGCGACTTCACGCAGGTGGGGATGCCGCTGCACGGGTTGGTTCTTCTGTATGGCCCGCCCGGCGTCGGCAAGACCTCCCTGGCCAGGGGATTGGCGAACACACTGGCCGAGGATTTTGTTCGCCAGGGGCACTCTTCGGAGCTCATCTTCGCCGAGGTGGACGCCCATGCCATGCCCTCCCAGATGTTGGGCGAAAGCCAGCGCAATGTGGCGAATCTGCTGGAAAAATCCATCCCCGAGCTGGCTGCCAAGCAACTGCCGGTGATAGTGCTGCTCGACGAGGTGACCTCCCTGGCCGTTGATCGACGAATGGCGATGGGTGGAACCGATCCTGTGGATGTGATCCGCGCCACCGACGCCGCTCTCCAAGGGCTGGACCGCTTGGCCTTCGATCATCCCAACGTGCTGTTGGTCGCCACTTCCAACCTGGCGGGCGCTATCGACGAGGCGGTGATGAGTCGGGTTGACCTGGCGGTGGAGATACCTCTCCCCGACAGTGAATCCCGTTTGGAGATCCTCACCGACAGTCTTTCGGAGCTTCCTTCCGTGGAGGTGGTCGGCGCCGATCTCTCCGAGGTGGCCGCCGCTTTGGAGGGGGTAAGCGGTCGTGGGCTGCGCAAGTTGGTTTTCGAGGCGCTTTTGACTTTGCCGTCCCCACAGGAAACTATGACCATTGATCATCTTCGCTCTGCGGTCAAGCATTTCACCGACCGGGGGATGATGGAGTGACCGGGTTGGTAGCCGAAGTCCTCAGCCGCATAGATGAATCGCGAGAGGATCTGGCCGAGGTAGCTCTCCGTTTGGGCAATACCTACGGGCCGCTTGGCAATGAGGAGCCGACGGCCCGGGCAGTGCAGGACTGGTATCAAGAGAACGGGATGGAGAGCTATCTCGTCCCCATGATTGAAGGTCGGGCCGGAACGGTGGGACGAGTTGCTGGATCGGGAGGCGGAAAGTCGCTGATCTTCAATGCCCATCTCGACACCGAGGCCTCGGGTCCCGACTACGACCGGTTGATGGCCGCGCCCGATCCCAACCGGGTGGGCGCTCGTCGGGAGGATGACCGGATCTATGGGCACACTGTCCAAAACGATCGGGGTTGCATGTCGGTGCAGATGATTGCCGGACGGGCATTGCACGATGTGGGAGCACCGCTGCGGGGAGACCTGTTGCTCAAATCGGCGGCGGGTGAGACCGGATCGGCGCCGGTGGATGAATATCAGGGACTCCGATACGAATCCAAAGGATTTGGCACCAACTGGCTGTTGGAGCATGGGTACACCGCCGACTACGCGGTTATCGCCGAAACCACCAACTTCTCTGCCTCCTGGGTGCAATGCGGCGCCGCCTATTTCAAGATAACCCTCCGGGGTCGGAACATGTACACCCCTCGGCTGGAGCGACCGTCGGAACTTGCCGACCATCCCAACGCCATCGTCCGGGCCGCAGCCCTCATTACGGCCCTGGAAAAGTGGGCGGTGGAATACGAAGCTTCCCGAACCATCGAAACCCCTTGTGGGACCATGCGTCCCAAGTCCCAAATAGGGGCGATGCGAGGGGGAATACCGTGGCGACCCAACCGCTCCTCGACCTACGCCGCCCTCTATATGGATGTGCGGACCCGTCCGGGAGACGACCTTACGGAGATCACCTCCTCCCTGAAGAGCGCCATCGCCGATGCGGGATTGGAGGCCGAACTCCGGCTGATAATGTTCAAGCCCGGTTACGCCGCCTCCACCCGGGAGATCAAGCCGCTGCTGTCGGCCATTTCCACCTCCCACCGCTATGTCCGGGGAGAAGAGATGCCCCAACGGGCCACCTCGGCGGTGGTGTCGATGTGGCGTGACACCAATGTGTACAACCGGGTAGGCATTCCTGCGCTCACCTTCGGGCCGAGCCGCGGGCGGGCCGCGGTGCAGGGAACCGGTTACATGCAGCTCGACAACATGTTGGAGGGGGCCAAGATATACGCGCTCACCGCTCTCTCCATCTGTGCCGGAGTGCCTCCCCCGTCGTGACCTCATCGGGCCCGGTCAAATCACCTCTCCGGTATGAGTGGATGGCGCATCTGGGAGGTATGGCGGTAATCAGCGGCGTTCAGCTGATTTCTCCCGCCCTTCCGGCCATGGCCGAGCAGTTCGCCTTGTCGGAGTCGGAGATATCTTTGGTGATCAGCGTCTATTTGATCCCCGCTACCTTGGCTTCCCTGCCGGCCGGACTGTTGGCTGATCGTATCGGACGGCGGTGGGTTTTTGGAGGAGGCTTGTGCCTGTTCGGCTTGGCGGGCGCACTCCTTCCCCTGGCGGCGCAGGCCTCCTTCGGCGCCTTTTTGGTAATGCGGTTCTTTCAGGGGCTGGGGTTCGCTCCCGCCTTTCCCCTCACCATCACCATTTTGGGCGACCTTTACAAAGGTCCGGTGCTGGTGAGCGCCCAGGGTCGCCGCTCGGTGTTGATGTCCGTGGCCGACGGTGGATTTCCCATCCTGGGGGGGTTATTGGTGGGGCTCTCCTGGTTGGCGCCCTGGTATTTGCAATCTTTGGCTCTTCCGCTCGGTCTGGTGGTGATGGCTACCTTCCGGGATTGGGTGCCTCTGGGCCGTTCTGGTGGCATGGGCGGCCTGCGGTGGCTATGGCGCTCGGTGCATCTCAAAGGCGCCCTCTCCCTCCATTATGTGGCGTTTCTTCGTTTCTTCGTAAAATTCTCCATGGTTTCCTATCTTCCGCTGCTGCTGGTGGTTTCCCGGGGTATGACTGCCGCCGAGGCCGGCCTTATATTGGGGGTGGCCGCCTTGTGCGGGACCATGGGGGCCGCGGTCAGCGGCCTTTTGGCCCGGCTCGGCCCCGCTTCACGGTGGGTCCTCATCGGAATAGTCGTACAGGCCCTGGTATTGGTGATCATGGCGTTCTTGTCGAGTATCTGGATTCTGATGACGGCAGCCGTCGCCTATGGGCTGGCCGACGGCGTCCTGGGGACTTTTGTCAACTCTTATCTGGCGTCAGCGACCGACCCCGAACACCGGGCCAGCTTGGTAGCCGCCAATGGGGCGATAAAGAACCTGGGTAAGCTGTTGGCGCCCATCCTGGTGGGGATGTTGGTGCTGTTGGTGCCCCTCTCGGCGGCCTTAACGGTGGTGGCGGCACTCGCAGTCATATCGTCGCCGGCCGCGGCGCCGTTGCGGGTCTACGATTCCCGGATCTCCAGGCCTATCCCCAAAGATGGAGGCCAATCTTGAATAAGGGGCTGGTTTTTTGCCCTACTTCCCAGCAAATAGGATACAATAGCCAATTTGTAATCTAAGCCGCACCGCGGCCTACGAACTGAACAGGAAACGACAAACAAACGAAGCGAAGGAGATCAAAGTGCGAAAAAGAACTTGGATATCGACCTTGGCCATGCTTGTGGCCTTGGCGTTGGTGGGGGCTGCCTGTGGCAGTGACGACGAAACCACCGAAACGACCCAGAGAGCTACCACTACCGCAGCTCCGGCGGATACGCCCGCTGAGCAACCGACGGATACGCCCACTGAGGAGCCTGACGAGGAGCCTGCTGCTCCGATGTGGGAGCCGAGTGGTGATGTGACTTGGGTTGTGCCTTATAACCCTGGTGGTGGTTTTGACACTTACAGTCGGGGTTTGGCTCAGGTGTTGTCCGAGGGTGGTTTCTTGCCTGATGGTGTGACGGTGGTGGTGGAGAACATCACTCCGATCCAGCAAGGGGTCGCGGCGATGTTCAATGCTGATCCTGATGGTCATACGATGGGGATTTTGCCGATGCCGGCTGCGATTGCCCAGGAGTTGATCAATCCGGAGATTTCTCCGTGGTCGACGGGTGATTTCACGGTGTTGGGTTCTATCGAAGAGAACGCGTATGTGTTGTATGTGGCTGCTGATGGTCCTTATCAGTCGGTGGATGACTTGATGGGAGCTTCGGGGTTGAATTCGTTGACGGTGGAGCGTGGTTCTTCGTCGTCGATCGCCAATGTGGTGGCTACCGGGGCGTTGGGTTTGGATGCGCAAATCAATTTCGGTGCGGAGGGTTCTGAGGAGGCAGCGACTGCTTTGATCCGGGGCGATGTTGATTACATCGTCTATGGAACTACCGATTTGGTGGGTTTCATGGATTCTGGGGATTTGGCGGCGTTGTTGTTCTTGGGTACTGAGGATCAGCGTCCCGAGGTTTTGACTTGGTTGGCTGATGTGCCGAGTATCGCTGATGTGGGTTATCCGGAGGCTGCTGGTTCGGTTACCGAGTTGCGGGCGGTGGTAATGCCGCCTGGTTTGGATGAAGAGGTGGCCGAGTACTGGAAACGGACTTTGTTCACCGCGATGACCTCTGATGATTTCGCGGCCTGGTCCGAAGAGGCCGGACGTCCCATCATCCCCCGCGATGCTGCTTCAGCACGGTCGGTCATGGCCGCACAAGTGGATACCATGAGATCTCTCGATCCCAACCTGGTGGGGCAACTGCGCTCCGAAGGCGCGGCGGCTGCTCCGATGTGGGAGCCGAGTGGTGATGTGACTTGGGTTGTGCCTTATAACCCTGGTGGTGGTTTTGACACTTACAGTCGGGGTTTGGCTCAGGTGTTGTCCGAGGGTGGTTTCTTGCCTGATGGTGTGACGGTGGTGGTGGAGAACATCACTCCGATCCAGCAAGGGGTCGCGGCGATGTTCAATGCTGATCCTGATGGTCATACGATGGGGATTTTGCCGATGCCGGCTGCGATTGCCCAGGAGTTGATCAATCCGGAGATTTCTCCGTGGTCGACGGGTGATTTCACGGTGTTGGGTTCTATCGAAGAGAACGCGTATGTGTTGTATGTGGCTGCTGATGGTCCTTATCAGTCGGTGGATGACTTGATGGGAGCTTCGGGGTTGAATTCGTTGACGGTGGAGCGTGGTTCTTCGTCGTCGATCGCCAATGTGGTGGCTACCGGGGCGTTGGGTTTGGATGCGCAAATCAATTTCGGTGCGGAGGGTTCTGAGGAGGCAGCGACTGCTTTGATCCGGGGCGATGTTGATTACATCGTCTATGGAACTACCGATTTGGTGGGTTTCATGGATTCTGGGGATTTGGCGGCGTTGTTGTTCTTGGGTACTGAGGATCAGCGTCCCGAGGTTTTGACTTGGTTGGCTGATGTGCCGAGTATCGCTGATGTGGGTTATCCGGAGGCTGCTGGTTCGGTTACCGAGTTGCGGGCGGTGGTAATGCCGCCTGGTTTGGATGAAGAGGTGGCCGAGTACTGGAAACGGACTTTGTTCACCGCGATGACCTCTGATGATTTCGCGGCCTGGTCCGAAGAGGCCGGACGTCCCATCATCCCCCGCGGCGCCGAGTCCGCCAAGGATGTGATGAGATCTCAGGTCGAAACCATGAAGTCCCTTGATCCCGCCCTGGTAGCGCAACTGCGTTCCGAAGGCTAAAGAAGAAGAGGCGTCACTGAGGAGACGGTCGGGGTTAACGCCCCGGCCGTCTCCCAGCGCCCATGACAGACCCATTTTTCGAATAGATGACGCTCCTTGAAGGCCTGACCGCCGCCGCCGACCAGTTGCTTAGCTGGCCGCTGCTCCTCTTTTTCCTGTTGGGAACCCTCAATGGACTGATTTTCGGCATCCTCCCCGGTTTGAGCGGATCGGTGGGGATCGCCTTGATGATCCCGCTCACCTTCGGGATAGACATTTCCGAGGCGATCGTGCTGTTCACCGCCGCTCTGTCGGGACAGACCTTCGCGGGCTCCATCACCGCCATTCTGTTGAACACTCCGGGGACGGCGCCCAACGCGGCCACCACTTTCGATGGCTATCAGCTCTCCCGCCAGGGGAAAGCTGGATACGCGTTGGGAATTTCGGCGATGGCCTCTTCGCTCGGCTCTTTGATAGGGGTGGTGGTGTTGGTGGTTTTGCTGCCGGCGGTGAGAGTGCTCATTCTTTCCTTCTCCTATCCCGAGTTCATGCTTCTGGCCATGATGGGGCTGGCCGCCATCGCCGCCGCTTCTCGCGGCTCGCTTATCAAGGGCCTGATCGCCGGAGGGGTGGGGGTGATGCTGTCCTTCGTAGGGCTGGGGTCGTGGGGACAGCGTTATGTGTTCAACACGTTGAGCCTCATCGACGGGGTGGATGTAATCGCCGTTCTGATCGGACTTTTCGCGATCTCGGAGGTAGTGCGGCTCCTGAAGCAAAACCGTCCCATCTCCGAAGTGGGGGATATGCCCCTTGATCGCTCCCAGGTCTGGGAGGGGATGTTGTTCGTCATCAAACAGCCGTTTTTACTGATCCGCAGCGCCCTGGTGGGCACGGGGCTGGGGATTGTCCCGGCGGTGGGCGGGACGGTGGCCTCGTTCATGGCCTACTACCAGGCAATGCACACCAGCAAGGACGGCAAGTTTGGTCAAGGTGACCCGCGGGGAGTGCTGGCCCCCGAAGCGGCCAACGACGGCAAGGACGCCGGAGCGGCTCTTCCCACCCTGGCTTTCGGCCTCCCCGGCAGTTCCGACTGGGCGATCATTTTGGGAGCGATGGTGCTCTATGGGGTGGTACCCGGGCCGAATCTGCTGCGGGAACGACCCGATATCGTGTGGATAGCCATCATCGTTATCCTGGCCGCCTCCTGGGTTACGTCGGCGATCGGGATAGCCGCTTCTCGCTGGCTGGTTCCGGTTACCAAGGTTCGACCCTCGCTTTTGGCGCCCATTGTGGCGGTTTTGGCTCTGGTGGGTTCCTTCGGATTGGAGCGCCAGTTCGTGGACGTGATGTTCACGGTGGGATTTGGCATCCTGGGTTACTACATGAAGATCCATCGAATGCCGGTGGTTCCGCTCATCCTCGGCCTGCTGCTGGGCGCCGAAGCCGAACGTTCTTACCATCTCTCGATCAACCTCTTCGACCAGGGATTGTGGATATTCGTGTCACGGCCCATCTCCATTGTCCTGGTAGTGATAACGGCGGCGCTGTTGATTGGATCGGTCTGGTCAGTGGCCCGTCGCCGCAAACGCGTCGGCGCCGATGCCGAAGTGGTAATCGCCCCCGCCGAGATGGGTCTGGTGGCGTTTATCGGCGCAGTGATGCTGATGGCCACCCTCTTCGCCTACACTTTCCCCGCCAACGAAGGGCGGATCTTTCCCCTGGTGGTGGGTTGGGGGACGGTGGCTCTGGCGGTGGTGTTCCTGGCGGTAGCCAGGTCACCGGCTCTTTGCTCCCGATGGGGTTACTTCATCAGCGAAGAGTTGATCCACTTCGAGGCCGGCCAGATCGAAGAACCAACCACCCCATCGGAAGAGCCGTCCTTGGCCGGAGCCCCGACTTTGGCCCCGACGGTGATCGAATCGGATGCCGATCAAATGGCACGCGAGCGCGCTCTTCTGTGGTCACTGCTCGGGTTCCTGGCGGTGGCCTGGTTGGCGGGACTCAACCTGGTGGCGGTACCTCTCTACGTCGTGGCCCTGATGAGATGGTTCGGCCGGGAGAAATGGCGGACCTCGATATTCACCGCGGTGGGAACTACCGCCGTTATCTGGTTCATGATCAACTACATCTTGGGTTCCCCTATCCATTGGGGCGTGCTTCTTGAGCCGCTGTTCTGATGCCCGCTGAGGAGTTTCGCCGCGACCTGGTGATCGATCTTCCTCGCCCCAAGGCCTGGGAAATGCTTCTGGATGTGGAGACGGTGGCGAGTTGGGTGGGGTTGGTAGGGCGGGTGAGGGAGCTTAGCCCATTGTCCCACTATCGCGCGGAGCTCCGGGACCGGGTAGGCCCCTTCCGGCTGCGGGCCGACCTGGAAATAGAGATCAAGCAGTTGGATGAAGGGTCGAAGGTGGTGTTGGAGGTCGAAGGTGAAGACCGACAGGTCCGCTCCCGTATCAAGGTGGATGTGACGCTCCGCCTCTTGGATGGGGAAGAAGGCGCCACTGCTCTCCGGATGGAGGGCCGCTATGAAGTGACTGGACGGGTGGCCACGCTGGGCGCCTCTCTGATAAGGCACAAGGCAGAGACGATCCTCGACGAGTTTTGCGCGGCGGCGTCAAAGGCTGCATAGCGTGGGTGTACTTCCCCCCTTTCGGCTGTTGCGGCCCCGTACCGTCTCCGAGGCGTTGAGCTGGGTGGACGAGGATCGGCCGCCTTACGCAGGCGGGACCGAACTGCTGCTGGCCATGAAAGAAGGGCTGTTGCATCCCACTCATCTGGTGGATCTCAAAGGGATCGGCGCCCTCGGTGATGTGGAGTACTCAGACGATGAGGTAGGGATCGGGGCCCTGGTGACCCACACCGCAGCTTCCTCTCATCCGACGGTGGTCCGCCATCTTCCCGGGTTGGCCGCCGTGCTGCGTAAAGTGGGCAACCCACGGGTGCGGGCTACCGGCACCCTGGCCGGCAACCTGTGTTTCGCCGAACCTCGCTCCGATGTGGCCGCCGCCCTGATCGCCCTGGGATCAGAAGTGGAGATCGCCTCGGTGGATGGTCGCAACCGGATGGCGGTGGAAGACTTCGTAGTGGGTCCCTACGCAACCGCCCTGGAGCCCGGGCAGTTGCTTACCCGTATCTTCGTTCCGATCCGTCCCGAAGTGCGGTTCGTCTATCTCAAACACCAAACCACCGAGCGTCCCACCCTGGGGGTGGCGCTGGCTGCCAACTCACATGTTTCCCTGGTGGTGGGAGCGGTGGGGCTTTGCCCCCAAAGGTTCCGGTTGGATTCGGTCTCCGACCTCAACCCGGCCGAAATGGCGGCCCGTATGGAGGTTATCCCCGACCTCACCGGATCAGAGGAGTACAAGCGACATCTGGTGGAGGTTTACCTGCGGCGGGCGATTCATCGTTTGGAGAGTCAGCCGTGATCGGCGTGGAGACGGTGGAAATCGCTCCGGTGGTCAACGGGCGGGAGGTCTTTTTGAACGTGCCGGTCAGGATGACTCTTGCTGAGATGCTTCGCGACCGACTAGGTCTCTGTGGCACCAAGTTGAGCTGTGAGATGCAGGTGTGCGGAGTGTGCACCGTCCTGGTGGACGATCGGCCGGTTTCCTCATGCACCTTTTTGGCGGCCGACGCCGATGGCGGTCGGGTGCTCACCATCGAAGGCTTGGCCAATGGGGAAAACCTCCATCCCATCCAACAGGCTTTCGTGGACCGCTTTGCTCTCCAATGCGGCTTCTGCACGCCGGGTTTCATAATGATGGCCAAGAGTCTCTTGGAGCACTCGCCCGATCCCGGCCGGGATGAGATCGTGGAGCATTTTGAGGGGAACCTGTGCCGTTGCACGGGTTACGTGCCCATCATCGAAGCGGTGTTGGACGCCGCCGGCCGTCTGCGAGCCTCCCGGTCGTGACCGGTCACTTGGCTCCCCCTCGTCTGGACGCGGTACCCAAGGTCACCGGTCGGGCCCGCTACGCGGTGGATTTCCGCACCCACGGCATGCTTTTTTCGGCGCTGGTGCGTTCCGAGCGGGCCCACGCCC
The DNA here is from genome assembly GCA_965248705.1 of Acidimicrobiia bacterium. Classification (GTDB taxonomy): domain Bacteria; phylum Actinomycetota; class Acidimicrobiia; order Spongiisociales; family ZC4RG35; genus Bin76. The sequence goes on along the minus strand of CBDFJY010000002.1, from coordinate 582,197 downwards.
TTCTGAGCGGGATCGACGCCACGGCCGCGCTGGCCACACAAGGAGTGGTGGCGGTGGTTACCGGTAGGGATCTGGCTTCGCTCTTTCCCCGTTTCGGCCACATCATTCCGGATCATCCCATCCTGGCCATCGACAAGGTTCGCTATCACGGGGAGCCGGTGGCGCTGGTGCTGGCCGAGGACCGCTACGCCGCCCAGGACGGGGCCGAGTTGGTGGAAGTCTCCTATGTGGAGCTTCCTCCGGTGATGGATCCTTTCCAGGCGCTGGCGGAGGGCGCTCCGCTGCTGCACACCGAGGAATACGGAGTTGGGGATCGCTCTTTCGAAGAAGCGCACTCCGAGCCCCGCTCCGACAACATCTGCCATAGGGTGGAGTTCTCTTGGGGGGATGTGGACCAGGCCATGGCCCGAGCCGACCACATAGTGGAGACCTCCACTTCCTACCCAATGCTGTACGGCTATGCGATGGAGCCCTACAACGCCCTTGCCGATTTCGAGGATGGGTATCTGAAGGTGATCACCACCGCCCAGCATCCCTTTATGGTCCGAGATGACCTGGCCCGGGTGTTTTCTCTGCCTCTCAGCCATGTGCGGGTCACTTCCCCCTATTTGGGAGGCGGCTACGGCACCAAGTCCTACACCAAGGTCGAGCCGTTGGCGGCGGTGGGCGCCTGGTATACCGGCCGGCCGGTCAAGGTCGAACTTGATGCGGCCGGATCCATTCTCACCACTCGGGCCGACTCGGCCCGGGTCACGATCCGTTCCGGATTCGAGTCGGGGGGTCGGCTCCTGGCCCGCGATGTCCAACTGACCCTGGATACCGGCGCCTACGCCGACAATGGGCCGCTGGTGCTTTCCAAAGCCTCCAACCGCAGCTTCGGCCCCTATCGGAATGACAACGTGCGGGTCAGGGGACAAGCTGTATACACCAACACGGTCCCCTCTTCTTCTTATCGGGGCTTTGGAGCGCCGCAGGTGAGCCTGGCGGCCGAGCTCAACATGGATCAGGCCGCCGAGGCGCTGGGAATCGATCCCGGCGAGCTGCGGCGCCGCAACCTGATCCCCCCCGGCGAGCGACACTATCCGGGCAAGCGTCCCATGGATGCCGACCTGGTGGCCGATCTCGACATGTTGCTGGAGGGTCTGGGCTGGAACGCACCGGAAGAGGAGTCGGATCCCGCCCATCCGGTAGGGATCGGGTTTGGCGTCACCGCCTCCGATGCCGGGGCCTACCCGGTCTCCACCGCCGCCGTCAAGATCCTCCCGGACGGTTCGGTGCTGGTCTCCACCGGCTCTTCGGAGATGGGGCAGGGAAGCCGCACCGCCTTGGCCCTGATCGCCTCTCGGGAACTGGGCGTTCCCTTGGAAAGGGTGGCTATCGCCCAGTCCGACACTCACGCCACTCCCTATGAACGCACTTCGGGAGCGAGCCGGACCACAACTCTCACCGGGTTGGCCATCCAGCGGGCGTGCACTGAGCTGTTGTCGCGTCTTGAGGAAGTGGCGGCCGAGCTCAAGGGAGGTGGGATCACCGAAGTTAAGGCGGCCGAGGGCACCGTGGTCGGCCCATGGGGCGATGTTTCGTTCGCGGAGGTGGTGCAGGAATGGTTCGGCGGACGATTGGGGGAGCTGTCCGCCACAGGGGTGGTACGCCGGGTGGGCGAGCTGCGGGAACTTCCTCCCTTCTGGGAGATCGGGGTGTCAGGAGTGAAGATTCGCATCGATCCCGACACCGGCCAGATCTTCTTGCTGAGAATGGTTACGGTGGCGGATGTTGGCCACGCCATCCATCGCGAGATGCTGAAGGGCCAGGATGTGGGAGCGGCCACTCAGGGCCTCGGAGCGGCGCTTTTTGAGGAGTTGGTGTACGACGGGCCGCAGCTGGTCAACTCCAACCTGGTGGAATACCGGGTTCCTCGAGCCAAGGACATGCCCGAAGAGATCATCACGATAGTGGCGGAAAGAGGTGACGGGGTGGGGCCGTACGGCGCCAAAGGTGGGGGGGAAGGAACCCTCAACCCCATCGGAGGAGCGACCGCCGCCGCGGTGGGCCGGGCGGTGGGTCGTTGGCCCGATCGGCTGCCGCTTACTCCCGAGCGGGTGTGGCGGCTGATGAGACAAGACGGAAGCTGATGGACCTGAGCAAACTGGAACCTTGGGTTTCCGAAGCGCGACAGCGCTACCGCACCGCCGAGGACATGGTTACCGGGGTTCTCCGGGAAGCGATTGTCAAAGGCGTGTTCAGCCCGGGCGAACGCCTGCCCCAGGATCAGCTTGCCGAGCTGTTGATGGTGAGCCGGATGCCGATCCGGGCGGCGCTGCGCCAACTCGACTCCGAGGGGCTGGTGGTTAACATCCCCCATCGGGGCGCCAAGGTCCGGGAACTCTCTCCCGCTGAGCTTCGGGAGCTATACGAACTGCGGGTGGTGGTGGAGTGCTTTGCGCTGCGCCGCTCCGTGGCCGCGGTTACGCCCTCCGATCTGGCCGAATTGGCCGAGTTGGCCGAAAGCTGTGAGAACGCCGAGGAGGGGGACGAGTGGATACAGCAGAGGTGCGCCTTCTACCGGCGGCTCTACGCCATTGGGAACGGCATCAGGGTGGTGGACACCATCATGGCCCTTCGCGCCGAGGTGAGCCGCTATCTATTGAGAAAAAGGTTCTGTCCGGGCTGGCACCGCGAGCTGTTGGAGAGTCTCGTCAGAAGTGATGCGGATACGGCTTCCCGGTTTCTCGAAGACCACCTGATGGAGGTTCTGGAGTCGATGGAAGAAGAGATGTCCGCTGCCGACGACTGGAGCAACGCGGTGAACGGGGACGGTTTATGAAAGAAGAGAGAGTGGTTTTCCACAGCGGCGGGGAACGGGTGGTGGGTACCTTTTACCTGCCCGATCCGACGCTGGACGGACCCGGCCCGGCGGTGGTGCAGGGACCCGGCTGGTTGGGGTTGCGCACCGCCCGGCTCTATCGCCCCTACCACCAGGCCTTTGTGGCGGCGGGGATCGCGGTCCTGATCATCGATTACCGGGGGTGTGGAGATTCCGAGGGTGATCCCCTGGGGTTCTCGCCGCCGCGCCAGCTCGAGGATTTGACCAACGCCGTAACCTATCTCACCACCCGACCCGAAGTGGACGCCGATCGGATCGGGGTGTTCGGATCGGGAGGCACGGGGGGCGGCAACGCCGTGTGCCTGGCGGCATCCGACCGTCGGGTGCGGTGTGTCGTGTCGCAGGTGCCGGTCTCCGACGGCAGGGATTGGCTGCGGAGAATGCGCCGTTCCTATGAGTGGTACGAGTTCTTGGGGCGGCTGGAAGCCGACCGGGTGAGCCGAGTGACCACCGGAAAAGGAGAACTGGTCCACCCCCGAGAGATCATGATCCCCACCCCCGAGCGGCGGGCCACCACCATCAAAAGGGATGTGGATTCCCAGGTTCCCAAGCTACTTCCCCTGGCGGTGGCGGATGAGATCATGGCCTACCAACCTATCGAGATGGTGGAGCGGATCAGCCCCCGACCGCTGCTGATCGTGGCCGTGGAGAACGATCCGGTCACTCCCACCGAGCACGCCACCGCGCTCTATGAGCGGGCAGGCCCACCCAAGAAGCTAATAGTCCAACGTCACACCACCCACTATGGCGCCTACCGGCAATATGGGAAAACGATTATTCCCCAGATGGTGGACTGGTTTTGCGAAAGTCTGGTTACAACCCGGGTGCAGGCTGTCCAGCCCACCATAAGCAGAGAGGACCATATGATTATCGAGGAGATCGAATGAATATCAGCAGGGTGATAAGAGGAGCTTTGGTGGCCGGCGACGATCGCCTGACGGAGTTGGACATTCTGGTGGACGGCGAGAGAATCGCCGGGCTGTCCTCGCCGGGGGTGGTCTCGCCCCCTTCCTCCGCCGAGGTGATAGACGCTGACGGGCTGTGGGCCCTGCCGGGAGGAGTTGATGTGCATGTCCATCTCCGAGAACCCGGATACACCCACAAAGAGGACATCGAAACCGCTACCCGGGCCGCCGCGGCGGGTGGGTACACCACCGTGTTCGGGATGCCCAATCTCAAGCCCCCCACCATGACCGCGGGCGATCTCCGCGCCGTTTTGGCGTTGTATGACCGCAAGAGCTTTGTGGATTACAACCACAACCCGGCCGCCAAGCAGCGAGAGGAGTTGGCCGAGATGGCCGGGATGGGGATCGCCGCCTACAAGATTTACATGGTGACGGACACCGGCCGCTCATATCCGCATCCGGCCGCCATCGGGGTTCATGACCACGGCGATCTTTTGGAGGCGATGGAGACCGTGGCCGCCACCGGGCTGACGCTGATGGTGCATCCTCATGATCAACGCATAGAAGAGGTGGTTGAGCAGCGTTTCTGGGCAGAGGGGGACCGGACTCCCGAGGCCTACGCTCGCACTCTGATGACCGGGGACGGGATGATGTGGGACATCGCCACCGCTTCGCTGCTCCGTATGGCGGAGGCCACCGGCTGTCGGCTGCACATCGTCCACACCACCACCAGCCGTCAGGTGGAGATGATCCGGGCGGCGCGAGAGCGCGGAGTTGCGGTCACCTGCGAAGTCAATCACTGGGGTTTGTTCCTGGGCACATGGGAACTGGTCGAAAAGCTCGGTCCCTATGTGCTTTCCTATTGGGTGCCCGAGCATCATCAGCAGGCAGTGTGGAAAGCTCTGGCGGACGGTTCGATCGACATGGTCGCCTCCGACCACGCTCCCCACACCAGGGAGGAAAAGGATGTGGGATATCAGGACATGTGGGCCGCCCACACCGGTTCGCCCGGCATCCAGTACCAGTTGCCGCTTCTGATAGACGCTCACCATCAGGGCCGCATCTCCCTCGCCCGACTGGTGGACGCGGTAGCCGCTGCTCCCGCCCGTTTGTTCGGCCTCTCCCGAAAGGGCCGGATCACCCCCGGCGCCGACGCCGACCTGGTATTAATCGATCCCGACCGGGAATGGACCATCACCAACGATTCGGTCCTCTCCAAGATCGACTGGACCCCTTATCACGGACGGACCATCCGGGGAGCCGTGGAGCGCACCATGGTGCGGGGAACCGATGTCTATGTTGGTGGCGAAATAGTGGGGGAGCCCGGCCATGGCCGCCAGGCGGTTCCCGATTCGATGGAGAGGAACTGAATCATGGAGTTTGGACTGCTGTTGCCTCACTTCGGCCATCACACCGACCGGGACATGCTCTGGGAGGGGGCAAGAAGGGCGGAGGAACTGGGTTTTGACTCGCTTTGGGTGAGGGATCACCTGATGTTCGAGCCTCATGGGGAATTCGAAGCGCCCAACCGGAATTTCCTGGAACCCCTGACGGTTCTGACCTCAGTGGGATCGGTGACCTCTTCGATAAAGCTGGGAACGGCCACGCTGATCCCTTATCGCCATCCTCTGGTGGTGGCAGCCACCCTGGCCTCGGTAGATTCCCTGGTGGGGAGTGGCCGGCTGATCACCGCTTGGGGCGCCGGCGGCTATGACTTCGAATTCGACGCGGTGGGAATGGCGGAAATATTCCGCCCCGAGCTGGTGGAGTCCAATGCCCGCATCCTGGCCAAGGTGCTTTCCGAGGATCACGTCAACTACGAGGACCAGCATTACCGGTTCGAGAACGTGACCATCCGCCCTCATCCCGCCGCTCCCATCCCCTTCTGGTATGGAGGCGCCACGCCCGCCTCCGCCCGTCGGGCCGCCACCTATTGCAGCGGATGGATGCCGGGGCGGATCACCCTCCCCACCATCGCCAAGCGGGTGGCCCAGATGCGCGGGCTAACCCAAAAAAACGGGCGCCCCATGCCGACGGTGGCCTGCATACCGCCCACCAGCATCGCCGAGACCAGCGAGGAGGCCATGGCAGGCACCTCATTGGAAGGCCTGCTCGCCTGGGCCAACACCCGCGGTAAATGGTGGGTGAAGCCCCCCTCGGGTCGTTTCGAGACCGCCGAGGACATTGAAGGTTCCCTGATCGCCGGTACCCCAGACGAAGTGGTAACCGCCACCGCCAAATTTGCCGACGTGGGCGTAGATCACTTGGTCTATGACCTGCGGCTCTCCTTCGACCGGTGGCTCCAGAGCATTGACCTGTTGGGCAAGGAGGTCATCCCCCGCCTTAGATAGGTAAATCGGTATTGCCCCGCTGATCCTTTAGGCCGCCGGATTGATCCGTATATAAGTGACGGTCTGATCATAGCTGGTGGAGGAGATGATGCTAGCCGGTTCACCGGTTTCATCCGGGAGGGTCATATCGGTGGTCACCTCTGCCGAAACTTGATATTCGCCCTCCAAGACCAATCCGGCTTCCGAGTCGAATCGCGTGACGGCGATGACAGTGATAGGAGATGCGCTCATCAGTAGGGTGAATTCCGGGATGGCTTGTTCGCTTTCTGGAGCCTCTTCCTCGCTCAGTTCATCAGCGAATGCCCCGAACATGCCCTGTAGGAATTCGCTCATATCCCATTCCAAGGCCTCGGTACGGTATTCGCTCTCTACCACCAGGATGGTGCGTCCTGCTTTCGTGTCCACCCCCACCAAGCGATGTTCGGCGTTGGTTACGATCGTTCCCATGCCGGCCGTGCCTTCCTGTTCGACTCGTTCGGTCCATGTGTCGCCGACATCCACCGGGTGATCGGGGAAGGCCGGGCCAAACGGTCTGTTGAGATCCTGGGTTCCCACTGAGGAGGGGAACAAAAGGCTCAAGTCGCCGAACAGTTCATCCAGTCCTTCACTGATTACTTCCAACACGTTCCCCTTTTCGTCCACTACCACGGTTATGTCGATGGGAGTCTCGAACCCGGGCGCCGCGCCTCCCCCGGGGTCAGGCAATGCGATTCCACCGATGGACATCTTGTTCTCGACTATTTCCAAGTCAGAGAGGATTTGTATTCTGGTGGTGCCCTCTTCAGGCCCGGGGCTGGTCCGGTAGGTGATGGTTCCCTCCAAAGTGCTGGATATCTGGATGGGTCCGGGAGGCATTTCTTCGGGTGGTCCGCCGTCCAGTGTTACCTCAGCTTCTTGCTGGATGGAAATCCGGTATGCGACCTCACCGGACGACGGGTACCGGTAGGAAAACACAGCCGGCTGGTAGTCCCGAGTGGGCTCGGCAGCAGTGGTTGTGGTGGTCTGGGGTGGGGAAGTAGTGGTGGTCTGGGGTGGGGAAGTAGTGGTGGTCTGGGGTGGGGAAGTAGTGGTGGTCTGGGGCGGGGCGGTAGTGGTCTGGGCTGTCGTCGTCGTCGTGGTTGTGGCTTCGGCGGCGGCGGGTTGATCCGCTGAGGAATCTCCTCCACATGCGGCTGTCACCAGGGATAGAGCGCACAGCGCCAGGAGAGCCCGGCGATTGGAGAAAAGGTCGAAGAAGCTGCTCACTGGGCCAAGACTATATCCTGACAGGGATTACTCACGGGGGTTTGTCAGCCAATGGGATGCTGCTTCTTTCATGTTGCCCCCGATCGATTTTCAAACACTGCTGGTCGGGTTAGAGAACTCACCGGTTCGTATGGGGTGCGGGCTCTACTATTCGTCATATGGGGCGTAACAGGGACCCTGCAGATACGAGTTGTAAAAAGTCAGCTCGGTCGAGGCCACCGCAGTGAAGCAGCCGGTGCGATCAGGACATGGACATGCGGATAAGAAAGTCCGAACCGGCAGACGCTGGAGCCATCGCCAGGGTTCACATCGATTCGTGGAGGACCACATATGCCGGCATCGTGCCGGACGAGCACCTGGCGAATCTCTCGTATGGTGATGGGGAGTCGTGGTGGGAAAGCGTCCTCTCCCAGGACCGGTCCGTCGGCAGGATTTTTGTTGCCCAGCAGTACGGAGGCGAGGTCATTGGGTTCGCGGGAGGAGGCCGGGAACGAGAAGGCAATCCGGCTTATCGCGCCGAACTCTTTTTTGTCTATCTGCTCGTTGAATATCAACGAAGGGGTTTGGGGAGGCGTCTTGTCTCGGCTGTGGCGGAGCGGCTGTTGGCGGACGGGCTCGATTCGATGCTGGTGTGGGTGCTGAAGGACAACCATGCAACCCGCAGGTTCTATGAATCCCTGGGGGGTGAGAAAGTTAGTAGCAAGACAATCGCCATCGGCGGGACGGACCTGGTGGAAGTGTCCTACGGCTGGAGCAACATCAACGGGTTAGTCGAAGCGGGTGCAGCCTGATCGTTCGGTCAACCAGGCACAGGGAACCAAAGTCTCCCACCTTCTGGGGTGGTGGGAGGGCGTCGGGGCTCATGATGTTGTGTCGATCAGTTCGTAGAAGGCGCCCTGTTCGTATTCGGTGGTGGTGATCATGGGGAACGGTTCCTCGGCCTCCCCCGGTATGGTCATGTCCGTGGTCACCCTTCCCCGGGTTTGGTAGTCACCTTGAATAACCAGACCGACTTGGGGATCAAAGCGAGCGACCACCTGCACCGCGCCCGGAGTGACGTTTATCAGCAGTTGGAACGCCGGTAGGGCTTCCTGCGCCGCCTGAGCCTCTCCCTCGGTCACTTCCTCGGCCAGGGCGCCAAACATGCCGTACACCATTTCGGTCATATCCCTCTCGAATGCTTCAGTTTGATAAGTGCTCTCGATCACCAGGAAGCGTTGGTGGTGGTCGTTTCGGGCAATCTGGTCGTTACCGGAGCAGTTGTGACTTCCGGGGCGGGGACGGGTGCCGGGCCGTCACTCGTCAATGTGGTACCCACAATGGCGGTTTCGGGGAGAGTGTCGGTGGCTTCCGAGGAGGGACCTTCCCCACAGGCCGTTGCTGCAATCAACAGCATCACTGTGACAAAAACAAGGTGGGGCCGGTTATTCACCGCATCCCGATCCTAACTCTGTGTTAGCAGAGAACCGGTTCAGCTCTGTTTTAGGGGACAGGTCGGTTGGTTACCACTGTGGAGGGGTTGACCCTTGGTGTCAACCGAAGTAATCTGGCTCCTGACCGGGGATCCACTTGATGTTGCATCCTATGGAGGGCTTCTGGATGGAGGACACCTCTTGGTCGGCCAGCACGGCTTCCACCGCCGCCCGCAGGTCGCTTCCGGTCACCGGCACGGAATTGGAAGGCCGTGAGTCGTCGAACTGGCCGCGGTAGACCAATGCCCGATCCGAGTCGAACACAAAGAAATCGGGTGTGCAGGCCGCCGTGTAGGACTTGGCCACTTCCTGAGTCTCGTCATACAGATAGGGAAAGGCGTATCCCTTCCGGCGGGCCATGGCGGCCAGCTTGTCCGGTGCATCGCCAGGATACTTATGAGCGTCATTGGCGCTGATGCCCACGATGGAAACGTCGGTTCCCCGGTAGTCGTTGCCGAAAGCAACCAATCCGTCTTGGATGTGAACCACAAACGGGCAGTGGTTGCAGATAAACATCACTACCAGGGCTTTCCCGGTACAGTCCGAGAGAGAGACCTTGCCATTGGTCACCGTATCGGTCAGTGAGAAGTCGGGTGCCTGTGTTCCGAGAGGAAGCATCGTCGAGAGGGTGTCTACCACAGTGTTTCTCCGTTCCTGATCATCGTTGAGTCTTCAAGGCCCAAGACTAGACCGTTGGGTAGCCTTGTGAGCCGATGCCTGAACTTCCTGACATCGCTTTATATCTGCGGGCTCTGGAACCCCGCATAGTGGGCCAGCAGGTGAGGGGATTTGCGGTCACATCCATGTCGGCCCTCCGCACCTACCACCCTCCTTACGACGCGGTGGTGGGAAGAACGGTGGTTGGCCTGCGGCGAATCGGAAAGCGCATAGTGTGGGAATTCGACCAGGAACAGCTTTTTCTGGTGATCCACCTGATGGTGGCCGGCCGGCTACGTTGGCATGATCGTTCCGGTGTCAAACCTCCGGGCAAGATGGGGTTGGCCGCCTGGGATTTTCCTGGATCCACTTTGGTGCTTACCGAGCAGGGATCGAAGCGACGGGCGGGGATATGGGTTATTTCGGGAGAGGAGAACCTGATGGCCGAGGATCGGGGAGGCCTGGAGCCCCTCGACATCTCTTTCCAAGACTTCAGCGAGGCGATTCGAGGTAGAAACCACACCCTCAAACGGGTCTTGACCAGCCAGAGCATTCTGTCGGGGATCGGCAATGCCTATTCGGACGAGATCCTGTGGGAGGCTCGGCTGTCACCGGTGAAGATGACCTCCCGGCTCGACGCTCGGGAGGCCGAACGTTTGTATGAAGCGGTCCAAAGAGTGCTGTCATCCTGGATAGAACGACTGGCCGAAGAAACCGGGGAAAGGTGGCCCACCAAGGTGACCGCTTTTCGGCCGGAGATGGCGGTGCACGGCAAGTACGGAGATCCCTGTCCCCGCTGCGACGCCCCGGTGCAGAGGATCGTCTATGCCAGCAACGAGACCAACTATTGCGCCGCCTGCCAGACGGAAGGAAGGCTCCTGGCCGATCGCTCCCTTTCCCGGTTGCTCAAAGAGGACTGGCCCAAGACCCTGGAGGAGTTGGAAGAACTGAGAGCCGAGCGCTGGCCCTAACCACCCGCGAGTTAGCAAGTGATGCCGTGTGATAATCCTGTGCGGGCCCCAACACTATAGTGGTGCGCTATGGGATTGGCCGAGAATGCCGAGATGCTGATCGCGGGACTGAACCGCGAGATGGACCAGGAAGGTGATCCGGCTCGTGTTCGCTACATGACCAGCGGCCCGTCCTGGTCTGAAGATGATGATGGATGGCGTATCTTGGTTTTCTGGGAGTTGCCCGAACCGAAAGGGACAGTATGGCCTTCGGAGACGCTGAGGTGGTATCGGCGACGAGTTCAGGCGTTGTTTGAGGGTGAGGACATAACGGTCGAGAGCTATTTTCGCACGCGCGAGGAGCTCGAAACCGGCGAGTATCACACCGGTTGGCCTATCCGCGAACTCGCGTAGCCTTACGGCAGATCGCTTTTGTCTGCGCCCACTCCCGAAGGGTTGCTGAAGTCGGCTCAAGATTTACTCCCTTCAAGCCGTGGGCGACCATCAATCTCGCATCTGCGTCGAGCGATCTCAACCGCCTACTACGCTGTCTTCTGCGCCCTATGCGCTGAGGTGGGAAAACCCTATCCTTCTCCACTGGGCCTTGTAGTGAGGCGACTGGTGATCCACAGCGCAGCTCGCGATGTCTTCAAGAACCTCGCCCGACGGGACAAAGAAGCCAGCCAGTGGTTGTTCAATTGGTTGCCTGGCCAGCTTGTATGTGATCCTGACCTGGTCCTGTTTGCGGAGTCATTCATGTTTTTGCTCGCCGAGCGCGAGAGAGCCGACTACGACCATATGTGGACCCCTACGAAAAAGGATGCCGAGGATGCGATCAACTGGGCCGAAGACGCCATCGGACAGCTTGAACGAGCGAAATCAAACGCTTCGGTGCAAGTACGAGCTGTATCTGTGGCCATCATCGCTGATTCGCGGAATCGGAAACGAATGAAGCTTTAGTCTGAGCGAGCATTACTACCAACCGCTCCCTCTCGCGATTGTTCAAAGAGGACTGGCCCTAAAGGCTGGGGGAGTGGAAGAACCGAGAGCCGGCGCTCAGACGTAGGGGCGGCCGGGGTAGAAAGTCGGTGCCGATAGTATCTGCCGAATAGGCTCGATAGGAGGTTTGGATTGGCTGTTCCCATCCGGTTGACGGGGGTGACCAAGAGCTATGGCAAAGCCCGCGGGGTGATAGACCTTGATCTGCAAGTCCAGGCGGGCGAAGTCTTTGGATACCTCGGCCCCAACGGCGCCGGCAAGACCACCACCATTCGGATGTTGGTTGACCTTATCCGACCTCAAAAAGGAACGGTAGAGGTGCTGGGCGGTTCTCCCCGTGATCCGTCTATTAGGCGTCGGACCGGATATTTGCCGGGTGAGGTGGAGCTCTATGGGCGGATGTCCGGTGGGGACTTTCTCACTTACATCGGGAACCTACGGGGAGACGGTGGGGATGCTCTGGCCCAAGAACTTTCGGAGAGGATCGACCTTGACCTCTCCCGGCGGATCAGCGATCTGTCCAAGGGAAACCGGCAGAAACTGGCGCTGGTGCAGGCGCTGATGCATCGGCCCGAACTGGTGGTTCTGGATGAACCCACCTCGGGGCTCGACCCGTTGGTGCAGCAGGAGGTGTACCGGCTCATAGATGAGATCAAAGCCGAAGGGGTGACCATATTCTTCTCCTCCCATGTTCTTTCGGAGGTGGAAAGAGTGGCCGACCGGGTGGGCATTATCCGGAAGGGAAAACTGGTCGAAGTGGAAAAGCTGGAGGCTCTTCGCCAGAAAGCGGTCCGCACGTTCGAGGTCGTTTTTGAAGACGCGCCAAGTATTGCCGAGTTCGAACAACTGGCCGGGGTCCGTTCCGCCAGCCTTCATGGCAACGTTCTTCATTGCCAGGTCATCGGCAGCATTGACGAGTTGATCAAAGTGGTGGCGAGTCACACGGTCCGCAACTTGGTTAGTCATGGCGCAGACTTGGAAGCCTTGTTCCTGGACTACTACCGAGGAGAGGAGAACTGAAACATGCTCAGAAACGTAACTCTCAAGACGCTGCGGGATCGCCGTCGCTCACTGTTTTGGTGGGTGATGGGTATATTCGGTTATTTGCTGGGCATTGGCGCGGTGTATCCCATTGTGGGGGAGAATCAAGAGCAGTTCGAAGCGCTGCTGGAAACCTATCCGGACGAACTATTGGCAATCATGGGTGTCGGAGGGGACGAGAGCCTGTTCGACCCGGTGGGCTTCATGCGGGCGGAGGCCTTTGGGTGGATCGTCCCATTGGTGTTTGCCATATACGGCGCGGTCCAGGGGGCCCGGGCGGTGGCCGGGGAAGAGGAGGATGGCACCATCGACCTGGTGATGGCTACTCCTCTTTCCAGAACCGGGCTGGTTTGGCAAAAGTGGATGGCTCTGGTGCTGGTCGAGTTGGTACTTGGTTTGATATTGTTTGTTTCGCTAGCCGTGGACAAAGCTCTCTTTGGCGTTGACATTCCCCTGGCCAACGTGGCCGCCGGTTCCTTCATGGCAGTCTTGCTGGGGGTGTTCTTCGGATCCCTGGCCTTGGCGCTGGGAGCCGGTACGGGTCTTCGAGGCTTGACGGTGGGGGTGGTGACCCTGGTGGCGGCAGGTACATATCTGCTCAACTCCCTGGGCGGATTGGTGGAGATCCTCGATGCCTTGCAGCCCATCTCGCCCTTCTACTACTACGACGCCTCCAACCCGCTTCGCTATGGTCTGGACGCCCAGCATGCCCTGATTCTGGGAGGTTTAGCCGTGGCTTTCCTGGGTGTAGGTTTGCTGGCAGTGCGGCGCCGGGACTTGGGAGTGGGAGGTATACGCCTTCCCATACCCCGCCTCCGGAAGGCCTCCGGCTGAGCAGCCGCCACCTGTTAGAGGTGGTTTAGATCATTTCGCGTTTCCCAGGAGGCGCGTCCGGCGCCCGGCCTATCGACCTCAGCGCCCGCAACACCAATCTTGATCTGATCCGGGGGGTGGCAGTACTGGGCATCCTGGTTATGAATGTCGTCTCCTATGGACTCGGCCCTGGTCCTTATTTCAACCTATCCGCGGGTGGCTCGGAGACCTGGCTCGATTGGCTGATCGGAGGATTCGGTGAGATATTCGTTGACCAGAAATTCATGGGCCTTTTCTCAGTGCTGTTCGGCGCCGGTATCGCACTGTTTTGTGACCGGGCTGCGCAAAAAACGCGGCGACCGGCTTCGCTCAGCCTGTGGCGCAACCTGCTATTGCTGGGGATCGGTATTCTTCATTTGCTGCTGTGGGAGGGGGACATTCTGATCGGCTACGCCTTGGTCTCTCCGCTCATTATCCTGCTGCGCAATCGTCGTCCGCGCACGCTGTTCATTCTGGGCGGGGCGATGGTATTGCTGTCACCGTTGTCTGCTGTCTTGTTCCAAGCCGCTCTTGTGGGCGACGGAAGCGGATTGGGAGCATTTTGGAGCGCCACCGGGGAGATGACGAGCACGGCTCAGGCTTTTGTCGTTGTCGATTTCTTTTCCAGGGCAGTGGGAATGATGCTGCTCGGCGTGGGGCTTTACCGCAATGGGGTGATAACCGGCGACCGATCGATTGGCTTCTACCAGCGGACGGCGGTGATCGGACTGGGTGTGGGTCTGCCGCTGGCGGCGATCGGCCTCGCCTGGGTGGCGGCAGACGGTTTTTCTCCTGGTGTAGCGTTGATCGGGACCATCCCCAACACCTTGGGTACTGTCCCGGCCGTGATAGGTTACGCCAGCCTCATCATCCTCTGGAATCGTCGATCAGAGACCTCGCTTCACCGGCGCCTGCGCTCTGCCGGGCGGATGGCCCTCACCAACTATCTGACCCAGACCGTCTTAGGTGTTTTGATCCTGCGCTGGATACTGGTCGACACGCCTCTTACCCGAACCATACTGGTCGGTTTTGTGGTGGTGGTCTGGGCCCTGCAGTTCTGGTGGTCCCCTGCCTGGCTTGGCCGTTTCCGTTACGGTCCTGTCGAATGGCTATGGAGGACCGCTACCTACTTGCGTCCTCAGCCTTGGCGATGGTCGGGCCCGCCCGCTGGCGAGCAAATCAAAGCCGGGCCAGTTCCTCGATAAGGGTTTGGCGAATTTGGTGGGTTAGCTGGCTGCCTCGGCGGGCCGCCCTTTTGCTGAGGATGATCGGCGGCAGTACCTTCACTTTGACTGGCCCCCCTTTTATCAATGCCGACTGAGGGGGCCAGATAGCCCTGGTGCCCGAGATAACCACCGGTAGCACCGGACAGCCCACTTTGGCGGCGATATGAACGGCCCCGGTCTTGAAGGGAAGCATCTCTCCGGTGAGACTCCGGGTGCCTTCTGGGAAAACCACCAGGGATCTTCCCTCGGCCACGAGTGACCGCGCGCCCCGAATGATGGCGACCAATTCCTTACGGCCCATGGTGCGATCCAATGGGATCATTCGCGCTCCCCGCATGGCCGCTCCCAGCAGCGGGAATTTATACACTTCCTTTTTGGATAAGAACCTGATGGGCATCGGTAAGGCGGCAAGGAGGGTCATAATGTCGATGTTGGAGCGATGGTTGGCCACGACTATGTAGGGCGTTCCCTTCTCGATGTTCTCGAGTCCGCTGACGTTCAGCCGCATCCCGGACATCACTACCCACGTCTTTCCAAAGCCGTTCAGGATGCGGTCCATTAAGGGCCCTCCGGGTCGAAACGCCGCATGGATAACCACGGATATAGCCACGCCCACGGTGCTGAGCCCGGCGATCAGGTAGGTGATCCCGCTGCGGAGATAGGCCCCCATTTTCCTCATCAGACCATAAGGGTAGGCGGCGCGGCGCCGACGATTGGAAGTGCGGCCGCCCGCCGTCACCATTGACACCGGGGGGAATCACCATGTTCCACCCCTCGGCAAAGGATTCGGTGCTCCAGGGACACGCCTCACCCTTGGAGCACCGAACTTTCAGTTAGGGCGGCGGCTCAGGCGTCGATCACGATGGTGAAGGTGCCCTTCATCCCATCGTCCCAGTGGGCGCCGTCTTCCTCGAAGCAGCCGAGTTCCCACTCCCCCGTAGCGTCAAGGGGGATAGTAATTGTGATTCGTGCTGTCTCGTTGGGTTGACGCAGCACCATGAAGCCGTGGCCTGCGTGGTCGTCGCCTTCCTCCATGTCCATGTCTTCCATGTGCATGTCGTCGTCTTCGTCCATGTCCATGTCTTCCATGTGCATGTCGTCGTCTTCGTCCATGTCCATGTCTTCCATGTCCATGTCTTCCATGTCCATGTCGTCGTCTTCGTCCATGTCCATGTCTTCCATGTGCATGTCGTCGTCTTCGTCCATGTCCATGTCCATGTCCATGTCCATCTCGTCCATTTCCATCGCCGCTTCCGGCGGGTCGACTAGAGGAGAGAGGCCTTCGAAGAAGTTGTGTTCAAATCCGTCGGGCACGCCATCGGTGAAGGTGACATTGCGCCCGATCATCAACTCGTGATCCTTCTCGCCCTCGTTAACGAGCACGAAGGTGACGGTCTGACCCGGTGAGACTTCAATTGTGTCCGGGGCGTATGCGGACTCGGTCATCGTGATCACGATTTCACCGTTTTCGTCCGGGGTGGCGGCGCCCTCCCCGCATCCGGCGAGGCCGAGGGCGGCCACCGCCATCAGAACCAAAGCCTTTGTAAATCTTGACATAGTATGCCTTTCTCTCGTTTGAATACCCTTTCCTTGTCTTGTACTCTCACCCGACGAGGTACAACGCCGGGTAGAAAAAAACCCACACAACGTCCACGAAGTGCCAGTATTTGACCGCTGCCTCCACTGGCCAGTGATCTTCGGCCGAGTACCGACCCTGCCTGGCGCCGATGGAGACTGTCCAAAAGAAGAGAAGTCCGGTGATCACGTGGAAGGCATGCAATCCCGTCATCGTGAAGAAAACCGTTCCGAAGGGAGAAGTAGGCGGGAAGGCGTGGAAACCCTCACGCCACTCGAAGCCGACCCCGACGACGAAAGCAAGGCCGAGCAATATGGTGTACATGAGGAACCTCTGGAGGCCGGCCGCGTCACCTTCGGTTGCCGCCGCCTCGGCGCGGTAGGCCGTCCATGAAGAGGCCAGCAGGATTGCAGTGATAACGAGTGCGATATTCTGGTCGGCTTCCTCGGGAACGAAGGTTCCCCTGAGGAAAAAGCGAGCGGCGAGGATCCCCAGGAAGAGCATTGACTCCGAGAGGATGAACAGCCACAGTCCGAGGCGGTTGATCCGGAGCAACCGGGCGCGTGAAGCGTGAACGGTTTGGACGCTCATATGCGTCTCTTTGACCGCACCTGGCCTATGTGCATGAAGAACTCCGCGATCAGCCATGCCTTGGCAGCGGCAGCAGCCAGAAGCCAGACCAGCACCGGAGGGAAAGAAACTGTCGCCACCAGGTATTCAAAGATGGTCAGAGCTGCCAGGGCCAGCGCCACTATTCGTCCAACTTGCTTGTGATCGGACGGATCGCCTGAATGGCTTTTCCTGCGAAGAGCTTTCATGAGCGATCGCCCCCAGCCTCCGCGGGAACTGCGCCGTAGGAGTATGGGTCCTCCGTTACCACGGGGGGCTCTGCGAAGTTTCCGTGCGGCGGCGGTGAAGGGGTTGACCACTCCAGGCTCCGGGCGCCCCAGGGGTCGGGTCCGGTAGCAGGCCCGCGTCGCCAGGACATTATCCAGTTGTAGAGGAACACCAAGAAACTGGCTCCCAGGAAGAATCCAGCCAGGCTGACCAAGAGATTTATTGATCCCAGACTCCCGATATAGTCGGCTACTCGCCGATTCATGCCCTGCAGCCCAGTCAGAAACATAGGCAGGAACGTTACGTTGAACCCGACGAACATGGTCCAGAAGTGAATCCTGCCCAGCCGCTCGTTCATGAGTTTTCCGGTCATCTTTGGGAACCAGTAGTAGATCGCTGCGAAAAGACCGAAGATCCCACCCCCCACGATTACATAGTGGAAATGGGCAACGACGAAGTAGGTGTCCTGCAGTTGTATGTCCACCGGCACATCCGCCAGGAACACACCGGTCAGTCCCCCAATCAAGAAATTGAAAACTACAGCCAGTACGAACAACATGGGCACTTTCAGAAATAGGCGGCCCTGCCAAATGGTGCCGAGCGCCGAGAGGAAAATAAGGCCGGTGGGGATTGAGATTATCTCGGTTGTGGCAAGGAAGGGCCTCAATAGCGCATCCGGCATGCCGCTGGTGAACATGTGATGGGCCCAAACGATGGCGCTCATCGAAGCTATGCTGATCATTCCGCCGACCGCCCACCGGTAGGCAAACAATGCCTTGCGGGAGAAATGGGACAGCAGTTCCAGTGTGATCCCGAAGGCGGGGAGGATCATGATATACACGGCCGGGTGCGAATAGAACCAAAAGACATGCTGGTACAGCAATGGCGCTCCGCCTCGGGCAGCGTCGAAGAACGCCGTGTCAACCACCCGGTCCAACACCACCATAACCATGGCCAGGGCGATGAACTGGGTGAAGAGGAAGCCGAGGATGGCAGTGATGAAAATCGCCCACACAAAGATCGGCAACCGCCACCAAGAGATCCCTTTGGCCCGCATGGTGATGGTGGTAACGATGAGGTTGATCGCTCCCAGGATGGAGGACAGGCCAAGCGTGAAGAAGGCAAGGTTAAAGAAGATGATCCCCATGTCCGTGGTTACGGAAAGCGGAGCGTATCCGGTCCAGCCGGTGTCATAGCCTCCGGTGAAAAAAGAGGCGGTCAGTAGCATTACCACGGGAGGTATCAGCCAGTAGCTCAACGCGTTGAGTTTGGGAAAGGCCATGTCGTCAGCGCCGATCATGATCGGGAGGATGTAGTTGCCAAAGGCGCCGGTTGTGGCCGCCACCGCCACGAAAATCATCATTGTTCCATGGAGGCTCATGTAGGTGTTGTAAGTTGCCGGCGACATAAAGTTCCGGCCAGGATTCATCAGTTCGAGGCGCATGAGCATTGCAAAAAGACCGGCCAGGAAGAAAAGGAAAATGAAAGTAACCAAGTACTGTGTGCCGATCACCTTGTGGTCAGTGTCGAAAGAGAAATAACGTTGTTTACCTGTGATCGTGTATTCATCGAGTTCCCGGCCGAACCAGGCCTTGGCCCAAAAACGCCACACGCCTACTCCGAGTACCCAGCCGGTCAGGGCGAACAGAAAACCTCCGGCAATAATCGTCTCGTAGTCCCATAGGGACTTGCCGGCCATAGCCCGCACGCCCATCATCACCGCTCCCCCGACCACATAGCCAAGGGCAGCTCCCGCCAAGCCTTTGACTAGGCTCGTTGAGGCTCTCACCGTGTTCATCCGCGGCGCCCTTCGATCCAGGAGTCGAAGTCTGCCTCCGACATAACTACCACATCGGTTCTCATTCGCGTGTGGCCGGTCCCGCACAGCTCGGCGCACTGTACGCGGAAGTTGGGATCTTGGCGGAAGGTGCCCTCCATGACCGGCGTGGTGAGGATCTCGGTGGTGAGACCCGGGACCGCGTCGATTTTGGTTCGGAACCCCGGTATCCAGAACGAGTGGATGACGTCCTCGGACGTGACCAGGAACCGCACGCGCCGGTTGACCGGCAGCACCAATTCGTCGGCCTCTTCGAGCAGAACCCCCTGCTCGGTGTAATCAAATGTCCAAGCCCATTGCCGGGCGGTAACTTCAACGGTGAAGTCGGCGTGCGGCTCGGCTTGCAACTCCGCCAGACCCGTCAGCCCTGGATGAATGATCACCAGGACGGCCAGGATGGAACTTACCACCACCCAGATTGTGATGAACCGCTTGTTGGTTCGGAAGCCGGCGCCGTCCGTGTTTATGTCTTGGGCTCGGAATCGGAAGCCGGCGTACACCAGCACGACGACTACGAACATGAAGACCGGCACCGAAAGAAGCATGAGGAAGTCGAAGCCGGCGTCAATGATCTCCGCCTCCCGCGAGGCTTTGATCGGATTCAACTCGGTTGTCGTCACCCACACGAGGCCAACGATTGTCAGCACCACCCAGGTCGCGCCGACCACCAAGAAGTCGTGTCTTCTTCGCATCATGGTGGCGTGGCTCCTGTGCCCGACCTTCTACATAACATAGCAGTTGAGCCGAGTTCGCGCCCGACAATCAAGGCACCTTTTGTGGGACCCGAGGCGAGATCCGTACTAGAATCCGCGTGGAATCCATGAGCAAGACGCCCCACCTGGAATCCGCCGTCATGGATGTCCTCTGGGACACGGCCGATTCGTTGTCCTCTGGAGAGGTTCAGCAGCGGCTCGGGGCTACCAGGCCACTGGCCTACACCACCGTTAAGACGGTGCTGGTACGACTATGGGGAAAGGGTCGACTCGTCCGAACCCGCCGCGGCCGTGCGTATGAATATGCTCCCACCGAGACACGTGAGGAGTACGCGGCGCGCGTCATGGAGGAGGTGCTCGACACTGGGCGCGACCGCAACTCGACCCTCGTCCATTTCGTCGCCTCGCTCTCGGCGTCTGAGCGGAGACGGCTTCGTCGGGCGCTGGAGGACCAGTGACGGTCACCATCGTCCTGGTCGTAGCCACTGCCGGGCTCCTGGCGGCGCCGGCGCTAACCAGGCCCCTGCGACGTCGCATGCGTCCGGCGGACGCGGCCCGTGTCGAAGCAACATCCCTGATCACAGGCCTGTTAATAGCCGAGACAGCTTTCATAGTATGTGCTGCCCCAATCCTCGTGATCGCATTCGGTGTCCAGCCGTTCCATCGACTCGGCACCGCTCACCTGTTCCCCGGTGGATCCACTGCAGGGATTGTCAGCCTCTTGGCGGCGGTGGCGTTCCCGACGTACCTCGTGGTTACGATTCGACGTACAGTTCGAGATCGCCGACACATTGCCAGAGCGGCTCGTATGGGCGGTTCCGAGTTCCGCACGGGTGAGGCCGATATTCTCGTGCACCGCTCCTCCCGGTCGATTGCCATGGCGGTGCCGGGTCGTCGACCGGTAATAGTTCTGTCGGACCACCTTTGCGATCAGCTGACCGATCACGAACTCGAGTTGGTAGTTCGACACGAACTCGCCCACGTTCGGTTTCACTCGAAGGTGCTGCTGATCGTCGGCGTAGTGCAGCCACTGGCCCGCATCGTGCCGTTCCTGCGAAAGAGTGTCGATGTACTTCGACTTTCCTTAGAAAGGTGGGCGGACGAGGCCGCAATCGAGACCGAAGACGAACGCACCATCCTCCGTCAGCTTCTTCTCAGGGTCGCCGTCGAGGAGGCCCCGGCTAGCGTTGCGGCGCTGTGCGGCGTCGAAGAAATGCAGGAGCGAACGAATGCGCTGGACCGACCGGTTCCCGTGTCGCCGATCCCGACATGGGTGGCAATCGCGGGCTTCACCTTCCTGGCGTCGACCGCGATCGCGTCCTTGGTGAGCTGGATCTCCCTAGCGCAGTAGTCGGCCGGCAGGGCTCAACGCTCATGTCGACTTGGTCAC
The DNA here is from genome assembly GCA_965248705.1 of Acidimicrobiia bacterium. Classification (GTDB taxonomy): domain Bacteria; phylum Actinomycetota; class Acidimicrobiia; order Spongiisociales; family ZC4RG35; genus Bin76. Next base: position 561,262 of record CBDFJY010000002.1, on the reverse strand, counting down.
TACTGCTACCGTGGGCAGGTGTGACTCCGGCTGAGGCGAAAAAAAGGCTAAGGGCCGAGGTGCGCCGGAGACCGGCCCCCACGCCTGGCGAGTCCGAAAAGGTGTGTGAGCAGGTTTTGGCTTGGCTGGGAGCGCGCCGCCCGGCGCCCACGCTGGTTTGGATGGCGATGCCTGGGGAACTCGATCTCAGCCCGGTCGTGAAAGCACTTTCCGAGATCGAGTGGCTCACCACTCGGACCCCCTCGTCCGGACCGCTTACCGTTCATCCCTATCACTCCGAAGGCGAGCGTCATCGCTTCGGCTTTCATCAACCTGTGGCCTGGGCGCCCGAAATACCCCCTGCCCGGATTGGGGTGGTGCTGGCGCCGGCGCTGACTTTTGATCGTCAGGGTAGACGACTCGGCTGGGGGATGGGTTATTACGACCGGCTTTTGGCCCGGCTTGCCCACCGCGCTCCGCGGGTGGGGGTCACGCTTGATCGGCTGATAACCGAGAGTATTCCCCGGGAGCCACACGACATCCCCATGACCCATCTCATCACCGACCGCGGGGTAACGGAGATCGTTTAGGCGACCCCGATCGCTTCGGTAATCCAGCGTCCTATCTCGGAGGTGGAGGCGCCCATTCCCGGCCCGGCCATGGCCCCCAGTTCGGGTAGCACTCCGGCCGCCGCCGCCTCCACTGTGATCGCTGCCTCTCCTTCGCCCAGTTGCTCCAGGCACAGGGCAGCGGAAAACACCGCCGCCACCGGGTTTGCCCAGCCGGTCCCGACGATATCGGGGGCGGTTCCGTGCACCGGCTCGAACAAAGAGGGAAATTCTCCGGTGGGATTGAGGTTGCCGCTCGCCGCCAAACCGATTCCTCCCGCTACCGCCGCTCCCAGATCGGTGAGGATGTCGCCGAAAATATTGTCGGTGACGATCACGTCAAAGCGCTCGGGGCCGTCGATCAGGTAGAGGCAGGCGGCGTCCGCATGCACATAGTCCACCTCTACCTGTGGGTATTCGGAGGCCACCTCGTTGGTGGTTCGCTGCCACAGGTCACCGGCAAAGGTAAGTACATTGGTCTTGTGGCAGAGGGTCAGCCGACGTTTTCTGCCCATGGCCCGGTCGAAGGCGTAGCGGATCACCCGCTCGGTTCCCGAACGGGTGTTGACCGAATTCTGGGTAGCAATCTCGTGCGCGGTTCCTTTACGGAGGAATCCGCCGACGCCCGCATACAACCCTTCGGTGTTCTCTCTGATCACTTCCAGGTCGCACCTTTCGGGCGTGAGGCCCACAATCGCGGTGGGGACACCCGGGTAGAGCTTGACGGGACGAAAATTCACATAGAGATCGAACTCGAACCGCAGCCTCAACAGTAATCCCCGCTCCAGGATGCCGGGAGGGACTTCGGGAGTTCCCACCGCGCCCAGGAGTATCGCGTCGTGTGCGGCAAGTTCGGCGAGTACCGAGTCGGGTAATACTTCCCCGGTCGATAGATAACGCCGACTCCCCAGGTCATAATGGGTGAAATCGAGGCTGAACCCGAACTTCTGGGCGGCCGCCTTTATTGAACCCACAGCACAGGCGGTTACCTCCGGCCCGATCCCGTCACCACTGATTACGGCCAGTTGATAAGTGTTCACGGACAGATCATGTTAATAGCTGTCGTTACAGCAGTTCGTCGCTCATATCGCCGAAGAGCCCTGGTCGGGGGAGTTCTTCGGAAACCTGGTAGACGGGCTTCCTCTCTGGAGGCGGGCCGGGAACCCGAGGGGGCGCCTCGCGTCTCTCGGGAGTGGGCCGAGGGGGGTGGGGATTGAGGTTCAACTCGAGTCCCAGCACGGTGACCAGGGCGATCAGGCTGGAAAGCCGAAGATCCACCTCCCCGTTTTCTATACGTGAGATCTGTGCCTGCGTTAGCCCGGATCTCTGGCCCAGTTCGCGCTGACTGAGCCCTTGTCCGGTACGGGCTGCCTGTAATATTTTCGCTATGCAAGAGTTCCCGCGGCTCATGTAAATATATGATAGCGTATATTCTTTCCCGCGGCAGGGTAAATCCGCCACCCTTCCTGGCGATACAGTTTTAGATATCGCAAAGGAAGAGCGACATGGTGGTCATTTTGCTCCGGTAGACCGGTTCAAGGCATCCACGAAAGCTTCCGCGGAGCCTTCCACCACATCGGTGGAGACCGCCTTTCCCGAATAGGTGTTGTCATCCACCCGTACCACCACATTTACTTCGGCCATGGCATCCGCTCCCGAAGTTACCGGGACCACCCGGTAGTCCACCAGGCGGGCTTCGATGCCGAAGCATTGCCTGATGGCCGAAAAGGCGGCGTGAACCATCCCATCTCCATGGCCCGTGTATTCGGAGGTGACATCCCCCCTGACCAGGGTGACCACTGCGGTGGGAGTGGTGTCGTGGCCTCCGGAGACGTTGATGCCCACTATTTTCACCTCGGCGGTCGGCGAGGCGGAGGAACCCGCGATGGCAATGGCGCGCAGCTCGCGTTCGCCAATTTCCACCTTGCGGTCGGCCATGGCCTTGAACTTCGCAAAGGCCAGGTTGAACTCATCCTCCTCCAGGGAAATATTCAGGTGTTGCAAGGCGTCGGCAAAGCCTGCCCGGCCCGAGTGCTTGCCGAGAATGATCTGGGCGCCCCGCTGGCCGATGGATTCGGCGCTCATGATCTCATAGGTTTCCCGATCGCGGAGTACGCCGTGCTGGTGGATGCCAGACTCATGGGCGAAGGCGTTGCGGCCCACCACCGCCTTGTTGAACTGAACCGGGTAGCCGGTGAGTCGTGAAACCAACCGGGAGGTGTCAAAGATTTGGGTGGTGTCCGCCCCGATCTCCACTCCGAAGACATCCTGGCGTGTCTTAACGGCCATGATGATCTCCTCGATGGAGGTGTTGCCGGCCCGTTCTCCGATCCCGTTTATCGCTCCTTCGATCTGTCGCGCTCCGGCGGAAATGGCCGACAGCGAGTTTGCTACCGCCAGACCCAGATCGTCGTGGCAGTGGACCGATATGGTGACGTCATTGCGGTCACCCCGCACCTCGGAGTAGATCCGCTTCATCAACTCCGCGAAGTCGGCGGGGGTGGCGTATCCCACCGTGTCGGGGATGTTGATGGTGGTGGCGCCGGCCTCCACCGCCGCCCGGCACACTTCTACCAGGAACTGGTATTCGGAGCGGGTGGCGTCCTGTGGGGAGAACTCCACGTCGTCGGTGTAGCGGCGCGCCCGGCGGACACCCTCGACCGAGGCCTTCAGCACCTCGGAGGGGGTCATGCGCAGCATCCGCTCCATGTGGATGGGAGAGGTGGACATAAAAACGTGGATGCGGGCCTGTTCGGCGTGGCGCAGCGCGTCCCAGGCTTGGTCGATGTCGTTGGGGTGGGCGCGGGCCAGGCTGGCGATTACCGGACCCTTTACCTCGGCGGCGATACGCGAAACCGCCTGAAAGTCGCCCGAGGAGGAAGCGGCGAACCCGGCTTCCAGGACATCCACCCGCAGACGGGCCAACTGGTGGGCAATGGTGAGTTTCTCTTCGGGGGTCAAGGCGATGCCGGGGGCCTGCTCCCCGTCACGCAGGGTCGTGTCGAAGATGATCAAACGGTCGGACATGGAAGGCTCCTGGTTGTTTCTGCTGGTGGCTAGTTCAGGTGATGTGAAGGCCGGGCCGGCGAAGGTGGCCGCCCGGCCGAGTGAGCGCCAGCCAACCTCTGCCGAGAAGTTTGTCCGAGGTCTGGGAGCCGCTGGATTTCATTCCGGCGCCTTGGGTTCCAAAAAGGGCATCATTTGACGGAGTTCCCGTCCAATCTGTTCGATGGGATGCGACTGGTTGGCGGCCCGTTGTTCCAAGAGATAGGGAGCGCCCTCCCGGGCCTGGGCCATCCACTCCCGGGCAAAGGCGCCGGACTGTATCTCCGAGAGCACTCGTTTCATCTCAGCGCGGCTCTCGTCGGTAATGATCCGCGGTCCGCGCGTGTAGTCGCCGTACTCGGCGGTATCGGACACCGAATAGCGCATCCAGGACAGTCCTCCCTCGTAGAGGAGATCCACGATCAGCTTCAATTCGTGAAGAGTCTCGAAATAGGCGGATTCGGGTTCATAGCCGGCTTCCACCAGAGTCTCGTAGGAGGCTTTTATCAACTGGGACACCCCCCCGCACAAGATGACCTGCTCACCGAAGAGATCGGTCTCGGTCTCCTCCCGGAAAGTGGTTTGCAGCACGCCGGCCCGAGCGCCGCCGATCCCCCAGGAATAGGACATCCCCAACTCGAAGGCGCCGCCGGTGGCGTCCTGGTGGATGGCCAGGAGACAGGGAACCCCGGACCTTTGCGTGAAAGTGCGTCGCACAAGGTGACCTGGACCTTTGGGCGCCACCATCAGTACATCCAGGCCGGCGGAGGGGATAATCTCTCCGAAATGAATGTTGAAGCCGTGGGCGAACATCAGAGCGTCGCCAGGCGCCATCCGCTCGGCGATCTGGGAGTGGTAGAAGTCGGCCATTAGTTGGTCGGGAACCAGCATCATTATCACGTTGCCCCACTCGGCCGCTTCCGACGGGTCCATCACCGTCAATCCCTCAGACCGAGCCTGTGCCCGCCGGGCCGATCCCGGTCGCAAGCCCACCACCACGTCCACTCCCGATTCGGAGAGGTTGAGAGCGTGGGCGTGTCCCTGGCTGCCATAGCCGATCACGGCTACCTTGCGGCCCTTGATTACCTCGGGGTCTGCATCCTTTTCATAAAAGATCTCGGCCATTAGTTTTCCACCGCCTATCCGATCGCCCTCATCCGGGCGGGTTTGGTCTTGGCGCCCCGTCCAATGACGATCCGCCCCGACTTGACCATCTCCACCACCCCGAAGGGTCGGAGAAGCTCGGTGAAGTCGCTTAATTTGGAAGGCCGGCCCGTGACCTCGAAGGTGAGGGTGCTGATTCCCATATCCACGACGTGCGCCTTGAAGATGTTGGCCACCTCAATAGCCTCGGCTCGCGATTTTCCGGTGGCCGATATCCGGATCAGCATGGTCTCCCGCTCCACCGCCTCGGCCGGGTCGAGTTCAAAAATCTTGATCACGTTGATCAGCTTGTGGAGCTGTTTCTTGACCTGCTCGACATTCTCGGACTCCACCACCACGGTAATCCGTGAGAGCCCCGGATCTATAGTGGGACCGACCGCCAGGGAGTGGATGTTGAAGCCTCGTCGGGCCAGCAGGGAGGACACCCGGGCCAAAACCCCCGGGCGGTTTTCGACCAGCACGCTCAGGGTGTGATGGTGCTCCTCGGAAGATTTGGCCACGGTTTCCCCCCGCCTACTCCGGGTCCGGTCCCAGGATTACCCGATCGTTGGAGCCGCCGGCAGGAACCATGGGGAATACCATCTCGTCGGGGTCGATCACCATGTCCACCACCACCGGACGGTCGTCGATGGACAATGACTTCTCGAGGATGGGTCCCACCTCTTCGGGGGCTTCCGCCCGTAGCCCGACGCAGCCCATTCCTTCCGCCAGCTTCACGTAGTCCACTATCTCGGCGTTCAGCAGACTTGCGGAGAGCCGACCCCCATAGAAGAGATTCTGCCACTGCTTTACCATGCCGTGGGCGCCGTTGTTGAAGACGGCCACTTTGACGGGGATCCGGTGGGCGGCGGCGGCGATCAGTTCCTGGAAAGTCATCTGGAAGCAGCCGTCGCCGTCCACTGCGTAGACCAGTTCATCGGGCATCCCCGCTTTGGCGCCGATCGCGGCCGGGACCGCGAATCCCATGGTGCCCAGACCGCCGGAGTTGATCCACCGCCTTGGCCGATCGAATTTCCAGAATTGCGAGGCCCACATCTGGTGCTGGCCGACTCCCGCCACCAGGATGGCGTCTCCCCCGGTGACCCTGGCCAGTTCCTCGATCACGAACTGAGGCTTGATCGGGCCGTCCGGGTGCTGTTGGTAAGAGAGTGGATGTTTTTTCTGCCATCCGCGCAAGGTATCCATCCAGTCGTGATTGGCGAGAGGGGGACGGTCCCCCCACGCTTTGATCATCTGCTTCAGCACCCGGCGGGCATCCGCCACGATGGGAACGTCCGCCGTTCGCACCTTGCCGATCTCCGCAGGATCGATATCGGCGTGGATGATTTTGGCGTCCACGGCAAAGTGTTTGGGGTCACCGGTGACCCGGTCGTCGAAACGCACCCCGATGGCGGCCAGAACATCGCATTTCTGCATGGAGGTGATGGCCGTGTAATTGCCGTGCATCCCCGGCATACCCAGACAGAGGGGGTGGTCGTCGGGGATGGCGCCCCTGCCCATCAGGGTCGTTACCACCGGTATGTTGGAAATCTCCACAAACCGGGCCAGTGCCTCCGAGGCCCCCGACTTGATGATGCCTCCTCCCACATAGAGCACCGGCCGCCGACTGGCCGCCAGCATGCTCACCGCCTCTTTTACTCTCCGCGGGTGACCATCCATGGTGGGTTTATAGCCAGGCAGATCCAGATCTTGGGGCGGACGCCATTCGGTCTCCATCTGCAACACATCCTTGGGCAGGTCGATCAGCACCGGTCCGGGGCGACCGGTGCTGGCCAAGTGGAAAGCTTGGTGAACGATGTCGGAGATCTCGGCCGGATCGGTGACGAAGTAGTTGTGCTTGGTGGCGGGCATGGTGATCCCGGTGGTGTAGGCCTCTTGAAAGGCGTCGTTTCCCACCGCGTGCGTGGGGACCTGCCCGGTGATGGCCACCATGGGCACCGAGTCCATCAACGCATCGGCCAGTGGGGTGACAAGGTTGGTGGCGCCTGGCCCAGAGGTGGCCATGCACACCCCCACCCGGCCGGTGGCCCATGCGTACCCGGCGGCCATGTGACCGGCGCCCTGCTCGTGACGGGCCAGCACATGGTTGATTGGGCTGAAAAACAATGGGTCGTAGGCAGGAAGGATGGCCCCGCCCGGCACTCCGAACATCAAATCGACGCCCTCGTGCTCAAGCGAGGATATGACTGATTGCGCTCCGGTGATTTTGGTCATGGTTGGCTTCTCGTGAGGTTACAAAAAGAAATCCCTCCTTTGGGGGAGGGATTCAGCGCACATGCAGTTTATGCGTGTGCGCTATTCGAGTACCAGCAACAGGGCAATGTCTCTCATTAGGAGCATTATGGTCTGTTGCGCGCAACATCGCAACTCAAAAAGGTAAATGCCACGGGCTTCCTCTATCTTAAGGGCTATGAAGCGGGCCATTAACTTATGAAGTTCCGCCTTGAAGACTTCCGGGCCGCCCTGGAGGAGGCGCGGCGGGTGGTGAAGGCCATGCCGCCGGCCGAGGTTCCCCACTCTCTCCGCAGGACCCGCAGTTCCTCTTCACGGAAGTTGACACCACCGGAGGCGCGGGCTCTCTATCGGGAATTGGACAGGGACGAGGGGTTCCGCCGAGCCATTCTCGACGGCTGGGAGGCTGCCCGGTCTCCCAGCGCCGACCGACGCACAGCCGCCTCGGTCTTGTTCTTGGAACGGTCGGAGGGATGGGAATCCCAGGCTCAAGGGTTTCTGACCGAGATCGAGTTGAACGAGGCCCTCATGGAGATCCAGAGGCTGGAGGGGCGCCTGGAAGAGGCCCAATCCGACGTGGAATATCACAAAAACCAGATGATTGATACCCGTCGGCAGGTGGAGGACGATTCCCGTCAACGCACCGATCAGTTGAGACAGGACCTGGGACGGGCCAGAGTGAGGATCGGTGAACTGGAGAACCAGCTCTCCGAGGAGGGCAAGAATTCGGAGTACTGGGAGGGGGAGGTCAACGCGGCCTTTGACGAACTGACTCTGGCCGATGTACGGGTGGAGGAGCTGCGCAAGCTGGTGGGAAAGGAACGGTCCACCCATGTATCCTGCTCGGCGAAAGGCAATGGTTGGTGGGGAGGAGGGCTGAGCCGCGATCCGGTGAAAGCCGCTCGGATGCTCGATCAGATGGTGAGTTTTTGGGAAGTTGGATCGGGTTTCGTCCCCGAGCCGATCGCTTCGTCTCCCCGGTTAGAGCTTCCACCGGGGATGGATCCCAAATCGGGCCAGGCAGTGCGGTGGGTCTATGACGACGCTCCCCGCCTCACCCTGGTGGTAGACGGGTGGAACGCCGCCTACAACTGGAACTATCACCGCAATATCTCCGAGCCCCCCGACCAGGGCACTATTAGATTCATCACCAACAAGCTGAACAAGCTGGCCGCCTACTCGGTGGGTAGGCATTGGGTGTGGTTCTATCTGGACTCCCGGAAAATGGCGGGGCTGGAGGAGGGATGGGACTCCCGTTTCAAGGATGGTCGTCTGGTCGGACAATATGTGGAGTATGCCGATGACGCCATCGCCGATGACGCCGCTGAGCGGCGGGGCGAGCCAGTGGTGGTGATCACCAGCGACAAGGAACTGGCGGATCGCTGTCGGGCGAACGGGGCGGTGGTCTTGGCTGCGGAGGCATTGACAGAGTGGATGTCGGACTCGCCGGTCTAACCACCCGGCTGGTGGCCTTGGGCGCCCGGGCAGGGCTGGACCGGGTAGGGGTTTGCGCTGCCGATCCCTTTTCCGACACTCGGCTGGTGATTCGTTCCCGCAAATCCCAGGGTATGTCAGCCCGACTGGGCTTCACTTTCACCAATCCGGACCTCTCCACGGACATCCGTCGCTCTTTTCCCTGGGCCGAGCGGCTGGTGGTGGGGATACGCGCCTATCTGCCTGCGGCGGGCAGCCCCGGTGAAAGCCGGCCTGGTCGCGGACGAGTAGCGCGTTTCGCAGTCGGCGATGCCTATCAACCCCTCCGGTCGGGCCTGGAAAAGCTGGCCACCGAGTTGGAGAACGCCGGGTATAGAGCCGAGGTGCTGGTTGACGACTCCCGGCTGGTGGATCGGGCCGCGGCGGTGAGGGCCGGGGTGGGATGGTGGGGAAAGAGCACCATGGTGCTGGCACCCGGGGTGGGACCGTGGTTTCTGATCGGATCGGTGGTTACGGACGCCCCGTTGTCAACCTCCGAGCCGATGGAACGGAACTGTGGAACCTGCAACGCCTGCCTGCCAGCCTGCCCCACCGGGGCCTTGATCGCGCCGGGAGTGCTCGATGCTCGTTTGTGCCTGGCTGCACTGGCCCAGAGCCCGGGAGTGATTCCTCGGGATATGCGTCATTTAATGGAGGACCGAATCTATGGGTGCGACGAATGTCTGAACGCTTGCCCACCTGGTGTCCGTCTTTTGGACAGGGCAGTTTCCTCTCGGGGCTCGGTCGACTTGGTAGAACTGTTGCAAAGCGCCGACCAGGAGCTGTTGGATGCGTTCACCCACTTCTATCTACCATCCCGGCGTCCCCGAATCCTCCGGCGCAATGCCTTGGTGGCGCTGGGAAACACCGGCGGCGCCGAGCATTTGGACATAGTCGCGGCATATCTTGGCAATCCCGACTGGCTGCTGCGTTTGCATGCGGTGTGGGCGGTGCACCGTCTGGGTGTACGACTTTCTCTTCGCTGGGCGAGTATCTTTCTCCGTCACGCCGCTTCCAGGGAAAGGTCGCCGGAGGTGAGGGAAGAGTTGACCCTCGCCGGAGTGGAACTATGAAAATGCTTCGGTCGGTTCCAGCAGAGATTGGTTCCCGTGGGATCCGAATCGGAATGGAAGGCACATATGCACTTGCGGACGCTACCGTCTCTCGAAGTTGAAGTTTGATTCCCGCCTGATTCTCTTGGCTGTCTTGGCGTTGGGCGCCATTGCCTTTGTGGGGAGTCTCTTGACAGAACAAGAGCCGGACGAAGTGGTTGCGATCGGGACGAGCACCACGGCTTCCCAATTGAACGCCACCGCGCCGACAGTAACCGCGGAGGTGGCTGAAACGACCTCTGCCACCGCCACCCCTACCACAGTGTCGGCCACCACGACAGTTGCGACCACCACCACTCCCACCCCTAAGGTGCTGGCAGATGTGCATCCTCGGTTGGTGGACATAGACGGTTGGCTGCAATCGGAGGTGGAGACGCTGGAAGAGTTGCGGGGACAGGTGGTGGTGGTGGAATTCTGGACTTTCGGGTGCTACAACTGCAAGAACCGCATTCCCTATACCCAGGAGATCTACGCCAAGTACCGAGATCAGGGTCTGGAGATCGTCGGCATCCACTCTCCCGAATTCGAATTTGAGGAGGACGTGGACAACATCAAGGACGCCATCGCCAAGCTGGGTGTCACCTGGCCGGTGGTGCTCGACACCAGAAGACGGACCCTTTGGGAGTGGCAAACGGGTGGCCGGGCTTACTGGCCCCGCACTTATGTCCTGGACCGGGAAGGCCGGGTTCGTTATGACCACATTGGGGAAGGCAAATACCAAGAGCTTGAGCAGACTGTGGCTTTCCTGCTCAACGAGGAGATGTGAGTCTCTTAGCGGAGGGGATCCGCTCTAGCATCCTACCCTGCTCTTACTCCATCCTTGTCCTGGCGCTGGCGTTGGTGGTGCTGAGAAAAAAGGAGCGGATCGCCGCCCTGGGAGTCTTCGCCGGGGCCACCGTTCTCTCAGCCTGGCTCCGGGCGGCCGGTCTATCGGATCTGCTGGCGGGACGGGTGGTGAGCACGGTGACGGTGATAGGGGGATTGGCGCTGGCGCTGCTGGTTAGACACCGGCTGGCCGGACTGGGAGCGGCTGGCTTGATCGGGGTGTTTGCAGGCGCGACCTGGCTGCCATGTGTGGGTGAGGAACTGGGAGCGGTGTTCACCCTCTCGCAGGAGGCCCCGTTCTCGGTCCTACCTCTCTTGACCGTCTATCTGATTGGTGTGATGCTCCCCATATTGGCGGTGGTGACTCTGCTGGCCTACCTTCCCGCCGCGCGCCGCTGGGCCGACAATCGCTGGGTGGGGGTGGCGGCCGGGGTAGCCCTTGGGGCAGTAGGAGTCCTGGTGCTGACCGACCATTACACAACACTTCTGTCCACCCTGGCCCGCTGGTCGGTTCTTTGACATTTGATCGGAGGCTCTCGGATCCTGTCTGACCCCCGATCGAGAAACTTGGGCTTTTTGTGAGGCTTATCATCTGAGACATGTCTCTGAAGATTCATTCCCAAGATGTAACCGAAGGTCCGGCCCGCGCCGGAGCGCGCGCCATGCTGCGGGCGGTGGGTTTCTCCGATGAAGACTTCACCAAGCCGCAGATAGGAGTGGTTTCGGCGGGCAACGAGGTCACTCCCTGCAACATCACCGGACCGGTACTCGCCGAGCGCGCCAAGGAAGGGGTTCGGGTGGGAGGTGGAGTTGGACTTACTTTTGCCACCATCGCCGTCTCCGATGGCATCTCCATGGGCCATGAAGGGATGCGAGCCTCTCTCGTCTCTAGGGAGGTGATCGCCGACTCGGTGGAGTTGATGGTGCACGCCGAGCGCTTCGACGCCCTGGTGACTATCGCCGGCTGTGACAAGTCCCTGCCGGGAATGCTGATGGCGGCGGCCCGCACCAATCTTCCCTCGGTGTTCCTGTACGGCGGATCGAGCCTGCCCGGTCGCTATCGAGGTCGGGATATCTCCATTGTGGATGTGTTCGAGGGGATCGGGGCCGAGTCCCAAGGACGGATCAGCGCTCAAGACCTCGACGAGATTGAGCGCAACGCCTGTCCGGGCGCCGGTTCCTGCGCGGGGATGTTTACCGCCAACACCATGGCCTCGGTGGGAGAGGCGATCGGGATGTCCCTCCCCGGCTCCGCGTCCGTGCCGGCGGTGGATACCCGTCTGGGGGTGTATGCCCGACAGAGCGGCGAGGCGGTGCTGAATCTCCTCAAGAACAGGATACGGCCCCGTCAGATAATGACCCGACCCGCTTTCGATAACGCCATCACCACCGTGATGGCCCTGGGCGGCTCCACCAATGCCGTGCTGCATCTCATGGCGCTCGCCCATGAAGCGGGAGTCGAACTGGAGTTGGAGGATTTCGACCGGATAAGCCGTCGGACCCCACATATTGGTGACATGAAGCCCTTCGGTGCCTACCACATGGTGGATATCGACCGGATCGGCGGCCTTCCGGTGGTCTTGCGCGTTCTGTTGGACGAGGGCCTCTTGTCGGGCGATGTCCTCACCGTGACGGGGAGGACCATGGCCGAGAACCTGGCGGCCGTGACGGTCCCCACCGATCAGGATGTGCTGCGTTCCTTCTCCGACCCCATCGCGGTAGAGGGAGGCATTGCCATATTGCGCGGTTCCCTGGCGCCCAAGGGAGCGGTGGTCAAGGTGGCCGGGGTGGCTTTGGAGGTCTTCGAAGGTCCGGCCCGGGTCTTCAACGGGGAACAGGGCGCTTTGGCTGCGCTCTTTTCGGGAAATATCCACCCGGGGGAAGTGCTGGTGATCCGCACCGAGGGGCCGCGTGGCGGACCGGGAATGCGGGAGATGCTGGCCATCACCGCCGCTATCAAAGGAGCAGGATTGGGATCGGAGGTGCTGCTGATCACGGACGGGCGCTTCTCGGGTGGCACCACCGGCTTGTGCATCGGTCATGTTGCGCCCGAGTCGGAAGTGGGAGGGCCGATCGGCTTGGTGGAGGAGGGCGACCGGATCAGGGTGGATGTGGCCGCCCGGCGGCTGGACCTCCTAGTGGCTGAGGCGGTTTTGGAAGAGAGAAGGGCGGGTTGGAAGCCGGCCCCGGTCCGTTATCCCTCCGGCGTTCTTGCCAAGTACGCCAACCTAGTGGGCGGTGCAGAGAACGGAGCGGTTACCAACCACTTCTGAGTTGCCATGTTGTTGGTATCAGACATCCATGGTCGCTTCGACGCCTTGGCGGAGGTGGCCTCACGGGGGGAGCCGCTTTTGGTCTTGGGCGACCTGATCAATCTGGTTGACTACCGGACCGGGGAAGGCATCTTCGCTCAAGTGCTGGGTATCGACTTCGCCCGGAGAATCGCCACCTCGCGCGGCGGCTCCCGATTCGAAGAGATGCGGTCGCTTTGGGCCGAGAAAGTCGGTGACCGATCCAAGTGGTTCCGGGCGGCGATGGCCGAAGAGGTACAGGCGGAATACCGGCTGATGTCGGCGGCTCTGGAGGGAGCGGAGTCTTACGTGACCTACGGGAATGTTGATCGGCCGGAGCTTTTGCGCGACAGCCTGCCCGAGGGCGCGCGGTTCATGGACGGAGAGGTGGTGGTTCTCGAAGGTCTCCGAGTGGGTTTCGCCGGCGGCGGGCTGACCACTCCCATGAACGCTTCCGGAGAGGTCTCCGACCAGGAGATGACCGACAAGCTTGCTGGCCTGGGCGAGGTGGATATCCTCTGCACACACCTCGCTCCGGCGATTCCCGCTCTCCATTTGGATGTGATTACCGGAAAGTATGAACGGGCGTCCCGGCCGATCCTCGACTATCTGTTGAAGGTTCGCCCCCGCTATCATTTTTTCGGAGATGTCCACCAGCCTCAAGCCCAGCAATGGCGGGTGGGTCCCACCCTCTGTCGCAATGTGGGGTATTTCCGCGCTACCCGCCGTCCGGTGCGACTCTCCGAGAGTGGGGTGAGGGAAGGCCGTCGGGCAGAGGCGGAGGCGCGGCGAGCAGGAAGGTAATCCATGGAAAAACGTCCCCTGGTAGTGAAGACCGTTGTCGGGGTTGTGTCTGCCCTGCCGCAGGTCGCCAAGTTGGTGACCCGGCTTTCCCGTGACCCGCGGGTCCCGGTGCGCGCCAAGCGCTTGGCGGCCGCCTTGGCTGTCTACGCGGTACTCCCCATCGACCTGGCGCCGGATTGGATTCCCGTGTTTGGGGTGCTCGACGACCTGTTGGCGGTGGTAGTGGCCTTGGCGGTGCTGATCGAGTCGGCGCCCAAGGAGGCAATAGCCGAACATTGGGACGGCGAACCAGAGGCGCTGGGACGAATACTCCTGGGGGTGGGGCTGCTGATGGACTTTATGCCCAGACGGGTGAAGTGGGTTATCCGGAGGCTGGTCGGCGAATGATCATCCTCGCATGAGCGTTCCCGTCTGGACGGTGCTTCCCCTCTTTCAGTCTTCTCCCCAAGAACTCACCGGGATGGTGAGAGCCGCTGAGGCGCTGGGCCTGACCGGGGTGCTGGCGACGGATCATCTGGCTGGCTGGCGACGCCCATCCGACCCGGTGCTCGAAGCCACCACCGCCCTTGGGATGATTGCGGCCGTCGCCCAGCGCCGGGTGGGTTCCCTGGTGTTACAGACAACCCTCCGATCACCTTCTTATACGGCCGATGTCGCGGAAACCCTGGCCGCGGTTTGCCGGGCACCGCCCCTGCTCGGCTTGGGAGTGGGCGACTCCCGGTCTCGACTGGAAAGCGGCCGTTTGGGAATCGTCCATCCTCCGCTGTCCGAGCGGATCGCCCTTTTGAAAAAGACCATCGCGGCCATCCGCGCCCGAACTCCGGGCATCGAGATATGGGTGGGCGGATGGCGGCCCGAACTGCGACAGGTGGCCGCCGAGTTGGCCGACGGCTGGAATGCCTGGGGAGGAGAACCGGCGGCCTTCGGGGCGGCTGTCGACCAGATGAGAAGAATGAATCCCGCCACCCTTGTTAGTTGGGGGGGTCTGCTGGACACCACCCGTCCCGTTGACTCTCTCCGCCAAACCCTGCTCCGGAGAGTGGAAGGCGGTGCCCAGACCCTGGTCGTGGCGCTCACTCCTCCCCGGGTTGCCACGTTCCGTCAATGTGCGCCCCCACTTTTCCGCCATCCGATGTTCCAAAGCGCGGCCGATAGTCATTAATCTGGTGGGTATGGACTTCCGGCGTATTCACAATCTTCCGCCCTACGTCTTCGCTCAGGTTGACCAAGCGAAGGTAGCTGCCCGGCGAGCCGGGGAGGACGTAGTGGACCTCGGCTTTGGCAACCCCGATATACCCTCGCCGCCTTTTGTGGTGGACAAGCTGACGGAGGCCGCCCACAAGGGGAAGAACCACCGCTATTCCTCGTCCCGGGGCCTCCCCAACCTCCGACAGGCCATCGTGGACCGGTATCGTCGCCGCTTCGGAGTCCAACTTGATCCCGAGACCCAGGCGGTGGCCACGATCGGCGCCAAAGAGGGCCTTTCCCACTTGATGTGGACCCTGGTGGACTCGGGTGACACGACGGTGGTGCCGGAACCCTCCTATCCGATCCACATCTACGCTCCGGTTTTGGCCGGTTCCGACGTGGCGCGTCTCCCGGTGGCCTCGGAGTCCGAGTACTTCGAAAGGCTGGCAGTGCTTTTCCGCTCTTCGTGGCCCAAGCCGAAGGTGATTATCGTATCTTTCCCGCACAACCCCACCACCACCTGCGTCGATCTCTCGTTTTTCGAGCGGTTGGTGGCCTTTGCCCATCACCATGGAGTGTTCCTGGTTCACGACTACGCCTATGCCGATATCTACTTCGACGGCTATCGTCCTCCCTCCCTTTTGGAAGTGGAGGGCGCCGACCAGGTGGGGGTGGAGCTGTACAGCCTGACGAAAGGCCATTCCATGCCTGGCTGGCGGATGGGGTTCGTGGTGGGGAACGCCCCGGCGGTGGCCGCCTTGGCCAAGCTTAAGTCATATCTCGACTACGGGACCTTCCAGCCCATCCAGATCGCATCCATCGTTGCTCTCAACTTCGGGGACGAGTATGTCGAGGAGGTGAGATCGATCTACGCCGAGCGCCGCAACGCTCTGGTGGATGGCCTGAACAATTCCGGCTGGAAAGTGTTGCGTCCCCAGGGCACCATGTTCGTTTGGGCGCCCATCCCCGAGCCCTACGTGGAAATGGGGTCGATGGACTTCGCCTTGCACCTCTTGCGCGAGGCCAAGGTGGCGGTCAGCCCGGGAGTCGGGTTCGGCCCCAGCGGCGACCGGCATGTCCGCTTTGCTCTGGTGGAGAACCGCCAGCGTATCTCCCAGGGGGTTACCGGTATGCGCCGGACCCTCGACCTTCTCTGAGCAATGGCTTTTTCTGACGGAACCGCCGACTTTCGCTCCGACACCGTTACCCGGCCCACCCCGGAGATGCGTCGCGCCATGGCGGAGGCTGCGGTGGGAGACGATGTTTACCACGACGATCCCACCGTCAACGCCCTGGAGGAAGAGGCGGCCTCGCTGATGGGTAAGGAGGCGGCCCTGCTCACCCCCACCGGGACGATGGGCAACCAACTGGGGATAATGCTCCAGACCCGGCGGGGAGAAGAGGTGCTGTGTGACGCCGGGACGCATCTGCGCAATGTGGAGGCGGGCGCGGCCTCGGCTCTCTCGGGGGTGGCCTTTCGCGCGGTGGATGCCCCGGCCGGACGTATCACTCCCGCCGATATCGATCAGGCCATGCAACTGGCCGGCAGCTTGTTTCCCCGGGTCGGCCTGATGGTGTGGGAAAACACCCATAACCTTTCGGGGGGTCGGGTCGTCCCCCTCGAGGTGATGTCGGAGGGCAACCAGACGGCCCGCCGTCACGGCCTTTCCATCCATCTCGACGGGGCGCGGGTGTTCAACGCGGCGGTGGCTTCCGATCTCTCTCCGGCTCGCATCGCCGAAGGGGTGGACACTGTGCAGTTCTGCTTTTCCAAAGGCCTCGGGGCGCCGGTGGGATCCATTTTGTGCGGCCCGGCGGATTTGATCACCGAGGGACGTTATCTTCGCAAAAGGCTGGGAGGAGGGATGAGACAGGCCGGCATCATCGCCGCCCCTGCCCGCATAGCCTTGCGGGACTGGACCCGTCTGTCCGCCGACCATCGGTTGGCGGAGCGGCTGGCTTACGGGCTGGCCGATCTGCATCCTAGAGCGGTGGATCCCCAGGCAACCGAGACCAACATGGTGCGGGTGGAGGTGGAAAAGCTGGCGGGAGGATGGGCGCCGATCCACTCCCGACTTAAAGAGGCCGGGATCGTCTTCAACAATCCCTTTGCCGGAGTTCTCCGGCTGGTAACCCACCGGGATGTTGACGACGCCGATGTTGATCGGCTGTTGGCGGCCTTTGCGGCGGGTTGAGCGGTAACCGGGACTCTTCCCAGACGGTCATAACCCCTATACCAGTGAAATACGCAGTCCTTTTTCCTGGCCAGGGAAGCCAGTTCGTGGGGATGGGCGCCGGTCTTTTCGGGGCTCGACCCGACCTGCTGGGTGACCGGGTCGACGAGTTGTTGGGGTGGTCTCTCCGCCAGCTCTGCCTGGAGGGGCCCGAAGAGCTGTTGGTCCGCACCGAGCGGGCCCAGCCTGCCTTGTTCTGTCTCTCCTATGCCTTGTGGTTGGAGTTGGCCGACCGGCTTTCCACGCCGCCGAGCGCCGCCGCCGGCCATTCTTTGGGGGAGTACACGGCCTTGGCCGCCGCCGGGGTGTTCGGGTTCGAAGAGGCGCTTTCGGTGGTGGTGGCCAGAGGCAGGGCGATGGCCGAGGCTGCCGACGCCGAAGATTCGGGAATGATGGCGTTGATGGGAGTCTCCCCCGAACTCGCTGAAGAGGTTGCCGATATTCGCCGCAAGGAGGGAGGCCGGCTGGTGGTGGCCAATCTCAACGCTCCCGGACAGGTGGTGATGGCGGGCGGGGCTTCCGACCTTGATTGGCTGGAGTCTCAGGGCCGAAGCCTGGGAGTCCGCAGGATGGTGCGGCTGGCGGTGGCGGGCGCCTTTCACTCCGGGTTTATGGCGCCGGCCGCTCGGCGGGTGCAAGCCGCCTTGGCCGCGGTCCGGCCCGGCTCTCCCTATTTTCCCGTGTACGCCAACGTCAGTGCTGAGCCGATGGGCGAGGACCGGATCGCCGAGACACTGGTCGCTCAGGTCACCTCCCCGGTGAGGTTCGCCCAGACCCTCGGGGCCATGTCCCGGCGGGGAGTGGAGATCTTTGTGCATGTCGGTCCGGGCAAAGTAACCGCCGGCCTGGCCAAGCGCACGGTCCCCTCCGCTACCGTGCTGACGGTAAACGATCTGCCCGGAGCGGCGAAAGTGGCCGAATCCTTATCTAGGATGATGTTTTCGCGAGAAGAATGACTTATGCGTAGAGCAACTATCACCGGATGGGGCAAATGCGTCCCCCCCACCGTGCTGAGCAACGCCGACCTGGAACGCATGATGGATACCTCCGATGAGTGGATAACCGTTCGCTCGGGGATCAAGGAACGGCGGATAAGTCATGTGGAGCCGTCGGAGATGGCGGCAGTGGCCAGCCGGCATGCCTTGGCCGGTGCTGACCTGACCATCGAAGACATCGATCTGATCGTCCTTGCCTCTTGCACTTCCAATTCGATCGTCCCCGCCACTGCAGCTCATATACATCGGTCGCTGGATGCGCCGATCTCCACCGCTGCCTTCGATCTCAACGCCAATTGCTCAGGTTTTGTCTATTCGCTGATCACCGCCGCCAAGATGATCGAGTCCGGGATGCATTCCAGGGTGTTGGTGGCCGCCGCCGAGCGTCTCAGCGCCCTGATCGATTTCACCGATCGGTCCACTGCGGTGCTTTTCGGTGACGCCGCCGGCGCGGTGGTGTTGGAGGCCACCGAAGAGGATCACGGCCTGCTGTCAGGGTGTATGCAGATGGATTCCTCGGCTCTCCACTACCTGGAGGTAAGCGAAGACGGCCTGAGTCGGATGCCGGAACGTCATTTGGAGGCTGCGCATGGTGGGATCTCCATGAACGGGCGTGAGGTGTTCCGGCGAGCAGTAATGGCGATGGGAGGTCTGTCGGCGAGAGCGGTCAAAGAGGCCGGTCTGGAGTTGGAAGATGTGGACTTGCTTATACCCCATCAGGCCAACATCCGGATCATCGACGCCACCGCCAAACGACTGAAGCTTCCTTCCGAAAAGGTCTATACCAATATTCACGCCTACGGGAATACTTCCGCAGCCACTATTCCGGTGGCACTGTGCGAGGCATTGGAACAGGGATATATCTCGCCGGGATCCCATGTCGTGTTCGCCGCCTTCGGCGGCGGGTTGACCTCCGCGGCGACGTTGGTGCGTTGGGGAGACCGTACCGAGCCGTTGGAGCGGAGTGACGCCGCCCTGGTCCCGACCGACCGGAGTCTTATGGATCTGCTGGAAGCCAATTTCCAGGTTTATGGGTTTCCGGAGAAAATGAAATGAGTCGGGTCGCCTTGGTTACCGGAGGATCTCGGGGGATCGGCCGGGCGGTCTGCATGGAGATGGCCGAACGCGGCTATCGGGTGGCTGTCAACTACGCTCGCCGATCCGACGCGGCCGCCGAAGTGGTGGAATCCATCCGCTCGGCGGGCGGAGAAGCCGTTGCCTCCGGCGCAGACGTGTCGGATGCCGAAGCGGTGAGCCGGATGTTCGATGAGATAACGGCGTCGCTGGGAGCGGTGGAGGTTTTAGTCAACAACGCCGGGATCACCAGGGATGGATTGCTGGCTCGCATGAGACCCGAACAGTTTGATGAGGTGGTGGCGGTCAACCTTCGTTCGGCCTATCTGTGCACTCGGGCAGCATTGCGAGGGATGTTGCGGGCCCGATGGGGAAGAGTGATTTGCATCAGCTCGGTGGCCGGGGTGACCGGCAACCCCGGTCAGGCCAACTATGCTGCCTCCAAGGCGGGGATGATTGGATTTGCCAAGTCGGTGGCGCGCGAAGTGGGTTCGCGGGGAATCACCGTCAATGTGGTTGCGCCCGGTTTTATCGCCACTGACATGACAGCTCCCCTGGGCGACGTTGCTGCCCAGACCACCACCGCCGGTGCGGCGCTCGGCAGGGTCGGCGAGCCTTCCGAAGTGGCTAAAGTGGTGGGCTTCCTGGGTTCAGACGACGCTTCTTATGTGACCGGACAGGTTTGGCAGGTGGACGGGGGCTTGGCCATCTAAGAAGAGTTTCATACCCTAAAGCGAAAGAAAGGGAAGATATGAGCGCGGACATCGATAGCAGGCTCAAGAGGATTCTGGTGGAGGAACTGGACCTCGAAGAGGACAAACTTCGCCCCGAGGCGAGTTTTGAGGAAGACTTGGATGTCGATTCACTCGGGGTGGTGGAGCTGCTGATGGCGCTGGAGGACGAGTTCGGGGTGGAAATTCCTGATGAAGAAGCCGAGAAAATCACCACTGTGGGAGAGGCCGCCGCGCTCATACACGAAAAACTGGGGAGCTGAGTCCTGTCGAGTCGGAGGGTGGTCGTGGTCGAGGGAGATCTGACCACCGCCCGTACCGATGTAATTGTCAACGCCGCCAACGAACATCTTCAACACGGTGGTGGAGTAGCGGCCGCCCTGGCCGCGGTCGGTGGGGAAGAGTTCGTGGCGGACTCCTACCGATGGGTGTCCGAGCACGGCCCGGTTCGGTCCGGACAGGCAGCGGTTACCACCGGCGGGTCGCTGTCGGCCCGGTGGGTGGTGCATGTGGTGGGACCTCGCTACTGGGAGGGAGGGGACAACCCGGCCCGACTTCGGGAGGCGGTGCGGGTGGCGTTGGACTCTTCGGTGCAGGTAGGCGCCCAGACAGTGGCGATGCCGGCGATCTCGGCCGGTGTCTTCGGCTATCCCTTGGAGGAGGCAACTGCCCTAATTGCGTCAGAATGTGTGCGTTGGGTGGCCGAGCATCCCCGAGGTTTGACCCAGATCCAGTTGGTGGGTTACGACCACCGGGCCGCCGACGCCTTCCGGGTCGGATTGGAGAAGGCGGTCGGCTGAAGGCCGTTGGGCGGGTGAGAGGAGCGATTATTCAGCCGGTCCTTGGGACCAGCGCTGTGATGCCTACCAACTCAGTGCGTAGCAGGGTCGCCTTGGGTCTCCGCCGGTGCTGAGAACGCCGGACTCAACATCGCGGCGGGTGACTGTGGCTCCGATACCGCAGGCGTCCGATCTCACTACCTTGTGGCCCAACTGCGAGAGAGCCTCGGCCGTCTCGCTCGGAAAGCCCGGCTCCAGCGACAGCCTACCGGGGAAGTAGTTGTGCGGGTAGAAGGAGTCGGGAGCGCTGTCGCTGGCGAACCGCAGCGCCTCGATGGCCTCTTGGGGGTTCATGCCGAAGATGAAGGTGTTCAGCATTAATTGGAGGTTGGCTTGGGTCTGATGGTCCCCGCCCGGACAGCCGAACGTCATCACCGGGACGCCGTCTTTGATCGCAATGTAGTTGACCAGAGTGGTTCTGGGCCGCTTGCCGGGCTCGATGACGTTCGGGTGGCCTGCCGACAGGTTGAATACCTCAATGCGGGTGCTGATGGCGCATCCCAGTTCCGGGAAGAAGACGGATTTCTCGAAGGCGCCGCCGCTGGGCGTGGCGCACGCCAGGTTGCCTTCCCGGTCAATCGCGGCGATATGGGTCGTACCCACTTCGCCATCCGGCTCGCCGTTGGATCCTCCGGTCGGGACAAAGGCGGTCACCGGCTTGCCCGGTCGGGAGGAGTATGCCCAAGGATCACCCGGGGATGGCATCTCCGGCGCCGCGCGGTTTGCATCGATCATGGCGGCGCGAGCCTCCCCGAATTCCTTCGACAGCAGCCCATCCACGGGCACGTCCGCGTAGTCGGGGTCACCGTAGAAGGTCTGGCGGTCGGCCAGTGACAGCTTCAGCGCCTCGGCGACCGTGTGGATGTAGGCGGGGGTATTGTGGCCCATGGCATTCAGGTCGAAATGCTCAAGCATGTTCAGCGTTTGCAGGAGCACCGCCGCCTGCGACCAGGTCCTCTGGCCGCATATCTCGTAACCTGCGAAGGTCGTACGGAGCGGCTCTTCGAACTGGGACCCGTAGCCGGCCAGGTCGTCATAACCCAGGACTCCGCCGACGCTCGCCGACGACTTGGCGATCAGCCTGGCCACTCCACCTCTGTAGAACTCGTCGTTCGCAGCACGGAGTCCCTCTGATCGCGTACTGTGAGCCGCTGCCTCGGCCGCTGCCAACGACTTCAAGGTGGTCGCCAGGCCCGGCTGAACAAGCAGCGATCCCTCCTTTGCCGGCCTGCCGTCATCGTAGAAGACCTCGGCGCCGCCGGGAGGAAACAGCTCGAACTGCTGAGTTGTGGACGCAAGACCCAAGGCGTTGATCATGTGCTGGTAGTGCGGTATCCCCTCCTCCGCATACTGGACGGCCGGCGCAATGACCTCCCCCAGGCTCTTCGTGCCGTACCTGTCGAGCATCGAGATCGTGGCATGGACTACGCCTGGCACGGTGAACGACAGTGGCGCCTGGCCACCGGGCCCAGTAGGGATGGTGTCCAGCCCGTGTGAGCGGTAGAAGTCGACCGTAGCCTTACCCGGCGCCACGCCCTGGCCGCTCAACGACTTGAGGTCCCCTGAGCGGGCGTCGTAGAGCATGAAGACGCTCTCGGCGGCAAGAGAGCAGGCCGCGGTCGGCTCAACCACCACGGCTGCGAAGACCGCCGCGGCGACCGCGTCGAAGGCGTTCCCTCCCGACAGCATCATGCGCATCCCGGCCATCGACGTCAGGTAATGACCGCTGGAGATGACCCCGCGGGTTCCCGCCACCACCGGACGACTGGTCCGCGGTCCGGCAGTGAGGTTGGCGCTGTGTTTTCTCACCGTCTTGGGGCCGGTCATGTCGGGCGCTCGGTTGAGTCTGGTGTTGGACGGTGGGTGATTAGAAGGTCCGTACTCAGTGGTTCATCCGAGCATAGCCGGGGAAGGAGCACGCCGCCCGGTGCGGACATCGAATATCGGGTACTATCAGGCAGGCCCATGAACAAGAAGCTCGAAGACTTCATCGCGGCAGTTTATACCTTCGATGCCGTGTGCAGGAAGGTTCCGGCCGATGCTTGGGACAATGACTCTCCTTGTGAGGGTTGGACGGCGCGCGATGTCCTTGCCCATCAGTGCGGCGTACTGGACGCGTTGGCGCACATCGCCCGCACCGGTGAGTGGACCAGGCCGATTATGCCCGATCCTCCTGACGAACCGCTTGCCCGGTGGGAGCAGACAAAAGAGGCATTGCTGGAGGCTCTCTGCCAACCCGGCGTGCTGGAACGAGAGGACAAGTACTGGTTCGGCAGGATGGATATGGCGAGCTTTGTGTCCTATGTGCAGTGGGATCCGTTGACCCATGCTTGGGATATAGGGACTGCTACCGGTGTGGAGCCGAACCTTTCCCCCGAGCTGTGCAGGATCAGCTACGAGTTGGTTAGCGGGATGGCCGAGATGGCCCGCAAGACCGGTCGGATTGGCCCTCCGGTTCCAGTGCCCGACGATGCCTCCATTGTCGATCGTTACCTGGGACTGGTGGGGAGAAGACCCTGAGCCAGGCGACCAGGACCTGGGCTAGGATCCCGCACCATTGCCACGGCGAATACACACCGTCTGAAGGTGGCCGCCTAGACCGGCAGGGTGGGAGCGGCGGGGAAGGAGACCGGTTCGATCAGCGTCGGGTGGTTGTTGCTCACCTTGTTGACCCGGCGGGAGACGGGGTGGGTCGTCCATCCCTGTGTCTGGGGATGCTCCAAGAGACTGTGGGCCGTTACCGCATCGTCCAGTTCGGGATCAAGCCAGGGTCCCCAACGGTCGGCTGGGAGGGCGATGGGCATCCTATGGTGGACGGCCGAGATCGGCCCTGCCGAGTCTCCGGTGATGATGGCGCAGGACACCAGCCATTCTCCGCTGACCGGATGGCGCCGCACCGACCACAGGCCTGCAAAAACAAGTGGCCGGTTATCGGAGCGATAGAACCAGTATGGAATGTGACCTTCGGAGCGGGCTGTCCACTCGTAGAAACCGTCGGCAGGGATCAGGCACCGGCGGCTGGCCAAACTCTTGCGAAACAGAGGTTTTCGGGCGACGGTTTCGGAGCGGGCGTTGATGTTAAAGGTCTTGAGGTCCGGGGTCCAGTGAGGAATCATGCCCCAGCGCATACTCTCCAGCCGGGCTGTCCCCTTACGATGGCGAACCGCGTAGATGGGATCGGTGGGCGCCACGTTCCAACTGGGGGAAAGGGGCTCTCCGACTATCTCGTCGGCTTCCAGGTACTCCCCGTAGTCATGGGCGTCTCGCGCCTGGCCGAACCTGCCGCACATTCAAGCTAGTGTAAAGCCACAGTTGACAAGAGGAGCCCAGCCTTATGCCCACCCTGGAAGAGTTCTGCACCATCACCGCCGCCCTCCGACCCCGGATGCTGGGCAGGACCCCCGCCGGTGTCCGGATCGACTTCGCTTTCGAGGGGAGCGCGGTGAGTCCTCATTGGGAGGGTTCCCGGCCCGTTTCAGGAGTGGACTACGCCACTATCCGCTCCGATGGGAACCTCGACCTCGAGATCCGGGGGGTGATCGGAGAGAAACGTCAGAGCGTCTCCTATCGGGCGACGGGGGTGAGCATCATGAAGTCCAAGACCGAGGCTCTACCCCAGGAGCTTCTGACTTTCCAGACCTCCGATGAGGAGCTTTCCTGGCTCAACACCGCCATCGGGGTGGCGGTGGGCCGAGGCGAAGGGCTCGACTTGACGCTCACCGTTTATGTGGTGAAGAACCGAAACAGTTAGTGAGAGGACTGCCCCTTTCCGGGTTCACCGGAGAGCGCGGGCCGGCCTCGACCGACCGTGGCGCGTGGCCCCCGTCAACGGTAACCACGACCGCGGCGGGTCGGTCTCGCTCGTTTTGGCCCAAATGACAACCTCCCCTGGAAGCGGCTCTCCGCGGTTGTTAAGATGGTTTTCCCTTGGTTGGTACCCGTAAGCGACAGGGGAGGACGAGGTGTGAAACGCGTTAGGTTGTTGGTTGGTTTGGCAACGGTGGGTTTGTCATTGTGGGTGGGTGGTTTGGTGCTGGGTCAGTCGTCGGGTTTTGACGATGTTCCTTCGGGTCATTACGCCGAGGATGCAATAGGTTGGGCGGCTTCGGACGGGATCACTACCGGAGTGGGGGATAACAAGTTCGGTACAGGTCAAACGCTCACGCGTGAACAAATGGTTACGTTCCTTTGTCGGGCTTACAATTCGCCGTGTGAGACGGGAGCGGCGAGGGGTAGCCACCGGTTCGGAGATGTCCCTTCGGGCCATTGGGCCGACTTGGCGATAGGTTGGGCGGTTGAACGGGGGATAACCCAGGGGGTCGGTGATGATACCTTTGGGATGGGTCAGGGGCTTACCCGTGAGCAGATGATGACGTTCCTTTATCGGGCGGAAGGTTCGCCGTCAACTGCTGTTGTCGGGAGCATCGTTTTTGATGATGTTTCCGGGACGGGTGGTGAGTGGTATGAGGCTTCCATAGGTTGGGCTTACCGATCCGGGATCAGTGGTGGGATAGCCAGGGGTGCGTTCGGTTTCGAAGCGACGCTATCGCTAGGGGAAATGGTTTTGTTCCTGTGCAGGGGGAGAGTCCCCGCGGCCACCTTCGGCGGAAGGCAAGCGCGGTTCGGAGATCGGATTGTGCAGGCGGCCGGCGGGAGCTTACGCCGAACGGAAGTCGGCCTTCCGTTTTTCCTTGAAGGCCGCGACGCCCTCTTTGAAGAGCGCCGAGGATCCCAGGAGACCTTGGCTGGTGGCTTCGGCATCCAGTCCCTGGGCGAAAGCCAAAGCCGTAGTCGCATAGAGCAGCTTTCGGTTGGCGGCGTAGGCGGAGATAGGGCCGTCGCAAAGCCGTCGCGCCCACTCCATCGCCTCCGACAGCGCTTCCCCTTCGGCCGAGACCCTATGGCAGAGCCCAATGTCTGAAGACTCTTGGGCGCTCACCTTTCTCCCGGACATGGTGATCTCAATAGCCCGGCTCAGTCCCACCATCTGGGGCAGGTACCAGGCCGTTCCCGAATCGGGCGTAAGTCCGAGATGGATGAAGGCACTCATGAAATAGGACTTGGGATCCATCACCCGCAGATCACAACTGAGGGCGATTCCCATCCCAGCCCCCGCGGCGGGCCCGTTGATCGCCGCCAATGTGGGCACTTCAGCATCATGAAGGGCGTTGATCAAAGGATGGAAGTAGCGATGGAGGATGGTTTCCAGGTCGCCTACGTTTTCTAGTTCCTCGGTCAGTTCTATTAGATCTGCCCCGGCGCAAAAAGCCCGCCCTTCGCCGGTGATCACCGCCGCCCGGGCTTCTTTTCCGGCTCGTTGGATGGCCTCGGTGAGCTCTCCAGCCATCATTAGGGTGATGGCGTTGTAGCGGGATGGGCGACGGAGGGTCACCACGGCAACTTCGCCCGCCAACTCATATCCGCATTGCATGAACGGAACCTTTCGCTTCGACGTGGCCTCCACGGTAGCAAAGCACCGGTCCATTCCCGTTGGCGCAGTAGCCTCGTGTTATCTCCTGTCCCTGATCAACTTGTCTACGCTCATCTTTTAGATGCCCGCCAGATGCTCCTTTTGCAGTCGTCTTCCCGGCGCCGGTTCCTATGTGGTGGCCGGCCCCAAGGGAGTCGGTATCTGCGACGAGTGCGCCGCCACCGCCCATACGGTCGCCCAGGAGGCGCTTCGTCCGCATGGAACGGACCGGTTGGTTACCGGAATCGGCCGTTTGATGACCAACGACCCCTCCTGGGGGAGCTTTTTCGGCATCATTGAAGACGCGGCGGTGGCTATCCGCAAGGGAAAGGTGGCATGGGTGGGAGCGGAAAGCGATATTCCCCCTCAGCTCGAAAGCCTGCCCCGATTGGACTGCGGAGGCCGGGTAGCGGTTCCAGGTTTTGTGGACGCCTTTTCCCAAGTGGTGGGAGCCACCGGCCGGTGGGGAGCGCCCAACGGAGCGGCCGCTTCGGAGACGGCGGCCGAATGGGCGAGCAAACTGCTGGCCGGAGGGGCGACCTGTCTGTCGGTGTCGGTAAAAAGCCGTGGCGATCCCCTGGAAGACCAGAACCGCCTTTCTGTAGCCGCCATGCTTGGGGAGCAGCTTCCTCTGAAGGTCGTGACCAATTGGAC
Organism: Acidimicrobiia bacterium; assembly: GCA_965248705.1. GTDB lineage: Bacteria > Actinomycetota > Acidimicrobiia > Spongiisociales > ZC4RG35 > Bin76. The sequence continues at coordinate 534,544 of CBDFJY010000002.1, read as the reverse complement.
GGTGGGTCCTGATGCCGGATTCCCCTCCCCTTATGACCCGGCCGCCCGCGGCATCTTTCGTGATATCTCCCAATACACGTCCGGACTGTCGATAACGGTGGGCGCGGGAGGTTTTCCTTCTGCGGATGTGCGGAAGCTATGTGCTTCGATGGGCAGCCTTCGCAAACGGGTCCGACTGCATGGCCGTCCCGGCATCCCTGCCGAACTGGTGCGATCCATTCGGCCTCTGGCGGTACAGGACATGACGGAACTGGATGAATGGACCCTGGAGGCGTTGCGGACCAGTGGAGGGTCGGTGGTGGTGCTGCCCATGACCAGTCTCCGCTCGGAGCTTCCCATCCGCAGCCTTATGGAGATAGGCATACCGGTGGCGCTGGGCAGTGACTGCCTTCCGGGCGAGCGCTCTGTGACTTCCATGCCCTTCTTGGCGTGGGCTGCTTCGGAGGCGGGAGGAGTGCCGATCGAGACGGCACTGTGGTGTGCCACTCTCGGCGGAGCAAAGGCGCTGGGTGATTCGGGGAGAGGATGGCTCGGCCGGGGCGTGGTGGGAGACCTGGTGATCCTGGATGTTGGCCATTTCTATGAGTTGGCCAACCATCCCGACCTGCCGATGGTGTGGGAGTTAATCCGAGAGGGGGATTTGACCGCGGTGGGCCAATCCAGATGAATCCACTACCGAAGTTGTCTGATTCGCGTCCTTTGGCGATCGCGCATCGGGGGGGAGCGGGGCTGTGGCCGGAGAACACCATGGAGGCCTTTTCCCGGTCGGTGGCGATGGGCTATCGGTGGATTGAGACCGATCTTCGCCTGACAGCCGACGGGACGGTGGTGTGCCTTCATGATCCAACTCTGGAACGCACCACCGACGGTGGGGGAGAGGTGGCAGAGCGTTCATGGCGGGAGGTAAGAGAACTGGACGCCGGATACAATTACCACCCGCATCGGGATTTCCCCTATCGGGGACGCGGGGTTCGGATTCCCTCTTTGGAAGAAGCGGCCCGGTCCTTTCCAGATCTGTGCATGGTGCTGGAGCTCAAGGCCGATCACACCGAGGAACCTCTGGTGAAGCTCATTCACCGGCTGGGAATGGAGGAGCGGGTGATCGTCGCTTCCTTTTCCGATGCTCGCCTCGCTCGCTTCCGGGAGCTTTCCAGGGGCGCCGTGGCGACCTCCAGCGGTGAGGTGGAGGCGGCCCGACTGGTGAAGGCGGCCTGGCGGGGCAGGACGGAGCGGAGTGAACACGTTGCTCTGCAGATCCCGGTCCGCTCCGGTGTGCTGCCCCTTCTCACCCGGAGAACCGTTCGGGCTTACCATCGTATGGGACTGGAGGTGCATGTGTGGACGGTCAATCACCCGGCCCGGATGCGTCGGCTGCTGAATCGGGGAGTGGACGGGATCATCACCGACCGGCCCGACCTGGCGCGGGAGGTGTTCAGAAAAAGAGGTATCTGGGAAGAATGAAGACCTCAACCCCCTCCCTCTCTCCGGGCCGATGACCTCCTCCCACTACGACTCGGATCAGCCTCGACGGCTGTTGATTACCGAGGTCGCCAACCTCCGCCGCTATCGGGGACTTCTGCGACTTTTGGTGAGAAGAGACCTCACCGTGCGCTACAAGCGTTCCATGTTGGGAGTGTGGTGGACCCTCCTGAATCCGCTCCTGACAGTGGGGGTGATGTGGGCGGTGTTCAGCACCATCTTCCGCTTCGAGATCCCCGGCGACGTTCCTTATGTCGTTTATGTGCTGTCGGGGGTGATGCTGATCACCTTCTTCTCGCAGGGGGTGGTGGCGTCGGGGTCTTCCATCGTCGATTCGGCAGGCGTGCTCTCCAAGGTGTATGTGCCGGCCGAGGTGTTCGCGGTGGCGCCCGCGTGTGCGGCCCTGGTCAACTTCGGCATCAACATCGTGCTGCTGCTGGTGGTGCAGATGTTTGCCGGAGTGGGGGTCCCCGTCACCGCGCTGTTGGCGCCGATTCCCTTGCTGTTCTTGGCCATGTTCGTGGCGGGGGTGGGGATGATGGTGGCTTCCCTGGCAGTGGCCTACCGCGATGTGCTGGACATAGTGGGGGTGCTTCTTACTCTCAGCATGTACGTCACCCCCGGTTTCTACCCGGTGAGCATCGTCCCCGATCAGATTCTTTTCCTGATCTACATCAACCCGCTCTATTCCTATCTGGAGGTGTTCCGGGGACTGGTCTATGGGGGAAGCTTCGCCCCGGGATGGATGTGGTCGGTTATGGTTCTCACCGCCTGCGCGGCGTTGCTGGGGGGAGCCTGGGCCTTCTCTCGTTCCTGGCGGAAGCTGGCGGTGCTCATGTGAACTCCCTGGCTGTCGAATGTCGGGATGTTTCTCTGGTCTATCCCTTGATCAGAGACCGTCCTGGCAGCTTCAAGGAACAAGTTATTCGCTCCCTTCGCCGGAAAACCGAGGTCGAAGAGCTACTCGCCATCCAGGATTTAACGCTGCGGGTTCGCCATGGGGAGGTGGTGGGGGTGATCGGCGACAACGGAGCGGGCAAGTCCACGCTCATGAAGATGGTGGCCCGGGTGCTGCCTCCCACCGAAGGGCGGGTGATAGTTCGAGGTCTGGTGGCGCCGCTCATCGAGCTGGGGGCGGGGTTCAACCCCGAGTTGACCGCATTGGAGAACGTGATTCTGTACGGGGCAATGCTGGGTCGCTCCCCTAAGGAGATGGCAGAGAGGGCGGCGCCCATCATCGAGTGGGCGGGGCTCTCGGAGTTCTCCGATGTGGCGGTGCGGGCCTTCTCCTCGGGGATGTTGGCCCGGCTGGGGTTTTCCATAGCCACCGACATCAGTGCCGATGTACTGTTGGTGGACGAGATTCTCAGCGTGGGCGATCAGAGCTTTCGGGAGAGGTCCCGGGAGCGGATTCGAAACACCATGCAGCAGGGAGCGGCGACCATTCTGGTCTCGCACGATATGAAGATGGTCCAAGACCTGGCCACCCGGGCGCTGTGGCTGGAGAAGGGAAAGATCCGCAAAGAAGGCCTCCCGGCCGAAGTGATCGCCGCCTACACCGGCGGTGAAGCCTAAAGTGGCTCTTAGATTTCAGTGGGGAGGGGCGGTGGTGGGGTGGTTCTAGTTTGTATTTCCCTTGGGAGTGGTTGACAGTTCTTTTGGTTGTGTGGGGGCCTTTTTGCTGGTTTGGCGGTCGCTGCTTTGGTTGGGACTGGGTCGTTTGGTTTGTCCGGATGCCTGGGTGGGACTGGCATCGGACAACGCCGGCGAGGGCTCATTTCCGAGGAGTTTCGTGATTGTGTCTGGGTGGCTGTGGGAGACGGTCGGGGTGGTGGTTATTTTCTTTGTTTGGCACGGTATCGGGGGTAGGAGTCCCGTCGGTGGGGTGGGCGTCCGTAGTGGATAGGCGGTGGCCGGAGAGAGTATCGTCCAGCCGAGTTCTGGTGTATTCGCCACCCGTAGTCATGCACCTTGTGGTGACAGCGACTGCATAACAGACAAAGGTTGTCCAAGTCGGTGACCCCTTTGGCCGACCAGGGGATGATGTGGTGAGCCTGGCACCAGTCCGCAGACGCTCCACATCCCACACATCCCCGGTCGCGGGCTATGAGCGCGATTCGTTGGGTGGGACTGGCCAGCCGTCGGGTCCTTCCCACATCCAAGGGGAGGGAAGGACCTCGGAAGATGGCGGGGAGCACCTCGGCGTCGCAGGCCATCTCGCGGATCTTTTGGGTGGGGATGGGAGTCCCGTCAGCGAGACGGGCCTTTCCCAGTTCACCGGTGATGACGTCATAGTCGGCGATCAACAAAAGCTTGGTTCCCCGAGGGGGACCATCGTTGTCTTCTCCGCCGGGTCGGGTGAGTAGCACTGCGAGAGCGTCGGCCATCCGCTGCCCAGGGGTGGCCCGGTTGCGGGGGTCTTCGGCCCGCCAGAGCTGGTCTGTCTTGTTGGACAGGACCGAGGTGATCCGAGCGCCGGTGATGGGATCGAACCGACCGTAGAGGACAGTCATTCCGTCATCGGGATCGGTGCTGATCTTGGCGTACCGCCGAGCCCGCTGATGCTCCAGCTTCGCCATGCCGTCATCTTCGGAACGTTCTTGTTCGTGGCGGCGGACCGTTCCCGCGAACTTATCCGGCGCCTGGGTCTTAGCCAGGTCCGCCAGTTCGCCCTCGTCGGTCTTGTCTATCTCGCCTCGGCGGGAAGACCCGGCGATGATCCGAGCGTTATCGAAAGAGATCTCTCCTTTACGCAAACCATCAGCAGTATGGGGCAACTCTGAGAGTTCCACCGCGGTATCAACTTCTGAGCGAGCCCGCCGACGAGACAAAAGAGCCTTTTCCCGTAACACCGCTTCCGCTAGCTCGTCTCCTTCCCGACGGCACAGCTCCGCCGCCGCCTCGGAGCGGACCGCTACTGCTTGGTTCTCTGCCCGGATGGTGGACTGCACCCGTTGCTGTAACTGCTCCACGGTCGCCTCGGACACCGCCAACGTAGGCAGCAACAACCGCACCTCGTTGACCGAATGGCCGTTCATAGGTTCTTTGTTCATACCCAATATCATACGATAGGGGTGTGACAAAACACCCCCACATATGACTAAGTTGGTAAAACGAACACCAAATAACTTGGCTGCTATCCCGTCATGCCGCCACCCTCAAACAACCAACACCCACTCCCCACCCACTTTCGAAGGGCCCCTAAAGTGTCCTATCGCGGAGTTGAGAAGCCCGCACCTCCGTATTCGACTTCATTCAACGTCTCTACAGCCCACTCCGCCATCGGGGAACAATCACCCACAAAACGTTGAAACTACCGATCAAGTGCCTTCAGGTACTGTCCAGGGCAGTGAAGGCACATGCTGGAGCAGCTTGGCCCGCGGCATGGGCATGTTCTTGATGGGTACATCAATGATCACCGGACTGTCTTGTTCCAGTGCCATGGGGTATGAGTCTCCCTAGGTCCATGGGATCCTCAGCTCTCATACCGACGGCCCCGAATGATCGTGCGAATTCGACAAAGTCCGGATTGTGCAGGTCGGTTTCGTAGGTTCCGCCAAAAAACTCGTCGAGGTCACGGGCCACATTGCCAAATGAGTCATTCCTGAAAACAATGGTTGTCACGTTTATCCGGTACTTCACTGCGGTGGAGAGTTCAGATGAGTTGAACATAAAGCCACCATCTCCGACGATGCACACCACCGGACGGTCGGGTTTTGCCACTTTAACACCCAGGGCCGTTGGGAATGAGTAACCGAGATTGAACGAGTACCCAGAATCCAAGTAGGTTTTGGGATGATTCACTTGGAAGTGGGTGCGGGCATAAAAGCCAAACTGGGTTACCCCCCAGATGACAAAAGCTTCATCGGGGATGGCATCCTGGATTACCTTTCAGGATGGGGTACTGGGGTTCGCGGTCCTGGATGTCGTAGTAGGCGATCAACCGTCGCGCCGCGATGACAGCTTCAATCGGTGAGGGTCGGTCTCCTTCCCCGGCTTCGCTTAGAAGAGGCAGAAGGGCCTCGATAGTCACCCTGGCGTCGCCGTGCAGAGGTATGGTGTTGGATTGAATTCGCGTCAATTCGTTTTCATCGATGTTGATGTTCACCAGGGTGGACGATTCACCGGCCGGATTCCCTAACGAGAAACGTGTTCCGATCCCGATCACTACATCCGCGGGTTGCATCACCTCATAGAGCTACCCTCGGAGGAGGAGGAGTACTCACTCTCTCGGTCAGACCCGAGGAAGCCCCAAGTCTTCGACGGGCCCTTATCATGGCTGGTTTCGGACTCTTGGAGATTGAATCCCAGAGCCCTGAGTTGCTCGGGTCTGACTCTGGAGATGAGCCCCAAAGCTGAGTCCACCCAGCCTTCAACCAACTCATCCTTGGTAGAGGAAGCCGCCAACTCGGAGCCCACCCTAAAGCAGGTGGGCGAACCCGGCCCGGGCCTCCTCGCTGACAGGCAATAACGGAGCCCGAGTACGTCCGGCTCTCAATCCCACCATTTCTGCCGCGGCTTTGACCCCCGGGATTCCGTATCGGGCTACGCCGTCATTGGCGATCGTCAAACGATGCTGCTTTTTCATATCCCCTGGGGGGCTTTCCAATGCGGCGGATACCACTTCCAGGCTCAGCCGTGGCACGTAATTGGCAGCCGCCAGTATGACGCCGTGAGCTCCTGCGCAAAGCGACAAAGTCACCGACTGGGAAGATCCGTTGTAAAGGGCGAAATTATCCGGTAGCTCTGCGAGCATTCTCTGAATGCGGATGGCGTTCCCGCTGGAGTCCTTCATACCCACCACATTGGGGTGTTGGGCCAGTTCCCAGACCGCTTCCATGGGAAGCGAATATGCAGTCACGACCGGTACCGAATAGATGAAGACCGGCAAGGGGGATTCGTCAGCCACCTCCTTGAAGAAGGCGGTCACGAAGTTAACGCGGTTGCGGGAGAGAGTGGTGGGGGTAAGCACCAAAGCGGCGTCGGCGCCGCCCTTGGCCACTTCGGTGATCTGACGCATAGCTGCCCTGGTGGTCTCGGCGTTGATTCCACACAGGAGATAAGCGTCGTCACCGACGCCCTTTCGGGATGAAGAAGTGAGCTTCCGTCGTTCTCCGGGCTCCAGGAAGGGGCCCTCGCCGGTGGAGCCGCTCAGCACAAAGCCCTCGAATCCCATTTCGCCCAGGAACGCGAGATTGTGCCGGTGGGCTTTCAGATCAAGCTCTTGGTCGTTGTCGAAGGGAGTGATGATGGCGGGCATGACCCGCGGGAACAGCTTCATCAGGCTTGGATGGTAGCGGTCTCACAGCATCAGGTATTATGTGGCCGGTAATCAATCAAGGAGCAAGAGATTGAAGTTCGCCTGGCTATGCAGCCATGAGTCCTACCAGCCGGAAGTATTGGTAGATCAAGCGGTACGAGCGGAGGAAGCCGGATTCGACATGATTCTGGGATCGGATCACTTCCACCCCTGGGTTGACGACAACTGCGCGGCGGGTTTTGTGTGGTCCTGGCTGGGAGCGGTGGCGGCTCGCACCGACGCCGAACTCGCCACTTCGGTGACCTGCCCCCTCTACCACTATCACCCTGCTTTGATCGCTCAGGCGGCGGCAACCGTGGATCGTTTGTCGGGAGGAAAGTTCGTGTTGGGAGTGGGTACGGGGGAGAACATCAATGAGGGACCTTTGGGCTTTAAGTTCGGGGACTACCGAGAGCGCATCAGAAGGATGCGGGAGGCGTTAGAGATCATGCACCGGCTTCTGGAGGGGGAAAAGCTCGACTTCTCAGGGGATTGGTACGTAACCGACAAGGCCCGCCTTTACAGCCCGCCCCCCCGCAAGACGCCCATTTGGATGGCAGCCGGGGGTCCACAGTCTTCCCGTTTTGCCGGAAGGCGGGCAGATGGGCTGATCACCAGCGTAAAAGCGCCGGCTGACACTCTGGAAAGAGTGATCGGACCTTTCCGCGCCTCGGCCGTAGAGCACGGACGGCCCGGAACGGTGATGACCACCCGCTGGGCCGTGCTGGCCGCCGATGCCTCGGAGGCGTGGGAAGCGTTGGGCAGTATGCGCGGCTTGAGGGCGCCCGGGCGGCTGGAGGCCGTTGACCCCATGGTTCTGCGAGAGCGGGCCGATTCCATGGACCGGGCCGAGATTCTGGGCAAGTACACCATCGCATCCACGGTGGAAGACCTCGTAGAGGTCTACAAGCCACTGGTAACCGACCTCGACGCCGACTATGTGGCCATCCAGGTCGCCTCTACCAACCCCAACCGCACCCTGGAAATAGTCGAAAAAGAAGTTCTGCCCGAACTGCGCACCGCAACAGGATAGCCTCCGCTGGGCTGTGACAACCGGAGGTAATGTCCCCGGTTGGGGTGGCTGGTCTGACCGGTTAGCAGGTCAGTTAGATGGGTGCTCGCGCCGTTTGAAGGGCTTGGGTGACAGGCCTCTCTCCGGAAAAGGTGATCGTGAGCGTATTGGTCCTCAGGCTCGCTTTCGGCGGTTTTGGAGTTTGGCTTTTACGTAGTCGCGGTTCATCAGGGCGATGAAGTCGATGGATATCTCTTGGGGGCAGGCCGCTTCGCATTCTCCGTGGTTGGTGCAGGAGCCGAAGAACCGCTCCATGGTCTCCACCATTCGCTCCGTTCTCGCATACCGCTCCGCGCCGCCCTGGGGCAGGAGATTGAGGTGGGAGACTTTGGCGGCGGTGAACAGTTGGGCGGCGGAGTTGGGACAGACCGCCACGCAGGCGCCGCACCCGATGCACGCCGCCGCGTCGAAGGCGGCGTCGGACACCTCTTTGGGGACGGGGATCAGGTTGGCCTCGGGGGCGGATCCGGTGGCCACCGTTATATATCCGCCCGCCTCGATTATCCGGTCGAACGCCGAGCGGTCCACCACCAGGTCGCGGATTATCCCAAATGCGGCGGCCCGCCAAGGCTCGACCGTGATGGTGTCCCCATCCTGAAAGCTCCTCATATGGAGTTGACAGGTGGCCGTGGCCGCCTGCGGACCGTGAGGGCGTCCGTTGATCATCACTCCACAAGTGCCGCAGATCCCTTCCCGGCAGTCCGAATCAAAGGCAATCGGCTCGACCCCCTCCAGGGTGAGCCGTTCGTTCAAAACGTCCAACATCTCCAAAAAGGACATGTCGGGAGATACATCCCCGGCCTGATAGGTCTCGAATCGGCCCTCGGCTGATGCGCCGGCCTGCCGCCACACCCTCAAAGTGATGTTCATTGGTAGCTCCGGGTGCTCAACTGGACATTCTCGAACGACAAAGGCTCTTCGCAGAGCTCCGGCCGGGTAGGGTCTCCCGTCCACAACCAGGCGGAAACACTGGAGAAGTTCTCATCGTCGCGAACCGCATCCCCCTGGGAAGTTTGGTGCTCCTCCCGGAAATGTCCGCCACAGGATTCCTCGCGTTGAAGGGCGTCCACGCACATGGCCATGGCCAGTTCGAAGAAGTCCTCGAGGCGGGAGGCTTTCTCAAGGCTCTGGTTGAGGCTTTCCCCGTCGCCTGGAACCCGGGCGGAGGTACGGAACTCCTCATAGAGGTCAGGCAGATCCGCCAGCCCCCGGTCGAGACCCTCCCGACTGCGGGACATGCCACATTTGTCCCACACCACCCTGCCCAAGCGGCGATGGAAGTCATCGACGGTGCGGTTTCCCCTCATGGAGAGCAGGCGGGCCATCCGGTCCCCTAGTTCCGCCTCGGTGCGGGTAAACGCCTGGTCGGAAGGCGAAAGCGGGTCCTCGTTCAAAAAGCCCGCCAGGTAGTCGCCGATGGTGTAGGGGAGCACAAAGTAGCCGTCGGCCAGTCCCTGCATCAGGGCGGAAGCGCCCAGCCGGTTGGCGCCGTGGTCAGAGAAGTTGGCCTCTCCCAGGGCGTACAGCCCGGGGATGGTGGTCATCAGGTTGTAGTCCACCCACAATCCGCCCATTGTGTAGTGGGGAGCGGGATAGATGCGCATCGGCATGTGATAGGGATCCTCGTCGGTGATCCGGTTGTACATCTCGATGAGGTTGCCATAGCGGTCGGTGATTGCCTGGCGGCCCAGCCGGGCAATGGGGTCCCGAAAGTCCAGGTACACCCCATTCTTTTTCGCCCCCACGCCAAGGTCTGCGTCCACCATCCGCTTGGAGGCCCGGGAGGCCACATCCCGGGGGACCAGATTGCCGAAAGAGGGATAAATCCTCTCTAGGTAGTAGTCCCGATCGGTGTCGGGTATCTCGTCAGGCGGGCGGTTGTCGTCGGGGGATTTGGGCACCCACACCCTTCCGTCGTTGCGCAGCGACTCCGACATCAGCGTCAGCTTGGATTGGAACTCCTCGGAGGGGGGGATGCAGGTGGGATGGATCTGGGTGAAGCACGGGTTGGCGAAGGCCGCTCCCCGCCGGTGCGCCCGCCAGACGGCGGTGACATTGGCGGTCATGGCGTTGGTGGACAGGTAGTAGACGTTGGAGTACCCCCCGGTGGCCAGCACCACCGCATGGGCGGAGTGGGAGCTGATCTCTCCGGTGAGGAGGTCTCTAACCACCACCCCAACCGCTCGCCCCTCCTTCAGCACGATGTCCATAAGCTCTGTGCGAACCTTCAGGTTCACCGCGCCCAGCCCCACCTGGCGAGCCAGAGCCTGGTAGGCCCCCAGCAGCAGCTGTTGGCCGGTCTGCCCGCGGGCGTAGAAAGTGCGTGACACCTGGGCGCCGCCGAAGGAGCGATTGGCCAACAGTCCTCCGTACTCCCGGGCAAAGGGAACCCCTTGGGCAGTGGCCTGGTCGATGATGTTCAGGGAAAGCTGGGCCAGCCGGTAGACGTTGGCCTCCCGAGAGCGGAAGTCGCCTCCCTTGATCGTGTCGTAGAAGAGCCGGTAAACCGAATCGCCATCGTTGCGGTAATTCTTGGCAGCGTTGATTCCCCCCTGGGCGGCGATGGAATGAGCGCGCCGCGGTGTGTCATGAAAGGTGAAGACATCCACCCGGTAGCCGAGTTCGGCCAGGGTCGCCGCTGCCGATGCGCCGGCCAGGCCGGTGCCGATAACGATGATCTTGAAGCGTCGCTTGTTGGAGGGGTTGACCAGCTTGATGGAAAAGCGGTGATTGTCCCAGCCGTCGGCGAGCGGGCCTCCCGGGACCTTGGCGTCCAACCGCACTGCGGTCATCCCAACAATCCCGTCCAGACCGCGAGAGGGATGCTTACATTGCCGATCACGATCACGGCGGCGAAAACCTGAGCAAACCGTCGTCGCCAGCGGTTATATGAGGGATGGGCGAGCCCCAGACTCTGGAAGAGCGACCAGGCGCCGTGGTAGATGTGAATACCCAACAACAGGTTGGCCACGATATACAGGATGGCCACACCTCCCCGGGAAAGGGAAGCAACCAGGTTGGCCTCCACCGCCCCGGCCTGCCATCCAACCGCCGCCATTGGCGTCACCCCCCAGGTCAGATCGGCGAGATGCCAAAACAGGAAAATCGCTACTATCACCCCACTCCATCGCATGGTGCGTGAGGCGTAGCTCGCCACTGCGAATTCCCGCGGTCCTCGGTAGGTGGTGTTGGCTCGCCGGTTGAGCATGGTGAGGCTGGCGGCGGCATGGATGTGCAGCAAAAAGGCGACCACCAGCCCGGTGCGCATCAACCACAGGGTTACCGTCTTGGGTAAGAGGGGATAGAGCAACTCCCTGAGGAAATGGGCATAGGAGTCGAGTTGGCCATCGCCCAGGTACACCTTGAGATTGCCGATCATGTGAGCCAGCACGAACCCCAACAGCGCAACGCCGGTGATGCCCATAACCCACTTTTTCCCCACCGCGGAGCGATAAAACTCCACCGGCCAAGGGCGCCGACGAGCGGCTGAAACTGGGGCGGGCGTCACGAGATTCGGCTTGACATCGGTTTCCCAGTGATTGTAAACCCACTCCCGTTGGATCTCGTCCCCTTCCTTTCCCCATTTGACATGGTTCTACCTTCCATCTATAGTCTCACAATTGTAGTTACATTTATGTAATCTGCCAGTTTCAAGGGAAGCCATGCAGACGGAGACGAGGACCGAAAATGCGACGTAGTTTGATAGAGGCTCTGGCCATCGAGCCGCTGGATTGGCAGAATTATGCCAATTGCCTGGGAGCAGACGCCGACTTGTTCTTTCCCGAGCGGGGATCTTCCACCCGCAAGGCCAAGGCTATTTGTCTGGACTGTGAGGTGCAGATCGAATGTCTCGAATTCGCTCTGGAGAACGGGGAGCGTTTTGGCATATGGGGGGGCATGTCGGAACGGGAGCGTCGGAAGGTCCGGCATGATCGGGCGAGGAGAACGGCGGTAGCCTCCTGACCACCCTTCTATAATAAAGAGAGCTACAGGCTAGGGGGAGTTTTGAGAAATTTAATGGCTTACGGCGTGCTCTTGCTGGCTGTCACAGGTCTCGTCATCTTGTTGGTTCGTTTGTTTCGTCGTGTCCGGCCCGGCTCTTCGACCCGCACCGAGCCGGATCCCCTGGCGCCCCTTCCCAACCTTGAGGATCTGTCGGTCTCCGGGGACGCAATCCGGGTTACCTTCCGGGTGCCGATGGTTGGAGACGACCCGATCCTCTCGAACCTGTTGCGCTATTACGCGCTGGAGGCGGTGAGGCGCGCTCGGCAGACCCTTCCCTTGGAAGGCTTGGATCGGGTAGAGGTTTTCGTCTTGCACCGGGGTCAGTCGAAGAAGGTGGGAAGCGTGGAATTCGATGCGCCCGGAAAGCTTCCCGAAGATGTTCCTGTTCCAGAGATTGTCGCGCTTTCCACGGCGATGGAGGATCCGTTGGACAGCGATTTCGTGACCTCCAAAGGCTCGTCTGCCCCGTCCCGGCATGCAGAGGGAGAGACACTCGCTCCGCTGGGATCATTTTTGGCGATCCCAGCCAAGGCGGAGGCCGCCCTCCGTCTCCAAGGCGTCGACCCCCGGGAGATGACCGCCGGCGAGCTGGTGCGAGGCATACTTGCCTTGCGGGGATATACGGTGTCTCCTGGTGGCGATGCCCACACCCATCACGCTCGCAAGGGCGCCGCTACGGTGTTGGTGAGAGAAATTCCACACAGTCCCGGTGGATATCCGGAACTCTCCGAGAAAGATATGCACCGTTTCGTTATGGACAAGGCCCGTTCCCGCATGGCGCGGGGGATGTTGGTAACCGAGAAATACGGGCCCTTTTCGGTTTACGACTTGGAACGTCGGAACTCCCGGATCAGGTTTGTTACCAGGGAACGGCTCCAAAAAGCCATTGATGCGTTAGCCTTGGGCTAAATCTCTTCCGCCCGGCGGCAGGGAATACAAAAAAGGAGAAGACGTTGTTCGGCATGAAACCCTTGGAACTTGGGATAATTGTTCTGATTTTGTTGCTCCTGTTCGGCGCCTCCAAGCTTCCCAAGCTGGCGCGTTCGTTAGGATCCTCTGCCCGCGAGTTCCGCAAAGGAGTTGAGGAGGGCGCCAAAACGGCGGAAGCCGCAGAGGCCGCAGAGGCCGCGGAAGCTACCGAGGAAGCCTAAAGAGCGAATTTATGACGGCCCGCCGGGGGAACGGTCCGCAAAATCAGATCCGCTGGAGCGCCGCGCCGTAGCTGTTAAAATCGCGGGGAGTCAACACCGAGTCGGTAGAGATGATTTCTCTCACCACCCCGTCGGAGTCGAGCACGTAGGTGGAGCGCAGCGCGGCACCCAATGCATCGCTGAAGCACCCATACTCCCGGGCAGTCTGGCCGTGTGGCCAGAAATCGGAAAGGATGGGGAAGTCGAATCCCTGCTCCTCCGCCCACTTCTTGTTCGAAAAACGGGTGTCGCAGGTGATCACCACCACATTGGCGTCCATATTGGACAGATCGCCGAAGTTGTCGCGGATTTCGCACAGCTCTCCCTCGCAGATCCCGGTGAACGGGAAGGGAATGAACACCAGCAACGTCTTGCGGCTGGTCAGGTTGTCGAAAGAGACTTCCTTTCCGTCTTGATCTTTCAATGAGAAGAAGGGAGCGATGGAGCCAACCTCTGCCGGCATTTTTGGGTTCTCCTGGGTGGGGGACGGTGGTTGTTGAAAGTTTACCGGTCTACCAAAGGGGATCGTCCAACAACACCCGCGCTGCCCATCCGACCGGATCGGTGATCTCTTCGAGAGTGGGGAATCCGTCGGGCTGCCAGATACGCCGGGTCGCCGTTGGCCCGAAACGTTCCTCGACTTCGGTCAGGAATGCTGCTCCGTCGGCCACTGCCTCGGGAGAGAGGGCGACCATCACTCCCGCCGGTTGGGACGCGTCCCCGAGGCTCAAGGTATTGTCGCGCTCCGCGAATATCTCGTCGAGGTCTGGAAGAAGCTGGGATCCCGCCTTGGCCACCAGCCATCGGGACATTCCGCCCGCCATGCCCAGAAAGGCCTGCAGGCTCTCAAGGGCCGGGCCGGCGGCGGAGGAGTCGAAAACTTCGGCCGCCTCGATATCCAGATCGAGTTGGAAGATAGCCGAGAGGTCGTTCTCCATCGACCCAAGTTGTTCCATGAGTGATTCCGGCGCCAGTTTCAGGGCGGCGGCGTAGTTCTCATTGAGGGTACGGAAGTGGTCCATTACATAAGGGAGAGAGAACACCGCCCGGTGAGCCGTCTCGTAGAGAGCCGCCCACATCCGCACCTGACGGCTGTCCACCAAAAGCTCGTCGGCCAAGTTTTCGATCACAGTGGCCACCAGGAGAGTGCGATGGGAGGAACTGGCGGGCAGTCCCGTCTCGCAAGTCCCGATCACCCGCCCCGCCATCAGCCCCGCCCACGCCCCCAGCTGCGCGCCCGCCATGACCGGCCCCAACGGAGCAAGCATCGCCCAGGTCTGGCCTTTGGCGCTATCCCGCAGTTGCGCCGCGAATGGCTCGACAAGAGCGGCGAATTCTTCCACCACCGCGTCTCCCCACTCTCGAGGGCCGAGAGGCACTACCGCCGAGGCGGGCGGAAAACTGAAAGGGGCGATTTCGGAGATCTGATACTCGGCCAGCCTCACCAGTTCGATGAGTTCCTCGGAGGTCCATGGATTCAGCAACTGGGTTTCTCCGGCCAGATGGCGGGAGATCTCTCTGGCCAGATCCAGGTTGACCGGACCGGGTTGGCTGAACATGCGCATCAGCCGGGCAAAAAGGTCTTCGCTCACTGCACTGATTTTATGACATCCGGCAGCTAACTTCTCTACCTATGCCCACACCTTTTCTCGTTCCTCGCATCGCGATAGCCGAATCTCCCATTGACAGCGCAGGTTTGCTGGAGGAGGTAGGCCACCCCGAGGCCGGGGCCGTGGCCCTGTTTCTGGGCACAGTTCGCAACCATTCTCCACAACACCAGGGAGTAACCCATCTCGAGTATGAGGTGTATCGATCACAGGTGGGCGAAAAGATCACCGAAATCGCCTGGGAGGCAGCAGAGCGCTGGCCGGTTATCGCCATCGCGGTGGAACACCGGGTAGGGAAGGTAGAAGTCGGAGAGGTGGCGGTGGCGGTGGCGGTGTCCAGCGCTCATCGGGCAGAGGCTTTCGCGGCAGCCCGCTATCTGATAGACGAGCTGAAAGAGAGAGCGCCCATCTGGAAGAAGGAGCATTGGGAGGGGGGCGCCGAATGGTCTTTGGGGTCCTGAGCGAAATTTGATATCCACATTGGAGGGAAAAGGGAATCAAATGTTGATATTCTATTAACACCCTGTCAAGTAAGTCTTTGAAAGGAGCATCGGGTGACGGTCGTAATGGAGAGAAGCGAGTCCCCGTCAGCCGTAGCAACGGGGATAAGGACCATAGCCCGACTGGTCAGAGATCGGGCAATTAGCCAACCGGACCTGGTGGCCTTGCGGGAAAAGGACTACGGGATATGGCAGGAGATCACTTGGAGTGGCTACTGGGAGCAGGTGCTGCTGGCCGCCCATGGTCTGCTGTCACTGGGGGTGGAAGTAGGGGATCGGGTCTCCATCCATTCCGAGGACCGCCCAGAGTGGGTGATCTTGGATGTGGCCACGGTAGCGGTACGGGGGATAACCGTCGGTCTTTACCCCACTAACCCCGCGTCCGAGGTGCAATATCTGCTTTCCGACTCCCAAGCGCGCATCCATCTGGCCGAGGACCAGGAACAAGCCGACAAGCTGATCGAAGTTATCGACGCCCTTCCGGAGTTGGAGACCGTTATTTATGTGGAGCCGCGCGGGTTCCGCGCCTACCGGGACGATTCCCGATTCATCTTCTGGGACCAATTCCTGGAAATGGGGCGTCAGCACCGGGCCGAGAACCCGGGCGCGGTGGAGGAGCGGATGGCCGCGGCCCGTCCCGACGATGTGATGACCCTGGTCTACACCTCAGGCACTACCGGTCCTCCCAAGGGGGCAATGTTGGACAACGCCAATGTGGAGTTTTGCCTCGACAAACTTATCAACGCCCAGAACCGCATGCCGGGCAACCTGCCCCCCGGTCCCTCCGACCAGATCCTCACCTATCTGCCGCTGTGCCATGTGGCGGAGCGGATCTTCTCCACTTGGACCTCGGCGGCCGCCGGCACCGTCCTCAATTTCGCTGAGTCCATCGAGACAGTGCAGGAGAACCTGCGGGAGGTGCAGCCCACTCTCTTCTTCGCCGTACCTCGCATCTGGGAAAAGCTGCATGCGACGGTGATCATAAAGAGTAAGGACGCCACCTTGTTCAAGCGGCTGTTCATGTCCTTTGGCAATGCCTTGGCACGGGTAGTCGGGCGACAGAGGGTGAAGAACGGGGGGAGGCACACTGTGGTCAGCGGACTCCTCTTCATGATCGGCTATCCAATGGTCTTCCGGGCATTGCGGGAGAGGATCGGTCTGCGCCGATGCCGGTGGGCGGGATCGGGCGCGGCGCCCATCGCTCCCGAGGTGATCGAGTTCTTCCACGGGCTGGGGGTGAATCTCTACGAGCTGTACGGGATGACCGAGAACGCGGCCGTGGCCACCAACAATTTCTATGGGCGGATGAAGCTGGATACGGTGGGGGAGCCCTATCCGGATATCGGATTGCGAATCGATTCGGACACCGGGGAAGTCCAGACCAAGCATCCCGGGGTTTTTCGGGGGTACTGGAATAAGCCCGAGAAGACTGACGAGGCTTTTACCTCCGACGGATGGCTGCGCACCGGGGATGTGGGGGAGTGGGTGGACGGGAGCCACATCAAAATTGTGGACCGGATCAAGCACATTATCATCACTTCGGGCGGAAAGAACATCTCCCCTTCGGAGATTGAGAACAGCCTCAAGGTTTCTCCCTATGTGAAAGAGGCGATGGTGATCGGCGACGGGAAAAACTATCTCACCGCGCTGATCGGCATCGAATTCGACACTGTGGGGGACTGGGCCACCCGTCGGAGTATCCCCTACACCACCTATCGGGACCTGGGCGAAAAATCCGAGGTGCAGAAGCTGGTGCAGGGCGTCATCAACGCGACGAACTCCAAGTTCGCCCGAGTGGAAAACATCCGCAAATTTCGTATGCTCCCCAAAGAACTCGATCATGAAGATGGGGAGTTGACTGCTACGCAGAAGCTGAAGAGGGAATCGATGGAAGACATGTTCGGGGAACTGATCGTCGATATGTACTCGGCAAGAACCTGAATGACTCTGATTTCAGGGACTAGGTAGAAAGCCCTGATGACGGCAGAGCTTTTGACCCTAGGGATACTGGGCCAGGCAGAACCGAGCCAGCTGGCGGGAACCATTGTCAACGGCCTTTCCCTGGGAACTATCTATGCCCTGCTGGCGATGGGATTCGTCATCATCTTCAAGGCCACCCAGGTGGTCAACTTCGCTCATGGCGCCCTAGCCACCCTCGGGGCTTTCATCACTGCCGGGGTGGCCGTGGAACTCAATTTCCCCGGCCGTTACATCGAGGGCTCTCCACTTTTGGGATGGTCCATCTCGGTGGTGGTGGCGCTGGTGATATCGGCGTTGGTAGGAATGTTGCTGGAAAGGGTCTTTTTGCGTCCCATGGTGGGAGAGGATCTGTTTTCGGTAGCCATCGTCACTCTGGGTATGAACGTCATCCTGTTGACCATCGTCACCGATTACATCGGTCCTGAACCCCGCTCGATGGCCGATCCCTGGGGAGATTCGGTGGTTGATCTTGAATTCGTTTTTATCCCCCAAACCGAGATAGCCCAGTTCTTGGTGGCCGTGCTTCTCATGGTGGTGGTGGCGATCTTTTTCCGCACCCGCACCGGGATAGCCATGCGCGCTACCGCCTTCGACCAGGAGGCGGCCCGCGCCCAGGGGATCAAGGTGGGCGCGATCTTCGCGATTGCCTGGGCGATTGGGGCGGTGCTGGCGACGGTGGGGGGCATCTTCGGGTCCATGTATCCCCGGAGGGTGGGGGTTTTCCCTGACACGGCCCTCCTGGCCCTGCGTGCCTTCCCCGCCATCATTCTGGGAGGGCTGGATTCCATTGGAGGAGCGGTGGTCGGAGGATTGGCGGTGGGCTTGGCCGAGGCCGCGGCCGGCAGCTATCTAAATCACCCGTTGTTCGGAACCGGCTTCAGCGGGATCGTCCCTTATCTCTTGATGATGGGCGTGCTGTTCATCCGTCCCTACGGCATCTTCGGAACCGAGGAGATCAGGCGGGTATGAGAGGCCGTCCGCATCTCCACACCTCCTACTCGGCCGATCAGGCGCTGATGTCCACGGCTACCAAAAAGACCTTGCTGGGAGCGTTCCTGGTGCTGGCGGCGCTGGCGCCCATCGCCTCCAGCATTCCTTTCTACCCCGACTTCTTAGGGGACAGCGACTGGATGAAGCTGTTTTCGCATGTGGCCATTTTCGGGATCGGAGCGCTGGGAATCAACCTGCTCACCGGAGTCGCCGGCCAGGTCTCACTGGGCCATGCCTTTTTCATGGGGGTCGGCGCCTATGTGGGCGCCGTTTTCGGGTCTCCTGCCGGAGATTTGTGGGGATGGGGTCTGCCGATGTGGATATGGATACCCATGGCGGCCATTATTCCGGCGCTCATCGGGCTGCTGGTCGGTCCGGCTGCTGTCCGGGTTAGGGGCCTTTATCTGGCTTTCGCAACCTTAGGGCTGGTTT
Source organism: Acidimicrobiia bacterium (assembly GCA_965248705.1). Classification (GTDB taxonomy): domain Bacteria; phylum Actinomycetota; class Acidimicrobiia; order Spongiisociales; family ZC4RG35; genus Bin76. The sequence continues at coordinate 515,990 of CBDFJY010000002.1, read as the reverse complement.
TCATCGGTGAATGGGCGTGGCGCAACCTGAAGTTCGTTTCCGGAGGGTCCTTTTCAGGACGGAAGTTTCCCGAGTTCGAGTTGCGCTTGTGGAAGGAAGAGGAACCGTTGGTGGATTTCTCTTCCGATGGGGTTTGGCTGGGGTTTGAGATCAGTGAAGAGGCGAAAATCTATGTGCTGATGTTGGGGTTCTTGTTGGTAGCCACTCTACTGGCCAAAAACCTGCAGCGCTCCCGGGCGGGTCGTGCCTTCCAAGCCATCCGCGACCGCGACATCGCCGCGGAGATAATGGGAGTGAACGAGTTCCGCTACAAGTTGATGGCCTTTGGGATCTCATCGGCCTTCGCCGGGGTGGCGGGGGCCTTGTTCGCCTCTTTCGTGGGGCGCCAAATCCCTGAGACTTGGGACCTCTTTCTGTCGGTGGAGTTCATAGCCATCATCCTGATCGGAGGAGCGGGCACCGTCTCGGGCGCCCTGATGGGATCGGCGTTCGTGGTTCTTCTGCCCCGTCTGGTCCAGGACTTCACCGAGTGGCTTAGCGGGGTGATCAAAACCGGAGACGGGGTGGTGGCCACGGTCGCCGATGTAGTGATCGCCGTCTCCGCTGACGATTTCGGGATAGTCAACACCCTTCCCGGTGTTGGCCCTGGGTTATCGGTGTTCCAACTCAACCAGGTTCTGTTTGGCTTGTTGATCATCTTGTTCATGATCTTTGAGCCTTTGGGTTTGTTCGGGATATGGCTTCGGATTCGCAATTACTGGAAAGGATGGCCCTTTACCTACTGAGACGGTTTCTGAGAGAATTAAGACGTCTTTCGAGGGTAAAGCCCTGGAAACGATACACTGAAAGAGAACCATTCAAAGAAGGAGAAGCATATGAGAATCAAGTTCAAGTGGTTGGCGCTGATCATGGCGTTGACCCTGATCGCGGCGGCTTGCGGAGGAGGAGACGACGAAACCGAAACTCCTGCCACTACGGCCGCGCCTGCCACCACGGCGGCGCCTGCCACCACGGCGGCGCCCGCAGAGGAGCCCATGGACGAAGAAGAGCCCATGGACGAAGAAGAGCCCATGGACGAAGAAGAGCCCATGGACGAAGAAGAGCCCATGGACGAAGAAGAGCCCATGGATATGATGGTGGCCACCGATATTGGTGTGGACCTAGAGGCGGGGGTCATCACGGTAGGGATGCTTTCGGACCTGACCGGCGCATTCGGTGGTCTGGTAGGACTGGTCGTGGCCGGCGCCAATGTCTTCTGGGAAGATGTCAACGCCAGTGGCGGAATCAACGGTCTACAGGTAGAACTGATTTACCGGGATACGGTGTATTCCGTCGACAACCACGTCCAGTTCTATGAGGAACTCAAGGACGAGGTGGTGGCGTTTGGGCATTCCACCGGATCGCCCCACACCGTGGCAATCCGCGAGGACCTGGAGGACGACGGCATTCTGGCCATTCCCCTCACCTGGTACTCGGGTTGGTCGGATCCGGCTTTGAACTCCAACCTGCTGTCCCACGGCACGCCTTATTGCATCGAAGCGATGAACATGGTCGGATATTTGTCGGATGTCGCCAAGGGCGCCGGGGTTGCCAACCCCACCATGGCGGTTGCTTCCTTCCCCGGTGACTACGGACTGGACTCGGCTGAGGGCGCCAAACTTGCCGCCGAAGCTCTGGGAATGGAAGTGGTCTATGACGGCTCGGGACAGATACTTCCCGGTCAGGACAATTCTCCCATCGGCAACGCCATCGCCCAGAGCCGCGCCGACGTTGTCTGGGTGACGGCCAACTCCGGCACATTCACCGAGGTATACGGCGCCGCCGTTTCCCAGGGATTTGAAGCGCTCTGGTCGGGGGCGACCCCAACTTGGAGCCCCGCTCTGGTGGCCCCCGATTCACCCATCAAGGATGCCATAACCCGCGACTACTATGCGGGTGGGTACTTCCCGTCCTATGTGGACGACACCCCTGGGATGCAGAGGGTGCGTGACCTGATGGCCCAGTACAACCCGGATGTTCCCAAGAACGACTATGTCATCGAAGGGTTCGTCGAGGCGATGATATTGCATCAGGCTTTGTTGATCGCCCATGAGAACGGTGATATGACCCAGGCCGGGGTTTTGGCCGCAGCCAAGAGCATCGAGGAAATCGACTTTGGTGGAATCGCTCCCAACGAGAGTTATGTTGGTGGGGCCAACGAGCGTCTCCAGCGTCAGATCTGGGTCAATCGTCCCGATCCGGAAGGCCTGGCGGCTGGTACGGGGACCGGTACCACACCCATTGAAACCTTCTATACCCATCCAGTGGCCGCCGACTACGTGTTCGAAGAGGCTTGCTACAAGCTCTCCTAAGCGGTAACAGCCGGGGCCGGCCCTTCCCAATTGTTGGGCGGGCCGGCCCCGGGGCCGCGCGCTTGATCAACGGGTAGCCATGCTGGAAGTATCCAACCTGGAAGTCGTCTACAACGATGTCGTTCTGGTGCTGCGAGGTGTTTCGCTGGAAGCGCCGGAAGGCTGGATCGTGGCGTTGTTGGGCGCCAACGGGGCGGGGAAGACTACCACTGCCCGGGCAATCACCGGCTTGCTGGATGTCCATGAGGGGGAGATAACCAAAGGCGCCATACGGTTCATGGGAGAGGACATCACCCACACCTTGCCATCGGAGCGGGTGCGGATGGGGATCAGCCAGGTAATGGAAGGTCGGCGGATCTTCGTGGAGATGACGGTGGACGAAAATTTGGCGGCCGGCGCCTACATCAACCGTGATCGGGTTGCTGTCCGGGAAGCCCACGACCGGGTAATGACTCTGTTCCCCGCCCTTGCGAATCGACGTAAGCAGGTGGCAGGGTACATGTCGGGAGGCGAGCAGCAGATGCTGGCCATCGGCCGGGCCTTGATGCAATCACCCAAACTGATGATTCTTGATGAGCCGTCTCTCGGTTTGGCACCCATGTTGGTGAAGCGAATGGCGGAGATCATTGTGCAGATCAACCAGCAGGGAACCGCGGTGCTGCTTATTGAGCAGAACGCCCATATGGCGCTTTCCATCGCCAACCATGGCTATGTGATGGAGAACGGCAAGATGGTCATGGACGGTGTTGCCCAAAAGCTCCAGGCCGATGAGGACGTCCAAGAGTTCTATCTCGGTCTACGGGCCGGTGAGCGTAAGTCGTTCCGAGAGGTCAAGCATTACAAGCGTCGTAAGCGGTGGCTGTCATGAGCAAGGATGGCGGGATGCCGCCACTGTTGGAAGTACGCGATATCAGTCTCTCCTTCAAGGGCTTGGTGGCATTGGAGGAAGTGTCGTTCGATGTCACCGAAGGCGAGCTCTTTTCCATCATCGGCCCCAACGGAGCGGGAAAAACGTCGATCTTCAACTGCATCAATCAGGTCTATCGGCCTCAGCAGGGTTCGATTCGCTGGAAAGGTGATTCCCTGATGGGTCTGAAGCCCAACCAGACCGCCGAGCGGGGTATCGCCCGCACCTTTCAGAACATCGAGCTTTTCGCCCATATGACGGTGATGGAGAACATTCTCTCCGGTCGGCATATCCGGATGAGCCATGGTTGGTTGGCCGGGGCGCTGTGGTGGGGACGGGCCAAGCGGGAAGAACTGGAAAACCGCTTCAAGGTGGAGGACATCATCGACTTCCTGGAGATAGAGCGCTGGCGAAAATATCCGGTGGGACTTTTGCCCTATGGGGTCCAGAAGCGAGTGGAGCTGGGCCGGGCGCTGGCGATGGATCCGGAGCTTTTGCTGCTGGACGAGCCGGTGGCGGGCATGAACCTGGAAGAGACCGAGGATATGGCTCGGTTTATCCTGGACATACAGGACGAGTTGGGTATCACCATGATCCTGGTGGAACACGACATGGGCTTGGTGATGGACATAGCCGACCGGGTGATGGTGCTTGACTTCGGTCGAAAGATCGCGGAAGGCCCGCCCCGTGAGGTGCAAAAGAACCTTGATGTCATCAGCGCCTACCTAGGCGCAACCGGAGACGCTCCTATGTCGACCGATCGCGGTTAAGCCGAGTTACCGGCCGCGAGGATTATCTTCACGCGGCGCCTTCCAACGGCGTGATAGCCGCCCCTGCCATGCGTGCAGGAGGTAGCAGCGAAAATCACCCCAGAAGAATCTTGACTTTCTCCAAGGCTTCACCCAAAACCTGCCTTGGTGCTCGGCATTCGAAACGAGCACCACGAGCTCGCCAGTCCAGGCTTTTGATTTGATCAGACAGTACTACTCCTTGGATAGTGCTTGGGAGAGTAAGTAGGACTTCGAAAGGGTAGCCTTTCGCCTTTGAGGTGATGGGGCAGAGGAGCGCCAGGCTGGTTGTCTGGTTATAGGTCTTTGGGCTCATAACCAAAGCTGGTCGGTGACCGGCCTGTTCATGTCCGGCCTGGGGGTTGAAACTCAACCATACGATGTTCCCCTTTCTCGGGGACACGCTCTTTTACCATACTTCGATGCCTTGAGCAGGGCCGGTGTCTTGCTCTGGATGGAGATTGTCGGGTGTTACTTGAGCCAGCATGTCGGCCAAGTCATGGGATGTCTTGCGCAGTACGACCTGATCGCCGTCCGGGACAATCTCTATGGATGAGCCTTCTCGGACGCCCCACTGCTCGACAATTGGTTTGGGGATCCGTATAGCCAAGCTGGCCCCCCACTTGGAAATATGCGTTTTTGCTCCCATTAGTAACCTCCTGTGGCATATATATTATATATCACAACCAGCCCTTTGCCCGATTATCCTTCCCAACTCGGTTTGGCCGCTTGTCGTGCGGCCTGGGGATCTACTGGTTGCGGTTGGTGAGGCGCCAGGCTGCGGGAAGCAGCAGGCCGGCCGCGTAGGCCTTGATCGTGTCACCCAGCAGGAAGGGAACCACTCCCAGTTCCACGGCGGTCCCCAGATCCATATTCGCCTTGGCCATCAGCCCGATCACTCCGAAGAAGTAGATGATCAGACTTCCGGTCAAAAAGGCGGTCACGGCCGAGGGCACGCGCCGGTCATGACGCCGCTCGGCCAGTTTTCCCACCAGGACGGCGGCCACCACGAACCCGAAGAGATAGCCACCGCTTGTCCCGAACAGCACCTCGGTTCCTGACGCTCCGTCGGCGTAGAACGGAAAGAAGATTCCCAACAACAGGTACAGGACCTGGCTGGCGCCCCCCGCTGTCATTCCCAATGTGGCTCCCGAGAGCAGCACAGCGAAGGTTTGACCTGTGATGGGCACCGGGGTGAATGGAAGCCGGATGGTGAACTGTGCAAAAAGGGCCGTCAACAGGGCGAACCCAACCACCTGTATCACCCAGACCATTGCCGCGGGTACGGCTCGAGCAGGCCGTAGAACCCGGGCAGCCAAAACTTCATGATGGGGGGTTAAAAAAGCCATTACCTACTCCTTTTGGGGTTAGTGCTTTGACCTCGGTTGTCGTAACCAGGTTACCAGGACCAGGGGTGAGATACTTGTGCTCAGAAGCCATATACGCTTGATAGGCAAACCTATGACCGACATTGCAGCTCCTCGCCCCGCCCGCTCCCGATGGCGCTCTCTCTTGTGGACGGCGGTCGTCCTGGCGCTGTTAACCCCGCTGGCCTGGCTGGTCAACCTTCCCTATTTTGCGGTCTCGGCCGGTCCCACCGATGACGCGGTGGACGCCGTGATAGTGGAGGCGGACTTCCCTGTTTTCCAGCCGCAGGGGGAGCTGATACTTCTTACCGTCAGCCTGCAGCCGGTCAATCTCTATGAGGCCATTATCGCCGTTCTCGATCAGAGAATCGACTTGATCGAAAGAGAGCTGATCCGGCCCCAGGGAGAGACCGACGATGAGGCTCGTCAACGGGGCCTTCAGGCTATGGACAGGTCCAAGGACATTGCGATTGCGGTGGCGCTGGCCGAACTCGGTTTGGAGGAATCCCTGGCGGAAGGAGTGAAAGTGGTAGGGGTTTTCCAAGAGGCGCCGGCTTCTGAGGCGCTCTCCGGCGGTGATCTTGTGGTGGAGATGGAATCCGAGCCGATTCGGACCGTGGTGGACATTCGCCGGATACTGGAAAGCCGCCGGCCTGGTGAAGAGGTGGAAGTGACAGTGGTGCGCGGCGCCGAACGAATTCCCCTCAGTTTTGCTCTGCATGCCAATCCCGACTCGCCCGACCAGGCCATGGTGGGAATCACCGCCTCTACCGCCTATCCGATCGATATCGACTCCGCCAACTATGGCGGACCATCTGCCGGGATGATCTACACTCTGGCGGTGATCGACCTCCTCGAAGAGGGAGAGTTGACCGACGGAAAGGTGGTGGCAGGCACCGGGACTGTCAGCTTGGACGGATCGGTAGGCCCCATCGGAGGTGTCCGCCAAAAGTTGGTAGCGGCCGAGGCGGCCGGCGCCGAAGTGGTGCTAGTGCCCAGAGGCAACTACGATGAGGCGACTACCGCCCCCGTGGAGGTGGAGATCGTGGCGGTGGGGTCCATCTCCGAGGCGGTGAGTTATCTTCGAGAAAGCAAGTCAGGGATAATGGAGACACAATGAATTTCTCTTTCACCGAAGAACAGGAAGAGTTGCGTCGCTACGCGCGACAGTGGCTGGATGAAAACTGCCCGCTGGGAACGGTGCGGCTCCTGATGGACACCGACCGTGGGTACGACCCTGAGCATTGGGCGGCGATCGCCGAAATGGGCTGGTTGGGGATGGCCATTCCATCGGAGTGGGGAGGCGCGGGATTCACTTTTTTGGAGTTGTTCGTGCTACTGGAGGAGCAGGGACGGTCTCTTTTCTGCACACCGTTTCTTTCCACGGTGGTGATGGCGGCGGGAGTGATAGAGGAAGCGGGCGACGACCAGCAGAAAAGGGAGATCTTGTCCGCCATCGCGGCGGGAGAGTTGGTGGCGACGGTGGCGTTCACCGAGCCGAACGGACGTTGGGAAGCCGAAGGAATCGCCGCCGAGGCCCACCCCAGGCCGGGAGGAGGCTGGACGCTGAACGGGACGAAGAGCTTCGTGTTGGACGGACATATCGCCGATCTGGCGGTGGTGGCGGCCCGCACCGATCGGGGAGTATCGCTGTTTCTGGTGCCCACCGGGATCGACGGCCTTGCTCGCGGTCGTCTGGAGACCATGGATCAGACCCGCAAGCAGGCCGAGATAAAGCTGGCAGACGTTCAGTTGGCGTCCGATGCTCTGCTGGGCACGGAGGGAGCAGGATGGCCGATTCTGGAGAGGATGATGCAGCGGGCGGTGGTGGCGCTCTCCGCCGAGCAGGTGGGCGGCGCCCAGGCCTGTTTGGAGATGGCGGTGTCCTACGCCAAGGTCAGAAAGCAGTTCGGTCGTCCCATCGGCTCCTTTCAGGCCATCAAGCACAAGTGCGCCGACATGCTGGCCCAGGTGGAGTCGGCCCGCTCAGCGGCCTACTACGCCGGATGGGCGGTTAGTGAGGACAATGAGGAGCGTCCGCTGATGGCCAGTCTCGCCAAGTCTTATTGCTCCGAGGCGTATTTTTTCGCCGCCGCCGAGAACATCCAGATCCATGGGGGAATCGGTTTTACCTGGGAGCACGACGCCCATCTCTATTTCAAGCGGGCGAAAAGCTCCGAGCTCCTGTTAGGCGATCCCTCCTTCCATCGGGAAAAAATCGCTGTCCAACTGGGGCTCTAGTCCCGCGGAGCAGGAGATGTCCGGGTTTACCTCCGTTGCCCTGGGTGGCTTGCTGGCCGCGGTTTTCCTGTTCCTGGTGGCGATACTGCTATGGCAGGAGGCGAAACGGAGAAGAGACGACAACACGGTTACCTATGTCGTCTCCGACGCGCTCGGTCATATAGAAAGCAATCTGGCCCCCGAGGTGCGTCAACGACTGGGCGACGCCGGGATACAGCGCATCATCGAGTGGGAGCTCTTTTATCTGCAGGGTCTGGCCCAGAAGAACCGCCGCCAAACGGTGGAGACGGTGGCGGGTGGCTCAGACCCTGCCGTAAGCTACATATCCGGACAGATTGCCAAGCGGCACGGCGCCGAGATACCCTCTGATGACATCCGGGCGGTTCTGGAGTTGGAGGCCGGATACCTGCAATCCATCGGCGCGGTCGGGGAACAGATCGGCTCCTTGCCGGAGTTGGCTGGAGAGGAGAAATAAACCTATGAAAGTCAGATGCGGCGCTTGTCGCTCCAGTGTCACAATTTCCCGCCCTGGTCGTTTCCAATGCCCGAAGTGCGGGGCTGTCAATCAGGTTAAGGGGGCCGACCCAGGTCCGGGCAACGGGCCGCCGGGCAACGGGCCGCCGGGCCACGGTCCCGGGCCGGCCGGATATCCCGGCGTGCAGGCGCCCGGCCCTCCGGTCCCCCCACCTCCCCCGCCTGAGGCGCCTTCTCCGCGTGTCTCCTGTCCGGAGTGTTCTTTCGGTTTCATTGTGGGCCGGATTCAGACAGCCGTCTGCCCCAACTGTCGAGCGGAGGTTGCTCTATCGGGATCGGAGTCCTGAATGGAGATAGGGGTCTCGCTGGTAGATCCGCTCCTCTCGGCTCGGCGACTCACCGAGACCGCAGTGCGGGCCGAGCGGCTCGGTTACAGCTCGGCCTGGACCAACGAGTCCACCGCCCGGGAGGCTTTCTCCACTCTGGCGGGATGGGCGGCTGCCACCTCCCGAATCCGCCTGGCCACCGGGGTGCTCCCGGTCTATATTCGCTCTCCGATGGCGGCCGCGATGGGCGCCGCCACCATTTCGGCCGCGGCCGGACCCGGCCGGATGGTGCTGGGAATCGGTGCCGGACACCCGGTGATGGCCCGGCGTTTTTTCGGCTTCGATCTTTCCTCACCTCTCGACGCGGTCTCCGACTACTTGCAGATCATCTCCGAACTCCGCTACGGGAGGACGGTCACCCACCATGGCAAGGTGTTCTCGGTGGAGAAAGCCCGACTGGGGCTGGCGCCCGCCGGCCCCCTCTGGACGGTGGTCGGCGCCATGGGGCCGCGCATGATGGAGTTGGCTGTATGGGAGGCCGACGGGGTGTTGCTCAACTGGTGCACGGCATCCCACCTGCGGTCCACCACCGACTGGCTCCGCCAATTCGATCGGGGGGCGTCCGCTTTCCACATCGCGGCCTATGTGCGGGTAGCGGTCTCATCGGACCTGGGCGCAGCTCGCCGGGCGCTCGCCGAAGATCTGAGCCATTATCTGCGGTTGCCGGCCTACCGTCGGCATATGGAGAATCAGGGACTGGATCCCGAGGATGTTCCCCGGGCGGCCGCCCGGCTGGGGATCGCAGGTGATGCGGCGGAGTGCCGGGCGGCCCTGGATTCCTACCGCTCTTCAGGGTTGGACGAGCTGGTGATCCGGCCTGTACCGGTGGATGGTGAAGGTATTGCGGCGGCGGTGGAGGTAATGGCCCCCGATTACAGATAAATCCGCAGGAACCAGATCACTCCTGCTACCAGGATCACTAAACCCACGGCGGCCGAGGCGATGATCAGGTACCGGGTGGGCATCCCGGCCAGAGGATAGCTACAGGGGGGTTAATATCACTGCTATGACCAGTACAGATATTGTCTATGAGTGAGTCCATGTTCGACATTGTGATCTTGGGAGGGGGGCCGGGAGGTTACGCAACCGCTCTCTACGCTCGAAACTTTGGGCTCTCGGTGGTGCTGGTGGAAGAAGATCAACCGGGAGGCACCTGTCTTCTGCGCGGGTGCATCCCCGCCAAGCAATGGTTGCAGGTGGCCGAGGTGTTTTCCACCGTCAAGCAGGCGAAGGCCTTCGGAGTGTTGACCTCCGAGCCGGAGTTGGACTGGTCGGCGGCCCTGGCCCGCAAGGATCGGGTGGTCAATCAGTTGGTTACCGGGCTTTCGGGTCTGCTCCGCAAACGGGGAGTAGAGGTCGTCTCCGGGCGAGGATGGTTAACAGGAGCGGGCACGGTCGAGGTGGAGGGAGGAAAAACGCTGGCGGGTAGAGCGGTGGTGGTGGCCACCGGATCGCACGCCCGCAGCATCCCCGGCTGGGAGATCGACGGAGATCGGATCGTTACCTCCGATCATGCCGTGGATTGGTCCTCCCGTCCCGATCGGGTGGCGATTATCGGCGGTGGGGTGATCGGCTGCGAGTTCGCTTCACTCCTGGTGGATCTGGAGGCGCAAGTACATGTCTTCGAACTGGAGGACCAGCTCATCCCCGGTGGAGACGCCGACGCCTCCCGACAGTTGCGGCGCCAGCTCTCCAAACGGGGTGTGGAGTTTTATCTGAAAACGGGGGTGGGGCCGGCAGAGATCACCGATGGAGGAGTCCAAGTTTCCTTTAGGGACAGGAGTTTGGAAGTGGATGTGGCCCTGGTGGCGGTGGGAAGGGGTCCCAACACCGAGGGCATCGGGTTGGAATCGGTCCGAGCCGAAGTGGAGCGGGGATACATAAAGGTGGATCCGGACACCATGGAGACAGCCGAACCCGGCGTTTATGCGGTGGGGGACATCGTGGCCGGGACCCCCCAGTTGGCCCACGCCGCATTTGCCGAGGGCATCGCCGCCGCCACCTATATCGCCACCGGAGAGGCTGCTCCAGTTGACTACCGGGTGATCCCCCGGGTTACCTATACGCATCCGGAGGTGGCGGAGGTGGGAATCAGTGCGGCCGAGGCTGTTGCGCAAGGAATGGAAGTGGAGGTAACCAAGCACCCGTTCGGGGGAGTGGGAAGAGCCCTCATCATCGGACAAAGTCAGGGGATGGTGAAGGTTGTGGCCCAAAAAGACGGGCCCCTGGTGGGGGCGGCGGTGGTGGGGCCTCAGGCCGGGGAGATGATCCATGAGCTTATGTATGCGGTGGGCTGGGAGGCGATGCCGGATGAGGCCGCGGCTTTTATTCACGCCCATCCCACCCTTTCGGAGGCGGTGGGAGAGACGTTGTTGTCAGCGGCAGGCCGCAGCCTGCACTGATCGGACGGTAACGATGTGACAAGGAGAACCCGATGACCACCACCATCTCCATGCCCCAACTGGGTGAGACAATCACCGAGGGAACCATCTTACGATGGGCCAAAGGGGTGGGGGACGCCATCTCCACCGGCGAGGTGGTGTTGGAAATCTCCACCGACAAGGTGGATACCGAGATCCCCTCGCCGGTGGCGGGGGTGATGTTGGAGATACTGGTGGAGGAAGGAGAGACGGTGGAGGTGGGAAAGGAACTCTGCGTGGTGGGGGAGACTGACGGCGCGGCCCAAGAGGATGGACCCGATCTGCAAGTGACGGCGCCTGCATCCGAACTTCCCCGATCCGGGTCAGAACCGGCGCCGCTCGCCCCCATTGAGGAGGAGGCCGCACCCCTGGCGGCGGTTCGTCCCGACGGCTCGCCGGGACGCTCCCAAAGGCTGTCCCCGGTGGTCCGCCGTCTGGTCCGCCGGCACGGGATAGACATAAACCTGGTAGAGGGAACCGGGGAGGGGGGCAGGGTAACCCGCCGGGATGTGGAGGCCCATATAGGGAGCGTCTCCGAGGCCCCTCCCGCGGCTCCCGTTCCTGACCCTCCCGCCCCGGCGGCGGTGAAGGCGGCCCCCGGCGAGGAGAAGGTGGATTTGAGCCGCCTCCGCGTCCGCGTCGGCGAGAATATGATCCGTGCCCGCCAGACCGCCGCCCATGTGTGGACCTCGGCAGAGGTGGACTACGAACGCATAGTCGAGTTGCGCGCCGCCCACAGGGAACGCTTCAAACGAGAGGAGGGCTTCTCGCTCACCTATCTGCCTTTCGTGTGCAGGGCGGTGATCGACGCTCTCAAAGCGTTCCCAGTGGTGAACAGTTCCTTTTATCTTGAGGAGCGCCAGGCGGTATTTCATCACCGGGTCAACCTGGGCATCGCCGTTGACCTCGATCAGCAGGGCCTGGTGGTGGTCACCATTAAAGATGCTGACGACCTTGGTCTGACCGGACTGGCCCGCCATATCCGGCGTTTGGCCACCGCGGCCCGCAGCCGCCGGTTGGGACCCGACGACCTGTCCGGTTCGACTTTCACCATCACCAATCCTGGGCCCTACAACTCCTTTATGTCGGCGCCGATTATCAACATTCCCAACGTTGCCATTCTTTCCACCGACACGGTCGCCAAGCGGCCGGTGGTGGTGACCACTCCTGATGGCCGGGACGCCCTGGCCATCCGCCACATCGGCTATTTGGGGCTTTCGTGGGATCATCGCGCCTTCGACGGTTCGACTGCGATGCTCTTTTTGCAGCGCATCAAGCACAACCTGGAGGCCTGGGATTGGGAACAGGAACTGAAATGACCGGGCCCGGCTCCGTTCCTATGCTTCGGGCGCGATGGTTGGGACGGCTTTCCTACGCCGAAGCCTGGGATCTTCAGCGGGCTATCTGGAACCGCCGGAGCGGCGGCCAGATCGCCGATGACTATCTGCTTCTGTTGGAACACCCTCACGTTTACACGGTGGGACGAAGAGGAGACGGCTCCCATCTGCTGATTGGACCCGAGCGGCTGTCGGAGGTGGGGGCGGAGTTTTTCCGCGTCGATCGGGGAGGCGACATAACCTATCACGGACCTGGCCAGTTGGTGGGCTATCCGCTGATAGGCATCAACCCTGGCCGGGTCACCGACTATGTTCGCTCTTTGGAGGAGGCGTTGATCGCCACCCTCTCCGACCTTGGTGTGGAATCATGGCGGGAGCAGGGGCTCACCGGGGTATGGACCGCGCTAGGCAAAGTGGCCGCCATCGGGGTGCGGGTCTCCCGGCGGGTGTCCATGCACGGCTTCGCTCTTAATCTCCATCCCCGGATGGAGTACTTCGGGTACATCAACCCCTGCGGGATCACCAGCCGTCCGGTTACCTCGGTGACGGAACTGACGGGTCGGCGGGTCTCGCTGGAGGAGGCGGTGGAGGCCTTCATCCCCCGCTTTGCTGAGGTTTTTGGTTTCACCCAGGCAGAGACGCAGTTGGCTGCCTTTGCCCGGGGACAGGGCCGGGGCCGCGAATTCGAGGTGGACAGGCTGCTCAAAGAGGGGACGTTTTCTCCCAACCGCCCGGCGCCCACCTTCTCCGGGAGGTCGAGAAGGCTGCCGGGCGAGCCGGAGCGACCTCCCTGGATGCGGGTGAAGGCCCGGATGGACCCCGAATATCTGGAACTCAAGAAGCTGATGCGCTCCCTCGACCTCAACACGGTCTGTGAAGAGGCGGGATGCCCCAACATCTACGAATGCTGGGGGATGGGTACCGCCACCCTGATGATCCTCGGCGACCGGTGCACACGCGCTTGCGGATTCTGCAATGTAACCACCGCCCGGCCCCTGGGACTCGACACCGAAGAGCCCTACCGGGCGGCCGAGGCGATCTACCGCATGGGACTCAGTCATGCCGTTATCACTTCGGTGAACCGTGACGACTTGGCCGATGGGGGTTCGGCGGTGTTCGCCGCCACCATCCGGGAAACCCGCGCCCGGTCCCCGCAGACCGACATCGAAGTGCTTATCCCTGATTTCAAGGGCGACCCCGAGGCGCTGGCGACGGTGATGGCCGAGCATCCCGATGTGCTCAATCACAACACCGAGACGGTTGTCCGGCTGCAGCGGGAGATCCGCACTTCCGCCAACTACGGGCGATCCTTGGCGCTCCTGGCGCGGGCCAGACGGCTCTATCCCGAAGGGCTAGTCAAGTCGGGGCTGATCGTGGGGATGGGAGAGACCCGCGCCGAGGTAATGGGCGCCCTGGCCGACCTGCGGGCGGTGGGGGTGGACATCGTCACCATCGGCCAATACCTGCGTCCCACTCCCCGACATCGACCGGTGCACCGCTACGTTCATCCCGACGAGTTCGAGGAGTATCGCTCCTATGGCGAGGGGTTGGGCATCCCGCATGTGGAATCGGGGCCGCTGGTGCGTTCCAGCTATCACGCCAAGAGCTCCAAGCAGGCGGTTTCCCGTCCGCCTCTGGGTAGAACACCGGTGGTGATCGGCCGTAGGACTGCCGCTAGTACGTATTTATAGGTCGGCAGGGTCTAAACTTGGAGTCCGCGGCGCGGTGGGGTTTTGAATGTCTGTTCGAATATATTGATGGGTTTTACCTTGGAAAGCAGTAGAAGTCTGACAGGTCAGCGCTCATCCAGGCGGCTGGCGGTTTTTCTGGGAGCCGTGATGCTGGTTCTGGGAACGGCGGTTCCCGCTTTGGCAATCGATTATCCGGGTGAGCCGCTGGAGGTGGGCAGCCGGGGCGAGGCGGTTCGGCTGTGGCAGGAGGCACTGGGGGTCCCCGCCGACGGGATATTCGGTGAGGGGACCAGGGCCGCCACCATCCGGTGGCAGACTGAAAGGGGCCTGGATGCGGATGGGGTCGTGGGACCGACCTCCTGGAAGGTGATGTTTCCGGACTTCATCACCAACCCGGACAATGTACGGCTGTCTATAAATGGCTCAGGCCATGGGCATGGGGTGGGGCTCACCCAGTACGGCGCCAAGGGAATGGCTCAGGACGGCTACACCGCCACCCAGATTCTGCAACACTATTACCAGGGTTCCTCGGTTGCCCACATCAACGAGGCAATTCCAGGCTCATACGTTGTTTTGGACCCGCTGTCGCTTTGGGTAGGTCTCAGGCAGAATCGCTCCGAACTGGCCTTCACCGTCACGACCGGCCGGGTGAAGCTTTGTTTTGATCAGGATTACGACTCCTATCCCATCTTGGTTGAGGGGAAATCCCTGGAACAGGAGAACACTTTTACCGACTTGCTTCTGACCAGACTGGCCGAACTGGGATACCTGCAAGAGGCATCCACGGATTTCGGCGAGACCACTCACCAGGCGGTGATTTCCCTCCAGGCTGATCAGGGCCTGGAAGCGGACGGAGCAGTGGGCAGCCAAACCTGGGAAGCCCTATTGCAGGCAAGCGGCTTGCCCGACTGCGCCGGCGCCTATTACCTGGCCAACGGTGAGCAACTGGTGGTGAAAGCCAATGGAGACGGGTCATGCTCCACCAACCTGGTCGGAGCGGCCGCCGGATGCCGACTCAGCCTCCAGGAGCTGTCACCCGATGATCGGGTGAGTGTGAGCGGACTCAACTATTCCGGCCAGGTTCAGCAGTTCGCCCACGGCAATCTCCGGATCCGTCCCAACGGAGGAGAGATGCATCTTGTCCTGCAGGTGGGTATAAACGACTACGTGGCGGGTATCGCCGAGATTCCCAACGGCTGGCCCGACGCCGCCCTCCAGGCACAGGCCATCGCGGCCCGTTCCTATGCCGTCTACGCCATGTTGCGCCGCGGTTCGGAGTCGGCGTTGAGTAGCGCCCGGCGGTCGGCATGCTGGTGTCATGTGGTGAACAACACCCGTGACCAGGTGTACGCCGGATGGAACAAAGAAGTGTCAGGAGAGGGACGGTGGGCGGAGGTAGGAGCACAGGCCACCGCGGGGATGGTGATGACCCATCCCGAGGAAGAACTCATGGTGGTTCAAGCCTTTTATTCGTCCGCCAGCGGAGGAGCGACGGAGGACTCTTCGGCGCTTTGGGGTACCGCCGGGCGGCCCTATCTGGTTTCGGTGCAGGACCCCTGGTCGATCGATCCCGTCGTCAATCCCAACGCCTTCTGGTCAAGAACCGTCTCCCTCTCCGGACTGTTGGACATCTATGGGCTGGAGGACCGGTTTGGTGACATTATCTCGGTCAGCACGGTTTCCTATCCCTGGGGCAGCGCCCAGTTTCTGAACATTGCCGGGATTCAGGGGGGCGCCAGGACCACCGAGAGGGTCTCGGCATCGACCCTCAAATCCGCTCTCCGGCTCAGGTCGCGGTTTTTCACGGTCGAGTATCTGGCGGACTGGTGGGCGCCTCCACCCGCTCCCACCGGTCTGACGGTTACCGGTGGCAGGGTGGCCACAGTGAGCTGGAACTCGGTCCCTTCCCGCTTCGCGCCCGAGCGCTACACCATCAGTGTCGACCCTGCCCACTCCGATCCGATCACCGTGAGCGCTTCCCAAACCAGCCAGGTGGTCAGCGGCCTTCAACCAGGGGTGGCCTACAGCTTCACGGTCACCGCCGGCAACCAGATAGGTTCGAGCGAGCCTTCGGCGCCCACCTCTCCTGCGGCGGTTATCGTCGAGTACCCCTATCCCGGGGAGCCCCTCCGTGAGGGAAGCCAGGGAAGTGATGTGAGGGTCTGGCAGGAGGCGTTGGGACAGGTGGCGGACGGAGCGTTCGGCCCGGCCACCGTTGCGGCCACCAAGGAATGGCAGGAGAGAAATGGGCTGACGCCCGACGGGGTTGTGGGGGAGAGCTCGTGGAACAAAATGTTTGTTCCGCCCGCACCTTCCGAAACCGACCCCGAGACTCCTGAAACCGATCCCGAGACTCCTGAAACCGATCCCGAGACTCCTGAAACCGATCCCGAGACTCCCGAAACCGATCGGACTGATACCACCGAATCGCAGGTTCCCGACTATCCCGGATTTGTCCTGAGGGTGGGCAGCCGTGGAAAGTGGGTGAGAACCTGGCAGGCCGCCCTGGGTGTTTCCGCCGACGGGCATTTCGGCGCCCAGACCGCCCAGGCCACCCGGGAGTGGCAGCAAGCCAACGGCTTGGCGGCCGACGGGGTGGTGGGTGTGCAGAGTTGGCAGACCATGTTCCCCGGCGCCGGGGTGGAACAGCCCAAACCACCTCCCGACCAATCAGGGGATACCGGTGACGACTCTTCGGATACCTCGAACACCGGCACCGGTTCTATCACGGGCGTTCCCCCCTTTCCTGGCAAACCCCTCCAGATAGGAGATCAGGGTTCCAACGTGATCATCTGGCAGCGCGCTCTGGGAATAGCGGCCGACGGGTATTACGGTACATCGACCCTGTCGGCTACAAAGGCCTGGCAATACCGCCAGGGTCTGACGCCCGACGGAGTGGTGGGCGTCAGTTCGTGGCTCAGAATGTTCCCCGGCGCCGAGGCGGAGGAGGGCACGTCCACTCCCGACGGATCAGCGGATACCGGCTCCGGTTTAACAGCCGAGGTCCCTTCCTATCCGGGCAAGCCCCTCCAAACCGGAGATCAAGGCGCCGATGTGGTCATCTGGCAGCGCGCCCTGGGGGTTGCCGCCGATGGGCAGTTCGGACCCCACACTGCCCGGGCTACCCGGACGTGGCAGCAGGCCAACGGCTTGGAGGTCAACGGAGTGGTGGGCGTCCGTTCGTGGCTGAGGATGTTCCCCGGAGCGGATGTATCGGCCGGCGGTGACGTTTCCACTGGAAGTTCCTCCTCCTTTGATGGATTGTCATCTTCCAGGGTGGTTCTGGAACGGGGGAGCACAGGCCTGAATGTGGAACGGTGGCAGGAAGCTTTGGGTATTGAGGTGACTGGGGTTTTTGACGAGAAGACCGTGGCGCACACCAAGTACTGGCAGCGTACGCAGGGCATCGCGGCCGACGGAATAGTTACTGAGGCTTCTTGGTCTCGCATGTTCCCTGGGGAGAAGGCGCCAACTGGCGATGACTCATCCTCTGACAATTCTTCCTCCACCTCAACGGACCAGTCCCCATCGTCTGAGCGGCCGCCTTTGGAGGTACTGGAACGGGAGAGCAAGGGCTGGAGGGTGGAGCTGTGGCAGGAGGCTTTGGGTATTGAGGTGACGGGGGTTTTTGACGAGAACACCGTGGCGTACACCAAGTACTGGCAGCGTACGCAAGGCATCGCGGCCGACGGAAGAGTGACCGAGGCTTCTTGGTACCGTGTGTTCCCTTGGGAGAAGGCGCCAACTGGCGATGACTCATCCTCAACTGGTGATGACTCATCCTCTGACGATTCTTCCTCCACCTCAACGGACCAGTCCCCATCGTCTGAGCGGCCGCTTTTGGAGGTTCTGGAACGGGGGAGCGAGGGCTGGAGGGTGGAGCTGTGGCAGGAGGCTTTGGGTATTGAGGTGACGGGGGTTTTTGACGACAACACCGTGGCGTACACCAAGTTCTGGCAGCGTACGCAAGGCATCGCGGCCCACGGAAGAGTTACCGAGGCTTTTTGGTACCGTATGTTCCCTGATGACGACTGAATCACTCACCGTAGCGGTGGTCAGGGGACTGGCCATGGATGCCGTTCAGCGGGCGAACTCCGGTCACCCCGGAATGCCGATGGGGATGGCTGACATCGCGGTGACGCTCTGGTCCCGTTTCATGAAGGTGGACCCGGAGTGTCCCACTTGGGCGGATCGGGACCGCTTTGTGCTTTCCAACGGGCACGGCTCCATGCTGCTCTACGCCATGTTGCATCTGTGCGGGTTTGCGATCACCATGGACGATTTGAAGAATTTCCGCCAATGGGGCTATCCCACCGCCGGCCATCCTGAGCGGGAGCCGGATTTGGGGATCGAGACCACCACCGGGCCTCTCGGTCAGGGTTTCGCCAACGGGGTGGGGATGGCGCTTTCCGAAGAGCATCTTCGCGCCCGACTCGGGGCCGACCAAGTGGATCATCACACCTACGGGTTCGTTTCCGACGGCGACCTGATGGAAGGCGTGGCCGCCGAGGCGGCGTCCCTGGCCGGACATCTCGGTTTGGGAAGGCTGATCTATTTCTATGATGACAACCGCATCTCCATCGACGGCGGCACCGATCTCACCTTCTCCGAGGATGTGGACGCACGGTTCCGGTCATTGGGATGGCACACCGTCTCGGTGGATGGCCACGACCGGCCGGCCTTGACAGGTGCGACCTGGGAGGCTCTGGGAACAGGAGACCAGCCGTCGCTGATCATTTGCCGCACTCACATCGCCCACGGCGCCCCCAACCTGGTGGACACCTCGACCGCCCATGGCCAGCCGCTGGGCACAGAAGAAGTGAGGCTCACCAAGGAGAGGATCGGCCTCCCCTCCGACAAGGAATTCTGGGCGCCGCCCGAGGCTTACAGCTTTATGTCAGAAGCGATGGAGCGAGGCAGAGCGGCCCGTCGTGAATGGGAAAGCCGGGAGCGTACCGCTGATTGGCGCGCCCTTCACGCCCATAAGCCCGTGAAGCTGGATTCTCCCGATTTCGAGCCGGGGTCGAGCGTCGCCACCCGGTCGGCGTCGGGAAAGCTCTTCGGACAGATCGGCGAGAAAGTCCCCGGTTTCATCGGAGGCGCCGCCGATCTGGCGTCGTCCACCAAGACCGAACTGCCCGGCGAGGCGGGCTTTTCCCGCTCCGACCGTATGGGTCGCAACATTCATTTCGGGGTCCGAGAGCACGGAATGGGAGGGATCGTCAACGGGATGGCCCTGCATGGGGGGGTTCGTCCCTACGGCTCCACCTTCTTTGTGTTCACCGACTACATGCGCCCCTCCATCCGGCTTTCGGCCCTGATGGGGATCCCCTGTCTATGGGTGCTCACCCACGATTCCATCTTCTTGGGAGAGGATGGACCCACTCATCAGCCCATTGAGCACCTGGCGAGCCTGCGGGCCATGCCGGGGTTGTGGGTGATTCGCCCCGCCGACGCCACCGAGACGGTGGAGGCTTGGGAGATGGCTCTTAACCGCACCGACGGCCCCACCCTTCTGGCGTTAAGCCGCCAGGGTCTCCCGGTGCTGGATCGCTCCGGCACCGAGGGGGGAACGGCCCGGGGTGGGTATGTGCTCAGACCCGGAGAAGATGTGGTGGTCATGGCCGGCGGGTCGGAAGTGTCGGTGGCATTGGAAACCGCCGGCATGCTGGAACAACGTGGCGTTTCGGCGCGGGTGGTCAGTCTCCCCTGTTGGGAGGCGTTCGGCGCCCAGGATGCCGGGTATCGGAGAGAGGTGCTGGGAGAAGGCATTCCCAGGGTTTCGGTGGAGGCCGGCGCCACTTTCGGTTGGGAGAGGATGGTGGGATCCGAAGGACTGGCGATCGGGATCGACAGTTTCGGAGCTTCGGCGCCCTACCAGGTCCTGGTCGAACAGTTTGGCTTCAGCGCCCCGGCGGTGGCCAAGCGGGTGTTGTCCCACCTGTCCGCCTAGTTCCGGGTGATACCGACCGGCGCCACCTTCGGTCCTGTCGCCTTCATGGCCGCCTGGGCGGGTGGCCTGGCGTTTACCCTGCCGTTGGCGGTTCGCTGGAAGGTGGCCAAACGGGGTTATCAGTTGCTGGTAGGGGGAGTCGTGGCACTGTTGATGATCTATCCGGCGGTGCGGTCGTGGTGGGCGGCGGCGGGTCTGGTTGTGGTGCTGATAGGGGTTTGGCGGTCGGGACGGCGAGAGTTTTCCCCGTTGATGGTGACGGGAGCGGTTCTGGTGCTGATCTCTTCGGTTACCTCGGCGGGGTGGTTGTCGACCATCTCGGGAGCAGCGGCCCTGGGGGGAATCACAGCCACCATGCTTTTGGGCCACTGGTTCCTGGTGGATCCCACTCTTCCCCGCTGGGCATTGCGCCGCCTCGACCTGCTGGCCGGCGTCGGACTGGTTCTCAGCCTGGTCTCGGGGTGGCTCAACGGAGCCGCGCCCTTCGCCGGAGGCGCGTTGGGTTGGACTCTGATAGGGCTTTCCTTGGTCAGCGCGGCCCTGGTGGTAGCCACCTGGTTCGCCCTGGGCGAAACGGGCTACTCAGGCGTAATGGCCGCCACCGGCCTGTCCTACCTTGGGGTTGTGACGGTGGCTGGGGTGGTGTTCCTTAACCGCCTCATGGTGTAGGGGGCTTTCTCGGGAGGTTCAGCTAGGGGACACTATGTACTATGACTAGGCAGTACAGCACTAAGAATACCTCCATGCCTCCGTCAGAGCGGACCAGGGTAGCCAATAGGCAGACAAGGGTGTGGTAGGTTGATGCACAAATGTCCGGTATCTTTAGCTAGAGAGCGATCAGCACTCGGAGCTCACAATGCCACGTACCTACGCACCAATTAATCCGGCTGTCCTCCAATGGGCGCGTCAAGAGTCGCGTCTCACACAGCTCGAGGTTGCAAAGAAGCTCAACAATATGAACCCGACTCGTGTTGCCGAGTGGGAAGAAGGCGTCTCAAGACCCACCATAGTACAGCTTCGTAAACTGGCCACTCTATACAGTAGGACTCCGGCCTTTTTCTTCCGACCAGATATCCCTGAGTCAGATGTCCCTTCTCTTCCCGACTATCGGTCGTCGGCGGATCAAGTCTCACAATCTTTCTTTTTGCGAAGACAACTACAAAAGTGCATAGAACGTCGCTCCTTGTTTCTAGAGCTTACTGACCCTTCTCGTGATTGGGCCTTTCCCATGCTCTTGAACCTTACGCCTGACGATGCTGCTGTACGCGTAAGGCGGCTACTAAATGTCTCGATTATTGACCAACGAACAACACGAACTGTTCACGAGATGTTGAGGCTCTGGATCCATGCTTTGGAGAAACAAGAAGTATTGATCTTCCAATCAAGTGACTTTCCGATCAAAGAAGCCCGTGGAATATCTTTCTTCTTCAGTGTGTTTCCTATCATCTTGTTAAACGGTAAGGACGCTCCGGCTGGCCGAATATTTACATTGTTTCATGAGCTAGGACATTTGGCACGACGTGGAAGTGGCCTCTGCACTTCAGGATCACTCAAGAGGGAGGAAGAGTGGTGCGATGAGTTCGCCGGCGCGCTACTGATGCCCACCGAAGCCTTTGGTGATGCAATTAGAACCAAAGTGGATATGAAAGGTCTTAACAGTCTCGCCAGGTGCCTGAAAGTATCTAATCTTGCAATGGCGGTTCGGTTGCGAAGTCTGAACCTTTTAGATCAAGCCATTGTTGATGAGGTTAAGCAAGAAACTGACCGGGCCGTGGAGGCCAAAGCAAAGAGCCCGGTAGGCCAGGTACCCTTTTATAGGCTGAGACTGCGTGATATCGGGCGTCGATATGCTAAAACAGTGTTTGATGCCCATAATCGAGATGAGGTTACTCTTGCTGATGCTTCGTACATGATCGGAGCGAAGATACAACATTTCCCGCGCATGGAAGAGGAACTGGGAATGTGGCCAGGGCCAAGTGAATGATCTTGTTGTTTCCAGGTTATGTGTTAGACGCTAACGTCATTATTGACGCTCGACGGCGGTACCCGCAAGACACCTTTCCACAACTATGGGAATGCATCACTGAACTCGTTGAACACGGTCGCCTGATATGTCCCCGCGAGGTTCTACACGAACTGGAGAAAGGTGATGATGACTGCGCAACTTGGGCCAAGTCTCTACCTGGATTTGTTGTAGAAGCGGGGGATAACGTGATATGCATTGTCAGTCAGATTACTAAGAAATGGCCTGAGTGGGTGTCAAAAAACAGAAATAGAGCGGATCCGTGGATTATCGCTGAGGCAGAGGACCGCAGATTTAGGGTGATTACACACGAGAAAAAGGGTCCGCCCTCAATCCCGAGCATCTGCAAAGAACGGAGAGTGCGTAGCATGGACCTTCTCGACATGATGAGTACTGAAGGGTGGACATTCTAGTTAGAGACCCGAGACCCTAGAGCAGGGGGGATGTTGGCAAAATGCAGTCATTATGAATAGGGACTATGGCCATAGTCATGTAGGGAAAGGCACCGACTAGGGCAACTGCTGCGATCAGGCTATCAGCCGCTCAATGAGCGTGACAGAACGCAGCGAGGCGGTGCCGTCTCCGTAGGGAGTGGGCGTGTCGGCCAGGAGGTGGTGGGTGTAGGCCAGGGTTTCCAATATCTGTGTGATGGCTTGCCCCACGCTGTCCCCCGGTTTTCGCAGAACGGCGAATGTGCCCAGCACTTCAGGGCGTTCGGTGGAGTTTCGTACTACCACCACGGGGCGTTTTACCACCGATACTTCTTCTTGCACTCCGCCGGAGTCGGAGACGGCCAGGGCGCACTCGGCGAGGAGCGAGAGGAACTCGGGGTAGGGAAGGGGGTCTACTACCCGCAATTGGTCGAGGAGCGGTCCCAGCCCGAAGGAGGCAGCCCGGTGGCGGCTGCGGGGATGGATGGGGAGCACTACGGGGAGAGGGAGAACGGCCAGGTTGGAGAGAATGGTCCGCCAGGTCTGGGGGTGATCAACGTTTTCGGGTCGGTGGAAAGTTGAAAGAATGAAGCGGTTTCGCTCCAACCCGTGACGTGCCAGCGTCTCAGCTCGGGCCTCGGCGGACGGCAGCAGCGTGGTGAGGGCTTCCACCACGGTGTTGCCGGTGACCGCCACCCGGTCTCCTTCAATGCCCTCTTTCGCCAGGTTGGCTGCGGACGTGGCGGTCGGCGCCAGGCACAGGTCGGAGAGATGGTCGCACACCACCCGGTTGTGCTCTTCGGGCATGGCCCGGTCGTAGCTGCGGAGTCCCGCTTCGACATGTACCAACGGAGTCTCGGTGGCGTTAGCGGCCAGCGCGCCGGCCAGCACCGCGTTGGTGTCACCCTGGACGATCACCGCGCGGGGAGGATCATCGTTGAACATACGGGTCAGGCGGGAGGTCGCCTCACCGATCTGGATGCCCCGCGGTTCTCCGCCTACCTCCAGGAAGCGGGATGGCGGCGCCAGGTCGAAGGCGCGGAAGAACACCGAAGAGAGGTTGGCGTCGTAGTGCTGTCCGGTGTGGATCACCCGGGCGGCGGGTCCCAGCAGTCGAATAATGTGGGCCAGCTTGATTATCTCGGGGCGGGTGCCGAGCACCACTGCCACCGAGTCGGGGGGAAGGTCAACGCTCACCGCACGCTCCGTGACTGCCATTCCCTCTCCAGGAGCGAGAACACCTCATGATCCATCCACTCTCCCCGCACCATGATCTCCTCTCGGGCGATCCCCTCGTAGGAGAAACCCAACTTTTGGGCGACCCGGCGGCTGGAATGATTGCCCACTCCGATCCTCATCAGGATGCGGTGGAAATCCATCTGTTCAAAGCCTAGGATCAGCAGCGCTTCGGCTGCCTCGGTGGCCACGCCATTGCCGGTGAGGTCGGTCCGCACCCAATAGCCGATTTCCCCGCTTCGTTGAGTGCGGGAGGTGTGCCAGATCCCCACACCCCCCGCCAGCCGATCGGGATCGTCCTTCATGGTGATAGAGAAATCAAAGGCGCGGCCCCGCCGCCAAGACCGGTTGGAGCTTTTGATGAAGATCCGGGCCTGGGGGAGTCCGTAAAGCCCTCGCGCCCAGGGCAGCCATCTGTTCAGCTCGGGAAGCGACTCCCCGACCGCTTCCGACAGCGGGCGTGCGTCTCCGGAGCGGAACCGGCGCAGTCGAAGTCGCTTGGTGGTAAGGGCCGGGGGCATGGGATGGAAGAAGGTGTTCACTGGGGGTTTCGGTTGGTGTAAGCTTTTCTGCCAAGATGGAGGGTATGTGGGAGCGCCTTCAATATTCCTCTGTGGAGCCGATCGTTCCCGAGGAGGGCTTGGCGGCGGTCTTGGCCCCTATTTTTACAGACCAGGAGGGAATTCTGCGGTTGGTGCTCACCAAGCGGGCCCGGACGCTTCCTACCCACGCCGGTCAGATCGCCTTTCCGGGGGGAAAGCCCCATCCCGAGGACTCCGGTCCGGTGGCCACCGCCCTGCGGGAGTCGCATGAGGAGATAGGACTCCATCCCTCGGAGGTGGAAGTGCTGGGCTTTTTGCCGATCATCCGCACTGTGCGGTTTGTCTATCCATTGGTGGGAGTGGTGGCCCGCATCGGTGACAATCCGGTTTTCCACCCCTCTCCTGATGAGGTGGAGAAGATCCTGACCCCCTCCCTGGAGAGCCTGGCCGACCCCGAGAACTGGCTCGATCGACAGTGGGCCGGCCTTCCCCTCTGGTTCATGGAGATTTCCGAAGAATGGCTGTGGGGTGCCACTGCTCATCTGGTGCGAATCATGCTGGGATTGTCCAACGTGCGGCCGGACGCCGATCAGTGAGCCGCTAGAGGGACAATAGATCATCCGGGAGTGATTGCGCGTCGGCGCCCAGTCGCAGCAGTCCCACGGTCAGGCCGTCGGAAAGAGCCTCCCACGAGGCTTCGATGATGTTGGGATGAACTCCCACCGTACCCCAGGAGGTGGCGCCGTCGGAGGTTTCGATCAGCACCCGAACGGTGGCGCTGGTGCCGTCGGAGGGGTCCAGCACCCTCACCCGATAGTCGATCAGCCGGAGGCGGTCGAGTTGGGGGAAGGCGGAGATCAAGGCGGAGCGGAGGGCCTGGTCAAGGGCGTGGACCGGCCCCACCCCGGTGCCGGTGGTGTGGTGGCGGCTCATCCCGACCTGCAATACCACCTCGGCTCGGGAAACGACCTGTTGGTCGGCGCCGTTGTGGTCGATGGAGACCGAGAAGCTCTGAGCTGAAAAGAGTTTTCGGCGCCAGCCGAGAACCCGCCTCACCAACAGCTCGAATGACCCGTCGGCCGCCTCGAACTGGTAGCCGCCGTGCTCCATCTCTTTTACCTGTCCCAGCACCTCGCCCGCCAAATCCTGATCGATGGAAAACCCCAGGGAGGCGGCCCGGCGGATGACCGCCGCCCGCCCCGCCTGCTCGGAGATGATCATCCGGGTGTGGTTGCCCACCAGGTCGGGTCGGGTGTGCTCATAGGCGTCGGGCTGTCGGGCCAGAGCGGAGGTGTGAAGGCCGGCCTTGTGGGTGAAGGCGGAAGCTCCCACATAGGGTCGGTGAGGTTCCAGGGTGATGTTGACCACCTCGGCGATATGGTGGGAGATGGAAGAGATCTGGGAGAGCCGCTTTCTGTCCACCACGGGAACGCCCATTTTCAGCACCAAGTCGGGGATAACGGTGGACAGGTCGGCGTTGCCGGTCCGCTCGCCGTAGCCGTTTATGCATCCCTGCAACTGTCTGACCCCCTGTGCGGCGGCGCCCAGCGAAGAAGCCACCGCGCATCCGACGTCGTTGTGAAAGTGGACTCCCAGTTCGGCTTGGGGCAGGGCCTGGTCCATTTCGTCGATGACCCGGCGGACCTCGGTTGGCAGCGCACCGCCGTTGGTGTCGCACAGCACCAGCCGCTCCGCTCCCGCCTCCCAGGCGGCCCGCACCACCGCCAGGGCGTATTGGGGGTT
Source organism: Acidimicrobiia bacterium (assembly GCA_965248705.1). Taxonomy (GTDB): domain Bacteria; phylum Actinomycetota; class Acidimicrobiia; order Spongiisociales; family ZC4RG35; genus Bin76. The sequence goes on along the minus strand of CBDFJY010000002.1, from coordinate 490,100 downwards.
GGCCCGGTAGCCGTCGAAGAAGTGCTCGGCGTCAAAAAACACCCGCCGCCCCTGTGCTTTCAGATACTCCACCGACTCGGCGGCCATGCGGATACCCTCGTCGAGGTCGGTGCGAAGAGCCTCTCGGACGTGATAGTCCCATGACTTTCCCACGATGCAGATGATCTCGGTCTCCGCCTCGAGAAGAGCGCGTATCTGGGGATCGCTCTCCACCCGCCGGGAGGGTCGACGAGTGGATCCAAAAGCGGTGAGTTGGCTGTTCGACAGGGAAAGTTCGGTTTTGGCCCGCGCGAAGAATTCGTCGTCTTTGGGGAGGGCGCCCGGCCAGCCGCCCTCTATGTAATGGACCCCCAGGGAGTCGAGGAGGGATGCGATGCGCAGCTTGTCCGAGACGGTGAGAGAAATCCCCTCCTGCTGGGCGCCGTCGCGGAGGGTGGTGTCGTAGATTTCAAGTTCGGGGTGGATTGTGGGGGCCATAGTTGGTTCTCTTTGGGGCAATCAAAAAGCCCTCTGCCGGGCAGAGGGCTTGGCGCAGGCTTTGGGCGGGCCGGCGCCTATGGGTCGATAATGATGGAGCGGTAGCCGATCTCTTTCATGGCGGCCATTATGGCAGAACCAAACGGAGATGTCAACTGGCTAGGATGAGCGCTGTTCAGATGGCCACAGCCAAGAAGAAGGTTTTCTCGGGTATCCAGCCCACCGGTGAGCTCCATCTGGGGAATCTCGTGGGAGCGTTGCGCAACTGGGCGCAGATGCAGGAGGACTACGAGACCTACTACTGCGTGGTGGATCTCCATGCCATGACCGTCCCCTACGATCCGGTCGCTTTCCACGCCGCCCGCTTGGAGACAGCCAAGCTGGTGATCGCCTCGGGGATAGATCCCCGGCGCTCAGTGTTTTATTTCCAGTCCCAGGTTCCCCAGCACACCGAACTGGCCTGGGTGCTTTCGACCATAACGGGGATCGGTCAACTCCACAGGATGACCCAGTACAAGGAGAAAGCCGACCGCAGCGGCCAAAACCTGGGTCTTCTTTCCTATCCGGTGCTGATGGCGGCCGACATCCTGATCCACAAGGTGCACGCCGTTCCGGTGGGGGACGATCAGCGCCAGCACCTGGAGTTGACCCGCGACCTGGTGGAGCGGTTCAATCACCGCTTCGGGGATGTGTTTCCAGTTCCCGAGCGGATCACTCCCCAGGTGGGAGCGAGGGTGATGTCACTCCAGGACCCCACCTCCAAGATGTCCAAGAGTGACCCCGATGTTCGGTCGAGACTGCTGCTCACCGACACGCCCGACCAGATCCGTCGCAAGGTGCGCGCCGCGGTCACCGATTCGGGTCGGACGGTCGAATACGAATGGGAGTCGAAGCCGGGCATCTCGAATTTGCTGGAGATGTTCTCGGTGGCGACCGGCCGCTCGGTGGAGGAACTGGCCGCCGAATACCGGGATCTTGGCTATGGCCGGTTCAAGAGTGCAGTGGCCGAGGCGCTTTGTGAGTATCTGGCCCCGGTACGGGAGCGCTATGAGGGGATGGACGATGCGGAGGTGTCCCGGCTGATGGCGGAAGGCGCTTCGGAGGCTCGCCGCCGGGCCGAGATTTCCATGGCCACGGTATGGGAAGCCGTGGGGTTGTCCCTCTGACCTCTGACAGAGATGTGTAGGTAGACCGCCGTGGAAAAGAACATCAAAGGGTTGATCAAGCAGAAAACTCTTGCACAGTTTGCCATATATTAATATATATTTTGACAAACCGAGGTTCTTGATTTGACCTTGGGTAATCTAACGTAGAAAGACGGCGCCGATATGAAGAAGGTGTAGTCGGTGGCTACTTTAGATCGATACCGGTTCAAGATTCCGCTCTACACGGTGGGTGAGGCAGCCCGGATCGTTGATGTGCATCCCTCCACCCTTTCTACCTGGACGCGGCGTTATAGGCGCGAAGGGGTTGATAGTCAGATCACCGTAAGAGACCCCATAATCACCCGGCTTAGTCCCGAAGGTGCTCGGTGTCCATGTATTCCCTTCGTCGGATTGGCCGAGGCGATGGTTCTAGCCGCGGTGAGACGCAGCGGGGTACCCATGCAGCGAATTCGTCCTGCCTTGAAAGCGTTGGAGCAAGAGATCGGCCTAAGACATGCCTTGGCATCCCGCAGGCTCTATACGGATGGAGCGGAGTTGCTCTACGATTACGCCGAAAGGCAATTTGGCACCGCCGAGTCGGAATTGGTAATGCACTTAGTGGTAGTGCGCAGCGGGCAGGGGGTATTTACGGAAGCTGTTATGGAGTACCTCCGTCGGATCGAGTATGCGTCCGACGGCTACGCGGCGCGGATTCACGTTCCGGCCTACACCCGAGCAGAAGTGGTAGCGGATCCCGAGATGTCATTCGGGTCCCCCATCTTTGTTCGAGGCGGATGCCGTGTGGATGATGTGCTTCATCGATTCTGGGCAGGTGAGTCGATCAAGGATCTGGAGAAGGAGTTCGGGGTGCCACCCGACCACCTGGAAGACGTGGTACGTGTCACATCCCGCCGAGCTGCCTAAGATTTTCCTGGATCGTAGCCTGGGCCGCCACAGGGTACCTTACCTTCTACGCGAAGCCGGCCTGGATCTAGTAAGCCTTGCTGAGGTATATGGCGTGCCGGCGGATGAGAAGGTGGGTGATACCGAATGGCTCGAGAGGGCTGGCCGTGAGGGATGGGTGGCACTTACGAAGGATGTCGCAATAAGACGCAATCAACTGGAGCGGGAGAGGGTCACCACCCATGGTGTTCGAGTATTTGCCTTTCGCGCCAGGATCTCACCGCCGAGGAGATGGCTAATCGTTTCTTGAGGAACCTAAAGCAGATAGTACGCGCTTGCCGGGAATCAGGTCCTATTATTTACGCGGTCCACAAAAGACATATCGAAAAGATTTAGATGTGTCATCCGCGGATGTGATGAAGGTGCGGAGAACTTGGTGTCTGTCCTGGCAGTTCGGTGCCTTCTCCTTTGGGCGAATCCTCATTCGGGAGGCGGCGACCACAACCGGGTGTTGGGCCGGAATTGGCTCCAAGCGAACCAGAAGGCCTGGTGAGCGGGGATTTCGGACCCGTCGGAGACCGCCACGGCCCTCAGTCCGCCACCGTCTTTGATCAGCCGCACGCCGGCGTCGATCACCTCTCCACCGGCGTCGATCACAGCCAGGGCGGCTTCTCGAGGGAAGGCGATGGCCACTCCATCTTCCAGCTCCACTCCCACCACCAGATCTTGAACACCGAGGCGGGTGTCCACGTCTCCTATCGGAAAGATCGGACCATGATCATCCCGGTCTCCGAGAGGATCGAGGGGATAGGACCGTCCGAGTCCGCCGTCTTCGGCAATGATGGTTGTGTCGGGATGCGCCTCTTTCCACGCCCCCCAAGTGGATGACACTACCGTGGCCTGCTCCAGCCGCACACCGGCTTCTCGCAGTGGGCCTGACACTGCCTCACCGGCGAACGTGTCGAACACCGACCAGCTGTTGAGGTCGTACATGACCTTGTTCGATCTGCTCAAGAGCCCCGATGTGCGCAGTACAGGGACTTGGATGCCCTCGGGAATCCGGTCGGTGAAATAGGCCTGCGCCGACCCGCACAGGGTGCAATAGGGCATCCCGATCCGCTGGCCTCCCAGGGTGTCGTTGACCATCTCGTGGATCTCCATCTGATGTTTGGGATAGGCGCGGGACTCCCCGTTGATGGTGACGCCGAAAACCACCCGGTCGTCCGGATACCATCCTCCTTCCGAGGCCGGGGTGACCACGGGATCATCCAGGGAGGGGATACATCCTCGGAGGCAGGGAGTACTGGCGCCGAGGGGCCGGTCATCGATGAAGACCCCGCCCCAGCTCAGCCACCGCCAGTCGATGGTCGCGTCCGGGTCGTTGAAGAAAGGCTCCCAGCGTGGTTCCACCAGTACGAACAGACGCTTTTTAAATTTGCGGTAATCCGTAATGGCGGGAAGGTCCCAGGCGATGAGAAGATTAGAAGCTTGCTTCCAGAGATCGGGAGCGGCCCCGGTTATCACATCGTCTCCGAACATTTCCTGGAGTTGGGCACCTATCAACTCGACGAGTTGGAGGTCATTGGTGAAGCGCAAAAGGTCGGTGAGGATCCAAGCGATACGGATATCGTCGTGGTTAGCCAAAGACAGCAACTCCATCTGACCGATTCTGCGTTGAGCCTCCAGAACATTGAAGAAGGCATTGATTTCAAACCGCAGCTGAGCCGATATCGGGCCCTCTGGGAAAACAGGAGGAGGCGGAAAGGCGTATCCCTCGCTCGATACCACAGGGGCCGGCTCCGCTTGGGCCGCCGAGCTAGTGGTGGTAGCCGATTCCGCGGCGGCGGAGGTAGTCACTGCGGTGGAAGGGGGTGTTGTCTCACCAGCGGACACCGAGGCAGAGGTGGTTTCCGCGGCGGACTCTGGGGGGGATGTGGATGCGGCAGAATCCTCGGGCGCTTCAGGTGTGGTCCCCACACCGCATGACGCCAGGATCAGGGCGAGGGCAACGATTGTTCTGTATATGATTTGCTCCAGGGTCCGCTCCCTGTGATGCTACGGGGTTTCAACGCACAGTTGTCCATGTGGCCGGGCCTTAGCCGGTTTTGGGTAGTGGTTCAGTTTGAATATCCGGTCGGTTGCGCCCTAAGGGCTGTGAACACCAGGGTGGCGTTTTGTCACGGCGGTTTAGTAGCCTTCGGATGCAGGCCGAATTGGGGGCAGATATCTCGATGCGAATCCTTGATCAGATACCAAGAATGGGAGCTTAGATGGCAGTCGATATCGGCATCGGAAAAAGTGCGGCCGGACAGCCCACGTCGGGTTTGTAGTACTTGGTGAGTCAAGGAGCAAGGGTGGCCGATTGGGGAAGAGCCGAGTGCGATCAGGTGGAAGCGGTAGTCCGCAAGCTTTGTGGCCACCTGCCGATGGAGGCGCCGGAAATTCATGTCGAGCCTGCGGAGCAAGTGCCCGGCGACTACCACAAGCTCTTGGTCCACAACACCGGCATGACGGCCACCCTCGAGGCGCACTGGGGCCAACGGCTGGCCGTAGACCTTATAGCGGATGACCTGATTGTCGACGAACGCTCGCTCTACCGCTTCGTCGCGCTGTTCACCGGGGAGAACGGAGAGCGCCAGGTGGTGGAATTGGCCGCCATTCGCATCGTGTTGGACTCCTTTCCGGCGCGGTTGCGTCCGGATTTTATCGAAGGCGTCCGCCCCTTTGGGGGTATTGTGGCTGGCGCGGGCATCACTTTCCGGGCCAGGCCATCAGGATTTTTCCGGCTCGAAGCGGACGAATTCGTCGCACGGAAAGCGAGCATAGCTCTCGGCGCAACGCTCTATGGCCGCGTGAACGAACTGCGCGGTGAAGGCAATGTGCTGCTATGCGAGACCGTGGAGATGTTGCCGCGCGCCTAAAACGCCCGAGAACCCTTGTCAAGCCGAAGACGGGTCGGGGTTGGTCGGAATCCAAGCTGTCGTTGTCTTTTCCGACATGTTGAGAGTGTTCTCAGCACTAAGTCCTCCGCATTGGAATATATTTATCTGTATAGGAGCGCATTGGATTGGAGCAGAGCCTTCTATTCCTAACATCGAAAACGGTTCTTCTTACCCCTCATTAACTATTATGTATGGGAACTGTACGCTATTGGGAGCGACTTCGTGCCCGATATAGAAAAGGATGTAGCTGGTTTTTGCTTGTTCGATTCGGAGTTCCCGTGCACGATGAGAGTTGCTGATGAGAACAGATGCCTCGCAGCGGGGCGGGATCATGGTTTCTGTCACTGGGGTTTGGTAGCCTGATGGGGCAAGCGTTTTCGGGGGAATACCCATGGAAGTCGATATTGGCATAGGCAAAAACGCCCGGCGCGGGTACGGGCTGGATGAGATAGCTATCGTCCCCACGCGCCGCACCCGTGATGCCGACGATGTGGATCTCACCTGGGAGTTGGATGCCTACCGCTTTTCGGTGCCCATGATGAGCGCGTCGATGGATTCGACCATGAGCCCGGCCACCGTGGTGGAGGTTGGGAAGCTGGGTGGTCTGGGGGTGCTGAACCTGCAGGGACTGTGGACCCGCTACCAGGATCCGGCGCCGATCTATGCGGAGATAGCGGCCGCTCCGCCCGATCGCGCCACCGCCACTCTCCAAGATGTCTATCGCGCGCCCATCAAAGTCCAACTTATCGGCGAGCGCATCCAAGAGATCACGGATTCGGGGGTGATCTCGGCGGCAAGCCTCACGCCGCAGAACACCCTGCAGTACGCATCGCTTGCCTTGGAGGCAGGTCTTGACCTCCTGGTCATCCAGGGAACGGTGGTCTCGGCAGAGCATGTCTCCATCCACACCGAGCCTCTCAACCTTAAAAAGTTCATCGCCGAATCTCCCATACCTGTGGTGGTGGGGGGATGCTCTTCCTATTCGATGGCTCTTCATCTGATGCGCACCGGCGCGGTGGGGGTGCTGGTGGGAGTAGGGCCGGGTGCGGCCAGCGCCACTCGGGGGGTGCTGGGGGTAGGGTTGCCCCAGGCCACGGCTATCGCCGACGCGGCCGGCGCCAGAGTGCATTATCTGCTGGAGACGGGGCGATATGTGCATGTCATCGCCGATGGGGGAATGAGAACCGGGGGGGAGGTCGCCAAGGCAATAGCCTGTGGAGCGGACGCGGTGATGCTGGGTTCTCCCCTGGCGGCGGCCCGCGAAGCGCCCGGTTCGGGGTTCCACTGGGGAATGTCGGCCTTCCACGCCTCCCTGCCCCGAGGCGCCCGAATTGAGACTCCCACGCTGGGAACCCTCCGGGAGATAATGTTGGGGCCTGCGACTGGAAACGACGGTCTCACCAACCTGTTTGGCGCCCTGCGAAGGTCCATGTCCACCACCGGATACTCCAACATTTTGGAATTCCAGAAGGCGGAGGTGGCGATAGCACCCTCCTTTTTGACCGAAGGCAAAACAAATCAGTCGTCACACCAGGTGGGGATGGGTTGACTTCCGCCGAAAATGTTCTGGTGGTGGATCTTGGGGCGCAGTACGCCCGTCTGATCGCCCGACGAATCCGGGAGGCCCGTGTCCACTCCGAGATCGTGCCGGCCCGGATCACCGCCGCCGAGGCGATGGCCCGCTCTCCGTCGGGAATCGTTCTCTCGGGCGGGCCGGCGTCCGTCTACTCATCCAACGCGGTCTCCATCGATCCCGGTTTGCTGTCCTTGGGGGTTCCGGTGCTGGGCATCTGCTATGGCCATCAGATCATCGCCGAGCTGCTGGGAGGGAAGGTGGCGGCCACCGGCGGCGGGGAATACGGGAACACCACGATGGAATTGGACGGTTCTTCTCTCCTCCTTGGGGACTTCCCGGCGGTTTCCGAGGTGTGGATGAGCCACCGCGACGCGGTGGTGCAGCCGCCTCCCGGCTTTACCGTAACCGCCCGGACTTCCGGTGCTCGGGTGGCGGCCATGGAAGACCCGGATCGGGGTCTCTACGGGGTGCAGTTTCATCCGGAGGTAACTCACACCCCGGGGGGGATGGAGGTGCTGAAGAGATTTCTTTATGAGGCTTGCGGCGCTCGGGCCCGTTGGACGGCCGACTCCATCATCGACACCGAGATGGAAGCTGTTCGCCGTCTGGTGGGAGGATCCCGGGCGGTGTGCGGGCTTTCGGGCGGAGTGGACTCGGCGGTTGCCGCCGCCTTGGTGCACCGAGCGATTGGAGATCGTCTCACCTGCGTGTTCGTGGATCACGGACTGCTTCGAGCCGGTGAGCCCGAGCAGGTCGAGGAAGTGTTCGGCAAACACTTTTCGGCAAACCTGATCCATGTCAAGGCACAGTCCCGGTTTCTCGACGCCCTGGTCGGAGTCACCGATCCGGAGACCAAGCGGAAGCTGATTGGAGAGACTTTCATAAAGGTGTTCGAAGAGGTTTCCGACCAGCTTCCGGAGTGTCGCTTTCTGGTGCAGGGAACTCTCTATCCCGATGTGATCGAATCGGGAGGGGGAGATGCGGCGGTGATCAAGAGCCACCACAATGTGGGCGGTCTTCCCGCTCACATGCGGCTCGGGCTGGTGGAGCCGCTCCGCGACCTGTTCAAGGACGAGGTGCGGGCGGTGGGAACCCAACTTGGTCTGCCCGACGAGATAGTGTGGCGCCATCCCTTCCCCGGCCCAGGTTTGGCCATCCGCATCATCGGAGAGGTAACCCCCGAGCGGCTCGACCTCTTGCGTCGGGCCGATGCCATCGTGATTGATGAGATCCGCCGGGCCGGTCTCTACCGTGATCTGTGGCAGGTGTTCGGGGTGCTGCCCGCGGTGCGTTCGGTAGGAGTCCAGGGAGATGAGCGAACCTACGCCTATCCGCTGGTGGTGCGGGCGGTGGAAAGCTCCGAGGCGATGACCGCCGACTGGGCGCGGCTTCCCTATGAGGTGCTGGCTGCGATCTCCCGGCGGGTGATTGGAGAAGTGGAGGGGATAAATCGGGTGCTCTACGACGTTTCCTCCAAGCCCCCCGCCACCATCGAGTGGGAATGAGATGATCGGCCCGCATCCGCTCCTGGATGATCTGAACCCCGATCAGCAGGAGGCGGTGGCAATCGCCGGCGGGCCGGTGATGGTGACGGCGGGCGCCGGGTCGGGCAAGACCCGGATGCTCACTCATCGCATCGCCTATCTCATCCGGGAGATGGGCGCCCTGCCCGATTCCATCCTGGCCATCACTTTCACCAACAAAGCCGCCCAGGAGATGCGAGACAGGGTGGGAGACCTTTTGGGCGGCACGGTCAACACCATGTGGGTCTCCACCTTTCATTCGGCGTGCGCCCGCGTCCTGCGCCGTGAGGCGCATGTCTTTGGCTATCGTTCCAGCTTTTCGATATACGACCGGGCCGACTCGGTACGCCTCATAAAGCGGTGTCTGGCTGATCTGGGTCTCGACTCGAGTCGCCTCGCTCCGCGGGGAGTGTTGAACAAGATCAGTCAGGCCAAAAACGATCTGGTGGACTATGAGACCTTTTTGGACCGGACGGAAACTTCCTTTGAGGTGGCGGAGGTCTACAAGCTCTACCAGCAGCGCCTCCTGCAGATGTCGGCCATGGACTTCGACGATCTGCTGATGGTGACCGTGGAGCTCTTGGGGGCGGTTCCCGAGGTGCTGGAGAAGTACCGGGGAGTCTTCCGCCATGTGCTGGTGGACGAATACCAGGACACCAACAAAGCCCAGTACCTGTTGGTCAAAGAGCTGGCCCATGGGCATCGCAGCCTGTTCGTGGTGGGTGACAGCGATCAGTCCATCTACGCCTTCCGGGGGGCCGATTACCGGAACTTTGATCGCTTCGACGAGGACTTCCCCGAGGCTCGGCGGTTGATCCTCAGCCAGAACTACCGCTCGACCTCCACCATCCTGGAGGCGGCCAACGAGGTGATTAGCCTCAACCTCCGCTCCGATCCCAAGGATTTATGGTGTGACCGATCCGAGGGAGAGCGCATAGTCGTTCATAAGGGCACGGGAGGGGCCCGTGAGTCGGGGTTTGTGGTGGACAGGGTGAAAAAGCTGATGACGGAGGGCTACAACCCGGGGGATGTGGCGGTTTTTTATCGGACAAACGCCCAGTCGCGTGCTTTCGAGGAGGCGCTGCGCAGAGCCGACCTGCCCCATCAGGTGGTGGGCGCGGTGGCTTTCTATCAGCGCCGGGAGGTGAAAGACGTCGTCGCCTATCTGCAGGTGGTCTCCAATCCCGACGACGGGATAGCGCTGCGGAGGATCGTCAACACTCCCCGTCGGGGGATCGGCCGCACTTCCCTGGGACTTTTGGAGAACTACGCCTCCTCATACGAGGTGAGCCTGTGGGAGGCTTTGGAGAGGGTCGACGACATCTCCGGTCTTTCCAAGCGGGCGCTAAAGGGCGTGAAAGAACTGGTGGATGTGACTGCCAAGATCAGGGAGTATCTGGTCGCCGAAGGGGTGGGTCGGGCCGTCGAGAGCGCCGTCTTCGACACCGGGCTGGCGGAGATGGCGACGGCCGGAGGTGGGCTTGAGGCGGAAAGCCGCGCCGACAACCTGGCCGAGCTTTCCAGGGTGGCGTATGAGTCCGATGCCACCTTCGAGGATGAGCAGTTGACGCCCATGGAGCAGTTGGGCCGTTTCCTGGAAGGCGCCTCGCTGGTTTCGGATCCGGACAACCTGGATGAGGGAGCGGGTGCGGTGACTCTGATGACCATTCACAGCGCCAAGGGCCTGGAGTTCCCGGTGGTGTTCGTGGTGGGGATGCAGGACGGGCTGTTTCCTCATGATCGCAGTCTCTATGAACCTGAGCAGCTGGAGGAGGAACGTCGGCTCTTCTATGTGGCGATCACCCGTTCCATGGACCGGCTGCATCTGAGCTGGGACGAGACCCGGATGATGGGAGGGTATCCCTCGCCGCAGACTCCCAGCCGTTTTCTGCGCGAGATTCCCGACCGTTTGGTGAAACGGGTCGGTGGCCGCGACATGTCCCGCTTCGATAGGCGAGCGCGGGGAGCTTCTTCGGAACGGCGCCGGGAGGGTTTGGGCGCCGAGGGCCGCACTGTCAGGGGCATTGTTCGCCAGTCCGGGTTCGAGGTGGGTGATCGGGTGCGCCACCCCAATCTGGGGTTGGGCCGGGTGCTGACCATCTCCGGCCAAGGCTCCCGCGCTTCGGCCACTATCTTTTTCCCAGGGCTGAAGGAACGGCGCGAACTGATGCTCTCCGCGGTGGAGAAGGTGGGCGGCTTCGGACCTGATCCCGCTTTTGTTCCCGATAGTGACCGAATCGGGTTCGGGTAACGTCGGAAGGGGAGGGGAAATCAGCCGGGAGCGGGCCATGGTTAGGTAGCGAGAATCGAATCCATCGCTATGTCGCGAAAATCGGGGGCGCATTTTTGACCTCAGGGCCCACCCCCGCCTCCACCTCCGAGTTTTTTTCGCGCAAAAACCTGCTTTCCCGGTGGGAAGCTGTTTTGCGAGGTTATGACCCATGCGGCCCGGTGACGTCTGGATCGGGCCGGGTGTTTTCAGCTATGCACAGTGTGATGGGGGACTGGGACAAGATCCATAAACAAGAGGCGGAGTTTTCCCCAACTCAACGATTGTTTTCCCAAAGAGGCCTCAGGAAAGCAGTTCCCCGAAAAACCCTCCCGACCAGGCCGGTTAGGCGAGTTCCGCGTATTTGGTGTTTATGTGGCTTTGGAGTTCGGTGAAGGAGTCAGCGAACTTGTTTACCCCCTCGGTCTCCAGGGTCTCCACCACATCCTGGTAGTCCACTCCCGCTTCTTCCAGTCCGGCCAAAAAGCGCCGGGAAAGGGCGATCTCTTCGGGTCCGAAGATGGAGGGTTGGGACGATCCGTGGTCGGCGTAGGCCTCGATAGTGGAAAGAGGCAGGGTATTGACGGTGTGGGGAGCGACCAGGTTGTCCACATACAAGGTATCGGGATAGGCCGGGTTCTTGGTGGAAGTGGAGGCCCACAACGGCCGTTGGATGCGTCCTCCCTGCGCCGCCAACCGATCCCAGCGGTCTCCGGAGAACGCCGAGAGAAACTCCCCGTAGGCGGCTCGGGCGTTGGCCACCGCCGCTTTTCCCTGCAAGGCCCGCGCCTCGGGGTTGTCTAGGTTCTCCAGCCGGCGGTCCACTTCGGTGTCCACTCTCGACACGAAAAACGAGGCCACCGAGGCCACTTCCCGCAGGTTTCCTCCCATGGCCGAAAAGTCCTCCAGGCCCCCCAGGTAGGCATCCATCACCTCCCGGTAGCGCTGGAGCGAGAAGATCAGGGTTACGTTCACCGAGATCCCCTCTCCGATCAACTGACGGATGGCCGGCACGCCCTCGGGTGTGGCGGGGACCTTCACCAATAGGTTGGGTCGGCTCACCCGTTTCACCCACTCCCGAGCCTCGGCCACGGTGGCCGGGGTGTCCGCCGCCAACTCGGGGGAGACCTCCACCGAGACGAATCCGTCCGCTCCTCGGGTGGCGCTGTAAACCGGGCCCAGCACGTCGCAGGCGCCGGTGATATCCCGGGTGATGAGGGAAGCGTAGGTCTCCGCGGGATCCAAACCCTGGCGGATCAAGCGGGTCATCTCCCGGTCATACTCGCTGCTTTTGGTGATGGCCGCGGCAAAGATGGTGGGATTGGAGGTGACCCCGGTTATCGCCTGCTCCCTGACCCGGCGGGAGAGTTCTCCGCTGTCGAGCATTCCTCTGGAGATCTGGTCGGCCCAGATGCTCTGTCCGGCCTGGGCCAAGGCGTGAAGGGGGAGAATGAACATGCCACCCCATTTTATCAGCGCTCTACTCTTTGGGGGAATGAGAAAGCGGGTGCTGATTGCCAAAGCGGGTCTGGACGGGCACGACCGGGGCGCCAAAGTGGTGGCCCGAGCGCTCCGGGACGGTGGTCACGAGGTGATCTACACCGGGTTGCACCAAACTCCCGAACAAGTGGTGTCCGCGGCTATCCAAGAAGATGTGGACGCCATCGGGCTGTCGGTGATGTCCGGGGCGTACATGGCCATCTTCCCGCCGATTCTTGAGGGGTTGGCAGAGTCCGGCGCCGGCCACATCGCGGTCTTTGGGGGAGGGGTTATTCCCCCCCAAGACGTGGAGCGGCTCAATGCTTTGGGAGTGGCCCGGATTTTCACTCCCGGCGCCTCCCTGGAGGAGATCGTCGAGTGGGTGGGCGCCGCACTGTAGCGGGCCTTTAATCCGTCGGAACACTGGGGGTACTGGGGAATCACCCTCAGCCGATTGGGTACCATAGTCGTCTGTGAACATCCATGAGCATCAGGCCAAAGGGCTACTGGCTTCCTACGGGGTGGCGGTTCCCCTCGGCAAGGCGGCGTTCACTCCCGAGCAGGCAGGAGAAGCGGCCCTATCCCTGCTGGAGAAGACCGGCGGCCACATGGTGGTGATCAAAGCACAGATCCACGCGGGAGGCCGGGGCAAGGGTCGTTTCCGGGAATACCCCGATGCCGGGATCGGGGGAGTGAACATCGTGGCGTCGGGAGTGCCGAGGCTGATGCGGGGCCGGGTGGAACAACTGACCGAGAAGATGTTGGGAGCAACCCTGGTGACGGTCCAGACCGGACCCTCGGGAAAGGTGGTGAGTCGGTTGCTGCTGGAGGAGGGAGTGGATATCGCCCAAGAGTTGTACCTGGCGATTCAACTCGACAGGAAAATCGCCCGACCGGTCATTTTGGCTTCCACAGAAGGAGGGGTGGAGATAGAGAAGGTAGCGGCCGAGTCTCCCGAAAAGCTCTTCACCGAAGTAATCGACCCGGCGGTGGGGATACGTTCTTTCCAGCTGCGGCGTCTGGTCAGGCGTCTGGGTCTTTCGGGCAAGGCGGCCTCTTCCTGCGCGAACTTGGTTGAAAAGCTGGTGGCAGCCGCCCAAGACCTCGATACCGAACTCTTGGAGATCAACCCGCTGGTGATAACCAAATCCGGAGAGGCGCTGGCTCTGGACGCCAAGGTGTCTTTCGAGGACAACGCCCTCTATCGCCACCCCGAGGTGGGGGAGATGCGGGATGAGAGCGAAGAGGAGCCTGCGGAGACCACTGCCCGCCGGGCCGGGCTCAACTATGTGAAGCTGGACGGGGAAATCGGGTGCATGGTGAACGGAGCGGGTCTGGCCATGGCCACCATGGACATCGTCAAACACTACGGGGGGACTCCCGCCAACTTCCTGGATGTGGGCGGGGATGCCGACGCGGAACGCGTGTCGACCGGGTTCAGAATCATCACCGCCGATCCCAACGTCAAGGGGATTTTCATCAACATCTTCGGGGGGATCGTCCATTGCGATGTGATAGCCAAGGGAGTGCTGGCCGCAACCCAGCAGGTGGGACTTTCCGTTCCGCTGGTAGTACGGCTGGAGGGCACCAATGTGGAGCTGGGACGCAGGATCATCGCCGAATCGGGGCTGAACGTGATTAGCGCTCTCGACATGGCCGAAGGCGCCCGGCGGATCGTGGAGCAGTGCCGATGAGCATTCTCTGCAACCGGGACACCAGGCTGTTGATCCAAGGTCTGGGCAGGGCCGGCCGCTTCCAGGGCGAACAGATCATCGCCTACGGCACCGAAGTGGTGGGTGCGGTCCATCCCCGCCGGGCGGGGGAGACCGAGCGGTTCTCGGGCGACACCGATCCCACCGGAATACCGGGAAGGGGCGATACGTTCACTGTCGATCTTCCCATTTTCTCGGGCGTGGGAGAGGCAGTCGATGCCACCGGCGCCAACGCCAGCCTGATTTTCGTTCCACCCCCCGCCGCGGCCGATTCGATTATGGAGGCGGCGGAAGCCGGGGTGGAGTTGATCGTGTGCATCACTGAGGGGGTGCCGGTCAATGACATGGTGGCGGTGAAGCGCTATCTGGAGTCGCGCCCGGGCCGTTTGGTGGGACCCAACTGCCCGGGAGTGATAACTCCCGGCGAGTGCAAGATCGGGATAATGCCCGGCTACATACACACTCGAGGGAAAGTGGGGGTGATCAGCCGGTCGGGGACCCTCACCTACGAGGCGGTCTATCAACTGACCAATCTGGGTCTGGGACAGACCACCGCGATGGGCATTGGAGGAGACCCGGTGAACGGCACCAGCTTTGTGGATGCTCTGCGGCTGTTCGAAGCCGACCCGGCCACCGAGGGGGTGCTGATCATCGGAGAGATCGGGGGGCCGGCCGAAGAGGAGGCCGCCGAATACGTTCGCGCCAAGATGACCAAGCCGGTGGCGGGGTTTATCGCCGGCCTCACCGCTCCTCCGGGAAAGCGCATGGGCCACGCCGGGGCGATTATCTCCGGTGGCCAGGGCACCGCCCAAAGCAAAATCGAAGCCTTCCGCTGGGCGGGAATCGAGATAGCCGCCACTCCCCCCGATATGGGCGCCGCTATGCTGGCCGCCCTCGGGAGATAGTCGAGGGGACCGTAGCGCCCGCTCCGGGCCGGTACTCTTGAACTTATGGAACCCGCATCCGGGCTCGTTCAGAACTAGGGAGGAGCATCTGTGAAATTGGTGATTGTGGCGGCGGGAAAAGTTGCTCGCAATGTCCTTGATCGGTTGGGTGACAGTTGGGAAGTCACCATGATTGATCCTGAGGGGTCCTCCCTGGAACTGGCCCAAGGCATTCGCAAGGTGGACACCGTCTTGGGGGACGGGTCGAGTCGACTGATGCTGCGCCGGGCCGGGCTGGAAGAAGCCGAGGCGCTCATCGCCGCCAGCCGAGACGACGGCGTCAACCTGGAGGCATGCCGCTACGCCCGGGAGCTGGGAGTGCCCCGGGTCATCGCGGTGGCAGGCGGATACGAACAACTCTCTTCCTACCGGGAACTGGATGTGAAAGTAGTGTGGGCCGACAACCTGACGGCTCGTCATGTCGAGATCAACCTGGACGGACGTCGGTCTCAGTCGGCGGCCTTCGCCAGCGGTCTGGCCGAGGCGATGGAATTTCGCATTTCCCACGACTCCCCTCTGCGAGGCGCCACCGTTAGGTCACTGGGGCTGCGCACCTGGCTGGTGGCGACCGTGCTTCGCGACCAGCGTCTGATCATCCCGCACGGCAGCACCGTCTTGGAGGAGGGTGATTTTGTGACTGTGGTGGGCGCTACCGAGGACTATGCGGACATGGTGGAGACTTTCACCGGCGGCCATGCCCGTTTTCCCCTCGACTATGGGCTTTCGGTGGCGGTGTCGCTCACCGCCCAGCCTTCCGACGACGGGGTGCTGGCCGAGGCGGCCCACTTCGTAAAATTCACCGCGGCCGACTCCATACTGGCCCTGCATCCTCCCTTGAACCGGATGGAGCCCGAGGACGCCGAGGGGCTCCGCCGCCAGATGGACCAGTGGCTGGTTCGCCACGGGAACACCGACATCACCTTCATACCCGCTTCCGGTCCCGGCTTCGAGGCGCCGTTCGAAGTGGCTGCCTCCGAGTCGGTGGGAGTGGTGGTGTTTCCCCGTCCCACCGGGCGGCGGAAGACGATCAAGCTGGTCGAAATGAGCCGTCGGCGGAAAATTCCGATGCTCATTGCCTCGGGCCGTTTTCCATATTCGGGTCCGATGGTGCTGATGACGGGAGAAGAAGAGGAAGAGCGGCTGGGAGCGAGAGAAGCCATCGACATGGCCGCCCACTCGGGCACCGTCCTGCAGACGGTCGGAGTGCTGCCTCCCCAGTTCCTGGCCGGCCAGAAGACCCTCCATGAAATCCGGAGCCAGATTAGCCGGGTAAGAGAAGAAGCTGCGATCCAGGGTGTGGCCATCCGTCGCCGCATCCAGCGGGGCAACCCGGTGCGGGTGGCCGATGAACTCTCGAAGAACTCACTGGTTGTGATGGGTCTCAGCGATCATCGGCTCACTTACATGCGTCCGGGGATAGTGGGGCTGATGGCGGTCACCGTGGACTCGTCGGTGATCCTGGTTCCCTCTCGGGACTGACCGATGGGGGAGTCGGCCGACGCCACCACCTTGATCCTGGTGGGATTGGCAGCCCTGGTGCTTCCCCTGGGGGCGCGGCGCATCCGGGTGCCCCCGGTGGTACTGGAAATCCTCTTCGGGGTGCTGGTGGGTCCGGTATTGCAGATCGTCGCCCCCTCGCCGCTCTTGGACTCACTCGCCCGACTGGGGTTTTTGATGTTGATGCTGCTCACCGGGTTCGAGATCAACATCGGGTTCTTCCAGCGCCAGGGATCGGGACCCATCCTGGTGGGGTTGATGGGCTTTGCCGCCACCCTCGGGGCGTCCTGGTTTGCCAGCCAGGTGCTCGACACGGATCCGTTCATGGTGATGGTGCTGGCCACCACTTCGGTGGGCCTGGTGGTGCCCAGCCTCCGTTCGGCGGGGGTGGCTTCGCGTCCGCTTGGCCAGGACATCCTGTTGGGAGCGCTGATTGCCGACTTTTTGACCCTGCTGGGGGTTACGGTGATAGCCCTCCTGGCGGTGGGAGACGCGGGATGGCGCCTCTTGGGCATACCCGGGTTTTTCCTGATCGCCGCGGTGGTGCTGCTGGGCATCAGACGAGCCGCATGGTGGCATCCCGAGCGTTTCAACGCGCTCTTTGCCGCGGAGGACACCGAAGAGATGGGGATCCGCGCTACCTTGGCCTTGCTGTTCGTGTTTGTGGGGGTGGCCAGCCTGCTGGGAATCGAGGCGGTGTTGGCCGCCTTCCTCTCCGGGGGCATCATCGCGGTGGTGTTTCGAGAGAGGGGAGCACTCGACAGGAAGCTGTCGGGGTTTTCCTACGGTTTTCTGATCCCCATCTTTTTCATCGACGTCGGGATACGTTTTGACTTGAACGCGGTTACCGATCCGGATGCACTGGTTTTCACCGGCCAGTTGGTGATCGCCGCTTTCGCGGTGAAGACGGCCTCGGCGTTGGTGCTGGTACTCCGGGGGCATGGTCTGCGGTCGATCGTCGCCGCGGCTGCCCTTCTCTCCGCCCGCCTCTCGCTGATCGTCGTGGTGGCGGAGATAGGGCGTCATCTGGGTTTTCTCACCAGTACCCAGGAGGGAAGCATCATCCTGTTGGCCATCGTCACCACCACCGTGGCGCCTACCCTGTTCCGCTTGCTGGTCCCGTCCCCGGTCGGAGGTGACAGGACAACACCGGTAGAGGGCGTCTAGGGTGGGGGTTCTGGCTTTTACTATTGGCCGCAGCCCATAGCGAGCCTCTCGTAACAGGCCATTCAAGGAGAATTGGGATGATCTCAGCGTTGATCACCATCCTGGTATTGAATGCTCTCTGCGCGGTTCCGATGGCGCTTTGCGTAAGGCGAGACTTTGCCCGACTTGGGCGGGTCTCGTTGCCGATTGCGATTTGGTCAGGCATCACCATGTATCTTCACGGCACGGTCACATTCGTGCTCGCATGGCTGGACCGTGGTTCGCTGAGCGAGCCGTCTCCCACCAGCTTATCTCTCGGCTTGGTCGTGGCAACTGTCGGCGGGAGTTTGATTGTGGCAGGGCGCCGCGAATATGCAAGTCGATCTCGGGTTTATGGGCTTTTGGAAGACAAGATGATCACCGAAGGTATCTACCGATATTCACGCAATCCGCAGTATCTGGGCTTTTGGCTTTTACTATTGGCCGCAGCCATAGCGAGCCTCTCCCAATTGGCGGTTCTTCCTGCGCTGGGATTCGCGGTGATTATCCACTGCTGCATAACAAGAGTCGAGGAGCCCCACCTGCGCTCGGCCTTTGAAGAGCAGTACGTCTGTTACTACGCCAGAACAGCCCGGTACCTGCGGATCAAGCGCTAGGGGTCGGAAGCCGGGCTGTATAAGCCGTATTGGGGTCGGGGTGCCCGGGGGGTGGCCTCGAATCGGCCAAAGCCGCTCTGGCTAGCGGCAAAAGACGCTGCCCGGCGCTAAGGACGGAGTGGATGGCCGGTGTATTCAGCATCCTTTGGGTTCTATGCAGCAAAGACCACTGGGTTCTATACAGCAAAGACCACGACGGTGGGTGAAACGCCGCCTCGATGGGTCTCAGCTGTCCCCGGGGAGGTCTTTCGTCCGGGGCTGGGGCGGCGTCAGTTGCCGGGGCCGTACAAGCCGTAGCGGAGGCGGGGGTCGCCGGGGACGGCGTCGCAGCGGGTTTGGTAGGTCTCTCCGATCCAGCGGGAGCGGGCGGTGAGGTTGTGTCCCACCTCCAGGCGGGCGGGCTCCCAACGCCGGAGCGCCGATTGCACGTCCCCCCGGGAATGGGCCAGGGCGTCGCGCAGAACGAAGGCGTCGTCGCAGGCCTTGGCGGTGCCCGCCGCGGCGTGGGGGCGCACCGAGAAGGCAGCGTCACCTATCACGCACACCCGTCCCTGCGCCATCCGTCGGGAGACAACGTCGAACACCACCTGGATGAAGAGATCATCGGCGCCTTCCACCACTTCCGCCACCACCGGCGCCATGTACTTTCGGGCTTCGTCCCGCACTCGGGAGAGCACCTCGGAACGGCCGAAGCCGGGAGGAACCGAAGACTCCCGCCTGACGCCCTCCCGGTCGATCAGCAGGTCGTCGAGCGGCTCACCTGCGGGGCAGTTGTAGTACCAGACCAAGTTCATCAGCCGCTGGCCGGGAACCAGGCTCCCGGTCTTGTTGGGAATGGGGTAGGCCAGTGCATGCCCCGAACTCATGAGGCAATAGACCATGGCGTCCTCCAGTTCGAGGGTGGCCGCCGGGCTCATATCCGACTCGGGGAGGGTGCCCCGCCAGGCGACATAACCGACATAGGAGGGGGCGGCTCCCGGATCGACTATCGACCTCGCCAGGGAGTTAACGCCGTCCGCCGCCACCAGCAGATCGGCTCTGGCCTCCTGGCCGTCGGAGAACCTCACCGTTACCTGTTCTTCGGTCTGGGTGAATCCGATGACCTCTTTTCGCAGGTGGTAGCGGTCTTCCCCGAAGTCCGACAGAAGACCCCGGTAAACCGTGTTCCAGGAGCTGATCCGAAATCCGGCCGGCTTTTTGGACAGCACCCGGCCCCGGGAGTCGATGAATGTCCACCAGCGGAGCGCGATCGAGACCTCTTCGGTGCTGAGCGGGCTGTGCTCGTCGAAGTAGCGATAGGTGTGGGGGAGCATGATGATTCCTGCTCCCCGGTCTTGGAGCGCCTCGGAGGAGCGCTCGTAGATGTCCACTTCGCACCCCAGGTCGCGCAAGAGAAGACCGGCGGTCAGCCCGCCGATCGACCCTCCCATGACCGCCACCCGTGGCCATGGGCTGGAGATCAAATCAAGCAGGTCTCCCGAAGGTGGCGATTCGGTCCACCTGACAGATAAACAGCACCCGCCGTTCGTTGATGGCCGGATCACGCAGACCATAGGGAGGCTCGGCGCCCGTGTACTTGGTCCAGATCCTGTCCACCTGGGCGGTTACCATCGCTCCTTCGTCGGGATCGTCTTCGGAGACTTCCCGCTCCACCGTGCACTTCATGCTCATCCAGTGGTAGGGATTGGCCGGGTTCAACAGGAGGATGGTGATCTGGGGATTGGCCCTGATCCAAGAGGTCTTCCGACGTTGGGAGGCCACGTTCACCAGCACCCGGTTGGTGTCGGCGTCATAGTCGAACCACATGGCCGAAAGGTTGGGACGCCCGTCTCTGCCCATCACCGCTATCACCGCCGTGACTTGGTCGTCCATTAGCTGGCGATAGATAGGATCGAGATCATCCAGTCCGGTGATCTGGGTCCGGTCGCCTATTGAAAACTGGTTGGGCTGGAGGCCATCGGCGACATCCAGAAACTTGGCCACGGTGATAGACATTTTCCAAGCTCCTCTCTACGGTTAGGGGTCAGCCTTACCCTAACCGCGGGCGGTGTGAATCACGGCCCGGTAGGCGCTTGGATCTATGCGGGCGTCAATTAGCCGGGGCCGGGGTCCGACCATCGCGGCCTCCAACTCGGATTTGTTCTCCGCCATCACTCCCTCCATCCCCGACGCCCGGGCCACGGCCGCATAGTCGGTGGGCACATAGCGCACCGCCCCTTTCCCTCCCTGGCCGGGGAGTTGCTTGAGCTCGATCAGGGTCAAAGCCGCGTCGTTGAGCACCACCACCACTACCTCGGCGCCGGTCCGGGCCAGGGTCTCCAACTCGGCCAGCACCATCCCCAGGCCGCCGTCACCGGTGAGGCACACCGCCGGTCGGCCGGGGTGGGCCAGGGCGGCGCCCAACGCGGCGGGGAGGGCGTAGCCCATGGTGGAGAGACCGTTGGAGATCAGGACCTGGCGGGGATGGGTGGCGGGCAGAAAGGGCATCGCCACCAGAAAGTGGGCGCCCGCGTCGACGGTTACGGTCGCCCCGCCCTCGGAGGCGGACCATTTGGCCACCGCCTCCACCGCCTGGTGGGGAGAAAAGCCTGGGCCGTCCTCCCAAAGCGATCGGCGGGCCGCCTGCCAGACCTCCTGCCCCGCGCCCGGCGCCCACCGGTTGCGAGCCAGGTCCGCGGCCATGGACTTCAGGATCGGGCCCACCGGGCCTTCCACTTCGGCCTTGCCCGGGAAAAAGCGACGGGGATGAGCCCAGGGGTTGATTTCGATCACCGGCGCCTCGTATTGGAAGGGACGGGGGAGAGGCTCCACCGGATCCACCCCCACGGCCAGCACGAGGTCACTTGCCCGGAGGAGCGGTGCTTCGGGGAGAGAACTGGTGAAAAGTCCCCCGAACTCGGGGGTGGTCTCGTCGATCAAACCTTTGGCGTGATAGGTGGTGAGAGCCGGACAGCCGGTGTCGGCCACCATCCGACGGATCTCTTCGGTCCAGGGCAGAGCGCCGGTTCCCACAATCAACAGGGGACGCTCCGCCTTTCTGACCAACTCGCCCAGCTCGTCGGGAAGTGTCCGGTGATCGGGGAGAGCAGGCGGATCGGGGGGAAGCTCGCCGGGGACGGCGCTGTCCATGTCCATGTGGACCGCACCCTGGGGATGAGCAGAGGCCAGACGGGCGGCGGCTTCCGACGCCCGGGCCGTCCGGGAGTGGCCCACCGTCCCGCTCCATTTGGTCAGCGGTCTCATCAGGGCGGGCTGGTCGTACTGCTGATGACCCACCCAGGACCGATCGGGTCGGCTCACTGTGTCGCCCACCAGCACCAGGGGTTGTTTGTCCAAGGTGGCCTGGGCCATCCCGTTGGCGGCGGAGGCCACCCCCGGACCCCTGGTTACCACCACCGCTCCCACCGATTCTGTCAAAAGCCCATAGGTGGAGGCGGCGATACAGGCGGCCGTCTCGGTGTGGGTGAGGACGAAAGGGATTCCCAGCTCGGCCGCGGCGCCCACCTTTTCCAAGTTGGGACCTCCTCCCGGCACCCCGAAGAGGAGTCTCGCTCCTCCCGCTTTGAGTCCCCCGACTACCTGGCGGGCTACCAACCCCGACATCGGCTAGTTGTAGAACTCGACGGTGATGAAGCGTATCTCGCTATCCCCGGCGTTTTCGAAATCGTGGACCACCCAGTCAGAGGAGGTATGCGGCTGGAAGCTGGTGTCACCCTCCTCATAGCGGCGAATGTGATAGACCCCATCGGCGGTGCGTTGCTTGCCGATCCCCCCCTTGACCACCGTCCAGAAGTAGTGGCGGTCGTGCAGATGGAAGGGGCCCCTCTCTCCGGGCTGGAGGCGGACCTCCCACACTCCCACTTCATCATTTTGGAACAGCAAGCGGGTCCCGATATTGCGGTTGCCGTCCTGTGCCTCTGCCAACTCGTCGGAGAAGTCGCCGGTGCGATATTGACCTTTTTCGATTATCTCCGCCATGCCTTTAAGGCTAGTTGATCGCCGACCATCACCATCTGTTTAGCCGACGTGAGATCACTTTCAAGGCCGGTACATCTTTGTTCTCCAGAGCCTCGGCAGCGACGGATGTCCCTGGGAATGATCTGTTCGTTCAATTCAGGGCAAGATTCGTAGGATGGCGTATATGGGATCCAGAAACACGGAAACCACCCGGGCCGGCGGGATTTTGGAAGGAATGCGGGTGGTGGAACTCTCCGCCTTCGTGGCGGTTCCCCTGGGCGGGCTCACCCTCTCCTCCCTGGGCGCCGATGTCATCCGGGTGGACCCTCCAGGAGGCGGGCTGGACTATGGCCGGTGGCCGGTGACCGCCGAAGGCCGGAGCCTCTATTGGGCGGGGCTCAACGCCGGAAAACGCTCCGTGACGCTGGACATGCGATCCG
The DNA here is from genome assembly GCA_965248705.1 of Acidimicrobiia bacterium. Lineage (GTDB taxonomy): Bacteria > Actinomycetota > Acidimicrobiia > Spongiisociales > ZC4RG35 > Bin76. The sequence continues at coordinate 467,434 of CBDFJY010000002.1, read as the reverse complement.
AGCAAGGGAGATCGACGCTGGTGGACCTGATCACCGCACCGGGGCCCGACACAGGGATTTTCATCACCAACCTGGCGCCCGGTTGGCTTACCTATGAGCGGCTGGCAGAAGTCCGTCCTGACCTGATCATGGTGTCGCTCCGAGGGAACCCCGACGGGTCGATCGCGGTGGACTACACGGTCAACGCGGCGGTGGGATATCCGGAGGTAACCGGGCCAGCGGACGCCGGTCCGGTCAACCATGTTCTTCCCGCCTGGGATGTGATCGCCGGCAATATGGTGGCATGCGCGGTGCTGGCCGCCGAACGTCATCGCCATCGCACCGGAGAGGGGCAACTGGTGCGGCTGTCTTTGACGGATGTGGCGCTGGCCACCGTTTCCGCTCTGGGGCATATCGGCGAGGTGATGGTCAATGACCAGGACCGTGGGTCCCATCACAACCATGTGTTCGGCGCCTACGGACGCGACTTTTCCACCTCCGACGGGAGAAGGGTGATGGTCGCCGTCCTGACCGACCGGCAGTGGGGCGATCTGGTGGAAGTCACCGGCACGAGACAGAAGATGGAGCAGATAGAGCGCCGGACCGATTTTGACCTGGGAGAGGAAGGAGATCGATTTCGGGCGCGCCGCGAGATCTCCACGGTCTTAGAGCCCTGGTTTGCTTCCCGCACTCTGGCCGAGGCGGGCGAGATGCTGGGACGTTACCGGCTGTGCTGGGGGCCTTATCAGACCTTTCGCCAACTGGTGACAAACGACCCGCGCTGTTCTTTGGAGAACCCGCTCTTCGCGGAAGTGAGCCACCCGGGCATCGGTTCGTATCTCTCCGCTTCCCACCCCCTCTCCTTCGGCGCGGGACGGGTTGCTCCCCTTCCCTCTCCCCTTATGGGACAGCACACCGAAGAGGTGCTTTCGGAGATATTGGGTGAAGCCGGCGTCCCGGAAAGCCGAAAGGTAGCCCCCCCCACCTGACGGTTCTCCTGCCCCTTTCGCAACGCCAGGTGATTTTCGAGCTTTTCAATGACGCCGGCTTGCATTGGACCATATATGCGCCATAGGCGTATTTTCCAAAACTCACCTGGTAAACCTTCGCGATACATAGTATTTTTAGCCAAGCTCTCTGAGGCGACTGTTATACACCCCAAAAGCAAGAACGCCCGAGGATGAGCGTCTTCGAGGTAAAAAGAGCCCTTCTATCGGTTTCGGATAAGAACGGGATCGTCGGATTCGCCCGCCGCCTGGTTGATCTGGGCGCCGAGATCGTTTCTTCGGGGGGCACCGCCCGAACCCTCCGGGAGGCGGGGGTGGCGGTGACGGCGACAGAGGATGTGACCGGTGCTCCCGAGATGCTGGGCGGGCGGGTCAAGACTCTTCATCCGCTCATCCACGGGGGTCTCCTGGCCGATCCGGATGATCCCTCCCATCGGAAGGATCTGCACCGCTTTGGGATCAGGCTCTTCCAGTTGGTGGTCTGCAATCTCTATCCCTTTGCAGAGACCCCCGGGGTGGAACAGATCGACATTGGTGGGGTGGCTCTGGTTCGGGCCGCCGCCAAAAACCATGCTCACCTGGCGGTGGTTACCTCTCCCTCCCAATACTCCGAGGTGATCACGGCACTGGAGACGGGAAGGGTGGACGAGGCGCTGCGCCGACGGCTGGCCACCGAAGCTTTTAGGCACACCGCCTCCTACGACGCCGCCATAGCCCGCTGGATTCTGCCCGCCGAAGCTCTTCCCGACCAACTGGTGATAACCCTTCATCGGGAGCGGATGACCCGCTACGGGGAGAATCCCCATCAGCAGGGGGCTTTGTACACCATCGGGAAAGGCGGGTTCTGGGGATCTGCGGCACGGCGTCTCCAGGGAAAGGCCATGTCCTATAACAACTATGCGGACACAGAGGCGGCCGGGCGTCTGGCGGCCGACCTGGACGGTTTGGCCTGTGTGATCGTGAAGCACTCCAACCCATGCGGGGTGGGAACCGGCGCCGATCCGGCCGAGGCCTTCACCCGCGCCTGGGAAGGTGATCCTCTTTCCGCCTTCGGTGGAGTGGTCGCCCTCAACTGCCCGCTCGACTCTTCGGCGGCCGAGGCTTTGACCAAGGTATTCGCGGAGGTGGTGGTCGCTCCCCGGGTTACGCCCGAAGCTGTGGAGATTCTCTCCGCCAAGCCAAATCTGCGGGTCTGGGAGACTCCGCCCTTCGGGGGGATTGAACGGGAGATACGCTCTTTGGGGCCGGACTTCTTAGTGCAGACTCCCGACCGTCCCGCCGCACTCCCCGGGGAATGGCGGGTGGTTTCCCGAAAACACCCCGACCCCGAGCAACTCTCGGACCTGCGGTTGGCCTGGGTGGTGGCGGCCCACGCCAAATCCAACTCGGTGGTGATCTGTCGGGATGGCCGATCGGTGGGGGTGGGCGCCGGTGATCAGAGCCGGGTGGGCGCCGCCCGAAGGGCAATTTCGACCGCTGGAAGCCGCTCCGAGGGGGGAGTTGCCGCTTCTGATGGGTTTTTTCCCTTCCGGGATGGACTGGACGCCCTAGCATCTGTGGGCGTGGTTGCTGTTGTTTCTCCCAGAGGGTCAGTGCGCGACGCGGAAGTGATCGCCGCTGCCGACCAACACCAGATGGCGCTGCTGTTCACAGGTCGAAGGCATTTCCGACATTGATGGCTGCAATGTTGCTGAACGGCCGGGCGGTGGCGTCGGCGGTGATGGAAGAGGTGGCCGCCGACGTGGCCGCCCTGGCGGAGGTCGGTTACGTTCCCGGCCTGGCCACGGTGTTGGCGGGCGACGACCCCGCTTCTCACACCTATGTCCGAGCCAAGCGCCGGGACGCCGCCCGAGTGGGGATCCGCTCTATCCACCACCAGTTGGACGATCCCTCCCAGGCTGAGTTGGAGAATCTGGTGATGAGCTTGAGCGCTGATCCCCAGGTGGATGGAATTCTGGTTCAACTGCCTCTTCCCAAAGAACTGGACGAAGGAGAAGTGGTGGGCTGTATCGACCCCCGAAAGGATGTGGACGGGCTGCACCCTGAAAACCTGGGCCGCTTGGTGTCGGAGCTGCCGGGTCCCCGGCCCTGCACGCCCGCGGGTGTGATGCGCATCCTCGATCACTACGACATTCCCGTTGCCGGTCAACGAGCGGTGGTGATAGGCCGCAGTTTTCTGGTGGGAAAGCCTCTGGCTCTGCTTATGTCTACCCGAGGGTGTGACGCCACGGTAACCATCGCCCATTCCCGCACCGCCGACTTGGAATCACTCACCCGGGAAGCCGACATCCTGGTAGCGGCGGTGGGAAGAGCCGAGATGGTGAAGGCCTCCTGGGTAAAACCGGGAGTGGTGGTGATCGATGTGGGTATCAACCGCACCCCGGCGGGGCTGGTGGGGGATGTTGACTTCGTAGAGGTGGCCGAGGTGGCTTCGGCCATCACTCCGGTGCCCGGTGGAGTGGGCCCGATGACCAGGGCAATGCTGATGTCCAACACCGTTTCCGCCGCCCGCGGGAACATTTCCGGATTGGGCGGGGTTGGATAGAACAGATAATCTTTAGAGTCGAATAAACACCATGCTTACCTTTCAGGATTTACTCAGAAGAGCCAAGGCCCAGATAACGGAGGTGTCTCCGGCCGAGGTTGAGCCGCGGCTGGGAGATGCCGATGTGCTGATCCTGGATGTGCGGGAACATGAGGAATATGAGCAGGGCGCCGTCCCCGGCGCGCATCTCATTCCCAGGGGTCTCCTGGAGTCCTCTATTTATACGCAGGCGCCCGATCCCGACACCGAGATAGTTGTTTACTGCGCGGGAGGCGCCCGGTCGGCCCTGGCTGCCCAGTCCCTGGAGCAGTTGGGTTATCGCAATGTGGTCTCCATGGCTGGAGGGTTCGGTCTCTGGAAAGCGGAAGGCCGTCCCTGGTCGGAGCCGGTGACGCTTTCCTCCGATCAGAAAGTGCGCTACAGCCGGCATACCATGTTGCCTGAAGTGGGCGAGGAAGGCCAGGCCAAGCTATTGAATTCGCGGGTGCTGCTGGTGGGAGCGGGAGGACTGGGTTCACCCGCCGCCCTGTACCTGGCGGCGGCGGGAGTGGGGGTGCTGGGCGTAGTCGACTTCGACGTGGTGGACGCCTCCAATCTCCAGCGACAGATTCTTCACAACATGGACCGGATCGGGCATTCCAAGGTGGAATCGGCTCGGGAGACCCTCACTGCTCTTAATCCCGATGTCAAAGTCGAGCCCTACGGGGTGCGGCTCTCTGCCCACAATGTTCTGGAGATAATGTCCGGCTACGACCTGGTGGTTGACGGGGGTGACAATTTCCCCACCCGCTACCTGGTGAACGACGCCTCTCTCCATCTCCGCATCCCGGTGGTGCACGGAGCCATCTTCCGCTTCGAGGGTCAGGCCAGCGTCTTTTATCCCTACCAGGGCCCCTGCTATCGGTGCCTCTTCCCCCAGCCTCCTCCGCCCGAGTTGGCGCCTTCCTGCGCGGAAGCGGGCGTGCTGGGCGTGCTGCCGGGGATAATCGGTTCCATCGAGGCGATGGAGGCGATCAAGCTGCTCCTGGGCATAGGCGAACCGCTGGTTGGGAAGCTTCTTACCTATGATGCCCTGACCGAGGAGTTCCGAACCCTGAAGCTTCGTCGCAACCCCGACTGTCTGGCCTGCGCCGACGAGAGCCGCCCGCCGGTTATCGTCGAATACGATCAGTACTGTATGCCCGCCGGGTCGGTTCCCAGGACCGTCTGACCGACTCGGTTCTCCCCCCCAGCGCGGGGGATTTCCAATGTTTGACGAGCATTCATCTATCCGTGTTCCCGAATCCATCCACCAGGCGATGATCGCCCATGCCCGCCACTGCTATCCCGAAGAGGCGTGCGGGTTGTTGGCCGGGTATCCTGACGGTCGCCTTACGATGGCCTATCCCCTTACCAATGCCGCCCATTCTCCAGTCAACTACGTAGTCGACCCCGCCGAGCATTTCGGGGCGCTTCGGCATGCGGAATCGAACGGCTGGGAACTGGTGGGGGTGTTCCATTCCCATACCCATTCTCCCGCTTATCCGTCTCCCACCGATGTGGCGTTGGCCGTCGAGCCGGATTGGCTTTACGTGCTGGTGGGCATGGAGCGGATGGACACCCTTTCGGTACGGGGGTTTCGCATCCGGGACCACCAAATCACCGAGAAGATCTTGAGTTTCGACTCCCACCTCTAGGAGGAACGTGACATGATGCACACTATTCGCCTGCCCACCATACTTCGCGTTCACGTCGGAGGGGATGCTTCCATAACCGCAAGCGGCGCCACTGTGGGAGAGGCGTTCTCCGACCTCGGAAAGCGGTATCCGGCGCTTTCCCGCCAACTCCTCGATCCCGACGGCTCGGTGCCGGTGTTCGTCAACGTTTTCCTCAACGACGAAGACATCCGCTATCTCAAGGGTTTGGATACTCCTATTTCGCAACCGTCGGAGATCACCATTCTCCCCTCGGTCGCCGGTGGTTGATGTCGCCATCTCGGTTGTCGACGGCCCTTTCTCCCACACCTTTAGTTCGCCTGGAGGCGCTTTCCCCGCCCGGCGTGGACATCTACGCCAAACTGGAGTGGTTTTTGCCCACCGGCTCCTTGAAGGACCGGGTGGCCGTGGCTATGTTGGAGAAAGCCCGCTCTGAAGGACGGCTGACGTCCGAGACGCGTCTTTTGGAGCCTTCGTCGGGCAACACCGGGATCGCCCTGGCCCGGCTGGCCTTGCTATGGGACATCCCGTTCACGGTGGTGATGGCCAAAGGCGCCAGCGCCGAGCGGATCGAAGTCCTGAAGACATACGGAACCGAGATCATCTTCTCCCCAGGTGATCAGGGCGCCAACGGGGCGGTGCGCATGGCCGAAGAGATCGCGGCATCGGGTGACTATCTGATGTTGCACCAATACGCCAATCCGGCCAACGTCGCGGCTCACCGGGGTACCGGTCGGGAGATCGTCGCCGAATTGGACCGGGTGGACGCGCTGGTGGCCGGGCTGGGAACGGGGGGAACCCTGATGGGCGCGGGAGCGGTGGTCCGCGAGTCCAACCCGGGAGTGCAGGTGGTGGCGGCCGAGCCGCCGGTGGGAGAGACCATCACCGGTCTTCGCTCCATGGAGGACGGCTACATCCCTCCTATCTTTGATGCTGATCAGATCGATCGCCGAATACTGGTGCGCCTGTGGTCCACCATCGAATACACCCGCCTGCTGCTGTCCGCCGAGGGATTGTTCGCCGGGCCTTCCAGCGGAGCAGCCTTGGCGGTGGCCTTGCGGGTGGCAAAAGAGATACATTCGGGAACGGTGGTGACCATCTTCCCCGACGCCGGGTGGAAGTACCTCTCCACCGGAATTTACACCGGACCCCTAGCCCAAGCAGTGGAAGGCGCCGCCGACCAAATCCTCTGGTAATCGGAATTGTCGTCCAGATCGTTGCGCTGCTGGACCGGGCTAGGGCGATGGCATTCGATCTGGATGAGCTTGACCGGGCCGGGTATCTGGGCGCCTACGCCCTTCGATGAGCTACCCACCGCGCTTGATGGCCCCGGGTAGGCCCAGGAAAACGAGAGACTCGATGTACGGTATAAATAGCGCCGGTTGATGTTTGAACGATGAAGATTTCGATAATCACCATTTTTCCTGATTACTTCCCCCAGGCCCTGGAGGTGGGGATCCTGGGCCGGGCGCGGGCGGCCGGGCTGGTTGAGGTGGAACTGATAGACCTGCGGGACTACGCGGAGGGCACGCATCGGGCCGTAGACGACGCCCCTTTTGGTGGCGGAGCGGGGATGGTGATGATGCCAGAGCCTTTGGCCCAGGCCCTCGACCCTTTGGTCGACAGCAACCGAGTGCTGTTGACTCCCGTCGGAAGGCGTCTTGACCAGACCATGCTGGACCGCTGGTCCAAGCTTGACCACCTCACCCTGGTGTGTGGCCGCTATGAGGGAGTGGACGAGCGGATAGCCGAGCACTTCATCGACGAGGAGGTGTCAGTGGGCGACTATGTGTTGGCGGGAGGGGAGGCGGCCGCCCTGCTGGTGACGGAAGGAATCGTCCGCCTGTTGCCCGAGGCGGTGGGCAACCCCTGTTCGGTGGTGTTCGAATCCTTCCGGGAAGGTCTGCTGGAAGAGCCGGTCTACACCCGGCCTGCGGTTTTTCGGGGCTGGCCGGTTCCCGAAGTGCTGTTGTCAGGTGACCATAGGCGAATTGCCGACTGGAGAACCGCTCGGCGGAAGGAGCGGACCCGTAGGCGTCGGCCGGATTTGTGGGAAGGGAAAAGTGAGATTTGAACAGTGGTAAGATATGTATTTGGCGGACGCTACCGCCACTTTCTCTCTATCGGACACAACAGGTTTGGATCATGAACGATATCCGGTTGCTTGAAGAAGGCTATCTCAAGGACGACATACCCGATTTCAGGCCGGGTGACACCGTTCGCGTCCATGTTCGGGTGATGGAGGCCGGACGGGAGCGGATCCAGGTCTTCGATGGGGTGGTGATTGGGCGAAGCGGGGGAGGACTGCAGGAGACTTTCACCGTTCGCAAGATAAGTTTCGGAGTGGGGGTGGAGCGCATTTTCCCGGTTCATGCTCCGATCGTGAGCCGGATCGAGGTTCTTCGCAAGGGTTTGGCCCGTCGGGCAAAGCTGCACTATCTGCGGGGCCGGTCGGGGAAGTCGGCCCGGATCAAAGAGAGACGCGACTGACCGAGCGGCCACCCGAAGACATTCTGCCGGGCACTGTTGTTGACCGGCCGGAGCAACCGTCAGCCGGAGATGGCGTTCTAACGTCACCACCTCCCCCAAAACGCCGGTTCAAGTCGGCAGTGGTGGAGATGGCCGTCCTGGTGTTGGGGGCGGTAATCCTGGCGGTGTTGATCAAATCCCTGATCATCCAACCTTTTGAGATCCCCTCACAGTCCATGCATCCCACTTTGCAGGTGGGTGACCGGGTGATGGTTTCCAAAGTCAGCTATCTGTTTGACGAGCCTGGCCGGGGAGATGTGGTGGTGTTTACGCCTCCTGGTCGTCTCCAGCCGCATCGCAATCTGTTGGAAGTGGTGTGGTATGAGGTCAGGCAGGCGTTCGGCTGGTACAACATCGCCGATGCGGATCTGATCAAGAGAGTGATAGGGACGGGAGGTGATCGTATCGAGATCCGCTCCCAAGAGGTATGGGTGAATGGCGTGCTTTTGGATGAGTTCTATCTGGGATCTTCCAACCCGGAGGAGCTTTTGGCGGTAGAGGTCGAGGAGGACCATCTTTTCATGATGGGGGACAACCGTAGCAAGTCGTCGGATAGCCGGGTCTTTGGGACAGTCCACAAAGACAGTGTGGTGGGAAAGGCGGTTCTCCGCATCTGGCCGCTGGGTCGCCTGGGCGGTATCTAGAACCGGTTTTGTTTGCCGCACGGCGGGCCGGGGGGAATCAAGACGGCGAAAACGCGCTTGGTTGTCACACTGGTCGCGCATACCTAAACGATGAACCGGGGAATCCACTCTCCCGCTCGCCAACGGACCGGCGCCGCCGCAGAGGGTCTGGCTGTCCGCTTTCTGCAAAGCCGTGGTCACTTGGTGCTGGAGCGCAACTTGTCGGTGGGTCGGGGAGAGATAGATATTTTGGCTTTGATCGACGGGGAAAGAACGGTGGTGGAAGTGAGGAGCCGATGGGCGGTGGGGAAAAAAGGATCTCCAGACCCTTTGGATGCTTTCGATGCGGCCAAAGCGCGACAAGTGAGGAAGCTGGCCACTTCTCTGCGTTATCCGGTACTACGCGTTGACCTGATCACCGTCCGGTTTCATCGCGGCGGGGTGGATCTGCTCTGGTTGTCTCGCGTGGTTTAAGCGGTTATCCCGAGAAGAACGCCCACAGGACCACCGCCGCTATCACCACCAGCGCCGTTACCACTATCACTATGTCGGCGGTGGTTTTCTGGTGAGGGCGGAAAGGATTGAAACCCATCAGGGGGCCCAAGGTAGCGCGGTGCTTTACCCTATGGAAATATGTGGCTTGAGACAGAAGACCGTGGATCGGTGCGATGGGTGTGGCTGAATCGCCCCTTCCGCAAAAATGCCATTCCCCCCGCAGGGTGGAAAGACCTCCAAGGGACTTTCTCCGACTTCGAGGGTTCGGCGCAGCGGGTGCTGGTGATATCGGGACGGGGTGGGGATTTTTGCGCGGGCGCTGATCTTGATCCCTCCGCTGGCCCTCGTTCCCAGGGAGTGGTGGCTGCCCAGCGCCGCATGAAGGTGGTGGGGGAGACCGCCTTGGCGCTGCACCGACTGACCAAGCCCACCGTGGCGGCGGTGGACGGAGTTGCGGTGGGAGCGGGGATGAGCCTTGCTTTGGGATGTGATGTGGTGGTAGCCACCCATCGCGCCCGATTCTCGGCCATCTTCGTGCGTCGGGGTCTGGGTTTGGACATGGGGCTGACCTGGCTGCTTCCTCGGTTGGCGGGCGCTCAGTTCGCCAAGGAGGTGGCCCTTTCGGGGCGGATGGTGTCCGCCGCCGAAGCGATGGAAAGGGGGCTGGTGTGGGATGTGGTCGATCAGGATCGGCTGGAAGAGCGAGCCTCGGGAGTGGCCCAGGGGTTTTTGGCGGGAGCGCCGGTGGCGCAGATGTTCATTAAACAGGGGCTGGACCGTTCTTGGGAGCTTTCTATCGAGGAGGCAACGGCCTGGGAGGGACAGTCGCAGTCGATCTGTCTGGGCACCGACGACCATCGTGAGGGAGTGGAGGCATTTCGGGAGAAGCGGCCTCCCCGTTTCCGGGGTTCTTGACCAGGCGTTCCAAAGTTGGGAAAAGTCTGTGATTTAAATCGCTGAATCGCGCAAAACAGGAAGAGGGGGAGATAGACAAAACGTGGATATTCTCCACATGGTGGAGGGATGAGCTTACGAGTGTATTCAGCCGCGATGATCGGGGTGGCGCCTCGACCGGTGAATGTCGAAGTGCATCTGGGCAAGACCAATTCCAAGTTTGGCTTGGTGGGTCTGCCCGACACGGCGGTGAGAGAGGCCCAGTACCGGGTGAGGGCGGCGATGGCCTCCTCGGGCTATGAGATGCCCCGGAGTGAGGTGACTGTCAACCTGGCGCCGGCCGATCTTCCCAAAGCCGGTTCCGCTTTTGATCTTCCCATTGCTCTGGGAGTCCTCATCGCCGACGGAAAAGTGTCGATGCAGCATCCGGGGGTGGTGGCGGTGGGGGAGTTGGCGTTGGACGGCCGGGTGCGCGCCTCTCGCAGTGTGCTGGCGGCTGCCTTGGTAGCCGACCGGCTGGGACTGCCTTGCATAGCTCCGCGGGAGGCGGTGTCGCAGGCGGCTCTGCTCCCCGAGGTGGATCTCTACCCGGTGGGGCGGCTGGCCGAGGCGGTGCAGGCGTTGGAGGGCAGCCTGTGTCCTTCACCCCCTCCCACCGGTTTAGCGCCTTCTTCTCCGCTCCTGGATCTGGCGGATGTGCGGGGCCAGGAGCTTGCCCGACGCGGGTTGGAGGTTGCTGCCGCCGGTCGTCACCACCTGCTCATGTCCGGGCCTCCCGGGATGGGAAAGACCATGCTGGCCAAGCGGCTTCCGGGGATACTTCCCCGCTTCGCCGAGACCGAGGAGTTGGAGGTGGCTTGTGTATGGGCGGCCGCCAACCGTCGCCGCCCGGTTTCGATACGGCCTTTCCGCGCTCCTCATCACACCGCCTCGGTAGCGGGGCTTCTGGGCGGAGGGAGCGGGATTCCGACCCCGGGCGATGTCTCCCTGGCTCACCACGGTGTGCTGTTTCTCGATGAGCTGGGAGAGTTCCCGGCTCATCTGATTAATGCGCTTCGCCAGCCTCTGGAGGAGGGCGTTATGACTATCACCCGTAAGGGAGTGTCGGCCACTTTTCCCTGTCGGACCCTGGTGGTCGCGGCCACCAACCCCTGTCCGTGTGGATGGACGAACGACACTGTACGGCAATGCCGATGTTCGCCCTCGTCGGTGGAGCGCTACCGGCGTCGCCTCTCCGGCCCGCTGCTGGACCGTTTCGATGTGCGGGTGTTCCTGGGACGCATGGAAACCGACGAGTTGACCGGGGCGCCGGGAGAGCCGAGCGAGGCGGTGCGGAAGCGAGTGGAGAAGGCGCGGTATATACAGGCCCAACGCGGTGTGCTCAACGGGGATTTGTCCACATCCGCTCTTGACGCGCTTTCGTGGAGCGCAAAAGCCAGACGGGTGCTTTCGGGCAACCTCGACCGGGGGAATCTCACCGGCAGGGGTTACGACCGGGTACGTCGGGTTTCGAGGACGCTTGCCGACCTGGGGGAATCCGAGCAGGTGGAGGACATCCATGTGCTGGAGGCGCTTTCCTATCGGGCCGACGTTTGAGCTTCTCCGCGCCTTGACGGTTCCCTACTTCTCCCACCGGCTGCGGCTGGCGTTCTCGGGAATGCATCCCGAACGGATCCACTCCCTGGTGAAAAGGGCTGCCGACCCGGTGGGGGCGGTGCGGATGATCGAAACCGGCCGGGTCAAGGCAAAGCCGGCCGTCCGTGAGGCAGTCGGCGTCCCGGCCGAGCAGCGGATGGCGGAACTTCAAGCGGCAGGCATCTCGGTGGCGCTGTTGGGCACAGAGCTCTATCCGCTTTGGCTGGCCACCATCCCCGATCCGCCCGATCTGCTGTTTGTCAGGGGAGTTCTTCCCACCTCGGCCGGGGTGGCGGTGGTGGGATCAAGGAGAGCCACCCGCTACGGTCTCAATCTGGCCAAGACGCTGGGTGGGGCGATGGGACGACGCGGCGTGATGGTGGTGAGCGGGTTGGCGCGGGGAATAGACGGGGCTGTCCATCAGGGAGTGGTGGAGGTCGGGGGACGAGGGGTAGCGGTGTTGGGTTCGGGCCCCGAACGCTGGTATCCGGTTAGCCACCGTAAGTTAGGAGAGGCGCTTTTGGAGTGTGGCGGGGCGGTGGTTACCGAGTACCCGCCGGGAACAGTCCCCGAGCCGTGGCGGTTTCCCGTCCGGAACCGGATCATCACCGGTATGTCCCGGGTGGTGGTAGTGGTGGAGGCGGCTCTCGGTGGGGGCGCCCTGATCAGCGCCCGATTGGGCTTGGAACAGGGACGGGAGGTCTTGGCGATCCCCGGAGACATCAACCGGGCCACCTCCCGAGGGTGCAACGAGCTCATCCGCGACGGGGCCATGCCGGTATTGGGAGCGGCAGACCTGCTGGAAATTCTGGAGACCGAAGGCATCATTCACCCCCCGTCGGAGGCGCAGGGCGCGGTGTCAGAGGAGAAGCGGGACGATTTGGAGGAGGCCATCGGGGAAGCCGGCGCCACGGTGGAAAGCCTGGCCGAGCGGCTGGGATGGCCTCTCTCCCGGCTGCTGGTGAGAATCGGAGAGCTGGAGTCGGAGGGACGAATCGTCAGAGAGGGCGCCGTCCTCCGCATAAGGCCAGGAGCTTGCCGGAGATGAGCAGCGGGTGGATGAATAGTTACCGCCTCGGCCTCCTCGCAAAGTAGATAGGCCTACCTAAAAAGCCGCGCCTGCCGGGCGGTTTTGGCCCGGGTGGTGGACTGAGTTTTCCGGCCCGACAAAGAAATCCCTGATTCTGGTCGGAGGGTTTTCGTAGCATTGAGGGAGTGGCAGCTATTTCAACCCTCCCCGAGTGGGCCAAAGGGGATGTGCAGGCCTATCTGGGCCGGCTGGCTCGTCAGCGGCGACTCTCCGAGCACACGGTGAAGGCGTACCGGGGAGATATCACCCAGTTCCTGGTCCTGTGCGACAAGGTGGGACGCGGCTCACTGGGGGAGATCGACCGCAGCGACTTTCGGCGCTTCTTTGCCTACCTGAATACCCGCGGTTTCTCCCGCGCTTCCGTCGTCCGCAAAGGATCGTCCCTCCGCTCGTTTTTTGGACATCTCCATCAGCAAGGAGATATCCCTGCCAACCCCACCGGCGCTCTGCCCGTCCCCAAGGCCAAAAACAGCCTGCCGGTGGCGCTCTCCCAGACCCGGTTGGCGCAGGCCATCGAGGCGGTCGATGGGTCGGCGCCGGCCGATTTGCGGGACCGCGCCATTCTGGAGATGGCGTACGCGGCTGGGTTGCGGGTCTCCGAGATGGCCGCGCTCAACGTCTCGCAGGTGCAGGGGAAAGATCTGATTGTGGTGTCGGGAAAAGGCGGAAAAGACCGGGTTGTGCCGATCGGGGTTCCCGCCCAGCGGGCGGTGGAACGCTGGCTGGGAGAGGGCCGCCCCGCGCTGGCCGGCGCCCCCGCCGAGGATGCCCTGTTCGTGGGAGTGAGAGGGGGCCGGATGGATCCTCGCCAGATCAGGCGGGTGGTGCGTTCCCGGGTGGGAAGTTTCCCCCACGCTCTCCGTCATTCGTTCGCCACCCACCTGATCGAGCGGGGGGCCGATCTGCGCAGCGTCCAGGAATTATTGGGACACGCCAATCTGGGCACCACCCAGGTTTATACCAGCGTCAGCCACCGCCATCTGCGTTCCACCCACCTCCGCACCCACCCCCGCGCCTGAGTCCGGCAAAGAGCAACTCTGCTTAGGATCCGGCCGAGATTGCGCGGCGGGTTTCTTCGCATCGTCCCTCTTTCCCTAAACTGGTAGGCAACGTCACAGGCTCGTTCCGTCCACTGGTCGGGAAAGGTCTATCGAAGATCTTTTCCTGTGGGGCGGGTGTCTCTCCTTTTGTAGACGCTGACCGGGGAGAAACCGGTCAACGGGTCGAGGAAAAACCAGGAAGGACTGTATATGACGCCCACCACTATGAAAGACCTGATCGACGCAGGTCTCCATTTCGGCCACGAGACCCGTCGGTGGAATCCCAAAATGGCCCCCTATCTGTGGGGTAACTCCAACGGCATTCACATAATCGACCTCCGTCAGACTGTTCGTTTGCTGGACGAGGCGATCAACTTTGTACGCAAGGCAGTGGCCGATGGCGGGAAGATACTTTTTGTGGGCACCAAGAAGCAGGCCCGCAACAGCATTGCCCAGCACGCCGAGTCGGTGGGCATGCCCTATGTCAACTTCCGGTGGTTGGGAGGGATGCTTACCAACTTCCAGACCATCCGACAGCGTATCTCCTATATGAAGGAATTGGAGGCGGAGGAGAACAGCGGCGAGATGCTGTCCCGTCCCAAAAAGGAAAGACTGTTTCTCGGAAGAGACCTCGAGAAACTCCGCCGGAGCCTGGGAGGGGTGAGAGATCTCCACGAGCTTCCTGCCGGGGTGTTCGTGATTGATGTTAATGCCGAGGAAACCGCGGTGCGAGAGGCTGTTCGGCTGGGGATTCCCGTCGTGGCGCTGGTTGACTCCAACTGCAACCCCGAGCCGATAACCTACGTAATTCCTGGCAACGATGACGCCATCCGCTCTGCCGAACTGCTTTGCTCTCTGGTGTCCGCTGCTTGCCGGGAAGGACAAGAGATAGCCAAAAAGAAACAAGGATCTTCCTCGGGCAACTCGAAATCACAGGCCGATTCAAAGGGCAATTGATTGTGGCCGAGTTCACAGCCAAAGACGTACAGAATCTCCGCAAACGGGCCGGAGTGGGGATGATGGACGCTAAAAAGGCCTTGGTTGACACCAATGGCGACATGGATAAAGCCCATGACCTGCTCCGGGAGAGAGGTCTGGCCCAAGCCGCCAAGCGGGCCGATCGAGATGCCAACGAGGGGACGATCGGGAGTTACCTTCACCAACAGTCTGGCCATCCGGTGATGGGCGTTTTGATCGAGTTGGCCTGCGAGACCGATTTTGTGGCCAAAAGCTCGGAGTTCAATGAGGTTGCCAACGATATTGCTATGCACGTCTCCTGGGCGGCGCCCCAATGGGTCGTCCGGGAAGAGGTTCCCGACGATGTCTTTTCTCATGAGCGGGACTTGATCGAACGGGCGGCGCGGACCGAGGGCAAGCCTGAGATGGTCATTCCCCGCATCGTCCAAGGTCGCATGGAAAAGTTCTATGCCGATAATGTCCTGGGTGAGCAGGTGTTCGTCAACTCCCAGAAGTTCGAGGGAACAGTGGACGAGATGGTTAAGAGCCTGTCCGCACGGATGGGCGAGAACATAAAGATTCGCCGAGTGGCGCGAGTGGCGGTGGGCGAGCAGGAATCCTGATGACGTCCCCTCGCCGAGTCCTTCTCAAGCTCTCAGGAGAGGCTTTTTGTGAGCAGGGCGGCGGGTTTGGAATTGATCCAGGCCGGGTGGTCATCCTTGCCGGGGAGATCAGCAAGGCTCGGGTGGACGGAATCGAAATCTCGGTGGTGGTGGGAGGAGGCAACTTCTTTCGGGGAATCGCTCTGGCGGCCCGGGGTCTCGATCCGGCCACCGCCGATTACATGGGGATGCTTGCCACGGTGATGAACGGCTTGGCGCTGCGGGATGCCTTGGAAAAGTTTGGGATGAGCACCCGGGTAATGAGCGCCATCACCATGCGGCAGGTGAGCGAGCCCTACATCCGCAACCGCGCGGTGCGCCACCTTGAAAAAGGACGGATTGTGGTGTTTGTGGCCGGAACCGGCAACCCCTTTTTCACCACGGATACCACCGCCGCGCTCCGGGCGGTGGAGATAGGAGCGGAAGTGGTACTGAAGGCGAGCAAAGTGGACGGGGTATACAGCGCTGACCCTCATCTTGACTCTTCCGCCCGGCTTTTGGAATCTGTTTCCTACATGGATGTCATCTCCCAAGAGCTCAAGGTCATGGATATGACCGCAATTGCGCTGTGTCGCGAGCATGATCTCCCTATCGTGGTATTTGACATGACCAGACCAGACAACGTGTACCGGGCGTTGATTGGTGAGCCGCTCGGCACCAAGGTGAGCTAGGAAACCGTCATGATCGACGAGGTTTTAGACGAAGCCAACCTGCTGATGGAGAGTTCTATCGAATACGTGACCGGACAGTTCGCGGTGGTGCGAACCGGTCGGGCCAATCCCCAGATTGTCCAGAGTCTGCGGGTCAACTACTACGGCGCCTCTCTACCTCTTCAGCAACTTGCCAACTTTACGGTTCCCGACCCGCGCCTGTTGGTGATCCACCCCTTCGACAAAAGCGCTATCTCCGAGATAGAGAAGGCGCTCCACAGCTCGAATCTCGGGATTAACCCCTCCAATGACGGTGCGGTGATCAGGCTGGCTTTTCCTCCTCTCACCGAAGAACGGCGGGTCGAGTTGATTCGCATAGTGAGACGACAGGCTGAAGACGGAAAGGTATCGATTCGAAATGTCCGGCGCGGGGCAAAGTCGGACCTGGATGCCCTCAAAGGGGAATGCGCCGAAGATGATCTGCGCCGTGCCGAGCGGAAGCTCCAGGACTTAACCAACCAAATAGTCAAGCAGGTGGATGAGTTGCTCAAGCGCAAAGAAACCGAACTGCTGGAGGTATAGCGAGGATGAAGCCAACAGACCTGCCCTGGGTTCCGGACTGGGAGCCGGACGAGGAACAGTCCTTCCGAGGGTCGGGGGACCGGCCGGCGACCGAGGAGTCCGGGGCAGGCGAGTCCGGGGCGGTCTTGACCAATGAGAATGTTTTCGACAGTCGCACCTCTCAGCACCAGGCCTTGGCGGAGGAGGTGATGGAGGCTGAGGCGAAGGAGCATCTTCAGCAGGCGGTGGCGGTTGCTATCCCAGGCGTCGAGTCGGGGATGCTGGGGTTTGAAGACGTGACCGGTCGAATCGGGATGGCGACAGAAGAGGTAGAAGCGGCAGAGCAAGCCCACTCCTCGGATTTGGTTAAGCGGGCGATCAGCGCTCTGGTGATGGTGGTGGCGGTGGTGATGGCCCTTTACCTGGGGGGGATTTGGCTGACCGGCCTTTTGCTGGTGACTGTGACGGTGGGGCTGGTTGAGTTTTACTTGGCTGTCCGGTCCGTCGGCTACCGGCCAATGCCGCTCTTGGGACTGATGGGCGCCTTGGGAGCAGGGGTAGGCGCACACCTGTCCGGATTGGGCGCTTCGGGAGGGGTGCTGATGGTGGCAGTGGCCCTAATTCTGCTCTTCTTTGCGGCGGCTGCTCGGAGGATGGCTGTCGAGAACTCCACGGTGACCGTGTTGGGGATGATGTGGGTGTCGCTTCTTTGCTACGGAGTGGCGATAGGCCGCGCCGAGGAGGGGGTGACGCTCTTGGTGTGGGTGCTGCTGCTGAACTCGGTGTTCGATACGGCGGCCTATGTGGTAGGCCGGGCCTTCGGCACCCGGCCGCTCTCCCCGTCCCTGTCGGAAAAGAAGACGGTCCAGGGTTTGGTGGGCGGGGTGGTTGCCACCTTTGTCTCGGCTGCCATTTTCTCCACCCTGCCCCTGTTGTCGATCCTGACTCTCTATCCGGCGCTCTATCTGGCGGCGATCGTCTCCATTCTCGCCCCTTTGGGAGACGCCATCGAGTCGGCATTGAAGCGTTCGATCGGTCTGAAAGACATGAGCTCCTTCCTTCCCGGGCACGGCGGAATACTTGACCGGATAGACGGGTTGTTGCTGGTTTTCCCCGGCGCCTACTACCTGTTTTCTCAGTTCGATTTTTTCTAAGGACCCCATTTCTCTCCGATTTGGTATGCTCTACCTGTCTAGCCGGGAGGTGTTTTAATGGTGGGTGCCCTGGTCGTGGTGTTGGGCATAGTGTTTTTCGTCACCGTGCACGAATTGGGCCACTTTCTGGCTGCCCGCGCCACCGGCATGAAAGCCAGCGAGATGTTTTTCGGCTTCGGGCCAAAGCTATGGTCGGTGAAGAAAGGGGAGACCGAATACGGATTCCGGCTGCTTCCCTTCGGCGGCTTTGTGAAGATCGCCGGCATGGGGCCCTACGACGACGACGAGACGGACCCGGAACGCTCCTATTCTCACAAAAAGTTCTGGCAGAAGATGACGGTTGCTTTGAGCGGAGTGGCCATGAACTTCCTGATGGCCTTCTTAATTCTGGCCGGACTGTTCTTGGTGGAGGGAGTCTCCGATTACACCAACCGGGTATTTGTGGTGGTGGAGGAACTGAGCGAAGGTACACCTAGCCCGGCTTACCAGGCAGGAATCGAAGTGGGTGACCTGATCCTGGCGGTGAACGGGATACCAATTAACAGTTGGGAAGAGACGGCCGCGTTGTTGGGGGAGCGTCCGGGTGAGACGGTACTCATCAGACTGAGCAGGGAAGGCGATATTCTGACGTTGGAGACGACGCTGGCCTCTCGTCCCGACGGAGACGGCGTTGAACGAGGGTTTTTGGGAATCGGCCCTTCTTTTGAGACCCGCTCTTTGGGCTTAGGAGGAGCGATAGCCACCGCTTCGGGGGAGATAGTGGAATCGGTGGGACTTACCTTCCAGGCCATCGGGCAGTTGGCCAGCCCTTCATCTTTGGCGGAGTTGGCCGGAGGGATGTTCGGAGGTGAGGTCTCGGAGAACAACCGTCCGGTGAGCCCGATCGGATTGGCCAACATCGGGGCACAGATCGGCGAGACGGGAGTGGTGAATGTAGTTAGGCTGTTGGCATATTTGAATATCGTGCTCGGCGTTTTCAATGTGATTCCTGCTTATCCGCTGGACGGGGGCCATGTGGCGGTGGCCCTCTATGAAAAGCTTTTCAAACGCCGCGCCCAGCCGAAGGTGCTGATTTCCATCGCGGCAGTCGTGGTTATTTTGGTGATTTTCTTGGGAGTGGCGGCCCTGGTGCTGGACGTCATCGATCCCATCAGACTGTGACAGGCCACCGCCCTTTCTCCCATCCGAGACGACCTACCCGTGTTGTCGCGGTGGGATCGGTCCTGGTGGGGGGTGGCGCTCCCATCAGCGTGCAGTCGATGACCACCACCAAGACCCACGATGTGGACGCCACTTTGGCGCAGGTCTACGCTCTGGCGGGAGCGGGCGCCGACCTGGTAAGGATCACCTGCAACACGGTGGAGGCTGCCCAGGGCTTGGCGGAGATCGTCCCCCGCAGTCCGGTTCCGATCATCGCCGACATCCATTTCCAGTACCGGCTGGCTCTGGCTGCCCTGGAAAGCGGGGTGTGCGGGCTGCGGCTCAATCCGGGCAATATTCGCCGCCCCAGCCATATCAAAGAGGTGGCCCGGGCCGCCGCCGAGCGGCAGGTTCCGATTAGGGTAGGCGTCAACGCCGGTTCTCTGGACCGAGACATCCTGGCCCGTCATGGGGACGCCACCCCGGAGGCGCTGGTGGAATCGGCGCGGTTGGAGATCCGCTATCTGGAGGAAGTCGACTTCCAACAGATCAAGATCTCGGTGAAGCACTCTCATGTCCCCACCATGATCGAAGCATACCGACTGTTGGCGGAGCGGGTGGACTACCCGCTTCATCTGGGAGTTACCGAGGCAGGCCCTCCTCCCGGCGGCTTGATCAAGTCGGTGGCGGGGATCGCCACCCTGTTGATGGAGGGCGTTGGGGACACGATTCGTTTTTCTCTCACCGCCGACCCGGTCATGGAAGCCGAGTCGGGGCGGCGCCTCCTGGAGTACCTGGGACTTAGGGAACGCCGCAGCCTCGATTTGATCGCTTGCCCTTCCTGTGGACGGGCAGAGGTTGACGTGATTGAGGTCGCGCAGGTTGCTCAAGAGGCGTTGGAGGCCGAGAATCTTCCCATTCAGGTGGCGGTGATGGGATGTGTGGTGAACGGTCCTGGAGAGGCTCGGTCGGCTGATTTGGGAATCGCGGCCGGTAAGGGCCGGGGACATCTTTTCATCAAGGGCAAGGTGGTGAAGGTGGTGCCCGAGTCGGAGATGGTGGAGGCATTGGTGAACGAAGGCCGACGACTGGTAGAGGAGGGAGTAGAAGCCCGTCTGGCCGCCGCTGACCTATCCGCGGAGGCCGAGGCCGAGGCCGACCGGCTGCAGCTGCTCCAGATACGTCCGGATGCCAATTTCGCCGAGCAGCGTCGCCAGAAGGTGGAGCTGGTAGCGCGGGGTAAGCGACTGTAGACTTTCTGGGCGGCGACCGTCAGGAGCGACATTTGAGTTCGGGGATTTCGGGCAAGGTGGCGTTGGTCACCGGCGCAAGTCGGGGAATCGGACTCGCAGTGGCTGCGGAGTTGCTGGATAGGGGAGCAGCCGGGGTAACGATTACTTCCCGGCGGGACGAGAACCTTGCCGAGGCGGTTTCCCAACTTGTGGAGGGGGGAAGAGACTCGAATCGGATTCTTTCGGCTGTCGCCCGGGCGGACCATGATCACCACGCCGGCACGGCGATCAGTGAGACGGTTGAGCGGTTCGGGAGTTGCGACATCCTGGTGAACAACGCCGGCACCAATCCGGCGGGCGGTGATCTCATGAGTATTTCCCAGGCGGCGGTGGATAAGACCTGGGCGGTGAATCAACGCGCTCCCCTGGTGTGGACCAGGGAAGCGTGGGGTCAGTGGATGCGGGTGCACGGTGGGTGCATAGTGAATGTAGCCTCGATAGGCGGGGTACGCCCCTCCCCCTTCCTGGGGGCCTACAACATCTCCAAGGCGGCTCTCATCTTTATGACCAACCAACTTGCCATGGAACTAGCTCCCCGGGTCCGGGTGAACGCAGTGGCCCCCGCGGTGATCAAGACCCGGCTGTCGGCCTTGCTGTGGCAATCCGATCCGGAGGGGACGGCCCGCCGCCACCCCCTGCAGAGGTTGGGGGAGCCCGAGGATGTTGCGCAGGCTGTGGCATTTCTCTGCTCGGAGGAGGCCTCTTGGATCACCGGAGTGACCTTGCCTGTTGACGGCGGCATCCTGGGCGCCTCCCCTGGGATGTGATAGTGCCGCATCCCGCTTTCGACAGGGAGTTGGCCCTCTCCTACCTGGAGGGCCGACGGTCCCCGCAGCCGTTGTTCGACGAGGCCTCCCGGCTCCGTGATGAGGGAAAGGGACGGATAGTCACCTACAGCCGTAAGGTTTTCATCCCCCTCACCACCCTGTGTCGCGATAGTTGCACCTATTGCACCTTTGCTCAGCCCCCGGGAGGAGGGGGGATGTTCATGCCCCCCGAACAGGTGTTGGCGGTGGCGGCGGCGGGCGAGGCACACCACTGCACCGAGGCGTTGTTCACCCTGGGAGACCGGCCCGAGGAGCGCTGGCCCACGGCGCGGCGCTTCTTGGAAGAGCAGGGGTGTGAAACCACCTTGGAATACACCCGGCGTATGACCGAACTGGTGAATCGGGAGACGGCCCTGTTTCCCCACGCCAATCCGGGAGTGATGACTTTTTCCCAGTTGGAGGCCCTCCGACCCTCCAACCCGTCCATGGGGCTGATGCTGGAGAACATCTCTCCTCGACTCACCGAGCCGGGCATGCCGCACTACAACTGCCCCGACAAGGTCCCCTCGGTGCGAGTGCAGGTTATCAAAGACGCCGGCGTGCTGTCGATTCCCTTCACCACCGGCATCCTGGTGGGAATCGGGGAGAACCACGCGGAGATCGTCGACTCCCTTTTGGCATTGGCTTCGCTGGCCAAGGCGGGAGGTCATATCCAGGAGGTGATCATCCAGAACTTCCGGGCCAAGTACAACACTCCCATGCGCAGCAGCGCCGAGCCGATTCCGGCTTGGTTCATGCGGGTGGTGGCGCTGGCCCGCTGGATAATGGGCCCGGAAATGAACGTCCAGGTTCCCCCCAACCTCACTGAGCGCTACGAGGTCTACCTGCAAGCCGGAATCAACGACTGGGGCGGGGTTTCTCCGCTCACCATCGACTGGGTCAATCCCGAGGCGCCCTGGCCGCATTTGGAGGCTCTCCGCCGTCGTACCGAGGCGGCTGGTTTTCAGTTGCTTCCCCGACTGCCGGTCTATCCTTCTTATCTGTCAGACCGATGGATAGATCCTGTCTTGTTGCCCAAGTTGCTGGAAGCCTCCGACTCCCGGGGATATGCCCGGATGCCCCAGGTCGAGAGCCCCGCTCGTCCGGTGGGTGTGGGTGTTTCGTGAGCGAGCAGTCGAGGAGGTAGCCTGACAAATGACTTTTAGCACACCCGCAATGATCACTTTCTTGCGCACCCGACCCGCTGAGACGGCCACCAGCGCCGTGGCCGAAGCGCGTAGTCGGGAGGGGACCACCACCTTGGAAATGGACTCTCCCGTCCTTTCTGATCTCAAGGCCGCTCACAAGGCGGGGGTGTTTATCGCAGCCCGGGAGGTAGATTCGGCGGAAGCGGCTCGGATCGTGGATCCCGCGGAGGCGCTGAACCTGGCCAAATCGCAGACGCCGGGTTGGCTGATCACCGTGGTTGACACCGCCGCAAGCGAGATAGTGCTGGATGCCTTGGCTCGCAGCGAAGCTGCTTATTTGCGCGCCGCTCGAAGCGAGGTGAGAGCTGCGGCCGAGCTCTGTTCCCTTCCCGCGGTCGAGGCAGTGGTCTCGGTGTTCGTGGACGATGTGGACCAGGCGGTGGAGGCTATTTCCGAAGGGGCGGCGGATTTGCTGCTGCGGGACTGGGGCGCCGAGCGGATTGGAGAGTTGCGGCAACGACTGGCGCCGCTTCCGCTGGTGGAACGGACCGCCCTTCCACCCGGCCTGGAAATCGACACTGTCCGCCAAACCCTTTCAAGAACCGCCTTTCGGGCCTGGTTGCAACAGGTGGACGCATCCGGCGCCGCCCGTCCCCGGTATCAGTGGGCGCCGGGTCGCGCCGAAGCTGCGCCCATCCCTCCCCGACGGTTCTCTGCGCAATGGCCCGACACCCGATGGGCGGCGGCGGCGGGTCCTCCCGACGTGCAGGAATCCGGAGAGCTTCGTCCCATACTGGAACGTTCCCTGGCCGGGTCGGCTCCGACCGTGGCGGAGATAGAGGCTTTGTTCGGGGCAAGAGGCGATCAAGTGGAAGCCGTGGCATGGACGGCCGACCAACTCCGTCGGCGGGCGGTGGGGGATGTGGTCACCTATGTGATCAACAAGAACATCAACTACACCAATCTCTGTTATTTCCGGTGCGGCTTCTGCGCCTTCTCCAAGGGTCCTCGCAGCCTCAACCTGCGAGGGGACCCCTATCTGATGTCTATCTCCGACATAGTGGAGAAGGCCGAGGAGGCTTGGATGAGAGGTGCTACCGAGGTAACCCTGCAAGGGGGCATCCACCCGGAGTTCACCGGGGACTTCTATGTGTCCGTGACCGAAGCCATCAAGGCGGAACTGCCGGAGATGCACATCCACGGCTTCACTCCCCTGGAGGTATGGCAGGGTGCGGAGACCCTGGGAGTTCCGGTGAGGGATTTCCTTACCCGTCTCCGTGACGCCGGGCTGGGCACGCTTCCCGGCACCGCCGCCGAGATCCTGGACGACGACATCCGCAGGTTTCTGTGTCCGGACAAGATACGCACCTCCCAGTGGGCGCAGGTGATGATGATCGCCCACAGCCTGGGGCTGAAGTCCACCGCCACCATCATGTTCGGGCACATAGACCATCACCGCTCCTGGGCCAAGCATCTGGATGTGATCCGACAAATCCAGATGCGCACGGGAGGGTTCACCGAGTTGGTGCCGCTTCCCTTCGTCCACATGGGCGCCCCTATCTGGCTGAACGGTAAGGCGCGTCCCGGACCCACCTGGGATGAAGTAGTGCTGATCCATGCGGTGGGGCGGATTGCCCTGGACGGACTGGTCCCCAACATCCAGGCGTCGTGGGTGAAGCTGGGATTGGATGGGGCCGGACGTCTTCTGGAGGCGGGCTGCAACGACCTGGGAGGAACTTTGATGGGCGAGATCATCACCCGCTCGGCGGGCGCCGCGCACGGCCAAGAGCTAGAACCTCGCGACTTCGAGAAGACCGTTACTTCGATGAATCGGGAGGTTGCCCGACGCGACACCGAGTATCGTCTCCGGCTACCTGCCTAGAAGCGAGGTAGCCGTGGCTTCATACTATGAGCGCATCCCCGATCATCTGGCCTCCTGGATGCAGGCCCAGCCGATGTTCTTCGTGGCCACCGCCCCCTCGGGGGAGACCGGGCACATCAACCTCTCCCCCAAGGGACTCGACACCTTCCGAATAGTCGATCCCCAGACCGTCGCCTATCTCGACCTGGTGGGGAGTGGGGCCGAGACCATCGCCCATCTGCGCCAGAACGGGAGGATCGTAGTGATGTTCTGCGGGTTCAACCAGCCCCGGCGGATTTTGCGAATCTGGGGAGAGGGCGAGTCGCTCTATCCGGGGACGTCTGAGCACTCCCTGCTGGCCGAGAGCTTTCCCGACATTCCCGGGACCCGTTCCATTGTCAGGGTGGCCATCCGCAAGGTGGGCACCTCCTGTGGAGGCGGGGTGCCGCTCATGGAGATGGTCTCCCAGCGGGACTTCCTTCCCGACTGGGCGGAGAAAAAGGGGCCTGACGCGATGTGGGAATACCAGAAGGAACACAACGTTCTCAGCCTGGACGGCCTCCCCGCCATGGACTTTGCATAGCCCCGTATTCGGTTCTTCGGAGATGGGTGGGGGTTGGGGGATTCATTGGATGTGATGGGGGGTCCTCTTAGAAGTCGGGTGTTGAATCTTTTCCGAGATAGGGGAACCCCTGTGGTGAGTGATCCTACGTTGATGTGGGAGCTGCTGGTGGGTTGTAAAGTCTCCATCAAACCCGGGGGGCGGTTCATCGACTGCTTGGAGGGTTGAGGTATAGTGTGTTCCCATAAGGCCTTGTATAGTGGGATGCTAAAGAGATGAGTGGGTCATACACTGTTGTAGTGGGAGATAGGGGTCGGATTGTTGTGCCCGCGGAGGCACGCCAACGCGCGGGGCTCTCTGAAGGAACTCCGATGGTGCTGTTGGAGACTCCTGGTGGTTTAATTCTGCTGACGCGAGAGCAATTGCGCGCCCGTGTGCGCAGTGAACTTGAAGGTCTGGATTTGGTGGCAGAGCTTCTAATGGGCCGTCGCCAGGCTGCCGAGCGGGAGAGTGCCGAGTGAGCGTTGTGCTTGATGCGTCAGCTATCCTGGTTTTCCTTTCTAACGAGGAGGGGGCGGATGTGGTTGAGGAGGCCCTGGTGCGGGAGCCGCGGTGCGGCGCTGCGAACTGGTCGGAGGTGGCGCAGAAAGTGCTTGCTGCGGGTCGCGACTGGCCTTTGGTTAGGGCACTACTCGCCAGTTACGGGATTCTGGTTGAGCCGGTGGTTGTTGATGATGCTGAGTGGGCCGCCCGCCGTTGGAGGTGTGGCGAAGACCTTTCATTGGCGGATCGTCTTTGCCTGGCGCTTGCTGAGCGCCTCGACATGGAGATCCTCACCGCCGATCGGGCGTGGGGTGCGACAGGTCGGGTGAACCAGGTCCGTTGACCAGTGCGGCTGGGAAGGGGGTGGTTCCGCCTCTCTTGGCTCGGCCTGGAAGATGTCGCGAGGCTATCAGCAGGGGGTGGGGGTCATCCCGACATAGCGGATGCCACTCTCGCCAATGCGTTTGGCTATCAAGGAGATGGCATGTTCGTTATTGTCGATCATCACAAAGCGGCGATTGAGCTGCTGGGCCACGGCGGCAGTGGTTCCCGACCCGGCGAAGAAGTCCAATACCCGGTCCCCTTCCTGTGACGACGCCATAAGGATCCTACGTAGCACGCCTTCCGGCTTCTGGGTTGCATAACCGGTTTTTTCTCTGCCGTTGGTGGCGACAATCGTGTGCCACCACACGTCGGTGGGAAGTTTGCCACGCGCAGCCTTCTCTTTGGAGACCAACCCCGGCGCCATATAGGGAATTCTCTCGATTGCGCTCTGATCAAAGAAGTATCTAGTCGGATCCTTGGCGTACACGAGGATGGTGTCATGCTTGGCCGGCCATCTTTTTTTGGAACGACCGCCGTAGTCATATGCCCAGATGATCTCGTTTATGAAGGACTTCCGGCCAAAGATGTGGTCCAACAGCACCTTGCAGTAGTGGGCTTCCCGATAGTCGATGTGGAAATAGAGGGTGCCGTCCTCGGTGAGGAGCCGATGGGCATGCTCAAGTCGAGGCCCTATGAAATCCAGATAGTCATCGAAGATGTCCACATATGAGGTGATGCCCAGTTGGACGGTCCGGTAACGCCGACCTTGGAACCCGATACGATCGCCGTTCTCGTTCCGGGCTGTCTTCAGAGTTTCTTTACGCTGCACCTTTCCGCTGTTGAAAGGCGGGTCTATGTAGATAAGCCGGAAGGATTCGTCTGCCAACTTGGGAAGGATCTCGGCATTGTCGGCGCATATCACCCAATTGGGATGTTTATTGAGGTCGATGATCAGATCGGCAATAATGACCCGACATTAGGCTGGGCGAGGATGTCAAGTCGGCATCTGGGACTTAGGCATGCCCAGCCTCTCGGAAATGGTAAGAGAGAGTGTGGAGGTTTACGGGGTCGCTCCCACCTGCCATCTCTCTGCCTTGACAAGGATGGACGACTATCGCTTGGTGGATCTCGACCGGTCGGTGGGTGTGGACCGTCTCTTGTGTGATCCCCTCACTACCGCTTTGTCTACGATCGACTCGGCAATGCTACCTCAGTGGTTTCTGGAAGGCGGGCGGGTGGTCGGGGTGTGGGATCCGGGAAAGACGGACCGCCCGTTGGCTATAAAGTTGGCGCCTCTTGGGTCATGGTCCTCCTACCGCTGGGATGCGGTGGAAAGGGAGGCCCATCGCCTCGGTGTGATGATCGGAACCGACCGCGTAACCATCAAGCGGGTGATCGAACCAGTCGATCTGGTCACTGTTCCCCGAAACTGTTTCTCTCCCCTCTCAAAGAGGTCTGACGCCTCCTTCCCCATCTTTGGCGCAGTCCTACCATGATCACCTCAGCCCGTCACAACCTTCATAAAAGGGCCTACCAGTAGCTCGGTAGGAATCGCAAACTAATCTGAGTGGGACAACCATTCGACTTCAGCCATCCGGTGGGAGACCAATGCCTCCATCTAAGACCCTTCTGCTCCGAAATGCCGAGATGCTGGTCACGATGGACGACCACGGCGCCGAAGTAGCCGATGGTGGTCTTTTCGCCAGGGATGGGTGGATTGAGCGAGTGGGCCCCACTTCCGAGCTTCCAGCCACTGCTGATGAGGTGATCGATTGTCGAGGAACGGTGGTGATCCCCGGACTGGTGAACACCCATCACCACTTCTTTCAGACCCTCACCCGGGCCATGGCCCAGGATGCCGAACTTTTCGACTGGCTGGTTGACCTATACCCCGTGTGGTCCAATTTGACACCCGAGCACGTCCGGGTTTCCACCGTCACCGCTTTGGCGGAGTTGGCGCTGTCGGGATGCACCACTGCCTTCGATCACCACTATTTCTGGCCCAACGGATCGATATTGGATGATCAGGTGGAGGCGGCGCAGAAGGTGGGAATCCGATTCCATGTCTCTCGGGGATCGATGAGCGTGGGTCGTTCCCAGGGGGGCCTCCCGCCCGATGAGTGGGTGGAGGACGAAGACGCAATTCTGGCCGATTGCACCGCAATGGTGTCCCGATATCAAGACCCTTCACCGGGTGCGATGATCCAAGTGGTGATCGCACCCTGTTCCCCTTTCACGGTGAGCCCGGATCTGATGCGGCAATCCGCCGCCTTGGCTCGTTTCCTGGGGGTGCGACTCCACACTCACCTCGCCGAGACTCTTGACGAGGAGCAATACTGCCAGGAGCTTTACGGAATGAATCCTGTGGAGTATGCCGAGCATGTGGATTGGCTGGGCGATGATGTCTGGTTTGCCCATGCCGTTCACGTCTCGGAGCGGGACATCGCCGTCATGGCAGCCACCAAGACCGGCGTTGGTCACTGTCCGACCTCCAACATGCGTCTCGCATCGGGAGCGGCCCCTCTGCTGCGGTACCTGGAGGCCGGGGTACCGATGGGCCTGGGAGTGGACGGATCGGCTTCCAACGATTCCTCGCACATGTTGGCTGAAGCCCGACAGGCATTGCTCGCCGCCCGGTTGGCGAGAGCCCTTGAGGGTTCAAAGAAGCCTATGTTGACCGCCCGATCTGCTTTGAGATTGGCCACCCGAGGGGGCGCCGAGGTACTGGGCAGGACCGATATAGGATCTCTTGAAGTTGGCAAAGCTGCCGATGTCGCCTGCTTTCGCACCGATGTGATATCCATGGCCGGCGTCCACGACCCTGTTGCCGGTCTGGTGCTATCCGGTCCCCATCAGGTCGATCGGCTCATAGTTCATGGTCGGAGCGTGGTGGTGGACGGACAATTGGTCGGCTTGGAGGTGCCCCCGCACCTTGAGCGTCACCGCCTGCTGGCCCGGCAACTGACTGCCTAACACCACCGGACGCAGTCGTCTTTCATCGGTGTCTTCAAACCTGTGGTTTGTCCGAAAAGTGATCAGTCCGCGCCCGCTGTTCCCAGCTCGTCTTACCCGGCCCTTGCCTGGCGGCGTTGCCACCTTTCCCAGAGGGCCAGCATGGAGGGCAACACCAGTATCGCCGCCACGAAGGACAGTCCGACGGCATAAACCGTCACCTGACCCATCTGCTGGAAGGGCGTGAGCCTCGAAGTGATCAGGATCCCGAATCCGGCCATGGTGGTGAATGCGGATCCTGCCAACGCCCCGCCGGTGTTGCGAGATGTCGAGCGCAGTGCGTCATTGAGGTGCTCGAAGCGGACCCGATCCTCCCCGAATCGGCGGGCAATGTGGATGGTGTAAGGTACCCCTATTCCTATTGACAGGGCGGACAGGGTGGCGGTCACCGGTCCGATAGGAATGCCGGTGGCGAACATCAGCCCATAGGTCCAGAACACCACCAGGGCTACGGGGATCATTGTGATAACACCCAGGAGCGGTCGGCGATTCTCGAACCAGAAACTGATCATCAATACCAGGGTGGCAACGATCAGGGTAAAGAGCAACGATCTTGTTTGTGAGTCCGCCAACTCTACGACGATCAGATTGGTGATGATCTCCGTGGAAGTTGCTATCACGCTAATCCCCAAGTCGGATAGCTCCGAGAAGTTCTCCAACAGGTCGCGCCGTAGTTGTATGGCTCCGGTCTCCCCGGCCTGGGTGCCTATGTCGAAGAGAACGGCGTCGTAACCTGACCCGCTTCGGTGGAGAACTGTCCCCGCCTGCTCCGGGGCCGAACCCAATATGGTATCCCACAGCGCGGTGACGTCAGAGTCGGGGGCAACTCGCAGATCCACACCCAGATTGGCGGCTTGGGCGGCGGAGGCGACAGCCTCGTTAGGCGGACCCTGGGGACCGCCGCTGTTGAGGGAGTTGAGCACCGAGATCGGAGAGGTGGACGAGGGAGTCTTCCCGAACGGCGTCTCGAAAACCACCACGTTCTCCACCTCCGCCAGTCCCATGTTGGCAGAGACCAGAGCGTTGTGAACCTCCGGAGAGGATAGGTCTTCTCCCTCGATCAAGACTCGGGTGGATTCCCCTAAGCCCCCTCCGAATTCCTCCTGCAGGATTTGCAGCGCCCGGACTCCGGGGGCATCGCCGGGCAGGAAGTCGGTGAACGAGAACCTCACCTCCAACTGGCTCAATCCCCACACTCCCATGCCTCCCAACACCACGGCGACCAGCACCACAAAAACCGGGACCTTCTCCGCCAGCACCGAAGTGCCGGCTATCAGACGGGGAAACAGGCGGTTTGAGGAAGCCTTCATGCCCGCGGTGGGCAGGGAGGGCCTGGGTTCGAGCCGGCGGTCCACCTTCCTTGCCGGGATCAGTACCCGCAGCAAACTCCAAGACAGCTTGCCTCTTTTTTCGGTTCTTCGATCCAGGAGTTTCCTCGCGGCCGGAAAGAACGTGAGTGTCAGGATGAAAGAGACGACTATTCCAATTGCGGCCAGCAGTCCGAAGTCCTTCAAAGCCGGCACCGGACTCAGAATATTGGTGAGAAAACCGATGGCGGTGGTTACGGTAGCCAGCGCCAGGGCTATTCCCACGGTGCCGATGGCGGTGCGAACTGCGCCGTCCACATCCTGCCCGCGGCCTATCTCCTCGCGATAGCGGGAGGTCATGTGGATTCCATAGTCCACGCCTAATCCGATCAGGAGGATGGGAATGATCTGGGTTATGTTGTTGAACGAGGCGATGACTCCGGCTCGCAGCAGCAGCACCCCTATGCCCTGCATGAAGGTGATGGCGGCGAAGATGGTGAAGAGAGTCAGGAGGGTGTCGGCCAGAGTCCGGCGCCCCGACCGGACCAAGGCGCCCTTCCCGGCCGGTTTGAGCCAATAGACGAAACAGAGAATGACAAAAATGATCAGAGCGGCCATTCCGAAGAGTCGTCCGATCTCGCTGCTGCCATCTTCGGCGTCCTCGAACAGCAGGTTGAAGCTGAACGGAATGATTTCCAGCCCGTCCGGAGTCGGTATGGCGCGCAAATCCTCCGCCACCTCCAAGTCGTTTTCTATGGCCCGATCGAATGCCTCTTCGTCATCTCCCGCCGGCAAGTTGGTGAACACCAGCACCAAGCCCGCTTGGGCTGTGGCCGAGAATGTGTTGCCGTCCTCGCTGATCAAAGAGGTGAACCGTGGGTTCGCTTCCGGTCCCGTCATTGCCTCGATGTAAAGCTTCTTCACGTCTGCATCGCCGGCTACCGAAACACCATCCCTGGCTGCCCGGGTTATTACCGGGTCGAGGTAACTGAACGATGCTCCTCGTCCCGGTATGGAGGAAAGGTTGTCAGAGAGGGCCTCGCTTGCCAGGGCGGCGTTGATGGCCGTCACCGCCTCGTAGGCTTCCCTGGTGAAGACATCGCCTCCTTCCTTGCGAACTATCACCTGAAGGACGCCCTCCTGGGAATCCTGACCGAACAGATCGCTGATTCTCTCGGCGGCCAGCAGCTCCTGGTTGTCGGGAGAGAAACCTTCGTTGCCCTGTGCTATCTCTGCCTGACTGGCCAGAGAACCGAATATGCCGAACAGAACCAGAATGATGAGAACCACAGCCCAGGGGGCTTTCGTCACGCAGTAAGCAAAAGATTTTACGAAGGTCTTCACCAGGGATTCTCTTCCTGTTCTCTCGGTGGGGAGCGACTTTGGTAGATAGTCCATGCGGAAGACTATCGCTCTCTCTGGTGTATAGGTAACCCGCTGCCCACTGGGTCTAAAGGCTTCCTCCTGCGAGAAACATTGATAGGATTGGGGAGACAATATTATTCCCAGGAGCCTTTTGTGCTAGCCCGAGAGCATCCTTTCCGCCAAGATTTTCGCACCACCCCGGGTGGTGTTTTTCTTAAGCAAGAAGGGGATCTGTGATCGCAACCGATGCCCAATCGCCGCCCACGGTCTCATCAGAGGCTGCACAGCGCAACGGAAGCGGATTTGTGGTGGTGGACCCGGCCGGATTCGTGGACTCCTACCGTCCCCCCGCCATCGACGGGGATTTTCGGGGCAAGCACGTAGTAACCGTTGACCAGTTCGCCCGAGGCGATCTGGAAGTGCTGTTCGAGGCGGCTGCCACTTTGAAAAAGCGGATCCGCTCCGGGGATCGGGGAGTGGTGGAGATCGCCAGCGGCCAGGTTTTGGCGCTTTTGTTCTTTGAGGCAAGCACCCGCACCGACATGTCTTTTCAGGCGGCGATGCTCAGGCTGGGAGGCAAGGTGATCGGAGCTTCCAACGGAATCCAGTTTTCCTCGATCTACAAGGGAGAGGACCTTCCCGACACGGTGCGGGCGGCAGGGTGCTATGCGGATGTGATCGCCCTGCGTCATCCCAAGGTGGGCGCCTCCTATCTCGCCGCCCATTATCTTGATGTGTTGGCCGAGAAGATCGGCAGGAGATCGGTGGTGGTCAGCGCGGGTGACGGGGTGGGAGAACACCCCACCCAGGCTCTCTTGGATCTATTCACCATTCTCGACCGCAAGGGGACGGTGGATGGGCTGACCATCACCATGGTGGGCGACCTCCGGCATGGTCGCACAGTTCATTCCCTGGCCCGGCTGCTGGCTGCCTACGGAGCTCGACGTACCCAGGTGGGGTTGGTGGCCCCCTCTTCGCTGGGAATGCCCCGCTCCATTGTCGAACGACTGGAGGAGGAGGGAATCGCCGTTCATGAGACTGCTGAGCTAAAAGAGGTGTTGGGATCTTCGGACGTCATCTACTGGACCAGGGTCCAGGAGGAACGCTTTTCCGACCAGGCTGTCTACGAAAGGGTGAAAGCTGGCTTCATCATGACCCCGGCCGTAATGAAGAGAGCCAAAAAGGATGCCATCCTCATGCATCCCCTCCCCCGCAAGCACGAGATGGGGGGACCCAGAGAACATAGGTTGTTGGACGCCGATCCGCGTTCGATCTATTTCCAGCAGATGGAGAATGGGATGCTGGTGCGCATGGCGCTGTTGGCCAAACTCCTGAGAGGGGTTCACTTATAGCATCGGGTTGAGGTAGGGGCCACCGCGGAGGCGGTAAAAGCAGCGGGGGATAAAATAGGGGACGGTGGCGACTGAGTTCCTCCTTCCAGACATTGGCGACGGGCTAACCGAGGCCGAAGTAATTCGTTGGCTGGTGGATGAGGGCGCCCCGGTTGGCAGAGATGAACCCCTGGTGGAGGTGGAAACCGACAAGGCGGTGGTTGTTCTGCCCTCCCCGGTGGCGGGGACCGTTCTCCGCCATGGAGCGTCTCCGGGAGAGACGATGGCGGTGGGAGCGGTGCTGGCTGTGATCGGATCACCGGGAGATGAGCCTTTGCCCACCGCCCCTCCCGCAGCCCCCCAGGCGGAATCATCCCGCTCGGAAAGAAGCGGGTCAAAAGGGGACACCCCCGAGAGAGAGCCCGCGGAAATAAAGGCGTTGCCGGTGGTGCGCCGCCTGGCTCGTGAAAAGGGCGTGGAACTGGAGACTGTCCGCGGGTCTGGCCCCGGCGGCCGGATTACCCGCGCGGATGTGTTGGCCGCCGCCCGATCTTCAGCCGCACCGGCTGCGGTTATGCCCTTCGAACCGGCGTCGGTGGCCGGAGACGCCGAGCGCCGGCCTCTTACCCGGCTGCAGCGCACCATCGCCGCCAATATGTCACGGTCTTGGTCAGAGATTCCCCACGTAACCACCTTCGATCAGGTGGATGTCACCCCACTGCTCGGGGTGCGAAAAGCTCTTTCGGCGCGTCATAGCACCAGCATCACTATCGATGCCTTGGTGATAGGGGCAACCCTCCCCGCTTTGCGCCGTCATCCCGAGTTCAACGCCACCGTGGACGGTGATTACCTGGTGATTCACTCCGGCTGCCACATCGGGGTGGCGATCAACGCCGCCGAGGGACTGTTGGTGGGGGTGGTGCGTGACGCTGGACAGATGTCCATTATGGAGATAGCCGCGGTAACCGAACGTCTGGCCGAGGGAGGCAAATCCCGCACCCTGAGCGTGGCGGAGTTAACCGGACAAACCTTCACGATTAGCAATATCGGCGCTTTGGGAGGCAGTTACGGCACTCCCATTATCCCCCCCGGCAACACCGCCATTCTGGCTGTGGGCAGAGTTGCCGACACTCCGGTAGTGGAGAACGGAGAGCTGGTGGTGAGGCCGATGATGCCCCTCTCGCTTTCCTTCGATCACCGAGTGATAGATGGGGCACTAAGCCGTCGCTTTATGGACATGGTGATCGAGAATCTTTATGAACCGACTCTCTTCCTAGCCTAATTTGGAACTATGACCAATTACGAGATAACCGGAAGCGCCACATCCCACTCCGCAGAGATACTTACCGCGGAGGCCGCGTCTTTCCTTGCCGCTCTTCACCACGAGTTCGATGCTCGTCGCCGGGACCTGTTGGAGCGGAGGGTGGAGCGGCAGAGAGAATACGATCAGGGGGTGCTTCCCGACTTCTTGGCCGAGACCCGCCCAATCCGGGAAGGGGATTGGGCGGTGGATCCGCCGCCGGCCGCGTTGGCGGATCGCAGGGTGGAGATAACCGGCCCGGTGGATGCCCGGATGGTGATCAATGCTCTCAACTCCGGGGCCAAGATGTTCATGGCCGACTTCGAGGACGCAACCTCTCCCACTTGGGAAAACCTGGTGGAAGGTCAATACAACCTGTTGGGCGCCCAGCTTCGCACCCTTCGGTTCGACACGCCCCGCAAGTCCTATCGGTTGGGGAAGGACACGGCCACCCTCTTGGTGCGACCCCGAGGCTGGCATCTTCCCGAGAAGCACTTTTTAGTGGATGCCCGACCGATGTCGGGCGCCCTTTTCGACTTTGCCCTTTATATGTTTCACGGTGGCCGGGCCGCTCTGGAAGGTGGGAGCGGTCCGTTTTTCTACCTTCCCAAGCTGGAGTCCCATCTCGAAGCCCGGTTGTGGAACGACGTGATCTGCTACGTTTCCGAGCGGCTGGGCATCCCCCTGGGGACAGTCAAGGCCACTGTCCTCATCGAGACCATCACCGCCGCCTTCGAAATGGAGGAGATTCTCTATGAGCTGCGTCACCACTCGGCGGGGCTCAACGCCGGCCGCTGGGATTACATCTTCAGCTTTATAAAGAAACTACGCAACCACTCCCGGTATGTGTTGCCGGACCGGTCGCAAGTCTCCATGACTGCCCCGTTTATGCACGCCTACACCGAGTTGGGGGTGGCCACCTGCCATCGTCGCGGCGCTCACGCGATCGGCGGGATGGCGGCCTTTATTCCCAACCGCCGGGATCCGGAGATAACCGAACAGGCTTTGGCGGCGGTGGCGGCCGACAAACGGCGCGAAGCGGAGGCGGGCTGTGACGGGACCTGGGTGGCCCATCCCGATCTGGTGGAGGTTGCCATGGCCGAGTTCAACCGGGTGTTGGGGGAGCGTCCCAACCAGGTCGACCGCCGCCGGGACGATGTGGAGGTCACCGCCGCTGACCTGTTGAATCCTGAGATCAAGGGCGGCTCCATTACCGAGGGTGGGGTAAGAACCAACGTGTCAGTGGGCATCCGTTATATGGCTTCCTGGCTGAGCGGTCGGGGAGCAGTGGCCCTGGACAACCTGATGGAGGACGCCGCCACCGCCGAAATCTCCCGCTCCCAGATCTGGCAATGGGTGCGTCACTGTTCCCGACTTGACAACGGCGCCACGGTTACCGCGCCGATGGTACGCGAAATCGCCCATGAGGAGTTATCCCGCATCCGGGTCGAGTTTGGCGACGACCACTACCGGACAGGCGGATATGAGCGGGCCTGGGAGATCTTCTCCCAAGTAGCCTTAGAGGATGAGTTTGTGGAGTTTCTGACCCTGCCCGCCTATCGAGATCTGTAGCTCCTTCATCGGGGTCCTTTATGGTTCGTTTCAGCGAAGCTCTTCACTATCACTCCCACCCCCGGCCCGGCAAGGTGGAGATCCGGGCTACCAAATCCACCCTCACCCAGGCCGACCTGAGTCTCGCTTACACCCCGGGGGTGGCTGAGCCCTGTCTGGCCATCTTCCAACGCCCCGGGGATGCATTCCAGTACACCAACCGCGGCAACCTGGTGGCAGTGGTGACCAACGGCACGGCAGTCTTGGGACTGGGAAACATCGGGGGATTGGCTGCCAAGCCGGTGATGGAGGGGAAAGCGGTACTTTTCAAGCGGTTCGCCGATATTGATGTCTACGACTTGGAGATCGACTCGGAGGATCCCGAGGACGTCATCCGTTTCTGTGAGCTGTTGGCGCCCACCGTGGGGGGGATCAACCTGGAGGACATCCGGGCGCCGGATTGCTTCTACATAGAGGAGACGCTGCGCCGACGGTTGGATATCCCGGTTTTTCATGACGACCAGCACGGCACGGCCATCATCGCGGGGGCGGCGCTCATAAACGCCGCTGAGTTGAGCGGACGGCGTATCGAGGACATGAGAGTGGTGGTGCTGGGCGCCGGCGCCGCCGGAGTGGCCACTGGTCGGTTCCTGATCCGGCTGGGTCTGGACCCGGAACTGTTGCTGATGGTGGATTCGCGGGGTGTGTTGCGATCATCGCGGGACGACCTGAACAGTTACAAAAGAGAGTTCGCCCGCCCCACCGAGGCTGTCACCTTGGCGGATGCGATGGTGGACGCCGATGCCCTGATCGGGGTTGCCCAGGCCGGGCTGGTCCACCCCGCAATGCTGGAGCGGATGAGGCCCCAGCCGATCATCTTTGCCTTGGCCAACCCCGATCCGGAGATCCCCTATCCGGTGGCGAAGCGGGTTCGACCGGACGCTTTCGTGGGTACGGGGCGAAGCGATTTCCCCAATCAGGTGAACAACGTGCTGGGTTTCCCTTCCATCTTCCGGGGAGCGCTGGATGTCCGCGCCAAAGGGGTCAGTGAGGGAATGAAGGTGGCGGCCGCCCAGGCGCTGGCGCGTCTGGCCAGGGAGCCGGTTTCCGAATCGGTGCTGGAAGCCTATCAGTTGAGCGGGTTGTCATTTGGCCCCGAGTACCTGATCCCCAAGCCTTTCGACCCGCGGGTGCTTACCACCGTGGCGCCGGCGGTTGCCATGGCCGCCACCCGGGAAGGCCTGGCTCGCCTTCCCTGCCAGGACGAGGACGGGTATCGGCACAAACTGAGTTCCCGCTTGCGGGCCTCCCAGGGTCTGATTCAGGCCATCACCATCCGGGCGCGTCAAAATCCGGCCAAGGTGGTGTTTCCCTACGGCGACGACCTCCGCCTGGTGCGCGCGGCCCGGCGGGTGCTGGACGAGGGAATCGGACATCCCGTGCTGCTTGCTGACCGGGGGGTGGTCTCGGAACTCTCTAATGAGCTGGGTCTTTCCCTCGAGGGGATAAAAGTGATCGATCCCATCAGCGAGCCGGAAGAGCGCAACCGATACTCCTCCCGGTTGTTGGAGCTTCGGGGACACAGGGGGGTGTCGCGAAGCTCTGCGGCTCAGATGGTGTTTGATCCCAATGTGTTCGCCGCCTTGATGGTGGAATCAGGAGACGCCGATGTGCTGGTGGGTGGGCTCACCACCTTCTTTCCCGAGACCGTACGTCCGGCTTTGCAGATCATAAGGGTGCGAAAAGGTCGCTCCATCGCCAGCGCTTTGTATGTGGTGGTGGCCGGCCGGGCCGCCTATTTCTTTGCGGACTGCGCGGTGAACATTCTGCCTTCCGCCTGGGAGTTGGCCGAGATAGCCGCCTCGGCGGTGGAAGTGGCCCAGAGCCAGTTCGGGAGATCCCCTCGGGTGGCTTTCATCAGCTACTCCGACTTCGGCTCGGCGGCCGGAGACGAGCCGAAGCGGGTCCGCGAAGCGGTGAATCTGTTCCGCGATCACTGGCCGGATGTACCGGTGGATGGGGAGATGCAGGCCGACACGGCGGTGGTGGAGACCCTGTTATCCAATCGTCGCCCCGGCGGACCTCTGAAATATCCTGCCAATATCCTGGTGTTCCCCAACCTCGCGGCCGCCAACAGCGCGTACAAGCTATTGGAGCGGCTGGGCGAGGCGGAGGTGATCGGACCTATCCTCACCGGCCTTTCCCGATCGGTGCAGGTGCTGCAGAGGGACGCCTCGGTGGCTGACATCGTCAACCTCACCGCCTACGCGGTAGCTGACGCCCACCGACTGCGGAGCTGACCGACGGGCCAGGAGCCAGGGCTAAGACAAGGGTAGGTCGCCGGGGACTCGAACCCCGAACCTGCGGGTTAAGAGCCCGTTGCTCTGCCAATTGAGCTAGCGACCCGGAAACCCATTATCCCGGAAACCCATTATAGCGAGGAACATGACATATAGCGAGGAACATGACATCCGGTTGGATAAAGACCGAGAGACTGTCACCGCTCTGTGCCAAAATGGGTTTATACGGGCTGTGGCGCAGCTTGGCAGCGCGCCTGCTTTGGGAGCAGGAGGTCGTCGGTTCAAATCCGACCAGCCCGACACGAGGAAAACGATGGTGATTTCCCCGATGAGGCGCCGCTACCCTTGTCGTGGTGTCGCTGGCGGGTGTAGCTCAATGGTAGAGCCCCAGCCTTCCAAGCTGGTGGTGAGGGTTCGATCCCCTTCACCCGCTCTGTGGGATGTCCTTTGGTAACTAGCAGAGCCCCCGTAGCTCAGAGGACAGAGCAGGAGCCTTCTAAGCTCTTGGCCGGGGGTTCGAATCCTCCCGGGGGCGCCGGGGAGGTCCCCCTACATGGCGACCGTAGCTCAGTCAGGTTAGAGCGCCAGGTTGTGGCCCTGGAGGACGGGGGTTCAAGTCCCCTCGGTCGTCCCAATCGCCTTGAGGTCCCTATGAACCAAATTCCAATCCAGTGACGACCAACGTTTCTTTGGCGGACGCCGGTCCGTTCGAGAAGATGGTCTCCTTCGAGATCTCTTCTTCGGATCTCAACCGGGCCATGAACCACGCTTCCCGCCAGATTTCCCGCCAAGTGAATATCGCGGGTTTCCGTCCTGGAAAAGCTCCTCGACGGCTGGTGGAGAATCGGGTGGGAGTCGAGCGGATCCGATCAGACGCTCTTGATGATCTGGTTCCTCTGCGGGTGGATGAGATACTCTCGGAAACCGAGATTGCGCCGGTGGTGCCGCCGC
Source organism: Acidimicrobiia bacterium (assembly GCA_965248705.1). GTDB lineage: Bacteria > Actinomycetota > Acidimicrobiia > Spongiisociales > ZC4RG35 > Bin76. Next base: position 429,126 of record CBDFJY010000002.1, on the reverse strand, counting down.
TTTTGGAATCGGTGACTGACGCCCAGAACGGGTCGGTGAAAGTGGAAGTGAGAGTTACCCTATGGCCTCGCCTCGAATCGGCCCCCGACTATCAGGGGAGACGAATCCAGGTGCAAGAGCTGCCTTCGGTCTCCGAGGGGGTGGACGCACGACTCCAACGGCTCCGTTATGTGTACGCCCCTCTCCAAACGGTGGATCGGGCGGTGGAAGAAGGGGACTTCGTCGTTATCGATATGACGGTGATGGAGGGAGAACGCCTTATCGAGTCCCTGGCGCTTGATGGTTTCAGCTACGAAGTCGGCTCGGAACGGCTGACGGCCCGGATCGACGAAGGTTTGCTGGGACGGAAAGCGGGAGACGAGATACGCCTCTCCGCTCCTCTTCCGGAATGGCTTTCCGCCGAGGCCCAAACCGCGGAAGACGACGCACCATCCGATTCCTCGGACCCGGGAAACCATGAACCGGTGGAGGGTTTGTACGAAATCCGGCTGGTGGAGGTGCAATCCCGTTCTCTTCCCGAACTGGACGACGACTGGGCGTCCGAATACACCGGTCATGACTCATTGGAGGATCTGCGTGAGGAGATGAGCCGCGAGGTGGAAACCCAGCGCCGCGCAACCCAGTGGGAGATGCTGGTTAACGAAACCGTGACCGAGATAACTTCCGAACTGGAACTGGATTTGCCGGAGCGGCTGGAAACCGCACAGATGGAAATTCTGTTTCGGAACCACCTTTCCTCCCTGGAAAGAGCGAAGGTCGACCATGAGACTTATCTGGAGAGAATCGGCCTCACCCACCAGCAGTTCGTGGATGGGCTGAGACATCAGGCCGTGACGGGTCTCAAGTCACGGATACTCATAGAAGGCGTTATCGATTCGGAGGGCATGTTGGTGGAGGACGCCGAGTTGGCCGCGGCCTTGGACAAGGCAGCACAGGGCGCAGAGGATCGCGAGGCCTTTTTGCAGCATGTGGCGAAAAGTGGTCACACCGAACAAATACGGAGTGATATGCTCAGAGCCAGGGCACAGGCCTTTATGGCCATGCAGGTCCAACCAGTCGATGCCGAGGGCCGGCCGGTTGAGGTCGAAGCGCCCTCGTGGGTAAGGGCCTGGTTTGACCCGGCGCCTGAACCGGCCGAGAATCGAGACCCAGAGGGCGACTACGGAGAGTCCCTCTATGAAGCGGAGGTAATAGATGACCCATACTCTGACTGAGCACCCCTTCTCCAACCCGCGTTTTTGGGGGTATATACCGCTTCCTCACGTGACGGAGCAGACCAGTAGGGGGGAGCGGACCTCCGATATATACAGCCGGTTGCTCAAAGACCGAATCGTTTTTCTGGGAAACCCGATCGATGACACGGTGGCCAATCTGATCATGGCTCAGATGCTGCATCTCGAAAGCGAAGATCCCGACAAGGACATTTTCTTGTACATAAACTCACCTGGTGGGCAGATGACCTCGCTCTTCGCCTTGTATGACACCATGCAGTATGTAAGGCCCGACATCAGCACCGTGTGCATGGGGATGGCGGCTTCGGCGGCGGCGGTGCTGCTGGCCGGAGGCACCAAGGGGAAGCGCTATGCCTTGCCCCACGCCCGGGTCATGCTCCACCAGCCTCACGGTGGGGCGCAAGGCCAAGCCACCGACATAGAGATCCAGGCTCGGCTAATCCTCCAGATGAGGGAGCAGATCAACCGGATACTGTCCCTGCACACTGGTCAGGATTTCGAGAAAGTCGCCAAGGACACCGATCGGGATTACTGGATGATGGCGGATGAAGCGGTCAAGTACGGGATGATCGACAAGGTGCTCACCCGTCAGACACTCACCGCCGTCAGTGGGGACTGAAGGTCGTTCTATGACCAGGGAAGGAGGAGACCTCCTCAAGTGCAGCTTTTGCGGGCAGTCCCAGAAGCAGGTTTTGAAGCTGATCGCCGGCCCGGGCGTCTACATATGCAACGAATGCATTGATCTCTGCAACGAGATCATCGATGAGGAGACTTCTTCTGATGGGTATCGGGTAGAGGAGCTCCCCAATCCCACCGATATCTACAAATACCTCGACGCCTATGTAGTCGGCCAAGAGGTGGCCAAACGATCTTTGGCGGTGGCGGTCTACAACCACTACAAACGTCTGCGGCTGGGCAATCGTGGCCATGCCGAGGTTGAGGTGGAGAAATCCAACATTCTCCTGATCGGTCCGACCGGATCGGGAAAGACACTTTTGGCCCGAACCCTGGCCCGACAACTCAACGTTCCCATAGCCATAACCGATGCCACCGCTCTTACCGAGGCGGGCTATGTGGGAGAGGATGTGGAGAATATCCTGCTGAGGCTGGTTCAGGCAGCCGACTACGACCTGAAGTTGGCTCAGACCGGCATCGTGTACATCGACGAGATAGACAAGGTGGCTCGCAAGGCGGACAATCCTTCCATAACCCGGGACGTGTCGGGAGAGGGGGTCCAGCAGGCGCTGTTGAAGATCTTGGAGGGGACGGTGGCCTCGGTTCCCCCCCAAGGGGGTCGAAAACACCCACACCAGGAGTTTCTGCAGCTCGACACCACCAACATCCTGTTTATCTGCGGAGGGGCCTTCGATGGCTTGGAAGACATTATTGCCCGGCGGGTGGGAAGCGGCTCGGTGGGGTTCGGCGCCGACATCAAGTCTCTCCGCGATCGGGACGACGGTGACTTGCTCCGACAGGTGCTTCCTCAGGATCTCATCAAATATGGTCTGATCCCCGAGTTCATAGGTCGCCTGCCCGTGTTGAGCGCTGTGCACCCCCTCGACATCGAGGATTTGGTCAAGATTCTTCAAGAGCCTCGCAACGCTCTGGTCAAGCAATACCGCCACCTCTTGGACATGGACGATGTGGAGCTGATTTTCACTCCCCAGGCAATAAGCGAGATAGCCGAACAGGCGTTGGCCCGGGGAACGGGCGCGAGGGGCTTACGGGCCATTATGGAAGAACTGCTCCGCGATCTCATGTTTCAAGCGCCCACCCGCTCCGACATACGGAGGGTGGTGGTGGACCACCTGATGGTGAGGGATGGGAACCTAGCTTTCCTCAGGGATGCCCGGTCGAGTCAGCGCCAGCGTGAACAGTCCGCCTGAGTTGCCGCGGCGGCGTCCGGCCGAATGAAAGCCGCTTACGAGCCCGGGGAAATCGAGCCCCGCTGGTATTCCCGTTGGGAACAGGCGGGGATTTTCAAACCCGAGTACCGGCCAGGGGGTGATGCGTTCTGTGTAGTAATTCCTCCTCCCAACGTAACCGGGTCTCTTCATATAGGCCATGCCCTAAATCACGCCATCCACGACGTAGTGGCGCGCCGACGGCGGATGCAGGGTTGGGCGGTGCTGTGGGTACCGGGGGCCGACCATGCCGGCATCGCCACCCAGAATGTGGTGGAGAAGTCGTTGGCCGAGAGAGGATTGAACCGTTTCGATCTGGGTAGGGAGGCGTTTGTTGACCAGGTCTGGGAGTGGAAGGACCGCAACGGGGGACGGATCACCCACCAGATTAGGAGGATGGGTAACTCGTGTGACTGGACCCGGGAGAGGTTCACCCTGGACGAGGGGCTGTCCAAGGCGGTGGTGGAGGTGTTCGTCCGACTCTACGAGGACGGCTTGATCTATCGGGGAGAGCGGATTATCAACTGGTGCCCCCGCTGTGAGACGGCCTTGGCCGAGATAGAAGTGGAACATCAGCCCGAGAACGGGGAACTGGTGCGGATTGCCTATCCCTTCTCGGATGGGTCCGGGGAGGTAGTGGTGGCCACCACCCGGGCAGAGACCATGTTGGGCGACACCGGAGTGGCGGTGCATGGCGACGACGCCCGCTACCGGGACATGGTGGGGAAAACCGTCCGACTTCCCCTGGTGGGAAGGGTCGTTCCGATTGTGGCCGATCGGGGTGTGGATCCCGGGTTTGGAACGGGGGCAGTGAAAGTAACCCCCGCCCACGACCCGCTTGACTTTGAGATAGCCGAGCGCCATGGACTGGAGCGGGTTTTGGTCCTGGACGAAAAGGGAGTGATAACCAAAGCGGGAGGTCGCTTCGAGGGAATGGACCGCTTTGAAGCCCGAGAAGCGGTGATAGACGCGCTGGCTGCCGAAGGCGCCTTGGCAGGCAGGGAGGCCTTCCGGCACTCGGTGGGGATTTGCTACCGCTGCGATACGGTGGTGGAACCGCTTTTGTCCACCCAGTGGTTTGTGAAAGTGGCTGAACTGGCGCGGCCGGCAATCGGGGCGGTCCGATCGGGTGACAACCGCTTTATCCCCGCCCACTGGGAGAAAAGCTATTTCCATTGGATGGAAAACCTGCGCGACTGGTGTATCTCCCGCCAGATCTGGTGGGGACAGCGGATCCCGGCCTGGTACTGCGCTTCCGGACACATCACGGTTGCCCGCTCCGATCCCGAGGTCTGTGAGGTGTGCGGAGAAGGGGGGCTCGTCCGGGATGCTGATGTGCTGGACACTTGGTTCTCATCGGCGCTGTGGCCCTTTTCCACCCTGGGATGGCCGGAGGAAACCGAGGATCTGGCCAGGTTCTATCCCAACGCGGTGCTGATCACCGGGTTCGACATCATCTATTTCTGGGTGGCCCGGATGATGAAGATGGGGCTGCGTTTTATGGGAGAGGTTCCTTTTGCGGAGACGGTCATCCACGGCCTGGTGCGGGACAGCGCCGGGCGAAAGATGTCCAAATCGTTGGGCAACACCATTGATCCTCTGGTGGTGGCCGATAAGTACGGGGTCGATCCTCTGCGTTTGGCGCTGATCCAGGCCGCCAATCCCGGCCAGGACGTGCCGCTCGACATGGAATGGGTGGAAGGCGCGCGCCGCTTTGGGAACAAACTGTGGAACGCAGTCCGTTATGTGCTTCGCCACTTGCCGGAGAGAAGCGTTCCTGCCAGCGGTGGGTACCCCGCCGATCCCGGCCCGGTGGATCGTTGGGTGCTGGCCGGCCTGGGTGAGGTGGCTGCCCGATTCGACAGCCTTTCCGATGAGTACCGCTTTTCCGACGCCTACGGCCTTTTGTACAACTTTTCCTGGGCGGAGGTTTTTGACTGGTACCTGGAGATGTCCAAGGTAGCGCTGGCCGGATCCGAAGACTCCGAGATCACCCGGCAGACACTGGGGGTGGTGGTGAGGGATATCCTCAAGCTGTTCCACCCGGCCATTCCGTTCTTGACCGAGGAGCTGTGGTCGCATCTGGTGGGAGAAGAGTTGTTGGCCGGCGCCGACTGGCCGAAGATTCCCGGCTATGATCCGGTGCCCGAAATGGAAGACCTCAAAGGACTTATCTCAGGAGTGCGGCAATTCCGGGCCGCTCAAGGCCTGAGCCGCCGCCAGACTCTCCCGCTGGGCGTTACCGGCCACCCTCCCCGGTGGGTGACGGACTTGGTGGAGGAGTTGGCCGGAGTGGAGATCGATGCCTTGCCGGAGGCGACGAGCGAAGGTCATGCTCACCTGCCGGCCGGCCGCTGGGAAGGCTACATCCCCCTGCGGGGACTGATAGATCTGGGAGCGGAGCGGAAGCGGATAGACCGTGCCATTTCCCGGCTCGAGATCCAGGCATCCCGGTCCTCCCAGAAGCTGGCCAGTCCGGATTTCACCGAGCGCGCCCCCGCCTCGGTGGTGGAGAGGGAGCGCAAAAAACTTGCCGAGTTCTCTGGTCAGCTACGTTCTCTTCGTTTCCAGCGAGAGGCGCTTTAGAAGAATGGATTACTCCGAGGCGGTTTCCTATCTCGACTCCTGCATAGGTCTGGGGAGAAAATTCGGGCTGGAACCCATGCGAGCCGTGATGTCCCGGATGGGGGATCCACACACAAGTCGTGGGGTAATTCACGTGGCGGGCACCAACGGCAAGACCTCTACCTCCTGGATGGCGGGACAGGTGCTCTTTACCCAGGGGTACAGCGCCGGGGTTTTCACTTCCCCTCACCTCCAGGCAGTGGAGGAAAGGATCGCCGTGAACGGCCATTATCTCACTCCCTGCCAGTTCGCGGAGGCGATATCCGAGGTAGCCGAGGAGGTAGCCGAGGAGGTAGCCGGCGGCGGCCGGCCGCTTACCTACTTCGAGTTGACCACCGCCGCCGCCTTTGCGCACTTCGTCCAGGCCGGGGTGGACGCCATGGTGTTGGAGGTGGGTTTGGGAGGAAGGCTGGACGCCACCAATGTGGTCTCGGCGGAGGTGGCGGTGCTCACTGGTCTCGCCTTTGATCACACCGAGTACTTGGGAAACACTCTTCCCGAGATCGCCCGGGAGAAGCTGGGAATAGTCGGCCCCGGCGCCCGGCTGATATGCGGGTCGATTCCGTCGGAAGTGGCGCCGGTGGTGGAGTGGAGAGCGCGAAAGGCCGGCGCCGAAGTGATGTGGCTGGGAAAGGACTTTGGGGTGAGGTCGATCTCTCCGAGGCCGGAAGGTGGATGGACAGTCTCGGTAGATGGCCTGTACGGGTCCTATGAGAACCTGCCGCTGCCACTCCGCGGTCGTCACCAGACCCGGAACCTGGCGGTGGCGGTGGCGGCGGCGGAAGCCTGGCTGGAGAGGGGTCTCGATAGTGACCGGCTTCGAGCCGGGCTTTCTTCGGTATCGGCGCCGGGTCGGATGGAGCTGATCTCCGGTGTTTCCACCTCGCTTCTGTTGGACGGGGCGCACAATCCCGAGGCTTGCTCGGTACTGGCCAAGTCCCTGGCCGAAGAGTTCGGTGGCGGGGGATGGGTCGGTGTTTTGGGGGTGATGGGGGACAAAGACTTGGAGTCGATGATTCGACCCTTGGCGCCTCATCTGAGCAAGGTGGTGGCCACCCGGGCCGATTCGCCGCGGGCTATGGCGCCCCGAGAGATGGCTCGCCGGATCGAGGCGCAGTGGGATTTGCCGGTTATCGAGCGTGATGATCCGGGCGAGGCGGTCGAAGAAGCAGGACGCTTAGCCGGGGCGGGAGGTCAAGTGCTGGTGGCGGGCTCACTTTATCTGGTAGGGGAAGTTCGTACTCTGGTTGGCCTGTAGAAGGTGGTGGGAAAGGAGGGTTTTGGCTTACCCCTGGGAGTCTTCCCACGAGGTGGCAACGCCGCAGAGGTTTTGCCGTCTTTTGTGTCGGATAACTCTGGGTGAGCCATCCGATTGTGGTCATCGACCACCGAATGCATTCATGAGGGCCTCCTTTGAGATGTCTTGACCCCACGAATCAAAACAGGAAAGCTTTCTCGCTTACCCGAGGAATGCCAACACGTTTATGGGAAGTACATGCGTGTTTGAATTGGTGCTGGCAGCACCGGTGGGGATGGCTCTGAAGTACATGCCCTGTCCTTTGGAGTGGTGGCTTTCTGGTTGAGGAGGTACTCAACCAGGTTGTTTACCGCTCCAGGGTGTGCAGGTGAACAAGTGGTCTAAGTCGCTGTTTCGAATGGCGTACAATATCTAACCATATCTGGTAAGCCGGAGTAGCTCAGCCAGGCAGAGCAGCTCACTCGTAATGAGCAGGCCAGGGGTTCGAATCCCCTCTCCGGCTCAAATGGAATCTTCAATATGACTTGTGAACGAACTTTCGTAATGGTCAAGCCCGACGGGGTGACCCGAGGTCTGGTGGGCGAGATAGTCCGCCGGCTGGAGTTGAAGGGCTTACGACTAGTGGAAGCGCGTCTGCAGAGAGTAGACGCAGAACTGGCCGGTGAGCATTACGCTGAGCACCGCTCGCGCCCTTTTTATCAAGATTTGATTGCCTTTATCACCGGCGGGCCGGTGATGGCGATGGTATGGGAAGGAGTATCGGCGGTGTCGGTGGCCAGGCTTTTGATCGGTCCCACCAACCCGGCCACGGCGCCCCCGGGCACCATTCGGGGAGACTTTGGGCTCGAGACCACGAAAAACCTGGTGCATGGCTCCGACTCTCCGACCAGCGCCAAACGGGAAATAAACCTGTGGTTCGGTTATCATTCGAATTAATCGCTTAGGTTGCGCCCGGAGATGAGATGTTCTCCGAGATGAGATGTTCTCCGAGATGAGATGTTCTCCATGATTTTCGGTGGCCAGGATATGGCAATAGATCTTGGAACTGCCAACACCTTGGTGTATTTGCGCGGCAAAGGGGTGGTGTTGGGTGAGCCATCAGTGGTTGCCATCGACACCCGTTCGGGGGAACTTCTGGCAGTGGGCGCCGAGGCCAAGCACATGATTGGCCGCACTCCGGCGCAGATTACGGCCATTCGTCCGCTGCGTGACGGCGTCATCGCCGATTTTGAGATCACTGCCCGGATGATCCGTTACTTTGTGAAAAAGGTCCAGCCAAGATGGTTCCACCGCCCCGAGATCGTGATTTGCGTGCCTTCGGAAAGCAGCACGGTAGAACGAAGAGCGGCGGAGGACGCGGCTTTCAAGGCGGGGGCGCGTCGCGCCTATGTCATCGAAGAAAGTATGGCCGCCGCCATCGGGGAAGGCCTCCCGGTGGCCGAAGCAAGGGGCTCGATGGTGGTGGATATTGGAGGTGGAACCACCGAGATCGGCGTCTTGTCCCTGGGAGGAGTGGTGGCGGGTCACAGCGTCCGCACTGCCGGGTATGCAATGGATCAAGCGATTATAGCGTGGCTCCAGCTTGAAAAGGGTATGCGGATCGGAACCCGCACTGCCGAAGATCTCAAGATAGCTATCGGGTCGGCCTGGCCCCGGGAAAACCGGATGGCTGAAATACAGGGACACAACATTCATACCGGTCAGCCCGATAAGGTGGTGGTAACCACCTCCGAAATCCGAGAGGCCATCAAACAGCCCGTCGACGAAATCGTGGATGCTGTGAAGAAAACCTTGGAGGTTGTCAACCCCGACATCGCTTCCGACATCATTGGTCAGGGAATAGTGGTGACCGGAGGAGGGGCCTTGCTGTCCGGGTTGAAAGAGCTGTTTGAGAAGGAAACAAAGATCAAGGTGAGGGTGTCCGCTAATCCATTGTTGTCTGTGGTGTTGGGTGCCGGCAAGTGTCTTGAGGAACGGCAATCGTTCAAGAACATGCTTTCTATCACGTCCGGCGTTTGACCTAAACCAACGGGTTCGCCGTGTATGAGTTCAGGTCCAGAGGCCGGACCATGACGCTTTCCGTCTTGATAGTGGTCTCTTTATTGTTAGCCACCCTGGAAGTGAGAGCGGATAGCTGGGGAACAATGCGAGTCGGCCTGGGGAGTTGGCTGGTGCCTCTGCAACGATTGGCGGTAGAGGTCTTTGATCCAATGGTGGACACGGTGGAGGGTTTGGCGGGCATCGCCGCCCTTCGTTCCGAGAACGCCGCCCTGCGGGCGGAGTTGGCCGAAACCCAGGCTGATATGGCCGCGGTGGAGGATCAGCTGGCCCGATTGGACTCTTTGGAACGGCTGGTGGGCTTGGATATCCCGAATGTTGAGCAGACGAGGACCTTGGCCAATGTGGTGGGGAGACAAGTGGGCTTCGATTTTCATCTGAGGATCGACAAAGGGCTGGAGGAGGGAGTAGTGCCGGGCAACCCGGTTTTGGACGAGAATGGCTATCTGTTGGGTAGGATCGGCGCCTCGACGGAGAACTTCGCCACAGTGATACCGATTGCGGCGGATGTGGAAGGACTAACGGTGCTGGTGGCGGGGAGTGTGGGTATCCTCCGCCCTCGGGTAGGATCGGATCTTCTCAGTCTGGAAATTATTGACCCTCCCCCGATTGTTGCAGAGGGTGAAGACGTGGTGACATCTCAGCTCTCCGTTAATTTTCCTCCCGGCTTGCCGGTGGGCGCTCTCGTTGGGGATGGGCAAGTCGTGGGATCAGTGTTGCGCGGCACGGTGCAACCTTTTTCCGATCCCCAGAGGGTTAGGGCGGTTTTGGTGGTGGCCTGGCCACCGGGGCCCAATGAGTAGCCGGTATCGCCTTCGTCGCTACCGGGCTCGAAGAGATTCGGCCCGAAGCTTGACCGGGCCCCTTTCTCGTGGTGTTTCGTTCTTGCCTTTGCAAAAGTCCGTTCGCTGGAGGCTGGGTTTGGCATGGTTGGGTTTGGTGGTGGTAGCGGTGGTTTTGCAGACTTCGGTGGTGGGGAGGCTTCAGGTTGGGGGAGTGTCTCCTGATTTGGTAACGGTGGTGGTGGCGTACGCCGCTTTCCGGGTTCGGGACAACGGGGTACTTCTGCTGGGCTTTGTGGGGGGATTGCTGCTGGATGTCTCCGGAACCTCGGTGATAGGACTGTGGTCTTTTGCGCTTACGCTGGTGGCCTGGGGAGCGGCGTTCACCCGTGAGCAGGGAGGGCGGGGAGTGTTGGTAAACGCCCTGCGAATGTTGTTCTTGACCCTGGCTGGAATAGCCGCTCACACGGTTATGAGCATCGCGTTTGGAGAATGGTCGCTGGATATATGGGAAGCCCTCCGGCGAATAGCACTGATACCAGTGCTCAATTTCGCCTTGGCTGTGGCGCTGTTTCCCCTTTCCAACCGGCTGTGGGTACCCACTCTGAAATGAAAGGGTCATATCGGATCGCGGTCGTGGCGGCGATCTTCGCCATGCTGTTCGGGTTTTTGGGGATCCGCCTTTGGTTTTTGCAGGTAGGTGAGGGAGTGGCAGCGGCCGAGACCGTCTTCACCCAGGGGCTGGTGTCGGTTTTCTCCCCGGCGCCGCGCGGGGATATCCGGGATCGCAACGGACAGTTGTTGGTTACCAGTCGAATAGCCCCGATGGTGGTGATGGACCGACAACTCCTTCAATCTTCCCAAAAGGAGGAGGCGATCGCCCGCTTGTCTACACGGTTGAGTATCCCCGCGGAGTGGATAGAGACTCTGTACGAAAAGGCGGGCGTGAACCAGCGGTTTCCCCTGGCCGTGGTCGACACGGCGACCGCCTATCAACTGGAAGAGCAACTCCGTTCGTTTCCGGGGTTAGTGGTGGAAAACTATCCCGAAAGGGTCTATTTGACGGGTGGCTCCATGTCACACGTGATCGGACATTTGGGGCTTCCCTCCGCGGATGATTTACAGCAGCGACCTTACCTCAATCCAAATATTCGTATTGGCAAACTGGGGGTGGAGGGTTTTTACGACGAGTGGCTGGAAGGGACGCCGGGGGAGCGTGTCTATCGAGTCAACCAGGCTGGACGGATAACCGAAGAGCGAGAGGAAGTCCCTGCCACTTCGGGGGCCACCCTCTATCTGACCCTCGATGAGCGGGTTCAGAAGGTTGTGGAAGATGCGCTCTTGGATGGGATCGAGCTTTCTAACCGGATCAAAGCTGAAGAGAGAGAGCGATCTCTGGAAGAAGGAGAGATTAGGGCTGTCTTGAATGACTCGGAACGGGCGGCGGGATTGGTGATGGACATCACAAACGGGGAGATACTGGCTTTGGCCAGCTATCCGGGCTTCGAGCCCCAGCAGTTTGTATGGGGGATCGATCAAGCCGATTTTGTCCGGCTTTCCGATGAGCGAGCTTTTCTCAACTTGGTGGTTGGCGGGCTTTACCCGCCCGCCTCCACTTTCAAGGCGGTTACCTACGCCGCAGCTCTCATCCACGACATACCCTTCGCCGAGGCGATAGAGGGGGTGGATCTGGTGAACCGGAGGATCAACTGTGACGGGGAACTGGTCTTACCCGAGATTGATGAGGGAAGTCCTCAAGTCTTTCGCGACTGGTATTACCCGGCCGAGTTGGGATGGCTTGATATCCACGGCGCCTTGGAGCAATCCTGCAACATCTTCTTCTATAACCTGGCTTTGGGGGTCTGGTACCAATGGCGTAACACCGATCGAGAAGATGTCTTACAGGATATGGCTCGCTCCCTGGGTTACGGTACCTTTACGGGCGTGGATCTCTCCGGCGATCAGGCTGGAATCGTTCCTGATCGGGAATTGTTCGAAAGTTGGAAAAGTATCCAGCTTGAGGACCCGGCGGCTCCCGTCCGTCTGGATCCGGCTCGTTTGTCTCTGGCCAGTCCCTGGTTGGGTGGCGACCTGATGAATATGGCGATAGGACAGGGAGACATGTTGGCCTCCCCCTTGCAAGTGGCCGTCTCCTATGGGGCGCTGGCCAATGGCGGAACCGTGTGGACGCCCCGGGTGGTAAGTCAGGTACGTTCTCAGGAAGGTGACTTGTTATGGGCAGCCATACCTGAGCCAAAAAGCCAGATTGACATTTCCCAAACTGTTGTGGACTCCCTTCTTTCCGACATGAATCGGGTGGTAACGAGTGGAACGGCCCGTCGGGCTTTCTCAGGTTTTGGGGCCTCGTTGGATCTGGTGGGTGGCAAGACCGGAACCGGCCAATCTTCTGCCAACCGGGATAGCCACGCCTGGTTTGTGGGCGTTGCGCCCATCAACAACCCTAAATGGGTAGTGGTGGTGCTGGTGGATGAAGGCGGATCTGGGGGGAGAGTGGCGGCGCCGATGGGCCGTTACATATTGCAGCATCTGATGGGCGAGGATTTGGATCCTATCGAGGCCGGGGAGGCGACCAACTAGTGGCTATGCTCCCGAGACGCACAGGCGGATGGTGGATGAGGGGAGATCACATTGGCCCTCCTGATCTGGGGCTGGTGGGCGCGGTGCTGGCATTGTCAGGATTCGGGCTGCTGATGATTTTTTCGGCGACGAGAACAGCCCTGGAACGTCGGGAGTTGTTGCCCTCGTCCTCCACCGAGCGTCAGTTGGTGTTCATGCTGATCGGTGTGGTAGTCATGACTGTTCTCAGCTATCTCGACTATCGCGACTACCGGTTCCTGACACCCGTTCTGTACATGGGTAGTCTGGCTGCTCTGGGAGCGGCTTTTCTCTTCGATCCTGTGAAAGGGGTTCAGCGATGGATTACCTTTGGCCCGGTCAACATCCAGCCCGCCGAGTTCTCCAAGCTGGTGATAGTGATGGCTTTGGCGTCTTTGCTCAGCCCCGGTCCTGAAGAGACCTACCAGCAGCTTCCTTGGCGGAAGATCGGATACGCGGTGGCGCTGTTGGCGGGACCAATGGCGCTGATCTTCCTACAGCCTGATCTGGGCACGATGATGTCATTGCCCTTCGTTCTCTTGCTGATGCTGTTCGTGGCGGGCGCCACCCGAACACAACTGATCACCTTGGCGCTGGCGTCGGTGGGCATTGTGACGACTATCTGGCGGCTTGACCTCCTGGCTGGACATCAGATCAACCGGCTCAGGGTGTTCATTGATCCCGATCTGGATCCCCAAGGGCTCGGTTGGAGTATCCGACAGGCCAGGCTGGCTATCTCGTCGGGCCAGATGACCGGCCAGGGACTGTTTCAGGGCGCCATCACCAACCAGGGCTTGGTTCCCGAACAAGAAAGGGACTTCATTTTCACCGCGGTGGGAGAACAGTTGGGCTTTGTGGGAGGGTTGGCGGTGTTGGCGGTTTTCAGCTTCGTGCTCTGGCGCCTGCTGCGGATTGCCGTCACGACGCCTGATCAATACGGCTCGTTGATAGTTACAGGAGTGGCCGCCGTATTGATGTTTCATGTTTTCGTCAGTGTGGGGATGACACTGGGCTTGGTTCCCATTACCGGTCTCCCTCTGCCTTTCCTGAGCCAGGGGGGATCGTTCTATCTGACCGCGGTGGCGGGAATAGGGATGTCCCTTTCGGTTTGGAAGTTGCGTCCCCATGTTTGGTTCGGTGGTGTCTCCCGGGGGAGGAATGCCTTTTTGGGGTAGTCCTCGGCGCCTCATGTCAGGTTTCCCGATAAGATTTCATTTTGCGGCCGGGAAGCGTATAGCATGTTAAGCAGTCGGATGGGTTTGGCAGAGACTGCTCCCAGCCCACCGAAGGCACAAGTTTTGGGGTTGCTCTCTTTGAGCCCGTCCCCTTACGGCGGAGTCTCAGCCGAGGGATAGGGAAAATGGATCAGGAGAGAGACTCCGGTTTCCCATGTCAATTTTGATTAGGAGGGTTGTTTATGGGTCTGTTGCGAAGACGCCGAACCGAGGTTATTCGCCGGGTCGGCGGTGATTATGTAGAAGAGCGGAAAAGGCGCCAGATAAATGGGTCGGAAGTAGAGATACGTCGCGTAGCTGCAAAGACTCCATCTGCGGCCAGAACCGCCAAAACACAAAAGAAGCCGAAGCCTCGCCCAGGCGCTACCAGAAGAAGCCGCCCGGGAGTGTCCACCAGTCGCGGGTCAGCGCCGATGCGCCAGGTTGGATCAGCCCAGGATTCGGTTCCTTCCGAACCGGAGATCAAGTCTTCGGCATTGCGCAGCAAGATATTGGTGAGCGTGCAGGAAGAGACCAGGGTGGCCATCATGGAGGGCTCGGATCTGGTGGAGTATCACGCGGAGAGTCCCGGCGACGGCTCGCTGGTGGGCAATATCTATCTGGCGGTAGTGCGCAACGTACTGCCCGGGATGGAAGCTGCTTTTGTAGATATCGGAGAGGGAAAAAACGGGGTTCTCTATGCAGATGACGTATTTGTCGACCCCAAGCGGTTTGGCAAAGGTAGTCGTCCCCGGGTGGAACAGGTCATATCAGAGGGTGACGAGGTGGTGGTGCAGGTCAGACGGGATGCGATGGGCGCCAAAGGTCCTCGTCTCCGCGGCCATATCTCCCTGGCCGGCCGGTTTTTGGTCCTGCAGCCGGGCTCGTCCAACGTCGCTATCTCCCAACGACTCTCCCGGGCGGAGCGTTCCCGGTTGCGACAAGTGGTAGCCGAGATGGTGCCCCCCGGATTCGGCGTGATCGCCCGCACCGCCGCCCGGCAGGCCACTGCCAAGGACATCGAGTCGGAGGTGGTGCAACTGGCCGACAAATGGAAGGAGATAACCGAGGAGGCCGCTCGGAAGGGAGGCCCCCGGTTGCTGTACCGGGATTCCGATTTGTTGATCAGGGTGATCAGAGAGAATTTGACTTCGGAGACGCGAAGGGTAGAGATTGACGATGGCGAGTCCTACGAGCGGGTGGTGGATTATCTCCGCTCAGCCGATCCTGACCTGGTCTCCCGAGTGCGGCGTTATGAGAACTCCGTTTCTCTTTTCGATAGATATCACGTTGACGAACAGGTAAGGAAGGCGCTGAAACGTCGGGTGTCATTGCCTTCGGGAGGTCATTTGGTATTTGACTCCACCGAGGCTTTGACCGTGGTGGATGTCAACACCGGACGGTTCGTGGGCCGCTCCAACCTGGAAGACACCATCCTGCAGAATAATTTGGAGGCGGCCGAGGAGATCGGACGTCAATTGCGGCTGCGGGATATCGGAGGAATCATTGTTGTCGATTTCATCGACATGACCCAAGAAGCCAACCAACGAAAAGTTCTCAACCGGCTGAAGGAAGTGTTGGCCAGGGACAAGACCCGGGCCGAGGCCTTTGAAGTTTCCCGTCTGGGTCTGGTGGAGATGACTCGTAAGAATGTCTCGGCGGGGCTGTTGGAGTCGTTTTCCAAACCATGCGACAGTTGTGGTGGGCAGGGAGTTATCATTCAGGACCCGACCCTCTCTTCCCCGTCGCGGGTGGCGGCCAGTGTTTGACCTTGGCGTTGTCGTCTCGGGTTACATAGAATGACTGTTTCAGTATGTACGCAGTAATAGCCAGCGGTGGAAAGCAGGCCAGGGTTGCTCCCGGCGATGTGGTCAGTGTGGAGCGCCTGTCCCAAGAGTCCGATGAGATCGCCTTCGATCCGGTGATGGTGGTGGACGAGGAGGGAAAGGTGTTGGCTGGTCCGGCGTTGGCGGGGGCGCGGGTTTCCGCCCGACTGCTGGGAGAGGTGAAGGGGCCGAAGATCCGTATCTTCAAATACAAGTCCAAGACCGGCTATCGTCGGCGTATAGGCCACCGCCAGAAGTATTCTCAGATCGAGATCCTGAACATCGACCTGCCCGCCGATTCTCAAAAGGAGAGCCAAGATGTCCAAGACTAAAGCGGGGGGCTCCAGCCGAAACGGACGCGAATCGCACTCCAAGCGGCTTGGTCCCAAAGTGTTCGACGGGCAGTCCGTCCATTCCGGATCGGTGCTGGTTCGACAGCGCGGGACCCGCATTCATCCCGGCCTCAATGTGGGCAGGGGAAGTGACGACACGTTGTACGCCCGCGCCTCGGGTGTTGTCAAGTATGGGGTGCGGAATCGTCGCCGCCTGGTGAACGTTCTTACCGACTGACTCTGCTTTCGGCCGGTCGCGATGTTCGTTGACTCGGTCAGGGTGCACCTTCGCGCCGGAGATGGCGGGAGTGGCATGGTCAGCTTTGAGCGACGACGAGGAAAGCCGCGGGGAAAGCCAATCGGCGGCTCGGGGGGGAGAGGCGGGGAGGTGGTGGTTCGCGCCGACCCCTCGGTAAGCACACTCTTCCGCTATCAGCGACATACGCATTTTGTGGCTGAAAACGGCGGCAAAGGGGCCGATCGCCTTCGGCACGGCCGGAGAGGCGCTCCTTTGGTGATCCCCGCACCTCTGGGAACCTCCGTGTACGACGATACCGGTGTGCTGCTGGCCGATCTGGTGGCCGAGGATCAACAGGTAGTGCTGCTCCGGGGAGGGAAAGCCGGGCGGGGGAACGCGGCTCTGGTCAGCCCCCATCATCGGGTGCCGGCGGTGGCCGAGCGGGGCGAGGATGGGCCTCAAGAGTGGTTCCGCCTGGAGATGAAATTGCAGGCCGACGCCGCCTTGGTGGGGTTTCCCAACGCTGGGAAGAGCACGCTTCTGTCCCGGGTGTCTGCTGCCCGCCCCAAGATCGCCGACTACCCGTTCACCACCCTCACTCCCAACCTGGGAGTGGTGGGGATCGACGATGGCGAGTTCACTATGGCCGATGTTCCCGGACTGATAGAGGGTGCTGCCGAGGGCCGCGGACTGGGGCATACCTTCTTGCGTCATGTGGAGCGGGCCTCGGTGCTGGTGATCATGCTTGACCCCTCTCCATTGGCCGAAGTAGACCCCGGGGCGCAACTGGAGGCGCTCTTGGGCGAACTGGAGCGGTACTCTCCGGAACTTGTCGAACGTTCCCGGGTGGTGGTGGTCAACAAGGCTGACCTTCGGGAATCGGAAGAGATTGCTGCGGCGATTCCCGGATCCTTTCTGATCTCGGCGGTTACGGGGCATGGGCTGCTTCCTTTTTTGCGTCGTGTGAGTGAACTGGTGGCCAGGGCGCGGGAGGCCGCGATACCTCGGGAAGGATTCATACTTCATCGTCCCCACCGGAAGGGCTTTGTGGTTACTCGCACCGGTGAAGGATGGTCTGTGGTGGGGGTGGCCGCGGAACGGGCGGTGGCGCTGGGGGATCTTGACATCCCCGAGGCAGCCCGACTGGCCTCTAGCCGGTTGGACCGTATCGGCGTGGGGCGGTCCCTTAGGGAGGCCGGCGCCCGTCATGGAGACACGGTGCGGATCGGAGGGGTGGAACTCCAATACGAAGATCTCGATGCCGAGGAGCGGGAATGAGAAGAGCGGTTTCTCCGGACGGCGCCTTGGTGATCAAGATTGGTTCTTCCAGCCTGGTCCAAGTGGGAAAGGGACTGGATTCGGCCGCTTTGGAGCGGGTGGTCGAACATGTGTCGCGGGCAGTTTGCTCCGGCTATCCCACCGTTCTGGTCACCTCAGGGGCGGTAGCGGCGGGACTGCCTGCGCTGGGACTAACCAGGCGGCCCACCGACCTGGCCGGATTGCAGGTAGCGGCGGCTGTGGGGCAGAGTCGGCTGATGGGCCTTTACGCGGCCGAGTTCGCCAAGCGCGGACTAGTGGCCGGCCAAGTCCTCTTGACCAGGGGGATTTTAGCAGACCGGACCCCTTATCTCAACGCTCGGGTGGCCCTTATGAGCATGCTGGAGCGTCGTATTGTTCCGGTGGTCAACGAAAATGACACAGTGGGCGTGGAAGAGTTGCGGGTAGGAGACAACGATCGGTTGGCGGCCCTGGTATCCCATCTAGTCTCCGCCGATCTGCTGGTCTTGTTGACCGACACTCCCGGCCTCTATTCCGCCGACCCCGCTTCGCAGGACGCCCGCTTGTTCGACGAAATTTCCCACGCGGACTGGAAGCTCGACTCCATCTCTGTCCTGCCGGGGGGGCGGCTGGGATCGGGGGGTGTTTCCAGCAAGGTGGCGGCGGCCCGGATGGCGGCGTTTTCGGGTATCCCCACTGTGGTTGCTTCATCCTCAGAACCACAGGTGGTGGCCCGGATTTGTCGGGGAGAGACGATCGGTACCTGGGTCAATCCCCAGTCACGGAAGCTAAGCGCCCGCAAGCTTTGGATTGCATTTGGCCAGGAGACCCGGGGTCAGGTTAAGGTAGACGCCGGGGCGGTGCGGGCGATAGTCCTTCTCAAAAAGAGCCTTTTGCCGGTGGGCGTACGGGAAATAGAGGGAGATTTCGGTGCGGGGGAGGCGGTGGAGGTGCTGGACCCGGACGGAAGAGTCGTCGCCAAGGGAATATCCCGGATCCCCGCCGCCAAATGCCGTGGTCTTCAAGAGAGCAGTCAGCCCACCGTGGAGCTTATTCATCGTGACGATTTGGTGGTATTGATCGAATAGCTCTCGGCCCACCGGGGTTCTTGGGCCGGTTGACGTATCTTCACACCGGCAAAACGCGAAAACGAACTCTAAGTCGCGTTTTCTGGCGTGGAGTTTTCGCTCGTTGGGTTTCCCTCCCCCGCCACCACCTGCCGTTGTATTTTGCCCGTTTTCCGGCAGCCACGCCGAGGGGAGGCGAGTTTATCAACTTCTCGAATACAGGAGGCGAGCCAGACTACTTGCGCCAGACCGAAGGCATGGCCAGCACCAGGATGGGGAGAATCTCCAGGCGCCCCACGATCATCAACAGGGATAAGAGCCACTTACCGGGGTTGGAGACTATGGCATAGTTGGCGGCAGGTCCGACCTCGCCCAATCCGGGTCCTATATTCCCCAAGCTGGCCACCACCGCCGATATCGAGGTAAGCAAGTCCGAGGACCCGAAGGAAAGCTCGATGGTGGTGAAGAGGAGCGTTCCCACGCCCAGGAGGAACACATACAGAACGAAGAAAGAGAAGATCCCCCTGATGATGTGTGTCGGAAGTGGATGATTGTTGAGTCGGATCAAAAACATCCCCTTGGGGTGGATCACCCGTCGCAACTCGGTAAAGGCGGTGTGAGCCAGCACTTTGATCCGAAAGCTCTTGATACCGCCCGCGGTGGATCCCGCCATGCCTCCCAGGGTCATCAGAGCCAGCACCAGGATCTGCAGGGGGGGTATCCAACCTCCGAAGTCGGCGGTGCTGTAGCCGGTGGTGGTCACCATTGATACGGCCGTGAAGACACCCTCCCGGGCGGATTGCTCCCACTCGCTGCCCTGGTTAGCCAGGACGATGGTAAGCCAGGCGGCGGCGGCCACCACTATCAGGAAATAAACTTTGAATTCCCCGTTCCGCAGATACTGACGGGGGTGGAGCAGGGCCCGATAGTGAAGGGCAAAAGAGATCCCCGCCATGATCATGAAGACAACGATCACCCATTGGGTATAGGCGCTGAACCCGGCGATGGAGGTAGCTTCCGTGCCGAATCCACCCGTGGACAGGGTGGTTAGGGAGTGGTTGACGGCCTGAAAGAGGTTCATGTCGCCCGCCCACAACAGGATGGCTTCGGCGCAGGTGAGCATCACGTAGACCAACCACAGGCGTTTGGCGGTGTCCTGGAAACGGGGGGTGAGGCGATCGGGATGCGCTCCGGGAGACTCGGCCCGGGCCAACTCCACTCCACCCACTCCCAACAGGGGTAGCACCGCCACGAACAGCACGATTATTCCCATTCCTCCCAGCCACTGGGTGAGCGACCGCCAAAAAAGGATTCCGTGGGACAGTTGGCTGGGATCGGCCACCAGAGAGGCGCCGGTGGTTGTGAATCCGGAGACCGTCTCGAAAAAAGCGCTCGTGAAATCGGGGATCGCGCCGGTGAAGAGATAGGGGAGGGTTCCGCACACCGACATCATCAGCCAGGCGATACCCACTCCCGCGAACCCGGCCCGGGTAGTGAATGCAGTGGGCTTTTCCACCGACCAGCGCAGCAGCCCTCCGGTTGCCACCGTCACCGCGGCGGCGGCCCCGATCGCCCTCGCATCGGAAAGCTCACCGTAAAGAAGAGACACGCCGGCCGCCAAGAACATCATCAAGCCGACCGCCATAGCGGTTACGCCGGTGACCAGCAGCAAGGAGGTCAGCATCCCACGGCGACCCAGCCAGCCCACCGCAGAGGTCAGTTTCATGGTTCTTCCCCGTGGAAGAGGTTCTCGGTGGGGGTGATGGAGTCGGGAAGGCTGAACACGATGATTCGGTCCCCGGGCTGGATGGTGGTGTCCCCACGGGGCAGGATGGTGGTTCCATTGTGGACGATTCCTCCCACCATTGCACCCTTGGGAAGGTTGATATCCATCAGCTGGCGACCCGCGGCGGGGCTTTTCTCCGCCACGTCCAGCTCGATTGCTTCCGCGTCCGAGTCGCTGAAGGTAACCACCGAGTGGACTATGCCCCGACGGACATAACGAAGGATGCTCCCGGCGGCCAGCAGACGCGGGGATACCGAGGCGTCGATCCCCCTCCCTTCCAGCAACCCCACATAGTGGGGATTATGCAGGCGGGCCACCGCCAACTGCACTCCCAGCGCCTTGGCAACCATGCACACCAGGGCGTTGCTGGCGTCGTCTTCGGAGAGCGCCAGCAGGGCGTCCCGGTCTCCCAGGTCCAGCCCTCCCAAGGTATTGGGGTGGGCCGGGTCATTGCGCAAAGCCAAAACCTTGGAATTGATCTCAGCCACTCTCCGGCAGAACTGTTGGTCGTTGGTAATGAAGACCACCGACAGCCACGCCTCGCGCAGCTTGCGGATGGCGACCATGGACAATCGGGAGTCGCCGGTTACCACCACCCGATTCGCCAAGCGGGTTTTTATCCCCAACAGCTTGGCTGCGAAATAGACATCATGGGGCGCCACCATCATCAGCACATGGTCGCCGGCTCTCACCCGGGTGCTACCCCTGGCCACCATGGTCTCCCCGTCCCGGATGATCGCCACCACCAGGAACTCGCGCTTTTTGCTGAGGGTGGTCAGCTCCTTTAGGGGTTTGTCCAAGAGAAGAGAGGCGGGTTGGGCGATGCCCCCGACCAGCAGCAGTTTGCCGCCGGCGAACTCCCAGTGTTCGGAGAGGCCGCTTAGTTTTACCAGCCTGACCAACTCGTCGGCGGTGGCTTCATCGGGGTCGATGACCACTTTGACTCCCATGCTGTGCAGCCCGGACCGCAAGACGGAGTCCGAGATGCGGGCCACGGTCTGTTTGATGCCCAGGATGGTGGCCGAGTGACAGGCCAACGCGTTGATCCCGTCCTGGTTGGTCACAGCGATCAGGAGGTCCACGGAGTCGCCCACCGCCTTTATTGCTTCTTTTAGCACTTCCTGGCCGGCGCCGTTGCCGGTGACGGTCAGCACGTCCAAGCGAGAGTCGAGGGTTTCGGCGATTTGGGGGTTGCTTTCGATGACCACCACATCCTGGCCATCGGAGGAGAGGCGTTCGGCCAGATAGCTGCCGACCGCACCGGCCCCCACGATGATAATTTTCATTCTTGTGCACATAAAGAATACCGCCCAGGGGAGGGAGATGTTTAGCCGGTTGTCCGGAGACAGGACCCCGGGGGGTAAACTAAACGGTTCCCGTCCAAGGGGAGATCCCCATTCCTGATCCGCTCGAATCTCCACAGGCAGTAGCTGCCGCCCTCAGGGATCAGGGGTATTTGCCCTCCGAACGGATCGCCCAGGTGATCTATCTGGCGGCACGGTTGAACAAACCCGTTCTTGCGGAGGGCCCGGCGGGGGTGGGGAAAACCGAATTGGCCAAGGCGTTGGCCGCCGCCACCGGGCGAAAGTTGATTCGCTTGCAGTGTTATGAGGGTCTCGACGAGTCGAAAGCGCTCTACGAGTGGAACTATCGCAAGCAACTGCTGCGAATCTCTGCCGATCCCTCGTCGGGGTGGCGGGAGACGGAAGAGGACATATTCTCGGAGAGCTTTCTGTTGTCCCGGCCGCTCTTGACAGCCATCTCTTCACCTGATCCGGTGGTGCTGTTGGTGGATGAACTCGACCGGGTGGAGATGGAGACCGAGGCGCTGCTCTTAGAAGTTCTTTCCGAGTTCCAGATCACCATTCCCGAGTTGGGGACGGTCAAAGCCGGTTCCCAGCCCCTGGTGATCCTGACCTCCAACAACACCCGCGAACTTTCTGAGGCGCTGCGTCGCCGCTGCCTCTTTTTGCACATTCCCTATCCCAGCCCTGATCGGGAACGGGCCATTCTCCTGGCCCGAGCGCCAAGCCTTCCCGAAGCCTTAGCCCAGTCGATCGCACAACTGGCCCGTAGCCTCCGGGGAATGGCTCTCAAAAAACCTCCCTCGGTTTCAGAGACCATCGACTGGGCGAGGACCTTGCTGACCTTGGGGGTGGAGAGAATCGACCGGGAGTCCTTCTCCGAAACCGCCTACGTCCTTCTCAAGTATCAGGCTGACATAGATATCGCCTGCAAGGAACTGGCTGCCGAGGGCTGAGACGGCGTGCTGAGCCTGCTCACCGACTTTGTGGAGGAGCTGCGGGGGGCTGGAGTTCCCGTGTCGACCGTGGAGACTATCGACGCCTTGGGCGCCCTGGAAGTGGTGGACTTGGCCGACCGCAACGCCCTCAAGTCCGCATTGTGCGCCACCCTGGTCAAATCCGCCCGGCATCTGGAAGCTTTCGACATCGCTTTCGAGGTGTTTTTCGCCTTGAACCGGCCCCCACCCCCTTCGGAGGCGGAGATTGCCCCCGAAACCAGATCCGCTGACGGCTCTTCGCAAATGGGCGCCGCCGGGGATTTGGGCTCCCTGGCGGAAGCGCTGGCGGCGGCGCTGGGAAGTCACGACTGGGAGGCGTTGCGTCGTCTGGTGGAACGAGCGGTGGAAGATTTGGCGGGGATGACATCGGGGCGACCGGTGGGCGGCGCCTATTACCTGTACCGCACCTTGCGCCGCCTTGACCTCGATTCTTTGCGAAAGATGCTGGCGGAGTTGGTGGATGAACGGGGGCCTTATCCCGGTCTGAACGAAGAAGCTCTGGAGGATCGTTTCCGGACAGAAGAGGTGGAGGCGTTGATAGAAAGGCTGCGAAAGGAGCTGATGGCGGAGATTCGTCGTCGGCTGGTGGCGGACCGGGGGAGACAGCCGGTGGCGGCCACCCTGCGTTCTCCGCCGCTCGAGGAACTGGATCTCATGCATGCCTCGGAGTCCCAACTCCGTTGCATAGAAGAGTTGATTGGGCCGCTCACCCGCAAGCTGGCCGCCCGGCTGGCCCGCCGCGACCTCCACCGCCGGCGGGGCCGTCTGGATTTCCGCCGCACGGTCCGGGCCTCCCTGGCCACCGGAGGGGTTCCTCTGGATCTTCGTTTCCGCACCATGCGTCGTTCCCGTCCCGAGATCTTTCTTCTATGCGACGTTTCGGGTTCCATGGCCACTTTCGCCCGCTTTACTCTCCAGTTCACCTACGCCATGTCGGCCCGCTTTTCCAGTTTGCGGGCGTTTGCCTTCGTGGACGGGGTGGACGAGATAACTGATCTGCTGACTCCCGGGCTTCGTTTTGGGGCGGTGTCTCAGCGTATTTTTTCGGAAGCCGAGGTGGTGGAACTGGATGGTCATTCCGACTATGGAAATGCGTTATCCAGATTTTCCGACCGTTATGGCAGTGAGCTGACGGCCCGCTCCACGGTGATCATCGCCGGCGACGCCCGCAACAACTACCGGGGTTTTGGTGGAAAGGCCCTGGCGGAAGCGGCGGGGGTCGCCGAGGCTATCTACTGGTTGAATCCCGAACCGCGGGCCTATTGGGATACCGGGGACTCCCTGATGTCCCGGATGGGGGTCTATTGCACCGAGGTCTATGAGGTGAGAAACCTGTTGCAATTGGAGCGGTTTGTGGAGAACCTCGCGGATCACCGTCGAAAGGCGCCCGCTCGGCCGATCAGGCTGACAACTCGGCCAGGCGTTCGATGAGGTCGACCACTCGGTTGGAATAGCCCCACTCGTTGTCGTACCAGGCCAGAGTCTTCACCAGATTCAGGCCCAACACATCGGTGGCCCCGGCGTCGAAGATACTGGAATGCGGGTTGCCGATTATGTCGGAGGAGACCACTGGCGCCTCGGTGAACTCCACTATCCCGGCAAAGGGCCCGGCGGCGGCGGCCCGAACAGTTTCGTTCAACTCTTCGACGGTGACTTTTCCCGAGAGTTCCACGACCAGGTCCACTATTGATCCATCGGCCACCGGCACCCGCATGGCCATCCCGTCGAGCTTTCCGGCCAGTTCGGGAAGAACCTCTCCAACCGCCTTGGCTGCTCCGGTGGTGGTGGGAATGATGTTTTCGGTGGCGGCCCGGCTGCGACGTAGGTCGGCGTGGGGCACATCCGCCAGTCTTTGGTCGTTGGTGTAGGCATGAACTGTGGTCATCAACCCGCGGCGGATCTCGTAGCGATCGTGGAGTATTTTGGCGAGGGGGGCCAGGCAGTTTGTGGTGCAGGAGGCGTTGGAGATGAGGGAGGCGTCCGGCCCGAGCAGGTGGTCGTTGACTCCCAACACCACGGTCAGATCGAGCGGATCTTTGGAGGGAACGGTGAGAATCACCCGCTTGGCGCCCGCCTCCAGGTGCTTATTCAAGGCTTTGCGGGTACGGAAAACCCCGGTGGATTCCACCACGATATCCACTCCCAGTGTGTCCCAACCCAGCCGGGTGGGATCCGATTCGCACAGCATGCGGATGTGATGTCGGCCCACCGTCATCACTCCCTCCGATAGCCCTACCTCTGCGGCCAAAGGTCCCATTACCGAGTCATAGCGCAGCAGATAGGCCAGCACATCGTCGTCTGCCAGATCGTTGACGGCTGCCACTTCGATGTGGGGAAGGTTTCGCTCAATAAGGATGCGCAGCACCGACCGTCCGATCCTTCCAAACCCGTTGATAGCCACCCGGGTGGTCATGCCCCACTCATCTTTTCCAGCACCGCCACGATGCGCGCGGAATATCCCCAGCCGTTGTTGTACCAGGTCACTGTCTTGGTCAGGTGTTCGCCGATCACCATGGTGGCCAGGCTGTCGAACACTGCCGACTCGCTGGCTCCGGTTACGTCGGAGGAGACGATGGGATCGGTGGAGTACTCGACGATACCCCGGTAGCGGGTGTCGCAGGCCTGCTGCATTGCCCGGTTCAGGCTGTCGGGGTCGACAGGGGTCTCCAATTCGGCCACCAGGTCGACGGTGGAGCCATCAGCCACGGGGACATTGAGGGCCAAGCCGCTCAACTTGCCCGCAAACTCCGGACAGGCCGAAGTGAGTATCTCCGCCGCCCTGGTGGGAGAGGGAATGATGTTGTCCGCCGCCGCCCGGCTGGAGCGGAATCCCGAGGTGGGCACATCGGCCAACCGCTGGGCGTTGGTTATCGCATGGACGCTGGTGAAAAACCCCCGTCGGAGTCCGAAGCTGTCTGCCAGCGTGCAGAGGATGGGAGCCAGAGCGTTGGAGGTGTTGGAGCCCAATGCAATCACCTCGGTGTCGGGCGCCAGAAGATGGTCGTTCACTCCACTCAGGAGAATGGGGATATCGTCCAGGACGAGGGGCGTGGAGGCCAGGGTTACGCCGCGGGCGCCTGCGGCGATATGACGGCGACATTCTTCCATGGTGCGGTGGCGTCCGGTGGCCTGCACCACCAGCGATATGCCCATTTCCTTCCAGTCGGCGTCGCCAGGATGGCGGGCGGCGATGATCGGCGTTCTTTGCTCTTCCACCAACAAGGCGCCGTCGGCGTAGGTGACCTGTCCGGGGAAACGGCCGTAGATGGTGTCGTATTTCAGCAAATAGGCCAACCCCACGGGATCGGCCACATCGGCGATGACCCCCACTTCCAGGAAGGGATGGCCTGCCAGCAGGCGAAAGACATTGCGTCCGATTCGCCCGAATCCCATCAAGGCCACTTTGGTTTTTTCCAACGCTGCTCTTCCGATGGATGTCCCGTTCGATCCCGAATTTAGCGCAATCCCGGATCGACGACCGAAAGGGAAGTCGAGGACCGGAAAAACCGGGGCAATAGCTTGAAATGGATAGATAGGGTGGCGCATCCTTTTAGAAGTGAAAAGACGGTTTTCCGGTCTGGTTAGGTGGTGGGTGGCCTTCGCCTTGGTGTTGTTGGCGGCGTTTCCTTCCGAAACGTGGGCCATATCGCCTTGTGAGATCACATTGCTGCCCCCGGTATCGGGAAGGACGCTTCGTGGCTTCGCCCCGGCCTACGGGAGAGGCCATTGGGGTGTGGATCTGGCCGCCTCCCCGGCTGCGGCGGTGAGGGCGCCGGTTTCGGGGATGGTTACTTTTGCGGGAAGAGTGGCAGAAAGGTTGTCCGTGACGATCGCTCCCTCACCCCGGGTACGGGTGAGCCTCTCCTATTTGTCGGAGGTGTGGGTTGCTGCGGGTCAGCGGGTAGCAGTCGGCAGGATGCTGGGGCGGTCGGGCTCTGATCACGGGATATCCGCGGTGCATCTGTCGGTGCGGGTGAATGGGCTGTATGTAGACCCGGAAACCGCCTTGGATTGTGGAAAAAGAGGGAGCCGTGGGTGGGGGAGGCTCCGGCTGCTGTACAGAACAGGGGGCTAGATCCACGCTGGGTCGGTGGGATGTTCCCGTTGTCGTCATTGGCGTGGGGCGGCTAAGGTAGGAAGGGTGCTAAGAGCCGTCTTGGGTGGTACTTTCGATCCTCCTCACTCCGCTCATCTGATGTTGGCAGAGGCTGCCTACCGCCAGCTTGCGGTTTCAGTGGTGGAGTTCATTCCGACGGGAAACCCCTGGTGGAAACCCTCCCCTCTCACTGCAGCCCATCACCGGCTGGAGATGATCAAACGGGCGACAGATCCGGTTCCCTATTTCAGCGTCAACGACTGTGAGCTGGGACGGAAAGGTCCCAGCTATATGGCAGACACCCTGCAGACCTTTTCCCCCCACGATGAAATCTATTTGATATTGGGAGCCGATGCCGCCCAGGGGATACGCAGTTGGATGCGTTGGGAAGAGGTTATCCGGCGAGCCCGTCTGGCGGTGGCGTCCCGGCCGGGAATCGAGGTTGGGAAAGTAGAGGAGGCGGTGGGTCACTCACCTGTGTGGTTGGACGCCCCATCTTTGGACATAAGCTCCGAGCAGGTACGTCGCCGCCGCCAGGCTGGACGGAGCATCCGTTTTTTGGTGCCAGAGGGAGTCTGGGAATACATCACCGAAAACAGGCTTTATGCGACGCCCGACGGCTTAGGATGAGAGAGTGTTTGAACCCCAGGAGGTGGTTTAGTAGAGACGCTTGAAGCTGCTCGGCTTGTCGCTGACGTATTGGCACGGAAAAATGCTTACGACATCGTGCTGCTGCGGGTAGGGGAGGCGATGGGCATCACCGAGGTGTTTGTGATTGCCACGGGTCGTTCCCGCCCGCATATCCAGGGCCTCGCCGCGGAGGTGAGGAACCGTCTTTGGGAAAAGGGGCGTCGTCGCCTGGGAGAGGAAGGCTTGGCGCAGTCCGAGTGGGTGCTGTTGGACTACGGGGACTTTGTTATACACATCTTCTCTACCGACCATCGCCAATATTACGGTTTGGAACGCCTGTGGGGGGACGCCCCCGAGGTTCCCTGGTCGGCGCCGATCACCGAACCCGTGTCGGAACTCACCTCGGCTTGATATATACTTTGAGGATTCTGGGGCTGTAGCTCAGCTTGGAAGAGCGCTTGCATGGCATGCAAGAGGTCACGGGTTCAAATCCCGTCAGCTCCACCAATCACGGATTTCACCCGTTATCCTTTCTCAAGCGTCCTAACGGGTTCCTGAGGTTTCATACTTGGCTGTTGTCCCAGGTAAAAGGTCACATTTCTAGGATTAGAGGTGGGGTGCGTGGCTGTCCGTATGGGTTCTTGACCTTCCCGTTGGTTGCTGATAGGTTCATCACAGTATGGGATATAATGTGGGATAAAAAAGTACAAATCCCTAAAATGTCGCGGTGCTCTGAGAAAGGCAGGCCTATTGACGAAGCTCACTGCCCAGCGGGTTCGCTCGTTGAAGGAACCCGGCAAATACGGCGATCAACACGGTCTGATGTTGCGGGTCACACCCAGCGGATCTAAGCAATGGATATGGCGAGGGACCATTCGCGGTAGACGCCGGGACCTCGGTCTCGGCGGATATCCATACGTGACCCTCAGGGAAGCCCGAACCAAGGCGTTCGAGTATCGAAGGATCGCCCGCCAGGGCGGTGATCCGACCGCGGCCGGATCTATCGTGCCGACATTCCGAGATGCCACCGAGAGGGTCATCCAGTTGCACGCTCCCAAGTGGAAGCCAGGAGGCCTCTCCGAGAAGCACTGGCGTTCAACACTTGAAACGTATGCCTTTCCCCATCTGGGTGAGATGGCTGTCAACCAGATCACGGGCGCGGATGTGATGGCCTGTTTTGTGCCGATCTGGAACCGGAAAGAGGAGACAGCTCGGCGGGTTCTGCAGCGGGTCTCGGCCATCATGCGCTGGGCAGTGGCGCAGGGTTTCAGAGAGGACAACCCGGCAGATGGGAGGATCAAAGCAGCCCTGGGTAGCAACAGCGCCAGGGCGCAACACTTCAAAGCTCTTCACCACAGCCAGGTCGCCCAGGCACTAGCGACCATCCGGGCCACCAACGCGTGGAAAGCCACAGTCCTCTGTTTCGAGTTCCTGACGCTTTGTGCCGTCCGAAGCGGTGAAGCCAGGCTGGCGACCTGGGATGAGATCGACCTCGCCACAGCAACATGGACCATTCCAGCAACTCGCACTAAGACCACCAAACCCCACCGGGTACCCCTGAGCACACCAGCTCTAGCTATATTGAACGAGGCCAGGGAACTAACCGGCGGCGTTGGGCTGATCTTCCCATCAGCGAGAGAAAAGCCAATCTCCAACGCCACCATGAGCAAACTCTGCAAAGAGAACAACATCGGATGCGTACCCCACGGAATGAGATCATCATTTCGGGACTGGTGCGGAGAGACCGGTGTCTCCCGCGAACTAGCCGAAGCAGCCCTAGCTCACACAGTCAAAGGCGTCGAAGGAGCATACGCCCGAAGCGACCTCCTAGACAGACGCCGCCAACTGATGGAACAATGGGGGCCACTACCTACAACCCTGAAAGGCTGGACGCTGCAACTCCACTCTAGACAGGAGAGCCACCTCTAGATGTGGGGATTCGTCCCCAGCCTGCAGAGAATATTGCGTACCGTTGCCAGGTTTCCTCCGTATGGCCTCATCCACTCGTGCTCATTGCCAATGGTGAAACTGAGCCACGCCGTATCCCTGGCACCAGAGCCTGTGTGTTGGCCCATGTGGCCGATCACTCTCTGGAGCAGGATCGACTTGGGAAGAACCCAGGCGTGTGCGTTGTATGGCGAGACTCCTAAAGCGAATAAGTAGTCGTAGTCTTGGTCTCGGATCTGTTGGAACTTGTAGACACCAGACTTCCAAAGGGTCGAGAACTTGATCTCGACTCTGTACCCCTCAATAACACGGTCTGCTTCCGAATCGCCGGTTCTCACGACATCAAACCCCTTAGCCGCGCACCAAGCGGCGACAAGTTTCTCGGCGATGGCCCCGACTTGCCTTGATGGTCGCTTCTTGATCCAGCCGAAGGGGCTGTCTCTCCAAGGGTCTAACTCGTCTGCCGGGTAGTCCGAGCGAATCATCTCCGCATACGCTGCCAACTCCCGTACTTCAGGATCCTCGATTCTGTGACATTGAGCAGTCATCAGAACAAATCTAACTGACCAGATAGAGTCTGATCGATGTTGAGATGGTTCAGTGCCCCGTCTACGTAGCGTATCCCATGGGAGCCCAGGCGGCGTGCCATGACCGCAATGGCCTCATCGTTGTTGTCGATCATGACGAAGCGCCGATTCATCTTCTGTGCCACAGCAGCGGTAGTACCTGATCCGGCGAAGAAATCTAAGACCCAATCGTTCTCCCGGGACGAAGCACTCAGGATCCGGCGCAGGATACCCTCGGGTTTCTGCGTGGCGTAGCCCGTCCTCTCCTTTCCGTTGGTAGGCACGATAGTGTGCCACCAGACATCGGTTGGGAGCTTGCCACGCGCCGCTTTCTCCTTCGATACGAGCCCGGGGGCCATGTAGGGGATTCGCTCAATGGCCTCCTGATCGAAGAAGTAGCCCCCAGTGTCCTTGGCGTAAACGAGGATGGTGTCATGCTTGGCAGGCCAGCGTCTACGCGAGCGTCCCCCGTAGTCGTAGGCCCAGATAATCTCGTTGACAAAGCAGTCGCGGCCGAAGATCTGATCGAGTAGAACCTTGCAGTAGTGGGCTTCCCGCTGGTCAATGTGGAAGTACAAAGTGCCGTTGGCGGTTAGGAGACGGTGGGCGTGCTCAAGCCGTTGTGCAATGTACGCAATGTAATCATCGAATACATCTGAGTACGAGGTGGAACCGAGGGAGACTGTGCGGTATCGCCGACCCCCGAAGCCCACCCGGTCCCCATCATCGTTACGAACGGTTGCAAGTTGCTTCCGGCGCTGGACCTTGCCGCTGTTGAACGGCGGATCGATGTAAATCAGCCTGAAGGAACCGTCGCAAAACCGTGGAAGCACGTCAGCGTTGTCGGCATAAAGCACCCAATTGTCCCCTCCCGAGAGGTCAATGTTTCCTGTGTCGGCCCTGTCCCGCTCACATTCCATGCAGAGCCACAATAGCAAGTGCCATTCACGTTTCCAGGCTATCCCAATCAGGAAAGGCTGTAAGGGCCGAAGCAGAAAGTGGTGCCATTCTCCACTTGGTGGGGGAGAGGACAGAGCACAAAGGCCCAAGGGGAAGAGATCTAAACTAGGTGAGTACCGAGTGTCCTCATATCGGTCACTGCAAGGGCAGGGTGGCTTGGGAAATGGTTGCCTCGGCAGGGGTTTGGTTGTGGGAGCATCTCAACCACACGTTTGCACTAAGCTGTGCCCACACGAGGTTTCGGGTGGGCAGCCACCAACAACTCGGGGTGGCGCAGGTGGGTTCGGATGTTTTCTTCCAAGCGTTAGTCGAAGACTCACAGGACTCCTCACGAGGGACGCTGCCGGCGAACGGTTGGCGAACGCTTGCCGTGTCAGATCGGTGTTTCCCCAGGTCAGACCTCAAACGAACGGTTTGCGAACGTTTAAACGAACGGTTTGCGAACGCTTGGAATCGGCGATGTTGCATAGTGGAGGGCATGAAACACAATACATTTCTTTCTGACCGTTCCCCAGGGCGTCCCATGTCTGCCTGGGGTGAGGCGAACACACCTTCCGATCGGTTGTCTCAGGTATTGCGTATGCCCGCAGTCGTGGCTGCCACGGGTCTGTCCCGGACGACTCTATGGCGTCTCCGCCAGACCGGAGAGTTCCCCACTCCTGTCCGTTTGGGTGGTGATACCTCCCGAGCTGTCGGATGGCTCAGAAGCGACATCGAAGCATGGATCCACAGCAGACCAGCAGCCTAAACCAGAGCGCCAACACCCTTAGCAGCAGCCGTCCGGTCAGCCGGCGAGGTGACACCTAAGGAGCAGAAGCAACAAATGTCACAACAACCGCAAAGGCAGCAGCAAGAACGAGAAGCAGTACTGCGAGTGGTGTTCAACCCGTCCCATGCGGCTGGTCTGATGGCACTATCAGAAAAGTGGGAGATCTCTAAGGCGGCGGTTGCCCGGCGGATCGTCCGTGAGGCTCTTAGAGAACACGGTGTTCTTGACCGTCCACCGCGGCCTTCCCGAAGCCGAGGTGGCAAAGAAGGGATGGTTCACCGAACCCTCCGGGTCACTCCCATGCAAGCCTCATTTGTGGACACCACCGCCTACTGGAATCGGTTGAGCCGCTCAGAAACCATACGAGGGCTTCTGACTCATGCCACCCGCCAACCCGTCACTTATGAACATCTCCGCCGGGCACCGTCTGAGAGGAGAACGGTGCGCTGGTCGGTGCGCATCTCCAACCCTCACGACGCTCATATCCGAAAGGTCGCGAAACTGCTGCACTGTTCCGAAACCGACGCGGCGGCCGCGCTCTTCGCGTCGATGGCCGCCCGTCGAAGTTTCCTGCAACACCTCAAGACAACACCCCTTGAACACGACCTAAGGGGCGCCCAGGGTGTCTTGCCGGGGAACAGCACCCGAAACACTTCGCCACTTCGGACCGCTACCAACAAGTCAAACTTTCGCTACAGCCCCATCCGAGACGCGCAATGATAAGTGGACCATCCCCAGAAAAGCGGTTAGCCGATCCAACCGAGAAGGTTGTTACCCTTCTTTGGCGTGTCTTCACGATTTCGCGACGTTGTGGTGTATGCGGTGGCGGCTGTGGTGGCATGGTTTGCGGTCATGACTTGGTCCGATGCGCCCATCCGAGGAACGGTCTTGGTGGTGGTGGCGGCGGTAGGCGCGCGGTTATTCACACGCCGCGGTTGAGGCAGATAATTCAAACTGAAGGCCATCACGGAATTCATGAGGCCCCCGGGGCCAGAAACATACAAGCATGAGCATCACCCAACAGGAACTGGAGGCGTGGCTGTGGGGAGCAGCCACTATCCTCCGCGGCCCGTGGGTCCAGCGAACCTCCGCGAGTTCGTGTTCTCGTTGTTGTTCCTAAAGCGCCTCAGTGACACATGGGGCGAAGAGCGCGCCAAAGCAGTCAGGATATTCGGGGAGGACGTCCACGTGGAAGTCGCTGCCGACTTCCGCACGTTCGACATGCCCGACGGATGTTACTGGAAGGACCTACGCCGGATCACCGAGAACCACGGTTTCGAGCTGCAAAAGATCATGCAATCCATCGAAGCCGCAAACCCCGACAAGCTAGCCCAGATTTTCGGATAGGCCCCATGGGCGAACCCCGAACGGATGCCACCTGATCGGCTGGAACAACTCATCGGTCATTTCGACCAGAAGTACCTTGGCTACTCAGCACGTTGAGTCTTCTGTCCCCCTGGATTACCGATGCAAAGGTGGCGCGGGCAAAGGCAGTCGACAACGGATAGCGACTAAGGAGCCGGGGCGAAGTCACTCAATGGGACCAGTTGACTTCGAGACGAAGGTGCCGCTCAACCTGCGGAATAAGGGGTGCAGGGACGACTCTACAAGCTCAGTGGAACCTACCTCTGACCTCGATAAACGCTTCCACGATCCCCCAAGTGGTACGGTGTGGGTCATGTTGCTCGGGGAATGGTGGGTTGCGAATCCGACTGATTCCACGGAACCCTACGAGCCGCCCGATCCTGCGGAACGTGTTCCAGGCACTTTGCGGGAGGTGGCTCACGGCGAATTCGCTCTGGAGACCATCGGGTTCCTGGGCGATCGTCCATGGGCGGGAGGTGGGCGGGCAACAGGACCGGAGAGGTCGCGTCCCGAGATCTGGGGTACCGATCGGGATTCGACGTACTACAGCCTCTTTGACAACGTAAGGTGGCGCTCGACATGGAGCCCGAGCCATGTGTCCGATGGGCATGAAGACTGGAGAGTCGGTTGGCTCGCCAAGGGCAATGCGTGGTTGACGTCAGACGAGGATTGCACCAGTGCTCGGATTCAGATTGATGACCTGCGCGCCTGGGCTCTTCACCGAGGACCCGACAATATCGAATTCGACGACGCCTGGGACACAGCGACGATCGACCTTCGTGACGAAACACTGGGCACAAGGGTTATTGACGATGCCAGTGTGTCGCTTGTTCGCGCCTCACACACTAGATTCGGTACTGCGGATCAGAAACCCGAACGGCACTTCTCATATGCCAACGTCGTGTTCTGGAAGGTCGAAGGCCCAGTGAAGCTGCGAGTGGTCGTGACGGATTGGATCCGATATTTTGAGTTGTTCTCTCGATTCATGACCATGGAACCGTCAGTTGTGAGCCGCATCGACTGCACCTTGGATGACACGGACAGATCCCGACTTGAAGTGGAACTGATAGCCCGGCGGCTGCAGCGCAGCAACCCAGCCGCAGATCGAGATGACGATCAGTCGTCCCCCCTTTACTACTTAACAACTCTGCGCACGCTCCAAGAACTCGGTATCGATCCGATGGATGTGCTCGCTGGCTACTGGCGAGAAATTGCCACAGGAGATGCCTACATGGCCATGGTGCTACACCTCGAGTCACAAGATCGCCTACTGAGTCGCGGTTTTGAGGGCCCGTTGCTCAACGCCATCCGATCAGTCGAATCGCTTTATGCGGTCCAGAACTCTGAAGTGCGGGTCGACCGTATCTCCGCACAGGAAAAGATAGACCACGCGGTGTCCTGCGCCGGTGATGTGGGTAGTCAGATCCGTGACGCTTGGCCCGAGCTTCTCAAAATCGGGAAGTTGCGACGCAAAGTAGCACACGGCGGAGGACGACCGAGCGCCGGGTTCGACCTTCGGTGCTTAGGAGGAGCAATGGCACTGCAGTGGGTCCAACGGCTTCGACTCCTCACCAAACTCGGCATCAACCAGACCACGGCCCGCTCGATCGTCTCCAATAACCCTCGGTATCTGCGGGATCTCAGGACCCTGCAGAACTGGAGCGCTGAACTTGGGGCGCAGCCGACACCGTGACGGCCTTTCACGTCGGAGCGAAGATTTCCCCTCCCGAGGGCGCTCCCCAGTGCGCATCCAAACAACGGAGCGACGGGGTTGATCACCCGATATAAAACAGCGCCGTCCTGGAGCAATCTGGAATGGCGCCATTCAAACCTAAAGCCGAGGTGCGGGAGTTCGCAGCCGTGCACTGACATTCCCAGGCCAGTATTCCCTCACCGATTGATTACACAGAGCAGCCCGCCCGATGTAACCTACCTTGTCAACGGTCGGGGAGAGGGTGAAGGGCCAACCTCCTCCCACTGTGGGATATGGTGTGGGACAAAGTAACCGAGTTAGGCTGTTTAGCTGGGCTTTCTAAATCCCGTCAGCTCCACCCGGGACAGGGGTATTTACCCAGGTCAGAGGCCCTGTGATTGTACTGGTTATCAGTTTCGATACCGAGATTCGATGTTTGATGCCTGGTTTGAACCGGTGGGCTGCGGCAAGTCCGGAGTCGCAGCCATCCTCCCGTTTGGTATCGGCGAGGGGCGGGTCCTTGTGATCGCTCCGAATCTAGCGATCAAGGAGGAACTCTTCAAACCCTTGACATCACCAACCGGCAGAGATGCTTTTGGAGGCAACGGCGGGTATTGAAAGACCGGCACATGCGACCGGCCCCTACGTATGCACACTCGACACGGGGAACCTCTCTGTCTGCGAAAAGTCACACATCGTCCTCACCAACATTCAGCAACTCGGGACTAATGCAAACATGTGGCTGACAAAGTTCCCCGAAGACCTTTTTTCGACCTTATCATCGTCGACGAGGCCCACCATGGCGCAGCTGCGAGTTGGAAGCGGGCCTTCAAGAGGTTCCCCAACGCCAAAGGTGGCAAACCTCACGGCCACTCCGTTCAGGAGCGACCGGCAAGAGCTAAATGGCGAGCTTATCTTCCGCTACCCGTTCAAGAGCGCAAGCATCAAGGGTAACCGCAGGTCCATGCCGTCCCCCTCAGCAAGCACCCATCCTCCTTTCACAAACCCAGGAGCAAGAAAGAATGCCAGTTAATCTCAACCTTTCTTTGACCGCCGATGTGTAAGCACCTGCCGGTGTGGGGAATCTCCCCAACCGCCGCGGCCCGGCGGTTGATCCGTGAAGGGCTACAACACCACGGCTTCCCCACCCACCGGCAAACCCAAAACCCCGACCTCCGCAGACCTGCGATGATTCATCGAACAGTCCGACTCACCCCTGTCCAAGCCCGCTTGTTCGAAGCGGCCGCACACCACCATCAGCTCACCCGATCACAGACATTACGGGGTCTTATTACCCATGGCAGCCGCCAACCAATAACCCACCACCACCTCCGAACCGCCCCCGGCAAGAGAACGGTACGCTGGTCACCCCAACAAAACACCATCATTGTCACCGCAGCCAAACACCTCGGATGCTCCCAGACCGACGCAACAGCCGCTCTGATCACCCCCGCCGCTGCCCAACGAAGCCTCATACAGAAAATGACACAGCGTCCGGACCCCACCTAAACGCAAACGTTTGGCCGGTATCGTCTTGGGGAGTTGAACTGATCATCACAGGGAGGAGAGCGGCGGCGGGTGGCCACGAAAAAGGTAAGGGGGTCGATGTCGCAGGGGTTGGCATTACGCCCCGATGCGGGTTTTGTAGGTCCTCGACAGCAAAACGATGCAATCCCAAGCCAGGGCTGAGCGAACTCTGCCACTCTTGACGTCTGTCCTTAGCGGCCGAGGTCGTGTTCTATGTCGTGAAGCAAGATCGGATCATCGGTGAGCGGTTTTTTGAGGATGCCTCTCTTGACTCCATTGACGCTTGTCGAGGTCGCCATCCAGTGGATGCTGAGATGATTCGATGCTCGCGGCGCATTCACGAGTATGCACATCTTGTCCGATTCGACGGTTTCCTCCGGCCGTAAGTGGCCTACCTCCCAGACCAATTCTGCGTTGCCGTCGCTGTGGGTCACGTAAATCGTGGCCGGATTAGACGAATAGGAAAGATCCGATCCTAGGAGTGGAAAGCTCAAATTTGGGACAGCGAAAAGTCCGATTTCTCTGCCGAATGGCGTTGGTTTTGTCGGGAGGTCAACTGACGCCGGAGAGATTTCGTCGACTATGTGCACTTCTTCGAGCTGGAGGCGTACTTGAACACTGCTGAAGTTCTCATCAGTCAAGTTGGCCAATTGCAATGTGTAGACTCCATGACCGGCCTCCATGTACTTCTGGATCCAATGCTGCGGCGCACAACTCAACCATTCAGCATGCCACTCGTCGACCTGATCCTCATAGGTGTCTAGAGAACGCTTGTCGTTTCCGCACAACGCCGATTGGGCTGCTTGTCGAAAAGTCTCTAGAGCGTTGGATGATCCCGTTGGCCTGTTGTAATGGCGCGCTTCAGTTAGTTGCGAACTTCGCTCGCGATCTGCGATGTACCCAACAGCATGTTCAAATGAACCGCATTCAAACCAGCTGATCTGTTCTGCTCCTGCTAAGCCGAAGTCCATGTCTAGTCGATTTCCCCGTGCGCGCCCCTCAAGATTCTCGATGTCTCCAGGTTCAGCGGGGTGGGTCTTGCCACTCTTCCTGACAAAGATCATTCCTCGATGAGAGTTCTCATATGCTCTTCGGAGAGTATGGATACTGTCTCCTGAGCGTGGTGGGTCGACTTCTATAGCGAGTACCGTGACATTGCTGCTTTGCAGGTACCGATGCCGCCATTTTGGACCAGTTGCCCCGATGTATGGGTTGATCCAGTCGTGCAACTGGGCTGGGTCGATTTGAGGCGTACCGGGCATTGACCCACCCTCTACCCCGATAAAAATGTAGCCGTAGCCTTCGCAGTTGCGTTGAGCGGCCCCCGGGAGGCGGTTTGCCATTCCGAGGATGTGCTTTGACAACTGAAAGCGCGCTCGTTTTGTTGTGAGATCAAGCTCCCTCTTCCATTCCAGCCAGTCTGTCTCACTACAGACCGTGCCGTCGCCGATCTCAGACGCGAGCGCCAGAAGTCGTGCGTCACTCAACGGTCCACGCTGCATCTGCAACTCCACTGGTGAATTCCTCCCTAAGAAACCTCACCAATAATTAGGACTTGGCCACACCGAAGCTGAGTCATTTAGGTACGGACGTGTCATCTGGTGTGATCCAGGGTGGAGGGAGCGGTCAACCTCATTTCGTGCCAAAACCATCCGTTGAGAAAGGGCAGGGCCGGCAGCGTCTTGTTCACCAGTTTCGATGTACCCATAAACCTGTTGTTTGTATTCACCCCACTTCTTTGTGGGTGGGTGATGCTGCCGCAGGGTTGTGGCTTGCGGTGATCAGGCGGTTGCCGCGCCAGGCCATAAACACCCGATTACCTTGACGGTGGTGGCGATAGCGGTGTTTTGGGGGGTGAGCCGCACCAACCAACGAACTGTTTTTCCTCCAGGGTTGGGAAGGTGCTGATATTTGATGGGCAGTTGGCCACTGCGGGTGATGAGGGCACCTAGCCTCTCTGATCGGGAGAGTTGATGACGGCAGCGGCGTCGATCCACTGAGCTTGGCGGGGGGCGAGCCGGAGAGATCAGCTGTGGGGAGGGGTTCTCGGATATTGCCGACGCGGGGAGTCATTCAAAGGGGCTGTTCATGTGGGCGAGGACAGCTTGTGCGTCGAAACATAACATCTCCAAGACAAATTAGTATCGTCTCCTATCGGGTGATTTGTGAGCAATAACGGCTCTTCAGGCGCCGATGTCCTGGTCATTGGCGGTGGTATCGTCGGGCTCTGTTCTGCGCTCCATCTCCAGCGACGGGGTTACGCCGTCACCATCATCGACCGCGGCGCCCCGGGCAATGGAGCATCCGGGCACAACGCCGGGATCTTCTCGATCGGCAATTGCATCCCCACGGCCACGCCTGGGGTGATCCGCTCTGTGCCGAAGATGCTCCTGGATCCAGCCTCACCCCTGGCAATCCGATGGCGCTACCTGCCGAAGTTGACTCCCTGGCTGGTTCGGTTCCTCTTGGCGAGCCGTCCGAGCCGGGTCGAGCATCTGTCCTTGGCCATCACGAGCTTGCAGAAGCAGGCGGTGCGAGCGTATGCCGATCTTGTGCCCGTGCCGGATGGGGATGCGGCACTCTTCGCGGGCGGCCACCTCCTCGCCTACGGGTCGGATGCGGCCTTCAAGAAGGCGACGTACAGTATCGAAATGCGCCGAGCGCGCGGCATCGACATGGAGATCTTGGATGCAGCCGGGGTCGCCGCTGCCTACCCCGTTTTGGCCGGCCGCATCTGCCACGGCGTGCTGGTCACCGGCTCGTATTATGCCGACCCGCGATCGTTCACCACCGCGGTCGCCGCCCGCTTCACCCAAGCCGGGGGGCGATGGTTGCAGAGCACCGTGCGGGCCTTTGACATCAGAGGGAAGAGGGTGGCTGCCGTCGAGACTGACAACGGCCGGGTTGAGGCTTCCGCGGTTGTCATCGCCGCCGGGGCGTGGTCGCGACCGCTGGTACGAGCCCTCGGCTTCGAGACACCGCTGGACACCGAGCGGGGATACGGCGTGCGGATTCCCGACCCGGGTGTCGAACTCAACGGACCGGTGATCTACGTAGACCACCACGTCGGGATCACCCCGATTCCGGGTTGGCTCATGCTGGCGGGAACCGATGAGCTTGCCGGTCTCCAGGCACCCCCGGACTACGCCCGCGCCGATATGCTGATCGAGGCCGCCAAGAAGCTGTTCCCTGGGTTGAACACCGACGGCGCCGAGAAGTGGATGAGCTTTCGCCCCTCTCATCCAGATTCGCTTCCAGTCATCGGCCCGTCACCAAGGCAGGAGAATGTGTACCTCGCCTATGGCCACGGTCATGTCGGTTTCAGCCTCGGTGCGATAACCGGGGAGCTGATCGGCCAACTCGTCGCTGAGGAGGACACCACCGTCGACCTCGAGCCGTTCCGCCCCACCCGTTTCAGGATGCTGGGTCGCCGGAATCTCAAGAGCTCTGCTTGAGATTCGGTAGGGGAATTGAAAGAAGCGCCCTGATGGGAAGAGACGGAACCCACGACTCGGGAGAGGTGCTGGTGCCTGCCTCCCACCTCAGGCGCTTCGCCGAGAGTGTCTTCTCGCAGCTCGGTATGACACCCGAGCACGCCTTTTTAATGGCGGACCAGATCACCTGGGCGCATCTGCGTGGTCATTCTTCACTGGGCGCCCGCAAGATCATCCAGTACGGGACGAGGGTGCGCAGCGGCGCCACCTCTGCGGTCGGCGAATCCGAGGTGATCGTTGAAACTGCGGCCGTTGTACTTCTCGACGCCCACCACACATTCAGTCAGGTTGCCGGTGTGGAGGCCATGCGCAGGGCGGTGGCAATGGCCAGGAGTGTCGGTTCCGGTGTGGCCGTACTGCGCAACACGACGTCCGCAGGCGCCCTCGGCTACTTCGCCGAAATCGCCGCCAAGGCCGGCATGATCGGCATGGCGATCAACAACGGTCCGGCCCTCCTCCATCCTTGGGGAGGAAAGACCAAACTTCTCGGGAACCAGGCGTTTGCCATCGCCAGCCCTTCCGGTTGCTACGACGATGTCATCTTCGACACGGCGCTGGGCGAGATGACTCATGTCGGAATGCACGGCTACCAAGAGCGCGGGGAACCGCTGCCCGAGGGGATCGCACTCGACGCATCGGGTCGTCCGACGGTGGATCCTGCCGAGGCAATCGCGGGGATTATGGTGCCGATGGGGGGCCACCGCGGTTACGGTCTGGCGGTGATGTGGGAGGTGTTAACCGGCGTGCTGGCCGGCGGCGGCCGGTTTATCGATGACATCACCAGGCCGGATGTCTTTGATCGTCCCCAGGGCGTCAGTATGTTCTTCTTGGCGATCAACCCGCAAATCTGTATGCCTCTGGACACATTCGCAGGAAGAGTCGATCAGCTGATCGACCGGATCCACGCATCCCCGCCGGCCCGGGGTGTGGAAAGGGTTCTTTTCCCGGGCGAACGCAGTGCCGAAAGGGCACGGGAGAGGAGCCGCAACGGCATTCCGTTGGCGTCATCGCTAAAAGCGGAACTCGAGGCGTTCGGCGCCGAACTCGGCGTGCCGTGGGACTGACCGAACTTGGGTGGTGTTAGAAATCGCCTATCCAGCAGGCCTCATGAGTGTGGATGGCATGCGGGTGCGTTTGCATCTGCGTAGAGGATGCACCATTTCATAACGGCGCCGATGCGTTGTTTGACACGACGGGCGTTTCGGGTTTCTGGTGCCATATAGGGGTGAGACAGGCCATGAAATCGGCACTGGTGATTTGGTCTGCTCGTTTGTTGCCAAAGCAGGGATAGGCATACAC
Organism: Acidimicrobiia bacterium; assembly: GCA_965248705.1. GTDB lineage: Bacteria > Actinomycetota > Acidimicrobiia > Spongiisociales > ZC4RG35 > Bin76. The sequence continues at coordinate 388,262 of CBDFJY010000002.1, read as the reverse complement.
TCATGAAACGAAACCGTCCCCGACGTCAGCCCCACCCGACCTAGGGGCCGGTTTTACTTGACAGACGCTCCAGGCCGTGTCTAAAGTTAAGGCTTGGAGGGTGGCCGTAGTTTGGCCATAAATAAGGAATTGTGTGATCAGTTCACACGCGTCTATACTTGTTTTTTCCGTCGCCGCATGCCTTAAGGAGGAACGCGTCTTGTCTGCGCGCCTGCCCGAGCGTTTTTCTTTCTCCCGTATCCCTACCGCCCATGAACTTCCCGACCTGATAGCCATCCAGCGAGAATCCTTCAACTGGTTCCTCGAAGAAGGAATCGATGAGATATTCAAGGAAATCTCACCCATAGAAGATGTAACCGGACAGCTGATTCTGATGCTGGCCGACCATACTTTCGGTGCTCCCTCCTTTGATGTGGAGACCTGCAAATCCCAGGACAAGACCTACGGTCGTCCGCTCACGGTAACCGGTCGCTTCCTGAACCGTCACACCGGGGAGATCAAGGAGGAGAAGATCTATCTGGGGGACTTCCCCATGATGACCCCCAAAGGAGTGTTCGTGATCAACGGAACGGAGCGGGTGATCGTCTCCCAGTTGGTCCGCTCTCCGGGCGTGTATTTCAACCGCGTCCCCGACAAGAATTCCGACGCCTTCTTCTACAGCGCCAAGGTGATACCGGGGCGGGGAGCGTGGCTGGAGATGGATACCGACCGAAAGGACACCATTGGGGTGCGGGTGGATCGCAAACGTCGCCAGCACATGTCTTCCTTCATGCGGGCGATTGGGGTCAAAGTCCCGGGTACGGACCGGGTAGTCGAGACCGACGAAGAAATTCTGGAGATCTTCGGAGGGGCTGAATCGGTGAGAAACACCCTGGAGAGAGACACTGTTCCCCCCAACCGCGAGGCGGCGCTGATCGATCTTTACCGCAAGCTCCGTCCCGGTGAGCCGGCTTCCGCCGAATCCGCCCTGGGGCTGATCAACAACTGGTTTCGTAACCCCAAGCGCTACGACCTGAGCCGGGTAGGGCGTTACAAGCTGGCTCAGAAATTCAATGACGAGGTTCCCGTTGACTATCGGGATCCCCATTCGCAGAACGGCGTTGAGCAGAACCTGCAGTTGCTGCGCGACGAGGACATCATCGACACCTTGCGCTACGTGGTGGCGCTGCATGCGGATCAGCCCACTATGACCACCCACCGCGGGGTGGAAGTGCCGGTCCTGACCGACGACATCGACCATTTCGGGAATCGTCGGGTGAGAACGGTGGGAGAACTGGTCCAAAACCAGTTGAGGATTGGTTTGTCGCGGCTGGAGAGGGTGGTCAAGGAGCGGATGTCCACCAAGGATCACCATTCCATCACTCCCCGGATACTCATCAACAGCCGGCCGGTGACCGCCGCCATCATGGAATTCTTCGGAACGTCCCAGTTGAGCCAGTTCATGGACCAGCCCAACGCTCTGGCCGGTCTCACCCACCGCCGTCGGCTGTCGGCGCTTGGTCCGGGGGGACTGTCCCGGGAGAGGGCCGGCTTCGAGGTGAGAGACGTTCACCCTTCCCATTACGGACGGATGTGTCCCATAGAGACGCCGGAGGGCCCCAATATCGGGCTGATCGGTTCCCTGGCCACCTACGCACGGGTCAACCGCTACGGATTCATCGAAACCCCCTATCGCAAAGTACGCGACTCCACGGTGCTGGACGAGGTTGACTATCTGGCGGCCACCGAGGAGGAACGGTATGTGATCGCCCAGGCCAACGCGCCCATTCGGGAGGACGGGACGTTTGTCAACGACACCGTTCTCGTTCGGCGGGCAGGCGGAGAGGTGGACCGGGTACACCCCTCGGAAGTGCACTATATGGATGTTTCTCCCAAACAGATCGTCTCTCTTTCCACTTCCCTAATTCCTTTCCTGGAGCACGACGACGCCAACCGCGCCCTGATGGGCTCCAATATGCAGCGTCAGGCGGTTCCCCTTTTGCGTTCCGAGGCGCCGCTGGTGGGAACGGGCATGGAAGAGGTGGCAGCCCGTGACTCGGGAGACATGATCACATCTCCGGTGAACGGCAAGGTGGTGGAGATAACCGGAGATGAAGTGGTGGTGCGCGCCCGCGGTGGGAAGAGTCACCGTCTGCGGCTGGAAAAGTTCACCCGTTCCAACCAGGGAACTTGCATCAATCATAAGCCGGTGGTGCGAGAGGGCCAAGAGGTAAAACAAGGCGACTTGCTGGCTGACGGGTCGTCCACCAGCCACGGTGAACTGGCGCTTGGCAAGAACCTGCTGGTGGCGTTTATGCCCTGGCAGGGATACAACTTCGAAGATGCCATCGTGCTCTCCGAAAGGCTGGTTAAAGAGGACGTCCTCACCTCGATCCACGTTGAGCGGTTGGAGACCGAGGCGAGGGAGACCAAGTTGGGTGACGAGGAGATCACCCGGGACATTCCCAATGTCCCCGATGAAGTGCTGGCTCATCTGGACGAGAACGGGGTCATCCGGGTGGGGGCCGAGGTGAAACCCAATGACTACCTGGTGGGTAAGGTGACTCCCAAGGGAGAGACGGAGTTGACTCCCGAGGAGCGCCTGCTGCGCGCCATTTTCGGGGAGAAAGCCCGCGAGGTGCGGGACAGTTCCCTAAAGGTCAAACATGGACAGGGGGGCAAGGTGATCGACGTCAAGGTGTTGCGTCGCGCCGACGGAGAGAATCTCAAGTCGGGGGTGAACGAGCAGGTGCGGGTATATGTGGCTCAGCAGCGCAAGATCTCCGAAGGAGACAAGCTGGCCGGCCGGCATGGCAACAAGGGGGTGATCGCCAAGATCCTTCCCGAGGAAGACATGCCGTTCTTGGCGGACGGTACCCCGGTGGACATAGTGCTCTCGCCCTTGGGGGTGCCCTCCCGGATGAACCTCGGTCAGGTTATGGAGACTCATCTTGGATGGGTGGCCGCGGCCGGATGGAAGAACTATGCGGTGGAAAACAGCCCCCTACCACCCAGCGGTGAACCATGGAGCAAGCTGGCTACCCCGGTCTTCGATGGGGCACAAGAAGGAGAGATAATGAAGCTTTTGCGGAACTCTCTCCCCAACGCCGACGGGAAAAAGCTCATCGACAAGTCCGGCAAGACCTATTTGTACGACGGACGGAGCGGTGAGCCCTTCGATAAGCCCATCACCGTTGGATATATATACATTCTCAAACTGGTGCATCTCGTGGACGACAAGATCCACGCCCGGTCGACAGGCCCCTACTCGTTGATTACCCAACAGCCCTTGGGCGGAAAGGCGCAGTTTGGCGGTCAGCGCTTTGGGGAGATGGAAGTCTGGGCGCTGGAGGCCTACGGCGCCGCCCACGCCCTTCAAGAGTTTCTGACTATCAAATCCGATGATGTCCGGGGCCGGATCCGGGTCTATGAGGCCATCGTCCGAGGAGACAACCCTCCCGAGCCAGGTGTGCCGGAGAGCTTCCGAGTGCTGGTGAAAGAGATGCAGAGCCTCGGATTGAGTGTGGAGATGCTTTCCGCCGGCGAGCGGGTGGACCTCCGCGAACCGGATGAAGACGCATATCGGACCACCAGCATGCTGGACGGGATCGATATCTCCCGTCCGGAGAGGCCCGAAGAAACCGCGCCCGTTTATTCCTATACAAGTTTTTAAGACAACGGCCCGACGGGGGAGATAGCCAATGACCATGACCGAGCCACAGCTACATGTCACAAATAACCGGATTCTGTTTGATGAGGTACAGATCAGTCTGGCCTCAAGTGATCAGATCCGGGCCTGGTCGTACGGCGAGGTAAAAAAGCCTGAAACCATAAACCACCGTACCCTGAAGCCGGAGCGGGACGGGTTGTTCGACGAGCGGATCTTCGGTCCGCAAAGAGACTGGGAGTGTTACTGCGGAAAGTACAAGAGAGTTCGGTACAAGAGTCTGATCTGCGAGAAATGCGGAGTGGAGGTAACCCGTTCCAAAGTGCGACGGGAAAGAATGGGCCATATCGACCTGGCTGCGCCTGTGGCGCATATCTGGTTTTTCAAGGGTGTTCCCTCCCGGCTGGGGTACTTGTTGAATATTTCGCTTCGCGAACTGGAGAAGATCATCTACTTCGCCGCTCATGTGGTTACCTCAGTGGACCGAACCCGTCTGCTGCGGGATCTGCCCGAGTTGGAGAAGGAGTACCTCGATGAGGTATCCCAGGCCAGGGAGAAATTCGAGGAATGGCGGATGGTCCGGCTGGAGGCCTTGGAGATCGAGCTGTCCCGCATGGAGGAGGGGGGCGCCAAGCCATCCGAGATCAGGTCGGCCGACAAGACGGCTCAGGCCCAAATCGCTGATCGGCAGCGGAGAATGGAAGACGAATGTGAGGTTGCATCCGAGGCCTATGAGGCCATTCGTCGCCTGCAGGTGAAAGATCTGGTGGAATACGAGCAGCTTTGGAGAATGATGGAGATCAACTACGGGAGCTACTTTTCCGGAGGAATGGGAGCGGAGGCGATTCGGGACCTTTTGGCCGGTATGGATCTCGATGCGGAGATGCAACAGCTGCGAGAGGACATGGATTCCAACTCGGCGCAGCGTCGACAACGGGCCACCCTTCGTATGAAGGTGGTGCGCCCCTTTGCCGAGGGGCTGAACAACCCAACCAACATGGTTCTCCACACCTTGCCGGTGATCCCCCCCGATCTGCGTCCCATGGTGCAGTTGGATGGGGGACGTTTCGCCACCTCCGACCTCAATGACCTCTATCGACGGGTCATCAACCGCAACAACCGGCTCAAGCGATTGTTGGAATACGGTGCGCCGGAGATCATTGTCAACAACGAAAAGCGCATGCTACAGGAAGCGGTGGACGCCCTGTTCGACAACGGTCGTCGCGGTCGGGCCGTAACCGGCCAAGGTACCCGGGCTCTCAAGTCGCTTTCCGACATGATCAAGGGAAAGGCGGGCCGATTCCGCCAGAACCTGCTGGGCAAGCGGGTCGACTATTCGGGCCGGTCGGTGATTGTGGTGGGGCCCCAACTCAAGCTGCATCAGTGTGGTCTTCCCAAGGAGATGGCGCTGGAGCTGTTCAAGCCCTTTGTGATGAAAGGTTTGGTTGACAACGATTTGGCGCCCAACATCAAATCCGCCAAACGGATGGTCGAGCAGCAGCGAGACGAGGTCTGGGATGTGTTGTCGGTGGCTATACAGGAGCACCCGGTGCTCTTGAACCGCGCTCCCACCCTGCACCGGTTGGGCATACAGGCTTTCGAACCGGTGTTGGTGGAAGGTAAGGCCATCCAGATCCACCCGTTGGTCTGTGAGGCGTTCAACGCGGATTTCGATGGCGACCAGATGGCGGTCCATCTGCCTATCTCCCCTGAGGCCCAGGCCGAGGCGCGCATCCTGATGCTGTCGCCTAACAATGTGCTCTCGCCCGCCTCGGGCCGTCCCATCGTCACGCCCAGCCAGGACATGGTGATCGGGATTTACTATCTCACCGAACTCGAGCCGGAGGCGCGGGGAGCCGGTCGGGTGTTCGGGTCGGTGGAAGAGGCGATAATGGCTCACGAGGTCGGCGAGTTGAACCTGCATGCCCCAATCTCGGTGCGACTCGGCGTCCTGGGTGGCGATCCCGACCTTCACGCCGAGTTGGCCGGTGAGTTGGCCGGCCTTATCACCCCCGATCCGGTGGATGGAAGTCGTTTGAAGGAGACCACCCTCGGCCGGGCCATTTTTAACAGGGCGTTTCCCGACTCTTTCCCCTATGTCGATGCGCCGGTGATTAAGGTGGGCATCCGCAAGCTGGTGGAGGTGGCGATCAACCACTATCCCCGTTCCGAGGTGGAGACAACTCTCGATGAGCTCAAGGAACTGGGGTTCCGCTACGCGACTGTGGCCGGTCTGACCATCGGTTTGGAGGATGTCAAGACACCTAAAAACAAGCAGGTCATTCTGAACCGGCATGCCCGCAACGCCGACAAGGTCCAGGATCTCTATGAGAAGGGAGTGATCACCGACAGCGAGCGACGGTCGGAACTCATCGAGATTTGGAGCGAGGCCACCGAACAGGTCAAAGACGCCATGGAGAAAACCCTCAAAGCCGAGCCCTTCAATCCCCTGGAGATGATGGTTGGTTCGGGAGCGCGGGGAAACACCATGCAGGTGCGCCAGATCGCCGGGATGAGAGGGTTGGTGGCTAACCCTCGGGGAGACATTATCCCCAGTCCCATCACCTCCAACTTCCGCGAGGGGCTATCGGTGCTGGAATACTTCATTTCCACCCATGGCGCCCGCAAAGGTTTGGCCGACACCGCCCTGCGGACCAGGGACGCCGGCTACCTGACTCGAAAACTGGTGGACGTTTCCCAGGAAGTGCTGGTCAAGGAGATCGACTGCGGGACGGATCGGGGAGTGGGGTTCGAGGTGGTGATGGCCGACGGGTCACCGGTGCGGCATCTCCGCAGCCGCATCTTCGGAAGATTCCTGGCTGCTCCCGTGAAGATCAAGCGGTCGGTGCTCGCCACCGACCGGGGGGTTCGCCTCACGGCGGCAACCCTGATAGACGCGGAAGTGTTGGCGACCATTGTCAGCCGGGCGGCGGAAGTAGAGAAGGTGCGGGTACGGTCGGTGCTCACCTGTGACACCCGCGCTTCGGTTTGCCAGCTTTGCTATGGGATGAGCCTGGCCACCGGCAAGATAGTCGAGGAAGGAGCCGCGGTGGGCATCATGGGCGCCCAGTCAATCGGCGAGCCAGGAACCCAGCTTACGATGCGCACTTTCCACACCGGGGGAGTAGCCGGGTCGGATATCACCCAGGGTCTCCCTCGGGTGCTGGAGTTGTTCGAGGCGAGAAGCCCTAAGGGCAAGGCCATCCTGGCGCCCATTAGTGGGACGGTCGCGATAATCGCTGAGGAAGGTCGCCGGATTCGGATCACCGGCAGGGATGAGTTCGGCAAGCCCAGCGAAATCGAGATTCCCCTTTCCCGGCATTCCCGGGTCAAAGTGGCGAACGAAAGCTCGGTGCTGGCGGGCGACCCCCTCACCGATGGGCCGCTTGACCCCAAGGAGGTATTGGAGTACCGGGGGGTCAGAGACGCCCAGCAGTATCTGGTTACGGAAGTGCAGAGCGTCTATCAGTCCCAAGGCGTGGAGATTCACGACAAACACATAGAACTGGTGGTTCGCCAGATGCTGCGACGGGTAAGAATTGTGAGGACCAACGATTCCTCATTCCTCCCCGCGGAACTGGTAGACGGCCGGGTGTTTTTGGATGAGAACCGTCGACTTTTGGAAGAAGGCAAAGTCCCTGCCACCGGCCGTCCGGAGTTGATGGGTATCACCAAGGCCTCATTGGCTACCGACTCCTGGCTGTCGGCCGCCTCTTTCCAGGAGACAGCCCGTGTGCTGACCGATGCGGCCATTTTCGCCAAGTCGGATTACATGAAAGGGCTGAAGGAAAACGTGATTATCGGCAAGCTGGTGCCCGCCGGCACCGGGGCTGTCCAATATCGGGACCATGAGCCTCAAGTGGTGGGCTACAAGCGACCAGTTGTTCCGGAAGGCTTGGAGTACGCCCCGGCGATGACCGCTTCGGAGTTGGGCGGCTCGTTCAATCCTGCTGATGACCTGGCCCGGGGGTTGGGGGTAAGCGAGGAGGTTTTGAGCGCCGTTTTCTCCAGCGCTCCATTGAAGGCGCCGGCGCCAGCCAATAGCATTACCGCCCCGGAAGGCGATACCTCACCGTCGATAGGGGATAACCCGGAGTAGAGCCCCTGGTGGGGGAGCTCAGGTCGGAGGGTGCAAGGTTTTGCGAACGCGGCTGGGCCCGACGGCCAGGCCGACGATGATTCCCACACCGTTGGAGAGTTGTAAGATGGCGGCGGCCAGCAAATGCCGAGGCCGGCCGCCGGTGACTGCCGCCAAATAAACCATCCAGCTTCCTGTGGCCAAGGGCAATGCCCACCACCAGCCGAGCGCCGGTGCGGCGGCCAGCGCCGAGGCCAGGACAATCGTCAGGCCCAAGGGGGCGAGGGGACGGAGTGTGGGCAGTTCCCGGTTGGTGTAGAGCATCTCGGCCTTGCCTCTGCCGTATCGATAGAACTGTTTCCAGAGCGCCGCCGGGGTGGATCGAGGCCGATAGCGAGAGCGGATAGCAGGGTCCAACACCACCCTTCCTCCCTGTTTGCGGATCCGATACGCCAAGTCGGCGTCTTCGGCCACTCCACTGGGAAACCTCCTGAAACCCATCTCCAGAAGTAGATGGCGTCGTACGGCGCCCAAATAAACGGTGTCGGCCTCACGGCGGTGGTGCAGGCGTCGATATGGAGCGGGTCCTACTACCCACTGATTGCCCATCACCGAGGCTACCGCTCGCCCGAACGGGTTAGACCCTTCCGGGTACATTGGTCCTCCCACCAGATCGGCGTCCGTTTCCGCCAGCGCCTCTACATTGCGGCGCAAGTAGTCGCGCTCATACACGGTATGGGCGTCCGCCCTGATGGCAATCTCTCCGGTGGCCGTCTCCACGGCCAGGGTGAGGCTTTCGGTTAGATTTCTCGGGCGCTCCGGCGTAGCTATCACCACCAAGCCGGGGAGGTGCTCCTTCCAGGAAGCAAGAGTGGCCACGGTGTTGTCCAGAGAACCCCCGTCCACCGCTATCAGTTCCCATTCCCCCTGGTAGTCTTGATTCCGGAGCGATTCCAACACTACACCTATGCCCTCGGCCTCGTTGAGGAGAGGCATAAGAACGGAGACGCTAGGCCACAGACGAGTCACGGGTAATCACCATAGCCATGCCTATCCGGATCGGTGCGCAAACCAAGGAAACGGCGTGCGTAGCATTTGAGGTCTATGCGTAGCAGATTCATGATTGCGATGGTGGTCGTTGACCTCGCCCTCTTGGCGGGTTCGGCGGCACTTTCCTCATGGGTCCTGTATGGGACACCCTTGCCGTGGAATGCCTCGGGGATTGGCTTGCAAGTGCTGCCCCTGCTTGGTTTTATGATGCTGGCAGGTTTGGGGGCCTCGACGGCCATCCTCTCGATGTCGGGTCCGGGAGTTCCCCGTCCCAGCTACGGCAGAGGCTTGGCCACGGTGATGGTTACCTTGTCGGCCACCGCTCTGATGGTATTGACCACCCGGATCTACTTTTCACGATCTCTCCTGTTGTCGACGGTGGCCGTGTGGGCGACGACTGTTGTTCTCCACAGGGTGGCGCGGCGGCGACGGCCCTGGATCGAGCCGATGGTGGTGTTCTCCTCCGATCAGGCCATGGTCGCTGAGCTGAAGAGCGCCCCGCACACCGATGTGCGGGCGGTCATCGATCCTTCATCCCATCCCGATCATCGGCCTCTGGATCCGGGAATCACTTTGGTTGTGGATATGGCTGCGGCCCATTCTCGGGCAGTCGCAGGGTTGGTATCCGGACACGACTTGGCCGGCCGGGTGGTTAAACCTCTCGCCTCCGTCTATGAGGAGCACACCGAGCGGGTTCCCCTCCCCCGGCTGGTGGAGGATTGGCAGATGACTTCCACCCTGCATCGGGTCCGGAACTGGCTGTGGGGGAAAAGGCTGTTCGATCTGGTGGCGGTGATCGTTACCCTGCCGGCGTGGCTGTCGGTGGCGGCGGTGGTAGCTGTGGCGGTGCGAGTGTTCTCGCCGGGGCCGGCGCTTTTTCGCCAGACCCGGGTGGGAAAGGGAGGGCGACTTTTCACCATATACAAGTTCCGGACCATGCGCAACGACGCCGAAGCCGAAGGCCCCCGGTTCGCGGCGGTAGACGATCCCCGTGTGGTCCGGGGAGGAGGGTTTTTGCGCCGCTATCGGCTTGATGAGATTCCCCAGTTGTGGAATGTGTTGATTGGGGATATGAGCCTGGTGGGTCCCCGAGCCGAGCAGGTGTCCTTTGTCGAAGGGTTTTCCCGCGAGATACCCTTTTACTCCCTCCGTCATCTGATGAGGCCGGGCGTAACCGGCTGGGCGCAGATCAACGCGGCCTACGCCTCCGACTTGGAGGGCACGGTTACCAAGCTCACCTACGACCTCTACTACATAAAGAACGTGTCTCCTCTTTTGGATTTGCGGATTCTGTGGTCGTCGGTTTGGACGGTCATCACCGGGTCGGGGTCCCGATGAGCGGAGCCGATCCACTCCCTGCCGTGACCGGTGAGCGCGGCACGGGGATGATGGTGGTGGGGGCGGTGGTGGGGGGATTGTCCGCCTACCTGTTTCATGCCTTGGGGGGGAGGGGCCTGGGCGCCGATGCTTACGCTCCCATCGGGGTGATGTGGACCGTTGCCTTCATCGTGGTTGCAGTGGTTTATCTACCGCTCGAACAGTGGGTTACCCGTGAATCCGCCCGGCGCCGCAATCCGCTGTCAGGGGGACGGGGTCTGCTTTTGACGGTGATGGTGGTGGCGATGACTACCGCCGCTCTGGCCGCGTGGCGGGCGTTGTCGCCCCTGACCGGGGAGGTCGGAACGCATGTCCTCCAGATGCTGTTGTTAATGGGCGGTTACGGATGGTTCTGGACGGGGAAGGGGATGCTCCAGGGCAAAGGAAGGTACGGTCGGGTGGGTTGGATGCTATGCGCCGAAGGGGTGGTACGGTTGGCTGTGCAGTTGGTGATGCTGGCCACGGGAGGGGGAGCGATCGGCTTGGGATGGGCGATGGTCGCGGCCCCCTGGGTGGTGTTTCTATTTGGTTTCTGGCGAGGAGGAGAATCCGATCCTCCCGCCTCGGCGGGAGCAGTCTTTATGCAGCAATACGTTCTGGGGTCGGCCGCCGCTCACATCCTGGTGGCTGCCGCGCCGTTGGTGGTGACCTTTATGGGCGCGACGGCGGCGCAGGTGAGCCTGATCTTTATAGTCTTTGTCCTGTTCAGGGCGCCGCTAACCCTGATGTACAGTCTGCAGGGTCGGATTCTTCCTCCCCTGGTGCGGATGATCGGTCGGGGCGAGGAAGAGTCTCTCCGAAAGCTGGGAAAGAGGCTCTGGATTGGGTCGGCGGGACTGGCCCTTCTGGCAGCATTGGCGGGCTACCTGGTAGGACCACAGGTGGTGGAATGGTTGGCGGGTTCTACATTTCTGCCCTCTGCTCCGGTGGCCGCGTTGGTGGCGGCGGGCACGGTGATGGCAGCCGGTGTTCAACTGATGGGACAGATCCTGGTGGCAGGATCGCGGACCGGACGTTTGGCGACCGCGTGGACGGTCGGGTTGGCGGCGGCAAGCCTGATAGTCTGGCTGGCGCCGTTCGAGCCGGTCATAGCCGTGGCGATCGGGTTCATCGCGGGCGAGGCGATTGCCTTAACGGTGGTGGGGACAATGGCGATATCTCGTTCAACTCTGCAGATCTCGGGATAGCTGCCGTGTCCAGCGGCGATGATCGGATCGCAGATGGGGATTGAGGCGACTCACCAGGGGGGAAGGCAGCGGCGGCACCCGGGAGGGCATGCGGATGTGACCCTCTGCTACCTCTACCAGCCCGGCTGATACCAGCACTCCCAGATGGAAGGGTTCATGGACGGTCCGTTGCCGAAGTCCGGCCAAAAACAGTTCCAGCAGGTCGCGAATCGCCCCCTTGCCGATTGCCGCGGCCCAGAAGCGGCGGACGTATTCGTGCCCGGGAGAGAATCCTTCCTGAGGGAAGTGGATTAGCTCCACTGAAAAAGATCGGATGCGGGGAACCCGGCGGATGATCCGATCGACCACCGGAGGCTTGGCGAGAGTAACTATTGTCGTCATACATCATATAATGTCGCATAACGATAGCTAAGACTAGGCCTCCAAGGAGAGTTCTTTCGCGTGCTAGTGGAAAAAACCGCGAGCCGCCCGGGGCTTATCCGGGATCCGACTCTTCGGGGGCGGTATTCGGTGTCTCGCCGTTGGAGAGAATGATGACTACCTGGTCGCCGGAGGTGATTTCGGTTCCGGGGGCGGGCTCGGTGGTGATCACTCTTTCGGATTCCAGTTCTTGGTGGGGTGCGTACGTCACATCGGGGACTATCAGCAGGCCGGTTTCCTGTTCCATTTGCCGGATGTCGTCCAGGACTTCGGTGATGGTCAGGCCGGTCCAGTCGGGAAGCAGGTTTGGTGTCTCGCCGTTGGAGAGGATGATGACTATCTGGTCGCCGGAGGTGATTTCGGTTCCGGGGGCGGGCTCGGTGGTGATCACTCTTTCGGATTCCAGTTCTTGGTGGGGTGCGTACGTCACATCAAGGATCATCAGCAGGCTGGTTTCCTGTTCCATTTGCCGGATGTCGTCCAGGACTTCGGTGATGGTCAGGCCGGTCCAGTTGGGAAGCAGGGCGGTGGGAAGTGTTCCGGTGGAAACTTCGAGGGTTACCTGGTCGGCGTGAAGTGCGATGGTGCGGGGCAGGGGTTGTTGGGAGAGAACTTCTCCGGCGGGCGCCGAGGAGTTCACATCCATGATCTCCCAGTTGAGCCGGGAGTTAACCAGCGCGGTCTGGGCGCTTTCCAGATCCAGCCCGATTAGCTGCGGTATCGAAGTGGGAGGCCGCAGTTGGTAGCGGCCGATCCCGGGGGGATCGGGTGGGAACCCGGTCACCTCCACACCTTCGAGCATCATCTCCATGAATTCCGCCCAGATGGGGGCGGGCACCGTGCCTCCGTACACCTGACGATGGGTCTCTCCTCCGATGACCACGTTTTCCAGAGGAATCTGGTTGTGCTCATAACCCACCCACACCGCGGTGGTGTGAGTGGGGACGAAGCCCACGTACCAGGCGTCGCGAAACCCTTGATGGGTTCCGGTTTTACCTCCCTGGGGACGTCCGATGGCAGCCCGGGAGGCTGTTCCCTCCGGTGTGGGGACCTTGACAAGAGGTATGCGGGCCGCGGCAAATGCAGCAGGATCCCCATTGTTCTGATACTCCACCTCATGCTCGTAGAGAATCCGGGAGTCGGCCGAGATCACCCGGGAGATGATGTAGGGAGAGGCCCACAGTCCATTGGTTGCGAAGTTCGAATACGCCGATGCCATCTCCAGAGGGCTCACCGCCCCGGTGCCCAACACGATGGAGAGGACGTGTGGGAGCTCGGACTGGATACCCAGCCGATGGGCGACTTCCGCCACTTTGGCCGGTCCGATGGTCTCCGAGAGCTGGGCGTACACGGTGTTGATGGAAGCACTGGTGGCGTCTGCCAGGGTCAGCACCCCGTAGTCTCGGGTTCCGACGTTGCGCACCGTCCAGATGTCGGAGTCTTCAACGCACACCGTGGGGCATTGGATTTCGATAGTCGGCGGGGCGGGGAAGGCGGTCCCCAGAGAGATGTTGCGTTCCAGGGCCCCCAGCAAGGCGAAAGGCTTCATACTGGAGCCGGGGTTGCGTCGCCCCTGGATAGCCAGGTCGAACTGGACAAACTCGAAGGGGAGGCCCGAGGCCATCACCTTTACCGCCCCTGTGAAATTATCCACGGTGACTATCGACCCGGTGGGAGAGCAGGAGTGTTCGGTGGCGTAGCTTTCCAGATAGGACAGGGGGTCCGACGGGAACAGTTCTTGGCAGAGGATCACGTTCTGTTGGTGGTCGGGAAGCGGCATCCATTTTTCCAGAACCTGATAAGCCTCCCGCTGGAGGGCTAGATCGACAGTGGTCTCGATACGGAGTCCCCCGCCTCCCTGGCACTCGGGGTTGTCGGAGGCGCAGCCGAAGATGGCCTTTTTGCGCTGCTCCGGGGTGTCTCCCAGAAAGGCGAAACGGGGATGGTAAAGGAGTTGGCGATTTACCTCCGCCACTACATGATCCGCCTCTCCCCGGAACGGGACATGCTCGGCAATATCGAGTGGGGAAAGTTTGGCTTCCTCGGCCTCCTCGGAATCAGTCCAGCCATTTTCCACCATCTTTTCAATGATCAGGTCGCGACGATCTTTCGCCCGCTCGGGACGCAACCGGGGGTTATAGAAAGTGGGGTTGCGGATCAACACCGCCAGGGTGGCCGCTTCTTTCAGGGTGATCTTCTCCAATGGCTTGGCAAAGAACTCCCGGGAAGCGGCGCTTACCCCGTAGGCGCCTGCTCCGAAGTAGACCGAGTTGAGATAGAACTCCAGGATCTGGTCTTTTTCGTAGGTCCGCTCCAGGTCGGTGGAGACAAAGGCCTCCCGTATCTTGCGCTCGATGGTTACTTCGTCTCCCACGAAATGGTTTTTGGCCACTTGCTGGGTGATGGTCGATCCGCCCAGATTGGTTTGGTACAAGAAGTTGTACACCGCGGTCCTGGCAATGGCGGTAAAGTCAACCCCCTCGTGTTCATAGAAGTCGTCGTCTTCGGCGGCCAGCACCGCGTAGATCACCACCTCGGGCATCTGCGCCAGGGGTACCGGTTCCGAAACCCGTCCGTCGTGCAGTTCCGCCAAGAGCTCGCCGTCGGAGGCGTAAACCCGCGAAACCCGGGAAAGGTCGGGAAGGGTGAGATCAATCGTCGATACGTCGGAGTCCAGCCTTCCGGTTACCTCTTCGAAGATTCCGAACGCGGCGGTTACTCCCAGAAAAGAGAAGAGCACGCCCCAGCCGGCGGTGATCACCACAATCGCCAAGAGACCTGCCAGGGACGGCATCCATCGGTCCCTGCGGTCCTGGGACTCGGCGCGGTGGAAAGGTGAGGAGCGCAACATTAGAAAAAGCAGGCCGATGGTGTGGGTACGATTCGCCTGACAATCGCGAGGATATAGGGGTTATGAAAAAAACTGTTACCACCCCTGGAGGAATAGTCACCGAAGAGGTTTACACCGGCCCGGTGGACGACACCCGGCTGGGTATGCCCGGCGAGTACCCCTTTACCCGTGGCCCCTACCCGGCCATGTATCGCCGCCGCCGCTGGACTATGCGCCAGTATGCCGGGTTTGGAACCGCTGAAACCTCCAATCAGCGGTTCCACGCCCTTTTGGCGGCGGGGCAAACCGGGCTGTCGGTGGCTTTCGATCTCCCCACCCAGATGGGTCTCGACTCCGACCATCCCCTGGCTAAGGGGGAGGTGGGGCGAGTGGGAGTGGCCATTGACACCCTGGATGACATGCAGTGTCTTCTGGAGGATATCCCCCTCGAGGAGGTCTCCACCTCCATGACCATCAATTCCACCGCCCCCATTCTGCTGTTGTTCTATGAATTGGTGGCCGAATCGCAGGGAGTGCCACCTGACCGGCTGCGGGGCACGGTGCAAAACGACATACTCAAGGAGTACATCGCCCGGGGGACCTATATCTATCCTCCCGGTCCCTCCATGAGACTGGTGACCGACCTGATCGCCTACACTTCTCGGCGCCTTCCCCTCTGGAATCCCATCTCGGTCTCCGGGTATCACATCCGCGAGGCGGGGGCTACCGCTCCCGAGGAGTTGGCGTTCACCATCGCCAACGGCGCCGCTTACGTCCGGGCGGCGGTGGAGGCAGGTTTGGCGGTGGACGATTTCGCTCCTCGTATCTCGTTTTTTTGGAACAGCCACAGTCATCTGTTTGAAGAAGCGGCCAAATTCCGGGCCGCTCGACGGGTATGGGCGCGGATGATGAGGGATGTCTTCGGCGCCACAGCGCCGGCTTCTCTCCGGATGCGTTTTCACGCCCAGACCGCCGGAAGCAGTCTCACTGCCCTTCAGCCGGAAAACAACATCGTTCGTACTACGGTGCAGGCCTTGGCGGCGGTTTTGGGAGGCACCCAGTCTCTACACACCAACGGTTTCGATGAGGCATTGGGTCTGCCCACCGAGCATTCCGCCACTCTTGCCCTGCGAACCCAGCAAATCCTCGCCCACGAGTCGGGAACCACCGACACGGTAGATCCTCTGGCGGGCTCCTACTATGTGGAGGCGTTGACCGATGCCCTGGAAGAGGAGGCGCACCGCTTGTTAGACGAGATCGAGAGTATGGGAGGCGCGGTGAAAGCTATCGGGTGGATGCAGTCCAGGATTGAGGAGTCCGCATACCGGACGGCGCGGGGGATAGAAGACGGGTCTGTAACCGTGGTGGGGGTGAACCGATTCGCGGACGAAGATTCCCCAGAATCTTTCATCAGCAGCACCGATCCGCGGTTGGAAGAATCCCAGCGGGAGCGGCTGGCTGCCCACCGGGCTAATCGCAACCAGGAGGCGGTGGATGAGTGTTTGCAAACACTGGGGCGAGTAGCCCACGGGGATCTAAACCTCATGTATCCCATGAGGGGGGCTTTGGCGGCCGGGGCCACCCTGGGAGAAGTCTCCGGTGTCCTGCGGGGGGCTTTCGGCGCCCATCGGCCTGGATCATGAGCGCCTTGAGTTCCGTCGCCGACGCCACATTCGTGATCGTGGGAGGAGGCCCGGCGGGCGCCAGCGCCGCCACCACCGCTGCCTCACTGGGCGCCAAAGTGGTTTTGATAGAGGACTCGGTGGTCGGGGGTGGGGCGCACCTTTGGGACTGCATTCCCTCCAAGACCATGACGGCCACGGCTGTCACCAAGGATCTGACCGACAAGGCCGGCCGGCTGGGAGTGGTGGCAGGCCAGGCAAGGGTTGACCAAAGACGCCTGGCGGAGCGGATCAAGACCATCTGGAGGGACATCAACGCCAGTCAGTTGGAGCTGCTGTTATCCCAGGATGTGCAGATAGTGAGAGGTCGGGGGCGTTTGATCGGACCGGACCGGGTGATGGCCGATACTGCAGAAGGGCCTCGGGAGTACGGATTCGACTTTTGCCTCGTTTCCACCGGCTCTGCTCCTCGTATTCCGGACTGGGCCAAAGTGGACGGGCACCGGGTGGTCACCACCCGTCTGGCTTATGATCTGAGTGAGGTCCCTTCTCATCTGGTAATAGTGGGCTCGGGGGTGACCGGTGTGGAGTTCACTCACATCTTCAAGTCCTTGGGGAGTGAAATAACCCTGGTGGTGAGCCGCCAGCAGATTCTTCCCCATCGCGACCCGGAAGTGGCTGCGGTGTTGCAGAATGATTTCCTGGAGAGAGGGGTGAAGCTGTTGATCGGCGCCCGGGCCGAGGCCGCCCATCTCACCGAGGGTGGAGTGTTGGTGGAGTGCGACGACGGACGTCGAGTGGAAGGCAGCCACATGTTGTTGGCGGTGGGCTCGGTTCCGCTCACGGAGGGGATCGGTCTAGTGGAGACGGGATTGAGCCTCGACCAGGGAGGTTTTATAACAGTGGATCAGTACCAGCGCACCTCCCTTCCGCATATCTATGCGGCCGGGGACTGCACCGGTCAGATGCTTCTTTCTTCGGTGGCGGCCATGCAAGGCCGCAAGGTCGCCCGCCACGCTCTGGGATATCCGGTGTCCCCCCTGGACTATTCGAACGTGGCAGAGGCGGTGTTCACCGAGCCGGAGATTGCCTCGGTGGGGTTGGAGGAGGTGGCGGCTGCTGCCCAGGGCCGCAAAGTTCGTACCACCAAGGTCCCGTTCGCCGCCAATCCGCGCAGCGTTCTGCAGGGACGGGAGAGGGGATTTGTCAAGGTGACCTCTGACCCGGCCACCCGGGTGGTGCTGGGCGCCACCATCGTCGGGCATCGCGCCTCGGATCTGATTGGAACCCTGGCCTTGGCCGTGCAGGCGGATATCACGGTGGACACCCTGGTTGAGACCCTGATGGTTCATCCCTCCTTGTCGGAAAGCATTGCCGCTGCCGCCGAGTAGATTTCTTCTGATCCGGCTGAGAGCTTCGCGGTCTGCAACCTGAGCCGTGGTTTTCGACGGTGGGATCTTGGTCAAAGTAATCGCAATGTTGGGGAAGGCAGTCGTATCACCTCTCGGCCGGCTCTGGCGTCGTTCGGGCCGCCGGCAAGGATCATTCTTTGTAAAGGCGAGCCTCTTGTGGGACCGAGGCGTCGCGTTTTGACCAGTGGCAAGGTGGCAGGGGGGTCCGGGCGGTGGGTGTGTGGCTATTTTTCGCGCATTAGTAATGATTTCCGCGAGTTTTGTTTGGGGTTTGAGGTGGGCGGGGCTTATGTTGGGTGCTCGGCTTGCGGGGGTGGGCCGTGCCTCGGCGGCAAAGACGCCTGGGGGGCTTCCCGGGCCGACGTGACGGTGTAGTGGTGGGTAGGTCCTTCTGACACCATCACAACCCCGCTTGCCCAGCCACCCTGCGAGCCGACCGCCCCGGAGTAGAGTTTTTTAGCGATGGAGCGTCGCATTTTCGGTATAGAGAGCGAATACGGGGTTACTTTCACCTTGCGCGGGCAGCGGCGGCTCAGTCCTGACGAAGTAGCCCGCTATCTGTTCAGGAGGGTGGTGAGCTGGGGTCGCTCTTCCAACGTCTTTTTGGAGAACGGGGCCCGGCTGTATCTGGATGTCGGCTCCCATCCCGAGTACGCCACCCCCGAATGCGACACGATAGAAGATGTGATCGCCTATGACCGGGCGGGCGAGCGGTTTTTGGAAGGCCTTATCAACTCTGCGGAGGATCGTCTCTCTGCGGAAGGGGTCAAGGGCCAGATATTTCTGTTCAAGAACAACACCGACTCGGCGGGAAACAGCTACGGGTGCCATGAGAACTATCTGATCAGCCGGGCCAAGGATTTCGAGCGGACGGTGAACATCCTCCTTCCTTTTCTGGTGACGAGACAGATCTTTTTGGGGGCGGGGAAGCTGAATCAGACCTCTCGGCAGGCCACCTATTCCATAGCCCAGCGGGCCGACCATATCTGGGAGGGGATCTCTTCGGCCACCACCCGCAGCCGACCGATTATCAACACTCGGGACGAGCCCCACGCCGACGCTGAACTATATCGACGGCTGCATCTAATCGCCGGCGACTCCAATATGAGCGAATACGCCACTTTCGTCAAGATCGGGACGATGCTGGCCCTCTTGCAGATGATTGAGGGCGACGCCATGTTTCGCGACTTGACGTTGGAGAACCCCATCAAGGCCATCCGCCAGATCTCCCACGATCTGACTTGTTCAACCAATGTCCGGCTGAAAAACGGAAGGCTGATGTCGGCTCTGGACATACAGTGGGAGTACTTCGAGCGGGTCACCCGTTACGCCCAGGGACCGGGGTTTCCCCCGGAGGTGCAGCGGTCGGTGGATCGCTGGGAACATTTGTTGACCGGTCTGGAGAAAGATCCTCTCAGTCTTGACCGGGAAGTGGACTGGGTGATCAAATACCGGCTGCTGGAGGAATATCGGGAGCGAAGGGGAGTGTCGGAAAAGGATGCTCGTCTGGCAATGGTGGACCTCTCCTATCACGATGTGGACAGTAGCCGCGGACTCTATTACATGTTGGAGCGACACGGGCTGGTCGACAAGGTGGTCACGGACGAGCAGGTATTTCGGGCGATCACCCGACCTCCCCAGACCACCCGCGCCCGTCTGCGGGGTGCTTTCATCAAGGCGGCCAAGGCCCGACGTCGGGACTTCACGGTGGACTGGATGCATCTGAAGTTAAACGATCAGACCCAACAGACCATGTTGTGCAAGGATCCTTTCCGCTCCCATGATGAGCGGATCGAGCGCTTTATAGAATCGCTGTAGGAGGAGGTTGCGGGATGAGAAAGAGGGAGAGGCTTTTGAATCTGCTGTGCCTGATGTGGTCGAGCAAGCGGAAATTCACCCGGGATGAGATTTTTCGACGGATGGCCCCGTATCGGAGCTATGCCAACTCCGAGACGGCCCGGCGCACTTTCGAGAGGGACAAGGCGGCCCTGCGGCAGGTGGGTTTTGACATCCGGACCGACCAGCCCGAGGACGGACCCGCCACCTATACCTTGGCACAGCCGATCGACTCTCTGGCAGAGATGGAGTTCTCCGACTCCGAACGGGTGGCGCTGGCGGTTTCGGTGGCAATGGTGAATATGGGCGGCGCCCATTCTGCAGATCGCACTCTCATAAAGCTGGGTGCCACCGCCTCTCCCGAGGGCGTGGCGGCGATGAATGTGGATATGGGTGTTCTGGAGTTGGAGAAGGTGCACCGCCTGTTGGGGGCGGTGCAGTCCCGGTCACAAGTTTTCTTTGACTACAAGGGCCGGCGCCGACAAGGGGTCGAACCGCTGCGGATAGTCAGCCGCCGCGGACACTGGTATGTCCTGGCGCGAGAGGACGACACTGAAAAAGTGTTCAGAGTGGACCGACTAGACAGGTTGGCTATTCCCGATCGACAGGATATGTACGACCTGACGCCGCTCCCCGAAGCGCCGAACATCCTCACCGCGGAGCCCTGGGAGATCGGAGAAGAAGTCCCCATTGAGACAACCCTTCGTTTTGATGCCGAGTCTGCGTGGTATGTCCGGACACATCTTCCCTCCTCCTCACGGATAGAAGAGGAGGCGGATGGCTCTCTGACTGTGGTGATGGGGGTTAATAACCGTGCGGCCTTTTTTGTTTGGATGCTCAACTTCGCCCCCGACGGTGAGATAGTCGCCCCCGCTTTGATGCGTCGGGAGCTGGTGGAGTGGGTACGTCGGTCTCTCGAAGAGGCCAACTCATGAGCTACGGACAGCCGCTCGGTGGTCTGGCCCGGCTGTTGATGGTCATTCCCTGGCTGATAGAGGAGAAAGAGGTGCCTATTGGGGAGATGGAGCGACGTTTTGCCATCAAGCCCGAGCAGTTGGTGGAAGATATGGTGGCCCTCAACGAAGTGGATTTGTTCGTGAGCCCCGAACAGCGTTTCTCGGTGGAGATAACCGGAGAACACGTCAAGGTTTTGGAAGCGCCCAATTTTCCCGCCACCCCCGGCTTTCTGCCCTTCGAGGCTCTGGCTTGTCTGGTTGCCGCCAAAACGGTGATGCAAATGACACCGGAGGTTCCCGATCTGAGTTCGGCGGTGGAAAAGCTGGAGAAGGCGATAATGCCTCACAGCGCAGAAGCTCTCCGGATCCTGCCCGCTGCGGGGCTTCCCTGGGTTAACCAACTCCGGGAATGGACCATCGCCCGGAAGGTGGTCTCGCTGCGATATCGTTCCACCGACAAGGGGGAGCTTTCTGATCGGGTGGTGGAGCCCTGGCAGGTTTACCAATGGATGGGGGTCTGGTACTTGTGGGGATACAGCCGTACCAAAGGAGAACCCCGTCGCTACCGGGTGGACGGTATTCGACGGGCCAAGTCCACCGGGGAGAGGTTCGCTCTGCCCCGACGGGTTCCCCCACCGCCCACCACGTATCGCCCCGCTCCCGATGACCACCGGGTGGTGTTATTGATCCAGCCGGCAGGGCGTTGGATTGCTGAGTATTTTCCCATGGAGGTTCTTTCTGAAGACCAAGCGGGGACGGTGTGCGCCGAGTTCTACACCCGTGATCCGGGGATCGCCGCCCGGCTGGCGCTCCGGCTCGGTCCTGACCTGCGGATCGTGGAAGGAGGCGCCGCTCGAAAAGCGTTGAGGGATTTGGCCGCCGCGGTGCTGGAACGCCATGAGGAGCGTTCTGGACAGGGCTGAGCGTGAGAGCCAAGAGAGGTTTTATCCCTCCCGGGGAGGGGGTTGTCGGCTAGCATCGCAAAAAGAGTGCATCACATTGATTGTTCCGTTGCACCGAGGCGCCTTCCAGGAAGCCCGTGTGAGGCGTTTCGCTCTCCGTAGCCGCCGGCTCCCAGTCTTGGTGATGTTGTGCGCTCCCCTCGCTCTGCTTGCCTGCGGCCAAAGTCCGGCGCCGGACACCACTGCCGCGGTGCCGGACGCCACTGCCGCGGTGCCGGACGCCACTGCCGCCCCGATCTCGCCCACTACCCAGACAGCCATCAGCTCTGAGACGGCGATCACCGAGGCAGCCTCTAGTGCCGCCGGGCCATTGTCATCCGCCGAGGTGTATGCCCGGGTCTCTCCTTCCATAGCTTTCATCGAAACCCCGGGGAGGACCACGGGCAGCGGCATACTGATCGAAGGCGATTACGTGGTTACCAACTTCCACGTCGTGTGGCCTTATGAGGCCGTCCGGGTGGTCTTCCCCGATGGCACAGAGTTGGCGAACGTGCCGGTGGCGGGATGGGACCCCATGACGGATCTGGCGGTACTGGGGCCGGTCGATGTAGCCGCCAGCCCGTTGGTGTTGGAAGATGGGGAGGATATTGCTCCCGGCGCCGAGTTGTTTCTGGTGGGCTACCCTGCCGAAGTGGATCAGACTCCCCAGACCACCATCACCCGCGGCATTCTTTCCCGCTATCGGGAGTGGGAGCGTCTGGGAATCACTCTCTTTCAGACCGACGCCGCCATTGCGGGCGGGCAGAGCGGTGGGGCGCTGGTCGACTCCCGGGCCCGGGTGATCGGCATCTCCACCTTTAGTTTCAGCGAAGCCGGATTTGGGCTGGCGACGTCGGCGGCTGACAACGCTCCGATCGTGGAGAAGCTGATCCAGGGAGTTCCCACATCGGAGTGGGTCGAACGCCTTCCGTCGGTCGGAGGAGGCGACTTCCGGTTCGACATAGAGGTGAACCACCTCTGGGATGTTCAGGCCTTCGTGTTGGATGGAGCAGCCGGGACAAACCTCGACATCATGATCCACGGCCCCGGAGACGGGATGTTCGGGGTGTCCGACTCCTACGGTCCACTGATGGAAATCGACGACTCCTACGACGGTGTCGAGGAGGGATCAGTGGAAATGGAGACGGACGGGTTTCACTTTCTGCAGGTCGAGTTGGCGTCGGGTGTTTCTTCCACCTTTGCCCTGGACAGCAGCGCGAGGTTGAGGCCCTTTGAGGATCCCGATGACGGCCGCACCATCACAACCGGGGAGACTGTGGAGGGAATCATCGACTATTACCTGGATGCCGATTGGTATTCAATGCTCCTCAGGAAGGGAGAGACGGTGACCATTCATGCCGAGGCCCTCAGTGTGGATCCTGCCGTTGCTGTCTATTACGCCAACGCCGGCGTCGAGCAGATCGTCAGCGATGACGACAGCGGCGGGGGGTTGTTCGGCCTGAACGCCGAATTGGTCTTTCAGGCGCCGCACACCGGAGAGTTTTTTATAGCGGTTACCGATGCGGTGGGATACGCCATCGGTGGCTACTACCTGGCGGTGTCTTAGGCGCCGGCCGGCGGGGCGGCGCCATATGTGCTCAAACGCTAGAATGTCCTCCGTGAGCATTATGGCCCGACTGCGGAAAGATCGTGTACCCGAAGGGGTGGATGCTTCCCGGTTGCCTCCGGGGCAGTACATCACCAAACGGTTTCCGGTGTTGCATGTTGGATACACCCCCAAAGTCAAGCTGGATAAGTGGGATTTCAAGGTGGACGGCCTGGTGAAAACCCCGATGTCGTGGGCTTTCGAGGAGATGACGGCAATCCGGCGCGCCGAGAAGGTGTGCGACATCCATTGTGTTACCAAGTGGTCGAAGTTCGACACCCGCTGGGAGGGGGTTCCGGTTGCCGAGGTGCTCTCCCGTCTGGAGGTTCTGCCCCAGGCCACCCATGTGATGGTGATGGCCGAGCATGGATTCACATCAAACCTGGCCCTTGAGGACTTCGACCGTCCCGAGAACCTGTTCGCCACGCATTTCGATGGAAAAGAGCTAATGTCCGATCACGGATGGCCGATGAGGCTGGTGGTGCCGCATCTGTATTTTTGGAAGTCGGCGAAGTGGGTGCGAGGTCTGCGGTTTATCGAAGGCGACTATCCCGGTTTCTGGGAGAGAAACGGGTATCACATGCGGGGCGATCCCTGGGCGGAAGAGCGTTACTGGGGGGACTGACCCAAGGAGCCTTCGCCACTGCGCTTATACCTCGGCCAGAGGGGGTCGGCGGTTGAACCAGGGCCGGGCCTCTTCGAGTTGGGCGGCCAGCATGAACAGTGTGGCCTCGTCCCCGTACCTTCCCAGGAAATGCACTCCGACCGGCAGTCCCGAGGGGGTTTGATCGAGGGGAACCGACATGGCCGGCTGTCCGGTCATGTTGGCCACGGAACAGAACGGGCTGAACCTTCCGATCAGAGACCGGAACCGCTTGGTGTCCTCGGAGTCGGTGTCGAAGGTCCCCAACGGTGGGGGAGGAGCGGCGGCAGTAGGAGTGAGCCACAGGTGATAGGTGTTGAAGAATCCGGATACCTCCCTTCCTACCCGGTGAAGGGTGGCCAGCGCTTCCAGGTATTGGAGAGCGTCGGTGCGGTTTCCCTCCTCCACTCGTAGCCTGATCCCCCTTTCCAGATCTCCGGGGCCAGGGGGGCGGCCCACTATTCGGGCGCGATCGGCTACCGTGCGGGCCACGTTGGCGTTTACCACTGTGGAGTAGGCGGCGCCCGCCTCGTCCAAGTTCCAGCGGGGAGAGGCTTCTTCCACGATGTGGCCCAGTTCCTCACAGAGCCGGGCGGTTTCTTCCACCGCCCGCCGACAATCGGGATGGAGATCGTAGCCGCGCGGGGTGTGCGGGGAGAACCCGATCCGCAGCCTTCCCGGATGGGCGCCGACCCGGGATAGAAAAGAGCTGGAGGGGGGAGGCGGGTAGTAGGGGGCTCCTGGATCGGCGCCGGCGGTGACGTCCAGCAGCAGAGCCGAGTCCCGTACGGTGAGGGTGACCGCGTGCTCGGTGCTCAGACCCCCCCAGCCTTCCCCGTGGTCGGGTCCGGCCGGGGTCCGGCCTCGGGTAGGTTTTAGCCCGAACAGTCCACAGCAGGTGGCGGGGATCCTGATCGATCCGCCCCCATCGGTGGCGTGGGCGAAGGGGGTCACCCGGGCGGCCACCAATGCGGCTGCTCCGCCGCTCGAACCGCCGGGAATGAGAGCGGTGTCCCACGGATTGCGGGCGGGACCTCCCCATCGGGGTTCGGTGGCAAGGTTGCAGCCCAGTTCGGGAGTCTTGGTCTTGCCGAAGATCACCAGCCCGGCTGCCCGGTGTCTCCGCACCGTCTCGGAGTCGTAGTTGGCCACCGTACCGGCGAAGAACCTGCTCCCCGAGGTGGTGGGAGTTCCGGCGTACTGAGCTCGAAGATCTTTCAGCACAAAGGGCGCCCCTCCTAGGGGTCCGTCTATCTCCCCCCGCTCGATTTGTCGGCGGGCTTCTTTCTCCATGTTCAAAACTATGGCTCCCAGCCGGGGGTTCAATGCTTCGGCCCGCCGGAGGGCTTCCTCCAACAGTTCCACGGGATAAACCTCCCCACGGGCAACCAGCCCCGCCAGCCCCATCCCGTCGTAGCGGAGGTAGTCACTTCCCAGACTCATTTCCCACCCGCCCGGCTGATTGCTTCCAGGCAGCATTCGAATCCTTGTCGGTCCATGATGCCGCCGGTTAGGGGGAAAACCATGACCTCGCTCCAGGTCGCCAGTTCCGCCAGACGGGTAGCTACTCGGTCGACGGACCCGTACACCACCAACTCTTCGACCAGTCGGCGGGCAAGTGGCCCGTCGGTGGGAGGATGGCCGGCTGCCTGGAACATCTCCCGGTAGAACTGGAAACGCTGATAGGGTGCGATGTGTTTCTGGGCGGCCCGATCCACTGCACGGGGGTCTTCGGTGACCAGGGTGGGAACGCACAAGACAATAGGGGGAGGGGAGCGGCCCTCCGAAGCGGCCCCACTCCGTAGAGCCGGCAGACCCACGGTCTTTACATAGCGAGGCGGGCAAACCCAGGTGATGGCGCCGTCCGCCGCCGCTCCACACATGCGGAAAGCCCCCTTGCCGAGGGCGGAGGCCAGCACGGGGGTGGGAAGCGGGGCGGGGAGCCTCCCCTTGGCCCGAACAAATTCTCCCTGAAAATCCACTCGGCCCTCTCCGAACAGGGTACGGAGGGAAGTCAGATACTCCCGAAGATGACTGAGCGGGCGACGAAAATCGGCGCCGACCGAAGACATGGCGGCGGCGGTGCTTGGACCAATCCCCAATCGTATCCGGCCAGGAGCCAGGGACTCCAGGGCCGCCACCTGCTGGGCAACCGCCAGGGGATGACGAGGCCAGATGGGGATCACGGCAGTTCCCATTCTCACCTGGGAAGTGATTTGGGCGGCGGCGCCGAAGAGGGTGAGGGCGTCGGGTCGTAACCGTCCGGCGGTGAGCCACACTGTGTCGATACCGGCCTGCTCGGCCATCCCGATCGCCTCCAAGGCGGACGACGCGTCATTGGGCTGGACGACTATCCCCATGCCGGGTCGGTTCGGAGGCGAAGAGTCCATCTCGCCAGATTACCTTTGAGGGCGAGGTCGGGCGCCCTTGTAGATTGAAAGACATGCCGCGACTCACAGGCCGAGCAGCCCACGCCTTTCGGGGCCGTAGGTGGATACCGATGTCGGTTTTGGCGCTTTGTTTTATGGTGATGGCAGTTCCCCCCGCGGCGGCAACCACCGCCGAGTCGGATCTGGTGTGGATTCTGGAGGGTGAGGTGGTGGCGGAGGATCTCTACGCGGTGGGAAACGACATACGGGTGTCGGGCCGGGTTGAGGGCGATTTGATCGCGGCGGCCTCCGATGAGTTGTTGGTGGAAGGGTGGGTAACCGGCTCGGTGACCGCCCTCGCCTCCCGAGTGGTGATCGAAGGGGTGGTGGAAGGATCGGTGCGGGCGGCGGCGGGAGAGGTGATAGTTACCGGACGGGTTGGAGGCGATGTGGTGGTGGCCGCGGGCACTCTCCGGGTGAGTGGTGAAGTAGAACGGGACGTACTGGCGGCGGCTTGGTCGGGGGTGGTCGGAGGAAAGATGGGAAGGGATTTGGAGGGTCTGTTTCGGTCTGTAACGCTGGGCGGGGACATCAACGGCAATGTGGAGATCCGGACCAACCGCCTGGTGACGGAGAGCGGACTTTCGGTCTTGGGCGATCTGGGTTTTCAGGCTTCCCGTCTCTCGGGGATCGAAGACCTGGTCGGCAACGTCGGGGGCTCGGTTCTGAACCGCCGCGCCCTTCCTCCCAATGTCCGCATCCGGGCCTTCCGCCTGATGGCTTATTTGTTCGTATCGTTGGTTTTGATGGTGGGAGGACTGGGTGCGGTTCGTTTGGCGCCCCATCGGGTGGAAGCGGCCGCTGGCAGGACGGCGAGGTCCCCCCTGCGGAGCTTGGGCAAGGGAGTGGTCGTGTCCTTCTCGCCGGCGATAGGTCTGGCGGCGTTGGCGGCGGCGATCCGCTGGCTCCCGATCTATATCTGGGGTCCACTGCTGGTGGGAGCCGTCCCGATCCTGATAATTGTGGCCGGGGTATGGCTGTTGACCTTATTGATCTCCCACATTCCGGTGGCGGTGACGGCGGGTCGGTGGATGGGTCGGTTTTTTGGCCGGGATTGGGAGACCCCTTCGGCCTATCTGGTCGGCGCCGTCGCTTATCTGCTTGCGTTACGAATCCCGGTGGTGGGCTGGCCCTTGGTGGTGATAGCCACAATAATTGGGGCGGGAGGATGGCTGGGGAGGCCAGTTACTCAGCCAGGGTCCCCTCGCAGGCCCGTCCAGCGCGGGTCCGACCAACCCGTTACCACAGAATCCCCAGCCACCTAACCCTCACCAGAGCTCCGACACGCGTCACCGGTCTGCTCTAGGGAGTCGCCGGCACTCGAGCCCTCATCGCAAAGAGCCGCGTACAGCACATACGAACACTGACCAGACAAATCGACAAACTCACCACACTGGTCAAGGCCACCGGCGCCACCCTCACCGACATCTACGGGGTCGGTCACCTATTTGGCTTGAGGACTCGGCCTCGGGGTGCTTCTTTGGCTCGCAGTCTGCGCAGTACCCAAGAACCGCCAGATTGTGGCCGTTTGGGAAAAAGCTAAAACCTTGACGCAGCGACTCGTAGGTTTGTTCGAAGACCTCCGAGGGAACGGCAATGGTCTTGCCACACTCCTCGCAAACCAGATGCTGGTGGTCGTGGTGGACTGTCAGGTGCCAGAAACCTGGTACGTGCCCCGCTTGGACTTGATGAACGAGCCCGATCCCAGCCAGATCGTCCAGCGTCCGATATATCGTAGACGGGTCGATCTCACCTGCGGAGGCCTTAACTCTCTCCAGGATGGCAGCGACATTCAGAAACTCTTTCTCGCTCTCGGCGAGCACTCGACAGACCGCCCGCCTAGGCAAGGTAGCCCGAAACCCGGCCTCTCTCAGGTTGTCGATCAGGATCTCTTCGGTAGTAGTTTCGTCATAAGCCATAGTTGCAAACCAGAGGCCTAACTTGCAGCCGTTTGCCAATGAGGCCCGAGCCACAATCCTCGGAACACCCTTTGAGCCGTGTTGTCAGCCGGGGGTCAAAAGCGTTTCCAATTCACCGCAAAGACGTTCCGTGTCATACTGATCCACTCCAATGTGAGTAACTATTCGTATCCGCCTCGCACCGAAAGCACCAACGTTGAAACCCCGTGAGAGTAGCTGGTCGACGAGTTTGGCCGCAGTGGGGCCGTCTTGGGAGATGTCGAAGATCACGATGTTGGTCTCTGCCGGCAAGACCTTTTCGACCCACTCCAGGTCTTTCAGCGTTGAGGCGATCTGAGCAGCCCGTCGATGATCGTCTGCCAGTCGCTCCACGTTGTGGTCGAGGGCATACAGGCAAAGGGCCGCCATGAATCCGGATTGTCGCAAGCCTCCTCCGAGGAGCTGTCGAAGGCGCCAGGCTCGCTGGATGAAATCCTCGGGTCCGACGAGAAGAGCGCCAAAGGGACAGCCGAGGCCCTTGGTGAAACAGATCGTGACGGAATCGTATCCTTGTGCATAATCCTTGGCCGATGTGCCGGTCTTGACCACCGCGTTCAGCAGTCGAGCTCCATCCATGTGAGTCGCAACTCCGGCCTCGGCGGCGACTTTGGCGACCTCCCTCAGGCCTTCCAGCGGCCACACCGCGCCACCCCCCATGTTGGCGGTTTGCTCAACAACCACGAGGGCCGTCTCTGGGATATACAGGTTACCTTTGGGTCGGAGGGCTGCCGAGACGTGGTCGGGGCCGAACATGCCGTTGGCCCCGTCCACCATATGGGTCTGCACTCCCGCCAGCAGCGCCGGGCCGCCGGCTTCGAAGTTGACTATGTGTGAGGACCTTTCGGATATCATTTCGTCGCCCGGGCGGCAATGCACTGCCACGGCGATCTCGTTGGCCATGGTCGCCGAAGGCATGAACAAGGCGTCATCCTTGCCGACCAGTTCGGCTACCCGGTTTAGTAGTTCAGTGGTTGTCGGGTCTTCACCCTTTTGCTCGTCGCCAAGGGGTGCGTCCACAGCCGCTTGGCGCATCTCGCGGGAAGGTATCGATTTGGTGTCGCTGAAGAAGTCGGCGGTATCCGGCGGCATTGGGCTCGCCTTCTTTCCTCCGTATGTACCCGCCATTTCCTATCCTCCTGTTCGGAGTTGCCTTACCCGCATGATTTGCAATAGCAGGTTACCCCATTAGAAGTCCCGGCACGGTTTGAACATGGATCACGCAGACACAGTCACAGAAAACCGTTGCCATGGAGGGCACAAGCACGCCAAAAATGCAGGCAGAGGTACAGAGCACCCACAGATGCCTTGAGCCCGTTCTGTCAAAGGGGAGTGAGAAGAGTCTCCAATGCTGCGCACAGGCGTTCGGTGTCATCCTGATCCACTCCGAGGTGGGTCACTATCCGGATCCGCCTCTCGCCGAAGGCGCCTACTGCGAAACCCCGGGAGAGCAACTCGGCGACCAGTTCGGCTGCAGTCGGGCCCAGTGGCGAAATGGTGAAGATCACGATGTTGGTGTCTGTGGGCAGAACGGCATCCACCCACTCCAGGCCTTCCAGGAATGATGCGATCTGAGCGGCGTGGCGATGATCGTCTGCCAGTCGCTCTACGTTGTGGTCGAGGGCATACAGGCAAAGGGCCGCCATGAATCCGGACTGTCGCAATCCCCCCCCGATGAGTTGTCTAAGGCGCCAGGAGCGCTGGATGAATTGCTCGGATCCGGCTAGTGCGGCGCCGAAGGGACTACCGAGGCCTTTGGAGAAACAGAGGGTGACGGAGTCATAGCCCTCTGAGTAGTCCTTGGCTGATATCCCGGTCTTGACCACCGCGTTCATCAGACGAGCTCCATCCAGGTGAGTCGCAATTCCGGCCCCAGCGGCTACAGTGGCCACGTCCCTCATTTGCTGCAGGGGCCAGATCGCGCCCCCTCCCATGTTGGCGGTCTGTTCCACAGCCACCATGGCGCTCTCCGGCAGGTATAGGTTGCCTTTGGGACGGAGAGCCGCGGTAACCTGCTCCGGGCCGAACATGCCGTTCTCACCGTCCACCATCTGGGTTTGCACTCCCGCCAGCAGACCCGGGCCGCCGGCCTCGAAGTTGACTATGTGTGAGGACCTTTCACAGATGATTTCGTCGCCCGGGCGGCAATGCACCGCAACGGCGATCTCGTTGGCCATCGTTGCCGCTGGCATGAAAAGGGCGTCATCCTTGCCGAGCAGTTCGGCCACCCGTTCAAGGAGCTTGGTCGTTGTGGGGTCTTCGCCCTTTTGCTCGTCGCCGAGGGGTGCATCCAGCGCTGCTTCCCGCATCTCGCGGGGAGGTATCGACTTGCCGTCGCTGTAGAAATCGGCGGTGCCCGCGGGCAATGGGCTTGCCTTCGTTCCTCCGTAAGTGCCGGCCATTTCTTGCCCGCCTTTCTCTGATAGGAGTCGTTACGGTTTATCTTGCAATAGGATCATATGGGCATTCCATGGTCGAGGTCCACACCCGAGTCGCTTATTGGGAAACCCTTGACCCCCAAGACGGGCAACCCGCGCCAAATTCATGCTTCGGGCCGCTCGCTGGTTCACCACCACTGATGCCGAGTCGACGCATCAACAGGTTGGTAACCGGCTTCTTGGCGCGTCTGAATGGCACGCTTTCAAACAGCGGCTCCTGGCGTCAAGCACTCCACGGTCTCCTAGACAATCGGCCATCGTGATGGGAACCCGACACCAGTAACTCTTCGTATTCGTTTGCCGACCTCCTCGACCTGTTGTATCAGCCCCCATAGGTCATCCACAAACCGCGGTCTGCCCGCCTCCACCACCACCCTGCCTTCGACAATCACCGTATCCACTGATTCGCCGGTGCTCGAGTACACAAGATTTCGGACTGGATCTATTAGAGAACGCCACTCGGCGCGGCGGGTGTCGAAGAGAACCAAATCGCCCCTCCTTCCCACCTCTATGACGCCCAGCGAATTGCCAACCTGCAACGCAGCG
Organism: Acidimicrobiia bacterium; assembly: GCA_965248705.1. Taxonomy (GTDB): domain Bacteria; phylum Actinomycetota; class Acidimicrobiia; order Spongiisociales; family ZC4RG35; genus Bin76. Next base: position 357,290 of record CBDFJY010000002.1, on the reverse strand, counting down.
GCGCCGGTTCGGGTCGCCAACTCAAGTGCTGTCTCCGCCGGTATGAGGCTCCTATCTCCCCGAACATCTTTGTAAACGGTTGCCGCGAGGTTCATGCAACGCACCATGTCCGAGAAGTTGGAGCTGTTGACGGAGTCTGTTCCCAGGGACACTGGTATTCCGGCGTTCAATAACTCAGGAAGCCGTCCGCCTCTACCAGTGTTGCCTCCGGCCTTCATCACTGTGCTGGGACAAATCACCACCGCCGCGCCGGATCCGGCGATGAGTTCTATTTCGAGTTCGGTCAGGTCCATGCAATGAGAGAGCACCACGTTGGGACCGAGAATCCCCAGCTCCGCCAGTCGTTGTGTTGGCGCTGATCCCGGCGCTCGGGCGCCACCCGAGTGATGGAGTGTCATGGCGGTTCCGTAGTGGTCGGCGATCCTCTTGGCGCCGATCAGAAGCTCCGGGCTACAGAAATCAAGCGAGAATGGCATGGCCCAGGCCCACACCCGTCCCGAAAGACATCCGTCCAGTCCCGTGATAGAAGCCTCCAAGCGCTTCAGCGCATCGGTGGTGTCATAGACCGGAAGATTCAACCCGTTCTCCAGATCCTGGACCTGCTCACCGATTACTACCCGGCATCCGGCTTCGTCATAAGCAGCCAGGCACGCCTCCGGATATTTGGTCGTGCCCGGATCGACGAAGGTGGTGGTACCCGTCCGAAGCAATTCCGCCAAACCGAGCAAGGTGGTCAGATATTCCTCCTCCTCGGTCATGACCGATTGCATGGCAAATACGTGTTGCAATCGGTTGGGAACGTCGTCGGGAAAGATGCCACGGACCGAATGGGCGTAGCTGATGTGCATATGACCATTTACGAACCCGGGCGTCACGATCATGCCGGTGGCGTCGATTACCCGATCCGCCTGGATGTGGTGGAGATCGTCGGCTTTGCCAACGTGGGTTATCTGTCCATCCCGGACCACAACCGAGCCGTTTTGGATAATTCTTCTCTTGTCATCGACCGTTATGACGTATTGAGCTTTATCGATCTTGATACTCGGGTTAGTCACGTTGGGCTCCTATCACCCTGGGCCGACAACCTATCTGAGGCCAAATGTGTGTTGGCGCCGGACGGACACGGCCCGCCATCAGTGTGTCGCCGCATCTCTGTTCTATGAGGTCCTGACTCCTTTCTTGGCCAGCTCGCCGGTGTCCACCAGGTCTTGCGTCGCCAGATACTCGGGATCCTCATAGCGGCTGAGCACAAACGCGTCCGCAGACTCAGGGAGGTCGCTTCCGGTCAAGTGGCAGCCAACGAGTTCCGCGGCGCCTGTGCAAATCATCACCCCGTATCCAGACATCCCGGTCATGAGATAGAACCCGTCAGGGCCCGCCGGCCCGATTAGAGGGAGGTTTTCCGGAGTCTTCATGACATACCCGCCATCGACAACCGAGTAAGGCAGATGATCGCGGTACCGGGTCAGAGACGGCACCATGGTGGCCATTCCGCGCATGACCGCCTCGGGGAACATGAAGTCTGCTTCAGGCGCCGGCCAGGTTGGTCGATCTCGAACAACGGGCCGGTAGTTCCAGAGAGCTTCGAAAAACGGTGAATCGATGCCGCCTTCGGGCCGACCGAAGACCGGGGTCGTTATCTCACCCAGCAACTCATCGAACCCTTCCGCGGCCAGAGCGGATCTCTCTTGCTCGCTCCAGTCGATAGTTATAGGGTCGGTCCACAAGAGCATGGGAGCATCACGGGGAAACGCTCCTAGGTGATCTCTGAACGACACTTTGTGGTGAAGCGATGCGTGCATGGGTAGCTCAACTCCTACCAAACCCGCCAGTTGCTGCGACATTGGCCCGGCGGCGTTGACCACAGCTGGTGTCGAGATCCGCCCGCCCGACCTCAACAATGCGCTTGAGACGCCCCCTCGCACGATCTTGATATCAACTACCTCATCAACGATTACCTCCGCTCCGTGGCTGCTTGCCTTTTCCAGCATCCAGGCCCCGAGCTGCTGGGCGCTGAACCATCCGCCTCGTCGGACGTACAGTCCACCAAGCGCTTCGCCACTCAGATAGGGAAACCTGCCTAAGAGGGCTTCGGGATTCTGGTAGACATCGAAGCCTGTCTTCTCTCTTGGGGCGCCGGCGTGCCGATTGATTCGAACTGGGCCTGCGCCAAACCCCGAACTCGCTTGTGCCCCCCTTATTAGAGACGCTAATTGCTCACGGCCACCGGTGACGAATAGGTATCCCCTCGGTGACATGTTGAAGAAGTCGTTCGATTGCTCCTTCATGACCTCCAGGATGTCAATGGAGCGGTTGGTCAAGTCAACCATCGGCTTGTTGGGGAAGAAGTTGCGATAGCACTCTGATGATTTGTCAGACGTGAGCGAAAGCGGTGGACGGGGGTCAACGACAATCACTTTTTCCACTCCCTGCATCACTGCCAACTCATAGCAAGTGGCGACACCCGCGATTCCGGCTCCAACCACGACCGCTCCTGCCTGCCGCGCCATCTCAGTGCTCCAAGAAAGTCTCGGTTACGGCTGTCTGTGAAACTGGGGAGAGCGTTACCGGTCGATCGATCATTGGTCGGAACATCCATCTTTCCATCGTAAGACTTACGCCCTCGAACGATAGTTGGCTCCCGCCCCCGCAGGTGCCCGCAACTGCGGCCGTTAACTGCACTTGCCGTAGTCACTGTTGACAGTCTTGGAGATGGGATGGCCCGGGTGCCTCCCCATCGGGTATCTGGGGAGCTTTGCGGCGCTTTATCCGCTGGTGAGATTTGTTTGAACGCAACCCGCCTGGTGAACAAGTCCGGCGGGGAGAGACACGAGAGTTTCCCAAATCCTTAGCAGTGGCTCACTTGGCGAGGAAGCCAATCCGTGGTTCTTGCTATCGCGGGAGGCGCCCTACTTTTGTGGGGTATCACCTCAGGTGTCCACCAAAACGGGACAACTTTATCGCAATCACTTGCAGTAGCGATAAATGCCCATTAAGGTCATCGCGAAGCCGTAGACGTTGTAGAAGCAAATGCATAGTGAAAGACCATCCGGTAAGGTCTTTCGGCCAGTTGCCAACGGCCCAGAGGAGGTGATCAACCAACGGCTGCACATCATCACGCCGGATATGGTCACAAAGAATGTACCCAAGGTGGGCTGGTAACGTTAATACCACCCAGGGATTCTCTCCGGCTATCAGGCGCCAAATCAGTGAGGGTTTGCGTCTCGCCGATCCAAAGGGCCCCGTGGCAAGTTGGAAACAGATAAAAGGAGCAAGATCATGAACAGAGTCAGACGACAAAGCCGAAGGTGGGTGGGGCTCATAGCGGTGCTTGCGCTGGTGCTGGCCGCGTGTGGGGATGATGACGCCACCCCGACCACCGAGGCGCCGGCCACTACTGAGGCGCCGGCTACCACCGAGGCGCCAACCACTACCGCTGCCGAGGAGGAGCCGGAACCGGCAGGTGCGGGAATTGTGATCGGGCTGGGCACCGAGCCCGGATCACTCGATCCTCAAGCCGTTGACCAGTTCGCCATGTTCACCATTAACGACAACGTTTTCGACAAGCTGGTGACGCGTAATGCCGCCGGCGACCTGGTGCCCGGTGTGGCCACTGACCTCGGCACTCCTCTGGACGACACGACCTGGCAATACACCGTGCAGGAAGGCGTCACCTTCCACAACGGCGAGCCTCTCAACGCTGACGCGGTGGTACACAGCATCAACCGGATAATCGACCCGGACTACCCGACACCGCTCAAGGACAACCTCGGGACCCTGGTGGGTGCGGAGAAGGTGGACGAATACACGGTGAACATTCTCACCAGCGGCCCTGATCCGCTGATTCCAACCAGGATGACATTGCTCTACCTCGTTCCGCCCGAGGCATCTCAAAGCGCGGACTTCGGTGAGAATCCGGTTGGCTCAGGTCCGTACATGTTCGTTTCCTGGGAGCGCGGCATCGCTGTCAACCTGGAGGCGAACCCCGACTACCGGGATGGCGCTTCGTCGGTAGCCACGGCGCGGTTCACCTTCATCGAGGAGTACGGAACTCGTCTGGCCGGCGTCCTCAGTGACGAGATCGATCTCATGGCCGACCTGCTTCCCGAGGACAATGCCCGGGTGGATCAATCGTGGGCAACTCCCACCGGGATCCAGCAGTTCATCGTGTCTCTGAACGCCCGCGCGGGAAGTCCCATCGAGGATGTGCGAATTCGACAGGCGCTCAACTATGCGGTGGACAAGGAGGCAATCGCCGAGGGCCTGTTCTCGGGGATCGCAGAAGTCCTGCAAGGTCAGATGCTGAATCCCAACTGGTTCGGATTCAATCCCGACCTCGATCCTTACCCTTACGACCCCGACCGCGCCCGTGAGTTGCTCGCGGAAGCCGGCGCCACCGGGTTGGAACTCCAGCTCGTTTCCCTGGTAGGCAATTCGCTACTCGACCGCGAGACCACCGAAGCGGTGGCCGCATACTGGGCCGAGGTGGGTGTGACCGCCGAGATATTCATACCCGAGTTCTCCGAGTACATCGACCGCCTCATCGATCGCGATAATCGTCCTGACACCATCTTCGTGCCACATGACAATCTCCTGTTCGACGGTGACCGGACGCTGTCTGCGTACTACCACTCGCAGGGTTGCTGCGGTTCCATGGACCCGTCAGAAGCGGATGACTGGATTGAGGCGGGAAGAACCGAAATCGACCAGGCCGCCCGGTTGAAGCTGTACCAAGATGTCGGGCAGGCTGGACACGACGGCGCCTGGTACGTCTGGCTCGTCAGCGTTCCCAACGTCTTCGCCGGGACAGACCGGATCGAGTGGTCCGCTCGCGCCGACGGTTTGATCCATCTGGTTGACATAGCCGTGTCCTCGTAGGACCCCAAGGCATTCAACACCGGGCGAATCATCGGATCGGGTGGCGCGCCCGGTGTTGAAACAAACGAGACGGGAGAAGCCATGGGCCGGTACTTGCTAAAGCGCCTGTCCCAGGCGGCGCTTGTAGTGGTCTCGGTGATGGTGGTGGTGTTCGTGGTGACGCGCCTCATCGGGGACCCGGTGGCGGTGATGCTGCCTCTGGAGGCCACGGAGGAGAATCGCGCAATCCTCGAATCCCAACTCGGCTTGGATAGACCGATCCTGGTCCAACTGGGCGACTACATCATGGACGCCGTCCAACTCGACCTCGGCGACTCCCTCTGGCAACGACGCCCGGCGATCGACATCGTTCTCGAACGGTTGCTCCCCACCATTGTTCTGGTTGCAGCCGGCTTCGCCCTGGGGGTACTGCTTGGGGTGGTGATCGGGGTCGTCTCCGGGATGCGGCCCGGGGGGTGGGTGGACCGAGCTTCTGTCACTATCGGTCTACTCGGGGTCTCGCTCCCACAGTTCTGGATCGGGTTGATGTTTATCGTGTTCTTCAGTGTGGGCCTCGGGTGGTTCCCTACGTCCGGTTCGGGCGGGATCGAGCATCTGGTGCTTCCGGCGTTCGTGCTCGCCCTACCGATCGTGGGACGCATCGCCTTGGTCACGAGATCTTCGATGATCGATGAATTGAACGCGCAGCACGTCAAGGATGCGACCGCCCGAGGAGTGTCTCGGGCTCGTATCGTGATCGTTCATGCCTTCAAAGGCGCCGGAATCGCCACCATCACCATCGCCGGCTGGGAGTTGATCGGCGCCTTGGCCGGAGGGGCGGTCGTGGTCGAGACGGTCTACGCCTGGCCGGGGATCGGCTTTACCGCAATGCAGGCCATAGAGCGGCACGACATCATCCTCCTCCAAGCGGTTGTCTTCGTGATAGCCATCATGGTGGTCACGATCAACATCATCGTTGACGTCACCTACACGTTGCTCGATCCGCGTGTGAAGTTCGATTGAGCGCCATGAACTCCGCCCCTCACCCTGGTAGTCGGGTCAACCGCTCGCGATCGGCCGGTTGGCTCATTCGGATTCTCCGTGATCCCACTGCCGTGTTCGGAATCCTCGTCCTGGTGCTGTTGGTCGCAACCGCCCTCTTCGCCCCTATGATCGCTCCATTCGACCCTAATAAACAGGATCTGGGTGCGCGGCTGCTTCCGCCCTTCTACGCCGAGGGCGGCTCCTTTGAACACATCTTCGGCACGGACCAACTGGGCCGGGACGTGTTCTCACGGATCATCCACGGCGCCAGAATCTCACTCACCATCCCCCTGGTGGCGGTGACGCTGGCCGGCATCTTCGGGACCGCGGTCGGCTTGCTGGCCGGGTACCGGGGCGGAAGGACGGACGCCGTCATCATGCGCATCGTCGACACGCTGTTCTCTTTCCCCGGACTCCTCCTGGCCCTGACGATTCTCGCCGTGGTGGGGCCGAGTTTCTTGACTCTTGCCATCGTGCTGTCACTGCGGATTTGGATGGTGTTCGCCCGGATGACGCGGGGGCTCGTCCTGTCGGCGCGAGAGGCTGAATACGTGGAGGCGGCGGAGCTGGTCGGGGCATCACCGGTTCGCATCATGGTGCGCCATATCGCGCCCAACCTCACCGCGCCGCTGCTGACCTTGACGGTCCTCGAATCGGCCCATGTGATTCTCTCCGAGGCCGCCCTCTCGTTCCTCGGTTTGGGAATCCAGCCACCACAGACCTCGTGGGGACTCGACGTGGCGATCGGTCGACAGTACGTCTTTTCCGCCCCTTGGTTGATTGTCTTTCCCGGACTCGCCATCGCGTTGGCAGTGTTGGGGATCAATCTCCTGGCCAGTTGGCTCAGAGTCGCAGCCGATCCCGAGGAAAGCGCCAAGCGGTTCGCGGCGGCAGCCGACGCCCCTACGGGCTGGTCGGGATGAGACACGGCGACCATCTCCTGGAAATTCGCAATCTCGAGGTGGTCTTCCCGGCTCGGGGCGGCACGGTCCAGGCTGTCCGGGATGTCTCCTTCACTGTCGATGCGGGTGAAGCACTGGGGATTGTCGGCGAGTCGGGGTCCGGCAAGAGCACCATAGCTCGTGCGGCCCTCGGGCTGATCGAGTTGCCGGGCCGGATCATGGGCGGCGAGGTTCTGTGGAGGGGCCGGTCGGTCCGGGATAAGAGGGTCGCCCGCAGGGTGCGCGGCCGTGAGATCAGCATGGTGTCCCAAGACCCCATGGCGTCGATGAACCCGATCCTCACGATCGGCACGCAGATGACCGAGGTCATGACGCGGCATCTGGATCTAGGCAGGAGGGAAGCCCTCACGAGAGCAGCCGATTTGTTGGAGAGGGTCGGGATCCCCGACCCCGGGCGCCGCCTGGGTCAGTATCCGTTCGAGTTCTCCGGCGGCATGCAGCAGCGAGTGGTAATTGCCATAGCGCTGTCGTGTGATCCCATGATGCTGATCGCCGACGAGCCGACCACGGCTCTCGACGTGACCACCCAGGCGCAGATCCTCGCACTGATCTCCTCTCTTCAGAGAGATTTGGGTCTTGCACTTCTGCTCATCACTCACGACCTCGGGGTGGTGGCCGGGGCATGTGACCTTCTCAATGTCCTGTACGCGGGGGAGATCGTCGAGTCGGGGACGGTAGATGAGCTGTTTCATCGCCCCCATCATCCGTACACCGCTGCCCTCTTGGGCTCAACGCCCCGTCTCGATGTAAAGGCCGAACGTCTCATGGCAATCGAGGGCCAGCCTCCCGACCTTCGAGATGTGGGCGCCGGTTGCAGCTTCACCCCTCGATGTTCCTACTCGACGACCCACTGTGAGGCCGTGTCTCCGGTTCTGGAGACTTCTTCGGAAAGTCGGGCATTTGCCTGCTGGCATCCTTTGAATCATCGACCGGACCTGACGCCCGAGCACAGGAAGATCGGGCATGGCTAGTCCGTTGCTGGCAGTTCAGGGACTCACGGTCACATACGACGTTGGCCGTGAGGGCTTCTGGGGTCAACGGCGCACACGTCTAAGAGCGGTCGATGATATAAGTTTCTCGATCGAGCGCGGAGAGACCTTCGGGCTGGTGGGGGAGTCGGGTTCGGGCAAGACCACCACCGGGCGCGCCGTTCTCGGGAAGGTTCCCATCGCGTCGGGACGTGTCGTATTCGCCGGACGGGACATCACCGGCCTTGAGGGGCCGGAACTGCGAGCAATACGCCAGAACATGCAATTAATCCCGCAGAACCCCTACGGGAGCCTCAATCCCCGTATGAAGGTCCGGGACCTCATAGCCGAACCGTTGGTGGTTCACCGGCGGGTGAAGAGAGCCAAGCGGGCGACCGAACGGGTGGCCGAATTGCTTGAGTTGACAGGAATGAACCCAGATGACATGCACAAGTACCCGCATGCGTTCAGCGGCGGGCAACGCCAAAGAATCGTCATCGCGCGGGCACTGGCGCTCAACCCGGATCTGATCATCGCCGATGAGCCGGTGTCGGCCCTGGACGTATCGGTTCAAGCGCAGGTTGTCAACCTGTTGCAGGATCTTCAGCGGCGGCTTAATCTGACCTACATCTTCATAGCGCATGACCTGGCCGTTGTTCGTCACATCTCCCACCGCATAGGAATCATGTACGCAGGCAAGCTCGTCGAAGTTGCGAATGGAGAAAGTGTCTACCGGACCCCGATCCACCCCTACACCGAAGCTCTGCTTTCTTCCGTCCCCATCCCGGATCCAAGGATTGAGCGCGGTCGGACGGTGAATGTGATCTCGGGGGAGCCGCCGGACCCGACACGCGCTCCCGCAGGTTGCCGTTTTCACACGAGATGTCCTCTGGCCGAGGCGCGCTGCCGTGATGCGGCGCCGCCCCTGGAGATCAAGACCCATGAACACGAGGCGGCGTGTTGGTTGCGATAGCCGCTTGGGTGCTTCGCAGTGGGCGCAGGGTCAATCGCAGTCCCGCTCAGCGCAACTCGGTTTTGTGATGAGGCCATTGGGCCCCTCCTACAACCGGCTCCTCACCGCCTACACGATCTCGAATGTTGGCAACGGGGTTCTGGTCGCGGCTCTCCCGTTGCTGGCCGCACAAACCACCCGGAACCCGCTGGCGATAAGTGGGCTCATGGTGGCCGCAGGGATTCCCTGGCTGCTGATCGGACCCCTCTCAGGGGCCATCGTGGACCGGGTTGAACGGCGGACAGTAATGGTTATGGCTGAAGCGGGCCGCGCGGCAGTCATGGGGGCGGCCACTGTATATGTGCTGATGGGCGGCAATTCGATCGTCGCGTTCTATGCGCTGTTAATTGTCATCGGGATAGGTGAGACCTTCTTCGATCCTGCCGGTCTTGCGTTGGTAGCTGGTCTGGTGGCGCCCGCGCAACTGGACACCGCCAACAGCCGGCTGTTTGGAGCCCAGACCTTGGCTCAACGGTTCGTGGGGCCGCCGCTCGCCGGGTGGCTCTTTGCTTTCGTAGCTTGGGCGCCCCTTGGAATAGACGCAGTGAGCTTCTTGGCGACCGCACTCGTCATGCTGAGGCTTCCTAGAGGTTCGCCACCGACAGTGTGGGAACGTCCCTTCGCCGGGTTGCTGACTGAGACAGTCGAAGGTTTCCGGTGGGTGTGGCGGGATTCTGTGTTGCGCGCATTCGTCGTCGGTAGCGGGGCCCTTCACTTCGCAACTGCGGCGGGCTTGTCGGTCTTCGTGTTGATTGCCCAGGACCGCTACAAACTGACGGGTTTCGGCTTCGGGCTCATGCTTAGTGCGTATGCTGTCGGATACTTCCTCGGGTACCTCATCGCCCCGTCTGCTGCCGCGAAGTATGCACGAGCGAAAATCTGCGTGGTTTCATTGTTTGGCGCAGCAATTGGATTCTCACTTGTGGCTCTGACGACTTTTTCCCTGATCGGTGGGCTGGGATTGGCTCTGATCGGGTTTTCATCAGCTCAGGTGGATGTTGTGTCCCTCTCCTATCGGCAGGCGGCGGTTCCCGATCGCATTCTCGGACGGGTCCTGACGGGTTTTCTGTTCGTCGTCCATGGAGCGGTACCGGTTGGCGCCGCTTTCGGAGGATTGGTGGCTGCATCGGTGGGGATCAGCTACACCTACCTGGCTTCCGCCCTTTGCGCGGCGGCCGTTGCTCCCGTCCTGTGGTTTGCCCTGAAAGGCGCGGAACTCGATCCCGGCAGAATCCGGCAGGAACCCCTCGACCCCTAGCCTGGTCGATTCAGAGGCTAAAGAGGGGAGACCCCAGTTCCCAGCCCATGTCCACCCCTCCCGCTGACAAGGCAAAGATGACCAGGCCGGCGCCGGCAATGGAGAAGTTCTTCATGAACATAGCCATCTCAGTGGTTCGGCCAGGCTCGGAGTCTGACCAAAAGTGGTGAACCATAAAGGCGGCCAGCAGCACATATACAGCCAGACCCAGCGCGGCGAGATCCATCCAGACGCCCAGAATCACTCCTATGCCCCCAGCAAGTATCAGCACCCCGGAGACACGTGTCAACCAGCCGGCGCCCGGTACGCCTCGTGACGCAGCATATTCAGCGCTGACTTTGCCCTGAGCCAGGTGCCCTATCCCCGCTCCGACGAAAATCAGGGAGAACAGTATCCGTCCTAAGAAGGCCAACGCTTCCATATCTTGTATCTCCCATCTTTGTTTGGGGTTACCCGAGCGTAGTAACCGATGGGAACCTTTGGGCGATGGTTCCGGCGCCCTTTTCCAGCCTTATGGGGCGCCGTAGCGGTGGAGACCTTCGGAAAGGGACTCGGGGGTGTCAACCGAGAACCACGAGCGGCCGTCCTCACCCCAAGACCGCCACTGTTCGGGAGGGACCGCGGTTCCCCCCAGGAGGGGGATGGTTGGCTGTAGAGATCCTTCGCTCCGGGCCGCTTCCTCCAAGATTGGTAGGGACCGGGCCGGATAGGTGGCGCAGGTGACCTGAAAGTGGCCATCTAGGGGGGTGGCAGGTTGCGGCCGGACATCCAGGAGGGCGGCCAGGGTGGAAGGCCGCACCCAGGGCTGGTCCACTCCCACCACCAGGATGGGTCTACCTTTTGCCTCCAGGAGGGCGGTGACAATACCCGCACTCGGGCCGCGACTTCCCGGTAGGGCGTCAGGTACCGATGGGATGCCTTCCGCGGTCTCCCGGCCCACCACAACCACCTCGGAAACTACCTGGGACAGGGCGGCAAACACCCAATCGAGCAGGGTGCGCCCATCCAGAAGAACCTTGGCTTTGTCCTTACCCATGCGGCGGGACCGACCACCTGCCAGCACCACGCCAAGAGCCGGTTCAAAGAGCGGAGATGACGAAGGTGAGATCATGAATAGAGTCGATGGCTGGGTGAGCCAATACAATCGCAGAGGAAGTGACGCCTCAGGTTACCGATACCCACCTCACCTCGATTCGTCGTCGGTTATTGTATGTGCTCTTTTCTGGCGCGACATTGGGGTGGATTGCTTTCATATCAACCATAACCGTGGCCACCGTGGCGGCCCGTTCCCTGACCGGGTCCACGTTGATCGCCGGGTTTCCCCTGGCGGCCGGGGCCCTGGGTCAGGCGCTGGGGACCAATCTGTTCGGAAGGCTGAGCGCCTATCGCGGACGCCGGTTCATCTTGTTGGTTGGGCCACCCATATCGGCGTTGGGCGCCACGCTGGAATTGCTGGGGGTGGTATTCGGCTGGTATTGGCTGCTGCTGGGTGGGGCACTGTTCGTCGGCGGAGGCATCGGCGCCGTCCATTTGATCAGGTATGCCGCCGCGGAAATTTCCGAAGAGCACCGGACGGCCCGGGCGATGGGGTTCATAGTGTGGTCGGGCACGATCGGGTCGTTGGTGGGCGCCAACTTGGTGGACGGGGTGGGCCGGATGGTGGAGGATTGGCTGGGCACGCCATATGGCGGCGCCTTCCTCCTGGCCGCCGCGGCATTCCTGCTGTCTTGGTTGATCTTTTGGACGGCCCTTCGTCCCGACCCTTCCCAGGTGGCTGTCACCACCCATGCAGGGCCAGCGGCCAGTGGGTCGGTGAGCCGGGCTCTCCGGCTTCCCGGTGTGCAACTCTCGATCCTGGCTTTGCTATCTGCACAGGCGGTGATGGTGATGGTGACGACCGCCGCTCCGTTACGCATCGAAGACGCGGGCCACGGTCTGGATGTAGTCGGGGTGGTGATCTCCACCCACGCGGTGGGAATGTTCGCCTTTGCCCCCTTAGTGGGAAGACTGGTCGACCGCATGGGACCTCTATTGTCGCTGGCAATCGGAGTGTTGGTGATTTGGATCTCTCTGTTCCTGTCCGCAACGGCCTCCTATGAAGGATTTTGGATGTTGAATTTTGGGCTCTTCGTCCTGGGCCTGGGATGGTGTTTCAGCTTCGTGGCGGGGAGTTCCATGCTATTTGCTTCCGCTCCTTCCGATGTCCGCCAGATTGTGGAAGGGTGGGCGGATTCGGCGATCTGGACGATGGTGATGTTGGGCAGCGCAGGCGCCGGCGTTCTGATGAGCACCGTTGGGTTCGAAGTTCTGAATCTGGTGGCGGCGGCGCCTCTGTTGCTCATTGTCGTGCTGGTGTTTTCTGTCCCAAGTCTCCGTGCCGGGCTTGCTCGTTAGTCGGGGCCGGGAACGTCCTGGCTCCTGGCTCGGCGGTATCCCCACCGGATACGGGACGCCGCGGCCGCAAGAGAAGGCTCAGGACTCGTGAAGAGAACTTGGTATTACCTGCCAGGATCTATTCCGGATCCGGGGGTGGGCAACGGCAGGAGGCTATGGCGGGGAAGGACTCACAGAGACGGGGGGCGGTTTGACCAATAGAATCGCAGAGGAGTGAAGCGTCAGGATACCGACATCGAACTCACTGCAATTCGCCGTCGGTTGGTTTATGTGCTCTTTTCCGGAGCGACCCTGGGTTGGGTCGCTTTTGTGGCCACCCTGACCGTGGCGACGGTGGCGGCCCGCTCCTTGAGCGGGTCCACGGCGTTGGCCGGGTTTCCTCTGGCGGCAGGAGCCTTGGGGCAGGCATTGGGGACCAATCTGTTCGGGAGGTGGAGCGCCCGGTATGGGCGGCGCTTCATCATGTTGACGGGCCCGCCCATCTCGGCATTCGGAGCCACACTGGAGCTTCTGGGAGTGGTCTTCGGCTGGTATTGGATGCTGGTTGCTGGGGCGATATTCGTGGGTGGGGGCCTTGGGTCGATCCACCTGACCAGGTATGCCGCCGCCGAACTGAGCGAGGAGCACCGGCGAGGTTGGGCGGTGGGGATCCTGGTGTGGTCGGGCACCATCGGATCGCTGGTGGGAGCCAACTTGGTGGACGGGGTGGGTCAAATGGTGGAGGACTGGCTGGGTACGCCATATGGCGGCGCTTTCTTACTGGCCGCGACTGCCTTCCTGCTGTCTTGGTTGATCTTTTGGAGGGCCCTTCGTCCCGACCCTTCCCAAGTGGCCGTCACCACCCAGGAAGGACCAGCCGCCAAGGGCTCGGTGGGCTCGGCGCTGCGTCTCCCCTCGGTGCAGCTCTCCATATTGGCTCTGTTGTCCGCGCAGGTGACGATGGTGCTGGTGATGACCGCCACTCCTCTGCGGATCGAGGATGCAGGCCATGGTCTGACCATTGTGGGTATGGTGCTCTCGATCCACGCGGTGGGAATGTTCGCATTCGCTCCTTGGGTGGGAAAGCTGGTTGACCGCATCGGGCCTTTACCGATGCTGGGGCTGGGAGCGATAGTGAACTGGTCGTCGTTGTTCGTTTCCGGAATGGCGCCCGATGACAGCAATTTCCTACTTGGTCTGGGGCTCTTCATGCTGGGCCTGGGATGGAGTTTCAGCTTCGTGGCGGGGAGTTCCATGCTGTTTTCTTCGTCTCCCCCCGATGTGCGCCCAGTGGTGGAAGGATGGGCGGACTCAGCGATCTGGACGACGGTGATGTTGGGAAGCGTGGGCGCAGGAGTGTTGATGAACGCCATCGGATACGGTCTGCTCAATGTGGTGGCGGCCTGCCCTTTGTTGATCATTGTTCTACTGGTGTTTTCGACTCGGAGTCTGCGGGCTGCGCTTTTCGCCTAGCCCAGCCTTGGGCTCACATTGCTCCTGGCTAGTCGGTACCCCCACCAGATCAGGAACGCGGCGGCGAGAAGGGAAGCCGAGAAGGCGGAGGACTCTTGGAGAAAGCCGAGGATGGTTCCTCCGGTGGCGGCGGCTAGCACCCCGCTGGTGATGACCAGATTGGCTGCGGCCCGCCGCGGATTTGACTTGCGGAAACGGGCCGCGCCCCACAGGGCGGCGCCGATGAGCACCAGAGTGCCTGTTCCACCGGCGATGGCTGCCAGCAGACGGGGACCAAAGCCCGCCTCGGCAATGGAGGGGAAGATGTCGGCTGGGATGCCGCCCTCGGGTAGGGGGCGAGCGAAGGGGGTGACGCTCACCAGGGTTGTGGCCATAGCGGAGAAGCCGAACAGCCCCACCACCATAATGTGTCCGACCCTTCTGCCCACGGAGAGGAACACCGAGCCTAGGGCCAGGAAGGGGACGTTCAGAACCCCGCCGAACAAGAAGAAAACCCGATAGCTGAATCCGTTCCATCCCCAGCCCAGGCCGGAGAACAGGGCCCAGACGGCGAGGGTGAACATGGCCATTCCGGCCGTGTAGGCTGACAGGTGGGGCCGGGGCCTTCCCCGCAGATCACGGGCGAGGTCCAGAGTGGCGGCGGTGGCGACAGCGGCTGCCGCGGCGACGAGACCCAAGGCGGCGACATTGCCCACCACAGGGATGCTATCAGGCGAAAAGGAGACTCTTCAATGAGCGGACCACGGCCATGGCCGGGAGTACCGGATGTAACCGTGGAGCGGGACATCCCTGCCAGGATGCGAGATGGAACCACCCTGTATGCCGATCTCTATCGCCCGGCCACCGACGCTCGGTTGCCGGTGCTCCTGATGCGCTCCCCCTACGACAAGCGAAACGCCACGATGCCGTTCGGCCATGCTCATCCCGTCTGGTACGCCTCCCAGGGATATGTCGTGGTCATCCAGGACGTCCGGGGACGGGCTTCCTCCGAAGGCGAGTTCTACCCCTATCTCCATGAAAGCGCCGACGGCTACGACACGGTGGAATGGGCGGCTCGTCTTCCCGGCTCCAATGGTCGAGTGGGGATGTGGGGCTTTTCCTACGTGGGCGCCACCCAGTTGCTGGCAGCTGTGGAACGCCCTCCCAGTCTGGCCGCCATCGCTCCGGCCTTCACGGCTTCACAGTACTACGAGGGATGGACCTACAACGGTGGAGCCCTCTCTCTGGCTTTCGTACTCTATTGGGCGAATCTGCTGGCCATCGACACCGCCCAGCGAGCCGGGGACCGCGCCGCCTTCGAGTCCCTGGGAGCCTCCCTGGCCGAGGCGCCCGGATGGTTCTGGTTCACCCCCCTGAGGGAGTACCCTCCGCTCTCCGACGGATACGCGCCCTGGTTCTACGACTGGCTGGAGCACTGCACTTATGACGACTACTGGAGGCGGTGGTCGATCGATGAGGACTACAGCCGGATCACCGTCCCCGCTCTGCACGTGGGAGGCTGGTACGACGTCTTCGTCTCCGGGACTGTGACCAATTATTCGGGCCTGACCGTCGGGGCGGGCGCCCCCGCCGCCCGGGAAGGGCAGAAGCTATTGCTCGGACCGTGGACGCACATGCCCTGGAGCCCCCAGGGATCCTCTGAGGGTCGTCCTCCCGACACGATCGGGATCGATGACTGGCACATCCGGTGGTTCGACCAGATGATCAAGGGAAAGGACACGGGAGTGCTTGATAGCCCGGTCACGGCCCACCTCTACAACGGGGGCTGGCGGCACTACGACGACTGGCCTCCCTCGGGAGTCGAGTATCAGGATTGGTTCATCCACTCGGGCGGGCGGGCCAACTCCAAGTTCGGGGACGGTTCACTGAGCCGACTGGGTCCCGGCGAGGAGCCTCCCGACCTGTTCGTGTACGAGCCTGCTCTCGCCACTCCCAGCCAGGGCGGCCACTCCTGCTGCTTCGAAACGATTACCCCGATGGGCCCGGCCGACCAGCATGTGGCGGAAGCCTCCCGGATGGTGCTGGTGTACACCTCCGAACCCCTCCGGACGGAGATGACCCTGGTGGGGGACCTAAAGGTCACGTTGTGGGCAGCCACCACCGCCCACGACACCGACTGGACCGCCCGGTTGTGCATTGTCGATCCTTGGGGGGTATCGACCAATCTCCAGGAGGGGATCATCCGAGCCCGCTATCGGGACTCGCTCTCCGATCCCACACCCATCCAGGCGGATGGGGTCTATCGATACACCATCGATTTGGGTCCGGTGGGCGCTTTGATATCGGCCGGAAACCGCCTGCGCCTGGTGCTGGGAAGCTCCGACTTCCCTCAATGGGACCGTAACATGAACACCGGCGGGCCCCTCTTCACCGAGCCTTCCACCGCGGGCGTTCCCGCCACACAGACCGTGCTCCACAATTCGTCGTATCCGACCCGAATCACCCTCCCCGTACTGGAAGGATGAGATGTCTCGGAGTATCAACCGACAAGCCCGGGACCCCGCTGCCGGGAAGACCCGGCCCCTCTCGAGGAAGGCGCGGTTCGCAGGTAAGAACGTGCTCATAACCGGAGCGGGCAGCGGGTTCGGGCGTCGCACCGCCGAGCGATTCGCCTCCGAGGGGGCGGCCAACCTGTATCTGGTCGACCGCCGTCCCGAACGACTGGAGGTCGTGGCGGATGTGATTGAAGAACTGGGAGCCAACCCGGTTTCAATCTGTGTGGATCTGGGCCAGACCTCCGGCTGTGAGTCGGCGATCGACCAGGCCCTGGAGGTCGACCCCCGCCTCGATGTGTTGATCTCCAACGCGGCGGCCTGGGTGCAGGTCCCTTTCATAGAGATGAACCATGATGACTGGCGGCGGGTGATGTCGGTCAACCTCGACGCCTACTTCACTCTTTCCCAGCGAGCCGCCCGGGCTATGAGAGAGACGGGTGGAGGAGCAATTCTTTTCACATCCTCCATCAGCGCCCTCGGACATGGACGCAATTTCACCGCCTACTGTGTGGCCAAGGCGGCGGTTGTCTCCCTGGTCAAGGCGATCGCGGTGGAGCTGGCCCCCTGGAATATCCGCGCCAACTGCGTGAGCCCCGGCCCGGCGGATACCCAGCAGTCGGTGGATATCGCCGGAGAAGAGCTGATGAGCAAGTGGAGGGCAGGGGGCTTCCCGGTGGTTCCCATGAACCGGTTGGCGGCCACCGATGACATCGCCTCCGCCTTTCTGTACCTGGCCTCTGACGACGCTCGCTATGTAAGCGGGATCAACCTGGTAGTGGATGGGGGCTACACTGCTCAGGTTTACGACCTCCCCAAGAACTGAGGCGGTCAGCCGGCTAGAAGGACCGCGGTTTCGGCGATTACTTCGGCGGCGAGGGCGGTGTCCTCGATTTCCACCCATTCCTCGTCGGAGTGGGCCTGATCGATGGAGCCGGGTCCGAATATCACACACGGTATCCCGGACGGACCGAACCAGGAGGCGTCGGTGCCGTAGGGAACGCCGATGGGGATGCCCCGCTCGCCCAGGATCGATTGCCGGGCGTTCTGCATGGCCTTTACCAGGAGGTGGTCGACGGGGGTGTCCAGGGGGGCGGTGGCCAGGGAAGTGTGGCCGCGGTGCGCTTCGATCCCGCTCTCGGCCAATCCGGCTAGAAGCTCGTCAATGTCGGCCAGGATCTCATCGACGTCCTCCCCGGGGTTTACCCGGCGGTCGAGGCTGATCACGCACTGGGCAGGGACGATATTGAGCGCAGTCCCTCCTCGGATCAGGGAGGTGTTGATGGTGGGGGAACCCACCAGTGAATGGCTGGTCTCCGCCAGAGTGGGGATGTAGCGTTTCTCCAAAGCGTAGAGCACCCAGGACATATGATGAATGGCGTTCACCCCCAGATGTGGTTTGGAGGAGTGGGCGGGGGATCCCACCGTCTCGATGTCGAAGCGCAGCACACCCTTGTGGGCTGTGGCCAACTCCAGTCCGGTGGGTTCTCCCACGATGGACATGGCGATGTCGGAGCGCTCGGCGGTGATGGCCTGCGCTCCCTGGCCGGTTACCTCCTCATCGATCGCCCCGGCGAAGAGGATCGGTGCCCGCTGTTGGGGATCCAGGTTCCACACCAGGTGCAGCGCCTCCACCATCGCCACCAGAGAGCCCTTGGTGTCACAGGCGCCTCGTCCGTGCACACGCGAGCCCTCCACTACCGCCTGGGGCCAAGCTTTGCCGGAGGGGGTGACCGTGTCGAGATGGGCTTCCCACATCACCAGAGGACCTTGGTCGGCGCCTTCCAGGCTCACCAGGATGTTGTCCCTTCCGTCGGGGCCGACCGGCTGGCGGCGAGGATTCATGCCTGCCGTCTGCAGGTAATCGAAGAGTGCGCTTGCCAACTCGGCTTCGCCTGGTCCGCCGTCGAGGGCGGGGTTCACCGAATGGATGCTTATGAACTGCTCGAGAAGTGACCGGATGCGGATCCGGTCGGCGGCGCCTTGGAATCTGGACATGGCCACGATGCTACCCAGCGAAAGCCCCTGGAAATCCGGGTGTCTCGCATATCTTCGCCAGAGGGGTAGTTTTCTCAGAAACCATGAGATTGCTGGTAGTGGAAGACGAGGTTGATCTGGCCAACGCCATTGCCCGGGGGCTGCGGCGCAGCCGCTACGCGGTGGATGTGGCTCACACTCTGGACGACGCCTCACTGCGTCTGGTCTCGTCGGGATACGATTTGGTCATCCTCGATTGGAATATGCCGGATGGGAAGGGAGTGGACCTCTGTCGACGCTTGGTGGACGGGTTGATCCCTGCCTTTGAGGGCCGGGCTCCTCGGGTGCTGATGCTCACCGCTCGCGACGCAGTGGAGGAGCGGGTGAGAGGTCTCGACTCGGGGGCGGATGACTACCTGGTGAAACCTTTCGCCTTTGCGGAGTTGGAAGCCCGCGTAAGAGCGGTGCTTCGGCGAGATGAGGACATCAGCCCCATACTGGAGGTAGTGGACCTGCGGCTGGACACCGCCCGTTTCGAGGCTTCCCGCAAAGGGCGTCCTCTCCGGCTGACAGCCAAGGAGTTTTCCCTACTGGAGTATCTAATGACCCGGGCAGGCCAGGTGCTTTCCCAGGAGACCCTCCTGGAGCATGTGTGGGACGAGGCTGCTGATCCTTTCACCAACACGGTGCGCATGACCCTCTCCAACCTGCGCAAGAAACTCGGTGAACCGGCGGTTGTCCACACCGTGCCGGGACGGGGATACGTGCTGTCGGCTGACGTCCCGCCCTTATCGGCCTTATGAAGCTGCCCCCTATCTTCTCCTCCATCCGCTTTCGCCTGTCGGCGCTCTCCTCGGTGGTGGTGTTCGTGTTGGGGTCGGCGGCGGTCGTCTCCATCTTTTTCGTTATCCGCCATGGCCTTCGTAACGAGCGTTTAATGGGCTTGGTGCTGAGGCCCGGACAACGTGTTACCCGCGGGGGAGTTCGCTACATCATCCCCCAACTGGAGGTGAGGGAATTCCAGACGGTGGAGACGGTTCTTCGTGATCGGATACTCGAGGACATCACCGGCGTCATTCTGTGGGGGCTGTTTTGGATGTTCCTGATCAGCCTGTTGGTGGGTTGGTTTCTGGCCGGTCGCAGCCTGCGGCCCATAAAGAGGATCAGGGAGGTGGCCGAGAACATACAGGCCCAGGACCTGACCCGGCGGATCAACCTATCCGGACCCGATGACGAACTGACCCGCCTGGCCCGGACTTTCGACGCCATGCTCGACCGGTTGAGCGGGTCGTTCCGGTTGCAGCAGCAATTCTTGGCTTCCACATCCCATGATCTCCGCAACCCATTGGCGGTGATTCGCTCCAATCTGGAGGTGAGCCTGGCCGACCCCGACGTCACGGCGGAAGAGTGGAGAGAAACGGGGGAAGTGGTTTCCCGGGCCGCCCGGAGGATGTCGGAGATGATTGATCGCTTGTTGGAGGCGGCCCGCCTGGAAGTGGGCTTTTCCAAGATCTCTGAGTTGGACCTGGCCTATCTGGTGGACTCCACCGCCCAGGCGGTGGCTGCCCTTGCCGAGGAGAAAGACCTTGGCGTTGAGGTGGACACCCGAGCCACTCCCGTGTCGGGGGACGGCCTTGCTCTGGTCCGCATCCTGGAGAATCTTCTGGACAACGCCATCGCCGCCTCCCCGTCGGGAACATCTATTGAGCTTGGCTGCGGGGAGAGAAAAGGATGGGCCTGGATGACGGTGGCGGACCGGGGCCCGGGCCTAGATCCCGGCCTGATCTCGGGCGACTCTCATTCAGGAGGAGGACTGGGCCTAGCCATCGCCCGTCATTTGGCCGAGTCGCACGGTGGCAGACTGGGCGCTTTTGGGAGGGAAGGGGGTGGTACGGTGATGGTGGTGTGGATTCCCTCTCGCAAAATCACGGTTAGTGAGTCCCCTCCCGATGACAATCCCCTCGAATAAATGCGTTCTGGCCTTTTACGACGGTTTTACCTTTAAACTGGGCATAATCATCTTGTAATGAAAGAAGACCTGCCACCTGATCTTCCTCCCCAGGAAGTCCCTTCCCAACCCATGGACGAGCTCTCCGAGGGTTCGGCTGTGGACGATGACGAGGGTGACCTTCCCACCGAAGAGGTGAAAGACGAGCCTAGAGAGGAAATCGTCTTCGCTGAGGACAGCCCTCTCTCCGGGGGTGACGATCGGCCTGTGGAGGAAGCCGTCGACCGCCAAGAGAAGATCCTCGACGGCGGGGCGCGGCAGGAAGGGCTCTCTCAATTCGAGGAGGTTTCGCTCTTTGTGACTCCCGTGGCGGCTGATCCTTCCCGCGCTTCGGACACCGAGAGCGGCTGGCGGGGAATGGGGTGGAAGATGATGGCCGTTGCTGGAATAGTGCTGCTGGTGGCGGGATTTGGAGTGGGCCTTTTCTTTCCCGATTCTCTGACGGGGGATCCGGTTTCCAGCGAAGAAGTGGCGGTGACCACCACTACCGAGTCGCCCTCCACCACTACCGAGTCGCCCTCCACCACTACCGAGTCGCCCTCCACCACTACCGAGTCGCCGTCGACTGCCACCGAGGCTCCCTCCACCACCACTGCAACGACGCAGACCAAGTCCGAGCCCGTCCCCCCGCCGGACTTGGTGGTTACCGATGAGCCGGTGTCGGATGTGGCTGACCGCCTGGTTCCCTCGGTGGTGCACCTGGAAATCACCAGTGACAACATTTTCGCGGGGGGTGTGGGCAGCGGGGTGATCTTCGATAGCAACGGGTTTATTCTCACCGCCGCCCATGTGGTGGAGTCGGTCGTGAACGGAGAAGCGGGGTTGACCGTGCGTCTCGCCAACGGCGACCGCTTGCCCGGCGAGGTGGTGGGGTCC
This sequence comes from Acidimicrobiia bacterium, assembly GCA_965248705.1. Lineage (GTDB taxonomy): Bacteria > Actinomycetota > Acidimicrobiia > Spongiisociales > ZC4RG35 > Bin76. The sequence goes on along the minus strand of CBDFJY010000002.1, from coordinate 335,990 downwards.
GACCCCGACAGCGATGTGGCGGTGGTGCAGGTGGAGCGTTCCGGTCTGATCGCCGCCGAACTGGCGCTCGACGCCGCGCCGCGGGTTGGCCAACTGGTGGTGGCGGTGGGCAGTCCCTGGGGTTTGGAGTCCTCGGTTACCTCCGGAGTAATCAGCGCCACCGATCGGATAGTGGAGGGAAGACTCCTGGTTCAGAGTGACGCGGTGCTTTACCCCGGTAATTCGGGCGGGGCTTTGGCGGATCGCTATGGCCGACTAATCGGCATAAACGTCTCTATTTTCACCAATTCCACCAGTTTCGAGTCGGTGGAATTTCAGGGAGTGGGTTTTGCGGTTCCCATCGATCTGGCCTATCGGGTGGCGCAGGCCCTGATAGCCGGGGAACCTGTCCACACGGCCTTTTTGGGAGTGAGCGGGCGTGACACAGAGGGGGATGCAGGAGTGGAGATCATGGAGGTTTTCCCCGGTTCGGGAGCCGAGTCGGCGGGGATCATGACGGGAGATGTGATCGTGGCGGTGGGCGGTCGCCCGGTCACCGGGATAGCCGATTTGGCCGCCCGGATTCGTCACTTCAAACCTGGCGATGTTCTTGAGTTGAACATTCTCCGCGAAGGGGAGGAGATTGTCTTGAGGGCCACCCTACTTCCCAGAAGCGAAGTCTTGCCGGACCAACCGGATGAAGGTCCGCCCGTAGAGGAAGGGTCATCGGAGGAGGAACCGGAAGACAACTAGCGCTAGGAAGGGGTTGGGCAGGAGGGCTGACTTTGGGTTGGGTGAATCTTCTGCGCGGGTCTGGTGACATTCCGCTCGGGGGAGGGAGGGTGTGTTATAGTTACCCGTGATCGCCGGTAGACAATGGCGGTCTTTCCCAGGGGCGTAGCGAAGTCCGGTTGAAGTCCGGCGCTGTCCCGCAACTGTCAAGCCCTTCGAGAAGGGACGAGCCAGGACGCCTGGTCCCGGGATGACGGATGAACCTCGGATGAAGGTGTAGTTCGTCGGGTTTTCCCGTCTGACTCTCTCCCTTCATCCTCCTCACCAAGGAGGATGTTTATGTATGCAACCACCCGGCGAAACGGTGGAAGATGGCTTTCTGTTCTGGCCTTGGTCGCTCTGATATCTGCGGCCTGTGGCGGAGCAGACCAGGATGCTCCTTCCGCCTCCGCCGCCCCTACCACGGCCGCGGCCCTCACCACCACCCAAGCTCCAACTACTACTGCCGCGCCCACATCTGCCGCGGCGCCTACCACGACTGAGGCCACTACGATTTCCACCGCGGCGGCCACCACCACTTCTACCGTGTCGGCGTTCCCCGTTGAGGTGCAGGACTCACGGGGTACGGTGACGATCGCTTCCCGTCCCGAGCGTATTGTTTCCCTGTCGTCCACCATCACCGAGATGCTGTTCGCTATCGGCGCCGGCCCCCAGGTGGCGGCAGTGGACAACTATTCGGACTTTCCGCCCGAGGCGCCCATCACGGATTTGTCTGCTTTCACCCCCAATGTCGAGGCGATCGCGGCAGCCGACCCCGATTTGGTGATCGCCTCCTACGACCCGGGTGACCTGATGTCGTCCCTGGCGGCGCTGGGGGTACCGGGGATGATGATGCCGGCGGCCAACACGTACGCTGACGTGTGGTTGCAGATCGAGCAGTTGGGCCGGGCGACCGGTAACCCCATTGGGGCGATCGACCTCGTGCACCATATGCGGGGGAGAATCATAGAGATAATCGCGGGCAGCCCGGAGGTCTCCTTCACCTATTACTACGAGTTGGATCAAAACCTCTACTCGGTTACCTCCACCACTTTTATCGGCCAACTCTTCGGTTTGCTCGGTTTGGAGAACATCGCCGATCCCGCCGATGAACAGGGCTTCGGATACCCACAGCTATCTTCGGAGTACATCATCGAAGTTGACCCCGACCTCATCTTCTTGGCTGACACCCTGTGTTGCGGGCAAAACACCGAGACTATGGCTGCCCGCCCGGGATGGTCACTGTTGACTGCGGTGGCCAACGGGTCGGTGATCGAATTGGATGACGGTGTCGCCTCCCGGTGGGGTCCCCGGATCGTTGACTTGTTGGAGTTGGCCGCTCAAGCCGTTGCCGAGTTGGCTGCCCGGGGGTGAGTGCTCTGACTCCGTTACCCGAGACAGTGCAGCCCTCCCGGATAGGGATGGGACGGCTGGCGTTGGCGGTGATCTTCGGGGCGGTGGTGCTGGGGTTGGCGTTGTTGGTGGGCCCGGCCGAGTTGGAAGCGGGTGGTGTGTTGGCCGCCCTTTTGGACCGGTTGCCGTTTCTGACCGTGGATGGCTCGCTGTCGAGTAGGGAACTCACCATCCTCTGGGAGATCCGTATGCCCCGGACGGTGATGGGGGCGGTGGTCGGGGCCACTCTGGCTTCGGCAGGGGCAGCCTATCAGGGAGTGTTTCGCAATCCTTTGGCCGACCCCTACCTGTTAGGGGTGGCGGCCGGGGCCGGGCTGGGGGCCACCATCGCGATTGTGCTGCGTTCCGAGGGTCTTCCCTCGATCGCGGTAGCTCCTTTGGCCTTCCTGGGTGCGGTGGTGGGTGTGGCGCTTTCCTACGGACTCTCCCAGACCAAGGGAAGAAACCGGCGGAGCGCCACCACCCTGGTGCTGGCCGGAGTGGCGGTGGCGTCTTTTTTGACTGCAGTGCAGACCTTTCTGCAGCTCACCAATGTCGGCACTCTGCGGGAGGTGTACAGTTGGATCCTCGGCCGGCTGGTAACGGTGGGATGGGAGGATCTGTCTTCCGTCCTGCCCTATATGGTGATCAGTTGGGTGGTGCTGCTGGGGTTTCGGCGGTCGCTCGATGTGATGGCGGTGGGAGACGAAGAGGCTGCCGCTCTGGGTTTGTCGCCCCGTACCGTGCGGCTGATCGTGATCACCGCCGCCACTTTGGGCTCGGCGGCGGCAGTGTCGGCAAGTGGGCTGATCGCGTTCGTAGGGATCATCGTCCCCCATACCGTCCGGCTACTGGCCGGTTGGAGCTATCGAGTGATCATCCCCCTGTCCATGCTGATGGGAGCGGTGTTTCTCACCGCCGCCGACCTGGTGGCTCGCACGGTATTTTCTCCGGCCGAGCTGCCTATCGGAGTGGTAACCGCCTTTTTGGGCGGCCCGTTTTTTCTGATGATCTTGCGTACCTCCGGAGATCTGGAATGACCAGCCTCCAAGTGCGGGACGTTTCGGTGACGCTGGGAGGAACGCGGGTGGTGGATGGGGTAAGCCTTTCTGTGGAGAAGGGGGAGTGGCTGGGTTTGATCGGGCCCAACGGGGCAGGAAAGACCACCTTGCTGCGGGCGGTCACCGGGGCAGCGCCGACCGACTCGGGGGAAGTGATTTGTCAGGGGATCAACCTGGCGGAACTCGGAGTTCGCCCACGAGCCCGGATGATGGCGGTGGTGCCCCAACGCCCGGTGGTTCCCTGGGGGATGGGGGTAGCAGACTACGTGCTGTTGGGCCGTACGTCCCACATCGGTCTGCTGGGCCGGGAAAAACGTTCCGATCTGGACATTGCCCAAGAGTCGCTCAAAGCTCTGGGGCTGGAGAAGCTTTCCCGGCGACGGCTGGATGAGTTGTCGGGTGGCGAGCTGCAGCGGGCGATGCTGGCGCGTGCTCTGACCCAGGACGCCCCCCTGCTGATCCTCGACGAGCCGACCTCCTCGCTCGATGTTGGTCACGGACAGCAGATGATGGAAATGGTCGACCGGCTGCGTCGAGAACAGCGGCTGACGGTGATCAGCGCGCTTCACGACCTGACCCTTGCCGCTCAGTTCTGCGACCGCCTGGTGATGATGTCGGGGGGCAAGGCCATCCTGGATGGGCCCCCTCGTTCGGTGATCACGGAGCACTCCCTGCGAGACCACTACGGCGCACGGGTGCGGATTCTCAGCGGCCCGGAGTTCGGGGTGGTGGTCATACCGCTCCGATCCGGTGGGAGTTCCGATCGAGAAGAGATCTCTCCGAGCGCCGGGGTTATAGGATTGTCTCGAGGAGATTCTCTATGACTACACCGGACACGCCCCCCACCGAAGGTCCCTTGATCGGGTCAGAGCGTGCTTCGTCGCTGGTGTTGGTGAACACCGGCGACGGCAAGGGCAAAAGCACCGCCGCGTTCGGGACGCTGCTTCGGGCAGTGTCCCGGGGATGGAAAGCAGGAGTGGTGCAGTTCCTCAAGTCGGGAGGATGGAAGGTAGGGGAGGAAGAAGTGTGCCGTCGTCTGGGTGTGGACTGGTGGGCGCTGGGGGACGGTTTCACTTGGGACTCCGACAACATGTCCGAGACCGAGGCGGTGGCTAGGGAGGCGTGGGCCTTTGCCCGGCGGCTGGTTTCAGAAGGCGCTCATCGGATGGTGGTGTTGGATGAAATCACCTATCCCCTCAACTGGGGCTGGATCGACGAGAGGGAGATGGCGGAGATGATTCGCGGCCGCCCCGCCCATGTCAACCTGATACTGACGGGCCGGGACGCTCCCGCTGCGCTAACCGAGGAGGCCGACACGGTGACCGAGATGGTCAAGGTCAAGCACGCCTTTGATCGGGGGATCATGGCCCGTCGGGGTATCGATTACTAGTCGTGATTGAGCTTTGGCTGGTTCGGCACGGGGAGACCGATTGGAACGTCAACCGTCGTCTCCAGGGTCTGGTGGACACTCCTCTCAACCAGACCGGAAGGCGGCAGGCCCGGGAACTGGTCGGGAGTCTGGAGGGACGCCGCTTCACGGGAGTGTGGAGCTCCGATTTGATCAGGGCAGTGGAGACCGCCCGGCTTGCTTACGGTGAACCTACCCAAGCGGCGGCGCTGCGAGAACTCGATTTTGGGGATATTCAGGGATGGAACTGGGACGATATGCCACAGGGGATGCGTGAGGAGATGATCGCCTTCGATAATTTTGCCGCCCCGGGCGGAGAGTCTCATGCTCAGATGGAAGACAGGGTGGTGAGGTTTTTGGATGGATTGGCGGATGGCGCCCATCTCGTGTTCACTCACGGCGGGGTGATCCGCATGCTGCGCCGTATGTGTGGGGATGATCGCTTTCCGGGTTCGTGCGAAGTGACCCGATTGGACTGGACCGGCCGCCGGGCGTTGAAGCTCGACTAAGCCCCGCGGCGATGGTGAGACATCGGTGTGGAACGCGAAAAGGTTTAGCCTGGGGGAGAAGTGCAAGAACAAGTAGTTCAAAGTCGATGGACGATTCCCGATCTGCTGGTGGTGGCCTTCGCGGGATTGGTTGGCTCGACACTGGGTTGGTGGATCGGGCTGAGTATCGACATGGGGAGCGATGTGATCGGCGCCTTGATAGGCCAGTTCCTGTTTACGGTGGGCGCGGTGATTCTGCTGGGGAAAGCCCGCCAAAGGGATTTCCAACGGCTCGGTTTCGTGGTGGAGTTTCGAGACGGGAAGATGCTGGCATTGGGAATGGGGCTGCAGGTGGTGTTTGCCATCCTGTTCCTGCCGCTCGCTTTGCTGGTGGGCCTGGAATCGGAGCCACAGTCCCTTTCGGGGGAGATCGCCATCGTCGGGGGAGCCTATGAGCAGATGGCGCTGTTCCTCCTGATCGGCCTGGTCGGCCCCATTCTGGAGGAACTGATGTTCCGGGGCATTTTGATCGACGCCCTGATCGCCAGGTTTGGGACGAGGGGGGTCATCTTCGGCTCAGCGGGCGCATTTGCCGTCTTCCACATGGTGGGAGTCTCCACCACCCAACCGGTGGAGTCATCGGTGGTATTGGTTCCGCAACTTTTCTTGTTCGGAGTGGTCTTGGCCTACCTTCGTATCAGCCGGGAGCGACTGGGGGCAGCCATTTTCGCTCACGCCGGGTTCAACCTCCTGAGCCTGCTGGTGATTCTTTTCTACCCGGAGTGGCTGTAGCTTCGAGAGAATTCAAAACCCTGGCAGTCGTCTCTTGGCTAAGGCTTGGTAGGGATCTTCCACTCTCAGGGATGGGCGTTCAGTACGGATGTCGATCCAGACTGCCCGCAGTTCTGGTGTGGCACGGTAGCGACGGCCTCTCTTTTTCTCCGATGGCATCCAAAGACCGGCTCGGTGCATGGCCAGGAGATCGCGGGTTCCCGTCATTTCCCTGATATTCCCGCCGGCTGAGTAGCGGGTGATCTTGACGTTGCTCGGTAACGAACAGGAAGAGCTCACTGCAGGCGAAAGGATCCACTAGGGGGCACAAATGATGCCCTGTGCCCACCGGTGAGGTAACTTTCCCCTTTATGAGCACAGGCCGACTTGACGAGGGCAAGCCCGGCCTGAGTTATGTGAGGCCGCAAGCGCGGCGGGGAACGCTGTTGGCAGTAGTGGTGGTGTTGCTGTTCGGATTCTTCGCGGTGGTGGTCATCGATTTGCTCGACTATCACACATCTATAGAGTTGGCCCAGCGTCATCTGATGATCGCCGGGGTGTTACTGGTTGCGGCGGCTGCCCGAAAGGGTCGCCTCCATCCTCGTGGTCGGCTGCGAACCTTGATCGCTTTGGGCGGCGGAATGGCGGTGATGCCACCGTTGTTCTTCACAGCTCTGGAGAGACTGGGCGCCGGCCCGGCTATAACACTGCAGTTCGTGGCGGTGCTGGCGGTGATGGTCTGGACGCAGGTAGTGGGAGGAGTCCGCGTGCCTACGATTGCCTGGCTGGCGGGATTGGTGACCATGTTGGGCATCTCCTTGGTGGTGGAGGCTTGGTCATGGGAACGGGTGGACCTGATCGGGATAGCCTCGGGTGTGGGAGCGGCGGTGTTCTTAGCCGTGTATCTCCTGTTGGTGGACCACCTGGGCGGGCACCTCTCCCCGCTGACTATCTGCACCTACCCAATGGTGGTAGCAGCTCTCCTCCTGTTGCCCGTGGCTGGGTTGGGTCCCATGGACCTGCCTTTCCCCAAGTGGTGGTGGCTACTGGCCTTGGGTGTGTTGGGGACGGCCCTCCCGATCCTGCTGGAAATAATCGCCATCCGCGACGCGGGTCCGGGCCCGGTGGGGATGATCATCCTCGCCCAGCCGGTGGTGGGAGGGGTGGTGGCCTGGATCATGTTGGGACAAGCCCTATCCCCGGTCCAGACCTTGGGGATCGCGGTTTCGCTGGCGGGGGTGCTGTTGGTTCAGATCAAGATTGCCGAGGGGCGTTCATAGCCCACCCGGGCTGACTTATCAGGTGCCCAGGCGCCAGCCCTCCATGTATTCACGTTGGGAAGGAGTGAGTTCCTCCAGGCTCCCCCCCAGGGCGGCGACCTTGATCCGGGCCACCATCTCGTCTATTTCGGCTGGAAGCACATAGACCTTGGGTTCCAGAGAGTCTTGGTTTTCGACCAGCCACCGCAGCGCCAGAGCCTGATTGGAGAACGAGAGGTCCATCACGTCGGCGGGATGCCCCTCCGCGGCGCCCAGGTTGGCAAGTCGGCCCTCAGAGACCAGGAACAGGCGACGACCGTCGTTCATCTCGAATTCCTCCAGATTGGGGCGTACCGTTCGTCTCGCCACAGCCCGGTCGTCCAGAGCCTCCACATCGATCTCCACATCAAAGTGGCCGGCGTTGGCTAGAATTGCCCCGTCTTTCATCAGGGTCAAGTGCTCTTCGGCGAGGACATGGCGGTTGCCGGTGACAGTGATGAAGATATCGCCCTCCGGTGCCGCTTCCCCAGCGGTGAGCAACTGAAAACCGTCCATCAGGGCTCGGAGGGCGCGCACCGGATTCACTTCCACCACGATCACCCGCGCTCCCAACCCATCGGCCCGAATGGCCACTCCCTGCCCGCACTGCCCATAGCCCACCACCACCACTACCGAGCCGGCCATCAGCAGGTTGGTGGCGCGGATGATCCCGTCCAAAGTGGACTGTCCGGTGCCGTAGTAATTGTCGAACAGATGCTTGGTGGCCGAGTCGTTTACCGCCACCACCGGCAACCGGAGAGCTCCCTCCCGGGCCATGGACCGCAGCCGGTTGACCCCGGTGGTTGTTTCCTCGGTGGCGCCCAGGGGCGAGAGATCGGGATGGGAACGATGCAGGGCGGAGATCAGATCGCCCCCATCGTCCACCAGCAGATGAGGGCGACGACCCAGCACCTCTTGGATGTGGCGGTGGTAACGCTCGGCATCCTCACCACGGACGGCCATCACCTCCACCCCTTCTGCCGCCAGCGCCGCAGCCGTGTCATCCTGGGTGGAGAGGGGATTGGATGCGCACAGGGAGAGTTCCGCTCCGCCGTCGCGAAGCGCGAGCATCAGATTGGCGGTCTCCGAAGTCACATGCAGGCTGGCGCCCACCCGCAACCCGGTCAGGGGCTGGTCGGTGGAGAGCTGTCTTTGCACAGAGGAGAGAACCGGCATCCGGCTGGCTGCCCACTCCACCCGCAGCCGACCCTGGGACGCCAGCCCCGGATCGGCGATGTCAGACGGCATGGGGCGTCGAATCTGAGGAGGGGGCCATTTTCTCCTTGAGCCGGTCGATCAGCTCCACCTTCATCGGGTCGGCGCCGGTGACTTCCGCTAGCTTCAAGGAGAACAAATCGCCCACGGCTACCAGGCTAATGACTCGGGCCAGGGGCGAAGAACCCTGTGCCCACACCTCCCCCACCCAGGCCACCCGATCGGCGGTGAGGGACTCCAACAGCTCGAAGCGGCGGGACACTTCGGGGTGCTCGTCCCGGTCGCGGAGCGCGATGAGCCCCACCCGACGATGGGCCAGCCCCTCGGGGTAATCCCATCCTGTGATCTCGTTGTGGGTGACCTCGGGCAGGGCTGCCCAGAAGGCCGTCCGTTTGGCGTTTTCGTTGAGTTGGGTTTTCCACCGATAAGCGGCGACATGAGTAAGCGGGAGCGAACCGTACACCCCCACCATCCTGCCCGCCATCCCCGATGCCAGTTCCGAGGCAAGGGGCATCCCCTCTCCCTTGGGTCCGGAAAGGCCGTCGGCTATCCGCGCCGCCTCTTCGATGCCAGGCCGGGGATCGGCGATGATCCCTGCGGTTCCAGCCACTCGCAACAGCGCCGAGAGCCCAAACCCCAGCGCCGAGCGAGGCTGATATCCCCCCGGAACCATCACCACCGGGCCGCCTCCCAGGGCCGCTTTCTCCGCCAACGCCCCTCCGGAGGTGACGACCGTCACGGAAAGTCCCAAATCCCGGGCGGCTGCCCAGGCGGAGAGCGCCTCGGCGGTGTTCCCCGAGTAGGAGACCACTGCCACGAGAGGCCGGCGCTCGGGTGCCCAGCGGGGAAGGCCATAGCTCTTATGAACCGCGGTCCGGCGACCCTCGGTGGCGGCCAGGGCTGCTAAAAAGTCTCCGGTAATCCCCGATCCCCCCATCCCGCACACCAGCATCTCCTCGTCGGTCCTCTTGCCCGACCGAAAGGAGAGATCCGCCCCCCAACGCAACTGGGCGCCCAGCGCGGTCATCTGGAACCGCATCTCGGCCAGCCCGGATAGGTTGCTATTCATCTTCCACCGTCATTATGGGAACGCCGGCCGCGTTCACCAAGTACGTCTGCTCGCAGTCACCGCAAAAAAGCGCCCGCTCTGAATCAAGCAAGCACAGAACGTCCCTGCATCGTGGGCATACCAGAATGGCGTGGAGTTCGGGGTCTATCAACGACATCAGACGTCCACCAGCCTTTTCACCTTGGCGGCCAGCCGGTCCGCCGAGTCACGGTCGGGAGCTTCCACATTCAGGCGCAGCAGGGGCTCGGTGTTGGAAGGACGCAGGTTGAACCAGCGGTCGGGCCAGGAGACGGTCAGACCGTCCAGGCGGTCCTGGTCGGCCGAGGAGAACGCTTTCCCCACCTCTTCCAGGGAGCGAAGCCGATCTTCCACCGTCAGGTTGATCTCGCCGGACTCATAGTAAGTCGTTACTTCTGTATGCAGCTCTGAAAGAGGTCGAGACCCCGCGGAGAGGATCTGGAGGAGCGCCAGGGTCGCCAGCATGCCTGAGTCCGCTCGGTAGTGGGCGGCGAAATAGTAATGGCCGGAATGCTCCCCTCCGAACACCGCCCCGGTTTCGGCCATCGCCTGCTTCATGAAGGAATGACCGACCCGCGCCCGGATCGGTATCCCGCCATGGGCGATGATGCCTTCGGGCACCGACCGCGAGCAGATCAGATTGTGCACCACCTTGGCGCCGGGTTCGGAGGCGAGCGCCCAGCGGGCTATCAGGGTGGTGATGGCGCTCCCCGACAGGGGCGCGCCCTGGTCGTCCACGAAAAATGCCCGGTCGGCATCCCCGTCGAAGGCCACCCCCAGGTCGGCCCCGACCGAGACCACCTCGGTGGTCAGGTCGGCCAGGTTGGCGGGATCTATGGGGTCGGGAGGATGGTTGGGGAAGGACCCGTCCGGGGTGAGGTAGAGGCCGGTGAGGGAGACCGGCAGACGGGAGAACACCGGTTTGACCACCGTTGCGGCCATGCCGTTCCCGCCGTCCACCACTACCCGCAATGGGGCTATCGATTCAGGATCGATGATGGAGAGCATATGTTCCACGTAGCCTTCGGTTACGTCGCATACCGACACTCTTCCCCGATGGGAGGAGGGTGTGTGCCCGGTCGCCATCCGACGGATTTCCTCCAGCCCGGAGTCGGCGCCCACCGGGGCTGCCCCCGGCAAACACAGCTTGATCCCGTTCCATTGCGGAGGATTGTGGGAGGCGGTAACCATCGCTCCCGCCACCTCCCGGGCGCCGGATACGTAGTAGACGACCTCGGTGGCCACCTCGCCCAAGTCCAAGACATCCGCTCCCGCCGAGGTGATCCCCTCAATCAGGGCGGAAGCTAACGATGGGGAGCTTTCTCGACAATCACGTCCCACCGCCACGGTCCCACCGTCGGCGAAGCGGGCAAAGGCGGCGCCGATCCGGCGGGCGTGATCGGGGGCGAAGAGTCCGGCCCCGGCGTCGCCCCTGATATCGTAGGCCATGAATAGCTTCTCTACGGCGTTGCTCCTTGCCTGCTCCGCCGGGAGGGAATGGTCCCCCATTCGCTCAGCCTCCTCCTCCAGCGGGGGACGACCAGGAGGGAGAGCCCGGCCAGGGTCAACGCCCAACCCAGCCATTCCGCCCAGGTGTTCTTGAATTCGATCACCACCTGTGAATCGGTGGGGATCACCATCATCAGGGAAGGGGCAACCAGGTAGGGCCCCTGGCCCCCGGTGGCTTTCCAGTTGGGAAAGTAGGAGACCTTGACCAGGTGAGGGACGCCCACCGCCTCGGTCACAAAAGAAATGCGGTGATCTTCCACCACGATGTCCCTTACCCTCCCATCCCGGTCGGGGAGGGGGACAGGGCGGAGCTGGGAAGGATTGGAAACGGTCTGCCAGTCGGAGTCGGGCGGCGCCTCGGCCACCACCCACAGGTCCGACAGGTGCAGCATATCGAACCAGGACAGGGAGAAGTTGAAGAAATCAGGCTTGCCGTCCGGGACCTCTTCAAAGATCGACGGCTGGAAGCGGGCCACCTCCACCAGTTCGGTGGGAGGCGCCTCATAGATATGGAAAGGCCCGGCCACCCCCACTTCTCTCAGCTCTGAGTATTTGGCGGCCTCCTCGGTCGCCTCGGGGGTAAAGGAGATGTAGTAGCGCACCCCGAACAACCCTAGGTGTTCCAGTCCCCGGGTCATGGAGAGATTGTGGTATGCCAGCCCCGGCACCGGGTTTGAGCCCTGCTTGCTCATCTCGGAGATGGTGACGAAGATAAAGGGCATGCTCAGGGAAGATTCGAAGAACAGGCCTTCCATGGAAGGATGACTCCATTCCGACCAATAGGGGATGAGCATGGGTGCCATGGGGGTGCCGTACCTGTCGAGATCGCGGTTGTTTTCCCACAGCACCCGACCTGGTTCGAGGCCCGCCACCAGCGTGTTCATACCACGGTATTCGTTCCAGCCGTCCTTGGTCTCATAGCCGGAGTAGTTCCAGTTCGACCAGGAGGCCAGATACGAGACTCCCGCCAGCGACCCGGCGCCCACCCCCAGGGCGACGATCCCGGCCAGGAGTGTTTTGGTGGGGATCTGCCGTTGTCGGAAGTGCAGCACAATCCCCGCCACGATCGCGGCGCCCAGAATCAGCGTCCACTTCACCCCAGAGTCGGGAGAGGGTATCAAAACGACGGCGCCCAGCACCCCGGCGGCGATGGTGACGACCAGGGCCGCGGTGGGGGAGGTGAACCGGGGAAGACGTCGGGCCACCACCATCAATAGAGCGCCAATTGCCAGCATGGCGAAGAACACCACGCCGAAATACCAGTAGGGCAGGAGCCGACCGTTGTACAGCTTCCAACGGTCATCCAGGAACAACTCGGGAAACCGGCGGGTGAGTCGGATGGGAAGCGGGTAGTAGACAATGGGGGCTACGGTGGTGATCAACAGAGGAACAATCTTCCACATCTCCCCGATTCGCCGGGCGCGGCGAATCGTCCAGATCAAACCGATCAGGGACAGCGGGAGCAAGACCCAGATCTCGGTCGGAAAGAATTCACGCCATTTGGTGAGGGGACTCCAGGCCAGGTCGGAACTGTATGCCAGGTTGGCCAAGAACGGAACCGACCAGAAGCCGGTGAGCGCGAATGTCCACACTGAGGCCACTATCAGCGGACGACGGGACTTTCTCAGCCCCAGGAGAGCCAAGGTCCCCAACACCAGAAGCAAAGTGGTGAGCAGGTGGCAGAGAACGGTTGCGCAGAAAACCGCCACCGTGGCGGGGAGAAGGCGGGATTCACCGTCGATCACTCGGATCAGAAGGCCCAGGTAGATGAAGCCCAGGCTGAACGACCAACTGTAGGTGAACTCACCGGCCAGGGTGGAGGCCACGTTCCCCCCATAGATGGTGAAACTCTCCATCAAGGCGTACACGGTCCCCCCGGCCGCGGCCACCAGGGCGATAAGACGTTGGAAGCCCAGTGCGCGGGTCAGGTAGTAGACCGCGGGCGGAAGCAGCAGCAGACCTCCCACCGTGATCAGCTTGAACGCCACTCCGTAGGGCAGGAACAGATCCAATAGCACGATGCCCATCGAGGGGAGGGGGAAGTAGAAATAGTAGAGTGGAAACCCCGCGAACCAGGCATTGGACCAACCCAGCAGGCGGCCGGCAGGCAGCAGCACATCCCGCATGGCGGCCGGGCCCAGGACATGGGCGCCCATATCTCCACCAGAGGGAGTGTTCTCCACAAACAGCAGATGAGGGCTGAGCACGGCCAGCACCATCAGGGAGAGAGCCGCCAGCACCCAGCCCGGGTACAGAAATCTGGAGAGCCGGATCATGAGGAATGCGGAGAGCGTTGGCCCGGTCCGCCGATTCCTAGGCGACTCCCGACTCTTTGGAGGATTGGAACATCTCGGTGACGTTGCGACGGTCGAATAACGTCCATTTTATGGGAGGAGAAAGACGATCAGCATGATGCCGACAAAGGGGGGAGAGCACCTCCTGATTAGAGGAAATGCTGATATCCCACAGCCAGACTCGCCGGTTCCGGTAGTCGATCGCCATCCACGCAGAGGCTGCCTTTCCACACCTATAACAATTGGGCGCCATTTCCCAACCCACTTTAAGGTGTTAGCGCGGGTAAACAAAGGACCTCCAGCGGCGGAGCAGCCGCACCGGGGGCATTCCCTCCCAAATCAAGCCTGCTCCGCTTTTATCCACCGCCGCGGTGGTGGGCACGCGATGGATCATGTGCGTCACGAAGAGCTGCGGCGCCTCTGTCCACTTGATCTCCCGGAATCCTTCGGGTCCGAGCACTTCGATCAGGCGGGATCGCACCGGATCACACCCTGGGCATCGCTGCGAGGTGAACAGGGACACTCCCGGTTCGAGGCCTCCCATGGAACGGCGACGGGGCCGGCGACGGTCCACCAGCCGTGCGACTGCCGCCACCGACAAAGCCGCCACCAAGGCCCCGATGGGGACCAGCAGCCGCAACGCCTCTCCCTCAGCCATTAGCCGGCGCCCAGATCCCAGCCGCCGAGCATCCGGTTGCAGAGTTGGCTGAGGCACGGGCTTCGGGTAACGGGATAGGGGGCCGGATTGATCAGATCCAGGTGCTCGGGCGAGAGGCGGGCCAAGTCTTCTCGACGCCTGGCCCGGGTTGTCTCCAGGTTCTCCTCGCCGGAGCGCTTCCCCTTAGTCCAGACCTTCTCCAAAAGATGCTCGGCTGGCGTCTGCTGGGCTTGGTCAGGCTCTTCATCTGCCAGCGTCACCAGGTCTCCCCGCGCGGTTCCGTCCGGCCCATAACGGCGCCACAGGCTCTTTCTGCCGGGATGGGCTCTCTTGGCCAGGTCATCGGTGAGCTTGAAGGCGGGTCGCCAGAGGCGGTCTTTCCTCACCGCCGCCAGCTTGTAGACCCCGTCCAGATTCGGAGCGCCTTCCGAGGTTACGAGCCGGGTTCCCACCCCGAACACCAGCCGCTTGATGATCCGGTTGGGGTCTTTGGCCTGTCGGGACAACTCTTCTGTGATCCGAGCGATGGAAAGCTCGTCCAGCCGGTCGGAAAGGACGATGGACGCTTCCCCAAACCCGGCCTCGTCCAGCATCCGGGCCGCAGCCCGGGCCAGGGACGCCAGGTCTCCCGAGTCGATGCGGATCCCGAGCGGTCGATGCCCCTTGCTGCGAAGTTCTTCGAACACCGAGATGGCGTTGGGGAGGCCCGAGCCAAGGGTGTCGATGGTGTCCACCAACAACACGCAGTCGTCGGGGTAAACGCGGGCGAAGGCCCGAAAGGCGTCGAGCTCGCTTCCGCCCAAGGCCATGAACGCCTGCACCAGGGAGTGGGCGTGCGTGCCTCGGGAAGGGAGCCCCACCTTCTGTGAGGCCGCCACGTTGGAGGAGAAGTCGGCCCCGCCCACCAGCGCCGACTCAGAGGCCAGATTGGCGCCCAATCCCGCCGCCCGGCGCATCCCGAACTCCAAAACCGTTCCCGACCGGGCCGCCTGCTTGACTCTTGCGGCCTTGGTAGCGATGAGAGTGGCGAAATTGCGGTGATTCAGCAACGCGCTCTCCACCAATTGCCCCAGCGCCAGGGGACCTTCCACCACTGTGATGGGGGTATGGGGATGGACCACTCGCCCATCAGGTGTTGCCCGGATGGTGAGTCGGCGGAAGTCGCCGTGTTCTCCCAGCCAGCCCAGAAAGTCCTTCCCGAACAGGGGTGCGCCCGAACCGGAGCGCATTTTCGCCAGGACCCCCAACTCAGGATCGCCGAACCCGAATGCCTCCAGGCGGTCGAGCAGCGCCTCCAACCCTGCCGAAACACAGTATCCCGCCCGATGCTCCCCATACGAGGGATAGGTGCGAAAGTAGTGCTCAAAGCAAGCCTCCTGCTCGGCGATTCCATGGCTGAAGAAGACTTGGGCCATGGTCAGCTGATAGAGGTCGGTGAACAGGACGCTCCGGTTGAGAGGATTGGTCATCTCCCCAAGAGATTACGCCAAGCCCTCGGAAGACTTCGACGCGGGATATGGAAAGGCGAAGCATTCTTTCGACTATCTTGATCGTCTATGGGTAGTCCTATGCTGTCGTTGGTCAACGGGCTCGTGTTCGACGGAGTCTCGCCAAGCCCGGTGGAACACCCGGTGCACATTGAGGGTGGAATGGTGGTCGGTCTCGACGGCCGCCCACCGGACGGAGCACGGATCATCGACGCGGGTGGTCGCTTGATTACCCCGGGGTTGATCGACGCCCACTTTCACGCCTACGGAATCGACTTCGAGATGATGGCACTGGAGAGCCTGCCGATGAGCTACGTGGCTCATAAGGCGGCGCGGCGGCTTGATGCGACCCTCCAGCGAGGGTTTACCACCGTGCGGGATGTATCGGGCGGCGACATAGGTCTGCACATGGCTCTTGAAGAGGGACTGATCCGCGGGCCGCGTTACCTGTACACCGGTCCGGGGCTGACCCAGACCGGAGGTCACGGCGATCCCCGCCCCGCGCACGTCTTCGCCGAGCACTCGTGCGGCTACTTGAGCGAGGTGGTGGACGGAGCCGACAACCTTCGTCGAGCGGTGCGGGAGCGGATCCGTACCGGCGCCCATGCCATAAAGATCTTTGCATCGGGAGGAGTCATGTCCCCCACGGATCCCATACGCCAGGTTCAGTATGACGCAGATGAGGTTCGGGCAGTTTGCTCAGAGGCAGCCAGGCTTGACTCGTATGTGGCGGCGCACGCCTATTCACCCGAAGCCATCATCCACGCGGTGGCGAACGGGGTGAGAACCATTGAACACGGAAACCTGCTGGACGCCGAGGCCGCGATGCTGATGGCGGCGCGGGGCGCCTATCTGGTGCCCACCCTGATCGCGTATGAGGCCATGAAGCGAAGGGGAGAGGACTTGGGCCAGCCCCCGGAGTCCCGACGCAAGAACCTCGAAGTGATTGAAGCAGGCATCGCCTCCCTGGAGATCGCCCGTGATGCCGGGGTTCGGATCGGAATGGGCACCGACCTGATCGGTGACCTCGAGGACGAACAACTCTTGGACTTCCGGATCCGCGGCGAAGTCGAGGAGGTGGGGGAGATTCTCCGCTCCGCCACTTCGGTGAACGCGGCGATCATCCGCCGTTCCGATCTGGGCGTCATAAGGGTGGGGGCCACCGCCGACCTGGTGGTGTTGGCAGGTAACCCCTTTGACAGACCGGATGTGCTGTGGGATCCCGAGCGGATGGTCGTACAGTCGGGAAGAGTGGTGTCGGCGTGATCGGCGCAAACCGGCTGGCGGTCGATGTGGGAGGCATGTTCACAGATGTGGTTCGCCTCGACGATGACGGCGCCCTGCGATTCGGGGAGGTGGCCACCACCGATGTACCGGCTCGGGCAGTTCTCGAATCCATAACCCGCAGCGCGATTACGGAGTGGCAGTGGATTCGTGTACGTTCATGGTCGACGAAACGCGCACGGAGGCATGGAGGGCCGCAGGGTGGGTACGCTTATTCTCTGAGATCATGAACCAATCTCCTCCCAAGACCGCCTTGGTGGTGGTGGATGTCCAAAACGACTTCGCCGACCCCGCAGGCTCCCTCTATGTCGTGGGAGCTATGGGAGTGGTGGAGGCGGTCAATCGGCTGATAGAGACGGCGGGGAGGGAAGGATGGCCGGTTTTCTACACACAGGACTGGCATCCGGGGGCCACCCCTCATTTCGCCAAGGACGGAGGGATTTGGCCGGTGCACTGTGTGGGGGGATCCCGGGGGGCCGAGTTCCATCCCGAGCTGAGGGTTGAAGGGACATCGGTGAAGAAAGGCGGCGCCGGGGAAGACGGCTATTCGGGGTTCACCATGCGGGATCTGGTGGAAGGAGAGGACCGTCCCACCGCCCTCCATTCCCTGCTTCGCCAAGAGGGCATTGCCAAGGTGGTGGTGGTGGGACTGGCGCTCGACTACTGCGTGAAAGATACGGCTCTGGACGCCGTTCGTTTGGGATATGAGGTAGAGGTGCCCCTCGGGGCCACCGCCGCGGTCAATCTCTCCCCCGACGATGGGGACAAGTCGATCGCAGCGTTGGAGGCAGCGGGGGTTTCAATCACCTGAGAGCCGCAAATCGCTGGGCCAGGAGGCGGCGATAAGTCTTCCAGAGAGGGTTCTCGGCGGGCCGTAGGGTGGGGAACAGGATCACATCACGGATGTGGCTCCGGTTGGTCAACAGCATCACCAGCCTATCTACGCCCAGACCCAACCCGCCCGTGGGGGGCATCCCATATGCCAGAGCCAGCACGAATTCATCGTCCACCGGATGCAGTTCGGGGTCATCCGCCCCGAGAAGGGAAGCCTGGTTCTCGAATCGGGATAGTTGGTCAACCGGGTCGTTCAACTCGGAAAAAGCATTGGCGAATTCCACGCCGCCGATGAACAACTCGAAACGCTCGGTCAGCCGAGGGTCCTGGCGGTGGCGACGAGCCAGAGGGGAGACCTCCAGGGGATAGTCGAGCACGAAGGTGGGTTCCCACAGCCTCGGGACGGTCAGCCGATCGAACAGTTCGTAGATGACTCGACCAGCACCCCACTCATCCCGGGCTTCGACTCCCCGGTTTGCCGCCCATTTCTTCAGGGTGTTGGGATCCGTGTCGAGGGTAACCTCCTCTCCCATCTCCTCGCTCACCAGTTCCAGCATGGAAACTCTCCGGAAGGGAGGTTGGAGGGAGAGAGGAGAAGGGGAGTGAGCATCTGGTTCGTGGCTAACCATCGTCGTGCCGGTCGCTGCTCTGGCCACCGCAGGAATCACCTCTTCGACGAGTTCCATCACATCGCGGTAGTCGGCGAAGGACTGATAGGACTCCAGCATGGTGAACTCGGGATTGTGGGAAGAGTCCACACCTTCATTGCGAAAGATCCGGCCGATTTCGAATACCCGCTCGAATCCCCCGATGATCAGGCGCTTCAGGTACAGTTCGGTGGCGATCCGCATGTACAGCTCTATGTCCAGGGCGTTGTGATGGGTTCGGAAAGGACGAGCGGCCGCACCGGCCGCCCGGGAAGTGAGGATGGGAGTGTCGACTTCCATGAATCCTCGTTGATGGAATTGGTTGCGGAGTTCCGACACCACGGCGGAGCGGATCTCGAAGGTTCGCCGGCTTTCCGGATTGACTACCAGGTCCAGATGGCGGTGGCGCGAGCGTTGCTCGACATCCCGAAGCCCCTTCCATTTATCGGGCAAGGGAGCCAGACATTTGGCCAGAAGCGTCAGCCGGTCCACTTGTATGGATAGCTCCCCTCGGCGGGTGGTGATCACCTCCCCAGTGGCGCCCACCCAGTCGCCCAGGTCCAGCCCGGAGACAACCTCCTCGGATTCCGGCGTCAAAGTGTCGCGGGAGATGAACAGCTGCAGGTCGCCGGTTTGATCGGAGAAAGTAATGAACAGTAGCCGACCGAAGTTTCTGATCAGCCGCACCCGTCCCGCCACCGAGGCTTTCTTCCCGGTGCGAGCATCGGAGCCCAGGTTGCTGTATAAGTCCCGAATGTTCTGACTGGAGTGGGTGCGGTCGAACCGGGCCGGCCATATCTCCACTTGCTGAGAGGAAAGGCGTGCCAGGCCGTCCAGACGTTCCCCTACCACCTTTTCCCAAAGACCAACCGATCCCGGATCCGTGGTTCCCTGGTCATCCATGGAGCTTCAACCTAACAGAGTGAGACGAAGTAGAAGAACGACACTGCTTTCCGACATCGGCAAAAGTAACCGACCCGCCCCCGGGAGGGGAGGGGGGGCGGGCCGGTTGTATGCCTGCCGCCCCGGGAGGGGTGGAGGGCGGGCAGGCGACCCGCCGGCCTTCCGGGAGGGGACGGGGAAAGCCGGCGGGGGTATGGGTGTTGTCGGTAGTGATAATAGACAGTTGCGAAAAGTATGTCAACTAGATAGAGGTTAGGAATTCAGCTCGTGTACCGTCAGCAATCCCCGGAGGGTGAGGTCATCTTCTATGTCGGTGATTGTCTCGCAAACCGGCCCGATCAGCCGGGCCAATCCCCCGGTGGCCACCACCGGCAGGGTGCCCAGCCGTTGTTCCGCGCAGATTCGTCTCACCAGGCCGTCCACCAGGCCCGCCCATCCAAACACCAGTCCACTCTGAACAGCCTCGGTGGTGTTGCGTCCGGTGGCTCGTCTGGGCGCGGCCAACTCTACTCGTTGAAGCGCCGAGGCCGCGGCGGCCAGAGCGTCTCCCGCCACTTGCACTCCAGGGGCGATAGCGCCACCGCAGTAAGCGCCGGAGGCGTCGATCACATCCACCGTAGTGGCTGTTCCAAAGTCCACTACCAGCACCGGCGCTCCGTATAGTTCCACTGCCCCGATGGCGTTCACCACTCGGTCAGCGCCCACTTCGCGGGGATTGTCGATACGGATTTCCATACCGGTGCGGGTTCCGGGTCCCACCACCACCAGGGGGCTGTTCACCATCTCGGCCAGCACCGGGCGTATTGCCGAGACGGCGGTGGGCACCACGCTGGACAGGGCGGCGCCTTCCAGGGGTTTGGGGATACCGGAGAGCAGTCCTGAAAGGAGTATGCGGTATTCATCGGTGGTGCGGGTTGCTTCGGTCGAGATCCGCCAGCGGTGTTCCAATGATCGGCGTCGATAAGCCCCGATCACGGTCTGAGTGTTGCCAATGTCGACGGCTAAAAGCATGCCCTTACCTATAGAGGAGACTAGGCCCCTCAAGGCGGATCCCTCGGTCAACCGCCGGCCCGTCGGGGTGGATATCGAAAAAGAGATTGTCGATCAGCCTCACGTCTCCCACCGAGGCGGCAGCCGCCAAAAAGGAGGGGCGGTCAAGGGTACTTAGCAAAGAGGCGTCATGTTGGTCAGCCAACTCTACATATTCCCAGTTCGGACGGGTTCCGGCCTCCATCACCAGACGGCGCAGACTGTCGGCCGATCGCTCTCCCGCTTCGGCGGCGAGGGCCGCGGACATCAGGCCTCGGTAAATGTCCCGGGCGGCCTCCCGGTCAGCCGGTGATACCAGGAGATTTCGGCTGGAGAGCGCCAACCCGTCGCTCTCCCGCACGGTCGGACAGCCGATAATCTCGATGGGAAAGCAGAGGTCGCGGGCAATTTGGCGGATCATGGCCAACTGTTGGGCGTCTTTGCGTCCGAAGTAGGCACACTGTGCTCCCAGTCCGACCAGCAGCTTGGCCACTACCAGGGCCACTCCCTCAAAGTGACCGGGGCGCCTCTCTCCTTCCATGGAGCGGGCGACCGAGCCTGGGTCAATGGAGGTGGACTCGTCGGGTTTGTACATTTCGCCGGTGGAAGGCGCAAATAGCACGTCCGCTCCCGCTTCGGCAGCCAGTCGGCGGTCGCGCTCGAAGCTCCGGGGATATTTCTTAAAGTCGGAGGATTGGTTGAACTGACGGGGATTTATATAAAGAGACATGATCACCACCCGGCATTCGCGACGCGCTCGGGAGAGCAGCGACAGGTGCCCTTCATGGAGAGAACCCATGGTGGGCACCAATCCGATCTTGCCTTCCTTGCCGGGGTGTGCCTCGGCCGTAACCGACCGCGCCGCTCGGAAGCTTGAAACCACCCTCATGGGAGGGAGCGATTCGCCTTGAAGTTTCCCACCGTCTCGCTCATCCGCTCTCCGCCGTCGGCCCGATGGGCGGCTATCTGGCAAAGTAACCGATATTGGTGAGCAAGCTCTCTAGAGACGGCTTCCGCAGCCTCTAGGTGTCCGGTTACAGTACCGCGGTCGCCACGGATAATCGGACCGGTGAGGGCCTGGTCGGGGCCCATCTCGAAGCAGTTCTCCATCACCTGGAAGGCCAGGCCTCTTGCCTGGTTCCAGGGCACGCCGGCCGCTTGGAACAGTTCGGCGGCCACTCCCAGGGCGGTGGCCACTCCCAGGGCGACGGTCGCCGCGCCGGCGTGATAGAGGGGCTTGAACTGGTCTTCCAGGTCGAAAGTGGAGATTCCCAGGCTTTGGGCGAAGGAGCGCAACCGCCGGGCCGCCGCTTGGGATCGGGTGGTAACCGCCGCGGTTGATCCGGCCAGGGCTTGGGCGCCGAGCTGGGGAGAGGGAAGGGTCTGCAGGGGATGGAGACACCCCACCTCTATACCGGCCTGCTCCAGTGCTTCCAGCCGGGCTAGGGGAGCGAATCCGGAAAGATGGGCCACCATCCTGGCCGGCGTTGGGATGGACGCCAGACGGCGGGCTGTCTCCTCAATTGCATCGTCGGGTGTCGCCACCAGCAGCAAATCGCAGGGGGACAGTCCGATGGCGTCTTTCACCGCGGTTGCTTCCAACTCAGGTGGGATGGTTCCGGAAGGGCCGGGAATCGTCTCCACCCGATGTCCGGCTGTCTGGGCGGCGATCGCGAAAGCGCCGCCGGCGCGGCCGGGTCCGATAACTGCCAGGCTAAAGGGGGTTTTCACTCTCCGTTGAGATAATTCGGAATCAGTGAACGCCCCCGGGCGCCGATAGGACGGCCCAGTATTTGCTCGACGATGGTTACCGCCCTGACCGGGTCGGGAACCAGCCCTGTATCCACCAGGAAGCCGCTTATCAGACCTCCCAGGTTCTCATCGATGACGTCCCGGTGTACCAGGACCTTGGCGTCGGGATTGCTTAGCAGTTCCTTCAGCTTGTCGTACAGAGACCGGCGTTCGGTCTCTTCTACCTGAGCGCTGATGGGAACCCGATGTGCGCCGAAGCCGCACTCCCGGTAGATCTTGATGTTCTGATTGTTAGCCAGAAGGCTGACCACATCGGTGATCCCCGCCTCTTTTTGGAGCCATAGCACCTCTTGTTGGCGGCGCACCTTGCGATGGGCGGCGCCCTGTCCTCCCAGTCGTTCGCTCACCGCCAAGCGGGAGGTGATGATCCATCTGAAACCTCGGGGTTTGAGAATGCCGGCCGGCATAGTGTCGGCTAGGAAGACCGGGGCGGGATGTTGGTGGTGGCGGCGGCCACCTTTTCTCTTCCCGGATCACCCGGGGTCATCCCCGGAGGCGGATGAAGGCGCATCTCTTTGGTGTCGGTGGCTTGCCATTTGGGTACGTCGTAGAGGATCTCCCCGATGTCATCAACGTCGAGGGTCTCTTTCTCCAGCAGGGCGGCCACCATTCTGTCCAGGGCCGGGCGGTGCGTTTTCAGGATCTGGCTGGCTTCGGAGTGGGCGACTCTAATCAGCTTGCGGACCTCATTGTCGATGTCGGCGGCCAGCCGATCAGAATAGTCGGGTTGCCGGGAGTAGTCACGGCCCAGGAAAACCTGTCCCACCGGCTTGCCGTATTGCATAGGGCCGAGTTCGTCGCTCATCCCGTACTCCATCACCATCCGGCGGGCTATGGTGGTGGCCTTTTCGATGTCGTTGGCCGACCCGGTGGTGGGATCGGCGTAGATGAGCTCCTCGGCGCTTCTTCCTCCCAGGAGCATGGCCAGCTGGTCCAGCAGCTCTGACCGTTTGACAAGGTATTTATCGTGGGTGGGTAGCGCCAGAGTGTGACCCAGCGAGCGTCCCCGGGGGACAATCGTCACCTTGTGCACCGGGTCGGCCATGGGAAGCGCCCAGCCCGCCAGCGCATGTCCGCTTTCATGAAAGGCGATCAGCCGCTTTTCCTCCTCGGACATGATCCGGGCCTTGCGTTCCGGGCCTGCTATTACGCGGTCGATGGCCTCCTCCAATTCGGCCATTCCCACCTGGTCCTTATTGTGCCGGGCGGAGAGCAGGGCGGCTTCGTTGATCAGGTTGGCCAGATCGGCGCCGGTGAATCCGGGAGTGCGTCGAGCCAGCACTTCCAAATCTATCTCGGGCCGGAGGGGCTTGCCCCGGGCATGAACCTCCAATATGGCTTGGCGCCCCCTGATGTCGGGAGCGTCGATTACGATCTGGCGATCGAAGCGACCAGGTCGGAGAAGGGCCGGGTCCAGGATGTCGGGACGGTTGGTGGCGGCGATCACAATCACCCCGGTGTTGGTATCGAAGCCGTCCAACTCCACTAGGAGTTGGTTGAGGGTCTGTTCGCGCTCGTCGTGTCCACCCCCCAGTCCGGCGCCCCGATGGCGGCCCACCGCGTCAATCTCATCTATGAAGATGATGGCTGGACTGTTTTGTTTGGCTTGTTCAAATAGGTCACGGACCCGACTGGCGCCCACTCCCACAAACATCTCCACGAAATCGGACCCGGAGATGGAAAAGAATGGTCTGCCGGCCTCTCCGGCTACCGCTTTGGCCAAAAGGGTCTTGCCGGTGCCGGGAGGGCCGAACAGCAGGACGCCTTTGGGTATCTTGGCGCCCATCGCCCTGAACTTGTCGGCGTCGGCCAAGAAATCCCTGATCTCGGTTAGTTCCTCGATCGCTTCTTCCAGGCCGGCCACATCCGCGAAGGTGATATCAGGATGGTCTTTTTTCACCATTTTGGCCCGAGTCTTTCCGAACTGCATGATCCGATTGCCTGATCTTTGCATTTGCATGAAGATGAAAACCATGAATCCGATCAGAAGCAGCCAGGGCAGCATTCCCACCAGCACACTCCAGGGACCGGGCGGCTCGTGGTCTGTGTCATATTGCACTCCCCGCTCCTCAAGCATTTCGGCCAACTGTCCCTCATAGCCCTCGGGGTACTTGGCAGCAAAGTCATACTGCTCGGATGCAAGGTCGGAGCCGACATAGCGTCCATGGGCTTCCAGGGAGCGGGTGAGAATCAGCACCGATTCGATCCGCCCTTCTTCCACGGCAGTCAGAAAGTCTCCGGTGGTGACTTCTTGGGACGGCGCGGTGTCGCTCCCAAAATTCTGGAAGACCAAGGCCATCATGATGACCAGCAGGCCGTAGATGAGGAGGATGCGAAGGCTGCGGCGCAAAACTTTTCCTTAGAAAACGATCGGTTTGGGCAGGAAGTGATACGGGATAGGAATCATGGTAGGCGAAATCGGGGTCTTGTTGGTTAAATGTTATCTAGGACTGGGACATTATGCCCACATAGGGCAAGTTCCGGTACTTCCCGTTGAAGTCCAGCCCATAGCCCACCACGAATTCCGGCCCAATCCGAAAGCCCACGTATTTGACGTCGACGGGGACCCGCTGGATGCCTTCCTTGTACAGAAGGGCTGCGATCTCGAGGGAGGCGGGCCCGCGCACCCGAAGGCTCTTCATCAGATAGTTAAGGGTGAGTCCCGAGTCCACTATGTCCTCGCAGATCAGCACGTGTCGTCCGGCAATCTCCTGCTCGAGGTCTTTCAGAACCCGAACCACTCCGGAGGTCTTGGTGGCGGCGCCGTAGGAGGAGACCGCCATGTAGTCGAATTGGGCGGGAAGCCTGATCTGGCGGGCAAGGTCGGCCATCACCATGAAGGTGCCCTTCAGCACTCCCACGATCAGCAGATCCTGACCGGCGTAGTCGGCGGTGATCCGTTTGCCCATTTCCCGAAGGCGGACGGCGATCTGCTCACCGGAGATGAATGGCCTTATCGAATCCATCGATATCTACTCCACCTTAGCCGTCTCTGGTCAGTAGCAGACGGTCGCCGGAGCGGGTCACAGTCACTCCTCCTCCAAGCTCGGTACGGGGGACTTTTCCGTTGACCACTCCCAGTACCCGCTGCACCTCGGCTTCCGCCCCGCCGTGAGGTCCGCGCACCTGTCGCAGGGCCTGTCGCACCACCCGTGAGGAAATCGGCGGGGAGAGTTCGGTCAACTGGGCGCAGGAAAATTCCACCGAACCGTCGGGAGCTCTCCGAATCGGCGTAAGGGAAGCCAACTCCTCCAGATGGGAAAGGTCGGCGCGGGCCAACGCGGACATCCTGACCAGTCCTTCGCGAAGCCTCGGCTGATATTCTGCCTCCAACTGAGGGATCAGGCGACGTCTGATGCGGTTCCGCAGATATCGGGGGTCGTCGTTTTGGGGATCGTCTTCCCATCCGAGCCCGGTCAGGGTGGCCAGCTCGCGGGTTTCTGATCGCCAAACCCCCAGTAGGGGACGATAGAACCGGCCCCGGCGTGACGGGATGCCCGCCATTCCGTCCAAGCCCGCTCCGCGCAGCAGGTTGTGAAGCACCGTTTCGGCCTGGTCGTCGGCGGTGTGGGCGGTTATCACCACTTCATCTGGTCTCGAGTGGTCGGCCAACGCCCGGTAGCGGGCGGTACGCATGGCGTCTTCGCTCTCGGTGTCCGGGTCGATCGATATTTCAGCGAGCTCTATTCCCAACTCCGTAGAGATACCCCGGGCGGCCTCGGCCATCCGGAAGGAGTAGGGCAGGGAGTGGTTTATGTGAACGGCCCTCGTCTCCCGCCCTTCCCGGGTCAATAGCCAAGCCGCTGCCGCCGAGTCGGCGCCCCCGGATAGGGCAATCACCAACGGACCGGGGGGAAACTCCACCCGGTTGGCGACGCCGGCGACCAACTGGGCCAAGCGTCGGGTGTCGGCACTCGGGGTGGCAGGCTCATCCACCGCCGACGGGGACGGGGTTTTCCTCAACTAACCGATTTGTACCGGGATCTGACCACTTTGGTGAAGTAAAGCACCACCGTCAGGACACAGATGATCAGGGCCAGAGCCAGGCAGGTAGGCACCAGAAAGCGGTATGTCCAATCGGCGAGCTCCTCGGCCGGGGCGGAATTCTCCACCACAACTGCCGGGACGATCTCCGCGGGTTCTTCCTCTCCTCCCCGGGCCAAGGCGGGGAGAGCTGCTCCCAGGGCCAGCGCCGGAGCCAAAGTCAGGGTCGCCCATCTTCGCCGGCTCATGGACACCATAGGTTACCGGCTTTCATTGCAAGCCTAAGTGTCGCGTCTCTAGGGCAAGTTTTCCCCTAAGTCGTTCCATAAAGACATCAGGCACCTCCTCTGAGAGGTGGTGCCTGATGGTGTATCGGAAGCGACGCTCCACGACTTCAATGTTCTTACAAGGCGGACAATAGTTGAAATGCTCGACTAGGCGGTGCTCCGTCTCGACTTCCAACTCGCCGTCGACATAGCCATACAGTTGGGTGATGGTCTGGCGGCACTCTTTAGACATGCGGAACCTCCGTTGGGGTCAGTCCCCGCTTGCTCGCATATTCCCACAACGCTTTTCGCAGGGAATTTCTTCCCCGATGGAGTCGGGACATCACGGTTCCCATGGGAAGATCGAGTGTTTGGGCTATCTCTTTGTATGACAAACCCTCTACATCCGCCAACAGCACCGGGATGCGATAGATGACAGGAAGATTCTCAATCGCTTCCACGATGTCGGACTCGAATATTTGCTCAATGAGATGATCCTCGGGCGCCTTGGCCCAGGACCGGAACTGCGCGTACGAGTTTGACTGGTAGGGCGGTACCACCCCGCTCTCGTCCAACTCGGTCTCACGGGGGCGGCGGGAACGTCGGCGGTATTCGTTGATGAAAGTATTGGTAAGGATGCGGAACATCCACGCTTTGAGGTTGGTGCCTTCTCGGAAAGTGTGGTATCCGCGGTAGGCCCGCAACAGGGTTTCCTGCACGAGGTCTTCGGCGTCGGGGCGGTTGCGGGCCAGCCGGAGCGCCATTCCGTAGAGCTGGGGAACCAACCCTGTCACATCCTGCTCAAACCGGCTCTGATCCGCCATAGCGTAAACGGTAGCAACACAAATGGCCCGGGTTTCATTCTTCTGGGCCTGAAGGGGCAGACGAAACGGCTGAGTCTGTCCGGTCGAGTTCGTCCAACAGCCTCCCCAGCTCCGCAATGGATTCCACCGCCGCGTGAGGTCGCGGGGCCGACGACGGGGTTTTGGTGACCCCACTGAGCGCCAGTATCGAATACCAGCCCGCGTTGTTCGCCATCTGCAGATCTGTTTCGGGTCGGTCTCCCACCACCACCACTCTTCCGGGGGAGAGGTGTTCCAGAAGAAGGTTGATCATTGGTTGATGTGGTTTTCCCGCAGTTTGCGCTTTTTGTCCGGTGGCGTATTCCACCGCGGCCACCACTGCTCCGGCCGCGGGCCATATTCCCTGGTCAGTGGGGAAGCTCGGGTCGGTGTTGGTGGCTATCAGCCTCGCCCCGGCCCACACCGCCCGGCAGACATCCCGCAGGATCTCATAGGTGAGTTGAGGGGGAAAGCCCACCACGGCCGCCTCCGCCTTGCGCCAGTCGCTCACCACCTCTATCCCTACTTCTCCGAGGGCTGACACCACTCCCTGTCCACCCAACACCAGAGAGGGTGGTCGATCGGGCGCCAGCAGACGGGCGGCGGCCATCGCCGAGGTGAACACCTGGTCGACTCGGGCTGGGTACCCGGTGGCGCGCAGGATCTTTTGAGCGGCCTCCGATTGGGTGCGACTGGAGTTATTGGTGCAGAACATCACCTGATAGCCCCGCTGCTCGGTCTCGGTCAAGGCTTCTCTCGCCCCTGGGACGCCTTCGTCTCCGAGGTATACGACCCCGTCGAGATCGAAGATCACCGTTCCTGTCGAAGCCTTCACAATGCCTCCAGCAGCGAGAACATGGTGGGGAACAACGGATAATCCCGGATTTCTTCCAAAGGGACCCACCGGATGTCGGCTGCGTCGTCTCCGGCCTGGAGTACACCTCCCACAACTTCGGCCCGAAAGTCGACCAGAGCAAAATGCCAGGCGGGAGGTCGGCCGGGGCCTATTGCCTCCCCGCTCCATACCACCGGGCCTATCTTCACTTCCAGTCCGGTTTCCTCGCGAGCCTCCCGCCTCCCCGCCTCCCGCCAGGTTTCGCCCCAGCGGACTTTGCCTCCCGGCACCGCCCACCGCCCGATCCCGACCCCCCGGCCCCGTTGGACGATCAGCATCCTCCTCTGTCGGTCGATGATCACCACCCCCACGCCCGGTATGGGGCTTGTAGCTTCCGGTCTTTCGGCAGGCGCCGTCACGGGACGCGGTCGGTGAGCGTCCGACCCGGGGTGCCGTCAGGGAAGGAACAGGAGAAAGGAGTCTTCAACGGCAGTCGGTGCAGATTTTGGACCTGCGAGAGGCTTTTTGGGTGACTCTTTTTACCAGGAAGCACGATTCGCACAGGAACTCGTTCCGGCGAATGGCGTGGTCGTCGGGGTCGATGGAGAGCTCCTCGCGACGGATGCCCGCCACCTCCATGGCCTGCTCGGAGGTGAGCAACTCTTCTGACACCCCTTCTTCCACCATGTTTAGCTCTTCGACCTCCAAGCCGGAAAGCTCTTCATCTGTCTCCGAATCGTCCCCGTTGTCCTTGGCTTCGAATTCAGGGTCGCCGTCTCCGAATTGGCCTTCCTCCTCGAAGTCGTCTTCGAGGTCGGATTCGAGTTCTTCCTCTTCGAAATCCTCTACAAAATCGGACTCGGTTTTTACAGCGATAGCCTTCTCCTGGCCCTAGAAGCGGTCAAGACCCTTAGGAACGGAGCGCAAGTATAGGTGGCACTATTCATCAAATGTAGAGATATCCCTTTTTGTTTTGATGAACTCGGTAGTGGCAAAAGTTTATTCCCAACTTGGCCGTTATCTGTGGAGGTGGGCGGCTACCACCCCCCGGTCTATACGACGAAGGGCGGAGCGGGCGGAATCCGACACCTGGGGGAAAGCGTCGCGGAGCTGCTTCAACAAATCGACCAGTTGGCGGGCGGTCCTTACGAAATCTCCGGGGGTCTGCCCGCTCTCCACCAAATCAGCCAGGGAGGCGCCGTTCGCCCACCGGTACATATCACCACCGCCGCCAGGTTCGGGAAATGTAGTGGGTTCGATCCGGCGGGACGACTCGGCGCGGTTCAGCTCTTGGGTCAGTTCAACCAGTCTTTCCCAACGGTTTGCCAGTCGGGCGGTGGGCCAGGGCGCAGAGGGTGGAGAGGTATTCCGGGGATCGTAGACAAAGACCGATGCCAGGGCGGCTGTCTCGTGAGCTCCCAGGCCGAGGAACAAGCCTTTGACAACCGACTCGGAGACCAGCATGTCTCGTTCGTTGTAGACCAGCCGGAGCTGTTCTCCGGCGGGGGTGACACTCCATCCCTCCAGGTAGCCCCACTCTTCCATCAGTTCCTGCACTGCGGCAAAACGACTCTGCATGCCCGTGGCGGCCCAGGCGTTCTCCGACTGGAGATGGGTCAGGCGTCGGCGGGTACGGATTGCTTTTCGGGCGTTGCGAAGATGGATATCGAGGTCGGGGCAGTTCGCCACCGGGTAATCAAGCCGGGGATTGTGGATGGGGCGGGGGCCTCTGGAGGTCATGCGCCGCAGTCGGGCGGCCATCTCTTTTTGGAGAGCCCTGTTATCGGAGCGGCGACGGTCGGGCACCTCAATGTTCCCCAGCTTGGTGGTTCCCTCCACCATCTCCCGCTCCCC
The DNA here is from genome assembly GCA_965248705.1 of Acidimicrobiia bacterium. Taxonomy (GTDB): domain Bacteria; phylum Actinomycetota; class Acidimicrobiia; order Spongiisociales; family ZC4RG35; genus Bin76. Next base: position 306,282 of record CBDFJY010000002.1, on the reverse strand, counting down.
GAGGGAATAAGCCCCACCTGATTCGGAGACGGCCATGATGCGCGGCGCGGAGGACCGTCGGGCGATTCTTCGCAAAACCACATAGCGCCCGGAACGGCGGCCGGATGGAATCTCGAACACGTCTCCGGTCCGCAAAGTGGTGAGCAGGGAGATAGTGTGTTTCTGTCCCTTGCGGAGCATTTCCAGGTATTCGAAGACCGATCCCCGCTCACACAGGCTTTCCCGCTCCTCGTGGTCGAGTCGTTCGGAAAGCTCTTCCGACAACCGTTTCTCGGCCTGCAGCCGGGAGGCCTGTTGATAGTTGGCGAAGGAAGCAGACAGCAGCTCGGAGGCCCGCTCGACGGGATAGTTGGCTACCAGATTGGCGACCATGTTGTAGGTGATGCGAAAGCTCGAGACAAGAGGGTGGGCGCCGGTTCCCGCGGCTCGCACCACTTCATGGAAGGACACATAGGGGGAGTACAGAGCTACGCCGAACCCTTCGGTATCTATTCCTCGGCGCCCGGCCCGACCAGTGAGTTGGGTATAGTCTCCCGGTTCCAACGCCTGATGGGTTTCCCCGTTAAATTTGGTGAGAGATTCGAGCACCACGGTTCGGGCGGGCATGTTGATGCCCAGGGCCAGGGTTTCGGTGGCAAACACCACTCCCAGGAGACCGGCGGCAAACAGCTCTTCTGTCGCCTCCTTGAAAGCTGGGACCATCCCGGCGTGATGGGCGGCGACCCCCGCCTCCAGACGGTCCAGCCATTCCGGATAGTCGAGGGCGTCCAGGTCCTGGTCGGAGAGATGGGCGGTATGAGCTTCGGCCACCTGACGAATGGTTTCACGGTTTCCCGCGGGCGTCAGGCGGATCCCTGCTTTGCTCACGGTAGCGGCGGCCGCCTCACAGCCCGCCCGTGAGAATATGAAATAGATGGCGGGCAAAAGCCCCTCGGCGAACAGGCCCTCCACCACTTGGGCGCGGCGCGGCGCGGCGAACCTTCGCCGGTTGCGCCCGCTCGAGAGGAGGGCGGCGATGCGCGGATTGGCCTTTTTCCTTCCCTCCATTTGCACGAAGGTGGGCAGCAGCCGGAAGTGCTGGGGCCCCCAACGATCCCGCAGTGCGTAGAAGTCGCGGAGGGGAACCGGTCGTTGCGCGGCTCTCACCAGCCGGGTTTTTCCCCGACATTGGGTGATCCAACCTGCGAACTCGGAGGTGTTGGAGACCGTGGCGGAGAGACAGACCATCTGCAGTGAGGGAGGAGCGTGAATTACGATCTCTTCCCACACCGCCCCGCGAGCGCGGTCGGCCAGGTAATGCACCTCATCCAGAATCGCTACTCCCACCCCCGACAGCCGCTCCGGATCGGTGTAGAGCATGTTGCGCAGCACCTCGGCGGTCATCACCACCACCGGGGCGTCTCCCCGAACCACGTTGTCCCCGGTAAGCAGGCCCACTTTCTCTGGTCCGTAATAACCGCACAGGTCGTTGTATTTCTGATTGGAGAGAGCTTTGATGGGGGTGGTATAGAAGGAGCGAAGCCCCTTGGCCAAAGCCAGGTGGATGGCTACTTCGGCCACCAGGGTCTTCCCAGCTCCGGTGGGAGCGGTGACCACAATGTTGAAGCCTTCTTCCAGCGCCTCGGCGGCTTCGGTCTGGAAAGGATCGGGCGCAAATGGCAGGCTATCCAGAAATTGGCGGCCAATCGGCGCCCGGCTCATTTTCTAAGCACCAGCCGGACCAGCCAGTAGGTGATCTCATAGAAGATGTAGAGAGGAACCGACAACATAGCCAGGGTGAGCACATCCCCGGTGGGGGTGATAATCGCCGCGCCGGTCACCACCAAAAGCACCGCCCATCTCCGGCCGCGGGCGAGCTGTTTGGAAGTGACGAGGTTGGCGGCGGCGGCGGCGAACAGAAAGACCGGATACAGAAAGGAAACTCCGAAGGCCAGCAAGAAGCGGATAGAAAAGGAGAAGTAGTCGGTGAGCCGGAGGTTGTTCGCCACGTCTTCGAAAATCCCCAACAGGAAGGCGAGTCCTCGCTCCATGGTCTGGTAACCCACCGCCACTCCTGCGCAGAAGAGGACGGTGCAGGAGATCACGATCGGTATCGCCCATCTTTTCTCCCGCCGGGTGAGGGCGGGAGCGATAAACATCCAGAGCTGGTAGATGACCACCGGGCTGGCCAACACCGCTCCGCCAAAGAAAGCGATTTTCATCAGCACCGAGAACTCTTCGGTGGGCGCCAGGACTTGCAGGGTGTTTTCCTCGCCGGGGAATGCGCGGTCATAGGGGAGCTGAAGGAGGTCCTTGATATAGGTACCGAATATCAGGGCGATGATGGCGCAGACCAGGATGGCGGCGGCAGATTTGACCAGCCGCCATCGCAACTCGTTGAGGTGGGAGAGAATCGACTGACGGCTCTGTTGGTTCATTTTGCAGGTGAGGTGGCTGGTTCCGGCTTTGGCTATTTGTGGGGCGGTTCGGTGGGTGTATCACTTGGGGAGACCGGTCCCGACCCGGTTTGGGTCTCAGCCCCGATGGCGGGTTGCGAGTTGGTGGGCGGAGGCTCTTTCGTCTCGGCCGGAGTTGTGTTCGGTGTCTCGTTGTCGGGCGTTTCACCCCCGGTTCTCTCCGCTCCCGGTTTGGTGTCGCTGGGATGCGCGAGTGGCGGAGATGATCGCAACGCCCGCTCCGATCCGGCGAGGGACTTTCGCAACTCTTGGGCAGCCGCCTTGGTGGGCGTTACCACATCTTGCGCGGCTTCCTTCATGTCTTCCAGGGCTAGTTCTTTTTCAAGTCCTTCCCGAAGCTCGCGGGCGGCTAATCGGAACTCGGCCACCATCTTTCCGGCCCTGCGAGCCATGGCCGGGAGACGGTGCGGCCCGAATACCACCACCGCTACCAACAGGATTACCAGAATCTCGTTCCACTCAGGCATCGGTTTCCCAATGGTAAGGGCTTTGGAGAGCCCTCCCGGGCCCGACCGGGGGACGGCCACGCAAAGTTAACGTCCTGACCACACCGCGGCCCGCTTGTTCACGAAGGCGCTGATTCCCTCGGGGGCGTCTTCGGTGAGGAGGGTGGCGGTGAGCCCTCCTGCCAGGAAATCCAGTCCTGCGTCTATTCCCAGATCATTCACCATCCAGAAAGTGTCCTTTCCCAGTTGGAGAGTGGCCGGGCTTTGGGAGGTCAGCGAGTCCACAACCTCGGAGACCGCCTGGTCGAGCCGATCCGGTTCCACCACCCGGGATACCGCCCCCAGCGCCAGCGCCTCGGCAGGGGTCAGCAATCTTCCGGTCATCATCATTTCCAATAGCGGACGACGGGGGATGGTTCGGGCGAGCACGGCGGAAATGAGCATCGGCCATACCCCTACTTTCACCTCGGGCGTCCCCAACGTGGCGCTCGCCACGCATATCACTATGTCGCAGGCGCACATCAGTCCGAACCCTCCCCCCAGGGCATGTCCGTTAACTCGAGCGATGGTGGGCTTTCCCCCCCGGATCATCAGCCGGAAGAGATCGGCCAGGGCCCCCCGTTGACGATGCAGTCCCACCGGGTCGTCGAAGAAACCCCCGTCCAGGTCCGCCCCGGCGCAGAAAGCCTGTTCCCCCGCACCGGTATAGACCAGCACCCGTACGTCGGGATCTTCCAGGGCCTGGCGGGTGCGCGACACCAGCCCTCCCAGGGTTTTTGTCGACATTGGATTCCTGCGATGCGGTTGATCGATGGTGAGGGTGGCCCGCCCTCCGCTCACTTCATATCGAACCATGATGCGCCTCTCTTATGGATTGTGGATGTTTCGCGACCGCGTGTCGTTTCAAGTATGCCGAGTTTGGAGCGTATGGGCCATTCTATGGAGATCCCACCCTTCGAAGGTCGGACCGGGATCCGGTTTAGGTCATCGTGGTGGATGAGGATGGGACCCGTTGTTCTCCCCGATCTCCGGGCCGAGGAGGCATGGGAGGCGCCCAGACCTTGCTTGAACACGGTAGTCTTGATTCGAGTGGGCAGGGATACAGGCGGGTGGGCGAGCCTCAATCATGAGCCATACTTTGTGAATCGCAACCGTCGACTATCAACCTGGAGGTAATTAAAGCAGATGGCGCTGATAATGCTGATAAGACATGGTCGGACAGCCGGAAACTCCATGGACCGGTTTATCGGGCAGCATGACGAGGTTCTCGACGAGTCGGGAATCCGACAGTCTTCTTTGTTGGCGCCCAGGTTGGCGGAGTTCGCGCCTGACCGGCTGATCTCCAGCGATCTGAAGCGATGCACCCAGACCATTGCGCCTTTCGCCTCCGCGGCGGGGATGGAGATAGAAACCGACTCCCGGCTGCGGGAGGTGGCCGATGGGTTGTGGACCAACCGAACCCAAAAGGAGCTCTGGGAAGGTTGGCCCGAGCTAATGGATCGCTACCGCCGGGGTGAGGACGTGCCCCGTCCGGGAGGAGAACGGTGGGTGGATGTCCGTCAGCGTGTGTTGGCCGCTTTGACCGAGATCATCGCGGAGATGGGTCCCGAGGAAAAGGTTGTTATCTGCACCCACGCGGGGCCCTCTATGCTGATCGCCTCCTGGATAACCGGGACAATCCTTCCCGGCAACATCTTTCTGGGACCGTTCTCTCCTCCGGGAAATGCCTCTATTACCACCGCCGACCCGCATCTGCCCGCTTTGATCAGTTACAACGAAACCTGTCACCTCACCCCGTAGGTGGGCGTCGGCGCGGTCTGAAGAACGCCACCGGGGGCTCGTCCTGTCCGGTGGGATTATCGGTTGGAGAGATCTTTGACTTCCGCGGCGAGCGTCGCCCATTCCTCCTCGGTGAAGATAGCGTCTCCTGCCATGCTGTATATCCCAACTCGCTGCAGCCTGTCGGAGTAGCGGGAGACGATCCGAGCGGCAAGATCTTCCAGAGGGGCCACCACCGCTACTTCGTGAAGTACCTCATCGGGGATCACATCGGCCATCTGCTTCCATTCGCCGCGTTTGCTCATAGCGTTGAGTGTGGGCCCGAAGTCCCATCCGTGGCTGTTCAGGATCGGAGCGTAACTGGGAGTGGAGGCATAGAACGCAATCTGCTCCTTGACCGGGCGGATCATTCGTTCCATCTCTTGGGAGTTGCGGCCGGTGACTACAAACAACGGAGCGACCATTTCCACATCATCGATAGAACGCCCGGTTTCTTCGGCGCCCTCCGCCACGGCGGGCAGCACCACCTCATCGAGATATTTGACGGTGTGGAAGGGATGAACATGGAATCCGTTGCAAACCTCGCCGGCCAGTCGGCTCAGCCTTGGTCCCACCCCGGCGATATAGATCGGAATCTCCGGCAACTCGTTTGGGCCGGGTGTGAAAAAGGGGGTCATCAGTGTGAGTTGATAGAACTCTCCCTGGTATCGCAGCCTGGTCCCGTTCTGGAAGCAATCCCACACGGCGCGGACCGCCCCGATGTAGTCACGAAGCCGGGCGGTGGGACGGGACCACTCCGTTGAGAATCGGCGGGTGATGTGCGGTCTGATCTGGGTGCCCAGTCCCAACAGGAACTTGCCGCCCGCCACCATTTGTGTGTCCCAGGCCAACTGGGCCATAACCATAGGCGACCGGGGAAAAGCCAGGGTTATTGAGGTTCCCACCTCCAGTCCGGGCTCGGCATGGGAAGCCAGGCACATAGGCAGAAACGGCTCATGGTTGGTCTCGGCGGTGAAGAATCCGTCATATCCGATCCGTCCGGCCCGATGAGCGAGCTTGGTCGCCGCCGTTGGCGGCAGGTTGGGGAAGTAATAGTCAAATTTCATGGCCGGTTACTTTATCTCCAGTTGATGGCGGTAAACCTGACATTAGACTGATGTCTCATGAAACGAGCCTTCAAACTAGCGGTGGTGGTGGGTGGAATCGGCGCCTTGGCCTGGGGGATGCGCAAGCGTTTCCGCATCGCGATCGGAAAGGGCGACGACTCCGAGCCCGATTTTCACATCATTGAACCTGATCCGGAGACGACCAGGGGCGAGATGCCCGCCGAGGAGGGACAGGATATCGATTCGAATTCGTCTACGGAATCGGACCGCGACGACACCGAGCCTGACAACGACACCGAGCCCGACACTCGAGACGGCAGTCACTGACCTCTGGCCCGACCGCGTGGTGGAAGGGCCGAGATCAAGGGAGCAGCCATCCCCCGCTTTCCCGGAAAGAGCGCGCTCCCCCTATCTGTTTGATCCGGGCAGCCTGGAAGAGGTGGTGGGGGTCGGTGAGCCAACCTTTCGCTCCCGACAACTGCGGGAATGGCTTTACAAAAACCCGGTGCTCCATGCCCGGGACATGACCAATCTTCCCGAGGGTTTTCGCCGCGCATTGACGGACCGGCTGTGGCCCTTTGAAGTGCAAGAGCATCAAATCGCCGACCGGGGGACCACTCACAAGTGGTTGTTCATAACGCCCGACAGAGCCGCGATAGAGGCAGTGGTAATGGGCTATAGGACCCGCACCACCTTGTGCGTTTCCTCCCAGGCTGGATGTGCCTTGGCCTGCACCTTTTGCGCCACGGGACAGTTTGGCTTCGATAGGCACCTGAAAGCGGGCGAGATCGTCGCCCAAGTGGCCTATGCCAACGCCTTTCTTCGCGCCCACCCCCTTCGGGGTTCGCCGCCCCGGGTGACCAACGTGGTGTTTATGGGAATGGGGGAGCCCTTGGCAAACTATCCCCGGCTGCGAGAAGCAATCAGGTTGATGGTGGAGGAGATAGGCATGTCGGCCCGCTCCTTGACAGTCTCCACGGTGGGAGTGGTTCCCGGAATACGGCGGCTGGCCGACGATCCCTGGCCGGTCAGCCTGGCGGTGAGCCTGCACGCCGCGGATGATGATCTTCGTTCCCGACTGGTTCCGCTCAACCGACGCTATCCCCTCTCCGAGGTCGAAGCGGCCGCCTCCTATTTCTTTGAGAAGAAACGGAGAAGAGTGTCTTTGGAATGGACCATGATCAGGGGTGTCAACGATGACCGCTCCCAGGCCGACGGTCTGGCTTCCATCGCCCGGCGGCTTCGGGCCCACGTCAATCTGATCGCCCTCAACCCCACCCCGCTCAGCGCCGACCTGCCCTCCACTCCCCAGGCGATCAGCCTCTTCGTCGCTGCCCTGCGGGCGGGTGGAGTGAATGTAACGGTGCGGGACACCCGTGGCGCCGACATAGACGCCGCCTGCGGTCAACTCCGGGTGCGGTCTGGACGCACCGGGTGCTAGGGGTGTGGACCCGCTCCGCCTTTCTCCGCCACACTGAAGAGGTTTGGTATTGTCGCATTGATGGATGGTGAGGTTGGCATCACTCCCGAACTGATAGAAGTACGGGCCGAGGAGCGATTTGACGAGGCGCGTCTTGCGGATTATCTGCGCAACCGGCTTCCCGGCAGCCACCAACCCCTGGCTGTTCGGCAATTCGCTCGGGGGAAGGCCAATCTCACCTATCTACTCAGCTATGGCGAGCCCGGCGCGGCGGTGGAATACGTGCTTCGCCGGCCGCCGCTTGGTCCGGTTTCACCCGGTTCCCACGACATGGCGCGTGAATTTCGTGTGCTGTCCACCCTGTGGCGCGCTTTCCCCATGGCGGCTCGAGCTCACCTCTTCTGTGATGACGAATCGGTGCTCGGCACTCCCTTTTTTGTTATGGAGCGGCGGCGCGGGGTCGTGGTTCAGGGAGCGGTTCCCCCCGAGTTTGGAGGTGGGGAGGATGCCAGGAGCAACCAGAAGCTGTCCGAGGTGGTGGTGGACACCCTCGCCGAGTTTCACGCCGTCGAACCGGCCTCGGCCGGGCTGGCTGATCTGGGTCGTCCGGAGGGTTTTGTGGAGCGCCAGATGCAGGGTTGGATAGGACGTTGGCGCCGGGCTTGTCATGAAGCCAATCCGCTGGTTGATGAGTTGGCCGGATGGTTGGAGAAGACCATGCCTTCCTCGCCTCCCGCCACTTTGCTCCATAACGACTGGCGGCTGGACAACATGGCGGTGGACCCGGGTGATCCGGGAAGGTGCGTAGCCGTCTACGACTGGGACATGTGTACCCAAGGGGACCCATTTGCGGATGTCGGCACCCTAATGGCCTGTTGGTTCGACCCCGATGAGCAGTCGATTTTCCTGGATCCGATGCCCACCCGCTCTCCAGGGTTCATGACGCGCCGGGAGGCCGTATCCCGCTACGGGCAGAAGTCGGGTCGGGATATTTCGGGCATGGACTGGTATGTGGTATTCGGCACCTTCAAGCTGGGTGTGATCCTCCAACAGATATACATCCGCTGGCTGAGGGGCCAAACCAGGGACAAGCGGTTCTCCACCATGGGGAAAGACGCCGCCCGGCTCTTCGAGTTGGCTGCCACCCGCCGGTCCTCATAAGATGCCTCTCTGTTGACAGGCTGGGAAAACCGAATCATGGCGGAATTTCTTTACAACCGGTCCGGGTGGATATTTTGTAGGAGTTGCCCTTTTGGTGAACGTTGAAATAACTTCAAAATGAGATGTGTTACGGGAGTAGGAGTACCTGGTCCTACTGCCAGAAAATATTTACGGGTTTCTTATGATTCGCTTTAGTATATCATCTTCCGGGGTATATTGTATTCGGAATAAAAAAAGCAAATATACTGGAGCGTTGCTGCTAAAGTTCATCTGATGGAACGAGATCTTTCTGATAAGAAAGAAGTTGTAGCCGCTTGGCTTAATCGATTGCCCGCCGCCGGAGTCGGAATAGCGGTGGACTATCAGCAGTCCTACGGGTTTAGTTATGTAGATGCCAAGGCTTTAGAACTTCTCCATGCTGCTCCCTTGGGTCCTCGGCAGCTTGCTGAGAAGTTGCAAATGAGTCCGGCGGGAATCACCAAGCTGGTTGATCGACTGGAGCGGCGGGGTTTGGTCCAGCGCCGTCGCCATCCAGCCGATCGGCGTCGTTCGCTGGTGTTTATTACCGACAAGGCTCTGGTATCGAGCTTTCAGCGAGAGCAGGTTCGGGAACTCATCGGCAAGGCTGTCGAAGACGCTACCGAAAACCAGTTGGAAGTGCTTTATGCCTTCCTTGAAGGACTCGGCCACGAGCTGTTGAGTGAAGGCTTGATCAGATCGTAGCTATCTTTGGAGCTTGACCCGGTAACCTTCCCGCGGTGGGAAAACTGGCGGTTTCCGGGCCCTCCCAAAGGTGTGCCGAGGCAGGGGCCGGGTTAGCCCGGGCGGGCGGCAACGCGGTTGACGCAGCCCTTTCGGCGATGATGGTGGCCTTGGTAACCGAGATCGCGGTGATCGGTCCGGGTGCGGGAGGCTTTGTCACGGTGGGGGGTCCGAACCACCCCCCGGTTGTATATGACGGGGCGATGGCCATGCCCGGGTTGGGATTGGAGTCCGATCGGTTGGGTGGCGGCGGCGTTCCGGTGCACATTGGTTACGGCGGAGGTGTGGACACCATAGTGGGTCCGGGCAGTGTGGCCGTACCCGGGGGTTGGGCGGCGATGGGCGCCGTATGGCGGGACTACGGCCGCGCTCCCTGGCGGGAGATAGTCGCTCCTGCTCTCGATTACGCCCAGCGAGGCTTTCCCCTCGGCTCGGTTACCGACTACTACCTGCAGTACTCGTTCGACCCGATCTACTCGTTGGATCCCCAATCCCGGGCGGCGCTTCACAACGGGCATCGTCGTCGCTACACCGGCGAGTTGATATGGGTATCCGGCCTGGCGGATGCCTTGTCCGCGGTCTCCGCGGACGGGGCCGAGGTCTTATACCAGGGCGAGGTGGGACAGGATATCTCGGACGACCTTCTGCAACGGGGAGGTATTGTCACCCGGCGGGATCTGTGTGAGTACCGAGTAAAGAAGCGGTCTCCGATCATCCTCGGACTGGGTGAGTGGACGGTGGCGCTCAATCCGCCGCCGGCAGTGGGTGGGGTGGCCCTGGCCGCCATGCTGGCCAAAGTTGGGCGCAAATCGCCGTTGTCGCCTCAGAGGCTGATAGAGGCGCAGTTGGAGGTGTTGGGTTATCGGCGTTCTCATATAGATGGCGCCGAGGATTGGCGGGAGGAGATCAGGGGAATGTCAGCGCTGATGCTGGCCGGTTTGGGGTCTCCATCCACGGTGAATATTTCGGCGGTGGATTCTTCCGGTCTGGCTTGCGCGGTTACCTTGTCTTGCGGGTATGGATCGGGGGTGATAGCGGGTGGAAGCGGGATGTGGATGAACAACTCGCTGGGAGAGATAGAACTTACCGGTGGGAGATTTCACGGCCAGCCTCCCGGGGAGCGTCTGATGTCGAATATGGCGCCCACGGTGATGTGGAAAGACTCCGGAGCGGTGGTGGCGGCCGGATCTCCCGGCGCGGACCGAATCACCACCGCTCTCCAGTCCACCTTGCTGTCGGTGATTGTGGACGGGTGTTCCTTGGCCGAGGCGGTGGAGCGCAGTCGCGCTCATGTCGAGCACACTCCGCAAGGGTGGAGTCTTTGCTATGAAGAAGGTTTCCCCGTGGGCGAATTTGAGATGCCCCGGCGCGCCTTCGCCGAACGCCACATGTTTTTCGGAGGGGTCAGCGCCGCCGCCCGCAACTCTGACGGCGCCATGGAAGCGGTAGCGGACTCCCGACGGGTGGGGAAGGGAATAGTCGTATAAAACCGGCGGACTATTCCTTTCTGGCCAGGTGGCAATGGGCGTGCGCCCATTTGGCGGTATTGGTAATGGTGATGTTGCTGGTCAGCTTGGGCTTATGGCAGCTGCGACGTCTGGAGGAGAGGAAGATCACCAACCAGGTCGGTTTGGCCCGCAATGCCGCCGATCCCCTCGATCTGGAGTTGATGGTCTCAGGCGCCGGGACGGAGACGGACACTCTCGAATATCGACGAGCGACCACCAGGGGAAGATGGGATGTCTCCTATGAAGTCTACGTCCGCTCCCAGGTGCGAGAGGGCCGCTCCGGCCTGTGGGTTGTCACGCCTCTGATGTTGGCGGATGACCGGGCGGTTATGGTCAACCGGGGGTGGATTCCGGTCGAGTTGGACCGCGAAGAAGCCGCCCCTCCGGCGGGGGAGGTGGAAGTTAGCGGAGTGGTCAGGGCATCCCGGCCCCGGCCGAGGCTGGGTCCCGAAGACCGGCCAGGGATAGAAGACACCATCGCCCGGGTAGATCTTTCCGTCCTCGACCGTTTTGTGCCCTACCCGTTGTTGGGGGTTTATTTGGAAGAATCTTCGGCCAACTCGGCGGGATGGCCCCTCCGCCTGGCTGAGCCGACCTTCGACGACCAGGGATCACATTTGGTCTACGCCGTCCAGTGGTTTTCCTTTGCCGTGGTAGGGCTGGTGGGCTACGGCGCCCTGATCAGGGCCAGAGCCCAGCGTCGTTACCGTCCTGCCGCCTCGGTGGGATAGGCGAGCCCCTCCACCACTGAGGCGTTCGGGAGGCGGCTCAGCGCTTGAGGATGGGCAAAGATCTTGGCGGTGCGGACGCCGGCCCCCAACAGCACCTCCGAGCGTCCCATTACCGCCGCATCAATGAACAGGGGGAGATGGCCTCCCAGTCCGAAAGGGTTTACCCCACCGATCTCCATGCCGGTTTCTTCCCGGGTTTGCTCGGCCGTCGCAAAAGACAGCCGGGACACGCCCATCACTTGTTTAACCCGGTGATTGACATCGAGACGGGTGGTGGCCAGGAGCACGCAGGCTGCCATTTTCCCCCGGGGCCGCTTGGACGCCACCAGGATAGTGTTGGCGGCGTTTTCGGGATCAACCCCGTATTTTTCGCAGTACGGGAAAGTGTCGGCGTAGTCGGGATCACACTCCACCACCCGAAAGGACACTCCGGTGGACTCGAGGGCGGTTGCCACCTTGGGAGGCAGTAGGGCGAGGCTCATTCGTCTGATCGCAGCGCCTGGTCGAAGTCCGCCTTGATGTCTTCGATGTGTTCGATGCCCACCGAAACTCGGACGAGGTCGGGGGTGACCCCGGTGGTCTTCTGCTCTTCTTCGCTCAGTTGGGCATGAGTGGTGGAGGAGGGGTGAATGACCAGGGTCTTTACGTCGCCCACATTGGCAAGGTGGCTGGCCAGTTGCGTCCGTTCAATGAACCGCTTTCCGGCTTGATAGCCACCTGCCACTCCGAAGGAGAGCACGCATCCGAAGCCGTTGCGCAGGTATTTGCGGGCGTTGGCGTGATAGGGGTGGCTGGGGAGGCCCGGGTATGAGACCCAGTTCACCTGCGGATGGGCTTCCAGCCATTGTGCCACCTCAAAGGCGTTCTCGGTATGACGCTGAACCCGCAGGCTGAGCGTCTCCAGCCCTTGCAGGAACAAGAAGGCGTTGAAGGGAGAGGCGGCCGCGCCTAAGTCGCGCAGGCCTTCCACCCTGGCCCGGATCGCGAATGCGATATTGCCAAACGGCCCGTCCGGACCGAAAACATCGGAGAACACCAGGCCGTGGTAGCCGGGAGAAGGCTCGGTAAAAATGGGAAATTTCCCATTGCGCCAGTCGAAATTCCCCGAGTCGACCAGTACCCCGCCGATGCTGGTGCCATGGCCCCCGATCCACTTGGTGGCGGAGTGGACAATGATGTCCGCTCCGTGGTCGAATGGTCGGCACAGGTACCCGGCCGCTCCGAAAGTGTTATCGACCACCAGAGGAATGTCGTGGCGGTGAGCGACCTCGGCGATGGCTTCGAAATCGGGCACATTGTAGTTGGGGTTCCCAACCGATTCGAGATAGATGGCTTTGGTTTTCTCTCCGATGGCCGCCTCGAAGTCGGCCGGGTTGTCGCCCTCGACGAACTTCACACCGAAGCCGATACGCGGGAAGGCCACCTTGAACTGGTTGTAGGTGCCCCCGTACAGGAAGCTGGTGGAGACTATTTCATCGCCCGCCTCCAGGATGGTGGCGAAGGCCAGGAGCTGGGCCGCTTGTCCCGAGGAGGTGGCGACTGCCGCCGCTCCGCCCTCCAAGGCTGCGATCCGCTTCTCGAAGACATCGGTGGTGGGGTTCATGATCCGGGTGTAGATGTTCCCGAACTCCTGCAGCCCGAACAGCCGAGCGGCATGGTCGGTGTCATCGAAGGTGAAGGAGGTGGTCTGGTAGATGGGCACCGCCCGGGCGTTGGTCCCGGGGGCCGGATCCTGGCCGGCATGAACTTGTAGGGTTTCGTAGCGATAGTTGGTCATGAGAGGTGGCTCCTTGTGCAAGTGGGGAGTGCATCGTTACCGCGGGAGACCCTCGCGCATCGAATGAACGAGCCAGGCGGGTTTAGTCAAAAACTATTACGGCCGAGCCTGACGAACTGCCCGAGGATCGGTAGCCATTCGCATTCGATGGCGACCGCGCCAGCCTCCCCACCGAGGGGCGGACTCGCGACTTTCGGGCGGTTTTCTCATGGCGTGTCTCAGTATATAGCAATCCACTGACCACCTCCAACCGGTGTGTTTCTCTCCCGCCCGGGTGGACGCTCGGGTTCAATATCGACTACAACAGGGCTGTTTTTCCGACCGGCGGCTGAAACCGCTTTCTCCCAAGAAAGCGCTAGGCGCCGAGCGCTTCCTTAAGCGCGGGGAGGTTGTCGACGGGAGCCTCGCAAGTGAAACGGCGGCAGACGTAAGCGAGGGTCTTCCCTGGCGCCCCGCGATCTCTCAAGAGAGGTACCGTTTCCCGATACCCGGACTCTGCAAGGTGAGGGTCTTGGGTAAAGGCGAGCACCAGCCCCCGTCGGCGACCAGTGTGTACTTCCCGCGCCCACCGGGCCGCATCCGGACCCACCAAAGCAACTTCTCGAGGTCCGGTGTGGAGGGCGTGGGCCACCGCCAGAAGACTTCCCATCGCCGAGGGCGCCTTCTCCATCAAGAGCCCTCCGTCCCGCACCGCCTCTTCTGCCTGCGACCACCATTCAGTCTCCCCGGTGTACTGGCCAAGAGTCAGAAGAGCCTCGGCGGCCAGGGAATTGCCGGATGGCGAGGGGTTGTCCATTAAGTCTTTGGGCCGGGCGATCAGACGCTCGGCATCGACGCCGGTGGAAAAGAATCCTCCGGAAGGGTCGCTGAACAAACGGGGAATGTCCCGGGTGAGCTCGGCGGCCTCCGCGTACCACTCTTCCTCTCCGGTGGCCTGATACAGGGCGAACAGTCCGGTGGCCATCGCCCCGTAGTCCTCCAGAAAGCCGGGCCCTCCCCTCCTGCCTTTGGCCCACACCCGGGAGAGGCGTCCTGAGGCGTCGGCCCGCATCTCTTCGAGCACGAACCGGGCTGCCGACCGGGCTTCGGAGAGATAGTCGTCGCGTCCAAGAACCGTGCCGGCTTCGGCAAAAGCCCGGATGGCCAGACCGTTCCACGCCGCCACGATTTTGTTGTCCAGCCCTGGGCGCACTCGCTGGGAGCGGGACTCGAGCATGCGTTCCCTGAGGCGCTGGATGGTGTGGGGCGTGGTGGTCAGGGCGTTGCTTCGGGTCAAGATGTTGGCGCCCTCGAAGTTTCCCCCCGTGGTTGCCCCGAACCAGTCGGCTACCGATTGGCCGTCGGCAGACCCCGCTACTTCCACAATCTCGCGCATGGACCAGACATAGAAGAGTCCCTCGACTCCCTCCGAGTCGGCGTCTTCGGCGGAGTAGAAACCTCCCTGAGGATTTCGCATATCTCTTACCAGGTAGTCGAGCGTCTCGGCGGCCACCTTGAGGAAAGCCTCTTCTTCGAACTCTTTTCCCGCCCACAGATAGATCCGGGCCAGGGTGGCGTTGTCGTACAGCATTTTCTCGAAGTGGGGCACCAGCCATTGATCGTCCACCGAATAGCGGGCGAATCCCCCGCCCAGTTGATCGAAGATCCCACCGGCTGCCATGCGTTCCAGGGTCAGACCCAGCATGGAACCGCTCGTTTTAGCCCAGGGCTCTCCCAACAGGGCCAGGAGAAAATCCAGGAGAGGCTGCTGAGGAAACTTGGGGGCTCTTCCGAACCCGCCGTAAACGGGGTCGAAGGAAGAACGAAGGCGGAGGTAAGCCTGTTCGTAGAGGTCAGAGTCGGGGAGGCGCTCCCCGGATGGAATCCTCCGTCCGATCAGGGAAGAAAGCTTGGAAGCCTGTTCGGCCACTTTGTTTTCTCTTTCTCGCCAAGCCTGGGAGATCGACTCCAGAACCTGGGTAAAGGAGGGCATTCCTCCCCGCGGTCGGGGCGGGTAGTAGGTTCCGGCATAGAAAGGCTCGCCATCGGGGTTCAGAAAAACGGTAAGCGGCCATCCTCCCCTGCCGGTGAGCATTTGGCACGCCTCCATGTAGATGGCGTCAATGTCGGGTCGTTCTTCCCGGTCCACCTTGATGTTCACAAAGAGGCGGTTCATTTTTTCGGCGGTGGTCGGGTCCTCGAAAGACTCGTGTGCCATCACATGACACCAGTGACAGGCCGAATAGCCGACCGACAGCAGTACGGGCAGGTTTCTGGATGCCGCCTCGGCGAAGGCTTCGGGTCCCCACTCCCACCAGTGCACCGGGTTGTCGGCGTGTTGCAGAAGATAGGGAGAAGCCGAAGAAGAGAGTCGGTTGATCATTCGCTCAGCTAGAGGATAAGAGCTGTCGATTCCCCGCCGGGCGGAGATAACTTTCGGTATCGCCCGTCTCCTCGTAATATCTGCCTTTGTGAGGACGCCATCGATCGGCTAGAGACCTTCTTGGGACTTGGCGGGGCTTTTTGGAAGGAAAAGCTCCGCATGGCGCCCATCCTTGTCTTGGCGACCGCAGTCTTGTGGAGCGGGAGCCTCCCCACCATCGGAGGAGAGCGTTTCTCGGTCGGGGGACCTGCGCCCGTTCTGGCGCAAGAGGCTCCCAACCCCAGAGCGGATGATCCCTTGCAACTGGTTCCCTTCGCCAATACTTCCCATCGTCTCTATTCACTGTCGGAGGATCTGTGGGAGGTGTGGATATGCAGGGTCCCCGGTTGGGACACCCGGGTCGATCTTGGGGAAGCGGTGGGGTTCTTGAATACCACGGTGGCTCCCTACTTCCGGGAATTGTCGGACGGGAGGTACCAGCCCACTTTCCGGGAGGGAGGACTAGTGGGAAGCGACGATGAGGTTGCGAGCGGCCCTGGGTTGGAGGAGGCGGTCTTTGCTCCGGGATGCACCGAAGCAGTCCGCCGGGAGGCTATCGAGCGGCAACAGGAGAGGAATCCCGAGGAAACCGGGCCGGCTGGCGCCCTGATCGTAGTTGAATTCGAGGGGTACCGGACCGGCTATGGCACCTTTGGGAACTTGTGCCCCGAGATCTACCAGGCCGGATGCGAACCCTCCTATCCCGCCAACCGGCGCCTGGTGGTGGTGGGAGCGGGAGCGGTGGTTGCTCAGCCTCCGCTCGAGAACCCATTTTGGTCTCTGGTGGCGCATGAGATGGGTCACTCCCTGGCCTGGCCGCATTCCTACAGCGGCAGATTCTCCACCACCCGGCCGGGAGCCCTGGGGTTCTACGACAACCCGATGGATGTGATGAGCAACATTCCTCTCACAGTTCCTCAGGGAACCACCGTCTACAACCGGTATGCATCCGGGTGGGTTGAGCCATCTTCGGTTCAGATCTATTGGGGAGGTGAACAGGTTTACCGCCTTCATCAGGGAGGGGCAGCCCCGGGCCTGGTGCAGATGGTGGTTATACCTGCGAATGTCACAAAAGGACAGGTGACAGAGGAGGTGAATCCGGCGGGAGACGGCCTCTTTTACGTGCTGGGAGTAAGGAGGCTGTCGGGTCTGGATTCGGGAGTGCCCAAGGTTGGGGTGGAGGTCTACAAGATAGATCAGCGTCGGGAAGCCTGTGGGCGCAGCAGACGGTCCTGGCCTGATCACTGGCCCTGCTTTGCGGTGTGGACCCGACTGTCCCAGGCTGTTCTCCCCAGCTTCTTCGGAGCTGTAGATCATGTCATCTCAATCGATGAATGGATTCAGTTGGGCAATACCCGGATCAGGGTTCTCAGCGCCGATGCAACATCCTTCGAGGTCAGCTTCGATACTCGGGTCTCAGGTCGCTTTCTGGATGACGATGGCCTGGTTCATGAGCAGCACATCGAGTCCATCGCTTCCTTGGGGATCACCCTGGGTTGTGGGTTTCGGATCTTCTGTCCCCACCGGCCGGTCACAAGGGCGGAGATGAGCGCCTTTTTGATTAGGTCCCTTCAGGACTCACAGCCGCCCGTCCGGGGAGGGCTCGGCGCCGAGTTCCCCTGGGATGGGCTGACCGGGTCCGGGGATCCACTGTTTTCCGATGTATCGGCCCAGGACTGGTTTGCTCCTTACGTGGAGGAGTTGGCTGCCAGAAGGATCACGGTCGGCTATGGGGACGGTACCTATCGGCCGGTCCAAAGCATCACGCGGGCGGAGATGGCAGTTTTCTTGACGAGAGCCTTCAACATCCCCGTTAGGGATGCCATCGGGATATTCGACGATGTTTCCCCCCACGCCTACCACGCCAGGGCGGCGGAGGCACTCTACCGGTCAGGCGTCATTCTGGGATGCCCACCGGCGCCACAGGACGATTCGGAAGGTCTGCTTTACTTCTGTCCCGAACAGGAGGTAACCCGCGCCCAGATGGCCTCCTTACTGGCCCGCTCCCTTCTGGCGTTCGGGTGATACTTCGTCAGGCTCCTGGAACCGGGGCAAGAGATGATGTCGGATCAGGACAGCAGGTCACATATCATCACCGATGTCCCCCCTAAGTACTCGAAAGACGGATATGGGAGCGCGTGAGAAGTTTCTGGTAACCGGTTCAGCAGGTTGTATCGGTGCATGGGCCATGCACCTGCTGTCCGAGGAGGGGACGGAAGTGGTGGGTCTTGATCTTTCCACAGACCACCGCCGGCTTCGCCTGCTTACTGATCGGCAGGGGTCGATGAGCTTCTTGCAGGGAGACATCACCGACACCGAATTCGTTCTGGGAGTGGTGGCCACAGAGGGAATCACCCACATTGTCCATCTCGCCGCCTTGCAGATTCCTTTCTGCCAGGCCGATCCGGTTGGCGGGGCGGGGGTGAATGTAGTGGGGACTTCCAATGTTCTGGAAGCGGCCCGTCGCTCCAAGATCGGAGGGTTGGCATACGCCAGCTCGGTGGCTGTCTACGGACCTCCCCATCTTTACCCGGACGGGGTGAACGACGACTCTCCCTTGGCGCCAACCACCCTCTACGGGGTGTATAAGCAGGCCAATGAGCAGTCTGCCAAGGTCTATGCCGCCGACTACAGTGTTTCCTCGGTGTGTCTCCGTCCCTGTTCGGTTTACGGGGTGGGTCGGGACCAAGGCCTTACCTCCGCTCCAACCCAGGCGATGATGGCGGCGGCCGCCGGGACGTCCTATCACATTCCCTTTGGTGGGGCTTCGACGTTTCAGCATGCCGGGGAGGTGGCGAGGTTGTTCATAGCCGCCGCCCGGGCTGGGGTGGAGGGCGCTCACGTTTACAACCTGGGGGGCCCTTCGGTTTCTATCGCCGAAGTCGTGGCTTTGATCTCAGAAACGATTCCCGGAAGTGATATCACCTTTGGCGGTAAGCCCCTTCCCCTGCCCGACTACTACGCCGGATCGGGTCTGGACGGCTTACTGGGAGGGGTGGAGTACCTTTCCATGGAGGAGGGGGTCAGCATTTCGATCAGTCGGTTCCGGGAGCTTTTGGCCCAAGGCCTGGTCAAACCCCCGGGATAAAAAGCTGGCGAGCGCCCTTCGGGACGCTCGCCAACTTCATGTGATGGTGCTTCAGCTTTAGCAGCTGAAGTTCATGAACTCGTAGTTGTGGACGTAGAACGCTACCGTGCCGGGCAGGCTGTCCCACTCCAGACACGCATCCTTGGCGTACAGCAGATCTGTGAATGCGATGGGAAGACCGGGGCGATTCTCGACCGCGTAGTCAAACAGTGCCCGGGCAGTTGTTTCCTTTTCTTCATCGCTTCCACCTTCGCCGGCCAGAGCTTCGTTGATCAACCGGTCCAGTTCCTCTGACTCTCCCGAGTAGGAGAGGCGGTCGGTGGTCCGGCTGTAGAAACTCCACAACTGTGTACCTGAGTTATACACCGGCGGTGGATAGCAGAAGGCAAAGTTGGCTTCCCGGCTGCTGGTCTGCCCTTCCAGCACTCCGTACTCGGTGAACTGGGTGTTCACCGATATACCCAGGTTGGTCCACTGCTGGGAGACAGCTTCCGCCACCTTGCCGCACCAGGGCCTACCGGGATGTTGGGCGAAGTCGATGGTGATTTCCAGGTCGGCGGGGCTGGCGTAACCGGCTTCGGCCAACAGGGCGGTTGCCCGGTCGGGATCATACGGATCGGGCTGGCAGTCGGCGTCGAAACCGGGGAAATGGGGCCACCAGGAGTGGACGCATGCCCCTTCGGTGGTTCCTCGGCCCGCCAGCACGAAGTCAACGATCTCCTGGCGGTCAATCGCCAATGACAGGGCTTCCCTGATTATCTTGGCATTGCCAGGATTGGTGTGATCGCTCCAAGGTGGCGGGTTCTCCAACGCCGCTCCCGTGGGGTTCACGTAGTTACCGGTCAAATAGATAGTGGGCATGCTCTGGTTGGGAAGGGACTGGATCCCCAGTTTTGCCGCTTGCGCGGTGGGAATCTGTTCGGCGCTGAGCGTCATCAGATCGGCATCACCCACCGCCAGCATGGCCAACCGGGTGCTGAACTCGGGTACGGCTTTCCTAACCACCTCTCTAATGGAAGGTGGCCGGGCGTAGTGGTCGTCAAATGCTTCAAACACCACCTCAACTCCCGGAGTGTGGCTCTTGAACTGATAGGGGCCGGAGCCGATCGGCCACAGGGCTGCCTCGTCTTCTCCCACTTCCTCGATGTATTTGCGGGATGTGATGGGGAAGCTCAATGCCATCTCGGACAGAGCGGGCACGACCTCAGGCGCCGGTTTGCCATCAACGGACACCAGCTTGAAGTTGTAGTCGTCGATGACTTCCACCGCGACCCTGATCAAAACCCCGGCGGCCGGGCTGTTGGTGCCTTCCCGGATGGCCAGTTCATGACTGAAGACGATGTCGTCGGTGGTCAACTCTCCCCAGCCCTGGTGGAATTGGACACCCTGGTGGATCTCGAAAACGAACTCGGTGAAGTCGTCGTTCTTCGACCAGGATTTGGCAAGCCGGCCCTCCCCCTCCACGATCTCTCCGCTGTCGAAGTCGTGGTAGATAAGCGGTTCGTAGAGAGGTTGCAGGTTCAGCAATGCGCCCAGGCTGCAGTTGGGGCAAAGCCAGTCTTCGCCGCGCAATGCCGGCAGCAGCACCACCATCCGGTCTTGAACCTCTTCGGGGGCGGCAGCCACCTTCTCGGCCTGGGCTTCCGCCAGAGCGGCTTCTGCGGCTTCTGCTTCCATTTCGGCTGCTGTTAACGCCGCTTCGGCTTCGACCAACGCAGCCTGAGCCGCCTCGTCACCTTCGTCGGCGGCTTGCCTGGTGGCTTGCAACTCCGTCTGGGCTGCCGTCAAAGCTTCCTGCGCGGCTGCGGCTGCGGCTTCTGCTTCGGCTTGGGCTGCGGCGGCGGCTGCGGCTTCTGCTTCTGCTTCGGCTTGGGCTGCTGCTGCTTCCGCGGCTGCCGCGGCGGCTGAATCGTCTGCCGAGGTGTCGTCGCCTCCGCAAGCGGGACCTTGTCTACCGGGAATTCGGCGAGGTGGCCATCCTGTGCAACAACGCCGGGGTTGGCCCCATGGGGACCATTTGGGAAGTGGGAGTCTCAGAGTGGGAGTGGGTTCTGGGGGTGAATCTGTGGGGGGTGATCAACGGCGTGCGTTCATTCGTACCCCGGATGCTGGAAAGCGGTAGAAAGGGCCATGTGGTGAACACGGCGTCCATGGCGGGATTGATCGCTGGCCGGGAGATGACTCCATGGAGGCTGGGATCCTATGCCGCTTCCAAGCACGCGGTGGTGGCTCTCAGCCACACTCTCTATGCGGAATTGCGCACCGCCGCCGCTCCGATCGGCGTCTCTCTTCTGTGCCCCGCCGCGGTCAACACCCGAATCTGGGACACCGAGCGCCTGCGGCCCTCGCTGTCCTCTGACGCTGGGTCCCACCAAGCGCCCTCACCGGATGCTGAGCGTCTTCGGTCCCGGTTGCGGGCCGGGGTGGAGGTCGGGACAAGCGCTGAAGAGGTAGCCGCTTTGGTCCTGAAGGCGGTGCATCAGGATCGCTTCTACGTTTTCACTTCTCCCCGATCTCCCTACCAGGTAGGTGACCACTACCAAGATCTAATCGACCTGCGTAATCCCCCCGTACCCGGCCTGGAATAGCCTCCATAGAGAAGAGGGACCGGGAGAGTCCCGGTCCCTCTTGCTCGTTGTGCTTTGTGCTTTGAGTGTTCTCAGCTTGTGTAGCGGAGGTACTCGTAGCGGGTCATGTAGGGGTTCCAGGGGGCTGGTAGGCCGATCCAGTCGAGGTTGGAGGCGTAGGCAATCACCGAGTCCACATAGCCGATCGGGATGCCTAGCACCCGGTCGTAGATGTAGTCGAACACAGCACCGTGCGCCGCGGCCACATCTTCGGGGAATACCTGCGCCACACAGGTACTCATCAGATCGTTGAGTTCCTCTGACTCCCCGGTGTAGCTGAAGAAGTTACCGGTAGCGGTGTAGTAATTCAGAAGAGTGCAGGGAGCGGGGAAGAAGGGAGCGGAATACACGAAGGCCGCGTACGCCCCTTCTTGACCCGACAACCCCTGATAGGTGCGAAAGTCGGTCTTCTGCGTCTCAATCTGGATACCGATGGTCTGCCATTGCTGAGCGACCGCCTGCATCACCTCGTCGGTGTAGGTGAGCTGGGGGTGCTCCGCGTAGTCAACAGGGACCACCAGTTCCGAAGGATCGGCGTAGCCTGCCTCGGCCAGGAGCGCCTTGGCGCCTTCCGGATCGTAAGGATCGACTTCGCAGTCGGGGTCGTAGCCGGGAGCAACCGGCCAGAAGGACTGCACGCAGGCGCCTTCGGTGGTTCCTCTTCCTCCGAAGATGAAGTCGATGATCTCCTGACGGTCGATCGCCAACGACAAGGCCCTGCGGACCTTGATGTTGTGTTCTTTGTCATCGGTAGCCCACGGAGGGGTGTTCTCGGGGTCGTACTGGGGTTCCAAATACTCACCGGGGAGGTACACCGCCGGGAAACGGGTTCCTGACAACGAAACGACCTTCAGGTTGGGATCGGCTTCCAAGCGGGGGATGTCGTCGAAGGTAGTGGGGGACATCTGGGCCTCGCCGGCGTCGATCATGGCCTGCCGGGTGCTCTCTTCCTGAACAACGCGGAACTCGATGATCTCGATTCCGGGAGTGACCCGCCAGTGGTTGTCGACCGCCTCGAAGCTGACCCACTCGTCCAAGCGATGACTGTGGAACTCGAAGGGTCCGGTGCCGATCGGGCGGAAGCTGGCTTCCTCCTGTCCCACCTCGTCCACATAAGTTTTGGAGACGATGGGCATGGCCGGGATCACCTCGTTCAATAGGCTGGGGATCGCGACATTGGGCTCCACCAAGTTGAGGATCACCGTGTAATCGTCGGGAGTCTCGATGCTCTCGATGTTCAGCCAATCCGGCTTGTTGGGGTTGTTGCTGTCCTCCTGAATGGAGATTTCGAAGCTGAACTTCACATCGGCAGCGGTCATCTCACCCCAACCGTCGTGGAATTTAATTCCCGAACGGAGATTGAAGGTGTACTGGCTGAAGTTTTCGTTATGGGACCATGACTCGGCCAACTGACCCGAATCTTGGACCACCTCTCCTGTCTGGTAGTCGCGACACAGCAGGTACTCGTACATCGGCATAACAGTCGCTTGGCTCTGGTAGGGAGCGGTTGGGCCTAGCCAGTTCTGGTTGCCGATGCTGCCAAACGCATAAATAACCGTGCCACGGGCCGTTTGATCTGCCGTGGAGGGCGGAATGCAGGGATGGCCTTTCTGGGCCAGGTTGGTCTTGCTGGCCGCTTCAGCCGCTGCCAGCGCCTCTTCGGCGTCCATGGCCGCCTGTTGTGCTGCCATTTCGGCCTCTTCCAACGCCATAGCTGCTTCTTCGGCTGCCATTTCGGCTTCTGCCAAGGCTGCCTGGGCGGCTTCATCTCCTTCGGCCGCGGCCTCTCTTGTGGCGTCCAACTCCGCCTGAGCCGCGGCCAGCGCCGCCTCAGCTTCTGCCGCGGCCGCCGCTGCGGCTGCTTCGGCTTCTTCGGCCGCAGCCTGGGCTGCGGCTGCTTCAGCTTCTGCTTCGGCTTGGGCTGCTTCTGCTTCGGCTTGGGCTGCTTGGGCCGCCGCCGCATCTGCTGCTGAGGTGTCCTCGCCTCCGCAAGCCGAAGCCAACAGGGCTAAGGCGGTCAGCACCGCCAAAATCGCCAGTCTGTTTTTCTTCATTAGGTTCCCCTTTCTGCGGGTAATCAACTGAAAGTCGATGTAGTTCTCAAGTGGGACTCTTCAATTCCTGTCAAATGGTAAACAGTGCTTTCGATGCATCACCGGTCAAGAGTCAGCGGTTAACCCACCGCATGGCCTCTTCCCATAGTCGAGAGATCATCTCCCACCACGCCCAGCTGCTCCAACCAGCGCATAGAGTCGAAGCCCACCCAGTGCTCGACGATCTTTCCGTTCTTCACCCGTTGCACCATCACGGCCTGCACTTTGATCTTCTTGCCGGTCGGGGGAGCGCCCATCACCTCCCGGCTGTGGGTGGCCTCCCAGGTCCAAACCATGGTGGCCTTGTCTCCTTCGGCGGTGAGCACATCGATAGTGGTCAGGCCGTCCGGAAAAATTTGCCCCCACCGACACGAATCGGTCGTACCAGGGTCGTGATCCCTGGGTAAGTCCGGGGACGCCATGCAGGATGATGTCGGGATGTACCAGCTCCTCGAAGAGTTCCCACAAGCGGTCCTTCCAGCTCTCGTCGGACTCCTCCGTCAAGGGGAAATCCTTTTCGCAGTCGAGCGTGAAACGCTTGACGATCCGGCGGGTTTCTTCGGTTTGCGGGTCTGACATTTCCAAGGTTTCTTTCTGGTCAGTTGACGGAAAGGTTAGAAGAGATGACGCCAAGCTGCTGCAGCCAACTCAGTTGATCGATCGCCGCCCAATGCTCGACGATTTGGCCTTTGTGGACTCTTTCGATGGTCATTCCTCTCACCGCCAGCTTGATTCCGGTGGGCGGGATCCCCATGAGCGGCGCCGAGTGGGTTGCTTCCCACGTCCAATCGACCGCCGCCTTGTCGTTCTCCACCACCATAACGTTAAGGGTGGTGGCCGAGTCGGGGAAAGCGATCCCGAGCTTCTCATAGAAGTCGTACCAGAGATCTCTTCCCCGTGGCACTCCTGGTACACCGTGCAGCACGATGTCGGGGTGGACCAGTTCCTCGAACAAGGCCCGGAGGTTGGTTTTGAAGACGTCCAGGTTGGCGCTGGTTACGGGGAAGTCCTTCTCCCCTTCGAGGATGAAACGTTCAACGACCGATCGGGTCTCTTCTGTTGTGGACATTGTTCTCCTATTGGGGGTTGGGGTCTTAGGCGAATGTGAGCAGGCGTCGGGGGTTTTCGATCAGGATCTGGTCTATCAACTCCTGGTCGAAGCCCTTGTACCGCATCAGTTGCTGGACGGTTTCGGGGATATGCTGCCAGCCGAATCCGCCATAGCGGCGGTACCAGTGCTGGAGAGCCAGATCGTGGGAGATCAGCAGTTGCCCTTGGTAACCGGCTTCGGCCAGGGTCATCAAATAGTTGAGCCGCACCGCGTCGTTGGGATCATCGATCGGTCCACGTTGGCGGTGGGAAGCCTCTCGTCCGAAGCCGTCGAGCAGGAGGTACGCTCCCGAAGCCGCCAACTCCAAGAAAGGTGCCGGGTCGAACGAGTGGGGAGCGGGCAGGGAGGGAAGCCGGTGCTCGACATGGGAAAAAGCGATCCGAGAGAGATCTCCTCCCTCCTCCTCCACAATT
This sequence comes from Acidimicrobiia bacterium, assembly GCA_965248705.1. GTDB lineage: Bacteria > Actinomycetota > Acidimicrobiia > Spongiisociales > ZC4RG35 > Bin76. The sequence continues at coordinate 281,403 of CBDFJY010000002.1, read as the reverse complement.
CTGATGGTGTCCCACACGGAATCGGGGCTGTAGCCGGGGTGAATGGAGATTGGAGCACCCGTCTCTTTTTGGGACCGTATGGAAGCGCGCAGGGACTTCTCCTCGTTGGGATGCAGCGGCCACGACAGTCCCACCTCTCCGATGATCCCGGCTTTGATGCCCCCTGCTACGCCATTGACAATGTCACCGCTGATCAATTCCTGAAGCCGGGAGATACTCAGGTCCGACATGTTGGCGGGGTGGTGATGCTGGGAGTAGAAACCGGCGCCCATCACGATATGCACTCCGGTGGCGCGGGAGATCTGGGCCAGCCCCCGGGGATCGCGCGCCAGCCCGCGGGGAGTTTGGTCTACCAAGCAGGAGCCGCCGTGGCGTTTGAATAGGTTGGCCTCGTAGATGACGTCGTCGATGTCGGTGAGCCGGTAGTTGCCGTAGAAGAACCAGTAGCGCTCTATGTCGGCGCGGGTATCCAGTGTGACGGGCTTCCCCCACCTGGTGGTGAATGAGGCGGCCACTCCGGGCCCGTTCTGCCCCGGTTCCAATCCCGCTTCGGGTTGAGCGGAGGCTCTCTCTACCGATTCGGTCGAGCCCAGCAGGGCCGTCGCCGAGGACCGTCCGGCAGTCATGTCGATCAGCACATGCTCGTGGGGGAGAGTGATGCCCACATCATCGGGAGGGATGGCGCCCAGGGCCGTCTGGATCTTGCCACGGTGGGTAGTCATGGCCCATGATTGTAGGAGAGCGTTACAAGGGGAGTCCGAGGGGAGGTGACGGGAGAATTACTCCCCGACCAGATCCCTATGCCTCAGCAGCAACCCGGTGGCGGCCACCGAGATGATCACCAGTACGGCGGCCTTGGCGACCGCGCCCCCGACGCCGACTTCCACCCGACCCAGCACCTCGTTGACGGTGTCGAGATTTTCGGGTGTCATCGCGGCCAGGTCCGCCCAGGCCGAAACGACGATACGGTAGATCGACGAGGCCTGGAAACCTTCGATTACGCTGCCGAGGGTCAGCTCCCAGATCAGTAGGTAGCCGAGGCCCACCATGGCGGCGCGGCCGAGGACGAGGCCCAGGGGAACGAACAGGGCAGCCGATGCCATGCTCTGTACCGCCGCGGCCACGGTCGTGGAAACTCCGATTGACCACTCCCCGGTCACGGCGCCGGCCACCATCCAGGATGCCAGCACGCCGGCCTCCAGAATCACGAAGGATGCCAGGGCCGCGGCTGTGACGACCCCCAGGGCGATCACCCATCGGGACGCCGGTTTAAGTAGCAGAAACGGAAGGGTGTGAGACTTTCGTTCCTCGCCCAGCGCGGCGGTCGACACGACGAGGGCGGCAACCGGAAACAGGATCGACAGCCCGAGGACACCGGTGATGTCGTTGTAGAGGGAGACCACCCGGTCGCCCGAACGCCCTGGGGCCAGCACCAGGAGTATTGGAGCGAGGGAACCGGTCAGCACGAAGAGCCCGATCGACCGACGCAGGCCGAGCAGCCGGCCCATGACCGAGCGCGTGATCAGCAAGAAAGCGCTCACCGCTGCTCCACCAGGTAGCGGAAGACGCTCTCCAGGGAGTCATCCTCTGCAGACACGGCGGTGACGAGGGAGCCGGTCTCACGCGCCGCGACTGCGATGTCGAGCCCGAGGGCGCCGGCATCGCTGGTTCTGATCTCGACCCCGGCCGGGTCGACGCGCACAGCTTCCACCCAATCCCCGACCAGGAGCCGCCGAGCCAGTTCGCGTGGCTGGTCGGTGTTGATCCGGATCAGGCGCGGGGTGTCGGACATGGCGTCGCGAAGGGCGGCAACGGATCCCGCGGCCGCAATGCGGCCGTTGACCATGGCGACCACCCTCCCGGCCATGCGCTCGACCTCGGCCAGCACATGGGACGAGACGATGATGGTTCTGCCCTCGCTCCCCAGTTGCACAAAGAGATCGATCAGGCGGGCGCGCTGGACCGGATCAGTTCCGTTGAGGGGTTCGTCCAGGACCAGGACCTGCGGATCGTGGACGAGGGCGGCCGCGACCTTGGCCCGCTGCCGCATACCCTTCGAGAATCCCGAAATGTAGCGGTCGGCGTCCTCAGTGAGTTGGACGGTCTCCAGCGCCCGTTGAGCGGCAGCCCTTGCGTCGCCTACCTTGGAAAGCGCCCCGCTCCATTCGACGAAACGGCGGGCGCTCATGTGGTTGTAGACCGCTTCGTCCTCGGGTACGAAGCCGACGTGTCGGTAGACGCCATGCTGCTTCTTCGGGGTCCGGCCCAGGATGGTTGCTTGGCCGGCGGAGGGGGACAGCAAACCGACCAGCACCCTCAGCAGGGTGGTCTTGCCCGCACCGTTGGGTCCCAGGAGCCCCGTTACCCCCGGTCCGAAGGAGCAGGTCACCTCCGATACCGCCACCTTCTGTCCGAACCACTTCGAGAGGTCGGTGGCAACCACCGTGGCGTCGGAAACGTCTCGCGCGTCCCTTGCGTGAGGCGCGCCGGTCATGTCAGCTTCCGGTATCGCCAGCCCACCAGGAGCACACTGATGACCGCCACGCCAATCACCACCATGAGCGAGGCTTCGGGGCCGAAGCCTGCCTCCGCCGGGACGATGGACGAGTCCAGGTCGAAGATCCAGTCACGGACATATCGCGGGTGCTGTTCCAGCGCCAGCAAAGCGGTCCACCGTGTGCCGGGCGCGGAGCTCGCTTCCTGGAAGATGAGGGCGACGAGGTTGAGGCCCAACAACACGGCGATGAAGGCCGCCGCGGCCGTGCCTACCCGCTTGGCGAATGAGGCAGCCAAAAAGGCCAGCGAGGCATGCAGCGTGATGTAGACGAACGCGGCCGCGGGGACTTTCCACAAGATGTCGGTGGTCTCTCCCAAGTAGGAGAGGAACCCGGCCGGGGAGAGGGCGGCGTATCCCAGATGGAGAAGGAGCTGTGGAACCAGCCAGAAGCTCAGGATGACCGCGGCGTAGGTCGCCCCCTTTGCCACTAGGTAGTCGCGCACGCCCAGAGGTCTCGAGAAGTAGACGTTCAGTACTCCTTGGGTGCGATCGGGGACCAGCAGCAGGGGACCGGTGTAGGCGGCGAAGAGCAGGGCGACGTTCGATATGAAGTCGAAGTATCCGCCGTACCGGGGGAACAGATCCGAGCTATCTGGCAAAGCCGGCAGGCTCGATTCAATCCACTCGACTGCGACCAAGATCACCACCGACGCCAGCGCCAGCGCGATGAGCGTCCAAGGGAACAACTTGCGCTTTGCTTTTCGTCGCAGACCGAGTACCCGCCGGTATCCCTCCTTGATGATTGCCCTCATGGCTCCGCGCCGCCCGGTTCGGGGCCCGTCGTAGCCGCGGTAGCCGCGATCAAGGATGATCGCCGGGTCGTGACTGCTCATCGGGGATCAGCCATTCGACTGTTTCGTTGCGGCCAGGAACACGTCTTCCAAACTGCTCAGATCGGTGCCCATCCGCCGGACCGATGAGCCAGAAGCCGCCAACGCATCGCGCACCGCGATGAACACGTCATCCGAGGAGCTTCCGGCCGTCACGACCGGACCGACGTGGGTGACCTTGACGCCCTTTGCGGTGAGAGCGGCTACCAGCGGCAGGGGATCGCCGAAGACCTCCACCGACACCTCAGTGCCGTCGCTGGGAGGATCGAGGGGGGCCGAGCGGAGCAACCGGCCTCCATCCAGCAGCACCACCCAGTCGCAGGTTTGCTCGATGTCGTCCAAGAGGTGGGATGAAAAGAGAACGTTCAGGCCGAATTCGCGGAACCGGTGGATGACCTCCAGCATCTGGTCGCGCCCTGCGGGGTCGAGACCGGAGGCAGGCTCGTCGAGGAGCACCAACTTGGGATCGTGCACGATGCTCTGGGCCAGCTTCACGCGTTGCTGCATGCCGGTCGAGAAGTCCCCGAGATAGCGGAATCGTTCCTCGTGTAGTCCCACCAGGAACAGGGTTTCAGAGGCCCGGCGGCGGGCCTCGGTGGATGGGATTCCGGCCAGTTCTGCGGCGTATGCCACGAAGTCGGCCGCCGTCTGGTCCCGGGGGAGGCAGCTTCCCTCCGGCATATAGCCGATCCTGGCTCGCAGACCGGCGGCATCCTTGGCAACCGGTGTTCCGAACACCGCGACTTGCCCGGAGGTTGGCGCGGTCAACCCCAGCAACATCCTGATCAGGGTGGTCTTGCCCGCCCCGTTGGCCCCTACCAGGCCGGTTATGCCGGGTGGGACGGTGAGATCCACCCCGGCGAGAGCGCGGACATGCCCGAAGTGTTTGTGGAGGTCCCGGGTTTCGATGATCGGCGCCCCGGCAAGATCGGTCCGTTGCTCACGATCGTCGGCGCCGCCGGGGGTACATCTGGCCGAACCTAGTCCCTTTGCTGAGGAGCACCAACTTAGGACCGTGCACGATGCTCTCGGCCAGCTTCACGCCTTGGGTGCATGCCGGTCGAGAAGTTCCGCGTGCTAGGCGAAGGTAAGCAGCCGGCGGGGGTTTTCGATCAGGATCTGGTTGATAAGCCCCTGGTCGAATCCTTTGTAGCGCATCAGTTGCTGGACGGTTTCGGGTATGTGCTGCCAGCCGTGGCCGCCGTAGCGGCGTTGCCAGTGCTGTAGGGCGAGATCTGAGGAAATGAGCAATTGCTCTTGGTGGCCGGCTTCGGCCACGGCCATCACGTAGTTGAGCCTGATTGCGTCGTTGGCAAAATCCACCGGACCGCGCTGTCGGTAGGACTGCTCCCATCCGAAGGTGTCGATGGAGAGGGTCACTCCGGTGGCGGCCACCTCCAGAAAGGGCGCCGGGTCGAAGGAGTGGGGGGCGGGTCGGGAGGGTAGGCGGTGATCCACGTGGCAGATGACGGTTCTAGAGAGGTCTCCTCCCTCTTCTTCCACGATCCGAATGGTGTCCCAGATGGATTCGGCGCTGTAGCCGGGATGGATGGAAAGCGCCGCACCTGTCTCGTTTTGGGAGCGTATGGAGGCCCGCAGGGACTTTTCCTCGTTGGGATGGAGCGGCCAGGTCAATCCCACCTCTCCGATGATTCCCGCCTTGATGCCTCCCGCCACCCCTTGGGTGATGTCGCCGGTGATCAACTCCTGAAGCCGGGAGATGTCCAGTTCCAACATATTGGAGGGATGGAACTCGTAGGCGTAGAAACCGGTGCCCATCACCACATGCACTCCGGTGGCCCGGGCAACCTGGGCCAGACCCCGGGGATCGCGCGCCAGCCCGCGGGGAGTCTGGTCCACCAGACAGGTGCCCCCGTGGCGTTTGAAGAGGTTGGCCTCGTAGATGACGTCGTCGATATCGGTGATCCGGTAGTCACCGTAGTAGAACCAGTTACGGGCAATGTCTCCGCGGTTCGCGAGGGTAATTGGCTGTCCCCACTTGGCGGTCCACGAGGCCGCCACCCCCGGGCCGTCCTGTCCCCGCTCCCATCCCGCCTCCGGGATCTCCCCGGCCTTCTTGGCGGATTCCCCCGAGTTGATCAGCGCCGTGGCGGAGGTCTGTCCCATGGTCATGTCGATGAGCACGTGTTCATGGGGGAGGGTTATGCCGAGAACGTCGGGAGAGATAGTACCCAGGACCGTCTGGATCTTGCCGCTTTGAGATATCATCGTTGCCATTCTAAGAGAAGGGAGTTCACCCCCTCCGATTCTCGTATGATGATTTGAACGAAGCCAGTATGAACCGGCCAGGCCAGATGTACATGAATAAGGCATCAGGACCGGGCGCGGAAAGGAGTCGGTAGCCATGCGGGTGGAGCGGGTTATTCAGGCGGTTGACCTGCACGCCGCCGGAGAACACGGTCGGGTGATTGTGGGCGGGGTGCTCGACGTGCCCGGCGCCTCGATGTTCGAGAAGATGCAGTATCTGGAGCGGCATGCCGACGGACTTCGCAAGCTCATGCTCCGCGAGCCGCGCGGCTACCCCGCAGCCAATTGCAACCTGGTCCTTCCGCCCACGGTGCCCGAAGCGGATGCGGGGTTCGTGATCATGGAGCAGACCGAATACCCGCCCATGTCGGGAACCAACTTGATCTGTACGGTTACGGCACTGATTGAAACGGGGATGGTTTTCTCCCGGGAACCGGTGACCGAACTTACCCTTGAAACCCCGGCTGGTTTGGTTGGCGTGGAGGCGCGGGTGGAGGGAGGCAAGGTCACCGGGGTGACCTTCGAGAACGTTCCGGCCTTTCCTGTTCACCTGGGCGCCACCGTGGAGATTCCCACTCTGGGAGAAGTGGAAGTGGACGTTGCCTGGGGCGGGATGTTCTTCGCCATTGCCGACGCCCGAAGATTCGGCCTCTCCATTAGCCCCGAGAACGGCGCCGATTTGGTTCGCATCGGAGCAATGGTCAAACAAGCTGCTCGAGAGCAATTGGAAGCCGTTCATCCGGGAAACCCCGAGATACGGCAAGCCAGCATCGGGATGCTGACCGAGCCCTTCGATCGCGGCTCCGGAAAGGCTAAGAACGCGGTGACGGTGGCCACCGGCGAACTGGATTGGGACCGACCCGAGACTTGGACCGGCGCGCTGGATCGCTCTCCCTGCGGTACCGGTACCTCAGCGCGGATGGCCGTCCTTCATGCGCGAGGTGAACTCGCGATTGGGGAGGAATTTCACCACTACGGGGCGCTCGACACTATTTTCACCGGTCGGCTGATCGGAGAGACAACCGTGGAAGGCGTCCCGGCAGTGATTCCCACCATAACCGGAGCAGCCTGGATCACCGGCATGGCCCAATACGTGGTCGATCCCACCGATCCGTTTCCCGAGGGCTACACCCTCGGCGACATCTGGGGGTGAGAGATAGGGTATTTGATAGGCCGACGGGCTACAAACCTTGCGACGAGCAGTGGAGGCCGGCTAGGAAGTCCGTCAGATTTGGTGTGAATACTTCACCCAATGGAGGATGAAGGCGGCTGGCTATTGTCTTCGGGTTTGCCAACTCAATGTTCGGTGTGTCGTCAGCAGAGTTAAGTCGGTCCTCTGTACGCAGCAATGAGGGCAAACTCTCTGTTTCGACAATTCTCGGTCGCAATGGTCGAACGCTCGAATCCGGCTTCCTGAAATAGTGAGTGCAGCGTCGATACATCGAGGAAGGTTTTCCTCTCTTGGTTCGCCACGAAAACCGAGATGCGGCGGAGCAATTCATCAAACGGTAAGCCGGACCACTCCGGCCACCAGGATTGTGCATCGGTGGCCACCTGACGCCATCGGTGGAGTCGCTGGCTGTTCTGCGGGTTTGAGTTGGAACTGGCCTGGTGTAGGCGGACGGTGGTGAGGACCGCCCCGTTTGGTGATAACGATTCAAACCAGGCAAGTAGGAGCTTTCGGAGCTTGTTGGTAGGGAAACGGGGGAGAAATGAGTCACTTACGATGATGTCATAGAAACCGGGCCGTTCATGCGCGATCGCGTCGGCAACCAACAACTGCGGGACAGGTGCGCCCATGTGTCTCACGTACCATGATGTTCCGATAAGTGGTGTTGGGCATAGGTCAAGAGCGGTAACTCTTCCGGCATCGGCTAGCTGGCTGTAAATCAATGCATACATTGAGTAGTCAGCGCAGCCACTGATGAGGACCCGCGGTTCGGTTCGCTGGGCGCTTTGTTCGGCGATCGCTTTGCTGAAAAACGAAGCGTGCCATGACGGAGTTGAGACAAGGTCCAGCAACCGCAGATACTGCCAGGTACCGTGATACCAATCGCATGATGTCGCTCCGCTCGGGGCGCAGGTCCATTCGGCCATTGCGTCTACCCACGTCGCGCTCAGGGTCAAGGATTTGGCGAGTTCCTCAGCGAGATATTCAGGGGCGCCTGGGTGTTGCAACGGCAAGGGATCAACGGCAAGGGATCAAAGATCATAGAGACGCTATATGCGAGTTATGTGTAGCAGAGGCGGGGAGCGGTGTATGGGTGTATGAAGACCTGCGGCAACATTTTTCTGGTACTCAATGGTCAGTATGCCAGCCCGGGTTTTGCGAGTCGCTTCCCTCCTTCCCCCAGTCTCCCGCTCGGTGAGCAACATAGATTAAAAAAACGGGGGGCCAACCTGATTGCCGCCGTTCGCGGGTCTCCTCCGTTGATGAAAGCAAACAAAATATAGTGAAGAATTTGTAACGAGGGAAGGTTAGCCGGTAGCCTGGATTCAATATTTCCTGGGATCATCGCCGACGATGGGTTGGTCATGACTCTCCGGAATCAACCGCATTAGTTCTTAGAAGGAGTTGATCATGATTGCCGGTGATACTGCGTGGATTATTGTCGCCACGGCTTTGGTTTTGTTCATGACCCTGCCGGGTCTGGCGTTGTTCTATGCCGGTCTGGTGCGATCAAGGTCAGCATTGTCAGTGATGATGCAATGCGTCTCGATAACCGCTCTAGCCAGTGTTCTGTGGTTGTTTCTGGGCTATACCCTGTCCTTCGGCGCCAGTCAAGGCGGCATCATTGGGGGGCTGGGGAAGGTCTTCTTTGCGGGCGTGCAAAGCGCCCAATCGGGCACGATACCCGAGATAGTTTTCGCCCTCTTCCAGATGACGTTTGCCATCATCACCCCGGCGCTGATCGTGGGCGCTTATGTGGAACGAATCAAGTTCTCGTCAGTGCTCATCTTTAGCGGCGCATGGCTCCTGTTGGTCTACTCGCCCATTTGTCATTGGGTCTGGGGAGGCGGTTGGCTGGGCGAACTCGGAATCATGGACTTCGCCGGCGGTTTGGTGGTACATGCCAGCGCGGGATCGGCGGCCCTGGTGGTCGCCGCCGTATTGGGATCACGGCGGGGCTTCCCTGACAAAGTCAAGCCTCCGCACAATCCTGGTATGACCGCCGCGGGTGCGGCAATGCTCTGGGTAGGTTGGTTCGGTTTCAACGGAGGCAGCCAACTCGCCGCCGACGGCGGCGCCGGCCTAGCTATCGCTGCAACTCACTTCGCCGCGGTGGGCGCGGCCATTACCTGGTCAGTAGTCGAATGGAAGAAAGTCGGGAAGCCTTCGCTGGTCGGCATGGTCACCGGCGTGATCGCGGGACTGGCGACCGTTACTCCCGCTTCCGGTTTCATCGGCCCGGTCGGCGGCCTGCTGCTGGGCGCGGTTGCGGGTGTGGTGTGTTACCTCGCAGTCGATCTGGTGAAGGAGAAATGGAATATCGACGATTCGCTGGATGTCTTCGCTGTGCACGGCGTCGGCGGGGTGCTGGGCACCTTGCTGGTTGCGGTCCTGGCCTTGGACAGCCTCGGGGGCGGCGGCCTGTCGGTCTCCAGCGGCGGCTTTGGCGCCCAACTCGGCGTGCAGGCGCTGGGGGTGCTCGCTACTCTGGTCTGGTCGGGCGGTGTCACATTCATAATCGTGAAGGTCACCGCTTCGCTCACCGGCGGGTTGCGGGTCGACTCCGAAGATGAGATGGCCGGTCTTGACCAAGCCCTCCACGGCGAACAGGCCTACGACCTGGGGTCATAAGAAACAAGCTATCCAACGAATATACGAAAGCAGTCCGTCAATGTCGCGGGCTGCTTTCGTTTATTCCGACGCCAGATCCTGGGCGATAGTGTGGGGGTTCTGGCCACCCACATGGTCGTCTGAAGTGAGGGCGCTGTGGGCGTGGGCTACCTGATGAAGGCCGAAGGCGGTGGACATCCCGTCCCGCAGGCCCATCCGGTCCTCGACCGCGTTGAGAGCCCGCTTGGCAAGAGCCACTCCGAACCGGGGCCGGGCCGCGCACCTCTCCGCTAACCGGGCGGTGGTCTCTCGTAACTGATCGCGGGGCACCACCCGGTTGACCATTCCCACCTCATAGGCGCGGGCGGCTGACATGCGGTCACCGACCAGCAGAAACTCCCGGGCGATGCGGGTGGACATCACGAACTGGTGGGCGAAGTATTCGATACCGGGTATGCCCATCCTTACAACTGGATCCGCGAAGTAGGCGTCGTCGGAGGTCACGATCAGATCGGCAGGCCAGATCAGAGAGAGCCCCCCCGCCACACAGGCTCCGTGAACCATTGCTATCAGCGGCTTGGGATGGTCCCGCCATCGGAGGGGAATGGACAGATAGGCCTCGTCCTCGCGCACCAGGATGGCTTCCGCTCCCTCCTTGTCGGAGTGGTCGTACCAAGTGGTGGCGACTCTCCGGAAGGGCTTTTCCAGATCCCGGCCGGGGCTTCCCAGGTCGTGGCCCGAGCAGAAATGCGGCCCGGCGGCGCCGATCACCACCGCGGCGATCCCGTCGTCGGCAGCGGCCTTTACCAGGGCTTCGTCCAGGGCGGTGATGAGGGCGACATTGAGGGCGTTGCGGTACCGGGGGCGGTTGAGGGTGAGCCACAGCACCGCACCCTCCTGTTCGGAGAGGAGCACCGGTTCAGACATCGGGCGCCAACCTGATCAGCCGCCGTCCGCGGTTCTCCCCCCGGAAGAGGCCCAGAAAGGCCGCCGGAGCGTTCTCGAAGCCGTCGATGATCTCCTCTCTGAAAACCAGTCGGCCCGTCACCATCCATTCTCTCATTTCCGACATGGCCTCCCGGAAAGAGGGGAGAAAGTCCCACACCACGAAGCCGGTCATCGTGATCCGTCGATTGATCATCTCGCCCACCGCCCGGATCCCCCGCGGTTGGATACGGGTGTACTCGCTCACCTGTCCGGAGACCGCCACCCGTCCTCCCTGGCTCATATTCATCAATGCCGCGTCCAGCGTCTCGCCGCCCACATTGTCGAAATACACGTCCACTCCTTGTGGACAAACCCGGGAAATGGCGATGGCAAGGTCGGGCTCTGCCCGGTAGTCGAGGCAGGCATCGGCGCCCAGTTCCTCGGTCACTAGCCGACATTTGTTTTCCGACCCGACTATTCCCACCGTCCGACAGCCCAGGTTGCGGGCAATCTGGACAGCCGTGCCCCCCACCGCCCCGGCCGCCGAGGAGACCAGCACCGTTTCCTTGGGCTGGGCTGCGGCCACCCGTCGGACGCCAAAATAAGCGGTGAGTCCCGAAACTCCCAACGCCCCGATGGCCGCTTGGTCGGAGAGGGGCGGGCTGAATAATTCGGGATGGAGGCGCAGCACTCCGCGACCTGATGAGACATATCCCTCCCTCCAGCCATTGGCCCCCGAGACCCGGTCTCCCACCGTGAAGCGGGGATTTCGGGATGCTGTTACCACTCCCACCGAGAAGCCGTCTATGATCTCCCCGGGTTGGAGGCGGGGGGCGTAGCTGTCGCGCGTCAAGCGGTCCAGCACCCCCGGATCCACCGAGATATAGGTGTTGGCAACCCGGATCTTTCCCTCGCCGACCGGCGGGAGTTCTTTGGAGATCAGGCGGAAATGTTCGACGCCCAATCCGCTTTCCGGGGTGGAGGCCAGCACCCAGCAGCGACTGATAGAGGTCATGGCAGGATCACGTCGGACCGTGGGGGACGATCACCGCCCGGCCGCTCAAACTCCCCTCCCGGAGCTTACGGTAGGCAAGGGGAGCTTGTTGCATGGGGAACTTCTCGATATCGCTTTTAATGGCGCCGGTACCGGCCAAGGCCACTACCTCGGCCAGATCGGGGATGGTTCCCCAGAATACGGTAGAAGCCGAGATTCCTCTGGGAATGTGTACATAACCCATAGGGAAGGACCCCGGCCCGATTCCCACCACTGTGATATGGCCGCGGATCGCCGCGACGGAGACGGCCAGCGCCAGGGTGTCGTCGGTTCCCACTATGTCCAAGATCAACTCCGCTCCCCGGCCTCCGTTTATCTCCCGGATGGCGGCGGAGGCGTTCTCGGTGGCCAACACGGTGTGATGGGCGCCGTGGCGGCGCGCCACCTCCAGACGGGCGGGGGTGATGTCCACCCCGATCACTTGGGCGGCCGTGAGCGCGCGGAGAATCTGCACCGCTAACGATCCCAGTCCTCCGACCCCGATAACGACCGCCGTCGCGCCGGGATGAAGACGTCCAAGGCTTTGCTTGATGGCGTGATAGGTGGTCAGTCCGGCGTCGGTGAGCGGAGCGGCTTCCACCGGATCGAGATCGTCGGGAAGCGGCACCAGGTGTCGGGATTGCGACGCCAGGAAGAATTCGGCAATTCCGCCGTCTCGGCCCAGACCCGGTCTACCCGGGCCGGACGCCACCACCTCCGCAGCGTTCTCACAGTAATTCTCTGATTGTGCGGCGCATTGCCGACATGCGCCGCACCCCCAGGCGCCGTAGACCGCCACCGGGGTTCCAACCTTGAGATTCGCGCCTCCGGGTCCGGACGACTCCACCCACCCGGTAATTTCGTGGCCGACGGTGAAGGGGAGTTCATAGGAGGGCAGGCTGGATCGGGGCCAGTCGCACAGATACAGATCGGAGTGGCATACCCCTGCGCCCGCCACCCGGATCAGGGTTTCGCCCGGCCCGGGCGTGGGGGTGGGCACCTCCTGGAGTGCGAAGTCCTCTTCCCAGGTGGTGAACTGATACGCCAACATCTTGATGCCTATTGGAGGGTAACGGGGGCTCGACTCGCTATTTTGGATCCTATCGCCTCACAAAGGGCCTGTTAGCTGGAAGGAAGGACCCATCATGCCGTCAGGTTTCCCCGATTGGACTCCACAGGGAGACACCGAAGAGACCCGCAGGCTGTTCATGCGTTGGCTGGAGGGACAGGAAGCAGATTTCCCCCATCCTCCGGATGACTCATGGAAGCAGAGACTGCTGGACCTCGTCGAGGAGTTCGTCCATCCCGACGTGGTGCTCCACAATGTGCCGGTGCGCCGCCCCGGGCGGGACGGCTGGGTTGAGTTTCTGATGGGGCTGGGAGAGGCCTATCCGGATTCCAACACGAATTACGACATCATCATGGTGGATGGTGACATGGCGGCCGCCCGCTGGCATTACACGGCCACCCAGATGTCTTCTCACTTCGAGCATGAAGCCACCGAGAAGAAAGTAAGAGTCGACGGGGTGATGTTTGAGCGCTTCCGCGACGGCAAGATAGTCGAGCATTGGGCGCTGATCGACCGACTCAGTTGGCTACAGCAGCTGGGGTTGGTGGACGAATCAATTCGTCTTTGAACCTCAACCTGAAACTGCGCCTTTAGAAAGGAGAGCAAATGCCTGTTGTTTTACCAGAGGGGAATCCGGACGGGGATACCGAGGAGACCCGGCGGGTCTTCGTGGACTTTATGGTCGGACAGGAGTCCGACTTTCCCTACCCGCCAGATGATTCATGGAAGGGCCGGATGCGGGTTCTGGTGGAAAAGTATGTCCATCCCGACGTAGTGGTCCGCAACGTTCCGGTGCGTAGCCCCGGGCGAGATGGATACGCAGATTTCCTGGTTGCACTGGGAGATGCCTATCCGGACGGGCAAACCACTTTCAACATGATCGTGGCGGACGGGGACACCGTTGCTTCCAAATGGACATTCAGGGCCACCCAGCAGTTCGCGCACTTCGAGCACGGCGCAGCCGGTCAGAAGATCGAGGTTGACGGCATGTCTTTTGCCCGCATCCGGGACGGCAAGCTGGTGGAGTACTACTCCCTGGCCGACAAGCTGGCCTGGGCCAAGCAACTCGGCATAGTAGACGCATCCGTGCAACTCTGAACCTCTGGATAGCTGGTCCCGAGGCCGAATGGGTCAGGCGACCAATGGACGGTAGTCGATGTCATAACCGAAGGCCCGCGGCCCCACTATCTCAAGGGCCTTGGGTGTCTTGAGGAGGTCGGGACACGGGATCACCAGGACGTCGGTCCGCAGCCCGTATCGGACCAGTTCGGTGGTGATCGGCTCGCCCTCGTCGCTGGTCACCAGGGTGATGAGGTCTGGGACTGTCACGGGCACCCGTTCACCCTCGCGAATCACCAGGTTCTCGTTCTGGAAGTCGATCTCCACGCGGCGTCCTGTGTCGTCGTCCAACCCGTCGATCACCAAGCGTCCCTTCGCGAACCCCCGCGTGGCGCGTCGCTCGACATCGACCACCTTGCCTCGGATGTACCGGCGACCACCGGACTGGCGCACAATGGCCTCCCCCGGATCCTCGTGAAGTTGGCGGGCGGCTAGGACTGCTTTGCCTATGCGGATGGCGAGGGAGAGCGTGTTGGGAATGATGGTCTTGCGGCAGAAAGCCCCGTCCATCACCGCGGTGGCCAGGCCGGCGTGACCACCCATGTCGATGGTGACCGACCGAAGGATTCTCTCGAGCCAATGGGCGTCGAGGATCCGGTCCACCACGATTCGGTTGCCCCGCTCGTCGGCCAGAGCGGCGGGGAACGGCGATCCCCCGTAGATAAGGTAGGTGATCATCTGCAGTTCGGGGAAGGCCCTTCCCATCCCGTCACCGTCTACGACAGGGATACCGAGGCGGGCTCCGACGACCAGCGGCACCATCGAGTTGCCTCCGCCCATCTCGAATGGGGCGATGGCGGTGAATCGGCGGCCCAGGTAGCGCTCCAACGCCCGGACGGCGTCGGTCTCTTCGTTTCCTCCCGCCACCTTCTCGTATGCAACCACGGGAGACCCCATACCGCCCGCCACCACCAGGAGATGGTCGTCGGCTATCTCAGTGGGGTCGATGATCTCGATCTTCTTACCGGCGCGCAGCTCTGCACGGGCTCGCAGCCGTCCCAGGTAGGGGTTTCCGCCTCCGCCGGTGCCGAGGATGGCCGCCCCGATCGCCGCAGGAGTGAGATCTTCCTCGGTTATCTCCCACATCTGTAACTGTTCTGCTTGCGAACCACCACCCGAGCCGGTCAGTCTACGAGAGGGATCGATTCCCGCATCAGCGGGGCCTTGGTTGGGGTGTCAGCATTCTGACGTCTACGTCGGCAATGTAGTCCATCGGATCGAATGACAGGTTGGCCCAGCGAGGATCGGCATCATATCGCTCTTCGGCCTCTGTGAATGTCAAATCGCCTTCGTAGTGCACGATCCAAACGTACTGGCATGTCTCCTCTACCAACCACGGACCATCGAGCCGGAAGCCGTGGTCCAACCGGATGGGCACGATTTCCTGGTTGACCTTCCTGGCGAACTCTTGCCAGGTGTCGCGGTGGAGGCCGTAGATACGGAGTTGGGCGGTCATGTGCGGCATCCTAGCAGGGCTATTGAAGAGGCCTCGTTGCTACGCCACTCCTGCCCCGGGAGCGGCAGGTCCACCTTTGGGTACACTTCGTGACCGGAATCTCTGAGGTGACGATTGATGCAATTCCTGGCGCCGAATACTGTTGACGAGGCGCTTGGGATGCTGTCGGAACGAGAAAATGATCTCCGAGTGCTGGCCGGTGGAACGGACGTGATGATTCAACGCATGACCGGCCAGCTGCCTCGTTCCGAATCGCTGCTGTACATCGGGGGGATTGCCGAACTGCGAGGTGTGCACTGTTCGGATGGAATAGTCCGGATCGGCGCCCTGACCACCCACCGAGACCTCCGGTGTGATCCGATCATCACCACCTATCTACCTTCGTTTGCCGAAGCCGCCGCTACTGTCGGCGGATGGCAGACCCAGGTGGTCGGTACTGTCGGAGGTAATCTCTGCAACGCTTCCCCGGCTGCTGATCTGGCGCCCCCGATCCTGGCGGCTGACGCCACCATGGTGGTGTCCGGTGTGGATGGTCCTACTCGGATATCGGCCGACCGCTTCTTCGTGGATAGACGCCGCACTGCCCTCCCAGCGGGACAGATTCTGTTGGGGATCGAAGTGCCGGTTCCCCCGGCGGCCACCTGGGAGTCCTACCTGAAGGTGGGGCGGCGAAGCGCTATGGAGGTTGCCCTCGTGGGATTGGCAGCCCGTTTCAGTGTGGTCGGCAACAGGATAGAGACAGCCCGACTGGGTGTGTGTTCGGTGGCGGCCACACCGCGGAGGATGCATCATGCCGAATCAGCGTTGGTGGGTTCTACTCTCGACGAGGGCGCGGTGGCGGTTGCGGTGCGACGGTCGATGGAGGAGGTCGATCCGATCGACGACCAGCGGGCCACCGCTTCTTATCGTCGGATGCTCGTCGGGCGTCTCATCCGAAAAGCCGCCCGCGTTGCGCGTAATAGGCTGGGGATCGAATGACGCAGATGCTCACTTTCGAGGTCAACGGGATGCTGCGAACAGTGGAGGTCCAAGGGGACGAAGTCCTCCTCGATACGCTTCGGGACCGCCTCTATCTGACCGGTACCAAGCGGGGCTGTGACGAGGGCGAGTGCGGGGCCTGCACGGTGGTTGTCGACGGGGCGCCTGTTCATTCCTGCATCTTTCCGGCGCTGGCGGCCGCGGGCACCGACGTCAGAACCGTGGAAGGCCTGGCCGGACGGGACGGAAAACTGAGCTCTCTCCAGAAGGCCTTTGTCGACCGAGCGGCAGTTCAATGCGGCTTCTGCACCCCGGGTTTCTTGATGACCCTGACCGCGCTGCTCGAAAGCAATTCGTCTGCTTCTGACCGCGAAGTCGATGAAGCCATAGCAGGCAACATCTGCCGCTGCACCGGATACAGCGCGATTCGGGCCGCGGTCCGATCGGTAGTCAGGGAGGGTGGGACTTGACGGCTGTGGGTCTGAGCGCGCCGCGGTCTGACGCCGACGCCAAAGTGCGAGGGCTTGCCGTTTACGGTGTCGACTACCGGGAGGTCGGGATGCTCCATGCCCGATTGCTGCGTTCCGCGGTTGCCGCCGGGAGAATCATCCGTCTCGACGTGACTGAGGCGCGCTCGAGCCCCGGAGTCCACGCGGTAGTGACCGCCGCCGAGGCGCCCGGACACCGCAATGGCCTGGTCCTCTTGGACACACCCTTTTTTGCAGGTGACATGGTGTTGTACGAAGGGGAGCCCATTGCCATGGTGGTGGCCGACACGCCCCGGCAGGCCGATTTGGCGGTCGAGACCATCGGACTCGAGATAGAAGAGCTGGAACCGGTTTCCAACGTGGCGGAGGCGCTGGCGCCGGGCGCCAGGGTATTGCATCCCGACCTGGATTCCTACGAGGCCCTTCCCGGGGTCAGGCCCTGGCCGAAGGGAGGGAACTGTGGGGGGGTGTTGACCTCTGATCCCGGGGGGGTGGACGAAGCATTCGAAGCAGCCGACATCATCGTGGAGGACACTTACACGGTTCCTCGTCAGTACCAGGCGTATCTTGAACCCAAGTCGGCCACTGCCTCCTATGACGGCTGGCGCTGGACCCTTCACGTGTCCCATCAATTCCCCTACAATGCGCGTAGCAGGGTGGCGCAGGCGCTGGGAGTAACCGCCTCCCGGA
The DNA here is from genome assembly GCA_965248705.1 of Acidimicrobiia bacterium. Classification (GTDB taxonomy): domain Bacteria; phylum Actinomycetota; class Acidimicrobiia; order Spongiisociales; family ZC4RG35; genus Bin76. Next base: position 264,207 of record CBDFJY010000002.1, on the reverse strand, counting down.
TCCGGGTGGTGGGACATCACATTGGAGGCGGGTTCGGGGCGCGTCTCGACCTCGGGCTCGAACAGTATGCGGCCATTGGCGCTTCGCTCACCGGCCGTACCGTCCAGCTGGTCAATGATCGGGTGGAAGACCTCGTCTCCTGTATGTCCAGGGAAAACGCCACCATCAGGGTCCGCTCCGGGGTGACGAAGCAAGGGCGGATCGTTGCTCGGGAGTTCGAATGTCTGATGGATGCCGGCGCCTACGCGGGCGATACACCTTATCTCACCAGCATCGCCCTTCTCATGGCCGGTTCGGTGTATCGGGTGGGACCCACCCGGGTGACAGCCAAGAGCGTGTACACCAACACGGCGCCGTCAGGCGCGTTCCGGGGTGTCAGCGGGACCTACCTCTGTTTTGCCCTGGAAAGGCACACCGACCGCTTGGCGCAGGCGATCGGCATGGACAGGCGGGAGTTCAGGATGCGCAACCTCTTCGAATCCGGCGACTCCATGCTCAACGGACAGACTCTGGACGACGCCGATATCTTACGGGAGGCCTTCGACCGGGTCGAGGAGATCGCGCCTTGGAGGGAGATCGGGAAGGGTCCCCTCCAAGGGGTGGGTTTGGCCGCGGTCATCTGGCTCACCAACCCCCTGGCCGGTTCGGCGACGCTGAGCATCCAAGAGGACGGTGCCCTGAGCGTCTCGACCGCCGCCACTGAAAACGGCAGCGGGGCGGTGACGATGGGAGTCCGCCAGATCGCCGCGGCTGAGTTCGGTCTCGGCGCCGAGCAGGTGTTCGTGACTTCTCCGGACACCGACACACAGGCTTTCGACGCCGGATCCCAAGGGAGCAGGACCACCCACGTGGTAGGAATGGCCATTACGGCAGCCGCCAAGCAGCTGAAACCACGCCTCTTCAACATAGCATCGGGCCTGCTCCGCGCGCTCCCAGACGACCTGGAACTAAGCGGAGGCAATGTATGTGTACGCGACGACCCCTCCCGATCTGTCTCTCTGGCGGAGGTCGCCCGCACGGCTCTGGGCGTCGGCGGGCCTCTCAGCGCAACCGGGACCTACAGTGTCCCCCTCCCCAAATGGGATCCGGATTCGGCGCAAGGTCTGATGTTTCCCGTCTTCCCGGTCCCCACCTATCACGTCCATCTCGCCGAAGTGGAAGTCGACCCCGACGATGGGTCGGTTCGGGTCACCCGATATGTCGTAGCTCAGGAGGTGGGGCGGATGATCAATCCGGATGGCGTCTACGGTCAAATCCAAGGAGGAGTCGCCCAGGGAATGGGATATGCCCTCTGGGAGGGTTTGGAAAGCCAGGACGGTCGTTATACCCGCCGCACCCTCGAATCGTACGGGTTGCCGTTGGCCGTGGACATACCCGATGTGGAAATCATCGTTCTCGAACATCCATGCGAGGCGGGTCCTTACGGGGCGAAAGGGGCTGCCGAGCCGCCCATAGTGCCCGTCGCCGCGGCGATCGCCAATGCCGTATCGGACGCCACCGGCGCCGACATCACCAGGCTCCCAATAGATCCGGAGGAGCTGTTGGCGGCCATGGACCAGCGGCAGAAAGGTTGAGATGCGCCTCGGCATTGATGTCGGAGGCACCAACACCGATGCGGTCTTGATGAGAGGCCGCCAGGTTGTCGCAGCCTTCAAGACTCCGACCACCCCCGATGTCTCATCGGGCATCGGCGCCGCGCTTGGGCGGATACTCGCCTCCTCGACGGTCGATCCCCGAGAGATTCGAGCGGTGATGATCGGCACCACCCACTTCACGAATGCGGTTGTCGAGGGTAGGCAGTTGGCGGCCACTGCGGTAGTTCGCCTCGGGGCGCCGGCGACTTTGGCGATTCCTCCCATGACCGACTGGCCGGACCGTCTGCGCCAGGCTTTGGGTGGTCACACCTATGTGTGCCGCGGCGGCCACGAGTTCGATGGACGGGAGATATCCGCCCTCGACCTCGACGAACTCAGACGGGTCGCTGCTGAGATCGGCGAGGCCGGTGTCACTTCGGTGGCTTTGACCTCGGTGTTTTCGCCGGTCAACGCCGAGATGGAGACTGCGGCTGCCGCCCTTTTCGCCGAGGAGCTTTCCGGGGTGACGATCTCCCTTTCGAGGGAGATTGGACGGGTTGGTCTCCTCGAGAGAGAAAACGCCACCATCCTCAATGCTTCCCTGGCTCCCCTCGCCGACCGGGTGTTCGATGGATTCGAGGAAGTGGTGGCCCAAGCCGGGGTGCGCGCCCCCCTGTTCATTTCGCAGAACGATGGGACGCTGCTGGGCCTCGACTATGCCCGCCGCTATCCAGTGGCCACGTTCGCGTCGGGCTCAACCAACTCGATGAGGGGCGCTGCCTTCCTGAGCGGTGTTCTCGACGGCGTCGTGATAGATGTGGGTGGGACCACCACCGATGTGGGAATCCTGGTGGGTGGTTTTCCCAGAGAAGCCTCGGTTGTAAGTCAGGTTGGTGGGGTAAGAACCAACTTTCGAATGCCTGACGTGCTGTCGCTGGGCATCGGCGGGGGTTCGCTGGTCAGCTACGACGGGAACGAGGTAACGGTCGGTCCGGAAAGTGTCGGTTTTCGGCTCGACGAACGAGCGCTGGTCTTCGGTGGATCAGAACTCACCGCCACCGACGTCGCAGTTGCCGGGGGTGTGGCGTCTATTGGGGATCGGGGTGCTGTCGACCTGCTGGATCGAGGGGTGGTAAGGCAGGCGCTGGATCGGATCCGCGACGAGGTTGGGCGAACGGTCGACCGACTGAAGACGAGTTCCGACCCGGTTGTGTCGATCGTGGTGGGTGGGGGGTCCATCTTGTTGGAGGACGAACTTCCGGGTGTTAGGGAGATGATCCGACCGGCCCACTTCGAGGTTGCCAACGCCATCGGGGCGGCGATCGCTCAGGTCGGGGGAGAAGTGGACCGGATCTACTCTCTCGACGACATCCGCCGAGAGGAAGCCTTGGATTCCGCCCGCTCCGAAGCGGTGGACAGGGCGATTGTCGCAGGCGCCGACCCAGCCACGGTGGAGGTGGTGGATATCGAGGAGGTGCCGCTCGCCTATCTTCCTTCCAATGCGGTACGGATCAGGATGAAGGCGGTTGGTGATCTGGCACTGTCAGTCTGATTTCCGAGTGGGTCAATGGCCAGGTTTGGAGTGTGCCCGGCGGTTTTCTCCGCGGGTGACGCGGATGCGAGACGGGCGAGGCCTCCGGTCGCGCCCGTCTCACCGGCGTGCGCCGCCCAATGACGCCTAACGCCTGCTAGCCGAGAAGTACCGGCCATAGTATGGCCCTTTGTCTTGGTCGAGGTGTGTCCCTTAACCAATAGATCGCTGGCCCGTTGCAGAAACTCCGCACTCAGCCCGCCCCCAAGGCCGATCCGAGGGTAGCCTAAATGGTATTCAACAGAGGCCACAGCAGAATCTTTATATCTGATGGATGACCTAATGAAGGGCGTTGCTACGCCCTTGCAAGTTGATACGAAGACAAGACAAAAGGAGGTTTTTCGTGAAAGGCACACGAGTATGGGTGCTTCGATGGAAGAGGATGGCAATCTTGCTTACCCTAGCTCTGGTGGCGGCGGCGTGTGGAGGCGGCGACGAGGATTCAACTGCCACTACCGCTACCACAGCTCCGGCCCAGGAGGCCACAACCACGGCCGCGCCAGAGGCGCCGACCACAACCTCCGCCGAAGAGACGGAGCCCGAAGAGTCGCCGACCACCACGGAAGCGATGGTCGAGAAGCCGGTGATCGTGGCGTCCCTGGCTGACACACCTAACCTGATCGAGTTGCACACTTTCCGCACCACGTCCGCTTATGCGGTGACCAATGCGGTCTACGAGCCTCTGATCAAACAAGTTCTGGAGGAGCAGCCCAATGGGTTGTTGCAAGGGTCGTTTGTCGACCATGCCGGGGCGGGCGCCGAGTCTTTCGACATCCAAGAAACGGCCGATGGTGGTTTCCTGGCCACCTTCACGGTCCGCCAGGGCCAGACCTTTGCTGACGGCACTCCGGTGACCGCTGGCGATTACAAGTACGTGTTCGACCGTTCGATCGAAGGTCCCGGCTACATTGGCCTGCTACTTCCATTTGTGGGCATTTCGAGCACCGATCAGATCAGGGTGATCGACGACCACACCTTTGAGGTGGAGACCACCGTGCAGAGTCCTCTGTTTCGCAGGTTCCTCACCTTCCAGGTGTTCGGAGCGATGAACCGGGCCGAGGCCGAGGCAAATGCCACCGAGGATGATCCATGGGCCTTTGCCTACTACAACGACAAAAGCGGCGGATCGGGACCCTACTACGTAGCCAAGTTCGATCCCGACAACGAAGTGGTGCTCGAGCCCAATCCCGGCTATTGGAATGCCGGCAATCTGGCAAACGCAGGTGTCATCATCAGGCCGATCCCCGACGCCAATGAGAAGGCGCGCTTGGTCTCGGCCGGAGATATCGACGTGGCAACCGGGATCCCGCCCAAGTTGCTTGCGGTTCTGGAAGATGACCCGAATGTCACGATCTGGGCGAGCCAAACCACCGGTGTCCACTACCTGGCCATGAACCAAACCATTGCGCCGCTCGACAACGTCGATCTGCGCCGAGCCATTGTCAGCGCCGTACCCTATGAGGCGCTGATAGACAATGTGATGTTCGGGTTCGCTTCGCCTGCCAGAGGGGTCGTGACATCCACCATGGAGACCCATGACTCTTCGATCGGGGCCCGGTTCCAGCAAGACCTGGAGGCGGCTCGCGGGCACCTGGAAGCATCGGGTGTGGAAGACCTGACTCTGTTGCTGGGGGTACGTGAATCACGCCTCGGCGACCAAGAGGCGGCGGTGTTGATCCAGGATGCCCTCCGCCAGATCGGAGTTGCGGTGGACGTCCAGATCCTGCCCGACGGTGATTTCTCTGGCCGGATCAATGCCAATGAACTGCCGCTGTTCATCCATGACTGGTTCTCCTGGGGTGAGGATCCCTTCTACCAGATGAGGTTCTTGACCACTTGCGGCCAGTTCGTCAACTACGCGCGTTTTTGCGACGAGGCGTATGATGCTCTTGTCCACGAAGGCACCTTCACCACCGACCCGGCAGTTCGGAGTGATGTTTCTTCTCAAGCGCAGCAGATATTCTTGGATCAGGCGGTCTGGGCGCCGCTTTGGTCCTCGGATCGGACTGCCGTCACTCACAAATGCGTTACCGGCGTAGTTCAGGATTACACACGGATACCGGTCTTCACCGAGATGTCGAAGGTCCCGGACTGCTGAGCCAAAAGAGAGAGGGCGGGGCCGGCCAGGCCGGCCCCGCCCTCCCTCAGTAGGGGATGTCCGGTCAGATGTGGAGATACCTGGGAAGAAGATTGCTGGTCTCGGTAGTCACCGTGGCCGGCATAGTGGTGGTGGTGTTCTTCATCATGCGGGTACTGCCCGGCGATGCCGCTGCGGTGCGAGCCGGCCCCTATGCCTCCGAGGAGAAGCTCGAACAGATTAGGGAACAGTTCGGCTTTAGTGATCCGATGCCGGTGCAGTTCGTCAACTATGTAAGGGATGTGATCACTGGTGACCTGGGAACCTCGATCAGAACGGGCGGGAAGGTCACCGAGGAGCTCCTCCGCCGCTTGCCCGCTTCCCTGGAGCTTGCCTTTTACTCGGTGCTGCTGGCGGTTGTGGTCGGAGTCCCGGTGGGCATCATTGCCGCGTCGCGGCGGGACACCTGGATCGACAGGGTGGCGCGGGTGATTGCGGTTCTCGGATCGTCTATGGCGTTCTTCTGGCTGGGGCTGATGCTGACTTTCGTGTTCTTCTTCAAGCTCGGCTGGTTTCCCGGTCCGGTTGGAAGGCTGGCCATCACCACCCAACCACCTGATACCATCACCGGCTTTTTCACCTTCGACGCGGCCCTGGGAGGGGATTGGAGTCTCATGTGGGAAGCCATTCGTTACCTTGCCCTTCCTGCCCTGACCGTGGGTTTCGTACTGTCGGCGCCGATCATCAAGATCGTTCGCTCCTCGATGATCGAAGTCCTTGACAGCGAATACGTCCGCACGGCCCGCGCCGTGGGAGTCCCCGGGCGCCAGGTGCTGTTTCGAGACGGATTCCGAAACGCCCTGGTTCCGGTGACGACCGCCATCGGCATCGTTTTCGGATACATGCTGGGCGGCAACATCATCGTCGAGTTGATTTTCGCTTGGCCGGGCGTCGGTCGATACGCATATGAGGCATTGCGGGTCAGTGACCTCGAGGCCCTCCAGGGATTCGTGATCGTGGTCGGGCTGCTGTACATCGTCCTCAACGTTGTCATCGACTTCGCCTACAGCTGGATCGATCCCCGCATTAAGTTGGGGCAGAAAGTGGTGGCGTGAACTCGATGTCCAATGCATCCAATTCCATTGGTTCGCAGCATTTCCTTCCGCCTCGGATCGATTCTGGCGCAAAGGCCCTTCCCCTGGCCTCCCGCAAGCCCTTGGCGGTGGTGGGGATGATCATTTTGGCCACCTACATTCTGCTGGCCGCAGTCGGCCCCTTCTTCGTGGCAGACCCGGTGGCGACCAATCCCTCTGAAGCGCTGCTCCCTCCTTCCCTGGACCATCTCATGGGAACCGACAATTTCGGCCGCGATGTCTTCGCCAGGGCTGTTCACAGCGCGCGGCTCGACCTGACCTTGGGTGTTCTGATTGCCATCTGCGCGATGGTGATCGGGTCGGCGATCGGCGTGGTGGCCGGTTACTGGGGAGGCGCCATTGATGAGACGTTGATGCGGTTCACCGACATCGTGCTCGCTTTTCCCGGCTTCGTACTCGCCTTGATCCTGGTGGCGGTGCTCGGAAACAGCACCCTCAACGTGGGGATAGCGGTGACCGCGGCATTCGTACCGTATTTCATCCGCCTCACCCGCGCCCAGGCGCTCTCTGAACGGGAACTCGAATACGTGGACGGGGCCAAGCTGGCCGGCAACCGTTCGGGACGGGTGGCATTCTTTCACGTCCTGCCCAACTCTCTCCAGCCGTCTCTGGTGACAGCCACGCTGGTGGCCGGGTGGGCGATCCTTACCGTGTCAGGGTTGGCATTCCTCGGAGTGGGGATCAAACCTCCCACCGCCGAATGGGGCGTGATGGTTAGCGAGGGCGCCCGGGATATCGATGCCGGACACTGGTGGACCTCACTATTCCCGGGCGGGATGATCGTTCTGGCGGCTATGGCCTTCCACTTCATCGGTGATGAGTTCGGGGGCCGGGAGGCATGAGCCTGCTGGAGGTGGATGGGCTGACGGTGGGACTCGCCCGTAGCCCGACATCGATCCTGGCCAATGTCGCCTTCCGCGTACCGGCCGGCCAGATCGTTGGACTGGTGGGCGAGTCGGGTTCAGGTAAGACCATGGCGGCTCTTACCATGATGGGCCTCCTCTCCGACGGAATAGAGGCGCGGTCCGGCAGCATCCGTGTCGACAACCGCCAACTCATGGACCCCGACACGATGACGGTGAGGCGTCGAGCCGGCGACATGGCCATGATTTTCCAACATCCCCAAGCTGCTCTGAATCCGACCATGAAAGTGGGTCGTCAGATCGCCCGCGTGTTCTCCTTGCATCAGGGCTGTGGCCGAGGCGAGGCGATGTCGCGGACCGTCGAGATGCTGCGCCGGGTGGGCATTCCCGGCGCGGGGCGGGTTGCCGAAGCCTATCCCCATCAGCTATCGGGTGGTATGTGCCAGCGGGTCATGATCGCTATGGCGCTCGCCTGCCGCCCCCGTATCCTGATCGCCGACGAACCCACCACCGCGCTGGACGTGACCATCCAGGCCCAGATATTCGATCTGATCAGGGACTTGGTGGCAGAGACAGGAGCAGGGGTCCTGTTCATAACCCATGACTTGGCGGCGGTGGCCGAGATGTGCGATACAGTCACCGTTCTGTTCGGAGGCCAAGTTATGGAAGAGGGATCCCGCGATGACATATTCCGGCGCCCTCGACACCCTTACACCACCTATCTGCTCGATTCGGTGCAAAAGGAGGTGGATCCCCATGTCATCGAAGCCGGTGTCGACTTCGGGCTGGTGGGGTGCCGTTTCGGCCATCGGTGCCGTTATGCGTGGGAGGCGTGCGGAGAGGTGCCGGATTTGATCAGCGTGGGCGCGGGTCACCGTTCCGCCTGCTTTTTGCACACCCTGGAGGAAACAGGTGCCGGCGCTTCTTGAGGTAAGAGGGCTCCGGAAGACGTTCGGCCGTGGGCATGGCGCCCTGCCTGCGGTGCGGGGAGTGGATCTGGATGTGGAGCGAGGAGAGACCGTGGGAGTCGTGGGCGAATCCGGTTGCGGCAAGACCACCCTAGCCAGGATGGTGGCGGGCCTCACCAGGGCCACCGACGGCCACATCCGCTTCGATGGATCGGTTCTTGATGGACATTCGGCATCGATGGAGAACCGACGGCGGATCCAGATGGTGTTTCAACATCCGGCGCAGTCGCTGAACCGCCGCATGTCGGTTGGCGCGATGCTGGCCGAGCCCCTTCGACTCCTGGCCGGGGTTCCCAGATCAGAGATAGCTGATCGCATCGAAGAGATGCTGCAATTGGTGGGTCTGGATCCAAACTTTCGGACCCGGCGCCCGCGACAGCTCTCCGGAGGCCAACAACAACGGGTGGCGATCGCCCGGGCCCTGATGCCCGATCCCGATCTGGTAGTGCTCGACGAGCCCACCTCGAGTCTGGACCAGTCCCTGCGGGGCCGCATCATCGCTCTCCTCCGAAGGATTCAACAGCTCAGGGGAGTGTCCTATCTATTCATCAGCCACGATCTGGGCACTGTGCGCCGTATCGCCGACCGGGTGGCGGTGATGTACTTGGGCAGGATCGTGGAGGTGGCCGGGACCCGGCAGCTCTTCGAGGACCCTCGTCATCCCTACACCAAGGCCCTGTTGTCGGTGGCGCCTTCCATGGACTTGGACAGCGCGCGAGAAAGGATCATCCTCCAAGGGGAGACTCCCAGTCCCACCGACCTGCCGACCGGCTGTTCCTTCCAAGATCGGTGCCCGTTGGTGTTCGATCGCTGCCGACATGAGTCCCCGGTTCTGACTTCGGTGGGGAGCTATCGTGAGGCAGAATGCTTCGCCCTTGGACCCGCATCCGACTTTTGATGCCCGCGAGAAGTTGCTAATGCCCCTAGACCGGGCGATCGGGCTGGTGCTCGGCAGCGCGATTGCCCCCTCGGACCTGGCTTCGGCAGCGCGAATGGCGGAGCGGGGGGGATTTGACGAAATATGGCTTGCGGAGGACTTCTTCTTCACCGGCGGCATCTCCGGCGCTTCGCTGGTGCTTTCCTCCACCGAACGGGCCATGGTGGGGCTCGGTGTCGTGTCGGCAATGGTGAGGCATCCGGCCCTCCTTGCAATGGAGATCTCGACCATCTCTGCCGCCTACCCAGGGCGGTTGATTGCCGGTCTGGGGCTCGGCGTGCCCGGGTGGATACGCCAGATGGGCCTGCATCCCCGCTCCCCGCTGACTGCGATGCGCGAGTGCGTTTCATCGGTGAGACGATTGCTCCGGGGAGAGACACTCGATGGGCAGGGCGAGGTGTTCGATTTCCACGACGTGAGGCTCACCTATCCCGAAACGGGAGTCCCCACCGCGATCCACATGGGCGTGACCGGTCCGAAGATGCTCGCCCTGTCAGGAGAGATCGCGGATGGTACGGTGCTGTCGGTGGCAGCCGGTCACGATTATGTGCGCTGGGCCAGGGAACGGATTGATGAGGGTAGGCGGTCGGGGGGACGGTCGGGGCCACACCGGATAACCGTCTTCGCTTTATATTCGGTGGCCGATGATCCCGGTGAAGCCTGTCGAGCGGTTCGCGGTCCCCTTGCCTTCTACAAGTCATTGGGCACCAATGCTCTGACCGATGTGTACGGGATCTCTGACCAACTTTGCACCCTCATCGACAGCGGTGGCTACGAGGCGGTCCGCCGGGGGATGCCCGATCAGTGGATAGAGGATCTCACCATCTCGGGTTCCCCCGAAGAGGTGGCCGCCAAGATCGAGAGTTTCTACCAGATCGGCGCGGACTGCGTGGCGCTCTTTCCCATGCCGAGCGACCGAGTGGCCCACATGGTGGAATTGACCTCCGAGCAGGTCCTACCTCTGTTGAGAACCCGCGGCTGAACCGCTGGCGGTTAGCCGAAAGCTCGGCGGCTCAACACGAGTTCCAATCGCCTGGATCAGTCCGACTCGTTGATCGTTACCGAGATGATCGTCACGTCGGTCAGCGGCCGGTCGTTGCCGTCGGTCGCCACCTTCTGCATCGCGTCCACTACATCCAGGCCTTTCACCACCTTTCCGAACAGGGAGTACTGCGGCGGGAGTCGGAGGCCATGGGGCCCGTTGATGATGAAGAACTGGCTGCCGTTGGTGTTGGGCCCCGCGTTGGCCATGGCCAGCGAGCCAAGTTCGTAGCGTCCCGGTTTGGGCAACTCGTCGGGAAAGCGATAGCCGGGGCCACCCCGGCCCGTGCCTGTGGGATCGCCGCCCTGGCAGACGAACCCCTCGATGATGCGGTGGAAGATCACACCGTCGTAGTAGTGGTAGCGGGCCAGCACCACGAAGTTGTTCACGGTGCGGGAAGCGGAGAGGGCATCAAGCGCTATGGTCATCGTCCCCATTGACGTCTCCATCACCGCGGTGTAGGACTTGGCCGCATCGATACAAATGGGGGGTGGCTTCGGGAATTTGCGACGGACGGGACTGGATCCGTCCTCCGCTGGGCAAGGTGTAGCGGCCACTGAAGTCTCCTTTATTGCTGTGTTTTCGGATTGAAGGGACGGCCTGAACCCTAATCACACCCGGTGTCTCCAACGGCATGTTGGAGAGATCCGCTCCCGGTAGGCAGTGCCCGCCGACGCCGAATGGCACGCCAGGGTGATCTCGTCTCCGGTCCGGAAATGCCGCCTGCAGGTCGGCGAATCGGCGAGTCCAGTCCGGTCATGTTCCCTGCCGCTTGGGGGCGCGCCCTGGAGTGGCGCCGGCCCGCCGAAGGTTGTCGACCACCGGCACGCCGTTGACAATCACGTAGGAATGCCGGTGGGGAAATGGAATGGGTCTTGCAGAGAGGCGGCACTTCCCGCGGTTTCGGGATCGAACACCACGAGGTCGGCCTTGGTGCCGTCCCGGATGACACCGCGGTCGCCCTGAGGACCACCCAACAGCGAGCACCACGAGCAAAAGGCCTAATCCGCCCCCATGAACCAAGTTCCGCCTGGATTACAGCGGTAGCACCCGAAGGGAGCGTGACAGTCTCACCGTGGGGCAGCCATCGGGGCATCTGGTTCAAGCCGCTATCAAGTTGGGGGTTGTTGTCCAGGGGCCAGATAGGCAGGCCGGGTTACCGTCGTGATCAAACTGGCTCCTCCCCGAAGGGGATCCTTCTCTACAAGGGTCTACGGCATGACAACCTAGTCGGACATCGCTGCGGAGAGAAGGTCGAGCGACGATGCGATGGCTTCCCGGAGTTCGTCGAGTTGGGTGTCGCCCATCGCCGTTGAGAGCGCCATTATGACCCTTGAGGGTGCGGTGAAGATGTTGCGTTCCATGAGGAGGTAGAACAGGGCGGTCAGTGGCTCCGTGGTCCGCGTCTTTGCCTGCCGGTAGCTGGTTGGCAGGTCTGATCCCCCATGTAGCTGCAGGAGGCTTCCGTAGCCGCCGGCTATCAGCGGCAGCCCGAGCCGGGTGCACTCTTGGTTGATCCAGGCCCGCAGGTGGTCGCCGTTGGCATTGAGCAGGTCGATGGCTGCGGGGGTGAGTTTGCGAAGTGCGTGGAGGCCTGCTGACATCGTCAGGGGATTGGCGTTGAAGGTGCCGCTCTGGGTTAACACCCCCCGGCCTCGCGGATCGGTCATCGCCATCAGTTCCGCGGAGCCGCCGAAGGCTCCGACCGGAAGGCCGCCGCCGATCAGCTTGCCGAGGACGGTGAGATCAGGAGTGAGCCCGAGCGTCTGCTGCATGCCGCCGTAGGCGAACCGAAGAGTCTGTATCTCGTCGAGGATCACCAGCGTCCCGGAGTCGGAGGCAGTCTTGGAGGTCGCCTCCAGGTAGCCGTCTGGCGGCCTCAAAGCACCACCGAATCCCTGTATCGGTTCGACGATAAGTGCTGCTGAAGTGGGGCCGTGTTCGTTGATCAACCGAACAGCTTCGTCGACGTCGTCGAACGGGATCACGTGGGTGGCGCTGGCGACACTCTCGGGAACTCCCTCCTCCGGCAATGCCGTTGGCTCGTCGATGCCCAAGCGCTTCACGCTCACCTGCACGGACTCGGTGCCTCCGTGATATCCGCCCTCCACCTTGATCACATCGGCGCGGCCGGTGATATGTCGAGCGAGTCGGATGGCGTAGAGGACCGCCTCGCTGCCTGAGTTGGTGAACCGCACCATCTCCATGCTCGTCACCCGACCGGTGATCGTCTCCGCCAGCTCGATCTCGGACGGTGACGGCGCGGCGTGGGCCGTACCACGGCCAGCCTGCTCTGCGATCACGCGGACGGTCTCGGCGTCGGGGTGGCCGTGGATCAGGCTCGTGTAGTTGTTGACGACATCGAGATAGCGATGGCCGTCGAGATCGTGGAGGTATGCGCCGTCGGTGTGGTCGACATAGAACGGAAACGGCTCGAAATAGAGCTGGGTGCGCGAGTTGCCCCCGGGCATGACCCGCAGCGCACGCTCAAACGCGGCGGCGGACCGCGGATTGCGCTCGGCGTGAGCCGCCTTCAGGTCGGCGATGAGGGAGTCCAGTCCGGTCATGTTCACGGCCTCTTGAGTGCGCGGCCGGGAGTGGCGCCGGTACGGCGATGGTCGTCGACCACCGGCACGCCGTTGACGAACACATGCGGAATGCCGGTCGGGAATTGGCATGGGTCTTGCAGAGAGGCCGCACTACCCACGGTGTCGGGGTCGAACACCACGAGGTCGGCCTTGGCGCCGTCGCGGATGACGCCGCGGTCGCCGATGCCCAGCAGACCGGCGGGGTACGAGGTCATCTTGCGGATGGCCTCTTCCATCGTCATCAAGCCTTCATCTCTCACCAGGCCGCCGAGCATCTTGGGAAAGGTGCCATAGGTTCGTGGGCTCGGTGCGGCGCCCACCAGCAGCGCATCGCTTCCGACCGCACACAGGTCGTGGCTGAGGATGTGACGCACGGTTTCCATGTTGTTCGAGTCGTGGCCGACGTAGGACAGCCCGAGATTCTCGGCGATGAGCAAGTCGCACAGCGCATCCAGCGGGTCGAGGCCCATCGCGGCGGCGATCCGGTCGAGAGGAACACCTTCGAACTGTCGATAGTCGGGGTTCTCGAACCCGCTGAGGTGCCAGCCGGTCGGATTGCGCCAGCGGCTCTGCCGGGGATCTGCCTCCTCGCGCATCTTTCCTCGCGAGCCCCGACTACAGAGATGCTCCAGCAGGCGGTCGGGCCCGCCGTCTTGAATCCACTCGGGTAGGGCGACCAGCGCCCGCGAGCCGCCCTGGTTGTAGGGATAGGCGTCGAACGACACCTGGAGACCCTCCTGGCGGGCCTCCTCGACGAGGCCCAGGAGGTCTTTGAACTCGCCGTCCTTTTTGGAGAGCGACGCGTAGTGGGAGATATGCAAAGCGGCGCCGGTGCGACGGGTGATCTCGACCACCTCGTGGAACGGATCGGCGAAGGTGGCGCCCGCCCCGTAACGCACGTGCGACACGTGCATGGCGCCGTTGCGCGCCGCCACCTCGGCCAGCTCGGTGAGTTCGTCGATGTCGGCGAAGCTGCCGGGCGGGTAGGTCAGTCCCGTAGAGAAACCGAATGCCCCCTCGTCGAGGCCTTCCTGCAGTAACACCCGCTGTGCGGCCATGCTCTCGGCGGTGAGTGCGGTGTCGTCCCACCCGACGCTGGCCACCCGCAGCGGCGTGTTGCCGATGACATAGGCGATATTCACGGGTACCGACAAATCGTAGAGATCGAGGTACTCGGTGACCGAACTCCACCCTAGTCCCGGCGGGCGGCGTCCGTCGAGCCCGGCGTTCATCACACTCCAGCCGTCGAGGTCGGCGGCGGCCGGGAATGGGGCATAGGAGTTGCCATCGACGCCGATCAGCTCGGTTGTGACGCCTTGCCGGACCTTCGGCTCATGGGCCGGATCGGCCAGGATCGCCATCGTGGAATGGGCATGCATGTCGATGAAACCCGGGCATACGGAGAGGCCGCTCGCATCAATCACGCGACCGGCCTCCAGATGGGTCGTGTCGCCGCGCAGGACGATGATCGTGTCTGCATCGACGCCGATATCCGCACTGATCCACGACGATCCGGTGCCGTCGTACACGCGGCCGCCGCGGATCAGCAGGTCGAGACTCATGGGTGTCCGAACCGTGCCAGGTACCGCCCGTTCTCGGGTCCGACCAGTTCGCCGTCCGAGAGGACCACCGAGCCGCCGCGTACCACCAGATTCGGCATACCGGTGGTGGACAATGAATCGAACAGCGAGTATCCGGCGCGGGGTTCGAGGTTGTCGTGGGTCAGCCGGACCTCGGGCTGTCCCTCTGCAATGACGACCAGGTCGGCATCTGAGCCTTCGGCCAATACGCCTTTCTGCGGGTAGATCCCGAAGATCTGCGCGGCCCTGGTGGAGGTGACCTCGGCGAGTCGCTCGATCGTCAGCTGTCCCTTTCTGAACCCTTCACTGAACGCCAGAGGCAGCATGACGCCGGCCCCCGCGATGCCGCCGAAGGTGGCGTCGAGGATGTTCTCGGCGGCCAGCTTCACCTTCAGGCTCTTGGGGGAGTGGTCCGACGAAAGATGATCGATCCGGCCGTCGGCCAGAGCTTCCCATAGCTGAGCGGGGTGCTCGGGGTCTCGCAGCGGCGGACCGACCTTGCCCAGCGGGCCGCGTTGCAGGACCTCGGCGTTGGTGAGCAACAGGTAGTGGATCTGCGTCTCGGCGGTCACCGAGCCTCCCGAGCCCTTTAAGGCGCCGAGCATCGCCGCCCCCGGCGCCGAGGTGCAATGCACAAAGTGGAGATGACACCCGGTCAGCGCCGCGAACATCGCGGTGCGGTTCATGCCTTCGGGCTCCAACTCCACCGGCTGGCTGCGCAGGAAACTTGCATTGGTGACTCCCTGCCTGCGTTCGACGGCGGCGAGGTAGTCGATGGCGCCGCCGTTCTCGGCATGGACGAGGGTGATGCCGCCCACCGCCGCCGCTCGCTCCATGAGGAGACAGATCGAGGCGTCGTCGAGCATCTGGCCCCGCTGAGCGTAGGCGACCATCGTCTTGAAGGAGCTGACGCCGACCTCGGCGCTTGCGGCGACTGTCCCTTCGATGTCGTCGCCGGGCATGAACAAGGCGTTGATGAAGTAATCGGTGGCGACGCCGTCACGCTCCCGCCCGATCTCGGCTTCGACCGCCTCGGCCACAGTGGTCGCCGGGGTTCGCTGTGCGTACGCGCCGATTGTCGTCACGCCTCCTCGCAGGGCTGCCCGCGCGGCCTGGTGCAGATCGTGCAGCAACGGCTCGGTGATGGAATGTCCACCCAACGAGATGTGGACGTGAGGATCCACCGCCCCCGGCAGCACCCAGGCGCCGTTTACGTCGGCGATCGTCCTGCCTTCCAAGCCCGTTCCGATCTGGTGGATGACACCGTCCCGGAACGAGATGTCTCCCTCGACAACGCCGTCTGCGGTGACCAGACGTCCATTGCGAACGACTCCCATCATGCATTTCCCAGCCGGGCGGCGATGCGTTTCCGGGTTGTGGCCGACGTGATCGCCTCCAACGAGGAAGCCCACGAATCTTCGTCCCATGGCATGTCCCCGAGCGCGTTCAGGTGCGTCTTCATCGCAGCCAAGGCGGAGGCGTCGAGCGCGGCGATCTCCGCGGCAAGATCCATCGCGGCTGCGTCGAGATCGTCGGGGGTGTGGACCGAGCGGACGAAACCGATCCGCTGGGCCTCTGAAGCAGTCAGCCGGCGGCCGGTCAACAGCATGTCGCGAGCCATTGATCCCCCGACCCCCCGCACCAGCCGAGCGATATCGCTTCGGGTGATGACTATCCCCAACGTCGCCGCCGGGATTGAGAACCAGGCCCGATCGGAGGCGATCCGGACGTCGCAGGCCGCGGCAACCTCGGTCCCTGCCCCGACGGCGGCTCCGCTCACCACGGCAACAACCGGCTGCGGGCATGCCTCGATCGACGCCATCACCGACTCGACTCCTTCCACCGACGCCCGCACCGCGGCCGGGTCTGCGCCGCTGAACTGTTCGAGGTCGGCGCCGGCGCTGAACACCCGGTCACCGGTTGATGTCACCAGGACAACACGTACCGAGTCGTCCTTGGCGCACTGATTCATGAGGCTGGTCACCTCGGCCCACATCGACACCGACCAGGCGTGCTTGCGCTCCGGGCGGTCGATGGTCACCCGGGCCACCCCGTCATGGCGGGTCAGGCTCAGCTCAGACATCAGAACACCCCGCGGGTGGACGCGCCGTCGAGCTGGATTGCCGAGCCGGTAGCTGGGGCGGCGGCGTCCGAGCAGAGGTAGATGACCGCTTCGGCCACTTCCTCCGGCGTCGTGAAGCGACCGATTGGAACCTTGTCGTCCAGGTACGCGGCCCGGAACGCCTCGTTGGTCATCCCGGCGTCTGCGGCCCAGACCTCGATTGCGTCCTCCATGCGATCGGTCGTGGTCAGGCCGGGATTCACCGCCATCACTCGGATGCCGTGCGGCCCGCCCATTTCCGCCACCGACTTGGTGAAGTGGAGCAACGCGGCGTTCAGCGAGCCGAGCACGTAGGCGGGGGAAGCCGCGCGCCCGGCCATGCCGACAACGTTGACGATCACACCGCCTCCGCCCTGCTTCATGATGGGGAAGACGGCCCGCGTGCACCGCACGTAGCCCATCAACTTCAAGTCGATCGAAGACGACCAGTCGCGGTCGGTGACCACTTCAAGGCTGCCGAACGGCGAGGAGCCGGCGTTGTTGACGAGGATGTCGATCCCACCTAGCGCATCTGCTGCTATTCCTACTGCTCGGTCCGGTGCATCCGGCAGTGAGAGGTCGGCCACGATCGGCGCCACCTCCACCCCGTGCGTCTTGGCGATGTGGGCTCGTGCTTCGGACAGCCGGGCCTCGCTGCGGGCCACGAGCGCCAGATTGACACCTTCGGCAGCCAGCCGATCGGCCGTTGCAAGACCGATGCCCGCGCTCCCGCCGGTGACAAGGGCTCTGTGACCGCTGAGCCCTCGGCTCATACCGGATCCTCAAACACCATCGCCTGGTTGTGGCTGAAGTTGACCCGGGGAGGAGAGAAGGCCTCGAGGGTGATTACCGGATCATCTGACACCACCCGTCCACCGTGCTCGACGCCGGACGGGGCGTGGACCACCTGTCCAGGTCCGACGATCCGCGTCTCGCCGTCCACCGTGAATTCGAGCCGTCCCGCCAACACGCAGATGATCTGCTCCTGGTGATGGGAGTGGAGGCCGAAGTCGGTCCCCGGCGCTATCTCGGCACGAATCACTTGGATGTCCTCGCCGGTGACGTTCCACACGAAGTCGCCCGGAAACGCCTCGAACCCGTCCTGTTGGTTCCAATCGGTGAAACTGGCCATGGGCGCCTCCCTATTCGTAATAGCCGTCCGGTGATTTGAGCGTGGTTTCCCACTGCTCGATGTCATGCGCAACGAGGATCGTTGCTCCGTCGCGGTCTTCGAAGCCCTTGAGCCGGGACAGCGACTTGATGGCTGCATACTCGTCGGTTGTCGTCGGTGGTGGGATGCGCCGGTCGATCTGGTCCCGTCGATAGGCTGCATCGCCGGTGAGGACGTAGCGACCCGAGGGCAGGTCGACCACCAGCGATTGATGCCCCGGCGTGTGGCCGTCGGTCAGTACGGCATTAACGCCCGGGACGATCCGGACATCGCCCTCGTGGTACTGATAGGTGATCTCGGGCCGATCGAAGTCGTTGCGCACGAAGCCGGGTGCCCCGAACCGGTCCGGGAACTGGCCCCACCGACGCTCGGCTCGCTGCAGATGTACGGTGGCGTCGGGGAAAAATCGGATGCCACCGGCGTGATCCATGTGGAGATGCGACACCACCACATGCGCTACGTCCGCTACCTCGATGCCCGCCTCGGCCAGGCGCGCCATCGGGTGATCGGCGTCTGACATCTCCATCCGGAACGCCTTCGCCAGCCGTCCCCACGTCGCCTCCGGATCGGTCGCCGCCGCCGGGTCGCTCCCCGTGTCGAACAACACCCAGCCGTCGTCGGTCTCGATTGCGTAGATGGCGATCGGGACCCCAACCTGGTCGTTGGACCCGCCGAGCTTGGTCCGGAACTCGGCCAGGTAGCAGGTGCCCGTGGGCAGCACGAACATCTTACGCGCGGCCATTACAGCACCGGCATCCCATCGGGCGCAACGGTGATGAGAGTGCCGCGGTGCCTCGTGTCCCGATCAACCTGGCCGTCCTCGTACAACACTTGGCCTCCGGCGATCGTCATGCGGGGCCAACCCCGCATCTCCATGCCCTCGTACGGGGTGTAGTCCGAGTGCCCGTTGAGCAGGTCCGCGTCGATCGTGACCTCCTTGTCGAGGTCGATCATAACGAGGTCGGCGTCACTGCCGACTTCGATCGCCCCCTTGCGCGGCGATGCTCCGATGTGACGGGCGAAGTTCGCTGATGTCAGTTCGACGACGCGTTCGAGCGTCAGCCGACCCTGGTTGACGCCTTCCGACAACAGGACACCGAGGATCATGGTCATGCTGCCTGGGAGACCGGGACCGACGTCCCAGATGTTGCCGCGGCGCGTCTGCAGGTCGTAGTCGCAGTGGTCGGATCCCATCCAATCGATGGTCCCATCCGCCAGGCCGGCCCACAACAGTTCCTGATCGGCTCTGGTCCGCAGCGGCGGGTTGACCTTGCCCCACGTGCCCAGTGGCATGTCCATGTCTAGAACAAGGTACTGCGGGCAGGTCTCCATGTAGAGATGCGGGTAGCGGTTACGCGCTGTGCGGATGAGCTCTGGCCCGCGGCCGACGCTGGTGTGGATCACCGCGAGCGGTGCGCCGGCGTTCTCAGCGAGGATCGATGAGCGTATGATCGCTTCCTCTTCGGTGAAGTGCGGGCGGTGCCTGCTCCACGAGGCGGTGTCGGTGGCGTCCGGGTTGGCTGCGATTGCCAGTTCCCGGTTGTGGAGGATCACGTCGATGTTCTCGGCGTGGATGAGGGCCATCACCCCGGGGCGAGAGGCCACCTGGCGCATCCCTTCGAAGATCAGTCCGTCGTCGAGCCCTTTGATCCCGTATGCGGCCTCGGGTCCTTTCATCGCCATGTGGAACTTGTACGAGGTAAGGCGCAGTTCATCGACCGTCTCGGGGATCTGGGCGACCTGTTGCGCGTTGGTGACCAGCGCGTGAAAGCCCACGTCAACGATGCTGTGTTCCTCGATTTCGTCGACGTGCTGCTGGTGTGTGTCTTTGAAGGAACCGGGTGACAGCAGGTAGTGCCACATGGTTGTCACGCCCCCGGTCACGGCTGCCGCGCTCTCCATGCGGCACGAGTCGGCAAACGGCAGGATCACCCCGAGATGTACGTGTGAATCGATCACGCCGGGCAGCACGTACGCGCCATCGGCATCGACGACTCGGTCGGCGGAGGGCGCGTCGCCTGGTGGAAGGAGCGCCTGAATGACCCCATCGCTGCAATGAACCGTGGCTCTCGTCTGGCCAGCGGGGCTGACCAGGGTGGCGTCTTTGACGGTTAGTGACGTCATGTCTTATACACCTTCTCGATGAGCCGGACCTTCTCGCGTCCGGGTGGAGGATAAGTACCAAAGGAAACGACCTCGACCGTTGCTTTGACCCTGCACATGTCGGAGATGGCCCGGGTCAGCTCCGAGCGAAGTTCGTGGTCGTCAACGGCGGAACTTTCCTCACCCCGTTCGACCCGGACGTGGAGGGGGCCCGGCCAGGCGTACTCGGGCTCGTGCTTAAGGATCCGGGCGGCGCCGCTCGTGGCAGGTCTCATGCCCATGACGATATCCTGGAGGGCGGTCGGGTAGAAGTTGACGCCCTTGATGATCATAAGGTCGTCGGTGCGCCCGTAACACTTGATCTTGGGGCTGGTCCGTCCGCAACGGCATTCGGTGTCGAGTACCTCGACCATGTCGCGGTGCCGGAAGCGCAGCACGGGAGTCGCCGCCCGGTCGAGATGCGAGTACACCAACTCTCCCGTTGCTCCTGCCGTGATCTCCACCGGATCACCGGCGTTGTCGACCAGCTCCCAGTAGACGAACTCGTGAGCGACGAAGTGCATGCCGCTTTGATCCTCGCATTCCGCCCACAGGACAGGTGAGAGGTCAGTGCCGCCCATCACCTCCCGCATCTCCGCTCCCCATAGCTCTTCTGCATGTCGGCGGAACTCCGGGATGCCGCCCCCAGGTTCGCCGCCCACATAGATCCGCTCGATCGACAGCTCCCGGGCGTCGACGCCCAACACCTCCTGGGCCTGTTTGCCGAGGTATCCAGCGAAGTTCGGGGTGGCGACCAGCCCGGTTGGACGCAGGTCGCTGATGGCATGGAGCAACCAGGTGGTTCCCGGCTCGGCCCCGGCCGGGATGCAGGCCGCACCCAGGGCTTCGATGCCCTGCACCATCGGCAGGCCACCCACCCAACAGCGGGACATTCCCAGCCCCTGCAGCACCCGGTCACCCGGGCGGAAGCCATGGGCCCAGAGTGTTCGGCGGGTGATCTCGGCCCAGTTCGCCCGGTCGCGGGCAGTGAGCCCGACATACGACGGTCGTCCGGTTGTCCCGGTCGATGCTTGGAATTGAACGACGTCGCTTGGTTCGGCGGCGAGATGGTTTCCCAGCGGTGGACTCGCCGCTATGGATTTTCGTACGTCTTCCTTGTGGGTGAAGGGGACCTGAGTCAGATCATCGGCCGACCTCACCGAGTCGGGGACGAGGCCGGCGCCGCGCAGCTTGTCCTGATAGAAGGGCGAGCGCTCCCAGAGGTAGGCGAGTTGCGTGGCTAGGCGCTCGTTCTGGATCGCCCGGATCTCGGCCGGCGCCAAGCCCTCGATTGCCGCCCCGAGCTCAACCATGCGCCACCGCCGTTGCGCGGTCGGCCAAGGCGGCGCCGAGCGCGACCACCGCGTCGGGGCCGAGCGCGTGGTGAGCCACGACCCTGTCTAGGCCTGCATCCCCGAGGCGGGCCAGACGTTGGGCCACATCGTCGGGAGTGCCGGCGACCGCCAGCCGGTCGACCAAGTCGTCGGGGAGAAGAGCGGCAGCGGCCTCGACGCCGTCGGTCGCCATCGTCTCCACGATTTGGGCGCGGACGGCGAGGATCTGGTCGCGCGAAACATCGGTCCCGACCAGTCGCGGCGACACGTCGGGAATCTCCGCCAGGTAATAAGCGACGGACCGCCGCACCACGTCCCTTGCGTCAGCGGGATTGTCGGCCACCGCAGTGAGCACGAGCGCGCCCAACGAGTAGTCATCCCTGCCGCGCCCGGCTTTGGCCAGGGCCGCGTCGAGCAGTTCGGCGCATGACTCGATGAATGTCGGCGAACACATCACGCCCAGCAGCGCCCCGTCGTAGTGGGCGGCCGACATCGCCAGCGACTGCGGACCCATCGATCCGATGTAGATCGGTACGGGCGGCGGCCGAGACGAGAGCTGCGCTCCCTGGTAGGCGGTGTCCCCCCTGAGGAGGGCGCGGGTGGCCGTGGCGGCATCTCGCAGGCCGGTCACCTGGTTGGCGGGAATGGTTCCGAGTCGGGATGAGCCGTGATGGGCCACCCCGTATCCGAGCGTGAATCGGTCGCCCCATCGCTCGGTGAGAGATGCCAGTTCCATCGCCACAGATGCCGGGTGACGAATGAACGGACTCAACACGCCGAAGCCGATCCCGACCGAGGACGTGGACTCGGCGGCTGCGGCCGCGATGGTGAAGACACCCCGTCGGAAGTGTTGCTCGGCTATCCAGATTGTCTCGAATCCGCCCTGCTCTGTCGCCTGGGCCACCGCGACGATCTCATCCACCGTCCTGCCATTGTCCAGGCCGATGTCGAAGATCGGCGTGGATCGGGCGGTCATGGCCTGGTGATGCGGGTCTCCCCTCCGACCATGACCCGCTTGATCCTATGACGTTCTTGGAGGATGCGGATGTCGTCGAGTGGGTTGCCGTCGATGATGAGCAGGTCGGCGACCTTGCCCACCTGCAGCGTTCCGAAGTCGTCGTCGATCCGGAAGAATTCGGCGTTGCCCCTGGTCGTGGTGATGAGGGCATCCAAGGTCGAGAGGCCGAGGCTGGTCTGGACCTCGAGTTCATAGGCCTCCTCACCGTGTGGATCGGCCGGCGTGCCCAAGAAGTCGGACCCGATGGCTCTCTTGACGCCGATCGATCTGGCGCGGGGCAAGGTGTCGGCGTACGAGTCGAGTGCCCTCTTGCAGCGCTCCACGTAGACCGGGTTGAGACCGAGATCGCCCCCGCGTTCCACCGCCCGCGCCAGGTATCCCACGTTGGGATTCCACGTGACGTCGTGACGGGCCATCATCTCGAGGGTCTCGTCGTCGATCCAGTACCCGTGCTCGATCGAATCGGCCCCCGCCCCGATGGCGCGCTGCATGCCGATGCACGACTCCCCGATGAGGGTGTTGCTGTGGGCGGACAGCAGAGCACCCACGTTGTGTGCGACATGCGCCGCGGCCTCGATCTCGGCCCCGGTCCACGCCGACTCGGCGCGAATGAACGACGGATCGATGCCGCCGGTCACGCCGAGCTTGATGTCTGTCGCTCCGCCGCGAATCTGCTCGCGAGCCGCCTTGGCAACCTCGGCGACGCCATCGGCCAACCGGACGAATCCGGGTGGTTCCGATCCTTGCATCCACTCGAGGCGGATGAACGGTAGGTCCGGGATCCCGCCGGTCTCGGCGATGAACCGCCCGACAGCCCGCATGCGGGGACCATTGACCTTGCCTTCCTCGATCGCCTTCTTCAGCTCGAGGCTGTGGTCGCTCCCGCAGTCCCGGATAAGCGTGTAGCCGGCGCCGAGGATCTCCTGGACCTCGATCGCCGAGCGGATGGCATGCAGCTTCGGTGACTCCATGGCCCACGACATGAAGTCGTACCCCTGGATGCCGAACAGATGAAGGTGGGCGTCGATGAGGCCCGGCAGCACATGGGCGCCGGCCGCGTCGATTACCTCGGCGCCCGCCGGAACCTCCACGTCGGCGCCGATGGCCGTGATGCGGTCGTCCTCGATGACCAGGCTGGCCGGGCCGTAGGGCTCGGCGCCTGTCCCGTCGAAGATCGACGCATTCGTGATTGCTGTGGTGCCCATGCGCTCCTCCTTAGCCCTGCGGGGCTAGTTGCTCGATGCCACGTTCGATGTCACCGATCACCGTGATGATCGGGTGATCGATCCCGGCGTCGATGTAGCGCTGCAGGCCCTCGAGGCAGTCGTCCCGGGTGCCGTTGATGGTGAGTTCATCGATGATTTCGTCGCTGATGTACTGCTGGCCGGCCTCGCCGCCTCCTTCGTCCACGGCGGCTACCAGTTGCTTCCATCCCGCACCGTCGGGGCCCCACACCGAGGTCCTCTTGGTGATGTCGGGAAGGCGAGCCAGGTAGAGGGCGAGAAGGGGACGCAGGTAGGCGCGGGCAGCCTCTTTCGAGTTCTCGACGGCCGCCACCACCATTATCCCCACCTCGAGATCGTCGACCGTGCGGCCGGCCTTCTCAGCACCCTTGTTGAGGTGCTCCCGTGCCCAGGTGACATAGTCGGTGCTCAAAAAGGCGTTGAGCGACGCTCCCTCGGCAATCTCACCGGTCAGCTGGCATGCCAGCGGGCCGGTCGGGCCCAGCCAGACGGGCAGGTCGCGACGCACAGGCTCGAAGTCGAGTTCGGCGTTCTCGAGGTGGACCATCTCGCCCTCGTAGTCGATGTGAGTCCCGTGGGCATGCCACACGGCCCGGCAAGCCTCCACGTACTCGCGCAGTGCCTGCAGCGGCTTTTTGAAGTCGATGCCCTGGGCCTTGATGAGCACCCGCGAGCCGGCGCCGATGCCGGCAATCATCCGGCCGCCGGACAGCTCGTCGAGAGCGGCGAAGGTGGTCGCCATCAGCAGCGGGCTGCGAGTGAAGATCGGCACGACGCTCGGGCCGATGGTGAGGCGCTCGGTCACGGCGGCGGCAGCTGCGCAGGCGGTGACGCCGTCGCGCGAGAAGTTGTGCTCGGCGTACCAGATCGAGTCGTACCCGAGATCCTCCACCCTCTTGGTCAGCCGGACGGTCTCCGGGAGGGGCGTGTTCTGCAGCAAGCCGATACCGGTTTTGATCATGTTCTCTCCTTGGTTCGGTCAGTCGATGTAGGGGGCGAGGATGCGTTTCTGTAGACGTTGGAACAGGGTTCCGAAGATTAAGCCGAGGATGCCGACCATGAGGATCGCTCCGTACATCTCGGCGGGGAAGAGGCTGCGGCGCATGAAGAGGATGAACCAGCCGAGCCCGTCGGTGGAGAGGATGAGCTCGGACGCCACCATGAGCACAAGTGCGATACCGACCGCCTGGCGAGCGCCGGCCACGATCTGGGGGACCGCCAGGCCGAACACGGCTCGTCTTAACACCAGGGTCTCGGATCCGCCGAAGCTTCTCACCACGTCGGGCAACAGCGACTGCTTGGCGGTACGGACGCCGAAGATCGTGTTGATCGCCACAAAAATGAACGAAGCCCAGGCGATCACGATGATGCGGGACAGATCCCCGATCCCGACCGCCAGCACGAGGACGGGCAGGAAGAGGATGACCGGGATCGGTCGCAGGAATTCAAGCAGCGAGATCGCTACGGACCCGGGCTTGTTCCACCATTCGACGACCACGCCGAACACGACGCCCACGACCACCCCGATTAGCCAACCCGCCACGGCGCGGTAGACGCTCTTGCCAATCTGGAACAACAGACCGTCGCCCGACCGGTACGGAGGGTCGGTGAAGGCGGCGAGAGTGTCGGTGAACACCTGAGAGGGTGGCGG
The DNA here is from genome assembly GCA_965248705.1 of Acidimicrobiia bacterium. Lineage (GTDB taxonomy): Bacteria > Actinomycetota > Acidimicrobiia > Spongiisociales > ZC4RG35 > Bin76. The sequence goes on along the minus strand of CBDFJY010000002.1, from coordinate 239,172 downwards.
GAAGAGGAATGCGTTGACCATCTCGGCGCGGCTCACGTACTCCCATACCCCGAAGATGGCGGCGAGCACGATGATGGTCTTCAGCCCGCGAATCCACACCGACGTGGTCATGCGCGGCCACCCCCGCCTTGCAGGAGGCGCCAGACCTGGTTGTATCTCGTCCGAAACTCGTCGGAGGCGACGAAATCCTCGAAGCTCGAGGTCCGCTCGCCCTGCTCGAAATCGGTGAGGACGCGGGCAGGGCGATGATCGAGGACGACGGTGCGGTCGCCGAGGTAAAGCGATTCCTCGATGTCGTGGGTGACGAACAGCACCGTTCGACCGAGACTCTCGAGGATCCTTCGGATCTCTTCTTGCAGGACACGCCGGATCTGCGCGTCGAGCGATCCGAACGGCTCGTCCATCAACAGCACGTCGGGCTCATAGGCGAGCACGCGGGCCAATTGGACCCGCTGCTGCATGCCGCCCGAGAGCTCGCGCGGATAGGCGTTTTCGAACCCTTGGAGACCGACCATCTCTATGTAGCGGGCGGCCGCCTCGGCCCGCTCGGTCCGCGACGCGATGCCCTCGATCTCCAGACCGAACTCGACGTTCTTCTGGACGGTCTTCCACGGCGCCAGCGCGCTGACGTAGTCCTGGAACACGAAGCCGATTCTCGGCTTCGGGGAGCTGGGCTCGAAGCTGATGGTCCCACCCGTCACCGGGGTCAACCCGTCGATCATCTTGAGGATCGTCGACTTACCGCAGCCGGACGGCCCGACGATCGTCACCAGTTCGCCCGGCCGAAACGAAAGGTCCAGGCCATCGATGATCTTGAGGTCTTCGTCTTGACCGCGCCGGGCGTAATTCTTGGTCACACCCTTCAGGTGGATGGCCGGACTGGAGGAGGTGCGATGGGTGGTCATGTCAACGATGTCTCCGACCACCAGGGGAACAGCCTCCGCTGGGCCACCTCGAGCAGGCGGAATGCCAGGTACCCGATGACCGCGATCAGGACGATAGAGGCATACATCCGGCCAAACAGCGCGTTGCTTTGCGTGCGGAGGATATAGAAGCCGAGTCCGGACAGCCCGACGACCATGTCGGCGACAACGATGACGATGAGCGCTACCGACACGTTCTGTCGCAGGCTCGAGAGGAAATAGGGGAGCAGGCTCGGTATCCCTACTTTGCGGAGCACCTTAACCTCACCGGCGCCGAAGCTGCGGGCCGCGTCCTGCAACGTGTCCGGGATGTGTTTCACGCCGGCGATTACGTTGATGACGGCCAGGAAGAAACAACCCCAAGCCACGGCGAACGCACCCACCAGGAACGAGTCGGCAAGCACCAACAGCGCCATGGGGACCATGGCGACCGCGGGGATGGCGCGAAAGAAGTCGAGCGGCCCGCTCAGCCACGAATCGACGGACGCGTACCGGCCCACGGCCATTCCGACCACCACCGCGGCGCCGAATCCGACTGCGTAGCCGACCAGCGCAGTCCACATGCTCTCAAGCGTGGCGGCACCGAGGTTCGCCCAGTCCTCGGAACCCGCCCTCAAGACCTCGTTAGGTGGTGGGATGAACTTTGAGTTGACGAACCCGGTGGCCGTCGCCGCCACCCACGCTGCGAGGATGACGGCGACGGCAGTGAGGCCAGGGAACCGCAGGGGTCCTCTCACTTCAACTCCCGTTCGAGTTTGTTATGGCAGTTGGCTTGGATCCCAGGGGAAGTAGCGACCGTTCTCGATCATCTCGTCTTCGGTGAACGGGAGGTCCGAAATGAACGCTCCCACGTCCAGCCCTTCCCCGATCAGGTCCGCGTTGACCATCAGGTCTGCAACACGCTGCATCTGTTCGACCCAGTTCTCTGGCCAGGTCACGTACAGGTGCGGCGGGTTGTTCCTCTGCGCCTCCTCCGGCACACCCGAGATGGCCACTGAAATGTCCAGGGCCTCGGCCGGGTTGTCGACGATCCACTGACAGGCGTCACGGATGGCGAGCGCCCATGCCCTGATGGTATTGGGGTTCTCAGCCACGAACTCGGGCGAGGCCGCCATCGGGAACATGCCGGCGCCGCGGTCACCCAGCATTTCTGGGATGCCGTTCTCGCCGCCGATGTAGGGGTCACCGATCGAGCGGAAGCCGTTCCCCTCGGTCTCTCCGAACGGAATGATGGCGCCGACGAACGGATAGATCATGTATCCGACATCGATCTCGCCCGACGTGATCAGATCCGGGTGCGCTCCCCAGAACGCTTCGATGAGTTCGACGCTGTCTGGATCGACGCCCACCTCAAGCATTATCGATATGAGGAATGCCTCTTCGTTCGACCCGCGGGCGATCACGCCGATGCGTGCACCTTCGAGATCTGCGACCGACTGGATCGGCGAGTCCTCGGCGACGATCAGACGATGCGTGGTGTAGTCAGCGCCGCCTTCCCGTGCGTAGAACGCATGCGTCGTGACGAACTTGAGCTGCTGGCCACGCTCGGCCAGCGAGAAGGCCAGCGGCCAGCTCGTATAGCCCATGTCCGCCTCACCGGACAAGGCCGCCTCGGTGGCGCGGCCTGCGCCGCCCTCGAACGCGAGGAGCTCCGGCTCCAGGCCGTAGTGGGCGAAGAAGCCTTTTTCCTGAGCCACATAGAGAGGTAGGAACTGAGCCAGCGTGGCCGGCATCACCTTGATGTTCGGCGTCTCGGGTGTCATGTCGACCATGGCTTCGGTGGTGGTCGGGGCTTCGGTCGTGGTGGGGGCTGCGGTGGTGGTGGGGGCTTCAGCCGTGGTGGCCGGCGCCTGGGTCGTGGTTGGGGCCTCTGTTGCTGCGGGGATTGTTTCGTCAGCGCCTTCGTCGGATGCACATGCGGTGAATACAAGCGCGAGGGCGACGAGGAGCACTAGCGGACCGCTGTTCCGGATCCTGAGCATTGTCTCTCCTTCTCATACGGACGTACGCGATTCTCATAGGAACGAACGCGATTGGCTGACTCGGAGTCTAACCCTCCACTCTGGTCGGGGTCGGGGTGAGCCGCACACGAATATCTCGGCCGGAATTGGGGGTCCGGACTACGGAGGTGCGCGTTTCCTCGACTATCGACGCTGTAGCCGCGTCGGCTGTGGGGTGCCGTTTCTCTTCATTACGCAGGTAGATCAGCGTCGGGGTTACCTCGACCGATCACATTTCACCTATGTAGGGGTTCCCCTCAGCGCGGATGATCTGCGCCAGAGTTGCTGGTCTGGACCGCCTGGCTCTGGAGACCTGGAGTCTCTCCGAGATGGGATAGGGAGGGGGTTCTACCATTGCTGGGGTGATCGACGCTTAGACAGAGGAGTGTGCATTGAACGCTGGCATTGCCAGAGTGGGAATCTGCTTCCTGGATCGTCCAGACGCCCGCAGCCAGGTGGCTCTTTCCCAACAAGCCGAAGCTCTGGGGTACGAGTCGGTCTGGATATGCGAAACCCGCACCGCCCGGGACGCCATCTCGGTGATGGGGGCGGTTGCCCACCAGACCCGCCGCATCAGGATCGGCGCCGGGGTGGTGAACACTTGGACCCGGCCTGCTTCCTTGATGGCCTTGACATTTGCCTCGCTCGACGAGTTGGCCCCCTCCCGCATGCTGCTGGGCCTGGGCGCCTACTGGGATCCACTGGCCTGGAAACAGGGTGTGATCCGAAGCCGACCGCTGCGGCAGATGCGGGAGTATGTGGAGGTGGTGCGCAGACTCCTGGCCCTTGAGACGGTGACTTTCGAGGGCGATCTGGTGCAGGTGAGGGATCTGCGCCTGGAACTGGGAGAGGGAGCTTCTGACGCCCCTAAGGAGGTCCCGATCTACATCGGCGCCACCGGTCCCAAGATGCTGGCCCTTTCGGGAGAGGTCGCCGACGGGGTGCTGCTCAACGGGTTCACCTCTCTGGCCTACCAGGCTCAGGCTTTTGATCGAATGGCGGCGGGGGCCGCCCGGGCGGGCAAGTCACTTGACGATCTCGACCTTCCCCAAGTGGTGGTGGTGAGTGCGGACGACCGCAACCCGGAGCGGGCTCTGGAAGTAGCCCGACGCATGACCACCATGTACCTGGGACAGCAGCCCCACATCGCTTTGGCCAGCGGTGTGCCCCAGCAACTCCTGGACCAGGTCCACGACGAGATGGGCGGCTGGCCCCCCCGGGAAGGTGGCATCGCCGCCGCCGCGGGCCTGGTTCCCACCGAAGTGGTGAGCGCTTTGTGCGTCTGGGGAGATCTGGCCGCCTGCCGGGAGGGACTGGCGGCCTACGCCACCCGCCCCAACGTTTATCCGGTGCCGTTGCCTATCACTGACAACTACCGGGAGATGGTTGAGGCCTTCGCTCCCGGGGGATAGGTCTTCCCCAGAGTCGCTCCGATCAGGTGGCGACCGCTCCGTACAGATCGGGGCGGCGGTCGCGAAAGAATCCCCATTCGTTGCGGATCTGCGGGACCACCGAGAAGTCGAGATCGGCCAGCAGCACCTCGTCGTCCTTGTCGCTGGCCTGGCTGATGATCTGCCCCTTGGGGTCCACCCACACTGACGATCCGTAGAAGTGTGAGTCGGACCCGTCCTGGTCGACGCCCACCCGGTTGACTCCGCCCACGTACATGATGTTGTCCACGGCGTGGGCCCGCAACTCCAGTTCCCACAGATAGCGGCTCATCCCGGTGGTGGCGGTGGGCACCACCATCAACTGGGCGCCCTGCAGGGCAAACGCTCGCACTCCTTCGGGAAAGTGGCGGTCATAGCAGATGTATACGGCAAACTTGATTCCAAAAGGCGTGTCGAAGGTGACGAAGCCGGTGTCTCCCGGAGCAAAGTAGTACTTCTCGATCCCGGTGAGAGTCGGAGTGCTGACCAAGGGAATGTGGCTCTTTCGGTAGATACCCAAGAGTTCCCCGTCTGCGCCGATCACCGGGGCGGTGTTGAACAGCATCCCTTCGATGGTCTTCTCATAGATTGGCGCCACCAGCACCACTCCCGTCTCCCGAGCCACCTCTTGCATCCGGTCGGTAGTGGGACCCGGGATCGGCTCGGCCAATTCCAGATGGCGGGGATCCATCTCGTAGGGGAAGTAGATGGTGTTGAACAGCTCCTGCAGACAAACGATTTGCGCTCCCTGGTCGGCCGCCTGGCGAACCAGTTGCTCCCCCTTGGCGGTGTTTGCCTCCTTGTCGTAGACGGTCGACATCTGGATGAGTGCGGTTCTGACGGTGGTCATATTCTCTCCCCGGGGTCAGGAAATCATATCGGTGGTGAGTGTTTCAGAGGCGCGGCGTTTGATGAACCGACCTGTGCCCGCCCGGCCCACGAACTTGCCGTCTCGGACTACCGGCTCTCCGCTCAACAGCACCGTCTCCGGAGCTCCTTGCAGCACCCACCCCTCATAGGGGTTGTAGTCGCAGTTGGTCATCTGGGTTTCGGCCGAGAGGGTCTGCTGCCGCTTTGGATCGAAGATCACCAGGTCTGCGTCGGATCCGGGCGCGATCTCGCCTTTTTGGGGATACAGGCCGAACAGGCGGGCGGCGTTGGTTGAGGTGATTTCCACCCAGCGGTTGTGAGATATCCGGTTCTCCCGCACTCCGAAGTGGTAGAGCAGGCTCACCCGCCACTCGACTCCCGGCATCCCATTGGGGATCTTTGTGAAATCCCCTCGGCCCATCTCCTTCTGCTCCTTGTAGTGGAACGGTGCATGATCGGTGGCCACCAACTGAAGGTCACCGGAGGCCAGTCCCCTCCAAAGTTGCTCGTGATGAGAAGGGGTCCGCAGCGGAGGCGAACAGACATACTTGGCGCCTTGGAAGCCCGGCAAAGCGAGCCTGTCATCGGACAGCAATAGGTAATGGGGGCAGGTCTCGGCATAGACGGGCAGTCCCCGCCCGCGGGCCTGTCCCACCGCGCTCAACGCCTCGCCGGCGGACAGGTGCACCACATAGACCGGCACTTCGGCGATCTCCGCCAGGGCTATAGCCCGCGAGGTGGCCTCTCCCTCGGCGATGGAAGGCCGGGTCATGGAGTGAAAACGGGGTGCGGTACGTCCGGCGGCGATCGCCTGCTGGATGAGCACCTCGATGGCCGGGCCGTTCTCGCAGTGCAGCATGATCAGACCCCCGTGGTCGGCGGTCCACTGCAGCGCCCGGAAGATGGCGCCGTCGTCCAGCATCCAGGCGTTGGGATAGGCCATGAACAGCTTGAAGCTGGAAACCCCCTCTTCGATCAGCGCGCCCAAAGATGGCATATATGACTCTGGAAGGTCGGTGATGATCTGGTGGAAGGCCCAGTCCACCGCTGCCCTGCCCTCCGATTTCACGAACCATTCCTCGAGGGAGACCCGGGGATCGTCGCCCTTTTGCTGGATGGGGAAGTCGATGATGGTGGTGGTACCCCCCACCGCCGCCGCCACGGTGCCGGTGTAGAAGTCATCGGAGATGAAGGTGTTTCCCGCCGGTGTGTCCATGTGGGTGTGAGGGTCGATGCCCCCGGGGATCACCAGCTTGCCGGTAGCATCCACCACCCGGTCTGCCGGATAGTCGACCAGGTTTCCCATCCTGGCCACCTTTCCATCCTCGATCAGAATGTCCTCACCGACATCGCGGGAGGCGGTTATAACTCGCCCTCCCTTGATCAGTGTGGTGCTCACCAACCTCTCCTTGTCACTTTGCCCCTAGCCTATTCAGGTATCTTGCCAAGATAATCCTTTTGGGGGATCCATTTGATTTCAAATCAGTCCGGACCATCACCGGAGATGGTCTTTTCTTCTCCAGACGAGGTAACGGAATTTCTGGGGCGCCAGGACTACCTGGCCGACCGGGGATTGGCTACCGCCATCTATCTGGCCAACCGGCTTCCCCAGCCGCTGATGCTGGAAGGGGAGGCCGGAGTGGGGAAGACCGAAGTGGCTAAGGCGTTGGCGGATGCTCTCGAAGTTCCGCTGGTGCGCCTGCAGTGTTATGAGGGGATCGACGCCGCCCAGGCTCTATACGAGTGGGACTACACCCGCCAGCTTCTTCATCTGCGGGCCGCCGATCTTCGAGACGGCGGCGGTGGCGACATCTACGGAGAGGAGTTTCTTATGGAAAGACCCCTCCTTCGGGCCTTGCGATCCGAAGGAAGGTGCGTATTGCTCATCGATGAGATTGACCGCGCCGATGACGAGTTCGAGGCGTTCTTGTTGGAGATTCTCTCCGACTATCAGATCACCATTCCCGAGTTGGGGGTGATTGGTTCCGAGGTGGTTCCAATGGTGGTTCTGACTTCCAATCGCACCAGGGAATTGCACGATGCACTCAAACGGCGCTGTATTTACCACTGGATAGATCTGCCCGATCCCATGCGGGAGGTGGCGATCATCAAGGCGAGAGCGCCGGAGGTGCCCGAAATCTTGGCCCGTAAGGTGGTGAGGGCGGCGGCGCGCCTGCGCCGGGCGGATCTGGTGAAGACCCCGGGAGTGGCGGAGACGATCAGCTGGTCGCGGGCTCTGCAGCGGCTGGGAACAAAGCGCCTTGACACCGAGACGGTGCGGCTCACCCTGGGTGCGGCGTTGAAGGAGCGCGACGATTTGGAGACGGCGGAAGGGTTCATCGAGGAGCTGGCCGATCTTGAGTGACGGTGAGGAGCTATTCGGATCACTGATCCGCTTCGGCCAACACCTGAGAACCCACGGTTTCCCGGTGGGACCGGGTCGGATAATGGGCTTTTGCCGGGCGGCGGCCCAGCTTGATCCCACTGATCCGGTGGATCTGTACTGGGCGGGCCGATTGACTCTGGTTGACGACCATCGCAGGTTCGCCGACTACGACCGGGCGTTTGCCGAGTGGTTCTTCAGATCCGAGGAGGAAGCCTCGACCCGGATGGGCGAGTTTGTTTTCGGAGGGTGGGACGATGATGCGCCGCCGCTGGGAACCCAGACTGTCGCCGGCACGCAGGAGGTTTCGGTTGTGGACCCTTCCGAGGACCAACCTGGCTCCAGCGGACCGACAGCTTCCGAAGACGAGATTCTCAGGGACAAGCGATTCGATCACTGGTCTGAGGAGGATCTGCGTCGGCTCCATCGACTGGTGGCCGGGATCACATTGTCTTTGCCCAAACGGGTGGTGCGTCGCACCCGCCCGGGACGGGGAGGAAAGATCGATTTGCGGAGAACCGTGCGCCGGTCTTTACGCAGTGACGGTGAGCCTTTTCATAGGGCCTTTCGCCGCCGCCGAATCAAGCCCCGTCAACTGGTGTTGATCCTGGACATCTCGGGCTCCATGGCGGGTTTTTCCCGTCCGCTCCTCCACTTCGCTTACGCAATGCACCGTGCCGCCCACGGGGTGGAGGTGTTCTGTTTCGGCACCAGGCTCACCCGCATAACTCCCCAACTGCGCTGGCGGGATCCCAACCGCTCCATAGAAGAGGCCGCGTCCCGGGTGGTGGATTGGGAGAGCGGCACGCGGATCGGAGAGTCCCTCACCGAGTACGTGCGGCGCTACGGTCCCGACTCCCGCAATCGGGGGTCGGTGGTGCTGATCTGCTCGGACGGCTTGGAGAGAGGAGACCCGCAGATACTGGGATCGGCCATGGCCCGTCTCTCCCGGCAGGCGCACCGGGTGATATGGGTGAACCCCCTGATGGGCGACCCCGGATTCCGGCCGCTTACCAGAGGCTTAATCGCTTCCCTTCCCCACATCGACTCCATGGTGGCCGGGCACAACCTGGCCGCCTTGGATCAAATGTCCGGGTTGTTGGTTGAATAAAACTCGCTGAGCCGAGTTTCCGCCGGAGCGACCCTCTATATTGGGCCTGAAGACATTACCAGAGATGGGAGAGCGATGAAACCCGCAGCTTTCGAATACCACGCTCCCGAATCTGTCGACGACGCAGCCGGGCTGTTGAGCAGCCATGGCGACGACTCCAAAGTACTGGCCGGTGGCCAGAGTCTGGTTCCCATGATGAGCTTCCGGCTGGCCAGACCAACCTGCATCGTCGACATAAACGGGATATCCGACCTCAACTACGTTCGATGCAATGGGGGTGATTTGCAAATCGGGGCTACTGTCCGCCAGACGGCCATTGAAGAATCCTCGGAGGTGGCCGCTCACGCGCCGCTCCTGGTCACCGCCACCGGCTATGTGGGCCATCGGGCGATTCGCAACCGCGGGACCCTGGCGGGAAGCCTGGCGCACAATGACCCGGCCTCGGAGTACCCGGCGGTGTTGATGGCCTTGGGCGCCTCGGTAACCGCGGTCTCCTCGGGAGGATCAAGGGTGCTGTCCGTGGAGGATCTGGTCAGCGGACGCTTTCTCTCCACCGCTCTTGGACCCGATGAAATCATCACCGAGATTTCGGTGCCCGCCCAGTCAGGGGGACACGGGTTTGCAGAGTTCGCCCGTCGCCACGGTGATTTTGCCATCGCCGGCGCGGCGGCGGTGGTAAGCATGAACGGGGGCGCGGTGGAATCGGTCTCCATTGCCGCTTTTGGAGGGACGCAACCCGCCCGTTTGGACGAGGCGGAGGCGGCCCTGGTCGGTACCGACGGGGGGTCCGCCGCCGTGGCCGAGGCGGCCGCCCGGGCTGGCGCGCAGTTCCCGTCCACCGACGACATCCACGGCGACGCCGACTACCGGCGGAATTTGATCGACGTACTCACCCGCCGGGCGTTGCAGCAGGCGATCGCCCGCGCTCAGGAGGTGGAATGATGGCCCAGGTTGCGATAACGCTCAATGTGAACGGAAGAAACCAAACCACTTTGGCTGAACCCAGGGAGATCCTGGCCGATGTGCTGCGGGACCGACTGGGACTCACTGGGACCCATCTGGGGTGCGAACACGGGGTTTGCGGGGCGTGCACCGTCCTCTTGGACGGAGAGATGGTGCGTTCCTGTCTGATCTTTGCTGTGCAGGTCCAGGGCGCCGAGATCTCCACCATCGAAGGGGTGGAAACCGACGGCGAGCTTCATCCCATGCAGAAGGCGTTCTCGGAGTATCACGGCCTGCAGTGCGGGTTCTGCACTCCGGGAATGATCCTGGCCGGGATCGACGTGCTGAAACGCAACCCTGACCCCTCCCCGCAAGAGGTTCGGGAGGAGATGGGTGGAAACATCTGCCGCTGCACCGGATATCAAAAGATCGTCGAATCGGTGCTGGGTGCGGCCAGAGAAATGAACGAGGTGACATCATGACCACCACCCAATGGATCGGCGCACGAGCGCCGCGGCGGGAGGACCCGGCCCTGATCAGGGGACGGGGCCGCTACATAGCCGACATAAACCTCCCCGGGACCCTGCACATGGCGATACTGCGTAGCCCCTACGGGCATGCCAGGATCAACTCTGTGGACGCCTCCGCCGCCCGGGCTATGGACGGCGTTCACATGGTAATTACTCCCGATGACATCCCCGACCACATCACTCCCTTCCCGGTGGTCTGGAGGCTGCCGGGCCAGAAGGCGTCGAGCACTCCAGCCCTAGCGGTCGGCAAGGTCCGCTATGTGGGCGAACCGGTGGCGGCGGTGGTGGCCGACTCCCGGTATCTTGCCGAGGACGCCCTGGACGGTATTGATGTCGACTACGAGCCCCTCGATTCGGTGACCGACGCCGAGGCGGCGCTGGAAGAGGACGCACCGGTGATCAACGAGGAATGGGGCGACAACGTCGCTATCCACCATGTTTTCCCGGGATACAACGCCTTGGGCGTGGCGGGATACGAGCCGGAGGTGTTCGACAGTGCCGACGAGATAGTCCGCGGCAGGCTCACCATCGGTCGCCACTCGGGCATTCCGCTCGAGACCCGGGGGATCGTGGCCGACTGGGATGAACTCTACGGTCGGCTCACCGTTCATTCCGAGTCGCAGGTGGCTCATTTGTTCCGCACGGAACTGGCCGCCTCTCTGGGTCTTCCCGAGACCGCGGTCCGGGTGCTCACCCCCAACATGGGCGGTGGCTTCGGCAACAAATGGGATCGCTATCCCGAGGACCTGTTGGTGAGCATTGCCAGTATGGAACTGGGCAAGCCCATCAAATGGATCGCGGACCGGCGCGAAGGTCTGATGTCCACCGTTCACGGCCGGGCGCAGATCCAGGAGTGGGAGATGGCCCTTCAAAGCGACGGAACCATCCTTGGATTCCGGGGCAAGGTCATCAACGACTTGGGCGCCCACCTGCACAGCGTCGGGATTGGACCAGCCTGGGTAACCGGAGCGGCGGCGCCCAACCAGTACAAGATCACCAACTACTACTGCGATGTGATTGCAGCGGTCACCAACAAGACCCCGTGCAGCACCTTCCGAGGCTTCGGCGGACCCGAGGGGATCTTCGGCATCGAGCGGATGATGGACAAGGCGGCTCGCCAACTGGGCATAGACCCGGCTGAGCTACGACGCATGAACATGATCCAGCCTGATGAGTTCCCCTGGTTCAACCCGGCCGGGGCTGTGTATGACTCGGGCAACTTCCCGGCTTGTTTGGAGAAGGCCCTGGAGGCGGCGGATTACCCGCGGCTTCGCCAGGAGCAGAAGGAACTGCGTGAGCAGGGGATCTATCGGGGGATCGGTATCTCGAGTTACATTCACGTGTCGGGGTTCGGGCCCTCGCCCATCCTGGGATATCTCAGTTACTACACGGGCGGTTACGAAGGCTCTACGGTCAAGATCGATCCGAACGGAAAGGCCACCGTCTACACCGGGATGATCCCGATGGGACAGGGCACCGAGACCACTTTGGCGCAGGTGGCGGCGCACCATCTGGAGATCGACATGGCCGATGTGCGGGTGGTGTGGGGCGACACCGATCAGACTCCCTACACGGGCTTTGGGTCGGCAGGCAGCCGCTCCAATGTCGCGGCGGTGGCGGTGATCAAGGCCATCGAGGAGATCAAGGCCAAGGCGGTCCGCATTGGAGCGGGGATGTTGGAGGCGTCTGCGGAAGACCTGCAGTACGCCGACGGCATGGTCTCGGTTAAGGGCGCCGAGGAAATGCGCTCGGTCAGCTTGGCTCAGGTTGCTCAGCAGGCCTATTGGGCGCATGCCCTGCCAGAGGGCGACCAGCCCTTCCTGGAGGCCACTTACGTCTATGACCCCCCCAACTTCACCACCGCCTCGGGCTGCCATCTGGTGGTGCTGGATGTGGACACCGACACCGGCAAGGTCACCTGGCAAAACTATGTGGTGGTTGATGATTGCGGGCCGGTGATCAACCCTTTGCTGGTGGAAGGACAAATCCAGGGCGGCATCGCCCATGCCCTGGGCGGCGCCCTTTTGGAGGAGTTCGTCTACGACGAGGACGGGCAGTTGCTCACCACCTCCTTGATGGACTACCTGCTGCCCTCCTTCACCGACATTCCCGACATCGAGATCCATCATGTGGTTACCCCTTCTCCTCACACCGAAGGGGGCTTCAAGGGAATGGGCGAGGCAGGCACCTTCCCGCCGGGTGCAGCAGTGGCGAATGCGGTCACCGACGCTCTCAGTCACCTGGGGGTGGAGGCCGATGAGCTTCCCATCACTCCCAGCCGGCTCTGGAACCTCATCAAGGAGGCGACCGGGTAGGCCAGATGGATACACAACTGACCGGCAAAGTGGCCCTGGTCACCGGCGCCAGCCAGGGCATAGGCCGAGCTATTGCAATGGCCTTCGCCCAGGAGGGCGCCCAAGTGGGGCTCTTGGCCCGCAGCCAACGGGGTCTGGAAGAGACCCTGGAGATGATCGGAGGGTCGGGCACGGTCGCGCCCTGTGACGTGACCGACCCTCAGGCGATTGCCCAGGCGGTTGAAGGTGTGGTGTCGACCCTGGGGAGGCTGGACGTGGTGGTGAACAACGCCGGTCAGCGACAGAACTTCTCTCGCTTGGATGAATTGTCCATCGAAGAGTGGGGGAGGGTGGTCGAGGCCAACCTCTCGTCGGTGTTCTACGTCACCCACGCCGCCGTGCAACATCTGATCGCGCAACGATCGGGATCAGTGGTCCACCTATCGTCTATCGCCGGACCGCTCGGTTTCCCCACCATCGGCGCCTACAGCGCCGCCAAGGCGGGAGTGATCGGGCTGACCAAGACCATGGCGGCGGAATGGTGCGAATTCGGGGTGAGGGTCAACTCGGTGGCGCCCGGGTGGACCTCCTCGCCCATGAACGTCGAGTTGCGCACCGACCTCGCCAACGCCGAACTGCTGGAGACCATCACGTCCAAGATCCCCATGGGCCGTTTCGCGGACGCCTCGGAGGTGGCTGCGGCGGTGGTTTTCCTGGCCGGGGCGACGGGCAGCTATATCACCGGTCAGACGCTGATGGTGGATGGCGGATGGGGAGTGGTTTAGGAGAAGGGTCCCAAGTGCCTGACAAAACACAGATCCTGGCCGCGCTTGATCGGGAGTTGGCCGAATACCGGAAGGCCAATCCCCGGTCGGTGGACCTGTCGGAGCGCGCCCTGAAAGTGCTGCCGGGCGGCACCACTCGAACCACCACCTACTTTCCGCCCTTTCCTCCCTTCCAGATCAGGGGAGAGGGGTGCCACATCATCGACGTGGACGGGAATCGCCGGGTCGACTACCTCAACAATTACACCTCTTTGATCTGTGGGCACGCCCATCCTCACATCCTGAAGGCGGCCCAGGAGGCTGCGGAGGCAGGTACCGCTTTTGCGGCGCCGACAGAGTACGAGGTGCGTCTGGCGGAGGTGTTGTGCGAGCGGGTTGCTTCTGTGGACTTGGTGAGGTTCACCAATTCGGGGACCGAGGCGACCATGGCCGCGTTGCGGGTGGCCCGCGCCTATACCGGACGGTCCAAGATCGGCCGCTTCGAAGGTAGCTATCACGGGACCCACGATTACGCCACCACCCCGGGTGCAGGAGTTCCCGATTTGATCTCGGAACTGATGGTGGATCTGCCCTACAACGATGTTGAAGGTTGCCGCAAGATTCTGGACAGGTTGGGGAGCGAACTGGCTGCAATCATCGTGGAGCCGGTGTTGGGGGCGTCGGGAGTCATCCCCGCTCGCCCTGAGTTCCTGAGTTTCCTCCGGGAGGCCACCATTTCGGATGGTTCGTTGTTGATCTTTGATGAGGTGCAGACCCTTCGCCTTCATCGGGGAGGCGCCGAGGCAATCTACGATGTCCGGCCCGACTTGAGCACTTTCGCCAAAATCATCGGGGGAGGATTCCCGGTGGGCGCATTCGGCGGTTCGGGCGAGGTGATGGAGATCATGCATCCCGTTTCAGGAGACATCTCCTGGGGCGGAACCTTCAACGGCAACCCGGTGACCGCCGCGGCCGGCATCGCCTGTTTGGAGATGCTTACCGACCAAGTGATCGCCGAACTGAACCTCATGGGAGAATACGCCATCGCCGGGTTAAACGGGGCTTTCGCAGAGGGTGGCCTGCCCAGCCAGGCCACTGGATTGGGATCGCTTTTCAACCTCCATCCAACCTCCGAACCGGTCACCGATGTCCACGCAGTAAACCGGGTGGATCCCGACCTTCGACGCCTATTCCACCTCGGCCTACTCAACCGCGGTTTCTATCTATCAACGCGTGGCACGGCCTGCCTCTCAACGCCCATGACCACCGTCGACGTCGATAACCTGATCTCCGCTACCGCCGACATCATCGAGGGCCTCGTCGGGTAAGTTTGCAAAGTTTGCCCGGGATGGCATTACCCATAGGTCTCTGCCAAGGTCAATGAGGTACCAGCCTGGTGTGGGTAGTTCAAGGTGTACGGCCCCGACTCACGTCGGGCTGTTTTTTGTGAGACCCTTCTCAGATAAACCGGAATCTGGCAAAGCTGTTGCTACGGTCACGTGACCCGGTCGGAGGCCAATACTGTGGAGGGGCGGCGTCTTAGGAACCGGCCCATGCCGGCCCGACCGACGAACTTCCCGCTCCTGGCCACGGTCTCGCCCCTAAGCAGGACTGTCTCGGGAACACCGCGCAGGGTCCAACCCTCGTATGGGTTGTAATCGCAGTTGGTTACCTGGGCCTCGGCGGTGAGGGTCTGTTCCCGTTTAGGATCGAATATCACCAGGTCGGCGTCCGACCCGGGGGCGATTTCGCCTTTCTGCGGGTAGAGTCCGAAGAGGCGGGCGGCGTTGGTGGAGGTGATCTCCACCCAGCGGTTGAGGGAGATTCTGTTATGCAGCACTCCGAAGTGATACAGCAGGCTCATTCGCCACTCCACCCCCGGCATCCCGTTGGGGATTTTGGAGAAGTCGCCTCTTCCCATCTCCTTTTGGCCAATGAAATTGAACGGGGCGTGATCGGTGGAGACCAATTGCAAGTCACCGGAGGCCAAACCCTCCCAGAGCGGCTCCTGATGAGAAACGGGCCGAAGAGGGGGGGAGCAGACGTACTTTGCCCCTTCGAATTCGGGTGATCGGAGAGCCTCGTCGGATAGCAGCAGGTAGTGGGGGCAGGTCTCCGCGTAGACGGGCAGTCCCCGTTGACGGGCCCTTCCCACCGCCTGCAATGACTCCGCGGCGGAAAGATGCACTACGTACACGGGCACCTGGGCGATCTCGGCCAGGGCGATGGCCCGAGAGGTGGCTTCTCCCTCCACGGTGGAAGGCCGGGTGAGAGCGTGGTTGATCGGATCAGTCCGTCTGGCGGCCAGCGCCTGCTGGATGAGCACTTCGATGGCGGGCCCGTTCTCGCAATGAAGCATCACCAGGCCCCCGTTGTCTCGGGTCCACTGCAGGGCCCGCAGGATGGCGCCGTCGTCCAGCATCAGGGCATTGGGATATGCCATGAACAGCTTGAAGCTGGAAATCCCTTCTTCGATCAACTTGCCCAAAGAAGGGAGGTAGGCGTCCCGGAGATCGGTGATGATCTGGTGAAAGGCCCAGTCCACGGCGGTTTTGCCCTCCGATCTTCCGAACCACTCCTCCAGAGACACCCGGGGGTCTTCTCCTCGGTTCTGGGTGGGGAAGTCGATGATGGTGGTGGTGCCCCCCGCCGCCGCGGCGGCGGTGCCGGTGAAGAAGTCGTCGGATCCGATTGTGCCGGCCGACGGCAGGTCAAAGTGGGTGTGAGGGTCGATACCCCCCGGGATCACCAGCTTGCCGGAGGCCTCGAGCACCTGATCGGCGGGAAAGTCGCCCAGATTTCCCATCCTGATGATCTTCCCATCCTCGATGAGAATGTCCTCTCTGACATCACGGGAGGCGGTCACCACCCTCCCGCCCCTGATCAGTGTGGCGCTCAACAAGCCTCCTTAAGCCTTTGCTTCTAGCCTATTCAAGCATGTTGCCGAGAAGATCTCATCCGGGAATGCAGCCGGGTTCACAAAGGTGCGAAATAATAGGAAAAAAAGGTTCCTCCCAAGATAACCCATCTGTCCTGACACCAGAGGCCAGGTAACCGCATGGATACCGGACTGGCCGGCAAAGTTGCTTTGGTCACCGGCGCGAGTCAGGGTATTGGCCGCGCCATTTCCGTGGCCCTTGCCCGAGAAGGTGCGCAGGTAGCGCTGCTGGCGCGCAGCCGTCCGGGTCTGGAGGAGACATTGGAGATGATCGGAGGATCGATTTCCGGTTTGGTGGTCCCTTGTAATGTAACCGACGCCGGGGCGTTGGCCTCCGCGGTCGACGGGGCGGTGGCGAAGCTGGGGAGACTGGACGTAGTGGTCAATAACGCCGGACAAAGCCAGCACCGTGCTCGGCTGGACCAATTGGAAGTCTCAGAATGGGGGAGGATGATCGAGGTCAATCTCTCATCGGTGTTCTACGTCACCCGCGCCGCAGTGCAACATCTCATAAAGCAGCGATCGGGATCGGTGGTGAACATTGCTTCCATCTCCGGGCCGCTCGCCATTCCCCGCATAGGCGGATACGCTGCCGCCAAAGCTGGGATTATCGGTCTCACCAGAACCATGGCCGCCGAGTGGAGCGAGTTCGGGGTGAGGGTGAATACGGTGGCGCCGGGATTCATAGAAACAGCGATGAACGCCCCGTTCCGCAACGATCCCGCCAATGCCGACCAGGTGGGGATCATTAAATCCAGCATTCCCGCGGGACGGTATGGCTCGCCGGAGGAGGTAGCTCAAGCAGTGGTGTTCCTGGCGGGCGACACCGGCAGCTACATCACCGGTCAGACTCTTATGGTGGATGGCGGCTGGGGAGTGGTTTAGGAGAAGGATCGACTCGCGTTGGGGTTTTTCCGAGGGTCAGTGAGGGTGAGTGTCGTAGAACTGAGGTAGGCCGCCCGCGGTGGCGAAGCCTCCATCGGCTACCAGGGTGGCGCCGGTTACGTGGGCGAAGTCATCGGAGCAGTAGGCGAGGATCAAGCGGGCCAGTTCTTCGGGTCTGAACAGGCGACCTAGGGGGGTCATGGCCAAAATGGCCTTTTCCCGGTCCGAGCCTGGCTTCATGTTCTGGCGCACGATGGGAGTGTTCACCACTCCCGGGCTCACTGCTACCACCCGGATCTGGTCGGCGGCCCACTCCAGAGCCAGCACCTCGGTGAGCGCCTCCACACCCGCTTTGGCCGCGCAGTAGTTGGCGTGGAGGGCGCAGGCCCGTTGGGCGGCCAACGAGGCGATGTTCAACACCACCGCCCCCCGGGCCTGGCAGAGGTTGGGATAGAACGCCTGTGAGGCCATAAAGGTTCCGGTCAGGCACACATTCAACACGCTTTGCCACTGATGGGGGGTCATCTCGGCCGCCGGAGCGCGATCGCCGAAACCGGCCCCGTTGATCAATAATTTCACCGGGTCGGTTTCCGCGGCGACCTTGCCCAAGGCCTCCCGGTCGCGCACGTCCACCATGTGCCACGAAACATGTTCGAAGTCGTCCGGCGGGTCCACCACGTCGATACCGGTTGTGGTCCACCCACGCTTGGAGAGCAGTCGGACGCATGCCGATCCGATCGCGCCCGAGGCGCCGGTGACCACCGCATGTGAATGTGTCACCATGAATCAGAGAGTAGTTGCCATCAGGCCTGACACCAGCCTTCGAGTCACACGGTAGCCACAACCTCAGAGATGTCGCATCCGTGGATATCCCGAAGGAGCTCGAGGAAGGCGAGCAGGGGGGGACTGTAATGCTGAGCGCGCCGTACCAGCACATGGGTGGGCAGATGAACTCGGTGATCGCCCGCCAACTCGATGGACCGGAGTGATCCCCGCTGGAGTTCGCTGAGAATGGCGCTGCGCGGCAGAAAGGATATGCCCAGTCCCAGAGCCACCATGCGCTTGGTCGCTTCGATGCTGTCGAGCATGGTCTCGATTTGGGGGATGATCCCCGCCTCGCGACAGGCTTGGTTGATGAGCAGGAAGTATGTGGAAGTGGGGTCGTAGAGGATGAGCGGCTGGCGGGCCACCTCGGATATCAGGGCCCGCTCCTGCTTGGCGAAGGGATGATCAGGATAGGTGACCAGGACGATTTCCTCGTCGTAAAGGTGTATGGAGAACACATCGGGGTGGTGGAGGCCCCTTGACAGGCCCACGTCCACCACCCCGTTGGCCACCATCTCGATCACATCAGAGGAGCGTCCGGTGCGGATGCGGGTCGAGACATGGGGAAGCCGGCGTTGGAAGCGCTCGAGGGTAGGAGGGAGTATGTAGGTGCCGATGGTCCGCGCCGACCCGATGGTGATAGTGCTCCTCTGGGTCTCCTGGGCATTTCTGACGGCTTCTCTGCCCAGGTCGAGGTTTTCGAGGGCTTGTTCAACGAAAGGTCGAAACGCCTCGCCGGCTTCGGTGAGCCGCACACCGCGCCCCAGGCGGTGAAAAAGCGGAGCGCGGAGTTCCCGCTCCAGTGATTTGATCCGGGCGCTCAGGGAAGGCTGGCTCAGGTACAAGGCCCGAGCGGCGCCACGAAAGCTGCCGGACTTGGCTGCCTCAAGAAACGACTGGAGTTGCGAAAGTTCCATCCTTAGTCCTCCTGTCTTGAGCTATAGGAATATCCTATCATTCTGATACTAAATTAAGGTCTTGTCCTATCACTCAGGTGGGATCATACTTCCAGCACTGTGCTGACCCATCGCTACATGTCAAGCCCTCCCGCCGAGGTTGGCAGTGGGTGGTGGGCGCACGAGGACAGTTCCACACCAACCACCAAGAAGGGCAATTAATCATGTTGATGAATGGCCAGAACGGGTATGCGGGGGAGGGTTATGCACTCCAAGCCCGCTGGGAGCACGAGGCGCGGTGGCAAGGAATCAAGCGCAGCTATTCCCCCCAAGACGTGGTGTCGCTCCGCGGCAGTCTCAAGATCGAGCACAGCGTTGCCCGAGCCGGTGCTGAGCGGCTCTGGAGTCTGCTCCACACCGAGCCCCTCGTCCGAACCTTCGGAGCTCTGACCGGCGCTCAGGCCGTCCAGATGGTGAAGGCTGGGCTGAAAGCTATCTATCTGAGCGGCTGGCAAGTGGCCGCCGACGCCAATCTGGCGGGCCAGACCTATCCGGACCAGAGTCTCTATCCGTCCAACAGTGTGCCGAATGTGATCAAGCGGATAAACAACGCCTTGACGCGCGCCGATCAGATCGCCATGATGAACGGCGGGAACGACACGCATTGGTTTGCGCCGATTGTTGCCGACGCCGAGGCCGGCTTCGGTGGTCCGATCCACGGCTTTGAGTTGATGAAGGCGATGATCGAGGCGGGCGCGGCAGGCGTCCATTTCGAGGATCAACTCGCCGCAGAGAAGAAGTGCGGACACATGGGCGGCAAAGTTCTCGTGCCAACTTCCCAGTTTCTCCGCACCCTGACTGCTGCCCGGTTGGCTGCCGACGTGATGGACGTGCCAACCATCCTGGTGGCGCGGACCGACGCCCGCGATGCGACGTTGCTCATGAGCGACATCGACGAGCGTGATCGCCAGTTCACCACTGGCGAGCGAACCCCCGAGGGCTACCACGTGGTGCGCGGCGGGATGGAGGCCGCCACGGCCCGCGCATTGGCGTACGCCCCGTACGTCGATCTCCTATGGTGCGAGACCCCCGAGCCGGATCTCGAAGAAGCCGCGCAATTCGCCGAGGCGATCCATGCCCGATTCCCCGGCAAGCTGCTTGCCTATAACTGCTCGCCGTCGTTCAATTGGAGACAGCATCTCACCGACAGCCAGATCGCCGAGTTCCAAGACGAGTTGGCCGCGTTGGGCTTCAAGTTCCAGTTCATCACTCTCGCCGGCTGGCATCTTCTCAACTACCACACCTTCGAGCTCGCCCGGACTTACAGCACCCAGGGCATGGCTGCCTACAGCGGGCTGCAGGATCGCGAATTCGCTTCCGAGTTCTACGGTTACACGGCCACCAAACACCAGGCAGAGGTGGGCGCGGGCTACTTCGACGAGGTCGTGCAGGTTATAACCGGTGGCCAGGCGTCCACTCTTGCGTTGGTGGGATCCACCGAAGAGATGCAGTTCGTCTGATCGAGACGCACCCCACCGAGGTTCGCGTGGGTTGGTGGAAAGTGTAGGTGTCACCAAAGAGGCAGGCCTCACCTCATCAAGTGTCAACAACGTCCAAGGAAGCCCGTCTATTCAAGGCAAAGTCCCTACTGATCGTGGGTGCCTAAAGCGACTGGCTCTGGTGGACCCCGGCGGGCACGGCGGCCTTGTCCGGATGGGTCAGGAGCGAAGTAACGGTCTATTAGTCTTGCCGGGATGAGCAAATACAGCCCGGCCTCCTCGGCCATTGATCACGATTACGTGAGCCTTGTGGAAAGGGTGGTAAGGGAGGAAGATTTCTTTAACCGAGCGGCCTCCAACGACCGGGAATCGCGCTATCCAGTCGAGAACATGGAGGCGCTCAAGTCGGTGGGAGTGCCATCCATGGCCATTCATCCGCAGTTCGGCGGACCCGGCCACAACATCGCCACCCGCACCAAGGTGGCGGAGGTGATCGCCTATGGCGATCCGGTTTCCGCGGCCTGCTCCAACATGCACTGGTCGGCGCTGGATCTGATCGGTCCCTACGCGTTTTCGGACAAAAACATGGCCGCCCTGCTTCGGGACTGCGCCGAGAACCAGTCCATGTTCTGTGGCGCGGCTTCCGCGCCCTCCGACGAGTTGGACGTCACCAAGGTGGGTGCTCGGTTCCGCCGAGTGGAGGGCGGATGGCTGGGCAACGGTCGGGTGGGTTTCGCCACCAACTCGGACGGGGCTTCCTATGTGGGGACCATCGCCTCGGTGGTGGATGAGCATGGTGAGTTGCAGGGCCGTCGGCTTCTGGTGCTGTTCGTTCCGGTCGGGACCCCGGGCATGTCCATCATGGACGACTGGAACGCCATGGGGTTGCGGGGAACGGCAACCAACACGGTGGTAATCGAGAATGCGTTCGTGCCGGACCGCTTCGCCATCGTGCGAGACTTGGATCAGACCCAAGCCACTTTCACCGACGACGAGGGAGAAGTTCAGCACATGGCATTCGGGCTGCTCAATCTCTCCGCGGGTGGGATGCAGTTAGGCCAATGCCGCCGGATTGTGGACTACATGGCCGGGTACCTGCGCAAACGCAAAGGGGGGATAGCGGTGGCCATCAAGGGCAGCGTGCCCCTGGCCCGAGCCGACGTGTCATGGGCGCAGTCGACCTATGGGAGGATGAGCTTTTGGGTGCGGTCGGCCTCCACGGTGCTTTACGACACTGCCGCACGGCTCTCCAACCCGCAATACCCACAGGAGACGAGGGCCTGGATTAGCCTGATGGCTCTCTATCACATCCGGCGGATGACCGAAGAAGTGGCCAAGGAGTCTTTCCGATTGGCCGGGGCCCATGGGATCGTAGCTGCCAGTCCTTACGAGCGGTTGTACAGAGATTTGATGGCTCAGTCCGCCATCATTTTCAAGGCTCCGGAGATGGAAGAACATCTGGGCAAGGCCGAGTTGGGAATGGATTTTGATCCCATGCCGGGCGGCTGATTCCTTAGAAGCCCTCGAGCTCCAGACCAGCGATGATCAGAAGCTTTCTCTACGTACCCGGTGACCGGCCCTCCATGCTGACCAAGGCACCGGGACGAGGGGCCGATGTCCTCATCCTCGATTTGGAAGACTCGGTGGCCCCAACGCCAAAGCGGAGGCGCGCCGGATCATCGGTGAGGCGATTCCGGAGAAGGCCGCCGCCGGAGCGGAACTGGCGGTGAGGGTCAACAGCGATCCGGCCGAGCAGGAAGCCGATCTGGCCGCTTTGGCCGCTACGAACATCCGGACTGTGGTGGTTCCGAAAGTTACCGCCGTGGCGCTGGCCGGACGAAGCGAGCCGCCGGGTTGGGGATCTCAAGGCCCCTGCGTCTGGTGGTGCTCATCGAAAGCGGCCGGGGTTTGTGGGAGGCGCTTTCCATCGCCGAGCATCCCCTGGTAGTGAGCATGGCGATCGGAGAGCAGGACTTGACTGCAGACCTGGGATTGGAACACGCCGCCGATCAGATGCTCTGGCATTCTGCCCGGTCGAGGCTGGTGTGGGCGTCGGCCGCGGCAGGTCTTCCGGACCCCAGCGGTTCGGTGTGGACGGATATCGGCGATCTCGACGGATTGAGAGGTTCCACCCGTCTGCTCCGGCAGTGCCGGTACTCTTCCCGTCCCGCTATCCACCCCGCACAGTTGCCGGTGATCAACGAAGCTTCACATCGTCGGAGCAAGGACTTGAAGCAGATCATCAATTGGTCGAGGAATACGATGAAGCTCTAGCCGAGGGAAAGGGAGCGATCCGCGACGCCGAGGGAGCAATGATCGACGAAGGGGGCAGGGTCCCCTCAATGATGCCGCGGAGCGACGAAAGCAGTTCTTCGGCCCGCTGTCTTCCGAAGGAGCGGGTGGCGTTGACGAGGAACTTGTGGTGCAGTTCTGTCTGCTACGGGGTGGAGTTGTCCGCCTCGGCTTTCGGTAACCCGATGTTCCAGAGTGGTTCCGTCTCTCATAGTCAGAAAGAGAACCCCCTTTTTCGTCCATCCAGTGTGGAGACGATTGACGGTGCCCTTGGTCCGGTTGGTCTTTGATGATCTCTGAGGCCGCGCCCACCGCCACCCCGGCCCGATGACGAAAAGCCTGAGGTTCTACAAACCAAGCTGTGGTGAGTCCGAAAACGGCTCGGCAACGTCAGCCCTGATCAAACCGTCCCAGCGCTTTCGGGTGGTTTTGTTCTCGTACGTGAAGAACCGATCGCATTTCTGCAGGTCCGCTGTTGCGAGATGAATGGCATCGGCCGATCGAACTCCTCCGACACCTTCACACCTGGCCTGACGAATCACCGACCGGGCCGCTCGCGCTACTGTCTCGGACACATCTACGAGAGTGATCGGCGAAGCCGGGGTCCAAAGTTGATCAATCTTGGTTTCACTAGCGGATGAAATGTCGTCATCGCGATCTGTGGCAATGTATGCAACCTCCGTGATTGATAGAGCTGAGGTGAGGATCTCGATTCTCGAATTGCGAGCGTCGTCCAGAATGGACTGGACCGTATCAGCGCGGCCCTTCTCGTTGCCCACATAAGCAAGAAGGACACAGGCGTCGACGTATACGCGAGGTGGTCTAACTGGCATTCCTAATTCGTCTTAGGGCAAGTTCAGCGGGTTCTCGGCTACGAAATGCCCCCCTCGCTTGGAGATAACCCATGGGATCTCCCTCATCTACCACATCTACTTGTGTGACGTTTCGGATAGACAAGGGTCTACCCGTTGCCACATCCCGGGTGACGGTGCCAGATACGTCAGCGATGTGCCCCCACACGGTACGCATCTTGTCTTCGAGGTCGGGATCGAAATGGCATCGCACAACCCTGTCCGTGGCGATCTCGTATAGAGAGAAGTGGAGGCTCCTCCGCTGGGAGAGTGTCTCTACACGGCCGCGCACAGTTCCGAGAGATCTCGTGGTCTCCCCTTGGTCCTCATCAGCAGGAACGCTCGCAGGGGCTGTGAAGACGACCTTGTCCGCAGCAGTTTCGAAGGTAATCCGGTTGTTTTCGTCGGCAACCTCGGTCAGTTCGCGGACGAGGCGCAGGTGGGGATATGCGGGATCGGTATCGCCACTCGCAACTTGTCGGGCGGCCTGGATGTAATCGTCGCATATTGCTGGGATTCGCCGTTTAGCGTCACTGTCAAGTGGCACAGCTTGAGCAGTTGCGGCAGCGCTGCCGTAGTCGAGCCCGGCGAGCACCCATCGAACATTGGCATCGTGGCTCTCTCCAAGCGCGTCAAGCACTTTGGAGAACCGAACGAACGCGTCCGACAGCTTGTCGATCGTCAACTCGCCATCAATGCGAAAAGTCAGAGAGTCTTCGGACATGTGCAGGACTGTACCGAACTAAGTCTTCTGTCGGGTGCGGTATGGACAGATAGGTGGACGTTTTCACCTGTTCGGTGCCTACTCACGTTCACCGGAGTCAGAAGAGATTCCTTTGAATAGTCCAGCTTCAGCACTCACAAAACGGTAAGGAACGCGATTTTCACGCCGATGGGCTGGCTTCGTTTCAAACAAACAACCGGCTCAGCAGAACAGCGAGAGGGTCAGTCGAAGAGAACCGCGATCGGCCTGGTGGGCGAGCCTGTGGCGCCAACCAACTTGAGGGGGCACGCCACGAACAGGAATTCTCCGGCGCTCGAGGCGACCAGCCGGCTGAGGTCCATCACTTCGAAGAGGTGGATACCGGCCTCTACCAACAGCCGTCGATGAACAGGAAGGAGACTGAGGCCGGCGTCCGGCCGGATTACCTCGAAGCCGATCGTTTCGGCGCCCACCGCCCTCACACCCCTTTGAGCCAGCCACTCGGCCGCCTCTAACCCGGGTCCGGGTGTGCCGTCAACTTGGCCCCCAAAAGCCAACGGGTCGTCCCACAGCACACTCCACCCGCTGTGAATAAGCGCCACATCACCGGCCCGGACCGAGGCGCCCGCCAATTCTTCGGCCGCGGAGAGATCAGAAGCGGTGATTTCATAGGCGGCGGGAAGATGTTCAACGGAGTGAACCCGGGCAACATCCAAAAGGACTCCCCTACAGAAGAAGGGTTCCACCGTCTCCATTCCCATCTCCGGGTATCCATTACCGGTGGTGGCCACGGCGGGCTTCACCCCTCCGTGCATCAGACCGTCCTGGGAGACATGACACAAGGCGTCGATGTGGGTTCCCACATGGCCGCTCAGGACGAGTATTTCACTGGCGGCCGACGAACCGTCCGGCTTGACATCATCACCGTGGCGTTTGACCAGCGCCATCTGATAGGGGGGTTGGTTGGGCGAGACCGGCATGCCCCGGAACCAAGGGTGGGCTAAGTCGACGATCCTCCCCCCCAAGAGAGCTCTCCAATCCAATTCCGTCATCACAACACTCCTTTTCGATGCAACTCGCTCGGGTGGCCACTTCCGCCTTCAACATAACCGCCGTGAGTTACCACACCCTGCATATTCCGCAACAGTTCTTTTGTTGCTTAAGCTTCCTGCCCCGCCATTTGGCGGAGCACGTAGGGGAGAATGCCCCCGTGCCGGTAGTAGTCCACTTCGATGGGGGTGTCGATGCGGACAATGACCTCGAAGTCTCCGGAAAAGCCTCCGTTGGGGCCCTCGACACTCACCATCAGATGCTGGCCGGGGACCAATGATTCGTCAACGGGGATGTGGAAGGTCTCCGCGCCCGACAAACCCAGGGTTTGTGGGTTTTCCCCCTCCATGAACTGCAGGGGAAGCATGCCCATCATCACCAGGTTGGTGCGATGAATTCGCTCATAGCTCTCCGCGATGACCGCCCGCACTCCCAAGAGATAAGGACCTTTCGCGGCCCAGTCCCGGGAAGATCCCATCCCGTAGTCCCGGCCGGCGATCACCATGAGCGGGGTTTCTCGCTGGCGGTAGCCGGCTGCCGCTTCGAAGATGGTTTTGATCTTGTCGTCCCCGAAGTCGGTGGTGAATCCGCCCACGGTTCCCGGCGCCAACTGATTGCGCACCCGAATGTTGGCAAAGGTTCCCCGGCTCATGACCCGGTCGTTGCCCCGTCGAGCGCCGTAAGAGTTGAACCCGGCGGGCTGCACGCCCTGTTCGATCAGGTAACGCCCGGCAGGCGAGTCGGTGGAGATGGAACCGGCGGGGGAGATGTGATCGGTGGTGATCGAATCGCCAACCATCACCAGGGCTCGCGCTCCCCGGATAGGCTGAACGGGACGAGGTTCGGGGGTGAGGTCGGCAAAGAAAGGAGGTGACTGTATGTATGTGGACTCCTCGGACCATTGGTAAATGCGGCTTTCGGGCGTCTTCACCGACCGCCACTCCGCCGCTCCGCCGAATACGTCGGAATAGCGCGACAGGAACTGCTCCCTGCTCAGATGGCGGTCAACGACCGAGGTGACTTCCTCCTGGGTGGGCCAGATGTCGCGCAGGAAGACCTGGCGGCCTTCGCGGTCGGTTCCCAGAGGCTCGGTGTCCGGGTCCCAGTCGACCGTGCCCGCCAGCGCATAGGCCACCACCAGGGGGGGAGAGGCCAGATAGTTGGCCTGGACATGGGGATGGATCCGCCCCTCGAAGTTGCGGTTTCCCGACAGCACCCCGGCTGCTACCAAATTGGCGGACTCGATGGCCTCCGAGATCGGCTCGGACAGCGGGCCCGAGTTTCCGATACAGGTGGTGCATCCGTATCCGACCAGATAGAAGCCAAGCGCCTCCAAGTCCTCGGTGAGTCCGGCCCGATCAAGGTAGTCGGTTACCACCTTGGATCCGGGAGCAAGGGAGGTCTTGACCCACGGTTGGCGATGGAGTCCGAGGCGGCGGGCTTTGCGGGCCAGCAGCCCCGCGCCGATCATCACGGCCGGATTGGAGGTGTTGGTGCAGGAGGTGATGGCGGCTATCACCACCCGACCGTGCTCCATGTCGAAGGTGTCCCCGTCCATGCTTACCGGCAGACTGGCCTGGGCGCCGTTGGAAGGGGAACGGTCGAACACCGCTTCGAGGTCGTGGAGCCATTGCTCTTTCATCCGGAAAAGCGGGATGCGGTCCTGGGGACGACGCGGACCGGCCAAGGCCGGTTCCACTGTGCCCAGATCCAGTTCCAGGTGGGAGTGGTAGGAGATCTCCCGGTCGTCGCGCCACAGTCCCTGTTCCTTGCAGTACCGCTCCACGGTCTCCACCAGCTCGGGGGGACGACCTGACAACTCCAGGTAGCGAAGAGTCTGGCTGTCCACCGGGAAGAAGCCCACCGTAGCTCCGTATTCGGGGGCCATGTTGGCAATAGTGGCCCGGGTGGCCACCGGCATGGCGTCGAGCCCCGGGCCTCCGAATTCCACAAACTTTCCCACCACCCCGTGAGCCCGGAGCATCTCGGTGATCCGCAGCACCAGATCGGTGGCGGTGGAGCCTTCCCGCAGTCGGCCGGTGAGACGAACGCCCACCACCTCGGGGAGCAGCATGAAGATGGGCTGGCCCACCATCACCGCCTCGGCCTCTATGCCGCCCACTCCCCACCCGACCACCCCCAGGCCGTTGATCATGGTGGAATGGGAATCGGTGCCCACCAGGCTGTCGGGATAGAGCCAGTCCCCGTCATCCCACACCACTTTGGCCAGATATTCCAGGTTGACCTGGTGGACGATGCCAGTGGCGGGCGGCACCACCCGGAAATTGTCGAAAGCCGACTGGGCCCATTTGAGCAGCTGATATCGCTGCTGGTTGCGTTCGAACTCGCGTCTGGAGTTGATCATCAGGGCGTCGGGTCGGTTGAAGGTGTCGACCGAGACGCTGTGGTCGATCACCAGGTCCACCGGTACCAGGGGGTTGACCTTGTCGGCGGTGTCGGGATCGCCGGTCATCGCCACGATGGCGTCCCGCATGGCGGCCAGATCCACCACCGCCGGCACCCCGGTGAAGTCCTGAAGGAGCACCCGCCCGGGGAGGAAGGGT
Source organism: Acidimicrobiia bacterium (assembly GCA_965248705.1). Lineage (GTDB taxonomy): Bacteria > Actinomycetota > Acidimicrobiia > Spongiisociales > ZC4RG35 > Bin76. The sequence goes on along the minus strand of CBDFJY010000002.1, from coordinate 211,422 downwards.
ATTTCCTTGGTGGAGGAGCGGGCGGGGTGGTAGGAGGCAATGGCGTCTACGTCTTCTGCTGAGAATCCGGGGCAGCCCAGGTTTCGCAACGCCGACTCCAAGAGCACTTTGATCGAGTAGGGGAGACATTCGACTCCCGCTACCGAATCCAGCCGGGCGATTCTCCTCGAACCCAAGGGCGTGGAAAGACTGTCGACTATCGGGTTTTGATCAGGGTTCATCGTTGTCTGGTCAGGAGCGTCCGGTGATCTCGACCGGTATCTCGGTCACGCAGTCATCGAGATGATCGAAGTGGGGGTGGAGCACCGTCTTCGAGCATCGCCCGATTGCCTCGAAGAGTCCCGATACGATCCCCCTGTCCAGGGAGCACACCACTTCGGGATGGCTGATGGCGGCTTCGCCGAAAGGACAGTGATAGGTAAGGAGGTGTCCCGCTTCCCAGTCGGGGTTCATGGCAAAGCCGATCCCGTTCATCGCCCCCATCACTCCCCGCACCGCCTCTTGGTATCCGGCGTCGGCGGGGGTTCCGATCTCGTCGGCCAGCTCCTGTCCATATTCTCTCCCCACCTCCTCGGCCACCGCGGGGAGATCCTCGGGAGAGACACGGCTGAGGATCTTGGTTAAGAGTTCCACTAACAGGTCATATCTGAGCGTCGGGTAGGTGATTTGGATGTGGCGGGGGGCAGACTGGTAATGCTTGGGGGGTCTTCCCGCTTTTCTGGTGGGAGGATCCGGCTGTGCCTCTACCTGCAGGTAGCCATCATTGGTGAGTCTTTCCAGGTGATGACGGGCCAGGTTGCGGTGGATTTCGAACAGATCGGCCACCTTGCCGACCGTGAGCGGCTCGGGCGACTCCCGCACGGCGATGAAAATGGCTCGGCGGGTGGAGTCTCCGAGCGCAGAGGTCAATTCTGCGATTTGCTTGTCGACTACTGGACGACGCATGGCGGACCTTTTGACTGACAGAACGGTGAGAAGGATTATAGTTGCAGATGATGCCCCCTCAGGGTGCTTTGGGCGCCGCTCTTTCGGCTGTCGAAGACCCGTTGCTGCAACGTTCGCTCCATTCGCTCGGCATGATCCGCGCCGTGAAGTCGCGGAGGTTCGGATCGCCCACGGTCACTGTGGCCCTGCCTGTGCCCAACTATCCGGTGCTGGGAGAGTTGGTCGGGAGGCTTCGGCGGGGGGCGGGGGAGTTGGTGGCCGATCTGGAGGTGCGGACCGAGCAGATGACCGATGTCGAGCGGGCGGAGATGATGGATCGGGTTCGCCGGGAGGCCGGTCCGGCTCCGGGAGAAACCGGCTCGCCCACCAGGGTGTTGGCGGTGGCATCGGGAAAAGGCGGGGTGGGGAAGTCGTCAGTCACCACCAACCTGGGCTTGGCGCTTCGGGAACTAGGGAAAAAGGTGGGGGTCATAGACGCCGATATCTGGGGGTTTTCCATACCGCAGATGCTGGGCATCAACCGGGCGCCGGTGGTTATCGAGCAATCCATCATCCCTCCCCGGGCGCATGGGGTGAGCGCCATGTCCATGGATTACTTCGTGCCAGAGGACAAGGCGGTGATCTGGCGCGGGCCGATGCTCCACAAGGCGTTGGAGCAGTTTTTGAAAGACGTTTTCTGGGATTCTCCGGACTATCTCCTTATCGATATGCCGCCGGGAACGGGAGATATTGCCATCTCCATCACCAATTTTCTGCCGCGGTCCCGGGTGCTGTTGGTAACCACTCCCCAGCCCACCGCCCAGCGGGTGGCCCGCCGGGCGGCGCTGATGGCCGCGCAGGTGAACCAGGAGGTGATAGGGGTGGTGGAAAACATGTCGTGGTTCATCGGCGATGACCAAAAGCGTTACGAGCTGTTCGGGGCGGGAGGAGGGCAAGCCCTTTCCTCGGAGCTCGGGGTCCCGCTCATGGCCCAGATTCCGCTGCTTCCCCTGATGCGGGAGGGCGCTGATCGGGGTGTTCCGGTGATGGTTGCCGCCCCCGACAGCGAGGCGGCGCAAGCTTTTACCCAACTCGCCGCCGAGGTGGAAAAAGCCCGTCCCCGTATCCGCTCCCATCCTGAGTTGGTGATCCGCTAGGTGGGGCAAACTACAAACGCCGGATTGTCACCACCGCAGTATACTGATCAAGATGCCTCTTCCGTCCTGCATTATTGCGGTTGATGTTCAGGTCGGTTTCCTCAACGACGTAACCGCGTCTATTCCCGGGGACCTGCGTCGTTTTCTGGTAGAACATCCGATCGAACACCGTATTTTTACGAGATTTATCAACCCCGGTCCGGGTGGACAGTTTGAGAAAGTTTTGGGATGGTCGGGACTAAGCGATAAGGAAGATACAATGTTGGCTCGGGAGGTGTGGGGTCTTCCCACTCTCGTTGTCGACAAACAATCGTATGGTCCGTTCGTAGGAACCGAATTAGAGGCCATCCTGCATCGCATTGGCGCAAGGGATGTCTTGGTTTGTGGAATTGATACTGATATTTGTGTTCTTGCAACTGCCGTGGATCTGTTTGACCGGGGTTTCCGCCCCTTCGTGATATCCGACCTCTCTATGAGTCACGCAGGACCAGAGTTGCACGATGCGGCTCTCCGGATTCTGCCAAGGTTCATCGGTGGGGACGGGATCGTCACTGTTGCGGAACTGACTGCTCTTGAGCTGACAGCACCTTGATAACTCGGATTTCCATTGTCCCTTTCGATTTCGGTGGGACTGACTATGAACGTTGCCGCGCCGCTGTCGCAGAGAATGGATTTGTCGAGTCACCACACTTTGGAGAATCCGATCGACGGCTCATTGGGCTCTCGGTCAGTCGTTGGGACAAAGGTGAGGAACTTAGCATCTATATCGAGGGGCGCGGCTTCGGCGTGGTCGTAGAGCGTGAGCACACCGAGGATGACTTGGAAAGCCACGGTGCCATTGCGCGTATGCTGGTCAAGAGGCAGCAAATCCACAACCGCATTCGAAATGACTTGCATCCGATTGCGAATTTGGTCCATGATCTTCGATGCGAGATTCAACCGGCGAAGGGTTCCAGATTCCGTCGGGTCCCCCCGACGCGTTGGAATGTGTGGGATGGCATTCCGTACGTGTTGACCTTCTTTGTTGATGAAAATGTCGATCCTTCGGCACTAAGTGAGCGGGCCATTCAGTCTGTGCAGGCCCTATCCGAACCCAGTGGAATTGGTTGCGGAGACAACGATCCGATCCCCTCTGCGGGGGTGGAATCTGTGGGTGGGATTGTTACCCAGATCCGGGCTCTGCCCTCAAACAGGGATGACTTGCGGGACGAAGATGTGAATGATGCCGTCTATTGCATTGCTACTTGGGCGGGCCTTGTGGTGCTAGGCCGAGACGGCGAACCAGGAAGCACAAACCACACTTACGAGCTTATGGAGATACGAACACAGATCGCTTGGTCTGCTTCGTACTATGTCAGGCGATGGTGTGAAAGGAACCAGGCCGCCGACAGAATAGTTGGCTCTGGGACCGTCGAAGACCTTCGGTGGCAAGTCGTACCTTTATTGCAGGAAGTTGTGCATCTGTCTGACGCCGGATTGTCAACCCGGCACCGAAACATTCTGAAGGCCTTGAATAGGACCAGTGAATTGGAGCGCGAAGTCGTTTCCACTGAAGATGCCTTACGACGGTTATCCCAGCTTGCAGCGCGCCGCGAACGCAAACGCCGAAGGCGGTATGAGGGAGTCGTGGAGTTGTTGCTTGGGGTTATCGCTCTTCTTCAGATCGCCTCTTTAATCCACTCTGGCCCCTTGGTGTCCCTGTCGACCCCTATGGCTTCAACGGTTGTGCTTATCGGGGCATTGGTGATCGGTGTGGGTATCGTTGTGAGTCGACGCTAATTCAGCTTCTGGATGGCTCTTGTCAACTGCGTTTGAATATCCTCAATTAGTGTAGACAGTCGCTGGCGAAACCGGTTTATAGGAAACTAGTTTCACACTTTCTTGGCGTTTCGATGCCGGATTGGAGTTGGTGAGGGCCACCGGCCAGGTGGGGTTTGAGATGGGTGCTCAGCTAACTAATCTCGGCTCAATGGTGGAGATTCGCTCCCCGAGCGTCAGGAGAGAATGGTCCGAGGCCACTAAGGCCCGGGCTTCCGAGATCCTCAAGAGCTATCCCGAGCGCCGCTCGGCGGTGATGCCACTCCTGTATCTGGCCATGGCCGAAGAGGGCTATCTCACCGAAAACGGTATGAGGGAGGTGGCCGAACGGGTGGGTTTGACCCCCGCCCAGGTTCGGTCGGTGGCCTCGTTCTACACCATGTACAAACGAGAGCAAACCGGCCGCTACCTGATTTCGTGCTGCACCTCGATCAGTTGCATGCTGCTGGGATCCGATGAGGTGCTTAGGGCCATAGAGGACGAGTCGGAGGTGATGGTAGGCCAGACCGATGCCGAAGGTCTGATCTCGGTGGAGCATGTGGAGTGCATAGGGTCATGTGGAGGCGCCCCGGCGGTCACCGTCAATTACGAGTTGATCGAAGGAGTCACCACCGACAAGGCCCGGGAGTTGGTGAGGTGGCTCCGCACCGCCCGGCCGGAGGCGATTGGCGGCGCCGAGTGCCAAGAGCTGTTCGGAGGCCGGCGGAGCTTCGATTGGGGGCCCTTCGACCGGGATTCGGCTCTTGGACCCTATCCTGCCTTCGGTCCGCTGGGTACCGTCTCCGTCCGCTCCGAGCGCCAGAACGGATAAGACCCATGAGCGCTCCCAACATCGTCACCGATCGGATGAGCAGATTTCCATCCGACAGCCATACCCTGGAGCGTTACCTGGCCACTGGGGGATATCAGGCGCTGGCCGCCGCCTTGAAAATGCCACCACAGGCGTTGACGGCAGAGGTGAAGAGCGCCAACCTGCGGGGTAGGGGAGGGGCGGGATTCCCGTGCGGCGTCAAATGGGGTTTTCTGGCGCCGGCCAAACCCGCCTATCTGGTGGTGAACGCGGACGAATCCGAGCCCGGCACTTTCAAGGACCGCCAACTAATGGAACGCGATCCCCATCAGATGCTGGAGGGGACGATCATTGCCTCCTACGCCAATGGGGTAAATCATGCCTTTATCTACATCCGGGGCGAATACCCCCGCTCGGCTCGGCGGATACAGCAGGCGGTAGAGGACGCTTACGCCGCCCAATACCTGGGCGCCGACATTCTGGGAAGCGGATATCACCTGGAAGTCACCGTCCATTTGGGTGCGGGCGCCTACATCTGTGGGGAGGAGACGGCTCTGCTCAACAGCCTGGAGGGGCGACGGGGCGAGCCCCGGCTGAAGCCGCCTTACTATCCGGCGGCCAAGGGTCTGTACATGCAGCCCACCATCGTCAACAATGTGGAAACCCTTGCCAACATCCCCTGGATCATCCAAAACGGCGGAGCGGCGTTCGCGGCTATCGGACCGGAAGGATCCCGGGGCACGCGGCTCTTCTCCATCTCCGGCCATGTCCGCCGCCCGGGCAACTACGAGTTGGTGATGGGGCTCAGTTGGCGGGAGCTGATTTTCGAGGTGGCGGGAGGGATACCGGACGATCGGGCGCTCAAATGCTGGATTCCCGGCGGCGCCTCGGCACCCTGGTTCGTACCCGACGACCATCTGGATCTTCCGGTTACTTTGGACGACACCGCCAAGGCGGGTTCGATGCTGGGGTCGGGAGCGGTGGTGGTGATGGACGAGACCACCTGCGTGCTGCGGGCCGCCGAGCGGGTGGTGCGGTTCTTCGCTCACGAGTCGTGCGGTCAGTGCACTCCCTGTCGGGAGGGGTGCTCGTGGCTGGAGCGGGTGTTGCGGCGTATCGAGGAGGGATCGGGGCGGGAGGTGGACATCGATATGCTGCTCGATATCTCCGACAACATCTCCCCGGGGCTTGCCTGGCCGCCCCGTATGACCACCATATGTCCGCTGGGGCCCTCGGCGGTTTCGCCCATCCTCGCCATCACCACCTATTTCAAGGACGAGGTTTTGGAGCACATCCATCAGGGGGGCTGTTGGTTTGACTGAGCAGGTGACCGTAACCATCAACCACCGGGAGGTGAGCGCCCAGCCCGGGGAGCTTCTGATCAAGGCCGCGCAGGACAACGGGGTGTACATTCCCCGCTTTTGCTGGCATCCCCGCATGAACCCGGTGGGGATGTGCCGAATGTGCCTGGTGGAGATCGAGACCCCCCGGGGTCCACTGATGGTTACTTCCTGCACCACCCCGGTGGCCGACGGCATGACGGTGGACACGGCCAACCCGTCGGTGAAAAAGGCCCAGGAGGGCGTGTTGGAATTCCTCCTGATCAACCATCCGCTGGACTGTCCGGTTTGCGACCGGGCCGGTGAGTGCCCCCTACAGGATCAGACGATGGCCTACGGCCCGGGGGAGAGCCGGTTCGTGGAGGAGAAGCGCCATTTCGAGAAGCCCATCCCCATCTCCGATTTGGTAATGCTGGATAGGGAGCGCTGCATCCTCTGCGCGCGCTGCACCCGCTTTTCCGACGAGATATCCGGCGATCCGCTGATCGAATTTCAGGAGAGAGGCAACTACACCGAAATCAACACTTTCCCCGATGAGCCCTTTCGTTCCTATTTCTCCGGTAATACCGTCCAGATCTGTCCGGTGGGCGCCTTGACCGCCACTCCTTATCGCTTTCGGGCCCGACCCTGGGATCTGGTGGCGGTGGAGTCCACCTGTCAGCATTGTTCGAGCGGGGACCGGATCAACCTGCAGTCCAGCCAGAACCGGCTGCTGCGCATTCTGGGAGTGGACTCCGAGCCCACTAACCAGGGCTGGCTCTCCGACAAGTGCCGTTTTGGGTTCGAGTATGTGGGTTCTCCGGCTCGTCTAACCGTTCCCCTGGTTCGGGGGGAGGGGGGTGAGTTGGTAGAGACATCCTGGGGAGAAGCGTTGGATTACGCCGCTCAGGCACTGGGGGAGGTTGTTTCCCGCTCGGGTGGGAGAGCGGTGGCGGGGTTGGGAGGCGCTCGGGGGACCAACGAGGACGCATACGCCTTCTCCAAGTTTCTCCGAGCGGCAGTGGGCACCAACCACGTGGACTGTCAGATGGACGACGGCCTCGATCCTCGGTTGCTGTCAGGACTGGTGGGCCGGGCGCGTATCGGTGATCTGGAAAAGGCGGGTTCTATTTTGGTGTGGGGACCTGACCTGAAAGAAGAGCATCCCACCCTCTATTTGCGGGTGCGCCGGGCGGCCCAGGAGTTGGGAGCAGGGCTGGTTGTGATCCATCCTCGTCGTACCGGATTGGACGACCGGGCTTCGGTAAAGATCACCTATCAGCCGGGAAGAGGGGGGGAGGTGTTGGCCGAGTTGGTAAACGGCGAAGGAAGGATGGCCGAGGCCCGAGAAGTCCTGTCCGAAGGGCCGGTGGTGGCCCTTTTGGGAAGGTCCGGCTATGGGGAAAGCCCCGAGCTGGTCGAGGCGACGGCTGCTTTCGTCCGCTCGCTTCCCGACACCGCCATCTTGCCCCTGGCCCGACGGGGGAACGTCTTTGGAGCGCTGGACATGGGACTAAGTTCGGGCCTACTGCCGGGAAGAGCGCGGCGGGGCACTCTCTCTGCCCAGATGTTGGCCCAGCGATGGGGGGAGATCCCCACCGCCGCCGGGCGGGACTGTCGAGGGATCTTGGAGGAGCTTGAGTCGGGTGATATTGAGGCTCTGATTCTGATGGGCGCTGATCCGGTGCGAGATGTGCCCGACGGAGAGATGGCCCGACGGGCTTTGGAAAAGGCGGGTCTGGTGGTGGCGATCGACCAGTTCCTCACCGATAGCTCGCGTCTGGCGGATGTGGTGTTTCCGGCCATGGGGTTCGCCGAGGTGGAGGGAACGGTTACCAATATTGAAAGCCGGGTGCTCAAGGTGAACCGACTGACGCCCGGTGCGGGACAGAGCCGGCCCGACTGGGAGATCCTTGCCGATCTGGCTTCCCGGCTGGGTGTGGATTTGGGCTTTCGCTCCGCCGAGCAGATCAGCCGGGAGATACAGGAGTTGGCCGACATTTACCGGGGGGTGAGTTGGGAGCGGCTTGACTGGGAGGACCGCGACGGAATCGTGGTGGGCGGTGATCTGGGCTATATCCCGATGTTTGTGGACTGCCCCCCGGTGTCATTGTCCCCCGGTGGAATGGCGCTCCATTACGCTCGCACCATGTATGACGACGGGGTGATGTTGAGAGAAAGTCCGTCCCTGCGACCGTTGGCGCCGGGTCCTGCGGCTCACCTGCACCCCTCAGATGCTGCCCACCTTGGATTGGATGAGGGAGACTCGGTCAAGGTGACGTCCACCGCCGGGTCGGTGCAGACCAAGGTGGTGATCGATCCCACTTTGCACCAGGGGGTGGTGTACGTTCCTTTCAACCAGCCCGGCACTCCCTCCTTAGGCTCGGTGGCGGAGGTTGTGGTCAGCAGTTAGGTTGCGGCCTTCGGTGGGGCAGTTTTGGGGGGAGTGTTGGATAGCCCCTCGGGATGGTGGTTATTCAGTCTCTACCGCTCACCATGTTGTAAATGGCGGTCCAGTCGAGCCGTCCCAAGCCCTGGTAGTGGGCGGTGTCATAGAACGGTAGAGCAGAAGCCCCCATCGCGCTCGATGAGCCATTGTCGGCGCTCATCTGCAAGGAGAGGCCCAGGTCCTTGCGGGCCAGGTCGACCATGAAACCCGGTTCGAGGTCGCCGGCCAGTACCTTGGCGGGGTAGGTGGTGCCCAAATGCCCACGCCCTGCCGTGGTGCCCATCAGCACCTTGATCACGGTTTCCCGGTGCAGACCAGCGCCCTCCGCGATAGCCAAGGCCTCGGCCACTACCACGTTGGACACGATCGACAGATAATTGTTGACCAGCTTGGTGCGAATCCCCGCCCCACTGGGGCCGCAATGGATGATGGTGTCACCCAGACACTCCAATATCGGGCGGGCACGCCCCACATCCTTGGTTTCACCACCCACCATGATATGTGGACACCTTGCCTAAGACTTCCACCGGAAAGCTCAACCGCAAACTCCTCGCCGCCCAAGCACGGTCAACCTGATGTAGCAGGACCGAAAACGAACAGTGTTCTTCTTTCTCGCGAAAACCGGATGTAGGTTTTCCCTATTCGGGATCCCTCCCCCGCCTCCTCCGTTCCGTTGTTGATCGCGAAATTCCAGGGCCGGGTCAGGGCTGGTGTTTCGGTGTTATGGGTGTTTCGGTTCCGAGAAGAGCTCTGATTCCCGCACCGATGGTGTTGAGTAGCTAATAGCAGTTTGTGTTAGCCCGGAGGTCAAAGTCAAGCCTTCAAAGGGGGTTCTTTGGTGATCCGGCCAGGTTTTTTAGAGCAGGAGTTTGGTGGTGGGTTTGCGGCGACGGCGGTGAGGCCGGTGTGTTTTGATCGGCAGGGATCGCCGGTTGCCCACCGGGGGTGGTTGGAGGACATGCTCCCCGCCGGGATTCTGGTGTATCTCCCATCTCTCGTCGTGGACACGGTGGTGGCATCGACTGCATAACAAACACATGTTGTCGATGTCGGTGGGTCCCTCGGCTGCCCACGGAACAATATGGTGAGCTTGACACCATGCCGGGTCGGCCCCACATCCCACACAGCCCCTGTACCGAGCGATCAGCAACATCCTTTGTGCGGAGGAGGCGCGGCGTCTGCTTCTGCCCACCCACAGCGGTTGCCCTTTGCTATCGAAGATGGCGGGAAGTATTTTCGCCTGACAGGCCATGTCTTTGATCGCTTCTACTGGTATGGGGGTCCCATCACCCAAACGAGCATCTTTGATCTGTTGCAAAACCGTGTCGTAGTGGGCGATCAATACCAAACTGGTTCCCCGGGGGGCCGACTCTTGATCGCCGGTGCGGCATAGCAGTTCCGCCAGGGCGTCGGCCATACGCTGTGTGGTGGAAGGCCGACGTTTGGGATCCTCCGCCCGCCACAACTGGTTGGTCTTCTGAGACAGTGCGTTCTTCACCCGGGCTCCCGTGATGGGATCGAACCGTGCATGCAGAACCGTCATCCCACTACCGGGATCGGTCTTGATCCAAGCCCCACGATCCCGCCGCTGTTGCTTCAACCTTGACACCCCATCATCACCCGACCGCTCCTGTTCATGTTTCCGGGCAGTGTGAGCGAAGACATCCACCGGCTGGGAAGTGGCCTTGTCAACCAGATCCTTTTCGTCGATCTGCACTCGCTCTGCGGTTTTGGCGATGATCCGGGCGTGGTCGAAGGAAATCTTTCCTTTGCGGAAAGCATCCGACGTGTGTGACAGATCCCGCAACTTGGCGCCTGTTTCAACCTCGGCCCGGGACTTGCGAGTGGACTGTCCCGACTCCTCCCGCAGTGTCTTCTCGGCCCTCGACTGTCCGACCCGATGCTGGTACTCGGCCGCTGCTTCAGCCCGGACCGCCGCGGCCTGAGCCTCCACCTGACTGGCGGAACGCATCCGCTCCTGCAATCCTTCCAAGCTGGCTTTTCCCACCGGCATCGAAGGTGGCACAAACCCCGCCCGGTTACCGGAAAGCCCGTTGACTGTGCTTTCTTTCATACCCACCACTGTACTACAGGGGTGTGACAGAACTACCATTACCGACGGCTAAATAGCGTATTCCATCCTAGACAACCAAAAATTTGATGGCGAGATCCTTCTATTGGTGGGCGAGAATGCCACTAATTGAGGCCAAGTAGCTTTTCGGGATTGCTCTTAACCAATTTGCGGATGTCATCGGCCGGTATGCCTAGATCCAGAAGAGACGCGATAAACTCACGCAAGCCTTCTACTGGATCTGGCAACGTGTACACGCCGAAATCTGTTGCTATGATGCAACGATCGGCTCCCACCTGTTGGATCTGTTCGGCAGCCTTCCTAATGCTGCCCCTCACCTCACCTGTCATCTCCTCGTCTATTGATGCATATTCTGGCTCGACGTAATAGTGAGTCTTAGGAATCGTCGTGGTATGTGTATACGCCCCCAAGGTGTACTCGATGAACGCACCCTTTCCAGCCATGTATTGGAGTTGGCCTGTCGATGCGATCTGAGTAACGGCGGTGGCAACGAGCACATTCTTGATCCCATATTCATGGGCAAGATCAACAAGACGGATGGCTTCATCCGCCGAGACGTGGCCCGTGTTCAAAAAGATATGAGAATTGTCCGAGATCAGTCCCAGAATCTCTTCTAGATCACGCCCTAATGGCCCTTCCACAGGAATGCTGATAGCCCTATCCACTTCCTCTCTTTTGAAATCCGGATACAAGTCCTTTAGTGGTGTAAAGTTCCCGTCTACTACTCGACCCTCTCTTGAGGCTTGAAAGTAGGTGGAATGAGCGCCGAAGCTGACGAACTTGGCGCCATCGCCATATCTAATCGCCGTTTTGACAGCCCGAGGGTTCAAACCACCATACGCAGTATTGAGGATCAGACCACCGAACACCTTGAAGTCAGGAACGGCTCGGTTGACGATCCAGGCGACTCCGTTGGTCATCTGAAAAACATCCAAAAGCACTATTGATTGCATGCCGGCGTCCCGCGCCTGCACGGCAGCCTGAATGGGGTCAAGTCTTCTCGGACTGCTCGGCAGGTGTGGCGTGGCGTGTACATGGATGTCTATGGCGCCCCGCAGAAGCTGTTGAGACAGTTCAAAGGAACGACCTTCGGGCAATAGCATGCAGCTCCTCCTCACCGTAATGCTTGAGACGAGTCATGATGAGTCGCCAACATCGATTCTATCTCTTCTGACAATGGAGGTCACATAAGTCGAGGGAAACCTCTCGCGGGAAGGGAGACTCCGCTGGCTGTTCAACGCACAGTTAGTGTGCGAGCGGAGAGTTGCTTTACTCCGGTGAGGTGTCCCTCACCCAGTCCAAGGAGCGTGCCACTGCCTTTTGCCAACGGGCATATTGGGATTGGCGGACCTCTTCTGACATCTGCGGGGACCAACGGTGGGCCTCCTGCCAGTTGTCCCGCAGATCGTCGAGGCTCTCCCAGAAGCCCTCGGCGAGCCCGGCGCCGTAGGCGGCGCCCAGCGCGGTGGTCTCGCTTACCCGGGGGCAGACCACCTCCACATCCAAGATGTCCGATTGGAACTGCATGAGCAGGTTGTTGGCGACCATTCCCCCGTCCACCCGCAGTTCGGTCAGCACCACTTCGGAGTCGGCCCGCATCGCCTCAATGACCTCACGGGTTTGGTAGGCGGTGGCTTCCAGAGCGGCCCGGGCAATGTGCCCCTTGTGGGCGAAGCGGGTAAGACCGGTGATGACCCCCCGGGCATCCGGTCTCCAGTGAGGAGCGAAAAGGCCGGAGAAGGCGGGTACGAAGTAGACATCACCGTTGTCCGGCACCGAGGCCGCCAACGCTTCCACCTGGTGCGCCTCAGAGATCATCCCGAGGTTGTCCCGGAGCCACTGCACCAGGGCGCCGGTGACGGCCACCGACCCCTCCAGCGCATAGACCGGATCGCGTCCGGTGATCTGGTAACCGACCGTGGTGAGCAGTCCGTGGGTAGATGCCACCCTGCGGGCACCGGTGTTCATGAGCAGAAAACACCCGGTCCCGTAGGTGTTCTTGGCCTCGCCAGGCTCGAAACATGTCTGGCCGAACAGGGCAGCCTGCTGATCTCCCAGGATCGCCGAGATGGGAACCCCCTCAATGACGCCCGTTCCGGTCCCCACCCGGCCGATGGAGGGGAGTATCTCGGCCATCATCGAGCGGGCAACCCCCATTGCCCCCAGCAGGTCGTCGCTCCAGTCGAGGGTGTCGAGATCCATCAGCAAGGTCCGGGAGGCGTTGGTGACATCGGTCACGTGCTTGCCTCCCTCAATGCCACCGGTGAGGTTCCAAACCAGCCAGGAGTCGACAGTGCCCATGACCGCCCGGCCCGAAGCCGCCTTTTCCGTCAGACCCTCCACATTGTCCAGCAACCAGGCCGCCTTCGGACCGCTGAAGTAGGTGGCCAGGGGGAGGCCGGTTCGGTCCCTGAACCGGCCAAAGCCCCCTTCCCGAGCCAGTTCTTCGCATATCTCGTCGGTTCGGGTGTCCTGCCAAACGATCGCATTGGCCAGGGGTCTTCCGCTGGTTCGGTCCCACACGACGGTCGTCTCCCGCTGGTTGGCGATCCCGACCGCGGCCAGATCCCCAGCCGTCATACCCGCTGATGTAAGTGCATCCCTCACCACCGCCTCGATAGTCTCGAGGATCTGTACCGGGTCATGCTCCACCCAACCCGGCCGAGGGAGGATCTGGCGGAACTCCCGCTGCGCCGAAGCAACCACTGCCCCGGAACGATCAAAGATCATGAACCTGGTGCTGGTGGTGCCCTGGTCGATGGCTCCCACTGCTTGCCTGTTACTCATTCCCACCTGTCAGGAGTTTCTTCGCCTGCGACACTAACGATCCTGGTTTCGGTCACAAATCGCCCCAGCCAGGGAGTTTCTCCTTCAGTTGCGGTTGTGACTGAATCTCCAAGTCTTTCGGGGGATAGCAGTCATTGGCTCCTTCGAATGCAAGGCCCAACGCATCGTTATAACGGCGACGGCACATATGCGTCGCGTCGGCTTTCCCCTCGCCAATACCGGGAAGGCCCAACGCCCCGCGCATAGAGGGTCACCAACGCCAGATAATTATTCCGAGGCCAGTACCGTGACTGCTAGACCGAAGACGGCACTCGCACGTCGAGAGAGGGAGCGATGATGTCGAATAGATCCAAGAAGGTCACCTCGAGAGCCTGCCGGATGGTTTCCGCGGCTCGATCACCGTCGTGTTCCAGGCACGCTCCATAGAAGGCAGTTGCCACTGCTTTCGACTCATCGTGTCTAGAGGCAACCATTAGTGTTCGATGGGTGTAGCGACGCGAGCGATCGTAAAGCTCCGCGGCCTTTTGTAACAGGCCAGGACGATCAGCTGCTTCATAACAGACAACCCGCATCTTCCATGCGATGTCCACCAAACCTTCACTATCTCGCTGCTCTGCGGCCGTTTGGAACCTTTTGAGCTTCTGCTCCATCAGACGGAGGGACCGGCTCGACAACCGAGGCGCGCCCAGCTGAGCCAGCCACGATTCAAAACCCATCCTGGTTAGGTACAACTGTTCGACCTCATCAAGTGACAGCGGCGATACGTAATTCGCGGCGTTGGGACGCGCGTCTATCAAACCCTCGTGTGCAAGTTCCCGCAAAGCGGCACGAACCGGGGTGACACTGACGCCGAACTGTTCAGCGAGATCTCGGTAGCGCACACGGACCCCGGGTTCGAGATCTCCTGCGACTATGAGATCCCTTAGTTCTTTCGTAATCCGTTGTTCAATCGTCCAGTTGTGCAAAATCGCCGCACCTTTCGTCTAGTTATCGATCAGCCTTGAATTGTGCTGGATAGCACATCGGACATTTCGTCCAGTACAGTCTCCACGGCCTCGGTTACGAATTTGAGGTCTTCGGTGGTGGACACGTATGGAGGGGCTATGTGCAGAATGCCCTCTGACATCCGAGCCGCGGCACAACCGATCCTCAATAGCCGTCGACTGAGCTCTGGAGCTAGTTCGTACTTGCCCCGTATTCCGGTGGCGTAGGATTCCCCGGTTACCGGATTGACAAGTTCGATTCCGATCCACAGACCGAAGCGGCGCATATCTCCTACGATCGGAAGCTTTGCGACTCCACTCAGCATATTGAACAGATCCGTTCCAAGAGACTCTGCGACCCGGTCCATTCGCCCTTCCATATAGATCTCCATGGCCTTCGCGCCCGCAGCTGCGCTGGCGCCGTGACCCCCGTAGCTCTGGACCGAGGGAGAGCCCGTGTCGCGGCCAAACGCCGAGAAGATGTGCTCACGGACGATCATCGCCGCGACGGGAGCGTATCCACCACTCAAAGCTTTGGCCACAACCATCACATCCGGCACTACGTTCCAGTGTTCGATTGCCCACATCCGTCCGCTGCGACAGCACCCCACCAGCGTTTCGTCGATGATCAGCAACACACCGTACTCGTTACATATCTGTCTGACCCGTGGCCAGTAGGTCTCGTCCGGAATCCGGAACTCGGTTATCGCCACCGGCTCACCGATCACCGCGGCAACCGTTTCCGGTCCTTCCAGTTCGATTGTGTCGCGGATCTGTTCGGCGTACTGAAGGTCGGAGACTCCGGTCGGGGGCATGACGTGAACTGCTCCCGGCATCATGGGGTAGTACATGGCGTCGCGGTGTCGACGACCAGACATGGCCAACCCTCCTGCACCGGCGCCGTGATACGATCCATAGCGGGAAATGACCTTGTAACGATGGTGATCGCCTCGCATGCGGTGATACTGGCGGGCCAACTTGATGGCAGTCTCGGTGGCTTCTGAACCGGAACTGGTGAGGAACGAGTGTTGGAGATCGCCTGGCGCTGAAGCAGCAAGCCGCTCAGCGAGTTCGACCGCCCCTTGGGTGGTGAAGAAAATCGGCCCAGCTGTAGCGACCCGGCGGGCTTGTTCAGCCATTGCCGAAGAGATGTCGTCACGACCATGCCCCAGAGGCGTCTGCCACATCGACGAGCAGAGGTCAAAGTAGCGACCACCCCGGGTATCCCAAAGCCATGGGCCTTCACCCCGTTCAAAAACCCTGAGCATGTCGTGATCCACGAGTTCGGATCGAGGACTTTCGTGGATCCACAGATAGTCGAGGGCCCGCCTCTCGAGGGACCTCGCGGCGGTCATGCCCTCACACCGGTTTTGGGCTTCCGCTCGGCAAAGTAGTCCTCAAGCACAAAGGCCGCCCGGAAGGCCGTGTATTCGGCAAAGTGACCGGCAACGATCTGCACCGAGGCGGGCAGACCATCGGCGTCAAACAACCCGGGCAAAGAGACCGCCGGATGACCGGAAAGATTAAGCGGCGATGTGTTGAAGGCCACACTGGCTTTTGAGTCCGCCAACAGATCGGCGATCGGGGTGGGGGCCTCGGGCAACTTGGGGGCCGTAAACGGGATGGTCGGGGTGATCAGCAGGTCCCACGAATCGAAGAGTTCGCTGATGCTTCGTCGCGATTCGAGTCGCGCATTGTGCAACCGTGCGTACGGAACATTCATGTACCGCTCCATTAGATACCGGCTGGCAATGGCCCAGCACTTGACGTAAGGATTCAACTCCCGGGATTGGGCGCGCCGACTGGTGGCAAAGGCATGCATCCGATCAACATCGATGTATCCCAGGTGACCGTGGCTGCCCCCCTCGGTCCGCAGCATATTGCCCACCAGGTGGGCCACATATGGGCCGAATATCCTATGAGCTTCGCTCCACATGGGAGCCGATATCCGTTCAACGTGGGCGCCGCTTTGCTCGAGTGCGCGGATGGCCTCCTCGATCGTCTCAACCACTACCGGTTGGCAATTGGCGTCCGTGATGCTCTCCTCAATGACCGCCACCCGCAAATCTGCAACGCCGTCTTGTTCAGCACGCCGGTACTCGGGGATCTCGATGGGAATGTGGATCCCCTGTGGGTCACGCCAGTCCTCACCGGCAATTACTTCCAGCAGGATGGCGACTTCCTTTATCGACCGGGCAAGTGGTGTGACAAAATCGATTGTGCGGTCTATCGGCGTCACCCCGAAAGTGGGGACAAGGCCGTGAGTGGCCTTGACGGTCGCGACGCCACAGCAGGCAGCGGGTATACGCCCGCTGCCGCCTTGGTCCACTCCCAGAGCCGCGTCGACGGCGTGTGATCCAACAGCCGCTCCTGCGCCTCCCGACGACCCTCCGGCGGTTCGGGATGGGTCGATCGGGTTCCTCGCCGGACCGAAGGCGCTCATAACCCCGGTTGCTCCTCCACCGTGGTCGTCCATGTTGAGCGTTCCTACGATCGAGCCCCCTGCTTTGAGGATCCTTTCGACGACGACAGAATCCAACGTCGGTGTGAACGGGGTAAGGATAGATCCGTTGGTCATCGGCACACCGGCCACCGCGATGTTGTCCTTCACCCCCAAACGCCAACCGGCAAGGGGGCCATGGTCGGCGCCTGCTACGTCGCAGACCCGGATGAAAGCGTTCAGGGGGTCCTCGCTCACAGAAGGCCGGCGACCCGAATCGCGCGAAGTCGTAAAGGTGGAGAGGGCGGGCTGGTCGAACGTATCGGCGTCTCCTGCCGCGAGGACCAGGGCGGTGATGATGCCGGACAGGTCTTCGGCTTCCGACTGGGCGAGTTCGATCCCATCGAGAGCCGCCGTTTCTGCTATGTCGGCGGCTGAGGGAGGCCGTACAGTCAGGCGATTGCGTTCGATTCGATTCATTTGTGCTCCCAAGCGTTGTTGACCCCTGACATCTATCGACCGCCTTACTCGCGGGTCCCCACTATTAGATGGACAATGTCGGCGGTTGTCGTTTCTGCTTTTGGACGTGAACCCACTATCCGACCGCCTCTCATGACCACGATTCGATCGGCCACGCGAAACACGTGGTCGAGGTTGTGGCTGACCACGATGATCGATACTCTCTGTCCCTTCAGACCTTCAATGATGTCCAGTACCTTCTGGCCCTCCTGAACTCCCAGGGCCGCCGTCGGCTCGTCCAGAATCATCAGCCTTCGACCAGATCTGAACGAACGGGCAATCGCGACCGCCTGACGTTGCCCACCCGACAATGAGGCTGTTCTAGCTCTGACATCGGGCACATTTATGGCCAAAGAACCGAGGAGCTCTGCCGACTCCCGTTCCATCCGTCGCCTGTCTACCCTGAGCCAGCGGGTCGGCACCCGACCCAGAAACACGTTTTCGGCTACGGTCATATTGTCGGCAAGGGCCAGGTTCTGATAGACCGCCGTCACTCCCAACTGCAAGGAATCTCGGGTGGTTCGGAAAGTTACCTCCCTCCCGTCCAGCGCAAGAGAACCCGTATCCGGTTGGATAGCTCCTGTCAGAATCTTGACCAGGGTGGACTTACCGGCGCCGTTGTCACCAACTATCGCTACCGTCTCTCCCTCGTCGACTTGAAACGTCGCGTCGACGAGGGCACGCACTTGACCGTAAGACTTCCAGACACCTTTGGCAACCATTACCGGCTGGGCAGTCTGGTCTCCATCACCACTACCGTTGGGTCCATTCATGCTCTGTGAAAGGGAAGCCATCATCGCCTTCCCAACCTCGGTAGCAGATCTCTAAGGTTCATTTCGCCCTTGATCATCTTGTCCACCAAAACGGCGGCCAAGATCAAAGCCCCGACCGCAACCTGCTGCCAGAACGGATCCACTCCCAAGAGAATCAGACCGTTCTTGATGGTGCTTATAAGGATAATTCCCAACAGGGTGCCAAACGTATTGCCGGCGCCACCATTAAGCGATGTTCCTCCGATTATCACCGCTGCCACCGCATCGAGTAGTGACTCCGATCCGAAGGAGCCATGGCCGGCGTTCAGTCGGGCACTTAGGACGAGCCCCGCAAGTGTACAAAGCATCGAACTAGCAATAAAGGCCAGCATCAAGACTCTTCTGACACTTATACCCACCAAGCTTGCTGCCTCTCGATTACCACCAGTCGCGTACAGTTCTACGCCGTATCGTGTGTGGCTTAGCACTAGTTGCACGAGCACCGTCACAGAAAAGAAAATGATTACAGGTAGTGGAATCACACCTACACGACCGTGACCCAGGACTTTGAAGGCTTCCGGGAATCCACCAATTGTTTGTCCGCTGGTCATTACAAAGGCAAGACCTTGTAGTACACCCAGCATTGCCAGTGTTACGATAAATGATGGGATCTTTGTGAACAGAGTAAAGTATCCGTTCAAGTTACCGACGATTAGACCCATGGCTAAAACTATCAGTATGCCAGCCCAGATCGATAGCCCTCGTTGGATGATAAGTAGTGCAGCGAGCGTTCCGGCCAAGGCCTGAGTGGAACCGATCGCCAAGTCAATTTCTCCCCCAATAAGCAAGATAGTGAACCCAATAGCCATGATCCCTACCACAGAACTCTGCAGTGCGATGTTGGTCAGGTTTTGTACCGTCATGAAGTATGGGCTGGCAAAACCCAGGACAGTCCAAAGGAGCAGAACGGCAACTAACAGCGCTATGAGTTGCCGATATCTACTTAAACCAAATTGCAACGCTGGGAAGCGTCTAGTATCCGCTTGTGTAGCCTGATTGTCGTCAATCACAGAAACTCATAGACCTTCCAAGCCGTTCTTTGTACCTACGCAACTAACAGCGCAAGGTAAAGCCAATGGCTCCCTCCCACCGCATCCTCTTGGATTGGTAGGAGGGAGCCATCGCTACTAATGGGTTAGGAGTTGTCCGTGTTTAGCATCCAGCCGCCGCGGCTTCCAGTGCTGTCTTGAGGTCAACACCGCTTACTACGGCTGGTTCTGAACCGTCTAGTACACCTTCCGCGAACGCCTGGTCGACGACTACCATCCCGATCGGGATGAAGTCTTCATCAAGTGTCTCTCCGTTGGCGATCCGTACGGCCGCCTCAACAGCCAGGTAGCCAGCCGGATAGAGGGGTTGGATTACGGTGAGCGCCTGCCTGCCCTCGAGAATATTCATAAGGCCTTCGCAGGTGCCACCGAGGCCGGTCAGTACCGTGTCCTTGTATCCCAACTCTTCCATGGCGGTAAGGGTCGCTCCGGCAAGCAGGTCATGCAAGCCGACGATGATGTCCACATCCGGATTGGCGGTCAGCAGAGACCTGGCTGCGTCGAGACCGGCGGCGCGGTCCCAGTTAGTGGGTGGGGAAACAACCCTCTCGACATCGGCCAGTCCACCGGCTTCCAGGCCATCTTCGATTCCCGCGTATATAGCGGCAATCGATTCGTCAGCCTGGTTGGAGTCAATGAAAGCGAGTTTCGCCGGTGCGGGCTCGAAAGCGGCGAGCCAATCACCGAGTGGTCGGCCCATGTCAGCCCGATAATCGTAACCTATCTCGATAGCACTGACTCCCTCAGTAGCACAGGCAACCGTACATACCACCGGGATGCCTGCGTCATTCAAGGCGAGAATTGCAGGAGATAGGGCTTGGGCATCAATAGTGTCATAGACGATTACGTCAACACCTGCAGCTGCATAGTTCTCGATTGCCGCTACGAGATCTTGGGCGCTACCGCTACCCGTCACGAGGATTTCGACACCTGCATCGGCAGCAGCGTCTTCTGCGCCGGTCTTCAAAGCAAGGATCAATTCGTTCTGTGTGAAGTCCGGAATCACCAATCCGATACGGATCGGCGCTGCCTCGGGAGCGGCCGTCGTTGTGGGAGCTGCGGTTGTCGTGGGAGCTGCGGTCGTGGCCGCGGGCTCATCCTCACCGCAGGCTGCGGCCAGCATGGCGAAAGCGATGGTGACAGCAATGAAATAGCGTAGATTCTTAGGCATCTATTCAGTTCCTTTCTTTAAGGAGCGACATTGTTGAGCATGTTGCCCCAGGGTTTTTGCAGAGCAGCAGAGATGGTTAGCGAAAGCCGACACTCCTGCTTGCCTCACAACATGTATTTGGTAACATATCACCTGCATGGTAGTGAACCACCTCTGGCCCGGTCAGGGGGTGACGCAATATTTTTTCCCCTTGCCCGACATCGGACTTGTGCCCACCCCGATGGCAGAGCGGATATCGGCGGCAAGACGGGCTGCTTGAGCTTGACTCAAACGGAATAGCCGGAACATGTTTGACCTCCTAATACGTGGCGGTACCGTTCTCGACGGTGCCGGGGGTGAGCCCAAACAGGCCGACATAGGCATTGTGGGCGACCGTATCGCTTCGATAGGGAACCTGGTCGGCAGCCAAGGTGAGGAACTGGACGCAACCGGATTGTTCGTCGCCCCGGGATTCATCGATATCCACAGCCACTCCGACTACACCCTTTTGGCAGATCCCCGGGCAGTCAGCGCCATCTACCAAGGAGTCACCACGGAGGTTGTAGGCAACTGTGGCCATGGGTGCTTTCCCATCAGAGATCCGGATCTCGCACTGAAGGCGATATATGGATACTCGGAGTCTGTTGCTCTTGATTGGGACTCGGCTTCGGGGTACTTCTCCCGACTCGAGGGGGCAGAGCCGGCTTTGAACGTTCTGAGCATGGTCCCCCATGGTCAGCTTCGCTTGGCCGTCGTGGGTCTCACCGACCGGCCATCGACGGAAGGGGAACTGAAACAGATGACCCAACTTCTGCGGACGGCTCTCGATGAGGGTGCATGGGGGCTGTCGACCGGCCTTGAATATGCAACCGAGGCCGGCGCTTCGGAGTCGGAGGTCACCAGGCTCTGCGCGCCGCTGGCCGAACGGGACGACCTCTATGTCTGTCATGCCAGGTACCGGGACGCGGGGGCGCCGGAAGGGGTTGCCGAGGCCATCAGGACGGCTAGAGCCGCCGGCGTAAGACTTCAGGTTTCCCATCTCGTTCCCCGCAGTGGCGATGCGGATATGGAACGGTGCCTGGAGCTGGTTGACGAGGCTCACCGAAGCGACCTTGACATCGCCTTCGATCTGCATACCCGCCTGTTCGGGTTCACCTACCTCTATTCGGTGCTCCCGCCATGGGCCCTGGCGAACGGCCTCGACGGACTCACCTCCGTGCTGGGGGACCAGGACGCACGCCGGCGAATGAAGAGTTTCCGCAGCATTCTCAGTGCGGGTGGCGACTGGGATCGTATAGTGCTGCTGGACCACGACGCCTACCCCGACTACGGTCGGCGGTCAATCAGATCGATTGCCGCCGAGCGGGGACAAGAGGCTCTGGACTCCATCTACGACCTGCTTCTGGGGGCGATCGAAACGATGGGGTCACTCATGGTCCTGATCGACTGTCATAGTGCGGATCAACATCGTACGGCTTTCGCTCATCCGCTGTCTATGCCCGCCTCCGATGCCACCACTATGGCGCCGGACGGTCCTCTGGCAGGAAAGACTTTCCACGGCGCATACACCTGGGCTTCCTACTTCTACAACTTCTCTGTCAACCAGGAGGGTTTCTTAACACCGGGCGAAGCAGCATACCGGTTGTCCGGTCTTCCGGCCGAGCGTCTCGGGCTGCGTGACCGGGGCGTACTGAATCCGGGAGCCTTCGCTGACGTCGCGGTGTTCGATCCAGCAGGTTTTCGCGAAAAGGCGACCCGGTACGAGCCGAATGTCCTGGCAGAGGGAATGGTGCATGTCCTGGTCAACGGCCAGGCTGTGCTAAGGGCCGGTAGGCTCTCGGGGGAGAGGCCCGGCCGGGTGCTGCGAAGATGACGCCAAGCCGGATTAAGCAGCCAGGACCCCCCGCGCCGGCTGAAGGCGGTGAGGAATGCCATTTATACCGAGGGAAGGTGTGACATGATTCGTCACCGCATTGCCGATCGAGCCGCCACCTGGCCGCCTGCGGATCCCGCTTCCGATATAGTCCGGCCCGGGACGATCCACCTGGAGGGACGCACCTACATCGCGCTTGGGTTGAACGACTATCTGGGGCTGGCTTCCGATCCCAGGGTCATAGCCGCCGCACAGGACGCCCTGGCGACCTTCGGTGCGGGAGCGCGGGCATCCCGTCACGTAGGAGGAGACACGCAGGTGCACAGAGAACTCGAGGAGGAACTGGCAGATCTGAAGTCAGCCGAGTCATCGCTCCTGTACTCATCCGGATACGCGGCCAACCTGGGAGTTGTCTCCGCTCTACCCGGACGCGGAGACACGGTGTGCAGCGATGAATTCAATCACGCCAGCATCGTGGACGGAGCTCGCTTGAGCCGCGCCAAGATCAGCGTCTACCGGCACTGTGACACAGACGACCTGAGCCGCCAACTCGACCAGGCTTGCGGAGCAAGCGTGGTGGTCACCGACAGCGTCTTTTCGATGAACGGCACCCTCGCTCCGGTGGATGAGATAGCCGACCTGGTTGATAAACATGACGCCATGCTGGTTCTGGACGACGCACATGCCACGGGCGTCCTGGGATCCGGGGGGAAGGGTTCGACCGGCCACTATGAACGGGCGGACAGAGCCGATGTGACCGTAGGAACGCTCGGGAAGGCCCTGGGAAGCGTGGGGGCCTTCGCGGCCGGGTCGGCGGAGGTCATCGGCTACCTCAGTGAGGTCTCCCGCACCTTCTTATTCACCACCGCTCCCTCTCCGGTAGCCGCGGCCGCGGCCTTGGAGGCGATACGGGTAATGCGGTCCGAGCCCGAGCGGTTGGACCGGCTCTGGGAGAATGCCGCCACCATCAACTCTTCGCTGTCCCAGCTCGGGTTCTCGATGCCCGAAAGGGTTCATCCGATAATTCCTATGATGTTCGGCGATTCCACCAAGGCCAAGACGGCCGAGACTGTGCTCGCCGACCATGGCATCTTCGTAAGCGCCATCCTGCCGCCATCCGTGCCTCCAAACACTTCTCGAATACGTCTCATCGCATCGGCCGTACACACCGACGAACAGATGGAGCAAATACAGACGGCCTTCGCAGACGTGGCTCGTCGCTTGAATCCATCCAGTTAAAGGAAATAATGAGCCAAGCACCATCGGGGCAGGTACAGACCGTGTTGGGGAAGGTGGATTCGGATCTGCTGGGACCCACCATGATGCACGAACACATCCTGACAGATGTCACCGGCATCTTCGAGTCACCCCGAACAGCCAGCGAGAAAGTCCGGGCCTATGAACCGATACGGCTCGACAATCTCGCCTGGATCCGGCGGAACTACTTCCGGCACCATGACAACCTCCTGCTGGGAGACATCCCGACAGCCATCGATGAGATGCGGCTCTACAGAGAATGGGGAGGGGGCGCAGTTGTTGAGGTTACGCCTCCCGGCATAGGTCGGGATCCGGTTGGCTTGGCGCGAATCTCTCGAGCAAGCGGCGTACACATCATCATGGCAACCGGGTTCTACGTGGCCCATACGCACCCCTCTTCCATGCTCGACATGACCGTAGATCAGTTGGCGGACTTGATGAGGTCGGAGATCCTGAGCGGCGTACAGATCGCCACCGAGGGTCACGATGACTGGCAAGGGCAGCAGGAGGAGACATCCGTCAAAGCAGGGATTATCAAGGTCGCATGTACCTGGCCGCTCCATGAGCGCGAGAAACGTGTCCTAGCCGCTGCAGCTCAGGTCCAAAAAGAGTGTGGCGTGGCTATCACTACCCATACCGGCCGAGATCAGAGATCCCCAATGGAGGTCGCCGAGTGCCTGATCGAAGCCGGCGCCGACATGAACCGCGTGGTGCTGGGACACCTTGATCTCCGTGTCCAGGACATAGGCATACTCTGGGAGTTGGCAGAGCTGGGATGCTATCTCCAATTCGATCTCTTCGGTACAGAGTCCTCGTTCTACGGAGCCACACCCTTCGACATGCCGAGCGACGGTCAGCGGCTGGACCGGATGGTGAAACTGCTGGAAGGCGATTTAGCTTCTCGTCTCCTCATTTCACAAGACATCTGCACAAAACACCGGACCACCAAATACGGCGGGCACGGCTACTACCACATCCTCGAGAACGTGGTGCCATTCATGCGCAAGAAGGGAATATCAAACGAAGTGATCAAACAGATCATCGTCGAGAACCCTGCCCGGTTACTACCCATACGCACGCCCGACAAATAACCGGCTCTTCGGATTGGAGGGGGGAGTGAGGGTGGCGAGTAGAGGTATCGCTTCTAAGATCGATGCCTCCTTTGGCACGGCTTAGGGCTTCGGACCGGCTTTGATCAGGTACTTACTTCGATGGGGCTTGAACCGTGTTGTTCACAAAGGAGAGCCAAGATTCCCATGACCGTATAGCACCATGCATCTATGTTGTTCTCCCACCCGGTCCAAAGTGAAATCCTTTGGACCATTAGTCCGTATGTCCCGACCGCTGTCCCAACGGCAAGTGTTGCTCGATAGCTGGGTGAGACAGGTCCTTCTTCCCAGAGATCGGATAAAACACTCAGGGGGTCTGCGTGAGCTGTGCCGCTAAGTGACTTGTATAGAGCCTTACCCAACTCTGACCCACAGTCGATCGTTGCGGTCATTTGCCCCAAAAGCTCCGTGATTGTGGGTATCTCTGCTATCCATTGTTTTGCGGTGGGAGTGCGACCTCGGCTCTTCCGAGATCGTCCTGTCCAACTCCTGTTGTGTGCCCAGGCCAACGTTTGGTCACGGTACTGTAGACACTTAGCCGCAGAAGCGCTGTCTTGCTGACTAGACAGGACTCCAGCATGCATCCACGCCATTGTGTAAGCGATGTCCCATGACCTGACCTGAAGTTGGTTACAGCGACGCAACCGCTCATCCACATCTATGTCCAGTTCACAAAGCCAGAATGCCAGAGATGAAGCTTCACATGACGCCCTCACGAGGGTGCGTATTGACACCAGTGCACCGGCACCCTGACAGTGCAAAAGCCACGCAGCGGAAAGTAATTGTTGACCAGCTGCCTGCAAATAGCCTGAGAGGAAGTGTCTCACTGTCCTCATTGACGTCTGATAGGGTTCTAACGAAGCAGCGTCTCCGGTACTCTCCCGCTCTTCTGAAGCAGCCGTTGAAGACAGCTCAACAGGCTTCGACATCGCAGACCAATCTGCGTGCTCTTGCACGGCATTAGACAGCAGCGACAAGACACGTTCGGTAGCAGCCCCGTCTAAAGAATGCTGAGAATCGGTCATGAGAATCCCTCCCCTGATACAAACCTACTCTACCATCCCAAGGCGTTGGTTGGCAGATATCCGACGCCCAGCCCTTTCTTGGCATGGCGGTCCAGGGGGCAAATTGCAAAGGCCACAATCAATTCCAGGCTCGATCTGTTCTCGGAAGCAGGTTTGTGCCTCGTTGATTGCATCCATTGTGCTTCTTTTCCGGTGTTGGGGTGTCCATCAGAGACAAAGACGTTCTCCCTCTTAGGCCCGAAGACAACCGGTGCCTGGTCGCAAAGACGGTCAACGACGAGGCAAAAACCCACCTGACCCTTGTAGCGCATCGCTGATTCGGTCTTCCAAGGGTGTCGGCGTCGATGGAGCGACCGGGGTGGTCGTGCCTTCCTCTTCGGACCTGACGCGGCGTGCCGTGCGTTCTGCTTTGGTGGCATCCGGATCGACCTCGGCCCTATCCGGCTTGAACACGACTCCGTATTCGGTGAACGCTCGCTCGGCTGACAGGATCCCGTTGCGAACATCGGTTGCAACAACCTGTATGTCCCGGTCGAGAGGATCTCCCCAGCCACCGGCGCCGGCGGTGCGGTGAATCAAACGAATCCCGGCCATGACCCGCTGAGAGAACTTCGACGGCATGAGCGCCTCTTCGCCATCTGGCCCGAGTCGGTTCAACGAGGGTGTGCCGGGTCTTCCGGCACCGATCCCGTAGGGATAGATCGTGGCCCGGTCGGAACGAACGCTCAGGTCGCATTCCTGCAAGAACGTGTACTCGCGCTGAAGCGAGAGGCCACCGCGGTGAAGGCCCGCGCCACCCGTGTCGGCAACATAGCCGTAGTGATCGACTCGGACGGGAAGTGACGATTCGAGCATCTCCACGGGGATGTTGCTCACATTGGCGCCGACATTGGGAACGCCATCCTCACCATCCTGAAGAGACTGGCCACCCCACGCTCCGGAAATCAGCTCCACCACCGAGAACCGCTCGCCGCCGGGTCTGACACCCCCCACCGTAACCAACGACAATCCGCCGTCGGAGGCTCCCATCACCCGGTCGGGAAGAGCCGGCGCCAGGGCGCCGAATATGGCGTCCATCACCCGGAAACCGGTCAGGCCACGGGTTCCGGTAGCCGCCGGAAGGACGCAGTTGAGGATGCTCCCCAACGGCGCCTTGACTGTTATCGGCCGAAAGAACCCGGCGTTGTTGGGAATGTCGGATCGCAACAAGGTACGCATCGCCGCGTATGTATTCGAGTTCGTAAACGACAGCGTGTTGTTCAACGAAGACTTGACCTGGGGCGAGGTGCCTTCGAAGTCGAGGGTGACCCCACCGTCGCGAATCTCGATGGATACGGCTATGGGCACCGGACCCTCACGGACACCGTCGTCGTCCAGATAGTCGGTGAACGAGTAGGTTCCTTCCGGGAACGTCCTGATCTCCTGTCTGGTCAGCATTTCCGTGTAGTCCAACAGCGCCGCCACATGGGCTCGGAACTCTGCCAGTCCGTAGCGGTGGATCATCCGGTGGAAGGCCGTGACCCCGGTCGTACACGCCACCAACTGGGCTTCGAAGTCTCCCAGGACGATGTCCGGCACCCGGGTGTTGGCGCCAAGCAGCGCGAAAATTCCCTCCTCTCGCTTCCCGCGGGAAATGAGTTTGACAGGCGGGATCCGCAGGCCCTCCTGAAAACACTCTTCCGCATAGGGCGACATGCTCCCGGCAACCATTCCACCCAGATCGGCGTGATGCGCCACCGTCGCCACCAGTCCCACGAACTCGGAGTCGTAATAGACGGGGCGCACCACGAAGATATCGGGAAGGTGCATGCCGCCGTCGAACGGATCGTTGACCATCGCCACATCGCCTGGATGAAAATCTCCGCGGAAACGCCGCAGAATCGCTGCCACAGCCTCTGGAAGGGCGCCGAGCTGGTTGGGCAGGGTGACTCCTTGTGCGATTATCTGTCCGGTCTCGTCACACAGGGCCGTAGAGAAGTCCATGGCGCTCTTCACCGTCTCCGAATGTGAAGTCCGAAGCACGCTCACCGCCATCTCCTCGCATATCGCCGCCAGGCCCTCGCGGATCAGTTCCCGCTCGATGGCGGCTGTTCCTCCAGATGGTGTGGCGGTCATGACGAACCCTCCTCGATGAACACATTCTGGGACCGGTCCCGGAAGACCTTGTAACCGGGCGGGACCACCGTGGTGGCGTCGTAGTCCTCCACGATGAGCGGCGCTTCTCTGGGCGTGAGCGTCAGATCGCCGCGGCGGATCACCGGTGTCGGCACAAGCCCGACGGCCTCGCCGAAGAAGACTTCTCGTCTGCGTGACTCATCCGGTTGTGAGTCGGGTCGGCTGCTCGCCGGTACGCCGGGCGGATTCAACTCACGTATCACCACCAGCAGTTGCACGATTTCGGTGGGATTGTTGGTCCGGTGGCCATAGGTGTTCAGGTGCTGCTGGCCGAACGCCCTGTCCAGTTCCTCCAACCATGAAGACCAGTCATCTGTAAACGGGGGCAGCCTCACGGGAAGTTCAAAACCCTGACCCACGTATCGCATCTCCACCCAGGGTTCGAATTCAAAGGAGACGGTCCGAAGGCTCTTATGTCCCACGCCCTCTCGCGCCTGGGCCTCCAGTTCGGTGATCTCCGATTGCAGTTCCTGGCGAGACAGGCCGGCGGTGCGCCGCAGGTAGGTCTTCTTGGCATGGAATTCGAGCCGGGCCTCCAAAAGCCCCACAGCCGAGAAGACCCCCGGCTGGGGAGGCACGATCACCCGCTTGATGCCCAGTTCCTGGGCGATTCCCATTGCATGGACGGGCCCGCTGCCCCCGAACGCGATCAGGGTGAAGTCCCGCGGGTCCCGGCCCCGCTGGACCGAAACCGACTTGATCGCCCGGATCATGCTGGCGTTGGCGATCAGATGAGCCCCATAGGCGGCGACATGGACATCGAGACCCAGGGGAGCGGCGACCTTCTCTTCGAACACGGCCCGGGCTCTGGCAACATCCAGTTTCACCGCTCCGTCCAACAGCCCCTCGGGGTTCAGATACCCCAGCAACAGGTTGGCGTCGGTGACCGTAGGCTCCTCTCCTCCCTTGCCGTAACACACCGGACCGGGGAGCGCGCCGGCCGAAGAGGGACCAACCTTCGGTGCGCCGGCGGAATCGATCCACACGATGCTTCCACCCCCCGCTCCGACTTCGGCGAGGTCGATGAAGGGGACACTGAGGGCGTAGCCGCCTCCGCTCCTCAAGCGGCTACCGGCGGACATTGATGACGCCACCTCGAATTCGGCCGTGAAGTGCGGTTCGCCACCCTCCACCAGGGCGGTCTTGGCGGTGGTGCCGCCCATGTCGAAGGTGATGGCATTGGCCACCCCCAACGATCGCGCCAGCCCGCTGGAGGCGATCACCCCGGCTGCGGGACCGGACTCCACAACGTATGCAGGTCGCTCGGCGGCCGCCTCGCTGGTCATGACGCCGCCGTTGGACTGCATGATGAGCAATGGGGCCGTCACGCCCAACCCGTCAAGCTTTCCGCGCAGCGCCTCGAGGTAGGAGGCGACCACCGGTCTGACGTAAGCGTTGAGCACCGTCGTGCTGGTCCTCTCGTACTCGCGAATCACAGGTAACACCCGGTGTGAAAGTGAGATCCAGACATCGGGGTACTCGTTAGCGAGCATCTCACCTATGGCCGTCTCGTGGGAGGGATTGGCGTAGGAGTGGATAAGGCTCACGGCAATCGACTCCACCCCCAGTTGGATGAGCGCCTTCGCCTTTTGTCGGGCGTCGTCGAGATCCAAGGCCTTGACCACCTTGCCGTCAACACCGACTCGTTCGATTACCTCCAGACGCCGGGAGCGTTCGACCAACGGCTGGGGTTTCTGCCAGGTCACGTCGTATAGCTTTGGAACCCGCAGTCTTCGCAATTCGAGGACATCGGCGAACCCCGCCGTGGTCAACAAACCCGTGAGGGCGCCCTTTCGTTCCAGGATGGCATTGGTCGCCACGGTGCTTCCATGCACCACATCGCGCGTCTCAGCCGGCTCGATACGGTGAGATTCGATGATTTGGTGGATCCCCTCGATAACACCTTCGCTGAAGTCCTGTGGGGTTGACAGCAGTTTGTAGCTGTAAATGTCACCGCTGGCGCTGGTTATTACGACATCGGTAAAGGTGCCTCCCACATCAACACCGATTCGTGACTCCTCTGGCAGCTGTGAGCCGGAAGCGCTCATACCGATGTTGGCCGCGGGTCCGCTTCCGCGCTGGTTATCGTCTCCGTGCCGACGACGACTTCGGGCTGTTGGTCGGCATCAAGGGATCGAAGCGACATAGGGCCGTATCTTAGGAGATATGTGACAAAATATCACAACAGGATGTTTCGGTCAAGAGCGCTTTAACGGTTGATCTGTCGTCCGCCTTCAACCACGATCCGACCGCCGATGATGACATGCCTCACGCGGGTGAGGTCATCTCTGTCGACCACAACCATGTCGGCGACGTGTCCAGGTTCGATGAGTCCCTTGCCGGGAGCCAGGCCAGGGATAATGCTGGCAGGAGAGCTGGAGGCGAGCCTCACAGCCTGGGGGAGGGAGATCACTCCGCCTTCCACCGCCTTCTTGATCAACAACAGGATGGGGTCGTGATAGCCCCCCGAGTAGTCCGTGGACAGCACGTCAACCAGCCCCTCGGCCAGCAACGCGAAGGTGGTCTCCGGACTGGGCTCCAGTTGGCCGACGCCGAAATGGTCGGCGGTAATCACTTCCACGAAGCCTCCGTCACCCTTGACCTGCTTCCCAATCCGGACCGCCTCCTCTGGTGTGGCGTGGTAATTGGCGTGTAGCGCCACCATCTGGTCGCCAAGTTCCCTGGCGACCTCTCGGATCTGCACGTAGGTGTCCGGTTCGGTATGGCACAGAGCAGGAACCCCCAGCCTCGGCGCATAGTCGATGGTCTCGAGTATCGCTTCCTTAGCCGCCGCCATCGGTTCGATGCTGGTCTCTCTTACCAGCGTCTTCGCTTCATCCAACGTCATCGGTTCCAGACCTGCCTTCTCGATGATGCGGGCTACTGCGCGGTCGTCTCCCGACAGGTAAGCAGCGTCTAGAGCAAGTGCGTCACTCACCGAAATCGGCCGGTCGAGCCGCAGATTCTTCTCATACGTTGCGCCGGTGGTTGCCCAGGAACCTACTTCTCCCATGGCTACGGCGCCCGAAGACACAGCCTCCTCGGCGGTGAAACTGCGGTGATACGGGTCGAGTCGGTTGCCGCCCATTTCCCCCGACGCAACGTTCTTTGGTGTGTGGAGAGTCGACATCTTGACGTTCAGCGGATGGACCTTGTTTATGGCGTCGTTCTCGAAGGGCAGAGCAAAGCCGTCCAGGCTGAGCACGGTCGTCGTCCCTTGGAGCAAGTGGTTGTTGAGGTTGGCAAGAATTCTCTCTTCGGGAGCACCATCTCTGGGAAGCCCCGGACAGAGCGGACCGAAGCTAACTACATGCGTATGAATGTTGATGAGTCCGGGCAGTATGAGGCCGCCTTCAGCATCGAGGACCCGATGCGAGTACACCCGGTAGGGAAGGTGTCGGATTCTGTGAAGCGCTGTGATCAGCCCGTCTTCGGTTGTGACGGAAGTGTCCTCCAAATAGGACCGCCCGTCACCCGTAACGACGTGCCCGTTTACAACATCGAGCCGCATTAATTCCCCCAGGTTGGCATGGATCAAGACTGTGCCCACTCGAACTCTACTGGCACGATGAGAACGCTGTCAGAGCTCGAACACGCACAGCAAGGCTGGCCAGTCGATCATGACGCCTCAGCTACCCTTGCTGGGCCGGGCAACTCCACTCAAATGCTCGAGTATTGGGACAACCCCACGGTCACGTCAGGTATGCGCCGGCAAGGCTGGATCATGACCGGCGACCAGGCCACCGTGGATGCCGACGCCTACATCCGGTTCCTTGGACACCATGACGACATGATCGCCAGCGCCGGCTAACGCATTGGGCCTGCCGAGGTGGAAGAGTCGCTGGTTCGCCATCCCGCGGTTGCAGAAGTGGCCGTCATCCCTGCTCCGGATGAGATAAGGGGCCATGTGGTCAAGCCCGGTCCGCCTGAACCAAAGGGATCAACACCTAGCTGGTTACCTGCCGTCTTCCCGTGTTGGCCACGTCGTCACAGGGAGAGGACCGGTCTATTTTCTTTGTCTGGTGGTGTGTCGCGTTCTAGGGCGTCGCCGGTGCTGGTATTTCGGGCGGGGTGGGGGTCCCCACCGGATGGGTGGTCGGCGCAGCCGATAGGCACCGGTGGGGGTGCGTTGGACCTGCCAGCCGCTGTCGTGGACCTTGTGGTGACATCGGCTGGACAAGAGGCACATGTTTTCGAGGTCGGTGGGGCCTCCGTCCTGCCAGTGGATTATGTGATGGGCCTGACACCAGGCAGCCTTGGCTCCGCACCCTACGCACGCTCCGTCGCGGGCTATGAGAGCGGTACGTTGGGGGGGACTGGCCTTCCGCCTCGCCCTTCCCAAGTCCAACGGTTGCGAGGGCCCTCCGAAGATGGCCGGCAGGATCTGGGCGTCACAAGCCAGTTCCCGCAATGTCCGGGCAGGGATTGGGGTTCCGTCGGCTAGGCGAGCTTTGCCCAGTTGTTGACTGACCGTGTCGTAGTCGGCGATCAGCAACAGTCTTACATCCTGTGATCGACCGTCTTCTTCCCCTCCTGGGCGGGTGAACAGCATTGCCAGGGCGTCGGCCATCCTTTGTCCGGGGGTGGCTCGATCCCGGGGGTCTTCTCTATGCCACAGTTCGTTCATCTTCTTGGACAAAGCCGTCTCGATCCGAGCTCCGGTGACCGGATCAAACCTTCCGTAGAGAACGGTCATCCCATCTTCGATGTCGGTTGTGATCTTGGCGAACCGCCGGGAACGCTGATGCTCCAACTTTGAAACACCGTCGTCTTCGGAACGCTGCTGTTCGTGTTTGCGGACCGTGGCGGCAAACTTGTCAGGCGATTGGGTACGGGCGCCATCTAGCAGGTCCCCCTCGTCTATCTCTCCCCGCTTGTTCGCACCGACGAGGATTCGCGCATTCTCATAGGAGATCTCGCCATTGCGGAGACCCTTAGCAGTCTCTGGCAGACCCTCAAGTTCAACTGCGGTCTCCACTTCCGAACGTGTCCGGCGGCGGGACCGCTTACCGCCTTCTCGTAGCGCGGTTTCGGTGAGTTCGGTTCCTTCCCTCCGATCCAACTCGGCCAACGCTTTGGCGCGGATCCCGGCCAGTTGGTTCTCTGCGCGGATCGTGGACTGCACCCGATCCTGGAGCTGCTCCACCGTCGCTTCGCCCACCGCCAGCGTGGGCGCCAACACCCGCGCTTCGTTGGCGAACTTTCGGCTCACTGTTGCTGTGTTCATGCCTACCAGTATGCCCAGGGGGTGTGACAAAATAATGTGTCATATCACTAAGTTGTCAAAACAATCACCACAAAGTCCCTGTCACTGTAGTGGACCTGTTGCCTACCGCCGTACCCGAGTGGGAGGAGATTCGGTGAGGAGGGATGGGCGGGCGGCGGAGATCCTTCCGCAGCGATTCTCTTTGGAAGGTGACGGTCAAGTAACGGAAGGCACCGCCCAAACCCACTCCGGCGGGCAATCAATCATCGTCGTTAGATCACAGAGAGAGCATTGTCCGTTACTCACGTCCAATGGCCGCAAGGGACATCAGGCTCACCTTTTCCGCTACCTCGGCAGCCTCTTGGCCGGCTGCGTAAAGGCCCCGGGCCCCCAAGGCGTCCCCGATCGGGTAGATGACAGCCCTAAGGCCTACCTGCCATAGCTCATCGGAAAGCCGGTTGTTGGGAACCGGCCCTCCGATCACCACCGCACCCACTTCCAGCCAACTTCGGCACCCCATGGTCTGAATCGCCACCCGGTCGCCAGAGAGGAGTTCGGCGGTGGTTTCCCGGTAGATGTGGACCTCCACCCCCAGCCGACGAAGTGCAGCGTCACCATGCAGGCCGCATAGTCTCCGCCGAGCACCGCAACGGTCTTCTCCAACTTCTCGGGCGTTCCAGCGCCGAGAAGATGTCGAATCGCGGAATGGTGCGTATCGGCGCAGCTAGGAGATCATAGTGGACGCTTTGTGCCGGTATGTTCTCACCGGCACGGTATGGAGCTGGCGTGGTCGATCTCCCAGGTCAAAGGGTTGTCTGGGAGGGCTCAGAAGGAATTAGCCCGACTTTGGCAGGTATTCGGTGTTGCGGGAGTGGTGCTACCTGGGGCAACCCAGCGACGGTGATCTTGATAGGGCAAGCTACTGTTTTTTACGTCCTTGGGTCCTAGCCTCCCGGCGAGGGATAGCTAGGACGGGGGTAAAGCCGTCTCGCAGTTCTGGACTTGCAAGAGAAGGTAATGCCACGATGGCCGCAGTGCCGCATGGAAGAAGGAATAGACGCTCTCCCTTGTGCCGTCGCACGAACCGCCGCCACCTTCGCCACTCTTGGGGTGGGGTGGCCATCACCGCGGTAGCAATGATGGCCAAGGAACGGGGATTGTCGGATGTCGTGTTCTTTAGAGCGTCCGTGAGCACCTGGGGTACACCGGTGGCGGGTCTGTTTGGGTCAGTGCCTGTCTCTGCCATTATGAAGAACTGGTTGATCTGGGTACCGCTATAGCCGAGTATTGTTTCCCAGTTTTCATCTTCGGTTTGCGTTGCGCGGTTGATTAGGGGTGTCAGGCGATCATCCAGGTATCTACCGAGGGCATCGGATTCGGTGATTATGTGGATACCAAGCGCAGTGGTTCTTCCACGGGTTTGCGCGTAGTGGAGGAAACTCGCCGGGTCGCTGAGGAAATCGCGGACCATGATGAAGTCTGCAAGGTTCGTAATCCAGATGTTCTGGGGATGGTCGGTGCCCGCGAGTTTCCCGGCGGCAGTCGTGACCGGATCCATGCGTTCAAGAGTGACCACGATCTCAACCGGGTCGGTTACGTCGTTGGCAAGTCGCCGTATCATCGGCCCTCCTTGCCGGTTGGCGAAGTAGCGTCCACCCTCTTCCATGATGTAATTGCGCGCCCGGTGGGTCTGTTCGAACGATTTGCCCACCACGTCTTGAGCAACACTTTTGATGCGGCGGCGGTAGCCTCGGCGGCCTTGTTCGGTAAGGGCGCGGGACTTCATTTCGACGATGATCGGCGTAAAGCCTGAGACAAGGCTGTCGATTTCGCCAGGGCCATCTTTGCCTTCGTAATGCTGATTGCTGAACACGTTCTGTTCGCCGAACACCGTCTGGAGGCTGGTACGCACTAGGCGCTCGGCAGCGTTGCTGCGATGCTTGGGATATCTATTGGCGAGTGGCGATGTAGGATTGGCCCGGAGATAATCCTGAAGCCACTCATGGACATTGTGTACCACCGACCAGGGATCGGGAGCGAGGTACTCGCCATCTGGCAATCTCACCAGTGGGTGTCGTCGCGCTTCGTTGTCGTCGAAGGGCACTCTGAAATCGGGCTGGCAGCCGAAATCGACTGACATGCTGTGTAGCATCGCTCCGATCTGTTGTAATGGGAAGCCGGTCCTCTCGGCGAGGATTTCAGGAGTCCACCTGTAGATGGCCTCCATAGGAGCCTTAAAACGCAAGACACTTTCTGTAGCTTTGTCTTCGTCAACCTCCTCGCTGTCCATCATCTCAGAGATTCCCTGGAGGGCCGTGTCAAATTCTGTGTTGTTCCCCGCTACGTAGCGGCGGACTAGTCGAATGGCATCGCTTGGGCAGAACCCCAACTCTCTGCAATAGAGGTCTCGGTGCGGTTCAAATATTGCATCGCCGATCTCCTCTAGGTGAGTGTTGTATCCGGCCATGCGGTCGAAAAGGTGCTCCCAACGTAGTAAGGCACTTGTGTGGTCAATCCCCGGGTGCCCATTACTAGGTTCCAATACCGCTTCAGTGCGAAGGCGTGCATGCGCAGCATCAAAGACAGAGGCGAGGAGCCTAACGGCCTTCCGTGTCACTTCGATGGGTACTTCAGCGGTTCCCGGGGGTCCGGTTAGCGTGAGACCCACGAGATACTCGATCTTGGCGGGTATCGAGAATGTTTGCGTAGCATCGTCTATGGATGCTGGATCACCAAGGACCATGCCCGCGGGTACCGCTATGGAGGGTATGAGTTGAACCGGGTCATGCTGTAGGACAAGTTCCCGTAGTTCTTCTGCCAGCGTGTCTAGCTTGGATGCCCTGCGTTTGAGTTTCTCCATCTCTGCTGCACCGGCAGCGTCCCGTTCGGGACCGGGTGGAAGCGAGGAGATGGAGAGGAAGCCGTCTGGCGCAGGTGCCTGTTCGAGCAGCCTTGCGGGTATGCCGAAGTCCGGTGGGAACTCGAGTAACCGGCGAAACACATCGGTGACACTAACCGCGACCCATTCCCCGTCCGGTTCCATTTGTGGTCGATGGCACCCTATCGGTACCGTATATGGAGGATCTTCGACTGCAAGCCCCCCAACTGCTAATAACGCGCCAGCCCCACGGTGATCGGACCTAACTCGGTGAGGTGTTCCGCACCCAGTACAAGGAGCGTGCCACTGCCTTTTGCCACCGGGCGTACTGGGCTTCCCGGACTTTCTCAGATAGCTGCGGCGACCATCGCCGGGCTTCCTGCCAGTTCTCCCGCAGATCGTCGAGGCCCTCCCAGAAACCCTCTGCAAGCCCGGCGCCGTAGGCGGCGCCCAGGGCGGTGGTTTCGCTCACCCGGGGGCACACCACCTCCACGTCGAGGATGTCCGACTGGAACTGCATGAGCAGACTGTTCGCAACCATTCCTCCGTCCACTCGAAGCTCGGTCAGCTCCATCCCGGAGTCGGCCCGCATCGCTTCGAGGACCTCCCGCGTCTGGTAGGCGGTGGCTTCCAATGCGGCCCGGGCGATGTGACCCTTGTTGGCGAATTGGGTGAGCCCGGTGATGACGCCTCGGGCATCCGATCTCCAGTGGGGGGCGAAAAGGCCGGAAAAGGCGGGTACGAAGTAGACGTCATCGTTATCCGGCACCGAGGCCGCCAACTCCTCCACCTCATGGGAGGCGGAGATCATACCCAGGTTGTCCCGGAGCCACTGCACCAAAGAACCGGTCACTGCCACCGATCCCTCCAGCGCGTAGATCGGATCAGATCCGGCGATCTGTTAACCCACCGTGGTGAGCAGGCCGTGAGTGGATGGCACCTTCCGGGTTCCTGTGTTCATGAGAAGAAAGCACCCGGTGCCGTAGGTGTTCTTCGCCTCTCCCGGTTGGAAACAGGTTTGACCGAACAGGGCGGCCTGCTGGGCGCCCAGGATCGCAGAGATCGGCACTCCCTCAACAACGCCGGTTCCGGTTCCCACCCGGCCAATGGAGGGAACTATCTCGGCCATCATTGAGCCCGGGATGCCCAGCTCAGGTTCAAGGGGTCGTCGCAACAGTGTCTTGTTTGAGAGAGTGTAGGTGTTCGTCGAGGGTCTCGGCGGGGGTCTTCCAGTTGAGGGTTTTGCGGGGTCGACTGTTCAGAGCTGCGGCGACAGCGTCCAGGTCGCCTCTGGAGTGTCTGCTGAGGTCGGTGCCTTTGGGGAAGTACTGTCGGAGGAGATCGTTGGTGTTCTCGTTGGTGCCACGCTGCCAGGGACTTTGGGGGTCGCAGAAGTAGATATCGAGATTGGTGTCTATTCGGAGTTGAGCGTGTTGTGCCATCTCGGTTCCTTGGTCCCAGGCCAGGGAGCGGCGCAGTTGTTGGGGTAGGGTGGTGATCGACTCAGCGATCGCGTCGCGGACTGCTTGGGCGCCATGACCGGCAAGAGGGGGCCCGTTGTGGACTCGTTGCTGTTGGCCGTGGCCTGGCATGCGGGGAAGGTGCAGCAGCATCGTGAACCGCGTCGTGCGCTCGACAAGGGTCCCGATCGCGGAACTCTGCAGTCCGAGGATCAGGTCTCCTTCCCAGTGGCCTGGCACTGCCCGGTCGTCGGCCTCGGCCGGACGTTGGCTGATCATGATCTCGGGACTGACGAACTTCTTGCCCCGCCCCCGGGTTCGGGCCCTCGGGACCCGCAACGCTCGCCCGGTTTTGTAAACAAGCCACCAACTCGCGTTTGAGCGCACCCCGGCCTTGCACATAAAGCGCCTGGTAGATCGCCTCGTGAGAAATCCGCATGGACTCATTATGGGGGAAATCGATCCGGAGCCGGTTCGAGATCTGCTCTGGACTCCACGAGCTTGCCCACCGTCGATCCTTTCGGGGGTCCATGACGGCGACCCACCCACCGCACCTGGGGTCCCGGCACCAGCTCGCCATCGGGGCGGACGATCATCCCACCCAGGCGATCCTGAACGTATTTACGGAGGGGGTCGTTGGAGGCCAGCTTGGAAACCTTGGGGCGACTGGCACGCCGATCCGAATGCCACTGTGCGGTCGTGGCCCGATACTCCAAGCCTCCACTACGGGTTGCGGCGTTGCGGCGCAACTCACGTGAGACCGTCGACGGTGATCGGCCCAACTGGCGGGCGATCTCACGCACCCCA
This sequence comes from Acidimicrobiia bacterium, assembly GCA_965248705.1. Lineage (GTDB taxonomy): Bacteria > Actinomycetota > Acidimicrobiia > Spongiisociales > ZC4RG35 > Bin76. Next base: position 173,343 of record CBDFJY010000002.1, on the reverse strand, counting down.
CACTCGCGGGCGTGGAGAACAGCAATCTCTTCTCGCTCAACAAAAGACAAATAACGCCCCGAAACCGGTACAAAAGAAAAAGGGACCATCCCACCATTCTCGCGGAACCAACGCGAACCAACCACAGGCGACACACCAGCCGCCACACCAGCATCCTCGCTCGACAACCCACCACCGATCCCTTCCCAAAACCGCTCCCGATGCTCACGCCGCCCAACCGGCGGACGACCAGGCGACCGCATCGCAGGCCGCAACGCACGATCAGCCCGACGAACCTTCCTTGCTTCCATCGTAACTCCTCACTCTCGAGACGTTGCGACGACCGTTTGAATCCACCCATTGCTCCGAGCACCTTATCGCTCCAGTTGAGGGTGTCGAGATCCATCAGCAAGGTTCGCGAGGCGTTGGTGACGTCGGTTAAGTGTTTCCCTCCGTTGATTCCACCCGTGAGGTTCCAGATCAGCCAGGAGTCGATGGTGCCCATGACAGCCTGGCCCCGAGTCTCCTTCTCTGCCACACCGTCGGCATAGTCCAGCAACCAGGTTGCCTTTGGGCCGCTGAAGTAGGTGGCCAAGGGAAGGCCGGTGCGATCCCGGAACCGGTCTATACCGCCTTCCCGTGCCAATCTCTCACAAAGCTGGTCGGTCCCTGGTGTCCTGCCAGACAATCGCATCGGCCAGCGGCCTGCCGTTGGTGGGGTCCCACAGGACGGTGGTCTCCGGCTGGTTGGCTATCCCGACCGCCGCGAGATCTCGGACCGTCATGTCCGCCGTATGGAGCGCCTCGCTTACCATTGCCTCGACACTCCCGAGGATCTCCATAGGATCATGTTCCACCCACCCTGGCCTGGGAAGGAGCTGGCGGAATTCCCTCTGCGCCGAAGAGATCACCGCTCCGGAGCGATCGAAGATCATGAACCTAGTGCTGGTGGTTCCCTGATCGATGGCTGCCACCGTTCGCCTGTTTCTCATCCCGCTAAGACAGGAGCTTGATTGGCCGGTCGGGGGTCGATCGAAGTCGCTGGGCCCATGTTTCACAAGGATTCTCTCTTCGGGAGCACCATCTCTCGGAAGTCATGCCTATCCGTTAGGATGGGTCAACGAAATCGCCGACCCACTAATGGCGGCAAGGGGCCGCAGCGGCGACGAGAGATCTCCCAGGAGGTAGCTATGTCCATCCGAAGGTTCACCGAAGTAGAGGCTTACCAGCATGCCGATGACGGCTACTACTACCGTCCGGTGGTCGCCGGGAAGGAACTGTTCTCCTACGTGGCCCACGTGCCCGCCGGCGGTTACATGCCACCCGATGCGGAGGAGGCCGAGCTGTTCGAGCTTTCGCTGTTCATGCTGGAGGGAAATCTTGACGGGATCCTCGACGAGGAGCGGGTGGCCTTAACCGCGGGGGATGCCCTGCACATTCCCAGGGGGATGCCGTTCGGAGTAGAGAACAGGGGTTCTCGTACGGTCTCGTTCGTGCTCAGCTTCGCCCCCCCGCCACCCAATGTGAACCTCGACACGATGAAGGAGTCGGCCCTCGAACGGGGCCGGGTGGTGATCGAAGCCGCCGACGTCGAGGATGTGGTGGGCCCGGTCACCTTCCCCGGATAGGCATCATGACGGTCGGGGAACCGGGCGAGTCGATCGGCGGGAACACCGAGGGCTCGAGATCAACTTTCCGCGAGGAGGACCGATCCGTGGAGGTGGACGGCGCAACCCTGGCCGGAACCCTGACGTGTCCCACCACGAACGGACCCTGGCCGGTGACCCTCCTTCTGGGCGGGACGTTCTCGGACCTGCGGGACGCGGATGCGGATCCGAGGCGGTTCCCGGGAGTTCCCAAGCGGGGCATGTACAAGATCCTCGCCCACGGGTTGGCGGAAGCGGGCATCGTGTCCTACAGGTTCGACCGCAGAGGCGCCGGTGAGAGCACCGGGGAATTTGGGGTGGAGCGGCTCCAGGAGGTCGCCGACGCCGGCACGGTGTGGCGCTGGATCAGGTCCTTGCCCGAGTGCAACGGGAAGGCTGCCATGGTGGGCCACAGCTCCGGCGCCTACATTCTGTGCCGGGTGGCGCTCGAAGTCGGGCAACCCGACGCGGCTGTGCTGCAGGGCGCCCTGTACAGGTCCATCGCCGATCTGTTCAGGTACAACGGTGGCCTGGTGCTCGACTACATGCGGCTCGGGGCAGAGCAGGCGGCATGGGTCAGGGAGCACTCTCCCAAGACCTACGAGGATGCGCTGATGCTGGAGGCGACCGTCGGCGCCATCGAGAACGGCGACTCCATCGCCGAAGCCGAGATCGACGGTGTGACAAGGACCCGCGACCTGTCGAGCCTCCGATACGACCTGGAGTTCGCGCCCGAAGACCAGTTCCGCCATCTCGCCGCCCCCACCCTCGTCCTCCACGCCTCGGAGGACCTGAACGTCCCGGTAGAGGACGCCTTCGACACCGTCCGCGCCCTGTGGGCCGCCGGGAACCGGGATGTCGAGCTGCGGATACTCCCGGCTGGCAACCATTCGTTCCAGTTCGACGCCGAGGACTACGAAACCCGGGTTCAGGAGAAGATCACCAAGCAGAACTTCGCCCGCCCGTTCGATCCGCTGTACACGGCCGTCGTGATCGACTATCTGGCGCGAAGGCTCGCCTGACCCGGCCGCGGACAGGTGTAAGGAGACGGCGGCCCTGACTCCTCTGTTGGCCACCCAGCTTGGCAAACAGGTTTCCATTCATCTGTTCGGTCAGGAGATCAACGCCGAGACCTACGCCATCCGCAAGGCCGACCTGATGCTGAAGGGTGAGGGCGAGGCTGCTGACAGCGTCGTCGGAGGCCCCGAGCACTGCACGCTCTCCAACGACGCCTTCCCCACCCGGTCGTTCGACTCCATGCTCTCCGATCCTCCCTATGGAAAGAGTTGGCCGACCGACCTGGAACCCATGGGTGGAAAGAAAGAGAATGCGGGACATGCATTTCGTGGTGGAGCATGATGGCGACCCTGAGTTCTCGCCCTGGTCACCCGGCCGACCGATGGCCAGATGCTGTTCTTAGCCTATCTCGTCTCGAAGATGAAGCAAAAAACACCCTCGGAAGTCGCATAGCCGACGTCCACACGGAAGCTCGCTGTTCACCGGCAACGCTGGCCAGGGCGAGAGCAACATCCGTGGCTGGATAATCGAGAACGATTGGATGGAGGCGACCGTGGCACTTCCGCTCAATATCTTCTACAACACTGGAATCACCACCTTCATCTGGGTGCTCACCAATCGCAAACCCAAACACCGCCGGGGCGAGGTTCAGTTGGCCGACACTACGGGCTGGTTCCAAGCCCTGCCGCAAGAACCTAGCTGAAGAACTGTGAACTGTCCGAGGGAGAACATCACCCACATCTGCCAAGATTCTTGGATTTGCAGAGACTGAACAGAGCACGACCTTCGACAACGCCGACTTCGGGTATTGGAAAGTGACGGTCGACAGGCCGTTCCGCATCGAGGGGATCGACCCAGACGGCGCCTACAAGGCGGCGGAGATCGAGAGATTCGGAGGCTTCGCGAATTCTTGGGGTTCGGGGTGGGGAGGGGGTCCTTGGTTAGGGGTTGAGGCCTCGCTGGAATAGGTGGTGAAATAAAAATCGCCTATCCAGGAGGCCTCAATGAGTGCTGATGTTATGCGGGTGCGGTTGCACCTGCGTGGGGTTCGTGTGACCGGTGTGGTGGTGGACACCCTCACAGAGTTGGTGGTGGAAGTGATGTCCACCAGGAAGATGTCGTCGTGTCCGTTTTGTGGTCGTTCGTGCCGGCGGGTTCATGACCGTCGCCGGAGGGAGATCCGTGATCTGGAGATCAGCGGCCGTCCGACGGTGCTGTTATGGACCCAGCGGCGGTTCGTGTGCAACCATTGTGGAAAGCGTCATATGGAAACCCATCCCCAGTTCGAGGGTGGTCTCACTCGCCGGTTGGCGCGAAGGCTGGTCCAAGACGCTCAGGTGATGCCTATTTCGGCGGTGTCCCGCCGACACCGTGTGGGGTGGCATCTGGTGATGGGTCTGGTCAGCGACTGGTCCGGGCTGGTCCGAGCGCGGCGGCGCCGTCAGAAATGTCGGGTGTTGTTGATTGACGAGACCTCGATCCGCAAACGGCATCGTTATGTGACCGTGGTGGTCAACGGCGACACCGGCCAGGTCCTTTCTATGTTCCCAGGACGTTCAAAGGCAGAACTGAGCAGGTTCTTCATAGAACAAGGACCCCGATGGTGCCACAGTGTGAATACCGTGGTCACCGACGGTTCCCACTCCTACCGGGCAGCTATTCATCGTTATCTTCCCGGAGCCCGTCATGTCCTGGACCGCTTCCACGCCGTCCGATGGTTCACCCAGGGGCTCACTCTGGTACGCCGGGAACTGCAACGCCGCCAGCCGCCCGGTGTGAAACCCGCCTTCCATCCGGACCTGTTCCGCGCCCGGTTCGCTCTTCTCAAAAGACATGACCACCTTACTGGAACCGAACAGAGACGCCTCGACCGGCTATTCGCCGCTCATCCGCGTCTTCGGGTGGCTTGGGACGCTCTACAAGAGCTCTACGGCCTCTATCAGGCCAACGACCTCCAAGGCGCCCTCGACGCTCTCCAACGCTTCGCCGACCTCTACGAAACCGGCCAGATTCCCGAGTACCACAACACCGTGGACACCATATTGAACTGGGCCGACGAGATCCTGAACTGGCACCACAGCCGCCGTTCCAACGGACCCCTCGAAGGCACCAACAACCTAATCCAAACCCTCCGCAGAACCGCCCACGGCTTCACAAACCCCCAAAACTACGCCTCCCGAGGACTCCTCCTAACATGAACCCCACCACCAACCAGCCAGACCACAATCCCACGATTTCGCGAAGGGCCGAGATTCGAGGGAGAGAACGAACCGAACTCCAATGCTCCGGCGTGATCAGGAGGATTCACAGGCGAGGAACCTCTCCCGATCCGTTGCGGGGCGTTTCGAGCGCAGGAAATCAGGTCGCCCCGACCGTCGTGGAATACGAACCCGACACCGCCCTGCGGGACACTGAGCAGATGTTCCTCACAGAGGAGGTACCACCATCAAGATTACACAACCTCAGAATCGCGGGGGCTTTCCCTCCTAGGCCATCACTGTAGGAGTTAGGCTTGGGCCATACGCCGAACCTTCTCGATTGACAGGCACACCACAACAAGGGACTATAACGTAGTGACAGCGAAGCAGGGGAAGATCCGGGAAGGGAGGAACTCAAGAGCCGCTGGCTATATGTTGGTCGCTGTGGCGACCTATTCCTTGACACCATTATTAGTGAAAATCACGGGAGCAGGTGATTTTCCTTTCCTATTTAATTCCCTATTCCAAACATTGATTGCATTAGGCACCTTGGGTTATCTATCCTGGCGCTATCGAAACCGATTCCCTATCACAGGGATTCTACGAGCGGCTATCACCAGTTGGCACCAATATCGCATGATTGTCTTGTTAGCTGTATTATCACGTCTCCATATAGCGTTCTTCGCTTGGTCTGCTAGGTTTGTAGACGTTGCTGTAACAGCGATTATCTTCGAGTTGTGGGTCATTCTCTTCATCTATCTGAGAAAGCGACACGACAGAGTTGGGCGACGCCGTTACAAAACCTTAACCGCTGGAGAATATAACCTAGCCATCGCGGCCTTCTTAGGGGTGGCTGTAGTCATTTGGGCCCAAGGAGCACACAGTTCTCAATCTATTTTCTCTAGTGTTGACGTTGCTATAGGCGTTACTATAGCATTGATGGCAGCGAGTGTCACGGCGGCTGTTCAGTATATCTACAGGTGGGGAGAATTAATATATAAACGGTCAACATCTAGCGACGAGGATTATGAATTAGTTTGCATTCTTATAACATCTGCGATTGCTCTACTTGGAGGGGGCGCTATAAGTGGGCTCATTGGATTGACCTTATCTGAAACGATGCCCGTCGAGTCCGTGGTTCTCATGCTGCCTTTTATTGTTCCGCAAATCCTAGCCTTGGTCTGCCTGAGGAAAGCTATATTGGTGGCGTCCAGTCTGGGAGTCGGCATTCTAGCCTACCTAATTCCCGTTTTGTCCCTAGTGTGGCTGGCGTTGTTTACATCGATAGATGTACCTCAGCCTGACTTACTTGTTATAGGGGCATCAGTAGTGGTCGGAGTAAATGTCCTGATAAATTTCAAGGCTGAGGACAGACAGGGATTTAGTTGGCTAGTTATTTCCCTATGGCTGTTTGGTTTATTTGTTTATCTGAGGGATGGATGGTTGTCCGGCCTGCTGGGTTCGGATTGGTATTGGACCGGAGGAGAATACTTTGGCTTGTTAGCCTTGTCAGCCACCGTGTTTACGCTGATTCTGGCCTTTCGCATCACGAGACTTGTAAACCGGACGACTTGGGAGGACCAGAAGACTTTCGACCTCTACAGAAAGCTGGAAGGCCTTGTGCATGGCAATAAATTAAAGGCCGGAGTACTGGAACAGATGAAGTATATAGACATGGCTGGTGGTGGGAATGTAGGTAAATGCAAAACGGATCTGAATGACAATGGCAAGAATGGACCGGCTGAAGAATGGGAAACCCTTAGGTCATCCTATAGGACTCTCATAGGGGAGATGTTTGAAGCACGAGACAACGGACAAGTGACCTCCGATCAAGTATCAGACATTGCTGCTGATGTGGATGCCTTGGTTCATAGCAAACAAAAAGGTAGGACAATTGCGGAACCGGTAGTGTTAGGTATTTTTGCGATAATTACGCTGATGCTCGCCCTGGGCACTCGGCCAGAGTTGGCAGGGTGGCCGGCGGTCCTGTTGGATCTCTTCGCGGTACTGTTTTCCGCTGCCATCGTGTTCTTGACTGTAAATGTGTCTGATCTCAGCCGGGAACGCAGTGATGCTGTAATGCGGGAATCGTCTAATGACGACAACTCTCTAGTAAAGTTCAGGGGAAGGGTAGATACAACCAGTGAAATAAATCTGCAACGGGGGGTGTCGATAGCTATCGGGTTTGTAATTGTTGTTGTATATGCAGTGTTGCTGTATGGTAAGTGGATCCTAATGTGGTAGAAGACCGCGCGGGCCTACTTGACGCCAAGGGGTCGTCCCGATTTCTAAAAGACTTGGTGGAGGGGCCACCATCCGGCGTGTCGTCAGGACCCGGAAGAGATGCGCCAATACCACCGACTCCTGGCGTTCCGTAGACGCGGGAATACACGACGGGAGATCCGGACAGAGGCCAGGTCCGGAACCTGCATGTGCGCCGAATGGAACGCCTCGGCAAACGATAGGGTAGGTCAGCTTACCTGGGAGGGTAGTTTCATGTTGTTCTGATATTGATAGCGGCGTTGGCTTTTGATGCCAGCGTCTTGAGCGTGTTGAGTGTGTCGGCTGTCTTCTCATCATCGTCGAGCGTGATTTGCATGGATTGGTTAATGTGTTTGACGTTGCCGTCGTCCATGTAGTTAAGTATTTCCCGAAGTAGTTGGATGAGATTGTTGGTGTCGGGGTCTGAACCAAGGAAGGCGGCGATGTTGAAGGACACATGCCATTGTGAATGAAGTGTTTGTGGTCGTGGCGGTTGTGGGGTTGTGCCGGGGCCTGGGGGTGTGGTGGGTTCGGATGGTGGCGTCGGGGAGCAGGCGCAGTTGCTCAGATTGTTACCGCACTTGGTGCAGAGTGGGTGACCTTGGCATTGATGCTCCTATGTTTTGCAAATCGGGTTCTGGTGGGCGAGCCATGTTTGGTATCGGGTGGCGAGTTTGTGGTTGTGGTACAGGCCTCGTTCGAGTTGTGAGAGGCGTGTTGGCTGGGTGTGGAGGGCTGTGGCGGCCTGAGCGAGCGATGTTTGGGTGTTTTGGCGTAGGCAGTGGAGATGGGCGCCGTTGGGTGTTTGGGGCGGGTTGGTCAACAGTTGGTAGACGTGGCGGGCAATGTAGCGTTTCAGACAGCGGATGATCTCTTTTCGGGTTTTGCCTTCCGACTGCCTTCTTTGGACGTATTCGATAGTTGGTTGGTCCCAGCGCATCCGGGTGGTGGCGATGCGCCACAGGGCGTTGTTGGCTTGGCGGTCGCCGCCGCGGTTGAGACGGTGCCGCACGATACGTCCCGAGGACGCCTGGATAGGACTTGCGCCGCATAGGGCGGCGAAGGACGCTTCTGTCCGCATGCGTTCGGGGTTGTCTCCTGCTGTGACCAGCAGAGCGGCTGCGGTTTCGGGGCCGATCCCGGGGGCGGCCAGCAGCGCCGGGTTGGCCCGGGCGCAGAGTGGTCTGATTTCGGTGTCGAGTTGTTGGATCTCGGCGGTGAGTGCCTGATATCGGCGGGCCAGTAGACGCAGCGTTTTCTTGGCATAGGCGATAGTGGTCTGGGCTGTGCCGGGACGAAAAGCGGCGCAGACTTTCACCCGGGCTCTGGGGGACAGTCCCCCTAGTTGGTGTTTGACCTGGTCGGGAGCGGTCACCACCAGGGCGTGGAGCTGGTTGATGGTCTGGGTACGGGCCTTGGTCGCTGAGCGGCGGGCCATCTGGAGCATCCTGATTGCTTCGACTGGTCCGTTGCCGCTTTTGGGCAACCCGGTGGCCTGCCCGCTTAGGACAGCCCGTGCTGCTGCTTCGGCGTCGGTGGCGTCGGTCTTACCGAAACGGCGGCGCAGTTGGCGGTTGGGACGGTTCACCTCCGCCACCTCGACACCGATGCTCATAAGGTGGCGGGTCAGGCCGGCACCGTAGCTGCCGGTGCCTTCCACCCCCACCCCCGCGACCCGACCGTTGCACTGCAACCAGTGGCCCAACTGTTCATAACCGGCTGCGTCGGCGCTGAACGATGCCGTGTCCAAAACTCGACCAGTGACATCCGCCACCGCGGCGACATGAACATCACGGTGGGTGTCAACCCCACCGAACACAATCCGATCATCCTCTGACACGAGCTTCTTCTCCTTCAATTAGAATCCGTTTCTGTTCTCCCTGACCCGAAAAAGCGGTGGACGGACCACTCAGGTGGCAAGAGCAAGGCTCCTATCAGGTCACAGCCGCTCTGTCGGGAGAGCGCCGCCCCCAGGCCGGAAGCAAGGCCGACAAATCAACACAAAGGCACAACAGCCAGGTTGGTGTCGAGTCAGACCCGCCCCGGCCTAGGGGCACCTATAAGTATGAGTGGTTGGTGGGATTGCCGCAGGTGGGACAGGTGGCGCGTTGCAGGCGTACGCCGGCCAGGTCCAGGGCGATGTCGTTGGGTTGGCGTACCTGGTATATCTGGCCTTCCGGGCTGACCAGTTGGATATCCCCTTTTGTGATCGCTTGGTACATGGCTCGGGCCAATTCGGGTTCTCCGCCGGGCAGTAGGGGTTTGTGCGGGTTGGACCAGAAGTTGTCGCGTAGTTCCGAGATGGGCAGTCCGTAGTCGTTGGAGCGGAGGTTGTAGACCAGCACGTCCCCGGTGAACTCGCTTTGGCGGAAGGCTTTGGAGTGGTCTCGTAGTTCGTTCCATACGTCTGCGCCGCTTAGGGCGGTTCGGGTGTCTTTGGCTATCCGGATGAATTTCACACCCCGGTCGTGTTCTTCTTTGGGGGCGAGGTAGATGATGTGCTTGTAGCAGAGCTTGACTTTCTTGTCGAGTTCGTTCTTGGCCTTTCTTTCTTGCTCCCGGGCTTTGTCGCGCATTTGTGGGTCTGTTTCCACGTTGGGCAGTTCGGCTACCCGTCTGCGGGCCAGCCATTCTGATGCCAATCCTCGCGCCTGGGCGCGCAGGGCGGTGTTTGCACAGGCCAGGATGATCGAGGATGCCCATTCCGACGGCATCCGGTTGGGACCCACTCCCAGTGCGGCGGTGACCGACTGGCGGGTGGTGGAGTCGTCGCCGTTGAAGAGCGAGAACCATCGTGAGTCCAGGATTGCCAGGCGGGTGTGGCGGCTGTCTCCGAGTTCTTCTTCCAGTATCCGCCGGCATCCTTCTAGGGTGACTCCTTCGGGGGGCACGTCGTCGCCGTCCAGGAGGACGATCTTGTCGAACGGCCCCTTGTGTTTCTGGGCCAGCTCAAACGCCCGGTCGGTGATAGCGCGGTCTCTGTCTTTGTCCGTGATGGTCTTTTTCTCGGCCCGGGTGAGCATCTCCAGGGTCTTGCGGGTTTCGAAGAACCACCGCTTTGGTACTGCTCTGCCCTTGCCGGGGGTGAAGTCAACAGAGCCGAGTCCCTTGTCGGATTCGAACAGCGCGGCCGCAACGATTTCGGCATCACCGGGACCGTAGGTACCTATGGGCACGAATGAAGAGGCGAGCAGTTCCAGTTCGCTGGCTCCCCGCGCTCCGCCTACTCGAGGGTATAGGGACCTTATGAACAGGGCGGTTGCCATCTTCTCTGATGCGTGGGGGTTGTTTTCAGACCACCCTTCGTTTGGGTCGCGGGTTTCGTCGAGGCGGCGAGCGGCGCCCCGGTCTGGATTGTGAGGATCCACGATGTCCACAGTGGCGACTTCCCGAAGGTTGCTCCGGGTGCGGTCGTCGGCCACCAGGCCGGAGTCGATCAGAGCGTCCCGCAGTGGTGAGAACCCAAGAGGCAGGTCGCCGCTGTCTATCAGTTGGGGTGCCCATTCCCCTTCGCCGGCGCGGCGGGCCTGCTCGTAGGCGGCCAAGGCGAACACGCTGATGGTGGACCTCACCTTTTGAAAACCGGCGTGTGTGGACCATTCGTCCTCAGCGAGGGCGATCAGGTCAGGATGGAACGGGTAACTGCGGGCTACTCGCTTGGGGAACTCGTGTTGGGAGTAGTCGCCACTCAATTTGCTGAACACCCTGTTCTCCCACACCTGCCCCATGGCCCGCAAATAAACCTGGGAGATGATGTCGGTTATCTCCCGGGGGGGGGGCATGTCAGTGAACAACCTTCTCTGAATGATCTCGGCGAAGTCCCCTCCTGAGGTGACCGCGGTGGTGCGGGCATTGCGGGTGAGCAGATCCTCCATCTCTCTGCGCACTTCCTTCCCGAAACCGGTCATGGCCATGTTGTCTTTCTCGGAAGCGATCATCGCAACCACGACTACGCAGTTAGGGATGTCGTTGACCGCGTCGAGCAGTGCCCGCACGAATGCCATGTCCAAGGCGGCTTGTTCCTGGTCTTTTGCCGCTACGACTCTCATGTAGTCCATGATCTCGTCGATCAGTACCAACACAGGTCGGCCAACAGCTCGTAACGCCTCTCCTAGTTTGTCCTATCGCGGTGTTGGGGCGACGCTTCCTGTTGGCTTGGGCCACATTTTAGGTTTCCCGAGGACTTGTTCGGGAGTGCGTCCCTGGTTCCACCGGCCGGTGTGTGCCCGGTCGGTGTTGTAATAGTCGAGGTACTGTTTGAGGTCGATACGCAGACCCGTGATTTTGGGGATCAGGTAGCGAGCGAACGCTGGTTTCCAGCATTCCTCCAGGATGGTCTGCTGGACCCGTTCCACACACCCATTCGTTTGGGGACGGCCAGCGCGGATCAGTCGGTGTTCGGCGCCGAGTCCTGCGATGGTGTCACGGAATTGGTTGGCGCGGTACTCCGACGCGTTATCTGACATCACCGCCTGTAGTTTCCATCCCCTCGCTGCGAGGTCTTCGGCTACGCGCCGGGCGAGTCGGCTGGTCCGCAGAGCGTTGGGATTACGAGGGGTGGTCCACAGCTCGGCCCAGGTGTACGAAGACGCCACATCTATAGCGGTGTACTGCCACACAGAACCCTTCACACCCCGCAGGCGCCCCACATAGAAACAGTCCATCTGTACCAGCTCACCAGGCACTTCGACCTGCAAGTGCCGCTGTGGCAGCATCGGCGGCTTCTCCGGAGCCGGCGGGGCGGCGTAGCCGGCCACCAGGCTCAACCGCTTCCCTCGAGTGTTCAAACCATGACGTTTCAACACCCGCCACACGCCGGAGGGGGAGATCAGAATCCCACCCCACTTCTCTCTCCGCATCTCAGCCGAGATACGAGCCGGACCAAACCCGGGATGGCCCAGCGCGAACGCCACCACCCGATGCTCCACAAACGGCCTGGTCGCGTTCGGCATCCTCGGCATGCGCCGCTCACGAGGACGCAGGATCTCCAAACCGTGCCGTTCCATCTGCTTTCTCCACCGATAAAACGTCGAATGATGAATCCCCATCATCCGACACGCAGCCCGAACATTCCCCAACTCTTTGGCTAGGGCAAATACCCCCAACCGAAACCGGTACAAGGCATCATCATTACCCACGGCGGTGCTCCTTTCACGTTGCTTTGTAGTTCAAGCAACAGGATGCACCGCCGCAACCGACCAGCCCGGCATTAACCCGACGTGTCGCTACATCTCAGAAACAGGACATCCTAGTTTGGCTTTGTTGGCTACGTGCTCTTTGAAAGTGTTGTACAGCCTGTCATCGTTTCTGAACAGTCGCCAAAGGAACCGTTCGCCCAACAGGTTGGCTGGTCCGAAGTCCTCGTCGGATGCGCTGGTGTTGTCGCAATCGAGAACCACGCAGATGGGGTAGCCCAGATCCGGCCGGGTTTTGCCCTGTCCGGCTATGTCGCCGGCGGCGGCCGTTACTTTCCGGCCGAGGTCGGTCGAGGCGAGTTCGTCGGGATGTTGAGCCAGATGCCACAATCCGATAAGCCCGTGGGACTTACCACCACCCATCGCCTGGTCAAGGCGCCAAACCGCGTTGGTTTGAGTGGAGCCTGGGACTCCCAGTCTCACCGCTACTCGTGCCATGAAATCCACCAGGCTCCCTGCCGGATGAGTGATGTCTCCATAGTGGGTGGCGTCTGCGTAGGCAACCGCGCCCGCCCCTGCGCCTTTGGCGCCGAACGCGGCGTTGTGCAGTGACATGCGAATGTCTTTGACGACACCGTCGGCGGCAATCACCTCTGGGCGGAGTTTCATGATCTTCCACCATGGGATGATGGGCATCTCCCACGTCGGGGCAGTGGGGGCTGGTGGTGTCATAGCGATGGTTCCTTCTTCGTTTCTTTAGAGGAGTCTGCCCTGTCCAGAGCGGACTCGTTCCTGTTCTCGTAAGTTCTGTTGTTCTGTTCGGGATCGTTCGGCTCGGTCAATTATCAGACCACGGTGGCGGACTGCCCAAGTCCACACTTGCCCGTCCTGGTCCCCCTCGCCGACCATCCTGTCCAGTGCTGCCATCCCCGCCCAAAGCATTTCGTCGTTTTCTCTGTTGATTGCCCGGAGAATATCCGCAACTTCTTGGAGGGATCGACCTCGCGTGGCTACTTCCAGCGCTATGTCTATGACGGCGCTGTCAGACTCCAGTTGGCGTCGGTGTGCCGTTTCATTTCCGAAAGCCAACCTAGAACCGCCCTTGCTCGTGACCAACAACCCTTCCACATCGCTGTCGGTCACGTCATAGGAGAGTCGTTGCCAGCGGGCCGCCGACGCTGGAGCGACGCTGCGGGCGTGCTGTCGTACCCATGACAAGGCAAAACGGGTGCGTTCATCGAAATCGGAGAGGCGGAACTTGTCAATCCGAATGTCGGCGGCTTCCTCCACCGCCTGGTGCGCCAACCCCAAGAAGTGTTCGACGGGCAGTGGTTTGCCGGTGAAGTCCCGAACCTGTCGGTAGCGACCCACGATCTCCATCGCTGGGGCGATGGCCGCCATTCGCTGGTCTGAATCAGCCAGCCCGTCGGCGGTCCACACTGGAACCCGGCGGGCGACCTCGGCTCTTATCTGATCATCCACCATCCGTTGCTGGCCGTCCGGCCGGTTCGGACCGGCGGCCCGGGTGGACATCATGATCGTATTGTCAATGTACTCACCGGTCTGTTTGCCCCCCTTTTCTGTACTGCAGGGCCACGAGCCGGTCAGCACTAGTCCAGCGTCGGCGATGGCATTAAGCACTCGGCTCCATGCGTCTGGGTCTCCGTGGCCGAACACAATGCTGACCACCCCATCTGGCCGAGTCTTAAGACGGGCCTGACCAAACGACTTGGTGATGGTCGCCTTGTAATGCGCCTCGGTCCGATGGTCGTCACCTACGGAACCGAACTTGATAACAGCTTCGTTAGTTTTCCCCTGTAGTCCGTTGGGGTCGTTCGTGATCCCAAACCATGGATGAGAAGAAACGAGAGCCCGTTTGAGCCACACATAAAAAACATCGGACGAATCGCAGTAATTGACCATCGCGTCATACGGAGGATCGGTCACAACGGCATCCAAATATCCATCAGGTAAAGAGAGTTCCGTCGCCGAACCCTTCTGGATCACGGCTGGTTGACCAATTATTCGGTCGAGTTGCTTGCCCACGTTTCTGATGGTGTGAACAGACAGAGACTTCCATGTACCCGGACCCTTATCACAACCAGTCTCGAAATAATCAAAACTGTGCGAAATACCCGAATCATTGAAAAAAATCGGCCCTTCGCCAAAGATTTGATGAATGGCGGGAGTCCTACCGGGCACAACCGGACTTTCGTCTGATTGAGTTCGATCTGTTGAAGCCGATGGCTCGGATCACGCTTGATGAAGGTATTCCGATGGTTGGTGTGTTACGGCGAGGAGTCGAGGATGAACTGCTTGAAGCCTCGAGTTGCGACGAGCGTCAGAGAGGCATTGGGCGCCTTTAGTGCAGGATTCCATGCGGCAGCTCAATCTCACGCTGCGAATGTGAGCGCAAGCATTCTGTCTCACATTTACGGTAATCAGGCGGCGAAGAAGGCCAAGAAGAAGGCTCAGCAGGATGTGATGGGATTGTCCTTGGAATCAGTCCGCGAGAACCTTGTCCTTCGGCCAGTGGTCCGAGCTTTCTCGTCTTGGTATCCAAAGGAGGGGTACCAAGTGCCTGGCTATTTTTCCCGCCACCCCACGGCGCACGCGGTCGGGTACCCAGGCCTTTTTAGTGAAGAAAAAGCCCTTATCGCGGTGATGCTGGCGGTGTCCCTGACTAGCCACTTCCATGAGGTACTGCCCAGGGGCGCGCTAAGACCAACACTTCCATAAAGGGATAGTGGTTTTGGGGTGTCGACCGAGGATGGAGGGCAAACCCCTTTCTGGGAGTTTGCATTAGAAGGAGCTCAAAGAAAAGCCGAAGACCGGCGACCCGAGGCGTCAGTGGCTAGGGGCGCCACCTCTTAGAAGCAGGACAGTTTAGTCGTCGATCTGGTCAATCGGGGTCGGCTCAGTTCACCACCGAGCCGACCCCCCCTTGTCGGTTTTAAGGACGGCGTGCAGTCCTCCGCACATCCCGGCAGCGTGTTTCCTGAGTTGTGCGTCTTTGCGGAGGGAGACTCGGACGGCCTGTTCGTATTCTTTGGCCCAACGGAAACCCAGCGTTCGAGCGATCTCGGTGGGTATTTTGCTCTTGCCTATGGGAAATCCAGAGATTATCGCGTCAATGTCCCCTTCTTCGACGTGTCGATCAAGCGCCTCTCGGTCTTCACAATTTGTCACAGACCTCATCGTGCTAACCGCACCGATAGCTGCATCTCGTGCCTCCTCTAAGACGGCCTCGATGTCCTTATCCAACTGCTGAGCGCGTGGTTCAGCCACAGCTCTCTGCAGCTCAGAGTCGTAGTAAATGGACTCGACAGCAAACCTGCCCAGTCTGTGAATGTGTTCACAACTGTCGATGTCATGCTCGCCAGTAGTTCGGCTATCACCATCAATGAGACCGTAGACCTTCAACCAATGAAGCGACGCAGCCGCGGCGGCATTCCTAACGAACCTGGCAACCTCACCGCATCCCCTCATCGGCCACACCGACACTTCGGGGAAGATTGACTCGTAGATGTGTTTATCGCGACTGGTGTGAGTACCCTCAACACAGAGGATGGTGCGGCGAGAACCCCAAATAGCAATCTTGAGATCGTCATCGATGTTCGCCCCGCTATCAAGCAAATCCGCATCCCAGCCAGTAACTTTGTCCTCTTCGAACCTGCAACCGCGGAGTATCAGAACCGGTCTGGGTCCGCAATCCTGAAGGAGCAGGAGATCGTGAGTAGAGATCACGAACCTGCAATCGGGCCTTTGGGCAAACAGCCCTGACAGCAAAGGGGCGCTGATCGACCTGTGTAAATGCCTCTCGGGCTCGTCCAAGAGCAAGAGACTGCCGCTTGGTGCCGTCAATACTTCACAAGAGAGCAGGAGAGCGTTGCGTTCCCCGTCGGACAACTGCTCAATGCCGTAGGTCTGGTCGGTGGCGATGCGCCTGGCCACTAGAGCGTCTGGATCCTGCGGGTCGATCTCGATCCGTACCCGCAGGGATGAGTCTCGGAAGAGACCTTTGATCACTTCGAGCGGATTCGGGGTGTCCAAGAGATACGGGTCGACGCTCCCCGCACCGCCGGTCTCATATCTTTGTAGCCCTTCTGAGTCTCTGCGACGCTTTTCTCGGAGAAGGGCGAAAAGCGCTCGGTTAGGTTTGTCGGCAGAATACTGGTCGGTGTACCGAGACTCTGGTTGCCTATCACTGTTCTGGATGTCTTCTTGGTCCCTCTGGTATGCATCACTGGTGAGGTTCGGGCGTCCTGACAGGAACCAGGTCTGACGATGCGCAGAGACCCTTCGGGCGGACTGATCGTGCTCCCGAAATAACTTGAGCAACAGTGCCGACTTGCCACTCCCGTTTTCACCCACTACGAACAGCACGTTCTGGCCTTCTGACAACTTCAACTCTATCGGCCTTGTGTCAGTCGGTATCTGGATTAAAACGTTCATCTCTTCGAAGCTACTTTAAAATCGCGGGGTGTGTTGGGAGACATCGGAGCTTTCCAGAATATGCTTTACGTGGGTGGTTCCGGCCACAAAGGATACTGTCAGGTTGCGGTCAGATAGAGAATCTCCCGCGTCGGTAGCGTTGCGTTGTCCCTGTTGGTCAGAGAGAGGGAGGCTGGGCGTGAGCCGTCCGGCTGACGGAAAACAGGGTCACCAAAGTAAGAACTGCCAAGATCAGCCCGGCCAGCCGACCTCTCATCGGCGGACTCCCTGACTGCAGGGCTGCTTTGAAACGACGCTTCTTGAGCGGGTCCTGGGAGAAAACGGGCGGTTCGAGCGGGTCGTCCAGCGTTCCGACCTGATCCGAACCATCGTTCAGGCGCGCTCCTGGTATCTGGTGAGGCTGGACGGCTGACAGGTGCGGCCGGCGGTGGTGGCGGCCCTATCGAGGTGTCAGACCACGGCAAGGGGGGCGATCGCTTCGATTTCGGTTACGACGTCGACGATGACAGGACACTCCGCTGCCAATGCCCGTTCCAAGGCAGGGCGGAGGTGGCCGGGTCTCTCCACCCGGATGCCCATCGCCCCCATTCCCTCGGCGAGTCGGGCGAAGTCCACGTCGGTGAAGGTCCACAGGCGGCGTCCCTCTGGGGTCTGCTGTCCTCCGTAGGCCCGATCGAAGCCAATGGTCGACTGGTTGCCCGAGGAGTTGTTGTTGACCACGGTGACGGTATTGATGCCCCATCGAACCGCGGTCTCGACCTCGGCTATGTGGTACCAGAACCCCCCGTCGCCGGTGAAGCAGACTACGGGGCGGTCCGGCGCGGCGCACTTGGCGCCAAGAGCGGCCGGGAAAGCCCAGCCCAGGTGACCGGCGCAGCGCAGGTAGCTCTGCTCGGATGTGCGGGTATCGAACATGCCGCCCATCCACATGCCGGCGTGCCCGGTGTCGACCACGACGCAGGCGTTGTCCGGCAGGTGGGCGGTCAGCTCCGAGCAGATCCGCTCCGGGCGGATGGGCACCGCTTCGGATTCGAGATGGCGCTGGTGTTGTTCTCGCCAGCCGGTGACCTCCCGGCGAACTTCAGCCAGCCACCCTTCCCGGCCCGGATCCCGCGGGCCGGCCCGTTCCAGGAGGGCGGCGAGGGTCATGCGGGCATCGGCGTTGATAGCCACCTGCAGGGGGTAGTTGCGGCCCAACACATCCGCGTTGATGTCGATTTGGATGGCGGTTACTCCCGGTGCCGGAACCTGCCAGAAATGGGTGGTCATGCTGCCGGTGCTCGAACCGACGAAGCACACCAGATCGGCCCGGTTCGCCACCCGGTTGGCGGCGCTGCGAGAGTAGGTACCGACCACACCGACGGCCAGCGGATGGGTACCGGGGAGGGTGTCCTTTCCGTTGAGGGAGGTCACCACCGGAATGGAGAGACGTTCGGCCAAGGCTACCAGTTGGCTCGAAGCACGGGAGGCCCGGATCCCTCCTCCCGCCACAATCACGGGCCGCTCGGCGCGGTCGAGCAGATCCAGGGCCGCAGCCACGTCTTGCGGGTCGGGGAGGGGCCGCACCGCAGGTACGGAGGCAAATCCTTGTCGACCCACGGGTCGAGATCGCCCTCCTCGATGTCGATCTGGCCCTCGTTGCCCGCGAACTGGACATGGGCCGGTCCCGGACAGCCCGACACGGCGGATCGGAAGGCCTGCCGGATGGAGTCGGGGATCCGCTCAACCCGCTCGACGGACGTGTTGAACTTGGTGACGTTGACGAAGGCGGGCAGATCGTCGACCTCCTGATAGACGCCCCTGCCGGCCATCGTGGGATGGAGGCCTCCCGTGAGAGCGACTACCGGGGAGTTGGCCAGGTGTGCGTCACGCAACCCGGCCGCCAGGTTGAGCGCACCCACCGCCTGGGCCATGCATACGCCGGGCCGGCCCGCCATCCTGGCGTAGCCGTCGGCCATGTAGGCAGCCGATTTCTCGCCATGCGTTTGGATGCGCTGCACCCCGAACTGCTCTAGTTCCACCATTGTGCGCCGCAGGATCGCAGGGACCATGAAGACGTGGGTCACCCCGTACCCGACAAGCATTTCGGCGAGCGCTTGGGCACCGGTCATCATAAAGGAAAACTCTAACGGCCGCGTTCGGGGCTGGTAATGGCAGATCTCCCTGCCTTTTCTCTCAGCCAACTTCGGCTGGCGATGCGAGGGATGGCTCACTCCTGATTCACAGGTGCACTTGCACGGGGGAGCGGTCTGTTTGCCTTCAACCAGTCCGAAGGCTCCCTGGTGGGTTCCGGGGCGGAGGTGAAGGTCAGTCTTCTTCGGGTTTGTCCCGACGCCGGTGGATAAGAGTGGCGACCAGAGCCGAACTGCGAACTGGAATCGGCTGGAAGACCTTTTGGAGCGCAAGAGGGATGCGAGGCCGTATCAGGAACCGGCGAATAATGTAGACAACGAACAGGCTGTGGAAGATCGCCAGGGCTATCCACATCCCGTTTGGCCCCACCGCGGTCATCAAGCCGGCGGTCAGCACCGGACCGGCTATCGCTCCCGATCCTCTGAATAAGACCAGGGCGGTCGCTCCCGGGATGAGTTGGGTGGTTTTCAGCAGGTCGTTCATATGGCTCATTGACAAGGCATACACCGGGAAAGTGAGGCCTCCATAGAGCAGCATCACCCCGGTGAGCAGGAGCGGGCCGGTCGTCCCCGAGGACATCAGAGTGGCTATCAGGGCCGAGCCCAGGGTGATGGCCAGGATTACCCGGCGGCGGGGGATGCGGTCCGAGAGGCGTCCGAGCGGGATCATGTTCGCAACTGCGCCGAACAGCAGGGCGCCCATCATCCACCCCACCTGGCTGGTGGTAAGGCCCACCTGTGCGCCGTACACAGGTCCCATGGTGAGGATCGCGCTGTGGGTGAGCCCCGCCATCGTGGCGCCGACGATGGCCATCGGGGCGGCTCGATACACCGCCGCGATGTCGGCTTTGTGGTGTTGTCGGATTCTCGGGGGGTTGGTGCGGGTGAGGGAGAGGGGTACCAGGGAGAGGGAGAGAAGCACCGAAACCAGGATGAACAGGCCGAACCCGCCGGGATTGCCGACGCCGATCAGAAGCTGCCCGACGGTTGCGCCTCCCATTCCCATCACCATGTAGGTGGAGAGAACTCGACCACGGTTACGGTTGTCAGCCACTTCGTTCAGCCAGCTTTCCGCGGTGATGAAGATGCCCGACATGCAGAAACCGGCTAGCACCCGCAGAGTGAACCAGGCGGCCGGGTTCAGATACAGGGCGTGCAGAAGCGTGGCCGAGGACGCCACAGACGCCAGTCCGGCGAACACCCGGACGTGGCCTACATGCGCCAACAGGGCGCCGATTAGCCGACTCCCCGCCAGGAACCCCACGTAGTAGCCGGCCAGGGCTATCCCCGTCGCCAGGGGGGAGAAGTCCTCGATGGTGGAGCGGATTCCCAACAGAGAAGTGCCCAGCCCGTTCCCGATCCCCAGGATGCACATCGATACAAGAAGCGCTGCTAGGTTTTTCATTCTTATGCGAGGTCGGCTGTGTGGTCTTCGGACAATCCCATCCCAAAACCCGTCTCCAGAGTGTTCTTACGGTCTTGACCGGCTCCGGTTCTTCTTGTTTGTGACATAACTATTCCCCAGGGTATACGAGCCCCGACATGGAGGTCAGGTGAGTGTCAATCCGCCGAGGTCGGATTCGTATGCGAATCTTTCTGGACCTGTTGCTAGGCGCCTTTCCAGCATGGAGGACGTTTTTCGGCAAAGGCCCGAGGTCCTTCAACCGCGTCGGAGGAGTCAAGCGCCGCTCGGTAGGATGCCACCTTTCCCGCCCGGATGTGAGCCAGGGCTTCCGCAACTCCCAGGTGGGAGGTGGTCCGGATCATCTCCAGAATGGCCTCCACCGCCAGAGGAGCGGCTTGACAGATCCGCTCCGCCAACCGGCGGGCAGTGCTCATGAGTTCGGGTGCGGGAACCACCTGGTTAACCAGCCCCCACCGCTGGGCTTCCTCCATTCCCATCCGTCGTCCGGTCAGCAGAAGCTCCTTGGCCACCAGTGGCGGTATCTGTCTGGGCAGCCGCACACTTCCGATGTCGGGAGGGAATCCCAACAAGACTTCGGGAAGCAGGAACTGGGCAGTCTCGACCGCCACCACCAGATCGGCGGCCATCACTATCTCGAACCCTCCTCCGGCTGCAAGTCCGTTAACCGCGCAGATAACCGGTTTGTTCAAACCCGCCAGCTCGGTGAATCCGCCAAATCCTCCCACGCCCCAGTCGGCTTCGTAGGATTCTCCCTCCGAGGCGGCGCTTAAATCCCAACCTGCCGAAAAGAACCGGTCCCCCGCAGCGGTCAGGATGGCGACCCTATAGGCGGGATCGTCACGGAATGATTGGAAGATCTCTCCCATCTGCCTGCTGGTGGCGGCGTCCAAGGCATTGGCCTTGGGCCGGTCGATCACCACCTCCAGTATCGGAGGTCTTCGCGAGATCTGCAGGGGCTTGCTCATGTGTCCTTCAGTTAAAAAAGGAGAGGGCGCCGGGGGCGCCCTCTCCAACAGTTTTGCGATTCGTATTGCTCAACCGGCAACGCGTGCCGCACTTAGCCAGGCGTCGACGGTGTCGCGGTTTCCTGCGATCCATTCGGCGGCGTGGCCTCTAATGTCCTCACTGGTGTTCTCACCGCCCGCCATGCGGACGTTCTGGAGGGCAACGTCGACCGGGTTGATGGTGACCAACTCGAACAGCCTCGCGGCGGCCGGGTTGGCTGCCAGGAAGTCGTTGTTGCCGGTGACACGAATGTCAGCCGCGTCCCAGCCCAGGATGCATGGGTCGGCGGTGCACTGGGCACCGATGGACTTCGCGCCTTCTATCTGAGTTGGCGAGACCGACGGATCATCGTGGATGGAGACCCATACCGAGTTGTCGCCCGGACGCAGATCACTGACGTAATGAGACGGCGCCCAGGTGTAGACCAGGTACGGTTCTCCGGCTGCATCACGAGCAACCGCATCGGCGATCATGGCGTCATAGCCCCCGATGTCGAACTGCTCGACGTTGGTCCAGCCGGCGTTCTCGATCCAGGCGTCGATGTTGGCGTGGCATCCCCATCCTTCGGGGCAGCCGTATATCTGCAGGATGCCGTCGCCCGGCGAAGTGTCAGCCGCTTCGTACACGGCGAACGCATCGGGATCAGACAGCAGGGCATCAAGAGTGGTCAGCCCGTTCGCGTCAGCGAAGGCCTTGTTGGTGATCAGCCCCTGCACACCTGCTCTTGCCATCTCCACGCCCAAGGTGGTCACGTGCTCACTGACCAACGAACCGTCAGGCATTACACCTGCCAAGAACTGGTTGTGGTTGGGGAACCAGGAGTTGGCCCAGAAGTCGAACTCACCGTTGGCCATCGCTACGAAAGCGTTGGACGGCGCCAACTCCAGATCGGCCGGGTCCGACACGCCATAGCCCAACTCGGTCAGCAACGCCGCATAAACAGCGGCCTGCATATAACCGGTAGACCAGTTAGCCCGCGCCATCGTCACCGACACACCCTCACCCGGAGTCATGCTGATCGGCTCCATGGCGGTGGCGAGCCAGGCGTCGACGGTGTCGCGGTTTCCTGCGATCCATTCGGCGGCGTGGCCTCTAATGTCCTCACTGGTGTTCTCACCGCCCGCCATGCGGACGTTCTGGAGGGCAACGTCGACCGGGTTGATGGTGACCAACTCGAACAGCCTCGCGGCGGCCGGGTTGGCTGCCAGGAAGTCGTTGTTGCCGGTGACACGAATGTCAGCCGCGTCCCAGCCCAGGATGCATGGGTCGGCGGTGCACTGGGCACCGATGGACTTCGCGCCTTCTATCTGAGTTGGCGAGACCGACGGATCATCGTGGATGGAGACCCATACCGAGTTGTCGCCCGGACGCAGATCACTGACGTAATGAGACGGCGCCCAGGTGTAGACCAGGTACGGTTCTCCGGCTGCATCACGAGCAACCGCATCGGCGATCATGGCGTCATAGCCCCCGATGTCGAACTGCTCGACGTTGGTCCAGCCGGCGTTCTCGATCCAGGCGTCGATGTTGGCGTGGCATCCCCATCCTTCGGGGCAGCCGTATATCTGCAGGATGCCGTCGCCCGGCGAAGTGTCAGCCGCTTCGTACACGGCGAACGCATCGGGATCAGACAGCAGGGCATCAAGAGTGGTCAGCCCGTTCGCGTCAGCGAAGGCCTTGTTGGTGATCAGCCCCTGCACACCTGCTCTTGCCATCTCCACGCCCAAGGTGGTCACGTGCTCACTGACCAACGAACCGTCAGGCATTACACCTGCCAAGAACTGGTTGTGGTTGGGGAACCAGGAGTTGGCCCAGAAGTCGAACTCACCGTTGGCCATCGCTACGAAAGCGTTGGACGGCGCCAACTCCAGATCGGCCGGGTCCGACACGCCATAGCCCAACTCGGTCAGCAACGCCGCATAAACAGCGGCCTGCATATAACCGGTAGACCAGTTAGCCCGCGCCATCGTCACCGACACACCCTCACCCGGGAGTGCCATGTCGACGTCCACATCGGTCATGGTGTCGTCCATGTCCTCCTCGGGCTCATCCATGGTGTCGTCCATGTCGTCCGTGTCGTCCATGTCCATGTCGTCCATGTCGTCCGTGTCGTCCATGTCCATGTCGTCCATGTCGTCCGTCTCCTCGACGGCTGTATCGGCGGGGACGGTGGTTGCCGTGGGCTCCTCCACCCCTGCATCCCCGTTTCCGCATGCTGCTGCCAAAAGCGCCAACACCGAAAGAACGGCGATCAGATACTTGAATTGTGTCTTTTGTCTCATATAGTGCTCCTTCTCTATCCCTTTCCTTGGGTTTTACTTTAGTTTGTTTGGAGTCCTCCTTACTTTAGCTTGCTTGGAGGTCTCTCTAACTATCCGTCCGCTCTGTGTGAATCAAGTCACTTCTGCGGTCATAGCTTCTTGTGGGTTTTCCACTTGGTCCATCAATCCTGTATCTCCGGTGTAGACCTTGGTGCGACGAAACTCTCTTAAAACACCCCGCGAGGAGATGAACAGGAAGAATCCTGCCAGAAGACACAGGAACGAGCCCGGCCCGCTGACGAAATTGAGATCGGACGCGCGCGCCAGCGAAGCTATCCAGCCCGCCGAGGCCAACATCACCCCCACCCCCAGCGCCGAGACGGCTACGCTCCACATCCAGCGACGCCGCTCCCCGCCGCCGAAAAGGCCGGCGGCCGGCAGGCTGAACAGGACGCCCACCACTCCCAACCACAGAGTCAGGCGCCCCAGGCCGGGTCCCGCCTCGGCGAAGCCGTCGGTGGCAATGGGATTCTTACGTTGCGCGGAGGCGACGAGGGTCATAATGGTGATGGCGTTCTGCCCCGCTTTGGTCGCGTCTTCTCGGGCCTCCTGGTCCAGTCGGTCAATCTCGGCCTGCAGTTCGGGTGTGATCACCGACTCTGCCCGGGCATCCACAAACCACGGCGAAAGACCTGACACTGCCAGCAAGCCCACGATCACCACCGCCATGACGATGCGGCTGACCGAGACGTTGATCTTCAGGGGACGAAGCGGGCTGTAGGGGGCACTTCGGATCCATATCACCGCACCCACGACGGTGATTACCCCGGCTACCAAGGCCACCCATACCCCGATCCCGTCCTGGTGGGAGACGGCGTCGGCGGGGGGTCCGATCCACAGGTAGGCGGCGGCGGAGATCAACCCGCCCACGGCAAACAGCAGGGCTCCATCGGCCCCGAACCACCGCGCTACCCGGCCAGGGCGGATCAGGGTGGTGAGAGCTGAGCCCAGCACCAGGAGACTCATTCCCAGCACGGCGACGCCTAGAAACGTCCCCCCTTCGGTGGCCAACCCGTTGGCGCTTAAGCCAGCCAGGTCCAAGTCGGCGGCGCGTGCGTAACCTGAGATCAGCCCCGAGTCGAAACCCCAGGGCAGGAAAACCGAGACGATGCCTACCACCGAGCCGACCAGGGCCACCAGCACCCCGGTGCGCTCGGCGGCTCTCACCTGTGCAGGTCTACCCTCGGCTTCGGTGTCAGCCCCGGCGCCGCCGTCTTCCTTGGCCAGGAGCGTTTGGGGATCGCGCCAGTGCGTCCACGCCCGGTAGATGCGGGTGAACAGGTTGGCGCCCTCGGAAGCCTCGGTTTGGGAGATACGATCCAGCACCACCGCCACGATGAACAAGGCCAGCCCCGCCGAGGCCGAGAGGGGAGTATCAATATTCACAACCGCTCGGAACACCAGGAGGCCCAGCCCGGAAGCGCCCATTATGGCAGCGATGCCGATCATCGATATGGACAGGAGAAGGGTTTGGTTGAGGCCGGTCATTATTGCAGCGCGGGCCAAGGGAAGCTGCACGTCCACCAGCACTCGCCACTCCGATGCCCCGTAGGCCCGGCTGGCCTCCACCACGTCAGCGGGGACCTGGCGGATGCCCAGGTTGGTGAGGCGTATCAGCGGCGGTACGGAGAAAACCATGGTCACCATGGTGGCCGGCTCCGCTCCCAGGCCGAAGAAGAAGATGATGGGGATGATGTAGACGAAGGCGTGTACCACCTGCATGGCGTCCAGCGCCGGTCGCACCGCGTTCCACACCCCGTCGAAGCGCCCGCACAGCACCCCCAGCGGGATCCCGATGATGGCACAGATCACCACCGCCACGACGATCAGCCCGATGGTGATAGAGGTCTCCTCCCAGAACTCGTTGCCCAGTAGTCCGCAGACGGCCAGCAGCAGAGCCAGACCCACCCCCACCTTGAAGGTGCGGGTGATGGTTCCGACTATCAGCACCCCGGCGCACACCAGCACCCAGGGCATGTCGGTGATTTGCCACCACGGGTGGTAGTCGGGGTTCACCACGAAGTTGCGGAACAGGAACGAAAAGGGCTCCTTTATGACATCAAGCAGTGGTTCCAGGTTGGCGACTGTCCACGACACCATCTCGTCGATCCACGACCCGAAAGGGATCTCCCATGAATCGAGTATCGCGTTGTCCCAGAAACGTAGCGGAGCCTCCGTCTCCGCAGGCTGGGCGAGTATCAGACCCGAGGCCCTCACATGAACACTTCGCGCTCGTAGCCGTCGATCAGCCGCTCCACTCTGCCCATCTCCTCCATTATTTTCCGCGGATCGAGGTTGCCGACCAGCCTGCCGCTCCCGTCGACCACCGCGATAGGCAAGCCGCGGCCCGCCGCCGCGTAGACGTCGTTGAAGTGATCCTCGCCCGAGGCGGTCTCGAAGTCCGAGCGGAGCGCCGGTCCCATTTCGGTAGTGCCCATTCTGCCGCTGCGCAGCCCGTCATCGATGGTGAGTAGATGGACGGGCCGTCCGGCTTCGTCCACTACGAATGCCCCGGCGCGGTTGCCGATGTGGGTGATGGCCTCCCGGAGTGACATAGCGAGGCTGATCGGGTTGGGGTCGTCCATCACTTCCGAAACCTCGATTACCCGGCCCTGGTCCACATCCTGAACGAACTCGGCGACATACCCGGTGGCGGGTTTGGTAAGGATTTCCTCGGGGGTGCCGATCTGGACCACTGCCCCGTCTTTCATTATGCATACCCGGTCGCCTATGCGCAGAGCCTCGTTCAGGTCGTGGGTGATGAACAGGATGGTTTTACGGAGCTCGTTCTGGATTTCCATCAACTCGTCCTGCATCTGGCGGCGGATGAGGGGATCGAGGGCGGAGAAGGCTTCGTCCATCAAGAGGATGGGGGGATCGGACGCCAGCGCCCGGGCAAGTCCCACCCGCTGCTGCATGCCGCCCGAGAGATGGCGGGGGTAGGAGGCGGCGTAGGGTTCCAGTCCCACCAAGGAAAGCGCCTTCATGGCGGCCGCGTCCCGTTCGGCCTTGGAGACCTTCTGGATCTTTAGGCCATACCCCACGTTTTCGATCACCGACCGATGAGGGAAAAGGGCGAAATGCTGAAATACCATTCCGGTCTTTTCTCGCCGAAAGGTCTGAAGAGCGGTTCCGTCGAGGGTCTGGACATCGATGCCGTCCACCCAGACCTGTCCGTGGGTGGTGTGGAAGAGCTTGTTGACGGCACGCAGGGCGGTGGACTTGCCCGACCCCGACAGGCCCATTACCACGAACAGCTCCCCCTCCTGTACAGAGAACTCCACGTTGTTGAGGCCCACCACATGGCCGGAATGTCGCAGGACCTCGTCTTTAGAAAGCCCGGAGCGGGTGAGTTCGAAGGCTCGTCCCCTGGGTTGCGGCCCGAATATCTTGTAAACGCTCTCCAAGCGAATCAGCCCATTGCCGCTAGCGGTCATTTCGCTCCTCCGGTCCGCTACCAGCTACAGAGCATTGGCCCTGGGGACTGAACTCCAAAGCTTGTTGCCGATGGTGGTTGTGACAGAGATGTTTTGCTCTCGGGGCCCGTCGCAAAATCGGAACTGAGTATGTTGGCAAAAGCCTGCTATTTCAATGACTAGAACCGTGATGCTCATCTGCTTATATAGTCTCATCTGCTTATATAGTTAAGCTAACAGACCGCCAACTATAGGGTATCAGAAAAGCAACTCTAAATAGTTCCATCTAGTGGAATTTTATGGTTGCAGTTTTGGAGGAAGAGTACAAACCCCGGCAGGGTATATTCTTTCAACCCCGAGCCCTGATTTCGGAGATCACCGCCGCCAGCACCTCGTGAAGGTCTCCGATGACCGCATAGTCGGCCTTGGTGACCAGGGGCGCCTCCGCATCGGTGTTTATGGCCAATATCTGTTTCGAAGCCATGCAGCCCACCCAGTGCTGAACGGCGCCGGAGATGCCGCAGGCGATGTAGAGATCGGGCGCCACCCGGGTGCCCGTCTGACCGACCTGGTCGGAGTGGGGCCGCCAGCCGTTGTTGGTGGCCACCCGCGAGCATCCCACAACCCCTCCCAGCAACCCGGCCAGTTCCTCGAGGATGGCAAAGTTCTCGGCGCTGCCCACCCCTCTTCCGCCGCTGACCACCACTGGGGACGTGGCCAGGGTGATACCCTCCGCCAAGTGGACCCGCTCCACCACTCTGGTGCGGGCGGAGTGGTCAGGGAGGTCCGGAACGAAGGTGCTGGCTGCAGTGGGGGCTCCGCCGCCGGGTTCTGTAGGGGGGAAGGTATGAGGAGCGACGGTCAGCAGCTTGAGGGATGACTTGAGCCGGGTTTTCTCCAAGAGACTCCCTCCCCATCTCACCCGGATCATTTCCCAGACGCCGTCGGGCCCTTCGGTGGTGTCAACTATCTCGGTTACATTGGCTACCAGCGGCAGTTCCAGCACCGCCGCCGTGTGGGCCATCACCTCGGCCCCGCGATCGTCACCCAATGAGATCAACGCGGAAGCGTCCACATCTGTCACCAACTGGGCCAAGGCGTCGCCGTAGGCCTCGGGTGCGTAGTCGGACAAGATGGGATGAGACACCACATGTCCCGGTAGGCCGACCGATTCCAGGGCGGCTCGACCATCCTCGCCGATTGTTACCACCTCCAGGGGGACGGCCAGGGTTTCGGCCAGCGAGAGGGCCGGGGTGAGAGCTTCCGGACCGGAGGGAGAGAACGACCCGCGATCGTTATCCAAAAGCACCAGGATGCGACTCACAGAAGGCCTACCTCCTCTAAGAGCTGCACCACTCGGGGGGCGGCCTCGGCGCCCTGTCCAAGAATGACGGTCTCGGTGACCTCCTCGGTCGGTTTCAACAGGTGAATGAATTCCTGGCCCCCGGACGCTAGATCGGCTGGGACCTCGTTAATTTCGGCCCTTCTGGATTTGAGACGTCCGGGGAGGGTGGGATAGCGGGGAAGGGTTATGCCTTCCTTGGCCGCGGCCATGGCCGGCAGCGGAAGCCGATAAACCTCGAAGCCTCCATCGGTTTCCCGACGGCCCACCATCACGCCATCTTCGATTTCGATTCCCTTCAGACCGCTGATGATGGGACGACCCAGGGCCCTCGCCACCCTGATACCCACCTGATATCCACCCGAGTCGGCGGACTCGTTTCCGAACAGGATCAGGTCGAAAGGCGATTCGGCCTCAAGCACCCTGATCGCCTCCACCAGGGCCGAAGCGGTAGCCTGCGGGTCCAGCTCGGTGGTGTCGGCCGGCACCAGTACCACCCGGTCGGCGCCGACCGAGACGGCGTAGCGGAGCTGTTCTACCGCCTCGGGTGGCCCCAGAGTGAGCACGGTGGTCGATCCTCCGTGCTTTTCCCCTAACTGGACGGCGGCCTCCACCGCGCATTCCTCGTGAGGGCTGGTGGTGAACCCGAGATGCCGGGCGTCGATGTCCATGCCATCTTCGCTGAGCACGATCCGGGCGCCGGGGGCGGGTACCCGTTTCACACAGACCAGGATGTTCATCTCAGCACTTCATTCGCCTGTCATCGGGGTCGAAGAGCGGGGCGCTGCCCGCCACCGCCACTTTGACAGGATAAAGCTCGTTCATGTACATCACGGCCAGGTCCCGCCCTTCCACCGCCTGGGAGGGGGGTAGATAAGCCATCAGCAGGTATTTGCCCACCGAGGGACCGTTGCCGGCGCTGGTGACAAAGGAGGGCCGGCCGTGGCTGTCGACGATGCGCTCCCCATCGGGAGTGAGGATGGGCTCATTGCCGCTCATGTATCGCTCAATGCCGGAGGCCGAGGTGTGATCTTCCACGGTGAGCGTGCAGAGAATGGCTGCCGGATCCTGCTGGCGGGCGGCCAGGTAGGGGACCTTGCCGATGAACTTGGCCGATTTCACCCGCGGTCGCGCCAATCCGGCTTCTACGGGGTTGTATTCGGACTCCAATTCGGCGCCCATCAGCCGATAGCCCTTCTCAAGACGTCCGGTGGTGCCGTACACGCCGATTCCCACCGGAACGATGCCCCACTTCTGGCCCGCCTCCCACAAGAGGTCCCACAGCGCGAGGCCTTGTTCCATCGGGACCGAGATCTCCCATCCCAGTTCTCCCACATAGGAGATGCGAAACATGAGAGTGTCGATCCCGCCCAGGTTGACCTCCTTCACCCATCCGTATCCGAAGCCCTCGTGGGACACATCATCGGTGGTGAGGCTCTCTATCACCCGGCGGGCGTTCGGCCCCCACAGGCCTACTGTGGAGACGGCCGAGGTACTGTCCACAAAAGTAACCGATCCATCGTCGGGAATGTGCTTGCGGAACCAGTACCGGTCCCGGGCGCCGTCGCCTCCGCCGGTTATCACCCGGTAGTGCTCCTTTCCGAGCCGGAGAATGGTGAGGTCGGCCCGAAAGCCTCCCGTCTCGGTCAAAAGCGGGGTGTAGACCGCCCGGCCCACTGCCACGTTGCACTGGTTGACCGTCATCTTCTGGATGTAATCGACCGCACCGGGGCCGGTGATGTCGAAAATGGCGAAGGCGGTGAGGTCCACCATTCCCACCTTTTCCCGCATGGCGAGATGCTCGGCGTTGATGATCGGGGACCACCACCGGGCGTCCCACTCGTGTTGGCGCCCATTGACGTCGTATTTCTCCACCAGGGGGGCGTTGACCTCGTACCATTGGGGCCTTTCCCATCCCCCCGCCTCATAGAAGACCGCCCCCAGTTCCACCTGACGCGGATAGGCGGGAACAGTGCGGACCCTCCGGTTGGACTCCCATTGCTCGCGGGGATGGACGATGCCGTAGGTCTTGTTGAAATGCTCGGCGCAGCGGGCGGTGATGTGATGCTCGGTGCGGGCATAGCGATAGAAGCGGGCGATGTCGGAGGAATGGGGGTCGATCTCGGGGTAGCCCTGGGTCATCCATTGGGCGATCATTCTTCCCACTCCCGGACCCTCCTTAATCCAAACCGCCGCCGCCGACCACAGGTTTTTCACCTCCACCGTCTCCCCGAGGAGCGGCATGGCGTCGGGGGTGAGGGACAAAAGCCCGTTTATGGCGTATCGCATCTCCGCCTGGGAAAGAATCTCCGGCATAAGCTCCAGGGCTTCCTCCATCTGTTGGTCGAAGTCCTCAGCCGTGAAAGGAAGCTCGGTGGGAGAGAGCAACGACTCCCCCAAGGAAGGAATATCGTCGGGATGGTGGAAGATCGGCCGGTGGGCGTAGGACCCGACCTCCATGGAGCCGGCAGTCTGCCGCTCGTACGTGTAGGTGTCCATGTCGCGCACGATCGGATAGCCGATCTCCGAACGGGTGGCCTCCAGCACCGGGATAGGTCCGACATCGATCATCTGGTGGACGGCGGGGGTGAGGGGGATGGTGGCGCCGGCCATGCGGGCCATCCGGGGACTCCACACTCCGCAGGCGATCACCACGTAGTCGGTTTCTATCCGACCCCGGTCGGTAATCACCGCCCGTATGGCGCCGCCTTCGACTTCCATACTCAGCACCTCGGTGTTGGGCGCCACGGTGAGGGCGCCTCGGGCCAGTGCCCGCTCGCGCATGACGGTTCCCGCCTGAAGCGAGTCGACCACCGTCACTCCCGGGCTGTAGAAGCCGCCCAGAATCACACTCTGGTCGATGAAAGGAACCAACTCCACCACTTCGGCGGGAGAGATGAGATACGACTCGACTCCCCAGGCCGTGGCAGATGTCATCCGGCGCCGCAGTTCCTCCATGCGCTCGGTGGTACGGGCCACCTCGATTCCTCCCGAGACCGTCATCAGTCCCATATCACGGTATTGGTCGGTGGAATCGAGAGTGAGCATGGTCATCTCTTTGGAGTGATCAACCGGGAAGCAGAAGTTGGAGGCATGGCCGGTGGAGCCGCCGGGATTGGGAAGGGGTCCCTTGTCTATCTGGACAATGTCCTTCCATCCCATCTCGGCCAAGTGTCCTACTACCGAGTTTCCTGCAATGCCCGCTCCGATGACTATCACATGGGCGCTGGTGGGAAAGGCCATATCGTTGCTCCCTATTACGGATTATTGGGGTCGTATTTTAAAGGGCGGCCCGTTGTGTTTGCGCGCCGGGTTGACAGTGTGTAAACTTTCTTTGTACGACGGTGAAGTTCTTTTCCGAGTTGCTCGCCGTAAGACTTTCCCAAACCCGTCGGCGTCTGCCCTCCCATTCCAAGGAGAAACCATGAGCGAAGATCTTGACTTGGGTGCTCTCGACGACGAAGAACTCGTTGAGCAAATGCACGATGATCTCTACGACGGCTTGGCCGATGAGATCGCCGAAGGAACCCAGATTCTACTAGGTAGGTCGTGGGACGCCCAAAAGGTGCTGAACGACGCGCTGGTAGAGGGCATGAGGATCGTGGGTATAGATTTCCGCGATGGCATCCTCTTTGTTCCCGAGGTGCTGCTGGCCGCCCGGGCTATGAAGGCCGGCATGGAGCTGCTGAGGCCCATCCTGTCCGCCTCGGGCGTCGAGTCGGTGGGCAAGGTGGTGATCGGAACGGTCAAGGGTGACATCCACGACATCGGGAAGAACCTGGTGGCGATGATGCTGGAGGGAGCCGGATTCGAGGTTATCAACCTGGGAATAAACACCGATGCTGAAGAGTTTCTGGCGGCTCTGGAGGAGCACGAGCCCGATATTCTGGGGATGTCGGCTCTACTGACTACCACCATGCCTTATATGAAGGTGGTGATCGACGCCCTGAAAGAGCGGGGTATTCGGGATGACTACATCGTACTGGTGGGGGGCGCTCCTCTCAACGAGGAGTTCGGGCAGGCGGTGGGCGCCGATGCCTACTGTAGGGACGCGGCCATCGCGGCCGAGACTGCCCAGATACTGATTGCCAAACAGCGCGCCAATGCCTAAGACCGAAGTGGAGAGATGACCGAGACGGTTGTCTCCTCCGCCACCCGGGAGTTGGTGATAGGCCCGAACCGTCCGTTCACGATCATTGGGGAGCGGATCAACCCCACCGGACGAAAGCTTTTGGCGGCCGAGATGAGAAGCGGAGATTTCAGCAGGGTGAGGGCCGACGCTTTGGCCCAAGTGGCGGCGGGCGCCCATATGCTGGATATCAACGCCGGGATTCCACTGGCCGACGAGCCCGCCATCCTGGCGGAGACCGTGAAACTGGTGCAGTCGCTCACCGATATTCCCCTCTCCATTGACTCCTCCATAGTGGAGGCGCTGGCTGCGGGGCTCGACGTATATCAAGGCAAGGCCCTGGTCAACTCGGTGACCGGTGAGGACGAGGTGTTGGAGCGGGTATTGCCGCTTGTGGCCAAACATGGAGCGGCGGTGGTTGCCATTTCCAACGACGAGACCGGCATCTCCGAAGATCCTGATGTCCGATTCGCAGTGGCCCGAAAAATCGTGTCTCGCGCCTCGGACTATGGGATTCCAGCCTGCGATGTGGTGGTTGATCCGTTGGTGATGCCGATCGGCGCTCTCGCTAATGCCGGCCGACAGGTCTTCCGCATTCTGGGTCGACTGAGAGACGAGCTGGGCGTCAACTCCACATGCGGAGCTTCCAACGTCAGCTTCGGGCTCCCCAACCGGTCGGCCATCAACTCGGCCTTTTTGACCATGGCGATCAGCGCCGGGCTTACTTCGGCAATAACCAATCCACTCCATGCAGAAGTGCGCATTGCGCTGATGGCCGCCGATGTGCTGATGGCCAATGATCCGGAGTGCGCCCGATGGATCCGCGCCAACCGCGTACCTGCCCCCCCAGGCAGCGAGGGCGCTTCCCGGCGGGGAGGCGGTCGTCGTCGGCGGCCCGGACAAGACGCCGATGTCCGAACCGACTGAACCCGGGATTATTTTCACCCCTTCGGGTCGGCGAGGTCAGGTTCCTCGGGGAACGACCGTGCTGGAGGCGGCGCGGCTGGTGGGCGCCGATCTCGCTTCGTTGTGCGGCGGGAGAGGAATCTGCGGACGCTGTCAAATGACTCCGGTATTCGGAGAGTTCGCCAAGCACGGAATCTCGGTCGGACCCGAGGCGCTGAGCGAATGGACGGAGACGGAGTCGTCCTATCGGGAGCGTCGGGGCCTCGGGCCCGACCGGCGATTGGGATGTATGGCCAGGGTGTTGAGGGATGTGCTGGTGGATGTGCCGCCCGAAAGCCAGATGCACCGCCAAGTGGTAAGAAAAGACGTGGATGTGGGGAAGCTCCGACTGGATCCGGTGATCACCCTTCACTATGTGATCACGCCGTTTGCTTCTCTGGAGCACGCGGCGGGAGACGCCCAACGGCTCACGGCGGCGCTGGGCGAACAGTGGAATCTTTCGGGTGTGGATGTGCGAGCAGAGATGTTGGGAAGGCTGCAGAGAGCGCTTCGGGAAGGCCAGGGAAAGGTGACGGCGGCGGTTCGCGACCGCCGGGAGGTAGTGGCGGTATGGCCGGGGTTTCGAGAAGTCGTGCTCGGGGTGGCGGTGGATGTGGGATCGACCACTATCGCCGGGCATCTGGCCGACCTGACCACCGGCGAGATACTATCCTCACAAGGCTTGATGAATCCCCAGGTCAGGTTGGGGGAAGACTTGATGAGCCGGGTTTCCTATGCGGCGATGAATGAGGATGGGGGAAAGCAGCTTACCTCGCTGGTCAGGGAGGCGGTCAATCAACTGTGCTCAGGGCTGTTGGAGTCGGCGGGGGCTGAGCCCGAGGAGGTACTGGAAATGGTGGTGGTGGGAAATCCCATCATGCACCATCTCTTTTTGGGACTGGATGTTCGCCCACTGGGGGAGGCGCCCTTCACGTTGGCTACCAGCGGCCCCGTCGAAATAGCCGCTTCCGCGGTGGGCATCGGGCTGGGAGAGGCCGCCCGCATATATCTCCTTCCCTGTATAGCCGGACATGTGGGAGGGGATGCCGCAGGAATGATCCTCTCCGAGCGCCCTTATGAATCCGAAGAGATTACTTTGTTGTGTGACATCGGGACCAACGCCGAGATAGTGCTGGGCAACTCCGAGCGGCTGCTGGCCGCTTCCAGCCCCACCGGCCCAGCTCTGGAGGGCGCCCAGATCTCATCTGGGCAAAGGGCGGCGCCGGGAGCGATAGAACGGGTCCGGGTGGACCCCGACACCTTGGAGCCCCGCATTCGGGTAATCGGGATAGACTGCTGGTCCGACGAGCCGGGGTTTGCCGAGTTGGAGGCCGAGACCCCGATTACGGGGATCTGCGGGTCAGGGATCATCGAAGCGCTCTCGGAGTTGGCGGCGGCGGGGGTGATCGGCGCTGATGGCCTGATAGACGGGGAAGCTTCGGAGCGTTCTCACCGGGTGGTGAGCGAGGGTCGGACTTTCGCCTATGCCCTATGGGATAAGGGGGCGGTGGTGCGAATAACACAAAACGATGTCCGAGCGGTGCAGTTGGCCAAGGCCGCCCTTTTTGCCGGGGCCCAGCTCTTAATGGATCATCTGGGAATCGATCAGGTGGACCGCATCCGCCTGGCCGGAGCTTTCGGTTCACATCTCAGCGCTTCGCACTCCATGGCGCTGGGTATGATCCCCAACATCCCCCCCGACCAGGCATCTTCGGCGGGGAACGCCGCAGGGACGGGGGCGTTGATGTCGCTTTTGAGTGGAGAGTGCCGGCGAGAGATAGAGCGGATAGCGGAGAGTGTCGAAAAAATAGAGACAGCTATAGAACCGCGTTTCCAGGAGCATTTTGTGGCGTCCATGTCCTTTCCCGGCGCTCGCAAGAGCCCGGCTGACCAGAAGCAGAGAGGTTCCCGCCGAACGAGGCGAGTCGCCTCCCGCCGAACATAAGGAGAGGCCCTGATGAGTAGCAGAAGAAGATCAGGAGGCCGGGCGGCCCGGGCTGCAGCCCGAGCCGCGACCCGGGAAATACAAGGGTCTCCTTTTCTAACCAGCAACCTTGCTCCCTTCGAAGTGTTAAGCACCGAAGGTTTGGAGATCATCGAAGACAATGCCGAGACCATCCTGGAGAGGGTGGGCTTGGAAATCCTTGACGACCATGCGGTGAAGGCCTTCGTGGAGGCGGGGGCCGCCGCCGAGGGAACAAGGGTGCGTTTTCCCCGGGGAATGTGCCGGGAGATCGTCACCGCCACCGCTCCTTCCTCCTTCACTCAAGCGGCCCGCAACCCCGCCCGTTCGGTGGTTATCGGGGGCAACAATGTGGTGTTGGCGCCTGCCTACGGTTCTCCTTTCGTCAGGGATCTCGACAGAGGCCGGCGCTACGCCACCCTGGAAGACTTTCACAACTTCGTGAAACTGGCCTACATGTCTCCCTTTCTCCATCATTCCGGAGGGACGGTCTGCGAGCCGGTGGATGTTCCCATCCCCAAGCGCCACCTCGACATGGTGTACGCGCATCTCCGCTGGTCGGACAAGCCGTTCATGGGCTCGGTTACCGCTCCCCATCGGGCGGCCGATTCGGTGGAGATGGCTCGTCTGGTCTTTGGAGAGAGGTTTGTGGAAGAAAACACTGTGATCATCTCGTTGTGCAATGCGAACTCTCCTCTTACTTGGGACAGCACCATGTTGGGGGCGGCTCGTGAAAACGCCCGGGCCAATCAGGGATCGATCATCACCCCCTTCATCCTGGCGGGAGCGATGGCGCCGGTCACGGTGGCGGGAGTGGCCGCCCAGACCCTGGCGGAAGCGCTGGTGGGCATGGCCTATACCCAGTTGGTTAGACCAGGAGCGCCGGTGATCTTCGGGTCGTTCGCCTCCTCTCTCTCCATGCAGTCGGGGGCGCCCACTTTCGGCACTCCCGAGCCCACGCTGACTATTTTTGCGTTGGCCGCGCTCAGTCGGCGGTTGGGAGTTCCGTTTCGGTCGGGCGGAAACCTGACCGCCGCCAAGATTCCCGACGCCCAGGCCGCCTACGAATCGGCCGCTACTTTCCAGCCCACCCTGTTGGCCGGAGTCAACTTTGTGCTCCACGCCGCCGGCTGGTTGGAGGGGGGACTGGTGATGGGGTACGAGAAGTTCATCCTGGACACCGACCAATGCGGAATGGCCGAGGCACTGTTGGCGGGGGTGGATCTCTCCGAGAACGGACAAGCCCTGAAATCGGTGATCGAGACCGGCCCGGGCCAGCATCACCTGGGGACGGCTCATACTCTGGCCAACTTTGAAACCGCTTTCTACAGATCGTTCACGGCCGACAGCAACAGCTTTGAGCAGTGGTCGGAGGAAGGGTCGCTCCGGGCGGCGGACCGCGCCAATTCGCTGTGGAAAAAGGCACTTTCGGAGTACCGGCCGCCCCCGATCGACGAGGCGGTGGACGAGGCGCTCTGCGAGTACATAGCCAAAAAGAAGCAAATCTACCCGGATTCGGAGTTCTAGACGGTGGTCTCGGCCTATGCCGAACGGCTGGAAGGTGTGGGTCCGGCCACCCGGTTGGCGATAGCCGACGTTCTCCGGAACGCCCGCTTTGAGATCATCCCGCTAAAAAACGCCTCTGCCCAGGCCCGGTTTTTGCCTTCCGGCGCGGTGGTCACCGTCACCGCCTCTCCCAACAAGGGTATGGAGGCCACCCTGGAGTTGGCTGCCGAACTGGCCGAGGCAGGTTTCGATGTCACACCTCATCTGTCGGCCCGCCTGCATCGGGACCGAGCCCATCTGCAAGCCACCCTTACCCGGGCAAGAGAGCTGGGTCTCCGCCGGGCTTTCGTGGTGGGGGGAGACCACACCGACCCAGGCGACTTCTTCGACGGGATCTCCCTGCTCCGGGCGATGGCGGAAATCGGACACCCTTTCGAGGAGGTGGGAATCCCCGCCTACCCGGAGGGGCATCCGCTCATCCCCTCCTCGCAACTGGATGAGGCGCTCGCGGAGAAACAGCCCTATGCGGATCATCTGGCCACTCAGATGTGCTTTGACGCCGCCGCCATTCGCTCCTTTCTGTCCGATGCGCGCCGACGGCAGATCAGCCTCCCCGCCATGTTGGGCGTGCCGGGGGTGGGTGGGCGGCTGAAGCTCTTGCAGATATCGGCCCGGATCGGAGTGGGGGATTCGGTTAGATTTCTCACCAAGAACGCCCGGGTGGTCACCAAGCTGATGGGCCCGGGGGGCTATGACCCTGGGGAGCTGTTGGAAGATCTGGGGGACAGTCTCGCCGATCCCCGGCTGGCGATCGAGGGAGTGCATATTTACACCTTCAACCGCTGTGAGGCCACCGAGGCCTGGCGGCAGGAATATCTGGATGCTCTGGGGGATGCTGGTTAGCTCAGCGCCTCATTCGGATAGAGAGGAGATGTCGGGATAGTGAGCGAGTTGGCTTGGCCTCTGGTTTGGGTGGTGGTGGGAGGAGTGGTGTTGATCGTGGGAGCGGATCGGCTGGTGGTCGCCGCCAGGCGTCTCTCCCTCCACTGGGGACTCTCCACCGTTCTCGTCGGCGCGGTGGTGGTGGGGTTGGGAACCTCCCTGCCGGAGATGCTCATCTCGGGAGTGGCAGCCGGCCAGCCGGAGGGGCTGGATCTGGCTATCGGGAACATCGTGGGATCCAATATCGCCAACCTCTCTCTGGTGCTGGGGATATCGGTGGTCCTCTCTCCGCTAGGTGTCGCTACCCGCAGCCTTCGCCGAGAGTGGATGGCGATGTGGAGTGGCTCGGCGCTCTTTGTGATCTTGACCTGGCTGGGCAACGATCTGCGACGTTGGGAGGGAACGGTTTTGGCTTTGGCTATGGCCGGGGCGCTGGTTCTCTTGTACAGGTGGTCACGGGATGCCACAGACGATCCGGCGAATGCCACGGCGCCGGATAACGGAGATCGAGAGAGCTCGGTCCGGCCGGTCAAGGAGATCTTTATGGCGTTGGTCTCTTTGGTTTTGACCTTGGCGGGCGCCGATCGGTTTGTGTTCGGAGCGACCGAAGTGGCCGAGGAAATTGGTGTATCAGGAGGGTTGATCGGGCTTACCCTGGTGGCCCTGGGGACTTCTCTTCCCGAGTTGGCCACCGCGGTGGCGGCCGCTCGCCGGGGAGATCATGAGTTGATCTTGGGAAATGTGCTTGGCTCCAACCTCTTCAACGCATTGGCGGTGGGAGGGGTGGCCGGCCTGGTGGGAGACGGGATGTTCGCTGCCGATTTCAGCGTCAGCCTGCTGTGGATGATGGGCACCGCGCTGACCGCCGGGGGGCTGATCTCCTCCCCATGGGCGAGGAGACGGATGGGCGGAGTCTTGTTGGTGGCCTTCTACCCGATGGCCCTGATCATGGCCGGGCTTTAGGCGCGGCCGGGACCGTATCAAGAGGAGAATCCGGCTAGTTCGGCGGTGAGTTGACGGGCGACCTCGCTCAACCGTTGGCCGATCTCGGCTTCCGCCCCTTGGGCGGGAAAGCGATAGGAGGGTCCGTGCATTCCCACGGCGGCCACTACCGTGCCTCGGGGACCGATCACGGGAGCGGCCACCCCATTGATGTCATCTGCGTACTCTTCATGGGTCCACGCGTATCCGTTCCGGCGAACGGTTTCCAGTCGAGCCATCACTGCTTGGGAATCGACCAGGGTATTGGCGGTGTAGCTCACCAGGTCTTGTTGCAGATAGCTTTGTAACCGATCCTGGCGCCATGTTGACAGGAAAACCAAACCGGGCGACACGGTGTGGTGGGGAAAGGTGAATCCGGTCCAATCCTGCACCTGTACCGCTCTGTCGGACGTGAACTGAGTGATGTATAGCACCTCGTTGCCGTCCGGCACGGACAGGGTGGCGTCTTCTCCCAACTGGGTGACGAGAGCCAGCAGATGAGGATGGCTCACCTGTTCCAAAATCTGGGGAGAAGTGCTTCCGCCCGCCAGCACCTCCAAGCCGGGCCCGACCCTATAACGGCCCCGTTGGCCTATCTGCTCCACCATGTCGAGATGTTGGAGGGTGTCGAGCATGCGGAACACGGAGCTTTTGGGAAGGCGGGTTACCTTGGTGATCTGGGCCAGGCTGGTGCTTTGGGGAGAGGCCGCCACTACACGCAGCACCGCGAAGGCTCTTGTCACCGCCCGGACGGGAGCAGTCATACGCAAGAATGTGGGGAAGAATATGTTCGCATCGTGTGAGTGTTCCGTTAGTCGAAATATACTATAATACGGAACGAATCGAAGGAGTTGGGAGATGTCTGTTCAAAACAAAGTGATACTCACCTGCGCGGTGACGGGGAGTTCCCACACCCCCACCATGAACATAGGGATACCCGTTACCCCCGAAGAGATGGTTTCCCAGTCGGTGGAGGCCCATGCCCAGGGAGCGGCTGTGATCCACATTCACGCCCGTGATCCGCTCAACGGCCGCCCCAGTGCCGATGTGGGACTGTTCCGGGAGTACTGCGTGGGTGTCAAGGAGCAGTGCGATGCGGTGATCAGCATCACCACCGGTGGCGCCACCGGGCAGACCATCGAAGAGCGACTGGCGGTGATCAAGGCTCTCCAGCCCGAGTTGGCCACCTGCAACCTGGGGACCATGAACTACGGGCTGTTCCAGATGATTCCCCGTTATGAAGGTCGTTGGAAATACGACTGGGAAGAGCCGTTTCTGGAGTCCACCCGCCATGAGCCGTTTGTGAACCGCTTCTCCGACATCGAGTACATGCTCACCGAGCTGACGGAAGAGACCGGTTGTCGCTTCGAGTTCGAGGCCTACGATGTGGGCCATCTCTACACGTTGGCCTACTACGCCGACCAGGGCTTGGTGAAACCTCCCATCTTCATGCAGTTCGTGGTGGGAACCCTGGGAGGAATCGGACCCGATGTGGAAAACGTGGTGGCCATGAAGCAGACCGCCGACCGTCTGTTTGGAACCGACATCGAATGGTCGGTGCTGGGGGGAGGTCGCTTTCAGTTTGACCTGGTAACCGCCGGAGCGGTGCTCGGGGGCCATACCCGGGTTGGCTTGGAGGATGGCATCTATCTCCGTCGCGGCCGACTGGCCGACAACAACGCCGAACAGGTGGCCAAAATGGTTCGCATTCTCAAAGAGCTATCTCGTGAGACAGCCACCTCGGCGGAGGCTCGAGAGATTCTCGATCTCAAGGGCCTCGACAATGTGGCCTTCTGACCGACGTTGGGGGCGATGATGAAAACGGGAGGGTCCTTGGGGCGGTTTCGCTCCGAGATAGGAGTTGTGGGCTTGGTGGGGACAGGTGTCATCGGTAGAGGATGGGCGGTGCGCGCCCTTTCCCGTGGTTGGGATGTGGTAGCCACCGATCCCGCTCCCGGGGCGGACGAGCGCATGGCTTCTTTCGTGGAACGCGCCTGGCCCGCGGCTATGGCGCTGGGCCTGTATCCTGGCGCACGGCCCGACGGTGTGCAGTTTGTTTCCACCATCGAGGAGATGGCAGCCCGAGCCGACTTGGTCTTGGAGTCGGTTCCCGAGCGGGAGGATCTGAAGAGGCAAGTGGCTGCTCAAATCGACGCGGCGCTCCCCGCCGATGTGCTGATCTGCTCCAGCTCTTCGGGGTTGCTCCCCAGCCGTCTGCAAAACGGCCTTCAACACCCGGAGCGGTATCTGATAGCCCATCCCTTCAACCCGGTGTACATACTTCCCTTGGTGGAATTGTGCGGCGGCGACCGCACCAGCCCGGCCGCGGTGGAAACGGCCAGGATGATCTATGAAGACATGGGGATGCATCCGCTGGTGGTACGGAACGAAGTGGAGGGTTATCTTTCCGACCGTCTGCAGGAGGCCTTGTGGAGAGAGGCGCTCTGGCTGGTCAGCGACGGTGTCGCCACCACCGACGAGTTGGATCAGGCCATCATCTATGGCCCGGGTCTGCGCTGGGCCGCCATGGGAACCATGCTCACTTTCCACTTGGCGGGGGGAGAGGGTGGGATGCGGCACATGCTTGAGCACTTCGGCCCGGCTCTCGAGCTTCCCTGGACCAGTCTAAAAGCTCCCCCTCTGACCGATCGACTGATCGAGTCCGTCGTGTTGGGCGTCGAGCGGCAGGCGGACGGGAGAAGCGTAGCCGAGTTGGAGCAGCTTCGCGACGACTACCTGATCTCGGTCATGCGAGCGCTTCGGCCTCATGATCTGGGGGCAGGGCGGTTGGTGGCCGATCGCGAGGCGATCCGGCTCTCGACCGGGGCGCGGGCATGGCAACCCGGCGCGGATGTGGAAGCCCCCTTGGCGCTGTATCACACCCTGGTGGAACCGGATTGGGTGGACTACAACGGCCATATGACCGAAAGCGCCTACTTGACCGCCTTCGGGTGGGCTACCGACGCCCTGTTTCGCTACGTGGGAATAGACGAGGCGTATCGGGCGGCGGGTCATTCCTTCTACACCGTGGAGACCCACATCCACTACCGACGGGAGGCATCTTTGCACCAAGAGCTCTTTTTCACCACCCAGGTGCTGGGAGTGGACTACAAACGCCTCCACATCTTTCACACCATGTCCGACGATGAGGGGGGCCGGCTGTCTTCCACCGAGCAGATGCTTCTCCATGTCGACACCAAGGCCGGGGGCGCCGCTCCCATTCTCCCCGGTCCGGCCCGGGCGTTGGCGGCGGCCGCGCAAGCTCACCAGGCGCTACAGATTCCTCCCGAGGTTGGATCGCGGATGAGCCTCGGTCCCCGCCGCTGACCAGAAAGGACTCTGATGGATTTTGCCCTCACTAACGAACAAGAGCTGATCGTCGCCACCGTTCGGGACTTCACCGACCGCGAACTTATTCCCCACGAAGAAGTGGTGGAACGGCTTGGATACGTCCCCACCGAGGTCGGAGAGGGAATCAAAAAGAAGGCGATTGAGGCGGGAATCTTCGCCGCCAATATGCCGGTGGAGGTGGGCGGCGCCGGTTTGGACAACCTGACGGTGACGCTGGTGGAAAAAGAGCTGGGCAAGACCTCTTATGCCCTCCATCACCTGGTGGCCCGGCCCTCCAATATCCTGTTGGCCTGTGTCGGGGACCAGCGCGACCGCTACCTCTATCCCACCGTGGCGGGGGAGCGGATGGAGGCGCTGGCCATGAGCGAGCCCGACGCCGGCTCCGACCTGCGGGGGATGAAATGCCGGGCGGTCCGGCAAGGGGACGAATACGTGATCCGGGGCGTCAAGCATTTCATTTCCCACGCCGACATTTGTGACTATGTGATCCTCTTTGCCGCGACCGGTCCCGAGCCCGAGGGGGGCTCTGAGGGGAGAAGGACGCCTCAGCGGATCACCTCTTTCCTGGTGGATGTGGGGACTCCCGGGTTTGAGGTTCTGGAGGGGTATGGATGCGTATCCCATCGGGGATATAACAACGGCATCCTCAATTTCGACGACTGCCGCGTGCCGGCGTCCCAGATTTTGGGTGAGGAGCACCGCGGTTTTGAGGTGGCAAACACCTGGCTGGGCGGTACCCGGCTGGCGGTGGCCGCCAACTGCCTGGGCAGGGCGGAGCGGGCCATGGGGCT
The DNA here is from genome assembly GCA_965248705.1 of Acidimicrobiia bacterium. Lineage (GTDB taxonomy): Bacteria > Actinomycetota > Acidimicrobiia > Spongiisociales > ZC4RG35 > Bin76. Next base: position 130,401 of record CBDFJY010000002.1, on the reverse strand, counting down.
GGCAGCCGGATGGGCGGCCCGCCGCACTCAGTTCGGGCAGACTATCGGACGCTTCCAGGGGGTTTCGTTCAAGCTGGCGGATATGGCCACCGAACTGGCCGCCGCCGAACTTCTTACCCTGCGGGCCGCCTGGAAGGCCGACCGGGGGGAGATGACTTCCGCCGACGCGGCCATGGCCAAACTGGCCGCCACCGAGATGCTGGCCCACGTAACCGACGAGGCCATCCAAATCTTCGGGGGGATGGGGCTGATGGACGAACTCCCGCTGGAGCGACTGTGGAGGGATGCGCGGGTGGAGCGCATCTGGGACGGCACCTCCGAGATCCAGCGCCATATAATTTCTCGCTCCATTCTCCGTCCCCTGGAAAGCTGACCCCTTGTCGAGACTGACGCGGCTGCTGGGGCCACGGACCGTGGCAATGGTCGGCGGCGACCTGGTGAATCAACTGGTGGACTCCTGTGAGCGAATGGGCTTCACCGGAGAGATCTGGCCGGTGAATCCCGGCCGGGACCGGCTGGCCGGACTGGAATGCTATCCCAGTCTCGGGGATCTGCCCTCTCCACCCGACGCCGCCTTCTTGGCGGTGAACCGCGAGCGAACCATTGAAGCGGTGAGGACCCTGGCGGAGATGGGAGCGGGGTCCGCGGTCTGCTACGCCTCTCTCTTTGCGGAGCAGGGAAGAGACGGCGCCGACCACCAGCGTCGTCTGGTGGAAGCGGCAGGGGAGATGCCCATCCTGGGCCCCAACTGCTATGGGCTTATAAACGCAGTGGACCGGGTGGCGCTGTGGCCCGATCTGATGGGCTGTGCACCCGTTTCCGAAGGAGTGGCGCTTATCTCCCAAAGCGGGAACGTGGGGATGAACCTGTCCTTTCAGCGTCGTCAGCTTCCCATTTCCCATCTGGTTACGGTAGGGAACCAGGCCATGGTGGGGATCGAGGATCTTATGGAGGAACTCCTGGAGGACGGGCGGGTCAAGGGGATTGGATTGTTTCTGGAAGCGGTGCGGGATCCCCGTCGGTTTCTGGTCATGGCGCGTCGCGCTCTGGCTGTCCGGATTCCCGTGGTAGCCCTCCTGGTCGGCCGTTCCCGTCGAGGGGCGGAGATCGCCCGAAGCCACACCGCCTCGATGAGCGGGATGGCCGAGGCCTACCAGGCGCTTTTCGAGCGGGGCGGGGTGATTGGGGTGCACACCATTCCCGAGCTGTTGGAGACGTTGGCGGTGTTGGTGGGGATCGGACCCCTTCGGGGAAACCGGGTCGTTTCCATGTCTTGCTCGGGAGGAGAGGCGTCGCATGTGGCGGACTTGTCGGAGGGCAGCCGCCTGGATTTCGCCCCCTTCCCGTCCGGGCAGGCCGCCCGGGTGCACCGGATACTGGAGGGAAAGGTGACAGTGGGCAATCCTCTCGACTACCACACCTTCATCTGGGATGACCGCGCTCGGTTGGAGCAGTTGTTCACCGAGGTGATGTCCGGACCCCAGGACGCCACCATGCTGGTGCTGGATCTGCCGGAAGGGGAAGGGGACTTCTCGGCTTTTTGGAAGACGGCCCAGGCCATGGTGACCGCCCGCTCCGCGTCCGGCCGTCCCGCTCTGGTGGTTTCGGGGCTACCCGAAAGTCTCTCCGCCGACTCGGCCCGTGAGCTTGCCGCGGGAGGGGTGACGTCGGTGCGGGGCATCGGTGATGCCCTGGCCGGATTGGATGCAGCAGTCCGATGGGGCGAATCCGTCCATGCTGAGCCTCCGCTCCTTCCCGCCATGGTATCACCGCCGTCCGGCCGCGTGATCCACTTGGATGAGGCCGAGTCCAAGGCTCGTCTGAGCAGATGGGGAGTGGCTGTGCCCCGGGGAAGGGTGACGCCGGCCGAGAATGCCGGCTCGGCGGCGAAGGAGATCGGCTATCCGGTGACGGTCAAAGTGTTGGGCCTCGATCACAAAACCGAGTGGGGAGGGGTGTCTGTGGGGATCCGGAATCCGGCGGAGTTGGAGGCGCTGATTGCGGCTATGTCAGAGAACAATGAAGGGCCGTTGTTGGTGGAGGAAACGGTGAGCGGAGTGGTAGCCGAACTGCTGGTAAGCGTCCGCCGTCAGTGGCCGGTGGGATGGCTGGTAACCCTGGGCTCGGGAGGTGTCCTCACCGAACTGATGGATGACCTCGCCCACCTTCTGGCTCCGGTTGACCACCGGGAGGTGCGGTCCTGTCTGGAGAAGCTGAAAGTCGGCCGGTTGTTGGCCGGATACCGAGGAGGTGCGGCCGCCGATATCGAGGCATGCGCCGCCGCGGTTTGCAACCTGGTGGATGGGGTTCTTCGTGACGCCGATGTGGTGGAGATGGAAGTGAACCCGTTGCTGGTCACCGCCTCCGAAGCGGTGGCCGTCGACGCACTGTTGAGCGTGATCGGTTGAAAAAGGTTTGGCCGCTGATGGTGGCCATCTTCCTGTTCATGCTGGGGAACGGGCTTGCCACCTCCCTCTTGGGAGTGAGGTCCATCCTGGAGGGCTTCTCCACTCTGGTAGTGGGGATGATGATGGCCGCCTATTACCTGGGATATCTGGCCGGAAGCCGCCTGATCCCCCAAATGGTGGGCCTGGTGGGCCATGTCAGGGTTTTCGTAGCTCTGGCCTCCGCAGCCTCCATCGTGGCGCTGCTGCATCCCCTCTGGATAGATGAGTTAACCTGGAGCGCGCTGCGGCTCTTGACCGGGTTTTCTCTGGCCGGGCTATACGTGGTCTCCGAGAGCTGGTTGAACGGCCTGGCTTCAAACTCAAACCGGGGACAGATCCTCTCGGCCTATCTGGTGATGGTGTTGGGCGGGTTGGGCGCGGGTCAAATCTTTTTGGGGGTGGCGGCGCCGAAGGAACATGAACTGTTCGTTTTGGTGTCGGCGCTCTTTTCTCTTTCCCTGATACCCATCTCCCTGGCGCCGACCGAGGCGCCCACCGTGGGGCAGATGGGTGAGAAAATCAGTATCTCCGAGGTCTGGCGGGTCACGCCCCTGGCCTTCGTGGGAGCGGTGGTGGTGGGGCTCACCAACTCCTCGCTGTTGGGAATCGGCCCTGTATACGTCGCCCAACGGGGATTCTCGGCGGTGGTAGTCGGACAGCTCATGGCGGTGGCCATGGCGGGGGCGGTGCTATTGCAGTGGCCGTTAGGCAGATTGTCCGACCGGATCCCGCGGCGACACGTCATATTGGGGGTCACCATTTCCTCGGTGGTGCTGGCCGGGGCGGGGATCTGGTTTGAGGATTCGCTCCTTGCCCTGGGAGTGGTGATGTTTCTATACGGTGGTCTGTCCTTTCCGCTCTATGGGCTGGTGGTCAGCCACATGAACGATTGGATTCCTTCTCAGATGCTTCTTTCGGCGGCAGGAGCGTTGGTGTTTGCGGTAGGGGTAGGAGCAGTGGCCGGTCCGGTGGTGACCGGGGGGTGGATGTCAGTGGTGGGCCCGGAGGGCATGTGGTGGTTTTTGGCCTCGGTCCACGGGCTGTTTGCCTTCTACATCCTCTACCGGCTGACCGAGCGCCCCAGTATCCCGGTGGCCTTGCAGAAAGTGTTCGCTCCCCTTCCCGCTCGGGGGTCGGCGATGGTTACCACTCTCACGCCTTGGCGGCGTACCCGCTCCCGCCGCGCCGGCCCCAATAAAGGATCTCACGACTCTTTGCTACGGGTTACAGACGAATCCGGGACGACCTACTGATCAGCGCGGCCGCCCGGTTGAGGCGAAGGGATCTCTCGATGTGTTGTCGGAGGTCCGAGTCGGTCTGGAGGGGCGCGGCAGAGTAATCCATGATTCCCGCTCCCAGAACAATGGCGATGCCCACTTCGAAGCCGGTTCCGACGCTGTCACCGGGCGGTAGGGCGTGGACGGCCTCTGTTTCAGCCCTTGTGGCCCCCGACCTGAGGGCATGAACATTGAATGAGAATGCCCGTGGGCTGGGATCAATGTCGGTGGATCAGCGTCTCTCTTGAGGTGCAGCCGGGTATGGGTAAACTGGCTGACTACTCATAGGAGAAGGCCTGGCAGAGAGAGCAGAGAAGGCATTTCGGCGCGGGTTGGTTGGCGGCTGGCGGTTTTTGATGGTGGCCGGGGAGATAGTCGAGATCAAGTTACTCGGTGAGGTGCTACTTGGGTGGCGCGGCCCGGCCTCTAGTGCTGCCTGGTCCGGGCAGAATTTGGAGGTGGAAATTTGTTTGAAAAACTCCTAGCAGAAAAGGGCCTGCTAGTGGCCGACGGCGCGATGGGCACCACGCTTTTTGACATGGGACTGGAAAGTGGGGAATCTCCGGAGAGACTCAATGTCGAACGGCCCGAGATGATCCATGAGGTTCATCGGCTCTTTGTGGAGGCCGGGGCCGACCTGATTCTCACCAACACGTTTGGCGGAAACCGGCGGCGTCTGGCACTCCATGGTTTAGAGGATCGGGTGGCGGAGTACAACCGAGCCGGGGTGAGGGTGGGCCGTCGGGCCGCGTCTGCCTCCGGGAGACCGATAGCGGTGGCGGCCAGCGTGGGCCCTACCGGCGACCTCTTTGAGCCGCTTGGTCTCCTCAGCCACGCCGAGGGCGTGGAGGTGTTTTCCGAGCAGATGGCCGCCTTGGTGGAAGCGGGCGCCGATGTCCTGTGGATCGAGACTCTGTCCGGGTGGGAGGAAGTAGCCGCGGCCACCGAGGCGGCGTCGGGCTTTGCCGTTCCTTATGCCGTGACGCTCAGCTTCGACACCAACGGGCGGACCATGATGGGACTGCGGCCTTCCGAGTTCGGCCAATGGTGGACAGCACTTCCTCCCCAGCGCCGCCCCGCCGCCCTGGGCGCCAACTGCGGGACGGGCTTGGAGGAAGCATTGACGGCGTCCGCCGCCATCGCGGAGGCCGCCCCTGGGGCGTGCGTGATCGTCAAGTCCAACTGCGGGATCCCCGTCTATCGGGAGGGCGCCCTCTTCTACCCCCAAGGCCCCGATCGGATGGAGGGCTACGCACGCCGCGCCCGGGAGGCGGGATGTGGCATCATCGGAACATGCTGCGGATCCACCCCCTCCCACATCCAAGCCATCCGATCAGCGGTGGATACCTCCTGAGAGGCGGCTACTCCAGAGGTACTTCCAGGCAGCGGCTGGAGGCCCGGTTCGGGTTGAAGATGCGCGGCGCCTCATGGAACCCGGTCCCGGGTCGGTCGGTCTCCAGATACGCCCGGATAGCTTGGGCGGCCGCTTCCGATGCCACGGCCACATACTCGGGAGTGGCGAAGAGATTCGCCTCGGCGCGGTTGGCTATGTAGCCGAACTCGACCAGTGCGGCGGGGGTGGCCGGACGCCGGATCATTCCGAAGGCGTCGCCTCCCGAGGGGAGCAGCACTCTCGACACCCCGGTGAAGCGGGTGCCGCTCCAGGCAATGTCGAAGGCGTTGTCCAGGGCCTGGAAGATCTCCTCGTAGAGCAGGCCTCCGAGGCGGGCCGAGCGCGCCGACTCGGACTGCACGTAGACCTCGGTTCCCGGTGTTCGCCGGGAGTTGTGGCGCGGCGCGTTGTGATGAAGCGACACCAGGGCCTGGGCGCCCAAGGCGTCCGCCAAGCCGGCGCGCACCGACAGCCGCACCGCGTAGTTGTCGGTCCGGGTCAGGACGGCGGGGATACCCCAGGCGTGGAGCTCGCCCGCTATCGCCTTACCAAGATCCAGGTTGAGGTCACGTTCCACGAGGCCGTTGGAGCCCCAGGCGCCGGTGTCGTAGGGTCCGCCGTGACCCGGGTCGATCACCACCCCGCCCTCAGGAATCGGCTCGCCGCCACCCACCTCGACAGTGTTGTCACACGGCGAACGGACGAGATAGCCGTTCTCGGTGCGGCCCAAGACGGCCACCGGGACGCCGGTCGGCATCAGCAAGGCCTTGGGTGTGGGAAGGGTGGGTGGGAAGGGCGGGAGACCTCGGTCTGTGAGGTTGTGCCACAAGCCAATCACATACACCGCCATCTGCGCCCGGAGGACGGCATGGCCGCTGCGACCCTCCGACTCCGATGGAATCACATTGATCTTCGTCAGACACACCAAGGCCTGATCGAGTTCGAGTTCGGCCTCGGCCGGAGCGCACTCCCCGCCCAGGACTTGATAGGTTCGCAGCAGAAAGAGAGACAACTGGGCGGCGGTGACTTCCTCGCCCGGAGCGAAAGTTGAAGCCGTCTTCCCCTTGGCGACCCCGAGCCGGTGGAGGCAATCGATGCTCTGGCGGTGCGTGCTGTCGGGGTCAACGTCGGTGAACGGCAAAGACCCCACCGGGCATTCCTCTCCGGAGGACAAACGCCAGAGGCGCGCCAAAAACGACGCCATCTGGGCCCTGGTTAGTTCATCGTGGGGGCCGTAGGCGCCGGCCCCTTTTCCCTGTGAGAGGCCGAGACTTTTCATGCACAAGATATAGGCGGCGGCATAGTCGTCGCCCTCCACATCGCTGAAGTTGGAGGTTCCGGCCGGATCGCAGAAGCGCTCTGCGCCCGACTCGTCGCAGAGGCGTGAGGCGCTCAGCACCTCGCACAAGTCGTCGATGGTCTGGATTGTCGCGGCAGGGACCGGCAGGAGCATAACCGCCAGGGCCAAAACCGTCAGTAGCCCTTTCGTTGGTACCTGCTTGGTAGACCGCTTTACGAAAAGATTCATCTCAAGATGTCAGGTCCCAGGAGGTGGCGGTTTTTCTGTTTGACCGGACTATTTGCCACTTTGCCGGGTACTGTTCGGCAATGCTTCCTTCGCCCGGGAGGGGGTGTTGCGACAGTCTAGGTAACGCTTCTGGTCCATCCCACCGGTGAACTGGGAGACGAGATGGCGGGCCAACGCAGGTTTTCTCCCATTCGCCCCGGATTTGGGCAGGGGCGTCCGTTCCTACCGCGGTGGCCCCGGCCCGGTTCGAGTCATCAGAGATGATGGCCGTTTGGCCGAGGATGGGCGGTATTGGGCATTCTCCTAGATCGGAGCGGATTCAGGCGGGTTGAGTTTGGATCGCGGTTCGGAGTTCACAATCGGACTCGGGTGGTCGGTTTGTCGGTAGTAGGAGCGGCGAACTGTGGGGGAAGTGAATCTTGGTTTGTCTCTCCCTTTTCATACACTGCCCTCATGCGATTTGTGGTTTTCGACTTGGAAGCCAACGCGGATCATCCTCGCCCCGAGGACCAAGAGATCATCGAGATCGGCGCATTGCTGGTGGAGGGCGGAGAGGTGATGGGCGACTTTGCCAGTTTGGTGGCGCCCAGCGCCGGCCGACCGCTGGCGCCCCTTACGGTCGAGCTAACCGGCCTGACCGGGGATGATCTGCGGGGAGCGCCCGCCCGGGCCCCCACTTTGGAGCGGTTCCTGGACTTCTGCGATGATCTGCCGTTGGTGGCCCACAACGGGAGCACCTATGACTATCTCTTGCTCTCCGCTGAGGTGGAGCGGGTGGGCTTGTTGGATCCTCTCGGAGAGCGGCTCGATACCCTCGAGTTGGCCCATATGGTGTTCCCGCGGGCCGGAAGAGAGTCCACTCCCGATATTTCCGGAAAGACTCCTCCCCGGTCGCGTCGTTTGGGTGATTTGGCGGCTCACTATGGGGTTGGGAAAAATCGCGGGCCCGCCCATCGGGCCTTGTCCGATGCGTGGATGGTCTGGGAGGTGATGCGCGGCCTGCTGGACGACCTGAACCGAGATCACCCGACCCGGCGCGCCCAGCGTTGGCTGCTGGAGGTTACGAATCACCCCTGGGCGATGTTCTGTCGGCCCGATCCTCGCAACCCCGACCATCTCTATCGCCCCGACCTGGTGGAGATCATCCCCCTTCCGCCGCCGTCGGGAGAAGAGGGGCTTGCGCCGAACCGGTCGCCCAAGGACGATGACTGGCTAGAGGAGGACGAAGAGGAGGTGGTGGATATCGAAGAGTTGGTGGCGCCGCTGACCCGCGGAGAGGAATTGGTTGCCGGGGGAATGGAACGGCGTCCCTCCCAAGAGAAGATGGCGTGGGAGGTGGCGGGCGCCCTTGCGAACTCCGAGAAGCTGATGGTGGAGGCGCCCACCGGGACCGGGAAAACCCTTGCCTATTTGGTTCCTGCCTGCCGGTTGGCAGAGGCCAGTGACTCCCAGGTGTTGATCTCCACCTACACCAAGGCCCTCCAGAATCAGGTCTGTAGCACCCTCATCGACATCTCCGAGCGACTGGCGCCGGTACGTTGGACGGTGCTGAAAGGCCTCGGGAACTACCTCTCGGTTAACGCGCTGGTTGATGAGGTGGCGCTGGTCGACCCCCGTGAATCCGGCCACCTCCGGGACAACCCACTCTTCCCCGAGCAGGCATCCGAACCGCGGTCCGATCATCACCTGGGTCTGGCCCTGGCGGTGGTGATGGCGTGGGTGTCAGAAACGCCCAACGGGGAATGGGACGATCTTCGCGACGGATGGCTCAGAAGACACAGCCCGGTCATGTACCGACTCCGTTCCCGTCTGTCTATGACCGAATCGCCCGCCAGGTCCCGTGGTGATCTGGATCGGCGATGTTTTTTCCGCCGAGCCCTGCAACGGTTGTCCGAGGCGCAGATCGTGGTGGCCAACCACTCCCTGATGCTGGTTCGCGACCAGATAACGGCCGAAATATCCCGATTGGTGGTGGATGAGGCGCATGAGCTGGAGTCGGCCGCCCGCTCCGCTTTCACAGGGACGGTGAGCGAACGCAGCCTGTGGCGGCTGCTCTACTCGGTTTACGGCGGCAAAACCACCGGAAACCTGCTCTACCGATATTTGCGCTCACTCCCGGCCGGGACGGCGCGAGACCGGGGCCAGGCCAGGGCGGAGGGGGTGGTCCAGTATTGGCGCCGTTGCCAGCCACATATAGAAGAGGTAGGAGAGTTGCTGGCGGACTTTCTGGAGGGGACCCGGGGCTGGTCCAGGGGCTTGGGACCGGCGCCGTTTTCGGCGCGGATTACCAGGGTGGACCTCAATCGCTCCACATGGGAAGAGGTGACCCAGAGCCTTACAGCCTTGGCGGAAGCTCTTTCGTATCTGGGGGACGCCATTCAGGCGCTTCCCGTGGGAGACAGGCTTTCCGGAAACCGGTCTCCCGAAGAGCTCAAGCGCCGGATCACCCACACCGGCGGGGAGGCCAAGACCATCGCCGAACTGTTATTCCAGTTGGCGAACGTTGAGTCTCCGGATCTGTTGGAGGCGGCGTTCGTCTGCGACATGGAGCTCCGGGAAGAGAAGTGGAGTTGGGGGCTGAGAGCGGTTCCTTTGGAGGTCGATTCCCGGCTGGAAGCGGTATGGGAGGAGAAGAAGGCGGTGGTGATGACCTCCGCCACGTTGACGGTGGCCGGCTCGTTCGACTACATTGCCGCCGGCTTGGGCTTCGGGGACAGTCGACAGATGCTGATGGAAAGCCCCTTTCCGGATCTGTCCCGGCAGATGCTGGTGATCATCCCGGGTTATTTACCTACTCCCGGCGGAGGGAGCCTCGAAGAGTTCGCAGAGGCCGCGCCGGCGGAGATGGCCCGCCTGTTTGAGGTCAGCCAGGGCCGGGCGCTGGCGCTTTTCACCGCCAACCAGCGGATGAATCGGGCCGCCGACTATCTGAGAGATCGGCTCTTTCCGGGCTTCACGGTGCTCTGTCAGGGCGAAGCCTCGGCGCCGGAGTTGACCGAGAGCCTCCGCAACCCCGAGTTGCCCACTTGCCTTTTGGGAAGCGGCACCTTCTGGCAGGGAATCGATGTTCCCGGAGAGGCCCTGAGCCTGCTGGTTATGGAGAAGCTCCCCTTCGACTCGCCTCAGGATCCGGTGGTGGCCGCTCGTCAAGAAGTCATCGCTCGCCGTGGAGGAAGGCCTTTCGACGACTACCTCCTGCCCGAAGCGGTGTTGGGATTCCGACAAGGCGCCGGCCGGCTGATTCGCTCTCCCCACGACCGTGGGGTGCTGGTGGTGTTGGACAAGCGGCTGGGATTTGCCCGCTACGCCTCATCGTTTCTGAATAGCCTGACCGGATCGCCCCCGGTACTGAAAGCCGAACGACCCAGCCAGTGCTATCGGGCCATTGCCCACCATCTGGATCCGGAAAGGGACGGGCTCAGATAGGCCGGCGTCGGCGCGAGGAGATCACTCCGGTGTTGAACCCGGCGGAATGCAGGCCGCCGGCAAAGCGGGCGTGCTCGATTTTCAGGCAGCGGTCCTGCACCACTTCCAGGCCCGCCTCCCGGGCCCGGCGAGCGGCGCCCTCATGGCGAAGCCCCAACTGGAACCAGACCACCTTGGCGCCGGCCTCGATAGCCTCCTCCACCACTCCGGGGAGCTGGTCTTGGCGGCGGAAAACATCCACGATGTCGGGAGGCCCGGGAAGGTCGGCCAGGCTTGGAAAGGTGGGGATCCCCAGGACTTCGGGATAGGCCGGGTTGACCGGGTGGATGAGATAGGGGGTGCGGACCAGGTAGGTAGCGACGAAGTTGGAGGAGCGAAGCGGATTTGCCGAGACTCCCACCAGGGCCACGGTCCGCGCCCGGCGGAGTATGGCAAGCCGCTCGGCTGCGGTGGCGTCGTGGGACAACTCAGACACGCGCCGCCTCCCCCAGGGCACTCTCCAGATCGGCCAGGATGTCCGCGATGTCCTCCAGCCCCACCGAGATGCGAATGGTGTCGTCGCCCACTCCCGCCGCGGCCCGGGCTTCGGGGGAGACCTGCTGGTGGGTGGTGGAGGCGGGATGGATCACCAGCGTCTTGGTGTCGCCCACATTGGCGAGATGACTGGCCAACTGCACCGACTCGATGAACCGCACCCCCGCTTCATAGCCCTTGTCGAGCCCGAAGGTGAACACCGCCCCCGGCCCGGCCGGGGTGTACTTTTCGGCCAGTTCCCTGCCCGGTGAGTCGGGGAAAATCGGATAGCTCACCCAGGACACGGCCGGATGCCCGGCCAGGAAGGCTGCCGCCTTCCGAGCGTTTTCCACGTGACGCTCCATTCGGAGGGGGAGAGTCTCCAGCCCCAACAGCAGGAAAAAAGAGTTGAAGGGGGAGATGGCGGCGCCCAGGTCGCGCATCAACTCGGCCCGCGCCTTGGTCAGGTAGGCGTATTCACGGAAATTCTCCCAAAAGCGCAGACCGTGATAGGCGGGGGAGGGATCGGTCATCACTCCAAAGCGGCCACTGTCCCACGGAAAGCGGCCCGACTCCACTATCGCCCCGGCGATCACCACCCCGTGGCCACCGATGAACTTGGTGGCGGAATGGACTACGATGTCCGCCCCCCACTCGAAGGGTCGGCACAGCCAAGGCGAGGCGAAGGTGTTATCGATCATCAAGGGGACCCCGTGGGAATGGGCGATCCCGGCCACCGCCTCGATGTCGAGTACCTCCCCGCGGGGGTTGCCGATCGTCTCTCCATAGACCAGCCTGGTCCGGTCGGTGATGGCCGCCTCGAAGTTTTCGGGTTGGGAGGCGTCCACGAAGGTGGTGTGGATCCCCATGCGCCGGAGCGTTACATCAAACTGGGTGATGGTGCCCCCATAGAGGTTGCGCGCCGCCACGATCTCATCGCCCGCTTGGCAGAGGGTGAGCACCGCCACCAACTGGGCGGCCTGTCCGGAAGCGGTGGCCAGTGCTCCCAATCCTCCCTCGAGGGAGGCCAGCCGTTCCTCGAAGGCGGCCGTGGTGGGGTTGCTGATCCGGGTGTAGATGTCCCCGTAGTTTTGGAGTGCGAACAGGTCGGCGGCCGACTGGGCGTCTTCGAAAACAAAGGAGCTGGTGGCGTAGATGGGCATCGCCCGCGCTCCGGTCTCGGGGTCGGGTCGCTGCCCGGCGTGGATGGCTCGGGTTGCGAAACCCGCTAGATCTTCGGAAAAAGCCACGGGTCGGAGTTTAGGGACTCCCCTGGTCTCCGACCCGCGACATGGCCCGGGACTTATGCGGCTCTTCGCGTCGGAGTGGGGAAGAGGGTGTTTGGGGTCTTTCGTTTTGGTCAGGGTTCTCGCCATCGTTGAGGGTGCAAATACCTTGCCTAGCGATGAGGAGTTCCCTGACCATGAGCGACGATACTGGCCTTGCTGAGGCCCTGTTGGGATTGGAAGGTTTCTTAGTGTTGGGGTCGCCGAAACCGAAGCGGAGGTGACGATCCGTGTTGAGACGACGGCTACGGTGGTGGACTGTGAGGGCTGTGGATTGAGAGCAGAAGCGCAGGATCGGATGGTGGTGCAGTATCGTGATCTGGCTGTGTTCGGGCGGCCTGTTCGGTTGGTGTGGCACAAGCGTCGGTGGCGTTGTGCCGAACCGTGGTGTGACGCCAGGACTTGGACCGAGACCCATGGGGCGTTCTCCCTGCGGTGTTTGTTGACCAACCGCGCTGGAGAACATGCGTGTCGGGAGGTGGGTCGTAACGGTCGTCCGGTGGCGCAGTTGGCGGGGGAACTGGGGGTGTGCTGGCAGACGGTCATGGACGCGGTTGTTGAGTATGGCCAGCCCTTGGTTGACGCTCCAGACCGGGTGGGGCGGGTTGACAGGCTGGGGGTGGATGAGACTGCCTATCTGAGGGCAAACCGTACCCACCCAACGCGTTACGCGACCGGTATCGTCGATCTGGATCGTCGGGTCGTTGTCGACCTTATCGAGGGCAATACCGGTTCTGACCTGGGGGAATGGCTCGACCTTCAGCCCGCGGAGTGGCTCAGTGGTGTCAGTGTCGTGGCAACGGATCTTGCCGAGTCGTACCGAAAAGGACTCCGCGGTCGTCTAGATCACGCCACCCGCGTGGCGGATCCTTTTCATGTGGTACGCGTTTGCTAACCGGTGTGTGGACAAAGTACGCCGACGAGTCCAAAACGAGACACTGGAACATCGAGGCCGCAAAGGCGACCCCTTATACCGCATCCGAAAACTCATGCTCAAAGGCGTAGAACGCCTCGACCAAAGGGGCACCGACCGGGTGCTGCTGGGTCTACGCGCCGGCGATCCCGACGGTGACGTGATGGGCGCATGGCTCGCTAAAGAATCGGTACGAGATGTCTACCTCACCGATAACCCAGACGACGCGCGACTGCTGGTGGACAAAGCCATCACCGGATGCCGAGACGACTGGGTACAAGAAATCCGAAGCCTCGGACGGACCCTCACCAAATGGCAAACCGAGATACTCAACCACCACCGCACCGGCGCTTCCAACGGCCCCACCGAAGGACTGAACCTGTCCATCAAAAAGATCAAACGATGCGGCCACGGGTTCCGCAACTTCGACAACTACCGACTCCGCGTACTATTCCACACCGGCGGCATCAACTGGCCCGCAACCCGACCACCACCACCCCGCACCAGAACCCGCTCTCCCCACTCGGACACGTAGAGCCACTTATGCTGACGAGCCGTTGTGGCTGCTGGTCACCGGGATTTTCCGGGGCCGGGAGGAGGCCGCAATCGGGATGGTGAGGGTCAGGACGCCGTTTTCATAGGCGCTGGTCGTCTCGGAGGTGTCGAGGTCGTTTCCCACCACGAACTTCCGGAGAAAGGCGCCGCTGGGACGCTCCACAAAGAACACCCTGGCGTTTTCGGGCCGGGCGCCGGCGGTGTCCCGCTGGGCGGAGATGGTGAGGGTGTTCTTCGACACTTCCACATCGATCAGCTCGGGGTCCATCCCCGGCATATCCAGCGTCACGACATAGTTGTCGCCCACCATGTAGACCTCGGCGGGGAGGGTATGGGAAACCGCTGAGGGGAATTCGAACCTCGGGTTGTTTCTGGCCAACATAGACTGACTCCCTTTCTGTTGAGGATAGAAATATCAGATAACATTAACTATAACACATAGATAATCTTATATATTCCTGCTCAGATATCAGAGAACCTGAACTCTGGTTGGGTCAGCGGGGAACTGTGGTGTGCTTGTACTCGTTGAGTCGATCCCAGGAGAGCAGCTCGAGGGCCCGGTCGAGATCGTCGAGCCGGCCCCGCTCCATGAATCGGATGAAAACCGCCTGGCCACCGGTGATGAAAGTGGGCACTCCGAATGCCATCCACTGCTCCACCGCTTTGGTGTGCTCTCCGGCGATTTTGCACAAGGGCTCCCCGGTGGAAACCACCTCCGCTACCGCATCCGGGTCGCATCCGGCGGCCGCCACCGCCTCCGCCAGCACTCCGGTGTCCTTGAGGTCCAGGCCGTGGTCGTGCCGGGCGGCGAACAGGGCTAGGTGGGCCTTGCCGAAGAACTCCGGCCAGGTGTCGCGGATCGCCACTCCCCATTGCAGGGCGTCGAGGCCCGACTGTCCGGCGGGGTTGTCCCATACCGCCGGGTCGTTTTCGGAGGTGTGGGCCTGAGCCAGGGAAAATGCTCGGAAATTCACTTTCCAGGATCGTCCCTCCTCCAAACCTCTCACTACCGCCTCATGAGCATTGCGGGCAAAGGGGCAAAGGTAGTCGAAGCTGATGTCGTACTCCAGCATGGTTTTTCCTTCCTCGATCATTCCCATACATAGGGTTCCGGTACATATCCAGGGTCAAAACGTCCTATCTCGGCTCTCGCCACCGAGCGGCGGTGCACCTCGTCGGGTCCGTCGGCCATCTGCAGCCAGCGCGCCATGGCGTAAAAGGATGCCAGGGGGAAGTGGTCGGTGAAGCCTGCCCCCCCGAACACCTGGATGGCCCGGTCGGAGACATAGCGGAGGGTCTCGGGGACTACCACCTTGATGGCGGAGATCTCCACCCGGGCGCCCTTGACTCCGATCTTGTCGATCATCCAGGCGGTTTTCAGCACCAGTAGCCTGGCCTGCTCGATCCGTATTCGCGACTCGGCGATCCATTCGCGGACCACGCCCTGTTCGGCCACGGTCTTCCGGAAGGCGGTCCGAGCCTTGGCCCGGCTCACCATCATCGCAAAGCATCGCTCGGCCGCTCCGATAGCCCGCATGCAGTGGTGGATGCGCCCCGGTCCCAGGCGTGCCTGGGCGATGGCGAAGCCCGATCCCTCCGATCCCAGCAGGTTCTCGGCGGGAACCCGGACCCGGTCGTAATGGATGGTGGCGTGGCCGCCCCGATGCTGGTATCCGAAAACGGTGGGAGTTTCTTCGATGATCACACCCGGGCTGTCCAGGGGCACCAGGATCATGCTCTGGCGCCGATAGGAATCGGCGCCAGGATTGGTCACCCCCATCAAGATGGCCACCTTGGCCCGGGGAGAGGCCCCGCCCGAGGAGAACCACTTACGTCCCCGGATCAGATAGTGATCTCCGTCCCTTTCAATGCGGGTGCGGATGTTGCGGGCGTCGCTCGAAGCCACATCGGGCTCGGTCATTGAGAAGACGGATCGGATCTCGCCCTCCAGCAGAGGGTAGAGCCAACGTTCCTGCTGATAGGGGGTGCCGAACATATGAAGTATCTCCATGTTCCCGGTGTCGGGCGCCGAGCAGTTAATAGCCTCGGGGGCAAGCTCGGGGCTGTGTCCGGTTATCTCAGCGAGAGGGGCGTATTCGGAGACCGAAAGCCCTCCCCCCAACTCGGGATCGGGAAGAAACAGGTTCCACAGTCCCTGGGCGCGGGCTTCGGACTTGAGATCCTCTATGACCTGGGGGTGGTGATGCGGATCGCCGGAAGCCTTGATCTGTTGCTCATAGATGGACTCGGAGGGGAGAACCCGCTCTTCAACGAATGTCGAGAGCTTTTCGCGGAGAGCTTCAACTTTGGGGGTGTAAGAGAAATCCATGCCTCTGATACCTTATCGGGCGCCGGGTTCGATCCGGCCTCTCCAGAGGCTTGGAGCATGGGAGACAAAGGTGTGCCGAGATGGAATTGGCCCACTCCACCGGTGGAAAATGTTTGGCAACCCACCGGTGGAGTGTTCAACAAACCGATACTGAAGGCTCGCCTCGTTGAGGGAACCTGTAGCAGTCGGAGGGTGGTCAGGTCAGTCGTCGTCGGAGAGGAGGCGGCTCCACTTCTTCTGCGCGGCAGAGATACCGCCCACCCCGAAGGCGATGGCGAAGGTTACGCCCACAGTGCCTACCACTGCGATGAACAGGGTGTTCACGATCTCCTCGGCGATGTTCAACGTGTTCAGGGCGGCTAAGGCGCCGAAGCCGATCACCATCCAACGCGCCAACACGGGTAGCCAGCTGATGCTGTGATCCCGGGACCAGGGGGTGGAAATCTCGGCGAGAAACGCGCCGATCGCCGCGGACACGATCACGATGACTATCGCCACCACAACCAGTGGCAGGTAGGCGATGAGCGCAGTCAGCAGATCACTGAGATGCTCCACCTCAAGCGTTTGGGCAGCGAGGAGGAAAACAACCAGTAGCGCGATCCAATACACACCGCGCGCTACCAAGTCCGTGGCGGTGTAGCCCACCGCCCGCAGTCGGTCGGCGAGGCCGGCCCGTTCCAGAAGCCGGTCGAGACCGACTCCCTGCAGAAGACGCGAAGCGCCCCGGTGGATGAGGCGGGCGAGGAGCCATCCGATTAACAAGATAACCACGGCGCCGAGGAGCTTTGGAGCGAAGGTAATCACATCCTGCCATGCTTCTTGAAGGCCGGTTGACACACCGTCGATAAGGTCAGACATTTTGACAAGTCCTTTCGTTAGGTAGGGGAACTCCCAATGGGTAGGGGGAACTCCCAATGGGTAGGGGGAACTCCCAATGGGTAGGGGGAACTTCCAGTGGGTAGGGAACTCCCGGTGGGGCAGAAGAACTCTTGATGGGGCAGGAGAACTCTTGATGGGTAGGAATACCAAGAACAATCAAGGTATGTGGGTGATTATAGTCATTCCCCTGACGGGACCGGTATTTGACATTTTTTTGTGATTGTGTTCAGGTTTTGGGATTAGAAGCCGTTTTACACATCCGGTGCGCATGTCTCCCAGGCCTCGAGTCGGAGATACCTTTAAGGGAGAGTCGCTAACACCCCCCGCAAACTAACCCAGAGGTCACCTAAGTGTTCACCTGCCTGAACGCCGTTCGGCGCCGGAGGGAGGCGGGGGATCGAACAGAAAGCGTTCGGGAGGGGGTGGCGGCGCCAGAGGGCGGGGTTTGGGCTTTGGGTTCAGCAGCCGTCGCACTTCCCCTATGAGCATGAAGACGGCAAACAGGGCGGCTATCGGGAAACGCAGCCGGAAGGCGATGATCGCGGCCGCAGCCGAGGACAGCAGGAAGAACAGGTTGGCAATCCTGGCCGATCGTTTCGGCCAGAGCACGTCGATGACCGCCTGGAAAATATGGCCGCCGTCGAGGACGCGGATGGGCAGCCAGTTAATGAGCCCCCAGCCCAGGTTCACCCACACTATCCAGCCCAGGGCGAGATAGGCCAGACCACTGCCCGGTTCAACCATCTTCCACAGCGGATAGGCGGCGCCCCCCATCACAAATCCCAGTGTGGACCCGGCGGCGGCGATGGCGGCCCGCCGAGCCGGCGTGATCGGCTTGGCGCCGGGCTGCCACAAGGTAAGTCCGCCCAAGGCCCATAGCTCCATGGTCACCTCCGCTCCGAATCTGCGGGCCAGCAGGGCGTGTCCCAGTTCGTGGACGATCACCGAGATCAACACCACTCCCACCCAAATCCCCAGCCGCCCGATCACCGCCAGAGGGTCTGCCACGGCGCTTCGGACGAGCCGCATTCCCAGCAGGCACACCACTAGCACAAAAGAAAGTTTGACCCGAAGCGGGATGCCGAGCAGTCGCAGCTTCACTGTAACCCCAATGATGGCGGCCCGCCGGGACATCGCCAACCGCACCGCAGGGGAGTGGGTAACCTTGCCGGTCATGCGGGGGAATAATTTGGATGGCGCGGTCCCGACCGGTCGGGACCGTCGCCGATGGATGCTCCTTTTGACATATTGATATCAGCGACGATTCGGAGTAGCGATGGGACAGGGATCCACCACTCACCAGGATTTGGGGGACGCAGTGGCTTCGTTCTTCTCTGATCTGGTCGCAGACCTCTCCGGGCTGGTGGCTATTCCCTCGATCAGCGCGGCCGGGTTCGATCCGGCCGGGGTGCGACGTTCGGCCACCGAATGCGCCCGCTTGCTGACCGGGGCCGGGTATCGGGATGTCGGGTTGTTGGAGATAGAGGACGCCCATCCTGCTGTCTACGGGCACATCCCCGGCCCCGAGGGAGCCCCTACCGTCCTCCTCTACGCCCATCACGATGTTCAGCCCGTCGGGGACCTGGACCTGTGGGAGACCGACCCGTTCGAGGGAGTGGTCAGGGAGGGCCGGATGTACGGGAGAGGAACATCTGATGACAAATCCGGAGTGATTGTGCATTTAGGGGCCGCCCGGGCTTTCGGGGGCGTTCCGCCGGTGAGCCTTAAGGTGTTTCTGGAGGGCGAAGAGGAGATCGGCTCACCCAACCTGGCGGCCTTTTTGGATCTGTATTCGGAGAAACTGGCTGCCGATGTGGTGGTGATTGCCGACTCCAGCAACTGGAAAGTGGGTATTCCCGCCATTACCACCTCGCTGCGGGGGCTGGTGGGCTGCGTTGTGGAGGTGCGCACCGCGCAGGTAGGAGGACACTCGGGGGCTTACGGCGGGCTTTTTCCCGACGCCCTGATCACGCTGGCGCGTCTCTTGTCCACCCTGCACGACGAACGTGGGGAAGTGGCGGTGGAGGGATTGGTCCACAACGAGGCCGCAGACCTGGAAGTGTCCGTGGAGGAGTTGGCTGATGTGCTGGGAACAGTGGACGGCCTGCAAACGATCGGAAGCGGTTCGGTAGCCTCTCGGCTCTGGACGAAGCCGGCGATATCGGTGCTGGCGGTGGATGCTCCACAGCTATCGGGGGCGATCAACCTGCTGGTGCCGGTGGCCAAGGCCAAGGTGAGCATGCGGACCGCCCCGGGTCAGGATCCCGCTCTGGCCCGTGAGGCCCTGGAGCGACATCTCAGAGAGCATGTGCCCTGGGGAGCGAAGTTGACGGTGGATTTCGTCGAAGAAGCCGAGGGTTTCCTACAGACATCCAACCATATGGCCCTCGCTGCCTGGCGCAAGGGGCTGGAGACGGCCTGGGAAACTCCCCCGGTGGAGATGGGGGTGGGCGGGACCATTCCCTTCCTGGCGGCTTTCGCGGAAAAGTATCCTGATGCTCCCCTGCTGCTGGTGGGGATGGGGGATCCCGGTTCGGCGCCTCACGCTCCCAACGAGAGCCAGGATCTGGGAGAATTGGAAAGAGTGGTCGTCGCCCAAGCGGTAGCGCTCAGGATCTTGGGGACGGGTACCGCCTAGCCATGCGGCTGGTGATCGCCGAATGCACGGTTGACTACCATGGCCGGCTCGACGCCCATCTGCCACGGTCCCGCCGACTGATCATGATCAAGGCGGACGGGTGTGTGGCGGTGCATGCCGACGGAGGCGCCTATAAGCCTCTCAACTGGATGTCGGCCCCCAACACCCTGGAGGAGGGAGACGGCATGTGGCTGGTTACCAATCCCAAGGGGGAGCGCCTGGAGATCAGCCTCCATGAGGTGTTTTCCGACGTCTCCCATGATCTGGGCGTCGATCCCGGCTTGGAGAAGGACGGGGTAGAGATCCATCTGCAAGAACTGCTGGCGGGAAACCCCGAAGTAATCGAAGCCGGTCTGAAACTGATCCGTCGGGAGTATCCCACTGCCATCGGACCCATCGACATGCTGTGCTCCGATCCGGAGGGAGGCATGGTGGCGGTGGAGGTGAAGCGCCGGGGCGAGATATCGGGAGTGGAGCAACTGACTCGTTATGTGACCCAGTTGGAACTGGATCCGAGGCTGACGCCGGTCCGGGGGGTGCTGGTGGCCACCTCCGTTGCTCCCCAGGCGCGGGTGTTGGCCGAATCCCGCTCACTGGGGGTGCGGGAAGTGGACTACCACTTGCTTCGCGACCCCGATTCGGGTGCGCCTCGCCTGTTTGACCACTATCATTGAGCCGAACAGACACGGGAGTTCGGTGAAACCGGGCTGAGAGGGAGGATGGATCCTCCGACCGTTAGCACCTGATCCGGGTAATTCCGGCGAAGGAAGCTTTCGTACCGCCAGAACCAGGCTCTCCAGGCTCCCCATACAAGGTAAGGAGCCGAACCATGCACAGAAAACTGGCGATTGGGATAAGTTTGTTCTCCCTGATACTGGCAAGCTGTGCGGGAGGGTCCGACCCCAATACCCTGACCATCATCAGCCATGACTCCTTTTCCGGAGGGGTGAGCGCCGAAACCTTTGCGGCCTTCACCGCGGAAACCGGGATTGAAGTGGAGATCGTTCCGGCCGGGGACGCCGGTTCGCTGGTCAACCAGGCGATTCTGACCAAGGACAACCCCTTGGCCGACGTGCTGTTCGGCGTGGACGACACCTTCTTGTCGAGAGCCCTCGACGCCGACATCTTCCGCTCCCATAGCTCATCCCTGCTGGACAAGACGCCCGAAAACATCCGGCTTGACCCCGAGAACCGGGTGACGCCCATCGATTTCGGGGACGTGTGCCTCAACTACGACCGAGAGGTGATAGCCGACGCCGAGGCCCCCCGCGACCTGACGGATCTAACGTCGGAGGCGTATCGCGGCCAGCTGGTGGTGGAGAATCCGGCGACCTCCTCTCCGGGATTGGCCTTCCTGCTGACCACCATTGCGGTTTTCGGGGAGGAGGGTTGGATGGACTACTGGCAGGGCTTGTTGGACAACGATGTCGAGGTGGTTCCCGACTGGGACACTGCCTACTACTCCTCCTTCACCCGATACGGCGGCGATCGGCCCCTGGTGGTCTCCTACGCTTCTTCGCCACCGGCCGAGGTGATCTACTCTGATCCTCCCTCCGATGTAGCACCCACCGGAGTGGTGGTCGAGGGCTGCTATCGACAGATCGAGTTCGCCGGGATACTGGAGGGAACCGAGTTCCCCTCTGCCGCCGGCCAGCTAATCGACTTTATGCTGTCGGTGGAATTCCAGGAACATATCCCTCTCACCTGGTTTGTGTTCCCCGCCAACTCCGAGGCCGCCCTCCCGCCTGAGTTTGTCGAGCACACGGCCCTTCCCGACCGGCCCGCCTCACTGGACCCGGCTCTGATCGACGCCAACCGTGAGCGCTGGATTGAAGAGTGGACCCAACTGGTGCTGCGATGAACCTCCGGATGGGAGCGAGAAGCTGATCAGGCACGGCTGGAGTCGGTAGAGAGCCAATGAGCTATCGGTGGGCGGCCGGGGCGATCGCGGCAGCCTTTATCGGCTATCTGTTCCTCTACCCCCTGGCCCGCATCCTGGGTCTGTCCCTCGGGGAAGAGGGGGCTTTCGGGGCGTTCGGGGAGGTCCTGGCCGACCCCGGGCTTAGAAGCGCACTCTGGTTTTCGGTGTGGCAGTCCGCGGCCTCGGTGGCCTTCACCCTGGTGGCGGCCGCCCCCATCACCTGGGCTATCTCCCGATTCCGGTTTCCGGGTCGTTCCCTGGCGAAAGCGCTGGTCACCGCACCCTTCGTACTGCCGACGGTGGTGGTGGGCTCGGCCTTTCTTTCGCTGGGGGTGGAGGGAAGCATCTGGGCGATTCTCGCGGCGCACGTTTTCTATAACCTGGCGGTGGTGGTGCGGACGGTGGGGGGAGTGTGGAGTCGGATCGAC
Source organism: Acidimicrobiia bacterium (assembly GCA_965248705.1). GTDB lineage: Bacteria > Actinomycetota > Acidimicrobiia > Spongiisociales > ZC4RG35 > Bin76. The sequence goes on along the minus strand of CBDFJY010000002.1, from coordinate 108,868 downwards.
CGATCGCTGTTCGATGCGGCGCAGACGCTGGGGGCCAATCCCCGACAGGTCTTCTGGCGCCTGACCCTTCCCCTGCTGCGTCCCGCCCTGGCCGCCTCCTCGGCGATTGTTTTCCTGTTCACCTTCACCTCTTTCGGGGTGGTGTTGATCTTGGGTGGGCTTCGCTATCGCACCCTGGAGGTGGAGATATGGCAGCAGACGGTGGTGTTCCTGAACCTGCCGGTCGCCGCCGCCTTGGCCCTTTTCCAACTGGTGGGGGTAACGGCGGTGCTGGCCTGGTACTCCCGATACCAGGAGCGCAAGTCGGTGGGTCTGGAGTTGGTGGCGGAAAGCCGGAACCTGGCGCGTCCTGCGACCCGCGGCCAGAAACTGGGAGTGTGGGCGGCGGTAGGAGTCACCCTGGTCGCCCTGTCCGTTCCACTGCTGATGTTGGTGGTCCGATCGCTGCGCGGGGGAGGTGCGGGCTGGCGCTTTTTGGCCGACCCGGGGCAACTGGCGGTCACGCCTGGCAGGGCGATGGCCAACTCGCTGTGGTACGCCCTGGCCACGGGGGTGATCGCGGTGGTGGTGGGACTGTGCGCCTCGACGGTGATCGTCTCCGGAAAGGGCCGCTCGGCCCGCTGGTTCGATGTGGTGTTGATGCTGCCGCTGGGCGCCTCGGCGGTGACGGTGGGATTCGGAATGCTGGTGGCTTTGGACTGGCCGGTCGACCTGCGGGCCACGGTGGTGCTCGTGCCTCTAGCCCACGCCTTGGTGGCCACGCCCTTTGTGGTCAGAACGGTTACCCCCATGTTGCGCTCGGTCGCGTCCGGCCTGCGGGAAGCCGCCTCGGTGCTGGGGGCCTCTCCGTGGCGGGTTTTCCGGGAGATCGATCTGCCCATCGCCGCCCGGGCGACCGCGGTGGGAGGGGGTTTTGCGGCGGCGGTCTCCCTGGGAGAGTTCGGAGCCACCTCCTTTATCGCCCGCCCCGACACGATCACCGTCCCCGCACTCATCTTTCGGTTGCTGGGACGCCCGGGAGCGGTCAGCTACAGCGGCGCCATGGCCATGGCGGTGGTGTTGGCGGCGATGGTGACGCTGCTGATCATGGTGGTCGACCGGGTCCGGCTGGGCGATTTGGGCAGTTTCTAGAGGGCCGTTTTCGCCGAGGAGATGGTGCTTTCTCGGTTTTTCGGATATGGGTGGGGAGTGGGTGTTGGTTGTTTGAGGGTGGCGGCATGACGGGATAGCAGCTAAGTGATTTGGTGTTTGTTTTACCAACTTAGTCATATGTGGGGGTGTTTTGTCACACCCCTATCGTATGATATTGGGTATGAACAAAGAACCTATGAACGGGCAGGTGACCAACGAGGTGCGGTTGTTGCTGCCTACGTTGGCGGTGTCCGAGGCGACCGTGGAGCAGTTACAGCAACGGGTGCAGTCCACCATCCGGGCAGAGAACCAAGCAGTAGCGGTCCGCTCCGAGGCGGCGGCGGAGCTGTGCCGTCGGGAAGGAGACGAGCTAGCGGAAGCGGTGTTACGGGAAAAGGCTCTTTTGTCTCGTCGGCGGGCTCGCTCAGAAGTTGATACCGCGGTGGAACTCTCAGAGTTGCCCCATACTGCTGATGGTTTGCGTAAAGGAGAGATCTCTTTCGATAACGCTCGGATCATCGCCGGGTCTTCCCGCCGAGGCGAGATAGACAAGACCGACGAGGGCGAACTGGCGGACCTGGCTAAGACCCAAGCGCCGGATAAGTTCGCGGGAACGGTCCGCCGCCACGAACAAGAACGTTCCGAAGATGACGGCATGGCGAAGCTGGAGCATCAGCGGGCTCGGCGGTACGCCAAGATCAGCACCGATCCCGATGACGGAATGACTGTCCTCTACGGTCGGTTCGATCCCATCACCGGCGCTCGGATCACCTCGGTCCTGTCCAACAAGACAGACCAGCTCTGGCGGGCCGAAGACCCCCGCAACCGGGCCACCCCTGGGCAGCGGATGGCCGACGCTCTCGCAGTGCTACTCACCCGACCCGGCGGAGAAGACAACGATGGTCCCCCTCGGGGAACCAAGCTTTTGTTGATCGCCGACTATGACGTCATCACCGGTGAACTGGGAAAGGCCCGTCTCGCTGACGGGACTCCCATCCCCACCCAAAAGATCCGCGAGATGGCCTGCGACGCCGAGGTGCTCCCCGCCATCTTCCGAGGTCCTTCCCTCCCCTTGGATGTGGGAAGGACCCGACGGCTGGCCAGTCCCACCCAACGAATCGCGCTCATAGCCCGCGACCGGGGATGTGTGGGATGTGGAGCGTCTGCGGACTGGTGCCAGGCTCACCACATCATCCCCTGGTCGGCCAAAGGGGTCACCGACTTGGACAACCTTTGTCTGTTATGCAGTCGCTGTCACCACAAGGTGCATGACTACGGGTGGCGAATACACCAGAACTCGGCTGGACGATACTCTCTCCGGCCACCGCCTATCCACTACGGACGCCCACCCCACCGACGGGACTCCTACCCCCGATACCGTGCCAAACAAAGAAAATAACCACCACCCCGACCGTCTCCCACAGCCACCCAGACACAATCACGAAGCTCCTCGGAAATGAGCCCTCGCCGGCGTTGTCCGATGCCAGTCCCACCCAGGCATCCGGACAAACCAAACGACCCAGTCCCAACCAAAGCAGCGACCGCCAAACCAGCAAAAAGGCCCCCACACAACCAAAAGAACTGTCAACCACTCCCAAGGGAAATACAAACTAGAACCACCCCACCACCGCCCCTCCCCACTGAAATCGAAGAGCCGCTTTCTCTCCAGGTGGTGACGAAGCCCGTTGATCGGCAAGGGCTGTCTGGCAAAACGAGGGAGTGGTGAGAGCCCGGAGGGGTGTTCCCTGTCGGGAAAGATCAACTTAAGTTAATGGACCTTTCTCCCGTTCGGGACCTTTCTCCCGTTCGGGACCTTTCTCCCGTTCGGGACCTTTCTCCCGTTCGGGACCTTTCTCCCGTTCGGGACCTTTCTCCCGTTCGGGACCTTTCTCCCGTTCGGGACCTTTCTCCCGTTCGGGACCTTTCTCCCGTTCGGGACCTTTCTCCCGTTCGGGACCTTTCTCCCGTTCGGGACCTTTCTCCCGTTCGGGACCTTTCTCCCGTTCGGGACCTTTCTCCCGTTCGGGACCTTTCTCCCGTTCGGGACCTTTCTCCCGTTCGGGACCTTTCTCCCGTTCGGGACCTTTCTCCCGTTCGGGACCTTTCTCCCGTTCGGGACCTTTCTCCCGTTCGGGACCTTTCTCCCGTTCGGGACCTTTCTCCCGTTCGGGACCTTTCACCGCCTGTTGTTTTCCGGCGCAACACTCGAAGTGGGGGTCTTGCGGTTTGATCGGAAGAGTGGCCTCACCATCAGGTTTAAGCTGCTGGGCGAAGGTGACTAATATGCTGGGTTGTGACAGCCACCATCGTGTTGGGCGCACAATGGGGCGACGAGGGGAAGGGCCGCGTGACCGATTTTTTCGCGGAGTCCGCCGATTTTGTCGTCCGTTACCAGGGAGGAAACAACGCGGGCCATACCATCACCATTGGCGATCGCGTCTATGCCCTCTCCCTGGTTCCCTCGGGGGTAATGCACGAGAAATGCGTGCCGGTGATCGCCTCGGGCTGTGTGATAGACCCGGCGGTGCTGCTGGCTGAAGTGGAGATGTTGACCAGGGAAGGGATCAGCCCAGAGCGCCTTCGCGTTTCCTCCAACGCCCATTTGATCATGCCCTATCACCGGGTACTTGATGGGGTGATGGAGCGTTATCTGGGTCGCAACCGGATCGGCACCACCAAGCGGGGGATCGGGCCCGCCTATTCCGACAAGTACTCCCGGTCGGGTATCCGCATCCAGGATCTCTTCGATCCCCGGATATTCCGGGAGAAGGTGGAGGCGGCCCTGGTGGAGAAGAACAAGATACTCACCAGGGTCTACAACCGCCTACCCATGGATCCCGAGGAGGTGATTTCCCAATATCTGGAGATGGCCGATCGCCTCCTGCCCTACGTGACCGACACCTCGCTGCTCCTCTGGAATGCGATCTCGGAGGGACAAAACGTGCTTTTCGAAGGCGCCCAGGGGACGCTGCTGGACATTGACCACGGCACCTATCCATTCGTTACCTCTTCCAATCCCACCGCCGGGGGAGCGCTGATTGGCACGGGGCTGGGCCCCTCCGCCATCGACACGGTGGTGGGGGTCGCCAAGGCTTACATCTCCCGGGTGGGTAGTGGGCCTTTCCCAACCGAACTCTTCGACGAGGTGGGGGAGGGGCTAGTGGAGCGGGGCCGGGAGTTCGGGACGGTTACCGGGCGGCGGCGACGCTGCGGTTGGCTGGATTTGGTGGCGCTTCGCTACGCGGCCCGGATCAACGGACTGACCCGGCTTTTTATCACCAAGCTGGACATCCTCTCGGGTGTGGACACCCTGCGAGTGGCGGTCGGCTATCAGGCCGCCGGTCAGAGCTATGAGGAGTTTCCCCGCCAGCAACGGGTGCTGTACCAGTCCTCTCCGGTGTATAAGGAGTTGGAGGGCTGGTCGGAGGAGATCAGCGGAGTGCGGCGCTTCGAAGATTTCCCGCTGCCTGCCCGCCGTTACATCCTCTTCATAGAGGAGGCGATAGGAGTCCCCGTGGGTTGGATCTCGGTCGGGCCGGAGCGTAGTCAGCTCGTTATCCGATAGGCGCTCCCGGACGAAGCTTCTTAAAGGCGGCTGGACAGGGGAGAGGCCAGATCGCCTCGGGGTGCTACGGAGAGTTTTTCCGCCCCCAGCCAGTCGGCCATTTCTGTTAGTTCCTCAGCAAGCTCCCCGCATACCCGGTCGACAGGAATTGCGGGTTCCCCGTAGCAGGCCAGTATGCGGAGGCATTTGGCCTGCCGATCCAGCTTGAGGTCCACGCGAGCGACCATCGTGTCTCCGAGCAGAAAGGGCAGCACGTAGTAGCCGTGAATCCGCTTAGGGCTGGGAACGTAGATCTCGATCCGGTACCGGAAGTCGAATAGCCTTTCCAGCCGCGGTCGGTACCAGACCAGGGGATCGAAGGGAGAGAGGAGCGCCCGTCCTCCAACCCGGCGGGGACAGACGGCATCCGGATCCAGATAGGCCGGCTCCGACCAGCCCTCCACCTCCACTTCCCGGATCTCACCGGAGGCGACCAGGTCTGCGAGTGCGGCGCGGGCCGGCCTCATTCCTATGCGGTAGTGGTCGGCGAGATCGGCTGCGGTTCCCACGCCGCAGTGCGCAACCGCTAGACGGAGCAGCCGACGGTGGGCCTCCGGCTCCTCGATCGGCGGCTGGGCCATCGCCGACGGGGAATGAACCCGCTCGGGAAGGTCATACCATCGGATGAAACGCTGCCGGTCCGCGACGGTGACCGCGCCTCTCCAGAACAGCCACTCCAAGGCGCGTTTTCCCACCGAATGTCCCCACCACGATCCGCCGGATTTCCCCGGCTCGCTCAGGTCGGCAGCGCGGAGCGGTCCCTTTGCCACCACCTCCCGGTACACCTCCTGTACATATTCTGGGTTGTCGTAATTGACAGACTCGATCCATCCCCGTACCGGTTGGCGCATGCGGTGGACGAAGAGGGGGCGATGGCCGATCGAGATCAGGGATCGCGCGTGCCCCCAGTACTCGAAGAGTTCTTGGGATGTCCAGAGCCATTGGTCGAGGCGATGGCGGGGATAGGCGCCCAGTCGCGAGAAAAAGGGGAGATAGTGTGCTCTGGCCAGCACGTTTACAGAATCGAGTTGCACGACGCCCATTCGTCCGAGGATCTTCCGGTAGTGCTGGACGTCCACCCGGCCGACGGGGCGAGGAAGCCCCAGTCCGGAGGCGGTGATCGCCATCCGGCGGGCCTGGGCCGAAGTGAGTCGTGTCATGGCGTTGTGGCAGGGAGAGGTGATTGGCGACCGCGGTTATCTTGACTGATGGAGAAACTATATCGGGCCCCACAAGGCATGAGTTGGTTCCGATGTTTTTCCTATGCTGACTCTCTGTCTCTAAAGCGGCCGTGCCGTCTATGCGGCCGGGGGAGGACAGGGGCGCCTTCTGTCCAAGGGCGCCCGAGTGGTTCGGGGGTTGTCGCCCGTCTTTGGGTTCCTATTTTCCGCGTTTGGCCGGGCCGGCGGGGACGCTGACCCCGGCAGACCGCACCTCTGACTCCGGCGCGCCCAACTCGACGAAACGATATGGGCGGCGGTCGGGAGGTAACCTTCGAACAGGCAGTGAAAGCTTCTGGAACCAACCAAACGAGATGATCGGTCGCTACACCCTTCCGGAGATGGCCAGGCTGTGGTCGGCGGAACGGCGCTTGGCAACCTGGAAGCGGGTGGAGGAGTTGGCTTTGGAGGCCTGGGTCGAGGTGGGAGTGGTGCCCGCCGAGGCGGCGGAGGCTCTCATTCGGGCGCCGGTTCCCACTCTCTCTCAAGTGGCGGAGCGGGAGGCGGTTACTCATCACGACCTGGCTGCTTTCGTGGATGTGCTCGCCGCGGGAGTGGAGCAGGGAGACGAATGGGTTCACTACGGGTTGACCTCTTCGGATGTGCTCGACACCGCGTCCGGAGTGACTATGGCCGAGGCGGCCCAACTGCTGACCACCGAGTTGGAAGAACTCTTCACGGTGGTCAAGGAGTCGGCGTTGGCGCATCAGGAGACCCTAATGCTGGGGCGCACCCACGGGATGTGGGCGGAGCCGACTTCCTGGGGCCTCAAGCTGGCCGGTTGGGCATTCCAGTTGGCCAGAGATCACCAACGTCTTCGGGCCGGCGGAGAAGCGGTGGCGGTGGGCAAGATAAGCGGGGCGGTGGGCACTTACGCTCAGTGTCCTCCCGTCATTGAGCAGATGGTGTGCCACCGGTTGGGGCTTGGCGTCGAGCCGGCCTCCACCCAGATCACGGCCCGGGATCGCCACGCCCAGTTCCTGGGGGCGATCGCGCTGGCCGGAGCTTCCCTGGAACGGTTCGCCACCGAGGTGCGGTTGTTGCAGCGAAGTGAGGTGAGAGAAGTGTCGGAGGGATTTGGGGTCGGCCAGAAAGGCTCATCCGCCATGCCCCACAAACGGAACCCGATTCTCTCGGAGAGAATGGCCGGGCTGGCCCGACTACTGCGGGGCTATTCGACGACCGCTCTGGAAAATGTGGCGCTCTGGCATGAGCGGGACATCAGCCATTCCTCGGTCGAGCGGGTCATCATTCCCGACGCTTGCACGGTCCTCCACTACATGCTGGTGACTTTCACCGGGGTGATGGAACGCCTGGAGGTGGATACCGTCCGGATGAGGGTCAACCTGGATTCGACGGGCGGTCTGGTGGTCAGCGGCGCACTGCTGTCGGAGTTGATCAGCCAACCGAGGCTGAGCCGGGACGAGGCTTATCGGATTGTGCAGCGCAACGCTGCGACGGTGATGGAAAGCGGGGGGAATCTTTGGGAGAAGCTGGCTGCCGACGCCGACGTCACTGTCCCGGCGGGCCGGTTGGAAGAGCTCTCCGATCCAAGGCGATTCCTGGCAGAGACGCCGGTGGTTTTCGATCGGCTGCGCACTCTGTCACTGACTCCCAAGTCCTGACCTGGCCGAGGTCAACCCGGCAAAAAGAACGCCCGAGTGTTTGGGGAGGTGGTTTGGTTCGCTCGGCCGACGGGGACGTCAGCCGAGCGAACCAGATTTCAGGGAGTTAGCCTCGTGCGGCCGCCAGCCAACTGTCGACTTTGTCGCGGTTGGCGGCGATCCAGCCCTCGGCGTCAGCTTCGATATCAGCCTCGGTGTATTCTCCGGCTGCCATCTTGGCATTCTGAGCGGCGATGTCGCTCAATGGAATCGCCACTACCTCGAGCAGACGGCGGATATCCGGGTTGTCATCCAAGAAATCGGTGTTGGACACCGCCCGGATGTCGTTGATGCCGTACTCGTACACCCACACCGCATTCTCCCCGTCCACCAGGGAGTCGGCGGTCCAGTTGGGCGTGTAGGCGTAGAACAGCGCCGACTCACCGGCATTCACCCGATCAATGACGGCTCGGACCAGGTCGTCGTAGTTACCGGAGATCTGCTCCACGTTGGCGCCCCAACTCTCTTCGGCGATTAGATTGTTGATCCAAGTGTTGCATCCCCATCCGGCGTTGCATCCGATCAGGTCGGCCTTGCCGTTGCCGTTGCTGTCGAAGACACCCACATTGGCGGCTACGTCATCCATGGAGGTGATTCCCAACCGGTCGGCCGTGGCCTTATCGACCATCCAGCCTTCGACGCCCCCCTTGGCTACTTCATAGCCGACGGGTTCGATGGGCAGATCCACCGCTTGGCCGGTGACGTTCTCTCCCTCGAGGAAGATGTCGTGGTTCGGGAACCAGCCGTTGGCCCACAGGTCGTACTGCCCGGCGGCCAAAGCCGGATAGAACGAATAGGGGTTAAGGGTGCTGGCGGCCGGGTCGGTCACCTCGTGTCCGAGTTCCTCAATCAGCTTGGCGTAGATGGCGGCCTGCATATAACCAGAGTCCCAATCGGCTCGGGCGATCTTCACCGGCCCGGCAACTTCCTCGGTTGCGCAAGCCGAAAGCATCAGCACGAAAGCCGCAAGAGCGGCGACTAATACGTTGGTTCTTTTCATGACTCTTCACCTCCTCTTCCCAGTCTCTCGAGCAAGCCCTTGTGCTGGGATTGGAAGATAGCTTCGTCGTAGTGACTTTCCAGCAGGTCGAGTTCTTCATCGAAGGCCTTCTTGAGGCTCCAAATCATGATCAAAAGCACGAAGAGGAATGGCAATCCGGTAGCCACAGCAGCCGTTTGGAGCGCCGAGAGGCCACCTCCCAACAGCAACACGCACGCTACCAGGCCTTCCATCAACGCCCAGAACACCCGCTGGGGCTTGGGCGAGTCGAGTTTTCCTCCTGAGGTGAGGTGGTCCACCACCAAAGATCCCGAGTCCGAAGAGGTAACGAAGAACGAAATCAACAGCAGAATGCCGACTAATGAGACGAAGAACGTCCATGGGAAGGCCTCCAACATCACGAACAGGGCGGTCGCCACGTTTTCGTTGACCGCGGTAGCAACGTCCAGTTCGCCACGCATTTGCAGATCCATGGCCGCTCCGCCGAAGACCGCAAACCACAAGAAGCACAAGAGGCAGGGGAGGACGATCACACCGATGATCATTTCCCGCACCGAGCGCCCCTTGGAAATTCGGGCGATGAACATTCCGACGAAGGGAGACCAGGAGATCCACCATCCCCAATAGAAAATGGTCCACCACTGTTGCCATTGGGTCTCGATCAAGGCTGCGTTCCAGAACGAAAACTCCGGCAGTATCTGGATGTAGACGCCGATGCTTTCAACGTACAGCGAGAGCACCAACAAAGTGGGGCCCACCGCCAGCACGAAGATCAGGAACGACCCTGCCAGCCATACGTTGATCTGGCTCAGCCTCTTGACCCCGGCGTCCAGACCCGCCACCACCGAGATGGTTGCCAGCCCGGTGATAAAGACAATGAGGACAATCTGAAACCAGGTGTCCGATGGGAGACCGAAGACCTTGTTCAACCCTGCGGCCGCTTGGCTGGCGCCGAATCCCAGTGAGGTGGCAAGACCGAAAAGGGTGGCCACCACGGTGAGGATGTCGATCGCATTGCCCCATCCACCGTAGATCCTCGGACCGAGAATCGGATAGAAGACCGAACGGAAGGTCAGGGGCAGGCCGCGGTTGTAGGCGAAGAAACCCAAGGCCAGGGCTACCAGTCCGTACAGCGCCCATCCATGGATCCCCCAATGGAGATAGGAGGTCGCCAGTGCGGCTCTGGCCGCGCCCGATGACAAGGGTTCTACCTCGAACAAGGGAGGCGGCGCTGTCAGGTGGAAGATTGGCTCTGCCACGCCCCAGAACATCAACCCGATGCCAAGCCCGGCGGAGATCAACATTGCGTACCAGGCGCCGGTGGAGAACTCCGGAAGGGCCCCTGGACCGCCTAGTCGAATCTTGCCGTACCTGCCCAACGCAAAGTAGAGCGCGGCGCCGATGAAGACGTTGAATGAGATGATGTACAGCCAACCCACCTTCTCGTTGATGAAGTTGAGAATGGTGCCGAAGACACCGCTGGCCTGATCCGGGAAGAACAAAGTGGCGAGGATGAAGATCAGCAGGAATCCGGCCGCGTAGAACGTCACCTGGGGATGAATGTCGAATCCATACTTGACGATGTTCCTGTCACCAGGTTCCCGATGAGCCACTTCGGGATAGAAGTCGATGTCGGGATCAACCTGGAGGCCTTCGAACTGGGATCGATTGCGGATCGCCGCTTCGCGAGCGCGTTCCTCCTCTTCTTCCCAACTCTCATACGCCTCGGCGATTGCGGTTAGATCGAGGTCCTCCTTCGCCCCGGACTTGTCCTGATCAGCCATGGCGACTCCTTTCGATAGGTACGACCATGGGCGTCTCCTCTCTGTCGAATGCGCTGAGCCCTCGCTCTTTGTTTAGCGATGCCCGGTCAAGAAACCACCCTAATGAGAAAAAGTATGGCGAGGTCGGAAAATCAGAGTCTTTTTGTGGTTCCCGCCAATAATTCTGTGGCACATCGCTACCCTCTTGTCCCACCCCTACCCGGAATCACCCATGCGCCGAGTTGTCACCGCCGCTCTTGGAATCTTGGCAGTCATGCTGGTTCTTCCGCTGGGTGCAGGGACGGCGGCGGGTCAGTCAGACGACGATCCCACCGACGAACCGCAGGTGCGTCTGGCCCGACCCACCTGGGACACCGGCTGGTTTCAGGCAGAGGTTTATCGGCTTTTGCTCCAACGACTGGGCTACCGGGTAGAGGGACCGGTCACCATGGAGAACGCCGAGTTCTATGAGGCTGTGGCGGCAGGCGAAGTGGATATGTGGGCCAACGGTTGGTTCCCGACCCATGACTCCCTAATCAGGGAGGGTTTGGTGGAGTTAGTCGGCACCCAGGTCGACGCCGGGGCGCTGCAGGGCTACTTCGTCGATATGGCGACTGCCCAAGCCCACGGTATCACCAACCTCGGCGACCTCGCCGATCCTCGTATCGCCGCCTTGTTCGACCACGACGGCAACGGTCGCTCCGATCTGATCGGCTGCGATGTTGGATGGGGATGTGGCCTGATTATTGATCATCATCTCGATGCCTATGGGTTGGTGGACACGGTGGAACAGGTGCAGGGCGCATATTCGCCCCTGATAGCCGAGACCATCGCCCGGTACCACGCCGGACAGCCTGTCCTGTTCTACACCTGGACTCCCAACTGGACGGTGGGCGAGTTGGCGCCCGGTCGGGAGGTGGTATGGCTGGAGACGCCGTTCCCGTCCCTACCCCCGGATCAGGTCTCGTCCCTCGACCGCACCACCATTCCCGGAATTCCCGGATGCGCCAACGATCCGTGTCAAGTCGGCTGGCCCCCCAACGACATCCGGGTGGTGGCCAACTCCAACTTTCTGGAAGCCAACCACTCGGTCCGCAGGCTTTTGGAACAGGTGGTCATACCCCTCAACGACATCTCGGCTCAGAACGCGCTCATGGTGGCGGACGAGGGGGACCCGGCGGATATCCGACGCCACGCTGAAGAATGGGTAGAGGCCAACCAGGCCGTGGTCACCCGTTGGGTCGAAACCGCCGACCCCGACGCGGTTGGTTTGTTCGACTCCCAAAGTGACGCGTCGGCGCCGGGAGGGTCGCTGGCGGTGGCGGCGCGCGCCCTTCCGCCTTTCGTCATCTATGAGAATCGCGCCTACAGCGGTTTCGAGGTGGAACTGATTCGTCTCCTCGCGGCCCAACTGGGCATGGAAGCAGAGATCTATGCGGTGGACACAGTCGCCAAGCAGATCGATGACATTTCCCGCGGCGTCGCCCGACTGGCGTTGGGAGGGGTGGCGATCACCGGATCGCGTGAGGAAGTAGTCGACTTTTCCCTGCCGGTGCTTGACACCGGCCTGACCATTATGGCGCCCACCCACGCCTCACGGGGCTTCGCCGACCGGATAGTGGTCTTTTTCCGGGCCATTGTCTCTTCCGACCTGCCCTGGCTGTTGGTGTTGTTCGGGGTGGCGGTGCTGGTATCCGCGCATTTGATCTGGTGGCTCGAACGCAACCACAACCCTGATTTTGCCGTGCCGTATCGTCGGGGGATTTGGGACTCGTTTTACTGGTCGGTGGTGACCATGAGCACGGTCGGGTACGGTGACAAGGTGGCTCGAGGTGGGATGGGGCGAGTGTTCGCGCTGCTATGGATCGCCCTGGGCACTCTGGTGTTTGCCAGTTTCACCGCCTCCATCGCATCCTCGCTGGCGGTGAGCGAACTGCGGGGCGAAATATCCGGGCCCGCCGACCTGCCTGGCCACCGGGTTGCCACCGTGACGCGCTCGGCCGGGGAGACCTATCTCATCACGGTCGGGGTCGGCCCGGTGCTGGTGGGCGAGATCGGCGACGCCTACGATCTCTTGGCCCAAGGGAAGGTCGATGCCATCGTATTCGACGCCCCGGTGCTTCGTTTCCATGCCTCTCGGGAGGGCGGCGGTGAGGTGGCTACGGTCGGGCCGCTCTTCGATAAGGTTCAATACGGGCTGGCGCTCAGTCAGGATGACCCTGATCTGCGCGAGCGGCTCAACCGCGCTCTCTTGAGTCTGATCGAAAGCGGCGTCTACGGGCGACTCCACGACCGGTGGTTCGGGGCCTCCGGCTGACCGGGCTCCTCCGGTTCCCCAAATCGGTTGTCCCGCCGGTTGTTGACTGGTAGCCTTTCTGCTTATGGCATGGCGCAAAAAGCCCAACAATCTTCCCGAGCGGGAAAAGGCTTTCCCCGGCAGACAGACTCCCCTGTCAGTACCCGAATTACATTATGTTTCCGGGGCGCGGATCGTCCCTCCTTTCCCTGAGGGGGCCGATGTGGTCTGGTTTGGCATGGGGTGCTTCTGGGGCGCCGAGCGGATGTTTTGGCAAACCGACGGGGTTTATTCCACTGCGGTGGGGTATGCGGGTGGGTTCACTCCCAACCCCACCTATGAGGAGGTCTGTTCGGGAAGGACCGGACACACCGAAATGGTGCAGGTGGTGTATATACCCGAACAGATCGATCTGGACCAGATCCTGCAAATCTTCTGGGAGGGCCATGACCCCACCCAGGGAATGCGGCAGGGCAACGATTTCGGCACCCAGTACCGCTCTGCGGTCTATGTCTCCCGCAAGGAGCAGGTGCCGGTGGTCTGGGCGAGCCTTGAGGCTTATCAGAAAGAATTGAACAGAAGCGGTTACGACCTGATCACCACCGAGATCGCCCTGGACAAGCCCTTCTACTACGCAGAGGACTACCACCAGCAGTATCTGGCCAAAAACCCGTGGGGATACTGCGGGATCGGGGGCACCGGGGTTTCCTACTGCACTCCAGCGCAGGCTCAACCCGCCACCGGATCAACCGGAGCGCGGTGAAGGAATCCCTCCGCTCCCAAGTCCCTCCCTTCTATGTGATGGAGGTGATGAAAGCCGCCGCTAGACGGGAGACTTCCGGCGGCGACGTTCTTCACTTGGAGGTGGGACAACCCATGACTCCGGCACCCTCCCGGGTGCTGGAGGCGGCCCGGAGGGGATTGACGGAGGATCGTCTCGGCTACACGGCCGCCACCGGCTTGTTCGCCCTCCGGGAGAGAATCGGGCGTTTCTATGGTGAGCGATACGGCGTGGAGGTGTCGCCGGACCGGGTAGTGATGACCATCGGCGCCTCCGCCGGGTTCGTCTTGGCCGCCCTTGCTCTTTTCGATCCCGGTGACCGGGTGGCGATGACCGTGCCCGGCTATTCGGCCTATCGCAACGTGCTGGTGGCGCTTGGCCTCGAACTGGTGGAAGTGAGAGTGGACGCCGAGACCCGCTTTGTGCCCTCGGTGGAGCGTCTGGAGATGGCCGGCCCGTTTGACGGGCTGGTGGTGGCCAGTCCCTCCAATCCGGCCGGGGTCACCCTGACCGCCGCCGAGATGAAGGCGGTAGCCGACTATTGCTCCACTTCGGGAACGGCTCTGATCTCCGATGAGATCTATCACGGGATCGGCTATGGGGAACGGGCTGCGAGCGCACTCGAGTTCGACGCCTCGGCGGTGGTGGTCCAGAGCTTCTCCAAGTACTTCTCGATGACCGGATGGCGGCTGGGATGGCTGGTCGTTCCCCATGAGATGGTCCGCCCGCTGGAACGGCTGGCCCAGAACCTGTTCATCGCTCCGCCCACCCTCTCCCAGTTGGCGGCGGTAGCGGCCTTCGACTGCATTGAGGAACTGGATGCCAACGTTGCCGCCTATGCGGAGAGCCGTCAAGTGTTGGTGGCGGGACTGGCCAAGGCGGGGATTACCCGGATCGCTCCTCCGGACGGGGCCTTCTATGTATACGCCGATGTCTCCGATCTGGGCATGGACTCTCCCACCCTGTGTGCTCACTGGTTGGAGGAGATAGGGGTGGCGGCCACCCCCGGAATCGATTTCGATCCCCACCAGGGCGATCGCTGGGTACGTTTCTCTTACTCCGAATCCACCGCCGACATCGCCGAGGCGGTCCGCCGTCTGAAGGACTGGGCATACTATCTGGAGCCCACCTAAGATATGGCTGTAGAGGCCAAGAAAGTGGAAGGAGATTGAGGATGACCGCGCTGGTTCCAGTTTCTCGCCAGCCTAAGGCGCCTTTTCTTGACGGCATGGCCCGGCTCATAGACATCTGGGGCGTCCAGTGCCGACACAGACGGTTCCATTCAGGTACAGAAGCGGATGTGTATTCCTTGCAGAAGGACTGGGAAGCGCTCTTCAGAGACTGGGTCACAGTTCGGAGAGATACCTCCTTGGCTAGTGGCCACTTTGTTGATGAGATGGAACGTCTCAAGGCTTCCATTTCCGAACCTGTGATCAGTGAGCGACTTGAGCGAGATTGACCGGGCTCAGGATGTGGGCGAGGCAGTCCCAGACCAACCTGAGGATGGGGAAGCTATACGTCAGAGTGCGGAATTCATTCAACAACTGTCCGTCTCATCTGTAAGGGGACCCCTTCCGCCCCCGGAGATGCTCAGGGAATACACAGCATTGATACCCGACGCTCCCAACCGGTTTATGAGGATTCTCGAAGATCAGCCTCAGCACCGCATGAAGATGGAGAGAGCTGACTCCATATAGGGATACTCTTGGGTTGGTCGCAGCCTTTCTGCTGTCTGCCACCATCATTTTCGGAGGTATCTATCTTGTTGCAAAGGGCCATGATTGGGCGGGAGCTTCCATCATCAGCATGAACCTCGTAGGCTTGATTGGAGCATTTGTTTACCGTGCTCGCAATCGGGAGCAGTCTTCACCATCGAGGACTGCATCGCAGGAACAGCTCCGGAATTGAAGAAGTGGGCGAATCGGCGATAGCCGGGCGGCGGTAAAGTTGGCGGTCGTGAGCGACCATTCTGTGCTGGGTGTGGGCGGCGGATTCGCCGAAATGGTGGGTCTCGTGCTCGATGAGTCTTCCTCTTCGCGGGTGAGAGGGCACGTGGAGGTGACCGAGGAGCATCATCAGCCCTTCGGGATGGTGAACGCCGGGCTTCATACCACCATGGTGGAAACCCTGGCCTCGGTGGGCGCTTTCATCTGGGCGCAGGAACAGGGGATGATGGCGGCGGTGGGGGTGAACAACGCCACCGACTTCTTCCGCTCTCACCGTCTGGGCCGCCTGGACGCCGAGGCGGTCCCCATTCACCAGGGCCGAAGCCAACAGATCTGGCAGGTGACCATCACCCGCGCCTCTGATGGGAAGATGGTTGCCCAGGGGCGGCTACGCCTTCAGAATCTGGATCAGGTTCGCTAAAGGTCCGCCGCCGCACCGGGCGGATCGGCAGGTTTCCAGAGCGTCCAGAGACTGTGTTAGGCAACAAAGGCGATTTTTTGGTCTGGTTTTGCCTTGACAGGACCGGTTTGGCGCTGTTAACGTCCGTATGTCGGATTACGATTCCGACTATTGGGCATTTTGGAGCAGGACGCCCCGGGTTGACAGATGTCAGGCGGGTTGTCGTGTTCAATGCTGACAGGTACAGGAAAGGTAGTGTCAAAACCCGTGCATCCCGAGTGGTTGCATGGGTTCTGGAAGGAGAAGCAAATTGAGGCCGTGCCGGCCACGACAGCCGCGCCGGCCACGACGGCCGCTCCCGAACCCATCAAGCTGGGAACCATTTGGTTTGACTCGGGCATTGCCGTGGGGTTGGGCGACATCATGCGCAACGGGTTCGACCTGGCCGTGAAGCGCAGAACGAAGCCGGTGGTGTCTTGGGACGTGACGTCGAGGTCGTCGATTATAACGAGGGCTATTCGGCCGACGAGTCGGTCGCTTCCGCGCAGAAGGCGATAGCCGATGGTGTGGCCGGTATTGCCGGCGGCAACGACGCCACCACTTGCGTGGCCATGAAAGATGTCGCGGCAGAGGCGGGTATTCCGCTGGTAGTGACTGCCTGCGGGTCGGAACTTATCACGGCCGAAGGCAATGAGGGAGTGGTGCATATTCGCGCTCCCGTCAAGCAGAGCCAGTCAGACAGCAACGCCCTTTCCGTGCTGGCCCGCTGGATGATTCAGCAGGGATTACGACCGCGTCCAAGGCGTGGGCGCGGACTCTGATTGGGTGCGCCTCACCCACGACGAGTTCACCCGCATTTTCGCCGAGGAAGCCCCGGCGGATTTCGAAAACACCGGAATGATCTACTTTCCAATCTGGGCGGGGCCGGTGTCGATGAGTTCACCGCTTTGATTAACCCTCCGGAAGCCGGCATTCTGGGGGTGGGCGCCGTGAGATCGAGACCGATGGTGTCCGACGGAGCGTTGGTAGCCGCGCCTACCGTTCGGCGCACCCTCACGGGAGACCACCGGGTATTCCATGGTATGGAGGGCGCCCGATTTCTGGCGGCAGTCGCCGAACGGCTGCAAGCCCTTTTGATCCCGACCGCGACACCATAAACAACCGAGAAAAGGGGGCCTTATGAGCCTTTATGAGCCAACATACATGGAAGGCACCTTGGGGACGATGGCCGTGGACTGGGAGGAGCGGATCAACATGGCGCGCATGCGCGACGAGCGCAAAGCAAGGGCGCAGCACCACATTGCCGAGGCGGGATTGGGCTCGGTGCTTCTGTTGGACGATCCCAACATCCGCTATGTGACCGGGCTGGCCATGCTGGGCGGCTCGGGCGCCGATCACTACAGTTTTCTCACCGCCGGAGGGGACGTGGTGCATTGGGATACCGCTGACCACGCCAGCAACGCGCGCGCCAACTGCCCATGGTTGCCGGACATTCGCTATGCGGCGCCCGGTCTGGGCAATGTTCCGCGCGCCAGCGGGTCGCCGTCGGCTCGGGAGTTTCTACTCAACACAATGGCGGATCTGATCGTGGAGGCGGCACATGACTACGACGTCCACCGGGATCCGGTGGGTATCGACGCGACGCAACCCGGTCTGGCCGCCAAGTTGGCAGAGCGGGGCCTGGATGTGCGGGAAGGGGCTTCCGACGCGTTGCACACAGCCCGTCAGACCAAGACTCGTGATGAGATCGAGTGCTTCCGGGTGCTCTCGGCAATTTGTGAAGCTGGGTTCATGGCTATCAAGAAGACCGCCGAGCCGGGTGTTTCCGAACAGGAAGTGTGGGGAGCGGCGGTGGAGGCCGTCCTTCGGAGAGGAGGCACGGTGGAAGGAGGGTACCTGACCAGCGGTCCCAATACCTGGCCCAAGCACCAGGCCAACACCACCGATCGGATTCTCCGCCCCGGCGACATCATGTACGCCGACTTCTACAGCGCCACTTTCCAGGGCTATCGCTCGTGCGTTTACCGGACTTTCTCGATAGGCAAGCCGAAGCAGCGTTCCATTGATGCTTACAAGCGCGCCCGAGACTGGATGTACGACGTGATTGAAGCGATCCGGCCGGGTGTTACCACTGGTGAGGTTGCCATGCAGAGACGGAGAGCACATGGATTGGTACGGCGCTCAGCACTACTGGCAGATGACCACCAACCAGTGGGCGCACGGACTGGGGTTGCAATTGTATGAGCGTCCGATCATCTGGCGGGGAATCTCGGTGGATCACCCGATCGAGATACTAGAGGGCATGACGATGGCGGTTGAGACCCAGGAGCCCGACGGACGCTCCGGCATGCGCGTGGAGGAAATGATCGTGGTCCGCGAAAACGGCGCGGAGGTACTAACCCGCTGGCCGGTGGACGAAATAACGGTTATCGACTTCTAGTTGTCTCACACCCTTGGCCCGTTCAGCGGCTTCAGCTCGGGCCAGCACGGATCTGGCTGTCCTGGCTACCGCGTAGTCCACCATCTGGCCGTCGGCCCCCACCGAAGCTGTTCCTTCCGCCAGGGCTTTTTCAAACACCTTGAGGATTGTCCGGTGATGTGCCACCTCTTCGGGGGTGGGGGTGAAGACCTCGCTGATGATGCCCGCCTGCGCAGGATGGATAGCGAGTTTGGCGACATATCCCAGGCGTTGCGCCAGTTGACTCTCTGTGCGCACCGCCTCGTGGTCTCGGTAGTTCATAAACACGCCGTCGATGGGGTGCGGCACGCCTGCCGCCCGGGCGGCCAGCAGCACGCGGGATCGTGAGTAGAGGAGACCGGTTCCCTCGGGTTCCCACTGCACTCCCAGGTCGGCCACCAGATCACCCTGTTCTCCACTGCCGAACATGACCGCCTCCACCCGTGGGCAGTCGGACAGGATTTCAAAGGCCTTCTGCACACCCAAGGCGGTTTCGATCATCGGCACGAGCGCTATTGAACCCGCCGGTTGTCCCGAGGAGGTTTCAAGAGCGCTGAGGGCGCGGTCCAGTTGGAGTATCACTTGAGGATCCTCGGCTTTGGGAAGAATTACTCCGGCCACCCCGACATTGACAGCCGCATCCACATCGTCCCACAGCAATCCGGTGCTCACGCCGTTTACGCGGACAAAGAACGGAACAGCGCTTTCGGGCAAAGAAGAGAGATTGGCGCGCGCCTCGCTTTTGACGGCTGTCGCAACCGCGTCCTCCAAATCTACGATCACCGCATCAGCGGCGGACCGTGCGGCTTTTCCGATCAGGTCGGGACGATGCCCAGGGGTGAATAGCATCGAGCGAACTGCGTCCATCACAGACTTCCTTGTCTCTTGTACTGGTCGGTCGAGGGGAGCGCCCCGGCCAAAAGGCCGACCTGAAACTGGATCTTAACGTGTCATGTGTGGGGGCTGTGGCGCTCGAGTTTGTGGATGGTTTTCGTTTGACACGTGCTCCTTCCTACTTTATGATCCGTGATGTGTGATCTGTGATCACACATCACCAAGGGTGCCTCTTTGGGCACGGATAGGAGTAAGGTATGAGGACGTTTTTCAAACCAGATGGTTCCAAGCCCCCACGTATGAGGTGGCTTCGTCTAGAGGTCGCGATTGCTTTCTGCGTGGCCGTAGCCCTGCTTGCGGGATGCGGGGGAGAGGCTGAGCCAGAGCCCGCGCCGACGACGGCCGCCGCGCCGGCAACCACGGCCGCCCCCGTTGACCCTGATGCAGAAAAGAGAGGCGGGGTATTACAACTTGGGACGCCCCAGCCCATACAGACACTTGATCCGCATCAGTTCGGTATCTACAACAACCGCAACGCTTGGCCAGGTCTCTTTAGCGGCTTGACACGTTATACGGAGGAACTCGAACCAGTTCCAGATTTGGCTGTGTCCTGGGAGTTTGATGAGTCAGGAACAGCTTGGACGTTCCACCTGCGAGAGGGTGTGCAGTTCCATAATGGTCAACCCTTCACGGCTGCCGACGTCAAGTACTCCCTTGATAGGTTGCTCCACCCCGATACAAGCGCAGGCGTTTACGCCGAAGCGGTATCTACGATCGAAGCAGTCGAGGTGGTTGACGATCAGACCGTCATCTTGCACCTGTCGGCGCCTTCAGCGATCCTGTTGGCAGGTCTGGCGAGAGCCATGATCATTCCCGACGGGTCAGGCGACACCATTGCCCTAGAAGGCATCGGAACGGGTCCTTTTGTAATGGTCGACTATGTTGCCGACGAGCGCCTGATCATGACTCGAAACGAAAACTACTGGGAGGAAGGCTTGCCTTACCTCGATGGAGTCGAAGTAACTGTGCAACCCGATACAACCAGTCTGTTCACGGCTTTGAGTGCTGGCGACGTTGACATCTATTGGCAGCTCGAGCCGCGTTTCGTTCAGCAGATCGCCGCCGAGGGTGAACTGCGTACGCTGTTCGCCCCCAGTTCCTCTGTTGTTACGTATATGAGCATCTACAATGGCGCTCCGCCGTTTGATGATGTGCGTGCTCGCCAAGCGTTGCTTCACGTCCTTGATCTGGAAACCATCAACACTCTTGCGTTCTTCAACACGGGAATACCGGTGGTTACCAACAACCTGCTTCCTCCGGGGCACTGGGCTGAGGCCCCCGGTCTAACCGAGTATCCGTATGACCTTGACCGGGCCAAGGCCTTGTTTGAAGAGGTTGGTGTCACGGAACTGAGCTATGTCGGACTCAATATCGTGCCGTGGACTCGGATCATCGGCGAGGTGATGGAGCAGTCCTTTGCAAAGATCGGGATCAAGTTGAACGTTTCGGTGCCGGAACTCGGTGGGTGGCGCGAAGCCTTTACCCCTCACCCGGCGCCCGGCGTCATCGTGGCCAATGCCGCGCTGCCTGACTACGACCCGGCCTTCCTGTGGAATCTCGCCCATCCCGATGTCAACCCGTGGGGATTTGGTGACGAGACGTTCTCGCAGCTCCTTGCGGATGCTGCGTCCGAGCTGGATCTGGACAAGCGCATAGCAGCTTACGGTCGTGTGCAGGAAGTGTGGAACGCGGAAGTTCCGACTCCGATCCTGTACTTTGACCGGTGGTTCCATGGTGTGCGAGACCGTGTCCAGGACTTGAAGCACCTAAACAGTGGCGACCTCGACTACAGGGAGACATGGCTCACCGATAAGTAACGGGTAGCCTGTCAAACCCGTGGAATCGTTCACGGCCCCGCTTCCGATGGAGGACGGTATTCGGTTAGCAACCGACATCTTCCTTCCATCAGGAAGCGGGGGTCCCTACCCGGCGCTGGTAATGAGAACACCCTACGACAAGGCTCGGGTGGAAGATGGACGGATGATCTATACCAAGATCGTTGCTGAAGCAGTCAAAGCCGGCTATGCCGTGGCCATTCAGGATCTTCGTGGGCGCTTTCAGTCCGAGGGCGATTTTGTGCCATTTCACGAGAATCCGGAGAGTGACGCACGGGACGGCGCCGCGACCTTGTCCTGGATCAGAACTCAAGAATGGTGCGACGGTTCGGTTGCGATGTGGGGTGATTCCTACGGAGCTTGGACACAGTGGAAAGTGGCTATCGACGGGGAAGATAAACCCGACGCCATCTTTCCGTCCGGCCTTCCGATGAGCGCGCTCGATTCCCCGGTCCTGAGGCCGGCCAGACGAATCCTCTGGTATGTCGGTCGCATGGGGCCCGACTCCCGCAGACGCTCGGACCGCCGCGTCCGCCCTCTCGACGAGCGGTCTGCCTACCGGAACTGGCGAACGGTCGAAAGAAGCCGCTGGCTGTGGTTCCTCCCATGGAACGAAATGCCGGATTATGTGCTTGGTGGACTTTCACCGCATTACCAAAGCCTGCTTGGAAGCAGGCCAAGTGACTATCTGTCATGGCTGCGGCGTTGTGACGAGTTCGAGGGGCCAGTGTTGCTCCTCACCGGTTGGTTCGACATAGATGTCGGCAGCGTGATCGAACTCTATGAGAAGCTGAGGAGTCGGCCCGACAAATCCTGCCCTGCTTATCTGATCGTCGGGCCCTGGAAGCACATGGACCCCAAATACGATCTGAGCCGACACCGGGGACCGATCGACTTCGGCGAGGATGCTCAATGGTCCTATCCGGACGTTCTGGTCCAATGGTCGGATTTTGTTCTTAAAGGCAAGTCCGGACCGCTGTTCCCCGGACCACCGATCCGATACTTCGCAATGGGAGATGGGTCCAACCAGTGGAAGGAGGCTGACCGCTGGTCTGAGGTCGTCGCCTCTCCCCAGAGCCTCTTTCTTACCTCCGGCGCCGCATCCGCAGAGTTTGATGGCGCCCTCTCGGAATCACCGTCCACGGAGACCGCAACCTGGCGCTACGTATACGACCCTCGTGATCCCGTTCCCTCGGCCGTGGACGAGGACGCATACTACGGCCCCTTCGACATCGGCTACATGGATGCGCGACCAGATGTGCTGTCTTTCGCCACTGCACCCATTGACCGACCGGTTGAACTCCGCGGATCGGCAAATTTGGAACTCGTAGTGACGAGCACCGCGGTTGACACCGATTTCTGCGCCTGGCTTGCCGAAGAACGCGAAGACGGCGCGTCCATTCTCATTGCGAGCGGCTTTGTCCGGGCCAGGTACCGGAATGGGATCGACAAGGAACAGTTTCTGGAACCGGGAAAGCCCGAGACGGTCCGGATTCGGTGTCGTCCGACCGTCTATCGCTTGGCAGAGGGCTCTCGCCTGGTGGTCAAGATCTCCAGTAGTGACTTCCCGGACTACGACCGGAATCACAATCTTGGGACCGATCCCTACTCCGACGGCCGCCTCGTATCGGCTGTCCAGTCATTGATAAGTGGACCGCAAAAGCCGTGCAGCGTCCACCTTCCTGTATCAAGCCCGATCCGATGACGACGTCCGATCCGGTAGATCTATCGCCTGGCAGGCCCACGAAGGCATCATCAAGCGGGTTCGTCGACTTGCGCAGCGATACATACTCCCTACCTACGCAGGAAATGTTGGCGCGTTTGAGGTCTGCCGTTGAGTCTCCCCGAAGCGGCGGTTCAGAAGAATACACCCGCGATGTGGAGCGGGCCGTCTCCGAACTGACTGCCAAAGAGGCCGCCGTCTTCCTTCCTACGTGCAGCGCCGCGAATCTCCTGGCGCTGATGGCGCTCGCCAAACCCGCCGAGAACGTTGTTGTTGACGCCGACTCGCACATACGGTGGCTGGAGTCAAACAGCGCGGCGGTGACGGCTGGAGTCCAGTTGGTCCCAGTGCCAAGAGTTGGCAGCGTTGTTGATCCGGCCGCTGTTGTCGCGACAGTTGAACGAGCGTCTCTGTTCGGGCTTCCGCCTCTGGGTTTGATCTGTGTTGAGAACTCTCACAACAACGCCGGGGGAACGGTGGCAAGCCAGTCGGACATGAAACGAGTCTCGGGCATGGCAATCGAATACGGCGCGCGAGTTCATCTCGATGGGGCCCGGATTTTCAATGCCGCAGCTCGACTCAATGTCGAGATCAGGGAATTGTGCACTGCAGCCACCACGGTCGCATTGAGTCTTAACAAGAGTTTGGGAGCACCGTACGGCGCGGTGCTGGCGGGTCCCGAAGACGTCATCATGCGAGTGAGGTATCTCCGCGGCCAACTCGGAATCGCGTCGATACACCAGGAAGGCCTATTTGCGGCGATGGCGTTGGAGGCTCTCGAAAACAACATGGAACAACCGCATCTCGACAATTGCGTAGCGAGCGAGTTGGCGCTGTCGCTCACCGAACACTTCGAATCCGAGTTGGCGGTTCAGACCCCTCAGACGAACATCATTCTATTTGATATTCTTGTCGGCCTGACCGCCGCCGAGTTCTGTAGACGACTTGAAACCAAAGGAGTGCTGGCAAAACCGCGCTCCATGACCCGGTCGGTTCGTCTGGTTGTCAATCGTGGGTCCAGAGAGCACCATCTCGGACGAATAATAGAGGCCTTCGCCAGTGTGCTAGGTCGTTAGGAGGACTTTATGGGAGCGATCATAACTGTGACAGGCGAAGTGCCGAGTACCGACATCGGGGCAGTCTTGATGCATGAGCACATTATGTGTGATCTCTACAGGATGACCCTTGATTCGAATTTTCTGCTCGATGACGTTGAACTTGCCGTCAGTGAGCTTCGTTATTTGGCTGCCACTCCGGTGCGGACAGTGGTTGATGTGACGAGCGTTGGATTGGGTAGAGATCTTGAGACATTGCGAGATATTGCCTTACGAACCAATCTCAATATAGTTGCCGGCTGTGGATGGTACCGCGACCCTTATTTGCCACAGGAGGTCTTTGAGACAACCTCGGATAGTCTGGCGGATATACTGATCTCCGAGATAAATGGAGGGTCTGACGACGGTGGAGTGAGACCAGGAATTATTGGAGAAATCGGCGCGCTCAGGAGTCCGATGTCTCCTGCGGAGGAGCGAGTGTTGCGCGCTGGTGGATTTGCGCAACTGCAAACAGGAGTCTCGATATATACGCATGCTGCTCGGAGCACAGTTGGGATTGAGCAAGCCAGGATTCTGCTCAGCATTGGTGTTCCACCTGACCGGATAGTCATCGGCCACGCCGATACGGTGCCCCGGAAGGAGTACTGGTCAGAGTTGCTCGATATGGGTGTCACCCTCGGCTTCGATACTGTAAGACCTCACTTTTCATATGATGTTGAAGTTCGCATTGTTGGTCTGGAATGGCTGGCTGAGCGAGGATCTATAGATCGTGTTGTAGTTTCTAACGACGTATGCGCTCGATCACATTTGCGCGCATTCGACGGCGGTGGTTACCCGTACTGTGCCACAGAATTCTTCGACGCTCTGCGCAGGGTCGGGTTCGGCGACCAGGAGTTTCGCACGATCTTCCATGAGACTCCGGTTCGGCTTCTCGATCGACCGTAGATCACCGATGTTATGAACGCTGCGACCAAGACTGAAGAAAGATCCAACGGGAGCAGTCGCCTACCGACGCTTCAGATCAGGGAATTAACGTTGTCTCTCAACGGAGCGGGCCATCATCCCGAGGACTTGGTCAAGGACGTCAGCCTGGACATCGAGCAAGGCCAATGTCTCGGGCTGGTTGGAGAATCCGGGGCCGGAAAGAGTCTGACTGCCAGGGCTATCGTGGGACTTTTGCCCAGGGGAATCAACGTTACGAGCGGTTCGATCAGTCTCGGCGGGCAAGCTCTGACGTCGAGTCGAGTCAACTGGAGAGAGGTTCGCGGAGCTCTGGTCGGAACCATCTTCCAAGATCCTATCTCAAGCCTCAACCCGGTGATGAGAATAAAGACCCAGGTAGAAGAGGTGATCAAGGCACATTTGACCTTGAACAAACGTGATCGAGATCAACGGGTGTTCGAGTTGATGGAGGCTGTAGAGTTGCCGGGTGACAAGGACTTTCTGGCGCGCTATCCGCATGAGTTGTCAGGCGGCCAGCAGCAGAGGGTTGCCATCGCAATCGCCATTGCCTGCGACCCGTTGCTGTTGATAGCCGACGAGGCAACAACCGCTCTCGATGTCCGCACACAGGCCCAAATCCTGAAGCTGCTTCGTTCCCTCGTGGACGATATGGGGCTGAGCATGATGTTGGTCACTCACGATATGGGGGTCATCGCCGGCGTTGCGGATCGATTGGCGGTGCTCTACTCCGGACGGGTGGTAGAGAGAGGTAGGACTCAGAACGTACTGTCCAAGCCGCGCCACCCTTACACAAATGACCTTATGGAAAGTTGTCCACTGGACCTAAAGGGCGGTTTCCGGGACCAGGTGCGACCCATCACGGGAATCGCTCCGATCACTTTAGAGGAGACCTGGGACGAATGCGTCTATGCTCCACGGTGTTCTAGAGCCGCCACCAGGTGTCGAAACCACTTTCCCCCGCTTGAAGACTACGGTGAGCTACACAGCGCCGCGTGCTTCTATCCATTGGAGGACGGACCTGGTGATGACGTAGCTGGGAGGTCGGATAAGGCACTCGCAGGCCGAACCTCATCATCCACACCGCTTGCTGTGAAACCGGCGGTCCGTGTCGTAGGGCCCTCGTCGGGCGTTGCAAGAGAAACCGAGGGCAGCAAGGAAGTCATCCTCAAGGCAATTGGATTGTCGGTGGCGTACCGGGAAGGACGCATCTTCTCTTATGGACCTAAAGCTATTCCAGCTGTTCAAGAGTTCAACCTTGAATTGAGGAAAGCAGAGACCGTTGCGGTGGTAGGAGAATCGGGGAGCGGAAAATCCACAGTCGCCCTTTCTCTCATACGGTTGGAGCCACGTAACGCTCTCGTCCGGGGACGTCGGGAAATCCTTGGCGCCGACCTTGATGAATTGGGTAAGAGCGCACTTAGAAATATAAGGCGCCGAGCACAGATCATCTTTCAAGATCCTTACGGAAGCCTCAATCCGAGGCGTAAGGTTGTTGATCTCCTCATGGAGGGTCCTCGAGCGCATGCTCTTGAATCGTCCACTTCTCCTTTCGACCAGGCCGGACAACTACTCGAACGTGTCGGTTTGGATCCGTCCTTCTCTGATCGTTATCCACATCAAATGTCAGGCGGACAGCGCCAAAGAGTAGCGATCGCTCGAGCGCTTTCAGTTGAACCTCAGGTGCTGATATGCGATGAACCGGTTTCTGCATTGGACGTTAGCATTCAGGCACAGATACTGGAACTCTTATCCTCACTCGCTGAGCAGGAGGGACTGGCATTTGTTTTCATCACTCATGATCTGGGAGTGATGAACATACTCGCCGATAGAGTCATTGTAATGAAGGAAGGTAAAACTATTGAGACGGGCGCAGTCGATGAGGTGCTTACGCAGCCAAATACCCAGTATACCAGGGAGCTCGTCCAAGCTAGTTTGGTTGTAATATGAGTTGTTATGTAAGACAATTCCTCCGATTTGTCCGCGTTCCACCATTTGCGCGGTCTCTGCAGATTGAGCGGTGAATAGGAATAGTGAAAGGCCAGTCTTTGGTGGGCAACGATCCTATGTTTAGAACACTGGAAGATTTCGCATATAGCACCATTCGGGAAGCCATCCTGTTGGGAGAACTGGAGGCAGGAGAGCGGATTCTGCTCAAGGATCTGGAGGCTACCTATGGAATCAGTCGGACCCCGATCCGACAAGCGCTAAGACGACTTTTCGAGCGTGGATACGTCACTCTGCAACCACACTCGTCCATGCAAGTGCGACCCTTGAGTCTCGCCGAAGTAGAAGAGCTTTATGCTCTACGTAAGGCGATTGAACCGATAGCCATGGCCGAGGGTATTAGAGGAGCCGATGACTCCGTGATGGCCCGTCTGGATTCGCTGCTTGGCGAAATGCATGTTGCAACGGAGAAGGAGGATCGTGTGACTCTTATAGGACTCAATACCAAGTTCCATAGATCAATGTACGAGCCCTCACGAATGGCCCATTTGCTCTCAATGTATGACAGATTCGTCGGTATATGCGAACGGTATCAGTGGACGCAGGCGAGCGCGCCTATCGCAGAGCTTAGACGAGATCGGGAACATCACGAGGAGATTCTGGAGGCCTATCGCCGGAGGGACGAGGATGGGGCAATCGAGCTGATTCAAATGCACCTGGAACAGGCCCGTGCGGCGATCCTGCGACGCTTGAATTCAAAAGGCGCCTCCATCACATGAACGAGAGAAACGTACGTTACCCGAGCGACTGTCGGGAGTTCGACGCAGCCAACCGGGAGTTGAACGCTTTCATCGCCGTACATCACTCTTCTGAGCATCGTCAGGATCAAACACGCCGCCGGCAGGGGACCGACTTTGAGTCCGGCTGCTCATGCGGAGACGATCAAGTCACAACGTTGGCTGTGAAGGACAACATCGCTGTAGAGGGCTTCCCTCTCACCGCCGGTCTCGGCGTTCCCGTACTCAACAGGGACGAATCGGTCTCCGGGACGTGGGTCAGGTGGCTGGTTCGCCAGGGCTTTGTGATTAAAGGCAAGACCAATATGTACGAACTCGGTTACGGAGCTCCGGGCTGCGGATTGCCGCCGGCCGTGAATCCATGGAGTCACTCCTTGATCCCCGGTGGCAGTTCAAGCGGCTCTGCCGTGGCCGTCGCGGCAGGGCTCGCCAGTGTGGCTCTGGGTACGGATGCAGCCGGATCCGTCCGAATTCCAGCCGAGTATTGCGGGGTGCTCTCTTACAAGCCATCCGGGAAACAGGCCTGGCATACCGATGGTGTGTGGCCTGGTCCCGGCACCCTCGATGCCATCGGCGTCATGGCTCGTGACATGCGCCTCTTGGCGCAGGCCGTTCCACCCCTCGTCGACAGAGATGCGGTAGACAACGGGAAGGGTACCGACGCGCTCTCAGTTCCCGGGCGGAAGACCCTCCGCATCGGGATTCTGGATCTCGAAGGTGAAGACGTGGACGACGATCACGCTCTCTTGCTAGATGAGGTGCGCTCCTGGGCGGAGAATTCTGGTTTTTCAACGGTGAGTGTGCGACTACCTGGTTTAGGGAACCACGTACGGGATGCGATCTGGAAGATATTTGCCTATGAATACTCGCGCGCTCTTGAAGCCCATCTCACCGAAGAGGCCAGAGCAGTTCTGTCAGCTCCGTCACGCCAACTGCTTGCCGATGGACCGCAAACCTCTCCAGAGGATTATTCAGAGGCATTGAGTGCCCGGTATCGACTTCAGCAGCAATATGCGGAGGAACTAAGCGGGTGCCATGCGGTCGTAACCCCAGTCACTCCGGTGCGACCGTACTCACTGGCTTGGTCTCGCTCCTTCGCCCAATGCGAGGAGGACGATATCTCAGGTAGGTCAATCGAGCTATCAAACGTCGAAGCGCTACTAACAAGGAAAACCCGGTATACCGCGCCGTTCAACTTGGTCGAGTATCCGACGCTGACTCTTCCCATGCGTCTTCATCAAGATGGATTACCGATGGGCCTCCAAGTGGTATCGGTTCCCGAAAATGAGCTTGAAATGTGGAGCGTCGCTCGACGGATGTGGCAGGACCTTTGGCATGGGGGAGTCAACCTACATCGGCGGGTCAAGTTATATGGAAGCTTTGCGGACGTAGAAGGGCGGCGTCAAGATTTATAAGGCATCCGCTCAGCGTTTCCTGCAGGCGATCCCAGTTCTCCTGATAGCCTCGGCCGTTCTCTTCTTCGCCATGAGGTTGGCGCCAGGTGATCCGATACTTGCGATGTATGGCGGTCAACCTGGTGTGTCATTTGAAAAGATAGAGGCGGCGAGGGAGAGACTTGGTTATAACGATCCGATCTTGTTTCAGTACGGAGGCTGGCTGACTGACATAGTTAGAGGTGATCTTGGAAACTCTGTAGTGAATGGTCTACCTGTCGGGCAGGTAATCGGTGAGAAGATCTGGCCCTCGGTGCAATTGGCAATTGTTGCGCTGTTCTTGTCAATCTTCATCGCGGTTCCCGGTGGTGTTTTGGCAGCACTTCGGCGTGGAAGCCTGACCGACAGGTTCCTGACCGGCTTCGTTAGCGCGGGAATAGCGATACCACAGTTCTGGCTGGGAATTCTGCTGATTCTGGTTCTGGCGATTCAGTTTCAAATCTTTCCGGCGTCTGGCTATGTTTCACCTATCGAAGGTGTCGGTCTGTGGGCCATGCACATCACATTACCTGCTCTAACGCTCGCGATAACTCTCGCCGCCCCCACGATGAGGTTTGTGAGGTCGAGCATGCTTGACGTCCTGTCGGAACAGTTCGTGGACGTAGCGAAGGCCAAAGGGCTGTCCAGCCGCCGTGTTATTTGGGTACACGCATTGCGGAATGCTCTGCTGCCGGCCGTAACAATCGTTGGCTTGCAGGCTGGTACCCTCATGGGCGGCGCCGTCCTTATCGAGTGGGTTTTTGGGTTCCCGGGTTTAGGGTGGCTCTTGGTCAACGCCGTTACATCGAGAGACTATCCTGTTCTGCAGGCAGCCCTTCTTCTCTTTGTAGCAGCATTTCTGCTTATCAATTTCGCTGTTGAACTCCTCTATCGAGTTCTCGATCCGAGGTTGAGATGAAATCTTGGAAGACCATGCTCAAACGAGACCGCGTGGCGCTCGCCGCGGCTGTCACACTCGGTCTTATCTGTGTGTTCGCTCTGATATGGCCGCTTGTCAGCCCCTACGGTCCTCGAGAAATCCACGCTGATGACGCCTTGAGCGGCCCATCAGCCGAGTATTGGCTGGGCACAGACGATACAGGGCGTGACTTGCTGACCCTGCTGGCTCATGGAGCCCGAATCTCGCTGGGTATCGCCGTGGCGGCAGAGATACTGGCGGTGCTCTCGGGCATCCCGCTGGCAATGATTGCCGGCTTGATGGGAGGCATCGTGGACAGCATAGTCATGCGTACTACAGATGCCCTTCTGGGGTTCCCGGGTATCCTCATTGGGCTGATGGTCGTCGCGCTATTCGGAGCATCGTTGCCGACCTTGATGATTGCTATTGCGCTGATGACCGTGCCCTATTTGATCAGAGTTGTCCGAAATGCAGTAGTTGTCGAGAAACAGCGGCTGTACGTTCTTTCATCAAATGCCCTTGGTGTAAAACCCGGCACATTACTCCGCAGCACCATACTGCCCAATATCGTGTCGCCTGTGATAGTCCAAGTCTCATTCGGTCTAGCGGTAGCCATTCTAACTGAAGCGTCATTAGGCTTCTTGGGTCTCAGCGTGCAACCGCCTGCCGCTTCATGGGGAACGCTTCTCCAGGTGGGTTACAGCTATATCCGCATCACACCGTGGCTTGTAACCTTTCCCGGCATTCTGATCTTCGTCAATGTTTGGGCTTTGAACACTCTCGGAGACGCAGGGCGCGACGTCTTGGATCCGCGCCTACGAGATACAATTGACCATGGACCACGTTAGGCCGCAGACTCATGCCCCGATCATTGAAGATATGCAGTCGCGCGACTCAAACCGCCATATTCTGAAAGTCTTCGTACAAGGTGCGCGGTACGAGAACTCCCTTGGTGATGGATTCCTGGCGGGCCGCGTACCGCCGGTCAGCAGGTAAGCGAGTTCCCGGTTGGCTGAGTAGCCGATCAAAGAGTTTCTCTGCGTGACTGATCGGATCTTTCGGGTCTGTATGAAAGTGAGCCGGGTCAATCGCAATAATGAACTCTCCTCCCAGTGGGGGCATGGCCTCTCGTGGATCCATCGCTGAGGCCTCGAAACTCAGTGGGGCGCCAAACAGGGGACCGGCGAGGAGTTCGATCATCAGGGCGATGCCAGCTCCTTTGTGCCCTCCGAACGGTAACTGTGCGCCCTTTAGGCCTTCCGCCGGGTCGGAAGTCGGTTCTCCATCCTCGTCAATAGCCCATCCAACAGGTATACGTTTCCCATCACGCTGATGGATAAGAAGCTCTCCTCGAGAAGTCACACTGGAAGCCTGATCGAACACGAGGGGCGGAGCGCTATCTCGAGGCCAACCAAAAGCCATGGGGTTAGTGCCATAGATTGGTTGAGTTCCGCCGGCTGGAGCGACAAAGGCCATGTATTGAGTGAAGGCGAAAGAGACGAAGCCGCGTTCTGCCAACCATTCCACTTCGGGCCACAGCGCTGCTACGTGATAACAATCAGCAATGGCGACGGCAGCAATCCCATTTACTCCTGCCTTTTCCCGAAGCTTCTCGATACCTACCTCGATGGCTAGCGGGGCGTAACCTTTTTGAGCATCGACTCTGGCCAGGCCAGAAGATATGTCCTGAATCTGGGGAACAGCCGTTCCGTTCACTTTGCCGTCGGTCAGGCCTCTCACATAGAATGGCACTCGGAAGAGGCCATGAGCTTTACAGTCATCTCGCTCGGCCGCGGTAATGGTTCGAGCTATAGCATCTGCGTTCTCGGCTGATGCTCCTTTGACTCGTAGCACAGCCGCAATGACCCGATGCACTTCCTCGAGCGATACTCTCATTTGGTCATTCACAGGCATCTGCAGATTCCATCGTCGGATAACCCTCCAGTTAGAGCTTACCGGTCGCGTCCAACGATGTAGTGCCTCCATAACACCCTTTCTCAGTTGGCCTTGTCCTGGTCAGCAGAGCACGACAACTCGACCGAGGTTGCCATCCACGGCCACCATCGGATCCTCTTGTGGTCCGGGGTGCCGGGCTGTATCACCGATCCAGTTCCTGACATCCACTCCCCACACGGCGGGAACGCCCAGCCAATCGGCCACTTCGAAGAGATGAGCGCCGGGGCTTCCTTCGGCGGTGATCAGGCCGGATGCATTCCACAGCAGCGGGGCCAGGTTGTTGAGAGGGTGGACTGCGGCAACCACTCCCCTGGGAGCGAAGCAAGCGGCGTCGTCTGCATTGCGGATCAGCCTGAGCCGCCCAGCGCCCCATCCCCCGGCCGCCGGGTATCCGGAGATGCTTTTGCCCTGGGAAGCAATCACGCTGTAGAGGAACGGGTCCCATGGGCCGATCCCGATCCGCCGAATGGGACTTTCCTGACCTGTCGGGGGTTGGTCGACTGCGTCCGCGTCGAGGCGCCACATCCAGTCGGGGTGGGGGATCACACCCGCGTCGACGAGCGTCTGGGCTAACTCCTGTAGCTTTTGCAAGTGCTCGGTTGCCAAGGCGAGGTCCACTGATGGGCGGCGGGAGATGAGCTTGTGCATCAGAGAGGAGTCGCTGTTGCGAAACGCCGACCAGGCTTGCTCGGCGGCGGTCGACTCATATTCTCCCCATCGTTGTGACATAAGTCGGGCGGCGCTTTCCCGGATCTCCGTGGCAAGGATTGCTGCGGTTTTGTTGGTCGGCTCGCCGGGTGCGGGGGAGAGGTGGTCGATGCCGATCGCCCAGGGCCAGACGAACCGTTCTCCCACCGGACCCGGATAACGAATCATCATGCGAACCACCCCGTCCAGCCATGGCTTTCGGTCCGATGCCGGGTCTGGCGCCTTGCGGTGGGCAGCGGTCCGTCGCGGATCGGCCTTGGGCTGGGCTTGCAGCAGATACAGATCTCCGCTTTCCCCCGCCGCCCATTCAATGTGGTTGCATCCGGTTTTCTCCAAAGTCTCTCGGGTCAGGGTGGCAACCTCGCTGAGAAGCCCGGTGCTCAGAGGCGATGGGTCCTCCGGCCGCACGGCGCCCTTCTCGGTGACCACGGCGGTGTGCCCCCTCTCCCAACCGGCCACGATCGCGGCGTGGTGGCCGAGCGTTCCTGCGACCAGCACCTCACCGCTGTCACCGAGGGTGGCCACCCCACCATAGGCCGTCTGCAGTTCGGGCTGGATCAGCACGGCCATCCCGATCTCTCCGGC
This sequence comes from Acidimicrobiia bacterium, assembly GCA_965248705.1. GTDB lineage: Bacteria > Actinomycetota > Acidimicrobiia > Spongiisociales > ZC4RG35 > Bin76. Next base: position 75,793 of record CBDFJY010000002.1, on the reverse strand, counting down.
TTGTATCCCAGTGACAGCGGCCCTCTTCAACGCATCCGGGCTGAAGACAGAAGCCCAGCAGCCGACCACCCCGAGAGCCACCTCTTCGGGACACAGGTTCGCATAGGAGGCAAACGCCCCGGCCCAGATTCCTTCGGACTCCGCCCGACTCGATGAGCGCACCACCAGGGAGTCGCCCAACTTCTGCGCCGCGTCCGCCAACTCGGAAAACAGGGGAGGAGCCTTGTGGTTGTAGACCGAGGTGCGGGCCGCACCGGAGTTCTGGGATCCGAGCGTGGCTTCTCCCTCGGCGATGGCCGGAAGGGAGGCATCGACCGGTACCACGAATCCGTTGAGCACCGGTAAACCGCGGGCACGGGCCGCGGCGAGTCGGCTGGCTTTTGCCCCGACCAGGGCAGGGTTTTGCGCATCCGCCTCGTCGAGCCAGACCAGGCGGGCCAAGTTGGACATGCTCAGTCCACGACGATTATCTCGTGGGGTTTGTAGGTGGAGACCAGTTCGATCCCCGTATCTGTCACATATAGCATCTCTTCTAGGCGCACTCCGAACTCGTGCAGCTTGCCGTGCTGTGTTTCGAGAGCAAAGGTCATGCCGGGTTGGATTTCGACGGGATGATCGAGAGACCAGATCCGGGAGATCACGGGTGGGTCATACTGGGCCAGGCCCAAGCCGTGACCCCAGAGATTTGCCGATGCTTGGTCCTCCTCCTCGTATTCCCAGATCTCTTTAGCGCTGGGCCACTTGGAAGCCACGTCGGCGGTGGTGACCCCCGGGCCGGTGGCTTCGATCGAATCCCACAGCCATTTGTGCGCCTCGTCGTAGACACGCTGCATCTCGTCGGTCGGTTTTCCGCCCACGCAATAGGTGCGGTAGACATAGCTCTTGAAGCCATTCCAAGTAAGAGCGGCAAGGTCGATGATCACCAGTTCGCCGGGTCGGATCATCCGGTCAGAGAAGTTGCGCCAGTTGGGCCAGGCGTTGGGCCCCGATGAGACGATCACGTCTTCCACATCTTCCATGCCGGGGATCGAATAGAGCCTTTCGAACCCGAAGGCTGCCACCTGGTTTTCAGTCATACCCGGTTTGATGAAGTTGGCGATCTCGTAATGGACAAAATCGCAAATAGCCCCCACCATCGAAAAGGCCTTGATCTCATGCAGTGGGCGTCGGTGCCACCAAAGGCGCTGAAGGGGGGAGTCTCGAACCGAGGCAGGCCACGGGCCGAGCGTCTATCGTGGGGTGGATGAGAGCTTGCCGGTGACCGATCGCCACATTTCCCTGCTGCGATCATTGCCCGGGTGACGCCAACACACGGGAGACGAGCAAGTATGGCCTTTCCGTTCGGCATCACACGGGCGTCTGGTCTGTCATGACCCCTGGATCCCGGAAAGAGCAACTGGTTTTGCTGATAACGATCGGTTGTTTTGGGAGCACTCACCTGTCGGTGCTACCGCCCGCCCTTCCCGACGTTGGCCGAAGCGTTCGGAGTCTCCATAGCCGCAGTGGGATGGGTCCAGGGCGCGGCGGTGATTCCCGGGATCATCTGCTCGGCTCTGATCGGCTTTCTAGCCGACCGGTTCGGAGCAAAGCGGGTAGTGCTGACCTGCGTGACCATTGTCACCGTGTTCGGAGCAGCAGGGTTCTTCGCCACCTCTTTTTCGATGCTGATCGGGTTGCGGATGTTGCAGGGCGTGGGAACCTCGGGGACACTGGGGTGGGCAGTCGCTTTGATCGGCGAACTCTTCGAGGACGAGACAGGCCGGACGCGAGCGCTGGGACTGAACCTTGCCTTGGTCTATGTCATCCAGATGATCATTCCCGTAGTCTCGGGTGTCTTGGCTGCGGGTGGCGTCTTTCGCCCTTTTCTGCTCTATCTGGTGGGGGCGCCGGTCGGTATTTGGGCGCTCCGCCTGGCGATTGGACAGCCCAAGGGAACGGTGTCTTCTCCTTTCAGCCACGCCCGGCAGGCTCGCCAAGACATGCGCCGTCGGCAAACCGGGGTGGATACGCTGGGATTGATCGCCGTCACCATCCTGTCCATGGTGGTGCTTCACGGGATTGCGTTCACCGCTATTCCGCTGCTTTTGGACGAAGTGTTTGGAACGGGGAGCGCAGCGCGGGGTGTGGTGATCTCCGCCTTTCAGGTGGGGCCATAGTTACCACTCTGGTAGTGGTGCGGATTATCTCGGGGCGGATATCGGGCCGGGTGATGAGCGTCGGTATCTGGCTGATGTCCATCGGTTTGGCCCTGGTGTTTCTGGCGGGAATCCCGGCGGTGGTGGCTCTGGGTCTGGCGGTTAGCGGGGCGGGGTTCGGGTTGGTGTTCACCTTGGCGCAGCGGGAGGCTATCGCCTCTGTTTCCCTGGCCTATCGGGGGCTGGTGGTGCTCACCTGGGTAACGGGAGTGAGGGTCGCTCAGATGATTTGGACCTCCCGCCGCATCATTTGTCACCGACGTGATAGGTCCTCGCTCCTCGTTCCTGATGACAGCAGTCATAGCCGCCCTCGCCGCTCTGACCTGGCGCCCACTCCGTCGTTGGTTGGGAAAGATGGCCTATTCGTAAGGGGTACAGGGGCTCGGTTGTATCCCTCTGGCTTCCTGGTCTGCCGGTGAGTCCGGCAGGGCTCCTACCCAAGCGGTCTCAACCGACAGATGCCCGAGACGCTGGAGAGGTCCTATCAGGTGGAAGGACTGGTCCGCCTAGGAGTGCCACCCGTTCGGCTCGTCGATAATCTGCGACTGTTTAGCGGTGTTCCAGGCGGGTCAGAGGACCCGGTCCGGGTGCCGCGTCCAAGAGCAGCGGACCGAGGCGCAGGGTGGGCCTCTATCGTGGGGTGGGATGAGAGTTTGCCGGTGACCGACTCCCCTGTTCCTCCACCGGCGTCTCGGATTCTTCCCTACTTTTTCTTGGGTGGAATAGTGCTGGGCCTCGGCTTTAACTGGCCGTTACTGGACGTCGGTGTGAACAGCATGCCACCTCTTTGGCTGATGACATTCCGCCTCCTGGGAGGGGCGCTGGTGGGCTTCGGGATGAACGCCGTTGTGGGACGGCGGGCTTCCCTTGCCCGTCAGGACCGGAAGATCGTCACGATACTGGGGATTTTCCGCCTCTTCGCCATCTTCGTTTTCGTTTTCTACGCCCTCCAGATTCTCCCTCCCGGTCGGTCTGCCATCCTGGTGTGGACCAGCACGCTGTGGGCCGTCCCTATGGCGGCCGTTTTTCTGGGGGAGCGAATGTCCCGGATGCAGACGAGCGGACTGGTGATCGGGATGGTGGGGATGGGCATAGTGTTGGAGCCCTGGGTGCTGAGTTTCTCAGAGCCCAGAGTGATCTGGGGTTACTTGCTGTTGATGGGGGCGGCTTTGTCGGCGGCATGGACTTCCGTCTATATCCGGGGACACTCCTGGACAGCGAGCCCATTGGCTTCCACGCCCTGGCAGATGCTGGCCGGGGGCGTTCCGGCTTTGGCTGCGGCTTTGGCTGTCGACGGGGTTCCCGATATCCAGTGGACCGGGGCGGTGTGGGGTGTCGTGGTCTACCAAGCGACAGTGGCCGGTCCGTTGGTGGTATGGGCACACCTGACAGCCCTGCGGCACATCCCGGTGGTCCCGGTCAATCTGACCTTGATGGCCACCCCGGTGGTGGGCTTGTTGGCTTCGTGGTGGTGGGCCGATGAGGTCATTACTCTGACGCTGGTGGCCGGTTTGGGGTTGATCATCGCAGGGGTGGCAGCCAACATCTTTGGGGACGAGAACCTACGGCCTTTCCGTTCCGGAATGACGTGAGGCAAAGATCCCGAAGAGAGCAACTGGCTCTCCTGATGACGGTCAGTTGTTTGGGGATCACCCACCTCTCTTTGGTTTCTCCTGCGCTTCCCGAACTGGCCAAGGCTCTGGGAGTGTCTATCTCGGTGGTGGGCTGGGTGCAGGGTTCAGCGGCATTTCCCGGAATATTCCTGGCGATCTTCATCGGCTATCTGGCCGACCGCTTCGGAGGGAGGCGTGTGATTCTGATCTGTGTGACCATCTTCACCGTCTTCGGATCGGCAGGGTTCCTGGCCACTTCTTTTCCGATGCTGATCGGGTTGCGGATGTTGCAGGGGGTCGGAACCTCGGGGATCGTGGGCGTGGCCATCACTTTGATCGGCGAGCTCTTCGAGGACGACCAGAAGCGGTTGCGGGCGCTGGGCACCAACCTCGCCCTGATGTATCTGACCCAGATGGTTATGCCCGTCATATCGGGGATCGTTGCGGCCGGCGGCGCCTTCCGTCCTTTTCTCCTCTACCTTGCGGGGGCGCCGATCGGGATTTGGGCGTTCCGCCTAGCGGTCGGCCAGCCGAAGGAGACGGCCTCTTCTCCCTTACGTCATGCCCGGGCGGCTCGTGAGGATATACGCCGTCGACAGACCGGGGTGGATTTCTTGGGTCTGATCGCGGTCACAGCCATAGGGGTGATTGTGTATCAGGGAGCTACCTTGACTGCGGTTCCTCTGCTGTTGGACGAGGTGTTCGGAACGGGGAGCACGGGGCGGGGTCTGGTGGTATCCGCCTTTCAGCTGGGCGCCATAGTCACTGCTCTGGGTGTGGTGCGGGTTATCTCTGGGCGGATATCGGGCCGGGTGTTGACCGCCGGAATCTGGTTGATGTCTATCGGACTGTTCACAGTGTTGGTGGCGGGTTTCCCGCTGATGATCTCCCTGGGTCTGGCGCTTGCCGGGGGAGGGTTTGGGCTGGTGATCACCTTGGCGCAGCGGGACGCGATCGCCTCCTGTTCCCCGGCCTTTCGGGGAGTGGTGGTGCTCACCTGGGTGGCGGGGGTGCGGGTCGCGCAGGTGATAGGGCCGCCTTTTGCTTCTTTCGTCACCGGAGTGGTGGGCCCTCGCTCCTCGTTCCTGATTACCGCTGCGCTAACTGCCTTGGCCGCTCTGACCTGGCGCCCGTTCCGTCGCATGTTCCGCAAGGCTTTTTATTCGTAAGTGATATCGGATGCCGAGGGATCACAATTCCAGGGAGGAAGGTTGTAGGGTTAGAGGTATGAAGAGACTTCCACAGATAGGTTCGGCCGCGGCGGTTGCAGAGGGTGATGCACCGGTTTTGGTGGTTCCCATGGGCGCCGACCGCCGGCCCGGACCGGGCGCCGAATATGTATTGGATCAACTGGGTTCATGGGTGGGCGAGCACTTGGAGGGAGTGGATTTCTCCGGCAAGCCGGGGGAAGTGGCGGTGATACCCACCGGGGGAGGGCTCGGGTATAGCTGGGTGGTGATGGTGGGGGTGGGCGACGATCCCGACCATGAGACGGTGCGCCGAGCCTCGGCCACCGCCTTCCGGGCTGCTCCCCGAGCCGAACGCTTGGTTACCACTCTTCATCAACTGCCGACATCCGACGCGTTGGCCGCCACGGTGGAGGGAGCCCTTCTGGCTGGTTATCGGTACGAGAACTATCGGAGCGAGCCGTCGGAGCATCCTCTTCCAGAGGTGGGACTGGCTTCTCCCCTTCCTGCCGATTGGATGAAGGCGGTCGAGCGTGCCCGGGTGGTGGCCGAGGCGGTGGCCGCTGCACGGGACTGGGTTAATCAACCTGCCTTGGATCAGGGTCCCGCCGACCTTGCGGCGCTCATGTCGGCGGCGGCGGTCGAGGCCGGGATGGCTGTCGAGATTTGGGATGAGGAGCGGCTTCGGGAGGAACGGATGGGCGGGATCTTGTCGGTGGGGCGGGGATCGCACCGTCCGCCGCGCCTGCTCAGGCTTTTGGGACCGGGTGATGGTCCCCGGCTGACCCTGGTGGGGAAGGGCATCACGTTTGACTCCGGCGGGCTGTCCCTCAAGTCGGCCACGGCGATGGAGGGCATGAAGACGGACATGGCGGGAGCGGCCACGGCTGCCGCCGCGGGAGTCGCCATCAGTAGGCTCGGCCTGGATGTGCGCGTGGAGGTGCTTGCTGCCCTCGCCGAGAACATGCCGGGAGGACGGGCGTCTCGTCCCGGAGATGTGTTCACCGCCCGCAACGGAAAGACGGTGGAGGTGCTGAACACCGACGCCGAGGGTCGGCTGGTTCTGGCGGACGCCCTCAGCCTGGCTGCGGAGGGATCGCCGGCGCTAATTGTCGACCTGGCCACCTTGACCGGAGCGTGCAAGGTGGCGCTCGGCCTCGAATATGCCGGACTTTTCGGAACCGAGGATGCCAAGAGAGTCGTGGCCGAGGCAGCCGAGGCGGCGGGGGAGAAGGTTTGGCCGCTTCCCCTCCCTGAGGAATACCGCAAGTTGCTCGACTCGTCGGTTGCCGACATGAAGAATGTCGCGGGTCAGTGGGGTGGAGCGATCATCGCCGCCTTGGTGCTCAAGGAGTTCACTGCCGATCTCCCCTGGGCGCATCTGGATGTAGCCGGGCCGGCCAGGTCGGGCAAGAAGGAGCACTACGTGTCCGAGGGCGGCACCGGGTTCGGGGTGCGAACCTTGGTGCAACTTGCCTCGCAGATGGCGAATAGGTAACCCTCTCAGACAACCTCGGCCGCTCTGACCGGGCGTCTGCTCGGTCGCAGACTCCGCAAGGTTTTTGCAAATGTCGGCTGTCGGGGGATCGCCATTTCCCAGGTGGAAGGCGGTAGGGTTAGAGGTATGAAGAGACTTCCACAGATAGGTTCGGCCGCGGCGGTTGCAGAGGGTGATGCACCGGTTTTGGTGGTTCCCATGGGCGCCGACCGCCGGCCCGGACCGGGCGCCGAATATGTATTGGATCAACTGGGTTCATGGGTGGGCGAGCACTTGGAGGGAGTGGATTTTTCCGGCAAGCCGGGGGAAGTGGCGGTGATACCGACCGGGGGAGGATTCGGGTATAGCTGGGTGGTGATGGTGGGGGTGGGCGACGATCCCGACCATGAGACGGTGCGCCGAGCCTCGGGCACCGGCTTTCGGGCTGCTCCCCGAGCCGATCGCCTGGTTACCACTCTTCACCAGTTGTCGACTCCTGGCGCGTTGGCTGCCACGGTGGAGGGAGCCCTTCTGGCTGGTTATCGGTACGAGAACTATCGGAGCGAGCCGTCGGATCGGCCCCTGCCGGAGGTGGGATTGGCCTCTCCGATCCCCTCTGATTGGATGAAGGCGGTGGAGCGTGCCCGGGTGGTGGCCGAGGCGGTGGCTGCCGCACGGGATTGGGTTAACCAGCCTCCCTCGGATCAGGGTCCTGACGACCTTGCGGCGCTCATGTCGGCGGTGGCGGTCGAGGCGGGGATGACTGTCGAGATTTGGGATGAGGAGCGGCTTTTGGAAGAGGGAATGGGTGGGATCTTGTCGGTGGGGCGGGGATCTCATCGTCCACCTCGCCTGGTCAGGCTTTTGGGGCCAGGTGAAGGTCCCCGGTTGACTCTGGTGGGGAAGGGCATCACCTTCGACTCAGGCGGGCTGTCGCTCAAGCCGGCCAAGAGCCAGGAGTTGATGAAAATCGATATGGCGGGGGCGGCCGCGGTCGCCGCGGCCGGGGTGGCCATCTGCCGGCTCGGTTTGGATGTACAAGTGGAAGTGCTTGCCGCTCTTGCCGAGAACATGCCGGGAGGAGGGGCGTCTCGTCCCGGAGATGTGTTCACCGCCCGCAACGGAAAGACGGTGGAGGTGCTGAACACCGACGCCGAGGGTCGGCTGGTTTTGGCGGACGCCCTGAGTCTGGGCGCGGAGGGATCCCCGGCACTGATGGTGGACGTGGCGACCCTTACCGGAGCCACCGCAGTGGCGGTAGGCCTTGAATACGCCGGACTCTTCGGAACCGAGGATGCCAGGAGAGTCGTGGCCGAGGCGGCCGCGGCGGTGGGGGAGAAGGTTTGGCCGCTTCCCCTTCCCGAGGAGTACCGCAAGTTGCTCGACTCGCCGGTAGCCGATATGAAGAACATCGGCACTCGGTGGGGTGGAGCGATTACCGCGGCGTTGCTGCTCAAGGAGTTCACTGCCGATCTCCCCTGGGCGCACCTGGACATACCCGGGCCCGCCAAGACGAACAAGGCCGCTCACTACCTGTCAGAAGGCGCCACCGGATTCGGAGTGCGAACTTTGGTACAAATCGCCGCTCAGATGGCGAAAAGTTGACCTCTGGTTACTCCTCGCGATAAGTAACCAAAGGTCGCGATACAACACTCCGTCAGGTGGGCTTTCGGTGTTCTCCGCATAGCTAACTTGTTGTATCGCCACCCAAAAAGGAGGGGATGTGAAGGCAGGGGCAAGATGGCTGACAGCCGCAGCGATAGCAGGAGTGTTGTCAGCGCTGGTGGTGAGTGGATGCGGGAATTCGGACTATCCCCCCGGTCCGGAGTGGACATCTGCCACCCCTGCCTTTACCACGGTCGACACTGACACTGGCGAAGTCCGCCCCGGTGTGACCGGGGCGCTTCCCCACGAGACGCTTGTTCGTGTCGATTCTGCTACCACTGTTGCCACAACTATCCCCACTACTGCATCCCTCGAACTGCCGGTAGTCGACACAGAAACGGGCGCTCCGGCAGACGGGGGAGAAAGCATCGACGATCCACCGAGAGCTTTCCCCTGGGTGACCGCCACTACCTCTATCGCCGGGGAAGAGCAAGCTGATGATCCGCCGAGCGTCATCCCCGATCAGAACTGGGCGCACCCCAAGGTTCCCAAGATCGACTCTCCGCCAGTGGAGGATCCCGAGCGGATTCGCTACGCCCAGGAGCAGTTACAGACGGCCTACTTCAAGTGGTTCGACGCCATCTACCGCAAGGACCCGGCGGCGCTCTGGGACGCGGTGGTTACCGAGAACACGCATCAGGCGGGGGTGCGTGCCATGGAGCGGATGACCTTCACGGCTCCGCCCACCTTAGAGGGGGTGAAAGTGGAAGTGCTGGAACTCCATATTGACCATCCGGATTGTCTGGCGGCGTCCTTTGAAGCCGATATCAGCGCTTTCCGCAGTACTCGTGGCCCGGTCAGAGGCATGGAGATCCTTTGGTCTGATCCCCACTACGGATGGCGGAGTTACGCCTTCTGGGGTTTGCCCGTCCTGCATGGGATCGGGTGGTCAAGCTGCTTCATGTTGGAAAGGCTCGCATCTCCTTGAGGCGATTCGGCAAATGGGGGTGGGTGGGGCTCGTCCTAGTGGTAGGGCTGGTTGTGGAGGGTGCGGTCCTGGCCGACCCGCCGGAGTATTCGAAGGGAGTATGCACGGTCGATGTGGAGTTCGACGAGGAATCGGGCAAACCCGAGCCGGTCACCTCTTGCGTCCACACCGAAAGGCAAGGATCTAGCTACAGGCCTTCTATCTCCACTCTTCATGTACAAATCGCCTCCAATGGGTGCTTTTACATGGGAACACGGTTCACCAATTGGGTGTTTCTGGGTCTCGACGATGATGGCAGGCTGGAGTATGGGTGGTCGCCCAACGGGAGGCCGGGGGGACACCATGTTGTCGGGACGGCTTCTCCCTGTTCTTGGCGGAGGGTCGAGAGAGAAGAAATCGAGGGATATGTGTGGAGCGAGATTGGAAACTACGCTCATCGCTCTCCCCAGGTTTCCTTTGATCCTCCCGTTCCTCTCGGCGTAGTGGGAATCGAGACTTTCGCTGCGTTGAGCACGCCCTCTCCTTGGACGTTCTCCTCAACTTCCCCCTACACCGGGAGATCGCTCCGGGCGGAGGTGAAGGTGAGAGAGGTGAGGATGGACTGGGACGATGGCCCTACGCAAGTGTTCAGCGGAACCGACCTAACACAGCTCACCGGCTACGCGAGCGGGGTGGCGAGCCATACCTACCAAACCAAAAGTTGCGACGCGCCAGGTCGTCGCTGTCGGGACGAGCCAGGCGCCTATCAGGTTGAAACCTCTTTCGTGTGGTCAGGCTGGTACCGGCTGGGCGGTAGAAAGTACACCCTCAGCATTCCAAACAGCTCCTCTACCGACAACTACCCGGTGTCGGAACTGATCCCCCTAGTAGTGGGCTGATGTCTGGCGCGCGGGTGCAGCGCCTTACCCTCAAGGAGTGGTCAACGAAATCCGAAGACATGCCAGAAAAGTCTTCTCTCAGGTGGAGGAATCGCCCTCAATGGAGAAGTCGCCAGTGCCATAGGCGATGTCAAGAATCTCTGGCGCCATATATAAACGATTACGACGTTGGCGGGTTATCTCTTCCAAAAGACCGGCGGCTATCAGGTGATTCACGGCTCGCTGGGCGGTCGCGTAGGAGACTTCAAGCCGTTGAGCAGCTTCACCTATCTGTGTGAAGGGAGAGCCGAACAGCAACTCAGCCAGCCGAAGGGCTGTTGATGTTGCCCGTGTCTCGAGAAGTTGGCCACGGATGCGGTTCTGGAGCGCAACAAGTCTGTCGGCTCGCCTCGCTGCGTCGACAGCTACTGCATTGAGACCGTCCAGAAAAAAGTCGAGCCAGGGAAATGGGTCAGAAGTTTGACTGGTATGAGCGAGTAGTAGGTAGTAGTCCTGGCGGCGTTGTTCGAAGTATACCGATGGATAAAGCATCGCGCGGTGGAGAATTCTTCTTTCGATCAGCATCAAGATGATCAACAGCCTTCCGATTCGACCGTTGCCATCTGCAAACGGATGAATGGCCTCAAACTGGTAATGAGCCAGCCCTATTGCGATCAGATCGGGCAGGCGCCGGTCGTGAAGGAAGAGTTCCAGATCGCCCATCGCGGCCTTCGCCTCGGCCGGTGGCGGTGGTATGAAACTGGCGGTTGCCAGACTGGAGGTGGGAGCGCCGATCCAGTTCTGGGTAGTCCGAAACTCCCCCGGCGTAGCGTGGTGTCCCCGCACGCCCTCCATCAAGATGCGGTGAGCTTCCCTAATCAACCGGTTGCTAAGGGGGAGTTCTTTGAGTCGATCTACCGCGTGATCAAGAGCGCGAACATGGTTAAACACTTCCCTGAGGTCATCAGTGGCCTTGGAGTGACGGGCTGCTTCGAACTCGAGCAGCTGATTCACAGTTGTGAGAGTCCCTTCGATCCGCGAGCTGAGTACGGCCTCGAGTCGAACATAGGAAGCAGTGAGCGCCTTGATTGATGCAAGACCCCGCACCACGCCCTCCAAGCGGTAGAGGGCGCCGGTGGCCCGAACCAGTTTCGCCACCGTCTGTTGGGGGTAGTCGAGAGAAGCGGGGAGCGTTGCGGGGAAGAACGCTTGATAGCCAAGGGGTGTCATCTTGGTTGCCCCGGAGGTCCATTGTTGTCGTTTGATGCCGTTGGCGATCATAAGAGGGTTTTCTTATTATTGTTTGAGACGAAAACGATAATAATCTGATCCGCAATGATCGCAAGTGAAAATAGCGCCATGGAATCGTTGCGGTGAAGATCCGGCTTCGTAAGCCAACCGGCGACCTCAATATAAAGCCCAATCGGCTTGTGCCTGCTAATCCTCAATCGACTGCGCTAGCTCCGGCTCTTCTACGGCAGAACGAAAGCAATCAGGGCTGGCAGGAAGCTATGCCGTGCCCGGCGACCTCCCTCCCTTTCCCAGATGCGCCGGAAACGCAATGTTGGCATGTTTCTACCTCTCTCGACCGGGGAGAAGACCCCTGGCGCTATCAGGTTTATAACTGGGTAACCGCACTTATGAGGGGGGTGTTCTCTGGGTCTCTCTAGGTCCGCAATCATCTCTTTTGAGACAAGCCCCTACGCGACGGAGAAACCTGTCTATCGGGATCGAACACCGTGCATTTCTAAAAGCACCCAAGCCGCCAAAGGCAGACACGCGCCAAAGGCAGGATCCTCAGTTACAGGATTGTCCTCCGGTGTGTAGCAGCCTTTCCGGACCTGGCTATCAATCAGTCGGAGAAGACTCCGGCTCCGCCGGCGCAGGTGGGGCGGAACTGTGCCTGGGCCGCCGCCGGATCCACCACCAGATGGCCACCAGGATGGCGATGACGGGCAAAAAGGGAAGCAGAGCCCCGATCACCACAGCTAAACCCTTAGTGATCGAGACCAGTGTTTCGAAGCTGGCGCCGAGGGCGTCGCTGAATCCGGTTGGCGAGTCGTCATCTGGCGGAACAGTCAGTACATCCACAAAAACCCGGGTGTTGGTTGAGACATCTTCCAAGGCGGCGCCTTCGGTGTCGACGGGAGTGGCGGTGGCCTCGATCACGGCGTCGATGCCTCTCGTCGCTATCCGACCTGCCAAACGCCCATTCTCAATCGGCTCGCTGAGGGTAGCCGTAAGGAATTGCCCGGGCTCGATCCGGTCGAAGTCACCGTGTTCGGGTGCGAATGGATTCTGGTCCAGGCGCAAGCTGTTGGATCGGATCTGGATGTTGGTGAGGGCAGTATCCCCTAGGTTGCCTATCTCCAGGCAGAAGTTCACGGTGTCCTCGTCCGGAGAAATGGCGATGGACTGCTCGCCTAGACAGGGGTCGCTGTTGTTGGCGGAGACCCAAGCAGAAACGATCATCGAGGTGTTGGGGAGCACCTCTTGTGCGGTCACGGACACTCCGGTGCTGTCGGATACCGTCTCCAGTTCGGACCCGTCGGTGTCCACCGGGGTAGCGATCGATGTGATGCCGATGTCGAGGCCGCGGGTGGCGACACGTCCGTTAAGGCGTCCCTTTTCGACGGTCTCGGTGAGGGTGGCCGTGAGGAACTGACGGGGTTCGATCCGGCTGAAGTCGCCGTGTTCCAGGACCAACGGGTTGGAATCGAAGTCCAGTGCCGGGGACTCTACCTCGATGTTGGTGATGGGAACCTCGCCCGGGTTGGCCACAAAAAAGCAGAATTTCACAACATCGTCGTCTGGCTTGACGGTGATGCTCTTGCTTCCCAGACATGGGTCGTCATCGTTGCCGGACACCCAGGCATGCACTATTACGCCGGTGTTTGGAATTATCTCTTCGGCGGTTACGACAACTCGGGACCGGTCAGAGATCACTCCCAGTTGAGGTACATTCGGGTCCATCGGGGTGGCGGTTGCCTCGATCAGGATATCCAGACCTCGGGTGGCTATGCGATCGGCTAAACGACCCTTGGTCACCTCCTCGGTGAGGGTGGCGGTGAGGAACTGCCCCGGCTCGATCCGGTTCAAGCTTCCCCGTTCGACCACGAAGGGATTCTCATCCAAGGGCAGAATGTCTGAGGAGAACTCCACATCTGTCAGGGTGACCTCGCCTTGATTAGCCACTTCCACACAAAAGTCGACCGTGTCGTCCCGCTCGACGGTGAGGTTCTTGGTACCCAGGCAGGGGTCCTCACCATCCGTCGACACCCAGGCGGTGACCAGGAGCCCGGTGTTGGGAAGGATTAACGGTCGCTCCGGCAACTGTCTGATGGCCAAGGTAATGGTGGCCAGAGCTACACGGTCCTGCAGGGTGCGCAATTGGCCGCGAAGTCGCTCCAGGTCCGTCTCCCGGATCAGGAGTTCCCGCTCGTAAAAGGCTACGTTCTCGAGGTTGGTGGCGGTTTCCAGGAAGCTACGAAGGCGGCCTACGCTGGCTTCGGCGGTGATTGTCTGGCTTTGCAAGTCGACGATGCGCTCGGTCACATCGTCGGCGCTGATCTGCTGATCTATGAGTTCACCAACTTCCGACAGTCTTGCCAGGGCTGTGGAAAAATCTTCGGGCGCCACCTTGAACACGATCTCCGAGTAGGGCGCAGGTCTGGTACGAGTCTGTTGGCCGAAGACAAAGCCTCCCAAGCCTTGGACGATGGCGATGGCTCTATGGGTGGCGGCACCCACATCGGTGGCCTCCACGGATACCCAAGCCTGGTAGATGATGTCCCGCCCGAACGCCGACTGGGAGCCGATGGTTGATACCTCCACCAGGGCGCCGGCGTTGTTTTGGTCAACAGTGGCGCCGGCGTCGCTCTCTGCCATGCCTTCGGCAACGTCCTCCAAATCCACTTCTTCGTCCATTGCCACGTCCTCTTCGGCCATCATTACGGCCGCGGACTGCTCTGCGATGGCAGCATCATCGGCCGCAACCAACGCCGCTTGGACTTCCTCCAAGTTCTCTTCAGCATCCTCCATCGCTTCGGCCGCCGCAACCACTGTTGCTTCGGCAGCAGGCGCCATCGTTGTGGGAGGCGCTGCTGCGCCATCCGATCGGGCCGCTGCGGACATTTCGTACGCATCCTCGGAGTCCCCGCCGCAGGCGCCGGCCAGAAGAAGGAAGACCAGCATCGTCAATGCGAAACGGCTGGATGCCAATTTGCCCCTTTCCCGTTCTTGGGTGGGTGCGTTGGGCAAGCGTGCCATCATCCCACAATATACCCTTCCTAAGTAAAGAGTGAAAGGAAGAGGGCCGTTTTTTTGAGACTGGTCTTATGCCTTGTCAGTCAGAATCCCTGCCGGGCCATGTTCCAGCAGTGATAGGAATTCCTCTTCGGTGAGAATCGGAGTCCCCAGTCGTTCGGCTTGGCTATTTTGGAAGCCCCGGGAGAGGCGCCCACCACCAAAGCTGCGGTTTTCCCGGACACCGAGGACACGAACCGTTCGCCTCGGGCGACAATCGCCTGCTGGATTTGCCTCCCTATTCATCGACTCTAGAGCACCGGTTACCACCAGGGTCAGACCCGCCAGAGTCGGGGAGGTCTCTTCTTTCGGTTCGGGATCTGCCAGGCTGACACCGCCTTTTCCCAGGTTTTCTAGCATTCCCGGTTGTCGGGATCGTCCATCCATTCACTGACTGAGCCGGCGATGGCCTCTCCAATCCCGCCGATAGCCGCCGATTCCCCTTCGGAGACGGCAACGAGTTATTCAGTCGATCGGTACCGAGCGGTGATCAAGCGGGCTCCACCGGGATCCACATGCCGGATCCCCAGCGCCACCAGCAGTCTCCACAGCGGGCGGCGGGCTGCCTCGATGCCTCCCAAGAGATTGTTGATCGACTTTTCCCGCCAGCCCTCCCGGTCCTCGAAGTGTTCAGCTCCCAGAAAGAAGATGTCGGCAGGCCCGCGAATGGTGCCATCTCTAAGCAACATGTCGACGGTCTTGTACCCATGGCCGTCGATGTCCATTCCACCTCTCGACTCTCTAACCCGGGGAGATATCCCTTGAATTACCCAGTCTCCGACCGAACGGAGGGAACCCAGATGCCTTATCGAGGTGAGTTCCCACACCGCGCCTCCCGAGCTGTTAAGACCGCGGCGCAAGCGCTGGCAAGGTGTCCACCAACAGATCGATGAGGAGTCACCCGACTTCGGGATGGGCGCTCCAAGAGGTGAAGGGTTGGCTGGTTGCCGGGAGGGTGACGTCAACTACCTGCCCGGGCGCCAGGTCCACCGGAGTTGTCGGCCCCAACTCAATTCCGTTTGAGAGATGAACCTCGACTCTGACCTGGCTTAGAGTGGCCTGGGTGGTGTTCTCCACGGTGCCAATAAAGGAGTTGGAGGTCGACTCGTACGACAGGATCAGCCGAACTCCGGCCCTCACCTCGTCGAAGGTCTCGCTCAGTGCGTACTGGGTACCGGACTCTTCACCCTCTTCGTCCGATTCCGGGCCGCCGTTGTGTTCGCCGCCTTCGTCCGATTCCGGGCCGCCGTTGTGTTCGCCGGACCCTTCGCCGCCTTCGCTCGACTCTTGGCTGATACCGTGTTCGCCGGACCCTTCGCCGCCTTCGCCGCTATGGCAACTGGTGAGAACGAATACCGAGACGACGCCAACCAGCACCAGTCTCGTTGAGATGTGTTTCAAGGAATTCTCCATAAGCGCCGAAGGCGCCAAGAGTATCGCTGCCTTGGAGTGAATAGCGCGTACCGCCAAGACCGAACGATCAGGCAAGCATCAGGTAAGGACTCCCTCGGGGCCGTTTTCCAGCAGTGCGAGAAACTGCTCTTCGGTGAGGACCGGGGTTCCCAGTTGCTCGGCTTTGGTTAACTTGGACGCACCGGGTGAGGCGCCCCTTATCAGTGCGGAGGTCTTGGTGGAAACCGAAGAAGCGGCCCGTCCGCCTCTGGCGGTTATGGCCTGCTGTACTGCTTCTCTATTCATCGACTCCAGTCCTCCGGTTACTACCAGTGTCAGACCTGCAAGGGTCGGCAGTATCTCCTCCTCCGGCTCGGGGTCGGCGAGGCTCACTCCGCCTTCGCCCAGCTTGGCTATGAGTTCCTGGTTGTCGGGATCGTCTATCCACTCCTTGGCTGACCGGGCGATGGTTTCTCCTATCCCGTCGATGGCGGCCAAATCCTCCTCGGTGGCTGCGGCTATCGACTCCATCGACCGGTAGCGGGCAGTGATGAGCCGCGCACCCCCTGGGCCTACGTGTCGGATCCCCAGCGCCACCAGCAACCTCCACAGGGGACGATGGCGGGCGGCCTCGATTCCTTCCAAGAGGTTGTTTATCGACTTCTCCCGCCAGCCTTCGCGCTCCTCGAAGTCCTTTGCGCCCAGGAAGAAGATGTCGGCGGGGCCGCGGATGGTTTCGTCCCGCAACAGCATGTCCACGGTCATGTACCCGAGGCCGTCGATATCCATCCCGCCTCGCGATGAGAAGTGGAACAGCCATTCCCGGAGTCGGCTGGGGCAGGTCAAACCTCTGGCGCACCGGGCCACCGCCTCGCCTTCGGGTCGTTTGATCAGGCTCTGGCAGAATGGGCATTGCTCGGGCATTTTCCAGGGCGGCCCCCGCTCCTTCCCAGCCGAGAGTACCGGTGCCACCACCTCGGGAATGACGTCGCCCGCCCGGCGCACCACCACTCGGTCGCCCACTCTCACGTCCTTTTGATGTACCTGGTCTTCGTTGTGCAAAGTGGCCATGCTCACATTGGCCCCGCCTACGAACACCGGCTCCAGCACCGCAAAGGGGGTGGCCGCTCCGGTCCGCCCGATGTTGATCCTGATGTCGCGTAGGGTCGTGACCTGCTCCTCGGGCGGGAATTTAAAGGCCACCGCCCAGCGGGGCGCCCGGGCGGTTGCGCCCAGCTCGTCCTGATCGGAAAGGCTGTCAACTTTGATCACCACCCCGTCGGTCTGATAGGAAAAGGCACGGTGGTCGTCCAGCATCCGACGCACATACTCTTTCACCCCCTCCAGGTCGGAAACCGCCCTCGACGCGGGATTCACCCGCAGCCCCAGTGATCCGAGGTACTCCAAGACTTCTCCGTGCCGCTGAAGAGCCGGGCCGCCCTCCAGCACCCCCGCCTGGTAGATCCAGATCTCAAGCGCTCGGGAGGCGGTCACCTGGGGGTCTTTCTGGCGGACCGACCCGGCCGCGGCGTTGCGGGCGTTGGCGAAGGTGGGCTGCTCTGCTTCCCGCCGTCGGTGGTTGAGTTCGTCGAATCCGTCCAGGGTCATGTAAACCTCGCCCCGCACTTCCAGCAAGGTGGGCGGGGTGTCTCCCAGCAGGCGCAGGGGCACCGAGTTAAGGGTCCGCAGATTGGCGGTGATGTCTTCGCCCACCTCGCCGCTCCCGCGGGTGGCGGCCACCTCCAGCACACCATCCCGGTAGGTGAGCACCACCGCCAACCCGTCCACCTTGGGTTCGCACACGTATCCCTCGGGTGGCTGGCCCAACATGCGCACCAGCCGCTGTTCCCAGGCATCCAGTTCCATCTCGGCCACGGCGTTGTCAAGGGAGAAGAGCGGCCGGAGATGGCGCACCGGCGAGAAGAGGTCGGAGACCGAAACGCCCACCCGCTGGGTAGGGGAGTCCACTGTCACCAACTCGGGATGCTCTGTTTCCAGACTTACCAATTCTCGCCACAGCTTGTCGTAGCTTGCGTCGTCGATGAGAGGGTCGTCCAGGATGTAGTAGTGGTGGTCGTATCGGCGGATTTCGGTCCGTAGTTCTTCCATCCGGCGGGCGGCATCGCTCATCTCAGCAGCCTGGCGATGGTTCCTCCGCCCAGCACCTCGTCGCCCCGGTAGAAGACCGCCGCTTGGCCGGGCGCCGCCCCCGGTTCGGGATGTGCGAAGGCCACCAGCCAACGATCATCATGGGCAGCGGCGCGTGCCAGCCTGGTTTTCACCGGCTCACCATGCGCCCTGATCTGCGCCAGGCACTCCGGTTGGGTCTCCGGCGGAGGAGAGCCGTCCACCCAGGAGACTTTCTCCACCTCGATAGCTTTCGTCTCGAGATCACTGGCTGATCCCACCACCACCGTGGAGGTGTGGGGGTCGAGTTCCACCACATAGCGCGGCTCTCCCACCGCCACTCCGAGACCTCGCCGCTGGCCCACCGTGAAATGGGCCACTCCTCGGTGCTGGCCCAACTGGTTGTCGGAGGTGTCCACGATCCGGCCCGGTCGGATTGTCTCCGGCGCCGCCTGGGCGATGAAGTCTCGATAGTTGCCCTGCACAAAACAGATGTCATAGCTGTCTCGCTTGTCGGCGTTGCGGAGTCCCAGGTCGGATGCGACCCGACGCGTCTCGGCCTTGGTCATTTCTCCCACCGGGAACCGGGTGCGGGACAGCTCGGATTGTCCGAGCATGTGGAGCACGTAGGACTGGTCCTTGTCCCGGTCGACTCCCCGTCGGAGCCGCCAACGTCCCCTCTCCCGGCTGACGCGGGCGTAGTGGCCGGTTACCAGCACTTCACAGTCGAGCCTTGCGGCTTCTTCCAACAGGATGGAGAACTTGATGGAGCGGTTGCACTCCACGCACGGGTTGGGGGTGCGTCCGTTGCGGTAGGCGTTAACGAAGGGGTTCACCACCGCCGAGGCGAAGTCGTCGGTGTAGTCGAAGACGTAATAGGGGATGTCCAAGCCGGCGGCGACCCGGCGGGCGTCCTCTGAGTCCGAGACGGTGCAGCACCCGTGGACGGGGGCCTCGCCATCCGGGTCCTGCCACAGCTTTAGGGTCACCCCGGTTACCTCGTGGCCCCCCTGATGCATCAGCGCGGCCGCCACCGAGGAGTCCACCCCTCCGCTCATGGCGGCCAGCACCCTCATAACAGTCCCTCCAGCGCACACAGGGTCAACTCTGCGGCTCGGTCGCCGTCGCGGGGGCGGGTGGTCCATCCGAACGAGAAGCGGACGCTGGACCGGGCCTGGGCATCGGAGATCCCCATGGCCGACAGCACATGGGACACCTGGGCCGCTCCCGACTGGCAGGACGATCCGGCCGACGCTGCCAGTCCCAGGCGGTCGAGACGGGCCAGCAAAGTCTGGTTGGCCACCCCCGGAAACCGCAGGTGAGAGTGCTGGACCGTCCGAGCGGGGTGAGACGTGATCACCAAGCCTGGAACCTTCTCCGAAAGGACCGTCTCGAATCTTCGGCGGGCTTCGCTCGCATCCTGATGAAAGCGCGCCCGGTCGGCGGCGGCCAGTTCCATGGCCAACGCCATACCCACCGCCCCCAACACATGATGGGTTCCCGAACGGCGGCCCAGTTCCTGTCCTCCGCCATGGGCGACCGGTTCCAGGGCTACGCCCTCTCGGACATAGAGCACACCCACCCCGGTCGGGCCCCCGAACTTGTGCCCGGCCAGCGAAAGGAGGTCCACTCCCATCTCATCAACCCGGATCTCCTCTGAGACGAACGCCTGCACCGCGTCGGTGTGGATGAGCGTCTTCGACCCGGCGCGGTCCCGGACCGCCTCAGCGATCTTCCGGACCGGCTGTCGGGCGCCCGTCTCGTTGTTGGCCACCATTACCGACACCACCTCGGTGTGCGAGGTAACGGCCTCCGCCACCTCGGAGGGATCCACCAGACCGTCGCTGTCCACCCCCACCCTGGTGACCGGACAACCCCAGTCTTCGAGAAAACGAACCGAACTCAGCACCGCCTCGTGCTCAACTAGGGAAGTGACTACCCCTCCACGTCTTCCTCCCGCCAGAGCCGCTCCCTTAACCGCCAGATTATCCGACTCTGTTCCGCCACCCGTGAACACCACCTCCAAAGGATGGCATCCCAACACCGCTCCCACCTTCTCCCGGGCATCCTCCAGCGCGTTCTTGGCGGCGCGGGCAGAGGCGTGAAAGCCGGTGGGGTTGCCCCATCCGCGATCGACCAAAGCAGAGATCGTCTCCCATACCGCAGGGCGGATGGGAGTGGTGGCGGCATGATCAAGGTAAAGCATGGAGCGGCCTAACAATTATTGGTCGTTCCCCCTATTTTCGCAGGCTTGTTTCTTTAGGTGGGAACTGGGCCTGGTGTCGTGCTCAAAGAAAGTGAGATGAGGCTGTGAAACCGCCCTCTCTGATGAACGCTCGGCATTTCGGTTTCGGTGGGCGCGGTGCTGCCTGTCCTACCATAATGGGCGCATTATGAAGGTTCCTCTCACCATCCGCGACCACCTCGACCGGGCCCTGGCCGTGTACCCCGACCGGGTCGCCTTCGTCGACGAGCCCGATCAGCCCGCCCCATCGATGGGGGAGGTGACCTTCTCGCGTCTGGGAGAGCTGGCCGACGCCACGGGGGCCGGCCTCGACGCCCTGGGGGTTCCTATGGGGGGGCGCGTCGCCATGGTGTCGCACAACGCCGGCCGCCTGCTCACCTGCTTCTGGGGCGTGAGCGGCAACGGCCGTATTTTCGTGCCCGTCAACTTCCGGCTCAGCACGGACGAGGTAGCCTACATCGTCGAGCACTGCGGCGCCGACGTGCTGCTGGTCGATCCTGAGTTGGCCGACCCCCTGTCGTCCATCAAGTGCCGTCACAAATTCGTGCTCGGCGCCGAGTCCGACGAGGCCATGTTCCGCTTCGGTGCGGCCCCCCGGCCCTGGACGCCCGACGAGGATGAGACCGCGGTTATCAACTACACCTCCGGCACGACCGCCAGGCCCAAGGGCGTGCAGCAGACGCACCGGAGCCTCTGGCTCAACGCGGCGGTGTTCGGCTGGCAGACGACGGTGAGTGACCGCGACAATTATCTACACACCCTGCCCATGTTCCACTGCAACGGCTGGGGGATGCCCTACGCCTTGGTCGGCATGGGGGCCAAGCAGGTGGTGCTCCGCAAGGTGGACGGCGCAGAGATTCTACGCCGGGTGGAAGAGCACGACATCACGATCATGTGCGGCGCGCCCACGGTGGCGGCGGCCATCCTCGCCGCTGCCGCTGAATGGGACGGAGCTATCCCCGGTGCGGGCCGCACCCGCATCGTGGTGGCTGGCGCGCCCCCGCCTACCCGCATCATCGAGCGGGTGGAGACCGAGCTGGACTGGGAGTTCATCCATCTCTACGGCCTCACTGAGACGGCGCCGCTGCTCACCATGAACCGCAGACGGGCCGAGTGGGATCACCTGTCAACGGGAGAGCGGGCGCGCAAGTTGGCCAGCCAGGGTGTGCCCGGGCTGGGCGTGCGCATGGCCGTGAGCGCAGACGGTGAGTTCCTGGCCCGCTGCAACCATGTGCTCGAGGGTTACTGGGAGCAGCCGGACGCCACCGCGGCGGCCGTCGTCGACGGCTGGTTCCACACCGGAGACGGAGGCTACTCCGACGACGACGGCTACTACACCATCACCGACCGCAAGAAGGATGTCATCATCTCCGGCGGCGAGAACGTGTCGTCCATCGAGGTGGAGGACGCTCTGTTCTCTCATCCGGCCGTGGCCGAAGTGGCCGTCATCGGCGTTCCCCACTCCAAGTGGGGCGAGACGGTGAAGGCACTGGTGGTGCCGGCCCCCGGCGCCGAGGTGACGCCCGAGGATCTTATCGCCCACTGCCGGGGCCTCATCGCCCACTACAAGTGCCCCACTTCGGTGGAGATTCGTACGGAACTGGCCCGCACCGCCACCGGCAAGCTCCAGAAGTTCAAGCTGCGGGCCCCCTACTGGGAAGGTATGGAGAAGGCCGTCAACTAGCTGTCCCGTGACGGCCTCCTGGGCTTGATGGACAACAGTTACCTACAAGCAAAGGGGAGTGGCTGCTGATCCTTGACAGGGTCATGTTTGGTGAGGGGAAACGTGTAAAGCGCAGAAAAACTGTGTGGCGTAGCAAATGGCGGGTAATAGGCGCCAGCGGAGTCTACAATTGGCGCCATCTTGGCTTCTTCCCATACGGTTGTCTTTTCAGTCAGTGGCATGACCTGTGGCTCGTGCGCCCAACGGGTGGAGAACGCTCTCTTGCAGAGGGAGGATGTTATGGAGGCCTCGGTCGACCTGATGGGCGCCAAGGTACGGGTCACTCACGATGCGGGCACAGATCTCTCATTGCTGTTTGACGCCGTGAGAGAGATCGGATATGAGGCCGGTCCGCTCCCATAGCGGGCCTTAGCATTAGAGCCATCTTGGCTTCTTCCCAGACAGATGTCTTTTCAGTCAGCGGCATGACCTGTGCCTCGTGCGCCCAACGGGTGGAGAACGCTCTTTTGCAGAGGGAGGATGTTATGGAGGCCTCGGTCAACCTGATGGGCGCCAAGGTACGGGTCACTCACGATGCGGGCACAGATCTCTCATTGCTGTTTGATGCCGTGAGAAAGATCGGATATGAAGCGGCGCCGCTCCCATCTGGTTCTCCCGGCCCAGATGTTGAAGAGCCCTACTACCAGGAGGCCAAAAGACAGCGGCGGGTCTTTGCGGCATCGGCACTGTTCGCATTTCCTTTGATGGTTATCTCCATGCTGGGGCTCGACCAGCCGGTCTGGTTGGTGGTGCAATCGGTGCTGGCCGCAGTAGTGGTGTTCTGGTGGGGGCGGCAATTCCATAGGATCGCCTGGCAGCGGCTCAGGGTTGGCCAAGCCAACATGGACACCCTGGTTTCGGTCGGGTCTCTGACTGCCCTCGGGTATTCGACCTGGGCGGCACTTAGTGGTCAAGCGGTCTACTTCGAGACGGCGGGGATGATTGTCACCCTGATTCTCTTGGGCCGCTTTCTCGAGGCTCGCGCCAAGGGGCGGGCTTCCCAAGCGGTCGCCAAGCTGGTGGAAATGGGGTTTAGTGCCTCGGTGCGGGTGATGGGTGAGGATGGCGAATACGAAATCTCCCAGGACCAACTCCAAGTGGGTGATCTGGTGGTGGTGCTGGCGGGGGAAAAGATACCGGCCGACGGAGTCATTAGCAGCGGGCACTCTGCGGTGGACGAGTCGATGCTTACCGGTGAATCTCTGCCGGTGGAGCGATCCGTAGGCGACGCGGTGTTCTGTGGCACGATCAACCAGATGGGGCGGTTGGTGTTCAGGGCGGAACAGGTGGGAACCGACACAGCGCTTCACCAGATCGTGAAGATGGTGGAAGAGGTGCAATCGTCCAAGCCACCCATTCAAAGGCTGGCCGACCGGGTGTCTTCAATATTCGTGCCGGTGGTGATAGTGGTGGCGATTCTTACTTTCGCAGGGTGGTTGGTGGCTGGAAGTGACTTGTGGGAAGCCATTAGAAACGGGGTTGCGGTGCTGATCATTGCCTGTCCCTGTGCCTTGGGGCTGGCTACCCCTACCGCCATCATGACAGGGAGTGGTCGGGGTGCGGAACTGGGGGTGCTGTTCAAGAACGCCGAGGTGTTCGAACGTACCCGTGCTGTAGACACCCTGGTCTTCGACAAGACCGGGACCCTCACCGAAGGAAAGATGACCTTGACCGATGTGTCTGCCGAGGCCGTTGTGGATTTCCTGCGACTGGTAGGCACGGTGGAGGGAGCGAGTTCCCATCCCATCGGCCAAGCCGTGGCTAAAGGCGCCCAGGACCGCGGCGTCACACTCGGAACTGCCGAGGAAGTAGAGGTGGTGGCCGGACGGGGAGTGGTGGGAGTGGTAGAGGGCGTACGGGTGTGGGTGGGGAAGCCTGACTTCCTGGCCGAGGCGGGAATGCAGGCAGGTAGTGAACATCTGGAGAGATTGCAATCACTCGAAGATGAGGCCAAGACTGCATTCTTGGCAGGATGGGAGGGTGAAGTCCGGGGGGTGCTGGGCGTGTCCGATTCCCTCCGACCCTCGGCTGGGGAGGCCATCTCCCACCTGCGGGAGATGAACACCTCGGTAGCTCTCTTGACTGGGGACAATGCCCGATCAGCGGCGGTGATGGCGGGCCGTTTGGGAATCGATCAGGTCAAAGCCAATGTTCTCCCCGCCGAGAAGGCCCAAGAGATCGCCCGGCTGAAGGAGGAGGGCGCCGTAGTTGGGTTCGTGGGTGATGGCATCAATGACGCGGTGGCGTTGGCGGCGGCGGACCTGGGCATCGCCATCGGGACCGGAACCGATGTGGCGGTGGAAGCGGGCGACATCGTGCTGATAAGCGGCGATCCCCTGGGGGTTCCCACTTCACTTGCCCTGGCCCGCGCCACCTATCGGACAATCATCGCTAACCTGGTTTGGGCATTCGGATACAATGTGGCCGCCATTCCTTTGGCCGCCGCGGGGCTTTTGAACCCAATGATTGCCGCCGCGGCAATGGCCTTTTCCAGCGTGTCGGTGGTTACCAATTCGCTACGTCTGCGTCGGTTCCAAGCGCTCACTGCACCCTGAATGTCCAGGTGAACTCGCCCACGTCGGGAAGGCCGTAGATCTTCTCCCATTCCACCCGAATGGTGTGTTCTCCCACTTTCCACTGATCCGTGATCAGGCTCCGGGCGCTGGGTCGCCAACGATAGATCCCCACCCCTTCGGAGAAAGACAGCTCAGATTCGGGGATCGGGTACCCGTCGACATAGATGCGGGCTTCGTAGCCCACCTGCAGGTCGATCTCGAGGCCGCTCTGCATGGGAACTGCGTCATAGGGGTTGGGCTGGACTCTCTCCAGGGGATCGGGCAGGGAGAGGGGATCGCCGCCTCGTCCGAAGACAAAACAGATCGATAAGGTCGCCAGAGTCAGAAGTCCCAGCCCCAGATAAATCAGCCGGTAACGCACTTCGGGTAATTGTACGCACTTGCCAGACGTACTTTAAACCCCCTGATGTTGTTCACCGGAAGGTCGCCCTGATTGGTGATGTAACCCGGGCCGTTGCGCGCCGCCGCTTGGCCATACCGGTTCCATGGTTGAACTCCCGGCTGCTGATGCTTCGTGGGGGTCTTGGCATCCGAACCACTCCTGATGAGTGGCTTCCCCGACCCTCCGGTGTGCTCATCCCAGCCTGAGCGGCCCTAGTGCTTGCAGGCGGGCGAGCGATTGGCATAAAGGCAGTTACCGAGTCGCTTGGGCGGGCTAGCGTGGTGGGGATGCGGATCAATCCGGTGTTGGAGAAGATGGGGGCCTATCCAATTGCGGCTATCCAAGACCGGGCGAGGGACATGCGCGATGCCGGAGAGACGCTTATCGACTTCTCGATAGGCGATCCTCGGGAGCCCACGCCGCCTTTCATACCGGAGACGCTGCGCCGGGCTGTCCCCGAGGTGTCGCAATATCCGACCGCCCGCGGGCTTCGGGAGCTGAGAGAAGCAGTGGCGGGGTATGTGCACCGGCGGTTCGGGAGGGAGGTGAATCCCGACACGCAGGTGCTCCCCGCCACCGGCTCCAAGGAGGCGATCTTTTCCACACCTTTCGCCTTCGTGGATTCCCGCCGGGAGGAGGTGGTGATTTGGCCCACTCCGGGGTATCCCATCTACGGTCGGGGAGCGCTCTTGGCGGGCGCGGTTGGCCACCCGGTGCGGCTCGGAGGGGACTTCGTGTTCCGGGCTTCCGACGTACCCGATGAAATATGGTCGCGGGCCGCCATGGTGTGGACCAACTCGCCGCACAATCCGGCGGGATCGGTCATGAGCCGCGCCGACATCGTAGGCTTTTATCGCAAATGCCGGGAAAATCAGGTTCTTCTGTGCGCCGACGATTGCTATGTGGATCTTTACGATGCAGATCCGCCCGCCTCGGTGCTGGAGGTGGCCGACTCCGACCTGTCGGGGGTGGTGTGCTACCTGAGCCTCTCCAAGCGGTCGGGGATGACGGGATATCGGTCGGCGGCGATGGTGGGAGACGCCCGGGCGATCAGGACACTCGCCTCTCTCCGCACTTCCACCGGCACCGCCCCTCCCGAGTTCACCCAGAAGGCGGCGGCAGCCGCTTGGAGGGACGATGCCCATGTAGCCGAGCGGCGGCGGATCTTCGCCGACAAGAGGGCGATCCTGCGAGGAGCTTTCTCCGCGGCGGGGTTTCGGGTGGCGGCGTCTACCGCCGGTCTCTATCTGTGGGTGGAGGTTGAGGACGACATGGAGATGACCGCCCATCTGCTGGAGCGAGGCGTAGTGGTCTCTCCCGGGCGGGCGTTCGGCCCCGGCGGGGAAGGTTTTATAAGGCTGGCGCTGGTTCCCAGCCCTGAGGAATGCAAACAAGCCGTGGAGGTGTTGGAAGAGTGTCTGACCAGGATTTGATAAGAGCGGCGTTCGCCGGTGATGCGGAGTTGGCCCAAGCCCGGGAAGCGGTGACGGAAACTATCGGACTGCTGGACCGGGGAGAAGTCCGGGTGGCGGAGAAAACCGCCGGAGAATGGGTGGTGCACGAATGGGTGAAAGAGGCCATCTTGCTTTACTTCCAACTAACCGGCATGAAAGAGATGGACGGGGGAGCGGTGATGTGGCACGACAAGATCCCCACCAAGCGAAACCTGGCGGAGGCGCAGGTGAGAGTGGTGCCTCCCGGAGTGGTGCGGTACGGCGCCTATTGTGAGCCGGGCGTGATCGTGATGCCCGGATACGTCAACATCGGCGCTCACGTGGGAACGGGCACCATGGTGGACACCTGGGCCACGGTGGGATCATGCGCCCAAGTGGGAAGAGGTGTTCACCTCTCGGGGGGTGTGGGGATCGGGGGAGTGCTGGAGCCGCCCGGCGCCCGTCCGGTGATCATTGAGGACGGGGCCTTCATCGGAAGTCGATGCATCGTGGTGGAGGGCGTGGTGGTGCAAGAGGGAGCGGTGCTGGGCGCCAACACCACCATCACCGCCTCCACCCGCATCATCGATGTGCGCGCAGAGACGCCCACCGAGTATCGGGGGGTGGTGCCGGCCAACTCGGTGGTGATCCCCGGCATGCGACCGCGTTCCTTCCCGGCGGGAGAGTTCGGGGTTCCCTGCGCCCTGATAATCGGGGAACGGACCGCTTCCACCGACCGAAAGACCTCCCTCAACGAGGCTTTGCGTACTTTCGGGGTACAGGTTTGAGTGACCTTTCGGCCACGCTGGCCCAGTTGATCGACATCCCGTCCGTCACCGGTGACGAAGCTCGGATATGTGACCATGTCTCCGAGCGCCTGGCTGCCAACGCTCCTCATCTTTCCCGGCATCGGGTCAACAATTCCCTGGTGGTGTCCACCTCCGGGGTCGGGCCGCTGGTGGTGCTGGCCGGTCATCTGGACACGGTGCCCGTCCAGGGCCAGCCTCCGGCCTACATCGAGGGAGAGAGAATGTACGGTCTGGGCGCTTCTGACATGAAGGGCGGGGTGGCGGTGATGCTCCATCTGCTGGAGGAGGCCGATGCCGCCTGGCCCTACCGTCTGGCCGGGGTTTTCTATGAGGCGGAGGAGGGAAAGTTCGCCAACAACGGGCTGGAGCCGGTACTCACCGAATGCGAATGGCTTACCTCGGCCGCCTTCGGGGTGTTGTTAGAGCCCTCCGACGGCGAGATTCAGGCGGGCTGCAACGGGGTGATCAACGCCAGGGTGTCGTTTCGGGGCAAGTCGTCTCATTCGGCGCGGCCCTGGTGGGGGGAGAACGCCATCTCCAAGGCCGGATCCTGGCTGACGGAGATGCATTCTCGTGTCCCGGCGCCGGTAGAAGTGGGCGGGCTGGTATTTCGGGAAGTTATGTCGGTGACCCTTGCCCAGGGCGGTTTGGCTGCCAACATCATCCCACCACTTTTTGAGATGAACCTCAACTATCGCTTCGGCCCTCACCGCACCATCGCCGAGGCGGAACAGGAGGTGCGAAAGGCCTGTCAGGGCGCCGACGGGGTAGAAGTCATCGACGCCGCCCCTTCCGGTCGGGTGGTGACCGACCATCCCCTGGTGGCCGGGTTGGCCGAGGCCGCCGGGGTGGCGATCGGCTCCAAGCAGGGCTGGACCGATGTGGCCCGGCTCACTGCACGGGGGATACCCGCCATAAACTTCGGGCCGGGAGAGACTTCGGAGGCCCACACCGCTACCGAGAGCATGCCGCTTGATCATCTTGGTCTGGTGCATCAAGGTTTGCGAAAGGTGCTATCGGGTTCGTCATGAGCGGGTGCCCAACTTCGGTTGGGGCTGAGGATCCGATCTCCCTTGACCTGATCACGGTGGGAAGGGTGAACCTCGATCTCTACTCCCAGCAGATCGGGGCCCCGTTCGCCGAGGCGATCGGCTTTGAGGGCATGGTAGGGGGAAGCCCCACCAATATCGCCATCGGTACGGCCCGGCTGGGTCTTCGATCGGCGGCTTTCACTGCGGTGGGCGAAGACCAAGTGGGCGATCTGATCCTCCACCGGCTGGCCTGTGACGGGGTCTCCACTCGGTTCGTCTTGCGAAAACGCGGTTATCTGTCCTCCCTGGCGCTCTTGGGGGTGGAGCCGCCCGATCATTTCCCGCTTCTCTTTTACCGGACAGACCCGGCCGACATCCACCTCACCATCAAGGACGCGGCTGCCTTACCCCTCGCTGACATCCGGGCCATCCAGCATTCGGGAAATGCTTTCAGCCGGGGCGACTGCGCGCAAGCCTCCCGCTGGCTGGTGGCAGAGGCACATGGACTGGGCATGACCTCGTTCCTGGACTTGGATATGCGGCCCGCCGAGTGGCCCGACCCGCTCGACTACGGAAGAGCAATGCGGAGGGTCATGGCCAAGGTAGAGGTGGTGATCGGCACCGAGGAAGAATTGTGGGCCGCCCTGTCTCCCGACCCCGGCCCGAGCCTCACCCATGGCCCCCTGGGGGAGGGACAGCGCCGGGCGACCGAGGGGATGATCTCCGACTTGGCCGCCGGGGCGGGTGGTCCTTCCACCGTGGTGTTGAAGCGGGGGGCCGATCCCACCTGGCTGTTTCACGCCGACGGCGGCCGTCAGGAAATCGCTGGTTACCGGGCCGAGATCGTGAACACGGTGGGAGCGGGAGACGCCTTTGCCTCCGGGCTCATCTACAGCCGGATGACCGGGCAGGATTGGGCCGAGTCAGTGAGCTTCGCCAACGCTTGCGGCGCCATAGTGGTGGGCCGCCCGGGATGTTCCACCGCGTTTCCCACTCTCGAGGAGGTGACAGAATTCAGGTCGAGGTTCGGCGGCTGAGGCGGGCCGCTCGCCAGTCCCGAGGAGAACGCCTCGGCGGACAAAGAAAGGCCTGGTAGTCCAAACCAAATATCCGAAACACAATGCTCTGTTTGCGGTTCCGGCAACTTTTCTAAGACTTTTGGTGCTGAGCACAGGGCTGGTCCTATATTGAGTACCTAGGTCGGCGAAATTGCCGTGGGTCTAGAATTACGCTCCAGAGTTGTTTGTTTGAATATTTGCCCAGATCAAGATCGTGTCTCAAGTGAGGCCTCTTTATGATGCTCACCCCTCGGGAATCCGAGAAGTTGCTGGTTTATGTTGCTGCCGACCTGGCCCGCAAACGCAAGGCACGAGGGCTGAAGCTGAATGTTCCCGAGGCGACTGCTCTCATTACCGAGGCAATCTTGGAGGGAGCGCGTGACGGGAAGAACGTCTGGGAGGTGATGTATTTGGCGAGCGACGTCGTCAGTCGGGAGGATGTGATGGAGGGAGTAGCTGAAGTGGTCACCGTGGTACATGTGGAGGCCACCTTCCCTGACGGCACCAAGTTGGTGACCTGCCACGACCCCATTGTGTGATGAGGGTTTTTGAATGACGGATCATCCCGGAGCGTATTTTCTCGCCGACCAGCCGGTCGAGATCAACCCAGGCAAATCTCCCATCCAACTGAGTGTGACGAACGCTGGGGATCGGACTGTTCAGGTGGGGTCGCATTTTCATTTCTTTGAAGTCAACCAGGCGTTGAAATTCGATCGCGGGGCAGCCTATGGCATGAGGCTCAACATACCGGCAGGGACCATGGTGCGGTTCGAGCCGGGAGATCGTAAGGATGTCGCTCTGATACCCCTGGGAGGTTCTCGGACCGTGATCGGTTTGAATGGGTTGACCAACGGCGAACTGGATGCGCCGGGCACCCGGGCAGAGGCGTTTAGGCGTGCGGCACAGCGGGGTTTCGGGAACCCTTCCACCGAGCGCCACTATGAGGTGTCCCGTGACTGAGATCAGCCGCCGCCAATACGTGGACCTGTACGGTCCCACCACCGGAGATCGGTTCAGGTTGGCCGACACCGCGCTCATTTGCCAGGTGGAGCGAGACTTGCTGACGCCAGGTGATGAACTGGTCTTTGGCGGCGGGAAGACGGCCCGCGATGGCATGGGTCAGGCTTCCGGAGTCACCATCCGTGACGGAGCGCTGGATCTCGTCATCACCAATGCGGTCATCATGGACCCACTGCTAGGAATCATCAAAGCCGACATCGGGATCAAAGAGGGGCGAATAGTTGGCATCGGTAAGTCCGGAAATCCCGGGATAATGGATGGCGTTGCCCCGGACTTGGTGGTCGGACCGGGTACCGAGGTTGTGGCTGGGGAGCACTTAATCGCCACCCCCGGCGGCATAGACGCTCATATTCACATGATCTCTCCCCAGCAGGTCGAGCATGCCCTCTCCAACGGTATAACCACCATGTTGGGAGGCGGTACCGGTCCTGCCGAAGGGACTCGCGCGACCACCTGCACCCCTGGAGTCTGGAATATTCACCGCATGCTGGAGGCCGCCGAAGGGCTTCCGGTGAACTGGGGTCTGTTGGGAAAGGGCAACGCCAGTAGGCCAGAACCCCTGATAGAACAGATAGCCGCCGGAGCGAGCGGTTTGAAACTGCACGAGGATTGGGGGACCACCCCAGCGGCCATCGACTGCTGCCTGAGGGTGGCCGACGCTTACGATGTGCCGGTGGCGATCCACACCGATACCCTGAACGAAGCCGGATTCGTTGAGAGCACTATCGCCGCTATTGGCGGACGGACCATCCATACCTACCACACCGAAGGGGCCGGAGGAGGTCACGCGCCGGACATCATGCGCATGGCCGGTGAACTCAATGTGCTCCCCTCGTCCACGAACCCCACTCGCCCCTTTACCCTGAACACTTTCGCCGAGCACATGGACATGTTGATGGTTTGTCATCACCTCAATCCCGGTGTTCCCGAGGATGTCGCCTTCGCCGAGAGTCGGATTCGCGTCGAGACGATGGCCGCTGAGGATGTGCTCCATGATCTTGGCGCTCTTAGCATGTATTCATCGGATTCACAGGCGATGGGCCGGGTTGGAGAGAACTTCACGCGTCTGTTCCAAACCGCCGACAAGATGCTTCAGATGAAGGGAAAACTGCCGGAGGACTCCCTGGAGCACGACAACTTTCGGGTGTTGCGATATCTGGCCAAATTGACTATCAACCCGGCGATTACCCACGGTATTTCGCATCTGGTCGGGTCGATAACGCCGGGCAAAATGGCCGATATCGTTCTTTGGCCGATCTCCACCTTCGGGGCCAAACCCAAGTTGATCATAAAGGGTGGAATGATCAACTGGGCGCTGATGGGTGATCCCAACGCCTCCATACCCACGGTGGAGCCCACTTTCTACCGGCCAATGTTCGGCGCCCATCCGCGTGCGGTGTCCCGTACCTGCGCGACTTTCATTTCCAAAGAAGCATTCGACCGTGGGGTGCATGAGGATCTGGGCTTGCAGAGGATTATCGAACCGGTCAGAAACTGCCGGAACATTACGAAACGGCAGATGGTGCGCAATGACCGGACTCCCCATATCGAGGTGGACCCGGAAACCTACCGGGTGCTCGTGGACGGCGAGTTGGCCACCGTGCCGCCGGCTGAGCGTCTGAGCTTAGCCCAACTGTATTTTCTCGTCTGAGAGCGGCGCGGTGACCATAGCAGCGCCGGGGCGCCCATTATGAGACAGATCTGATTGTTCAACCGGAAGGCGTTCTTAACCGCCCTGCAGTTGGCTGACTCCTTTTTCCCTACCGGTATGTACGCCCATTCCCACGGGCTGGAAGCGATGACCAACAGAGGTTTGGTCGATTCAGTGGAGGGCATCGAGGATTTCCTGACCGGGCAACTGATCTGGTCGGTGTTGCCGAGCGACGGCGTTGCGCTCCTGAATGCACATGCCGCCACCATCGTTGATGATCTGGAGCTGATTGTCCAAATCGACCAACTGCTGTGGACGCTTAAGCTGCCGTCGGAATTGAGAAGAGCCTCCGAGCAGCTAGGACGACGCCTATTGTCCGAGACTCAATCCTTTGAGGCCCGCCAAATCCATGCCGACTACTGGACGACAGTGCGGCGAGGGGAATCCCCCGGTAACGGAGCGGTCGCATTGGCAATGATTGCCCAAGGCGCCAACCTATCGGCAGAGCAGGCGCTGTTGGTGTTTTGTCACGGCCATGCGGTGTCCATCCTGGGAGCGGCAATGCGTCTTTTGCCCGTGTCTCACACCGATGCCCAGAACATTCTGCGGCGTTTGCACCCAACGTTGGCTGAAACGGTTGGCAAGATCCAGAAACGTTCATGGGATGAGATGACCTCGTTCACCCCCGCAATGGACATTGTATCCATGTCCCATGGACCAGACGATGTTCGGATGTTCGCCAGCTAACGCCCAAGAGAGGACAAGACGATGCCAAAAGCGATTCCGCGGATTGGAATAGGCGGCCCGGTAGGGTCCGGAAAGACCGCGCTGATTGAATCGCTGGTTCCCCGGTTGGTCGATCTGGGATACCGGCCGTTGGTGATAACCAACGACATATTCACCCGAGAGGACGCGGAACATGCCAAGCGGGCCTTGGATGGCGTGCTCTCGCCCCACAGGATCCGCGGTGTGCAGACCGGGGCCTGCCCCCATACGGCAGTCAGGGAAGACCCATCTATGAATCTCTTGGCGCTGGAGGAACTGAGAGATCAGTTCCCTGACGCAGACTTGGTCCTGATTGAAAGCGGGGGAGACAACCTCACCCTGACATTCAGTCCGGCGCTGGCTGATTATCAGCTGTACGTTATTGATGTTGCTGCAGGCGACAAGATTCCCCGAAAGCGGGGCCAAGGTATCACACAGACCGATCTGCTGGTGATCAACAAGACCGACCTTGCGCCGTATGTAGGCGCTGATCTGTCGGTTATGAGCCGGGATGCCCGGTTGGTACGGGGCGATAAACCCTTCGAATTCACCAACTGCCGCACCGGAGAAGGCGTAGACCGGATTGTGGAACATGTGCTGAAGGGGGCCGGAATTTCTGAGGCTTCAACGTAGTCCCGCGCCCACAACATCCTGGGGTTCTGCGGATCTGATTTTCGCGGTCAGGTATGACCGCACGCGTTTGGTAAGACGCCTGGTCTCCCCGCCCCTGGTCGTGCAACGTGTTCTCTACTTGGACGATCATCTCGAAGACATGGCGTTCGTTATTTTGGCCAACCCAACCGCCGGGATTTTCCAGGGGGATCGTCAGACTATCGCGGTTACGTTGGAGCCGGAGGCGCGAGCACACGTCACAAATCAGTCGGCCACCAAAGTCCACAGGATGCCCGACTCCTTCGCGGTGCAGGACACCAGCCTCACAATTGGAGAAAGCGCGCATCTGGAATATTTGCCGGAGCCGGTTATTCCCTTCAAGGGCGCTCGAATCAGGCAGGAGACCAATATCAGTGTCGCATCCTCCGGCGCCCTCCTTTATGGGGAGATCATTGCGCCGGGGCGGGTGGCGTTTGGGGAGAATCTGGACTATGAGTCTTTTCAAAACTGCCTGACTGTCTCACGCCCCGAGGGAGAGCTTTTATATCGGGAGGCTTACCGGCTGGAACCGCGGGTTTGCCCACCTTGGTCCCCGGTGGTTCTCGGACTCGCCGATACCCCAACGCTGGGCTTTTTGCTTATCGTTACCGCCGCGGTCAAAGCGCAGGTTTTGCAGGCCCATCTACAAGAGGGCGGCGTCGTTGAAGGAACGACCATGGGCATAACCACTTTGCCCCGGGATTGCGGGGTGGGGATCAAAGTGATAGGCCCCGAAATGCAGGGGGTGAAGTCAACCCTGACCGCGCTGGCGTCGAAAGCGCGGCAATTGCTAACGGGGTTTGGGCTGCCGGCTTCCCGCAAGTATTAGGTGTGAGCCTCTGCCGGGGTTGGTTGTAGAAGCGCCGCTGCTCCTGAGGTCACCGGGCTGGCCAAGCGGCGGAGCCCGGTGGGTTACCCGGATCGATGTGCCAGCCAATCAACCGCGAACCGCCCCATTTCACCCCACCAGGGACATGGACCCGGTTGCCTTGGCTAGTAGAGGGGGAGCCGCGGGTCGGGTGGTTGGTTGGTCCACGTTTCCCACAGCCAGTCGTGGGCGGGATCGGTGCGGATCAGCCACCCTCGTCCGGGCTGAGGGCCGGCCATGACGTTCAGGTAGTACATGTGATAGCCGGGGGCGGCCACACAGGGGCCGTGATAGCCCCTCGGCACCAGGAAGACATCCCCGCTGCGCACTGTGACCGTTTCGTCTATCTCCCCGTCGATGGTATAGGTGCGGTGGAACCCGAAGCCTTGGGGACCGTCTATCTCAAAGTAGTAGATCTCTTCGAGGGGGGTCTCCGCTGCGCTCAGCTCGTCGTGTTTGTGAGGCGGATAGGAAGACCAGTTGCCGGCGGGGGTCAGCACTTCCACCACCAGCAGCCGGTCGGGGCCCGGCACGTCGGCGGTGAGCAGGTTGTTGATCTGGCGGGTGGCTTGTCCGGCGCCCCGCAGATCCACCCTCACCCCCGAAGCCGGGTAGTAGCGGGGCTCGGTGACTCGGGTGGCCCGGGAAGTGGCCACACAGAAGCGCCCGCCGCCTGGGGAGATGATGGTGATCTCCGAGCCTCGGGGGACAAAGCACAGGTCGGTAACCGCCGAGAACACATCGGATCGGCCTGCTAACTCGAATCGGAGGTTATCAGTCTCCACTCGACAGGACCCCCGAAGGGGCACCACCGCGGCTTCGTTGTCTCCCAACTCGATACGGCGACTCTCGCCCGGACCCAGTTCCACCACCATCATTCCGCACCAGTTCCAATCGGCATCCTCCGGTTTTAACCAGATCGGGTCGCTTCCATTTGCCAGGGAACAGGCCGGCCGGAATAGGGTCTGCTCCTTCACAGCCGAGAGCCTTTAACGAAGATCGGGATGGACAATCCGGGCAGCCCGGTCGATCCACCCTGCTACGTCGTCGTCGGCAGGGTAGATCAAACTACGCCCCGCCACCAACCCCCTAACTGTCGGCGCCTCCATGGCTTCCTCCCAAGAGGCGAAAAGTTCTTCGGCTCGATCACCCGGGTCTCCTCCCAAGAGCAGGACCGGCAGGGTGGAAGCCGCGAAAACTCTGAGGGGATCGGCACTCGGAGGGGGGAGCTTCAGCCAGGTGTGAGCGCTGGTGGGACCTAGCCCCGAGGCGATGGCCATCACCCCGATCAGAGCTTCCGGGCTGGTGTCGATTCTGAGCAGTCCGTTCTCATCACGGTAGGCGGGAAGCGGTTCCAGCATCACCGCCAAAGGAACTTTCTGGCTGGTGATGACGCGGATGGCCCGGGAGCAGTAGTTGATGGTCTTCAGGCTGTTCGGGTCTTCGCGGTCGATGCGGAGAAGGAGCTTTCCACCATCAAGATTCATCTTGAAAAGGCCGGCGGTGTGGTAGGCGGTGACGGGATCGTCCAACTCCCAGGCGGAGCGGGCCAAACCGCCCCGGTTCATGGAGCCGAACACGACCTTGTCATCCAGAAGGGAGGCGCCACCTGTGAGTGATCCCAGGAGTAGCAGATCCTCGATAATGTCGGGAGTGGCCAGCAGCCCGTCGACTCCCGGATGGGAGAGAGCGATGCTCAAACGGGAGAGAAGGTCCTGGCGATCAGCCATCCGCAACGGGTCCCCGCCCACCCCAAGAGCCCCGCGGGCAGGGTGGTCTGCCGCCACCAGAAACAGACGTCTGCCACGGGGAATACCGCGATTCAACTGATCATAGGGGACGAGAAGAGGCCGACGTCGACGCCGCCGGGCGAGTTCCAGCGCCCTTCCCGGCGCATGGGCGCGGATATCGATCAGACGCTGGTACAGGGCTTCGGTAATCATGCGAGGGGGGCGCCCTTCTATAGAGTCGGTCATGACATGTCCACCTCCCGGAGATTAACTGAGAAAAAGCCCGGTCCCGTCCGCCTGTTGGCGCTCGGGTGGCTGGCTGCGGCAATAACGGTGGCGTGTGGAACGGCCTCTCCTTCCTTGGTGTTCGCCCAAGGTACTCCCTCAGACCTGCAGGATTTGAGTTTGGAGGTCTGGGATGAATTCCTTGCGGTGTTTCCCAACCAGACCCAGTGCCTTGGGGAGGTGACCCTCGAGGGGGATTGGACCCTGGAGGGATCAAGGGCCTACTACTCGCCGGACAATGCCAAGGTGGTGCTGGAGATACCGGCTACGGCTGCGCACCTTCGCCATTCCCTAATACATGAACTGGCTCACCATATCGAACATGTCTGTCCCGACCATGCGGAATCTCGGGAGGCTTTTCTGGAAGCACAGAAGCTACCGCCCGGTACCCCCTGGTTCGAAGGGCCGTCATGGGAGGAAACCCCTTCGGAGCAATATGCCGAAACGGTGGTGAGGTTGGTGTTATCCCGCCCGGTGGTGAACTACCGGCTGTCTCTCAATCCCGAGGCGATAGAGACAGTGAAACAGTGGGGTGGGGGCCGTTGATCCGGCCCCCACCCATCAGAACCTGTCTAGTCGCTTGTTCCGGTCGCTTCCGCCAATTCGTGCTGGAGCTGTTCCAGATCGGCGCCGCCGGCCATCATCTGGATCAGATGGTCGATGGCTACGTCAGCTTTGGCGTAATCGCCGAGGATCTGGCCCCGCTTGAGGATCACGAAGTGATCGCCCACCGGATAGGCGTGGTGGGGGTTGTGGGTGATGAAGATGACCCCGATGCCCCGGTTACGCGCCTCGACTATGTATCGAAGCACCACGCCTGCCTGTTTCACTCCCAACGCGGCAGTGGGCTCATCGAGGATCAGTACCTTGGCGCCAAAGTAAACCGCCCGGGCGATAGCCACCGACTGGCGCTCACCTCCTGAGAGGGTGCCCACCGGCTGGTTGGGATCCCGGATGTCGATCCCCATCTTGGCCATCTCTTCGCGGGTGATCCGCTGCGCGGATTCGGTATCGAAGAAGGTCTTCGCTTTCAGGGGTTCGGAACCCAGGAAGAAGTTCCGCCAGATGGACATCAGCGGAATCATCGCCAAGTCCTGGTAGACGGTGGCGATGCCCTGGTTCAGAGCTTCTCGGGGTGATTCGAAAAGAGTTTCCGTGCCCTCGAAGAAGTACTTGCCCTCATCGGGTTTGTGAACTCCGGCCAGTGTCTTGATCAGGGTCGATTTCCCGGCGCCGTTGTCGCCCAGGAGACAGGTAACTTCCCCTGGACGAACGAACATAGAGACGCCCTGAAGCGCGATGACGCTGCCGAAAAACTTGGAGACACCTTGGATTTCCAGAATTTTGTCGCTCATCGTTTGCTCGCTCTCTGTCGGATGTAGTTGTTAAAGATCACCGCCAAGACCAGGATGCCGCCCACAAAAACGCGGAACCAGTCTCCGTCAACGCCGGTGATGATGATGCCTTGTTGGACCATGGCGAAGATCAGGGCGCCGAAGACGGGGCCGATCACCGATCCGTAACCGCCGGTGAGCAGGGTTCCGCCCACCACCACCGCGATGATGGCTTCGAACTCCTTCAAAGTGCCTCTCAGCGAGTCGGCGCTGTCCAGTTGCGACACCTGGATGAGAGCTACCAGGAAAGCAGCGACGGCGGTAATGATGAAGAGGGCGATCTTGAGTCGCGCCACCGGGACACCCACATTGCGGGCGGCGTTGGCGTCTCCTCCCGCTCCGAATATCCAGTTGCCGACTTGGGTTCGAAGTAGCACTATGGTGGCTATTGCCGCCAGGGCAAACCACCAGATGATGGAAATGTCGAATCGGGCGCCGCCCAACTCTATCTTCGTGCCGAATAAAGCGGCCCATCCTCCGGCGTCAAAGTCGGAGAAACCGCCCAACTGGGTCCGGTTGGTCATCAACCGGGGAATGGCCACGGCCAGCCCCCTGACAATGAACAACGATCCGAGGGTGATGATGAAAGAGGGCAATTTGGTGGCCATCACCAGCACACCGTTGAAGAACCCGGTGAGCATGGTGATCAACAATGCGATAATCACCGCTATCCACACGGGCAGTCCGAATCCACCCGCGTCGGCAGGAGTGATCAGCAACATGATCGCCATCCCGGCGAATCCCACAATCGATCCTATCGATAGGTCGAATTCCCCGGCGATCATCAGAAGCGACACGCCTACTGCCAGGATGCCGAGCGGGGCGGCCCGGTTGAGAATGGAGGCGGTAGTGGTCCACGAAACGAAATTGTTGTCGAAGGCCACTGCCGCGAAGAACAACCACACCACCACCAAGGCAAGGAATGCCCCGAACTCGGGTCTGGTCAGCAGTCGATTGACCCGGCCTATTTGCCGTACCCGTTCGTCTGTCATAGAAACCTCCGTTGTCTCCGTTGTCTCCGTTGTCTCCGTTGAGGTAAGAACCTAGCGTTAAACCAGAATGAGGGCCGGAACCCGGCCCTCATTCTGGTTTTGAATAGCGGTCTGGTTAACGCAATCCCTGCTCTGAGAAGGAGATCACGTCGTTGGCGTTTGCGGCTGTCACCAACTGCGGCCCGGTCAGGATGACCCTGGTCACCGAACCGAGCGGGAGCCCGCCGGTCTCATGGAACATGGTCAGAAGCACGATCGGCAGGTAACCCTGCGCGTACTGGTACTGGTCGATAGCAAAGGCCATGTTGCCCGCGTTGATCGCTTCCAACACCTCGGGTCCTAGGTCGAAGGTCGCGATCGGGATCGAGCCCATCATGCCCAGGTTGTCCATGGCGTTCAACGCCGGGATGGCGCCGGTCGGACCCAACGTGAGCACACCGTCCGGATTGCGGGAGGACAGCGCTCCTTCGATCGCGGCCTGTGCGCCGGTGGGGTCGGCCAAGTCCACGGGAATTACCTCCACGTCGCCGCCCAATCCGTCTCTGAATCCGTTGCATCGGTCGTCAAGGGCGGTATTCCCAACTTCCTGGTTGACGCAAATGGCATTGCTGACGCCCAAGGCAGCCATTTCCTGTCCGGCGATCAAGCCGGCTTCGTACTCGGTCTGGCCCACATGAACCATAACGCCGAGATCGGCGAAGACATCAGAGCCGGAGTTCATGGAGATAACCGGGATGCCGGCTTCCACTGCGGCGCGGATGCTTGGCCCCAAGGCGTCGGCGTCAGGAATGGTTACCACCAGCCCGTCGGGCTGAGAGGCCACGGCTGCTTCGATGATCTGGGCCATTTCGGCCATGTCGAAGGTGCCGGGCGCCTGATACACCACTGATACACCCATGTCTTCTTCAGCGGCTTTCACGCCATTGGCGGCCACCGACCAGAAGGGGTCGGAGGATTGACCATGGGACACCACCACGAATCGCAGTTCACGTTGGGTACCTGCTTCGGAAGCGGATGCGGTGGTCTCGGCGGCTGCGGTGGTCTCAGAGGTGTCGTCTCCGCCGCAGGCGGCCATTATCAGCGCCATGGCGGCGACAACCGCCAGTAAATACTTACTTCTCATAAGGACTCGTCTCCTTTTCGTCACTTGCGCGAAAGTCTACCGATGGTTCGCAGGTTTTCCTCTGGTCACCGCGGGCGAACAAATCGTGGAGTGTAGCTTGACGGAATGTTTATCGTATCACCAGCCAGGGCTTTCTCCATTCCGAGTATTTCTAGCTCCCTCCCAGGTGTTCGGCCAGTTCCAGCAGATAGCGGGTGCTGGCGGCGGCGTCCTCTATCGGACCTTGGTTGATGGGTGGCGCCCCGCTGAGGATCTTGTCCTGCTCGAGGACATACCAGCCCTGATAGCCGGTGCTCTCCAATGAGGTAATCACCCCCCTGATGTCCACGTCTCCGGCGCCGAGGGGGAGAAACATGCCGTTTCGGACAGCCTGGCGAAAGGTGATCTCTCCGGCGCGAACCCGGGCTGCGGCCACTTCGTCCACATCCTTGAGGTGGACATGGGCAATGCGGTCGGGCGCCGAGTGCGCCACCTCCCTCGGGTCGATTCCCGCCAGAAACATATGACCGGTATCCAGGCAGAGCGAGACTTCGGTCTCCGACAGGACCCGTTCCAGGTGTTGGGGTTTTTCCACTGCCATTCCCCAATGCTGATGGAGCGCCACCTCCAGTCCCTCCTCGTCGGCTTCTGCCATCAGCCGCTTGAGATTGCGGTCAAAGGTTTCCCAGTTGGCTGCGTCCAGTTCCCTCGAAAGGTCATAGCCGTTCTGGGGGATGACCGGGCCGAGCACCATCACCTGTGATCCGCAGGCGGACAGGGTCTTGATGGCCCTTTGGGCGTACTCCGACTGGTACTCACTGTAGGAGGGGAGATGGAGCAGTAGGGGCACGAAGCCTCCCACCACCGAAAGCCCGGCCGCCGCCGCCTGCTGTCGGGCCTCCTCCGGGGAGTTGCCCAGGAACCCGTCAGGTCCCAACTCGGTGGCCGAGAGGCCGATGGAGGCCATTTCTCCCAGCACCCGAGCACTGGGAAGAAGATGTCCCCATCCCGGCGACCCGTCCACTCCCCAACTGATGGGCGCTCCGGCGATTCTGTTCCTAAGCGGAATCACTGGTTGTTTCCTGGTCGGGGAGGAGGTTGGGGAGGTCGTCCCGCTCCCAGCACGCTCTGGTCGTAGTCGACCACCGCCCCGGTCATCAGACCCGACGCGTCAGAGGCCAAAAAGGCGATGGCCTCCGCGATTTCCTCGGCTTTGAGAAGTCTTCCGAAGGGCGCCTCGGCCTCCGCCCTGACCAGCCAGTCATCCCCGGCGCCAGCCCTTTTTTGCACTACGTCCTCGGCGGGGGTGTCGGACCAGCCCGGTTGGAGGCAGTTCACCCGGATCCGATCCGGCATCACCGCATAGGCGACATTGCGGGTCAGAGCGGCCAAGGCGGCCTTGGAGGCGGCGTAGGGAGCGATATGGGGTGGTCCTCCGTGGGCGGCGATTGACCCCACATTGACGATCGTTCCCCCCACTCCCTCTCGTCTCATGATCCGCACGGTTTCCTGCATCAGGAAAAAGGGCGACCGCAGGTTGATCGCCATAATTTCCTCCCAATGCTCAGGGGTGGTGGTCTCGATCGAGCCGCGCGAGGTATCCCCCGCGCAATTAATCAGGATGTCGATTCGGCCAAAGCCTTGGTCGGCGGTCTCGATCACCCGCCGGTACGAGGTGGGGAGGGCCAAATCGGTAGCAACGAAAACGGCGTCTGTGCCGTGGCGGCTTCGAAGGGATCGGGCCACCCTTTCCCCGCGCTCGGAGTTTCGCCCGGTGATCACAATGCCGGCCGCGCCTCGGTCGGCCATCAACCGGGCGGCGGCTTCTCCCATACCGGAGGTGCTACCGGTGACCACGGCTACTTTTCCCTCGAAAGGTCGCATGGCAACAAACCGGGGGCCTAAACGCCCAGTCTCGGCGGAATCACTGCTTGCCTCCTGATCGGGGAGGAGGTTGGGGTGGGAGTCCCGCTCCGAGCACGCTCTGGTCGTAGTCGATCACCGATCCCGTCATCAAGCCGGACGCCTCGGAGGCTAGGAAAGCGATTGCCTCGGCTATTTCATCAGCCTTCAGGAGTTGGCCGAATGGAGATCCGCTTTCTGCTCGAGCCAGCCAGTCGTCCGCTGCGCCGTGTTTCTTTTGCATAGCGTGTTGGGCCGGGGTGTCGGACCACCCCGGTTGTAGGCAGTTAACCCGGATCCGGTCTGGCATCACCGCGTAGGCCACGTTGCGGGTCAGGGCGGCAAGGGCTGCCTTGGAGGCGGAGTAGGGGGCTAAGAACGTCGGCCCTCCGTGGGCCGCGATCGAACCGACGTTGACGATGGTTCCACTCACCCCTTCCCGTCTCATGATCCGCACCGTTTCCTGCATCAGGAAGAAGGGCGACCGGAGGTTGGTCGTCATGATTTCCTCCCAATGTTCGAGGGTGGCGGTTTCGATTGAGCCTTGGGCCGTGCTTGCCGCGCTATTCACCAAGATGTCGATCCGACCAAAACGCCGATCTGCGGCCTCTGTTACCCGGCGGTAGGCGGAAGGGAGAGCCAAGTCGGCGGCGACAAAGATGGCGTCCGTGCCGGTGCGGCTACGGAGGGACCTGGCCACCCTTTCCCCGCGCTCGGGATTTCGACCGGTGATCACAATCCCTTCCGCCCCCCGGTCAGCCATCACCCGGGCGGTGGCTTCTCCCATTCCGGAGGTACTACCGGTGATGACTGCCGCCTTTCCCTCGAATGGTCGCATAAGGAGGCCTAGACGCCCACCCGCTGGTGTTTGCGCTCCGCGTCCGACTGGCCGCGGGCCACCCTCACCAATGCGCGGTGGCTCACCTCGGGGATACCCACCTCCCACCAGGCTCCTCCCTCTCCCCACCGGTAGACATGGGTTTCTATGACAATTACGTACGTGCGGTCGGCCGCCTTGGCCCGCTGGAAAGCCTCAGGCAGTTGGTCCAGTCTCTCGACCCGCTCAGCCAGAGCACCCATCGATCGTGCGTGTTCCACGAAGTCCACCCTCGTCATCCGCTGATGTCGGGAAGAGGTCAACAGGTTATTGAATTCTTCTCCTCCCGCATTGACCTGCAACCGGTTGATCACCGCGAATCCCCCGTTGTCACACACGATCACGATCAGCTTGTGACCGCTGAAAACGCTGGAATAGATATCGGAGTTCATCATCAGGTAAGACCCGTCGCCAACCCAGGTAACCACATCTCGATCCGGAAAAGCCATCTTGGCGCCCCATGCTCTCAGCC
Source organism: Acidimicrobiia bacterium (assembly GCA_965248705.1). Classification (GTDB taxonomy): domain Bacteria; phylum Actinomycetota; class Acidimicrobiia; order Spongiisociales; family ZC4RG35; genus Bin76. Next base: position 33,081 of record CBDFJY010000002.1, on the reverse strand, counting down.
ATCAGTCCTATCAACCATTTCCCAGGCGCCTGAATGCCAGGAGCGGGCCATGGCAGACTGTACCTCGGCCACTTGGGCCGCGTCCTCGAAATTGGGAAAAAATTTCGACCCGGAGGCAACCGAGCGAAGGAATTCGTGGGCCTCGATCATTTTCATGGCTTCGTAGCCGATCGAATTGCCATGTCCGGGGACGATATTGGCCTGGTGGGGAAGCCAGTCTCCGGCCAGCACCTCGATAAAGCCGTCGACGGGCTGCTCTTCGGGAAGATAGAGCTGAAGGGCGTTGAGTTTCTCGTGGGTCCAGGAGGCGGCGCCCTTGGTTCCGTTCAACTCGAAGGCCATGTCGCTCTGTGGTCCAAGAATGGTCCGGTCGGCTTCCAGGACGCCCCGGACGCCGTTGCGGAATTCGACCAAGGCGCCAACGTAGTCTTCGTTGGCGACCGGTCCGGTGGGGTCGTCGGCAGAGCCGCGGTCATAGTGGGTTCCCTTCCCGGGAGTGGGAAGGGGGCGGTGGGTGATGAAGGTTTCCCGGGCGGCGACCACCCGCCGGATGGGGCCGCACAGAAAAAGCGCCATGTCGATGGCGTGGGACATGATGTCGGTCAGCGTCCCATAGGGTGACTTGTCGCTGAAACGCCAGGTGAGAAGCGAAAGAGGGTCGCGTCCGTACATGGAGAAGAACCGCCCCCGATAGTGGGTGAGCCTGCCGAAGCGACCCTCGTCGATAAGGGTGCGGACGTGCTGAACCAGGGGCGCCCATCGGTAGTTGTAGCCGCATCCCGACAGCACCCCGGCGGCTCGGATGGCCCGGGCGATGGCGACGGTGTCGTCGGGATGTTCTCCCACCGGCTTTTCGCAGAAGACATGTTTTCCCGCGGCGGCGGCCGCTTCGGCGATGACCCGGTGCATGGAGTTGGGGGCGGTTATGTCCACCACCTCCACTTCGGGATGGTTGACCACCGCTTCCCAGTCGGAGCCGCCCTCTTTGAATCCGAAGTGCTCGACCGCGGTTGTCACCCGCTCCAGGACAGGGTCGGCCATCGCCACCAATCTCGGTCTGATGTCGCTTTCCGGAAAATAGACCCCGAGGTTGCGAAAGGCGCGAGTATGGGACTGTCCCATCCAGCCGAATCCGATTACCCCGATACCGGGGCGTTTTCGGCTCATCTCATCACGCCGGCACAAATAAGGACAATTACTCCGACGGGTTGGGACCCGTCCGACCAAGCACCTCGGGATTGATCAGATAGCTGGGTCTGCGTCCGGCCAACACAGCCAGGACCTGGTCTGTGGCCTCCGACAGCATCCGCAGTTTGGCCTCCTTTGTCCAGGCCGCCACATGAGGAGTGACCAACACGTTGTCGAAGGCCAGCAGAGGATGCCCAACGGGGAGCGGCTCGGGGTCGGTTACGTCCAGTCCCACCGCCCCCAGATTACCCGAGGAAACTGCTTCCACCAGGGCATCGGTGTCCACAATCGGTCCACGAGCGGTGTTGATGAGGATGGCGCCCGGCTTCATTCCGCTCAGCTTCTCGCGGTTGAAAAGGCCGCGCGACTCTGCGGTGAGGGGGATGTGGATAGAGACAACATCGGAAGAGGCCAGCAGTTCGGCCAGATCATCTGCTCGGCTTACGGACTCGAACGCCTCGTCCGGGAGATAAGGGTCGAAGGCGACGATTCGCATCCCCAGCGTTCTGGCGACGGTCGCCACCCGGCGGGCTATCCGACCAAAACCCACCAGCCCCAGAAGTTTTCCGTGGAGTTCGACGGCGGTGTGGGCTCTTATGCTTGCCAGGTCGCCCTCTCGCAGGTGGCGTTGGAGAATGGGAAGACGCTTGGCCACCGCCATCATCAGGGCGATGGTCTGCTCGGAAGCGGGGATGGTCGGGCCCTCGGGAAAGTTGCAGACACGGATCCCTCTTTGGGTGGCGTCGGCCACGTTTACAGAGTCATACCCGATTCCGGTGCGGGCGATGATCGCCAGCCGCGGCGCCCGATCCATTATCTCGCCGTCGTATCGGAGGTGCCCCGCCATTATCGCTTGGGCGCTCTCGATGTCTCGGTAGGGGTCATCGGGATCGCCCGGCCCCAAAGCCTCGATTCCCGCCCGTCGCACTTCGTCCATCCCCGGCCAGTGAGTTCGCTCGAACCAAACCTGGTAGGGGGGTGTCACGGGTGGTGGTACAGCGGCTGTCATAATGGGTATGAGGTTAGAGAGCCTGACCAGTCTTGGGGAAACCTTTGATCCGAGAAAAGCCGAGGCCGCCAGCGCCACCGAAATCAGGCTGCCAGAGAGTTGCTTGTGAAGAGAGTTTCAACAGAGGCGTCCGACAGCTATCGGACGCTTCTCTTTCTGATCCTTCCCCAGAAGAGCCCCACCGCCAATGCGATGAGGATCATCGCCGCTACCAGACGCCATCTGGTCAGGAGAAGGATTCCACCCCCGGTGACTGCCAATACCACTCCCCACCGCATGGAGCGAAGAGACGGATAAGCCAGCCAAACCCCCGCCAGCAGGATGTCCGCTCTCAGCAGCACCGACCCCATTTCCGAGGCGTCGTTCCACCAGGCCAGGGCGGCAGCGGCGGCCAGGCACAGAACTGCCACTCCTAACAGCAGGCGTCTCCGATCGGTGGAGGGAGGGCGGTTTTTGCTCATCGCCATCAAGTTAGCGGGATCGGTCATCGGTTTTTCCTAAACTCCTTCCCTTATGCCGATAGATGTGGATGTTGCCCATGTCGCCACCTTGGCGCGGCTGGCGCTTTCGCCGCGCCGGCTCGACCGGTACCGACAGGAGCTGGAGGTCATCTTGGAGCATGCCTCCCGGGTGCAGGAAGTGGATACCTCCGTCGCCCTGCCTCTCTCTCATCCGTTGGGCCAGACCAACGTGTTCCGGGCCGACGAAACGCGCCCCTCGCTGGACCGGGAGGAAGTATTGGAGATGGCGCCGGAGACCCGGGGCGGCTTTTTCGTAACCTCGCCGGCGCTCGACTGACCGGTCGATGTCCCCCGAACCATTCTCGATTGTTTCCGCCGGCGCGGCCCTGCGTTCGGGGGAGACCTCTGCTGTCGCGCTTTTGGACAAGGTGCTTTCCCGGGCGGACATGACCGAGTCGGAGCTGCACTGCTATCTGAACCTGGATCGGGAGGGGGCCCGGGGGGCCGCTCTCCGGGCCGATGGGGAACTGGGCCGAGGTGAGGACCGAGGAGCGCTCCACGGCATCCCGGTGGCGGTCAAGGACAACATGTGCACCCGGGGTTTGGAGACCACTTGTTCATCGCAGATCCTGGCCGGATATCGGCCCCCCTATGACGCTACGGCGGTGGCCCGGCTGCGGGAGGCGGGAGCGGTGATCATCGGCAAGACCAACCTGGACGAGTTCGCCATGGGAAGCTCAACTGAGAACTCGGCTTACGGCCCCACTCGCAACCCCTGGGATACCGAGCGGGTTCCCGGAGGGTCGTCGGGAGGTTCTGCGGCGGCGGTTGCGGTGGGCTCGGCGGTGGCGGCGTTGGGTTCGGACACCGGCGGCTCTATCCGCCAGCCCGCCTCTCTGTGCGGGGTAGTGGGGATGAAGCCCACTTACGGGCTGGTCAGCCGGTACGGATTGGTGGCGTTCGCCTCCTCTCTCGACCAGATCGGACCCCTGACCCGTACCGTTGCCGACGCCGCTGTGCTGGTGGCCGCGGTGGCCGGGCACGATCCGGCCGATGCCACCTCCTATTCCGGTCCGGTCCCCGACTTTGCGGGAAGCTTGGAAAGCGGTGTGAAGGGGCTAAGGGTGGGAGTGGTCAAGGAGTTGGGGGGAGAGGGTTATCAGCCGGAAGTGGCGGCGGCGACCGGGGAGATGCTGAACCGGTTGGCCGACCGGGGCGCCGAGGTGATGGAAGTATCGCTCCCGCTGTTCGATGTAGCGCTTTCCGCCTACTACCTGATCGCCCCCGCAGAATGTTCGGCCAACCTGGCCCGCTTCGACGGGATGCGCTATGGACTGTCGATCAAAGAAGCCACCGCCTCCGCCACGATGGCGGAAACCCGCGCTAAAGGGTTCGGCCCGGAAGTGATCAGGCGCATTCTGCTGGGAACCTATGCACTGTCGGCCGGCTATTACGACGCCTTCTACGGACAGGCCCAGAAGGTTCGCTCCCTGCTCCTGGCCGAGTTTGAAGAGGCATATGGAAAAGTGGACGTATTGGTATCCCCGACCAGCCCCACCACCGCTTTCCGGTTGGGCGAGCGGACCTTGGATCCCTTGACGATGTACCGCAGCGACATCTGCACTATTCCCTCCAACCTGTCGGGGCACCCGGCCATCTCGGTGCCGATCTCCCTTGATTTCCAAGGGCTGCCTATCGGGTTGCAGGTAATGGCCCCCGCCCTCGGGGAGCAGGTGATGATGGCGGTGGCGGCCGAGGTGGAGCGGCTGGCAGGCTTCGACGTTTTGCCTCCGCCGGCATTGGCGCCACCTCCCGGGGTGCCTTTGTGAAGTGGTCGCCGGTGATCGGCATTGAGGTGCATGTGGAGTTGGACACCGTCTCCAAGATGTTTTGTGGTTGTCGGGTCTCTTTCGGCGATTCTCCCAACACTCATATCTGTCCAGTGTGCCTGGCCCTGCCCGGCTCGCTTCCCGTTCCCAACCGGGAAGCCATAGAGAGGATCATCCGCCTGGGGCTGGCCCTCAACTGCCGGATAAATCCCCGGTCGGTTTTCCACCGCAAAAACTACTACTACGCCGACCTGCCCAAGAACTATCAGATCAGCCAGTTTGATGTGCCGGTGTGCGTGGACGGCTGGTTGGATGTGGAATCCGATGACGGCTCGTTCCGAGTGGGGATAGAACGGGTCCATATGGAGGAGGACACGGGCAAGTCTGTGCATGTGGGCGAAGGGGGGAGAATCCACACCGCGGTGGAGACTCTGGTGGACTTCAACCGGGCGGGGACCCCGCTGGTGGAGATCGTCTCCCGACCCGATTTGCGGGGCGCCGCCGACGCCCGGGCCTACGCCCAGGAGCTGCGGGCGGTGGTAGCGGAGACCGGGGTGTCGGACGCCCGGCTGGAGCGGGGCTCGGTGCGCTTCGATGCCAACGTCTCGATCCGCCCCGAGGGGAGCGAGGAGTTGGGCGTCAAGGTGGAGATCAAGAACATGAACTCGTTCCGGTCGTTGGAAAAGGCCATCCGCGCCGAGATCGAGCGGCAGACGGTGCTGGCGTCGGCGGGGGAGAGGGTAGTGATGGAGACTCGGCATTGGGACGAGGAGGCGGAGGTAACCCACGGGATGCGCACCAAGGAGGGGAGCTCCGACTACCGCTACTTCACGGAGCCGGACCTGGCGCCGATGGTGTTCGACGACTCTTGGCTATCCGAAGCCCGCGCCGCTCTCCCCGAACTCCCTGCCGCCCGCAGGGAACGCTACCGTCGGATGGGGTTGAGCCCTGGCGCTGCCCGGGTGTTGGCCGCTTCCGAGCCGGATCTGCGGCGCCTATTCGAGGAGTCCGTGGGCTCGGGCGCCGACCCGGTTCCGGCTGCCAACTGGGTGACAGGCGAGGTGACCGCTTCCCTGCGGAGGAGGGAAGCCTCGTTGGCGGATGTCCGGCTCCAGGGAGGAGAGATCGCCGTCCTGACCCGGATGGTGAATGAAGGCCAGGTGTCGGCAAGCGCCGCCCGGGAGGTGTTGGAGGGAGTGATGGACGGGGAGGGTAGCCCGTCCGAGGTGGCCTCACAGCGTAATCTCGAACAACTCTCGGACCGAGCGGCTTTGGAGACGGTGGTGGAGCAGATCATGGCCGCCCACCCCGAGGCGGTGGAGCGCTACCTATCAGGCGAACGGAAGGTACGGGGGTTTTTGGTCGGCCAAGTGATGAGGGCCACTTCCGGTCGGGCCGACCCGCGGGCAGTCAACGAGATACTCTCCGCTCGGTTGTAACCATCAAGCCTTCTGCTGGCCGACACCCCTGTCCCCACCACGACCCGACAAACCGTTCATAGCCGACTGCTGGGGAGTTCCCAGAGCCCGTCCCGGTCCAGCGCGACTTTGGCCACCAATCGCGGCCCGGTGGTCACTAGCGTATTGACTGATGACCGTCCGTGTCGAAGTGCGTCGTAGCCTGCTGGAATGGGCTCGGGTGCGCTCAGGTGTGGATCCCGACGTGTGGGAGAGGCGCTTCCCCCGATACGAGGTCTGGCATGCCGGAAAGGCAAGCCCGACGATCAAGCAACTCAAAGAGTTCGCACGTAAGACCTACACCCCTGTCGGCTACTTCTTCCTCGATGAACCGCCCTTTGAAGAGATCCCGATTCCTGACTTTCGGACCGTTAGGGATCAACCGGTGGCTGCCAGGGCCGGTGGGGTTGTCTCCGCTGATCTACTCGACACCGTGTACGTTTGTCAGGCCCGCCAAGAGTGGTATCACGACAACCAGCTACTGAACGGCGAGGCGCCGCTGGGGTTCATCGGCAGTGCCACCGTGAACACACCAGTGATCGGAATTGCCGAGCAGATGCGTGTCGTCCTCGACTGGACCGCAGAGACCCGGCGCCAACTCGAGACCTGGGACGCTGCGCTGACTCGTCTCCGGGAAAACGCCGAAACCGCCGGGGTACTGGTGATGATCAGCGGTATTGTGGGGTCCAACACTCGCCGCAAACTCAATCCCGACGAATTCCGGGGCTTCGCTCTCGTCGACCCTTACGCCTCCGTTGTGTTCGTGAACGGCGCCGACTCCAAAGCCGCCCAAGTGTTCACGCTCGCCCATGAACTCGCGCATCTTTGGCTGGGCGAGACTGCCCTGTCCGACCTCGACCCTCTTTCCACGCGGAGTTACCAGCCGGAACGCTGGTGCAACGAGGTGGCGGCCGAACTGCTGGTACCTATGACCGAGTTTCGTTCGGTTCTCGATGTCGACCGCGATCTCCGAGAACAGCTCCAGCCGTTGGCCAGGCGATTCAGAGTCAGCACCCAGGTGATCCTCGGTCGCCTGCGGGAGGCCGACGCCTTGACTTGGGATCAGTTCATTGAGGAACTACGAATCGAGCAAGAGCGGATCGCTCAGATAGAAACCGAGGGCCCTTCCAGTGGGAACTATTACAACACCAAGCCGGTGCAGGTCGGAAAACGCTTCGCCCGCGAGCTCATAGCCAGCACCCTCGAGGGTCGCACTCCTTACACGGAAGCGTTTCGACTACTGAACGTGAAGAAGACCGCAACGTTCGAAGGCCTTGGCAAACGGCTCGGGGTGTTGTAGTGGCCTATCTCCTTGATGCCGACGTGTTCATTCGAGCCAAGAACGACCACTACGGCTTCGACTTCTGTCCCGCTTTCTGGGACTGGCTCGAACATGCCAACGCGGCCGGCGTGGTACACAGCGTCGAGGCGGTCTACGATGACTTGGCCGAGTGGGTTAAGGACCACCGGACGATGTTTCTGCCGATAACGGCCGATGATATCCCGGCAGTTGCTGCAGTGAACCGCTGGGCAAACGACTCACCCCACTACGAAGTAACTGCGAAGTCCGAGTTTGCCTCAGCAGCAGATTCATTCCTCGTCGGCCAAGCGCTGGCGGGCCGGCGGGCGATCCCTGCGAGGAAAGTCAGGATGTTCCTTGGCGCTTTCGTTGAATTCTGACTCCGGCGCAACTCCGAGCGTGGGATGTGCTCTTCTGATAGGTCTTCTCGACGCCCGTCCTAACATTCGGCGGACAATGCGCACCGGGATATATCTGTTCTTGATCTGGGGGGTTCCGGTCATCACTGTTGGGGTGCTTTTCTACCTGGCGTATGTCCGTCGTACTTCGCCGGACCGGTCCTCCCAGAAATACTGACGCCGAGGTCGGCATGGAGTTCCTGTGGGAGGTTTTGACCGATGCAGTTCGGAGCCTGGTAGGGGGCGGTGTCGAGCTGTGGGAGGTGGTGGCTCTCACCTTGGTGGTCTCCGCCGCCTCCACTCTGATCGGAGTAACGCTGGGTGTGCCCTTAGGGGCCGCCCTGGCGCTGGGCCGGTTTCGGGGAAGAGGTTTGCTGCGGTTGGTTGTGAGCGTGGGTATGGGGTTTCCCCCGGTGTTGGCGGGACTTTTGCTGCTCCTGGTGTTTTGGCGGTCGGGCCCGCTGGGCGGCCTTGGCCTGATTTTCACTCCCATCGCCATGGTGGTTGCCCAGGTGATGCTGGCCACCCCCATCGCAGCGGGAGTCACCGCCGGGTCGATCAGGGGGCTGGGAGGGGCCGCCCGAGAACAGTTGGCTGCGCTGCGGCTGGGTGGCGTCGCCCGGGGGATGGTGGCTGTTCGGGAGGCGCGGGCGGGGGTGGCCACCGCGGTGGCGGCCTCTTTTGGCAGGGTGGTGGCCGAGGTGGGGGCGGTGCTGGTGGTGGGAGGCAACATCGTGGGGGAGACTCGGGTGCTGACCACATTGATAGTGGAGGAGTCCCGTCAGGCGCGATTCGGGGCGGCGGCTGCGGCCGGGGTGGTATTGCTGGTTATTTCCCTGGTGGTGAACGCGGCAGTGGGGCGGTTGGGTGACGGCCCATGAAAGTCTCGTTCCGTTATCCCGCCACAAGCCCGATCCTCGATCTGGTAGGGCTGGAACTGGCCGAAGGCCGGCGGACAGTGGTGTTCGGACCCAACGGGGCCGGGAAGACCACTCTGCTGCGGCTGCTGGCCGGAACTCTTCCCGGTGGGCCGGCATGGGAGAGCGCCTACCTGCCCCAGTCTCCCCATCTTTTCCGGGGCAGGACGGGGTGGAACCTGGGGCTGGGCTTGGATACGGAGCAAGCCGTACGCGCCGCTCAGCTAGCGACCCGGCTGGGGATGGGAGAGCGGCTTTCCGATCCGGCCGGCCGTCTGAGCGGCGGGGAGAGGCAGCGGATCGCCCTGGCCCGCGTGCTGGCCCGCCCTGAACAGTGGGTGCTGTTGGATGAACCCTTGGCGACCATCGATGCTGAAGATCGGGGGGTGGTGGCCATGGTGATCTCGGAAGCAGTGGGGGAGAGAGGGGCGGTGATCGTCACGCATGATCTGGAGACGGCGGCGGCGCTGGGTGACCATATGGCGGTGCTGGTGGATGGCCGACTACGCCAGCAGGGACCACTCGGGGAGGTATTGTCCCGTCCCGGTGACTCGCGGGTTGCATCGATAGTGGGAGTCTCCAATCTCTGGGAAGGGGTGGGAGTGACCGTGAGAGGAGGTTTTGCCAGCGCAACGGTTGGCTCGGTGCAGGTGTGGGGAGTAGGCGAGGTCGGGATCGGAGTACCCTGTCGGGCCCTGTTTCGGGGAGAGTCGGTGGCGGTGTTGAGTCCCGGTGAGGCGGCGGGTTCGGCTCGCAACCGGTGGGCGGGAGAGATAGTGGAGATACGTCAGGGGGGCCGCTGGGTGGAGTTGGCAGTGGCCGTTGGGGAAGCGGAGGTGACGGCGGTGATTACTCCGGGGGCAATGGACGAAATGGAACTGGAGGTGGGCTCGCAAGTAGTCGCAGCAGTGAAGGCGTCGGCGGTTCGGCTGCTGGCGGGAGGCTGAGATGGGGAGCCGTGCATGGCTTTTTTCAGTCCTATTGATGTGGCTGGCAGTGGGGGGTTTGTCGGGATGTTCGTCGGAGAAGACCAGGGTGGTGGTGGCGGCGGGCACCACCTTGGTGGATGGGGGACTATTGGAGAGGGTGGTCTCGGACTATGAAGCCCGACGCCCGCAGGTGGAATTGAGTGTGGTGGGCGTTCCCACCGCTCGGGCGCTGGCTTTGGCGGGAGCGGGATCGGCGGATGTGACCATCACTCACGACCCCGATCAGGAGGAGCGATTCGTCGCCCAAGGCAAGGCGGAGTTGGCCGTCGAGGTGTTTTCGAGCCGGTTCATTTTGGCCGGTCCTCATCAGGCGGCCCAAGAGCTTCGGGGGCTGTCCGCCTCCGAGGCCTTTGGGCGGATAGCCGAAGAAGGACATCTCTTTGCCAGCCGGGCCGACGGGTCGGGTACCTTCCAGGTCGAAAAGGAGATGTGGAAAAAAGTGGGTGTGGACCCGACCGATCAGGAGTGGTACATACGTACCGGTCAGGGGATGGGGTTGACCCTGCAAGTGGCCTCTCAGAGAGAGGCTTTTGTTCTGGTGGAACTGAGTGTCTTCATGACTGCCGAGGAAGCGATCGGTTTGGTGGATGTCCGACTGGATCCGGTCGGACTGGAGAACCCCTATCGGGCAATGGCGGTGAAAGGATCCCCGGTGACTGAGGAGTCCCTGGCTTTCGTCAAGTGGCTGGCATCGCCAAATGGGCAGGAATCGGTGCGACGAGCAAACCTGGACTTGTACGGCTCCCGGGTATTCGAATCCTAGTTTCTCCACCGGTTCGGTAGCGTTGCGGTTGTCGATGGAAAGATTCACCAAGATCGTGGCCACTCTGGGGCCGGGAGTGGCGTCTCTGGACAAGGTCAGGGAACTGGTGGCGGCCGGAATGGATGTGGCCCGACTCAACTTTTCCCACGGAGACCATGATCTCCACCGTCGGTTTGCGAACTGGGTGAGACAGGCCGGGCAGGAAGAGAAAAAGACGGTGGCGATCCTGCAGGATATCTCGGGCCCCAAGCTGAGGGTGGGAAGGCTCGCCGAGGGAAAGATGTCTCTCGATTTCGGCGACCGGGTCTACTTGGTTCCGGGGCAGACGCCGCCCAAAGAACCCCGCACCATCCCCATCAACTACGGGGGCCTGTTGGAGGACCTTGGAGAGGGGGACAACGTAGTGATGTCGGACGGAATGATCAGGATGAGGGTTGTCGAGCATCGTGCGGATCGACTGGTCGCCGAGGTGACCTGGGGTGGTGAGTTGCTGAGCGGCAAGGGAGTGGCTGTTCCCGGGACCACCTTGCGGTCCCCCATCGTCACCGACAAGGACCGGCGCGACTTGGAATTGGGAATCGAACTGGAGGTGGATTATGTAGCCGCCTCTTTCGTGCGCACCGGTGATGATGTCCGGAAGGTCAAGGAACTGGCGGGTGAGGCCCCGGTGATCGCCAAGGTGGAGTTGGCTGCCGCCTATCAGAACCTGGACAGCATCTTGGCCGAGGCGGCGGGGGTGATGGTGGCCCGGGGGGACCTGGGTGTGGAACTTCCGTTGGCCCGTCTTCCCATTGTTCAGGCGGACATCTTGCGTCGCACCAACCGGGCCGGCCTGATTTCCATCACCGCTACCGAGATGCTGGAGTCGATGACCCGCTCTCCCCGACCCACTCGGGCGGAGGTAACCGATGTGGCCACGGCAGTGGCCGCCGGCACCGATGCGGTGATGTTGTCGGCCGAGACCGCGGTGGGCGACTATCCGATCCGGGCGACGGAGGTGATGTCGGAGATCTGCGTGGAGACCGAGAAAGAGCAGCTGAAGGCCGAGGGAGACACGGGGGTCCCCTATATCACCGCGGGGGGCGGAACCGCATCGGCGGTGGCGCGCTCGGCGGTTGACGCTGCCCACAACCTGGGGATTGATACCCTGGTGGCCTTCACCGAGTCCGGCTCTACTGCCCGGCTTCTCTCCAAATATCGTCCACGGGCGCGCATCATCGCTTTTACTCCGATCATCCGCGCCCTGCGACAGGCGGCCCTCTATCGGGGAGTTGTCCCTCTTGAGTTCCACCGGAGGGATCACACCGACCTGATGTTTGCGGCCGCGGAAAAGATCTTGGAAAGGGAGGGGATATGTCAAAGAGACGACTTAGTGGTAATGGTGGCGGGGGTGCCTCCCAACCAAGAGGCCTCCACCAATCTGTTTAAGGTCCAATCTATCGGGGAGCGTTACCGCAGCTCTTTTTCTCGAGAACGAAGGGTGGCTGGTGGCCGCAACCTCTACTGAGCCTTTGAGCCTTTGGAGGAACTTGCCACGCATGGGGGTGTTCGGGAAACGGGGGCGGATATAGTTCACCGATCTCCGGAGCGCCGGTTCTGTCGTGGTGCTTACCAGGCGAAAGTCAGCACCTAGAATCTCTTGGGCAAAGATAAAAGGGAAGACTTGGGACAACAGATAGAGGTTCTCTCCGCCGAGATGGTTGGGGACGTGTTGCTGATCGACACCAACCGTACCCTGGGGGGACAGGACGGAGAGGGTTACGCCGACCGGGACTCCGCTCGCTCCGGAAATACTTTCCCCGCTCGGCTCTCGGCGCGTTTGATGGACCTGGATCCCCATATCAACCGGGTTTTTACCCTTTCCAACACCTTGACGGTACGCCGGGCGGGAGGATGGTCCCCAGGGCAGGTGGAGCGGGTATCCGAGTCCGTTTCGGAATTCTTTCTTTTCTACCCCGGGCGATAGCCAACCGCAGTGGCTTCCCCGAAACCACCGGCTGGCGACTACCAACGTATCTATCTCTCCGATCGGGGATCGTGGCGACGCTGGTTGGGGAATAACCATGCCACCGAGCGGGGAATCTGGCTGGTCTTCTATAAGAAAGCCACTCGCAAGCCAAGCTTGGAGTATGCAGAGTCCGTGGAGGAGGCCCTTTGTTTTGGCTGGGTGGACAGCCGCACCAGACGCTTGGACGATGAGCGGTATATGTTGATGTTCACGCCCCGCAAGCCAAACAGCCCATGGTCTCGTTCCAACAAAGAGGGGGTGGAAAGACTTATGGCGAGCGGGCTGATGTCCCCTATGGGGATGGCCAAGATCGAGGAGGCGAAGAGAAACGGCGCCTGGACGGTTTACGACGCCATCGAGGACCTGGTGGTTCCCGATGACTTGGCGGCCGCCCTGGCGATGAAGACAACGGCGCAGACGAAATTCAAGGCCTTCAGCGTGTCGGTGCGAAAAAACATTCTGTGGTGGATCGCCAGCGCCCGCCGACCCGAGACCCGGGCTCGGCGCATCGCCAAGACGGTGTCCGCGGTCGCCGAGAACCGAAGTCCTCTATAGGAAGGGAATCCTCGCCGCGATCGCCCCTGGGGCTCGAGAGAAGAACAGCCGGTTGCCCCTCGCCGGCGGGGGCTTGTCATTCCTCTTAGTTGGTGGGAGCCTGCTCTTCGGTATTGTCTATGGGGCCTGACCCTCCTCTTCCTCAATGGGGATCTGTTCGCCCTCTTCGGGCAGCAGTTCAGGAAGACGGTCGGTCAGTTCTTCGGGAAGCTCGGGAGAGTCTTGCTCGTCTTCTGGTTCGGGACATACAGGGTCTTCTCCGGTGGTGGCGCCTTCTTCTCCAGTTCCCTCTCCTGCCTCTTCCTCCACCGTCACCACTCCGGCCTCCGTCAGAATGGACATCAAGCAGGGGTGCATCTCCACGATCTCCTGGCGAGGTATGTAGCGAACGTTCCATCTTTGCTGGCTGGTCTCCTCTTCCTGTTTAATGGTGCGAGTGAGCCTCACCGTCCATCCCTCTTTGGCGGTTTGGAGTACGTCCGCCTCGCCGGCGGCCAATTCAGGGTTGGCGCGGTACAAAATCTCGGGCGGTTCCAATTCGTCGAAGCGGTCTGAAATAATGGCAGACACCTCTCTGGCTTGGGGACCCCCTTCGGAGACGATTCGCAAACGGCCCTCGCCCTCTTGCCAGTCTCCGACCACGGTCCGTCCGTCGTTGTCACCGAAGAACTTCACGGTGATCGAGGTGTCGGTGTACTCGGTTCGGATCAAAACATGTCCGAGCGAGTCGTTGCGGAAGACCAGATCCACCTCGGGCCAGTTGATGGTGGCTTCAATTCCCTCGGGATAGCGCGAAAAGTAGAAGCTATGGGTCTTGTGGGTTATGTCCTCATAACCACCCCAGAACATCGCGTTGTAGAAAGTGGTGGCGAACTGGCTTACCCCTCCTCCCACCGTGTCGGTCAATTCCCCTCTCACCAAGGTGCCATCCTCTAGGAATCCGTCCTCGACGGTTCGCTCCCCCACATGTCCGTTGAGGCTGAACCTTTCGCCAGGCGGCACTATCGCATCGTTGACCCTGTCGGCGAACAGATGAATGTTTGTTACCCGGGGAGCGCAGCACCCGTGGTAGGTGGTGTATTCAGACACCAGATGGCGGATCCTCAGTTGTTCGATGTCTTCGGTGGTCACCTGGGGTTGGGCGCCCTCGACTAAGGGAAGCCCCCCCGCCCGGATGTCTCCATCGGCGAGCGTTTCCAGCAGATTGCCGACCGCGGCGATGTCGACGACAGTGCCGGAGGTGGAGGGGTGAATGATTACCTGGTCGTTCTCATCAATCTCGTAATAGGCGTTGACAGGAGGATCGCTCACCATCTCGGCTATCTCCGATACCTTGCGGGTGACCAGCCTTCTGTCGATGCGCAAGAGGACTGAGGGAGAGGTGTCGAGATCAAAGCTGAAGATGGTGGCGTCGGCTATCTCCCGGCCGGTGAAGACCAATTCGGCCCTCCCGTCCGTATCTTTCAACACCACCGGGGCGGATGTCCACATTTGCACCTTGGCCAAAGCGTTTGCAATCTGGTCGATTTGGGTGTTCGGCATAACCAGGACCGTGTTCAGCCTCACCGTTCCCCCTCCACCGAGGGCGACGGCGCGGATCTGCTCGACAGCTTCCGAGCTGTCCAAAAGCCAGCCCGGTGAGGGATAGGTGGGGACGGGCTGTCCATCCACGAACTCCAGATTCCCCTCTATGGGGGGTACGCCAAATTGGTTATCCAAGTCGTTGATCAACTGGTCTATCAAACTCTGATCAATAGTGGACTGGGGAGATAGCTCCAAGGGGAGGGGGTCGTTGAAGAAGCTCTTTAACCATCGTCGCCATCTGGAAACGAATCCTCCTTCTCTTTCCTTCTGCATCGCCACGTCAATCAGATCTTGAGTGTTGAGCCGATAGCCGAATTCGGCAGCGGTGACGGCCAATGGTTGATCGTTGACGACGATCTCGATCACTGCCTCTCCCTGATGTGACTCCATCCCGGCCAGAACCGCTTCCGCCTCGGCCCTGTCCAAGCCCTCCAGGCTCACTCCAGAGACGGTCACGGAACCAAGGATGATTCCACTGTGTGAGCGGCTCCACACCACATAACCGCCCAAGCCGATCATGATCAGCATCGCCACTCCGATGAGGGTGATTAGAAGCAGGAGGGAAGTGCGTGACATATCGAAGCGAAGGAAATTGAGATGACCTGATTAAAGTGTAGAGAACCGACAACACATCTAAGCGGTTCAACCTGCCGACCAGAACGGGGATTACAGGATCATGTGGGAAGCGATAACCGACTGGGAATTTATCGAGGAGACGCTGGGGACGGTGCTCACCGGGTTGGGGCTGTGGGTTGGGTACCGCAGCGTCAAGCGGGTGGGAAGACGGGTTGTCCGCGAGATGGCCGACCGGGGGGAGGAGCACGGAGCCAGAGCAGCCACGTTGTGGTCGCTGGTGCAGAGAATTGTCCTGATTAGCTTCCTGGTTACCGGGGGGCTGATGATCATCTCGGTGTGGGGATTGCCCCTGGCGCCCTTCCTGGCGATCGCCTCGGCGGCGGGTGTGGCGATCGGGTTAGGGGCAAGAGGCTTGGTGCAGGATGTCATCTCAGGGTTTTTCATACTGGCCGAAGATCAGTACCGCATCGGAGACAGAATCAAAAGCGGCGCGGCGATGGGAGAGGTGATCGACATCCGTCCCCGGGTAACCATCCTCCGCGGTGACGATGGTGTTACCTACTACGTGCCCAATGGATCTCTGGGCGGATCGGTCTCCATGGTATATCCTTCCGCTCCCCCATCCGGAGACGCCGGTTCGTAGGCCGCCCCGGCGTTGATCCCTCTCAGGATGTAAAGAGCGGCCACGGCCACCAACATCAGGAAGATCATGGCCGCATGGCGACTCCAGTCGAGAACGTTCACTATTAAGCCCCATAGCAGCGGTCCGACCACCGCCGCGAAGCGCCCCACCGTGGCGTACAGGCCATAGAACTCACCCAGGCGATGGGGAGGAGATAGCCCGGTCATAAGCACCCGGTCGGTGGCCCAGAGTCCTCCAAGGCAGACGCCCCCCAACAGCCCGGCCACCCAGATCAACCAGGCGCCGCCCGACAGCGCCGCGGTTACGCCCAAAGCTATGGTGACTATCCAGAGGCTTATGACCAGCCGCAAAGCGGGCCCCGGCCCCAGGCGTGCAGCCAGCCAGCCGCCCAAAAACCCACCCCCGATAGAGGCGGCTATTGCCGCTGCCAAAAGGCGAGTCATCTGAGAGGTGGTCAGGCCTACTTCCTTGGTGGCGTAGATCGTCAGAAACCCCCCGATCAGGGTGTTGACGCTGTCGGTGTATAAAAACCTGCCCACCAGAAACCTGACCAGGTTGGGGTATTGGCCTGCCGCCTTCCACGACTTCAGCCAGTCGCCGATGATGCTCCGCGGGGGTGGAGGCGCTCCTTCAGCCGGTGGTCGGTGTGGGGAGCGGATCAGGAAGAAGGCCGGGAGGGAAAAGATGGCGAACCCCACCGCCATCGCGCGGAACACCGCGGGATAGCCTCCCCCCATTTCCAGGACCAGGGTGCCGATGCCCAGTCCGATGAAAGAGCCCACATACCCAACCGCCACGCCCAACCCGGAGACGTGACTGCGGGTTTGGGGGGTGCTCACGTCCACCAGCATGGAGTCGTAGATGGCCGATCCCACATGGAATCCGATCAGGGCGACACCGAAAATGAACATTGTCAAGATGGCCGGGCCCACCGCCAGGAGAGCGCTGCCGCAAACGGCCATCCCGGTGGTGATCGCCAGGGCGCCGATTCTGTTCCCTTGGTGGTCGGTGCGCGCCCCCACCCAGGGCGCCAGGAACGCCACTACCAGACCGGCGCCGGCGGTCGCCAAGGACAACGCCGAGTCCGCGAGACCCTCCTCCGAAATCCATAGGGGCAGGTAGAGCCCAACCACTCCCAGGGAGAATATGGTGTTGGCCAGGTCATAGCTGATCCAGGCCCGGACCGATGAGCGGGGAGGCCGCCAGTCGGATAGGGGCGTTTTCTCGGTCACCGCTCGGCCGCGAACCGGCCTGTCAAAAGCTGATGGCCACCGAAATCAACTCTTCGTGTCCCAACTGGCCGGCGGTGGCGGCGAGGGCTACGTGAGCCTCGTCCAACGGGAACTGGTGGCTGACCAGTGTGTCGAGCCGAGGGTCGATCTCCAGTTGCTGGACCCCCCAACTGAATCCTTCCTGGGACGGCCCCAGCACCCCTACCACGGACAACTGTTTGGCGACGATCACATCCGAATAAAGCGAAGAAATGGGCCTCCCGCCCTTGGTGGAAGCCAGTATCACCTGTCCTCCCGCCCTCACTATCTCCAGAGCGACGTAAATGGCTTCGGGGTCGTTGGAGGTTACATCTATCACCAGGTCGGGGCGTTGTCCCAGGCTGTTTGCAACCGCAGTCTCCAGATCATCGACGGTGACATTCACCGTGAGGTCGGCGCCCAGTATGCGGGCCATCTCCAGACGGTCGGAGTCCACGTCCAGCCCACTGATTCCCACCCAGCCGGCGCCGGCGCTCTTGGCGGCCAGCAGGCAGGCCAGGCCGCGGGGTCCCGGTCCCAGGATCAGCACATTCTCTCCCGGCTTGAGTCGCGGGGTTTGCACCGCCCAAGTCCAGCCGTCGGCCAGGGAGTGGGCGACAGTAGCGGTGATGGCCGGAATGTCGTCGCTGACATGATGGAGCCGAGTATTGGGATCGATATAGAGAGTCTCGGCCATACCTCCCCACAATCCGGGATGCTCGGTGGAGGGGATCAAGCCGTAGGCATTGACCGGATAACGGTGAGAGCAGAAAGACAGCCGGGCCATACAGGAGGAGCATTGGCGGCATCGGATGACCGGTTCCACCAGTACCCGGGCGCCGATCGCATAGGGCAGGTCCCCGTTGATAGTGTCGGCGATTCTTCCCACCACTTGGCGTCCCAGGATGACCGGGTACACCAGTTGGGAGACCTCTCCCGCCCAAGCCTGGGCATCTATTCCCGAAAGGCTAGTGGCCTCCACCGCCAGCCATCCCCCTTGTTTGACCGAACGCCGCGGCAAGGTTCTCGGGCGCAGGGTACGGGGCTCAACCAGCATCTGGGCTTTGACACTGACTCCGCTCATGGCCGTCCCTCTGTTTCCTTATCCGGAGCGTACATTTCCGCTGGTATATGCCGAAATCCCCGTTTCATCCGATGAGCCAGAATAGAAATGACCGGATACCGGCCCGGGCAGGTCAAGGTGGTTCGGTTACTTGGAGCGACAAACCGAGATCCCCAAACGCGGCTGAACCGGCAGGATGGATATCTTTTGCCAGCTCTCTATCTTTTCGGGGGAAAGCGCTTGAGAAGCGCCTACATTAAGAAGTCGGCGAGGCGCTGGGTACCCCGAGCCAAATCGTGGTCGGAAAGAGCATATGACAAACGAACGAAGCCGGGAGCGCCGAACGCCTCTCCGGGCACCATCGCCACCTTGATCTCCTCGAGGATGGTGGCGGCCAACTCGATGGTGTTGCTCACCTCCCGGCCTCCGATGCTGCGTCCCAAAAGCCCTGAACAGTTGGGAAACGCGTAGAAAGCGCCCTGTGGGGTGATGCATTCCATGCCGGCGATGTTTGACAGCGCTTGGTACATGGCGAGGCGGCGACGGTCGAAAGCCGCCTTCATCTCGGCCACCGTTGTCTGGGGTCCGGTAAGGGCGGCCAGGGCCGCATGCTGGGCGACATTGCACACGTTGGATGTGGAGTGGGATTGCAAACCGCTGGCGGCCTTGATGACATCGGGGGGTCCCATCATCCAACCCACCCGCCAGCCCGGCATGGCGTAAGCCTTGGCCACTCCGTTTACGATCACCCATCGGTCGTCCATGGAGGCGGCGATGGAGGAAAACTCCGCCCCGTCATAGACGAAATGTTCATATATCTCATCGGCTATCACCCAGATTCCCCGCTCTGAAGCCCAATCGGCCAACTCGCTCACCATCTCGGGGCTGTAGACGGCGCCGGTGGGGTTGGACGGTGAGACGAAGATCAGCGCTTTGGTGCGGTCGGTAACCACCCGGTCCAGTTGGTCGATGGTTACCTGAAACCCGGCGGTCTGATCAGCGAGCACCGGCACTGGTGTCCCTCCCGCCAAGCGGATGGTCCAGGGGTAGGAGACCCAATAGGGAGCGGGGAGGATTACCTCGTCTCCGGGGTCGAGGAGGGCGGCGCAGGCGGCGAAAACCGCGTATTTGCCGCCGTTGGTCACCAGTACCTGCGACGGGGAGACCTCCACTTGCGAGTTGGAGGCGGTGGTGGCCGCGATCGCTTCTCGCAGTTCGGCCAGCCCAGCGGTAGGGGTGTAACGATGGTTGCTGACATCCCCACAGGCGGCGGCCGCCGCGGCCACGATGTGATCGGGAGTGGGAAAGTCGGGCTCTCCCGCCCCAAAGCTGATCACGTCGTCTCCCGCCGCCCTCATCTGCTGGGCCATGGCGGAAACAGCCATGGTCGCCGAGGGTGCGATGCTTCCTATCCGGTTTGAGATGCGATTCATAGCGGAGAGGCTAATAGGTCGCGCGGCGGGCGGCGATATGGATCAAATCCCACACTCCTGAAAAAGGTGGAGCGTAAGCAAGATCGGTCCAGGCCAGATCGAGGGCGGTCATCTCGTTCCATATGGCGGTGGCGAACACGTCGATTCGCTTTCCTGCGCCCGGGCCCCCCACGACCTGGGCGCCCAGGAGTTTGTTGGTGGCGGCTTCGGCGATCACCCGGATGGCCATAGGTGAGGCGGTGGGCCAGTAGCCGGCGGTGGTGTTTCCCTGAGCATCTCCGATCACCGTTCGGTACCCCGCTTCCCGGGCGGCGGCGCTGGTCAGCCCGGTGGAGGCGATCTCCAGATCACAGACCTTGGTGATGGCGGTTCCCAGCACCCCCGGGAACTCGGCCTGTCCACCACCGATGTTGATCCCCGCTACCCGTCCGGTTTTGTTGGCGATGGTCCCCAAGTGATAGTTGACCGGCCGGCCGGTCACCCGGTGTAGAGCCTGGGCGCAGTCGCCCGCCGACCATACTCCCTCGATGTCGGTGCGCTGACGCCGGTCCACGGCGATGGCGCCGGTATCCCCGACCGGTATCCCGGCTTGGTGGGCCAGTTCTGTCTCGGCGCGCGACCCAAGGCCCAATACCACCAACTCGGCGGGGAAGGTCTCGTCTTCACAGCCCACGCTTTCCACCCGGTCCTCTCCGTTGATGCAATTCACCCGCATGCCGGTAACCACTCTTATCCCCATGGTCTCCATGGCCTCGACCACTTTGTGGCCGAGTTCGGGGTCGAGGGTGCGGTCGAGCACCGCCGGCCCGGAGGTGATCACTACCACCGGAAACCCCTGATGATGGAAGGCTTCGGCAGTCTCCAGCCCAATGTATCCGCCTCCGATTACCACTACCGGACCCGGAGTTCCGTCGGCGCGACTACGCAGCCAGGCGGCGTCGTCGAGGGTACGCAGCTCCGAGACGCCGGGCAGATCGATCCCTTGGATGGGCGGGCGGATTGCGGTTGCGCCGGTGGCCAACACCAACTGATCGAAGTCGAGCTTATAGGTGGCGTTCTCCTGGATATCCCGCACCGCCACGCGGCGTTTGTCCATGTCGATCTCGACCGCCTCATGACGGACCCGCACTTCGATGTTCCGGTCGCGGAACTGTTGGGGGGTGCGGGCCACCAGCCGTTCCAGCGGGTCGACGTAGCCGGCTACGTGGTAGGGCTCCCCACAAGCCGAGTAGGAGACATAGGAAGAGCGTTCCAGGGCAATGATTCGCAAGTCTTGGGCTGAACGGCGACGGCGGGCCTGGCTGGCTGCCGACATTCCGGCGGCGTCCCCGCCGATCACAACCAGTCGTTCGGTCACCGGTCGTCTGCCGTTTGCTTTTTGCGTCGCCGACGCAGGAGGGTGAGGGTTTCCCAAATCAGGATGGTGGCGACTGCCACTCCTGCGATCAAGAGGATCATCGGATAGCTGCCGCTCCACCAGAACAGGTTGACTTCCACCGAATGGGAGTTCTGGAGAACAAACCATATCAACAGGAGCGTCAGCGCCCCTCCTCCTGCCACCTTCCAGGGGAAGGCGGATTTGTCGGGATGGGTTTCCGGCTTCGGCGGGACCGGGTCGGCCAGCGGGTCCATGCTCGTATCCTGGTCGTGATCTTTCATTTCCAACCCGTGATTGTAGAAGGCGCTGGAAACGGTGCTTGAATTCTGAGTTGCGGGAGGTGGTTTTTATGTCTTCTTTACAATGTATATGTTAAAAGGGGGAGCATCAAAGACAACGCGAGGAGAGACGTGGAAGAGCAGTCTGACCAAAACATAGAAGTGTCTTCCTCCCCCGAGGCGAAGGGAGAGGTAAACAACGCCCCTGCCGGGAGGGGGCGCCTTCGCCGAGTGTTCGGGTTCTTGGGCTCGTGGTCTTTTTGGGGGCGGCTGGCAGTCGGGGTGGTGCTACTGGGAGCAGGGGTGTTGATCGGGCTGGGGATTGCCGACTCGATGGACGACGATCAATGGTTCGAGGATCACAGGTTGCGGGAAAACGCTTTCAATGCATTCCGGATGGACCCCTTAGGAGAGGAGTACAGGGAAGGGGAGTTTTCCCGGGATGGAAAGCGATTTCGGTTTTACCTGGTTCCCGAAGAGGAATTCGAACGGGAAGAAGATTTCAACCGAGAGGGGTATCCCGAACGGGGGGCAAGGCTCTTTGGCAAGGATGGGTTCAAATGGGATCGAGACGACTGGAGGGACGAGGGATTCGAAGAGAAGTTCGGGCCGGAGGCTCTTCCTCGTGAGGAGGGTTTCTACGTTCCCTATGAAGCTGTGCAGGAGCTGATCGAACGGCTCATTGACGAAATTGACTTCGAGCAGTTAATGGACAGAATCGACCGTGTCATTGCTGAGATCGAGCGTTATGGCGGGGAGGGGGAATTCGGTCCCCATATGGACAGGCCCTTCGGACCCGGCTGGTTTTTCGATCGGGACGCCGAGCGCGATTTCGGTGACGAGTACCCGGATGATGAGAAGGTGGAGGATGACGAAGAGAGCTCCTTTGAGGGCTTTGAGTTTCCGTTCGGAGAGTTTTTGTCCGGATTCGAGTTTCTGGAGGACTGCGAACTCGATCCCCTGAAGCTCCCGAGCATTCTGGAGAAGCTTCCGGAACCGAACCTTGATGATTTCGAAGAAGGAGAAGACTTCGAGGAGTTCTTCAGGATGATGGACGAGTTATTCCGCGAAGTTTGCGAAACACCTCCCGACGGCTGATCCTCACCGCCGTTTCTTCATCGTCGAGCGCAGCGAATCCGACTGAACGGGCCTCTCAGGGCGTTTCCAAGCGTCCGCCGCTGATGGCCAGACATCGCTCATAACCTTGACCACGGGGGCAGCTTCCTCGACGAGGAACAGCAGCCTGCCTGGAACAGCGAAGAGGGAGTGGAAGCGCTCCAGAAGCTGCATGATCTGCTGCACGTCCAACAGGCGATAGATCCGGCCGTCACCACCTACACCTGGGTGTTCGACGCCACTCCCGGTTTCTTTGATGGCACCCGGGGCAGGTTCATCTCCTGGCCTTTCGTGGCCGGGGTGGCGGCCATTCCCGAGGCCGCTCCCGGGATCGCCGGGCACAGTGGGTTTGCGCCCAACCCGGCTGTGGTGACCAGCGGTTCAGTGGATGGATCGGAATTCTTCGGTGTGCCGGTCTACGCCGAGAACAAGGACGAGGCTTGGTGTTTGCTGGATCTGATCTCCTCCCGTGAGGGTCAGCGGGTGGTGGCGCTGGGCGGATGGGGCTCCATCTACAGCGGGGTTCTCAACTAGCCCGACATCGTGGAGGCCTTCCCCTTCTACCCGGCTCTGGCCAAGGCTTACGAGTATCCGGTGGATGGAGGGTGGTCTGAGGACCGCTCCCGCTGGACGCAGATGCTCTCCGATGAGATCCATGAGGTGCTGGCGCCGCCGCCAGCAGCACGACGACCAGCACTTCCCGAGCCTCGTCCCACGCCACGGCCATGGGCCGCTGCTCGTTCTCGCCAGTCATGGCGCGACCGTACCCGGTGGATGCGACCGACCGCGACGCCTCAACCGGTGAAAGGCGGGGCCAGGCCGCCGGGGAGAGACCCGACGCCTCACCGGCCCGTGAGGCCGGCTGGTGGGAAGCGAGAAGCCTGGGGGGTTGGGGGGCGTTTCTATCTTTTTGTCAAGTGGTTTTGGGGTGTTGTTTTGGGGTGGGGTTGTAGGGGGTTTGGTTTTTGAGCATGGCGAGGATTAGGTCGCAGCGGCGGCGGGCGACGCAGATGACGGCGGCGTTGTGGTGTTTGCCTTCGGATCGTTTGCGTTGGTAGTAGATCTTGGCGGTGGGGTCGTGTTGGGTGGCGACGAACGCGGCGATGAACATGGCGTTTTTGAGGCGGTGGTTACCGCCGCGGTGTTGAGAGGCGCGGTTGATGCTTTTGCCGGATCTGTGGTTGACGGGAGCGAGTCCGGCGTAGGCGGCGAGGCGTGCTCCGTTTTGGAAGCGGTGGGGGTTTCCTATCTCGGCGAGGGTTCTTGCTCCGGTTCTGGGTCCGAACCCGCACAAGGTCACCAGGACCTTCCCGGGGGGTGTTCCAGGAACGTCTCCTGGATGGTTGCTGTGAGCTGGGAGCGGCGGGTGTGGGTGCGTTCCAGGTCTCCGGTCAGGTCTGTGATGGTTTCTCCCCATGTGGTTTCGGCGGGTAACGACACGGTCTGGGTTTTGAGAGCGGCGAGGATCTGGTTGGTGATGGTGGTGGCCAGCCGTGGGGAGCGTTTTGCTGATGGTGCTGCGGATTTTGGTTCGCCCGGCGGTTGTGAGCGCTGATGGTGTGGGCCATTTGGCTAGGACGTCTCGCATGCCGGGTTGGGTGAGCCGGTGACCCACGACCCGTTCCAGCGCAGGCGAGACGGCTAATAGAGCGTCTCGGCAGCGGTTGATCGTCCGGTTGGCGTCCCCGGCTAGGTCTGTGTCTCGGTCGTTCAGCACCCGGAGGCGTACCAGGAGCTCATAGCTGATCTCTGTCCAGGTGAGACGGTCTGGGTTGCGGCGGGCGTAGTCGGCGAGAACCCACGCGTCCCGGGGGTCGGTCTTAGCGGCGCCGGCATATAAGTCGGCGGCGCGGCGCATCACCAGACCGCACACGTACGCCACCGGCACCCGATTTGGGTCATAACCCCCAGCATCAGTTGAGCGCCCGCAGACGTCATGTGCTCTTCCTTGGCCATATCCACCCCGACAAACACCTCGATCTCTGTCTTGTTCATCTGACGGACCTTTCCTTTCGGTAGACTGAACCATCAAGATCGCCCCACAGGCGCGGTTGCCGTCAACCACCTTACGAATCAGCCCTCAAACTGTGTGCGTGTTTCTATTAGAGGTCAACAGCGCCCTGACACGGCGGGTGGCAACACCCCCCAGGCCATCTAGGTTGTCCTATCGCGGTGTTGGGGCGACGCTTCCTGTTGGCTTGGGCCACATTTTAGGTTTCCCGAGGACTTGTTCGGGAGTGCGTCCCTGGTTCCACCGGCCGGTGTGTGCCCGGTCGGTGTTGTAATAGTCGAGGTACTGTTTGAGGTCGATACGCAGACCCGTGATTTTGGGGATCAGGTAGCGAGCGAACGCTGGTTTCCAGCATTCCTCCAGGATGGTCTGCTGGACCCGTTCCACACACCCATTCGTTTGGGGACGGCCAGCGCGGATCAGTCGGTGTTCGGCGCCGAGTCCTGCGATGGTGTCACGGAATTGGTTGGCGCGGTACTCCGACGCGTTATCTGACATCACCGCCTGTAGTTTCCATCCCCTCGCTGCGAGGTCTTCGGCTACGCGCCGGGCGAGTCGGCTGGTCCGCAGAGCGTTGGGATTACGAGGGGTGGTCCACAGCTCGGCCCAGGTGTACGAAGACGCCACATCTATAGCGGTGTACTGCCACACAGAACCCTTCACACCCCGCAGGCGCCCCACATAGAAACAGTCCATCTGTACCAGCTCACCAGGCACTTCGACCTGCAAGTGCCGCTGTGGCAGCATCGGCGGCTTCTCCGGAGCCGGCGGGGCGGCGTAGCCGGCCACCAGGCTCAACCGCTTCCCTCGAGTGTTCAAACCATGACGTTTCAACACCCGCCACACGCCGGAGGGGGAGATCAGAATCCCACCCCACTTCTCTCTCCGCATCTCAGCCGAGATACGAGCCGGACCAAACCCGGGATGGCCCAGCGCGAACGCCACCACCCGATGCTCCACAAACGGCCTGGTCGCGTTCGGCATCCTCGGCATGCGCCGCTCACGAGGACGCAGGATCTCCAAACCGTGCCGTTCCATCTGCTTTCTCCACCGATAAAACGTCGAATGATGAATCCCCATCATCCGACACGCAGCCCGAACATTCCCCAACTCTTTGGCTAGGGCAAATACCCCCAACCGAAACCGGTACAAGGCATCATCATTACCCACGGCGGTGCTCCTTTCACGTTGCTTGGTAGTTCAAGCAACAGGATGCACCGCCGCAACCGACCAGCCCGGCATTAACCCGACGTGTCGCTACATCTCAGAAACAGGACAATCTAGGTGACAGGGGGCAAAAGCTCTGCCCGCCGTGGCGGGCGATCAGCCCCAAGCATCACACAAAGGGCCCACCAAACACTCATAATTGGAAGGGGGTGGCAGTTGTTGTGAGGTTACTCTGAGTTGATCAGCGCCAATTGGGGCAGGGGGGCGCGGGCCGTGGCCCAGCTTGATGGGGTGGCGGCGATTCTGTGCATGAAGGTGGCCATCTCGGCCCGGCTCACAGCCTGATACGGGCAGAACCGGTCTGTGTCGCAGGGGGCCATGATGTTGTTGGTGTGCAGCCACGTGGCAGCGTTTGCGTAGTAGCTGTCGGGGGGCACATCCTCAAACGGCAGCGACTGCTGGGGCTGGTGTTTGACCTTCAGGAAGCGGTACAGGAAAGCAGCGGCGTGGGCCCGCGTGAGTTTGCTGCCGAGACAGAACCGCCAGTCTGGATCGTCGGGCTGCCCCGAAGTGCAACCCAAGGTCAGGCCCGTGGTCGATGCCCAACCGATGGCCAAGTCCGAATACGAGCCTTCCTCAACATCAGAAAAGATCTCCGAACCAGCATAAGAAGGCGTGGGCATGCCCATCGCGCGCCACAAAAACGTCACGGACTGCTCAGGCGTCGTGATGTCGTCAGGACAGAACCGATCTTGCGCGCATCCCTTAGTGATGCCGTTGGCGACCATCCACACCACCGCCGGCCGATATGGCGCATCACGATCCACATCGGGGACCGACGACACCAGTGTCACCACGAAGTCCCGTGACGCTGACTGACGCCTGGCATCAGTCACCGTATAACGCAGTGTATGGGACTCCGCCCTTAGGGTCGCCATGATCGACAATGTGCGCAATGTCGGTGTGGACGCACTCAACAATGTGCGCAATGTCGGTGGGGACGCACTCAACATGCGTTTGGACGCATCGAACTCAAACCCCGACGGCAGCGCCAACCCGTCAGGCAACGTCACCGAGTACGACAACGGGCCTATGCCCCCCGAACCCGCAGGCAGCACTGCTGACATATTCGTGTCGTCCGCCGTCCACACCAAATCATCCGGGACGGGCAGCTGAACCACCCGGCGAGAAGACCCACCACCGGACGGCGCCGCGGTCACGGCCACATTGAAATCCTGGTACACAGACACGCTGTTGTCGTCGGTGACCGTGTAACGCAACGTATGAGAATCCGCGACCACAGTGATCATGCTCGACAGGGTCCGCGACGACGCTGCGAACACGAACCCGGTGGGCAGCGCAGAACCGTTAGACAACTTCAGCGTGTACACCAGCGGCGTGGTGCCCCCCGACGCGGCGGGTAGCACCACCGGCGTGTTCAAGTTCCCCGCCGTCCACGCCAGGTCAGCCGGATCAGAAACCAACGGCGCCGCCGCCACAACCACATTGAAATCCTGGTACACAGACACGCTGTTGTCGTCGGTGACCGTGTAACGCAACGTATGAGAATCCGCGACCACAGTGATCATGCTCGACAGGGTCCGCGACGACGCTGTGAACACGAACCCGGTGGGCAGCGCAGAACCGTTAGACAACTTCAGCGTGTACACCAGCGGCGTGGTGCCCCCCGACGCGGCGGGTAGCACCACCGGCGTGTTCAAGTTCCCCGCCGTCCACGCCAAATCGGTCTGACTTGAGCTAAACGACTGCGCCGCGGTCACGGCCACATTGAAATCCTGGTACACAGACACGCTGTTGTCGTCGGTGACCGTGTAACGCAACGTATGAGAATCCGCGACCACAGTGATCATGCTCGACAGGGTCCGCGACGACGCTGTGAACACGAACCCGGTGGGCAGCGCAGAACCGTTAGACAACTTCAGCGTGTACACCAGCGGCGTGGTGCCCCCCGACGCGGCGGGCAGCACCACCGGCGTGTTCAAGTTCCCCGCCGACCACGCCAGGTCAGCCGGATCAGAAACCAACGGCGCCGCCGCCACAACCACATTGAAATCCTGGTACACAGACACGCTGTTGTCGTCGGTGACCGTGTAACGCAACGTATGAGAATCCGCGACCACAGTGATCATGCTCGACAGGGTCCGCGACGACGCTGCGAACACGAACCCGGTGGGCAGCGCAGAACCGTTAGACAACTTCAGCGTGTACACCAGCGGCGTGGTGCCCCCCGACGCGGCGGGTAGCACCACCGGCGTGTTCAAGTTCCCCGCCGTCCACGCCAGGTCAGCCGGATCAGAAACCAACGGCGCCGCCGCCACAACCACATTGAAATCCTGGTACACAGACACGCTGTTGTCGTCGGTGACCGTGTAACGCAACGTATGAGAATCCGCGACCACAGTGATCATGCTCGACAGGGTCCGCGACGACGCTGTGAACACGAACCCGGTGGGCAGCGCAGAACCGTTAGACAACTTCAGCGTGTACACCAGCGGCGTGGTGCCCCCCGACGCGGCGGGTAGCACCACCGGCGTGTTCAAGTTCCCCGCCGTCCACGCCAAATCGGTCTGACTTGAGCTAAACGACTGCGCCGCGGTCACGGCCACATTGAAATCCTGGTACACAGACACGCTGTTGTCGTCGGTGACCGTGTAACGCAACGTATGAGAATCCGCGACCACAGTGATCATGCTCGACAGGGTCCGCGACGACGCTGTGAACACGAACCCGGTGGGCAGCGCAGAACCGTTAGACAACTTCAGCGTGTACACCAGCGGCGTGGTGCCCCCCGACGCGGCGGGCAGCACCACCGGCGTGTTCAAGTTCCCCGCCGACCACGCCAGGTCAGCCGGATCAGAAACCAACGGCGCCGCCGCCACAACCACATTGAAATCCTGGTACACAGACACGCTGTTGTCGTCGGTGACCGTGTAACGCAACGTATGAGAATCCGCGACCACAGTGATCATGCTCGACAGGGTCCGCGACGACGCTGCGAACACGAACCCGGTGGGCAGCGCAGAACCGTTAGACAACTTCAGCGTGTACACCAGCGGCGTGGTGCCCCCCGACGCGGCGGGTAGCACCACCGGCGTGTTCAAGTTCCCCGCCGTCCACGCCAGGTCAGCCGGATCAGAAACCAACGGCGCCGCCGCCACAACCACATTGAAATCCTGGTACACAGACACGCTGTTGTCGTCGGTGACCGTGTAACGCAACGTATGAGAATCCGCGACCACAGTGATCATGCTCGACAGGGTCCGCGACGACGCTGTGAACACGAACCCGGTGGGCAGCGCAGAACCGTTAGACAACTTCAGCGTGTACACCAGCGGCGTGGTGCCCCCCGACGCGGCGGGTAGCACCACCGGCGTGTTCAAGTTCCCCGCCGTCCACGCCAAATCGGTCTGACTTGAGCTAAACGACTGCGCCGCGGTCACGGCCACATTGAAATCCTGGTACACAGACACGCTGTTGTCGTCGGTGACCGTGTAACGCAACGTATGAGAATCCGCGACCACAGTGATCATGCTCGACAGGGTCCGCGACGACGCTGTGAACACGAACCCGGTGGGCAGCGCAGAACCGTTAGACAACTTCAGCGTGTACACCAGCGGCGTGGTGCCCCCCGACGCGGCGGGCAGCACCACCGGCGTGTTCAAGTTCCCCGCCGACCACGCCAGGTCAGCCGGATCAGAAACCAACGGCGCCGCCGCCACAACCACATTGAAATCCTGGTACACAGACACGCTGTTGTCGTCGGTGACCGTGTAACGCAACGTATGAGAATCCGCGACCACAGTGATCATGCTCGACAGGGTCCGCGACGACGCTGCGAACACGAACCCGGTGGGCAGCGCAGAACCGTTAGACAACTTCAGCGTGTACACCAGCGGCGTGGTGCCCCCCGACGCGGCGGGTAGCACCACCGGCGTGTTCAAGTTCCCCGCCGTCCACGCCAGGTCAGCCGGATCAGAAACCAACGGCGCCGCCGCCACAACCACATTGAAATCCTGGTACACAGACACGCTGTTGTCGTCGGTGACCGTGTAACGCAACGTATGAGAATCCGCGACCACAGTGATCATGCTCGACAGGGTCCGCGACGACGCTGTGAACACGAACCCGGTGGGCAGCGCAGAACCGTTAGACAACTTCAGCGTGTACACCAGCGGCGTGGTGCCCCCCGACGCGGCGGGTAGCACCACCGGCGTGTTCAAGTTCCCCGCCGACCACGCCAAATCGGTCTGACTTGAGCTAAACGACTGCGCCGCGGTCACGGCCACATTGAAATCCTGGTACACAGACACGCTGTTGTCGTCGGTGACCGTGTAACGCAACGTATGAGAATCCGCGACCACAGTGATCATGCTCGACAGGGTCCGCGACGACGCTGTGAACACGAACCCGGTGGGCAGCGCAGAACCGTTAGACAACTTCAGCGTGTACACCAGCGGCGTGGTGCCCCCCGACGCGGCGGGCAGCACCACCGGCGTGTTCAAGTTCCCCGCCGACCACGCCAGGTCAGCCGGATCAGAAACCAACGGCGCCGCCGCCACAACCACATTGAAATCCTGGTACACAGACACGCTGTTGTCGTCGGTGACCGTGTAACGCAACGTATGAGAATCCGCGACCACAGTGATCATGCTCGACAGGGTCCGCGACGACGCTGCGAACACGAACCCGGTGGGCAGCGCAGAACCGTTAGACAACTTCAGCGTGTACACCAGCGGCGTGGTGCCCCCCGACGCGGCGGGTAGCACCACCGGCGTGTTCAAGTTCCCCGCCGTCCACGCCAGGTCAGCCGGATCAGAAACCAACGGCGCCGCCGCCACAACCACATTGAAATCCTGGTACACAGACACGCTGTTGTCGTCGGTGACCGTGTAACGCAACGTATGAGAATCCGCGACCACAGTGATCATGCTCGACAGGGTCCGCGACGACGCTGTGAACACGAACCCGGTGGGCAGCGCAGAACCGTTAGACAACTTCAGCGTGTACACCAGCGGCGTGGTGCCCCCCGACGCGGCGGGTAGCACCACCGGCGTGTTCAAGTTCCCCGCCGTCCACGCCAAATCGGTCTGACTTGAGCTAAACGACTGCGCCGCGGTCACGGCCACATTGAAATCCTGGTACACAGACACGCTGTTGTCGTCGGTGACCGTGTAACGCAACGTATGAGAATCCGCGACCACAGTGATCATGCTCGACAGGGTCCGCGACGACGCTGTGAACACGAACCCGGTGGGCAGCGCAGAACCGTTAGACAACTTCAGCGTGTACACCAGCGGCGTGGTGCCCCCCGACGCGGCGGGCAGCACCACCGGCGTGTTCAAGTTCCCCGCCGACCACGCCAGGTCAGCCGGATCAGAAACCAACGGCGCCGCCGCCACAACCACATTGAAATCCTGGTACACAGACACGCTGTTGTCGTCGGTGACCGTGTAACGCAACGTATGAGAATCCGCGACCACAGTGATCATGCTCGACAGGGTCCGCGACGACGCTGCGAACACGAACCCGGTGGGCAGCGCAGAACCGTTAGACAACTTCAGCGTGTACACCAGCGGCGTGGTGCCCCCCGACGCGGCGGGCAGCACCACCGGCGTGTTCAAGTTCCCCGCCGTCCACGCCAGGTCAGCCGGATCAGAAACCAACGGCGCCGCCGCCACAACCACATTGAAATCCTGGTACACAGACACGCTGTTGTCGTCGGTGACCGTGTAACGCAACGTATGAGAATCCGCGACCACAGTGATCATGCTCGACAGGGTCCGCGACGACGCTGTGAACACGAACCCGGTGGGCAGCGCAGAACCGTTAGACAACTTCAGCGTGTACACCAGCGGCGTGGTGCCCCCCGACGCGGCGGGTAGCACCACCGGCGTGTTCAAGTTCCCCGCCGTCCACGCCAAATCGGTCTGACTTGAGCTAAACGACTGCGCCGCGGTCACGGCCACATTGAAATCCTGGTACACAGACACGCTGTTGTCGTCGGTGACCGTGTAACGCAACGTATGAGAATCCGCGACCACAGTGATCATGCTCGACAGGGTCCGCGACGACGCTGTGAACACGAACCCGGTGGGCAGCGCAGAACCGTTAGACAACTTCAGCGTGTACACCAGCGGCGTGGTGCCCCCCGACGCGGCGGGCAGCACCACCGGCGTGTTCAAGTTCCCCGCCGACCACGCCAGGTCAGCCGGATCAGAAACCAACGGCGCCGCCGCCACAACCACATTGAAATCCTGGTACACAGACACGCTGTTGTCGTCGGTGACCGTGTAACGCAACGTATGAGAATCCGCGACCACAGTGATCATGCTCGACAGGGTCCGCGACGACGCTGCGAACACGAACCCGGTGGGCAGCGCAGAACCGTTAGACAACTTCAGCGTGTACACCAGCGGCGTGGTGCCCCCCGACGCGGCGGGCAGCACCACCGGCGTGTTCAAGTTCCCCGCCGTCCACGCCAGGTCAGCCGGATCAGAAACCAACGGCGCCGCCGCCACAACCACATTGAAATCCTGGTACACAGACACGCTGTTGTCGTCGGTGACCGTGTAACGCAACGTATGAGAATCCGCGACCACAGTGATCATGCTCGACAGGGTCCGCGACGACGCTGTGAACACGAACCCGGTGGGCAGCGCAGAACCGTTAGACAACTTCAGCGTGTACACCAGCGGCGTGGTGCCCCCCGACGCGGCGGGCAGCACCACCGGCGTGTTCAAGTTCCCCGCCGTCCACGCCAAATCGGTCTGACTTGAGCTAAACGACTGCGCCGCGGTCACGGCCACATTGAAATCCTGGTACACAGACACGCTGTTGTCGTCGGTGACCGTGTAACGCAACGTATGAGAATCCGCGACCACAGTGATCATGCTCGACAGGGTCCGCGACGACGCTGTGAACACGAACCCGGTGGGCAGCGCAGAACCGTTAGACAACTTCAGCGTGTACACCAGCGGCGTGGTGCCCCCCGACGCGGCGGGCAGCACCACCGGCGTGTTCAAGTTCCCCGCCGACCACGCCAGGTCAGCCGGATCAGAAACCAACGGCGCCGCCGCCACAACCACATTGAAATCCTGGTACACAGACACGCTGTTGTCGTCGGTGACCGTGTAACGCAACGTATGAGAATCCGCGACCACAGTGATCATGCTCGACAGGGTCCGCGACGACGCTGCGAACACGAACCCGGTGGGCAGCGCAGAACCGTTAGACAACTTCAGCGTGTACACCAGCGGCGTGGTGCCCCCCGACGCGGCGGGCAGCACCACCGGCGTGTTCAAGTTCCCCGCCGTCCACGCCAGGTCAGCCGGATCAGAAACCAACGGCGCCGCCGCCACAACCACATTGAAATCCTGGTACACAGACACGCTGTTGTCGTCGGTGACCGTGTAACGCAACGTATGAGAATCCGCGACCACAGTGATCATGCTCGACAGGGTCCGCGACGACGCTGTGAACACGAACCCGGTGGGCAGCGCAGAACCGTTAGACAACTTCAGCGTGTACACCAGCGGCGTGGTGCCCCCCGACGCGGCGGGCAGCACCACCGGCGTGTTCAAGTTCCCCGCCGTCCACGCCAAATCGGTCTGACTTGAGCTAAACGACTGCGCCGCGGTCACGGCCACATTGAAATCCTGGTACACAGACACGCTGTTGTCGTCGGTGA
>CBDFJY010000001.1:0-18229 GCA_965248705.1 Acidimicrobiia bacterium | reverse complement strand
CCCTGCTGCTCGACGTATTCTCCACCGCATGCTCCACGTCGACGTCGCCCGGCGCGGTATCCGAGTCCGTCCGAACCGTCACCGTCTGCGGCCGGTTCCAGCTGCTGGTGGAGAAACTCAGGCGGGACGGGCTTACCCGAACACCTTCCTTATCCGTCTCTTCCGCTACCGAAATGCTCACGGTGCGCGTTGGCTGTGTATCGAGCCTCACCGTGTAGGTGGCGGTCGCTCCCGCAGCGATATTCAGCCTACCGGTACTTACGCTCACGCCCCGGTCGTCGTCGTCGTCGACCAACACCAAAACCGTTGGGGGGGTTGCCGAAACACCCGTGTAGTCCCCGCCTCGTATTGTGTGCGTGAGGGTCGCGGAATCGTCTTCCCCGTCGAAATCCTCGCCCGCATACACCATTACCGTCTGTTCCGTATCGTAGTTTTCCGGCGTGAAGAACAACCGGGACGGACTCACCGCGAGCTCGCCCGACGCGCCTCCAACATCTACGGTCACCGTTGCGGTCGGTTCGGTTACAAGTACCACCGTGTACATGCCACTGGCGGCCTCGCCGATCTTCAACTGCCCGTCCGTCAGCGTCGCATTTACCGTCACCTTTTGAGTGTCGAATCCTCGACTCTCACGGTCACCGATACATTGCTCAACGCCACTTCGTCTGTCCCGAGCATTGCCGTGTGGGACAGCGTCACTGTTTCATTCACAGCATTTTCGTCATAGGAGACAGTCACCGTTACCGTCTGTGGCGTGTTCCAAGTGCCGGAGCTGCTTCCAACTGGCGCGGTGAAAGTCAGGGTTTTTGGAGTCGGAACTACATCATCCGTACCGTCGACCACTGTGATAGTCACATCCTCCGATGGTGCGGCATCTAGAATCACCGTGTAGGTGGCGGTCGCGTCTCCACCGGCAACCTCGGCTATGTCCAGCGACCTCGGGTTGACCGTCACCACCAGACTGCCCTGGGCGAATGCCAGTTGTGGCGTCGCAAGCAGCATCACAGCCAAAAGGGGGAGAAACCCCCTCCCCATGCGGGAAAAGTCACGTTTTCTGAAACCGTCACAGATCGATACGGACTTACCAGCCTCA
Organism: Acidimicrobiia bacterium; assembly: GCA_965248705.1. Lineage (GTDB taxonomy): Bacteria > Actinomycetota > Acidimicrobiia > Spongiisociales > ZC4RG35 > Bin76. Next base: position 17,136 of record CBDFJY010000001.1, on the reverse strand, counting down.
CGTCTCAGCATGAGCTTCCTCCCAATTCGTTGGAATGGCTGCGAGTTTTTTTTGGGATTTTGACTACTTTTGTCACAAACGGACACAATGAGAAAAATATCATACCACTACCGACACCCATTGCAGATGAGCCGCCCGTGGAAGTGTCGCAGATTTCATCACGAATCAGGGCGGATAATCACCGATTTACGGGTGTACGAGTATCCTATTATACGCTTAAAACATGATACGATTGCGCCAGGATGCACGTCATCGCCTTCGTCACGCAGAAAGGCGGCAGCGGGAAAACGACTCTCACCCTGTCCTGCGCCGTCGCGGCTGAGGAACACGGTCTCCGGACTCTGATTCTGGATATGGATCCGCAGAGGTCCGCCGAGGCCTGGTATCAAGTACGGGAGGGGACAACACCGAAGTTGGCAGCGGTCACGACTTCGCAGCTCCCGGACGCCATCGCCCGGGTCCGCCCGCATTTCGATGTAGCCCTGATCGATACCGCGGGCCGCGACGAGCCGAGCGCCGCTGTGGCCGTTCGCCATGCGGATTTGTGCCTGATCCCCTGCCGGCCGACGCCGGCGGACATGAAAGCGACGCCTCCAACCGTAGCCACCATCAGCCGCCTGGGGAAAGTGGCCGCTTTTGTTTTGAATCAGACTCCCCCGCGTGGCTACCGAATCCGGGAAGCGGCCAAGGGGTTGAGTGTCCTGGGGATCGTTGCCCCGCGACACATCGTGTCGAGGAACGCCTTTCAAGATGCCCAGGGAGCTGGCTTGACCGTGACGGAATTCGAACCGAATGGGAAAGCGGCCGCAGAGATCCGGGAGCTATGGCTGTGGATTGCAAGGAAACTGGAGAAATTAACCGATGAGCAAGAAACGCACTTCACTTGAAGCCGTGCTGGGGGAGTCTGCGCCGGCAGTGGAGGAGGTATCCCCGCGACGTGAGGATCCTCTGAAGAGAAAGGCCAAGACCCCGGCCAAGCGCCCGGGCATCAAACAGCAGACCGCCTACCTCGCGTTGCCGGTCTATGGCCAGCTCCGTCATTTGGCCTTCGAGGAAAACACGAAGATGCACACTCTGTTGATGGAGGGTCTTGATCGGGTATTCAAATCCCGGGGACTTCCCTCGATCGCGGAGCTAACGGGCAAGGCTAAATAACGGTACGCCATTGTGCCATTATAACATTATACGCGTTTCGATTGAATGGACTCTTAACCGCAAGAGTAAAATGTAATATCATTCCACATGGAGGTTTCCTGCCGATGGCATCCACGCGGCCCCACAGATCCCCTCCCGCTGATCCCGCAGTCGCCACAATCGAGGTGCTGTCAGGGTCGCTACCCTGGGAGGATCCCGGGGTCCGCGAGGATGTGCGGAGGGTTTATAATCTTCGGTTGCCGGAGCCCTACCTACTCAAGCTCAAGCATATCTCCGAGCACACGTCGAGCAGCATGCAACAGTTTTGCCTTGGCATCCTCCTGCCGGCGATCGACGAGAAGGTCAAAGAGCTGACCTGAGAGGACCTTCCACGCTGCTCATTTCCCGTTCCCTGGCCGGCCACAGGTCGCCCACAGACCGACAGACTCGAGTTCCCCTGTACTGAGCGACGGACAGTCGAGGAAGGGTGATGGACACGTGTGTCGTCCCGGGATGCGAATCGGAACAGAAAATGAAGGGCATGTGTTGGTCCCATTACTCGAAGTGGCGCAGATCAGGATGGAAGATGACTCTGGACGAGCTGGCGGCTTTCAAGCCGAATCGCGGGAGACTGCACCCGGATACCAAGGCTCTTGTGGAGTCCCTCAATGCCCAGGGCCTGAGCATGAAGCAGATCGCCAAGCACCTGGGCGTGAGCTGGCCTACAGTGAGGTCGTGGCGGGCCAAAGGATACTTCACCTTCACGCCTCCGATGCCCAATCGGACCTGCGATGTCGCCGGTTGCGATCGGGATCACGATTCTCATGGGATGTGCAACACTCACCTTCAGCGGTGGATTCGGTCTGGACGGAAGTTGACCTTTGAAGAGCTGGCTGCTGTCCCGGTGGAACCCGGAAGCGGTCCGACCGTGTTCACCCGTGAGAAGGCGGCCCTGGTGGTGTCTCTCCGAGACAAAGGCATGAGTTGGGCAGGTGTGGCAAGGAAGGTGGGAGTCGATCGAGACACGTTACTGAAGTGGAGGAAGCGAGGTTGGTTCCCGCAGGATGTGTGAATTGCGGCGATCTGCTGGCCGAGGCGCGCAACGGGCGCCGAGACCCGTAATGTTCAAGGACATCAGAAACTGCTTGCTACAGCTCGGAATGACCTTTTCGCGATACACGGAAAAGTGGAAATCGTGCCACATGCTGGGCATAGGGAGCAGGAGACCAGCTGGCTGAGAAACCTGTAATCTTCTTCTCTGCAGACTGTCCGGACCTTATGGGAAACTGACGGGATGAACCCTTCCGACAAGCGCAAATCCGAGTATCGGAAGATGAAGGCTGCCTTTGAGTGGAACGAGTGGCCGGTGCCCACTCCGCAGAAATTCCACCACTGGACCCTAGCCCGCCAGGTCGATCACTTGGTCACGGCCCGCGAAGCGGAACCCGATCTCGGTTTCATGGTGCGGCTGCTGGCATTGTGCTCACTTCCCCGTACCAATCCAGGGCGGCGGCTTCAGTACAAGCGCGTCAATGGTCGCTACACGCTCATCATGACGGCGACGGGCAACGCCAAGCTCCCCTATGGGAACCTTCCCCGCTTGCTCCTGGCGTGGGTCTCGACGGAAGCCGTACGGACCCAGAGCCGGATTCTGGTCCTGGGCCGCAGCCTCTCCGAGTTTATGCGCAAGCTGGATATGTACAGCGCCAGCGGCGGGAGCCGGGGAGATCGGACCCGGCTCCGCAACCAGATGGACCGGCTCTTCAGTGCTTCAGTCTCGCTTATCTACGAGGGGGATGGAATTCAAGCAAGGATGAGTTCCTTGGTCGCCGACCGTGCCGAGTTCTGGTGGGACCCCAAACGTCCTGATGAGCCCTCACTGTGGGACAGTAAGATCGAGCTTGGAGAAAAGTTCTTCCAGGAGATCATCCGTCACCCCGTTCCGCTGGACATGAATATCCTGAAAGCCCTCAAGAGGTCGGCTTTGGGCCTCGATCTATACATGTGGCTCACCTACCGGACCTTTAGACTGAAGGTACCGGTGCGGCTTCACTGGCGCGATCTCTACCGCCAGTTCGGAGTGAACCCGGTCCAGGCGCGCGACAAGCGCACCGTGGATAACTTCCGCACGGATTGTCTGCGCGAGTTGAAGAAGATCGAGGAGGCATGGCCGGGCCTGAACTACGAGCTCGCTCGAGGCGTGCTCGTTATCGCGCCCTCGACGCCGGCGATCCTGCCAGTCACCCATTAGCCCATCCACACTTTTCCACAGCACTCAGGACTTTTGCACGCTGAAACACCAAGACTTCTCTTCGCTGAAACACCAAGACTTCTGGCTGGATTCTTCGCTGAAACACCAAGACTTCTTACAAGTAGTTAAGAGCAAGTAGTTAAGAGCAAGTAGTCATCACGGGCCGGATGTGGAAACCAACGGGAGGGAAGAAGTCCGGACCCAATCACTCCCAGTTCGGTGAATCTGACACCATCAGGAGATCTTCCACTAGCGAAGAGAATAGGTTCTCAATGCCCCCTGTCCGCCTGTGGGCGAGTGGCTTTCAAGAGTACCCGGAGTGGGACTCGAACCCACACGGAAGGTGACCCTCCACAGGATTTTAAGTCCTGCGCGTCTGCCAGTTTTCGCCACCCGGGCACACATCCAGCCCTCCACCAGGGACAATCGACCCGATCGTATCCAGGAAGCGCGCCCGGAAGCCAACGGAGCCGGATCTCCGCGGCCAGCGAATCCGTCTCCAGCCCCCAGCGAAGATCCGGACAAGGGTTTTCTCCGGGGTGTATCCTCCGGCCTCGGGACCCTGTTTCCAGACCCGCGCTCGCGGAAGAGGTGCGATTCACATGCTCTGGCGCCGCCGACCCCCACCTCGCGAACCTCGCCCGGTGCTGGAGTCCTTCGCCCGGCGGGTCCTCCACCAGCTTCGGAACCGCCAGGCCCCCTGGCAACGCCACCACCCCTCCAAGTACCGGATCTGGCCCGAGCGCTTCCCTTCCCGGCAGCCCTACGCTGGCGTCCAGGGACTGCATCTTCTCTCCTGGGCCATCGAGCAGGGATACTCGGACCCCCGCTGGGGCTCCCGGGCCCGGATCGAAGCCGCCGGGGGCCGGATTCCCAAGAACCGGACGGGCATCCTCAGCCTCCCGACCCGGGATCTTGATTCCCCGCCGTCGGAGGACGGCTCCGAAGAGGGCTCGGCCGCTCTTTTCAACGTCGATCAGGCCGAGCGCCTGCTGCTGGCCAGCGGCGTGGGCTGTCTCCACGAACCCAGCGACCAAGTCTACTATCACCTGGGAGACGACCGGATCGTCCTGCCGCCGCCCTCCCGATTCGCCGCCGCGGAGCGCTATTACCAGACCCTCCTGCACGAACTCGGACATGGGACCGGCCAGCAGGACCGGCTCAACCGCCCGGTCCTGCTGGCCGCCCTTCGGGACGGTCCCGACTCGCCCGATTCCGCCCGCGAAGAGCTCCGGTCCGAGATCGGGACCCTGATGACTGGGGTCCGGATCGGACTCGGCCACCGGCCCCGCCATGAGGAGTTCTATACCGAGCGCTGGATCCAACTGATCGAGTCCGATCCCCGGGAGTTGGTTCGAGCCGCTGCCGACGCCTGGCGCATGAGCGAGGCCCTGCTCGCCGGAGCTCGCAAGCTCAAGGAGCGGACCGCCGACCCGTCCTCGGCCCGGCCCCGCTCTCCGGGGGCGCCCCGGAGCCGGCGGGGCACCCCGACCCTCGCCTCCCCTCCGCGCCCCGCTCTGGGCCCGCCTCCTCCGGCCCCGGGCGCCGAAGCACTTCAGCGCTTCGGCTGGCGTGGCCCCGAGGCCGAGTGGATCGCCCTGGTCTGCCGGTACGGTGGATGGTTCACCCGCGCCCAGTTCTGCGCCCAGTTCCGCTGCCGGCGCAACCGGGCCCTGCGCTTTGTCCGCCGCCGCCACGGCGTCCAGGAGACTCTGGACGGCCTTCCCACCACCACCCGGCCTTGCCGCATCGCCGCCAAGGCCCTGTACCGCGCGCTGGACCTGGAGCGCGTCCCGCACCCCCGGGCCTCCGCCTGGGTCCGGCTCCGCCGCCTGCTCTCGCTCGATTACGTCCTCGATCACCCCCAGCCGCGGTGGCTTCCCACCGAGCGGGAGAAGGTCTGGGCGCTGGAGGCGCTGGGCCTTTCCCGACGGCTGTTCCCGTGCCGTCACTATGCCGGCCACGTCCAGGGACGGAGACGGTACTTTGCCCGCAATCTCCCCCTGGCCCTGGAGCCGGCCAGGGCAACCTTCGTCTACGTCGATCCCGGCCGGGACACCGACTCGGAGCTGCTCTCGTGGGGCGCAGCCCACGCCAAAATCTGGCAGGTGCTGCGCGAGCTGGGCCGCCCGGTCTACGTCGTCGCCGTCGTCCGAGACGACGTCCGGCTCGACCGGGCCGAGAAGGTCTTGCGCCGATGGCGCAAGCCCGGTCCAGGGGCGGGATTCAAGCCGCTCGCTCCCGAGGAGCAACGACACATCGAGACCATCGAGCGGGCCGTGCACCAGGGCGACCCGGACACCCTGGAACAATAGGGCGGCCTCCAGGCCGCCCTATTGTTCCGAAACATGCTCCTAAAACGTCCCGATGTGGACGCCTCCACACCCCAGAACCGGATCCGGATCGACCACGCCGAGACCTGGCAATCCCAGCGCTTTCCGGCAGAGGACAATTAACGGTAATGCCTTCCCATCTCCCCCCCCGTGTTCCACGTCCGGGGTCAAGGGCCGGGGTCATACTAGATTGGTAAACACTCACGGGGGGGTGTTTACCAATTTCCCGGTGTTTCGTTTACCAACCCGGAATTCGCGCATCTTATTGATTCCATTACGTGTCCCATATCCCTCTCCGGAGGGTCCGTGCCGCTCCAGGGTCCGGGGAGGAGAAGTGAGCGACCCCCCTTTTTTCGTGCCTGGTGTGGCACGAAACGGTCCCCCGTTTACCACGCCGTTTACCACCGGCGTGCCCTTCGGGGGGGTCGCTCACTTCTCCGTTACCACTACAGTTATCCCTGCGGGAAGGCCCGGATGAAGACCCCACAAGAGACGCTCCGCTCCGAGAACGAACCCCCTGTCAATGGCCATTGACAGGCTTATGGTATTTTCTCAAGATCCCAATGAATTCGAGCCCGTCAGAGGGCCTATGTTGGCCTGGAAGGCCATGACCGGGGGCAAGGCATGTACCCCTGAGCGTCGTCCAGGCTCCGCCAGCGCCTCGCGGCGGATCGGGGAACTCACAATCCGGGGCATCCGGATTTGTGGTTTCGCCGGGAATCCGGAACCGGGTAACGGTCCTATGAGGACCTCGGCCCGAAAGTCCGGAGCCGCCCACCACCACCACCACCGATCGCAATAACTCTGATTTGCGACTTGATACGCCGCCGCCGCCCGTCCGGCGGGCTGGGACCAGGTGAAAAGGGGGAATTTGGACGCTGCAGGGCGCGGATCCGGATCCGGCCGGGCCGACAACGAGCTTCAGGGCCTCTCGGCCGGGGGCGCCTGGTCCCGCCGGCGGTGTATCATGTCTAGCGTCATGCCAAGACGCCGGAAGATCAACACCCGAGCCGGCCGCGTCGCGGCCCCTGAGCGTCAGCTAGGCTCCTCCCGGACGGTGCGCCGGCTACACGGCCGGGGCTTGGACGGCGGCCACCGTCCAGCGGATCTGCCGGCCGCTCCGCCGCGCTGGTTCCTGCAAAACCGCCGCTCGTATGTGAGGCGGTGTCCGGACTCGAAGCACTGCCTCAGCGAAGCCACATGAGAAGCCTACCGCCTACAGAGCCAGGTCCAGGCCAAGCATGTTGACAGTCTGTTGGCCTGGATCCGCTGGACCACACAAAAGGGAGAGAGGGGGAGAGGCCCGGAGACGGGCGCTATCAGGCGGCTGGAGGCCGCCTTCGAGGAGAACGCCTGGCCCGTCCCCCCCGCCGCAGTCCTTCCAATCAAAGCCGGAATCGGACGCCTGCCTCAATTTGGTCGGCATCGATCGGCCCCCCCCGGCTTGAGCGAAAGCGATAGCCAAAGCGGAACTCCACGCGCTTGTAGACCCGAACCGAGAGACCTCCCATGATCTGATAGGCAAAACGAGAATCCTCGTATGTGACTGTGAGGGGTCCGCCGGAAAGGCCGAGGAAGAATCCGTCGGGGCGGAGGGGGAACGGCTCAAAGGAGATGGTAGAGGTGACAGTTCTATTGTGGAAGAAAGCTCCCAGGCCGAACCCAACATAGGGACTCACTCTCCATTTGGGGTAGCGGTAGTAGACATTGCCCATGAGGGACTGAGTCTTGATCTTCCCGTCAATTTTTATGGTTGGAGGGTACGGGAAACCTTCAAAATCTGTCCAACCGTCACTAATGGACGCGACCGGGAACGCCGCCCCAATGGTCTCCCCGAGGCCGGAAGGATTGCCGATGCCGACTTTCTGGTATCCCCATTCAATCTCGGTCGAGAAGCCCTCTTTGAAGGCGTAGCCGAAGGCTTCTGTAAAACCGTTTCCAGCTTTCAAACCGAGGCCCGTCAGGGGACTCGGATCGTATGGGAAAACGGCTGATCCAGAAAAACCGAGGAAGAACTTGTCGTCTTCGTCAGTCTCCTGCGCACTCAGAGGGCTCGATAAAGGTAAGACAACGAGCAGGGGGAGAAAATATCGTCGGAGGTTCATTCGCGCCCGTTCCGAGTCGCCGTTCAGGTCGCTCGTGCTTCCAGCGTGATGTGAATCCGTCTCATGACCCCAAGAGGGAGAGGGGCAACTCAGTGGAAAATCAAGCGGCAGTGCCGCGACCACTGTCTAAGAAGAACTGCCGGAGTATGTCAAGCGTTCCCTCGATCCGCCCCATGCGGTCGCGGAGATCTCCGATCTGGTGGTCCACATGTTGCCGGAGATCTTTCACTTCCCCGCGCAACTCCTTCGTGTCCTCGCGTAATCTCATTTCCATCTGAGTCATATCCCGACGCATAGCGCGGGATTGGACCAGGATGAGGCTAGCGAGGGTAATGGTGGCCGTGAGGATGATCCCCCCGAGTGAGATGACAATGGTCATTAATTGATCCTGCATAGATTCTCTCCCGTCCAGTCTATCCCTTGCCGGAGTCGCGGACCAGAACGTAATCCGCGTCCCGGTGGAGAATCTCGACGACGGTGCGGATCAAGGAGCCTCCCCCCCGCGTTTTGATCTCGATGGCGGCCCCTTCCAGGTCGTCGGGAAGTTTTCGAGGGGCGGAGTGACGAGCGCCCCAGACGGCCTGTGCTGGCCTGAAAGGCAACGGCCGGGGTAAGGGGCAAAGGCTCCCAGCCGCCGTCCCCGCTCCGCGTGCGGAGCGGGGCAAATGGCAGGAACCTATCTGGCGCCGGACCCCTTACTCCTGACTGCCCTGGCGAAGGGCGTCGCGGACCTCGATCAAGATATCTCGGAGGTCGAGGAGTACGGCGAGAAGGCCGCAAACGGCGACGGCGGCGGCGATGCCGACGAGCGGACCCACGATCAGGGCGAAGGGCCCGAGAAACGCCATGCCAGCGGCGATCCCGAAGACGGAGCCACCGACGACGAGGGCGACGGCCAGGACCGCGTTGAGGCTCACGATGGAACGGGCGAGGAGATTGTTGATTTTCTGGATCATGGGGACTCCTTGTGAAACAGAGTTTAGAAGGGGATGCGCTCGACGATGCTCCGGTTGATCCGCCGCCGCCGCCGGTCGTAGAGCTGGGTGGTGGACGGGTGTGAGTGGCCGACCAGGTGTTGCACCTCTTCGACGGGTACATTCTGCGATAGCAGGGCGGTCACGACCATGACGCGGAAGGAATGAGGCGTCAGGTGGGTGGGGAGCCCAGCGGCGGCGAGCCGCGTCTTAAGCATGGCCCGGACGCCGGAGGTTTGCAGGCGACCGCCAGAGAGCGCTGCCCAGCGCGTCGGCGCTTTACGCCAGAGCGGGGAGTCGGGAGGGTCGTCAGCTATGCGCGCGACCTGTAGGTATTCGTCGATCCACTCGTCCAGGTCTTGCCGGACCGGGACCTCACGCTGTTTGCCGTTCTTCTCGCGAAACTGGAAGATTTTGCCGTCGTCTACGTCGCGGACATCGCCGAGTCGCAAGCGACAGAGGGCCCCGACCCGGCAGCCGGTGGTAATCAGGGTGCCGAGAAGGGCGCGGTCCCGAAGTCCGATGGGAAGACTGAGGTCGATGGAGGCGACCAGGGTGCGCGCCTGGGGAATGGTGATTTCGGGGGTCTTGCCGTCGAGGACCTGGTACTTGATGCCCCGGACAGAATGAAATGGGTTCAAGACGACGGCGTGGCGCTGGACCAGGATGTCGAAGAAATGTCGCATGCCCGCGAGCGTCTGGTTCTTGGTGGCATCCGAGACCTTCAGGGAGCGGATGAAGTGACCGGCGATTCCGGGCGTGATGTGGGCGAGCTCCAGCTGCTCGGCGTCACACCATTTGAAAAACACCCGCACGGCCCGTCCGTAGGCGCGCCGGGTCTCCCAGTTGGATATCCGCGCCGAGAAAAACTCGTCGGCGGCAAAGCAAGCCGCCGCCCCTGCCCGTTGGAGGACGGCGGGAAACTCGGGTGATTGCAGCGCGATTCGGGTGTCTTCGTGTTTGGAGGTTCTGGGTAAGTCAGTGGTCATACCTATGAGGGTAACGTACTTTACCGTGCCTCGATCCTTCCCCTGACAGCGTCCAGTTCGCCTCTCCTGATTCCAGCGGGGACGGAGCGTTGCACGGTTTGGGGTTGCTCACTTCCCCATTCATCCCTGCGGGAGGGATGGGAGATTGGAACGCTGTGACGACGAACTGAAGACCCAACAGGCGCGGGTGATGGACGCCGCCAGCTTTAATCTGTGGTCCCCACGGGTCCGACGGGTCCGTCAGTCCCCTATCGCAAGGCTTCCTCTTGTCGTGGCGTCCAGAGATCTGCCCACTCGCTTTTCATCGGCAGTGATGCCATAGAGAATTGTGTCGGCTTGACCGGTTGATTCGAACACGATCTGGCCGTTCTCCAAGCGGTATATGTGGCTAGTGTCAGTGGATATCCCAACGGGATCACAGTCGCCGCCACCCGGGCCGCAATCTTCTCCATTGTGAGAATGTCTTTCACCGGGCACCATGTCCACGTAAACGGTCCCGTTTTTCACAAAGGCTCCCCGAACCACGCCGATCTCTCCAGGCTCCACCATCTGATCGAAGTCGTAGGTGCGCTGCAGCTGTCCTGTAAATGAATACTCATCGATGCTGTTTCCCGGGAGAAATGGGATAACAAAGATGCTGGTGTCCGTCCCCCGTAGTTTTGCCGCCCGCTCTTCGGAACCCTCGTGAAAGGATTGCAGGTGTCGCCCCGCGCTCGAGAAGCGATGGATTCCGAAGGACAAATTGGGGCCTCCTCCTAGTACGAAGAAGTCCCCATTGGGCGAGATTGCCAAACCTCTGGCGATGAGCGGCTCTTGGAGGGTAACCGTAGTGTGGGAGCTCAGGGAGGTTACATAGCTAGCATGCTGATTGCCGGTCCTTGTCGTCCAAAGCAATAGGGGCTCAGTTCCACGGAACGCAATGGAATGGAGCCAATGGCGGTCGAAAGTCGCAGCATCTTCCTCAATCGTCCTGATGAAACTCAGGCTGAGAGGCTGAGTCGCTCGGCTGTCTGCATCCAGCACATGGATCGTCTGCTCACTCACCAGATACAGGGCTCCATCCTCACTCATGGCCGTGTCATACACTGGCGCAGGAACTGGGATCAGCTCCTGCGCGTTCTGACCTATCAGGAGCCCTGGCACCGTCGAACAGAATGCCAGTAGAAACAATGTTTTCTTAATCATGTCGATCCTCCACACTTTTCAGAAAGTTAGGACGGAGGGTTACAAGTAATGGAGTAGTGGGAAATGTAGTTCCCCCCAAACCCATAGCACCACCCCACACAAGCGTTACACGGATAATCCCTGACGGTGACGCCATGGTCGGCGAAGACTTGGTAGGTCAAGCCGGCATCCGGGACGATACAAAGCCGGTAGGTGCCGCAGCAGTCAAACCCGATCACGTCTGAAGTCGGTCTTTGGTATGAGCAAGCTCCGGCATGCACCATGAAAGGTCCCAGAGCGATGAGTGCTCCAAAAACCATTGCAAAAAGGAGTCGCTTCATTAGTATATCCTCCAAACAAACCAAGGGAGACTTCCCGGTAATAGCGAGGCTAGACTCGCCACAATCGCGATCCACATCCGCTGTCGGGCAACATCAAGGGGGTTTTGCTGGGTTCATTCCCTATCCTTCCGGTTCCTGTCGGCTCGGGATCTCTCCCTCTACCCAGTACAACGTTTGAAATCAGAATCCGTGACAATCTTTTTTGCAGGAGAACGAGAACACGCCAGTCGGGGTGGTTTCGGGTAGCAGAACTGGTGGGAGAAAGGACTTCGAGTTGAGTCTAACCTTGTGCCTTGAACTCGCTGGTTGGGTGGGTTTGCAGGCGGGCGTCCAGACGCCGTTGGAGCATTTTGACAGCCCGGTTCAGCCGCATCCTGACATTGGCCCGGGTGACATGAAGCACGTCCGCTGCCTCGCGGGTGGAGAGTCCTTGTTGCACACGCAACTCGATCACTTGGCGATAGATCTTGGGAAGAAGCGAGATCATTTCCCGCAGCAGGGCAAGTAGCTGCTTCTCTTGCGCCAAGTCTTCCGGGGTTCGACCCGGAGCTTCGACTTCGAGAAATGGAATTTCACCGCGCCGGCGGCGACGACGGTTCATATCCTTGGCCGTGTTGGCCACGATGCGGCTCACCCAGGGGCAAGCCTTCGGGCCATCGAAGTACGCATGGTTGATGGCTTGCAGGATCTTGATCCAACTGATCTGAAGCGCGTCCTCGGCCAGCCCGTCGTCCCTGGAAATCCGCCGTGCCAACGGGAAGAAGCGCTGGGAGCAGCAGACGATCCACTCCTCCATGTTGCCCTCCAGGAGGGCGCAGTCCGTGACTTCCGGCTTGAGCGCCGGGTTGGGCAGAATGTTGAGACTCTTGGGCATCGTGTATTTGCGAACTCTGTCCCAGACTAGCTCCCCTCGCCTCTGGCTGGAGCTTTTCTTCTCTCAGAGGGGCGTCAGCCTCTCTCACCTGGGGTGAATCCTCTCTCCCGGAAAGCTCCGCATAATATACTTTATCGTAATCTGAAATCCTCCACCAAGATGCGGATTCCATCCTAGTCTGCGACTGCGGGAAACCAGAGTGAACCTCCGATGTTGGATCGTGAAGGGGCACGACGTAAACGGGGGCAAGGCGACACACCCTGGCGCGTTCACGTACCAGCCCGGTGAGGAACTTCGGATCGAAGCGCTTATCTGAGGGGCCTACGGCTTCGCGAAGGAGAAGCCGATTGATGTGTTGCTAAATCGTCAACAGAGGACAACCGCACCTGCGGCTGTCCTCTGCCTCGTTGGATCCGCTGAAGATCGTTACTGGACCGGCACCATCGGGAGGGTGGTGAAGATTCGGCTGTTGAAATCCATCTCCAAGGCCACGCCGGTGAACATGGACCCCGCCGGCGCGGTGCAGTGCACCGAGCCTTCGAAGTCGTCCGTATTGGCACTCGGGAAGAGCTCGTTGATGAACTGGGAGTTCTGGCCGTTGCCAGCCAGATTGATCGCCACCTCGCCCATCCTCTGGCCGTCTGCCATCAACCGGCAGGTCACCGTCGCCGCCCCGGATTCGAGGTTGCGGATGGCGGCGCCGGTGTTGATTCCACCCGCCATGCGGCGGGCCGGGAAGATGGCGGCGTTCACGGCTTCGCTGGCTCCCACTCCGGCAACTCCGATGGTGGGGATGTCGAAGCGGAGGACTCCGCCGATGGGTCCGTCGGAGACGACTCTCACCGATCCGACCATGCCCATACCCGATCCACTGGTCGAGATCGTCATTTCGCCCATGGGCGGGATCTCGTCCATGACCATCAGGGCCCCGTCGCTGTCGACATCAACACCGTCCATCATCGCGTCCACAACCATTGAGGCATCAATCATGTTGCCCATCTGGTCGTAGAAGTAGATGGCCGGGGCCACCGCGGAGGTGGCGACGTTGACGAAGACCAAGTCGGAGCTCGTTGCCACTCCTCCGAATTCGCCGTTGGCGAAGTGTGCGAAGTTCAGCATCGACTCCCCACTATCGGAGCCCGTGTTCAGCGGCACCACCGGGAGGGTGGTGAAGATGCCGTTGGGGGCATCCAGTTCCAACGCAACTCCGGCGAACATCCCGCCGTCGGGGGCGGTACAGCGCACCGATCCCACGAAGTCGGTCGTATTGGCGCCCGGGAACATCTCGTCGATGAACTGGGAGCTATGGCCGTCTCCGTCCAGCACGACCATGGCCGTATCCTTCACCATGCCGCCCTGCATCAGCATGCAGGTCACCGTCATGGCCTCGGCGCTGAGATTGCGTATCGCCGCGCCGGTGTTGATTCCACCCACCATCCGGCGAGCCGGGAAGATGGCGTCGTTGACGGGCTCGCTGGCTCCCACGCCAGCCACACCGACGAACGGGATGTCGAAGCGCAATACACCGCCTAGGCGGCCGGTGCCGAACACTCTCACCGATCCGATCACCAGGGCACCTTCGCCGTTGGTCGAAATTGTCATTTCGCCTCGGCCTGCGATCCCCATGGGAACGGCCAAGGAACCGTCGCCGGCCATCTCCAGACCACCCATCAGATCAACCACCGAATCGGCGGGAATCATCTCGCCCATCTGGTTGTAGAAGTAGATGGCGGGGGTCACCGTGGAGGTCTCCACGTTCACCAACACAATGTCGGAGGTGATGGTCACCCCACTCGATTGGCCGTTGGCAAAGTGGGCGAAGTCGATGCCCTCCATGGGCGTGGCGTCGACCGAGTCGGAGGCACCGGCCCCAATGCCGTTCACCGCCCGGACTGCGATCTCGTAGCCGATCCCGTTGGTCAGGCCGGTCATGGTGTAGCTGGTGGCATTCGCACCACCCTCCACCGCCATCCAGTTGCTCCACTGTCCACCGGCCGGCCGGTAGCGCACTTGGTAGCCGGTAATCGCGGAGCCGCCGTCATCCGCCGGCATACCCCACATGACCGTGATGGTCTCGCTTTCGACACTCGCCGTCAGTCCCATCGGCGCGCTCGGAGCCCTGCCCGGCGTCGCGGTGGCTTGAGAAGCCTCGCCCTCGCCGATGCTGTTCACCGCCCGCACCTGGAATCCATACAGCGTGCCGTTGGTCAAACCGCTGATGGGGACGCTTCTCGCGCTCCCGCCACCACTGACGCGGACCCAATCGTTGTAGCTGTCTCCGTCCGCCGCGTAGCGGTATTCGTAACGGAGGATCTGAGAGCCGCCGTCAGTCGGCGCGGACCAGGTTAAGGTGACACTCTCGTTTGCGCCGGTCGCCGTCAATCCTGCGGGCGCGCCCGGAGTCGATTCAGCCAACGTGACGCTGGCCGTGGCGCTCTGACCCGCGCCAATGGAGTTTCTGGCCTGGACCTGGAATTCGTAGTCGGTCCCGTTTTCCAAACCTCTTACGGTGTGGCTGGTGACACTTGCGCCGCCAGAAATGGTTGTCCATCCACCGTAACTTCCGTCGGACTCCCGGTAGCGGTATTCGTACCGAGTGATCGCGGAGCCGCCGTCATCGGCCGGCGCACTCCAACTCAATTCGACCTGTCCGTCTCCGGCGGTCGCCGACAGCCCCCTGGGGGCACTCGGAACGCCCTCCACCGGGATCGTTACTGTCACGCTTGGGATCGAATCACCGGCGTAGTCGCCACCTCCTGCCGTGTGGGTCAGTGTGACCGGTGTTTCCTCGTCGCCAGCTGCGTCCTCGGACACGTTCACCGTCACAGTCTGCTCGCTTCTCCAATTGGATTTCGTGAAGGCCATCGGAGATCCGGTCACACTCACACCCTCTTGTGGACGATCCACGGCGGAGATCGTCACCTCACTCTGCGGTTCTGTATTCAGCCTTACCCTGTAGGCTCCGCTGGATCCTGCTCCAATGGTCAGAGCAGTGGGAGTCACCATCACGCCCCGCGTGTCGTTCTCGCTGGGCGTGACCTCCACTGACGAAATTGTCAGGGGGGGGTCTTCGTATTCGTCGGCGCCGGTCACCGTGTGGGACAGCGTCGCTGCCTCGTCTCGCACCGCATCGTCGTCCTCGGACACGCTCACAGTCACCGCCTGCTCACGGTTCCAGTTGCTGGTCGAGAAGGTGAGGCTCGTGCGGTTCACCCTGACGTCGCCGCCCCCACCGGATATGGATATACCCACGTACACTGTCGCCGTCGGTGCCTGGGTCAGCACTACCGAATAGGAATCGCTTCCGCCCTCGGTGATCGACAACTTGTTCGGGTTCACTGCTACGCCAGGATCATCGCTGGAAAAGACCACCACCTTCACTTCCGACGATTTGGTGCTGTAGTCCCCGTCTGTGCTGGCTGCAGTGTTTGTAAGATCCGTCCCCGTGGCCGTCGCGTCGGCGTGCACCGTCACTGTCCGTGCCGTGAACCAGTTGTCCGGCGTAAAGTTCAGTGGCGTCGGGCTCGCAGTGACACCTCCGGCCGCGCCGGTTATCGTCACCGCGACGGGATGGGTCGGTTTGGTATTGAGTGCCACAGTGTAGGTCTGGCTCGAACCCTGTGTAATTTCCAGCCTGTTCGGCGTCACGGTCAGGCCCGCCGTGTCGTTGTCCCGGATGGTCACCGTCACGTTCAGCGCCGCCTCGCCGGCGTAGCCGCCGCCGTTCACTGTGTGCACGAGCGTTACGGGGGCCGACGTTCCGTCTTCATCCTCTTCCGCGCGTACCGTCACGTCCCGAGGAATATTCCAGTTGAGTTGCGTAAAGGTCAGCGAGGTGGGAGACACCACCAGGGACTCGTCATTCGCAGTACCGACGTCCACCGTTATCGTTACCGTACCCGTGGGTTCGGTATTCAGCACGACTGTGTAGGCACTCGCTTCCGATCCCTCGGTGATCGTCAGGGCCCTAGGGGTTACGGTCACGCCCTTGGGGTCATTGTCGGAGGTCGTCACCGTCACCGCGCCCCCAGTCACGCCGGTGTAGCCGCCGCCGCTTGCGGAATGGGTCAGCGTTACCGCCGCGTCGTCTTCTCCATCGGCATCTTGGCCGACCTTCACCTCCACGGTCTGCGTGTTCTCCCAGCTACTGGTGGTGAAGATCAGTTGTGATGGATTCACGGTGACGTCGCCCGACGCACCGAGCACCATGACCGTCACAATACCGGTCGGCTGTGCCTCCAGCTTGACCGAGTAGGTACCGGTTGCACCCTCGGCAAGCATCAGCGTGTTCGTCAGGTCCGCGGTATTCGGCGTCGTATCGACTTCTATACCGCGTGTGTCGTTTTCCCGGATCGTGACCCTGACGTCGTCCACTCTCTGGCGGTCGTAATCGGCGCCACGCACCGTGTGCCTGAGAGTGACGGCGGCGTCCGGTTCCCCGTCGGCGTCGTCAGCCGCATTGACCACGACTTCCTGCGCCGAGAACCAGTTGGCGGTCGTGAATGTCAGCTGGGACTTGTTCAAGGTCACGTCACCGGAGGCCCCACTTATCGTCACGGTCACATTGTCGGTGGGCTGGGAATCCAGCACCACAGTGTAGGTCCCACTTGCGCCCTCCGTAACCTCGAGCGACGTCGGCGTCACCGTGACGCCGCGTGTGTCGTTTTCCCGGATCGTCACTCGCAACGTACTGTTGGTTGTGGTCACCACGCCAAACGTGTGCGTCACCATCACGTTGTCCTGCACGGCGTCCTCGTCCTCGTCCGCAGTCACCGTCACCGTCTGCGCCGTATTGTAGTTTCCCGGAGTGAAGTCCAACGAACTGTCACTCAACGTCAGATCCGGATCGGAAGACTCCAACGTCACCGTCACATCCCCGCTTGGCTCCGAAGCGAGCCTCACCGTGTACGTCTTGCTGGTGCCTTCGTCGACGCTCAGCGAACTTGGACTGAGACTGATTCCCGGCTGTGC